>NZ_CP024942.1:0-3058868 GCF_003330825.1 Paraburkholderia terricola
ATGGACTCTCTCAGTTCAGCAAATAGATTCGTAAGTGGTTTTTTCTTCGGGACCCTGGTCGCCGCCGTGATTATGGTGCTGCTATGCAATGCAGGCGAGCTTTCTCCATTTTTTCCTTTTGTCGCCAAACTGCATGCGTTGGAACAGATCGTGTTGACCGCACTGCTTTCCATCGTCATCCTGGATGCGAAGCCGCTGGCCTTTAAAACCGTTTGGCGTGAGCGCCGTTCAGCCTTCGTACTCGACGAGGATTTGAGCGCCACGCTGAGCGGCCGAACCTTCGGCATTCCGGCCGGCATACTCGTTGGCATTCTGTTTCAGCACTACCTCATGAACTGAAAGCGACTACGTCGTCCGATATTCGTTAATCACAAAAACGCGCCTTGGGAATCGGTTTCCCAAGGCGCGTTTTCATTCCCGCGTTTCAACCCGGTCGCTCGATCGATTATTCGATCAATGCCCGCCGCGCTCGCTGTCCAGATGCGCCATTTGCACCTCGTTATAACGCGTGCCGGCCACGGCTTCCGGCGGAATGGCGGCGTCGATCAGCGCCAGTTCGTCGGCGCTCAACTTCAACGCCGTGGCGGCGAGCGCGTCGGTCAACTGCGCGCGGCGGCGCGCGCCGACGAGCGGCACGATGTCGTCGCCGCGTGACAACGCCCAGGCCACCGCGAGTTGCGCCGGGTTCGCGTTGCGCGCTTCGGCAAGCGTGCGCAAGGTGTCGACGAGCGCGAGATTGCGCTCCAGGTTCTCGCCCTGAAACCGCGGGCTGACGCTGCGGAAATCCTTCTGCGCGCCGCGCTCTTTCGACCACTTGCCGCTCAGCAACCCACGCGAGAGCACACCGTAGGCGGTAATCCCGATGCCGAGTTCGCGGCACACGGGCAAGATGCCGGCTTCGATCCCGCGCGACATCAGCGAGTATTCGATTTGCAGATCCGCGATCGGCGCGACCGCTCGCGCGCGGCGCAGCGTGTCCGCACCCACTTCCGAGAGCCCGATGTGGCGCACGTAGCCTTCCTTCACGAGATCGGCGATCGCGCCGACGGTGTCCTCGACCGGCACGGACGGGTCGAGTCGCGCCGGCCGGTAAATGTCGATATAGTCGGTGCCGAGCCGCCGCAGCGAATAGGCGAGGAAGTTGCGCACGGCCTGTGGCCGGGCGTCGTAGCCGATCCAGTTGCCCGCCGGATCGCGCAACGCGCCGAATTTCACGCTGACCGCCACGTTCTCGCGCTGGCGCCCTTGCAGCGCGTCGCGGATCAGCATTTCGTTGTGGCCCATGCCGTAGAAGTCGCCGGTGTCGAGCAGCGTGATGCCGGCGTCGAGCGCCGAATGAAGCGTGGCGATGCTTTCGTCGCGGTCGGCCGGGCCGTACAGATCGGACATGCCCATGCAGCCGAGGCCGATGGCGGAGACTCGCGGGCCCTGGCGGCCCAGTTGACGTGTGTTCATTGCGTGCGTTCCCAAGGTCGGTTGATCCGGTTGAGGAAGGTGGCGAGGCGGTCGAACGGTTACCGGGTTCGGTGCGCGGCTCGCCATGCTCGAAGGGCATTCTGCGCCTTGCCAACACGCGGATAAAGGCATGGCCGTCAATCAGATTGGTCGGCGGCGCCTAACAATCCATGCCATCGATTGGCAATCAAAACCCGAACCAACGCGGTTGACTATTTGACGGAGAGCAGTATCGATGGATCACTTGCAGGCCATGAGAATCTTTGCCCGCGTCGCGCAGTTGCGCAGTTTCACCAAGGCCGCCGAGCAGATGCAGTTGCCGCGCCCGAGCGTCAGCGGCGCGATCCAGTATCTCGAGACGCACTTGCGGGTGCGGCTTCTCCAGCGCACCACCCGGCGCGTCGCGCTCACGCCCGAAGGCGCCGCCTATCATGAGCGCTGCATGCAGGTGCTGGCCGATATCGACGACGCCGAAGCGCTGTTCGCCGACGTCGCCGCCGGCCCGCGCGGCGTGGTGCGCGTCGATCTGCCGGAGCGGTTGGCCTTGCACGTGGTGATACCCGCGCTGCCCGCCTTTTTCGCGCGCTACCCCGACATTCGCGTCGTGCTGAGCGCGACCGACCGCATGATCGATCTGATCGAGGAAGGCGTCGATTGCGCGGTGCGCGTCGGCAATCTCGGCGACACGACGCTGGTGGCGCGGCGCATCGGCGAGTTCGAGCAGCTCAATTGCGCTTCGCGCGGCTACATCGAAAAGCATGGCTTGCCGCGCACGCCGGCCGACCTGCCCGATCATCTCGCCGTCGGTTTCTTTTCCAGCCGCACCGGGCGCGATCTCGATTGGGAATACGAGGAGCACGGCGAGCTCAAGACGCTGGTGATGCGCAGCGCCGTCTCCGTCAATAGCGCGCATGCCTATATCGGCTGCTGCCTCGCGGGTCTCGGCTTGATGCAGGGGCCGATCGGCAAGGGCGAGGCGCCGCTCCTCGAAAGCGGCGAACTCGTCGAAGTGCTGAAGGACTGGAAGGCGCCGCCGCTGCCGGTGTCGGTGGTGTTTCCGCATGGGCGTCATCTGGCGCCGCGCGTGCGGATTTTCGTCGGCTGGATCGCGCAACTGATCGCCGCCACCACGCCGGCCGCCACCGCGCCTGCAAGAAAACGGACGCGCCAAACCGCGAAGTGAAACGACGCGGCGAACGGCCGAATGAGAGCGGCCGAATAAGAACGGCCGAATGAAGCAGCGAAGTCAAGCGACCAGGTCAAGCGCGCAAACAAAGCAGCCCAGCGAAGCGGCCAGGCAGCGCCACTAAAACTTATGCCGGATCGCCGCCCGCACCACGACCTGCCTCGACGTGGACGACGGCGCCTGGGTGCCGGGCGTGAAGGCTTCATCCAGGATCGAATAGGTGGGGTCGCCGGTCACCTGCTGATACTCGCCCTGAATGTAGACGTCGGTGCGTTTCGACAGGTTGTAGTCCGCCATCAAGCCGAACGAGTGAATCTTCGGCTTCACGCCGCCATTCGAGGCGTCGTAGTTTTCCATCGTGTACACGTACTGCGCGCCGACGAACAGCATCGGCGAGATCTGATACTTGCCGTTCACCTCGAAGTTCTGATACTTCAGCGAGTTCAGCAGGACGCCCGGCGGTGCGAGCGGCGTCACGCCGAGGTAGCCGTTGCCGGTTGGGTCGAGATATTTCGAGTTGGTGTAGACGAAGCCCGCCGTGGCCGGGCCGAACGTATAGGTGATGCCGCCGCCGAACACCCGCATGCGCGCCGCGATGAAACTGGCGTCGTTCGCCGTGATCGCGCCGTTCGCGCCGTTGCCGGGATGGTTGGCCTGCATCCAGGCGGCCGTCACGAGCAGGCCGCCATACGCGTACTGGCCGCCGACACTGTACGCGCGGTTGTTCGCGAAGTTCGTGTCGTTGCTGAAGCTGTAGGTGCCGCCGAACTGGAAGCCGGAAATCGACGGACTGGTGTACTTGACCGTGTTGTCGAGGCGAAACGAGTTATCGGTGTTGTCGTTGTCGTAGGGGTGCGAGAACAGCAGGCCGGCCCAACTGCCGTTGGCCGTGGTCTGAGCCAGATAATCGACCACCGAATCGTACTGGCGGCCGAACATCAATGCGCCGTAGCGCTCGGCGCTCAAGCCGACGAAGGCCTGGCGGCCGAACATCCGGCCACCTTGATTGAGCCGCCCCGAACTCACGTCGAAACCGTTTTCCAGCTGGAAGATCGCTTTCAGGCCGCCGCCCAGTTCCTCGGCGCCTTTCAGGCCCCAGCGGCTGCCTTGCGCGTAGCCGCTCGTGAGCTCGTAGACGTGCCCGCGGCCGGCATTGTTGGTGTAATTGATGCCTTCGTCGAGAACGCCGTACAGCGTGACGCTCGTCTGAGCCGACGCCGACGCGGCGAAAGTGGCGGACACAGCGGTGGAGACAGCCAGCGCGAACACTTGCTTGTTCATGAATATCTCCCAGCACACGAGGAATGGGAAACCTCGACCCGACCGCTTATGTTTTAACGCCTCGCCACGCTTTCCCAAGATTTCCTGGACCCGGCGTTTTCGGGAAATCGTCACACGCCTTTAGCCGGCCGTCCATCGGCTGTCGCTCCCGCATCTCAAAACGTTGCTAAATCTCCACTGCGTGCGACGGCCGCTTTTTTCATCGCGAGTATTGGAGTAGACGGCGGGGCCAGGCGGCACCTCATGACCCCGGACGCGGCGCGGCTCCGTCGTATTTGTCAGAAAGCAATATAATCCACGGTCTTTGCGGCGCCGCAGCGGAACTCCGGCGCCGCCGAACGGGTCACTTCAAAGCCCTTGCAACCGACCTGGCCGAGCCGGCCGGTTGAAAGCGGCGACGCGGGTCACGCATCCGCCGCACCACCCAATCCAATTTCAAAAAGCCTTGTGAGACGCCTGCCGCGCTGGACTAGCGCGCCGTCGCACGGGGCTGCTTTTGGCGCCAAATAATGCAAAAGTCGCAATCCCGCCTGATCGAGCTTGATTTCTTCCGCGGACTGGTCCTTCTGATCATCGTCGTCGACCACATCGGCGGGAGCATTCTGTCGCGCATCACGCTGCACGCCTACGCGTTGTGCGATGCCGCCGAAATCTTCGTGTTCCTCGGCGGCTTCGCCACCGCCACGGCCTACGCCGCACTCGCCGCGCGGCGCAACGAGGCCACCGCGCGCAGCCGCTTCTTGCGCCGGGCGCTCGAAATCTATCGCGCATTTCTCGTCACCGCCGGGTTGATGCTGCTGGTCAGCGCGGTGCTGAGCGCGTTCAGCATCGACGGACCGAATCTCGCCACCACCGACCTCGACGATCTGATGGACGCCCCCGCCGCCGCGCTGCGCGACATCCTGCTGTTCCGGCGCCAACCCTATCTGGCTTCCGTGCTGCCGATGTATGCGTTCTTCGCGCTGCTGGTTCCCATGATCCTGCCGCTCGCGCGCAGCAAGCCCTGGCTGCTGCTGGCCGGCAGCGTCGCGCTGTGGGCGGGCGCGCCCGCCATCGGCGCTTATCTGCCCGCCGCACCCGACATGCACTGGGATTTCAACCCGTTCGCCTGGCAACTGCTGTTCGTGCTCGGCGTGCTGGCGCGCTGCCAGCCGGTCTATCAGCGGATGAGCGAGCACCGCCTGGGCTGGCTCGTCAGCGTGCTGGCGTTCGCCGTCGTGATGGCCGCCGCTTACTACAAGCTCTTTATCGAGCGCGAGCCGCTCGATGCCAGCTTCAAGCAGAATCTCTCCTATCTGCGCGCGGTCAATTTCCTCGCGATCGCGTGGCTGGTCGCGAATCTGATCCAGTTGGGCTGGGCGAGGAAACTCGCTCAATGGTGGCCGTGGGTTGGCGTGATCGGCCGCAAGGGGCTGCTGTGCTTTGTCGCCGGCGCCGTGATCTCGCTGGTGGTCGATTCGGTGCTGTATGCGGCGACCGACGGCTATCTGAACTACCCGCTCGGCCTGATCGCGGACGCCTGCGCGCTTGGCGCGCTGTTCGCGGTTGCCCTGGCGACCGAACCGCTCAAGCGCTTCGCCGCCCGTCTTGTCAGCATGCGCCTGGGCATCGCACCCTGAGCGCTGCCCGGCTGGGCGACAGTGATAGCATGACGGCCGCGCGCGACTTGCGCGGCGGCCTCCTACTCTGACATGCGCGCATTCCTACATTCCGCACTCCTTGTGCTGTGCGCCGCCGCCGGCGCGCCGACGGCTCTCGCCAGCACCGTCGTCAGCCGAAGCTTCCACTCCAGCGCGCTCGGCCGGGACTGGGCTTACACCATCTATCTGCCTACCGGCTATCGCGCAGACGCCGCCCGTATCCCGGTGCTCTACCTCCTGCACGGCAACAACGGCGACGCCAACGACTGGATCACGCAAGGCCGCCTGCAAACCACCGCGGACACGCTGATCGAGCACAAGGACATGCCGCCGGTGGCGATCGTGATGCCGCAAGGCGGCACGGACTGGTACGTCGACCGCAAGGAGAAGATGGAGACCGCGTTCTTCGACGATCTGCTGCCCGAGATCGAAACGCACTACGCGGTCTCCACACAGCGTGGCGCACGGATGATAGGCGGCGTATCGATGGGCGGCTTCGGCGCGTTGCGCTACGCGATGACGCAACCCGAGCGCTTTTGCGGCGCGCTGCTGCTCAGCCCCGCGATCTATGCGAACGAGCCGCCGCGCGGTTCGGCCGCGCGCCGCGTCGGCGTGTTCGGCGAGCGGCAGTTCGATCCGCGGGTGTGGCATGAACTCAATTATCCGGCGCAATGGGAGCGCTACCTGAGCGGGCCGTATCGCGTGCCGATGTTCATCGCCGCCGGCGACGACGACCTCACGATCCAGGCCGAGGCTTCATCGCTGTACACGCACCTTCGGATGGCGGGCAATCCGGCGGCGCTGCGCATCATCGACGGCGGGCACACATGGGATGTGTGGCGCGCGCTGCTGCCGGCCGCGCTGAAATACACGCTCGGCTGCGTGAAACCGCCCGCGGACGACCATCCGTCGAATCAGCGGCCCTGATCACGCGCGAGCCTCGCGCCCTGTTCCCGCTCTTTTCCGTTTCGTGCCCAAAACCAGCGCCTGAAATCGGCGCGCTGGCTATTGCACGAACTCGGTCCACAACACCATCAGCACGGTCATGAGCGCGGGCCCGATGAACAGCCCGAGCAAACCGAACGTCTCCGCGCCGCCGAGAATGCCGAACAGCACCAGCAGGAACGGCAGGCGCGTCGAATTGCCGATCAGCACCGGCCGCACGAAATGCTCCGCGACGAACACCACGACGGACCCGAACACCACCAACCCGACCGCCCCGGCCACCGAGCCTTGTGAAAACAGCCACAAGGCCGCGAGCCCAAAGGTGATGGGCGCGCAGAACGGCAACATCGCGGCGATCGCGGTGATGAGCGCGAGCAACGCGACATGCGGCAAGCCCGTGACGAAATAGGCGACGCCCAGCAACGCGCCCTCGCCCAGTCCGACCACCACCAATCCCGACACCGTGCCGCGCACCGCCGCGGCCATGCGTTGCACGAGCAGCGCGCCGTCGTCGCCGAAAGCGCGCCGCACGCCTTTGATCAACGAGCCCGACAAGCGCGGCCCCGCCTGAAAAATCACGAACAGCGTGACCAGCATGAACGCGAACACCATCACCGCGTGCACCGCGCGTGCGCCGAAATGGCGGCCCAGCGTCATCACCGTGGTGCTGTGCAGACCCTTCATCGCTGCGGAGTCGCGCAGCGGTTGAGCCAGATTGGCCTGCCACCATGCCGATATCGGGTGCACGCCGAACGGCAGACGCTGAATGAAATCCGGCATCGCAATGCCGTTTTCCTGCGCGAACCTGAACCACTCGTTGACGTCGTGCGCCTCGCGCAACGCCTGGGCGATGCCGATGCCGATCGGCAACACCACCAGCAATGCGATCGCGAGCGTCAGCGCCGCGGCGATCAGCGTCGTGCGGCCGGTGAACCAGCGGCTACCCTCGACCTTGCGCAACAGCGGCCACAGCGCGATCGCAATCACGCCGGCCCACGCGACCACCGCGATGAAATCGCGCACGACCCACAACGCCAGCAGCACGAGTCCGACATAAAGCACGAGTGAGGCCGGCTTCTGCTTTTTCACGCTAGCAGGCGGCGACGGCGAGTCGGGCGATTCGGGCGATCCAGGCGTTTGCGGCGCTTCGGGAGAAACGGCCGGCCGGACGGGTGGGCGTGAAATCATGTGAACTCGTTGGTTATGCGGCGGGTGTGCGCGAGCCGACCGGAAAAATACAAACCCATTACACTGGCGTCGCGCGGTCGCTCATCGCTAAACCACATCTTAAAGGAAGCGCCGCAGCCCTTTACAGGCGGGCGTTTTCGTCTCACGGGGAACAACACTGCGTTGCAAAAAATCGCCCTATCCGAAATTCATATTGGATATCCCTCGCGAAGCCCCGCCATTTCGAGACAGTCGGAATGTCAAGTTTCATTGTTGCTGTTTGGAGAACAGTGTTTCAACGGCGGCACAATGGCTATCGCACGCCCACGGGACTACATTCGGCACACCACAATACGGAGCCGATGATGATGACCCTGGAGTCCATCCCCCTTGACGGTACCAATGGCGTACGCATCGAGATTCTCGAGCGCTCCGACACGACGGTGGTGATCCGTTGGGTCGAACCGGGGCGATGTCATTATGGCGAGCAACGGTGGCGGCGCAGATCCGCGCATACGTCCGGCACGTGCGCGGTGACGCGGCGCAAGATTCGCCGCGGCGACGCGGTGTTCAAGCCGGCCGAACGGCCCGCGCCTTCGAACGCTTCCGCGATGATCTGCGCCGAAGTGTTCTGCGAACTCGCCGAGGCTTGACGCGTTAGTCTTGTCGCCGATCGTTTTGGCCCGTTCGTTTGCCCCGTTTATCCCAGGCGCCCTGCGCAACCGGGCGCACCGCTCGACCCGCCGCGCGCCGCGGGTGAAAAACTCCCCCCGATTGCAGCCCTTCGCCACGTGCGTTAAGGTGGTTCCACATTGCGCCAGGTCATTTGTCCGCCGCATGCACGGCGCTATAGTGACCCGCATTTCCACCACCTCGCCGTGCCCGTCACGGCGCCGTTTGAGGGCATGACATGGCAGAAGACACGCCGGATACCCGCGCGCCGGCCGCATCCCCCGCTGCGCTGGTTGCACCGCAACAGTTCTCCCTCGACGTCCTGATCGAAAAATACGCGAAAGGCGACGAGCAATCCGCCGACGACGTCTACCAGCGTGTCGCCCACGGCGTGGCGCAGGCCGAACCGGAAGCGCTGCGCGAATCGGTGGAAGCCCTTTTTGCCGACAATCTGCGGCACGGCGCGCTCGGCGCCGGGCGCATCATGAGCGCGGCGGGCACCGGCATCGCCGCCACGCTCATCAATTGCTTCGTGCAGCCGGTCGGCGACGCGATTCAAGGCGTCGACGACCAGGGCCTGCCCGGCATCTACGTCGCCTTGCTGCAAGCCGCCGAAACCATGCGGCGCGGCGGCGGAGTCGGCTACAACTTTTCCGCGATCCGGCCCAAGGGCGCGCGCGTTCGCACCACCAGTTCGTCGGCATCCGGTCCGTGCAGCTATATGGACGTGTTCGATGCGTCGTGCCGCACCGTCGAAAGCGCGGGCTCGCGGCGCGGCGCGCAGATGGCCGTGCTCGATTGCAACCACCCCGATCTGCTGGAGTTCATCGAGGCGAAGCATTCGAAAGGCCGCTGGAACAATTTCAACGTTTCGGTCGGCGTCACCGACGAATTCATGCGCGCCGTCGAGGAAGACCAGCCCTGGCAACTCGTTCATCGCGCCGAGCCGTCGCCGGCGCTGCGCGCGGCGGGCGATGTGCGGCAGCGCGAGGACGGCTTGTGGGTCTACAGCGAACGCCCGGCCCGCGAGATCTGGGATCGCATCATGCGCTCCACTTACGACGTCGCGGAGCCCGGCATCGTGTTCATTTCGCGCATGAACGAGGACAACAATCTGCGCGCCGTCGAAACGATCCGCGCCACCAACCCGTGCGGCGAACAACCGCTGCCCGCCTATGGCTGTTGCAATCTCGGACCGCTGAACCTCACGCGTTTCGTGATCGATCCGTTCGCGCAAATCAAAGGCCGCAAGCCTTCCTTCGACTGGGACGGGCTCGCCCAACGCACTCGCACGCAGGTCCGCTTTCTCGACAACGTGCTCGACGTCACGCTCTGGCCGCTGCCGCAGCAATACGACGAGTCGCGCGCCAAGCGGCGCATCGGCGTCGGCTTCACGGGCCTGGGCGACACGCTCGTGATGCTCGGCTTGCGCTACAACTCGCAGGAGGGCCGCGACTTCGCGGTGCGCATCGCGCAACTGATGCGCGACGAGGCCTATCGCGCGTCGGCGGACCTGGCGCGCGAGCGCGGCGCGTTTCCGCTATTCGACGCCAAGCGCTATCTGGAACCGGGCACCTTCGCCTCGCGCCTGCCCGACGACATCCAGCAGGCGATTCGCCGCGACGGCATCCGCAACAGCCATCTGCTGTCGATCGCGCCGACCGGCACCGTGAGCCTCGCGTTCGCGGACAACGCGTCGAACGGCATCGAACCCGCGTTCTCGTGGACCTATACGCGCATGAAGGTCATGGCCGACGGCAGCCGCGAATCGTTCGACGTGGAGGACTACGCGTATCGCCTCTATCGCGAACTGGGCGGCGACGTCAAAAAGCTGCCGGACTATTTCGTCAGCGCGCTGGAAATGTCGGCGCGCGACCACCTCGACATGATGGCCGCCGTGCAGCCCTACGTGGACACGTCGATCTCGAAGACGGTGAACGTGCCCGCCGACTATCCGTTCGACGCGTTCGAAAGCCTCTACTTCGACGCATGGAAAAGCGGTCTCAAGGGACTCGCCACTTACCGGCCGAACGAAACGCTCGGCGCGGTATTGAGCGTCAGCCCGCCGCAAGCGGACGACACGCTGGCCGAGTCCGACCTCGATCCGCTGCGCATCGCAATCGACCATCGTCCGAAGGGTGAATTGCCGGCGATCATCGAGAAGGTCGAGTATCTGACCCAGGCCGGGAAAAAATCGCTGTACGTCGCGGTCTCGTTCATCGAGGTCACGGGGCGTCTCGGCGGCGAAGACGTCACGATCGAGCGTCCGATCGAGTTCTTCATTCCGACCGGCCAGCGCGACGAATCGCAGCAATGGATCACGGCGACCATGCGTTCGCTGTCGCTCGCCGCGCGCGGCGGTTTTGTCGCGCGCAACCTGCAGGATATGCGCAAGGTATCGTGGGATCGTGGCCAGGTGCGGCTCGGTGAAGTGCAGCGGCTCGACGGCCACCGCACGCCGCGCTGGCACGATTCGGAAGTCGCCGCGCTCGCGTTTGCGATCCAGCAGATCCTGCACCGGCGCGGCTTTCTCGATGCCGAGGGCAATCAGGTGCCCTCGCGCATGCTGGCGCGCTTGCCGCGTGGGCAAATGAAGGCGGAGACGGCTTTGTCGGCGGATTTCGGCATTCGCCCGCATCCCGGCGAAGCCGACGCGGCCGCATTGACCGCGTTGACCCAGGAGGGCGGCGGGCAAGGCCTGCACACCATGCTCGGGCGCAAATGCGGCTCTTGCGGCGCGAACGCGGTGATTCGTAAAGACGGCTGCGATTTCTGTACCGCGTGCGGGGAAGTCGGCGCATGCGGATAAGCGTGCCGCGCGCTTTCAGATCGGCGTCAGCACGGCCTTGCCCGCAAAATGCCGCGTGGCGTTGGCCAGAAAGTTATCGACGGAAGCCGTGATCGCCTCCGGCGAACGGCCGCCGACATGCGGCGTCAGCACCACGTTGCGCAACGTCAGCAAAGCCTCGGGCGGGTGCGGTTCGCTCTCGTAGACATCGAGCGCGGCGCCGGCAATCGTCTGTGCGACGAGCGCCTGCGCCAGCGCGGCGGTGTCGAGCACGCTGCCGCGCGACACGTTGACCACGAAACCGTTCGGCCCGAGCGCCTCGAACACCGGCTTGCCGATCAGATGATGCGTGCCCGCGCCCCCCGGCGTCGCCACCACCAGAAAATCGCTCCATCGCGCGAGCGCCACCACGCTGTCGAAGTAGCGCCGCGCCGAGCCTTCACGCGGCTTACGGTTGTGATACGCGATATCCATATCGAACCCTGCGCCGCGCCGCGCGACCTTTTCACCGATGTTGCCCAGCCCGACGATGCCGAGCCGCTTGCCCGACACGTTCGGCTGCATCGGCAGCGTGTCGCGCCAGATGCCGTCGCGCGTGGCCCGATCGAGTTGCGGCACGTCGCGCACGATCGCGAGCAGCAGCGCGAACGCGTGATCGGCCACGCAATGGTCGTTGGTGCCCGCGCCGTTGACGAGCACGATGCCGCGCGAGCGGGCATGGTCGACGGCAAGGTTTTCGTAGCCGGCGCCAAGCGCGCTGATCAATTCCAGTTGCGGCATCCGGTCGATTTCGGCGGCCGTCAGCCCGGTCGTGCCATTGGTCAGCACGGCGCGGATCGTATCGCCGCGCGCGGCGATCGCGGCGGAGCGCCGGGTGGAATCGGGCGCGTAGACGACGTCGAAAGCGGCCTCGACACTCGCGCGGCTCGCGTCGTTCAGATGAATCAGAATCAACAGGGATGGCTTCATGGCGGCGCTTTTTCTTAACGGCATGGGCGAAGGGCATGTGGAACAAGCATGCGACCAGCGAGTGTAGCAAGGCGCTAAAAAGCGCGTTGAGCCCAACGCGCTACCGCGGCGCGAGACATGTTTGAAGGCATGTTTAAAGTCCACTGTGGCGCAACCGTCGTATTGCCCGCTCCAACAGCGCAAAAAAAGGATTCACGCTCCCGCTTTGTTTTCAGCCGACGCCGAACCCGCCTTAAAATAGCGGCAATTCCGATCCCGAGGCTCTCATGCTGGATACATTCCCGCGCGACCCCGCGTCCGCCAACGACGACTCCGAGATGTTCGAACTCGCGCCCGTTTCGCTCTGGCTCGAAGACTTCAGCGGCGTGCGCGCGTTGTTCGACGCATGGCGAGCCGAGGGCGTGACCGATCTGCGCGCGCACTTCGCCGCCGATCCGAGCCGCGTCGCGGACTGCGCGCACAGCATTCGCATCGTCAAGGTCAATCAGAAAACGCTGACGCAATTCGAGGCCGCCGATTTCGACGCGCTCAACACCAATCTCGCCTCGGTGTTCCGCGACGACATGCTCAAGACCCATCTCGAAGAGCTGTGCCAGTTATGGGCGGGTCAATCGCAATTCACGAGCCAGACGGTCAACTACACGCTCGGCGGCCGGCGGCTCGACGTGTTGCTCAAGGGCGCCGTGCTGCCCGGCCACGAAGCGCGCTGGGACCGCGTGCTGGTCTCGGTCGAGGACATCACGGAGCTGGAAGGCGCGCGGCATCGCGTGACGGTTGCCGAACAGTACGTGCGCGGGCTGTTCGAACATTCGCCGGTGTCGCTGTGGGTGGAAGATTTCAGCGCGGTCAAGCGTCTGCTCGACGATGCCCGCGCAGCCGGCATTTCCGATTTTCGCGTGTTCACCGACGTGCATCCCGAGTTTGTCGAACGCTGCATGCAGGAAATCCACGTGCTCGACGTGAATCAGCACACGCTCGACATGTTCGCGGCGCCAGACAAAAAGACGCTGCTGTCGCGGCTGGCCGACGTCTTTCGCGACGACATGCGCCCACACTTTCGCGAGCAGTTGCTCGACCTGTGGGACGGCAATCTGTTCCAGCATCGCGAAGTGCTCAACTATTCGCTCGACGGCAGCGAGGTGCACGTGCATTTGCAGTTCTCGGTGCTGCCGGGGCACGAAAAGAACTGGGACCTGGTGCTGGTGGCGCTCACCGACATCACGGCGCGCAAGAAAGCCGAGGCCTACCTGGAATTCCTCGGCAAGCACGACGTGCTGACCAAGCTCAGCAACCGCTCGTTCTACGTGGACGAGCTGAACCGGCTCGAACGCAAGGGTCCGTGGCCGGTGACGATCATCATGGCCGATCTGAACGGCCTGAAACGCGTGAACGATCAGCTCGGCCACGCGGCGGGCGATGCACTGCTGCGGCGCGCGGGCGAAGTGCTCGCGAAAGCCATGGAGCCGCCCTTTCACGCCGCACGCATCGGCGGAGACGAGTTCGCGATCCTGATGCCCGACACCGACGAGCGCGGCGCCGCCGCGATGATCGACGCGATCCGCCAGTTGGTCGAGATGAACAACCAGTTTTATCCGGGCTCGCTATTGAGCTTTTCGATGGGCGCGGCGACGTGCCAGCGCGGCGACCGGCTCGAAGCTGGCGTGCAGCGTGCCGACCTGTTGATGTACGAGGAGAAGCGCCTGCACTACGCGAATCAGCCGGCAGCCGACGCGCGCGGCGGTTGATCTCCTGGCGCGTCGAAGCCCGGCTCAGCCCTTGTCGGTGCGTACCGCCTCGCCATAAGTGCTGACGATCCGCCGGTCCTGTTCGTCGGCCGAAAACCACTCCCATTCGAGCCCGTTGACGTCCTTGCTGCTCGAATAGCCCTCTACCGCGTCGTCCTCGAAACCGAGGTGCCGCAGTGTTCCTGCTTTGTCCGGCATTGGGTTGATCGAAAAATTCAGCAGATCGGTGCGCCACATCGCGTAACGGCCGGGCACGACGGCCGTGGGCGGCTGCGCGAGGCGGCGGCTGTAATCGTCGATCGAAGCGTCGAGATCGGCCACGGCGAGGGCGATATGGAAACGTTTCACAGCGGTTCTCCCAAGTGTGCGATGAAGTGCCCTGCATCGTATCCGCCGCCCGCCGCGGCAACCAGTTGCGCGATCATTCCGGTATCCGCATTACCTGTTTGCGCAACGGCGGCGCCCTGCCCGCAGGCCTCGTGACCGCGGGCCGCCCGGCGCGCGTCGGCTATACTCGCGGCCTTGGACATCACCCGCGGCGATCCGCGATCCGGAAACAACATCATGTCGACAATTCCCGCCTGCCCGCAATGCGCGATGGAAAACACTTACCCGGACGGCGAGAACTACGTCTGCCCGGATTGCGCGCACGAGTGGCCGATGAACGCCGCCGCGTCCGCTGACGACAGCGACGAACGCGTCGTGAAGGACGCCAACGGCAACCCGCTCGCCGACGGCGACGCCGTGGTGCTGATCAAGGACCTGAAAGTGAAAGGCTCGTCGATCACGCTGAAAATGGGCACCAAGGTGAAGAGCATTCGCCTCGTCGGCGGCGATCACGAAGTGGACTGCAAGATGGACGCGGGCAGCTTCATGCTGAAAGCCGCGTATCTGAAGAAGGTTTGAAGAAGGTTTGAAGAAGGTCTGAAGCGGCGGCTCTGAAATTCGAACCGCCGTCGCGCGCGCTGGCGCAGCCCCGCATCACGCGCGCGGAAAATGCAATTCGAAGCGCACTACACCGGGCACCGGACACACCACGCGCGCCGTGCCGCCATGCAGATGCATGATCGCCCTGACGATCGCGAGCCCCAGTCCGCTCGATTCGGTGAACTCGCTGCGCGCCGCATCCGCGCGATAGAAGCGATCGAACAGACGGTTTAGCTGCGATTGCGGAATCGGCTCGCCGTCGTTTTCGACCACCACGGTTGCGCCCTTTTCGTCCTCCATGCCGCGCAAGCGTATGACCGTATCGCACGCGCCATAACGCACCGCGTTGACGACCAGATTGTTGATCGCGCGGCGGCATAGCATCGGGTCGACCGCTGCCGCGCCTTCAGCAACCACTTCGAAGCGCATGCCGCGCTCGTCGGCGAGTCCTTCGAAATAGTCCGCGATTCGGGTGAGTTCGCCGCGCAAATCGACCGGCTCGCGTTCGATGCACAGCGCCGCATGATCCGCATGCGCAAGAAACAGAATGTTCTCCGCGATGTGGCTCAAGCGGTTCAGTTCCTCCAGATTCGATTCGAGTACCTGCTGATATTCCTCCGGCTCGCGCGGCTTGGCGAGCGTCACCTGGCTCTGCCCGATCAATGCGCCAACGGGCGTGCGAATCTCATGCGCCAGGTCGGCGGAGAACTGCGACAGGCGCTGATAGCCGTCGGCAAGACGGTCGAGCATCGCGTTGAACGCTTGCGTGAGCTGGCGCAATTCGACCGGCGCCGCCTCGCTGTCGAGCCGCACGGACAGACTCGCCGGACTGATCTGCGCCGCTCGCGTGGCGATCTCGCGCACCGGCCGCAACGCGCGGCGCAGCACGCAGTAAGCGAGCAGCGTCGCGGCCAGCATGCCGATCAGCGTGGCCAGCAGGATGCGATCGCGATACGCGGCCAGCATGCGCACTTCCTGAGTCATCGGGTGCGCGGCGATCACCTCGACTTCGGTGCCGTCCTCGCGCGCTCTCGCGCTAGCGATCGCCCAATGCACGGGCACGCCGTCCGGCAAACGGGTCTGCCGGATGTCCGCGAAGGTCGGCAAGCGGCCGCCTTTTGCGGCTTGCAACGCGGGCACCGCCACGTTCGCCGGATTCACGTCGATAAACGGCGGCTCGCCTGGGCGGCGAAACAGCAGCACGTCCTGCTCCGCGCCGAGCATGGTCTCGAACAATAAAGGCCGGCTCTTCAGATCGCTGACCGAATACAGATCGTGCACGATGCGGCTGAAATGCTCGACGCGCCCGCTGAGCACCACGTCGGCGCGACGCTGCAGCGACAGTTCGGCCGAGCGATAGAAATACGCGCCGAGCGCGCCGATCACCACGCACGCGATCAACGCGAACAGCAGCGTGGTGCGAACCGTCAACGAACGCTCGGTCCAGAGTTTCATGAGCCGTCGCCAAACGTGTAGCCAATACTGCGCACGGTATGAATCAGCTTCTTTTCGAACGGATGGTCCACTTTCGCGCGCAGCCGCTTGATCGCCACGTCGACCACATTGGTGTCGCTGTCGAAATTCATGTCCCACACTTCCGAGGCGATCTGCGTGCGCGACAGCGCCTCGCCCTGGCGCCGCACCAGCAGATGCAGCAGCATGAATTCCTTGTTGGTCAGGGGAATCTCGATGCCTTCGCGCGTCACCTTGCGGCGCAGAACGTCGAGCTTCAGGTCGGCGATCTCGAACACGTCGCGCTCGCGGATCACGCCGCGGCGCAGCAGCGTGCGGATGCGCAACACGAGTTCGGTAAACGAAAAGGGCTTGACGAGATAATCGTCCGCGCCGAGTTCGAGGCCGCGAATGCGATCGCTCACGTGATCGCGCGCGGTCAGGAAAATGACCGGCAGATCGCGCCGCGCGCGCAGTGTGCGCATGATTTCCCAGCCGTCGATGCCCGGCAGCATCACGTCGAGCACCACGAGATCGTAAGCGTGCTCCAGCGCCATGTGCAAACCATCCGTGCCGGTGCGCGCGAGATCGACCGCGTAGCCGCTTTCACGCAGACCTTTTTTCAGGTAGTCGCCGGTTTTCGGGTCGTCTTCGATGACGAGAATGCTCATGACGCTTGGCGCTCCAACTCGGACTTGCGTTCGGGCTTCAATGTGCGTTTTCGCTGAAGCCCAGGACGTGGATATGCCGGCCATTCTACGTGGCCGCGGCGCGCCGTTCATTACGTTTTTGTCATTCATATGTCATTCCGCGGAGCCGATCGCGCGCTTAATCTGGGCGTTATCGTTCACCACCTGGAGCCGATCCATGAACATCGTTTCAGCGCGCATGCTGCGCGCCTTCATCGCCCCCGCACTCGCCGCCGCCCTGCTCGCCACGGGAACCGCCGCCCATGCGCAGAACGCCATGCCCACCGGCGTGCGCGGCACGGTGACCTCGCTCACGGGCGATCTGCTGAAGGTGCATACGCGCGACGGCAAGGACGTCGACGTGAAGTTGCCCAAGGACACACCGATTCGCGGCGTCACGATCGCGGACGTGAACGACATCAAAGCGGACAGCTATGTCGGCACCGCTGCGATCCCGCAACCCGACGGCACGCTGAAAGCGCTCGAAGTGCACGTGTTTCCGCCGAGCATGCGCGGCGCCGGCGAAGGCTTTCGCCCCTGGGATCTCGGCTCGAACAGCACGATGACGAACGGCACGGTCGGCTCGCTCGTGGTCAGCAACGGCCGCACGATCACCGTCAAGTACAAGGACGGCGAGAAGAAGATCGTGATTCCGCAGGATGTGCCCATCGTCAGCCTGCAACCGGGCGACCGCTCCTTGCTGGTGCCGGGCGCGAAGGTCGTGCTGTTCGCACACAAGGAAGCCGACGGCACGATGGCGGCGAACTTCATCTCGGCAGGCGTGCATGGCGTGACGCCGCCGATGTAATACGGCGCCTGTTCAGCCTTGCCTCGGCTACGCCGGCGGTCGCGTTGTTCGGCAACGCGGCTTTCCCGCTCCCTATTCGTCTCATGATGCCCGCCATGACTGAAGCCAAAGCGCGCCTGGTCGTTCACCCGCTCGTCGTCCGCATCACGCACTGGATCAATGCGTTTGCGATGGTCTGCATGGTGATGAGCGGCTGGGCGATCTATAACGCGTCGCCCATTTTCCCGTTCAGGTTTCCCGTCTGGGCGACGGTGGGCGGCTGGCTCGGCGGGTCGATTGCATGGCATTTCGCGGCCATGTGGCTGCTGTGCGCGAACGGCTTGCTGTATCTCGCGTACGGCATCGGACGTGGGCATTTTCGCCGCAAGCTGTTGCCGGTCCGTCCGCGCGATGTCGTGCACGATGCGGCATTAGCGCTGCGATTCAAGCTGCCGCACGATACCGGCCAATACAACGCGGTGCAGCGCGCGCTCTATCTGCTCGTGTTGTTCCTCGGCGTGGTGCTGGTCGCGTCGGGATTGTCGATCTGGAAACCGGTGCAGTTCTCGTGGCTCACCGCGGTGCTCGGCGGCTTCGATTTCGCGCGGCGGGTGCACTTCGTCGCGATGGCGGGCGTGGTCGGTTTCGTCGTCGTGCATCTGGCGCTGGTGCTGCTGGTGCCGCGCACTTTGCCGCCGATGTTGACCGGTCGCGCGAGACATTGCGCACAAGAAGGAGATCGCGCATGAGCGCATCCAAACCCACCGACGCGGACAAACCCCGCATCGTCCTCGCGGATCACCAGCCGCAAATCGAGCGCCTGCAGCGGCGTCTGTTCTTGCGTTCGTCACTGTCGATCGGCGCGCTCGCGATGCTCTCGGGCTGCAACATGCAGGACGGCGATTCGGTCGACAAGGTGCTGTGGGCGATGTCGCGCTGGAACGATCGCGTGCAGGGCTGGCTATTCGACCGCAACAAGCTCGCGCCGACCTACGCGGCGAGCGAGATCACCGACCCGTTTCCGTTCAACGCGTTCTATCCCGAGTTCGACGCGCCGGACATCGACGGCTCGACGTATCGGCTGGAAGTGTCGGGCCTCGTGTCCGACAAGCGCACGTGGAATCTCGATCAACTGCGCGCATTGCCGCAGACTTCGCAGATCACGCGCCATATCTGCATAGAAGGATGGAGCGCGATCGGCCAATGGCGCGGCGTGCCGTTTCGCACGTTTCTGGAACGCGTCGGCGCCGATCTGAGCGCCCGCTATGTCGGCTTCAAATGCGCGGATCGGTATTACTCGAGCCTCGACATGGCGACCGCGCTGCATCCGCAAACACAGCTCACGCTCGATTTCCGCGACGCGCCGCTGCCCGCGAAATACGGCTATCCGCTCAAGCTGCGCGTGCCGACCAAACTCGGCTTCAAGAATCCGAAGCATATCGCCGCGATCTTCGTCACCAACACGAACCCCGGCGGCTATTGGGAAGATCAGGGCTACAACTGGTTCAGCGGTTTATAGCGTTCGCCGCGGGAATGAACGCTTATACGGCCGTCACGTAACGCGCGACCGGCTTCACCACGCGCGGCGTCGGGGCATCGTAGATGGTGCGCATGCGCTTGACCTCATCGACCGGGCTCAGGCCGAACAGCCGCTTGAACTCGCGGCTGAATTGCGACGCGCTTTCATAACCGACGCGCGCCGCGGCCGCGCCCGCATTCAAACCGTCCTGCACCATCAGCAAACGCGCGTGATGCAAACGCGTGGTCTTCACGTATTGCATCGGCGAGGTGGACGTCACCGCCTTGAACTGCGCATGAAACACCGCGAGGCTCATGCCTGCCTCGGAGGCGAGCGTATCGACGTCGAGTTGCCCGTGGTAGTCCGCATGAATGCGTCGCAGTGCCTTCGCGATACGGCCGAAGTGATTCTGATGCGTGAGCGCCGCGCGAATCGCATCGCCCTGCTCGCCGGTCAGCACGCGATAACAGATTTCGCGGACCACGCCGGGCGCGAGTATGCGCGCGTCGAGCGGCGAAGCCAACGCATCCATCAGACGCTGCACCGCATTGCACAGCGCCGGGTCGAGCGGCGTCGAATAAATGCCGGCCGGTTCGTTTCGCGTGGCGCCTTGGGTTTCGTTCAGCGCCATCAGCAACTCGGCCACCATGGTCAGATCGACGCGCACCGAGATCGCGAGAAACGGCGCTTCCGGACTGGCCTCGGTCTCGCATTCGAACGGCAGCGGCACCGAAAGCACGAGGTACTGTTGCGCGTCGTACTGAAACACCTGGTCGCCGAGATAACCGCGCTTGCGGCCCTGACAGACGATCACGATGCTCGGCTCGTACATCACCGGCATGCGCGGCAGCGGATGATTCGCGCGCATCAGGTTGACGCCTTCGAGACTCGTGCGGGTGAAGCCCGGATTGGGCGCGAGCACATCGAACAATTCGATCAGACGCTGCTGGGCGGCATCGGCCGAAAGGGGTTCTACTGAGGGAGCTGGCATGACGGTATAGTGACGTGCAAGAGAATAATGCTTGAAATCTAGCATCAAACGGACTACCGCGCTCCTTGTCAGGAGTTTTAGGCAAATCTTCAAGACATTCAGGTATTCCCCGCCTCGTGCCCGGCTTCTATCATGGGAACCCTGCCGGATCACTTTTCTCCGCGCTGCGCCGGGCCCGGTTGTCGATTCACTGCTTCGGCGAATTCGGCAGCCCTGCCGGCGCCGTGATCCCGGTTCATCACAAGGTTCGGCCGCATCGGCGACGCGCGTCGCCCATCGCCGGCGGCCTTGCGACATCACCACCCCTTTGCTGGAGCTACTCATGAGCACGACGTATGCCTATGCAGCGACCGACGCCACCGCGCCGCTCGCCCCATTCGAATTCCAGCGCCGCGCACTGCGCGCCCACGACGTGCAGATGGAAGTACTGTTTTGCGGCGTGTGCCATTCCGATTTGCACCAGGCGCGCAATGAATGGAAGAACACGGTGTTCCCGGTCGTGCCGGGCCATGAGATCGTCGGCCGCGTGACTGCCGTTGGCCCGGACGTGACGAAGTACAAGGTAGGCGATCTGGTCGGCGTGGGCTGCCTTGTCGATTCGTGCCGCACGTGCGCGAGTTGCGAGGAAGGACTCGAGCAGTACTGCGAGAACGGTTTTGTCGGCACCTACAACGGTGTGGACCGTGTGGACGGCCAGATCACTTACGGCGGTTATTCGACGCAACTCGTCGTCGACGAGGAATTCACGCTGCGCGTGCCGGACAATCTCGACCCGGCGGGTGTCGCGCCGTTGCTGTGCGCGGGCATCACGACGTACTCGCCGCTGCGCACGTGGGGCGCTGGTCCTGGCAAGAAGGTCGGCATTGTGGGCCTCGGCGGTTTGGGCCACATGGGCGTGAAGCTCGCACGCGCGATGGGCGCACATGTGGTGTTGTTCACGACTTCGCCGTCGAAGATCGAGGATGCGAAGCGGCTCGGCGCGCATGAAGTGGTGATCTCGAAGAATCAGGAAGAGATGGAAGCGCATTTGAACAGCTTCGATTTGATTCTGAATACCGTTGCCGCGCAGCACGATCTGAATCCGTTTTTGAATCTGCTGAAGCGGGATGGGACCATGACGTTGGTCGGTGCGCCCGAGCACGATCATCCGTCGCCGCAGGTGTTCAATCTGATTTTCAAGCGTCGGCGTTTGGCCGGGTCGCTGATTGGCGGTATTGCCGAGACGCAGGAGATGCTGGATTTCTGCGGCGAGCACGGGATCACTTCTGATATCGAGGTGATTCCCATGCAGGGGATTAATGAGGCTTATGAACGGATGCTTAAGAGCGATGTTAAGTATCGGTTTGTTGTCGATCTGGATTCCTTGCGGAAGTGAGTGTTTTTTTGGCCTGCGCGGCGCTTTGGGTTGTGCTGCTTGGTGCCGTTGGCCTTTCCTTGTGGTCTTAGTGGTCTATTAGTGTTGCCCCTGTGCGGGGCAATGCTCTCAACTTAAGCCCCGCTGCATCAAGCGAGTTTGTACGCGAGATGGAAGTGGGGCTTGGCTTTTCTGGGTGGTCTTGGATAGGAGCGTGAGGGCTGTATCCGGCATCGGGTCTGGTGGATCATTTCCAGCACACCGGCGAGGCCGTCCAGACAGCGCTGGATGCGCAGAAGACACGCGCCGAGGATGGGCTTGAGTGCGCCCAGTGCATACACCCGGTTAGGACGGCTGGCATGTCTGTCGTCGTGCGGCGCATCGAGATCGCTGAGCAGTGTGCACAGGTTGTCGGCGAGGATTTTTGCGCCGAAGTCCTGCTGTAACGCCAGGTAATCGAGGCCTGTGACGGCTTCCAGCCGCAGCCGGTGCTTGAGTCGTTTGAATGCTTCCTCGACCCGCCAGCGCTGGTGATAGAGCGCGCCGAACGATGCCGCCGGATAACGCCCGCCATCGAGCAGCGAGGTCATCAGCACACGCACGCGACCGCCCGGCGTGACGTCGCGGATCAGGCGCACAGTCGTGGGCGTACGCGCCAGTTCATAGGCGCGGGCATCCGGTTCGCTGGGCGCTTCCAGTGTCACCACATGCTCGGCTTTACCGCTGCGGGTAAAGGCGCTGACGCATTTCCAGTTACGCGCATCGACGCGCATGCAGAACGGGATTTCGCGCTGTGCGAGCGCCGCCACCATCGCGTTGCCGATATAGCCGCGATCGAGCAGCAGCAGGTCGGTATGCGGTTGCAGTACATCGAGGGCTTCGAACAGCATCTGCCGCTCGCCGCCGTCGGCGGGATGAAGTGCAGCGTGCAGGGTCAGTTCGGAACCCGGCAGGAACAGCGCAAACGCGTAGTGATCGGCGCGCAGTTCATGGCCGCGACGCGTGCCCACACGCAGGCGGCTACCGTCAGCGGCGACCAGCCTCAGGCCGTGCCAGCGCATCGAATCGATATGGGGTTGGGCCAGCGAGATCAGGCGGGCGCGGGCCAGTTCGAACAGTTCGGCAGACACTCCCCGTCGCGCCTTGCTGAAGGCCTGTGCGCTGACAGCGCGGGTGCGCCCGCCGCTGCTTCCCAGTGCGCCGAATAGCGCGTCAAGTTCGGCCTGCACACTGGCGCACATGCCGGACATCATCAGCGCGGCCATGCGCGGCAAGGTCAGTGTGCGATTGCGGGTAAAGGCAGTGGGAGAACGACGCACGCGATCGGCGAGCGCCGGATCGAGCAGGAAATCGGAGAACTCAGCCAGAAGCCGCGAGGACGCTGGTATTTGAGTTCATATCGTTGATTTATCAGTGAGTTATGCGATGAAGTTTACAGGGGCAATGCCTCGTTTACAAGCTCTTTGAGGCTTAAGTTGAGAGCATTGCTGTGCGGGGCGGCACCTACTTTTCTTTGCCGGCCGCAAAGAAAAGTAGGCAAAAGAAAGCGGCTCACACCGCTAATTCTGAAGCGGGTCCCTCGCTCGGAGGGGGCAGTGGCACATCTGGAATCCGTGCACTCGCACACTCCGCATCAGTGACAAAGCCATCATCAGTTCCCACTCCGCACTGCGTGCGTCGCGGATGGGTCTGCCGGGGAAAACAGCGAAAACAGCGGTCATTCTCGCGCCGTGGGGGCCGTCGGCTTCGCCTCGGCGACACGCCGTAAACGAAGGGGGAAGTACCGCTTCGGCGCGCGCAGCGCCGCCGGAAGTACGACTGCCTTGTCACTCGCGCGGAATGCGCGAGAGCACCGATTCCAGATGCACCACTACCTCCTCCAAGCGAGGGACCCGTTTAAGAGTTAGCGGTGTGAGCCGCTTTCTTTTGCCTACTTTTCTTTGCGGCCGGCAAAGAAAAGTAGATGCCGCCCCGCACAGCAATGCTCTCAACTTAAGCCCCGCTGCATCAAGCGAGTTTGTACGCGAGATGGAAGTGGGGCTTGGCTTTTCTGGGTGGTCTTGGATAGGAGCGTGAGGGCTGTATCCGGCATCGGGTCTGGTGGATCATTTCCAGCACACCGGCGAGGCCGTCCAGACAGCGCTGGATGCGCAGAAGACACGCGCCGAGGATGGGCTTGAGTGCGCCCAGTGCATACACCCGGTTAGGACGGCTGGCATGTCTGTCGTCGTGCGGCGCATCGAGATCGCTGAGCAGTGTGCACAGGTTGTCGGCGAGGATTTTTGCGCCGAAGTCCTGCTGTAACGCCAGGTAATCGAGGCCTGTGACGGCTTCCAGCCGCAGCCGGTGCTTGAGTCGTTTGAATGCTTCCTCGACCCGCCAGCGCTGGTGATAGAGCGCGCCGAACGATGCCGCCGGATAACGCCCGCCATCGAGCAGCGAGGTCATCAGCACACGCACGCGACCGCCCGGCGTGACGTCGCGGATCAGGCGCACAGTCGTGGGCGTACGCGCCAGTTCATAGGCGCGGGCATCCGGTTCGCTGGGCGCTTCCAGTGTCACCACATGCTCGGCTTTACCGCTGCGGGTAAAGGCGCTGACGCATTTCCAGTTACGCGCATCGACGCGCATGCAGAACGGGATTTCGCGCTGTGCGAGCGCCGCCACCATCGCGTTGCCGATATAGCCGCGATCGAGCAGCAGCAGGTCGGTATGCGGTTGCAGTACATCGAGGGCTTCGAACAGCATCTGCCGCTCGCCGCCGTCGGCGGGATGAAGTGCAGCGTGCAGGGTCAGTTCGGAACCCGGCAGGAACAGCGCAAACGCGTAGTGATCGGCGCGCAGTTCATGGCCGCGACGCGTGCCCACACGCAGGCGGCTACCGTCAGCGGCGACCAGCCTCAGGCCGTGCCAGCGCATCGAATCGATATGGGGTTGGGCCAGCGAGATCAGGCGGGCGCGGGCCAGTTCGAACAGTTCGGCAGACACTCCCCGTCGCGCCTTGCTGAAGGCCTGTGCGCTGACAGCGCGGGTGCGCCCGCCGCTGCTTCCCAGTGCGCCGAATAGCGCGTCAAGTTCGGCCTGCACACTGGCGCACATGCCGGACATCATCAGCGCGGCCATGCGCGGCAAGGTCAGTGTGCGATTGCGGGTAAAGGCAGTGGGAGAACGACGCACGCGATCGGCGAGCGCCGGATCGAGCAGGAAATCGGAGAACTCAGCCAGAAGCCGCGAGGACGCTGGTATTTGAGTTCATATCGTTGATTTATCAGTGAGTTATGCGATGAAGTTTACAGGGGCAATGCCTCGTTTACAAGCTCTTTGAGGCTTAAGTTGAGAGCATTGCCCCGCACAGGGGCAACGCCAATAGACCACTAAGACCACAAGGAAAGGCCAAAACCCAAGGCAACCAACGAATAGCGCCGCACAGGCAAAAAAAACCAAACACCTAACACCAGGAGCCCACCATGATCGACAGAATAACCGCCATGCGCACATTCATCCGAATCGTGGACACCAACAGCTTCACCCGCGCAGCGGAGTCATTAAACATCCCGCGCGCGACGGCGACCACCATCGTCCAGAATCTGGAAGCCCTGCTCGGCACGGCGCTCCTCGCCCGCACGACGCGGCGTCTGAGCGTCACCCCAGAAGGCGCGGCCTACTACGAGCGCTGCGCGCAAATCCTCGCCGACATCGACGACATGGAAGCGAGCATCCGCCACGCAACCGACAACCTCACAGGCCGTCTGCGCATCGAAATGCCCAACGCGGTCGCGAACGCCATCGTGCTGCCGGCACTCGACGACTTCCACACGCGTTACCCGAATCTCGATCTCGCCATCGGCATCAGCCCCCGCACAGTGGACCTGATCTCGGACGCAATCGACTGCAGCATCCAGCTAGGCGAATTGCCCGATTCGAATCTGGTCGCGCGGCAGTTGGGAACCCTCGAACACGTGACCTGCGCGAGCCCTGCCTATCTGGAGCGCCACGGCACACCCACCGATCTGGACGATCTGCGCGGACATCTCGCGGTCAATTGCATGTCGCCGCATAACGGTCGCGAAGTCGACTTCGACTTCGAGGTGAACGGCGAGGCGCAAACGGTCAAGGTGAGCGGCTTCGTCAAGGTCAGCGACGAACAGGCCTATCTCACCTGCGGACTGCAAGGTCTCGGCCTGATTCAGCCGGCGCGGATCGCCGCGCAACCGTACCTGGATTCGGGACTGCTGCGCGAAGTACTGCCGCAATGGAAACCCGTGCCGATGCCGGTCTCGGTCGCGTTCGTGAAGAACCGCCGCGTGTCGCCGCGCGTGCGCGCGTTCGTCGACTGGCTCGCGGAGTTGTTCGAGAAAACGGAGCACGTCGATCAGGATCTCTCGCGCGTGCGTCAGTTGTTGCGCGGCCTGCATCCCGCCTGAGGCGGTTTCGTGCAGACCGTTCGCAACGCCGCGACAGGTGCGTCAGTTCCGTAGTGTGACCGGCACCGGCCGCGTCAGCAGATCGACGTAGAAGTTGAAAAAGTTCGGATTGTCGAAGCGTTTGACGATCGTCATCTTTTGCAAACCCGCCGGCGGCGAACTCGTGTAACCCGTGGACTTGCCGTCATTGGCGCCGAAACTCGTGTCCACGTCCAACCACTCCTCCACTGTCTGCGTCGCGAACGACGGGCGCATCAGATACGCGAGCGTCAGCGTGTCCCAGATGTTCGTCGTGTAATTCGGGTTGGTCTCGAAACCGTTCTTGCCGTCGAAGCCGTAACCGTTCAACGTTTTGAACAACTGCGTGATGATGGTCTGCTTCGTGGGATCGTGCGCGACACGATCGTAAAGCGCCTTGTCCATCTTGACGGTATCCGTCACGTCGAGCGGAATCACCACCTGCTTGATCGGCAAACGCAACACGGTTTTCGCCGCTTCGGGATCGAACCACCAGTTGAATTCCGCTGTCGGCGTGGTGTTGCCCGGCACGTCGATCGCCCCGCCCATGTAGACGATCTGCTTGATCAGCGGAATGATCTCCGGATGCTGGCGGGTGGCGAGCGCGATATTGGTCAGCGGCCCGATCGCCAGGATCGTCACCTGACCGGGATACTGCTTGACCGAATCGACGATGAAATCCACCGCGCTTTTGCCCTGCACTTTCGTATGCGTGGCGAAGCCGTCCGGCGGCGCGACGAGGTCGCTATCCGATTGCGGCTCGGGTGTGCCCCATGCGCCGAGATAACCGTCGCCGCCGGGGAATTGCGCCAGTTCAGCCTGAATGGTCGGGAAGTCATGCGACAAAGCGCGGTTGGCGCCGGCGTACACGCCGATCTGATTTTCAACGCCGAGGCGCTCGACGGATTTTAACGCATCCGCCACACCCTGCTTCAACCATTGATTGCCGGAGACGACCGTAATGCCGAGTACTTTCAGCGAACCTTGCGCCTGCAATTGCGCGGCCATCACGCCGAGCTGACCGTCGTCGCTCAGTGTGTTGTAGTCGCTGTCGATAATGACCTTGGGAGGGTCGGCGGGCAGATTGAGATGACCGCCGCCACATGCCGAGATGGACAAGACGGTCGCCACGGTTGCCAGCCATGTCGATGCCAGGAGAAGTCGCTTCACTGATGCCTCCTTGTTTTAGCGCTGTGCTGCGCTGCCGGAATGAGGAGGCCATCATAGGCGCAAAACTAGCGAAGCAGAATCATCATGTTCGCGGCGTGATTCGTGGAATCAGCGTGGCGATAAGACGGCAGGCGTCATCGTGCTGCTCGACGCGCTGCCTCGCCGTGAAGGCGATCTGAAATCAAGGCTGACGAGCCTGTGCCGACGAGCCGGGGCACGCGGGGTCTTTACCCCAATGACCATCGCACACGCGCCAGCGGCACAACTGGTCTTCGAAAAAGCCGCGCTGCCCGCACTCTTTCACGCGCTCGGCGAGCTTCGCGTTGCCGGGCGCAGCCGATGCGCTGACCTTGGTGGCCGTGTTGCCGCCGGCCGCCTTCGCGTCCGCCGGTTTGGTCCGCGCAACGAGCGCCGCCAACAGATCCGCATCCGAATCGTCTTTCGAAGCGCTACCGCTGCGTGATTTCTTCGACTGCGCGACCGTGCCCGATGTGCTCTCGCGATGATTGCTCGTACTCGCCGCCGCGCTTTCCTTCTTGCCGTGGGCCGCCGTCTCGTGCTTCGCGTTGCTGGCGACAGCCGTGGCGTTCTTGCCGTGCTTCGCCGCCGGCACGCTGGCGGCGGAGGCTGCCGATGCCGATGCAACCAATGCCGACGCGCTGCTCGGTTCCGCACCCTCGGCGAGCGCGCGGGACAAGCGGTTTTCGTCGCTGCTAGCGGGCGTTGCGGCGGACGCCGCCGCGGCTTTGCCGTCGCTATCGTCGGCCACGATCGTCGCCGCTTGCGACGACGCCGCAGCCGGCGCCTCGACCTTCGCGACGACTGGCGGCGCACCGCTCGCGGCGGCGGCCGCTTTCTCGACGTTGGCCGGCGTGGCCGAAGCCAACGACGCGCTTTGCGTGCGCTGCTGCATATGCCACGCGGCCCAGCCGCCAGCCGCGATCACCAGCAAGGCAACCAGCACGAGCGGCGTTTTCGACCGGCGTGGATTATCCGTAGGCGGCGCGACGCGGCCTTCGAGGTTCGCGAGAATTCGCGAACCATTGCCATCGGCGCCTTTAGCCTTATCGGATAACAGGCTGGGCGGGGCTTTGGAATTCGAACTTTCCGGCGCACTCATTCACTGTCTCATTGAATCCTGGATTATTTCGCCGTGATAATACCGTTCCGGCTCGTCTTCGAGCAGGCCTGATTCTAAGAGCAAGCATTACAAAATACAATTGTTTCCAATTTCCGGGGTCGCCTTTGATTGCCGTAGTACTTCTCGCCTATTTCGCCGTTGCCGTCGTAATCGCCGCAATGCTGCTATTGCCGCCGGTGCGTGCCTATTTATTAGGCGCGGCACTCGCTATTCATGGCCGCGTTATGCGCGGGGCATCGCGTCGCGCAACGCGCGCTCGTGGTCAATTAGTACGCTCGGCAAAAATTTCGCAATCGACCGTAGTCGATATGCAAAACTTACTGGCAAAGCGGCGCTTGCTGATTTTTACCACCGCGGGTATTCTTGCGACGCCGCCATTGGTGGCATTGGCATTACGCGGCCGGCAATTATTCCAATTCGATGACACCGCACGGGTTCCGGACGAGAAAATTGCTGCGTTATTGAACGGCGAACAGCTCGTGCCCCCGCCGCCGCTGCCTCCCGAGGTATTCGCAACGCGGGAAGTCGAGCAGATTCGGCCCGCGCTAAAAGACGCGAGCCGCGACTGGAATTTGCTCGATGCCGATTTCAGAACGCGTTTATTGCTCGTTTACAAAATCATGCACGAGCAGTACGGGTACGAAATGGCTTTGCTGGAAGGTTATCGCAGTCCGGAGCGGCAAAACCGGCTCGCGCAAATGGGGGGCAACGTCACCAATGCCGCAGCATTCCAGAGCTATCACCAATACGGCCTTGCCGCGGACAACGCGTTTTTGCGCGAAGGCAAGCTCGTCATTTCAGAAAAAGATCCCTGGGCCATGCGCGGCTATCAGTTATACGGACAGACGGCCGAACAGGTCGGGCTGACATGGGGCGGCCGCTGGAAATTGATGGATCTCGGGCACGTCGAATATCACAAACCGGGCTTCGTCCTCGGGCGTGGTCATTAAGGCGAAGCAGGTAATAAAGAAGGTTAAAAGGGTTGACAATGGGGCGTTCAATCAATTTCTCTGGCGAAGAGCGGCAATTCCGCGAGCATATCGGCATTGGGCCATCCGTGATCGGCAGCGGTCAGTGTCGATTTGACAATTCAGCCTTTTTCGCTGTCACCTGAAAATGCTTTCGCTTTATTTCAAATGCCATACGCGCGCCGCGCTGCCTGCCACACCACGCGCCACAACACATCTCATCAAGACCTGAACGGCCTATGCGACGCATTCTCAACGTGTTGACCCACACACGCACGCTCTCGATCATCGGCTTGCTCGCGCTCGCTGCTGTTTTATTCATCGGCGCGGATACCTTGCAGATCGACCCGATGTGGCCTGCGATCGCACTCGGCGCGATCGTCGCGCTGTGGCTGCTGGTGTGGGCGGTGCGCCGCCTGCGCGCGCGCCGCGCGAACAACAAGCTCGGCGAAATGCTCGAACAGCAGGCCGAGAAGCAGGCGGAAAGCGGCCCCGCGCCCACGCCCGCGCGCCAGGCCGAACTCGACGTGCTGCGCACGCGCCTCGTCGACGCGGTCAAGACCATCAAGACCTCGAAGATCGGTCAGGTTTCGGGCGGCTCGGCGCTGTACGAGTTGCCGTGGTACATCGTGATCGGCAATCCCGCCGCGGGCAAGAGCAGCGCGGTGCTGAACTCCGGCTTGCAGTTCCCGTTCGCCGACAAGAACAACGCGGTCATCCACGGCATTGGCGGCACGCGCAATTGCGACTGGTTCTTCACGACCGAAGGCATTCTGCTCGACACCGCCGGCCGCTATTCGGTGCACGAGGAAGACCGCACGGAGTGGCTCGGCTTTCTCGGCCTGCTCAAACGCTTCCGGCCGAAGGCGCCGATCAACGGCATCATCGTCACGGCCAGCATTGCCGAACTGACCAGCAGCAAGCCCGAGTTCGCGATCAACCTCGCGAAGAACCTGCGCCAGCGCGTGCAGGAGTTGACCGAGAAGCTCGAAGTGTTCGCGCCGGTGTACGTGATGTTCACCAAGGCCGATCTGATTACCGGCTTCACCGAGTTTTTCAGCGGCAGCGACCGCCATGAATACGACCGCGTGTGGGGCGCCACCCTGCCCTACGAGCCGGATGAGAAGCGCGACGTGGTCGGCCTGTTCGACGACCACTTCGAAGAACTGTACGACGGCCTGAAAGAGATCAGCGTCGCGCAGATGTCGATCAATCGCGGCAACAAGCTCTCGCCGGGACAGTTGAGTTTCCCGCTCGAATTCTCGACTATCAAGCCCGCGTTGCGCGCGTTTCTCGCCACGCTGTTCGAAACGAACCCGTTCCAGTACAAGCCGATTTTCCGGGGCTTCTATTTCACCAGCGCGTTGCAGGAAGGCGAAACCAATAGCGCCGCCGCCACGCGCATCGCCAACCGCTTCGGCCTCTCCGCCGAGAGCCTGCCCAAGCCGCACAGCGCGTTCTCGAAGAACGGCTTCTTCCTGCGCGACCTGTTCTCCAAAGTGATCTTCGCCGACCGGCAGACGGTCAGGCAATTCGCCAGCCCCGCGAAAACGCGCATGCGCTATGCGACGTTCTTCGGCTTCGTCGCGGTGCTCGCGTTGGCGCTCGGCGGCTGGACATGGTCGACGATCGGCAATCAGCAACTCGCCGACAACGTCAAGGCCGACCTCGACAACGTCGTGCGTTTGCAGCAGAACCGCAACGACCTGCAATCGCGCCTGCAGGCCATGGACATTCTGGAAGACCGCATCGACCAGCTCGAACAGTTCCGCCGCGACAAGCCGCTGGCCGTTTCGCTCGGGCTGTATCAGGGCGATCGGCTCGAACAGCATCTGCTCACCGAGTATTACAACGGCGTGCGCCAGATCCTGCTCGCGCCGGTCTCACAGAATCTCGCGTCGTTCCTGAAGGACGTCAACGCGCATCCCGATCAGCTCGCGCCGCTGAACCGCACGCCCGATGCCGCCGCGATTCCGGTGTCCGCGCACACGGCGATGGCGACCAACAGCCAGGGCGGACTCTATAGCGATGCGTCGCCGACCAACGTCGAGGACGCCTACAACGCGCTCAAGACCTACCTGATGCTGAGCGACAAGCGCCACGCGGAAACGGCTCACCTGACCGACCAGGTGGCGCGCTTCTGGCGCGGCTGGCTCGAAACGAATCGCGGCAACATGCCTCGCGACGAGATGATCCGCAGCGCCGAGCGCATGATCACGTTCTACCTGTCGCGCGTGTCGGACAACGACTGGCCGATGATCGACCAGAACCTCGGCCTCGTCGATCAAACGCGCGAGAACCTGCGCCGCGTGGTGCGCGGCATGCCGGCCCGTCAGCGCGTCTACGAGGAAATCAAGGCGCGCGCGTCGACCCGTTTCGCGCCGATGACGATCGCGCGCATCGTCGGCGAGAACAACACCGGGCTGGTGGCGGGCAGCTATGCGATCCCCGGCACCTTCACGCGTGAGGCGTGGTTCCAGTACGTGCAGCCCGCGATTCGCGACGCCGCCACCAAGGAATTGCAGGCGAAGGACTGGGTGCTCAACACTTCCGCGCACGACGATCTGACGTTGGAAGGCAGCCCCGAGCAGATCCAGAAAGCACTGGTCACGATGTACAAGACCGAGTACGCGATGCACTGGCAGAAGTTCATGCAGGGCATTGCCGTGCAGAGCTTCGGCAGCTTCGGCCAGGCCGTGGATGCGATGAACCGCCTGGGCGATCCGCAGGACTCGCCGATCCGCAAGGTGCTGCAAACCGCCTACGACCAAACCTCGTGGGACAACCCGTCGCTCTTCAATGCGAATCTGAAGCGCGCGCAAAGCGGCGTCACGAGTTGGGTCAAGCAATGGTTCTCGCGCGCGCCGACCGGCCAGTTGAACGCGAACATCGACATCAACGGCAATCCGGTCGAAATGCCGATGGGTCCGATCGGCCAGGAGTTCTCGGCACTCGGCCGTATCGTGGTGAGCGGCGACAACGGCTCGATGCTCAAGGGCTACATGGATACGCTCTCGAAGGTCCGCACGCGCTTTAACGTCATCAAGAATCAGGGCGATCCGGGACCGGGCGCGCGTCAGTTGATGCAGCAGACGCTCGACGGCAACGGCTCCGAGCTGGCCGATTCGCTGAAGTACGTCGACGAGCAGATGCTCACGGGCCTCACCGATTCGCAACGCAAGGCGCTGCGCCCGCTGCTGGTGCGTCCGCTGATAGCCGCGTATTCGGTGGTGATCCAGCCGGCCAGCGTCGAAGTCAACAAGGTGTGGAATGCGCAGGTCTATCAGACCTTCCAGGGATCGCTCGCGAACAAGTACCCGTTCGCGGGCGATGCGAAGGTCGAGGCCGGCGCCGGCGAGATCGCCCAGGTGTTCGGACCGGACGGCGCGATCGCCAAGTTCGTCGGCACCACGCTCGGACCGCTCGCGGTGCGCCGCGGCGATACCCTCACCGCTCGCACGTGGGGCGACATGGGTCTCGCGCTCACGCCCGACTTCACCAACGGCTTCGCGCGCTGGGTGGCGCCGCTCGCCGGCGGCGCGGCCTCGACCGGCCAAAGCTCGTCCGAACCGCAGACCGTGTTCCAGATCCTGCCGCAGCCGAGCAGCGGCACCACGGAATACACGCTCGCGATCGACGGTCAGCAGATGCGCTACCGCAACACGCCGCCGCAGTGGACCAACTTCGTGTGGCCGAATCCGTCGGGTTCGCCAGGCGCGACGCTTAGCGCCACCACGTTCGACGGCCGCACGCTGCAACTCGTCAACGAGCCGGGCCGCTACGGTCTGGAGAAGCTGATCAACTCGGCGCAGCGCAAGCGTCGTCCGGACGGCACCTTCGATCTGTCGTGGACGCAAGGCAACGTGACGGTGGCGGTCAGCATGCGCATCATCAGCACGTCGCAGGCATCGAGCGGCGGCGATGCGCCGCAGCAACAGAGCCTGCGCGGCTTGCGGCTGCCGTCCTCGGTGGCGGACGTGGGCTCCGCAGCCAACCCGGTCAATGCAACGGCAGCGGGCGGCGCGCCCGCAACCGCGCCGGCTTCGCCGACGGCTCGGCCGGCCACGGCCGCCGCCGCGGTTTCGAACACAGGGGGTGCGCAATGACGCAAACCGTGCAGGCGCAGATCGCCTACTTCGGCAAGATTCCGTCGCGCGGCGACTTTGTCAAAAGCGCGCATAACCCGCAATTGCTGGCCACGCTCGACCGCTGGATCGCCGAGGCCATGGAATTGCTGAGCGACGATCCGCGCTGGAAGATCGTCTACGAAAACGCCAAGCCCATGCACTTCGCGTTCCTCGGTTCGCGCAGCAAGCTGGCGATTGCCGGGCACATGGTGGCGAGTCACGACCAGTCGTCGCGGCGCTTTCCGTTTCTGGCCGCGACCGCGCTGGAAGTCGAAAAGCCGCTGACCTTCCTCGCGCACAGTCCGCTCGCGTTCGCGCGGCTGTGGTCGCGGGTCGCCTCGCAGATGAAGCCGCTGCTCGGCGCGAGCGAGCCGCCCGGCGCGTTGCAGGCGCTCGGGGAAACGCAGGTGGCGATCGAAATCGGCGGCGGTCCCGACAATCCGCACGACGGTACCTTCAACGATTTCGTCGAGCACCAGACGCTCGCCGGCCTCGAACAGATGCTGCTCGCGAGCGGTCATCCGGTGCGCTTGCGCGGCGCGATGCTGGCGCTCGGCTCGCTGCTGCGTCCGGTCATGCAAAGCGGCTCGTCGCATCTCGAACGCGGGCTCACGTTGCCGTTGCCGAACGATCCGTTTTATCGCAGTCTCGTCGCCGCATTCTGGCTCGAACTGATCGCGCCGTTCGTCTCGCAGGCGGATTTCGAACTGGCGATTTTCATCGGCACGATCGCCGAGCGCGAGCGGCTCATCATCGGCTTTAACGGCGCCTCGGCCAAAACGCTGCACAGCGTGGTCGATCCGCAGGCGTATGCGGCACACAACATCGATATCGACGATCCCGAGTGGATCGACGAACACGCACAGAACGATCATGGCATCAGCAAGCTCGTCAGTTACCTCGACCAACCGCAACTGTCGCTGCGCGTCAGCATCGACACGTTCCGCGAAGCATTCACGGGAGCGTGACACGATGCTGATTAAACACACTCGCATGGCCGCGCTGCTCACGGGTCTCATGATCGGCGGTCTCGCCCATGCCGACAATGACGGCCCGGCGCGCGTCACGCCGGTCGACAACAGCGGCGTGTCGATTCGCACCACGGTCCTGCCGGCGTCGTCGGCGGCTGCCGGAACTGCCGGCCCCGCCGTGAACACAGCCGGGCTCGCCAGCGGCACGACCGGTGCGGGCACCGGCGCGGTCACCGCCGCCCCGCCGCCCGCCAATGCAGCGCCCGGCCAGGTGGTGGTGGGCGGCAAGGTGCCGGATGAAGCAACCAAGTCCGCCGTGCTGACCAAGCTGCGCGACACGTATGGCACGGCGAACGTGGTCGATCAGATCGAGGTGGCGGACGTGGCGACGCCGCCGAACTGGTCCGCCAACGTGCAAAAACTAATTGGCCCGCAGTTGAAGCAGATCAGCAAGGGGCAATTGAAGATCGACGGCACGCAGATCGACGTGAAGGGCGAAGTGCACAACGAATCGCAGCGGCAGCAGCTCGCGAGCGACATGGCGAATGCGCTGAATCCAACCTATACGATCAAGAACGGCTTGCGCGTGAGCGCGTCCGAACAAGGTCTGCTCGATCAGACGCTCGCGAACCGCACGATCGAATTCGAAACCGGCAGCGCGACGCTCACGCCGCAAGGCCGCGCCATTCTCGATCAGATGGCCGCGGTGCTGTTGAAAATGACCACGAAAATGGTGGCGATCATCGGCCACACCGACAACTCGGGCAACCGCACGTCGAACATCGCGCTGAGCCAGGCGCGCGCGGATGCGGTGAAGGGTTATCTGGTCGCCAAGGGCTTGCCGCCGCAGCAAATGACCACAACCGGCGTCGGCCCGGACCAACCGATTGCATCGAACGATACGAGCGATGGGCGCGCACGCAACCGGCGCATCGAGTTTCGCGCGGGGTCGTGAGTCGTTGCTTGCGCGCCTCCGCGCCGCCGCGCATGAAAAAAGCCTGGCTTCCTTGAAAATCGAAGCCAGGCTTTTTTGTTTCCCTTGTTGATGCTTTAGCTTTTCTCGTCGGGCTTCACGCCCAGCAGCTCGCGAATATGGGCGAGCGATCCGTCGTCTTTCACCACCGTCGAGAGCCATTGATGCAAGGGCATGTCCGCGCACTCGGCGGCCTTCTCGGCGAAATAGGCGGCCGGATTGTGCGGCTCGGTGCCGCGAAAGAATTTCGCCACCGCGCGCAACTGCGCAACCGCTTGCGCACGGCTCTGGATTCCTGCAATCGACGTGGTCGGCATGGTCGTCAACACGGGTTCCTCGCGTTGCGCGGCGGTCTTGAAGGTGGGCTCGGCGCGTTCGAGCTCGTTGGGCGTGGAGGCTTTCGGCGTAGGCGCCGCTTCCACGCCCACGCCCAGGTCGCGGGCGAAGCGTTCGGCCAGACGGTAGACGCTTTCATACGCGTCCTTCACCTGGCGAAAGCTCGGCGCGGAATCGGCGGCACGGCGATCGAGCTCCTGTTCGAGCGCGAGCATCGCCGCTTCGAACGCTTTGAGGTCGACCAGCAGCGTCGAATAAAACGCCGGCGGCGTGCTGCGCTTCGATGCCTCGATCTGCTCGATCGAAGGCTTGCCGCGCGCGATGTCGTCGGCGTGATCCGGATCGCGCTTGACGGCTTGCGCGACATGCGTGGCCACGTCCCAGTCGATCGTGCTATACGAGTTGCCTTGCGACGACGTGAGCGGCATCGCGCGCAGCAGATCGCCGGTGCGGCCCACCAGCCACGCGACGTTGCCGAGACGGTACTCGGTGTCGTCGCCTTCCGGCAGCGGATGCACGTGGTCCCAGTACTTTTCGCACAGCCCCGTCAGCAACGCATAGCCTTGCGTGAGACCGGTGACGCCTTCCTCGATGGCAAGCGCTTCCGTGAGCCATACGGCGAGCCGCAAATCCTTGGTCTGCGTTTGCAGCAGACTGCTCGATCGTTCGACCACGAACGGCCAGTCCGCCTCCTTGATGTCCGTGACCCATTCGCCCTGATCCAGCGACGGGTCCTCGAAACGGCGCGCGTGCTGGATCGCGTCGAAGTCGGCGGAGAAAAGCAGATCGTCGCCGCAGGGCGAGGTTTCGCTGATCGGAGCCAGCAGCGTAGTCAGATTAGTCGGCATGGCAGAAAGCGATAAGTATCCGGTACGGCGTTAAAACAGATCGACTGGCGAACGACGCGTCGACGCGCCGCCTCACACAACCACGTATTCGAATTCGCCCGCTTCGCTCGCGCGCACCGAAATACGTTCGAGCGCGGCGCCGTTCGCGATGCGCTCCAGCACCTGCTGCGCGACTTCGGGCAACAGCGTGCCGTTCAGAATGTGATCGACGTTGCGCGCGCCGGAATCCACCTCGGTGCAACGCGCGAGCACCGCGTCGACCAGCGACTCGTCCCACTCGAACACCGCCTTATGGTTCGACTCGATGCGGCGGCGAATCCGCTCCAGCTTCAGCTCGATGATTTCCGCGAGCACGTCATCGGAAATCGGATAGTACGGCACCACTTTCATGCGGCCGAGAAACGCCGGCTTGAATGCCTTGTAGAGCTGCGGGCGCAACGCTTCCGCGAGTTCGTCGGCGCTCGGCAGTTCTTCGGCGCTCCTGTTCAGGCACGCCTGCATCACCGCTTGCGAGCCGACATTCGAGGTCAGAATGATCAACGTATTGCGGAAGTCGATCTCGCGGCCCTCGGCGTCGTCCATCGTGCCCTTGTCGAACACCTGGAAGAACATTTCGAGCACGTCGGGATGCGCCTTTTCGACTTCGTCGAGCAGCACGACCGAGTACGGATTGCGCCGCACCGCTTCGGTCAGCACGCCGCCCTCGCCGTAGCCGACGTAGCCCGGCGGCGAGCCTTTCAGGCCCGATACGCTGTGCGCTTCCTGATACTCGCTCATGTTGATCGTGACCATCTTGCGTTCGCCGCCGTACAGCACGTCGGCAAGCGCGAGCGCGGTTTCGGTCTTGCCGACCCCCGATGGCCCGACGAACATGAACACACCGCGCGGCTTGTTCGGGTCTTCGAGATTCGCGCTCGCGGTGCGCACGCGTTGCGCGATCGCATCGAGCGCATGGTCCTGGCCGATCACGCGCGCGCTCAATAGCGGTTGCAGGTTCAGCACGGTCTGGATTTCGTCCTTGACCATGCGCCCGAGCGGGATGCCGGTCCACGACGCGACGATTTCAGCGACCACGTGGCCGTCGACCTGCAACGGCACCATCGGCTGACCGCCTTGCAACGCGTGCAATTCGGCCACGCGCGTGGCGAGCGTTTCGCGCGCCTGCTGCGCTTTTTCGGCTTGCGCGGCAGCGGCGCTGCTCACACGCGCCGCGTCGATTTCCGCGCGCAGGCCGACGATCTCCGTGACGAGCGCGCGCTCCTTGTCGTAGCGCGCTTCGTCTTCGGCGAGATCCTTGAGGTCTTGTTCCCGTTCGCTGCCCAGTTCCGCGAGCCGCTCGTCGTGCAGCGCGCCGCTCGCCACTTCGCGCTCCAGCGCGGCGATTTCAGCGTCGATACGTTCGAGGCGCTTTTTCGTGTCGTCGATCGCAGCCGGAGTCGAGCTATGCGCCAGCGCGACTTTCGCGCAGGCGGTGTCGAGCACGCTGATCGCCTTATCCGGCAGTTGCCGGCCGCTGATGTAGCGATGCGACAGGCGCACCGCTTCCGTGATCGCGTCGTCGAGCACGCGGACGTTGAAGTGTTTTTCCATCAACGCCGCCATGCCGCGCAGCATCGAGGCGGCGAGCGTTTCGCCCGGCTCCTCGATCTTCACGACCTGGAAACGCCGCGCCAATGCCGCGTCTTTCTCGAAGTACTTCTTGTACTCGCTCCACGTGGTCGCCGCTATGGTGCGCAATTCGCCGCGCGCCAACGCGGGCTTCAGCAGGTTCGCCGCATCGTTCTGCCCGGCCTGGCCGCCGGCGCCGATGATCGTGTGCGCTTCGTCGATGAACAGAATGATCGGATGCGGGCTCTTCTTCACTTCGTCGATCACGTTCTTCAGGCGGTTTTCGAATTCGCCTTTCACGCTCGCGCCCGCTTGCAGCAGCCCCATGTCGAGTACGTGCAGCGCCACGCCTTTCAGCGGCGCCGGCACGTCGTCCGCGGCGATGCGCAGCGCGAGACCCTCGACCACCGCCGTTTTGCCGACGCCCGCCTCGCCCGTCATGATCGGATTGTTTTGCCGACGGCGCATCAGAATGTCGATGGTCTGGCGAATCTCGCCTTCGCGGCCGATCACCGGATCGATCTTGCCGTCACGCGCGCGCTGCATGAGGTTGCTGGTGTACGTATCGAGCGCGGGTGTTTTGGACGGCGCGCCGGGCAAGCTGTCGGCCGCCGCCGTATCGCTCGTGCTTTCGTCTTCGTTCTGCGCCGCATTGCTGCGCTCGACTTCGCGCGATCCCGCGGTCAATTCATCGAACTTGTGCTTGAGATCGGTCACTCGCACATCGCGCAGCAATGGCGACATGCGCTCGGCGAACTGCGCGAGATCCGGCGCCGTCAGCAACGCGAGCAGCAAATGCCCGGAACGGATCCGCCCGATCTGCGAATCGAGCGACGCAATCAACCACGCCTGTTCGAGCAATTCGATCAGATGCTTCGAAAACACCGGCGTGCGCGTATTGCCGGTCTTCAGGCGCTGCAATTCGCGCTCCAGATCGGCACGCAATGCATGAGCATCGACCCGGCACGCGCGCAGCACGAGCGCGACGTCGCTCGCGGGTTCATCCAGCAGCGCGAGCAACAGATGCTCAAGGTCCACTTCGTAATGACCGCGCGCGAGACAGTTGTTCGCCGCCAGCAATGCCGCCTGCCGGCAGGTCGGATTCAGTTTGGCGATCAGGGTATTGAGGGACGTGCTCATGTCGTGCGATCCGGTCCAGGTTCTATCGTTATGGTCAGTGAATCACGTGCAATTCGTAGCGTGCATCCGCGCGGTCGCAGTCGGCTTCCCGGGTGCACAGGAACGCGTCCCAGCCGAGGCGCGCGCCGTTGCTCAGAATGCTCGGCCCCACTTCCTCGCGGCGCAACACCAGCGAGACTTCGTATTCGAGCGTGACGCCGGCAAGCAGCGTCAGCATGCGCTCCAGCGCCACGGCGCGGTCGGCGCCGGGCAAGAATGCTTCGTAGTCGGCCTTGCCGAGCGGTCCTATCACGAGCCGCGCGCGCATGTCGCGCTGCCAGACCCGTTCGCCCGCCAGCGCCGTGGCGCCGAGCGTCGCATTGATGCTGCCGAGCACGGTCAATTGATCGCGCGGCACGTCGTACCATTTGCCGACGAACTGCTCGACGCGCACCGGCACCTGGAAGTACTCCGACAGCGTGCGTTGCAAGTAGGCCGCCGACACCGGCCGATGCCGCGCGGCCAGTGCATAACCGGCGATCGCTTCGTCGAACAGCGCGCCTTCGCCTTCTTGCAGACTGTTGCGCGTGTCGTCGTCCGCGACGCCGGCCAATGCCAGCAATAGCGGCAGATAGCGCTCGTCGCGGTCGAGCTCGTAATGAAACGGCAGGCGGTATTTCTTCCACGCCGCGTAGAATAGCGCCGTCGCGCGATTCGAAAACACGTCGAAGAATTCGCGCGCGGCGCGGTCGCGCCTGATCTGCTCGCGCGCGATGATCTGTTCGGTGTAATGCAGCGGCAATGCGCCCTGCCCGCCGAGCAAACCGAAAAATGCCGGCGTGATGTCGACCTTGTCGAGCGAACCGGCTTCGAGCGCCGCGCTGCGTTGCGGCTTCTCTTTGAGCGCCGCGCCTTCATTGTCGTAAGACTGCGCGCCGTGGATCTCGCTGGGCGGAAACGACATCGACAGCGAATTGCGAAAAGCGATTCGCCGCGCGACGACTTCGCCGGGACGCCCGCGATGTGACGGCGTTTGCTGCGCGAACCACTTCTCGAGAATCCGCACCGCCTGAAAAAATTCGAAGCGATGCGGTTCGTCGAGAAGTTGCTCGACTACGCCAGGATCGATTCGCCGCTGCGCGGTTTGCATCGCAGAATCTCCTCGCCGGTGCGCTTCGACACGACGACCAGTTGCACAAAGCTGTTCAGATGCACGTACAGCCCAAAAAACGTGTCGATCACTCGCACGAACGATGCGAGACTCGTGCCGACGAAATGCTCCTCGTCGATCGTCAGGCGAATCTCGATGCCGCGCACGAACGTTGCGAACGGTTTGCCCGGCAGCCATTGCACGGCCGCGCGCTGCTCGATGCCGACGAGCCCGTCGATATGCCGCGCCGACACCGCCGTGCGCCGCAAATCGTAGAGCACCAGCATTTCCTTGAGCGCCGACAGCCCGCTATTGGCGAGCGACACATGATTCAACGCCAGATGCGAAATCAGCCGCCAATGCACCGCGCGACCGCGTTCGAAACGCACGCTCGGCGTGGGCCTGCGCAGCATCGTGATGCTGCCGGTCAACGAACCGCCTTCGAGAAACAGATCGCCGCCTTCGAGACCCACGGCGAGCCCGGCGGGCAAGTCGCGATTGGTGCAGGTCAGGTCGATGCTGAGCGTGTCGGTTTGCGGCGCGGCCGGTTCGAAGTCGATATCGACGATCGAGATCTCGGTCTCGTAGCCTGGGCTTTTCTGCGCGACCCAATCGTTGCGCCGCGCGAACCAGTAGTGCCCCGCACGCGCCGCTTCGCCGTGATGCAACGAATAGAACGGCCGGAATTCGATCACCGATTCTTCATGCGCCTGCTGCCGGACCAGTTTCACCGAGTCGATCGAATAGACCTCGTAGGCGAAGGCGCGGCGCGCCTCGGCAATCACCGGATATGAAATCGCCTGGTGACTGACGCGGATCGGCTCGCCGTGCTGCTCGAACAGATTCACCACCGGCGTGCAGAACAGCCGGAAATGATGCGACGAGAGCGAATCGAGCAGGCGCGCCATGTGCGAATCGCTGCGCACTTCCTTCAGCACGACATGCAGCGTGAGGCGCTGGCAGCGGCCGCTCGCGCGCGTCATTGCCGCGAGGTCGAAGTCGGCGAAGTTGAATTTTTCGGGGAACGCAAAGTACTCGGTCAGCAGCCGATAGGCCGGATGCGATTTGGCCGGATAGTCGATGAGCGAGTCGTCCTCGTCGAACCCCGCTTGCACCACTGGCGATGTGCGCAATTGCGTCCACGCGCCACGCCGGTCGGGCTCGACATAGGTAGCCATCGCGTTGACGAACAGGCAGTCCGCCAGCGCCGCGATAAAGGATTGCTCGCCGTGCAGGTGCGCGCGCAGCGTGCCGACTTTCGGCGCGGACAGATCGAGTTGCGCGGCGGTCGACTCGAACGTGATCGACACGATGGCCGTCGCGTTGCCGGGCAACACGGTGGCGCTCGGCGCCATCGCCACCGACGTGTACTTCGCCTCCGAAATGCGGACCGGCGCGAGCGTCACGTCGTAGGCGGTCCGAAAACGGCATTGCACGCCGCGAATCGGCCGCGACTTGAGTTCCGTGCCCCGCTCGACGAGCACCGGTTCGGTCAGGTGGCTGAGCGCCGCGGACGTACCCAACTGCGCGATCGAGCACGACGGAAAGGGCCGCAGATAGTGCGGATACAGCACTTCCAGCAGCGCTTCGGTGAATTCGGGGTAGTCGTCGTCGAGCTTCTTGTTGATGCGCGCGCCCAGCAGCGCGAACGATTCGATCATCCGCTCGACGTGCGGATCTTCGCAATGCTCGCCGGACATCGCGAGACGCGCGGCGATCTTCGGATAGCGCTCGGCGAAGTCGCGCGAATAGCGCCGCAGAAATGACAGTTCGCGCTCGTAATACGGCAGCAATTCTTCCATCGATCTATCCCCGGACCTGAACCCTCTCCGCCTGATCTGGCGCCGCCGTTGCGCGTAACGGCGGTGAGAGCGGTAATAAAAGCGCGGTACTAAAAGCGCGGTGCTAAAAATGCGGTGCTAAAAGTACTTCAACGCAGCGATTAAAAAACCGCTGCTACAGCTTCGCGCGTGCGCGCGTCACCGAGTATTGCAACGTGGAAGGCTGCAACAGCGCGTCAAAGCTCACCGGTTCTTCCGCCGGATGCACGACCAGCAGCGCCTGAATCGCGAAGTTCAGCGCATTGGTCGATTGTTCGTTCAGTTCGAGCGTGACCGCGACCTGCTGTAGACGCGGCTCATGCCGCGCGATCGCCTGTTGAATCGATTTGCAGATGAACGTGCGGTCGTAATGGCTCGCGAGGCTCAAGCCCGCGAAATCGTTCAAGCCATACGAGAGCACCGAGCGCTGACATTCCGGCAACGCCGCGAGTTCGTGCTCGGTTAGCGCGATCCGCGTATTCAGGATCGCCTCGACGTCGCGCGCGACCGTGCTCTTCAATTCCTCCAACGACAATTGCCGCATCGCCGGGGAAGCCGGCAGATGCGGTTCGTCGTCGAACAGCTTGTCGAGAAAGCTGGGTTCGAAGCGTTTCATCAGAGATCGAAGAAGCGGAGCGCTGCCTGACGCGCGCGGCGTGCGTCACCTCGTGCAAGGCGTTGCGCGCGCCGCGTGCGTCCTTGCATCAGACCGCGTACGTCTTGTCGTTCTTCGTCAGGCTCCACGCGCCTTGCGCATTGCCGCCCTGGTTGCCGCCGATTTTCTGCTGCGTGTACTTCCATTGCACCGCGGCGTACTTCAGCGAGAACTGCTCGCTCGGCAGACCTTCGCCCACCACGCTCGGCGTCACGCTCGAGATGATCACGTACTTCAGCTTCACTTCCAGGTACTTGATGCGGTTGCCTTCGCCGTCCGAACGCATGAAGTCGATCGTCACTTCGTCGAACGTCGTGCCGCCCGATGCGTGTTGATAGATCAGCGGGCTGACCACGTCGATGTCTTTCGTGAACTGCATGTCGGCGTGCTCGCACCGCTCGGACGTGTGACCGCCCGCCGTCGAGGCCGTTGCCGAACGCGGTTGCGTGATCGCGTGGCTCCATGAATCGATTTCGATCCAGCCAGCGTGATCTTTATCGGCGGACTCGCCTTTGATCGCCGGATTGCCGAATTTTAAATAAATATCCTTCATGACTCATCGACTCCCCAAAGAGGTGGTTTTAACAGCCAACCCGTGCGGCCCGCACGGGTTTTTTGACTTCGTTTATGAATTTGCCGGTTTCGGCAGGTCAGCGACAAGACGCAAGGAAATCGACAGTTCGTCCAGTTGAAAGTGCGGACGCAGGAACGCGACCGAACGATACGCGCCGGGCTTGCCGGGAATCTCCGAGACCTGTATCGACGCCTCGCGCAGCGGAAACTGCGCCTTCTGCTCCTGCGTCGCGTTGTCGTCGAGCAGCACGTACTGCGAGATCCAACGGTTCAGGAATACCTCGACGTTCTGCGCGGACGCAAAACTGCCGATCTTGTCGCGCATCATCGCCTTCAGGTAGTGCGCGACGCGCGATACCGAGAAGATGTATTGCAGTTGCGCGGACAGCACGGCGTTGGCATTCGCGCTATCGGTGCTGTATTTCTTGGGCTTCTGCACCGATTGCGCGGCGAAGAACGCGGCGTAATCCGAGTTCTTGCAATGCACGAGCGGAATGAAACCGAGGTCGCTCAGTTCCTTTTCGCGGCGATCGGTAATCGCGATTTCGGTCGGGCATTTCAGCGCGACTTCGCCGTCGTCGGTCTTGAAGGTGTGAGTGGGCAGATCTTCCACCAGCCCGCCGCCTTCCACCCCGCGAATCGCCGCGCACCAGCCGAAGTCGTCGAACGCGGCCGTCAGGCGTGCGGCGAACGCCCACGCTGCGTTACACCACAGGTATTTGCTGTGATCGGTGCCGTCCACGTCTTCGACGAAGTTGAAGCCCTCCGCCGTCGCGCCGTCTTTCGGATTGAACGGCAGGCGGCCGAGAAAGCGCGGCAACGTCAGGCCGACGTAGCGCGAATCTTCGGCGTCGCGGAACGACTTCCACTTGGCGTATTCGACCGTGTCGAACACCTTGCCGAGATCGCGCGGCTTGCCGAGATCGGCGAAGCTTTCGAGGCCCAGCAATTCGGGCGACGCCGACGCGATGAACGGCGCATGCGCGGCCGCCGCGACGTGCGACATCTGCTCGATGAAGTACACGTCTTCCGGCTGACGCGTCACTTCGAAGTCGCCGATGATCGTGCCGAACGGCGCGCCGCCGAAGGTGCCGAATTCTTCTTCGTAGATCTTCTTGAAGAGCGCGCTCTGGTCGAATTCGATCGCGGTCTTGAAGTCGCGCACCAGATCGCGCTTGGGCGCGTGCAGCGCCTTGATCTTGACCGTTGCGCCGGTATTGCTTTCCTTGCACAGATAGTCGAGACCGCGCCACGTGCTTTCCATGCGCTGGAATTGCGGCGCGTGCATCACCGCGCTCAGTTGCGCGGAGATCAGGCGGTCGAGTTCCGCGACGCGCGCGTCGATCGTGGCCGACAGGTTGTCGGACACGACCACCGTGCCGTCGAGCACCTGATGCACGAGTTCGCCGATCAGGTCTTTCGCGCGCGCATGCTCGGACTCGGACTTCGCCACGCGGCTTTTCTCGACGATTTCGTCGAGCAGCGTGGATTCCGTGCCGCCTTGCGCGGTGGCGAGTTGGGCTGCTGCCGTTTGCTGGTTCATCTCACACCCCGTGCTTATTCGCCCTGCTTGTCGTGATCCGGCGCGCCGGCATGCTGATCCGCCGCGTTGCCCTGGTCTTTCGCCAGGGTTTGCAACTGCTGCGTGTTGTTGAGCACTTCGCTCAGCAGGTCTTCGAGTTTGTCGTTGCCGGCCAGTTTGTTGCGCAGGTCGGCGAGCTTCGAGCGCGCTTCGAGCAACTGCCGCAGCGGTTCGATTTGCGCGACCACTTCGTCGGGATTGAAATCGGCCATCGACTTGAAACGCAGGTCGACGGCGAACTTCCCGCCCGCTTCGCTCAGGCGATTCTCCACCTGGAACGCGGCGCGCGGCTCGATCGCCTTCATCACGTCGTCGAAATTATCGCGGTCGATGTTGACGAACTTGCGGTCGCGCAGCTTCGGCTGCTCGACTTCGGACTGCCCCGCCAGATCGGCGACCACGCCGACGACGAACGGCAGTTCCTTCACCTCGATCGCATCGCCGAGTTCGACCTCATACGTCAGTTGAACGCGGGGCGGCCGCACTTTTTGCAAGCGTTTCTGGATACTTTCTTTCTTCGCCATCGTCGGCTCCCGGATGCTGATGGATCAGGCGTGTGGATCAGCGCAGCGCGCTGAACGGATCGGACGCGCCGCCGCTTTGAGCGGCTTTGGCGGGGGCCGCGGGCGCGGCCGGCGCGACAGGCGCGGGCGCCGCCGCGGGCGTTGCGGCCGGAGCCGCCGTGCTGGTGGTCACATCCGGCGTATCGCCGGACTTGGCCTTCGCGACATGACGAACCACGCGGCGCTTCTTCGCCGGCTTGTCGCTCGGGTCGGGCGGGAACAGCGTGGCTTCGCCGAGCGTGTCGCGCAACTGCCTGGCGAGCGCTTGCGCATCCGACTTGGCGTCGCCCGCGAGCGACGCGTCCTGACGCAACTCGCCGAGCGATTGCGTGGCGACGCGCAGACCGGCTACCGCCAGAACGCTCTTCGCTTGACGATCGGTCTGGTCGCGTTGCAAGGCTTCTTGCGCGGCGACGATAGCCTGACCGTAATGCGCCTGCGCGAACTGGATCTGCGCAATGCGCGACCACGGTTCTTCACGCGTTGGATCGGATTTGGCGAGTTGCTGATAAAGCGCGATGGCGCGGTCCTGATCACCGCCCTTTGCAACGGTATCCGCATCCGCGAGTTGCTTATTAAAAGCCTCCGGTGTGGTCGCCACGTTGTTGCCCTGTGTCGCGCAACCGGCCATCACGCCGCATGCCAACACAACCCCAGATAGTTTTACTAACAGACGCTCATTCATCGTTTTTCACCGACGTGCGAATTTTTTATTTCAAGGAGAAACCGGAGTTTTGCTTTGCTTCAAGTGCGCGGGTATAGTACAGGCCAATTTTCGATAATTCAACTTTCGTTTGAAGAAGGATTGCACAAAAAAAATGCACCGGGATGTTTTTAACAATGCAGGCAGAAATTGTTTCCTGGTGCAATAGAGGCAATGCAAAGAGCGGAAAAAATTTCCGTCATGGGAAAGAAAGGCAAGTGCGGCAATGAGTTAGCGGCGGTAAGCGTCGCAACTTCCATGCGGCTCGCATAAAGCGGCATTAGGCGGCATTACGGTGCTGAAAATTTGCCGGATCGATTTCGTTATTGTGTTTTGACGGGGGCGGCGTCGAGCCGGTCGATGTATATGAATTCGCGCTTTGTTCGCCATGCATCGCTATTGATTACACACGTTGCCGCATGCGCGCTTCTGGGGGGCTGCGCGGCCGGCGTGACGGTGCTCGGAGCCGCCGCCAACGCGGCTTTGCAGGCAAGCGGGCTCGGCAAGCCGGAGTTGCCGGACGCGCAAAAACCGCCGCGCAATGTCGGCCTCACGTTATATGCCGCGCCCAATCTGAATGCCGCCAATGATAGGCGTCCATTCGCGCTGGTGGTTCGACTTTACACATTGAAAGATCCCACTTCATTCCAGCAGGCGCCATTCGACGCCTTTACCGACCCAACAAAAGAAAAGACCGCGCTCGGCGGCGATTTGCTGGGCGTGCGCGAAGTGACGCTGATCCCGGGCCAACGTTATGTCGTCACCGAAAAAGTCTCGCGTGAAGCGCAGGCATTCGGTATCGTCGCCCTATTTCGCGATCCGGCGCTGCAGCGTTGGAAATTCGCCTTCGACCCGGCGAAGTCGGAGAAATCCGGCATAATGATTGGCCTGCATAACTGCGCAATGACAGTCACCAACGGCACTGTGATCCCACCTGAACAGGGATTGCCCGCGCAGCCGCTGAATATGCTTTCTTCGGTGAGTTGCGGATAAAAGATGTCGGAAATACGGCATTTAACAGTTCTTAGAGAATTAACCCTGCGGCGCCCGAATCGGTTATCTCCGGGCGCGCCACACGCTGAACGCATATAACAGGTTTGAGATGAGTTATTCCGCAAAAGTGCTCTGGGGGGAAGGCCTGTTTCTGAGGCCGCAGCATTTTCAGCGTCAGGACGCGTATCACGAGGCGCGCCTGTTCGAATCGATCCAGGCGATCCAGCCATACAACTGGGGCGTGCGCTCGGCGCGCTTCGACCGCGACGCGCTCGGCAGCAACGTGTTGCGCGTGAGCGAACTGTCGCTGGTCTTTCCGGACGGCGCGCTCTACTCCGCACCGCAAGCCGACGACCTGCCGCCGCCGATCGCGCTGGATACATTGCCCGACGGCATCAACGAATTCATTTTTTATCTCGCGCTGCATCCGCTGCGCGAGACCGGCGCGAACTATTCGCAAGACAGCAACGCGGGTTTCGTGTCGCGTTACGTCAGCGAGCAAACGCCGGTGGCCGATCATTTCACCGACGCCGCCGAAGCCGACATCACCTTCCTGAAAACCAGCGTCAAACTCATCGCGCATAGCGAGCCGCGCGATCAACTGCTCTCCGTGCCGCTCGTGCGCGTGCGCCGCACCGCCACCTCGGGCTTCGAAATCGACGACACCTTCGTGCCGCCCTGCCTCGCCATCGACGCTTCGCCGATCCTGCATCAGCGGCTGCGTCAACTGATCGACGCGTTGCAGGCCAAGGTGAATGCGTTGTACGGCTTTCATCGCGAGCCGACCAAGAACATCATCGAGTTCCGTTCCGGCGACATCGCCTCGTTCTGGCTGCTGCACACGGCGAGCGCGGCGTTCGCGTCGCTCGCGCATCTGTATCAGCATTCGGCGCTGCATCCCGAGCGTCTGTTCCAGGAGTTGCTGCGCCTGGCCGGCCAGTTGATGACGTTTTCGAAAGGTTATGCGCTGTCCGACTTGCCGGCTTACCGGCATGACGATCCGGGTCCCGGCTTCGCGCGGCTCGATACGATCCTGCGCGATCTGCTGGAAACGGTGATCTCCACGCGCTACTTCGCGATCGCGCTCGAGGAAGTGCGCCCGTCGTTCCATTCCGGTCGCCTCGACTCCGGCAAGATCGACGACAAGACCATGTTCTACATCGCCGTCTCCGCGGACCTGCCGACCGCGGAACTCGTGGAGGCGGTGCCCGCGCGCTTCAAGGTCGGCGCGCCGGACGACGTCGACAAGCTGGTGCTCTCGGCCATGCCGGGCGTGCGGCTCGTCTACACGCCGCAAGTGCCGCCCGCGATTCCGGTGCGGCCGGGCGCGTGCTACTTCTCCTTCGAATCGCGCGGCGCATTGTATGACCGCATGTTGCAGGCTCAATCGGCAATGATCTATGCGCCGTCGGGCATCAACGATCTTCAACTCGAACTGATCGCCGTCACATCATGAGCTACGCGCCCTCACTGTTTGGCGGCAGCACGCCTGCCGCGACGCCCGCCCCCGCCGCCGAGCCGACCTATCAGGTGCGCTCGCTGCTCGATCTGCTGTACGACGGCTTCTTCATGCTATTCCTGTTGAAGAACGGCCGCGAGCCCGGCGAGGCGCATGAATTCAGCCAGCGTATCCAGCAGTTTCTCGGCGACTTCGAACGCGGCGCGAAGAAGCTCAACGCATCGGCGGAAGACGTCTACGCGTCGAAGTTTGCGTTCTGCGCCGCCATCGACGAAGCGGTGCTGTCGTCCACGTTCAGGATTCGTACCGAGTGGGAGCGCCGGCCGCTGCAACTGGTGCTGTTCGGCGAGCAACTGGCGGGCGAGAAGTTCTTCCAGTATCTCGAGGAATGCCGCGCGCAAGGCGCGGCGCGGCTGCAATCGCTCGAGGTGTTTCACATGTGCCTGTTGCTCGGCTTTCAGGGCAAGTATCTGCTGGAAGGGCCGGAGAAGCTCGCGTATCTGACCGCGCGCATCGGCGACGAAATCGCGCATTTGAAAGGCAAGCGCGCGCCGTTCGCGCCGCATTGGCCGCTGCCCGATCAGGTCGCGCACCGCCTGAAGCGCGAGGTGCCGCTGTGGTCGATCGGCGCGGTGTTCGCGCTGGTTGGACTGCTGGCTTATCTCGGCCTGAATACGTATCTGCGCGATCAGACGTTGCGCACGCTCGCGCCGTATTCGCAGGTCGTCAAGCTCGGCCCGCAATCGGCTACCTTGACGATCTCGTTGCCGTAACGACGCTGGAACGACGCCGGCGAAATAACGCTGGCCGGTCACAGCAAAAAGGGCGGCCCGCTCGATGCGGGCCGCCCTTTTTTATTGCGCCAGCGAACCGCTTATTGCGACTCTTCCGCCCACACCGCGTTTTCCCGCGCCATCAGCGCAGTGGATGCCGCCGGCCCGAACGTCCCCGCCGTATAACCGCGCGGCCGCTCGCCCGACTTGCTCCAGCCTGCCAGGATCGGCTCGGCCCACGCCCAGGCGGCTTCCAGTTCGTCGCGGCGCATGAAATGCGTGAGGCGCCCGCGAATCACGTCGATCAGGAGACGCTCGTACGCTTCGGCGCGGCGCTCGGTGAAAGCCTGCTGCAAATCCAGGTTCAGATTCACCGGCAGCATGTGCATGCCGCTGCCCGGCTCCTTCGCGAGCATCTGCAACTGGATCGACTCTTCCGGCTGCAACTGGATCACGAGACGGTTGCCGTAGTTGCGCCCGCCGCTCGGAATGATCGAGAACGGCAACTCGGAGAACTCGATGACGATCTCCGACACCTTCTTCTGCATCCGCTTGCCGGTGCGCAGGAAAAACGGCACGTTGGCCCAGCGCCAGTTGTTGATATGCGCGCGCAACGCGACGAAGGTTTCGGCGCGGCTGCCGGCCGGCACGTTCTCTTCCTCCAGATAGCCCTTCACCGCCTCGCCGTCCACCGCGCCCGCGGTGTATTGGCCACGCACGGTATCGCGAGCGATGTCCTCGGGGGTCATGGGCCGCAGCGAGCGCAGCACCTTGAGCTTTTCGTCGCGCACCGCATCGGGGTCGAGCGACACCGGCGGCTCCATCGCGACGATGCACAGCAATTGCAGCAAGTGGTTCTGCACCATGTCGCGCAACGCGCCGGTCTTGTCGTAGAAGCCCGCGCGGCTGCCCACGCCGACCGTTTCCGCGACCGTGATCTGCACGCGCTTGATATACGGCGCCTGCCACAGCGGCCCGAAAATCGGATTGCCGAAGCGCAGCACCATCAGGTTCTGGACGGTTTCCTTGCCGAGGTAGTGATCGATCCGGTAGATCTGCGCTTCGCTGAAGTGCTTGCCGACCGCCGTGTTGATCTCCTGCGCCGACGCGAGATCGTGGCCGAGCGGCTTTTCGAGCACGACGCGCGAATGCTCGTCGACGAGACCGGCGGCCGAGAGGTTGTCGCAGATGTTCGTGAACAGATCCGGCGAGGTCGCGAGATAGAACACGCGCCGCACGCCGGGGCGCGATGCTTCGCTCAGGCGTGTGTAGTCTTCGATCGAGTCGACGTCCATGCGCACGTACTCGAACAGCGCCATGAATTTGTCCCAGGCGGCGGCATCGAACGCCTTCTTTTCGATGAAGGGCTTCGCCTTCAGCTCCATGAATTCGTTGATGTACTCCTCGCGCGACCAGGGCTTGCGGCCGATCGTGAGAATGCGGGTATCCGTCGGCAGATTGCAGTGCAGATGCGCCATGTAAAGCGCCGGCAGCAGCTTGCGGAACGACAGGTCGCCCGTGCCGCCGAAGATGATCATGTCGAGCGGCAGGTCGGGAGTGGCTGAAGCGTGTTGGGTCGTCATAGCGCGAATCGCAGCGTCGTGATGGAGAAGGCGTCGGTCAAGGGGCAGAAAAAGCGAAGCACGAGCGCCGGGGACCGGCACTTTTTTCTGGCAAACGCCTATGGTGCAACGTTTTGAGATTGTTTGCACGGCAACATCTGCCGCAGCTTGGCGCAATATGCCAACCGGCGCTGTTAAACCCCTGTTTTTGAGGCGCTTTCAAATGTGCGGCGTCGCGGCCGTGAGCGTCAAGCGCCGGACAAAGCCTCGCGCGCCACGCGGCAGGCCGCCAGATCCCACGCCGCGCAACCGACGCTTTTGAACACGACCGGCTTCTCCCCTGGCAGCGACGCCGGGTTTTCCACCACGGCGGCAATCCCGCCGACTTTCGCCCAGTCGACGCCGGCCTGAATCAAGTCGCCGGCTTCGTGCCTCGCGCCTGCCAGGTCGTCGACGAAAAGCGCGCTGCCGGCAATGGTGCGCGCGCCGATCTCGACCATGGCCGGCGTGAATGCGCCGACGCCGATCACGAGCCGCCCGGCCCGCGCCGCTTCGTCGTAGACAGCCTGCTTGCTGGTGGTGAGCGCGATCAGCACGTCGATCGAAGCGGGGATCGTCGCGTCAGGCTCGATGAGCGGCTTCAGTTCGTGTGCCTTGCCGCGATGCGCGGCGCAAAACGCCTCGGCGCGCGCGGGCGCACTGCCCTTCACCCATACGCGCGCGCCGGGAAACAGTTCACCGATCGCTTCCAGATGGTTGAGCGCCTGCGTGCCGGTGCCGATCAGCAGGAACTCGCGCGGCGCGGCCGCGGCGAAAGTCTCGACGCCGAGCATCGACATCGCAGCGGTCCGGCGTCCGGTCACGGTCGGACCGTCGAGGATGAAAAGGGTCTCGCCGGTATCGGCGTCGAACGCCATCACCTGGCCGTGGATCGTCGGCAAGCCGCGCGGCCCATTGCTCGCGCATACGTTGACCAGCTTGTGAATGGCGAGATCGGGCGCGGTGGCCGGCATCGACAGCATGACGCCGCCTTCGTTGAGCGGCACGACGAGCCGCTCGGGACTCGCGATGCGCTGCCGTGCATAGTCGATGCTCGCGCGCTTCAACGCATCGACGAGCGTCGCGTAGGGAATCAGCCGGGCGGTCGCGGCGGCGTCGAAAATCTGCGTGGTCGAACGGGTCATGAGCGGGACGGTTCCGATTCTTGTGAAGGTTGAGTTCGATTGCGACGCGCACGACGACGCATTGTTCTTCATGCGTCCTCGCGCACGGCGCTAGGCAACGGGCGTGCCGCTCGTCTGACGCGCGGACTGGATCAGCATCAGCAGATCGCCGGTCTCGATCGGACACGGCTCGTCATCGTAAAACGACAGAATGCGCCCGGCGCGCACGAGGCCGACCACCACCGCGCCCGGCAGCGCGTTGCTCCAGCGGCCCACTTCCTCTGCCGACGCCTCGCGCTCGATCAGGTTCACCCGGCCGCGCGCCGACAACAGGTCGTTGATGAAAGGCACGATGTAGTCGCTGTCCACGGCGTCGGCGAGCAGCAGCCCGCCGATCCGCGTCGACGAAACGATCACGTTGGCGCCGGCCTGGCGCAACTGGCGCTGGTAGGTCTGCTCGCGGATACGCACGACGATCTTGGTTTGCGGCGCGACGCTGCGCACGGTCAGCGTGAGCAGGATCGCGGTGGCGTCGTCGGCCACGGCGATGATCACGGCTTTCGCGATGCGCACTTGCGCCTGCTGCAACAGGTCCTCGCGCGACGGATCGCCGAGCAGGCCGGCGACGCCCAGCGAGGCGGCCGCTTCGAGCGCCGCCTGCTGCGGATCGATCACGACGATCGACGTCGCGGCGAAGCCGCTTTCGAGCAACTCGCGCACCGCGACCGAGCCGCTCAAACCATAGCCGCATATGACGACGTGATCGCGCAGCTGTTTTTGCAGGCGTTTCATGCGGAATTCCTCGATGACGCGTTGAATGACGAACTGATAGGCGGTGCCGAGAAACACGAACCAGATGATGATGCGGATCGGCACGATGAAAAAGGCGTCGATGAGACGCGCGCGGGCGGTGACCGGCACGATGTCGCCGTAACCGACGGTGGCGACGGTCACCATCGTGAAGTACATCAGATCGACGATGCCGAGCACCTTGCGATTGGCGTCGCGCAGGCCGTCGCGGTCGAGATAGAGCACGACGAAAGCGAGCACGCAGAGCGCCGCCACCAGACCGATGCGTTGCAGCAGCACACGTTGCGGCGACGCCGCCGGCCGCGTGAACAAGATGCGGGCGCGCGGCGCCTGCCAGGCCGAGCGAGCGCGGCGCGGCAGACGAAAGCGCGGCGCACGCGGTTTCGATTTGAGCTGCGGGTGTGGCACGTCGGGCACGCGGCGGCTCCGGGAGTCGGGAAACAAGCGATTCTACGACGCCCGGCGCGCCGTTGGCCCGGATCGCAAACTCCGCGCCGACGCGGCGTTGCAAGCCGCGCCGCCGGTTCACTGCGTCGCGGCTTTGTCCTCGTCTTTCTTGCCGTTCTTGAACATGGCGCGGCATGCCGGGCTTAGTTCGTCGATGTGCTGCTTCATGCAGGCCGTGATCTTTTCCTTGTTCGGAATGTGGGCTGCGCAGAAATGCATTGCGTCGCCGCGACAGGCCTTGGCTTGCTGGTCGCGGCTGGCGGCGTCAACCGGGACGGCGGCCGCACTGAGCGCAAGAAGGCTGCCGGCAAAGAGCGCGTAAGTTCGATTCATGTCGGGCTCCCGTATCTCCCATATCGCAAGGATGCGCAAGGATGCGCAAGGCTCCGTGCAAGCGGTTCAGCAGAAAGCGGGCCCGATCATCGCGCAACCGGAGCCGCTTACCACGCCGCGCGCCCGTGCGTGAGCGTCATGCCACGCCCCGCGTAGAAACGCGTCATGGTCGCGAATGGCAGATAGGCATCCGCCTGATGCGGCGCGATGCCCGACGGATTGTGAAACCACACGCCCTCGCGATCGCGCCCGTGCAGCAGGATCAGATGGCCGCCCTGGCGTTGATTCGGCCGTGCGGGATAGCGAATCTCGGGGCTCACGGAAACGATCGCCAGCGTGTCGGCGTTCAGGCGCGCGGCGATTTCCTCTAGCGGCGCTTGTGGCAGCACATCGACGTGAAGACCGAAGGCGGCGCTTGCCCAGTCGGCGAACGGCCGGTAGATCAGACCGTCCACGCCGCCGTCCGCGCGCACCCGGTACACGCCATGCCGCAACGCTTCGTCGAGCAGCGCGGCGCGCGGCGCGTGGCCGATACGCCAATAGTCGAGCGCGGATTCGAGGCACGTCAGACCGCACAGGCGCTTCGCCCAGAAGCGGTAACGCTCGGGATCGTCGAAGCCGCTGCGCCGCCAGGCCGGATCGTCGCACGGGTCGCCCTGCTGCTCGACGATATGGCGAACCCATTCGGGACTGCCCCATTGCGAGTAGTACGGCACGCCGGCGTGGCGCAGTGTCGGGTCGTTCATCGTCGTAAGCGGGAGCGAAGTCATAACATGCTGCGAGGCCGTTGCATCGTGCCGTCGAAGAAACGCTGCAAACGGAAAGCCGACAGATCGAGCGACGGTTCTCCGCCGTCGTTCATCTCGGCGAGCAGCTTGCCGACGATCGGACCCATGGCGAAACCGTGGCCGCAAAAACCGGTGGCGATGGTCAGGCCGCCGACCTGCGGCGGCGCGTCGATCACCGGTAGGCCGTCGGGCAGCACGTCGATCAGGCCAGCCCATGCCTCGACCACCTGGGCCTCCTTCAGCGCGGGAAACAGCGCACGCAGCTTCTTCAACGCGCGCGGCGCGTGGCTCGCGTTCGGCTGCGGATGCGGGTCGCGCGGATGCAGGACGCGTTCGCCTTGCGGCACCACGCCCGGCAGACGGTCACGCAAATCGCGCAGGCATGCGCCGTTCAGATGGAAGCTGAACTTCTCGCGCTGGCTCCACAGTTCCGGCAGAAACCATTTGAGCGCGCGGAAATGGCCGAGGGTCATGTCGACGTCGACCTGCATGTCGTCGGCGAGATTGATCACGCCGTTCGCGCGTTGCCGAATGCCGAGCCCCTGCCCCCAGAAAGTGGATGCGGTGACGCGCGGCAGCGGATTGGTGCGCATGCAGGTGCCGCGCACCGCTTGCTGCGGCAACGCCAGTCCTAGCGTGTCGAGCAGACGCCAGCTACTCGCGCCGGCCGCGCAGATGAAGCGCGACGTGCGAATCGTGCCGCGCTCGGTCACCACGCCGGCGACCGCGCCGGCCGCGCGCTCGACGCCGGTCACGCCGCAGCCTTCGAAGAACAGCGCGCCGGCCTGCGCCGCCCGCGCGGCAAAGGCCGCGGCGGCGCGGCGCGGTTCCGCCTGGCCGTCGCTGGGGGTGTAGAGGCCGCCGAGCGCCGGGCCTTGCATGCCGGTCACGATGGTGTCGATCTGCTTGCGGTCGAGCACACGGGTGTCGAGCCCATGCTGACGCGCGACGTCCATCCATTGCTGGAACGAACTCCAGTCCTTCTCCTTCGTTGCCACGTACAGGCAGCCGCCCTGACGCCATTCGAGATCGAAGTTCAGCTCGCTTTCGAGCCCTTTCCACAGCGGGATGCCCGCCATCATCAGCGGCACTTCAGCAGCCTCGCGGCCCTGCTGGCGCACGAAACCCCATGCCCGCGACGACTGCTGCCCCGCAATGCGCGACTTGTCGAGCACCACCGCCGACAGGCCGCGGCGGGCCAGATAGTAGGCGGCCGCGCAGCCCATGATGCCGGCGCCGGCGATCACCACATCGGCACGTTTCGGGAACGCCTGATCGGCGGGCGTGAAGCTCGCGTGCAGCGGATAGGTCGTGGTCATCGGGCAGGAAAGGTTTTAAGTGGAGGAATAATCTTCGCAGGCGGCAGCGTTGTCCGCAATGCCGCGGCGGTCGCGAGGCACGGGGCGCATGGGCTCGCGGCGTCGTTGCGTCTGCGGTTTGCGGTTTGCGGTTTGCGGTTTGCGGTTTGCGGTTTGCGGTTTGCGGTTTGCGGTTTGCGGTTTGCGGTTTGCCGGGAGCACGCCAGCGCGGTTTATTCGCCATACGCATATTCGCCTTTTATTCGCTAGACAGATATTTGCAGAATATGTGCCACACGAATATTTGACAAATATCCGCGTGACGCATAAAGTGCGTTTATTCGTCTCGCGGATATTTTGCCATGCTCCATCTCATCGCCACGCCGGGTCAAATGGCCCTGCTGCTCGCCGCCGGCCGGCGCCAGGCCGGCCTCACGCAGGCGCAAGCCGCGGCGCGGGTCGGCATCAGCCAAAGCCGCATTTCGGCGCTCGAAACCGACGCAGCGGCCATTACCCTCGCGCAATTGCTGGCGCTGTGCGGCGCCTACGGCCTGCAATTGCAGGTACGCGACAAGAACCAGCCGGTGTCTGATCCGGCGCCGTTGATCGAGTGGTGAGCATGGGTCGGCAAACGCATTCACGGGCGCTTTCAGTGTGGGCCAATGGCGAGCGCGTCGGCGTGTGGCGCCTTCCCACGCGCGGTTCGATGGAGTTCGCCTACGATCCCGCGTGGGTCGCCTCGCCCGCGGGCCGGCCGCTTTCGCTGTCGCTGCCGTTCACGCCGAGCAACCTGCCGCAGAAAGGCTCGCGCGTGCTCAACTATTTCGACAACCTGCTGCCCGACAGCGAGGCAATCAGAAAACGCATCGCCCAACGCTACCAGACCGAGACGCTGGATGCGTTCGATCTGCTGCAAGCGATCGGCCGCGATTGCGTGGGCGCCGTCCAGTTGCTCGCCGAGGACGACGCGCCAACCGGTGTCGAACAGATCGAGGGCACGCCGCTCGCAGACAGCGAGATCGAGGCCATGCTGGCGCGCACGGTCGGCAACCCGGCGCTCGGCACGCCCGACCAGGCCGACGACTTCCGCATCTCGCTCGCCGGCGCGCAGGAAAAAACCGCGCTGCTGCGGCACGACGGCAAGTGGCAGCGCCCGCATGGCGCGACGCCCACCACGCACATTTTCAAGCTGCCGCTTGGCCTCGTGGGCAACAAGCTCGCGGACCTCAGCACGTCGGTTGAAAACGAGTGGCTATGCCTGCGCATTCTGCGCGCCTATGGCTTGCCGGTCGCGAACACCGACATGCTGACCTTCGGCAAGCAGCGCGTGCTGAGCGTCGAGCGCTTCGACCGGCAACTGCATTCGAGCGGGCAATGGCTGCTGCGGTTGCCGCAGGAGGACTTCTGCCAGGTGTACGGCGTGCCGTCGCATCGCAAGTACGAAAACGAAGGCGGCCCCGGCTTGCTCGACCTCGCGCGAATTCTTCAGCAGTCGGTCACGGCCCAGCAGGACATCGAAACGCTGCTGGCTAGTCAGATCCTGTTCTGGATGCTGGCCGCGCCGGACGGCCACGCCAAGAACTTCAGCATTCGCCTGCTGGCGGGCGGCCAGTATCGGCTCACGCCGCTCTACGACGTAATGTCGATCTGGCCGGTGGAAGGCAACGGTCCGAACCAGTGGTCGTGGTTCAAGGCGAGACTCGCGATGGCGATGTGGTCGCGCAGCAAACACGATGCGTTTCGCGACGTGCAGCGGCGTCACTTCAACACGATGGCGCTGAAGTGCTCGCACAGCGCCAACGCCGAGCCGCTGATCCGGCGGCTGATCGAACAGACGCCGCAAGTGATCGAACAGGTCTCGGCCGAATTGCCGGAGCGGTTCCCCGCCAAGGTGGCCGAGCGGATCTTCAAAGGACTGAAAACCTCGGCGGCCAGGCTGGAGAAAATGCCGGCAACGTAGGCTTCGGATTGCAGACGGCGGCTTGAGCGCTTCTGGCTCGATGCGGTTCGAGGACACTTGCTTAAGCCTTCCTTAAGCTCGCGGGCAATACCCTTATCGGCTGCTCATGAAAAGGCGAGTCCGCCATCTTTTTTCGTTTGCCGGGCACCGCTCGGACGGTGCGCGCCGCAAGGGCTGCGAGCGGCTCCATGTATTTCCCTACAGATACGACGCGTCACATCGGTAAAATACCGTTAATGCCGAGTGCATAAACAGATCGCCGAATCTGTCCGTTCGCGCCGCGCGCGGACCGGTTCAGCGGCCGTCCTACAAAAACACAGGTCGCGATACTTTACGGTACATTTGCTGTCCCTCGCGTTGCCCGTGTCAATGCACATTGAATGCATGAGCGAGTGGCGTATCGCATTCCCCACAGCCCTTTACGACGGCGGATTTTCACGCAGTATGGCCAACGAAACACACTCACCCGACTCCATCGCAGTCGCCGAACGCGTGCGCGAGTTGATGAGCCGGCACGGAATCGGCAAACGCCAGCAAACCACGGAACTCTGCCGCATCCTCGATCTGAGTTTTTCGCAGGGGCACCGCAAGCTGCGCGGCAACAGTCCGTGGACCCTCTCGCAGATCAAGAAGGTCGCCGAGGTGTTCGGCGAACCCGCCGCCCAGCTATTCGGCGCGCAATCGCTCGATCCGGGCATGGTCGGCGCGATCGCGCAGGAAGCCGTGTTCAGCATCGGCGCGACCGAACTGGCCTGCACCGCCTGGGTCGGCGCCGCGCTCGAACCCGGCAGCCGCCCGGAATTCGTCGCCTATTCCAAGCTCGGCCAATGGCGCGTTGCGCGTCACGACGGCGCGCTCTATCAGAGCGCCTACGAAGTCCACAAGATCGAAATCTATCCGCGCCGCGCCGAGACCGACAAGCCGACCATCGCGGTAGTCGACGACGATCAGGCCAGCGCCGACAACCTGCGCGACTATCTGGAGCGCAGCGGCTTTACGGCGGTGGCGATCTACGGCCTGACGTCGTTCGCCGAGCAACTGCAAAGCCAGGTGTTCGACGGCGTGGTGATCGACTGGCTGTTCGGCTCGCAGACTTCGGCGGCGGCGATTCGGGCGGTGCGCGCGTCGGAGAATCCGGACGCGCCGATTTTCGTGCTGACCGGCGAATTGCTGACGGGCAAGGCCAGCGAATCGGAGATCAGCCAGGTGATACGCAACTACGACGTGGCGTGCTACGAAAAGCCCGCGCGCATGGCGATTCTGGTCGCCGATCTCTCCAAGCGGCTGAATCGGCCGTAAAGCGTCGGCCGTCAAGCGACGACCGTCAAGCGCGGGTCAGCGGCTGAAGGTGTGTGCTCAGGTTGATGCCCGCCTCCATCGCCTCCATTGCGCGCTTCCATGCGCCGTATCACACGCGCCTCGCTTCATAGTCCGCTTTGCAACCCGCTTTGCAACCCGCTTCACAACCCGCCTTGCAACCGCTCCCCCCGCTTCACACCGTATGCCGCGACGCCAGCGCTCGCTGCAACGCCTGACGCAAATCCTCGTAATGCACCGGCTTTAACAACGCTTCAAAAAACGGCTTCGAATCGGCCTCGCCTTCGGCCACGACGTTTTTCGTTCCAGCCACATCCGCCTCCGGCGCATACGCGCTGACCACGATCACCGGCACGCCTGCCGACGGTCCGCCGCGCACGGCGAAGTCCGCGAGAAACGCATAGCCGTCGCGCTCCGGCATATGCAGATCGAGCAGCACCACGTCGCAGCGGCGCGTGTCGAGCCACGCGAGCGCGTCGTCGGCGTTGGCGGCGACGTGCGCGTCGAAACCCATGTGCGCGACCATTTCGCTCAACGACTCGCGGATCAGCCGGTTGTCGTCGACGATCAGCACGCACGGCCGCTCGCCGCCCGCTTGCGCGTGAACGCTCACGCCTGCCGGCGCGACAGCCGCGACCGGCGTGACCGGAATCGTCACCGTGAAGGTCGTGCCCTGGCCCACCGTGCTCGCGACGTCGACGGTGCCGCCGAACAGCCTGACCAGCCCCTGCACGATCGTCAGCCCCATCCCCGCGCCTTCGAAGCGGCGCGTGCGCGACGCGTCCAGTTGCGTGAACTCCTGGAAGATCAGCGGAATCTGCGCATGCGGCACGCCCGGTCCCGTATCGCTGACGATGAACGTCAGCGTCTCCGGCTGCTGCTTCAACCGCACGCGCACCGTGCCGGTTTCGGTGTAGCGGATCGCGTTGGTGACCAGGTTGTTGACGATCTGGCGGATGCGGTGCGGATCGGAGTCGACCAGGCCGCTCACGCCGCCTGCCTCGATGACCTCGCTTTCGAGTTTCAGCCCGCGCGCGGCAGCCGACATCGCGTGCTCGTCGACGATCGACGCCAGCAATTCGCGCGGCTCGAAATGCTCGTGACGCAATTCGAGCTTGCCCGCGCCGAGGCGCGCGTAGTCGGTGAGGTCTTTCATCTGCGCCTCGAGATGCCGCGCCGCGGTTTCGAGCCGCTGGATCACCTTGCGGTCGGCTTCGGAATGGTAGTTGAAGCCCAGCAATTCGATCGACGAGACGATGGCGTGCAGCGGCGTGCGCAGTTCATGGCTGATCATGCCGAGGAACGCGTCCTTGGCGAGACTCGCCTCGCGCGCCGCGCGGCTCGCCTGGTGCTCGGCTTCGAGCGCCGCGTGCTGCTGAAGCATCAGACGCGTGCGGCGCCGGCCGTTGAGCACGAGCAGCAGCGTGGCGGCCGCCGACAGCAACAGCATCAACATGCCGCCCGCGAACAACAAGCGTCGCTTGTCGATGAAATCGCGGCTCATTGCCTCGCGATCGGCGACATCGGCGAAACGGCGGCTCAACGCCAGGTCGTTGACTTCGTTCCAATGCAGGCGCAACTGCGCAACGATCTGATTGGCGCCGCGGCGGTCCTTCGCCACGGCGGCGACCTCAGGCGCGAGGCCGGTGAGCAGACGATCGAGCGACTGCACTTCGTCGCGTTGCCGCTGCAGCAAAGGCACTTGCGCGGTCAGCCTGCTCGTGGAGCCGGCCAGCACGTGCAGCTTCGATTGCAGCAGTTGATAGCGCAGCAGCAGGCGCGGATAGTCGTCGTCGACGCCCGACTGATACAGCAGCAACTGATTCTCGAAACGCGCGTAGGCGATTTGCAGTTGCGCCGCGTCCCAGTAGAAGCCGTCGTAGGTGCCGGTCAACTGCTCGGTGGCGCGCGGGTTCAGCAGATTCGCGTACAACAGATAGCCGATCGCGCCGGCCGGCGCCGCGAGCGCGGTGAGCCAGATCAGCACGTAGAGAACGCGGCGCCACGGACGGCGCGCTATTTGACGATGAGAGCCTTGATCTGCCATACGAATTTCGAATCGCTCGCTGCGCCCACGAGTTCGTCGGGGAACGCATCGCGCGGATAGATAAGGAACAGCGGCCCGAAGTCGCTAAGCTTCAGACGCCGGCCATTCATGCTGTACGCGACGATCACGCCATAGCGATCGCAGTCCGACACCGGCACGGTGTAGGTGTAGTCGTCGAACGTATGGATCTCCACGTGATCGCCGTACGCGCCGACTGTCTTCAGAATATCCGCGAGCAGCGGTCCCGTGAAGGTAGAGCGCGGAGTCCACGTGGTGCTCGTCGTGATCGCATGCACCGGCAGCGCGAGCAGTTGCGCCTCGGTGAAGTGATACGACTGGCGCGAGGCGTCGGTGGTCCTCGCGATCTTGCCCTTCACGTCGAGCGAGAAGGGCACCGAGTCCTGCTGAGCGTGCGCGCTCCATGCCGCCAGCGCGAACATCAGGCCCATTGCCCAGCGCGCACCCCGGTACGCGCGTTTCCCACCCTGCATTTTTTTGGTCACCTTGGTCATGTTTTTTTCCGTTGTTTTTTGCGGCGCGCTACGTTTCTCCAACTTCCCGTGCTTCTCTGATTTCCTTACCGTCGCGCAGATGCAGATGCCGCGCGGCCCGCTGCGAAGCGACCACGATCAGCTTCATGGTCGCGCGGGTGGCGCCGACGAACAGCTTGCGCGCGATGCGCTCGTCGAACGCAGCGAAGTCGATCTCCGTGAAAATCACGCACGGCGCCGCTTGCCCCTTGAAGCGGTAGATCGACTCGAACAGCACGTCGCCCTCGCGGTATTCCGGGTTGCCGAACAGGTCGTATTTGCCCGTGAAACTGCGCAGCCGGTGCGGACCGAGATGATCCTGGGCGGTGATCGCCGAACCTTCGCGGCCGCGGAAGGACAGCACCACGATGTCCTGCTTGCGAAAGCCGAGCGAGAGTGCCTGCGTGATCGCGCGCTTGGTGGCCTCGATGCTGCCTTCGACGGCATGGGCTTCGTCGTAGACGGACAGCGCAATGTCCGAGCCGTCGAACGGACTGCCCGATGCGAGCGCCGCCGCGACCGGCACCGCGGCGCCGACCACGTCGCGCACATAGTCGAGGATGTCGCGCGGGCTGCGATAGTTGGTGGTTTCCTTCAGCGTGGTCCAGCCGGGCAGATCGACCGGCTCACGCATGTACAGGTTCTGCAGCGGGTCTTCGAGCCACCACCACGCCGCGCCAGGGCGCAGCAGTCGCTCGAGCGCCGCGACCCACGGCTGCTGGAAGTCCTGCCCTTCGTCGACGATCAATACGTCGAATTGCCAGCGCGCGCCGATCGGCGTCTGCGCGAAAACCGTTTCGAGCTGGTCGAAGACGTCGCCCGAACGGAAATCCGGCTCGCGGCCCGCATCGCGCGCAATCCAGTCGCACAGTTGGTGATAGTTCGCCACCTTCGCCTCGGGCGGCGCGACTCGCGCGATGTGATCGGCCAGCGGCCGGTTGAAGCACACATATAAAGGCCGCTGGCCGCGCGCCACCGCGTCCTTCATCACCTGCACCGCGAGTTGCGTCTTGCCGGAGCCGGCCGTGCCGATCACGCGCAGCCGGAACGGCGAAAATTCGAGCCGCCGCGCCCATGTCGCGAGACCGCCGGCGAGGCGCGTGACGAGCGTGCCCGCCTGTCCGACCAGCGCGCTGGCGTCGGGCGTGAGCGCGAGTTCGTCGGCGAGAAAGTGATGGATTTTCGGCGCGCAGGCAAGGCGCGGCTCGTCCGCCGGCAACGCCTCGCGGATGATCGCCGCGAGCCGGGTCTTGCGCGTGGCGTCGACGATGCGCGCCGGGTTCACGCCCGCGATCGCCGCGTCCTTGACGATGTGGTCCGGGCAATACAGCAGTTCCTCGATGAAATACGTGCCCGCGCCGAATGCCGCGGTAAAACGCCGGTGCAGCCCCTCGATGGTGTGCGCGAGCGCGATCGCCACGTTGCGCTCCGTTTGCAGATAGACCTTGACGAGACCCTTCGGCGTTTCGCGCAGGAAACCGGTTTTCTGCTCGACGATCATCACGCGCCCCGCCGGACTGACGATCACGAAATCGGCCTCGCCGAACACCGAAAAGTTCTGGTTCAGACGCGTCCAGTGCACGCCGTGATAGACGGTATAGCCGTCGGGCAGCGTGTCTTCCAGCAACGCGAGGGTTTCGCGTTCGCGTGCCGCCGCGCCGGTGGCGGCGAGGCTCTTCCAGTCGTCGGGGACAATGCGGGCCATGCGGTGCCTCGTCGTATTCGGGTGCGCTCATTGTACGCAACGCGCAGATGTTTCCGGCATGCGCCTCGACGTGGGCCGATCGCGACCCGCCGCGTGCAAAACCATGCGCATCGTGTATCGTTACTGGCTGAACGCCGCGCGCCGGGCGCGGCTTGCCAACTGTAAAGAAGAGGATTTGCCGGATGATCACGATCTGGGGACGCACTAATTCGGTCAACGTTCAGAAAGTCTTGTGGTGCTGCGATGAGCTGGTGCTGCCCTACGAGCGCATCGACGCCGGTCTGCAATTCGGCCGCAACAACGAACCCGACTATCTCGCGATGAACCCGACCGGCAAGATTCCGACGCTGGTCGACGACGGCTTCGTGCTGTGGGAATCGAACTCGATCCTGCGCTATCTGGTGCTGCAATACGGCGAGGCGAGCCTGCTGTATCCGTCCGAGCCCAGGCTGCGCGCGAGCATCGACCGCTGGCTCGACTGGTCGCTCTCCACGTTGCAACCCACCGAGCGTCCGGTGTTCTGGGCGCTTGTACGCACGCCGGCCGCCGAGCGCGACGCCGCCAAACTCGCGGCCGACTTCAGCGCGGTCACGCTGCTGTGGCGCATGCTCGACACGCACCTGCAAGGCCGCTTCTTCCTCGAGGGCGAACGGTTCACGCTCGCCGACATCGTGGTCGGCGCATACGCGAAACGCTGGTTCGGGGTGGACGGCGTCGAGCGTCCGCCGCTGCCGAACGTGGAGCGATGGTATTCGCGCCTCGCCACGCGGCCGGGCTTCAAGAAATACGTTGATTTTCCGCTGACGTGAAGCGTGGCTGGCAGCCGTGCCATGCACCGGCACGGCGCGGCGCGATGGCCCTTATAATCGACGCATGAAAACCGCCAAGCCCACCGCGACCGCCGCTGTGAAAGCCGCTGCGCAATCCACCGCGCAATCCACCGCGCAATCCACTACAGCCAGCTCCGCTCATTCTCATGCAGCGGGGCACATGCACGGCGATTCGCAGGAAGCCGCACTGACCCTCGCGGAAGAATACTGCCGCGAACGCGGCGAAAAACTCACGCCGATCCGCCGCAAGGTGCTCGAATTGCTGTTGAATTCGGGGCGCGCCACCAAGGCCTATTCGCTGCTCGACGAGATGCGCCAGATCCACCCTGGTTCGGCGCCGCCCACGGTTTATCGGGCACTGGACTTTCTGCTGTCGGCGGGGCTCGTGCATCGGATCGAATCGATCAATGCGTTCACCGTCTGCCACGATCTGACGCAATGCCAGCACGGCATTCTCGTGGTCTGCCAGCAATGCGGCACCGTCACCGAGTTGCATCAGCCGAAGCTGCGCCAGGCGCTCGTCGCGCAAATCGAAGACGCGGGCTACCGCCTCGCCAGCGATGAGATCGAGTTGAAGGGACTGTGTTCCGCCTGTCAGGCAGCGGAAGCGGCGGCGACCGCCGCCGCGGTTTCAGCGGCATCCGTCGCCGCCGCGAAATAACGGCGACGCGCGTTTTGCAGCGGTCCGATCAACCCGCCGAGCGGGCGTCGATCGCGTCGTGCAGCAAAGTCACCAGATCTTCCGGCAACGCCGGTTTGGTCATGAAATGCTGGAAGCCTTCGCCGATACTGCGCAAGCGATAAGCGTCGTCGGTATGACCCGTGAGCGCCACGGCCACCGAAGGCGCGTGATCGCCGCGAATCTCGTGATCGCGCAGCCGCTGGATCAGATAGAAGCCGTCCATGGCCGGCAGTTCCAGATCGCATACCACGGCGTCGGGCAATAAACGCAGCGCCGCTTCGACACCCTCTTCCGCATCCGCCACCGCGACGACATGCGCACCTTCCGCTTCGAGTAACAAGGTCAGCGATTCCCGGCTATCCGGGTCGTCTTCGACGAGCACGATCGTGGCCTGATCGAGTCTCAATGCTCCGTTCATGTTCTGTTGTTGCTCTAAAAAACCGGTTAGGCCGTCAGACTTGGCCAACTTATCGCCCTGCTGCTTGCCGCCGATTTGCGCGGCTGGGTTGTTGCTGTTCATGATTCCGACCCGGCTTCGCGCACCGAGTTGCAGACAGGCACACGATTTTAAAACATGGCCTTGGCGCAACGCGTGCGCACAGTAACGCGCCAAAATTGCACGCGGATGAAGAAACGGCCCTCGACGCCGTGACGATGGCGAGTCGATAGCCGACATCCGATTCGCCGCGGCGGTTCGTGCCCCCGTTGGCACGGCCATTCTCGCCTGGCGTCGTTTCTCGAATTCGTATTCCGCTTGCGGCGCGGGCGACATTGCTTATTCCGCCCGGCGCTCACTTCCACCCGACAGGTAGCATGCCGCGTGCCGCGGCGGCTTCCGGCTCGCGGCATCGGCGCACTTTGCGGCGAACCCGCGCTTTAACCGGCTTTCTTCGGACCTATGCCCTGCACCAGCAGCGCCACCGCATGCCGCGCGATTTCCTCGCCGCCGACGTTGCACCGCATGGGATCCTCGCGCCACAGCTTTGAGGTGGCCAACGGCAGAATCGTCAGACCAAGCAACGTGACGAAAACCAGCGACGGCTCCAGCGCCGCGTTCAGGCGCCCCTCCTTTTGCCAGCGCGCGATGCATTCGAGCGACGCCTTCTGTTGCACGTTGCCGAACCGTTCATGCATGCGCTGGCGCAGCAAGCCGCCGTCGCTGATGACCTCGCGCACCCATAGCGACGGAAACCACGGATTCTCGCTCGCCACTTGCACCAACCGCTGCGTGAGCGTGGTGATCGCCGCCACCGGATCGTCGGCGTGCTCCTGAAACGGCACGCCGAGCCCGGCGCGCAGCGGCGCGAAGCGCTCGTCGATCAGCACGTCGAGTAGCTGATCTCGCGTCTTGAAGTAGTAATGCATCATTGCCGGCGTGAAGCCCGCCTCGCGAGCGATCTCGCCAAGCGTGGTATCGACGATGCCCTGCCGCGCGAAGAGCGCGAGCGCCGCCTCCAGCAAACGGCCGCGCTGCTCCGGTCCGCGCGCGGCGCCCGAGGGCCGGCCGGGGCGCCGTGCGGGCGCTCCGGCTGCCACGCTTGCGGGGTTGACGTCTCCACCAGCGCCTCCACGAGCGGCTTCACCAGCGGCTTCAAGCCGCCCCTGCTTCGCGGGCTTGCGCGGTTTCGCAGTCGCCGCATTACGTGGCGCGACTTTCATCTTGTGCTCATCGGACGGAATTCTTGCCATTGCATTCAATTTGACCGGGGCGGCGATGTCGCATATATTAATCGCCACATTAATTAATTTCAATAGCGAGTCGCCATGGATCAATCGACAACGACTCAACCTATCGAACTGGCGGACACCGGGGCGCAGCCAGCCGCGGCCGCCGATCAACCGCCGATCCGCCTGCTGTTCCCTGCGCTGCTGCTCGTCATGCTGCTCGCCGCGCTCGATCAGACGATCGTCTCCACCGCGTTGCCGACGATCGTCGGCGAACTGGGCGGGCTCAACAATCTGTCGTGGGTGGTGACCGCCTACCTGCTGAGCTCGACCATCGTCGTGCCGCTGTACGGCAAGTTCGGCGACCTGTTCGGCCGCAAGATCGTGCTGCAAACGGCGATCGTGCTGTTCCTCGTCGGCTCCGCGCTGTGCGGCGTCGCGCAGGACATGACCCAGTTGATCGTGCTGCGCGCGCTGCAAGGGCTCGGCGGCGGCGGCCTGCTGGTCGTGACGATGGCCGCGATCGCGGACGTGATTCCGCCGGCCGAGCGCGGCCGCTATCAGGGCGTGTTCGGCGGCGTGTTCGGTCTCGCCACCGTGGTCGGGCCGCTGCTCGGCGGTTTTCTCGTCGAGCATCTCACGTGGCGCTGGATCTTCTACATCAACCTGCCGCTCGGCATCGTCTCGCTGCTCGTGATCGGCGCGGTGTTCAAGCCGCACGCGCGTCATGTGAAGCACACCATCGACTATATGGGCGCCGCCTTTCTCGCCGGCGCGCTCACCTGCATCATCCTGTTCACGAGCCAGGGCGGCACGATCCTGCCGTGGTCGTCGCCGCAACTGTGGTTCACGCTGGGCATGGGGCTGGTGGCGACCTGGGGCTTCATCCACGAAGAGCGCAGCGCGGTCGAGCCGATCATGCCGCTCGAGCTTTTCAAACAGCGCACGTTTTTGCTGAGCAGCCTGATCGGCTTCATCATCGGCGTGTCGATGTTCGGGTCGGTCACGTTTCTGCCGCTCTATTTGCAAGTGGTCAAGGGTTCGACGCCCACCCAAGCCGGCATCCAGATGCTGCCGATGATGGGCGGCCTGTTCGTGATGTCGATGGTGACCGGCCGCGTGATCAGCAAGATCGGCAGATACCGCATGTTCCCGATCGCCGGCACGCTGCTCGTGGCCGTTGCCATGCTGCTGCTCGCACGCCTGCAGATCGGCACGCCGATCCATGTGATGTATATCGACATGGGCATTCTCGGCTGCGGCCTCGGCATGGTGATGCAGGTGCTGATCCTCGCCGTGCAGAACAGCGTCGAATTCAGGCATGTGGGCGTCGCCACGTCGGGCGCCACGCTGTTCCGTTCGATAGGCGGGTCGATCGGCGTGGCCGCGTTCGGCGCGGTGTTCTCGAACGGCCTTGCGTCGCGCCTCGAAAAACTGCTTCCTCCCGACACCGAATTGCCGCACGCGCTCGGGCCCACTGCCATTCACGCGTTGCCTCAAGCGTTGCGCGACGATTACCTGCATGCGTTCGCCGGCGCGCTGCACACGGTGTTCCTCGCGGCGGCTTGCGTGGTGCTGGTTGCCTTTGCGCTCGCGTGGCTTTTAAAGGATCATCCGCTGCGCAAGCAGTGAGCGAAGCACTCGCGTCCGTTCGTCCTCCGACATGCGAGATGCTTCGCCATACTATGAATGTGCGCTAACGCACATAAGGTAGGTAGCAACTTCGATTGACGTTCGCAACGAAACGCCACATATTGCAGGCGGCGGCATCGCAAGCGTGCGCTTGCGCCCCGACACTCCCCGGCGCATGTGGATCGTGATTTCCGCGGACATCGCTCCTGCCTCAGCACGGTCCGGGGCATGCCGTATGGCATTGTTTTCCACAGGTGGGGCCACAGCATGTCCACCCAGTCAGCACCCGGACATAGTTTTCCCATGCCCTGCAATCGGTGTGGCGGCGCCCTGTACCGCCAGGTCGACTATTGCCCGTATTGCGGCGCGGCGCATCCGCTCGATACCAGCCCACCTAAGCGCACCGTCATTCCCGGCAGCCGCGCCAGCGCCACGAGCGGAGCGGCGCGCAACAGCGGCTTCGATCCCCTCGCACCTGGAGAAGTACAACTTGCGGCGGGTGCCGCGCGCGTCGGCGCGGCCGCGTCTGCCGAGGTCGCGCTGCATGCGCCGATAGCGGTGTCGCCGGATACGTCGATCCCTTCTCTCGCCGGCGCGCTTGATTCGCATGGCCGCGCCGCGCACCGGATTCGCAGGCTGCTATGGGCGATCGCGGCGATTGTCGGAATCGGCCTCGCCTATGTCGGCTATGCGCTATTCGGCGACAGCCATGAAGCGCGCAACGGCAACAACGCGCAGATCGCCGAAACCGATCAGGATGCGAGGACAACGACCACCACGACCGGAACAATCGCGCGCTATGCACCCGCTCAGTCGACGAATCAGGCGGCCGCTGTCGAGCCGGCCAAGGCTGACGATGCGATGAAGGCAACGCCGGCGACTCCCGCGACGCCGCTCGCGCCTGAAGCGGTGATGCAACCCGCCGCGCCGCGTTTTAGCGATGCCGGTCAAGCCATGCGTTCCGCGCGCCTCGCGTTCGACGCCAACGATCTGTCCGCGGCGCAAGCCGCGCTCGGCGCCGCGCAAACGCTGCGACCGGAGAATACGGACGCACGGAACCTGGCGGCCGAACTGAAGCCGCTCACCGCGCGCCGCGACATCGCGTTGCAAGCGGCGCAACTCTGCGCCGCGCAACAGTCGTGGACCTGCGCGCGCCAGCACGCCAACGAGGCGCTCACTATCGATACAGGCAGCGAAACCGCCAAAACCATTTTGCAGCGCGTGATTCGCGAGACCGGCTGGAAGCCGCTCAGTCCAGCGCAAGCCGCATCGCCATCGCCATCACCATCGCGGCAAGCCCGGTTGCCAACGCGTTTATCAAAAGGCGGCGCGCACTTGCGCGAGAAGCGCTTCTAACCTGAACCATAGGCGGAGGAGACCATGCTGAAGAGACTTCTGACGGGGTGGCTGGGGCTGGTGCTGCTGGCCGTGTCTTCGTTCGTTTTCGCGGAGCCCGCGCACTACAAGATCGTGACCGGTCCCGAACGAGGCACGTACATACAGATCGGTCAGGATCTGTCCAAATGGGTCGCGCAACCGGCGGGCATCGACCTGGAGGCGGTGGCCTCGAAGGGCTCGGCCGAGAACGTGCAGCGCATGCGCTTCGAACCCGGCGTGAAGCTGGCGCTGGTGCAATCCGACGTCTACCAGGCCTACATCGACATGGCCAACGCGGGCAACGCCGACGCCGGCACGGCGATCCGGCCGCTGCGGCTCATCATGCCGCTTTACGACGAGGAAATTAACGTCGTGGTGCGTGCGGACTCGCCGTTCAATACCTTCGCGGACATCAGGAACAAGCGCATCAGCGTCGGCCTGATCGGCAGCGGCACCGCTCAATCGGCCACGACGCTCTATCACCTGATGTTCGGCACGGCGATTCCCGACCAGAACGTCGAGCACCTGAGCAACGAGGACGCGCTGGCCGCGTTGATCGTGAAGAAAGTGGACGTGGCGATCATCGTGGTCGGGCAGCCGGCAAAACTGTTCAACGACATGAATCCGGAACTGCTGCAACAGATCCGCCTGCTGAAAGTCGATCCCGCCGCGCCCGAAACGGCGCGCGCCAAACAGACGTACTTCCCCGCGACGATCCGTGCGAGCAGCTATCCGAACTGGCTGAAGGAAGACGTGCCCACGCTGACCGTGAAAGCCTTTCTCGTCACCTACGATTACGGTCTGCGCGACACGGTCGGCAACCTGAATCACTTCGCCGACTCGCTCTGCGCGAACTTCGACACGCTGCAGGAACACGGCCACCCGAAGTGGAAGCAGGTGAAGCTCGAATTGCCGGGCCTCGTGCGTGGATGGAAGTACTACCCGCCGGTCGAGAAGCATCTTCGCGCGTGTCTCGCGAAGCGGAACGCCGCGCTCAGCGCGACGGCGGCGGCGACGACGGCAAGGGCAACCGCGGCCCGGCCTGCGCAAAAACCACGCGCCGCCTGCACGGATCAGGAACGGCTGCTTCTGCTGTGCAAATGAATCGGCGCGCGGGACGCGTTTGCTCAGGCGCGCGCCCGCTGCTTTGAAACAGCGGACGCTTCCATCGCCCGTTGCAGCGTCTCGTACACTTTCGGGCGGTTGCATTGCGAGACGTTAAAGCGCAGAAAACCGGCCGCCGATTGCGATGCGCTGAACACATTGCCGGGCGCGAACACCACACCGCCGGCTAGCGCGTGACGCGCGATGTCGGCGGCGTCGAGCGGGTCCGGCAAACGCGCCCACACGAACATGCCGGCGCGTGGCCGCGTCCATATTTCCAGGCCCGCATAGCCGAGCCGCCTGACCGTCTCGCCCATCGCGTCGGCGAGCTTCGCGCGCATCGACTCCAGATGCCGCCGGTAAGCGCCGTCCACCAGCAAACGATGCACGACGCTCGCCGCGAGCTGGCCGTTGCCGAACGAGGTGGCGAGCTTGAGATCGATCAGCGGTTCGATCCATTCGGCGCGCGCGGCGATGTAGCCGCAACGCACCGCCGCCGACAGCGTCTTCGAAAAGCTGCCGATCGACACCACGCGCGCGAGCCCGTCGAACGCGGCAAGACGCGGCGCGGCTTCCTCTTCGAAGTCCGCGAAAATGTCGTCCTCGACGATCAGCAGATCATGTTCGCCCGCGAGCTTCAGCAGCCGATGCGCGACGGCCGGCGCGAGCGTCGCGCCGGTCGGATTGTGGATGGCCGAATTGGTCACATACAGGCGCGGACGGTGCTCGGTCAGCGCGCGTTCGAACGCCGCCAGATCGGGCCCGGACGGCGTATAGGGCACCCCGACGATGCGGGCGCGATGCGCGCGCAGCAGCGCCTGAAAGTTGAAGTAGCACGGGTCGTCGATCAGCACCGTATCGCCGGGCTCGAGCAGAAAGCGGCACACGAGATCGAGCGCGTGCGTGCCGCCGTCGGTCAGCACGATCTGCTCGGGCGGCGCATCCACGCCGTGCTGCGCGAGCCGCCATGCGAGCTGTTGACGCAGCGCGGGCAGACAATACGGGCTCGCATAATCGGCGAGCGGCGACTGCGGGTCGCGCGCCACCGCCCGCAGCGCGCGACGCACGCCGTCTTCGGGCAGCCATGAGGCGGGCATCCAGCCGCAACCCGGCTTGAGAACTTTCGACCCCGCTTCCAGCGACTGCCGGGTCAGCCACAACGGATCGACCTCGCGATCGAGGCTCGGCCCGAGATCGGCAAGCGCGAGCGGCGGCGCATGGCCCGACACGAAGAAGCCGGACCCGCGGCGCGCCACGATCACGCCCTCCGCGACCAGCCGGTCGTAGGCTTCCACCACCGTCGACTTGGATACGCCGAGCGTTTCCGTCATCACCCGGATCGACGGCACGCGCGCGCCCGGCATGAGCGAACGGCTCGCAATGCGCTCGCGCAAGCTGTCCATCACCGTGCCGACACGCGTGCCCGACGCCGCCCGCATACCTCGACTTTCCGCCATCTGTACTGCTCCATGTTCGGTACAGTTTGTACGAATTGTACTGATCCGTAGCTTACCGTTTACGGCCGGAAAGCGGATGCTACGAATTCCGTTTTCACGTGCATGGACTTCATTGCAATGGACAAGACAACGAACGGCTGGATCAGCGGCATGATTGGCGTGTTGATCTTCAGCGGCTCGCTGCCCGCCACGCGCCTCGCGGTGCAAGGGCTCGATCCGGTGTTTCTGACGGTGGCGCGCGCGACGATCGCCGGCACGCTGGGCCTGGTGCTGCTGCTCGTGTTTCGCGAAGCCCGCCCGGCCCGGCGTGACCTGATTCCGCTGGTAGTCGTCGCGCTCGGCGTCGTGGTCGGCTTTCCGCTGTTGACGGCTCTCGCGCTGCGTCATGTGAACGCCGCGCATGCGGTGGTGTTCGTCGGGCTGCTGCCGCTCGCCACCGCGATCTTCGGCGTGCTGCGCGGCGGCGAGCGTCCGCAGCCGGCGTTCTGGCTGTTCTCGGCGCTGGGCAGCGGCGCGGTGGTTGCATTCGCCTTGCGTCACGGCCTCGATGCTTCGCCCGTCGGCGACGCGTTGATGCTGGCGGCGATCATCGTCTGCGGCCTGGGCTACGCCGAAGGCGCGCGTCTGTCGCGCCACCTCGGCGGCTGGCAGGTGATTTCGTGGGCCCTCGTTCTGTCGCTTCCGGTGATGGCGCCGCTCGCGTGGTGGGCGCGGCCCGCCTCGTTGGACGGCGTCAGCCATGCGGCGCTGTGGGGACTCGCGTACGTGTCGCTCTTCAGCATGCTGATCGGCTTCGTGTTCTGGTATCGCGGACTCGCGCTCGGCGGCATCGCGGGCGTCGGGCAACTGCAGTTGCTGCAGCCGTTCTTCGGCTTGCTGCTCGCGGGGCTGCTTTTGCACGAACAGGTGCCGCCCGCGATGATCCTGGTCACGGTCGTGGTGGTGGCATGCGTGGCGGGCGCGCGGCGTTTCTCGCGAGCCGCGCCGGTGCGTCCGGCGGTCTGAGACAGTGAACGTCAACGCCAAGCCGGTGTGACCATACCGGGCACGTCGATTTTTGACTCCCTTCAAATTCGCGCGCGGGACGGGCATAGTCAAAGCTATCCTCAGACCCACCGGCCACCACAGGACCCGTATGAGCACCACCCACACCGCGCCCGCGCCGTCCTCTTCCGACGCAGCAAGCGCCGCGCAGCCGCCCGGCGCCGCACTGGTCCGCGACGCCACCGAAGCCGATCTGCCCGCGATTCAGGCCATCTATGCGCATCACGTGCTGACCGGCGTCGCGTCGTTCGAGGAAACGCCGCCTTCCGTGGACGACTTGCGCACGCGGCTCGCGTCGGTGCGCAGCCACGGCTTGCCGTACATGGTCGCCGAGATCGACGGCGAGGTCGCCGGCTATTGCTACGCCACGCCGTACCGGCCGCGCGCCGCCTATCGCAACACCATCGAGGATTCGATTTACGTGAGCGACGCTTATCGTGGGCGCGGCCTGGGGCGTGTGCTGCTGCAAGCGCTGATCGAGCGCTGCGAACACGGACCGTGGCGCCAGATGGTGGCCGTGATCGCGGACGGCGGCAGCGGCGGTTCGCTGTCGCTGCATACGCAACTGGGTTTTGAATTGACCGGCACGTTGAAGGCGGTCGGCTTCAAGCATGGCCGATGGCTCGACACGACGTTGATGCAACGCACGCTGGGCGTGGGCGACTCGATCCCGCCGGACGACGTGGCGCGTTAACGCGGCGGCTGCACCGCTGCGCTGCCGACCCGCTACCGACGCCCGCCGACGTGCCCGCCCTGGTCGACGCCATCTGGCGCGTGCGGCCGCTGGCGATGGTGCTGACCGAAAGCGAAACGACCGGCGCGCTGGAAGAAGCCTCCGGTGATTATCTCGGCGACCGCGTCGCCGCAATCATGGCGAAAAAGCTCGGCCATCCGCTGGAAGGCGCGGCGACGGAGCGCGCCAGCGCGAAAAAGAACAAGCGCAAGAAGTAGCGCACGCGGCGCGCATCATATTCAAATCTCCATTGCTTCGTTTGACGGGCGCAACGTCCATGCGACGATCGCCCAACGAACCAATCGAACGCAATGGAGAATCACCGGATGCACCGTCACACCCGTTTGTCACTTCATCTCGCCGCCGCATTGCTCGCGGCGTTCACGACCTTGAGCGCCGCCGCGCAAACCAACGGCAGCAGCGGCGGCGAGCCGGCCAAGGTGCTGCGCATCGGTTATCAAAAATCGGGCTTGCTCGCGGTGCTCAAGGCGCAAGGCTCGCTCGACGAGAAGCTCAAGCCGCTCGGCTATAGCATCAAGTGGTTCGAATTCCCCGCAGGACCGCAATTGCTCGAAGCGCTGAACGCCGACAGCATCGACTTCGGCTATACCGGCGCCCCGCCGCCGGTGTTCGCGCAAGCCGGCGGCGTGCGCTTCGTGTACGTGGGCGCGGAGCCGGCCGGGCGTCATTCAGAAGCCATTCTGGTCAAGAACGATTCGGCGCTGCGCGGCGTGAGCGATCTGAAAGGCAAGCGCGTCGCGCTGCAAAAAGGCTCGAGCGCGAACTATCTGCTGCTCGAAGCGCTGAAAAAAGCGGGCCTGCGTTACGAGGACATTCGGCCGGTTTATCTGCCGCCCGCCGATGCGCGTGCGGCCTTCGAAAGCGGCGATGTCGATGCGTGGGTGATCTGGGACCCTTACTATGCCTCCGCACAACAAGCGCTGAAGGCGCGCACGCTGGCCGACTATTCCGAACTCGACGGTCCATACAACTTCTACGAAGCGACGCGCGACTTCGCGCGGCAGCATCCCGATGTAGTCGGTGCGATTCTCGGTCAGTTGCGCAGCGCAGGATTGTGGGTCAACGCGCATCCGGTGGAAACCGCGGCACTGATCGCGCCGAAGGTCGGCCTCGATCAGAAGCTGGTCGAAACCTGGGTGCGCCGCTACCCCTACGGCACCACGCCCGTTACCGACGAGATCGCGCGCGCCCAGCAAGTGGTCGCCGACGCGTTTTACGGCGCGCATCTGATTCCGCAAAAAATCACCGTGAAGGACAACGTCTGGCAAAACCGCGAAGTCGCCGCGGCGCTGGTCGCCAAGTGATTTTTCCGCGCGGCCGCCGGCCGTGTTTCACACGGCTAAATCCGCGCGCACGCATGTGGCCGCTGTGGTTGCGCCTGACCGAACGCGTGCGCCCGGTGTGCGCGATCCGGCGCGGATGCGCAATGCGGTCAACGGTCTGAACCTCTACCGCGCCAATTTCATCGACAGGCTGCTGCACCCGCGCGCGCGGCGGGCGTACGCGCCGGTGCAATTCATCGTGCCGTTGCGCGACCGTTACGTTGGGCTCGCGCGCTCGCTTGGACTGGAAGGCTGGCTCGGCGCGTATCACCGCATCGAAATCGACGCGGGCCATTGGGTCGTGCCGCGCGAACCCGAGCGTATCGCGGCCTGCATCGAACGCTTTGCCGCACGGCGCGAAGCGAGTCGTGACGGTGGCGGCGACGCGTCGTTCAACGCGCGCGCGGCAGGCGTGTGAACAAGGTCGGATAGTCGATCACGAGGCCGTCTTCGTCCACTGACAGGTTCGCGGTGAAATTGCGGAAGATGCCCTCGTAGCGATACTCGCGATTCAACTCGACACATGAATACGCCTGCTCGACGCGCGTGACCTGCAAATCCGGCGTCGAGATGTACGCCACTGAAATCGGCTGACGCTCGCCCTCGGCCAGTTGCAAACGGCGGATCGGCAGTGTGTTCGTGAACGGCGTGGCGGCGATGTCGATATCGACGCAGCCCTCGATTGCGCTCAGCACGAGGCCGTGACCGTCGCGCCAATTGCCGGCGCCGTCGCCATGCAATTCGAGTTCGCCGCCGCCGACAATCTTGAGCCACGCATACCGGGTGCGCCACTGCGCATCGCAGCGCACCTCGTAGTGCGGGCCATACGCCTTGCCGTAACGCTGCCCGACCACGGCGCTTTCCGCCGCGAATCCGTCCTCGCGCGTTTCGAACGCCAGATGTTCGATGCCGTCGCCCTCCTCCGATGCCCAGCGTAATTCACGCATTACCCTGTCTCCTCGTGAAGCGGCGCAGCGTACGCGCGCCGGACTCTTATCGTAGCGCGAAAGCTTGTGGTCCACCGGTATCGCTCTTCATATGCGAGTGCCGGCGGGCCTGTTAGGATTCACCGAACGCACTGGCCGATTGCGGCATGGCATGTGCCCTTGGCGGCGTGATCGTTGCGCTCGGGTCCGAAGCGGCTGAAGGTGCGGCAACCGCCGACGCCGCCAATCTTTGCCGGTACGCGAACTAGCGTCATGCGCCTCGACCGCGACTCGGTTTGCGCGGTCAGCGCTCATCAAGCCATCCCTGGAGACGAACATGTCGTTCACTCACACGCCCACCGGACGCGTCGCCGAAACGGGGCCGCTGTCCGACGCGGAACAGCAGACCCGCGTCGACCTCGCGGCCGCTTATCGCCTCGCGGCGCTCAACGGCTGGGACGATCTGATCTACACGCATATCTCGGCGAGCGTCCCCGGCGAACCCGGCCACTTTCTGATCAATCCGTTCGGCCTCGCGTTCGACGAAGTGCGCGCATCCAATCTCGTGAAGATCGACATCGAAGGCAAGCTTGTCGGTGAAAGCGCGCACGCGGTCAACGCAACCGGTTTCGCGCTGCACGCGGCCGTGCACGCCGCGCGCGCCGACGCCTTCTGCGTGATGCATTTGCACAATACGGCGGGTGTCGCGGTTTCGATTCAGCCGGCGGGTCTGCTGCCCGCGTCGCAACACGCTTTACGCTTTTACGGCTGCCTCGCCTATCACGACTACGAGGGTCTCGCGTTCACGCGGGCCGAGGGCCAACGTCTCGTCGCGCATCTCGCCGACAAGCCGGCCATGCTGTTGCGCAATCACGGCACGCTCACGGTCGGCCGCACCGTCGCCGAGGCCTATGTGCTGATGGCGACGCTGATCAAGGCCTGCGAAATCCAGTTGCAGGCGCAAGCGTGCGGCGCGGAACTGGTGGTGCCGGGCGATGCGATCGCCGCACGCACGGCCGAACAACTGTACGACGGCGGCGCGATCGAGGGCGCGCTCGAATGGCCCGCCTTGCTGCGCAAGCTCGACCGGATCGATCGCGGCTATCGCGATTGAAGCCGCTCTGCACGCCGACCTTCGGCTCAATCCATTAATCAAACGGAGTCACGCAATGCCCACGTTTCATATCGAACTGTTCGAAGGCCGCTCGCTGGAGCAGAAACGCCAGTTCGTCGAAGCCATCACCAAGGCGACCTGCGAATCGCTCGGCGTCGAGCCGAATTCGGTCGACATCATTCTCACCGACGTCAAACGCGAAAACTGGGCAACGGGTGGGCGCTTGTGGTCCGACGCGGACGCCTGAACGTTCGAGTACATCGCGGCGCGGTGCGCGGTTTTCACGTTATCGACAGATAACGGCACTGAGCGCTGAAGAATTTGCCACTGGAAACGGCTGCCGATGCGAAGTCCCGCGATCTGCCGGTGGTGACGTTTGTATGACTGAATGCGCTGGTCGGGCCGCCACGCGCATTACCGCAAAGCGCGCGTCGCCGAAGATGCTGCGCGCGTTGCGCGCGCAGCCGGAGGAGGGTCAGCGACGCGTATTTAAACGCGTCGCTGTGGCGGCATAACAACACACCGCCGCCATACGAGCCCGATCAGAAGCGGTGAATGATGCCGACGCCGGCAGCAAACTGGCTGCGCGACGACGAAGGCGCACTGTTCTGGCCGTCGCCGATACTGGCCGTTGCGTTGATGATGCTCGTGCCGTTGTTTCCAATCGTCTGGCCGCTCGCACGCTGATAGGCCTCCAGCGCATACAGGCCGGTACGCTTGGACAGGCTGTAGTACTGCGAGAGGTTGAACTGCTGATAACGAGCCGCGCTCGAAATGCCGTTCGACTCGGTTGCGCGCGTGTAGCTATAGCCAGCGGCAAGGTCGAGTGCAGTCAGCGGCTTGAAGTGCACCACGGCGCCGGCCGTGTTGAACGTCGCCTGATGACGGAACGCCGAGCCCACGCCCGGAATGTATTGCACGTTCGAGTACGAGAACGACACGTCCCACTGCGAGTTGAACGCGTAGCCGCCCGTCACGGCAACGCGCTGCTGCGCCTGCGCGGTCCGATAGCCGTTGTTGATCGCCGACACGCCCGTTTGCGCGCCGTTGTTCGACGTGGCGGAGTCCGCGCCCCACGCGCCGCCGCCAGGCGTCGAGTTGTTGATGCGCTGGAAGCCGGCTGCGATACCGAACGGGCCGTTCAGGTACTGCAATGCCGCGCTCCAGGTCGAACCCGCGTTCAGGCTGCCCGGCACGCCGCCGAACGAATACGAACCGCTTGCCGTGAAGCCGTAGAACTTCGGCGACGTGTACACCAGCGAGTTATTCGTGCGATACACCGTATCGAGCGAATCGATGTCGCCCGGATGCGCGCCGTAGGCGCCGGTCAGCCACGTGGTCGGGCTATACGGCGAGAGCAGCGTGTAATAGGCCGTGTACTGGCGGCCGGCCGTCAGCGTACCGTAGGTGGTATTGGTCACGCCGACCCAAGCCTGGCGGTTGAATGCCAGGCCCGAGACGCCCTGCGCGCCGGTTGCGCTGTTAAAGCCCTGTTCCAACTGGAAAATGGCCTTCGTGCCGCCACCCAGGTCCTCACCACCCTTCAGGCCGAAGCGGCTGCCCGCCCACACCCCGTTGACCATCTTCACGACCGAGCGGCCGCCCGAGGTCGAACCGAGCGACGTCTGGCTGCTCTGATAGCCGATCCCCGCGTCAACGATCCCGTACAGCGTCACGCTGCTCTGAGCGTGCGCGCCGAGGGCGACCAACCCAAGGGCCGAGGTTGCTAGTACCTTTTTCATTTCTGCTCCTCTTAAAAAATTATTCTGTATGTCCGGCGTCGCCTGTGCGGCGCGCCGGCTTCGCAATCGACAATTCGGGAATTCAGCTCAAAACACCGGATGCCCATTGATCACACTCGGCAACCAGGTCGAGAACATCGGTACGTACGTGACGATGTTGATCGCGGAGAAGATAGCCAGGTAATAAGGCCACGCCACCTTGGTAGTTTCCCCGATCGACACATTGCCAATCGCGCAGCCGATGAATTGCACCGACCCGATCGGCGGGTGCACGAGGCCCAACGCGCAGTTCAGCAGGATCATGATGCCGAACTGCACCGGACCCACGCCGCTGTGCATCGCCATCGGCAGGAACAGCGGCGTGGTGATCAGGATGTGCGCCGCCATGTCGACGAACGTGCCGAGGAAAATCTGAATCAGGTTGATGTACAGCAGCATCAACCAGGGGATGCTCGTCGCGCCGTTGAGCATGTGTTCAATCGCGTCGGGAATCTCCAGATAGGCCATCTGGAAACGCAGCATGTTCGACACGCCGATCAGCAGCAGCACCACGCCGGTCGTCTTGGCGGCCTTGGCGAGCGCGAACGAGAGCTTCTTCAGCGTCATGGTGCGATACACGACGATGGTCAGCACCAGCGAATAGGCCACCGCGATGGCCGCCGCTTCGGTCGCCGTCGCAATGCCCTTGGCCACGCAGACCAGAATGATCGCGATCACCATCAAGCCCGGCAATGCGCCGAGGAACGTGCGGCATACCGCGAACCAGCCGGGAAAGCGCTGCACGCCGGTCGAGCCGTCGGGACGGCGCGGATAGCCGTGCTTGACCGCTTGCCAGTAGGCGGCGATCAGCACGAAACCCATCACCCACAGAACCGGCAGCAGACCGGAGAACAGCAGGTCGCCGATCGAGACGCCGCTCATCTGATGCCCGTTCAGCGTCCCCGTGATGCCCTGCGCCGCGAACGCGTAGATGATCATGTTCGTCGAGGTCGGCATCAACGCGCCCGCCAGCGACGAATGGGTCGTGACGTTGACCGCGTACGCCGCGCTGTAGCCTTCGCGCTTCATCAACGGAATGACCACGCCGCCCATCGCGGACGTATCCGCCGTGGGCGAACCGGACACGCCGCCGAACAGCGTGCACGCGACCACGTTGGCCATGCCGAGCCCGCCGCGGAAATGCCCCACCGTGGCCTGCGCGAAACGCAGGATGCGGTCGGCGATGCCGCCGTGCAGCATCAGTTCGCCGGAGAAAATGAAGAACGGCACCGCGAGGAATGAAAACGCGTTCATTCCCGACACCATCGACTGCATCGCGGTGGCCGCGGGCAAGCCCTCATACAGATAGGTCAGGACGCACGAGAGCCCCAACGCGAACGAAACAGGCACCCCGAGAACGAGGAAGACGAGAAAACTAATGGAGAGAAGGGCAAGTTCCATGATTGTTCTATTTGTTTTTTCTGGCGAAAAGCGCCAGCAGATGCTCGAACGAGAACAGCGCGATGCAGACGCTGGCGATGACCGGAATGACGTAGCGCAGCGCTTCGGGCAGGCCCAGAATCGGAATCCGGTCTTCCATCGTGGTCTCCGCCATCTGCAGGCTGCCGAAGAAAATGGCCACGGCCAACGCGATCAGGCACAGATGCTGGAACGCCTCCGCAACGACCTGGCCTTTGGGCGACAGGCTCTTCACGAGCGAGTCGAGTCCGATATGGCCGCTCTCGCGGACCTTGAGCGCGGCGCCAAACATCGCGATCACGATCACCAGCAAGAGCGCGATCGGTTCGACGAAATCGGGCGCATCGCTGAATACGTAGCGCATCACGACGCCGTAGATCACGAGCAGGCTCAGCACGGCGAGACTCACCGACGCCACGATCACCAGCACGCGGAATAGAAAATCATTTGGTCGCTTCATGAATTTCATTGACCCCATCCTTGCATACGACGCATCCGTCTTTAATATCCAGTCATCCCGCTGGACGTCGCCGGTTCAGCGGATCGCACGAAGAAAAGCCCTTGTTTATCGGGCTTTTCTCCGCTACGGCGTATCCGCTACGAGCCTTATTTGATTGCCTGGATCTCGTCGACCAGTTGCTTCATTTGCGGGGTTTTTTCGTACTTCGCCCACACCGGCTGCATCACCTTGACGAAAGCCGCGCGATCGATCTGCGACGATGCGACGATCGACGCCCCGTTCTTGGTGACGGCCTTGCTGGCGTCGTTTTCACGCGCGGTCCACAGCTTCTGGTAGTACGGCACCGAGTCGGCGGCCGCCTTCTTGATGATCTCCTGCTGCTGCGGCGTGAGCGTGTCCCAGATCTTCTTGGAGAACACCAGCACTTCCGGCGTCATCGAATGCTGGGTTTCCGAGTACACCGGCGCGACTTCGAAGTGCTTGGTCTCTTCGTACGACGGCAGGTTGTTTTCCGCGGCATCCACGAGACCCGTCTTCAAGCCCGTATAGACTTCGGCGAACGGCATCGGCGTCGGCGTGCCGCCCATCGCCCTGATTTCGTCGACCATCAGATCGGAAGGCTGAACGCGCACCTTGAGACCCTTCATGTCGGAAGGCGAATGGATCGGCTTTTTCGTGTAGATGGAACGCGCGCCGCTCTCGTAGAACGTCAGCGCGATCATGCCCTTCGCCTTGAAGGCGTCGAGAATCTTCTGGCCTTCGGGGCCGTACATCACCTTGCGGAAGTGGTCGATGTCGCGGAACAGGAACGGCAGCGACGGAATCATCGATTCGGGAACGATCTCGTTGAACGCGGCGCCGTTGGCGCGAGTCATGTCGAGCGCGCCGATGCGCACCTGGTCGATCGTGTCGTTCTCGGAGCCCAGCGCGCTGTTGCCGAAGACCTTCACGGAATCCTTGCCGCCGGTCGCCTTGCTGATCTGCTCACCCATGTACTTCACGGCCATGTTGGTCGGATAGGTGTCGCCATGCACGTCCGACACACGGAACACGCGCGCTTGCGCCGACACGGTGCTAAATGCCAGCACGGAGGCCGCGACAAGCAGCGAAAGGCGGCAAATGCGAGAAGAGGCAGACTTCTTGTTCATCGTGACATTCCTTGAAAATAGATCATCCAATCGCGGAGGGCCGCTCGTTGAGGCCGCTCCCGGATGTGGCATGGTTTTGATGCGTCTCCCGGCTCACGCGCTCGGCCCTGGCGGGTATGACGCGCGTTTCGCCGTGCTGGCCCGCGCAACGTCCCCGGCACGGATACCCAACACTCCTGTCAGACAACTCGACTTCTTTTACTTCTACTGCGTCGGCATGCAGCTCATTCGCGAAGGCTCGCGCACGAGATAGATACGTTGCCCGCCCTGTCTGTCTCGAAATTCGAAGAAAGGAATCTGTTTGGGCTTATACGTTGTACGACGACACACGAAGTCTATAAAACGAGTTTTGACTTGTACAGACGGTAGTTACCCGCACAGCGAACGCGCTCGGCATGAATGACCGATAAGGCACTCAAGGCGTGCCTGTACGCTTGGCAGAGAGAAATCGATAGCGACTACAGCGCATCAGATGCGCTATGTTTTTCGTAGCGAAGTCGAGAGATACGATTGGGCTTTACGCCACGATGTTGTACGACGAGTGATGAATATGGGTGAAGGTGTTGCGCCAGGGCGACTCCCGACGCAACACCGATGCAAGCGCCGCTTACAGGTCGCCAGCGTATTCAGGCTCCGGCAACCCCACCACTCCGGGACGCACGGCGAAGAGGTGTCCGTCATGTTCGCTCGCGCCCGTTGCGGGACGAATCGACGTGACGAACAACGTATCGAGTTCGCGCCCACCGAACGCGCACATGGCCGGCTTGGTGGCGGGCACGGCGATCCGCCGGTCGAGCTTGCCTTGCGGCGTGAAGCGCAACAGCAGACCCGCATCGTTCGCGCAGATCCAGTAGCAGCCGTCGGCATCCACCGCGGCGCCGTCGGGACGGCCCGCGTGGTCGTTCAGATCGGCGAAGACGCGCCGGTTGCGCGGCTCGCCTGACTCGACGTCGTAGTCGAACGCCCAGATCTGTCTGCGCAGAGGATGCGAATCGGAGAGGTACATCGTCGCGCCATCCGGCGACCAGGCGAGGCCATTTTGCGTGATCAGCCTGTCGACGACCGGCTCGGACAACACGCCGCGCTCATCGAACCGATACAGCGCGCCGGCGGGATTGGCGGCCGCCATGTCCTGCACCATCGTGCCGGACCAGAAGCGCCCTTGACGATCGCAACGGCCATCGTTGAAACGCATGTCAACGAACGGAAATGCGGGCGCGGCCAGCTTGCGTGCCGTCGCCTTTAGCGGTTCGCCGCCCGATGTATCGCTCGCCGCTGCTTCAGTGAGCGCGACCGCGAAAAGGCCCGTCTCGCAGCCGGCCAGCACTGTGCCGCGACGATCGAACGCAATGCAGGCCACCTTCTCCGGCAGCAACCATTCGGAACGCTCCGCCGAGTCGAGCCGCAGCCGCACGATCTTCCGCGCCGGGATATCGACCCAGTAAAGCGCCTGCTCCGCCGCGCGCCACACCGGGCTCTCGCCGACCAGCGCGGGCGCCTGCCCTGCTCCGTCGACTCGTTCCACGCGCGGGTTCGCCGTCGCGCTCACCGCTTCGGCTCCATCGGACCGGCAAGCACGAAGGCGCCGCCCTGAAAACGCTGGGTCGGATCGTCGAAATCAGTAGTGGGAGCCGTGACCGGAAACAGGTGCTCGAACTCGACCGAACTGTCTTGCGGACGAAAACCGAGAAACGCCGCTTTCGTGTTGTCCACCCACTTGGTGCGGTTATCCGAGACGCCATAGACGATCGCATGTCCCACGCGGTTGGTGAACAGCGAGCAACGCACCAGCTCGATGAAGTCGCGATAGCTCAGGTACGTCACGAGCATGCGCGGATTCTTCGGCTGCTCGAACGACGAGCCGATCCGCAGACACACGGTCTCGAGGCCGAAGCGGTCGAAGTAGTAGCGCGACAGCGATTCGCCGAAGCACTTGGTCACGCCATACAGACTGTCGGGGCGCAACGGCGCGTCGATATCGACCACCGAGGTCACCGGATGAAAACCCACCGCGTGATTCGAGCTCGCATACACGATGCGCTTCACGCCCTGCTTCTGCGCGGCCGAATACAGGTTGTACAGCCCGCGGATGTTCGCTTCGAGCAGAGCTTCGAACGGCGCCTCGACGGAAATGCCGCCGAGATGGATCACCGCGTCCACCCCTTCGAGCAGTGCATGAACGGCGGCTTCATTCGCGAGATCGACGGTGGATGCTTCCTCGTGCGTCGCCACGTCGCCGAGCGGCGCGATATCGGTCACGCGCACGATATCGGCCCATGCCGCGAGCGCGCCGCGCAACTGCGTGCCCAGATTGCCGGCGGCGCCGGTCAGCAGAAGGCGGCGGAAAGGTTTTCGCGCCGCGGCGAGGTCAGGATTCGAATCGGTCATGTCTCTAGTCGATGTCTTCGTTGTTTCTTAACGGCTGTCGGGTCAGGTCACCGGCGCCGGGTTGAACAGCGTCAGCGCATTGTGGAGCTTGAGCTTCTCCGCGCAAGTCTCCTTGCGCCCGCTGGCGATGTCGAGCATCAGGCGGAACAGTTCCCAGCCCACTTCGTCGATGGTCGCGGCGCCGGTTGCGATGGTGCCCGCGTTGACGTCCATCAGATCATGCCAGCGGCGCGCGAGATCCGAGCGCGTGGCGACCTTGATGACGGGCACTTCCGCGAGACTGTACGGCGTGCCGCGGCCGGTGGTGAACACATGCAGGTTGATGCCGGCGGCGACCTGCAACGTGCCGCAGATGAAATCGCTCGCCGGCGTGGCCGCGTAAATGAGGCCCTTCTGGCGGACCTTTTCGCCGGGCGACAACACGCCGGAGATCGCCGAATTGCCCGACTTGATGATCGACCCCATCGCCTTTTCGACGATGTTCGACAAGCCACCCTTCTTGTTGCCCGGCGTGGTGTTCGCGCTGCGGTCCGCGCCGCCGCGCTTCAGATAATCGTCGTACCACTGCATTTCGCGGATGATCGCCGCCGCCACCTCCGCGTTGGCCGCACGCGCCGTCAGTTGATCGACGCCGTCGCGCACCTCGGTGACTTCGGAGAACATCACCGTCGCACCGGCGCGCACCAGCAGGTCGGTTGCGAAGCCCACGGCGGGATTGGCGGTCAGCCCCGAGAACGCGTCGCTGCCGCCGCATTGCACGCCGACCACCAGGTCGGACGCGGGACAGGTCTCGCGGCGGCGATTGTTCAGCCGCTTCAGATGACCTTCGGCCATCTTCATGATCGACTCGATCATCGACTGGAAACCAACGTGCGCCTCGTCCTGTAGCACGACCACGTCGCCGTTCAGATCGGCTGCGACGTCGCCGATGTCCGCGACCTCGGCCACATTGGCGGCCGCGGCAATCGGAATCGTGCCCGGCGGCATCAGGCGTTCAGGCTGTAGCTTTTCGCAACCGAGGCTGACCATCATCACCTCGCCGCCGAAATTCGGATTCAGGCTGATGTTGCGCACGGTGCGAATCGGCACCATCGCGTCGGGCGCGTCGATCGCGACGCCGCAGCCGTAGGTGTGACCGAGGCTCACCACGTCGTCGACATTGGGATACTTCGGCAGCAATTCGGCCTTGATGCGCGTGACCGCATGCTCAACCACGTCGGCCACGCACTGCACCGTGGTCGTGATCGCCAGAATATTGCGCGTGCCGACCGAGCCGTCGGCATTGCGGTAGCCCTCGAACGTGAAGCCTTCGAGCGGCGGCATCTCCGGCGCCTTGATCGTGGCGATCGGCAGATCCTCGAGGCCCGGCGGGTTCGGCATGCGGATCACGTGTTCGTTGATCCAACTGCCCTTGGGCAAGGCCTTGAGCGCATAGCCGATCACCACGTTATAGCGGATGACCTCGTCGCCTTCGGCCAGATCGGCCAGCGCGACCTTGTGCCCTTGCGGCACGCGCTCGCGCAATACGAGACCATCGGGGAAAACTGCGCCTTCACCCAGCCCGCCGTCGTTGACGACGATCGCGACGTTGTCGTTGGGGTGAACGCGAATATAGAGCGGGGGTTGTTCCATTGCATCGATCCTTAATGGCGTTTCACGCCTGCTGCGCCAAATTCATACGTCATCCTACAACATGAAATATCGCGCAGACGTTCCGTATTTACCCTAGGACACGCATTATGCCGCGAAATCAGCGTTGAGTTAGCCGATTTCTTGTTGTACGATGACGTATAAGAAATCTTGATTTCTGTCTATTTACCTCTATTCGACGCCCTGGATACTCAATCATGACGACACCGCAGGAACTGAAGCAGATCGTTTCAAAAGGCCTTTTGTCCTTCCCCATTACCGACTTCGACGCCAATGGCGATTTCCGTGCCGACACCTATGCCGAGCGTCTCGAATGGCTCGCGCCTTATGGCGCTTCGGCGCTGTTCGTCGCGGGCGGCACGGGCGAATTCTTCTCGCTGACCAGGAGCGACTACACGAACGTGGTGCGCACCGCGACCGAAGTCTGCAAGGGCAAGGTGCCGATTCTCGCCGGCGCGGGCGGCCCGACGCGCGTGGCAATCGAATACGCGCGGGAAGCCGAGCGCCACGGCGCGAACGGCATCCTGCTGATGCCGCATTACCTGACGGAAGCCTGCCAGGAAGGCATCGCCGCGCACGCCGAAGAAGTCTGCAAGTCCGTGCCGAACATGGGCGTGATCATCTACAACCGCGCGAATTCCAAGCTTAACGCCGATATGCTCGAAGGGCTGGCCGCGCGCTGCCCGAACCTGATCGGCTTCAAGGACGGCGTGGGCGAGATCGAGAACATGGTGACGATCCGCCGCCGTCTGGGCGATCGCTTTTCCTATCTCGGCGGCCTGCCGACCGCGGAAGTCTATGCGGCGGCCTATAAGGCGCTGGGCGTGCCGGTGTATTCGTCGGCGGTATTCAACTTCATTCCGAAGACCGCGATGGACTTCTACCGCGCGATCGCCTCGGACGACCACGCCACCGTCGGCAAATTGATCGACGAATTCTTCCTGCCGTATCTGGCGATCCGCAACCGCCGCGCGGGCTACGCGGTGAGCATCGTGAAGGCGGGCGCCAAGCTCGTCGGCCATAGCGCCGGTCCGGTGCGCGCACCGCTGACCGATCTGACCGAAGAAGAAATGACCCGGCTCGACGCGCTCATCAAGGCGCTCGGCCCGCAATAACCCAGTCGGCGCAACACGCATCGTTTTGAGCGCCCGGGACGGCAACGTTACCGGGCGCTTTGTGCAACACGAATGCGCCGGCGGCGCTTCTGAATGAAGCGCCGCCGGCGAAGCAATAGAGCCAGGGAGCCCGCTCCCTTGTATAAAAATTCAGGAGATGACCATGGAAATGAGCCGCACGGCGAGTTCCGTCCAAGTCGCGAAGCGCACCAAAGTCCGCTACGCGATCCTGCTGCTGATCTTTGTGATTACCACGTTCAATTACGCCGACCGGGCGACGCTTTCGGTGACCGGCTCGGCGATGCGCGCCGAGTTCGGCTTCGACGCGATCCGGATGGGCTATATCTTCTCCGCGTTCAGTTGGGCCTACGTGCTGTCGCAGTTGCCGGCCGGCTGGCTGCTCGATCGCTTCGGCGCGCGGCGCGTCTACGCGGCGAGCATTTTCTTCTGGTCGCTCTTCACGTTGCTGCAAAGCTCGATCGGTTTGCTCGGCAGCGCCGCTGCCGCCGTCACGGGTCTGTTCGTGCTGCGCTTCGCGATGGGCGCGGCGGAGTCGCCGGCGTTCCCGGCCAATGCCAAGGTCGTCGCGAGCTGGTTCCCCACGAATGAACGCGGCACCGCGTCCGCCATTTTCAATTCGGCCCAATACTTCGCCGCGGTCGTGTTCACGCCGTTGATGGCCTGGCTCACGCATGCGTTCGGCTGGCACACGGTGTACGTGGTGATGGGCGGCGCAGGGCTGCTGCTCGCTCTCGCCTGGCTCAAGGTGATGAAGAACCCCGCCGATCATCCGGGCGTGTCGCCCGCCGAGCTCGAATACATCGAACAGGGCGGCGGCGTGGTGAACGGCCACGCGAAAGCCCGTCCCGACGACGTCGCGCGCGCCGGCGGCTGGTCTCTCGTGCGTCAGTTGCTGACCAACCGGATGCTGCTCGGCGTCTATCTCGCCCAGTACTGCATCAACGTGCTGACCTACTTCTTCCTGACCTGGTTTCCGATCTACCTCGTGCAAGCGCGCGGCATGACGATCCTGCAGGCGGGCCTCGTGGCCTCGCTGCCCGCGATCTGCGGATTCTCCGGCGGCGTGCTCGGCGGCATTCTGTCCGACTCGCTGATCCGGCGCGGCCATTCGCTCACCGTGGCGCGCAAGGTGCCGATCGTCGGCGGCATGCTGCTGTCGGTCAGCATCATCGGCTGCAACTACGTCTCGACCGACTGGATCGTCGTCGCGCTCATGTCGCTCGCGTTCTTCGGCAAGGGCATCGGCGCGCTCGGCTGGGCCGTGGTTGCCGATACGTCGCCGAAGGAAGCAGTCGGTCTGTCGGGCGGGATCTTCAACATGTTCGGCAACGTGGCCGGCATCGTCACGCCGATCGTGATCGGCTATCTGGTCGCCAAGAGCGGTTCCTTCAACGGCGCATTGGTGTTCGTCGGCGTGAACGCGTTGCTCACCGTGTTCAGCTACCTCGTGATCGTGAAGGACATCAAGCGGGTGGAGTTGCGCCCGCGCTGAGCGGCGGGTAGCAATCGTACTTCCGGTGGGCTTGCGTGGCCGGCATGGCCATGATGGCCTGCCGGCCGCGACGCCCGAATCCACGCGCCGGCTTCAGGCCCGAGGCCGGCGCTGAAAATGATCCGGCGTTTATATAATCAGTCGTCAGACGACGGTATAATAGATAGCGGGAAGTATCTGCATCTATCTGATTTAAGGGGCGTTTTCGATGGCTACACCACTGGCGTCCGCGGCACCGCCACGACGCGCTCGCAATCTCGCCGAGTTTGTCGTCGGCTACGTCACCGACCAAATCGCGTCCAACGCCTTGAAGCCCGGCGACAAGCTGCCCACCGAATCGCAACTGATGGTCACGCTGAGCGTGAGCCGCACCGTCATCCGCGAAGCGATTTCGCGCTTGCAGGCGGGCAAGATCATCGAGACGCGCCACGGCATCGGCAGTTTCGTGCTGGAGCCGCAGCGCGAAAAACTGGGCATCGACATGGTGCCCGCCACCACCTTGCGCGACGTGCTGTCGATCCTCGAACTGCGCATCAGCCTCGAAACGGAATGCGCGGGCCTCGCCGCTCAGCGCGCCAAGCCGGACGACCTCGCGCGCATGCGCACCGCGCTCGACGCGATCGAGGCCACGCGCCACAACGGGCTCGACAGCGTCGACGCCGATCTGCAGTTTCATATCTCGGTGGCGCGCGCCACCGGCAACCGGTATTTCGTCGACATCCTCACGCAAATGGGCAGCGCGCTGATTCCGCGCAACCGGCTCGACTCGGCGGGCATTGCGCGCGCGGAGCCGGATGCGTATCTGTCGCTCGTCAATCTGGAGCACGAAAGCATTCTCGAAGCGATCACCCGGCACGACGCGGAAGGCGCGCGCGCGGCAATGCGCATGCATCTGTCCAACAGCCGCGAGCGGTTGAGGCGCGCGAACGAGGCCGCCGAGACGAATAGCTGATTGGCGCGTTCGTAGCGGTTGGCGCACAAACAAATGGCCGGGTTTCCCCGGCCATTTGTTTTTCAGACGAAGCGCGTTGGCGAGCTCTCTTCCGCGAGCTTAACCGCGCGTGATTTCGCCATCGCGACGGCGCCACAAGTTCAACGGATTACCGTCGACGAGCGGCTCGGGCAACAGATCGGCCGGGAAGTCCTGATAGCACACCGGACGCAGGAAGCGCTCGATCGAAGTCGTCCCCACCGAGGTCGCCCGGCTGTCGGACGTGGCCGGGAACGGACCGCCGTGCACCATCGCATGCGATACCTCGACGCCCGTCGGAAAACCATTGACGAGAATCCGGCCGGCTTTGCGCTCGAGAATCGGCACCAGCTTTTTCGCCGCCGGCAGATCGGCGCTGTCCATCTGCACCGTGGCGGTCAACTGCCCCGCGAAATGTTCGGCGACCGCGAGCAGTTCCTGCTCGTCCTTGCAGCGCACGATGGTCGACGCCGGTCCGAAAACCTCGTCTTCGAGCGCCGGCGTGGCGAGGAACGTCTGTGCGTCGGTCACGAACAACGCGGCGCGCGCCTGTGTCGGGCCCGTTACGTCGACGCCGCGCGCAACGGCCTCGACGCCCTTGATCGCCGCCAGCTTGCCCTCGCCTTCTTCATAGGCCGCGTGAATGCCGGACGTGAGCATGGTTTGCGCGGGCTTGCCGCCGAGCGCCTCCGATGCCGCCGCGACAAAACCCTTGAGCGCGTCGCTGTCGACGGCGATCGCCAGGCCGGGGTTGGTGCAAAACTGCCCCGCGCCGAGCACCAGCGAATCGACGAAACCGCGCGCGATGCTGTCGCCGCGCTGAGCCAGCGCGTTCGGCAACAGGAACACCGGGTTGATGCTGCTCATTTCGGCGTAGACCGGAATCGGCTCGGCACGCGCCGCCGCGACGCGCATCAGCGAGGTGCCGCCCGCACGCGAACCCGTGAAACCCACCGCCTTGATCGCCGGATGCGCGACCAGCGCTTCGCCGACGGAATTGCCCGCGCCGACGATCAGCGAGAACACGCCCTCCGGCAAGTCCATTTCCTGCGCGACGCGCTGAATCACGCGGCCGACCATCTCCGAGGTGCCGAGGTGCGCGCGATGCGCCTTCACCACCACCGGACAACCGGCGGCCAGCGCCGCCGCCGTGTCGCCGCCCGCCACCGAAAACGCGAGCGGGAAGTTGCTCGCGCCGAACACCGCAACCGGGCCGAGCGGAATCTTTTGCATGCGCAAATCGGAGCGCGGCAACGGCTTGCGCTCGGGCAGCGGCGAATCCAGTGTGGCGGCGAGCCATTGCCCCGCGCGCACGACTTGCGCGAACAGTTTGAGTTGACCCGTCGTGCGGCCGCGCTCGCCTTCGAGGCGCGCCTTCGGCAAGCCGGACTCCTGCTGCGCGCGCTCGATCAATGCGTCGCCCAGTGCGGTGATGCCGTCGGCGATCCGTTCGAGGAATTCCGCGCGCACCGCGAGCGGCAGGTGCCGGTACGGGTCGAACGCTTTCTGCGCAAGCTCACAGGCTTGCGCCACATGGGCCACCGTGCCGCTGCCGAAAACCGGCTCGGCGATGTTGGAACCCGTGGCGGGATTGAACGCGTGCAGTGGTTTTTCGTCGCCGCGCACCGCTTGGCGGCCGATCAGCATTTCGCCGGTAATAGACATTTCGCTTTCCTTGGAATGAACGCTTGGATATAAGTCATCCTACAACATATCGAGATGCGCGTGCAACCGGACACGCCCATCTGGCGAGGACTTCGGGTTTACGTGACCGTTACAACAAATGGGACCAGTGTTAATCTTCAGCAAGACGTACGACGACCTATAACATGTCGTCCTGCAGACATCAGCGCCCGCCCGATCAATCGCAGTTCGAGGAAACGTCCCATGCCAGCCGTCACGCCTTACCAGCCTCTACCCAATAGTTTTCGTCGCGCCGTATGCGGCGGCGAGACCCTGATCGGCTGCTGGGCGTCGCTCGCCAGTCCGATTGTCACGGAACTGCTCGGCGTGGTCGGCTTCGACTGGATGCTGCTGGACGCGGAACATGCGCCCAACGACGTCCTCACGCTGATCCCCCAGTTGATGGCGCTCAAGGACAGCGTGAGCGCCCCGGTCGTGCGGCCGCCGGCGAATGATAGCGTGTTCATCAAACGGCTTCTCGACAGCGGCTTCTCCAACTTTCTCGTGCCGTTCGTCGACAGCGCCGAAGACGCGGCCCGCGCCGTCGCCGCGACGCGCTACCCGCCGCAGGGCATTCGCGGCGTCTCGGTGAGCCACCGCGGCAATCGCTACGCGACGGCGGCCGATTATTTCAACGTCGCCAATGACAACGTCTGCGTCATCGTGCAGATCGAAAGCCGCAAAGCCGTCGAATCGATCGACGAGATTCTCGCCGTGAACGGCGTCGACGCGGTCTTCGTCGGGCCGTCCGATCTCGCGGCGGCGTATGGCCACCTCGGCAATCCCGCTCATCCCGACGTGCAGCAGGCGATTGCGCGCGTATTCGAACGCGCGCAGGCCGCGGGCAAGGCGAGCGGCATTCTCGCCCCGGTGCAGGCCGACGCGGAACGCTATCTCTCGATGGGCTGCCGCGTCATCGCCGTGTGTGCCGATATGGGGCTCTTGAAAAACGCCGCGCAGACGGTCCAGAAACACTTCATGCAGAAACAGGCTGGCCAGCAATAGACGCGGCCGCCACGACATCCACGGAGAATTCCATGCAAAAGGCAGGTTTCATCGGACTCGGCATCATGGGCAAGCCCATGGCCGCGAATCTTCTCAAGAACGGCGTGAGCCTCGCGGCGTTTACGCGCAGCGGCGTGCCGGACGACCTCACGCAGGCCGGCGCGCTCGCGTGCGATAGCCCCGCTGCGGTGGCCGCGCACGCCGACGTGATCTTCATCATGGTGCCCGATACGCCGGACGTCGAGCGCGTGCTGTTCGGCGAACACGGACTCGCCGCCGCGTTGCGCGCGGGGCAAACGGTGGTCGACATGAGCTCGATTTCGCCGATGGCGACGCGCGAGTTCGCGGCCCGCGTGCGCGAACGCGGCGCGGACTATCTCGACGCGCCGGTGTCGGGCGGCGAGGTCGGCGCCAAGGCGGCTTCGTTGACCATCATGGTGGGCGGCGAGCCGGCGAGCTTCGAGCGCGTCAAGCCGCTCTTCGACATGATGGGCAAGAACGTCACGCTGATCGGCGGCGTGGGCGCGGGACAGGTGTGCAAGGTGGCGAACCAGGTGATCGTCGCCGCGACGATCGAGGCGGTCGGCGAGGCCTTGCTGCTCGCGTCGAAGGCAGGCGTCGATCCGGCGCGCGTGCGTGAGGCGCTGATGGGCGGCTTCGCGTCGTCGCGCATTCTCGAAGTGCATGGCGAGCGGATGACGAAGCGCACCTTCGACCCGGGTTTCCGGATCGAACTGCACCAGAAGGATCTGAATCTCGCGCTCTCCACCGCGCAAGCGCTCGGCGTTTCGCTGCCGAATACGGCCACCTGCCAGGCGCTTTTCAACGCGTGCGTGGCGCACGGCGGCAAGGCTTGGGACCACTCCGCGATGGTGCGCGCGCTCGAAGTGCTCGCCAATCACGAAATCGGCCAGCAAACCGCTTAAGCCCCAAACCCTCATGTACAGCGCCGCCCCGCTTTCTCGACAGGGAAAGGGGGCGGCGCTTTCGTTTTCTGGCGATTACCGACAACGCCCGCAAAGGGCAAGGAGACATGCGTGGCCATCATCAATAAAAACAGCGGCAAGCCGGCAGCATCGAGAGCCAACAATCAAGGCGGACCCGATTCGCCGACACGCAGGGCGTTTATCGTGCTGACAGGAACCTCCGCGGGCGCAACCCTGCTCGGCGGCTTGTCGGCCTGCGGCGGCTCGGTTAGCGCAGGGTCCGCGCCGCCGGTGGTGCAGGACCCGATCTGGGGCACCTCGGGCGCCGCGACGCGGATCATCGCGTCGTTGCAGGGCGTCACTCAATCGATGTTTGCCGCGCGCGATTATGTCGTCACGCAATACGGCGCGCAGCCTTGCGCGGTCGTCGCCGCGACCAATCCTTATACGGGCGCCGCCTCGCTCGCCAGCCCCGGCTCCGGGCAAACCAACGCCGCGGCGTCGTTCGACTCCCGCCCCGCGTTTCTCGCCGCGATTCAGGCCTGCAATGCGGCCGGCGGCGGCCGCGTGGTCGTGCCGTCGGGCACCTGGTACTGCGCCGGGCCGATCGTGCTGCTCAGCAACGTGAACTTTCATCTCAGCGCGAATTGCACGATCTATTTCAGCCCGAACCCGGCGGACTACGCAAAGGACGGCCCGGTCGACTGCGGCGCGAACGGCAAGCTGTTCTACAGCCGCTGGCAGGCAAACGATTGCCTGAATTACGGCTCACCGGTCTACGCGCGCAACGAGACCAACATTGCGCTCACCGGCGAAGACGCCACCTCGGTGCTCAACGGCCAGGCCATGACGCCGTTCGCCGGCAGCGGCAACACAGCCACCTGCTGGTGGACCTACAAGGGATCGAATGGCGCATACGGCTGCGTGAATTCGTCGACGCCCTCGCAGGTCTATCTCAACCCGAACAATGTCGACCTCAAGATCGCGGCGCCGGGTATTTCCGACGCGCTTTATGCGCAACTGACCAGCCCCACGACACCGTGGCAGGAAGATCAGAACTATCTGCCCGCGCTCTCGGAGGCAGGCGTTCCGATCGCCCAGCGGATCTTCGGCATCGGGCATTACCTGCGTCCGTGCATGGTCGAATTCATCGGCTGCACGAACGTGCTGATGGAAAACTATTGCACCAACAACACGCCGTTCTGGCAGCACCACCCCACCGATTGCAAGAACGTCGTGATCCGCGGGGTGACCACCAACAGCATCGGCCCGAATAACGACGGCTTCGATCCCGACGCGTGCGACAACGTCCTGTGCGACAACGTCACGTTCAACACCGGCGACGATTGCATCGCGATCAAGTCCGGCAAGGACCAGGATACGCAGTATGGTCCCGCGCAGAATCACGTGATCCAGAACTGCACGATGAACAGCGGGCATGGCGGCATCACGCTCGGCAGCGAAATGGGCGGCGGCGTGCAGAACATCTACGCACGCAATCTGCAGATGCTCAATCAGAACTGGGCGACCAATCCGCTGAACATCGCGATTCGCATCAAGACGAACATGAATCGCGGCGGCTTCGTGAAGAACTTCTACGTGGATACGGTCACGCTGCCCAACGGCGTCAGCCTGAAAGCCAGCGGCTACGGCAGTGCGCTGCTCGCCGGCAGTCCGATCAACGGCACGGTGCCCTTGGGCGTCGTCACGGCGACGGCAGCCAATCCTTCCGCGGCGCAGGGCGGCCTCATCACGTTCGACTGCGACTATCAGCCGGCCAACGACGCTATTCGCACGCGTCCGGCGGTCGTGCAGAACGTGAACATTTCGAACGTGCAGGCGAGCAACGTCACGCTCAACGGCGTAACGGGCTCGTGTTTTCAGGCGATCGTGGCCCAGGGGCCCGTCGCTTTCGACTACAACGGCCCGGCTCCCGCGCCGGCGGTTCCGCCGATCAGCGGCGTCACGATCTCGAACTGCAACCTGGGGACGGCGGTCGCCGCCGGACCTGCGACCTCGACGACGCCCGGACCGATCTATGCCTACAACGTCAACGGCATCACGTTGAAGAACGTGGTGATCGGATCGACGACTTACAACACCACGGTGGTCGATCAGCGCTAAGCGAGTCATCCAACCGAAGCCCAGAAAAAAATGGCGGCGTCCGAGGACGCCGCCATTTCATTTCCGTTACGCCGCCGATCCGCTAACGAATCCGCCGCTCGCGACTCACTTCGCCGCCGCGCTCGCCGCCACCCAACGCGGCTCGGACGTCTTGTCAGCGCTTCTCGCGAGCAGGCACACCACCGCAGCCGCAACGATGTCGAACACCGCCAGCACGACGAACAGCGGGCTGTAGCCGACCTGCGTCACCAGCACGCCGAACAGCGCCGTGAATGCGGCAGCGCCCAGGTAACCCGCCATGCCGCCCATGCCCGTCGCGGTCGCGACTTCGTTCTTGCCGAACATGTCGGACGTGATCGCGTACAACGCACCGGACAACGTCTGGTGAGCGAATCCGCCGACGCACAGCAGCGCCACCGCCACATAGGGACTCTCGACCAGCCCGACACATGCCGGCCCGATCATGAACAGCGCGCCGACGACGAAAACCATCTTGCGCGACGTGAACAGCGAGACCTTCGCGTACTTATGAAACAGCGGACTGAGGTAGCCGCCGAGCACGCAGCCGATGTCGGCGGCAAGAAACGGCATCCACGCATACAGCGCGATTTCCTTCAGGTTCATGTGCCGCTCGGTCATCATGTACAGCGGAATCCATGCGTTGAAGGTTTGCCAGGCCGGCTCGGAAAGAATGCGCGGAATGCCGATCGCCCAGAAGTCGCGGCTGCCCAGCATCGCACCCCAACTGCGCTTCGGCGCGCCGGCGTCGCTGTGCTTCGCCTCCTGCCCGCTCAGGATGTAATCGCGTTCGGCGTCGCCCAGCAGCTTCTGGTCGCGCGGATGCTTGTACAGCAGCATCCACACCGCGCTCCACACGATCCCCGCCACGCCGACGATCACGAAGGCCCATTGCCATTGCCCGTGCAGCAGCGCCCACACCACCAGCGGCGGCGCGAGCAGCGCGCCGATCGACGAGCCGATGTTGAACCAGCCGATCGCCACCGAACGCTCCTTGGCCGGGAACCACTCGCTCGTCGCCTTCACGCCGGCCGGAATGCCGGCCGCCTCGGCGACGCCGAGCAAGCCGCGAAAGAACGCGAGGCTCTGCCAGCCGGTCGACCATGCCGCCGCGGCGCAGGCCAGCGACCACGCGATCGCGAAGGCGGCGAAGCCGATCTTGGTTCCGATGGTGTCGAGCAGATATCCCGCGACCGGTTGCATGAACGCATAGCAAAGCTGCCACGCCACCACCACATGCGAGTATTGCTCGGTGGTGATATGAAGGTCCTTCATCAAGGTCGGCGCGGCGACGGACAGCGTATTGCGCGCGAGATAATTGATGATGAGGCCGGCGGCGACCAGGCTGACCATCCACCAGCGGATGCCCTTGATTTTCATGACTACGTCTCCTTGATCTTTAACCGGTCAGACGGACCTTGCGCGCGAAGCCGCGCCATCCGGGCCGGCGTCGTCGCGCGAATAATCGATGCCCACGAAGCTGCCGCCCTGGAAGCGTTGGCCCAACGCGTCGAGCGGGTTCGGGCGCGCGAGGATTTCCGCGGCGTAGTCCTCGGCGTTCTGCGTCGGCCGATAGCCCAGGCGCTCGGCGCCGCTGTTGTCCCACCAGCTACGCGTGTTGGCCGAGACGCCCCAGACGGTGAGGAACCCAACGTCTTCCGCCTCGATGCAACGGTCTATGAAATGCAGCAGGTCGCGATGTCCGAACCACGTGCTCAGATGCCGGGGCTCGGTGGGCCGCTCGAGGCAACTGCCGATGCGCACGCAAACGCTCTCGATGCCGTGCTTGTCCCAGTACATTCTCGCCAGCGCTTCGCCCCACACCTTGCTCAAGCCGTAGAAGCCGTCCGGGCGTAGCGCGCAGTCGAGATCGAGCTGTTCGGTGACCGGATACATGCCGATCGCGTGGTTCGAACTGGCGAACACCACGCGCCGCACGCCCTGCCAGCGCGCGCCTTCGTACACTTCGACGAGCGCGCGCAGATTGTTCTCGATGATTTCGGGCAGCGGGCGTTCCACGCTGGTCCCCGCGAAATGGATCAACACGTCGACGCCATCGAGCAGGCGATCCACGACGGCGGAATCGCGCAGATCGCCGTGCATCACGTCCTCGCCTTCCACCAGGGGAACCAGCGGCTTCGAACCGGCGGCCGAGCGCAACGGCGTGCCGCGCGCGACCAATGCCGCACGCACTACCGAGCCAAGCTGGCCACCGGCCCCACTCAGGGCAATCTTCTTCATAAGCTTCCTTCCTTTACTGCGCCGTGCGCGAGCAGACTTGAGACAGCAAGCGGGAAGGCCACGACGGCCTCGGTGAAATTTCCGTGCTTGTTGTACGACGACGTACTATCAACGATGGAAAGACGGATTTCAACTAGGCATTTACCCGTATTATTTTTAGGCTTTCGACGGTTGCGCCGTTGCCGATAAGCGGCTGATGCCGCATAAATTGATGTGACATCGTATAACTAGAAAGCGCGTCGCGATGGTCACGCGCTGTCACTGGCCGATTGGCTAGCTAACCGGCTAATGGAAAGCCGGTTCGGATCTGGCTATCGTCGGTTGATGGCGAGTTGGCCTCGATCAGCCATCCCTTCCTATCGAGTTTGCCGCTGCAAAAAGGAGATCCGCATTCGTGCCGCGCCGCCGTCGCGTCCCGCACGAAACCATCTAGCCGACACCGAACATCTGGTTGCGCCGACGCCGTCGTAACCGCTCATCGCGGTCCAGCTTTCGCCCTCCTCCTGTCGTTCGATTCCTTGCCGCGCAATGCCGGGCGGTGGTTGCCCGTTCGCGGCAACCGTTATAGTCGTCAGCTTGCGCGTCAATAACATATTTGTTATTATCAAGTTCAATGGCATTGACGATCGACTTCTACAACGAGAAGGTCAAAGTCAACGTCGCCTCGTTGCCGAAAACGCTGCTCGCGCGCTTCATCGCGCTGGCCGACCGCATGGAGGAATACGGCCCGAATCTCGGCGAGCCGCACACCGCTTCAATGGGCGGCGGCTTGTTCGAGATGCGCCTGAAAGGCGCGGAGGGAATCGCCAGAGTGTTCTACTGCGCAATCGTGGAACGGAAAATCGTCATGCTTCACTGCTTCGTGAAGAAGACGCAACAAACGCCGCGCAACGAACTGGACGTGGCGCGCAAAAGACTACTGGAGATCAGAAATGGCAACCTATGAGGCCATGCGCGAACGGGCGCTCGCCGACCCCGAAGTACGCGCCGAATATGAACGCCTCAACCGCGAGGAATTCGCGCTGCTCGACCAGATGCTCGCGGCGCGCCGGGAGGCCGGCTTGACGCAGGCGCAAGTCGCCGAGCGCATGGGCACGAAAGCACCGGCGATCACGCGGCTCGAACGGGCGCTGGCCTCGGGGCGGCACTCGCCTTCCATCGACACATTGCGCAGGTACGCGGCCGCGTGCGGCAAGCAGTTGTTCATCTCGATCGCATAAGCCGCGGGAGCGAATCTGATCCGGCGCGGTTGAATGCGCGAACGCGGGCTTCGCGGCGTTGTTGCAGCGCGGTCGATTGCCGCAGTTTTCGCCTGATCGCGTCAAGCAGCAGCAACAACGCAAGAAGAAAAACTTGATGCCCATCAAAGGCTTGCGGCATAAGAATCCGAAACTCGCGCAAAACAAGGCGGTTTTTTGACGCACGTCGCGTCGCAGCAGAAAATTCGCTCATCCCCTACTCTTGCGCCCATCTGCCCAGCGCAGTGCGCACCGACACCGGTCGACGCGCGTAGTCCGCCCTCGCGGGCATCACGCACTTCACGCTCATGAACTCCGCTCTCTCGGCACTCGACCTCGCCCGCATCCAGTTTGCGTTCACCGTCTCCTTTCACATCGTTTTTCCGGCGCTCAGTATCGGCCTCGCGAGCTTCATCGCCGTGCTCGAATGGCGCTGGCTCAAAACCGGCAAGACGTATTACAAGGAGCTTTGCCTGTTCTGGTCGAAGATCTTCGCGGTGGCCTTCGGCATGGGCGTGGTCTCCGGCGTCGTGATGAGCTATCAGTTCGGCACCAACTGGTCCGGGTTTTCGAGCTTCGCCGGCCCGGTCACCGGACCGCTGCTGATGTACGAAGTCATGACCGCGTTCTTTCTCGAAGCGGGCTTCCTCGGCATCATGCTGTTCGGCTGGCAGCGCGTGAGTCCGCGCGCTCACTTCGGCGCCACGCTGATGGTCGCCGTCGGCACGCTGATCTCGACCTTCTGGATTCTCGCGTCCAATAGCTGGATGCAAACGCCGCAAGGCTTCGAAGTGGTGAACGGCCGGGTCGTGCCGCTCGACTGGTTCAAGATCGTTTTCAATCCGTCGTTCCCGTACCGGCTCGCGCATATGGCGCTCGCCGCGTTCATCGTCGCGGGGCTGGTGGTGGCGGCGGTGGGCGCATGGCACCTGTTGCGCGGCCGGCGCGATCCGGCCGTCAAGAAGATGTTCTCGATGGCGCTCTGGCTGCTGCTGATCCTCACGCCGCTCCAGGCAGTCGTCGGCGATCAGCACGGTCTGAACACGCGCGAGTATCAGCCCGCGAAAATCGCGGCGATAGAAGGTCTGTGGGAAACCGAAAAAGGCGGTACCGCGCTGAACCTGTTCGGTATTCCCGACATGCAGGCGGAGACCACGCGCTACGCGGTGTCGATTCCGCACCTGGGCAGCCTGATCCTCACGCACAGTTGGGATGGCGAAATCCGCGGCCTGAAGGAATTTCCGCCGCAAGACCGGCCGAACTCGACGGTGGTGTTCTGGAGCTTTCGCATCATGGTCGGCCTCGGCATGCTGATGATCCTGATGTCGCTGATCGGCTGGGCGCTGCGCCGCCGCGAACGGCTGTTCGAGGCCAGGTGGTTCCAGCATCTCGCCGTGCTGATGGGCCCGACCGGTTTCATCACGCTGCTGGCCGGCTGGGTCACCACCGAGGCGGGCCGTCAGCCGTGGGTGGTCTACGGCGTGATGCGCACTTCCCAAGCCGTGTCGCCGCTCACCACGCAGCAGGTCGGCATCTCGTTGATGACCTTCGTGGTGGTCTATTTCCTGGTGTTCGGCACCGGCGTCTATTACATGCTCAAGCTGATGCGCTCCGGTCCGCCGTTACCGGGACAAACGCCGCACGACGCGCCGGAGCATTCGCCGAACCAGACCGCGCGCCGCCCGCTCTCCGCCGCCGATCACATGATCGACGCGGCCTGAACCCACCCGCTTCACTAGCTGCTTGCGAGAAAGACAATGGACGTAACCGTAGTGTGGGCCGCGATCATCGCGCTGGGCCTTTTCATGTACGTGGTGCTGGACGGCTTCGACCTGGGCATCGGCATCGTCTTCCCGTTCTTCCCCGACGAGAAGGAACGCGATCTGATGATGAACACCGTCGCGCCGGTGTGGGACGGCAACGAAACCTGGCTCGTGCTCGGCGGCGCCGGCCTGTTCGCGGTGTTTCCGGTGGTTTACTCGACCGTGCTGTCCGCGCTCTATCTGCCGCTGATCTTCATGCTCGTGTGCCTGATCTTTCGCGGCGTCTCGTTCGAGATCCGCGCCAAGGCCAATCGCACGAAACCTATGTGGGACCTCGCGTTCATCGGCGGTTCGGCGGGCGCGACGTTCTTCCAGGGCATCGCACTGGGCGCGTTCCTGCAAGGCATCCCGGTGATCGACGGCGGTTATGCCGGCGACGCCTTCGGCTGGCTCACGCCGTTCAGCCTGCTCACGGGACTCGGGCTCATCGTCACTTATGCGTTGCTCGGCTGCTGCTGGCTGGTCGCGAAGACCGAAGGCGATCTGCAACGCCGCCTGCATCGCGTGGTATGGCCGCTGACGATGGTGCTGCTCGGCTTCATCGCGATGGTCAGCGTGTGGACGCCGCTGCAGGACCCGAATATCGCGCAACGCTGGTTTCATGACGGCCTCTTCTATCGGCTGTTGCCGGTGCCGTTCCTGGTTGCGGTCTGCGTGTTCTTCATGCGCCGCGCGGTGCGTGAGCGGCACGACAACACGCCGTTCGTGCTGGCGCTGCTGCTCGTGCTGCTCGGTTACGCGGGGCTGCTGGTGAGCCTGTGGCCGTATGCGATTCCGTCGAGCATGACGCTATGGGAGGCCGCCGCGCCGCGTTCGAGCCAGATGTTCACGCTGGTCGGCGCGGCGGTGATTCTGCCGATCATCATCGCCTATACGACGATGGGTTACTGGGTATTTCGTGGCAAGGTGCGTCATGACGACCAACATCACTATCACTAAGCACGCGGAGGGCGGCGCCGGCGCGCAAACGCCGGCGCGCAAGAAGCTGCCCGGCTGGCTGTGGTTCATTGCGCTATGGTGCTTCGGCGTGGCCTCGGCGATGTCGCTCGGCTTCGCGTTCAAGCTCCTGATGAATGCGACGTTATTTGCGGTCAAATAAAGGCCCGCTGTCGCGTGCCTCGATCCGGCGCGCATAACCTGCGGAATCCCTTAGGCACGGCTTCAAAAACGGCGCTCGCGGCTCGTCTACCTAGCAAGCCGGAACCTGTGCGCGGGAGACCAACCTTAGCGACAACGTGGTGCATCGAAACAGCCGGCGATCATATAAATAAATAGTCACGTGCGCGGCGGGCCGGAAGGTTCGCCGCGCCGCCGATCGGTATAGGATCGCGGGGTAGCCGGCAATGATGCAATTCACGAGAATAGAAGTAAAACGAGACGCTACAACGGCGGTAGCCCACAACGCGCAGGCTCGACTCGCGGAGACATCATGAAGTTTCTTGTGGCCGACGACCATGAACTGATCCGGCAAGGCGTCAAGGGAATGCTGCGCGGTCTCGATCCCGACGCCCAGTTCGACGAAGCCGATAGCTGGGAAACGCTCGCCACCGCCGCGCGGCCCGACGCCGATCACGATCTGGCGATCGTCGATCTGCACATGCCGGGCATGAGCGGCGCGTCGTCGCTCGAGACGCTGCTGGCGGCGAATCCCGCGTTGCCGGTGGTCGTGCTGTCCGCCGAGGAGTCGCCCGACGAGATGCGCGCGGTGCTGGCCGCCGGGGCGCTCGGCTTCGTGCCGAAGCGGCAGCCCGCCAGCGTGATGCTCAAGGCGATCGAACTCGTTCTTTCCGGCGGCGCGTATGTGCCGATGGAAGCGCTCAGTCTGCTGGGCTCTCGCGAAGCGCAAGCCGCGCCGGTCTGCGCCGACGGAGCCGCCGGGTCATCCAGCCTGGGCGGCATGCCGATCACCGCTCAGGCGGGCATTCAGGCAAGCGCGCGGGGCGCCGGCCAAGGCGCGACGGCGCTCACCGAGCCGATCACGCAACTGCCGGCGCTGCAGCCGCATCAACAGCATTTGCTGGAAAACCTGTCGCCGCGCCAGCAGGACATCATGCGGCTCGTGCATCGCGGCTGGACCAACAAGATGATCGCGCGTGAACTCGGCGTCGCGGAAGGCACGGTCAAGGTGCATCTGTCGGTCATCTTCCGGGCGCTCGGCGTACATAACCGGTCGATGGCGATCGCGGTGATCAACGGCTGGCTCGAAGCGGGGAAAACGTTGTAGGCGGGCGGGTGTCGGGCGGTGGCAAGTGGTGCGGCGAACGCCGGCAGGCGGTGCGACGGACGGCAGCAAGCGGTGCGGCGAACGCCGGCGAGCGGTGCGACGAACGGCAGCAATCGGCGCAGCGAACGCCGGCGAGCGTCGGCGAGCGGCGCATTGTTTAACACTCCGGCTAGCGCTTGCCGCTGGCGTCCGCGCCTGGCAACGCTTCCCTGCCGCTTCCCTCCCGCTTCCCTCCACTCCCCAATCCCTGCGACTATCCCTACGCCCCCAACCTCGCGCCGCTCGCCGACTGGCCCGCCGCTTGGCCCACCCCGCCCGGCGCCGCCCAACTCCCCGGCTCATTTCCCGTTCCATCCGCGCGCAATTCCGGCGTGGCCGCCGCCCGTCTCTTATCCAGTTCCGCCTGCTGCCAGAGCATTTCCAGCGTGCGCCGCAAGCGCGCCGGCGTGACCGGCTTATGCAGCACGGGAATCCCCTGCAAGGCCAGCGCCGCCAGTTCCGCCGACGCCATATCGCCCGTGATCAGCAGCGTCACCACGCCTTCATGCCCCGCGCGCGCGAGCACGTTGCGCACGGCGGTCAGCGCCTGCGCGCCGGTGCGGTGATGCGCCAACTGGTAGTCGCATAGCACGGCGTCCGGCACGAAACCGTCCTCGAGCGCCGCCAGCGCGGCGGCTTCGTCGCGCGCGCCGCGCACGGTGCAACCCCAGCGTCCCAGCAAACTGGCGAGGCCTTCGAGAATCGACGGTTCGTCGTCGATGCACAGCACGCGCCGCCCTTGCGCCGAAGGACCGCCCGCCACCGCTTCATTCAGGCTCGCCACGATGCCGCGGGCGTCGCCCGCCTGCACTGGAAAGCGGAACACCGAACCGCGCCCCGGCGCCGAGCGCAGTTGCAATTCGCCGCCCAGCATGCCGACCAGCCGCTTCACCGTCGGCAATCCCAGGCCATGCCCCTGACGTGCATCGCGCTGCGGATTGGCGACCTGATAAAACTCCTCGAAGATGCGTTCATGTTCCTCGGCGGGAATGCCGATGCCCGAATCGCGCACTTCGATATACCCGCCCGCTTGCCGCCCCGCGCGACGAAAGCCGAGCCAGATCGCGCCTTCCTCGGTGTAGCGCACCGCGTTCGAGAGCAGATTGCTCAGCACGCGTTCGAGCAACACCGGATCGTCGTGCACGACCATCGTGGTCGGCGCGATCCGCAGCGCGAGTCCCTTGGCGGCGGCTTGCGGCCGGTACTGGCTGCCGACGCGCTCGAACAGTTCGGAAAGCCGGAAATGCAGCCGGATCACCTGGGTCACGCCGCTTTCGAGCCGCGCGAGATCGAGCACCTGGTTGAATAGCTGATTCAACGCCTCGACGTTATAGACAATGTGCTCGGCCGTTTTGGCATGCTGCGCCGGTGTCGCCGCCGCATCGTTGAGCGAGGCCGCGAGCAGGCCGATCGCATGCAACGGCTGACGCAAATCGTGGCTCGCCGCGGCGAAAAAGCGGGTTTTGGCGAGGCTCGCCTCTTCGGCGACGTGCTTTTGCACCGCCAGCGACTCCGCCAGATACTGCTGATCGACCCGCGCCTGCACGACCTGCCGGAACAGCTTGCGATAGCTCAACGCATAGACGTTGATCGCGAAGAAGAAAAACGCGAGGACGATGGCGAGTATCGTGCGGTCGAACGTATGCGTGCCGACATGCAGCACGATCGACGGAAACAGCAGGAACGGAATGGCGGTCGAAAAATTGAGCAGGTCGAAGCCGTTCGACATGAACACGCCGGCCGCCAGCGTGACGAGCAGCACGGTATGCAGCAGCGGCAAATCCGTTTGCGGGCTCTGGAACGCGAACCACACCGCGAGGCCCGGCGCGCTGTAGAGCAACACGCCGCGCACCGCATGCAGATAGATCCAGCCGCGCGGCGATACGAGTTGCGGATAGCGCCGGTTGCAGATCCACAGTGCGAGGCTGCCGCAATTGGCGGCCGCATAAAACCCGAAGCACGCGATGAACAGCGGCGGCGACGGTATCTCCGGCCAGTAGATCGCCACCAGCACCGCGATCGAGAACCAGTGCGAAAAGAACGCAATCGGATCTTGCGCGTACAGCACGCGCACCAGATCTTCGTCGATTGCATGCTGGATAGGCTCGGCCCGCATTGCGCGGTCTCCTTTATCGTTCGGCCTCGGCGCTTCAGCGCTGACTCCGGTCCGGTGCACGGCATCGGGCATGGCGGATACGGTGATAAGGCGCGGGCGCCCGGCGACGCGGGCCTTGGGAGCCCAGGCGTGCCGCGCGAGGGGACGGCATCGGTGCTGCGTATTGCTTCACTGCGCGGCAGCGCGCGGTCCACGTTGGTCCCGCGGTCCACGTCGCGTCACTGTTCAGACGAATGACGTACCGCGCGCCGGACGGTTTACCCGGCAGTTTACCCATCAGCTACCACTTAATCCATATAGGCGAAGCCATTTGCGAAACGCATACTGGCCTCACATTCAGCGCGGCTTCGACATTCCAGCCACTCTTCACCGCCTGCCTTCGAGGCTCGCCGCGCTTCTGCCTTCCCCCTTATGGAGGTTTTCATGGGCGCTGTTCCGAGCCACGAGTTCGTCCGCAATCTCGACGATGCGATCCTGCCCGAGTTGTGGCGCCGGCGTACCCGCTTGTCCGCCGATGAAATGGTGTCGATGGTCGAGCTGGTCAAGCGGGCGCTGCGGACCTACCATCCGCTCGAACTTCACGCGCTCGGCGAGGACAAGGAAGAACTGGTCGCCCAGTTCATCTATTCGAAAGTGCTGCGCCTCGCGCCCGGCCACACCGAAACGCACGCCTGCGCCGATAGCGCGCCGTCCAACGGCTACGCATTGTGCGCGTATTTTCGCCGCTACCTGATCGACTGTTTGCGCAGCGCCGGCCATCAGCGCAACGTGTCGATGGAAAACGAAGGCATGGCGCAGGAGATCGATCTGCATGCCCAGGCGCTGGAAGACCCGGTGGAAAGCGTGCTGCTGCAATACGGCCTCGACGAACAGCGCGTGCGGCTCGCGGCGCGCACGTTCATCGACGGCCTCGACGAGCCCGAGCGCATCGTGCTCGCCGGCAGCCTCGGCTGGTGTTCGGAAGGCAAAGGCGGTTTGTCGGCAGTCGCGGCTCAGCATCGGGTGCCCTCGTATCACTATCGCGCCGTCAAACTCGGCGTCACCATGAAAAAGACGGCCGGCGCCGCGGATTTTTCCAATACCAAGATCGGCCGCTGGCTGAGCGACGTGCTCGGCATCGAGATCGACATCGACAATCGCGCGGCGATTCTCGTCGCGCTGAACCTGCTCGCGGCCGAATCGAGCGACAGCGAAATGAATGAAGCAGCGGCGTAACAAGCGCTAATGACGCCGCGTCGCTGACGGGCGGCAGCCGCGCCTCACGATGCCCCGCGCCTCACACGGTCTCAAACGGTTTTTCACACGCGCCACATCTCGCGCGCCCCGTACGATGCGCCTTTTTTTGTCATCGCGCACCGCCTACGATAAAAAAGCCGCCGCCGCACGCCGTCTTCCTTGCGAAGTCCGGCTTCCCTCCCCCCGCATTGCCATTCCTGACGAGGTGGTCCTGATGAACCGCTTATCGAGCGCCGTGACGGCGATGAAGTCGCATTACGATGTGGTCGTGGTGGGTTCGGGCTATGGCGGAGCGATCGCCGCGAGCCGCATGGCGCGCGCCGGCCGCAGCGTGTGCGTGCTGGAGCGCGGGCGCGAATTCATGGCCGGCGAATTTCCGCGCACGCCGTTCCAGGGCGCCGCGCAGGTGCAGTACAACACTTCCGTCGCGCACATCGGCTCGCCGCTCGCGCTGCTCGAAGTGCACGTGAATGAAGACGTGAACGCCGTGGTCGGCTGCGGTCTCGGCGGCACTTCGCTGATCAACGCGAATGTCGCGCTCGAAGCCGATCCGCGCTTATGGGACGACCCGCGCTGGCCCGCCGCGCTGCGCGCCGACAAGGACGGCCGCGACAAGGGTTATGCGCGCGCCTTCGCGATGCTGCAACCGTCGCCGGTGCCGAGCGACTTTCCGCCGCTGCCGAAATTGCGGGCCCTGGAGAGATCGGCGCAGGCGCTCGGCATGGAAGACCGCTTCAGCCGTCCGCCGATCACCGTCACGTTCGAGAACCGCGTGAACGCCGCCGGCGTCGCGCAGCAGGCATGCATCGGCTGCGGCGACTGCAATTCGGGCTGCAATTACGAAGCGAAGAATTCGACGCACATGAACTATCTGCCCGACGCCGTCGCGCACGGCGCGCAGATTTTCACGGGCGCGGCGGTGCATTCGGTGGTGCGCGACGCCGCCACGCGCAAGTGGCGGGTGAACTACCAGTTGGTGAGCGTCGGCCGCGAGAGTTATGGCGCGCCCGATCTGTTCGTGAGCGCCGATATCGTCATCGTGTCGGCGGGCACGATCGGCTCGACCGCGCTGCTGCTGCGTTCGAGCCAGGCGCCGCAAGGGCTCAGTGTTTCCGCGATGCTCGGCCAACGCTTCACCGGCAACGGCGACGTGCTCGCCTTCGCGTACAACACCGACGCGGTGATCAACGGCGTCGGCTGGGGCGCGCACGAGCCGGGCGAGATTGCGCCGGTCGGGCCGACCATCACCGGACTCATCGACCATCGCAACACGCCCGATGTGAAAGACGGCTTCGTGATCGAGGAGGGCTCGCTCGCCGGACCGGTCGGCGCGGCGCTCGTCGCCCTGCTCGGCGCGGCCGCGCCGCTCGAAGGCGAGGAGGTCGCCGAGCCAGGCTCGCCCGAAAAGCCGTTCGCCTATGACGCGCGGGTGATCGAAAGCGTGCTGCGCGGCCCGTATCACGGCGCGCTCAACCACACGCAAAGCTACCTCGTGATGGCGCACGACGACGAAAGCGGCCGCATCGGCATCGACGACAACGGCCGCGCGCGCATCACCTGGGAAAACGCCGGCAAGCAGCCGATCTTCGAAACGATCGAGGCCACCCTCAAGCAGGCGACGGCGCCGCTCGGCGGCAAGTATCTGCGCAATCCCATTTCGACGGACTTCATGGACAACCGCACCGTCACCGTTCATCCGCTCGGCGGCTGCGGCATGGGCGAGGACGCCGCACACGGCGTGGTCGATCACATGGGCCGGGTGTTTAGCGGCGCCTCCGGCGACGCGGTGCACGAGGGCCTCTTCGTGATGGACGGCGCCGTGATGCCGATGTCGCTCGGCGTGAATCCGCTGCTGACGATCTCGGCGCTGGCCGAACGCAATTGCGCGCTGCTCGCCGCCTCGCGAGGCTGGACGATCGACTACGAGTCGAAGGGCGGGGCCGCCGTGCCCGCGCCGCAACGCATCGGCCTGCGCTTCACCGAAACGATGGTGGGCACCTATACGCCGACCGTCGCGGGCGAGGCGGCCGCGAGCCCGATCGAATTCACGCTGACCGTGGAATCGGACGATCTCGCCGACATGCTCGTCAATCCGCAGCATCTGGCGCAAACGGCCGGCACGCTGACCTGCCCCGCCCTCTCGGCGCAACCGATGACGATCACCGACGGCACCTTCAATCTGTTCGTCGTCGATCCGGCGGATGTCGACGAACGCAACATGAACTACCGCATGACGCTCAATGCCACCGAAGGCAAAACGTACTATCTGAGCGGGCAGAAGATCATCACGCGCAGTTCGCCGCTGAATCTATGGGAACAGACCAACACGCTGTACGCCGAGATTCGCGGCTCGGCGCAAGCGGACGCACCCGTGATCGGCAAGGCGACGCTCGTCATCACGCCGGAGAATTTCCTCAAGCAGCAACGCACGCTCGAAGTCACTCACGCGCCCGATTTGACGACCCGCCTCGAATGGACGCTGAAGTTCGGCAAGTTTTTTGCGGGCGTGCTGTTCACCGAATACGGCGGCGTGGCCGCGCCGCTACAGTTTTTCGATCCGAACGCCAAGCCGCGCATGAAGCGGCCCTTGCGCGCGCCGGCGCCGCAACTGTTCTTCTTCGATACGCCCGATGGCACCACGCTGAGACTCACGCGCTATCTGGACCAGGCCAACAAGGAAGCGCGTCCGTTGCTGCTGATCCACGGCTCCGGCGTATCGAGCCGCATCTATTCGACCGATCTGATCGCCACCAACCTGGTGGAATATCTATGCGCGGCCGGCTACGACGTATGGCTCGTCGATCTGCGCGTCAGCATCGAAATGCCGAGCGTGCTTGTGCCGACCAACGTCGACCAGGTCGCGCGCGAGGACATTCCGGCCGCCGTCGCCAGGGTGCGCGAGTTGACCGGCGCGCCGAACATCCAGGTGCTGGGCCATTGCCTCGGCGGCCTCGCGTTGAGCATGTCGCTGCTGTACGGACTCGAAGGCGTGCGCTCGGCGGTCATTTCGCAGGTGTCGGCGCATCCGGTGCCGGGCACCCTGCAACGGATCAAGGCTGGCTTGCATATTCCCGACCTCATCCAGCATCTCGGCGTGTCCGATCTGACGGCTTATACGCAGCACAAAAAGTGGCCGCACAATCTGTTCGACGAAGCCTTGCGGCTCTACCCGATCGATCACGATGAAGGTTGCGGCAACGCCATCTGTCACCGCTCCACGTTCCTGTACGGCTTGCTCTATGAACACGCGCAACTGAACGAATCGCTGCATTCGAATCTGCAGGAATTGTTCGGCATGCACGACGTCGAGCTGTTCAGGCATCTGGCCGCGATGGCGCGGGCGGGCGAAGTCGTCGACGCCGAAGGGCGAGCCATTTACCTCAGCGGGACGAACGGCGCAAAAGGCCTGGAAGGCATGCGTATGCCGATCGGATTTATCCACGGCGATCGCAACGAAACCTATCTGCCGAAGAGCACCCAACTCACTTATGACCTGCTGACAAGGGAATTCCCGGAGCAGCCTTACGAGCGGCATCTGATTCCCGGCTATGGGCACATCGACTGCATCTTCGGCAAGCATGCGGCGGTGGATGTTTACCCGGTCATCGCGAGGTATCTGAACGCGCATTGACCGCTCACGGCGCTCCCAACCTTGAAATCGACGGCTGCCCCCGCTATACCTCAATGCGGCAGCCGTGAATCGGCTGCCGGCCCTCCTGAGCCGGTTTGCGTTGTTCTGGCGCATGATCGGGCCTTCACGCCGCGCGAATAGTCCCGAACCCTAATACCAAAAGGGAGACGCCATGTACCAGCAGACCTATAACCCGTTAGGCAATGCATTCCTTTCCACGCTCGTTGCCGCCATTCCGATCCTGACGCTGCTCTATTTCATTGCCTTGCACCGCCACCGCGACACCCAGGGCAACGTGCACCTGGGCATCTCCGCGCCCTACGCGGCTTTTTTCGGCGTCATCGCCGCTTTCGCCGTGTCCTGTCTGGTCTTCAGGATGCCGGTTGTATCGGCCGTCTCGGCCTTCGCGCTCGGCTCGCTGTCGGGGTTTCTGGGCATCATCTGGATCGTGCTGGCGGCCATGTTCCTCTACACGATGAGCGTCGTGACGGGCAAATTCGAAATCGTCAAGGAATCGATTGTCCATATCTCGTTCGACCGGCGGTTGCAATGCGTGCTGATCGCCTTTTCGTTCGGCGCGATCATCGAAGGCACCTCGGGGTTCGGCACGCCGGTCGCCATCGCGGGCGCCGTGATGGTGGGCCTCGGCTTCAAGCCGTTTCAATCCGCCGTGCTGAACCTGCTCGCCAACACGGCCCCGGTCGCCTGGGGCGCGATCGGCACGCCGATCGTGACGCTGGCGGCCGTGAGCGGCCTCGATCAGGTCACGCTTTCCGCCATGGCGGGTCACCAGTTGCCGTTCGTCTCGATCTTCGTGCCCTTCTGGCTGGTCGCCACGTTCGTGAAGATGGAAGGCGGAACCTGGAAGGAAGTCTTCGAGGTCTGGCCGGCCATGTTAAGCGCGGGCGGATCGTTCGCGCTGATGCAGTTCTTCGCGTCGGGAACCAACGCGCTCCACCTGATGACCGACGTGGTATCGGGCGTCTTTTCGGTGATCTGCACGGCGCTGTTCCTGCGCTTCATCTGGCATCCCAAGACCCGCTTTCTGCTGCGCTCCGAGCGTGAAGCACTCGCGCAAGCCGGCAAGACCACGGCCGCCGCAACCACCGACACGAGCGAATGGAAATACAAATACTCGGCCGCCGAAACCGCCTATGCGTGGATGCCGTGGGTGATTCTGATCGCCTGCTGCGCGCTCTGGGGCGTGCCGGAGTTCAAGAAATTCCTCAACAACCTGTTCGCGGGAATCACCTTCAGCACCACGCTGCTCGGCTCGAAGTTCAGCGGGTCGCTGTCGCTTCCCGTCTGGGACATGCCGGCGCTGCATAACCTCGTGCAGCGCATGCCGCCCGTCGCGCCCGTCAACGCGAAACCCGAAGCGGCCCGCTTCATGATCAACTGGCTGTCCGCCGCCGGCACGGGCGTGTTCGTGGCGGCGATCCTGTCCGGCCTCGTGCTCAGGCTGAACGCGGCGCAATGGAAGGATGCCTTCATGCAGACCATGCACCGGATGAAGATTCCGGTGCTGGTGATCGCTCAGGTGCTGGGCCTGGGATTCCTGACCCGCTACTCGGGCACCGACGCGGTCCTCGGTCTTGCGTTCACCAACGCGGGATTTCTCTACCCGTTCTTCGCGGCGTACCTGGGCTGGCTCGGGGTCTTCCTGACCGGTTCCGACACGGCGTCGAACGCGCTCTTCGGCAGCCTGCAGCGCATCACGGCGCAGCAACTGAACCTCAATCCGATCCTGATCGTCGCGACCAACTCGACCGGCGGCGTGATGGGCAAGATGATCGACGCTCAATCCATCATGGTGGCGTGCGCGGCCTGCTACGACGATCCGAAGGAGCGCTCGTTCGCGTTGGGGCCGATCTTCCGCACCGTGTTCTTTCATTCGATTGCCGGGGCCGCGGTGATCGGCCTGATCGCGATGCTGCAGGCGTATGTGTTCCCGTGGATGATTCCGATCGCGCCGCTTGCGAAGTGAGCATCTCCGAATGAACGGCGCGCACGGCCCCGACCTGCGCGCCGGTCGTCGAATCTTGCCGTGTGCCGTGGAGCGCGAGCCGCAGTGAATCGGTGGCGCCGGAGTCGCCCGTCCCGTCCTCGCTGATACCGTTGTGCGTGTCGCGGTCATATTTCGGCTACGCCTTTGTTGATTTTTCCCGACTGGCAATTGAAAAATCATCGCGGGTATTCGCATCGACGACTAAAGCTCGCATTTGAAAATACTTTGGTTAATATGCGGGCACTCAACGAATAGCGAGCGCTAAACAAAACATGGAACAGTTGACCTTCGGGGCCTGCGTCAAGAAAGGATGGATCAGTTCGTGGCAAGCCGTCACGCAGATGCCGTGGCTGTTCGTCGGCGTTTGGGCGGTGTTCGCCTGTACTTCGCTACTGATCGGCCAGCGGCCGTCGAACGCCGCGGGCGCTGTGGCCCCGGCCGCGCTACTCGGCCACGCGCTGCTTTCATTGGGCTTTTTCGCGTTGCAGATGGTGGTGTCCAGCGTGCTGACGATCAAGGTGCATCGTTTCGTGCTGCTCGGCGAAGGCGCGAACCCGCTCATGCCGCTGAATGGCAAGCCGCTCGGCCGTTATCTGGCGGTGTGGCTCGCCAGCATGCTGATCGTGCTCGCGGCGATGGGGCTCACCTACACCGCCACGCGCGGGTTCAAGCTGGCGGGCCTCGTCTATCTGCCTGTGATCGCGATCTGTCTGTTCGTGTCTTTCCGGCTGATCCTGCTCTACCCGTCCATTGCGCTCGGCGGCCGCCTCACGCTGCGCGCCGCATGGCGCGACAGCCGCGGGCATGTCTGGAACATGTTCGGTGTCGGCGTCGTCGCCTGTCTGCCGCTTATCGTCGTAGCCGTACTGGTGGGCATCGCCTTGGGCGTGTCCATGCCGAACGACTATTCGAGCAAGTCCCTCAGCGTTGTCGAGGCGCTGCTGAATGTATCGTTGGTCGTGTTGGTGGCGGCTTCGCTCTCCTGGCTCTACCGGCGTTACGCTCGCGAACTGCTGGCGCACGCCGACACCGCGCCGCGGTAAATTGCACATTCGCGCGGCGCTCAAAACAGCTTGCCCGGATTCAGGATGCCGTGCGGGTCGAGCGCATGTTTAATCGCGGCCATCGCCGCCAGTTCCGTGGCTGAGCGCGAAATCGGCAGAAACTCGCGCTTGAGCAAGCCAATGCCATGTTCCGCCGACACCGATCCGTGCAGCGGACGCAGCATCTCGTAGACGAACGCATACACGGCGTGATGCTCGACGCCGTCAAGCGAATGGCCGTCGACGGTGACATGCAGATTCGAATCGCCGATATGCCCGAAGAAATACGCCACGTTGCCCGGCCATCGCCGATCGAGCGCCGCGCGGCAACGGTCGACGAACGCGCCGATCTCGCCGATCGGCAGGCTCACGTCGAAGTTGATCGCATCCAGCCGCACCGGAAATTCCGCGGTGCACTCGCGAATCGCCCACAGCGCGCGCGCATCGGCCACCGACTGCGCGATCACCGCGTCGCGGATCGCGCCGGCGTCGAGCGCTTCGGTCAGCGCGGCGGCCAAACGTTCGCCGTCGTCGCCTGAATCGAAGCCCGCATGTTCGATCAGCGCATAAAGCGGATGCGGGTCGGCGAACGGCGAGCGCGTGCCCGTCAGCTTCACGCCGAAATCATAGAAGTCCGGCCACATGATCTCGAATGCACCGATGTCGTTGCCGAAACGCGTCGACAGACGGCGCAGCAGGTTCACGGCGCCGTCGTACCCGTCGAGCGCGACCAGCGCCGTGTGACGCGCCGCGCGCCGCGGATGGAGCCGCAACACCGCGCGCGTGATGATGCCGAGCGTGCCTTCCGATCCGATGAACCAATGTTTCAGGTCGTAGCCGGTATTGTTCTTGACCATCTTGCCGAGCGAGGTCAGCACGTCGCCATTGGCGAGCACCACTTCCAGCCCGAGCACCTGATCGCGCGCGGTGCCCGACTGGATCACGCGGTTGCCGCCCGCGTTGGTCGCCAGATTGCCGCCGATCTGGCACGAGCCGCGCGCGCCGAGATCGAGCGCGAGTTCGAAGCCCGCTTCGGCGGCCGCTTCCTGCGCGGCTTGCAAGGTCGTGCCGGCGCGCACCGTGAGCGTGGCCGACGCGGCATCGACTTCCTCGACGCCGCTCAAGCGTTCGAGCGATAACGCGATATCCGTGGCGCGTGCAATCGCGCCGCCCGCGAGACCGGTCATGCCGCCTTGCGGCACCACCGGTTGATGCGCCGCATGGCAGATCGCCAGCGCGCGCGAGACTTCTTCCGTGCCGCGCGGCAGCAGCACCGCGGCGGGGCGCGTCGGATCGTGGCGCGTCCAGTCGGTGAGCGCGCGTTCGCCGATCTCTGCGCCGACGCGCACCGCATCGTCACCGAGCGCGGCGCGCAGTGCATCGAGTGTCGCGGCAAGCGGCGCCGCGCTGTGCGTCCCGCTGTGTATCCCGCTGTTTTCCCTGCTGTTATCCGTCATGCAGTGGTTCCTTGCGTTCCTTCGCGTGCCTGCTTCTTCCGATAACCCATCGAATCGTTGATGCGCCCGAGGATATAGTCGCCTGCCGCAACCGGCTGATACTTCAGGTCGGCCTCGCTCGTGCCGAGCTCGCGCGGATCGACCCGCGCGCCGTAGGTCGGATCGTAGAAGGTCGCGATCGAATAACGCTCGCGCCCCGACGCATTGATCACGCGATGCAGCGTGGAGCGGAAGCGGTCGTTGGTCCAGCGCGCGAGCAGATCGCCGACGTTCACGACGAAGCTGCCTTCGATCGGCGGCGCCTCCACCCAGGTGTCGTTGGCGATCTCACGCACCTGCAAGCCGCCCACCTGATCCTGCCAGAGCAGCGTGATGCAGCCGTAGTCGGTATGCGGCGCGACACCGAACTGATCGGCATCCGATTGGGGCGGCTGCGGCGGATAGTAGACCATCTGCGTGCGCTGCATCCGCTTCGTATAACGCGGCGCGAAGAACTGTTCGTCGACGCCGAGACTCACCGCCACCGCGCGCAGCAGATCGGCGCCGCACGCCCCGACCGCTTCATAGTAGCCATACAACGCGGGGCGTAATTCCGGCATGAAGTCGGGCCAGTTGTTCGGGCCGCGCAGCGCCTGGCCGGCCAGCACGTCGGGATCGTCCTCCGGCAATTCGAGGCCGATGCTGAAGAACTCTTTATAGTCGGGACGCGTGGCCTGATACATGGTCGCGTCGCCGAGCGCATTGAAGCCGCGATGCCGATGATTGACCGCCGCGCGCCGCTTGGTCTCCACCGGAAACGCGAAGAACGTGCGCGCCGCCTGCGCGGCTGCGTCGATCGTCGCTTGCGGCACGCCGTGATTGACGATGTAAAAGAAGCCGATGGTCGTGCACGCTTCACGGATTTCCCGCGCGGCATGCTGCAAGGCCGGCGGATCGCCCGCGCGAACGCCGGCGAAATCGATGATCGGAATGCGGGTCACAGGCATCGCGTTGCTCCATGAAAGGCCGGTCGATTCGACTGCTCAATGCGCGGCGCGAATGGGGTGCCGCAAGGGGTGCCGCAAATTCGCGCGCCTCGCGCATCCCAGTTGTATATACCGCCAAAAGCACACTCGCAAGTTGCTTCGCGGCGCTTCACGTAAGGGCTTTTCTCTACTCGCGCGTTTATTTGTTTCGCGCGAAAAACGCGGTATATACTGCCTCGCATGACTCGCGCCGTGCCCGTTCGCGGACCGCTTTCGTGCGACACCGCTTTGCCACCCGGAGAATCTCATGAGCATCCTTGCAGGCTGGAAGTGTCGTTTGGTCATGCTGGCGTTGTGCGCGGCAAGCGTCGCGGCCCACGCCGAAGACCAGCTCGCAAAAGTAAAGAAAGCCGGCGAACTGGTGGTCGGCACCGAGATGCAGTTCGCGCCGTTCGACTTCCTCGAAAACGGCCAGCAAGCGGGCTTCAACAAGGATCTGTTCGCCGAGGTCGGCAAGGAACTGGGCGTGAAGGTGCGCTTCATCGACCTGCCGTGGCCGAGCGTGCTGCCGGGTCTCGAAGCGGGCAAGTTCGACATGGTGGGCGGACCGCTCACGGTCACGAAGGCGCGCATGGAGCGCTACACGTACACGCTGCCGATCGCGGACGCCACCGACGCGCTGCTCAAGCGCGCCAACGATGCTTCGGTCAAGCAATCGTCGGACATCGCGGGCAAGACGGTCGGCGCGGGCAAGGGCTCGGCGCAACTCGATCAGTTGAAGAGCTACGTCGCCACCTTGCCGAAGCCGCCTGAAATCCGCGAATACGTCGACAACAATCAGGCTTACGCCGATCTCGCCGCCGGCCGGATCGCGGCGGTCGCGAACTCGATGACCAACATCGCGTATGTGGCGAAGCAACGTCCCGAAACGTTCGCCGTGGTGCAGCCGCCGTTCGGCGCGAAAGTGTACTTTGCTTACTGCCTGCGTAAAGACGCGGACAGCAAGCCGCTCGCCGACGCCTTCAACGCCGCGCTCGTGAAGATGCACAACGACGGGCGCCTCGCGACCTTGCAGAAGAAATGGTTCGGCGTCGCGATGGACGCACCCAGTACGATGCCCACGCCGAACTATTGACGGCTCCCGACCCATCGTTTCGATGCAGGCGATGCGCGCTTTTCAACAGGCCGCATCGCCCTCCCCGTTCCAGCGAGTGCGACGCTCATGTTCAGCACAACCGTCTTCGTCCAGGGCTTGCCGCTGCTGTTGCATGCGGCGCTCGCCACCATCGGCATTTCGCTGACGGGTCTGCTGATCGGTTTCTTCGTCGCGGTCGGCGTGTGTGCCGCGCGGCTTTCCACGAACCGCGCGGCGCGCATGTTCGGCGGCGCTTATGTATTCTTCTTTCGCGGCGTGCCGATGCTGGTGCAACTGCTGCTGGTGTACTACCTGCTGCCGTTCGCGGGCATCAACGTGTCGCCGGTGGTGGCCGCGATCAGCGCCGTGTCGCTGTGTTCCGCGTCGTATATCGCCGAGATTCTGCGCGGCGGTTTTCTGAGCATTCCGCCGGGCCATCTGGAAGCAGCGCGCATGCTTGGGCTTTCGCCGTTCGACATGCTGCGGCGCATTCTGGTGCCGCAAGCGTTTCGCTTGACGCTGCCCTCGCTCGTCAACGAAATGGTGCTGCTGATCAAGGCTTCGTCGCTGATTTCGGTGGTGGGCGTGGCCGAATTGACGCGCACCGCGCAGAACATCGCCGCCAGTACGTATCGGCCGCTGGAAGCGTATCTGGCCGCCGGGCTGATTTACTTCGTGATCTGCGGTGCGCTCGCGCTCATCGCGCACGCCGCCGAATACCGCTTGCAGCGAGCCTGAGCCCGAGATCGAAAGCAAACCATGCAAACGCTCGACCCCGCCGTCATCACGCACAACCTTCAGCCGATCGCCGCCGGCCTCGCGACCACGCTCGGCACGTGGGCCGCGGGCGTCGCGATCGGCATGCTGATCGGCTTCCTGATCGCCGTGCTGCAGCTCTTTTGCGGACGCTGGGTGCGTGGCCTGCTGCGCCTCCATATCGAACTGTTTCGCGGCACGCCCTTTCTCGTGCAACTGTTTCTGCTTTACTACGGCGGACCGTCCTTCGGCCTCACGCTCGAACCGATGACGGCCGGCGTGCTCGGCTTGGGCCTCTACGGCAGCGCGTATTTCGCCGAAGCGTTCCGCTCCGGCTTTCAATCGGTGCCGCCCGGTCATCTGGAAGCGGCCGCGTGTCTCGGCCTCACGCGCTGGCAAGCCGTCCTGCGCATTCAGGTGCCGCAGATGCTCGTGCTGATCGTGCCCGCGCTGACCAATCTGATCATCGTGCTGAGCAAGGAAACGGCGGTATTGTCGATCGTTACCGTGCCCGAACTCACGTTCGTGCTGACCGGCATCGGCTCGGCCACGTTTGCCTTCGTCGAAACCCTGCTGGTGCTGTGCGTGTGCTATCTCGCGCTGGTCGAACTCACGTCGCGCGCGGGCATGTGGGCCGAAAGCCGCATCGCACGCTTCATGGCATGAACGCAATCGGGACCACCTTATGAACGCCATCGCCGACATGCCCTCCTCCGCCTCCACCGCTGCCGCCGATACGTCGCGTGGCGCGCCGCTGATCGAAGTACGCGATCTGCGCAAACGCTTCGGCGAAGTCGAGGTGCTGCGCGGCGTCGACCTGCGGATCGCCCGCTCGGAAGTGGTCTGCATCATCGGCCCGTCGGGCTCGGGCAAGAGCACGCTGCTGCGCTGCCTCGCCGCGCTCGAAACCTACGACCACGGCGAGGTACGCATCGAAGGCGAACTGCTCGGCTACAGCGAGCGCAGCGGCAAGCGCGTGCGCGCCTCGCAGGGCGAGATCAATCGCGTGCGGCGCAACGTCGGCATGGTGTTTCAGCAGTTCAATCTGTGGCCGCACATGACGGCGCTCGGCAACGTGACGGAAGCGCTCCTGCGCGTGCGTCATCTTTCACGCGACGAAGCGCGCCGCCGCGCGAATGCGATGCTCGAAACGGTCGGCCTCGCGCATAAAGGCGATGCGTACCCCGCGAAACTCTCGGGCGGTCAGCAGCAACGCGTGGCGATTGCGCGAGCGCTGGCGATGGAGCCGCACATCATGCTGTTCGACGAGCCGACCTCCGCGCTCGATCCCGAACTGGTGGGCGAAGTGTTGCAAGTGATGAAGCAGCTCGCGCGCGACGGCATGACGATGGCCGTGGTCACGCATGAAATGGGCTTTGCCGCGCAGGTCGCCGACAAGGTCATGTTCATCGATCAAGGCCGCATCGCCGTGCAAGGCGAACCGCGCGAAGTCTTTCACGATGCCGGGCAGCCGCGCTTGCGGCAGTTCCTGCAAAACTACTTCGACCGCAACGCCTTCTGGACGCGCGGTCCCGATGACGTGGAGCCGCTATGAGCGCGCGCGAATTGGCACCCGCGCAAGCGTCACGCGGACTGTAGCGCGAGAACGCCGATGTCCTCCACCGTTCGCAGCCGAGCCCACGACAAGCCGCCGCCCGCCGCGTCGCCGAAAGCCACGGGCGCGACGGGAACCACGCGCGCCGCGCGATCCACGCGCCCCGCCGACGACGCGCCGGCCGCACGCTACGAACAGGTGAAACACCATATCCGCGCGATCATCGAATCGGGCGCGCGGCAAGCGGGCGACCGCCTGCCTTCCGAACTGGATCTGGTCGCGACGCTCGGCGTGTCGCGCATGACCGTGAATCGCGCGCTGCGCGAGCTGGCGGACGAAGGGCTCGTCACGCGCGTATCCGGCGTCGGCACCTTCGTCGCGCAAAGCAAGCCGCAATCGACGCTGCTGATGATCGCGCATATCGGCGACGAGATCCGCTCGCGCGGCCACGAGTACAGCTACAACACGCTGCTGTCGCAACGCGAAACGGCCTCGGTGATGGTGTCGAATGCGCTGGGCCTCGCGCCGGGCGCTTCGGTGTTCCATGTGATTTGCGTGCACCGTGAGAACGGCTTGCCGGTGCAGTTGGAGGATCGCTACGTGAATCCCGCGACCGCGCCGGATTTTTTGCAGCAGGATTTTTCGACGATCAGGCCGTCGGAGTATCTGTTCGAGACCGTGCCGGCGCACGACGTCGAGCATGTGGTCGACGCGGGTCTGCCGACGCGCGCCGAAGCGGATCTGCTCGAAATCCGCGCTGAGGAGCCGTGCCTCACGCTGATGCGCCGCACATGGACGAGCGGTGTGGCGGTGACGTTCGCGCGTTTCGTGCATCCGGGCTCGCGCTATCGGCTGGGCTGCCGGTTTTCGCCGGATATGTCGCAGCGTCAAGGTTGACGGCACGACATATCAATCCGCGCCAACCCGCGCTACACGTTCCCCGCCAGATGAAACCGCGACGCCGGGTGCCACAACTGCACCGAGGTCGCCACATCGTCGCCCACCCAGGTGCGGCGCCATAGCTGCAAGCACGGCTCGCCGATATCCATCAGCAGATGCCGCCGCACATAAGCGTCGGGTTTTTGCGCGTAGATGCGAAACTCCGCGCGCTGGATCGGCGCGAGCCGCACCATGTAGTGATTCGGCGTCTCGACGGTGAAGTCCTGTTGCAGGTAGTCGGGGAATACCTTCGGGTTCACGTAGCGGTCCTCGTACTGGATCGGCTCGCCTTCCTCGCTGTGCACGATGCACGAGTGAAACGCCGGGCCGCTCGCGAGTCCGAGCGCTTCGAGCGCTTGCGGGTCGTCGCTCGGTTCGAGCGTAAGCACGCGGGCCGAATGACGATGACCGCGCGCGGCGATTTCGTCGGCGATATTGCGGATTTCCAGTACCGTCGATTCGTAGCGTTGCGGCGCGACGAAGGTGCCCGAGCCTTGCACGCGCGTGAGCACGCGTTCGGTCGTTAACTCGCGCAGCGCACGCGACACGGTCATGCGCGCAACGCCGAACTCCTTGACCAGCTCCGTTTCCGATGGAATCAGGCCGCCCGGCTTCCAGTCGCCTTCACTGATGCGCCTGATTACGTAGCGCTTGATCTGCTCGTAGGCGGGCATCGCCTTCGCGGGTGTCTCCGGGCTGCGATCGGGACCATCAAGGCGGTCCTGCGTGTCTGCGGTTTGCGCGTTTGTGTTTGTAATAGTGTTCACGTCGACCTCGTGGGTGGTACGCGGGTAGTACACGGTGTGTTCGGATTGTCCACTTTCGCCGGTTCGCAGGCGGGTAGCCCGCTCACCGGATGTCTGCATCACGCCTCGCGGGCGACGGTTGGCCCTTGGTTGGCCGCGTTCATGGTTGGAGCCGCGGTTGCGTCATTGGCCGCGCCATGCGCGCTTGCGTCGAGCTTGCCTGTATCCGGCACACTCGCCACGTTCGCCACGTTCGCCAGCACAGCAAGCTCCGGGCCGCGCCCGGAGGTAACCGGCCGGGGCCCAATGTTACCCGGGTTCGGCAGCGGCGGCGGCGCCTCGTCGGCGATCATGCGAAACGCAATGCTCATGTCGTCCGCGAGCGGCCGGTCGTCGCGGTAGGTGGGCACGACGCGGCGCACGCGTTGCCACAGCGCGTCGGTATGCGGCGCGCGCGGCGCGTCCACGCGTTGCAGATCGTAGGCCTGCGCCGCCGCCAGCAACTCGATCGCGACGATGCGCCCGGCGTTGTCGACGATCTCCAGCGCCTTGAGCGCGGCGGGCGTGGCATGGCACAGGTGGTCTTCCTGCAAGCCGGACGTGATGCCGCCATCGAGACTCGCGGGCATCGCGAGACGCCGGTTCTGCGCGACCAGCGAGGCCGCCGTGTACTGCGCGATCATGAAGCCGGAACAGGTGCCGCCCGGCTCGGCGAGAAAAGCCGGCAAGCCGCTGACGAGCGGATTGACCAGACGGTCGAGACGCCGCTCGGCCATCGCGGCGACTTGCGCGATCGCGGTGGCGAGGCTGTCCATCGCGAGTGCGATCGACGCGCCCACCGCATGCGCCTGCGAATAGACGCGCGGATCCTCGGGCGTGCCGGCGACGATCGGGTTATCGGTAATCGACGCGAGTTCGCGATCGACCACGACCGCGGTCGCGGCCAGCACGTCGCGCGCCGCGCCGTGCACGTGCGGAATGGTCCGCATGCTCAGCGGGTCTTGCGTGCGATGACCGACCACCGCCGCGAGAATGCCGCTGTCGGCGAGCGCCGCGCGCATGCGTTCGCCGACCAGGTTCAGCCCCGGCGAAATGCGCAGTGCGAGCGAATCCTCGGCGAAGGCCGCGAGTTGGCCGCGCAAGTTCTCGAAACTCATCGCGGCGACCATGTCGGTCCAGTCGAGCAAACGCGCGGCGCGCGCGAGCGCCAACGCCGCGAGGCCGGTCACGCACGGCGTGCCGTTGATCAGGCTCAGCCCTTCCTTGGCTTCGAGCACGAGCGGTTCGAGGCCGAGCCGTTGCAGCGCGTCGCGCCCCTTGAGCCGCTCGCCGCGATGACGTACATGCCCTTCGCCGATACACACCAGCGCGATATGCGCCATATGGCTCAGGTAACCGACCGAGCCGAATGCCGGCACCTCGGGCAAACAATCCGCGTTGAGCAAGGCGACCAGTTGATCGGCGACTTCCAGGCGGATACCGGAATGCCCGTGCGCGAAGTTGTTGACGGCCGCGGCCATGATCGCGCGCGTCTCGGCGACACCGAGCGGCGCGCCCACGCCGACCGCGTGGCTCATCAGAATGTTGCGCGACAGCGTGCGCTGTTCGCTCGGCGACACGATCACGTCGCACAACGCGCCCACGCCGGTGTTCACGCCGTAGGCGCGAATCCCGCGCTCGACGATCTGTTCGACGAGCACGCGCGCCGCCGCGATGCGCGCGCGGGCGTCGGCGGAAAGTTCGAGCGGCTCGCCGGCGGCGATGGCCGCCACCTGAGCCCAGTCGAGAGGACGATCGGAACGGATCACGGCCATGATGGTGCTCTGCGCGGTAAGGTAGCCAAGTGCTGCGGATTAGTTGGTGGTGCGGTCCTGATGACTCGACACGAATTGCCGGAAGCGGTCCGACTTGCATTCGACAAAGACTTCGTCGGGCGTGCCGTCGGCTTCCACCTGGCCTTGATGCAGGAACATCACGCGATTCGATACGTGCCGCGCGAAACCCATCTCATGCGTGACGACCAGCATGGTGCGGCCTTCCTCGGCGAGCGAGCGCATCACGCGCAGCACTTCGCCCACCAGTTCGGGATCGAGCGCGGAGGTCGGCTCGTCGAACAGCATCACTTTCGGATGCATCGCCAACGCGCGCGCGATCGCCACGCGCTGCTGCTGACCACCCGACAGATGCGCCGGATAGTGGCCGCGCTTTTCCGCGAGGCCGACTTTCGCGAGCAGCGCCTCGGCTTCTTCCACCGACTCGGCGCGGCTGCGTTTTTGCACGCGCATCGGGCCTTCGATCAGGTTTTCCAGCACCGTCATATGCGACCAGAGATTGAAGTTCTGGAACACCATGCCGAGTTGCGAGCGCACCCGGTCGACCTGACGGCGATCGCTCGGTTGCAGCTTGCCGTCGCCGCGGCGCTTCATTTTCAGTTCCTCGCCGGCGAGCGCGACCAGGCCGTCGTCGGGCGTTTCGAGCAGATTCAGGCAGCGCAGAAACGTGCTCTTGCCCGAGCCGCTCGCGCCGAGAATCGAAATCACGTCGCCTTGATGGGCGTCGAGCGAAATGCCCTTGAGTACGTGATGGTCGCCGAACGACTTGTGAATGTTCTTGACCGAGAGTGCAACGGGTGCCGCAGCGTTCATGGGATTCTCCAGATTCATCCGGGATGGGCGGCCGTTCAGGGCGCGGCGCGGCGTGCTTCGGCGGTGGCCGAAACCGGCCGGCTCGGCGCGGCCTGCGCGGGCGCGGCGCGCAGATGGCGCGACAGACGCGTCTCGAGGTAGCCGAGCAGACGCACGATGACGAAGTTCAGGAACAGATAGATCAGCGCCGCGCAGATGAATACTTCGGTCGTGCGGTAGCTTTGCTGAATGATCTGCTGCGCGACCCCGGTCACTTCCCACACGGTAACGAGGCTCGCGAGCGCGGTGGATTTGACGAGCAGCACCGCTTCGGTCGAATACGCGGGCAGGCACTGGCGCAGCGCAATCGGACCGATCACGCGGCGCAGCAGCGCGAAGCCCGACAGGCCGATCGAATAACCCGCTTCGATCTGGCCGACCGGCACGGCCATCAAGCCGCCGCGAATGATTTCCGCCGTATAGCCGGCCGTGCACAACGCCAGCGATAAAACCGCGCACAGGTACGGCTCGCGCAGCACCGGCCACAGGAAGCTCTCGCGAATCACGCCGAACTGACCCATGCCGTAGTAGACGAGGAACATCTGGATCAGCAGCGGCGAGCCGCGGAACACCAGGATATAAGCGCGTGCGAAGCGGTTCGGCAGCCAATGCGGCGATACGCGCATCGTGACGATCACGAGGGAAAGCAAGCCGCCGAGAATCAGCGAGCAGAAGAACAGGCCGAGCGTGGTCGGCACCGCCACCAGCAGTTGCCGCAGCGTATCGAGAAGGAAGTCGAAGTCGAAATGCATGATGTCCGTCCTCGTCAGTTGCGCGCGAAGTTGCGCTTGAAGGACCGGCCCACGCGTGCTTCGGCGCGGTTGAAAATGCGGTTCGAGATGCCGGTCATCAGCAGATACAGCGCGCCGCCCACCACGAAGAACGTGAAGTATTGATGCGTGGAACTCGCCGCCACCTGGCTCGTGCGCAGCAATTCGGCGAGCCCCGTGACGGAGATCAGCGCCGAATCCTTCAGGCTCAATTGCCACACGTTGCCGATGCCGGGCAGCGCTAAACGCAGCACTTGCGGAATCAGAATGCGGCGCGCCATGGTGAGCGTGGGCATGCCGATCGAGCGCGCGGCTTCGAGTTCGCCGCGCGAGACCGCGAGCACCGCCGAGCGGTACACCTCGGCCTGATACGCGCCGGAAATCATGCCGACCGCGAGCGCGCCGATCACGAACGGCGGCACGCCGACAAAACCCTCCGCGCCGAACCATTGGCCGACAGTCGTGACGAGCGTGGAGCCGCCGAAATAGAACAGATAGATGACGAGCAGTTCAGGCACGCCGCGAAACACCGTGGTGTAGATGTCGCCGATCACGCGCAGCGTGCGAAACCGCGACAGCTTGGCCGCCGCCACCAGCGCGCCGAACACCGCGCCGACGGCGAGCGCCGCCAGCGTGAGCGCGACCGTCATCAACGCCGCGAGCAGCAACACGCCGCCCCAGCCCTCCGGCCCGAAGCCGAGCATCTCTATCAGCGCCATTCCCTACCCCTCAGCCGTTACGGCGGATCGAACCAGCGAGGCGCGGCCTGTCGATGCCGCGCCCGCCTCTACCTCTGAACGTTCAGCGAATCAAGGCGTGACGTCGGTCTTGAACCACTTGGCGGACAGCTTCTTGACGGTGCCGTCGGCGAGCGCGGCGCTGATCGCGGTGTCGAACTTCGCTTTCAGATCGGCGTCCTGCTTGCGGAATGCGAGACCTTCGCCCGGACCCCAGATCGGGCCGCCGATCTTCGGGCCGGCCATCAGGATCGACGCGGTTTCCTTCTTGTCGATGTTGGCGGCGTAGTAGGTCACGTCGTCGAACGACGCGTCGATGCGGCCGTTCGCGAGATCCAGATCGCGCTCGGGCGAGGTCTTGTAGACGCGGATCGTGGCGATGTCCTTGAAGCCTTCGTTGATGAACCTGGTGTAGACCGTGCCCGACTGGATGCCGATGGTCTTGCCCTTCAACTGCTTGCGCAACGCGTCGACGGTGGGTTGATCGGTCTTGGGATCGCCCGTCAGTTTGACGACGCCCGCGGTGGGCGCGGCCTTGGCGAGCACTTTCGCGTCCGTCACGGCGAAGGTGGCGGGCGTGGCGGCATACGGCTTCGAGAACGCGATGACTTTTTCACGCTCGGGCGTGATCGAGATCGCGTCCATCAACACGTCGAACTTGCCGGCTTGCAGACCGGGGATCATGCCGTCCCAGTCTTGCGCCACGAGATTGCATTGCAGCTTGATGCGCTCGCACAGATTCGCGACCAGTTCGGGTTCGAAGCCGCCCAGCTTGCCGCCCGGCAACGTGAGGTTCCACGGCGCATAGCCGCCTTCGAGCGCGATGGTCACCGTCTTCCAGTCCTTGGCCTGGGCCGGTGCCGCGAAAATCGTCGCGGCGCCGAGAACGGCGCCCATCAATGCTTTTGCTAACGTCGTGCGCTTCACTTTCACGTCGAAACTCCTTTGATTGAGGAAACCGTCGAACTGGATGTTTAACCGCTGCTTAATTTGTATAGACAAGTCTGCATGAGTCAAATAACCGTCGCAAGAGAATTTGCGCGGAATCGCCGGAATCATCGGGTAAGCCCCTAGAAAGCGCGGCGTTACAAGGCTTTACCGGGAGTGACGAGTCAATGATGAGCAGAGAACGCATGCGCTTGCATGCGTCAGCGCGGTGCGCTTTGTCTAGACAGGTTGGTGCACGAGGAGCAGATGCGCGCAAGAATGGCGCACGGCCGCGCTACCAGATGAAGGGCACGAAACGGTAGCGCACGCGTGCGGTGTAGTCGGCGTAGCCGTCGAGCTGCTCGGCCAGCATGCGCTCCTCGCGCACCGCGCGCCAGCCGAGTCCGATCGCCATGACCGGCGCCACGGCGAGCCCCCACCATGAGCCGAGCAGCAACGGCGTGCCGATGAAAAACAGCAGCGCGGCCGAATACATCGGATGACGGACATACGCGTAAGGACCGCTGTCGATCACCTTATGGCCGCGGCTCGCCTGGATCTTCACGACCGGCGCGGCAAAGCTGTTCGCACGGAATACGAAGCGGCACATGAAGATGCAAAGGAACACGCACAACGAACCGAGACTGACCAGCGCCACCGGCAACGGCGCCGACCAGTGAAAGCGCATGGCGTCGAGCCCCATCAGGATCAGCCAGCCGAACCACGCCACGCCGGCGCTCGTCACAAAGAGACGATCCCAGCGGCTTTGCTGCGGCTGCGCGAACACGGACATGCGCTCGGCGAGCAAGCCGGGATCGTGACGCGCGAGCCACAGTCCGATCCACAGGCTCAGCACGCCCATCTCGATCAGATACCACCATGCGGCCGGCCACGCGAAAGTGCCGGCCGCGCCGAACAACAGCACGCCCATGAACACCAGCCAGGCCGCTGTGTGGAGAATCAGGCGCTTGATCATGGCGATGCCCGGCTCGTTACGCGCTGTTGGCCGGGGTACGCACGCGGCCGAATATTTCGCCGATGTCGATGCCGCCGGTATTCAGGCCGAAGCGATCGCGCAGACAAGCGGCGAGTTCGTCCGCGCTCGCGAGTTGCCGTTCGCTGACGATCTGGCCGTCCGGGGCGCGTTCGTTCAGTAGATCGTTGAGCAGCGTGAGCCGCGCTTCGGGCAATACGCGGCACACGATCAGGTTGCTCGCGAAGATCGAATCCGGCGCCGTGGACGTGTACCAGTTCGAGGTCTCGTAGTCGATCCACTCGACCGGCTGCAGGTCGAAACGATAAACGCGCGACCAGCTCTCGTCGCGCGTCAGCACTTCGAGGTATAGCGAACCATGCGCCGCGTCGGCGAGGCGAAACGTGCCCAGCGGCGTGGGCTGCGCGAGGCCCGCGTTCAGACGCAGCGGTGCGGTGAGCGTGACGCTGCCGAAGCCGACGTCGGCGATCCACGCTTCGTTGCCGATGTCGATGCGCAAGACCATGTGCGTGCGCGGGGGAATCACGCCGGGCTCGCGCCCCCAGAGCACTCTGCCGAGCAGCGGCGTGACCTTGAAGCCCAACTGCGTCAGCACGTTTGCCAGCAGCGCGTTCTGTTCGAAGCAGTAGCCGCCGCGGCGCTCGGTGACGAGTTTGTTCTCGATCGACGCGAGGTCGAGTTTCACCGCGCGGCGCGTGAGCGGGTTCAGGTTCTCGAAGGGGATCGCTCGCGGATGCAGCGTGTGGATGTCCCGCAGCACTTCCAGCGTTGCCGCGCGCGGGCCTCGATAACCTATGCGGGCGAAGTAGTTTTCCAGATTCACTGTGTCTGACATCGGCGTGGTCCCGGTAGGGTTTGGCGTGTTGGGCATGGGTGAATCGTGCGTGGGCCGGATGCGGCCTCGCGGCTTCGGGTGATGATCATAGCCGTTTTTTCGAGGCTGCCCGGCGCACCGCGCTCTGCCTGTTTTCGTAGGATTTCGCACGGCTTGCGCCGCGCCGCCGCGGCGCGGCGCTCGCATGCCAGGCCTATCCTTACTGGCCGCCTTGCAACGCCGAGGTCGCGATCGACGGCACGCTGATGCCGTGGCTCGACGCGAACTGCACCGCCGCGCTCAGCGTCGACATCAACGATTGCAACTGGCCCGGCGCGGACTGCGCGATATACGACGCGCTCTGCGCAGTCTGCGGATTCATGCCGGCCTGCAACAGCGACGCCGGATTCATTTGGCCGATGCTGCCGAGCCCCGACTGCAAGCTCGAATACTGGCTCACGCCTTTACCGAGCGACGCGAGGCCGTCCGTGAACGCCTGCTTGTTCACCGGCGCCGCCGACGAGCCGCCACTCGCGCGGCTCGCCAACGCCTGCGTCAGCGTTTGCGACAACGACTGCTGCGCGCTGCCCGCCTGCGTCAATTGACTGACGGACGGCGTGCCGCCGCTCAGCAATCCCGCCGCCTGTTGCGCTTGCCCTGCCGCACTGCTCAAACCCATCGCCGACGCGAGACTCGATTGGCCGCTCAGCACCTGTTGATTCGCGCCGACGTAGGTTTGCAACAACTGCGCGATGCCACCCGACGACGCCGCGCCCGCATCCGCCGAACTCTCGCCGCCGCCTATGCCGAATTGCTTCAGATTCAGTTGCGCGTTCGACACGCCGCTCATCAGTAAACCGCCGCTCGCGAGCAACGAAATCAAAAGGCTGCGCTTATTCATGTGTCTCTCCTGACTTGGGACTTTGGGGTACTCGCGCGGTTCGACACCCTGGCCTCGCGCCGGTTCATACGAAGCGACCACTCCGGGCAATGCGCTCGCGCATTCGGGCTCGGTCACGTCGAGTGGCCGATGAGTGGCCGCTGAGTCGCGATATGTCAAGGTAAAAAATTGCGCTTTGGCAAGTTCGATGCGAATCGTTCTCATTTGTTGACGCATCGATTACGCATGAGTACGATCTCGCCTTCTGCTGTAGTCCGGCGTGGCAAATGGATGCGGCACATCGCGGGCCCATGGAGACACCGCCCCGCGATGCTCGAACCACTCCATACGATACCAATAAGGATCCCGATGAAACTCTCCTCATCCAGCGGACTCACGGCTCGCGCAGGTTCGCTGCGCGAGCATGCCGCGCGCCGTTCGCGTCTACCGTCGATGCGGCGCGCCGCGCTTTACACGGCCTTTGCGTGTGCATCGCTGACAGCGGGCGCCGCGATGGCGCAGGCCGCTTCCGACGCCGCGCCGGAAGCGGCCGAAGCCGAACGCAACGCCAACGCCAACGCCAACGCGACGGATACGAAAGCACCAGCCGGTTTCTGGGAGCGCGAACAAATGCTCGGCGATATGGGCGGTTTGCGCCCCTGGCTCGGCAAGTACGGCGTGACGCTCACCGTCACCGAGACCAGCGAAATTCTCGGCAACCTTCGTGGCGGCCTCGCGCGCGGCGCAGCCTACGACGGGGTGACCACAGCGGCCCTTCAGCTCGACACACAAGAAGCGTTCGGCCTGCCCGGCGGCCAGTTCAACGTCAGCGCATTGCAGATTCACGGCCGCAATCTCAGCGCCGACAAACTCGGCACGCTGAATACGGCAAGCGGCATCGAAGCCGAAGGCACGACGCGCCTGTGGGAGTTGTGGTATCAGCAGTCGTTCCTCGACAAGCGCGTCGACGTGAAGATCGGTCAGCAAAGCATCGACCAGGAATTCATCGCGAGCACCTATTCGGCGCTCTTCCTCAACACGATGTTCGGCTGGCCGGCGCTGCCCTCCTATGACATGCCGTCCGGCGGTCCCGCTTACCCGCTGTCGGCGCTCGGCGTGCGCGTGCGCGGCCAGATCACACCCTCGTTGACGGCGCTCGCCGGCGTGTTCGACGGCGATCCGCTCGGCAACAATCCGAACAACAAGAGCGGCACCAACTTCAATCTGCATAACGGCACGCTGTTCATCGGCGAGTTGCAGTACGCGATCAACCAGCCGGCGGAAGACGGAAAGCCCGCCGCGAGCGGCGGCGGTTTGCCGGGCACCTACAAGATCGGCCTCTGGTACAACAACGGCCGCTTCGCGGATCAACGCTACGACAACACCGGACTGTCGCTCGCGAATCCGGCCTCCACCGGCACTGCCGCGAATCATCGCGGCGACTACAGCTTCTATGCCGTGGCCGACCAGATGATCTGGCGTCCGAGCCCGGACGCGGCGCGCAGCCTCGGCGTGTTCGCCCGCGTGATGGGCGCGCCGGGCGACCGCAACCTGGTGAGCTTCGCGGCGAACCTCGGCGTCGTGCTGAAAGCGCCGTTCGCCGGACGCGACAACGACAGCGCAGGCCTCGCCCTCACCTACATCAAGGTCGGCAATCACACGCACGGACTCGACCAGGATAGCCGGGCATTCAGCGGCGGGCCGTACGGCGTGCGCACGAGTGAAACGGCGTTCGAAGCGACCTATCAGTATCAGGTCGCTCCATGGTGGACGCTGCAAGCCGATGCGCAATACACGTTCAACGCGGGCGCCGGTCAGAATCCGAACGACCCGGCGCAGCCGCTGCGCAATACGTTCGTGGTTGGCGTGCGGACCAACATCGCGTTCTGATGCGTGGTGTGTGGCCCTACGCAGGCGCCGCCGAACCGCGCGCCTGCGTGCGCAGCGACAGATCCTGCACCATCTGCGCGGCCAGATAGTCGCACGTGGGCCGATCCGATTTGGCGCTGCGCGCCACCACGATTTCCAGCGGAGCGATCTTCGGCAAGCCTTGCGCCTCGCCGAGAATCGCCAGCCGCGGCGGCACGCTGCAACGCGTGAGCGCGACCACCGAGAGCCCCGCGTCCACGGTCGCCACGAGGCCCATCAAACTGGCGCTGCTGAACGCGGCCCGATAGCGGATACGTGCGCCGTCCAGCGCGGCGAGCGTGTGCTGACGCGCCACGCAGCCCGGTTCGTACAGTCCGACCGGCAACGGCGACACCGCCAGCACCGGCGTCTCCACCGACGCCCCCACCCACACCATCGGCTCGCTGCGCACGAATTCGCCGCGCAGTTTGCGGTCGCGCGTGACGAAGGCGAGATCGATCCGGTTATCGGCCAGCATGGGCGCGAGCGACGTGCTCTGCGCGCAGACGATTTCGATCTCCACATGCGGATACAGATTCGAGAAGCGCCGCAATACCGGCGACAGGAGCGACGACACGTAATCGTCCGGCGCGCCGAGCACCACGCGCCCGGTCACTTCCGGCCGCACGATCGCCGACCACGCCTCCTCATGCAACGCGAGCACGCGCCGCGCGTATTCGAGCAGCGTGTTGCCGGGCCGCGTGAGCGACAGATTGCGCGTGTTGCGCGCAAACAGCGTGGTGCCGAGCATGGTTTCGAGCCGCTTGATCTGCATGCTGACCGCTGCCTGCGAGCGATGCACCGACACCGACGCCTTCGTGAAGCTGCCGTTTTCCACCACCGCGACGAAGGTGCGCAGCAAATCGACGTCGAATTCGGGGTGCATGATTCATCAATCCGGCTTATGGAATTGCTCAATTTAATTCGTTTGTGACAGCCACGCAAGCCGCGCAATATTCGTGATTCCACGTCTACCGAGGCCGCTTCGCATGTCCCTCACCCCACGTCAACAAGGCGCGATCACGCTGGCGAGCGGCGGGCTTCTGATGGGCACGCTCGGTGTGTTCGTCGAGGAAGCGCGGCTCGGCGCGCTGACGCTGGTGTTCTTTCGCTGCCTGTTCGGCTTCCTGTCGCTCGCTGCGTATTGCGCCTGGAAGGGCTTCTTCACGCGCGCGCATTTCACGCGCCGCACGGTCATGCTGGCGCTGATCTCCGGCGTGCTGATGGTCACGCAATGGGTCGGTTTCTTCGATGCGATTCATCGCACGAGCATTGCGGTGGCGACGGTGGTGTTTCACGTGCAGCCGTTCTGGGTCGTGCTGATCGGCGCGGCGCTCTTCAAGGAGCGCCTGGGCGCCGACCGGCTCGGCTGGATCGCGACCGCCTTCGTCGGACTCGTGCTCGCGTCGGGCGTCGCGGCCACCGAGAATCTGCAGGGGCACACGCGCTATCTGATCGGTATCGGCGAGGCTTTGGTGGGGTCGGTGCTGTACGCGGGCGTCACGTTGATCGCCAAGGGGCTCGGCGAGCTGCGGCCGCATCTGCTGACGCTCGCGCAGTGCGCGGTCGGCGTGGTATGCCTGCCGTTCATCGCACCGCTCGCCGCCGAGCCCATCGGCGCGATGCAGTGGTTCTGGCTGATCGGCATGGGCGTGCTGCATACGGGGCTCTCGTATGTGCTGATCTACGGCGCGCTGCCCAGGCTGACCACGCCGATCATCGCCGTGCTGCTGTTCATCTATCCGTTGACGGCCATCGTGGTCGACGCGCTCGTGTATGGGCGGGCGCTGTCGCTGCCGCAACTCGCGGGCATGGCGTTGATCGTGGTCGCGAGTCTGGGCGTCAATCTCGGCTGGCCGCTGCTTTCAGCATTACGGCCGGGCGGACGTGCGCGGCGTCACGCGGATTGAGTTGCCGCCGCGCCTGCGCCGCACGCGCAGTGGCATTGGACGCAAGGCGGTTCGCGTTCTCTGCTCGCATCGACCCGGAACGTACCTTGCAAAAAACCAACGTTCTCCATGCATTTCGCACAATCGAGAATTCTTCTCGTTTATAATTTCAAGATATTACAAGCCGGGCACTGATCCGGCTTCCGCTGTATCTCCCATCCCCACATCGACATGCCATTCCGCGGCAGCCGATGTCACGCCCGCGCATTTTTGCGCGCTGACGAGCGGCGCCCCGGCCGTTTCGATTTTCGAATTCATTCGACAGTAACAGGGGATCCCCACTGCGCCTTGCCTGACCCATTTCGCGGCCCTTGCCTTGCCGCGCGGCGCGCGTTTGCCCGCGTGCCATGCCGCTTCGCCGCGCTTAAAAACCCAAACCTATAACAGCCACCGATCCGACTCAAAGAACGTCAACATGAACGTCAATAAGAAGATTTACCGCGCACTGCTGATCGCCACTTCCCTCGCCGGTGTGAAGCCCTTGATGGCGCAAGAGACGGCACCCGCCGCCGGCGCCGCCGACAACACGCTGCCGGCCATCGCCGTCAAGGCCGCCGCCGACCGCTCGTACGACACCAGCACGTCGAACACCGCGACCAGAACCAGCATGCCGCTGATGGACGTGCCGCAGACCGTCAATATCGTGCCGCGCGCGCTGCTCGACGAGCAGAACGCGAGCTCGTTGCAGGACGCACTGCGCAACGTGCCGGGCGTCGGCTTTTCAGTCGGCGACGGCCAGCGCGATCAGGTCACGTTGCGCGGCTTCAACAGCATGACCGATCAATACGTCGACGGCATTCGCGACGATGCGCTCTACTACCGCGACCTGTCGAACGTCGAACGCGTCGACGTGTTGAAGGGACCGGCCGCCGTGCTGTATGGACGCGGTTCGGCGGGCGGGCTGATCAACCGCGTGTTGAAGAAACCCTCGGCGAATCCGCAGCAAGCGGTGGGCGTCACGCTCGGCACCGAAGGCGAGCGCCGCGGCGAATTCGACCTCGGCTGGAACGCGAACGATGCGGCGCGTTTTCGCATTACCGGCGCCGCCGAAAACTCGAACAGCTTTCGCGACCAGTTCCAGTTGAATCGCCAGGCCGTGGCGCCGTCCGCGCAATTTCGCATCGACCGCGACACCACGATCAATCTCGAAGCCGATTATCTGCACGACCGCCGCACCTCCGATCAGGGCCTGCCCGCCTATCTCGGCCGTCCGGTCAACGTGCCGATCAATACCTATTACGGCTCGTCCAACGCGGTCAACGCCTCGTACAACGACATCGACGCGAAGAGCGCGACCGCGTCGCTCGACCACCGCTTCAACGATTCGCTGTCGTTGCACACCGCCGTGCGCGCGTACGACTTCTCGCTCGAACGCAAGAACTACGTCACGTTCGAGCCGATCAAGACGGCGGCGCATCCTGTGGTGACGCTCGACCAGAGCACGCGCTTTCGCCAGGATCACGGCGTGGACGGCCTGTTCGAACTGACGCAGAAGACCACGCTGTTCGGCATGAAGCATGAGTTGCTGTACGGCGTCGAGTTATCGCAACAGCAGAAGTTCGACACGATCTACTCGACTAACAAGGTCGCCACCTACGATCTTTACAATCCGCAACTGGTCAACTTGCCCGGCGTGAAGCCCGGCACCGCGGCGAAAACCAATGCGGCGACGGTGCTCGGACTGGTGGGCGTCTATGCGCAGGACCTGATCTCGCTGACCGAACACTGGAAGATTCTCGCGGGTTTGCGCTTCGACTATCTGACGCAAACGCGCAACGACTACACGCCGGCGCACGTGAATCTGGATCGCACGGACCGCGCGTGGAGTCCGCGCGTGGGCCTGATTTACGAGCCGCTCGACTGGGTGTCGCTGTATGCGTCGTATAGCCAGTCGTTCTCGCCGCTTGCCGACACGCTGATCAGCAGCGGCGCGTTTGCCAACGGCTCGGCGCTGGCGCCGCAAAAGACCACCAGCTTCGAAATCGGCTCGAAGTTCGACCTGGGCCGGGCGAGCGCGAGCGTCGCGCTGTTCGACATGAAGCAGACCCATCAGCAGATCGCCGATCCTGCTAACCCGGGCTACGCGCTGCCGGTCGGCACGCAGCGCTCGCGCGGGCTGGAGCTGTCGATGACCGGCGAGATCGCGCCCAAGTGGTCGGTGTACGCGGGCTACGCGTATATGAACGGAAAAGTGGACGGCTCGCCGCAAGCGACCTCGGCCGGGCTGGTTTTGCACGACAACACGCCGGGCCTGATGCCGCGCCATAGCGCGAGCGTCTGGATCAAGCGCGACCTGAAGTACGGCTTCTACGCGGCGGGCGGCGCGCAGTTCCAGTCGGCGCGCTATACGTCGGCAAGCGATGCGGTCACGTTGCCGTCGTTCGTGACCTTCGATCTGGGCGCGGGTTATCACGGCAAGAACGTCGACGTCACGTTGACGCTGGAGAACCTGTTCGACCGCAAGTATTTCATCGCGGCGCACGGCAACGCGGACATGTACAACATGCCGGGCGCGCCGCGCACGCTGACCGTGGCGGCGCGGTGGCACATGTGAAGTTTTTCGGACGCGGCGGCGTTTGGCTGCGTTGAATCGTCGAATAAAAAACCGGGCGCGGCGCCCGGTTTTTTATTTCAATCGCCGTAATGAAAACGGCAGGCAATCACATAGATCTTTCCGTCTCGCGGCAGGTAGACGAGACGGTCGCCATGCGTGATGCGGCGCGACCAGAAGCCGCTCAAGCTGCCGACCAGCGGCTCCGGCTTTCCCGTACCGCTATAAGGATCGCGCCGGCATTCCTCCAGCAACGTGTTGATCTTGCGCAGCACCTTGCGGTCGGTTTCCTGCCAATAGAGATAGTCGTCCCACGCTTCGTCGGTGAACATAAAAACACTGTCAGCCTTTGCGGCTTCCTCGTTGCGGCTTTTCTGTTGCTTCATCGGTCAGCAGTTCGCGCGCGGCCGCACCGCCGGCGTTCAACTGGGCGATGGATCGAGCGAGCCGCTGGGCGTTCTTCGACGAACTCAACAGATACAAGGTCTCCTGCATCGCATTGAAATCATCGAGCGAAACCATGACCACGTTTTCGCCGCTCTGCCGGGTGATCAGCATGGGCGTGTGGTCGCGGCAGACTTCGTCCATCGCTTGCTTGAAGCCGGCACGCGCCTCGCTGTAAGTAAGGACGTTCATTCGTTTTCGATTGGAGAGGCTACCCTCCGATCGCTCCTGTCAAAAGTTAGAGACGATTCCACCGCTAAACGGATTGACCGCGCCGCGGGGACTACCGCGTGAGCCGTTGACCCGAAGGGAAAACCCCCTCCCGATGGCCACGGCCATTGTACAGATCACTGTACAGAACGGCAAACCCAAAAACAACGGAGAAATACGTCGTCCAACCCATGAGAGGATGCCCGCCGACAACCCCGCGCGCCACTCGGCCAAACGGCCAATGTCACTGAAGCCGCACCGCGCCGTTCGTCTCCGGGTTCGCTGCCTGCAAAACGCTCATTTTTATATATAATATTTGAACTTATGAGCGATGCGACAGAGAGTCCCCCCTTGGACATTCCGACGCGCGGCCTGCTGCTACCGGCGGCGGCGCCGCGCGAGAGCACGTCCCGTGTCATTGCGGAGGCGCTGCGCGCGGCGATCGTCGACGGCACCCTGGCGCCCGGCGCGCCGCTGCGCCAGGACGCGATCGCGCGGCATTTCTCGGTCAGCGCGATTCCCGTGCGCGAGGCCTTGCGTCAGCTCGAAAGCGAAGGCTGGGCGAAGGCCGCAGTCCATAAGGGCGCGACGGTCGCGCCCTTGTCGGCGGATGAAGCGCGCGAAATCTACGAAATCCGTGCCGCGCTGGAGAGCCTCGCCATCGGCCTCGCGATTCCCAGGCACACCGCCGCCACGCTGCGCGAATGCGCCAGGCTGTGCCGCGCCGCCGAACGCGAGCCCGATCCGGCGCTGTACGTGGCGCGCAACGTCGCGTTTCATATGAGCCTGTATGCGCCCGCCGCGCGTTCGCAACTCGAGGAAATGATCGGCACGCTGCATCGGCGTGGCGAACGCTATCTGCGCCTGAAGTTCGGCTTGCCGTCGTACAAGGGCGAGTCCGACAATGAACACGCCGCCCTGCTCGACGCGGTGCGCCGCCGCGACATTCCCGCGGCCCAGGCGCTGGTCGTCGCGCATCTGCTCGGCACCGGCGACGTGCTGCATCGCTTCCTGACCGAACGCGCGCAGGCGGAAGCCGCGCATGCGAATCAACCCAAGCGGCGCGGCAGACGCGCGCGCACCACCACCGGGAGCTGACTCCGCCGATGAACCGTTCCGCCGAAGCCTCACCCCTCGCCCGTTCATGGACCACGCGTCGCGACGAAAAGAACCGCCGCCTCGCGGCCATCGCGCCGTGGCTGGAAGACGGCGTGCTGCCGTCCCACCGCATCGTCGATGCGCTCGAAACGCTGATCCAGCCGGGCGACCGTGTCGCGCTCGAAGGCGACAACCAGAAACAGGCCGACTTCCTGTCGCGCTCGCTCGCCCGAGTCGATCCACAAAAGATTCACGACGTGCATCTGCTGATTTCGAGCATCAGCCGTCCCGAGCATTTGACGCTGTTCGAGCGCGGCATCGCGCACAAGGTCGACTTTTCGTTCGCCGGGCCGCAGAGCTTGCGGGTCGCGCAATTGCTCGAGGACGGGCAACTGGAGATCGGCGCGATCTACACCTACGTGGAGTTGTACGCGCGCATGTTCGTCGATCTGACGCCGCACGTCGCGCTGCTGTGCGCGGAAAAGGCCGACCGTCATGGCAATCTGTACACCGGTCCGAACACCGAGGACACCCCCACCATCGCCGAAGCCGCTGCGTTCCGTCATGGCATCGTGATCGTGCAGGTCAACGAGGTCGTCGATGAACTGCCGCGCGTCGACATTCCGGGTTCGTGGGTCGACGTGGTCGTGGAGGCGGACCGGCCGTTCGCCGTCGAGCCGTTGTTCACGCGCGATCCGCGCCATATCGGCGACCTGCAGGTGCTCACCGCGATGATGGTGATCCGCGGCATCTACGAACCGTATGGCGTGAGCTCGCTGAATCACGGCATCGGCTTCGACACGGCCGCGATCGAATTGCTGCTGCCGACTTACGGCGAGTCGCTCGGCCTGAAGGGCAAGATCTGCCGCAACTGGACGCTCAATCCGCACCCCACGATGATTCCCGCGATCGAGTCGGGCTGGGTCGACAGCATTCATTGCTTCGGCAGCGAGGTCGGCATGGAGGCGTATATCGAAGCGCGCCCCGATGTGTTCTTTACCGGCAACGACGGCAGCCTGCGCTCGAATCGCGTGCTGTGCCAACTGGCCGGGCAATACGGCGTCGATCTGTTCATCGGCTCGACCTTGCAGATCGACGCGGACGCGAATTCGTCGACCGTCACGCGTGGGCGTCTCGCCGGTTTCGGCGGCGCGCCGAACATGGGCCACGATCCGCGTGGCCGCCGTCATTCGAGCGAAGCCTGGCTCAAGCTGCTGAAGGATCAAGGGCCGGTATCGCGCGGACAGAAGCTGGTCGTGCAGTTGGCGGAGACCTACAAGAAAGGCGGAGAGCCGACGTTCGTCGACGAACTCGATGCGGTCGCGGTGGGTGCGAAAAACGGCATGCCGATCGCGCCCGTGATGATCTACGGCGACGATGTGAGCCATGTCGTCACCGAGGAAGGCATCGCGCATCTGCACAAGGCCGAAGGCATCGACGAGCGGCGCGCTGCGCTCGCCGCGGTGGCGGGCGTGACGCCGGTCGGATTGCGCGCGAAGCCTGAAAAGACGGCGGAGCTGCGCCGGCGCGGCATTGTCGCGTATCCGGAAGACCTCGGGATCCGGCGCGGCGAAGCGAAGCGCTCGTTGCTGGCCGCGCGCAGCATCGACGATCTGGTGACGTGGTCGGGCGGCCTGTACGCGCCGCCGGCACGCTTCAGGAGCTGGTGAGGATGGCGCCCGCCGCCTTGCGCGCGCGTGCGGATCGGGCCTGCGCACACACCGCGTGTGTCGCGCAGAACGATTTACGCGCCGATGTCGCCGATGTTGTTGATAGGCCGGCTCACGTCCTCGCTCATGCTGTCTCTCACGCTGATGCCGCCCACGCCGCGCCGCTCGCGGCGGTGCCCGCCGACGCGCAGTTGTCGCGCTACGCCGTCACCGCGCTGATCGAGGAAGCGCAACTCACCCCCAAGCCCGCGCTGGTGGACCGGCGCGGCAGCGGCGCGCATCGCGATCTCGACCTCGCCACGATGCTGCGCTCGGCACACGCGCTCGCGCCGACCTTCGCGGCGCTGGCGCGCGCGGCGCGCCGCCGCGGCGAACCGTCGGCGCTGTTGCGTACCGAACTCGCGCAAATCGGCCGCGCCGGCGAGCACGACATGCTGCGCGCCACCGGCGGCAGCAACGCGCACCGCGGCGCGATCTGGATCGTCGGCTTGCTCGTCGCGGGCGCGTCGATGCCGGGCGGCGGCACGCAACGCCATGCGGCGCACGTATGCGGACGTGCCGCGCGGATCGCCTGCTTTCCGGATCGCTTCGCCGCGCCCTCGAACAGTCATGGCGAACGCGCACGTCAGCGTTATCAGGTCGGCGGCGCGCGCCGCGAAGCGCAAGACGGTTTTCCGCATGTCGTCGAAATCGGCCTGCCCGCGCTGGTCGCGGCACGCGCGCGAGGCATCGCCGAGGATGCGGCGCGCCTCGACGCCCTGCTCGCGATCATGGCTTCGCTCGACGATACCTGCCTGTTGCATCGCGCGGGTTTGCCGGGCTTGCACGCCGGCCAACGCGGCGCGCGCCGCGTGCTCGCTGCCGGCGGAAGTTCGACGCACGCGGGCGCCGCCGCCCTTGCCGCACTCGAGCACGACCTGCTGTCGCTCAATGCATCGCCTGGCGGCGCGGCCGATCTGCTCGCCGCCACCCTTTTTCTCGACATGCTGGCGCAACACGACGCCGGCGGGAGCCCAGTCACATGGAACATCTGACCTTCGACTATCCGGCGCAACGCGCCGTCACGACCCGCGCGCATGTCGGCGTGGTGGGTTCCGGCGATCTGGAAGTGCTGCTGTCGCCGGCCGGTAACGGCGCCGCGCTGAACGCGCATGTGGTCGTGCGCACCAGCGTCGACGGCTATGGCCACATCTGGAAAAGCGTGCTCGACCGCTTCTTCACGCGCTACGACGGCGCCGCGCACATCGAAATCAACGACTTCGGCGCGACGCCGGGCGTAGTGGCATTGCGCCTCGCGGAAGCCGTCGAGGCGGCCGAACAGGGAGACGCCGCATGACTACCGTTGCGACCGCGCATCCCGCGCCGATTCTGCGCGACAGTTTCATCGAACTGCCGGCGCGCGAGCGCGCCCGCTCGCTGCTCGACGCCGGCACCTTCCGCGAATTGCTCGGACCGTTCGACAAGATCGAGTCGCCGTGGCTGCCGCTGCAAGGCGTCGTCTGCCAGGCCGACGACGGCTGCGTGATCGCGCGCGGCAGCATCGACGGCGAACCCGCCGTGGTGGCCGCGATCGAATCGGCGTTCCAGGGCGGCAGCATCGGCGAAGTGTCGGGCAGCAAGATCGCCGCCGCGCTGGAAATGGCCTTGCGCGACTGCGAGCGCGGCAAGATCGTGCGCCCCGTGGTGCTGTTCGAGACCGGTGGCGTGCGGCTTCAGGAAGCCAATCTCGGGCTCGCGGTGATCGCCGAGATTCAGGCGGCGATCGTCGCGCTGCGCCGGCATGTGCCGGTGGTCGGCGTGATCGCGGGAATGGTGGGCTGCTTCGGCGGCATGTCGCTCGCGGCCGCGCTGTGCTCGTATCTCGTCGTGACGAAGCAAGGCCGGCTCGGCATGAACGGCCCCGAGGTGATCGAACAGGAAGCGGGCATCGAGGAACTCGACGCGAGCGACCGCCGCCGCGTGTGGCAATTGATCGGCGGCGAACAAAGGGCCGCGACCGCGCTGGCCGATCGGCTGGTCGACGACGATGCCGACGCCGTGAGCGCCGCCGTGCGCGCCGCGTTCGCGCAAGGCCTGCCGGCCGCGCATCGCAGCGAACAGGTCGACACGTTTCTGGACCGGCTCGCGCGGATCGATCCGGCCAGCGTCACGCCGGAAACGATGCGCGAGGTCTACCACCCGCATGTGCAAAACGACGCGCGCAAGGAGCAAGCATGAACGACACTCAACCGAGCCGCGGCGCGCGCTGGTTTCAGGCGCTCGCCGGCGAACCGTCCGGCAAGGCGCCGGTATTGAGCGCCGATGCGCCGCTCGGCGGCGAGACCGCGCGCTTCATCGCGGTCGTGCCCGATCCCGACAACCGTTTTCCGCGCGCGACCGATAACGTCGTCGGCCTGGAACAGGGCTGGCTGCTCGCGCGGGCCGTGCGTGAAGCGATGACGCGGGACGAAGCGAGCGGCACGCGCCGCCCGATCGTCGCGATCGTCGACGTGAAAAGCCAGGCATATGGCTATCGCGAGGAGATGCTCGGCATTCACCTCGCCTGCGCCGCCGCCGTCGATGCGTATGCGGCGGCGCGCGATGCGGGCCATCCGGTGATCGCGCTGATCGTCGGGCCCGCGATGTCGGGGGCCTTCCTCGCGCACGGCTACCAGGCCAACCGCATCGTCGCGCTCGACGCGCCCGGCACAATGGTTCACGCGATGGGCAAGGAAGCCGCCGCGCGCGTCACGCGCCGCACCGTCGAAGCGCTCGACGCGCTCGGCGAAACCATCGTGCCGATGTCGTACACCATGGCCTCGTTCGCCAAACTCGGGCTGCTCGATCAGGTGATCGAAGGCGTCGATGCGGATGCGCCGGATGCCGCGCAGATCGAGCGCGTGCGTGAGGTGTTGTCGGCGCAGATTCGCAGCGCGCGCGACGGCAGCCGTGACCTGTCGCATCGGCTCGAATCGGCGGCGGCGCGGCAGAACCGCGCGGCGTCGATCGAAGTGCGCCGGCGTCTCGCCGAACAATGGGATGCCACGTGATGCGAGTCTGCGCCGCCCCGCCGTTCCCAAACGGTCAAGCGTTGTCCCGCGATACGCGATGGCGGCCGCATGACCTGCTGCGCTTGCGGCGCCTGCAACAGTTCGATGGCGAACCGGCATGGGTGCGCGAGGCCTTTGCTCGTGCGCCGTATGCGGTCGTGCGACGCGCGTTGGCCGCCGAGGGTGTAATCGCGATTGGCGTGCGCGGCGCGGGGCGTTCGCAGCGCTATGGCACGTGGGCGTCGGCGGACGATATCGAAAATGTCATATCGCCGGAAGTGTTGGCGCACCGCAGCCCTGCTGGCGAGCGCGCCGCGTTGCCAGCGTTCGCCGCGCTCGCCGCATTGCAGAGCGAGGCCGACGGGCCATTGCGCGGCTTCGTTTGGGGACCGACTGGCAGCGCCGGTTTCGAACTCGCGGCGCAAGTGCCTACCGTGTCCGAATCGAGCGATCTCGACTTGCTGATCCGCACGCCGTCGAAGCTCGCACACGAGGACGCCGTTCGATTGCTCGGCCATCTGCAAGCTTTGGCGCAGCGCGCCGGCATTCGCGTGGACGCGCAACTCGAAACGCCCGCGGGCGGGGTGGCGCTGGCCGAATGGGCGGCAGGCAAGGCGCAGGTGATGGCGCGCGACGCACGCGGCCCGCAACTCGTCGCCGATCCTTGGGCCGCTGTTCGCGGCGACGACGTCTGATGCTTGCATTGATCTTCCCCGGCCAGGGCGCGCAGACCGAAGGGTTCCTGCATCGTCTGCCCCAGCATCGCCTCGTGCGCGAAACGCTCGCGGAAGCCTCCGAGGTGATCGGCGCCGATGTGCTGACACTGGATACCGCGCACGCGCTGCGTTCGACCGTCGCGGTGCAGATCGGCTTGACGGTTGCGGGCGTGGCGATCACGCGTGCGCTGGCCGATGAACGGCTGATACCGGCGCTCAACGCGGGGCTGTCGGTGGGCGCGTATGCCGCGGCGGTCAGTTGCGGCGCTGTCCACTTCGACGATGCGCTAAGGATGGTTCGCAAGCGCGCCGAATTGATGGAAACCGCGTATCCGTCGGGATACGGTCTCGCGGCCGTGTCGGGTTTGACGGAACACCAACTGGAAACGCTCGCCGCGCAGCACGCGAACGAAGCGCGACAGCGCGTCTATATCGGCAATGTGAATGCGCCGCGTCAGATCGTCGTGGCGGGCGCGAATGCCGCGCTGGATGCGTTTATCGAACGTGCGCTGGCAGCCGGTGCCCGCAAGGCCACCCGGCTCGCGGTGAGCGTGCCGTCGCATTGCGAATTGCTCGCGCATGCCACCGACGAGCTGGTCGCCTACGCCCATGACGTGCCTTTTTACACGCCGCACGGCACCTATGTCGGCAACCGCGGCGGCCGGCCCTTGTACACGGCGGACGCGATCCGCGACGATCTCGTCACGAACATGCGCTACACCGTGCGTTGGTTCGACGCGCTCGCGGCGATGCTGGAAATGGGCGCTCGCGTGCTGATCGAAGCGCCGCCCGGCCAGGTGTTGACGGACATTGCGCGCGACAACTTTCCGGATGCCGCCGCGCTGGCCGCGAGCGGCTTCCCGTTCGATCGGCTGGTGGCGACGGCGCGCCGGCGTCTGGAAGCGGATTGAGCGGTGAGCGGGCGGGCGCCGCAAGGCCCGCGTTCCCGAGCGGCGCTATAAAGCCTGTTCCGGCGCGCGTCCGATCGTTTGCGAATCCGCCGCCGCACCCGCATCGCTGCGCGCGCGCTCACGCCCCGGCGTCACCACCGCGCCGCTTCCGCCCGGACGCCCCACCGATTTCGCATGCCGCTCGATCAGCCGTTGCAACAGACAGAACGCGCAGAGCAAGGCGCCGATCACGATGCGCGTCCACCATGAACTGAGCGTGCCGTCGAACGTGATCAAGGTCTGGATCGTGCCGAGAATGCCGACCCCGAACAGCGACCCGAGCACATAGCCGACGCCGCCCGTCAGCAGCGTGCCGCCGATCACCGTCGCGGCGATCGCGTCGAGTTCCATGCCCTGCCCTTGCAAACCGTAACCGGACAGCACGTAGAAGGTGAAGACCGCGCCGCCGAGCGCCGAGCAGAAGCCGCTCAACGCATACACGCCGATCCGCGTGTGCGCGACCGGCAAGCCCATCAGCAGCGCCGAGCGCGCGTTGCCGCCGACCGCATACACGTTGCGGCCGAAGCGTGTGAAATGCGCGATATAAATCGCCGCAAGCAGCGTGATAAAGGCGATCAACACATTCGCGGTGACGGAACCGATACCGATGTCGAGGCGAAACGCCGAGATCGCGTGAAAGGTCGGATCGTTGATGGTGATCGACTGCGTCGTGATCAGAAAGCACAGGCCGCGCGCGAAGAACATGCCGGCCAGCGTGACGATGAACGCCTGCAGGCGGAAGAAGTGAATCAGCGCGCCCTGCACCGCGCCGAACACGGTGCCCATCAGCAGCACGGCCGGCACGATCAGCCAGACCGGCCAATGCATGTGTTCGGACAGCACCGCCTCGACAATCGTGGTTAGCGCGACGATCGAGCCGACCGAGAGGTCGATCCCGCCCGAGACGATCACGAACGTCATGCCGATCGCGACGATCAGCAGAAACGCGTTGTCGACCAGCAGATCGAGCAGCACTTGCCACGAGAAAAAGCCGGTGTACATCACCGAGCCGAAACCGAACAGCGCGCAGAACAGCAGGATCGTGACGGCGATCGGCAACGTGCGCGGATCGACGATACGGGCGCATGCTTCGAGGAGTCGTCTCATCGGGCCACCCCGCGCTGCGTGAAGAGCGACATGGCGATCGAGCGCGCCGCCGGCGACTGGATCACGCTCACCGTGAGCACGACGGCCGCCTTCACGACGAGCGTCGCTTCCGGCGGCACGCCGATCGAATAAGTGGTGTAGGTGAGCGTCTGGATGATCAGCGCGCCGAGCACCGTGCCCGCGAGACTGAAGCGGCCGCCGAGCAGCGACGTGCCGCCGAGCGTCACCGCGAGGATCGCGTCGAGTTCGAGCAGCAGGCCGGCGTTATTGCCGTCGGCGCTGCGCACGTTCGAGCTGATGAGAATGCCCGCCATCGCGGCGGTCAATCCCGAGAAACCGTACACCGCGAAGACGAGGGCTTTCGAGCGCAGTCCGACGAGACGCGTCGCGACCGGATTCACGCCGATCGCTCGAATGAAGAGCCCGAGCGCGGTGCCTTCGACGAGCGCCGCGGTGGCGAGCACGGCCACCGTCGCGATCCACACCGAACATGGCACACCAAGCCAGTAACCGCCGCCCACGAACAGATAGCCGGGCGCGCCGATCGGAATGATCTGCCCCGCCGTCAGCAATTGCGCGATGCCGCGGCCGGCCACCATCAGAATCAACGTCGCGATGATCGGCTGCATGCCGACGAACGACACCAGCAAGCCGTTCCACATGCCGCTCAGTACGCCGACGATCAACGCCGCCACCAGGGCTTGCGCGATCAGTCCGCCGCTCGGCACGGGCTGCGTCGCGAGTATCGTCGCGGCGGCGGCGCCCGCGATCGCCACCACCGCGCCGACCGAAATGTCGATGCCGCGCGTGGCGATCACGAGCGTCATGCCGGTCGCGACGAGCACGAGCGGCGCGGCGCGATTCAGCACGTCGATCGGCGCGCCGAACAGATGGCCGTCGAGCATCCGCAGCGACAGAAAATGCGGGTTCACCCACAGGTTCAGGCCGCACAGCAACGCGAGCGTGACGCACGGCCAGATCAATGCGCGCTCGGCGCCGTCGCGCACGAACCAGTTCGATAGCTTCATTCGCCGCTCCCCGCGATGAGTCGGTAGATGTTGTCTTCGTTCGAAGCCTTGCCGGCCACTTCGGCGATCTTGCGGCGGTCGCGCAACACCGCCACGCGATGGCTGACCCGCACCACCTCGCTGATCTCGGACGAGATGAACAGAATGCTCAAGCCGTTCGCGCACAGCGCCAGCAGGCGGTCCATGATGTCGAACTTGGCCGCGACGTCGATGCCGCGCGTGGGTTCATCGAGAATCAGCAGCTTCGGATCGGTGGCGAGCCAGCGCGCAAGCAGTGCTTTTTGCTGGTTGCCGCCGGAGAGCAGCCCGATCGGCTGCTCGGCGTCCGAGGCCTTGATGCCGAGCCGCTCGATCCACAGATCGGCCAGTTCGCGCGCGCGTTGACGGCTGATCTTGCGCCACCATCCGCGTCTTGCCTGCAAGGCCAGCAGGATGTTCTCGCGGATCGAGAGTTCGGCGACGATGCCTTCTTTCTTGCGATCTTCCGCGCAGTAGCTGATGCCGTGATGCACCGCGTCGCGCGGCGAACGCAAGCGCACCGGCCGGCCTTCGACGAGGATCGTGCCGCTATCGGCGCGGTCCGCGCCGAACAGCAGCCGCGCGGTTTCGGTGCGGCCCGAGCCGAGCAATCCGGCGAGGCCGAGAATCTGCCCCGGCTGCACGTCGAGGTCGAGCGGCTGCATGGTGCCGCGCCGGCCCACGCCGCGCAATTCGACGAATGGCTGAACAGCTTCCTTGCCATGCTGATATTCGTGCGGATCGCGGCCTTCATGCGCGGCTTCACGCAGGCGCGCGCTCATGCGCTCGTGGCCGACCATCTTCGAGACGAGTTGATCGGCCGGCAAATCGCGCGCGAGATATTCGCCTTCACGCTCGCCGTTGCGCATCACCGTGATGCGATCGGAAATGGCATACGTCTGCTCGATGAAGTGCGTGACGAACAGAATCGCAATGCCGGATTTCTTGAGATGGCGAAGGATTTTGAACAACTGCGCGACTTCGCTGTCGTCGAGGCTCGAGGTCGGCTCGTCGAGGATCAACACGCGCGCATCGACCGACAGCGCTCGCGCGATCGCCACCATCTGCTGCACGGCGATCGGATAAGCGTCGAGCGAGCGCGTGACGTCGAGCGATACGTCGAGACGCGCGAGCGCGGCCTGCGCGCGGCGCTTGATGTCGGGCCAGTCGATCGCGCCGAAGCGGCGCGGCTGCCGGCCCGCGAAAATGTTCTCCGCGACCGACAGGTTCGGGCACAGGTTCACTTCCTGATACAGCGTGCGCACGCCGGCCGCCTCGGCTTCCTGCGGCGAGGCGAACGCCACGGTCTCGCCGCCCAGGCGGATCGTGCCAGCATCAGGCGCAACCACGCCGGTCAGCACGTTGATCAGCGTGGACTTGCCGGCGCCGTTCTGGCCCATCAGCGTGTGGATTTCGCCGGGGAACAGGCGGAAATCGACCTGCTGTAGCGCCTTCACGCCAGGAAACGTCTTGCTGACGCCGGCGGTGGCAAGAATGGGCTCGTGTGCGTTCGCGGCGCCATCGGCAATGGTTGCGATAGCGCCGACGGCCGGCGGATTGGGTTCAGAAGCGCGATGCGTCATAGACCTCGCTCGATCGGCGGTGCGTTGGTGCGTTGCTTCGGTGGCTCTGGCGAAACTCGAAGGCACTCAGCGGACACCGCGGAAAAGAGACCGCCCGCTGCCCAAGCAGACGGGCGGTCAGGCACCGCTGGAGAAACTGCTACACCTGTCCGTACTGCGCTTTCGTGCTGAGTTCGTGCGCCGCTTTTTGGTCAGCAAGCCTCGGTACTGTGCGTCAGTACTTGCGCGTCGGCAATGTCTGCGCCGCGACGCTCATCGGAAAGACGGTTTCTTCCGTGAGAATGCGCTTGGGCAGCGGCTTGCCGGCCACGACGTCCTTCACCGCCGACATCAACTGCGGCCCGAGCAGCGGACTGCATTCCACGTCGACGTTCATCTTGCCGGCGGCCATCGCCTGGAAGCCGCCCTTGGTCGCATCGAAAGAGACGACGATCACGTCCTTGCCCGGATGCATGCCGGCTTCTTCCATTGCCTGGATCGCGCCGAGCGCCATATCGTCGTTATGCGCATAAACTACGTTTATTTTATTCCCATAGGTTTTTATAAACGCCTCCATGACCTGCTTTCCGCCGGCCAACGTGAAGTCGCCGCTTTGGGACGCGATGATCTTGAACTTGGGATCGCTCTTGATTACTTCGATCAGGCCGGCGTGCCGGTCATTGGCGGGCGCGGAGCCAACCGTTCCCTGAAGTTCCGCGATATTGACCGTGTTCTTTTCGTTCTTGTAGTGGTCCGCAAGCCACTTGCCGCCGCGCCGCCCTTCTTCCAGAAAGTCGGAGCCGATCATCGTCACGTAAAGCGAGGTGTCTTTCACGTCGACGTTGCGGTCGGTCAGGATCACCGGAATCTTTGCGGCTTTAGCCTCGCGCAGCACCGGCTCCCAGCCCGATTCCACAACCGGCGAGAACGCGATGACGTCGACTTTCTGCGCGATGTAGGAGCGGATCGCCTTGATCTGGTTTTCCTGCTTTTGCTGGGCGTCGGAGAATTTGAGCTTGATTTTCGCTTCAGTGGCGGCGGATTTCACCGACTCGGTGTTCGCCGTGCGCCATGCGCTTTCGGCGCCGACCTGGGCGAAGCCGAGCGTGATCTGTTTGTCCTGCGCGTAGGCGCCCGGTGCTGCCAGCGTCAGCGCGCCCATGCCCGCGCACAATGCGAGCGCGCCCAACGCACGACATGCGGCGCGTCGTGTATTCGCCATGACTGTCTCCTGATCGTTGTTGTGTAGGCGACCCAGCGAAACCGCCCAGCGCTTGCGGCTTTCACGGTGCGTGGATCGTGATGTAGCGTAGTGTGCGGCGCGTTAACCGTCCAATCATATGATTCGCGCCGACGATATCAATTCTGGTATAGCGGACGGTGTCGGTTGTCGCGTGGCCGTGTGTCGACCTCCGCGTCGAGGATGTCGGCGGCGCCTGGTCCGCGTTCCGGCTGACGGGCTTTTTATGCGCTTACGTGCCGATGGCGCGCTGCCGGGCTGACCGGTTCACGACGGTCTACCGCGTTACCGCACGCGGCGTGACCCAACGAAACGTCAGATTGATTCGTTCGCCCGTGACATCAGACTCCTTAGGCACCCGATGCCGCCATTCGGCCTGCGTGTCGCCTTTCATCACCAGCAAACTGCCGCCTTTGAGCGAAAACGACTTCGTCACGCCGGTTTCGTTGTGGCGCAAATCGAAGGTGCGCGCCACGCCGAGGCTCACCGACGCGATCACCGGCCGGGCGCCGAGTTCAGGCTCGCGGTCCGCGTGCCAGCCCATGCTGTCGGCGCCGCTGCGGTAGCGGTTGACCAGCACGCTGTTGAAACGGGCGTTGCAGGCGGCTTCGGCGGCGGCCTTCAGTTCGGCGACGGTCGGCGTCCAGGGTTGCGGCACGTTGCGGATACCCGAGTAGACGTAGACCGCGTCCGGCTCCCCTTGCCAGGCGGTCAAACGCGGCAGCGGCACGCGGCCGGCGGGCGTACCCATCATGTCCTGGCGCCATTCGACTTCGCCGACAAGCCGCGTCAAAGTCCGCTGCGCCGCCGCGGGCGTCAGCCAGTCGGGATACCAGTCGACGTCGGGCGCCGGCAGGCGATGATCATCAAAGAGATCCATCATGAGATTGGGCTGAGTGCGGCCGCACGCGCGATGCGTGCCGGGAGAAAAGGTGTGGCTATTATGGCGGCAGCGACAGAGCGGCTCACGGTGATCGTCGGGAAGGAGATGGCGTTTGATAACCAACTGCCGAAGCTGTTTCCGCATGCCGACGCGTGCAGTTGGTTCGCCGGAAACAATAGGGCTATCGCGGAGACGACATTTCGCGATTCAACGCTGCAGTGCGACCCAATATCCTGGCCGCCCGTGCGCCCGGCATCCGGCGAAACTATTGCCGCGCAACGCGCGCTGTTCGTTCGACGAACCGCGCGTATCGTCTGATGGACCGGAACTCATCCACGCGATCAGGTGAAGACGGCGACGTAAAACACCACTGCGCCGATCACGGCGCCGATAAAGCAGAAGCCCTCCTCGGTATCCTCGCCATTCGAACGCAACCACCCGCCGACCACCCCGAACAACCCTGCGATGCCGAGCGCGACGCACACCATCACGATGTAGAAGAGCGCGGTTTTGCCCAGTTCGGAAAAGTCGATGTTGCGCACGCCGACGTACAGGCTGACCGCCATCAGCGAGAAGACCACCAGCGGCAGCATCACATGGCTGCCCTCGTACCCGACATGATGCGCGTGGTGCGCGGGCGGTAACTGATTGCCTGATCTGAGCAGTTTCATGATGCCCCCTGCCTCGCCTTTACCGGCGATAAAACGAACCGCGATCCGGCCGCGGCGGCCCTGATGCAAGCCGGTTCATTTTGAGAATAGTCTACGCACGGACACGATTCAAAGCCCATTTAATTATGGCTCCAAGCACCGCCGGGCGGGCCTTGCGTCGCGGTCTTGATGCTGCGATGCAGTAGCCGGGGCGGCCGCCCAAGGCGGGTTCCATAACTTGGCGAGCAAGTTTGGTGCCGCCCGGCGCGCAGTGGCACATGCCGGTAGAATGGTTCACCCCGTTCGCTAACGCGGCATCGCAGTCTCCGAGTCGCCCAAGGTTCAGTTCGTCTCGGACCCTTCCCGCCCTTATCTTCCCTATGCGCCGCTCATCGTTTCTTGTCCGCATCATCCTCATTGGCATCCTGCTGCATATTTATGTCGGCTTCCGTCTGATTCCAGACATGCCGATCGATACTGTCGGTCGAGGGCTTTGCGCGCTGTGGCTCGTGCTGTCGATCTTTCTGATTCCGCTCGGCATGCTGGCGCGCACCATCAAACGGCAGCCGCTCGGCGACCGGCTCGCATGGGTCGGCCTGCTGGCGATGGGTTTTTTCTCGTCTTTGCTGGTGCTGACTTTTTTGCGCGACGTGGTTCTCGCGTCGCTGCTCACCATCGATGCAATCTGGCCGCGCGCCGTGGCAATGGGAATCTGGCGGACCGGTTCGGCGGCAGCGGTGCCTTTGACTGCGCTGCTTTCGACGCTCGTCGGTCTCGTCAACGCGCGCCGGCGCGCCAGAGTGGTGACGATCGAAGTGCCGATCGACGATTTACCGCCCGCGCTGGACGGCTTCACGATTGTTCAGATCAGCGATATCCACGTCGGCCCGACCATCAAACGCCATTACGTGGACGCCATCGTCAATGCGGTGAACCGTCTCGAGCCCGATCTGATTGCCGTGACCGGCGATATCGTGGACGGCAGCGTGCCGCAATTGAGGAACCACACGCAGCCGCTCTCGCGGTTGAGCGCGCGTCACGGCGCTTTTCTCGTTACCGGCAACCACGAGTATTACGCCGGCGCAAATGCATGGATCGACGAATTCCGACGCCTCGGATTGATCGTGCTGCTCAACGAACACGTGATCGTGGACCACGACGGCGCGCGCGCCGTGATTGCCGGCGTGACCGATTATTCGGCGGGTCATCATGACCCGTTGCATCGTAGCGACCCTGTCGCCGCGCTTGCCGGCGCGCCTGGCGACGTGCTGATCAAGGTGCTGCTCGCCCATCAGCCGCGCTCCGCTGAGGCGGCCGCGGCCGCCGGTTTCACGCTGCAGCTATCCGGCCACACGCACGGCGGTCAGTTCTTTCCGTGGAATTTCTTTGTGAGATTTCAACAGCCGTTCACAGCCGGCCTCGCACGCCTGAATGGACTGTGGGTGTACACGAGCCGTGGCACAGGGTATTGGGGACCGCCGAAGCGTCTCGGCGCGCCGTCTGAAATCACACGGTTGCGCCTTGTGCCTGGCGAGCCCGATTAAGGCATCCAAATAAAGCGAAACGCAGGCGCCGTCATGAAACGGCGCCTGCGTTGTATTGGACTGACTGCATGACAGGAGCGCGGACGTCGGCAATGACATCCGCTTCCAAGGCGCCAACGTGCAGCGTCCGTTAGCCTGACTATTGCGCGGGCACGACGGCCACGCTGGCTTGCGGCGCGAACGCTACCGACACCTGCATACCGGGAGTCACATTGGCGAGTGTTGCCGGCTCGCGGCCCTTGATATGAAACACGGCGTTATTCGGACCCTTCAGGGCCAGGATGCCCGACGCGTGGTCGACGGTCTGGATCTCGGCGGTGACGTTCCCGGCGGTGTTGGACTGAACGACCGGCGTAGCAGCACCTTGACCGGCACCACGGGTAACGCTGATCACGGCGTTGCGCACCATGCGGACGTGGACCTTGCCGCCCTGCTTGATCTGCGTAAGGTCGCGCGAGTCGGTGACATTGAACGAAGCCTGGCTGCCGCGAGCATCGCGCACGGTGACCGAATGTTTCGCCATGTCTACCGATGTCACGACGCCTTCCGCCTGCAGCGTGCTGCTACCTTCGAACGGCGCGGGCAGACCTGCGGCAAACGACATGAGCGGAGCGGCAGCAATCAACGCGCCGGCGATGATGCGACGAGCTTGAACTTTCATACTTTCCTCAACTGGGGTAAACGGCTAAAACGGACGACGTCGAGCGAATCCTGGATCAAGACCTTCCGCACAATGCTCGAGCAAAGCCGCTAGAAGTGAAACGTGGATTGAGCGCTGCGAGAGTGCTAAAAGCGCGCGACGTATTTGGAAATGTGCGAACAGTGTGGCTTCCGGGATGAGGTCGGTCAATATTCGGAGTCCCCATTTACGCGGTGATAGTTCCAGATTTTCACTGGAAGTTTCCACAACAGGACATGGGTTCGCCAGCACTGTGTGCTTTATCCCGGCTTGACTTACCTTTGCAGAGCCGCCTAAAATTCGCCCACTTCATTTAGCCGGAATCACGATCTTGGACAGTAGCAGTACTACCAGTCGAGCTTCGATTCACCCGATCGCCTGATCGGCAAGATTTCCGCGTCAGCTTTCCTGTCTGTCGCCGTCTTGCCTCCGGGCTCGACGGTGCGCGTCGTCTCTTTACTTTTCACAGCCTTTTATCGCGCTTCTCCGCGTGTGAAGCGCCGCATGGTTCGATGCCATCCGATTGCTCCGCGACGTTCAGCGCCGCCGCGAGCCCCGCTCGCGTTCTCGTCATGCCTGACCGCATCCGCGTTTCGTCGGCGATTCGCGCTGCTGTCATGCGTAGGGCTCACACTGCGCGGATATGCGCCACAAGCTTTCTTACCGATGACAATTGAATTCGTCTTGCGGCTCCTTGCCGCCTTCGCCTGCGGCGTGGCAATCGGCCTCGAACGGCAGATGCGTCAGCGCAACGCCGGCCTGCGCACGATCACACTCGTCGCGAGCGGCGCGTGCCTGTTCGTCACCCTCGGCGTACTGACCGGCAACGGCACCACCGGCATCACCCAGATCGCCGCGTATGTCGTATCCGGCGTCGGCTTTCTCGGCGGCGGCGTGATCATGCGCGACAAGGGTTCCATTCAGGGCATCAATACCGCGGCGACCTTGTGGTGTTCGGCGGCGGTCGGCGTGTTATGCGGTGCGGGCCATTACGGCCCCGCGATCGCCGGCACCGCGGTTGTGCTGCTCACCAATACGGTGCTGCGTGAAGTGAGCCGCACCATCAACGCGGCGCCGGTTTCCAACGCGGACCTGATTCGCGAGTACGTGCTGACGATCGTCTGCCGGGAAACCGACGAGATTCACATTCGCACCGCCGTGTCCAACTCGATGTATTCGGCGCCATTGTCGTTCCAGAGCCTGACCAGCGAGGACGTGGAAGGCGATACCGGACGTATCCGTGTCACGGCGACACTGAAGCTGCATCCCAAGGACCAGCCGAAGCTCGAACAGATGGCAAGCCGCATCAGTATGGAAAAAAGCGTATCGAGCGTCAGTTGGACGGCCAGAGAAGCGGAGCCGACGCCGGAATAATGCGCCGTGAGCAAGTGCCGCTTATGCGGGCGCATCGTCTACACTTAGTCGCAATACATTCAGACAATGTTAATTTACCGTCCTGAATATGGACTGCCGCATGACCATCGACTAAGCTCTGTCACCGTGAATTTTTCACACTCAACCAAGGAGTCTCGATTATGGAACACGGCATCATTGCATGGCTCATCATCGGCGCGATCGCCGGCTGGCTGGCCGGCGTGCTCGTCAAGGGCGGCGGCTTCGGCTTGATCGTCGACATCATCGTCGGGATTGTCGGCGCGTTCATCGGCGGGTGGCTTGCCGGTGTGCTGCATATCTCGCTTGGCAGCGGCTGGATCGGCTCGATCATTACTGCTGTCATCGGCGCGGTCATTCTGCTGTTTCTTATCCGCCTCGTCCGCCGAGGTGGTTGAGGGTCGCATTTGATGTCTTCCGGCGTCAGGGGCGAAGGCCGCCTGACGTCGGTTTCGACTAGAGAAGCACGTCCTCAGCCGGCAACATCGAGCCGGTGTCACGCAGCCGCGTATGCCAGTTGAAAGCCTGGTCCAGTCGATGCGGCGTTTGTCCTCCCCATTGCAAGGCGTCCCGATAATAGTCGCGCAACAGATCGCGATACAGCGGATGCGCACAGTTTTCGATGATCAGCGTGGCGCGCTCGCGCGGCGCCAGCCCGCGCAGATCGGCCAAGCCCTGCTCCGTCACGACCACGTCCACGTCATGTTCGTTGTGGTCGCAATGCGGCACCATCGGCACGACGCTCGAAATGCGGCCGCTCCTCGCCATCGATTTGGTTGCGAAGATCGCGCAAGACGCATTGCGTGAAAAGTCGCCCGAGCCGCCGATGCCGTTCATCATGTGCGTGCCGCCCACATGCGTCGAATTCACGTTGCCGTAGATGTCGAATTCCAACGCGGTATTCAGCGCGATCAACCCAAGCCGCCGGATCACTTCCGGATGATTGCTGACCTCTTGTGGGCGCAATACCAGACGATCGCGATAGCGTTCGAGTTCGCCGAACACCTGCGCCTGACGCGCGGCCGACAACGTAATCGATGCGCCTGAGGCGAACGTCACCTTGCCGGCATCCATCAGGTCGAACGTCGAATCCTGCAGTACCTCCGAGTAAATTTCGAAGGGATCGAAAGGCGAGTCGGCGAAGCCCGCCAGCACCGCATTGGCGATCGTGCCGATGCCCGCCTGCAGCGGCGGCAAGCGCCGAGGCATGCGACCGCGCGACACCTCGTACTGAAAGAACTCGATGAGGTGGCCCGCGATCATCTTCGTCTCTTCATCGGCCGGCAACACCGTGGACGCACTGTCCGCCATATCGGTGATGACGATCGCCGCGATCCTGTCGAATGGAAGCTCGATGGCCGGTGTGCCGACGCGATCGTGTGGATGGACGATCGGCAACGGCTCCCGGTTCGGCCTGCGACCTGGAATCCAGATGTCGTGCAGCCCTTCGAGAGCGATCGGCTGGGCCAGATTGATTTCAACGATGATCTTCTCGGCGAGCATTGCGAAGCTCGCCGAATTGCCGACGGAAGTGGCCGGCACGATGCCGCCCGTCTCGGTGATCGCTGCCGCTTCGATAATCGCGACGTCGAGTTTGCCGAGTTGATTCGCGCGCAGCATTTCGACGGTTTCGGACAGATGCTGATCGACGAACATCACTTCGCCACGATTGATCGCATCGCGCAGGGTCTTGTCCACCTGGAAGGGCAAGCGACGCGCCAGCACGTGTGCCTCGGTCAGCATGCGATCGACGTCGTGGCCGAGCGATGCACCGGTCATCAGCGTAATGCGCAGCGGCTTGCCTTCGTTGCGCGCACGTTCGGCGAGCGCGACAGGGACGGCTTTTGCGTCGCCCGCGCGTGTAAAACCGCTGGCGCCGACGCACATGCCGTCCTGAATGAGAAGCGCCGCAGTTGCGGCGGAAGTGATTTTTCCGCGCAGCGCGGCGCAGCGAATCCGGTCTTCGTACATGAAACTGAGTCTCTCCATGGTCACCAGTTCTGGCTACCGGTGCGCACATCGGCGGCGTGCTTCGTTCAGTAGCCCGATTGTCGCAACAGGCGCGACGTCTTCCTGAGAGGGCGTCGCGGCCAGGTACTTCGTCGCGCCGTCACTTTCGCAACGGCTCTTGCAGGCACGACTTGGGTAAGGTGCGGCGCTGACTAGCTACCGAAATAGATATTGCAGAAACTCATGGGGCCGACGCACTCTTCAGCTTTAGCGGCCGGTGCGGCACGGTGGTCTTGCATGGCGGCGCTGTCGGCGCGTTGGTTATTTGCCTGGGCGGCCTTCTGTTGCGGCGTGGACGGCGCGGTTTGTGCATGAGCAACAGCAGCGGATAAAGCACAGGCAATCAGGACAATCCTCAACACTTTCATTTTTTTCTCCGGGACTTACGGTTACTGCGAGGCAGCGATGAAACTATAGAGCCGCCGTTCATGCGGATAAACGTGGCTGTCCGGAAGTGACCTTTCCATCCGGCGGAAGGATCGACGCGTGCGACCGATCACATGAGCATCGGTCAACGTGTATTGAAAGGCGCGTCCTTGTCGAGCAACGCAGTGCAGATGAAATGCAGGCAACTCAGAATGCGCTGCACGTCATGGCGTTTGTCGCGGTCGGCATGAACGGTTTGCAACACGTCTTGCGCGATCCATGTGGCCGAGCGCACCACCACGAGCGCGTGCTCCAGAGCATGCGTGTCAGGTCGCGCGAACAGCTGCGAGAGCGCGTTGCAGGTTTGCTCCAGAACGCTGTCCCAACGTCGATGAATTGTCACCGCATAGGTGGCGCGTGACGCTTCGCTGCGTAGATCGATAACGGCGTGGCCGACTTCGAGTGTCGCAAGCATCCAGCGCAACGCATCCCGGCGGCGGCGGGAGCGTCGCGTCAGCAGCATGCGCAATTGGGAGGCGAGGTCGTGTGTGCTCGACTGAAAACGCTGATTGAGCCCGGGCAGCTTGTCGTTGCATGCGAACACGACTTGCTCGCGCAGATCGCCCATGATCCTGTCGATGAGCCACGGCATATCGGCCGGACAAACCACCGCGAAAACGATTGCCGCCAACAGCATCGCGGCGCTCAGCGCCAGGCCGTTGTTGATCAGCAGATCAGGCGCATAGGTGACGACGTTGTCCGGCCCGGCCAGCAGGCAAAAGAACACGGAGAAGCCGATGCCATATCCGGCCGTGAGCTTACGCGTCGCGACGAACCCGCCGAGCGCAAGCACTGGCGCAAGCATGATGCAAAGGAGCGGAAAACCGTCGATGTTGGGATACACATAGCATGTGAAGAAGTAGCCGGTCATGGTGGCCAGCACGGCGCCGAGCGCCATCTGCACGGCTGTCTTCGAAGGATTCGGCGCGGTGGAAGTCAGAGCGCACACCAGTGCCGCGCCGATCACCGCTAGACCACCGCTCGGCCAATCGGTCGCGATCCAGAACCATCCGACGATCGACAAGACCACCGCGGACCGCACGAAAGTGAATGCGACGAGAGAGCCGTTCGTCCTGCTCACGTAGCGGCTGCCATTGCGTTGCTTGTTCTCTGGCTTGCGCCTCGCCAAAGCCGCGTAGGTTTCCGAGTAGCGAATCCATTCGTCGACGAACCGATACAGCAGTTCGGCGGCCGTGTCGAAATCCGCCAGTGGTTCGGCAGGCGCGGTTTCCAGCGGACGTCTTGTTTCGCGCACGCGCCGTGGCAGGCTTGCCTGAAAGAGCCGCAAGCGGGCTGCGACGCGCGAGGCATCGACGGTGGCGTCAGCTTGCGGCGCCAGCAACGACGATAGCTGATGGAAGTACGGCTTGATCGCGTCGATCACACGCGCCGAAGCGTTGACACGCCCACGCTTGAGCAATTGGTGCAGTGCATGCAGCCGCGCACATGCATCCATGAATTCGCCGTTCAGACGGCCTAGATGTTGGCTGCGTGAGCGCATGGCGGGATCTTCGAACGCGGCGAAAATGCGCGTCGCCTCGAAACCCACGATTTCGTCGACGAGGTTCGCAAAGCGCCGCTCGAACTGACCACGCTCGATTCCACGTCCCAGCGCGTCGGCCGCGAACGCAGTAAAATTTGTGTATCGAATTTGCAGCGCGTGCAGCAGAGCAAGACTCGAACGCTGCGGCGCGATTAACGCACTGACCGCGCTCGAGCACACAATGCCAATCGTTACTTCCGCCGCGCGTGTGAGCGCGGCCAGAAACAGGTCGTGAGGCGCGGTGACATTCGGAACGCCGATCAAGGCGGCGGTGTAACCCGCCAGCACAAAACCATACCACTTGAAATGCCGATATCGGACAGCGGCAGCGATGCAGGCGCTCACCCAGGCGACCATGCCGAACATATACAGTTCAGGCTGCTGGACGAACAGCGCACCGAGCATGAGCGCCGCGACCGTGCCCACCGCGGTGCCGAAAAGCCGATAGAAACTTTTGGCGAGAACCATGCCGCTGAACGGCTGCATCAATACGAACACCGTCGTCATTGCAATGCGCGGCTGCGGCAGATCCAGCAGCATCGCGATGCCCTGCGCCAGCAGACCCGCGGTGACCGTTTTCGACAGATGCAGCCAGATCAGACCCTCGCTGTTTGCCCAATCACGAATCGCCGCGCCGAGCATCGTTTGCGATGTGACGTTCCACTGTCGGCGGGAATCCGCAGGCGGTTCGATCGCACGTTGGCGTTTCATCGGAAAGCAATGCGCCCCGGGTTGATGCTGAAAGAAGCGCCGGCGAATGCTGCGCACACCGGCAGGCAAGGCGCCGATTGTAGGAGCGTGCGACGCACGCACTAATGGGACTGGTGCGGAAGGTCCCTTGCAGAACGAACAACAATGCGCTTGCGGGACAGGCGGACAATACGGCTTCTGCCGTGAATCAGAAGGATCGATGGATACGTTACAAAATATGCGAGTGTTCGTGCGAGTCGTGGAAGCCGGTAGTTTTACCGCCGCAGCGCAGTCGCTCAATTCAACGACCGGGGCGATGTCCCGCGCAGTCTCGGAACTCGAAGCCCATCTACGTACCAGGTTGCTAAACCGTTCGACACGGCGACTTGCCCTAACCACTGCGGGCGAGCGTTATATGGAGCGATGCCAACAAATACTCGCGGACGTCGACACGGCGGAAGAAGAGGCGAGTTGCGCGCACGAGCGTCCCAGCGGCGCATTGCGAATGCATAGCTTCGCCAGCATCGGCCAGCACTATGTGCTGCCGGCTATCTCGCGTTATCGCGCGCTTTATCCGGAGGTGACGGTGGAGCTGACGTTGTCCCAGCGTATGCCCGATCTCTTCGAAGGCAGTGCGGACGTCGCAGTGATCGGCGCCTCGAATTTGCCCAACTCGGATCTTGTCTCGCTGCCGCTCGGAACGACCTTTAGCATTTTGTGTGCATCGCCTGCTTATGTGAGGACGCATGGCTCGCCGCAACAGCCGGGCGATCTCGCGCATCACGAATGTCTGATCCTGCACACGCCAGCATTTCCGCCGCACGAATGGCTGCTCGACGGGCCAAACGGAGGCGAGATGATGGAAGTGAATGGGCCCGTGCACGTGAACATTGCGGAGTCGCTGATCGTTGCGATTCGCGAAGGGATGGGCATCGGCATGGTGCCGCTTTACGCGGCGATTTCCGGGTTGCGTGATGGAACGTTAATGCGCGTGTTGCCGGAATATACGCTGCAGAAAATGAACATTTACGCGCTGTATCCATCGCGTAAGTTCATCGATGCCAAGACGCGGACGTGGGTCGAATTTCTGCGCGCCCACCTGCCGGAAGTGATTGCACGCGACGAGGCGCTGCTTGCGGAAATCGGTCAGTTATATACCGACGATGAAGTCATGCCGGTTCGTGCCTGCGCCGTTGGCAGCGGCGATGCCGCCACGCATTGATGTGGAATTTTGCGTGCACCGCTTGCTGGGGCACTATGCTGTTAGCGCTGTTTGAAAAACAGAAGTGCCCTGGCGAGCGATGTTTATGTGCTGGTTGGTCGTTGCGAGAGAGCACGATTAGATGTTTGTTTTTAGCCCCATCTCGAATATGGCGCGTAAACGCACAAACCCCACCGGTGTGGGGTGGGGTCTGTGTTTCTGCATGGGAGCCTGACGATTACCTACTTTCACACGGGCAATCCGCACTATCATCGGCGTGGAGTCGTTTCACGGTCCTGTTCGGGATGGGAAGGGGTGGTACCGACTCGCTATGGTCATCAGGCATGACTTGTTGTCAGGTTGACGCGGGGGTCAACACGACCAATCTGGAAGAAGTAGTGTCTGGTGCATCGCACCAGGGGCAATGGGGTGGTGAGTGTATCGGGCACAACGCGGATCTCAACCGTGCGGGGCGACGCGGGGAGGCGCCACCGGAAACACACTGGTTATAGGATCAAGCCTTACGGGCAATTAGTATCAGTTAGCTCAACGCATTACTGCGCTTACACACCTGACCTATCAACGTCCTGGTCTTGAACGACCCTTCAAGGGGCTCGAAGCCCCGGGGATATCTCATCTTAAGGCGAGTTTCCCGCTTAGATGCTTTCAGCGGTTATCTCTTCCGAACATAGCTACCCGGCGATGCCACTGGCGTGACAACCGGTACACCAGAGGTTCGTCCACTCCGGTCCTCTCGTACTAGGAGCAGCCCCCTTCAAATATCCAGCGCCCACGGCAGATAGGGACCAAACTGTCTCACGACGTTTTAAACCCAGCTCACGTACCTCTTTAAATGGCGAACAGCCATACCCTTGGGACCGGCTACAGCCCCAGGATGAGATGAGCCGACATCGAGGTGCCAAACACCGCCGTCGATATGAACTCTTGGGCGGTATCAGCCTGTTATCCCCAGAGTACCTTTTATCCGTTGAGCGATGGCCCTTCCATACAGAACCACCGGATCACTATGACCTGCTTTCGCACCTGCTCGACTTGTCGGTCTCGCAGTCAAGCACGCTTATGCCATTGCACTATCAGCACGATTTCCGACCGTACCTAGCGTACCTTCGTACTCCTCCGTTACACTTTGGGAGGAGACCGCCCCAGTCAAACTGCCTACCATGCACTGTCCCCGGTCCGGATTCACGGACCAGGGTTAGAACCTCAAACAGATCAGGGTGGTATTTCAAGGATGGCTCCACGCAAACTGGCGTTCACGCTTCAAAGCCTCCCACCTATCCTACACAGACCGGTTCAAAGTCCAATGCAAAGCTACAGTAAAGGTTCATGGGGTCTTTCCGTCTAGCCGCGGGGAGATTGCATCATCACAAACACTTCAACTTCGCTGAGTCTCGGGAGGAGACAGTGTGGCCATCGTTACGCCATTCGTGCAGGTCGGAACTTACCCGACAAGGAATTTCGCTACCTTAGGACCGTTATAGTTACGGCCGCCGTTTACCGGGACTTCAATCAGGAGCTTGCACCCCATCATTTAATCTTCCGGCACCGGGCAGGCGTCACACCCTATACGTCCACTTTCGTGTTTGCAGAGTGCTGTGTTTTTATTAAACAGTCGCAGCCACCAGTTTATTGCAACCCCTTCACCCTTTGCGCGCAGGCGCATCAAGCTACAGGGGCGTACCTTATCCCGAAGTTACGGTACCAATTTGCCGAGTTCCTTCTCCCGAGTTCTCTCAAGCGCCTTAGAATACTCATCTCGCCCACCTGTGTCGGTTTGCGGTACGGTCTTGTTGAACTGAAGCTTAGAGGCTTTTCCTGGAACCACTTCCGATTGCTTCGTCACCGAAGTGACTGGCCTCACACCCTTGAATTACGCGCCCGGATTTGCCAAAGCGCCTTCTCCAATGCAAGGACCGGGACTTCCAACACCCGGACAACCTTCCGCGATCCGTCCCCCCATCGCATTCAACAATGGTGCAGGAATATTAACCTGCTTCCCATCAGCTACGCATTTCTGCCTCGCCTTAGGGGCCGACTCACCCTACGCCGATGAACGTTGCGTAGGAAACCTTGGGCTTACGGCGAGGGGGCCTTTCACCCCCTTTATCGCTACTCATGTCAGCATTCGCACTTCCGATACCTCCAGCACACTTTCCAGTGCACCTTCGCAGGCTTACGGAACGCTCTCCTACCATGCATATAAATATGCATCCGCAGCTTCGGTATATTGCTTAGCCCCGTTACATCTTCCGCGCAGGACGACTCGATCAGTGAGCTATTACGCTTTCTTTAAAGGATGGCTGCTTCTAAGCCAACCTCCTGACTGTTTTAGCCTTCCCACTTCGTTTCCCACTTAGCAATATTTGGGGACCTTAGCTGGCGGTCTGGGTTGTTTCCCTCTTGACACCGGACGTTAGCACCCGATGTCTGTCTCCCGTGATTGCACTCTTCGGTATTCGGAGTTTGCTATGGCGTAGTAATCCGCAATGGACCCCACAACCATGACAGTGCTCTACCCCCGAAGGTGATACACGAGGCACTACCTAAATAGTTTTCGGAGAGAACCAGCTATTTCCAGGTTTGTTTAGCCTTTCACCCCTATCCACAGCTCATCCCCTAACTTTTCAACGTTAGTGGGTTCGGACCTCCAGTACGTGTTACCGCACCTTCATCCTGGCCATGGATAGATCACCTGGTTTCGGGTCTACACCCAGCGACTGAATCGCCCTGTTCGGACTCGCTTTCGCTACGCCTGCCCTAATCGGTTAAGCTTGCCACTGAATGTAAGTCGCTGACCCATTATACAAAAGGTACGCCGTCACCCCTTGCGAGGCTCCGACTGTTTGTATGCATGCGGTTTCAGGATCTGTTTCACTCCCCTCCCGGGGTTCTTTTCGCCTTTCCCTCACGGTACTGGTTCACTATCGGTCGATCACGAGTATTTAGCCTTGGAGGATGGTCCCCCCATCTTCAGACAGGATTTCACGTGTCCCGCCCTACTTGTCGTACACCTAGTTCTTCCTCGCTGTTTTCGTCTACAGGGCTATCACCTGCTATGGCCGCACTTTCCAGAGCGTTCGACTAACAATGAAGATAAAGAGTACAGGCTGCTCCCATTTCGCTCGCCACTACTCTGGGAATCTCGGTTGATTTCTTTTCCTGCGGTTACTTAGATGTTTCAGTTCACCGCGTTCGCTTCACGTAGCCTATGTATTCAGCTACGGATACTCCATAAGGAGTGGGTTTCCCCATTCGGATATCGGTGGATCAAAGCTCGTTTGCCAGCTCCCCACCGCTTTTCGCAGGCTACCGCGTCCTTCATCGCCTGTGATCGCCAAGGCATCCACCACATGCACTTGTTCGCTTGACCCTATAACGAGTGTGTCTCCCGGTCCTTGCGGATCCGTTGAGCTCGCTACAGGTTGAGTATTCGTGTTGCGCCGTATTCCAGGGCAATCTTCCGATTCCCCTTTCATACATTGATACAATCACAACCCTGATTCACCTACTCGGACACCCATCTCGAGGTACCCTTTCGTGAATCTCTTTACTACTTCTTCCTGATTGTTAAAGAACGACAGCCGATATCGCAGTTGCCATAACCGCGTATCACTCTGACTGGCTCAATCGCCAATGCAAAACGCTCTGTGCCGTACACAGAACACTGCGCATTGAGGATTGGTGGAGGATGACGGGATCGAACCGACGACCCCCTGCTTGCAAAGCAGGTGCTCTCCCAGCTGAGCTAATCCCCCGGGATCATGCAGATGCGCCAGAGGGGTTGCATTCAGCACACCAGACAAGACAATGGTGGGTCTGGATGGGTTCGAACCATCGACCCCCGCCTTATCAAGACGGTGCTCTAACCAGCTGAGCTACAGACCCCTGAGTCTGCCTGATTTCACAGCCGATAAGCGTGAGCGCTCAACACTTGGACGCGTTAGCTCGAGAAAGGAGGTGATCCAGCCGCACCTTCCGATACGGCTACCTTGTTACGACTTCACCCCAGTCATGAATCCTACCGTGGTGACCGTCCTCCTTGCGGTTAGACTAGCCACTTCTGGTAAAACCCACTCCCATGGTGTGACGGGCGGTGTGTACAAGACCCGGGAACGTATTCACCGCGGCATGCTGATCCGCGATTACTAGCGATTCCAGCTTCACGCACTCGAGTTGCAGAGTGCGATCCGGACTACGATCGGTTTTCTGGGATTGGCTCCACCTCGCGGCTTGGCGACCCTCTGTTCCGACCATTGTATGACGTGTGAAGCCCTACCCATAAGGGCCATGAGGACTTGACGTCATCCCCACCTTCCTCCGGTTTGTCACCGGCAGTCTCCCTGGAGTGCTCTTGCGTAGCAACTAGGGACAAGGGTTGCGCTCGTTGCGGGACTTAACCCAACATCTCACGACACGAGCTGACGACAGCCATGCAGCACCTGTGTTACGGCTCCCTTTCGGGCACTCCCACCTCTCAGCAGGATTCCGTACATGTCAAGGGTAGGTAAGGTTTTTCGCGTTGCATCGAATTAATCCACATCATCCACCGCTTGTGCGGGTCCCCGTCAATTCCTTTGAGTTTTAATCTTGCGACCGTACTCCCCAGGCGGTCAACTTCACGCGTTAGCTACGTTACCAAGCCAATGAAGGCCCGACAACTAGTTGACATCGTTTAGGGCGTGGACTACCAGGGTATCTAATCCTGTTTGCTCCCCACGCTTTCGTGCATGAGCGTCAGTATTGGCCCAGGGGGCTGCCTTCGCCATCGGTATTCCTCCACATCTCTACGCATTTCACTGCTACACGTGGAATTCTACCCCCCTCTGCCATACTCTAGCCCGCCAGTCACAAATGCAGTTCCCAGGTTAAGCCCGGGGATTTCACATCTGTCTTAGCGGACCGCCTGCGCACGCTTTACGCCCAGTAATTCCGATTAACGCTTGCACCCTACGTATTACCGCGGCTGCTGGCACGTAGTTAGCCGGTGCTTATTCTTCCGGTACCGTCATCCCCCCGCCGTATTAGGGCAGAGGTTTTCTTTCCGGACAAAAGTGCTTTACAACCCGAAGGCCTTCTTCACACACGCGGCATTGCTGGATCAGGCTTGCGCCCATTGTCCAAAATTCCCCACTGCTGCCTCCCGTAGGAGTCTGGGCCGTGTCTCAGTCCCAGTGTGGCTGGTCGTCCTCTCAGACCAGCTACAGATCGTCGCCTTGGTAGGCCTTTACCCCACCAACTAGCTAATCTGCCATCGGCCGCCCCTGTAGCGCGAGGTCCCGAAGGAGCCCCCGCTTTCCTCCGCAGAGCGTATGCGGTATTAATCCGGCTTTCGCCGGGCTATCCCCCACTACAGGACACGTTCCGATGTATTACTCACCCGTTCGCCACTCGCCACCAGGGTTGCCCCCGTGCTGCCGTTCGACTTGCATGTGTAAGGCATGCCGCCAGCGTTCAATCTGAGCCAGGATCAAACTCTTCAGTTCAATGCCTGTTACTGTTTTTCGGTTGTTTTACCAACCGGTCGCTCACTCAACGTACTGACGAATGATCATCCTGTCTTTCAACAGGAAAACCTTCCTTTCATTACTGTGTGAGACTTGATACCTTCGCTTCCGGCAGACTCCGAAGAGTCCACCGCGCGCCGCGCACCAAGCGCCCACACTTATCGGCTGTTAGTTTTTAAAGATCGGTTACGCATTCACCACCGTCACGACGCCCACTTCAACCACCCGGCACCGCTTCGTTCTGCGTCGCTGCATCTGCAGCAGAGAAATGAGATTATGGAGAACTTCCGTCACGCCGTCAACAGGTTTTTCCAACTTTACTAACCCGTCCGACCTGCCGCAAACCCCCGCCATTGCTGGCTCTCCCGCTTCCCGCGCCCCGCTGTCCGAGGCACGAAAGAGCGAGATTCTAGCGACCCCGAACGGGCCTTGCAAGCGTTATTTTGATGAGCATCAATTGCGCCAGAATTGGCGCAAAGAAAGCACAAACCAGGAGACGAAATCAGTCCGAGTCCGGGAGCAATACAGCGACTCGAAACGGACTCAATCAACCGCCCGATTGCGCATCACTCGCTCGACGAGCTCCAGATAGTGCTCCAAACCGGGCGTCGCGCGGTTTTCTTCTTTTGCGCGATCGTCCCATTGACGCAGACGCAACGCATCTTCCGCGTGAGGCTTTTGCAGGAATGCCGCGACTTCCTCCTTACTGAAGACGCCGCCTTGCAATGCAAGGCTTCGCACCGAATCAGGGGAAAGCTGGCCAAAGTACCCGTCGTCGATTGCGCACAGGCAGCGCTTTGCGTCGACGTGCAAGCGGATCGGCTCCAATACCGCGTCCGGGAGCACAGGCCGCAAGAACGGCAGCGCGAAATACTGATGCAGATCGTCGATACCACGCTGCGTCGGCGTGTCGCCTTGCAGATTCAGAAGATGCCCGGCGTCGTGCAAGAAGGCGGCGGCGACGAGTTCATCATCAGCGTCCGCCTCCTCCGCCAATGCGCCACTCTGCAACGCGTGTTCGAGTTGCGTCACCGGCTCGCCGCTATATGCGAGATTGCCGTATTGCTCGAACAACGATCGGATGTCGTTCAGACTCAATGCCACCGATTACTCCCACGCGAATGAAAAAGTCTTCAGATTGGGACAACCTTTCGTCGCGTACTGAACGACTTCCTTTTAGCCGAACCCGGCACTTCGATACAGCCGAACCGCATTGGCTCGACCCAATAGCCCGGCACCTCCCACGCGTTGGCCATTCCCACGCGCAGTTCACTGATGAAGCGCGTAGTGACGTCCTCCCGTTCGCACACACGCTGGACGACGAGCCGAACGACGCTCCGTTTGCCGATACGAATGTCGTCACCGAACGCTCGCCTTAAGCCGCGGCACTGAAGCCCGAACTGCCGCGTCGTCCCGCGACACCGCATTCACGACGCCTGCAGATGATTCAACGCGACGTCGAAGATATCGAAGTTGCGCAGCCGTTTGCCACCCGCGGCAGACGGCAGGACCTCGACGCGCCGATTGAACAACAACGGCACGATCTGCTCCGAAATACCGCCGTGCGAGCGCAACGGCACGGTCAGTCCGGAAAGATCATGCTCATCGCGCCGCGTGCCGAGCACCACATGTCTGGCGCTGACAACGACGATATCGCCGACGCGGTCGCTCGGCAGCTCGAAGCGTTCGCACGCGGCGCGCTTATCGAGCACGACATCGACGCCCGGCAAGCCGCCGATCCGTTCGATCACCTGCGCGACACCAGCATCGCGCGGCAGATAGATCGTCGCGAATGAACCGAGCGCGCCGTGATGCACCACGTAGGGATCGGTGATCGGCAAGATCACGCGCGCCCTTTTCACGCCGAGCCAATCGTCCAGCACGTCCTGCAGATAGATCACATTCGGCTCGCCGGTTTGCGGATCGTGCTTGGCGTTCATGCCGTGGTCGGCGGTGAGGCCGATTATCCAGCCGAGCGCGTCGAGCTTCGCGAGATAGCCGTCCATCATCGAGTAGAACGCGTTTGCGCCTTGCGTGCCCGGCGCGCATTTGTGCTGGATGTAATCGGTGGTGGACAGGTACATCAGATCGAGCTTGCGCGTTTCGGCCAGCCGCACGCCGGCGGCGAACACGAACTCGGACAAAGCCGCGCTATACACATCCGGCAACGGCAAACCGACCAGATCGAGCACCTCGCCGATGCGGTTTTTCTCGCGCGTCACCTTGTCGGCTTTTTCCGCCGAGAAGCAGATGCCCTTCAGTTGCCAGCCGAGCAGCCGGCACAGCTTGTCTTTCGCGGTGACCACGGCGACCGTCGCGCCCGCTTCGGCCGCAGCCGCGAGCAAGGTGCCGGCGCGCAGATACGCGGGGTCGTTCATCATCACTTCCGCACCCTCGCCGCCGCTCGCGTCCGGGTCCCAGAAGTAATTGCCGCAGATGCCATGCACCGACGGCGGCACGCCGCACACGATCGACAGGTTGTTCGGGTTCGTGAACGACGGAATCACACAGTCGCCCTTGAAAGCCGCCCCGCCCTCGAGCATCTTGCCGATGAACGGCGCCACGCCCGCCGCGGCAGCCGCTTCGAGGTAATCGAATTCGCAGCCATCGACGCACACCACGACGGTCGGTTGCGAGGGTAGGCGGTAGCCGCGCCCGTTGACTTCGATCGTACGTTCGCCTGCATTCGCCATCGTTACCGTCCCTGCGTGTCGAGCACGCGTGCAGTTACCACTTCGTAGTCAAGCTGTTTCAACACGGTCAATCGTGCGACGTCCGCCACGTCCAACGGTCCAGCCGGTTCGCGCGCGTCACGGGCGCGCCGCACGCCGCTATTCACACGCGTCTGCATTCGCACGGCGCGCAGGTTGGTCATTGTGCGATGGTCGGCGCGCCGTCATGACACACAACACGAAACATCAGAAGTTGCCTGTCAGTTCACCCCGACGACGCAGCACGCGAGCCGCGATCAGCAGCAGCGAGGCCGGCGAGACCAGCAGCAGAATCAACGACAAAGCCGAAGCCGAAGCCGAAGCCGAAGCCGAAGCCGAAGCCGAAGCCGAAGCCGAAGCCGAAGCCGGCAGATAATAGCCGCGCTCCACTTGCCCGACGACGAGGACCGGCACCGTCGCGAAACCCGGCGGGTACACCGTGAGCGTAGCGCCGGGTTCGCCGAGCGACAACGCGAAGCCGAGCGTGAGGCTCGCGGATCGCCGGCACGAGTTGCGGCAGCACGACGAGCCGCAGCACCATCGAACGCGGCGCACCGAGGCTTGCCGCCGCTTCGCGCGGAATCGTCAACACAGGTCGCGGGGCGGCCGCGCCATGCCGCGTGAGCGTGGCTGTCGCGCCTCGGTCCGCGTGGTGGAGATGCGCGATTGCGGGAAGCTTGCCGCTTCTCTTCAGCCTGGCTTGCAGTCTGCTTGCGATCTTCGCGCTGCCTGCCATGTCTGAACGGGCAGAAGAATCACAGCTTTGGATGACAAGTCCATGACCGTCGCATCGGATTGAACAAAGCGACACAACTCGCCAATCACATGCAAATCACGCGCAAATCGAATTTTCCGGTCGAGCGGGGCGACGAACCTTGATCCGCCGACGGAAGCTCATATAACAACCGCGCCCTCGTGAAGCCCGGGACTCTAGCCAAGCAAAATGAAACAGCGCAAACGGCCCGGCCGCTCGAAGCTCAGGCGATCACGATTTCCGGCCCGTGCGCCGCGATCGCCTTGCCGAGCGTTTTTTCCGGCGCGAGTTCGGTCACGAGATAACGCGCCGATTCGATCCCGTTGATGCGCACCGGCGTCACACGTCCGAACTTCGAATGGTCGGCGACGATCACCACCGTATCGGCGGCGGCGATCATGCGGCTGCGCACTTCGGCGGCCATGCGGCTGTAGTCGGTCAGAAAGCCATCCGGCGAGATGCCGCCTGCGCCGATGAACGCGAAATCCGCGTGGTACTGGGTGAGTTGATGGACGGTGTCGAGCCCGAAGGTGGCGTCTTCGATATCCGACAGTTCGCCGCCGAGCAACGTGATGCGGTTGTCGTTGCGGCGGCCCAGCAGCAGCGCGATGCGCCAGTCGTTCGTGTACACCGACAGACGATGCCGGTCGAGCAGCGCCCGCGCCACCGCTTGCGTGGTGCTGCCCGAATCGATGATCAGCGATGCGCCATCGGGCACGAACTCGGCCGCGCGCTCGCCGATCGCACGCTTCGCGCCGGCGTTGGCGGCTTCGCGCGTGTCGAGGTCGGGCTCGCGCCGGTCGCTCGACAGCGCGCCGCCATGCGTGGTGACCAGCAGACCGCGCCCGGCGAGCGCGTTCAGATCACGGCGGATCGTTTCACGCGACACGTTCAGTTCGCGCACGAGTTCAGCGACCGAGAGCGCGCCGGTTTTGGCGACTTGCGCGAGGATGTATTGGTGACGTTGTTCTGCGAGCATTGACGGCTTTTCCTTCATCATCCGAGAGAGGCTGGTCACGCGGGGCATTTCTTCATCAAAGGCCCTTCAGATAAGGGCTTTTTGTATCGACCGTTTGCGCACCAAGAAACAGCTACGGTCGTCGTCTGCAAGTTGCTAAACGCTAGGCATTGGCATAACTCTTTTTCGCTCGTTAGCCGAAAACCTACACCGACCACGCGATTTGATGCCAAGGCTGCCAAACAGCTAAAACCTGGTACTTACATGAGCTTCGACGCGTTCCCGGGCCTTCGTCTGGAAGCGACCGCATCGCGGCGCAGTTGGACCTACCGATTCAAATCGCCCGTCGACGGCCGGATGCGTCAGCAGAAGCTGCGAGAGTGGCCAGCAATGTCGTACGCTGCCGCGATAGTCGAATGTCGAATGTCGAATGGCAAGACATTCGGCAGCGCCGCGACGCTAAGGAAGACCCTGTTCTCACACTCAAGGCATCCAATCGGACTGTGGCGGCTTCGACGCCGGAATCATACACGGTGCGAAAACTGTGTGACGACTTCGTCATCCGCCAGCGTTAAGCCTTGGGCACTAGGCGACATAACGGGTCGGACGTCGAGCGAGATCGTCGCCGATCTCGCGCCGGGAGCGAAGGTCGTCAAGGCGTTCAACACCGTTCCAGTGCCCCTGGGTCTCGGATTTCTCGCCGTCAAAGCGGAAGACCGCGTTCTTCGTGTCCGGGGACGACGCCGGCGCCAAAAAAGCGGTGAGCGACCTAATTGAGGAGATCGGTTTCTACAGTCTCGATCTAGGTTCCCTCGCAGAGGGCGGCCGACTCCAGTAAGCCGGCGGACCACTCGTGGGGGTCAATCCTACGTTCAGTGAACGGTTCCGTCCTTCCTATGATCGACTGACCAGGGAGGACGTGGCGCTTCACAATGACCTGTCGTTATTCTCTTTGTGACCGTCGCAACGATCACACCGGCTGGCGCAACGACGCTGGCAACGGTTTCCGGCGCTCATTTCGGCTATCGGCGCTCGTTGCCCCATATGCAGGTATAGCGATTGCCTTGGGATCGATGGCCGCAACCGCCGCAGCGGGGTTGGCGGCCTGGTGCTGCTTCGGCCGGCATTGCTACCAGGTGTTAAGGCAAGCGAGACCGACGCCACCGTTGTTGCTGCATTCTGGAAGCCTCGTTGTAGCAACCGATCGCACCGAAAGTTGCGATCACGATTCATCCGTCGAACTTGACCAAGTCCTTAAAGATCAGTTGACCCCAGCTATTTCCACGCGCCTGCACAAGCAGTCCACCGTCCGAAAGCCCGCCAAGTTTGATCGGCGAGAAACCGAGATTTTCCGCAAGCGTACCAATCTCCGCTGCGGCGCCGTCATCGTCGCTCGCCAGGAACACGACTCTCCTGCCGCCATGTACGGCCGGATCCTGGTCAAGGACAGCCGCGCCCAAATGGTTGAAGCCCTTAACCAGTCTACCGCCAGTGAAGGCCTGTGCGACGACCCTGGAAGAAGGTTGTCCGCCCAGTTCCTCAGGGGGCACGCCGTAGGCATTGGTCACATCGACGATAGTCTTCCCCTGCCAGGTGGACAGCGCGTTCGCGACATCCTGGTGCGACTCGAAACGGACAGCCAGAAAGACGATGTCCGCCTTGACCGCTTCCGCCAGTTTTTTGGGAACGATCCCGGGTCCGATCGCGGCCGCAGCGGACGCAAAGTTTTCCGGGTCGCGAGTGGTTGCAACGGATACTTCGATGCCGCTTCGGGCAAACGCCCTGGCAAGAGCCTGGCCGATCTTGCCGAAGCCGATAATTGCGTAGCTCATATATTTTCCTTCGGTTTACCACGCCCTGCGGGCTCCAAATATCGAATGGAGTGACCGGCCGGGCGTGGCGGTTCAGAGTTGCGGTAGCGCATCAGAGCTGCGCAAGGCCGCCGTCAACCGCGACCTCGCTAGCGGTCATGAAGCTGCTGTCCGGCGATGCGAGAAAGGCGGCCACCGCTGCGATCTCCGCCGGATCGGCCATGCGCTGAAGCGGAGTCATCGAGGCGAAGACCTTCTGGCCCTCCTCGCCTAGCGCTTCCTTCGCGAGTTCGGTCGCCGTCGCCCCGGGCGACAGCACGTTGACCCGGATGCCGGTGCCCTTCAGGTCCTCCGCCCAGCTCCGCGCGAGGTTGCGCACTGCCGCCTTGCTCGCGCTGTAGGCGCTCATTGACGGGGCACCCGTGGTGCCGGCGCTCGATCCGGTCAGGATGATCGAACCGTCCTGGCCCATCAGCGGCAGCGCCTTCTGGACCGTGAAGATCGTGCCCTTCACATTGGTGTCGAAGGTTTCGTCGATGTGCTCGGCGGTGATCTCGCCGAGCCGAAGCTGGCTTCCCGCCCCGGCATTGGCGAAGACGATGTCGAGGGTTCCGCGCTCGGCCTTCACCGCCGCGTAGAGTCGGTCGAGGTCGGCCAGATCGGAGACCGAGCCCTTCATCGCGCGGGCATTGGGCCCGAGGTCGGCCACAGCGGCGTCGAGCGCTTCCTGCCGGCGGCCGAAGATGAAGACGAAGGCGCCCTCCTCGATGAAACGCTTTGCCGCCGCGCGGCCGATGCCGGTAGCGCCACCGGTGATCACGGCGGTCTTTCCATTCAGTCTGGTCATGATATGCATCCTTCCTCGGAGTTGTACGGAAGCAGGAAACTGCTTACTTGAGGGAAGTATGCTGTTCTGGTAACTTGAGGACAAGTATGCACTTTTTGGTAAGTATCAAAACATGACGACGCCCTCTCAAATCTGCGATACCGGCTGCGGACTCAACGCCACGCTCCGCATCATCTCGGGCAAGTGGAAACCGCTGATCCTGTTTTTTCTGCGCGACGGCCCGAAGCGCTACGGCGAGCTCAAGCGCTTGACCCAGGGCGTCAGCGACAAGGTGCTGATCCAGCAATTGAAAGATCTGGAGGCCGATCGCGTGGTAGCGCGGACCGACTACAAGGAAGTGCCGCCGCGTGTGGACTACGCGCTGACCCCGCTCGGTCGCAGCCTGGCCGACGCGATCGTCCCGCTGTGCACTTGGGGAACCGAGAACGCAGCGGAAATGGCAAGCATCTTCGCCGAGCGCGACGCGTTGTCCTAGCGGGATGCTGAAGAACCGCCGGGTCGGACGATGCGAGGCGAAAGCATTTCGATTACATGTGGGCCGGTCTGTGCAGATCTCCCCGTCAATCCAGTGACGGTGGCCGATGTCTCACCTTGAATGACTTCAATCTCCTGCTGTGTATCCGTCCAATCCTCATTCATCCAATCGTAGTCGCCGTTGCTCGGCACCATGATCATTGCTGCGTCGAAATCCAGCGTAAGCGACCCGAGTGCGATGGAAGATATAGAGGCGTTTGATTTGCGCTAGAAGAAGTTGTCTGCAACCCACTGTCGACAATTTAGGCAACACTGTCGAACGGTTCTTTGTGGCCGAACCTTGTCCATTGTCTTCCAGCGCTCGTGGTTTTTCACGCCGCGCGCTACCCGGCAGTCCGTGCCCGACACGGACTGCCCGTCGACCCGGTGCCACATCTACGACGGCTTTCAAGGTACAACGGCCGTTCTTCGACTCGCGACGGTCAGTTCGAAGCGAGGCGACCACCCGGCGATGGCAACTCTGCAGGATGGCTATCTTGTGATGAACGTCAGGCGCTGCTTTAAGCCGCCAAGCCCCGGGCTTCGTGAAGAATCCATTTCGCAAATGCCTGTAGTGGCTCCTCACCCAACTCGATCGGCTCTGGAAGAACGAGGCAGAAGTTTTTGGTAATCGCTTTGCCGTCAGGCCAAGGCGCGACCAAACGGCCTTGTTCAAGCTCTGCCCCGATGTAAAGACGCGGCACCAACGCGACACCCAGGCCAGCCACCGCCGCCTCTATCAACATCGAATGGAGATCGTAACGTGCGCCAACCGCCGAATTGGTCAGCACGATGCCGGCCTCTTGTGCATAAAGCTGCCACGCGTCCGGATTTTGCCGCCTGTGAAGGCGTGGCAGCTCGTCGAGCGACAGGTTCGCAGCGGCGTCCGCGAGGAGCGCCGGACTACAGACGGGCACAAGCACCTCCTCCAGCAGGTGATGTAGATGCATACCCGCCCATGCTGGATGCCCAAAATGGATTGCTGCATCGAAACCGCTACCCGCAAGAATGAAGGGCTCCATCCGCTCGGCGATATGCACGGTGATGTTCGGATGCATATTCTGAAAGCGTTTCAGCCGAGGGATAAGCCAACGGGTGGCGAAGGTCGGAATGGCGGCGATATCAATGCTCGCGCCCTCGATGGGCTGCCCCATCAGATATAGGCTGTCCCGTTCCAGTCGATCCAGAACCTCGCGAACCTGCAACGCGTATCGCGCGCCGTTGGGCGCAAGCCTCACCCGATTTCCAACGCGCTCGAACAGCACAGCACCCAAAAACGCCTCCAGGCGGCCGATCTGACGACTGATGGCGCCCTCCGTCAGCGCCAATTCCTCGGCCGCGCGGGCGAAGCTGCCGTGTCGAGCCGCGGCCTCAAAAGCCAGGAGCGCGGAATTGCTTGGAATCTTACGTCGCATCGAAAGTCTCGCCGGTTGGAATGCGTTTGACCAGCTTGAGAAAACATCACTGAAGGCTGACTTTATATCGCTATATACGCGGAAAACATCAGATTAGCATTACGTTACTGCAATGAACATGGATCGTTTGCTGCATCATGACCAGCCGTCACGAAGGATAATCCGATGATCTACACCGTGGAATGCAGCTTCGCCGATGCCAACAGCGAAGCCGAATGGAATGACTTCTACAGCCTTGAAAAGCTGCCCGCCCTCATCTCGGTTACTGGCTTTCACACATCGCAGCGCTTCAAGTCGTTAAGCGACGGTTGCCCGGTCTACCTCGCCGTCCACACGATTGACGGTCTCGATGTTCTGACGGGAGAGGAATATCGCCAGAAAGGCGGTGGCAATTTTGCGAGGTGGCAGCAACACATCACCGACTGGCATAGAAATCTTTACAGCGATATCGGCCTCGCGCCGGCGGTCAATGCTGACGAACTCCTCGTGCTTTGCGCAGGCGGCCCCGAACCTCTGATCCAGATGGGCCTCACACCGTTGGCCATGCGAGCAGTCGCGCTGGAGAAGTTTCCGGACCGCCGTTGGCTCGCAAGACTGCCTCGGCGAAACGCTCAACTTGTCGAGAGCATGTCGGAAGGCGTTCACCTCTACTCGCCGATGACGGAACAACTGATACGCTCCTGCACCGTTTCGACCGGACAGGAAAAATAGGTCCGCGATGCCCAATGTCACTTTCTATATTCCTACCGGGCAAATGCCGTCTGATGAGAGGCTTGCCGAACTTTCCAGCGACTGCATCGTACTCTGTACGAGTGTCCTTGAAGCGGCGCTCGAAAACGTTCATGTCGTCTATGTCGACGTTCGGCATGGGCACGGACATCCCGTCTTCGCGGAAATCCAATATCGCCTTGAGACGTTTCGCACGCCTTCGGTGATGAACCAGTTCATGGAAGCCCTGGACGATGCCATTGCGCACCGCACGGGTTTCACGGCGCGCATCCGTTGTTTTGGGTATGCCGCATCGAACCTTCACGGTAAGCGTCAATCTGAGGCCGTCTTGACGATCAGAACTTGACCTCTGAGAGCCGCTGATTCGCGAGCACGAGATCGAAGGCGGCGGGATCGAAGCTGCCGCCACACCACTCGAGGAAGTGGTCGTGCTCCTCGTGCGTCGGATCGGTGATCGCTTCGAGGAAGTCGGCATATCCTGGCACTCCACCGACGTCTTCCGGCGGACACGCATTCTGCCCGTCCAGGCACAGCGGCCGGCTCATGTCTGGATCAGGCACCAGCGCCTTCTCGACCTTGATCCGATGCTGCCAGTTGTCACCGTAGTCGTAGATATAGGTGAATGATTTCAGCCCGCCCAGCGCCTTCGCCAGCGTGACCCGTGCTTCATTGAGCATCGGTGGATTGCTCTGGAATCCGAAGTCATCAGGTTCACCATAGTTGGTTTCGCCGAAGACGAACTCGTGCAGGTGCCCGCCTTCCCAGCCCATGGCCAGTTGCAGCACGACATGCAGCTTGTCCAGCCGGATCGAGCCGGGAACGATGATTCGTCGCCAGATCGCCGGCTTAATGTACTTCAGCTCAGCGCGCAGTACGTAATCGGGCACTGGCGCCTTGACCAGGCGCACGGCAGGTTTGCGGGGTTGGACCATCGGCTTGATTGTCAGGCGGCTTGCTGCTCGATGTGTGCAGCCGGCATCAGGCGCCACGGCAGCAACTCGTCGATGCGGTTGATGGGATGATCGGCGATGCGCTCAAACACCGTGCGCAGGTAGGCAAACGGCTCGATGCTGTTCAGGCGCGCCGTACCGATCAGGCTATAGATCACCGCCGCGCTTTGGCCACCGCCGTCGGAGCCTGCGAACAGATAATTGCGCCTGCCGAGAACCAGCGGCCTGATCGCGCGCTCCGCCGTATTGTTGTCCACCTCGACGCGCCCGTCTTCACAATAGCGTATGAGTGCATGCCAGTGTCCCAGCGAGTATCTGATCGCCTTCGCCAGCCCCGATTTCGTCGATACCTGTGACAGCGTGTGTTCGAACCAGGCCTTCAGTTCAGCGAGCAATGGGGCCGAGCGCAGCTGACGCGCAGACAGGCGCACGTCCGGCGTCTGGCCGCGAACCTCGCGTTCAACGGCATACAGCGCCCCAATGCGGCGCAGTGCTTCCTCGGCAATTGGTGAGCTGTCCAGCTTGTACAGGTCGTAGAACTTGCGCCGCGCATGCGCCCAGCACCCGGCCTCGATGACCGTGCCGTCACGATATAGCGCGTCATACCCGCTGAAGGCATCTGCCTGCAGGATTCCCGTGTAGCCCGCCAGATGTTCCCGAGGTCGTTCACCTTTGCGGTCGGGTGAGTACCTGTACCAGACCGCTGGCGGCGCGCGGCTCCCTGCCGGGCGGTCATCGCGCACATAGGTCCACAGGCGCGCCGTGCGTGTCTTGCCACGCCCCGGCTCCAGCACCGGCACGGGCGTGTCGTCGGTATGGATCTTGTCTGCGGCGCGCACGTAACCACCGAGCGCATCGGACAGCGGTTGCAGCAGCGCAGCCGCTTCACGAATCCACGATGCCAGTGTTGCCCGGTCCAGTTCGATGCCCGCGCGGCGATAGATGCCGGCCTGCCGGTACAGCGGCATATGGTCAGCGTACTTCGCGACGACGACCTGCGCGAGCAGCCCGGCACCCGCCATCGAGCGCGCTATCGGTCGCGAAGGTGCAGGCTCCTGCACCACTGCAGCACAGCGCGGGCAGCTCAGCTTCGGACGTACGTGACGCAGTACCTTGAAGTAGCCGGGCACATAGTCGAGCACCTCCGAGACGTCTTCGCCGAGCGCACGCATCTGTTTGCCGCATTCCGGGCATCCGCAGTTTGACGGCGCATGAACAACCGTATCGCGAGGTAAATGGGCAGGGAAGTGCCGCGGTTTGCGGCGCAGTGGAATAAGGTTCGTGGTGGCCGACGTATCCGCAGTCGCGTCGGCATCAGGCGCCTTCGCCGGTGCTGCCATATCTGGTTCAGGAACAGGCAGCTCACCGAGCGCGAGCTGCAGCTGGTCCATCAGTTCTGTCATGCGCTCAGATGAGCGGCCATACTGCCATCGCTTCAGTCGCGAGATCTCGGCCAGCAACTGCGCGATGGTCTCGTCGCGCGAGGCGACGATGCGCTTGAGAGCGGCGATGTCATCGGGCAGATGATTGGCTGGCATGCATGCCAGTGTAAATGAAGCCCACGCGCTTGTGCGTTCCCGCACCCGGCGTTACGCGGCGTGCGTCGGCTGCCACGTCCGCTCTGGATGCCGCCAGTCAATCCCCTCGAGCAGCATCGACAGTTGGGCGGCTGACAGATGGACTGTTCCCGAGTCCGCCTGCGGCCACACGAAACGTCCACGCTCGAGTCGCTTCGCGTACAGGTTCATGCCGTCACCGCTCCACCATAAAATCTTGATGAGGTCACCGCGACGCCCACGAAACAGGAAGATGTGCCCCGAGAAGGGATCACGTCCGAGTGCTGACTGCACCAGCGCGGCAAGTCCATCCATGCCACGGCGCATATCGGTAACGCCCGCTGCCAGCCATACGCGGGTACCGCCTGGCGGCGTAATCATGCTGGCATCAGGCAGCGCAGCACGAGGCGCAGCTGCACGGGGTCGACCATGCCCGTGACGCGTACACGGGCACCGTTCAGTTCGATCTCGATGCCCGACGCTGCCGGTACGCTCTCGCGATGTGGCTCGACAGGCTGTAGAGCGAGCGACGCCGGGTCTGCGGCATCGCCGGTCGGTGCATCAGGTAGCGCTACGGGCAGCAACACCGCTGCGCTGTGCGCCACCCCTTCAAACAGGCCCGCCCGCAGTTGCCGGCGCCACTTGAACACCATATTCGGATTCAGTCCGTGCGCCTGCGCGAGCTTGGCCACCGAAATACCCGGCTCGCACGCCGCGACGGCAACTTGCCGCCGGTACTCTGGTGTGTAGTTCGGTCGGCCCTTGCGGTTCGATGATCGCGCATTCCGTGTGTCCAAAGTAGTCCCCATCACTTGAAGTAACGGACATCACTTTGGACACCGGCTTCAGCTCTGTCCATGCGGCCACGAAATGACGCTTACCCTTCACGCCCGAAACTAAAAAGTCTTCCGGAGAAGAACTGTGTCCACCTTTGCCTTTCCAAGTCAGCGAGCCGGGGATTTCACGATCACCGCAATCAGCGACGGCTACCTTACCGCTAGTCTGGACTTCCTCTCGAACATCGCCCCGTCCGAGGCATCAAGAATGCAAAGTGATGCAGGGCAGAAGGAGCCTTCCGCCGTACATATCAACTGCTATGTAGTACGCGGAGCGGGCCGCACGATTCTCATCGACGGTGGGGCGGGAGGCATCAAGCAATGGGGCGGCCGCCTGAGAACCCATTTATCGCTTGCTGGCGTCGAACCATCCGAGATCGACACGATCCTGCTCACACACGCCCATCCCGACCATGTCGGCGGGCTAGTGGACACAGCCGGACAAATTACCTTTCCGAATGCGGAGCTTGTTGCTCATCAGCAAGAGGTCGCATTCTGGCAGGATGACGGAAACCTAAGTCGTGCCAGCGAGCGTGCCCGCGGTAACTTCCTGATAGCGCGTCGAGTATTCGACGGCTACCGCGACAAGCTTCGCACTTTCGATGACGGAGAAGTGCTTCCCGGTATCAGAGCGATGCCGCTACCGGGACACACCGATGGACACTCCGGATATCTTGTCGAATCCCCTGATCAGGGCCTGCTTGTTTGGGGAGACATTGTTCATTTCCCGCACATCCAGATTGAACGGCCGGACGTATCGATCGCATTCGATCAGGACCCTTCCCTGGCAGCCGCCACACGATCACGGCTTCTGGACCTGGTCAGTTCGGAGGGACTTTTGATCGCAGGTATGCATTTCGGGGAACTCGGCTTCGCGCGAATCAAGCGAACGAGCGGGAGCTACGGTCTGCGTTACGAGACCGAAGCATGAGGCCGCGCACAGAAGTGACTATGTCTGATACCACTCCGGCACTACGCACCGGAGCAACGACGAACAGTGCGATGCCGTGACAACAGCCGTGGCCGCTCCGTGTTTAGCTTCGTGTTTATTAAGGGACGTTCTCACTGCACTAACTGAGCGGCCGCTTCGGTTGACGAAGGAGCGTTTGTCTTTGTCAAGCGGATGGCCGGTTACGGGGTGAAGCCGACGCTTGAACGTCCGAGGGACGACCCATGCGAACGGCGGCTCCAGGCCGTTCCCTGCCTGCTGGCGGTCGGCGATCAACGGCAGCAATGCGCCGCGCACCGCGCCACCCGCACCGAACCCGGCAGGTCCGCCATGCATTTCGACCAGGGCGGCGAAACGCTCCCACGGGTCGTCCACCTGTGCGGCGATCACGAGGTCGCCATCCGCGGCGCGGAACACGCCATAGAGCGTCGACGTAGGCATGTCGTGACCGGTCTGCTCAGGGACGATGCCTTGCATCGTGTAGCACTGCACCGCGTATTCGTGCATCGACACCAGCGTGTCGTAGAGAGCCATGTCGATGTGCTGGCCGCGACGCTCTTCACACGACCGAGCAACTCGGCGTTGATCGCGGCCACGGCGTGAATACCCGTGTACATATCGCCGAGCATCAGGCCGCACGCGCTCACCGCCATTGCCCCCCCAACCGCGCGCAGGATGATCTATCCTGAATGACTGACGGTCAGCGCCGGTTGCCGGCCATCCAATCAAGGAACCGCAAAACAAGAGGTATCTGATGGATACAGTGTCAAGTTCCCGCGTCCGGTGCAGGCAGGTTTCCGATCTTCCGTGCCCGAAGGGTCTGCCTTTTGTCGGCAACCTTCATCAGCTATCGCCGACCCGCCTTCATCTCGTGCTCGAACAATGGGCCCAGGAACTCGGCTCGCCTTTCAGGTTTCAGATCTGCCGGATGCCTGTGACAGTGTGGACCGATCCGGAGCTGTGCCAGGCCATCATGCGCGAACGTCCGCACCGGTATCGCCGTTATGCATCGATCGAGCCGGTGTTGGAGGAAATCGGCACCAACGGACTGTTTTCTGCCGAGGGCGCAGCGTGGGCGCCTCAACGGAAACTGATCATGCAATCGTTGTCCATCCCGAATATCAAGGCCTTTTACCCCGGTCTCAAGGCCACCACGGAGAGGCTTTACCGACGTTGGCAAAGCGCCGCGGCGCACGGCAAGGTCGTCGAGATGACTGACGATCTGAAGCGGTACACGGTGGATGTCACCAGTGCTCTTGCTTTTGGCGAGGACCCGCGAACCCTGGAACAGGACCGGGGTGTCATACAGGAACATCTCGCGCTTATCTTTCCGATGCTGATGAATCGCATCAACGCGCCTTTTCCGTACTGGCGGTATGTCAAGCTCCCTCGGGACCGCCAACTCGACCGCTCCCTGGTCGAAGTTCACCGATATGTGCGCAGCATGATGAGCCGGGCGCGTGAACGGATGCGCGACGAACCGTCGGAGTCGCCACGTCATCTCCTCGAAGCGATGCTGGCCATGCGCGACACGCCCGGCTCCGGCGTCACCGACGACCAGGTCGCCGCCAATGTTCTGACACTCCTGCTGGCGGGCGAAGACACGACGGCAAATTCGATAGCGTGGGCTTTGCTATACATTGCCGCAGATCCGGCCTTGCAACGGAGGCTCTTCGACTCAGCGCGCGGTGTGCTCGGCTCGGAATCCGTTTGCCCGGACTTCACGTCGTTGAAGCAACTGGATCTGTTCGAGGCTGTCTGCACGGAGACTGGACGGCTGCGCCCTGTCGCGGCGGTGAACTCGTTCGAGCCATTGGAGGATGTATGTCTCGCCGACATCATGCTGCCGGCTGGCACGAAGATGTTTTTCCTGAATCGGCCCGCGACACTCGACGAGAAAAATTTCTCGAATCCGTTGCAATTCGACCCTGATCGCTGGCTGCATGACGGGAGCCGCCCGCGTACAGCGCACGACCCGCGCGCGTACCTGCAATTCGGCGCGGGGCCGCGTGTGTGTCCGGGACGTTACCTGGCTGCGGTCGAAATGCGCCTGGTGCTGTCGATGCTGATGGCGAATTTCTCGATTCAGATGGCTGTCGATCCAGGTACGATCCGGGAGGTCACTGCCTTCACGATGGTTCCGAGTGCCATGCCGGTGCGTCTGACCGCACGGACCGCCTAGATTTTTCGCCCCGCGCATCCGATCGATCCGGTTCTGGTGCGCGCACGAGCGCAAGTGCGTGTAAATTCGAATCCAGTGGCCTTCGACCCGCCACGGCGTCTTCCAATCGGTCGCCATCGGAGTGAGTCTTACAGGAGCCGATATGAACACGAAGCACAACAAAAAAGAACATCTGGAAGCCGCGGCGTCACATCACGAGAAGGCGGCACGATATCACCGCGAGGCGTCGCGGCATTTCGAGGCCGGTAAAGACTATGCCCACGCCGCACACCAGGCGATGATGGCCTACGGCCACACCTTGTACGCGATCGATCAGGCACACGAGGCCGGTGCACACAGCGCCACTACGCCGCCGATAACGCCTGCATCGACCGGCTCTGACAAAAACAATGAAATTGCGGCAAAACAGCACGCAACGGCAGCAGAGCTTCACGACCAGGCGGCACTGCATATGCGTCATGCCGTGAAGCTCTTCGATCAGAACCGTAGCGCAGTCGCCCACGACGCGCAGCTAGCGCTCTCGCTTGCACTGCGTGCCTTGTCCCATGGCAACGAAGCAGCCCGACTATTTGTGAAACTCGCTGCCGTCGAAGCTTCATGAGTGATGTGTCTGGCCGAGTGTTTCAGCGTTGAGCGGTTCCATTGGTGTCGCTTATTGAGCGTACCGAAGGCTGAACCGCTACCTTCACGGCACCCGCGCCGGACAGCACGAGGTTGTCGGCGGATCTACGGTCGCGACAGCCGTAAAGATCCGCGCACGGCTGAATCCAGCGTTCACTCACTCGGGCTAGGCCTTTCGGTCCAGCCAGTCTGCCGCAATGGACTTCGCATGAGCGACGGCCTCCTGCGCGTCAAGGAACACACCGAGCTGTTCCCAATTCTCCTCGGTCGCGTAAGTCCCCTTCATACCGAGTGCTCTTTGTATGCGCAACTGCGCCGAGTACCTGCCGTCCTCCAGTGGTCGAGCAGTTGCAATCACTTTGTGCGGAAGACCAGATCTCTCCGGTTGAACCAACTCAACAGGACCGCCCGGCACGGCAATGTCCTTCAACTCGTTTCTCACCTTGCAGTCTGGGCAATAGAAGCACCACCCCTCGTTCTCATGAATGGAGCCGACCTGCCCGCGGGCCAGCACAGCGCGACATTCAACGTTTTCGCAGATGAACGGCATAGCAGTCTCCTGAGTTGTTTGCGAGAAATCCTAGCATGACCGCCATCGCCCAACCATCGGCATTGTTGCCGTGCCTGTTCTGCGCGCTCGAGGTTGAACGTCACCCTTATTCACTCCCCAAGGAAAACCCTCAGCCGCGGGTCGGCTTGATCGCGGTACGCGGCCACAACGTCGCCATGATCGGGTCATCGGTCGGAGCTGAGCCGCCCGGTCGCGATCACGATCGCCCTCCACGCGTTTGACTGCCCTGTTCCAGCATGGCGCTCTTCGCTGCAAGTGCAACGTAAGCAACCGGGGTTAAAGACTGTTTCGCGCTGCTCTCAGTGGCAGGGCTGCTCATCTCAACCGGATGGCATCCGCTGTGGTCGCTGATAACGACGGCCTGCGCCCAGGCATATTGGCAGACGCACTCGACGGCGGTGGCAGATAGCGGCGGCGCATAACCCATGCGGCGAGCTTGTAAAGGCGCGATGAGTTGCATATGTTCATACATGAGTCACCTGTCTGTGCGACCGTGCAAGCGCTCGCGGGGTCTCGCCCATTCCTCGGAGTCGATCCAAGTGAATGATCGCCACCTTTCGGAGAGCATCGGCCATGGTCGAGAAGAATCGGATTCGTGCTGTGTTCCTCGCCCTGGCGATCGCCGCGTTTGCACCGGCCTGTCAGGCGCAAAACACCACCGACTGGCTGGCGAACACCTATGGCACCCTCGCCGGCCACGTGGGCAACACTGCGCGTGCCATGTGGGTCGCGCCCGAAGGGGTGATCTATACGGCCTCCATGTGGGACGAGTACGAGGGCGGCGTCGCCATCTACCAGAACGGCCGCGCCGCCGGCTCGATCGGGACTCACGGTGAGTTTCAGGGCAGCGCCATTACCGGAAACGCCGCTTCGATTTTCGCGGCGCTGCAGTACAGCAGCGCCTACGGAAGCGGCGCGGTGGGACGCTACAACCGCACCACCAGGAGCCGCGATCTTTTGATTCAGGTCAGTGCGTTGAGCAACCAGCCTCGGGTCGATGTCGTCACCGGACTCGCCACCGCCGGCTCGCTGCTCTATGCGAGCGACTTCTTTGGCAATCGCGTCCGGGTCTTCACCACCGACGGTGTGTGGAAGCGCGACATCAACGTCGCGAGTCCGGGCGCGCTCGCCCTGGATGGCGCGGGCAACGTCTGGGTTGCACAGAAGAAGACGGGCACGATCGTCGAGTTCAGTCCAACCGGCGCCCTGCTGAATACCATCCAGATGCCTGTCGACTCGCAGCCATCGGCGCTCTATTCCGATGCCTCAACGGGGCAACTCATGGTCGGCGACGAGGGCCCTGACATGAATATCAAGCGCTACAAGCTCTCGGGCACGCCCACACTAGCCGGTACATTCGGCATTCAGGGCGGTTATCTCGACACCACGACGGGAATCAAAGGCCAGGTCGGCGCGAAGCGCTTCACCCGCGTCACGGGCATCGGCAAGGACACCGCCGGCAACCTCTACGTGCTCAACAACCCGTGGGGAGGAAGCTGGGACCTCGGCCGCGACGGCGGCACCGACATTCACGCGTATGGCACCGCCGGCAACTTGCAGTGGACGCTTCAGTCCCTGAACTTCGAGGGCGTCGCCGCGCCGGACCCGGCCACCGATGGCGCGTTGTTCTATGGCGGCACCAGCATTCACGCCGGCACCGCAGGAGGCACCTTCGTCGCGAATACCGTCGATCCGTTCGCCTATCCGTCGGACCCGCGCGTCAACTTCAACGATCGCGCACGGGATGAGCACTTCGGTCAACTTGCCAGCGTGGGCGGCAACCGGATTCTCGTGGTGTCCAGCCAGAATCCCGATACGTTCTACTTCTTCCACTTCAACGCTGCGAATGGCTACATCGCGATACCGGACGCCACCCTTCCCGGTACGGCGTTCAATACGACCGCACCGGTCAGAAACGGATTCTGCATCGACAGCAAGGGGGGCGTGTGGGCCGGTCTGGACAGGACCGGTTATATCTACCACTATCCCTTGACCCGCTTCGACGCCAGCGGCAAGCCAGCATGGGGGTCCGGTATCCCGGTCCGCATTCCCGCCAGCATCCAGCCGTTGACGCGCATCATCTACCTGGCGGACAGCGACACCATGATTCTCGGACAGGGCATCGTGGGCAGCACGGACTGGACGTCGATCGGCACGCGGATCGAGGTGTATCACGGCTGGAGCGCGGGCAACACCACCGCGCCGAACCCGGTGATCAACCTCGCTAACGCCGGCGCCAAGTCGATTGCCGCGGCCGGCAACCATCTCTTCGTCGGCTACTGGTTCGGCGGCAGCGGGCCGGCCAGGCCGAACATCGACGCCTTTAACCTCGCTACCGGCAACCTCGACGCCACACTGATCAACACCAGTAGCAGTACCGTGGACGCCAGCAGCGCCCTCGATTCGATGTACGGCGTGAGGGCCTATCTTCGATCGACGGGCGAGTACGTAGTCACGAAGAACAACGTCAAGGGTTCCAGCATCACCGTTTATCGCTGGACGCCGTGATCGTGCGCTCAGTCCGGTCCATGAGAGAGGCCCCGGCGCGGATTGGCACTTGTGCTGAGCAGAGCGGGTACGAATCGGATTTTCTACACCGTCGTGGAACCGCGCAATAGAACTTCCGCTTCGAGCGAATGAAGCGCTCAAGACCGAGGACTTTTGCCGGGTCCGTTCTCGTCTGAAGGACGCCTTGAGCCTGGCGCATCAGCCAGAAGAACCCTTCGATCAGCCCGCCGACCTGCCGGGTTGAATCGTTGCCTGGGTCTCAATGCGTGGCGACGGAATCGAGCCCGGTCGATGTCACCTCCGGCTGCACGGCGGGCGACGCCAGATAGTCCAGCAGCGCTTTCGCCTCCTTCGGATGCTGCGCGCCGACCGGTACGCCCGCGGCAAAGCGCGTGACGGACTGCATCGACTCCGGAATCTTGCCGACGTACGCCGCGCCCTTCACCGGCAGCAGCTCGCTCACCTGCTGAAAGCCCACTTCGTAGTCGCCGGTCGCAACCACGGACGCCACCGGAATCTTCGGGATCATCTTCGCCCTGGTTTTCACCTGTTCCTCGATGCCGAGCCGCTTGAACAACTCGCGCTCGACATAGACGCCGCTCGCGCTATCCGAGTACGCGATCGACCGGGCATGCAGCAAGGTTTGCCTGAGCGCCGCCTCGGACGCGATGTCGGGCTTCGGCGCGCCGTCGCGCACGACCATGCCGATGCGCGAATCCGCGAGTTCGACGCGCGAATCGGGAATCACCCTGCCCTGCTTGATCAGGTCGTCGAGTGCATAGCCGACCATGATCACCACGTCGGCAGGCTCGCCGCGCTGAAGACGGTTCGGAATGGCCTCCGGCGACTTGCCCATCGACGGGCCGAGCGCGGTATCGAGCGTGTTGCCGGTCGACGCCGCGAACTTCGGGCCGAGCAGCTTGTAGGCGGCGGTAAAGCCGCCCGAGGTCATCACGTGCAGATCGGCGGCCTGCACATTCGCCGCGACGGCGCTGCCGAGCAGCGCCGCGGTGCAGAGTTTCAGAAGGATGGATTTCATGGTCGAAGGAATGTCAGTCTGAAATTCGAGGCGCGCAGCGATGCTTCAGGAAGCGGCAGGCAGCGGAACGGGACGGCGCCGATACAGTGCCAGCGTGGCACCGAGCCCGCACACCGCGGCGAAACTCATCCAGTAGCCGGGCGCGGCCTTGTCGCCCGTCGTGTGGATGAGCGCGGTGGAGATGACGGGCGTGAACCCGCCGAAGACCGCCGTCGCGAGGCTGTAGGCCAGCGAGAATCCCGCGACACGCACTTCGACCGGCATCACTTCGGTGAGCGCGACGATCATCGCGCCGTTGTACATGCCGTACATGAACGAGAGCCAGAGCAGCACGAGCAGCATGTTGACGAAGCTCGGCGCGTGAGCCAGCAGCGATAGCGCGGGGTAGGCGGTCGCAATCGCCAGGACCGTCATGCCGAGAAGGAGCGGACGGCGTCCGATCCGGTCCGACAACGCGCCACCGATCGGCAGCCAGATGAAGTTGGAGATCCCCACGCACAGCGTGACGAGCAGGCTGTCGGCGGTGCTCAGATGCAGGACCGTCTTGCCGAAGGTCGGCGCATACACCGTGATCAGATAGAAGCTCGTGGTGGTCATCGCGACCAGCAGCATGCCGGCGATCACGACATTCCAGTGCTGCACGAGCGTGGCGAAAACCTCCTTCATGCCCGGGCGATGCTGGCGCTGCCTGAATTCCCGCGTTTCCTCGAGATTGCGCCGAAGAATGAAGATGAAAGGCACGATCATGCAGCCGACGAAGAACGGCACGCGCCAGCCCCACGCGGCGATCGCCGCCGTGTCCAGCCACTGGTTGAGCGCGAAGCCGAGTGCCGCTGCCACCACGATCGCCACTTGCTGGCTGGCGGATTGCCAGCTCGTGAAGAACCCCTTGCGGCCGGGCGTCGCCATCTCGGCGAGATAGACCGACACGCCGCCCAGCTCCGCACCCGCCGAGAAGCCTTGCAGCAGACGGCCGATCAGCACCAGGGCCGGCGCAACGAGTCCGATCGTTGCATAGCCGGGCACGAACGCGATCAGGATGGTGCCGCTCGCCATGATCGACAGCGTGAGGATCAGGCCCTTGCGACGGCCGACATCGTCGATATACGCGCCGAGGATGATCGCGCCGAGGGGCCGCATCAGGAAGCCCGCGCCGAAAACCGCGAAGGTCATCATCAGCGAAGCGAACTCGCTCCCCGCCGGGAAAAAGACCGCGGCAATCTGCGTGGCATAGAAGCCGAACAGGAAGAAATCGAACTGCTCCAGGAAGTTGCCCGCCGTCACGCGAAGTACGGCGGAGGCCTTCGATTGCCCGGGGGCCAGGGGGGTTGAGGGGGAATGCATCGAGACGTCTCCAGAAATTTTGAGCTTGCGGTGCTCGGCGGATTGTTGTTTGTCCAATACTCGCCCGAACGCCGCGAAACGATAAGTGCTATTTTTGGAACGATTGATGTGTGCTGGTTATCAGTGGCGGCGAGGCGATGCACGAGATCCTGTCCGCCGATCGGCCCGCATGACGAGGATCGCGCGGCAAAATCCGGCCCGGCGATGCTAGAATCGCCGGCGTCTTTATCCTCTCCATCATGACTTCACGCTCCCGCCACCACCTGACCGCATGGCTTGGCCTGATCGCCATGTGGCTCGTCGTGTTCGCGCCGGTCGTGAGTCAGATGCTGGCGTCGAGCCGTGTGCATGAGCCCATTGCGGCGCTCTGTTCGGCGCTTCAGCCGCGCGGGCCGAGCGAGGCGAGCGCGATCGCTCAGGCCGGCCCCGCGCCGGTCAGTCTCAGCCACGCCGACGCCTTCGGCGCGTGCGGCTACTGCCATCTGCTCGAACATCACGTCGCGATGCCGGTTGTTGCCGCCGTCGATCTGCCGGCGCCGCTCGCGCTTGCCGGCACCGCGCCGCCCACCCTCTCCACCCGTTTCACGCCGCTCGGCGCGTTTCCGTCCGGACGTCCCCGAGACCCGCCTGTCGTTTCCTGATCGCCGTTGTTCCTGATTGCGTATTCGTCGCGTCCGTCGAGGGTGCGCGCGATCGCCTGTTCAATGCATCGAGGAAACGTTCATGTTCAAACTCGTTCTGCGAAGGCTGTGCCTTCGCGCTCGCCGTTGCGTGCCCGCGCGGCGTTCGCCGCGGTCTAGGCCCGCACACTTTTCGGCGCATCCTTTGGTTCAGTTGCCCGCTTGCCTGGCGCGGTGTTGGCCCGCTGGCGCGACCGTCTATCTACCCGGCTGTTTATCCGCCTTCGTTCCGGCGTTGGTGCCGGCATTCATCCCGTCGCCGGCTCATGCGGAGAACGCAATCGCGGACGCCACGCTGCCGGCAGTCAGCGTCAGCGCGAATGCGGCCGGCACGCCGCGCGCCGTGGACCCGAATCTGCCCGCCTCCGTCGAGACGGTGACCCGCGAACAGTTCGACAACTGGAACGTCGTCAACACCGAGGACGTGCTGAAGTACATGCCGAACCTTGCGGTGCGCAAGCGCTTCATCGGCGACCTGAATGCGATCATCGCCGTGCGCGGCACGAGCAACACGCAGAGCGCGCGCGGTCTCGTCTATGCGGACGGTCTGCTGCTCAGCAATCTGCTCGGCAGCAGCTTTTCGTTTCCGCCGCGCTGGTCGATGGTATCGCCCGACGAGATCCAGCAGGTCGACGTGATCTACGGGCCGTTTTCCGCGCTGTATCCGGGCAATTCGCTCGGCGCCACGGTGCTCATCAGCACGCGGATGCCGAAAAAATTCGAAGCCGACGCGGACCTCAAAGCCTTCACCCAGCACTTCAGCCTGTTCGGCGTGAATCAGAACTTCAACGGCAGCGAAGCGAGTGCGTCGATCGGCGACCGGATCGGCAAGTTCTCGTATCGGCTCGGCGTGAACCACCTGGACAACACCAGCCAGCCGCTGCAATTCACCACGCTCGCCAAATCGACCACGCCCGCGAAAGCCGGCGATACCCCGGTGAGCGGCGCGCACTTCTACAACAACCAGACCAATACGCCGACCGCGGTGCTCGGCGTGAACGGCGAAGGCATCGAGCACACCGTGCAGGACCAGTTCAGGCTGAAGATGCAATACGACTTCACGCCGACGCTGCAAGCCGGCTTCACGCTCGGCTACTGGCATCAAACGTATAACAGCGCGACGTCGAGTTTCCTGCGCGACGCGAACGGCAACCCCGTGTACAGCGGCAAGGTTGCGATCGACGGCTACGAATACACGATTCCCGCCGCCGCGTTCGCCCCGAGCCTCGGCCATAGCGAGAACTGGCTCTACGGCGTGTCGCTGAAAACGCGCAACGCCACGGGCTGGAACGGCGAAGCGATCGCTTCCTACTACGACATCGGCAACAGCGTGGCGCGCACCGCGAGCTCGGGTGCGCCGGGCAACGGCCCCGGCACGATGATGCTCGGCGACGGCACGGGCTGGAAAACGCTCGATCTGCGCACCACTTACACGCCTGCGCTGACCCAAGCCGGGCTCGCGAATCACGCGCTGAGTTTCGGCTATCACTACGACAACTACTTCCTCGACAACCAGAGCTACAACACGCTCAACTGGCGCGACGGCGCGGCCACGTCGTTTGCCAATGCATTCGCGGGCAAGACGCAAACCCAGGCGCTCTACGCGCAGGACGCCTGGCGTTTTCTGCCGCGCTGGAAGCTCGTGTACGGCGTGCGGTATGAAGACTGGCAAGCCTATGGCGGTTCTCAGGCATTGCCCGGCAAAAGGCTTGCATACGGCGATGCAAGCCAGCAGCATTTCTCGCCGAAAGCGTCGCTCTCGTTCGATGTTAGCGACGACCTGAGCTTGCGCGCTTCCATCGGCCGCGCTTATCGGTTTCCGACTGTCAGCGAGTTGTTCCAGGGGCAAATCAACGGCGCCTCGATCGTCAATAACAACCCGAACCTGAAGCCCGAAGACGATCTTTCGAAAGAACTGAGCGCCGAATGGGCGCACTGGAATGGCGTATTCCGCTTCTCGCTGTTTCAGGACGACGTGAAGAACACGATCTTCAGTCAGACCGATACGACCGTGATTCCCAGCGTGACGAACTTCCAGAACATCGGCAAGGTGCGCTCGCGCGGCGTGGAAACCAGCTACTCGGGAGAGGACGTGTTCGTGCGCGGCCTCGATCTGCTGGCGAGCGTGGCCTATACGCAATCGAAGATCATCGCCAACGCGCAAAATCCGGCCACGGTCGGCAAGTACTTCTATCGCATTCCGCTGTGGCGCGTGAATCTCGCGGCGACTTATCACATCGACGAACGTGCGGCGCTCACGCTCGCCGCGCGCTATTCGGGCCGCCAGTACAACACGCTCACCAATACCGACACGAATCCCGACGTGTTCGGCGGCACGAGTTCGTACACGGTGGCCGATGCGAAGTTCACCTTCAAGCCGACGAAGCTGAGTGAAATCGGCATCGGCGTCGACAACCTGTTCGACGCCCGCTACTTCGTTTATCACCCGTATCCGGGCCGCACGTTCTACGTCGAGGCGAAGCTGCGCATGTGAACGCGATGCGCTGCCACGCGTAGGCGCCGGGCGCGAACCGATTGACCCATTTTTCGTTTCAGGAAGATTCCATGTCGACCACGACCACTCAACGCACGGCTGCGCTCACCGGCATGCCGAATGCAGGCTATCGCACGCTGTGGCGCTGGCATTTCTATGCAGGGCTCTTCGTGATGCCGTTTCTGATCGTGCTTGCGATCACCGGCACGCTGTATTGCTTTCAGCCGCAAATCGAGCCGCTGCTTTATCCGCACCGGCTGATCGTCGAACCGCGAGCGACAGCCAGGCTCGGCGAAGACACGTTGCTTGCCAAGGCCCGCGCGGCGATGCCGCGAGGCGCGGCTGCCGTGACCGCCGTGATTGCGGGCGCGCCGGATCGCAGCACCGAATTCGTGTTCCGTCTGCCTGACGGCGAAAAACAGAGCGTCTATCTGAATCCGTACAGCGGCGAGGTGCTGGGCACGCTGAGCGTCGAGCATCGCTTCATGCAAGTCGACCGGATGCTGCATCGCAAGCTGTTGCTCGGCAAACCCGGCGAACTGCTGATGGAACTGGCCGCATGCTGGACACTGGTGATGATCGGCACCGGCGTCGCACTCTGGTGGCCACGCGAGAAAACCAGCTTACGCGCCGCGTTGACGCCGAGCTTCGCGCTAAAGGGCCGCGCGCTGTGGAAGAACATCCACGCGGCGATGGGCATCTGGCTCGCGCTCGGCGCGCTGGCATTCGTATTGACGGGGCTGCCGTGGTCGGGTTCGTGGGGCAAGCAGTTCAAGGCGCTCGCGAGCGCGGCGAATCTGGGCGCGCCGCCGGGATCGTGGGGCGGCTTGCCGTTGCGCTCGGTATTGCCGGGCGGGCGAGGCGAGCGGGCCACGGTCGGCGATACGTCCGCCGCGGCGCAATCCGCGCATGCGTCACCTGGAGAACACAGCGGGCACGAGGCCCACGCATCGAACGCGGACTCGATGCCGGGCATGGTGATGGACGATCTGCCCTTGCCGCTTACGCCGTGGGCGGTCGGCAACACGCCGGTGCCATCCTCCGTCGATGCGCATGCTCACGCGTCCGAGGCGCTGCCGCTTGGGCGCATCGTCGCGCTGACGGCATCGCTCGGCGTGACCGATGGCTACAACATCGCGCTGCCCGCATCGCCAACGGGCGTCTACACCGTCTCGTACTTTCCGGCTGATCCTAAACAGGAGCGCACCCTGTACATCGATCAATACAGCGGCGCGGTGCTGAAGGACATTCGCTATGGCGATTACGGCGCGGTGTCCAAGGCGGTGTCGTATGGCACGTCGCTGCATATGGGCCGTTATTTCGGCGTCGCGAATCAGATTCTTTGCGCCGCGATTTCGCTCGGACTCGCGGGCATGGCCGTAACCGGCTGCGTGATGTGGTGGAAGCGGCGGCCGCAACGCGCACTCGGCGCGCCGTCGCGCGAACGGGCCGCGCCGCCGATGCGCGGCTGGAAAGCCGCACTTGTCCTGCTCGGCATCGTCTTTCCGTTGATGGGCGCGACGCTCGTCGCCGTGTGGCTCGCCGATCGGGCATTTTTCGGGCGGACTTTGCGGCGTGATCCGGACGCACAGCCTTCCTGAGCTATCGCGGCGTCGTTGCATAGTTTGATCGTTTACGATACATTTTGCTCGATTATGAGCGATTTCAAATCAAGCAAGGCGGAGACATGCAACGAACACGACAGGAAGCAATGGAAGGGCTTCTGCCCGGGCAGCGCGAGCAGTTGATCCTGGAGCGGCTGCGCGCGCAAGGGCGCGTGCTCGCCTCGTCGCTCGCGGCGGAATTGCAGACTTCCGAACACACGGTGCGCCGTCATTTGCGCGACCTCGCCGAGCAGGGGCATTGCAAGCGCGTCTACGGCGGCGCCCTGCTCCTCTCGCCGGGCGGCGAGCCGGCGGCGGTTCGCATGCGGCAAGCAATGGACCGCAAGGCATGCCTCGCTGCCGCCGCGGCGTCGATCGTCCGGCCGAAACAGATCATCGTGCTCGACACGGGCTCCACCAACGTCGCCATCGCCGCCGCGCTTCCCGACAACGCGGACCTGACCGTCGTGACGAATTCGCCCGAGGCTTGCGCGCGCTTGCTGAACCGGCCGGGAATCGAGGTGATCCTGATCGGCGGACGCATCGCCAGGAACGTGGCCGGCTCGGTCGGCTCGACCGCCTTGCTGCAAATCCAGCAGATCAAGGCCGACCTTTGCTTTCTCGGCGCGTGCGCGCTCGATCCCGACGAAGGCGTCGCCGCCTTCGACGCCGAGGAAGCCGAAATCAAACGTGCAATGGTGAAAGCGAGCGGCCAGATCGCCATCGCGATGACCTCGGAGAAGCTGATGACCGCGGCGCCATTCGCGGTCGCGGCGGCATCGGCCGTCGATTATCTGTTTGTCGAAGCCGACGTGCCTGCCGGGCGGCTCGCGAGATTCGAAGCCGTGTGCGACAACGTGACGGTGGCTCGGTCATGACGTCACACATCGCATCGAGTATCAAGCCGTTGAAAGAGCGCATTGCGACCATCGGCGTGTTTCTCGCCAACGGATTCGGGATCGGCGCGTGGGCCGTCGAAGTGCCGCGCATCAAGGAAAGCCTCGCGCTCAGCGATACCGCGTTGGGTATCGCGTTGTTCGCCTTCGCGCTGGGCGCCATCGTCGCCATGCCGCTCGCGGGGCAACTCGCGCCGCGCTTCGGCAGCGGCCGGGCCACCTCGCTGCTCGGCGCGGCGTTCGTCGTCGCGCTGCCGCTGCCCGCGTTCGCGCCGGGCATGGCGGCGTTATGCATTGTGCTGTTCATATTGGGCGCGGCGAACGGCGCGCTCGACGTCTCGATGAACGGACACGCCAGCACCATCGAAACACAGTGGCGCTCGCCGATCATGGCGTCGTTTCACGCGGCATGGAGCGCGGGCGGGCTGCTCGGCGCGGCGACCGGCGCGCTGCTTCAGAAAGGCGGCGTCGGCGTGATCGGCGGTCTGCTGTTGCCGGGTGTTGTCATCGGTATCGTGATCGTCGCCGCCGCGCTTCTCGCGCTACGCGATCTCGGTCCGCGCGCGGCTGCGTCTTCGAGCGGATTCGCGTGGCCGAGCGGCGGCGTGATGAAACTCGCGATGCTCGCGTTTCTGTGCATGCTGGTGGAAGGCGCGGTGGCCGACTGGAGCGCGGTGTACCTTCGCTCGACGTTGAACCAGGAGGCGAGCGTCGCCGCGGTCGGCTATTCCGCGTTCGCATTGTCAATGGCGGCTTGCCGCATTGTCGGCGACGTGTCCGTGCGCCGCTTCGGCTCCAGCAAGGTCGTGGCGTTGGGCGGCCTGATCGCGGTGGCCGGGCTCGCGCTCGTGCTCAGCTTGCCGACGGTGCTCACCGCTTGCGTGGGCTTCGCGATGGTCGGCATCGGCCTCGCGAATATCGTTCCGGTTATTTTCAGCGCGGCGGGCCGCTCGACCGACACGCCGGCGATCGGCGTGTCGATGGCGGCCACCGCGGGCTATGCGGGCTTCCTCATCGGGCCGCCGTTGATCGGGCTCGGCGCCGGCTGGCTCGGCTTGCGCCTCGCGCTGTGCGTGCTCGTGCTGGCCGCCGCGATCGTCTGCCTGCTGGGCGGCAGGGCGGTGCGCGGCGTGCGGCTCGCGTGAACGTCAGGGCGTCCAGCGATAAACGATCAAACTCGAACCGTTGTAGTTGTCTTTCGTGATCACGTATTCGCCCGCCGCTCGCTGATAGGCACGCAGACCGTACATCGAATCCACGTCGTTGCCGACATCCAGCGTACCGGGACTCGAATTGGTGAGCGTGGCGTCGAGGTGGCCCGTGGTGAGGTTGAAGGCGTCGATGTTCGGCACGGTGTGCACGTAGCCGACGAACAGATAATTGCCGGCCGCCGTAATCGACTTCGGATTGGCGCTGGTGAGCGTGATCACCGGATTGGGGTTCGTCCTGTTGCCCGCGCTCCAGCCGTGATACACCTCGATTCTCGAATCTATCGCGGTCCAGTCCCAACTCCCCGCAATCCCTTGCGCGAGGATCATGGTGTCGGTCTCGGGCATGTAGATGATGCGCGTGAGCGGCCGGATGCTCTGCGGAATGGAAGTGGTGGTGCCCGGTCCCCACGCCGGTTTTCCCTCGCCGTTGAAACCGGTCAGCGGGTAGTGATAGATCTGGTTCGTTCTATCCAGACCGGCCCATACGTCTCCCCGGCTGTCGAGGCAGAATCCGCCTGTGACCTGCCGGGTCGTATTGAACGCGGTGCCCGGAATGGATGCGTCCGGTATGGCGATGTAGCCGCTCGCCGGATTGAAATGATAGAAGTTGAACGCGCCGGGATTCTGGCCGGAGGCCACGAGAATCCGGTTCCCGCCAACGTTGACGAGCTGACCGAAGTGCTGGCCGCGCTGCGTGTCGCTCGTGCTCAGGCGCGGGTCGGACGGATACGTGAACGGATCGACCGTATTCGCGACGAAGGTGCCGCCCGCGGTGCCCGTATAAATGTTCATGCCGCTATAGAAGTAGGCGCCGTCCGTCGCGGGGTCCGGCGCGGCGACCGCCTCGAAGTTCAGCGCCTGCAGCTTCCATTGCAGAATGCCGGCGCTGTTGTACATGTGAATGTCGGTGGAGCCGTTGCGGCCCAGGTCCCAGCCTCCGCCCCACGGATTGTTGAGCACATACAGGTTGCCGGCGGAATCCCTGCCGATGCCGACGACGCGCGTGAAGCGCTTGTCGCCCACCTGGCCTTTGATGCCGGTCGTGGTGTCGAGATAGCCGCCTTGAACGCCGAACGTGCCGGCCAGCGTCGGCGCGCCCGCAATGTTGTAGAGCTTGATGTTCATGTCCGGACCCTGATCGCCGACCATGAGTTGCCCGGACAACGCATCGAAATACAGCGCGGAGGGCCGCGATGCGGCGGACATCTGGATGGTGTTCAACGGCGCGCCGGCCGCGCTGTATTGCGCGATCACGCCGGCGCTCTTGCGGGCGACCCAGAGATTGCCCGCGCCATCCACGGCGAGCGCGCCCGGACCTGAGACGCTGATGTCGCGCTGCCATACGCCGTCCGTCGTGTAGACGCGCACGCGATTGCTGAAGAAGTCACTCGCATAAAGCAGCGAGCCCGCGGTCGCGAGACCTGTGATGACATCGCCGCGAGGAAGCGCGTCCCACACGCTGACATGAATGACGAGATCGCGGGTTCGAGTCGCGCGGTTGTATCGCACGACCGAACCGGTGCCGTCCGGCGTACCGTACTGCAACGCAGTGAAGATCGACGTGGCATTGCCCGTGATGGCCCCGCCCTGAAACTCGCTGTTGATGCCCATCGAGCCGATGCTCTTGCCGTTCTGGTAGATCGCGACGCCGCCCTCGTTTTCGTCCCACAGGGAAGCCGTATAGATGACGCCCTCGGGCGCGACCCACATCGAGCGTGCGCCGTTGCCGACGTGAGCGGCCAGGGTGCCGTAGGTGTTCGCCAGCCAGTCGGTTGCGTATTGCGCCTGACAGAGAGACGCGATCATCGCAATCACCGCGCCGAGGAACACGGCGCGCATTCGTTTGTGGACCATGAGTGATGCTCTCCCGACGGCGCCCGTTCGATAGTGAATGAATCGGAGACGTGAAATGTTAAATGCAATTGTTAAATAGGCTTTTTCAAAAACGGCTATTGAACTTTAAGCCTCTTTACTATTTTATTGGCCTAAATTCGCAAATAATTCAGAAATAATTCCCGCCCGGTTCTGACTCGGCAAAGTCGATGCAATAGCCGGCATTCGCGGGGCTGCCATGGTTTGCCGTGGGCGTTCGGAGTGGCCGCCAATGCGATGCGCATACTGCGTAGCGCCTCCGCCAATGTCCGCTGGAATGCCGTCACGGTAGCGACACACGCGCCCCGCGAAGTCGCGCGCGCCTTGGTCCGGCGGGCGCCGTGCTCAGCGCCCACTCGTTCCTGCAAGCGAAAAATCCGGTCTGGTGGAAAAAATTTGGAATAAGCGGCAAACCGGCGTGTTTGCCCCTACACAGACGGCGAAAAACAACTCGCCGCCAGTGACGAGACAAGCATCAATGCGTGACTCCATCACTAACCATCGCTGTTGGCAACAAGCAAAGACGTATTTCCCGATGACGTAGCGAGGCGTTTTGAATACGCCGATGCTTAGTCACGCCTGTGAAAAGGGAATGCCGAATTGCTAACCGAGGCAATCCGACTTATATCGGCTGGCACAACCGGACACACCTCGTGCAGTACAGCAGCAAGTCAAGCATCACTACTTTTCGGGGCAACCATTGCCCTTCATTTCATTACGTTGAACAAGGAATACTCATCATGAAAAACGCTCTGATCTGTTTCGCTCTCGCCGCCGGCACCCTCGCTGCTCCGGTTCTCAGCTTCGCACAATCGAACGCGCCATTGACACGTGCCGAAGTTCGCGCCGACCTGGTGCGCGTCGAGCAGGCAGGCTACAACCCGTCCGTCGCCGACGACGCTACCTACCCCGCCGACATCCAGGCAGCCGAGGCCAGGATCGCCGCGCAGGACGGGCCGCAAACCGGATCGCCGGCGTATGGCGGCGTGGCGCAGAACGGCAGTTCGTCGTCCGGTGCGTCCACGCGCATGTCGATGAATTCCAACTGCGTGGGACCGGTGAGCTATTGCAATGTTTTCTTCGGTAGCTGAACGGCTTGCATGAGGCGCCGCTTCGTCTCTCATAGGCGAAGCATGCCCGCCACGCGTTCCGCTATTGATCCCTTTCCTCTCGAAACTTTTTCTCGCCTATCAAAAGGAGTTAGTCATGAAACTGATGCCCGTCGCCGCTGCGGTCCTGTCATTGTCCGCCTGTCTTTTTGCCTCGACCGCCGCCACGGCGCAGGAGGTCAAAGCGCAAGGCGCTCCCGTCCATAACATTGTTCTCGTACACGGCGCGTGGGTGGACGGCTCGGGCTGGAAGCCGGTCTACGACAGACTGACGAAAGACGGCTATCACGTCACCGTCGTGCAGGAGCCGCTGACCTCGCTCGAAGACGACGTCGCCGCCACGAAGCGGGTTCTCGATCAGCAGAACGGTCCCACGATTCTCGTCGCCCATAGTTACGGCGGCTCGGTCATCACCGAGGCCGGCGTACACCCGAACGTCGTCGGCCTGGTATATGTGGCCGCCCATGCGCCGGCCGTCGGCGAGGACGAGAGCACACTCGGCAAGGGCATGCCGAGCTATACGTCGAAGCAGCCGGGCGCGATCATGAAAACGGACGACGGCTACACCTATCTGAACCCGGCGGATTTCCCGAAGGATTTCGCCGCCGACCTGCCGCTCAAGGAAGCTCGGTTCGAGTCGCATGCGCAGATGCTGACCGCCGCGAAAGTCTTCTCGACGCCGATGACGGTCGCCGCGTGGACCAGCAAGCCGAGTTGGGGCATCGTCGCCGCGGACGACAAGATCATCAACCCCGACCTCGAACGCTGGTACTACGCGCGCGCGCATAGTCACACGACGGTGCTCGCCGGCGCGAGTCACTCGGTGTATGAATCGCGGCCGAAGGAAGTCGTCGCGGTTATCGAGGACGCCGCGAAGCACACGCAACCGTAACCGGTCCCACGCGTGATTATTCGAGTCGACTCCAGCGGCTCACTCACGCTCGCCAGCCCCGTCCCTATGCCGTGATGCCTGGCGGTCTCTTCTCATGCAAGCTCATGCGCGGATTTCAAAGATCCGCCGCTTGCATTGGGGCGACGCGTTTTCCGCTCGCCGTCATCGCCTCACGCTCCCTCCGCATGCACATCATCGAATTGTCATTTTCTTTTCTGAGTGCAATGATATAACATTCTCGGCGCACGGGGAAAGTGGCAAATCGCCGCCATCCATTCTGAGCTAACAAGAACATCTCCGACGAAAGACACCCTCACCCAGTCGCCAACATTCAAACAAAATAACGATGAAGAACCGCACGCGCGTCTCGCACGCAGCCTTGCTGCTATCCGCTTTTGCCGCTCATGCCCACGCCGCGCCGACCGACCGCCCGGCAACCGGCGCTGTCGTCGATGCATCCGGCAAGCCGGTCAGCAACGCCACGGCAAGCACGGCAAACACCGATAGCGCCGCAAACAATGTGACCAGCAGCGACACGCTCGACGTTCAGGTGAACGCGAAGCGGCTCGATCGAGCCCGCAACGGCCTATTGCCGGAAACCGGCAGCAGCGTGTATCGCTTCAGTCAGGCCGACATCGATGCGCTGCCCGCGGGGCAGGACACGCCGCTGAATCAGGTGCTGTTGCAGGCACCCGGCGTGGCCGCCGATTCGTATGGACAGTTGCACGTGCGCGGAGACCATGCGGATCTGCAATACCGCATCAACGGCATCATCATTCCCGAGCCGATTAGCGGCTTCGGGCAAACGCTCGACACGCGCATCATCGATCAGGTGAACCTGCTGACCGGCGCGTTGCCCGCGCAGTACGGCTACCGCACGGCCGGCGTGGTGGACATTCGCACGAAGACGGGCGATGCGGGCAACGGCGGGTCCATCGGCGTATTCGGCGGCAGCCACCAGACCCTCAAGACCAGCGCCGACGTGTTCGGCAGTCAGGGGCCGTTCAGCTACTACTTCAGCGGATCGCTCGGCGTCAACAACCTCGGCATCGAGAATCCGACCGCGAGCGCCAATGCATTGCACGATCACACGCGCCAGGGCGACGCATTCGGCTATATGTCGTACATCATCAACCCGCTTACCCGGTTGAGCGTGATGTTCGGCACCACCAGCAATCAGTTTGAAATCCCCAATACGCCAGGCTTGCAGACGAACTTCACGCTCAACGGCAATAACACCTTCGATTCGAGCCGGTTGAACGAAACGCAATCGGAGCTGAACAACTTTGCGGTCGTGGCGCTTCAGGGCACCAATGGCGGCGCACTCGACTATCAGGTCGCGCTCTTTACACGCTACACGCGAACGCAATTCAATCCCGATCCGGTTGGCGATCTGCTATTCAATGGCGTGGCATCGAAGGACTTTCACAGCAACTCGGCTAACGGCGCGCAACTGGACACCACCTGGCGGCTGAACGACAAGCATACGATCCGCTCCGGCATACTCTTCCAGCAGGAGCACGCGGTATTCGACGACAACGTCAACGTCTTCGCGACGGACGCCGACGGCAACCAGGCATCGGACCAGCCCTTCAACATCCACGACTCGAGCAGCAAAACCGGCTACCTGTACAGCGCCTACGTGCAGGACGAATGGAAGATCACCGACAAGCTCACGCTCAACTACGGCCTGCGCTACGACAAGATGGACGAATACGTCAGCGCGAGTCAGTTGAGCCCGCGCATCGGTCTCGTCTATGCGCTGACACCGACCACCACCTTCCACGCCGGTTACGCGCGCTACTTCACGCCGCCTGCGTTCGAACTATTGTCCGGCTCGACCATCAGCCGCTTCAATGGCACGACCAATCAGAGTCCGTCCGCTCAGAACGATCCGGTGCAACCCGAACGCAGCCATTACTTCGATCTGGGCGTGACGCAGCGGCTCGGCTCGAACGTGACCATCGGCCTCGACGCCTACTACAAAAAATCCACCAACCTGCTCGACGAAGGTCAGTTCGGCTCCGCTCTCATCTTCACGCCGTTCAACTACCAGTACGGGCGCGTGTACGGACTCGAGTTCACCGCAAACTACAAGCAGGACAATGTGTCCGCCTATCTGAATCTCGCGTATAGCCGCGCGCAGGGCAAACAGATCGACTCGGCGCAATTCAATTTCGATGCAGACGAGCTCGCTTATATCAGCTCTCACTGGGTGAATCTCGACCACGATCAGCGCATCACCGCCTCGTTCGGCGGAACCTACGACCTCGGCAGAACCACCTTCACATTCGATGGCCTCGTAGGCAGCGGCTTGCGCAGCGGCTTTGCGAACACCGATCGCCTGCCGGTCTACGCGCAGATCAACCTCGGTGTGATTCAGCACTTCAACCAGCCTCTCGTCGGCAAGTTCGATGCCCGCCTCGTCGTGGTCAACGCGTTCAATCGCGTCTATGAGTTGCGCGACGGCTCGGGCATCGGCGTCGGCGCGCCGCAATACGGTCCGCATTTCGCCGTCTATGCAGGCGTCACCAAGCATTTCTGAATCCGTCGGCCCATAAGAGATCTGTCATGCAAGATTGGACACATGTTCTGGCGGCGGTGCGCGTGGGTGGATGGGTTATCTATCCGCTCACGGTACTCGCCATTCTCGCGGTCACGATCGTCCTCGACCGCTCATACGTGTTCCTGCGTTTTGGTCGCTTGCCGGCTGCGATGCGCGGATCACATGAAATCAGCGCGAGCGGATCAGCCCTCGACTGGTCCAGCAGCTTGAAACACGTCGCCAGCCAAAACGCTTTCAGGCGAATGAACGCGCCGTGGACGCCCGAGCCCGCAGTTCCGCTGTGGCTACGCGAGGCGAAGGCGGAATTGCTCGCCTCGCAAATCGAGCGCGACATGAGCAAGGGCTTCTGGGTATTGGAAACGATCGTCACGGCTGCCCCGCTGCTCGGTTTGCTCGGCACCATCGTCGGCATGATGCATTCGTTCCAGTTGTTTGGCGGGAGCGGGCTCGTCGATCCGGGCGGCGTTACCGGCGGTGTGGCGCAGTCACTCGTCGCGACCGCCATCGGTCTTGTCGTCGCGCTGTTCGCGCTCTTTGCGTTCAACTATTTTTCGCGTCGGCTCGAACGTCTGATGGACGAACTCGAATCGTTCGCAAATGCGCGACTCGGCGAAATCCGTCTGGCCGCATCGACGGCGGGAGAACGGTCGTGAAGTTCAAGCGTTCGCGTGCGGCGCGGCGCGGCCGCATCGAAATCATTCCGATGATCGACGTGATGTTCTTTCTGCTGGCGACTTTCATGCTGGCCTCACTGGCGATGCAGCGGCTCGACGCCGTCAAGCTCACGCTTCCCGCCGGCCGCGCGCAGCAAATGGCGGCGCATGAACCGCTAACGATTTCGGTGGACCGGCGCAACGAGGTATTTGTGAATCGTGAGTCGGTGCGCCCGGACCAGATCGAGTCGACGGTCAAGCACCTGCTCCAATCCAACGGAAATGTCGTCATTGCCGCCGACGACGCAGCCGGTCACGGCGTAGTCGTTCAAGCGATGCTGGCCGCTCGCCGCGGCGGGGCGGAGCACTTTCTGATCGCGGTGCATCGTGAGTAGCGGAACACGCGTTGCCGTCGCCATCGGCGATGCTTCGAAGGTACGGATCGCGCTAGCGGTCGTGCTGGCGTTCCTGCTCTGGTTTACGTTCCTGCTTGAATTCGGACGCTGGCTGGCCACGCCCAACGCAGCACCGACAGCCGAGGAGCCGTTGGAGATGCGCGTCGTCGAAATCGATCCGCCTGCCGCGACAAGCTCGTTGCATCCGGCTCGCGCCGCGCCCGCTCCGGCTGCTTCGCCGAGTCCGCCCCGTCCGCCGAAACCTGTCGAGCCGCCTCGTCGCGCGTTGCAGCAACACGCCGCATCAATCACCAAACCGAATGCGGATACGCGCGCAACGCAAAGCATCGCGCCGCTTCAGCCCGCACCGGTGGCGAGCGAATCGAAAGCCGCGGCCGAGGCGCCGTCTCACACCGTTGAAGGCTCGCAAGAAAAACAAAGCGCCACACCGTCCGCCACCTCATCCAACGATGCAGCCGCGCGCTCCCTCTCGCAGCCATTGCCGGAATTGCCCGACGATTTGCGCGAGCAGGCGTATCAAACCATCGCGACCGCGCGCTTCGTGATTCACGTCGACGGCTCGGTCGACGTCGAACTCATCAAGCCGACGCCCAATCCGCGGCTCAACCAGATTCTGCTTCAGGCGCTTCGCAAATGGCGCTACCTGCCGGCGATCCAGGGCGGACATCCGGTCGAAACACGCCAGGACGTCCGTGTGCATTTCAACGTGAACTAGCCGCCGATCGCCGACGGAACCATCCCCGCCCTACCCCTTCGTCGCGCCAAACGTCAGCCCCGCCACAAAGTGCTTCTGCATGGCGAAGAACATCGCGACCGAAGGCAACGCGGCGAGAATCGACCCGGCCGATACGAGATTCCAGGCGGTCGTCCATTGGCCCTTCAACGCGGCCACGCCGACCGTGATCGGCGCCGCATCGTCACCTTGCGTCAGGCACAGCGCCCAGAAGTAGTCGTTCCAGACGAACGTGAACACGAGAATCGCCAACGCCGCGAGCGCGGGACGTATCAGCGGCAACACGATCCTGAAGAACACGGTCCACTCGTTCGCGCCCTCGATGCGCGCCGCCTCGACCAGTTCGAATGGCAACTGCTTGATGAAATTGCGCAGAAACAGCGCGCAGAATCCGGTTTGAAACGACACATGAAACAGAATCAACGCGCTGACCGTATTGAACAGTCCCAATTGCAACGATAGATCACGCACCGGGATCATCAACACCTGCACCGGCACGAAATTCCCCGCGACGAAAGTCGCAAACAAGGTCGAGTTGCCGCGAAACCGGTAGATAGCCAGCGCGAACCCCGCCATCGACGCAAGCGCGATCGAGCCGACGACAGCAGGCACCGTGATCAGCACGCTGTTCCAGAAGTAATGCAGCATCGGCGACGTGGTCAGCGCCTCGCGATAGTTGTCGAACATCGCGAAGTGCTTCGGCCAGCCCCAGTAATTGCCCTCGCTCAGTTCCTCGGTGGAGCGCACGGAGGTGACGAGCACTGCGATCATCGGCAGCAGCCAGATCAGCAATGCGATCGGCAACGTCAGTTTGTACACGCGGCGCGACACCGGCTTCCATTTGTCGATCGAGATCGGAAACATGGCGGCTCCTTATTGCTCGGCGCGCAGCATGCAGCGCAAGTGATAGACGATGTACACCAGCATGATGCCGAACAGCACGACTGCCACCGCGGCCGAATAGCCGATGCGGTAGTACTTGATCGCCTGGTCGTACATGTAATACGCGAGCACGGTCGAACTTTCGAACGGGCCGCCGCCGGTCATCACGGAGATCAGATCGAAGCTGCGCAACGCGCCGATCACCGTGACGACGATCGCCATGAACGTGGTCGGCCGCAATTGCGGCAGGATCACGTGCCACAGCATCGACCAGCCGCGCGCGCCTTCCATGCGCGCGGCCTCGATCTGCTCGGCGTTCAGCGAAGTCAGGCCGGTCAGGTAAAGAATCATGCAATAGGCCGTTTGCGGCCACAGCGCCGCGAAAACGATGCCGAAGGTCGCATAGTGGGGATCGCCCAGCACCGGCACGCCGTGGCCGAGAATCAGCGCGAGCAGTCCGAACGTCGGATCGTAAAACCACGAGAAGATCAAACCGACCACCACGCCCGACAACACGAACGGCGCGAAGAACAGCGACTTGACGATGCGTATGCCCGCCACCGCCTGGTTCAGATACAGCGCGACGGCGAGCCCCATCGGCGGCGCGAGCAGGAACAGCAGCAGCCAGATGAGGTTGTTCTTGAGCGCCGTATAGAAGGTCTGCGCCTGGAACAATTCCGCATAGTTCGCGAGGCCGACGAAAGACGGCTCGGTCATGCCGTCCCAATTGAAGAAGCTCAAGCGGATGGTCGAGAGAATCGGCCACACCACATAGATCGCCACCATCACGCAGGCCGGCGCGAGAAACAGAAAAGCGGCGCGCCGCTGCCGCCGCGCGGTGGGCGACGGCCCACGCCGGCGCGCGGCGGCAGGCAGCCCGCCGCGTGATGCTCCGCCGGATGCGGGCAGGCCGGCGCCCCCGGAATCGGCAGCGCCGCCAATGGGTTGACGGGTGACGGAATGCGACACGATCATTCTCCCGATCGAACGTGGCGAACGGCGGCCCAAGGCCGCCACCGCTTACTTCTTGTAGATGCGCTTGCGCGTCTGTTCGAGTTGCGCGAGCACGCTGTCGAGCTTCGATGGGTCGGAGATGAACTGCTGCATTCCCTTCATCCCTTCATCGGCCATTTCCTTGGTCATATCGCGGTCGTAGAACTGCGCAATGCCGCCCTTCGTGTTCGCGAGAATCTGGAAACCGATCTTCGAAATCGGATCTTCCGGCTCGGGCGACTTGCTGTTCGCCGACAGCGAGCCGAGCCCGGCGGCCAGCTTCGCGCCGATTGCAGGCGTCTCCACGAAAGCGAGGAACGTGTGGGCGTCGGCCTTGTTCTTCGCTTTCGACGGAATGTGCAGCGATTCGACCGGCCCGTCTTCGGCGGTCGGCACTTTGTCGTCGATGATCGGAAACTGGAAATAGCCCATTTCCGGCTTCACGCCCGGCGGAAAGCCGGCGGTGATGAACGTGCCCATCAGCATCATTGCGGCCTTGCCCTGGAACAGGAACGGTTGCACCGAATCCAGATCGTAGGACAGCGAGTTGTCGATGAAATAGCCCGCGTCGATCAATTGCTTCCACGTCGTGTAGACCTTTTTCACGCGCGGATCGGTGTAGGCGATCTCGCCCGCCATCAGCTTCTGATGGAACGCGTTGCCGTTCAGGCGAAGGTCGAGATAATCGAACCAGCCGGCGAGCGTCCATGCATCGCGCCCCGCCACCGCGATCGGCGTGATGCCGGCGGCCTTCAGCTTCTTGCAGTCTTCGAGAAACTGATCCCAGGTTTTCGGCTCGCCGGTAATGCCGACTTTCTGGAACAGATCCTTGCGATAGAACATGCCCCACGAGTAATACACGGTCGGCGCGGCATACTGCTTGCCTTTATACGACGACGCTTCCCTGGTCGACGCATACATGTCGTTCCAGCCGTTCTTTGCCCAGTCGCCGCTCAAATCCTCGAACAGGCCGCGCTGCGCGTAATACGCCATGCGCTCGCCGTCATGCCAGTTGACGATGTCGGGCGCGACGGTGGAGAGCCAGCCCGGCAGTTGAACCTTGTACGCTTCTTCGTCGATGAACGACACCTTCACGTCGATGCCGGGGTGCGCCTTCTTGAACTCGTCGATCGTCGACTGCCATACCGCGCGCTGGCTTGCGCCCTTGAACGCGATATTCACGGCGAGCGTGCCGGCTTGCGCCGTGCTGACGACGGACGTTCCAGCCGCCGCCGCGGCCAGCGCGAGTGCCAACAGAATCTTGCGTGGTTTCAGTTTCATCCTGCCTGTCTCCTTTGTGCGTCGATTTTTACGTCGTTGTGGTGCTGCGTGGAACCTGGCTCATCCATTCGATCGATAGACCGCGATGCCTTGCGGCTCAACCACGCGTGAGCCGATCACGAAAGCCTTGTCGTCCACCTCGCCGAGCGTGTGCGCGTCGTCGCCGTAGTTGAACACGTAGGTCAGCGCGCCGCGCCGGCTGATCCGCACGCTCTCGCCGAGCGACAGCGTATCGAGGCCCGCTTGCTGAGCGATGCGTGAGAATAGCCGCATCGTGAGCGCATCGTCGAACAGGCTCGCGAGGTAATGAAACGCGCCGCTTTGCACATACGCGGGATGACCGTCGGCAAAACGCGCGCGCACGTCGAATGAACCTGCCGCATCGCTGTCGATGAAATCACGCCAGTGACGCGCGAAGCCATCGTCCACGCTCGGGTCGTTGCTGTCCGTAAGCCGCACGGCTTCGGTCACGTTTGGCCGCATCGATTCGACGCGCCACACGCGCAACAGCAGCACCGAGGTAAGCGCCCCAGGCGGCAGGTTGGCCGGAATCTGCAAATCGTGAGTCTTCGAACCGGTGCGCGGACCGAACACGACGTGCGCGCCGGAACGCGCGAGGCGTGCCGCGAAATCGTCCGGCACAACCGGCAGCGGCGGCACGACGATCAGACGGTAGCCGTCGAGCGGCGCGTCGACCGGCACGACGTCCACATCGAGCCCCAGCGCGCGCAGCGCGGAGTAATACTCGAAGGCGAAACGCGGATAGTGAAAGTCCGCGCCCTGCGGATGAATCTCGAACAGCCACTTCGCTTCATAGTCGTAGACGAGCGCGACTTTCGAGCGAATCGCGGCGTTGGCATCGGCGTTCGCCGCGAGCACCGTGCGAATTTCGTTGGCCACTTGCGCAGCCTCGTTGCCGCCCACGTCGAGCCGGTTATCGGGCGTGTTCAAGCCCGCATGCATCTGCTCCTGGGCGAACGGCGCCTGACGCCAACGGAAATACGACACGCATCCCGCGCCGTGCGCGAACGCTTCCCAACTCCACAGGCGCACCATGCCCGGCAACGGCGCCGGATTCCACAACGCCCAGTTGACCGGACCCGGCTGCTGCTCCATCACCCAGAACGGCAGCTTCGACATGCCGCGGTACACGTCGTGATTGAACGAAGCGAAGTCGGGATGCCCGCTGCGCAGCCAGCGCGCCTTGATGTCCGGCGCGAACCATTGCTCCTCCAGCGCGCCGAGCGGATAGCTGTCCCAACTCGCGACATCGAGATCGGCCGCCACCTTGTAATGATCGAACTCGGTGAAGAGCTGCATGAAGTTATGCGCGACCGGCCGTCCCGGCGAATGCGCGCGGATAATCTCGACCTGCATGCGGTTGTAGCGCGCGACTTCGTCGGAAGCGAAACGCCGGTAATCGAGCCGGTGCGACGGATGCGCCTCGGTAACGGTCGCCACCGGCGCGTCGATTTCGTCGAAGCCGCGGTACTCCATGCTCCAGAACACCGTGCCCCACGCACGATTGAGCGCGTCGACCGTTTGATAACGCGCCTTCAGCCATTCGCGAAAGCGCTCCACTGCCGCGCTCGAATAGCTGACCACCGTATGGTGGCAACCGAATTCGTTATCGGTCTGCCAATAAGCGACGGCCGGATGCTTGCCGTAACGCTCGGCGATCGCCGTGCAGATTTTCTGCGAGGCGGCGAAATACGAAGGCGACGAAAAATCATAATGACGGCGCGAGCCGAACGCGCGCGGACGCCCATCCGCGCCGACCGGCAGAATGTCGGGATGGCGGTCGATCAGCCACTTGGGCGGCGTCGCCGTCGGCGTGCACATGACGACCTGCAAGCCGGCGTCGCCCAACACGTCGATCGCGCGATCGAGCCAGCCCCAGTCGTATTCGCCAGGCGTCGGTTCGATCCTGCTCCACGCAAACTCCGCGATCCGCACCTGCTCGATGCCGAGTGCTTTCATCCGGCGAGCGTCGTCTTCCCACATCGACTCCGGCCAGTGTTCCGGGTAATAACAGACTCCAAGGCGCATTGGAATGTCCTCTATGCGTAGTGTTCGACGGATTCGAGCGAAGCGGCCGCAAAGCCGTCCTCGGTAAACAAATGACTGGCGTGGCGCGGCACGCGCAAGTGCGCGCGGTCACCCGGCGCGAGACGTGTGTCGCCGGGCGCCTTGGCGATCAGCGCGGCGCCGCCGGGCTGATCGAGATGCACATAGCTGTGTTCGCCGAGCTGTTCGACGAGAGAGACGGTGCGGGTCAATACGCCGTTACCCGGTGTCGCGAAAGAGGCATCGACGAATTCCAGATGTTCGGGGCGCACGCCCAGCGTGACCGGCTGCGCCGCTTGCAGTCCTTCGCCGTTCACCGGCACACGCACGTTTTCCTCGGTGTGATCGAGCGTGACGATCACGCCTTGCGGATCGATCGACGTCACGCGCGCAGGCAGAAAATTCATGCGCGGCGAGCCGATGAAACCCGCGACGAAGCGGCTGCGCGGACGGTGATACAACTCGAGCGGCGCGCCGATCTGCGCGATGCTGCCGTAGCGTTCGGTGTCCTTGCCCGCGTGCAGCAGCACGATCTTGTCGGCGAGCGTCATCGCTTCGATCTGATCGTGCGTCACGTAAACCACACTCGCGGTGGCGAACTGCTTGTGCAGCCGCGCGATTTCGATGCGGGTCTGGCCGCGCAACGTGGCGTCGAGATTGGAGAGCGGTTCGTCGAACAGAAACACGCCCGGCTCGCGCACGATGGCCCGGCCGATCGCCACGCGTTGCCGCTGGCCGCCGGAGAGTGCCTTCGGCCGGCGCTCGAGCAGCGCTTCCAGTTGCAGAATGCGCGCGGCTTCCCGCACCTTGCGGTCGATTTCGTCCTTGGGCGTCCTGGCGAGCTTCAGGCCGAACGCCATGTTCTCGTACACGGTCATGTGCGGAAACAGCGCGTAGCTCTGGAACACCATCGCCACGCCGCGCTGCGCCGACGGCACATCGTTGACGATGCGTCCGCCGATCGAGAGGTCGCCTTCAGTGAGGTCTTCGAGTCCCGCGATCATGCGCAACAGCGTGGACTTGCCGCAACCGGACGGGCCGAGAAAGACGCAGAATTCGTTTTCGCCGATCTCCAGATCGACGTCGCGGATCACCAGCGCGCCGTCGCCATACGCCTTCTGCACGCCTCTTAACGAAATGCTCGCCATCGCATCGACTCCGTGATTTAATCGGCTCGACGTCGGAGATTAAGCGCTTAATCAGCAAGACCAAAAAAATCGACCGCATGCGATCGTTGGGGTCCCGCCTGTCTCCGATATCGTTTGTCTGTGCGAGAGATGGTGCCGCGCCTTCGGCCACGATGCAAATGTCGGACACCTATCCCAAATACTGAAAGCACCATGCCCACACTCAGCGAAGTCGCGCGTCACGCCGGCGTTACCCCGGCCACGGTGTCCAACGTGCTGCGCAATCGCGGCCGCGTCGGCGCGACGACGCGTCAGCGCGTGCTCGATGCCGTCGCCGCGCTCGGCTATCGCCCTCACCTCGCGGCCCGCGCGCTCGCCGAAGGCCGCGCACCGACGCTCGCGTTGATGGTGTCGAGCATCGCCAATCCGTTCTACCCGGAGTTCGCGCTCGCGGTCGAACGCGCGGCGCGCACGCGCGGCCAGTTCCTGATCATCTGCAACACCAACGAAGATCCGCTGAGCGGTCGCGCGTATCTCGACCAGATCGCCGGCACGCTCTCCGAAGGCGTGCTCGTGACGAATGCAAACCTCGATTTCGCGGATCTTCACGCGACCGAAGCGCGCGGCACGCCCGTCGTGTTGTGCATGTGGGAGCGGCCCAATGAACCGCCGGGGCTGCCGTGCGTCGCGGTCGATTTCCGGCTGGCGGGCGAGTTGGCCGGCACGCATCTGCTGGAACTCGGGCATCGGCGGATCGGCGCGATCGTCGGCAGCAAGGCCTCGGGCATTCACGCGGCACGCTATCAAGGTTTCGTCGATGCGCTGCGCGCGGCCGGCGCGCCGAAGGGACGCGTCAAGCACGCACCCGACACGATCCAGGGCGGCTACACGGCGACGCGCGCGTTGCTCGAAGCCGACCCGAAGCTCACCGCGATCTTCGCGACCAACGATCTGCCGGCGCTCGGCGCGATGCACGCCGCCGCCGATCTCGGCCTGAACGTGCCGGGCGACCTGTCCGTGGTGGGCATCACCGACATTCAACTTGCGCGCGAGTCGCGGCCCGCGCTGACGACGGTGGCCGTGCCCACGGTCGAAGTCGCCGGACTCGCGGTCTCGCTGTTGCGCGAGTTGATCGAGTCGTCGTATGGACAAGCGGGTCGCGGCGCGGCGAAGGTGCCGATGCTGGTTTCATCCGCGCCGCAGCTCGTCGTGCGCGCGTCCACCGGAGCGCCGCGTTTGCGGTGATGTGATGCGTGACGTGCTGCGGTGATGTAAGCCGCATGCACTCGCGCCGCGGTGCCTGGCACGTTCAACCCGTGCCCTCGCGCTCGCGCATTTCGTGCGTCACCCCACACCTGCCCGGCGTAACCATTTGCCGTCGAAAAGGCGAATTCAAATTACAACAAGCCTTCAATCGAGCCAGGACTTTCCCCAAGTCCCGGCCTTCCCCCTTGCACCGCACTACTGCCGCCAAGCCCCGCCACATATGGCGCTCCGCCCTCACGCGCACGCTGCCGCCTCCTCGGCGGCGCGGATCGTTTCCTTGACGAGCGTCGCCGCGCCTGCTGTACTAAATCAACTCAAGTGATTTAGGCGGCCGGTTTCGGGCCGCATCCGCGTCCCACAGTTTCACAAACCAGGTTGCCGACGCGCAGCGTTCGCATGGGCAACCGCCAGCAGTTCATAACGTCGTTGCCAATAATCGGAGGAGCGTCCCATGAATCTGAATTCCCGCAGGCATCCTGTCGCCAGGAAAATCGTGTCGATGTGCGTGGCCGCATCGGCGGTGTGGTGTGCGAGCGCCAGCCAGGCGGCCGACCAGCCCATCGTCGGCCTGATCACCAAGACCGACACCAATCCGTTCTTCGTGAAGATGAAACAGGGCGCCGAGGCGGCCTCGTCGAAAGACGGCGCGAAGCTGCTCACCGCGGCCGGCAAGTTCGACGGCGACAACGCGAGCCAGGTCACCGCGATCGAAAACATGCTGACGGCCGGCGCCAAGGCGATTCTGATCACGCCGAGCGACACGAAGGCGATCGTGCCGAGCATCAAGAAAGCGCGCGCCGCCGGCGTGATGGTGGTCGCGCTCGACACGCCCACCGATCCGCAAGACGCCACCGACGCGCTCTTCGCCACCGACAACTTCAAGGCCGGCGTGCTGATCGGCCGATACGCGAAAGCCGCGCTGAACGGCAAACCCGCGAAGATCGCCACGCTCGATCTCGCACCCGGCGTATCGGTCGGCGTGTTGCGTCATAACGGCTTCCTCGAAGGCTTCGGCGTGAAGGAAGGCGATCCGTCGATCGTGTGCAGCCAGGACACGCGCGGCGATCAGTCGAAGGGACAAACGGCGATGGAAAACTGCCTGCAGAAATCGCCCGACATCAACGTGGTCTACACGATCAACGAACCGGCGGCGGCGGGTGCTTATCGCGCGCTCAAGGCGGCCGGCAAGGACAAGAGCGTGATGATCGTCTCGATCGACGGCGGCTGCGAAGGCGTGCGCAATGTGAAGGCCGGCGCGATCGCCGCGACCTCGCAGCAGTATCCGCTGAAGATGGCCGCGCTCGGCGTGACGGCGGGCGTCGAGTATGCGAAGACCGGCAAGAAGGTCTCCGGCTATCAGGACACGGGCGTGACGCTGATCAGCGACAAGCCGATGTCCGGCGTCGACAGCAAGGATACGAAGTTCGGCCTCGACAACTGCTGGGGCAACAAGTAACGCGCACTGCATGGCGGCCCGGCGCGCCGGGCCGCCTCTGACTCGCCGCGTGGCCACGCCACGCTCATGCATCGAGGACCTTCATCATGTCGACTCCCACCGCGCCCGTCGGCCACTCGCGCCACTTCACCGACCGTCTGCCGTCGCTCGCCGAGGTCGGCCCGCTGATCGCGCTGGTGCTGGCCTGCGGCTTCTTCATTTCGCAGAGCAGCCGTTTTCTGTCGTTCCAGAATCTCTCGCTGATCCTGCAACAGACCATGGTGGTCGCGGTAATCGCGATCGGCCAGACGCTGATCGTGCTGACCGGCGGCATCGACCTGTCATGCGGGATGGTGATGGCGTTCGGCTCCATCATCATGACCAAATTCGCGGTCACGCTCGGCGTGCCGCCCGCGCTTGCGATCCTGTGCGGCGTGGCCGCGAGCACGCTGTTCGGCGCGCTCAACGGCGTGTTGATCACGCGCATCAAGTTGCCCGCGTTCATCGTCACGCTGGGCACGCTGAACATTGCGTTCGCGCTCACGCAGATCTATTCGAACGCGGAAAGCGTGTCGAACCTGCCCGACGCGATCATGTTCTTCGGCAACACCTTCAAGCTCGGTCCCGCCGATGTCACCTACGGCACGGTGCTCACGCTGCTGATGTATCTCGCCACATGGTTCGTGTTGCGCGATACGGTTCCGGGCCGGCACCTCTACGCGCTCGGCAATAACGCCGAGGCCGCGCGGCTGATGGGCCTGTCGTCGCAGAAGATTCTGCTCACCGTGTATTCGCTTGCCGGCGCGATCTATGGCATCGCCGCGCTGCTGTCGGTGTCGCGAACCGGCGTGGGCGATCCGCAGGCGGGGCAAACCGAGAACCTCGACAGCATTACCGCAGTCGTGCTCGGCGGCACGAGTCTGTTCGGCGGACGCGGCTCGATCGTCGGCACGCTGCTCGGCGCGCTCATCGTCGGCGTGTTCCGCAATGGCTTGACCTTGATCGGCGTTTCCTCGGTCTATCAGGTGTTGATCACCGGCATGCTGGTGATTCTCGCGGTGGCCGCGGACAAACTCTCTCATCGTCGCGGTTAACGGAGACACCTCTCATGTCGACATCACCTTCCGCTTCTCCCGCGATGCCGGTTCTGCAAGCACGCGGACTCGTCAAACGCTACGGCAACGTCACCGCGCTCGACGGCTGCGATTTCGAAGTGCTGCCCGGCGAAATCCTCGCCGTGATCGGCGACAACGGCGCGGGCAAATCGTCGTTGATCAAGGCGCTTTCCGGCGCGACCGTGCCGGATGAAGGCGAGATTCTGCTCGACGGCCAGCCGGTCAAATTCCGCAGCCCGCTGGATGCGCGCGCCCAAGGCATCGAGACCGTGTACCAGGAACTCGCGGTCGCGCCCGCGATGAGCATCGCCGAAAACCTGTTCCTCGCCCGCGAACTGCTCAAGCCCGGCTGGCGCGGCTCGATCTTCAAGATGATCGACAAGCGCCGCATGCTGGAAGAAGCGACCTCGCATATGAAGGACCTGCAGATCGGCATCCGTTCGATGCGTCAGGCGGTCGAAACCCTGTCGGGCGGTCAGCGTCAAGGCGTGGCCGTGGCGCGCAGCGCGGCCTTCGCGCGGCACGTCGTGATTCTCGACGAGCCCACCGCCGCGCTCGGCGTGAAGGAAGGCAACATGGTGCTCGAACTGATCCGGCGCGTGCGCGATCGCGGCCTGCCAGTGATCCTGATCAGCCACAACATGCCGCACGTATTCGAAGTGGCCGACCGCATCCACATTCAGCGGCTCGGCCGGCGCGCGGCGCTCGTCAATACGAAGGACGTGCATATGTCGGAGGCCGTGGCGATCATGACGGGCGCGAAAGAAGCGGACGTCAAGGCGATCGCATGATGCACGCATCCTGTTGAGCGGGCTCGCGACGATGGATACCACCGGCACGCGCCCGCCCCTGAAACGCACGGTCGGCTCGAATCAGGTCGGCATGCGGCAGTTCAACGAACGGATCGTGTTGCAGGCGATCCGCTTGCATGGGCCGCTGCCGAAAGCCGACGTGGGCCGCTTGACGCGTCTTTCGATGCAGAGCGTCTCGATGATCGTCGACCGCTTGATCGACGACGGTCTGCTCGAAAAGCAGGCGCGCGTGCGCGGCAAGATCGGCCAACCCTCGGTGCCGATCGCGTTGCGCGCGGACGGCGCGTACACCATCGGCGTCAAGGTGGGGCGCCGCAGTCTCGACGTGCTGGCGATGGATTTCGCGGGCCGCGTGGTGTGCCGCGACGTGTTCGAGTATGCGTATCCCGATCCCCGCACGCTGTTTCCCGCGCTCGAAAGCAGACTGGCGCGCGTGAACCAGACGCTCGGCGCGAATGCCGGCAAAGTGGTCGGCGTGGGCGTGGCCGCGCCTTTGTGGCTCGGCGGCTGGCGCGACTTTCTCGGCGCGCCGCCCGACGCCCTGGGCGCATGGCACGAGATCGACTTGCGCAGCCGCATTGCCGGCATGACGGGTTTGCCCGTGGAGTTCGCCAAGGACACCACGGCCGCCTGCGCCGCCGAACTCGTGATGGGCCAGGGCCGCGGCATTCACAACTTTCTGTACCTGTTCGTCGGCACATTCATCGGCGGCGGCCTCGTGATCGACGGCCGTTTACATGGCGGGCCGCACGACAACGCCGGCGCGGTCGGCTCGATTCCGCTGCGCGACGGCAGCGCGCGCAAACCCGCGCGGCAACTGCTGCACGCGGCGTCCGGCTTCGTTCTGGAACAGTTGTTGAGCGATGCGGGCGTGCCGCCCGCGGCCGCGCACGATCATCGGGCGTTGTCGCCGGACCTGTGGCGTCACACCGAGCAATGGCTCGATACCGCCTGCCCCGCGATCGCCAACGCGCTGACCAACGCGGCCGCGTTGCTCGACCTCGAAGCGGTGGTGATCGACGGCGAACTCGACCGGCAACTGGTGCGGGAAATCATTCGCCGCACCGAGCGTGTGCTCGATCGCTTCGAATGGGAAGGCATGGTGCGTCCGCAACTGCTGGAGGGCACCATCGGCGCGGACGCGCGAGCAATGGGCGGCGCGATTCTGCCGTTGTACGCGCATTTCGCGCCGACGCACGAGCTGTTTCTCAAGCCCGCCGTGGACGCGGTTTATTAGACGCGGTCAGGCGCGGTCCGTTTTGCCGGGCATCGGTCTCATGCGGCACCGTTCCACTGAATGACCCGCTCAATGCGCGTCCACCTTCGTGATCGACGCGGTATCGGCGGGTTGTTCGTCCAGCAACGGTTGCAATGCCGGCGCCATCGACTTCAGCAACTGCACCGACAACGCGCTCGTGAACTCGTAGTGAGCCGCATAGGGTTCATGCACCCACGCGGTCAGCGTGCCGTAGAAACGATCGCCCATCGCGAACACGAAAGTCGCGCTGCGGTTGACCTTGCGCGATTCGATCAGCCGCGCGCCCTTGGCGAACACATTGAAGCGCTGATCGCCGGTGCCGGTCTTGCCGTAGACCTGAAGCGTTTGACCATCGGGGAACGTCATGCCTTGCGCAAGACGCCGGGCCGTGCCGCCCGTCACGACGTCACGCAGCAGCCCCTTCATCACCGCCGCGATTTCCGGCGAGATTTGCTGTTGCGGCGCCACCGCCGCGCGTTTGAAATGCGTCTCGTACGGCGTGTCTTTCGCGAAGTCGAGTTGCGTGAGGCTTTCGGTCGGCACCTTGTTGCCGTCGTTGGCGATCAGCCCGATCAGTTGCGCGAGCGCGGCGGGCCGATCGCCCGACGCGCCGATCGCCGCGGCATACGAAGGCGTGAGCGTCGCGAACGGATAGCCGAGCGCTTGCCACGATTTGCCGATCGCCTCGTAGGCGCGCAACTCCACCATGCGCTTGATGCGGCGGTCTTGCGTCGCGTGATAGCGGGTCTTGAAGAGCCACGAATACGTCGACAGGCGCACGTCGCGGCTCGCGTTCTGAATCTCGCTGAGCGTTGCGTCGGGACGTTCGCGCAAGTAATTGACGAGCCACAACTCCAGCGGATGAACACTCGAAATATAGCCCCTGTCGTTCAGATTGAAGCGGTCGATCGCGTACTTGCCGTATAGCTTCGCGAGGTCTTCATCGTCGAGTATCGTGGCGGCCGGCGTGTTCTTCAGCGCGGCGCGCATCCTCGCGTTGAACCATGCGTTGGACTCGTCGGGCGCCACGCTGCGCAGCACCGTCGCCACCTTGGGCGGCGACTTGCGCACGCCGAGCAGCAGCAGGGCCAACTGCTGATCGCGTGTCTTGCCGTGATACTTCGTGTAGAAACGACTCATGTATACACGGCTTTCCTGATCGGCGAAACGCGTCAGGTACATCTTGCGGGTCGCCGGATCGCCGAGCCATTGCGACGACGACCCGGTGGTCCGCATCATCTCGTAGTTGACGATATCGCGCATCAGCCGCACGAACACCAGGTTCACCGAATGCTGGAACGCGCTATGAAGAGTCAGGATGCGGCCGTTGTCCTCGGCTTCGAAATTGTTGAAGGTTTGCGCGCCGCCGCCCGTGTAGAACGTTTCGCCCGCGCTCGCCGAGTATTTGCGTTCGACGGCCGCGTCGAGCATGGCTTGCAGCGAACGGTCGGAGGTGTGCGCGAAATAGTCGAGCGCCCAGCGGGTCAACCTGTCGTTCGGATCGGGCTTGACGGCCTTCAGCTCAGCGGGGCTGAACGGCGCAAAACGCGCATGCAAGTCGGAGACGATCTGCAAGTACGTCACCATCGTGCGAAGTTTTGCCGTGGAGCCGAGATTCAGCCGCGCGCCCGAGTTGATATCGAACGGCTGGTTGACGCTGTCCGTTTGCACCCGCACGAGGTTGGCGCCGTCGCGCCGTTCGAACAGCGTGAAGCTATAGGCGATCTTCGAGGGGTCGTCCGCGGGGCGCAACATATGAAAGCCGACGAGACCCGCGGCTTGCGCGCCGTCGCGCGTCGCGGCGGCGGCGAGCCGTTCGCTCACGGCCTGTTGCACGGCGTTGTTGAGCGTGCCCTTCGCTTGCAGGTCCAGGCGATCGAGTTCGTAGAAACTCTTCACGCCGAGCGCGGCCAACAGATTCGAGCGCATCGACGTGACGGCCTTGCGCGATACGAACGAGTCAACGCTCTGCGTTCGGGTGGGCCCACGGCGCAGTTCGACCTGCGCCGACAACGCGGCATCGCGCAGCGGCATGGAGATGATGCCGCCGTTCGCCAGGAGCCGCAGATAGCTATCCGTCAGACGTTCGAGTTCGGCATAGCCGCTGTGCAGCAGACGCGAGGGCGCGCGCTGCGCGATCATCAGCGAGAGCACCTGACGGAAGGCCACGCCCTGCCCGGGCAGATTCCCGGGAGTCGACGGCGCGTTCAGGATGCGGTTCACGTCGCTGAAATCGCGGCCGTACCAGGCGGCGAGACCGTCGCCGATGCCGTTGATCTCGCCGATGCCCGGTTGCGCCGCAAGCGGCACCGAGTTCAGGTAATGCACGACGATCTGCTGACGCGCGGGCATGGTCTGCGGACCGTCCAGATAGGCGCGCACCGAAGCCGATGCGATTTGCCGCAATTTCTCGGGCGGCGTCGCGGTGCGCCCGCCCTCGGAGTGGCGGAATTTTTCGATCTGCGTGGCAAGCGTGCTGCCGCCAGGCGTCGATTGATGATGGTTGAAAACACGCGCGCCCTGGTCGACCACCGCGCGGCTAAAGCGTCCCCAGTCGATCGCCGGATTGCGGTTGGGCTGGCTCGGATCGAGCAGATAGCGATCTTCGATAAAAAGCAGCGAATTGACGATGAGCGGCGGAATGGCCTCGAAGCTGTCATACACGCGCCCCGGAAACCGCGCACCAAAAAGCGGCGCGCCGGTGCCGTCGAAGAGTTGCAAACCCGCCTGATCTTTTTCGACGTAGGGCAGAAAGAGACCGTTATCCGCCAGCGACAACATGCGCTCCGAACTGCGCGCCTGCGAGGTGATTTCGAAGCCGCGTTCGAGCAGCCGCTGCTGGATCGACGGCAGCAACGCGTAGCCGAGACGGCTGTCGTAAGGGCCTTGACTTGTCTGAGGGAAGCGGATGGAGTGGCTCGGACCGTCCGCGACCGAGAAACCCACGTCGCGTGTCAGTTCGGAGAGGTAACGCGCCTGCAGGCGCGACGTTTCGATTTCGACCTGGCAGAAGCGTGCCGCTGCGGCTAGCGCAAGCAGAAACGCTGCCGCCAGCCCCCATTTGAACCACTTGCGAACAGGCGCCGTACCCGCCGTGCGAAGTGGAAGCCGAACCAGTGGCCGATTCATGGTTGCTCTCCCCGAGCCGGCGCCATGCTTATTAATCTGGCGCACCTTCAACTCAGTGTAGCGCGGAACGCGAGGCTTTAATCGGTTCGGATTTACCCGAAGGTGTCACGGGTACAACATCTGCTGACGAGACATGGCGCGGCGTGAATTGCCGTGCGATATTGAAGAACTTTTCTCGCACCAAAAAATGCGCGTTAGCTAACTTTTTGCCGCGCGCGCAGCAGTTCGATGAATTGCTGCGCCGGCGGCGACAGCACGCCGCCCTTGCGCGTGACGACGCCGAAGGTTTGCGACGGCGATTTCAGCTTGACCGGCACAAGGCGCAGCATTTTTTGCCGAACGAATAACTCGGCAATCGCGGTCGGCAATAACGAAACCAGTTCGGCGCTGCTTTGCAAAAGCGCGACGGTCACGAAAGTCGATGCAGTGGAAATAGGGTTGTCGGGCATTTCGAGTCCGGCGAGATCCATTTCCCGTTCGAGCAGCGCATGCAACGGCATATGTGACGGATAGACCACCCAACGGTGCGCGGCCAACTCGGCCAGTTTTACTTCTCTCCTCGGCAACGGTGGATGGTTATGACCGACCACCACGGATAACGGCTCGTCGCCCAGCGGACGATAGTGATACTTCGACGGATCGGCGGCGACCGCCGCGCGGCCGATCATCAGATCGAGCCGTCCGTCGTCGAGTTGCTGGAGCATGCGCGCGCTGGTGTCTTCCACCACTTCGATCGACAGATTCGGCTGCCCCGTATGCAGTTGATTCAGCGCCGGCACCACGCACGCCGGAATCGCGCCCATGATCGCGCCGATCGCGAGACGCCCGCCGCGCCCCGAACGAATCTCCGCGACGTCCTGGCATAGCGCGGTGAGATCGGTCGCCACGAGGCGCGCATAGCGGACCACGCAATGACCGAGCTGATTCGGGATCATGCCGCTTTTCGAGCGCTCGAAGAGCGGGGCTTCCAGCATCGATTCCAGTTCCTGCAGCGCCTTGCTCGCGGCCGATTGCGTCATCGACATCGCGCCGGCCGCCTTGTGCAGCGACTTCTGGTCGTCGAGCGCGATCAGCAATTGCAACTGCTTCATGCGCAGTTTCGACAGCAGCGTGTTGAAGGTGTCTTTCATGGTTCGGCGGATCGCAAAAGCACGTGAGTCGCAAAAGCGATCACAAGATGGAAACAATTCACTATACCCGCCGGGCCCGCCGCCGTATAGTCGGCGACGGAGACATTCAAACGAGCTTCGCTCATCACCGTCAAACCACGCACATCGCCATGACCCAACTACGCAATCCTGCCGCGCTGCGCGGCGTGTTCCCCGTCGCGCCGACCATCTTCGACGAAGCGGGCCGCCTCGACCTCGAAGGCCAGAAACGCTGCATCGACTTCATGATCGACGCGGGTTCGAACGGCCTGTGCATCCTCGCGAACTTCTCCGAGCAGTTCGCCCTTTCCGACGACGAGCGCAACACGCTGATGCACGTCGTGCTCGAGCAGGTCGCGGGGCGCGTGCCCGTGATCGTCACGACCACGCACTTCAGCTCGCATCAGTGCGCCGAGCGCAGCCGCAGCGCGCAAGCGGCGGGCGCCGCGATGGTGATGATCATGCCGCCGTATCACGGCGCGACGATCCGCATCGGCGAGCGCGGCATTTACGAGTTCTATCGCACGGTGTCCGATGCGATCGACATTCCGATCATGATCCAGGATGCGCCGGTCAGCGGCACGGCGTTGTCCGCGCCGTTCCTCGCGCGCATGGCGCGTGAGTTGGAGAACGTGTCGTACTTCAAGATCGAAGTGCCGCAAGCGGCGAACAAGCTGCGCGAACTGATCGAGTTGGGCGGCGACGCGGTGGTGGGTCCGTGGGACGGCGAGGAGGCCATCACGCTGATGGCCGATCTCGATGCGGGCGCAACGGGCTCGATGACGGGCGGCGGCTATGCCGACGGTATCCGTCTGATCGTCGACGCTTACGCGGCCGGCGACACGGAAGCGGCCGCCGCGCATTATCAGCAATGGCTGCCATTGATCAACTACGAAAACCGCCAGGGCGGCCTCGCGTCGTGCAAGGCCTTGATGAAGGAAGGCGGCGTGATCCGCTCGGACGCGGTGCGCCATCCGCTGCCGCAGATGCATCCGGCCACGCGTGAAGGGCTGCTGAAAGTCGCGCGGCGACTCGATCCGCTGGTGCTGCGCTGGGGCCGTTAAGGCTGATTCGAGCAGGCGCGAGCAGACGCGGGGCACGCGCACTGGACGCGGGCGCGCGCTTGCGGCTAACCTAGCCGGATGCAAAGCTATTACGAAGCCACTGTCACGCGCGCATCCGGGCTCGCGTCTGCTTACGCGCCGCTAACCGGCCGGCGCGGCGTGAACGTCTGCATCGTCGGCGGCGGGCTCGCGGGTTTGTCGACCGCGTTGGGGCTCGCCGAGCGCGGTGTCGGCGATGTTGCCGTACTCGAAGCCGAGCAGGTCGGCTTCGGCGCATCCGGGCGCAACGGCGGGTTCGTGTTCGGCGGCTACAGCCTCGATTGCGCGGACCTGCTGAAAACGCTTGGGGCCTCTCGCGCCCGCGAGCTGTATGCGCTGACCACGGATGCGGTCGATCTGATGCGCAAGCGTATCCAGCGTTACCGCATCGATTGCGACGTGACCGATGCCGGCGTGATCCTCGCCAACTGGTTCGACGAGCCGGCGCTGCTCGATTCGCAGCGGCGCTTGATGCGCGATTCGTTCGGCGTCGAATGGGAACCGGTGCCGGCCGCGCAACTCGCCTTGCAACTGAAGACGAACCGTTATCACGGCGGGCTCCTCGAGCGCCACGCGTTCCACTTTCATCCGCTGAAATACGTGCTGGGCGTCGCCGCCGCGGCGGCCAATGCCGGCGTGCGGATCCACGAGCATTCGCCCGTGGTGCGCCTGCAACCCGAGGGCGCGGGGTTCGTCGTGCATACGCCGCATGGCTCGCTCGAAGCGCGTCACGTCGTGATGGCCGGCGGCGGCTATGCGCGCAACGTCTATCCGAAGGTCGAGCGCACGGTGCTGCCGATCGCCACTTACGTCATTGCAACGGAACCGCTCGGCGCGCGCCTGAAAGACGCGATCGACACGCGCGCTGCCGTCTACGACACGCGCTTCGCCTTCGATTATTACCGCCCGCTGCCCGACACGCGCATCCTGTGGGGCGGCCGCATCTCGGTGCGCGACCGCGCGCCCGAAGTCATCGCGCGGCTGTTGCGGCGCGATCTGCGGAAGGTCTATCCGCAATTGCACGACGTGCGTATCGACTATGCGTGGGGCGGCCTGATGAGTTACGCGCGTCACAAGATGCCGCAAATCGGCCGCGGCGCGGACGGCGTCTGGTACGCGGTCGGCTTCGGCGGACACGGCATGGCGCCGACCACCGTGTCCGGTGAACTGCTGGCGGCAGCCATCGCGGGCGAGCGGCCGGTGCCGGAAGCGTTCGCGGCGTTCGGCCCGACGCCCGCTTACGGCGCGTTCGGTCTCGCGGCCGCGCAATTGACCTACACCGCCATGCAGGCGCGCGACGCGCTCGCCGCGCGCCGCCGGCCGCGCCGCTCGTCCTCCCGATAACCGCCGAGGCACGGCTCGTCATGCCCGAAACCCGCGCCAGAGGCCGTTTTCACCATGCTAGAATGCGCCGTCACTGGCGCTCGAATACACAATGAAAAAGGGAAGCAAGGCCGCCGAGCCTGATACCAACGGCATCCCGTCCGAGACGCCGCGCACCGACGCCCGGCGCAGCGACACCCGACGCAAGTACGATCCCGAACAGACCAAGCGCAATATCCTCGAAGTCGCGACTCAGGAGTTCTCCGCAATGGGCCTGACGGGCGCGCGCGTCGACGCGATCGCGGAACGCACGAACACCACCAAGCGCATGCTGTACTACTACTTCGGCAGCAAGGAAGGCTTGTATCAGGCCGTGCTCGAAAAAGTGTACGGCGACATTCGCGCGCTCGAACAGGATCTGCACATCAGCGAACTCGATCCGGTCGAGGGCATGCGCGCGCTGGTCGAGTTCACCTTCGATTATCACGACCGCCAGCGCGATTTCGTGCGCCTCGTGACGATCGAAAACATTCACGGCGCGAAGTACGTCGAGCAGGTCAAGACCTTCAAAGGCCGCAACGTCACCGTCATTCATACGATCGAGGATCTGCTCGCGCGCGGCATCGCGTCCGGGCAGTTTCGCAGCGACGTCGATGCGATCGATCTGCATTTATTGATCAGTTCGCTGTGTTTTCATCGCGTCGGTAATCGCCATACGTTCGGCACGGCGTTCGGGCGCGATCCGTCGCATCCGCGCTTGCGCGCGCGGCATCGCGCGATGATCGTCGACGCCGTGCTGCGTTTCGTGCGCAAGGAAAACTGAAGCCGGCCGGAAACGAAAAAAGCGGAACGCGGCCTCGCCGCGTTCCGCTTTTTTATTTGCTCGATCCGTCTGGTTGCGATCGAGTCGAATCGCTCAATGCACCAGCACGATCCGCTTGATGTCGCCGACGATGAAGATATACGACAGCGCGCCGATCAAGGCGATCACGCCGATGAACACCAGCGCGCCGACAAACGAGCCGGTCGCCGCCACGATGAAACCCACCACCAGCGGCGTTATGATGCCGGCCAGATTCGCCGCGAAGTTGAAGATGCCGCCGGTCACGCCGAGCAGGCCGTCGGGCGCGATGTCCGACACCAGGGTCCAGCCCAGCGCGGCCATGCCTTGCGCGAAAAAAGCCACCGACAGAATCGCGATCACCGCCACGTTGCTTTCGACGTAGTTGGCGAGAATGATCGTCGACGCGAGCAGCAGGCCGGCGATGATCGGCAGCTTGCGCGCCACGTTCGCCGACTTGCCGCGACGCAGCAGCCAGTCGGAGAACAGACCGCCGAACATCACGCCGACCGACGCCGCAATGAACGGCATGATCGCGAAGAAGCCGATCTTCAGCCACGCCATATGACGTTCGGTGGCGAGATACGTGGGAAACCAGGTGAGGAAGAACACCAGCGTCGAATTGCCGGCGAACTGGCCGAGGCAGATGCCTGTCAGTTGACGGTGCTTGAGCAGGCGCCCAATCGTGCGCCATTCGAAGCCGGTCTTCGCTGCGGGCTCAGCGCCCGAAGCAGCCGCTTCTTTTTTCCGGTGCGTGAGACCGCCGCCCGCTTCGATATAGTCCAACTCCGCCTGATTCGCCGACGGATGATCGCGCGGCTCACGATAGAACATCCACCAGATGCCGCCGAACACGATGCCGGCGCCGCCCACCACCAGAAACAGCGAGCGCCAGCCGAACGCGCCCATCAGCATGAACAGGAACGGGCTGAAGAAGGCGAGGCCGATATATTCGCCGACCGTGTAAGTGCCGGTCGCCATCGCGCGCTCGCTTTGCGGAAACCACGTGGCCACCACGCGGCTATTGGTCGGAAAACACGGCGCCTCGGACACGCCGAGACCCAGCCGGAACGCGAACAGCCCGCCCACGCCGTTCACGAGTCCTTGCGCGAGCGTGCACAGCGACCACAGTGTCATCGAGAGGAAATAAGTGAGCTTGCTGCCGAAGCGGTCGAGAAACAGGCCGCCCGGAATCTGCGAGGCCACGTAGCTCCACGAGAACACCGAGAACAGCAGGCCCATCAGCGCGGCGTTGATGCCGAGTTCCTTGGTCAACTGCGGCGCCGCGATGCCGAGCACCGTGCGATCGAGATAATTGATCATCGTGCCGACAGCGAGCAGCGCGAGAATCTGATAGCGGGCTTTCGAGCGGCGCGGGGTGCTCACGGCGGCGTCCGTCTGGAGCGTGGCATTAGCGGAACTGGCTTGTGTTGGTTGTGACATGTATGTCCGTCTCCTCGATCTGGCATCGATCCGTTATGTACCGGCGCTTGCGCCGCCGGCTAGCGTTGCAACAGCGACTGAAAGTGGGTGTACACGCGCTCGGCGTCCGGTTCGAGACCCGTGAAAATGCGCATTGCGTCGACCGCCTGATACACCGCCATACCGCCGCCGCTCAGCGTGCGGCAGCCGAGCGCTTCGGCCGCCTGCAACAGCGCGGTGCGAATCGGGAAATAGACGATGTCGGCCACCCACAACTCGCGGTGCAGCAATTCGATCGGCAAGGGCAAGCCGGGCAGCTTCGCCATGCCGGTGGGCGTGGCGTGAATCAGGCCGTTGGCGGCGGCGAGCGACTCGGCGAGCGAACTGCCGGCGCTGACCGTCGCGCCGGGGAAGCGCTGCTGCAATTCCGCGGCGAGCGACGCGGCGCGCGTGGCGTCCACGTCGAACAGCGCGAGGGCTCGCGCGCCCATCGTCAGCGCGGCGTGGGCGACCGCCGCCCCGGCGCCGCCCGCACCCAGTTGCACGACGCGTTCGAGCGATACGTCCGGCAAGCCGCGCTGAAACGCACGCGCGAAACCGGACCAATCGGTGTTGTGGCCGATGCGCTTGCCGTCCTTGAACAGCACGGTGTTGACCGCGCCCAACGCGCGCGCGTCGTCCGACAGTTCGTCGAGCAGCGGGATCACCGCTTGCTTGCAGGGGTACGTGATGTTCAGACCGTCGAAGCCCATGCGTTCGGCGGCAACCAGCAGATCGGGCAGCGCCGCGACATCGAGCTTCAACGCGTCGAGATCGATTCGCCGATAAACGTAGTTCAGGCCGAGCTTGCCGCCCTCTTCCTCGTGCATCGCGGGGCTCAGCGATCCGCCGATGCCCGAGCCAATCAGGCCGACCAGATAAGAATTCGGGTTGGCCTTTGAACTTGCGAGTGCGTTTGCTTGGGCGTTCGCTTGTGTGTTCGCTTGTGTGTTCATTTAGCCGCCCTATTCTTAAGGATGGTCGCCATCCGTTCCAGGGCAAGCACGTAGCCTTGCGTGCCGCAGCCGACGATGACCGCCTCCGCCACCGCCGACACATACGAGTGGTGACGGAAGGCTTCACGTCGATGCACGTTTGAAATATGCACTTCGATGACCGGCTTTTCGATCGCGCTGAGGGCGTCGGCGATGGCGACCGAGGTGTGGGTGTAAGCCGCCGGATTGATCACGATGCCGTCGACCTTCGTGCGCGCCGCGTGCAGCCAGTCGATCAGTTGATGCTCGGCATTCGACTGGCAAAAGTCGATCGACAGGTCGAGGCGCGCGCCGGCTTCGCTGCATAGTTTCGCGACGTCGTCGAGCGTTTCCGAGCCGTAGATGGCCGGCTCGCGCGTGCCCAGCAGATTGAGGTTCGGTCCGTTGAGAACCAGTACCGATGCAAAGCTCATGACAGCTACTCCTGCGAAGTAAGACTTGAAGCAAACCACGGCACTCGCGGCGGTTCTACGACGTGAACGAAGTGTGCGCGCATTGTCCGTCGCCGTCATTCGGGGTTTGTACGAATTTGTACCATCTAGTTAGTTTGTATAAACTGGCGAAAATTCCGGCTATTATGGATAGGTTTGGCCCATGGTTTTCAAAGATTGGGTAACTAGCTGGACCAATTTTGCGCATTGCAGCACGCGGCTCGCGACGCATGCCGCGGCGCGGCGCACCGGCCGCCGCCCGCAGTTCTTCAACAGCCGTTCCATTGTTTTTGCAGGAGCCGTTCATGCAACGTTCGATTGCCACCGTGTCGATCAGCGGAACCCTCGTCGAGAAGCTGAACGCGATCCACGCGGCGGGCTTCGAGGGTGTCGAAATCTTCGAAAACGATCTGCTGTATTTCGACGGTTCTCCTGCCGACGTGCGGCGCATCGCCGAGAATCTCGGGCTGAAAATCATGCTGTTCCAGCCGTTTCGCGATTTCGACGGCGTGAGCCCCGAACGTCTCGCGCGCAATCTCGATCGTGCGAAACGCAAGTTCGACGTGATGCACGAACTGGGCACGGACCGCATTCTGGTGTGCAGTAACGTGTCGCCCGACACCATCGGCGACGATTCGCTGATGATCGATCAGTTGGGCGCACTGGCCCGCGCGGCCGAGGCGGCCGGCGTGATCGCCGGATACGAGGCGCTCGCGTGGGGCAAGCACGTGAAAACCTACCGCCATGCGTGGAAGCTCGTGAACGCCGTGAACCATCCGAATCTCGGGCTCGTGCTCGACAGCTTTCACACGCTGTCGCTGAACGATACGGTGGACGGCATCGCCGACATCCCAGCCGAGCGCATCGCCTTCGTGCAGATCGCCGACGCGCCGAAGCTCGCGATGGACGTACTCGAATGGAGCCGCCATTACCGCTGCTTTCCCGGCCAGGGCGATTTCGACGTGGCCGGCTTCACCGCGCAAGTCGTGAAAACGGGCTACAAGGGGCCGCTTTCGCTGGAGATTTTCAACGACGGCTTTCGCGCCGCGCCCACCGCCATTACCGCGGCGGACGGCCATCGCTCGTTGCTGTTTCTCGAGGAGCAGACCCGCGCGCTACTCGAAGCCACACAGCAGCCGGTCGGCGATCTCTATCGATCGCCCGCGGCGCCCGCGCACGTCGGCTATCAGTTTCTCGAGTTCGCGGTCGACCGCACCACGCGCGCGCAACTCGTCGACTGGCTCGGCAAACTGCGCTTTCGCCAGGCCGGTCAGCATCGCTCGAAAGAGGTGACGCTGTATCAGCACGGCGCGGCGTCGATCGTGCTGAACGCCGAGCCCGATTCGTTCGCCAACGCGTTTTTTCAGCAGCACGGCTTGTCGCTCTGTGCATCGGCGTTTCGCGTGGACGACGCCCGCCAGGCATTCGAGCGCGCCGCCGGTTTCGGCTACGCGCCGTTCTCCGGCCAGATCGGCCCGAACGAACGCGTGCTGCCCGCCGTGCAGGCGCCCGACAGCAGCCTGAACTATTTCGTCGACGAAAGGCCGGAACAGCCCACGTTGTTCGAAGCCGACTTCGTTCTGACCGACGTCAACGGTCCTACCGAAGTAGGGCCGCTCACCCGAATCGATCACGTCTGCCTGTCGGTGCCGGCGAATTCGCTCGATACATGGGTGCTGTTTCTGCGAACCGCGCTAGGCTTCCAGGCCGAGCCGGGCGTGCTGGTGCCCGACCCATACGGCCTCGTGCGCAGCCGCGCGCTGCGCAGCCGTGACGGTTCGGTGCGCATCGTGCTGAACGCTTCGGTGGATCACCATACGGCGGTGGCCGAAGCGTTGCACACCTATCACGGCTCCGGCCTGAACCATGTCGCGTTCAGCACCGGCGACATTTTCAGCGCGATTCCCGAGTTCGTCGCCGATGGCTTGCCGGTGCTGCGCATTCCGCGCAATTACTACGACGATCTCGCGGCCCGCTACGCGCTGCCGGACGAGACGCTGGAGGCAATGCGGGCGCACAACATCCTGTACGACCGCGACGAGCGCGGCGGCGAGTTTTTCCACGCTTACACGGAACAACTGGATCAACGCTTCTTCATGGAAATCGTCGAGCGGCGCGGCGGCTACGACGGCTATGGCGCGGCCAACGCGGCCGTGCGGCTTGCTGCTCAGGCGCAGCGCCGCAAGTAGGGGGCCGGCACCGGCATCGCCCGGAAGACCGCGAGCGGGTCGAGCGGGGGCAAAGGGCGGAGCGGGCACGTCCCGTGCGGCATTGGCGGGAGCCGTCGCATCGCATCGATATAATGCGTTGTTTCGCGGCCGGAGCCGCGGGCCGCGCCCGTACCGGCGTTGCACGTACCGTCAGCCGAATCAAATGCCAGGAGAGATATGAAGAAGTTTGCCGTAGTGCTGTCCATTCCCCTGCTTCTGAACGCTTGTGCCTATTTCCAGAAGAACCCGGACGCCGGCGAGCCCGTGACGGACACCACCACGCAGCGCTCGGTCAACGACGTGGTCGCCTGTTTGACCCAGCTCGCCACGAGCCACAACGCCGCGTTCAAGTCCACGGCAATCCCGCAAGGCCAGATGCTCGACTTCGGCGATTCGAATATCGTCAAGGTGCGCAGCGACAATGGCGCGACCACTTACCGTTTCTATGCGGGCAAGCGCCACGTCAACAATCTCTGGATCGAAACAGCGGGCAAGACCTGCGCGCCGTAAGGCCCGTGAAGGGTCATCGGGGGTAAACGCAGTAGCGGTGACAATCGGTAACGCGTTCTCGTGCCATCTTCGTGTCACGGTGTTACAGGACAATGGTCGCTTAAGAATCGTTTAAGACTTCGTCCGCATCATCCACCCGACACTAATTCGCACGAGGTGCGCCATGAACCCCGATCAAGAGACGAACGACGCACCGGCGCCGGCCAGGCGGCCCACGATTCTGCGCCGCCTGTTGAGCCACCACGAACTGGCGACCTTGTTGCTGTTGCTGCACGCGCCGATCGATGCATCCGCGAAACCCGAGATTCCGCAGCTTCATGAGGCCGGCCTGATCGAAACGATCTCCAGCGACGCCGGCGCCTCGCATATTCGTCTGACGCCCGAAGGCAACGCCGTGCTGCGCGGCCTCGGCGTGAAGTAACGCAACGTCGGCCGGCTTATGCCTGCCACACGCCGTACCCCGCCTCCCGCAAGCTGATCGCCAACTCCACTTCCATATCCTGTGCGCCGCGGTAAGGCATTGGATTGAACACGTCGTACAACTCAGGCACGAGGCGCAAGCCGTAATCGCGTACATAGCGATTGGCCTGAATCCCGGCCTTGTGCCGGTCGAATCGCAGATCCGGGTCCAGTCCCGTCATCCCCACATACACGCAAGGCCTGTCGAACCGGTAGTCCGGATTCGCGCGGCGAAAGCGCGCCTCGTTCCAGACCGTGTCGTCGAGCGCGACGACGTACACGTAATAGTGATGCTTGCGACGGACCATGTGCGGCGGCTCAGTTCCGCGAGGTTCCGTGCAGCAGCATCCGGTATTCGGTCGGCGTGACGCCGACGGTCGCCTTGAATTGCCGTGTGAAGGCGCTGTGGTCGGTGTAGCCGCAAAGCGCGGCGACGTCGGTCACCTTGTCGTGCGAGACCAGCAGCGCCGTGGCGGCGTCGAGGCGTGTCTTGAGCAGCACCTGGCGCGGCGTCAGATGAAACACCTTGTGGAAGTAGCGCTCCAGTTGCGCGACCGACATGTCGGCCATCGCCGCGAGTTGCTTCAGGTTCAACGGCTGCACGTAGTTTTCCTGGATCGACTGCACCACCGCTGCGAGCCGGCTATACGCGGGGTGGCTGCTTTCGTCCGCTTTCAGGTCGCGCGAAATGCCGGCGAGACCAACCACTTTCCCCGAAGGATCGCGCAACGGCTGCTTGCAGGTCAGGCACCAGCCCGGCTGGCGGCCCGGATACAGGTGCAATTCCAGTTGATCGATCATCTGGTTGCCGACGTTGATGACCGCCTTGTCCTGCGCCGTATAGATGCGGCCGAAGCGGCGCGGAAAAACGTCCTCGGCGGTCTTGCCGAGCAGCGCGGCCTTTTCCTTGAAGCCGCAGCGCGAGGCCAAAGTGCGGTTGACCAGCGCGTAGCGCGCCTCGACGTCCTTGACGAAGAACACGACGTCCGGCATTGCGTCGAACACGGGCTCGAGCAGCGTGAAGTGCGACAACATGCCGGACAGCGTTGCGTCGTCCGGTTCGAGCGGATGAGCCAGCAAGTTCATCGTGCGGATTCCGTGGTCGATGTTCGGGCGTTGGACGGTATGGTTTCGCGTTGGGCTGCGGATGATCGTCGGCGGGTGCGCCCGGCGTTCGATTATCGGCGCGCAGTTGCTGCGCCGCAGCCTTTCGCGTCTGCGGACGATTATAGGGCCGTGCTGCTGCCGGCAATATCCAGAGGATATCCGCAGACCGATGTCACTCAGCCAACGGCGGTTCTTCGCTCGCCGCCATCAACGTGCCGATTCGCGCCGGACTGAACGGCGGCCGCGGCGCGGCGGCCTGCCAGCCGAAGTACAAGCTCGCCGCCGCGCCGCAGATTCTGCCCTGACAGGCGCCCATTCCGCAACGCGTATGCAGCTTGGCGTCGCGCCAGTCGGGATAGGCGCGCACTTCGCCGAGGCTGACGTCTTCGCAGCGGCAAAGCAGCGTGGCGTCGGCGGGCGCTACAAGCGCGGCGTCGCGCAACGCAAAGGCCGTTTCGACCCGGCGGCCGAAGCGGCGCCAGCGCGCTCGTTGCGCATGCAGCACGGCACGGCTCGCGGCAGAGCCGCTTGCCGACAGTCCCGCGAGTTCGCCTTCGACGGCCGCCAGTTCCGCGCCGCCGATACCGGTGCACTCGCCCGCCGCCAATACACCATCGACCGAGCTCCGCTGCTCGCCGTCGACGACGATCTCGCCCGCTTCGTTGATCGCGCAGCCGAGCGCGTGCGCGAGCGTGACGTTCGGCACGAGTCCATAGCCGCATGCAACGCGGTCGCAAGCGAGCGTCACGTTCCGCTCGCCGCGCCGGATTGTCACGCGCTCGACGCAGCCTTCGCCGTGCGCCTCCTGCACGATGCTGCTAGTCCAGTAACGCAATCCCGTGAAACCGCGCGTCATGCCAACGGCCTGGCGCAGCTTCGCCGGCTCGCTGATCAACGAGGCGCCGAAGCGCGCAACCTCGAACGCCGATGCCTGTTCGACCACCGCCACCACGCGCGCCCCGGCCACGCGCGCGGTGGCGAGCGCGGCGATCAGCAACGGACCGCTGCCGGCAATCACGATCCGTTCGCCGCGCACCGGCATGCCGCCTTTGATGAGCGCCTGCAGCGCGCCGGCACCGGTCACGCCGGGCAAAGTCCAGCCCGCGAACGGCAAAAGCCGCTCGCGCGCGCCGGTCGCGAGAATCAGGCGCTCGTACCTGATGCCAACGCCGCCGTGCCCGCCCGATTCCAGCAGCAAGCCGTGCGCGCCCAATGGCGCGATCACGCGGGTCGACGAAAAATACGTGACGTTGCTTCGCTGATTCAAGTCAGCAAGCAGTCTTTGCAACGGTGCTTGCGGTGACCGGCCCGGACCTTGTCTCCAGATCTGGCCGCCGGCGCACGGGTTGTCGTCGAGCAGCGCGACGGTGACGCCCTCGCGCGCCGCCGCATCCGCCGCGTTCAATCCGGCCGGACCGGCGCCGACCACGACGATATCGAAGTGCTGCGTCATCGCGCGTTCATCACATGAGGGACGCTGATGACCTGGCCTTCGCGGCACAGCGTCTGACAGGCCAGCGCGTGCGGTCCACCGTCGATCGTCACGCGGCACTCCTGGCACACGCCCATGCCGCACAGCGCGGCGCGCGGCTCGCCGGCGACCGAAATCCGCGTGCCTCTCACGCCCGCGAGAACGAGCGCGGCGGCCACGGTCGTGCCGGTTTCGACTTCGATGCTTTGGTTGTCGATCGTCACGCGAATGCGCGTCGCGCCGGGGCTAATCATGAGCCACCACCTTGCACGCAAAACGGGCCGGCAAATAAGGCTCGACGGGAATCGGCGCGGCGCTCGCCGTGATCTGCGCGGCGAGCAGTCTCGCGGTGGCGAGCGCGGTGGTCACACCGAGGCCCTCGTGGCCGACGGCGAGCCAGACACCTGGCGCGAAATCGCCGGCCGGGCCGATCAACGGCAGGCCATCCGGCGACGCCGCGCGAAAGCCCGTCCAGGCGCGAACCCCATTGAGCGTCGGCAAGACGGGCAGATAGCGCGCGGCACGTTGCAGCATCCGCGCGAGTACCGGCATCTCGACGGCGGGATCGGTGGTGTCGAACTGACGCGACGAGCCGATCAGCAATTGCCCCGTGGGCCGCGGTTGCGCATTGAACGCCACCGAGGTGCCGGCCGCATGATGCGCGCTCTTGATGTAGCCGAGTTCCAGCAACTGATGACGAATCAGCGAGGGATAGCGGTCGGTGATCAGCAGATGACCCTTCTTCGGCTGCAACGGCAACGGCTGCACCAATTGCCGTGCGCCCAGGCCGCTAGCGACGATCACGTGCGCGGCGCCGATGCGTTCGCCGTTTTGCAGCGTCACACCATCCGCGCGGACCGCCGTAACCGGCGTGCGCAGCCGCAAGCGGATATTCGCCGCTGCGGGAGACTGCGTCAGCAGCCACTCGGCGACGGTGGGCGCATACACGATGCTGTCGTGTTCGACGCGCAAACCGCCCGCCATCGACGCCGCCAAGGCGGGCTCGCACGCGCGCAACGCGGACGCGTCGAGCAGTTGCGCACCGATGCCCTGCGCCTCGAACGCGGCATGCATCGCGCGGGCGGCTTGCCATTCTTCGTCGTCGGCCGCGACCCAGAGCGTGCCGCAGCGCGCGAACGCGTCGCGCGTGCGCAACCGCGGCGCGAGTTGCAGCCACAAGTCCCGCGAGTAACGGCTGAGCGCGAATTCCGCCGGCGAATCGTTCATCACGACGATGTGGCCCATGCCCGCCGCCGTCGCGCCGCCGCCGATGCCGTGCGCGTCGAGCACGTCGACCCGCATGCCTAGCGCGGCCAGCTCCGCCGCGCAGGCCGCGCCGACGATGCCGGCTCCGACGATCAGCGCATCCGCTGTCATACCGTGGGAATGCCCCACGCGAACGGGTCGCGCTCATCGAAGCAGAGGCGCCCTTCGGCCATGATGTGCGCGTGGCCGGTAATGGTTGGGATCACCGCAACGCCGTCGCCTGCGTGACGATAGCTGGCCTCGAACACGCTGCCGATAATGCTCTCCTGCCGCCACACCGCGCCTTCGGCGAGTTTGCCGTCGGCGGCGAGACAGGCGACTTTCGCGCTCGTGCCGGTGCCGCATGGCGAGCGGTCGTACGCGTTGCCGGGGCAAAGCACGAAGCTGCGGCTGTCGATGCTGTCACGCGAACCGGGTGCGAAGAGTTCGATGTGGTCGATCAAGGCGCCGTCCGCGCCGGTGACGTGTTGCGCGATCAGCGCATCGCGAATTGCGGAACTGAAGGCGGTCAACTCGACGATATGCGACGCTTGCAGCACATGCCCATGTTCGGCGACGAGAAAGAACCAGTTGCCGCCCCAGCCGATGTCCCCGCTCAATACGCCATGACCGGGCACGTCCACCTGCACGGCTTGCCGGTAGCGATAAGCCGGCACGTTGCGCACGGCGACGCTGCCGTCCTCGTTGAGCGTCGCCTCGACGATGCCGACCGGCGTCTCGATCCGATGACGTCCTGGCCCGATCCGCCCCATGTGCGCGAGCGAAACGACGAGGCCGATCGTGCCGTGCCCGCACATGCCGAGATAGCCGACGTTGTTGAAGAAGATCACGCCGGCCGCGCAGGCGGGGTCGTCCGGTTCGCACAGCAGCGCGCCCACCACCACGTCCGAGCCGCGCGGTTCGGTGACGACGCCGGCGCGCCAGCCATCGAAGCGGGTGCGGAATACGTCCAGACGTTGCGCCAGCGTGCCGCCGCCGAGATCCGGGCCGCCCGACACCACGAGGCGGGTCGGTTCGCCGCCGGTGTGCGAGTCGATGAAGTCCAAGGTTTTCATGACGCCCATGGTAGGAATGCCGGGCGTTCGCGTCTTGGTGCGCTTACGCGCGGATTGTGACGATTTTGGCACAATCCGGCCGGTGGCTTACGGGCAGGTTACTTCGTCGAAACGGATCATGGACCGTGCCGGCGCCACGAGCGGTGAGCAAGACCTGAAGCGCATCGCATGTCGCTGGCAATGCATCTTCGAAGGAAACCGCCTTTTATCCCGCAATATGCGGAACGGCTTGAGCGAGCGCGGGTACAGGCATATCGCCTATGCCGGAATCGTCATTCATAGCGCGCGAATCGCGCAAGACGGCGGCATTTTCCCTGCTTACACTGCGCCTCGACACATCACAATCAGGAGAGCAGTCGTGGCGCATATCTGGGAAGGCGTATGGCCCGCGGTCACCACCAAGTTTCACGCGGATTTCAGCATAGACCGCGCGTGGACAGCGAAGAACATCGAGGCGCAGATCGACGCGGGTGTGGACGGCATCATCGTATGCGGATCGCTCGGCGAAGCGTCGACGCTCTCGCTCGACGAAAAGCTGCAGGTGCTCGACATCGCCGTCGAGGCCTCGCAAGGCCGCGTGCCGGTGTTATTGACGATCGCCGAAAACAGCACGCTCGACGCCTGCCGCCAGGCCGAAGCCGGCGGCCGTCGCGGCGCGGCCGGTTTCATGGTGTTGCCGGGGCTGCGCTATTTGTCGGACCGGCGCGAGACGCTGAATCATTTCCGCAACGTCGCCGATGCAAGCGCGTTGCCGCTGATGGTCTATAACAATCCGCTCGCCTACGGCGTCGACATGACGCCCGAGATGTTCGCGGAGATCGCCGACGAACAGAAGATCGTCGCGATCAAGGAATCCTGCGGCGACGTGCGGCGTGTGACCGATCTGATCAACGCGGTGGGCGACCGCTTCGCGATTCTGTGCGGCGTCGACAATCTCGCGATGGAAGCGATGCTGATGGGCGCGCACGGCTGGGTGGCCGGACTCGTATGCGCGTTTCCGCACGAGACGGTGACGATCTACAGATTGCTGAAGGCGGGGCGCCTTGAAGAAGCGCGAGCGATCTATCGCTGGTTCGCACCCTTGCTCGCACTCGACGTGTCGCCGAAGCTCGTGCAGAACATCAAGCTGGCCGAGACGATCGTCGGATTGGGAACAGAGCCGGTGCGCCCGCCGCGTCTGCCGTTGGCAGGCGACGAGCGCAAGGCGGTGGAAACGTTGATTCGCAACGCGATTGAAACGCGGCCGGCGCTGCCGCGAATCTGAATCACGTTTGATTTTTGCCGACCGGCCGCTAGCAATCGCTGGCGGCGGCTGTACGCGGTGGTGCGATGGATGCGGCGGCCACCGCCTCATTCACCTTCGATGCGGAGGCGAATTCAGGCGACCCGCTTTTGCTCGTCGGCGGATTCATCTTGCCGCAGATGCAGCAGGCGATAGCCGCTTTTATAAACCGGTTGCAGTCGGAACTCGTTTTGCGGCTCGATTTCGAGCAACAGACGCAGCCGCGAGACGTGGCTGTCGATCGTGCGGGTGAACTCGCGGAACTCACGGCCCCACACCATCGCGAAGATGTGATCGCGCGACATCACACGGCCGATGTTGGAGAAGAACAGCGACGCCAGCCGGTATTGCGTGCCGGAGAGTTGCGGCGAATCGCAAACCTTGAAAAGCAACCTATCTATTTGATTTTTAAAGAACAGTCTCGCGCCGGTCAGCACTGAGATTGTCACGGTTTTCAGCCTTTTAGAGGGCATCATCAGCGTTTGTGGGCACAGTTTGGGCACACTCCATGGCGCTCAATGCGGCGCGCGACGCGGCATACCCATCATCGAACAGACGCTGCCGGATCTCGAGCGGCATGTTGCGGTCGAGCGTCGATGCATAGCCCGTCTCAACGAACGCCATGCACGCGCCGGCGGCCTGCGCCGCGCTGACGTGCGTTGATTCGCAAGCGGACAGCATCAGGTCGATCAGCCGCATCGAGAACTGGTGCGGCCACAGCCGCGTTTTCGGCTTGAGCGGCAATTCCATGCTGACGAGCTGCACCCCGAGGCGCGGCACGCCGTCTACCTTCAGCCGATCCACCGGGATGTTGTTCACCATGCCGCCGTCCGAGAGCAGCGCGTCGGCGATCGAGACCGGCGCGAACACAAACGGAATCGACGTCGATGAGCGCACCGCCAGCGCGACCGGCACGTCGGGCGTCGCGGCGCGCGAGAAGTCGAAAGCCCCCTCGTTCGCCACGTTCGATGCAACGGCCGTGAAGTCGATGTCCAGCTCGGCGAACGTCTTTCCCCCCGTGTGTTCCTTCATCCACGCAAGCAGCGTGCTTCCGTCGCAGAAACCGCGAAGGCGCAGCGCGGCAAGCGGGCTGAACGACATCATCCCCGACCAGTCGTGCGTGAGCGCCAGCGTTTTCATGTCCGACAGCGACATGCCGGCGGCGTACAGCGCCGCGCAGATACTGCCGCCCGAGGTTCCGGCGAGCTCGATCGGCTGATAGCCGGCGGCCGCGATCGCCTGCAAGGCACCGACGCGGGCCGGCACCTTGAAGCCCGATCCGCTGAATGCAACGCGGATCGGCTTGCTCATGACGCGATCGTGCCGCTGGCCGCCGCCGGCGCCGGAGTGGTGGTTGACGTCGGCGGCTGCAGCGACAAAGCGGTGTTGATGCCGGTGACCACTACTCCCACCGCGACGGTCGCCTGCAGCTTCTGTTGATCCGTCAGGCTTGAATTGGCGATCACCGTCACGACGACCGGGAAAGTCGCCTGCACGAGTTTGCGGATATCGCCCGTCGTCACGGTCACGCCAGCCGCGCAAACCGCATTGACGTCCGGCTGGATCTGCTCCGTTAGCGTGGCCTGCGCGCCGCCGGTGAAGATGCCTGACTTCTTCAGCACGTCGATCTCCGACTGGACGCCGGGGCAGACGTTGGCCGCGATCTGGGCAGGGGTTTGCGTCGGGAGCGACTTGCAACCGACGAGAGCGACAGCCGCGAGAAGGCCTGCCGCCAGCAGCATAGAGAAACGTTTCATGTTTGATCCTTCAGTAAAGGGCGGGAAAAGCTGAATTACGCGGCAGGAGCAGATTTGGCTGAGGCGCGATTCTTGACGAAGTCGATACCGGCGTGGATAGCGGCGCCAAGCAAGCCGGTAACCAGCACTGACACGCTTTCCGGCACCGGCACATGGACAAGGGCCGATAGCGCCCAGCTAACAGCAGGCTCGAGCGTGGCGGCAGAAACTGTGATGCCACCGGTATTTAGTGCAGTCGAAGAATTCATAGGCAACTCCGGAAAATAAAAACCCCGCCGAAGCGGGGTGTGGTTGGTCATTAAACCAACTGGTTGCAGGTTTCACTCAAGCGCAAGCGGGATGTGAAGAAGCGATGCGGCGTGGGCGCGCAGGAGCGGTTCGAGGGGTGTGAAAAGATCGAGCATTATGCTATTTTTAGCGATTGTTTGTCAGGATTGCAGATTATGTTGGCATGACGCTTCATGGCGCGGGGGCGCCATCGCCATGGTGCTCACACCGGCGCTGATGGTCAGCAGTAGTGCCGCAGGTTGATCATCGTGTAAGCGAGGGTCTTGAATGCATAGTGGACCGGGCTCAGACGCTCGAAGCGAAGCAGCAGGCGCCGGAACTTGTCCTCCCAGGCGAAGACCCGCTCGATGGTCCTGAAACGCTCCTCAAAAATGGCTGGATCAAAGCGCAGTTTGCGGCCCCGCTTCGGCGCTTTACGGCCACGCGGATTTTCGGGAATGTTGGGAATCATGCCCCGATTGAAAATCGCCTTGCGGTTGGCCCGGCAGTCGTAGACGCCGTCCAGGCTGACCGTTGAGCCTTGCAGGTCCATGCCAATGGCGCGGGCCATGTGGTTCAGTCTGGGCAGCGCGTCACGCAGCAGCGGCGATTCGTTGCGGTTGCCCGGGGCAGAAACGAATGGAGCGATCACGTTGCAGCGGCGATCGCAGAAGGCGACCACCTTGTCGCCTTTCAGGTGCTTGTGTCCGCTGTACCCCAGGTTGTCGCCGCCCTTCTTCGCGGCAGTAGTCGTGCCGTCGCCGTGGATGACCGTGAGCTCAAGCAGGCCGTCCTGATGAAGCTTGTGCACCGAGCCGGAAAAAATCCTGTCGATGCAGCCATCGGCCTGCCACCGCCGCAACGCCCGATAGATACGCGTGTAGTGGATTTCAGGACGACCTTCGTCATTCTTTTCGATCGGCAACGCCTTCCACTGACAGCCCATGTACAGCAGCTGAAGGACGTAGTTGAAGATCTTGTGCAACCCCAGCGTCGGTGCCGGTCCGCGCCGACCCGTGCTCAGATGCGGCAAGACAAATTGCTCGAACTGCTCAACGCTCAATTTCGTTGGAATCGCTTGCCCGCATTGACTTCCAGCCATCCGTAACATCCACAAATCCGGACTTTAACCGATCTGGCAGCGCAGATCACCAGATCCAGTCCTGATGCGGCTCGCAGACAAATTTAGTCGCATCAGAAAACCCGCAACCACTTGACAGCATAGAGGCGGCCACAACCGCCTCGGCATCGCGGTGTTGATGGTCTACCTGCGCTATCCAGGCCGGGTGCTGGGACCTGCCGAGAAGCCGCATGCGCCGATCATTGGAATCGTCGCGGCGCAACTGGGCGTTACGCCGGCGGTGTGGGACGTGTACGCCGCGCGTGACGAAACGCGCCGGGAACACCTGCAAGAGCTCCTGGCCCGGCTGGGTCTGGTGCAATTCAGTCGGCGTCACTATCGCGAGCTGGTCGATCTGTTATTACCGCTCGCGATGCAGACCACGCGGGGCATCGTGCTTGCACAGGCCGCCGTTGACGAACTCCGGCGTCGGCATGTACTGTTGCCGCCGGTACCTGCGCTCGAGAAGCTATGCGCGGCCGTTGCCACACGTGCACAGCGCGAAGTGCACCGCCTGCTGACGACGCCGTTATCAGGTGAGCAGCGCTCGGCTCTCGACCAACTCCTGTTGCCGCTCACCGATCGCCCCGTCAGTAAGCTGGCCTGGTTACGGCAATCGCCGGGCGAGCTCAGTGCGAAAGCCGTTCTCGCACATATCGAGCGCTTGCAGGCAATCCGATCGCTCGGTCTGCCGGAAGGAATTGGCCACACGATCCATCAGAACCGTCTGCTTCGTCTGGCGCGTGAAGGCGGCCAGACTGCTGTCTACCAGCTCGAGGAATACGAGACCGATCGACGTCACGCCACGCTGGTGGCGATTCTGCTCGACACCGCCGCGACGTTGACCGATGAGATCCTGAATCTCCACGATCGGCTCATCGGATCCTTCTTCACCAAGGCCAAACACAAATACGAAAAGCGCTTTGCAGCCGATGGCAAGGCGGTCAACGACAAGGTACGCCTCTATGCAAAGGTCGGCGCAGCACTTATCGCGGCGAAGGAGACAGGCGAGGATCCGTTCCGGGCGATAGAGGCCATCGTGCCGTGGGATGCGTTCACAGCGAGTGTGCGGGAAGCGGAACAACTTTCTCGCGATGCGGAGTTTGACTCCATGGCACTGCTCGTCGACCATTTCACGCAGCTGCGGCGCTATTCTCCGACGTTCCTCGAAACCTTCGATTTCCGTGCGGCGTCGGCGCGTCAGGACCTGATGAACGCGATTGAAGCTTTGCGCGAGATGAACCGAAGCGACGCCCGAAAAGTGCCGGTCGATGCGCCAACGGCCTTCGTCAAACCGCGTTGGGGGCGGTTCGTGTTTAAGGAAGGCGGCATCGATCGCAGGTTTTACGAGCTTGCCGCGATGAGCGAATTGAAGAACGCGCTTCGTTCGGGCGACGTATCGGTTATCGGAAGCAGGCAGTTCAAGGATTTCGACGAATATCTGATACCCCGTGCAACGTTTGATGATCAACATCGCGAGAACCGACTCGGGCTGGTCGTGGAGGCTTCGGCGGGGGCCTATCTCGACGAGCGATTCGCCCCCTTGCGCGAGGCGCTCGACGAAACGGCCCGGCTCGCAGCGGCCGGCGAGCTACCCGACGTTGAACTGAACGAAAAAGGACTCAAGATCACGCCGCTCGACGACGCAACCCCGGCGGCGGCCGACATACTCACGCAGCAAGTCTACGACCTTATGCCGCGCGTAAAGATCACAGATCTGCTGCTCGAGGTCGATCAGTGGACCGACTTCACCCGGCACTTCACTCATCTGAAAAGCGACTCGGAGCCGCCGGACCGGACACTGTTACTGACCGCGCTCCTTGCTGACGCATTTAACCTCGGGTTGGAGAAAATGGCCGATGCCTGTCCTGGCACGAGCGTGGCGAAACTTTCGTGGCTGGTGGCCTGGTATATCCGCGACGAGACCTATCAGAAGGGGTTGGCCGAGCTGGTCAACTATCAGCATGGCTTGCCTTTCGCGGCATATTGGGGCGAAGGCACGACCTCGTCATCGGATGGTCAGCGGTTCCGCGCCGGTGGGCACGGTCAAACCTCAGGATATCGCAACGCAAAGTATGGCAACGAACCCGGCGTGCTGTTTTATACGCACATCTCCGACCAGTACGCGCCGTTCCACACCAAGGTCATCAATTCGCCGGTGCGTGATGCTACCCACGTGCTCGATGGCTTGCTGTATCACGAGTCGGAGCTGCGTATCGAAGAGCACTATACGGATACCGCTGGTTTTACCGATCACGTGTTTGCGCTATGCCACTTCCTGGGATTCGAGTTTGCTCCGCGTATTGCCGATCTGGCCGACAAGAATTTATATGTGCCGGGCAAGGCGGGCGACTGGCCAGCGCTGTCATCGCTAGTCGGTGGTTCGATCAATCGGAAACTGATAGAACGGGAATTCGATGACTTGGTCCGCCTGGCCGCGTCGATCCAGCAAGGCACCGTGACGGCTTCGCTTATCTTGCGCAAACTCAGCGCGTATCCGCGACAAAACGGCCTCGCTATCGGCTTGCGTGAACTCGGCCGCATCGAGCGCACGCTGTTCACGATGAAATGGCTCCAGGACCCGGCATTGCGCCGCCGTGTGTCTGCCGGACTGAACAAGGGCGAAGCCCGCAACTCGCTGACACGGGCGGTGTTCTTCTATCGCTTGGGCGAGATACGGGATCGTTCTTACGAAAACCAGCGATACCGGGCCAGTGGCCTGAACCTTGTGGTAGCGGACCAGGGCAACGTAAACCGGGTGGCCAGCACCATGTAATCGGGCGCCGCTGTCGTGGCGTCGACGACGTCTTTCGCCGGCAGTGATTGTCCAGACGGCGTCTGGACCTTTTCGGGAACTTCGGATTTTCCAGACACTGTCTGGAAAATCTCCGCGGCCGGCCAGGCAGAATAAAACGCGCGCATGCTGGCCAGATTGGCCCGGCCGAATCCGCGTCCCAAACGGCGCGTCAGATCGTCCGCGAGTCGGGCGATCAGCGCCTGTCCGTAACCGGCGCGCGTCTGGCCGCCCTGCTCACTGGCGACGATCCGCCGCCCGATCTCCCAGTAGGCGGCGGTCATCACGGCATTGACGTTGCGTGCCGCCGTGCGGCGCGCCGACTCGACGACATTGACCACTTCCTTGTGCAGCCCGGCGTAGTCGCCGGGTGCAATCGCCACCTTCGTCATGACGCGTTGACGGCATCCTTGAATGCCTTGCCGGCCGTGAACTTGACCGTTTTCGCCGCAGCAATCTCCATTTCGGCGCCCGTGGACGAATTGCGGCCGGTGCGTGCCGCGCGCTGCCCCATCGAGAACGAGCCGAAACCGATCAGTTGCACGGCATCGCCGGCACTCAGCGCGTGTTTGATCGCCCCGAGCACCGCATCGAGGGTTTCGCTGGTAGCGGCCTTGGTGTCGCCGGTGCTAGCAGCGACTGCGTCGATGAGTTCCTGTTTGTTCATGAACAATCCTCTTCAGTGACGGAAACCCGAACCCTACCGCATCGCACGGCCCACAGGCAAACCTGGGGCCACCTGATGCCAACCGACATCGGCGGCGCCCTGCCCTTTCCCCTGCGCCCCGGTCGTTAGCGACAACCAGAAAACGGCCCTTTTCCGCGTAGGCAAAAAATTCGCTACATCTGATAACTGGAGTTATCGCGAGTGGTGATTTTGGTTGTCAGATTCGTGCATGCCGCTGAGGCACTGACCAAACCCGTAGAGCCGCAGCGCTACTGCTCGTCGCCCAATTCGGCCTCGATCTCTTCGATCGACGGCAGTTCGGTCGCCAGCGGCTGGGGAATTTCGCGTAAAAGCTGGTATTCGGCCACCCCCATCGGCTTGGCGATACCACGAAGCGCGTACTCGGCGACCAGCCTGTTGTGTTCCTTGCAGAGCAGCAAGCCGATCGTCGGTTGATCGCTGGGCGCCTTCAATTGCGCATCGATCGCCGACAGGTAGAAATTCAGCTGCCCGGCGTATTCCGGCCTGAACGGCGTGGCCTTCAGTTCGACGACCACGTAGCAGCGCAGCTTCAGATGGTAGAAGAGCAGATCAACAAAGAACTCGTCGCCACCAACTTCGAGCCGGTACTGCCGACCGACGAATGCAAAGCCGGCACCGAGTTCAAGCAGGAATTTCGTGATGTGTCGGGTCAGAGCATGTTCCAGATCCCGTTCCTGCGCATCCTCACTAAGGCCGAGAAAGTCGAAGATATACGGGTCTTTCAGGCTGTCCCGCGCAAGATCGGACTGCGGCGACGGCAGACGCTCCGGGAAATTCGTCACCGCGTTGCCCTGGCGGTCGCGCACCCGGGTTTCGATCTGCATCACGAGGACGTTGCGCGACCAGCCGTGCTCGACAGCCTTCGCTGCGTACCATTCACGCTCCTCGCGGGTGGCCAGTTTGTCGAGCAGCGTGCACAGGTGGAACCATGGCAATTGTGCAGCAGCCTGCTGCACAAATTCGCCGTCGGGCCACGCCTGCGCGAACGCACGCATGTATTTGAGGTTGCGCGGGGAAAAGCCGCGCATGTCGGGAAATGCTGAGCGCAAATCGCGAGCAAGGCGATCGATCACCTTCGCGCCCCACCCCTGAGCCTGCTGTCGCTGCGCGATATCCCGGCCAATCTGCCAGTAAAGCAGCACCAGGTCCCGACTGACGGCCAGCGCCGCACGTTGCCGCGCGCTCGCCACCCGCGCCTTCAGATCGTTCAGCCAGGCAGCGTAATCCGCACCAGCAGGCTCTGTGTTTGTCATGCCACTCATGTCCCCGGTCACCCGACGTTCACCGCTTCCTTGAATGCCTTGCCGGCCGTAAACTTCACCGTCTTTGCCGCCGCGATGCGGATCTCCGCGCCCGTGGCCGGATTGCGGCCGACGCGCGCGGCGCGGGCACCGCTGGCAAATGTACCGAAGCCGGTCAGTTGCACCGCTTCGCCGTTCGCGACTGCGCCCGTCACAGCGAGATGATCGCATCGATGGCGCCAGCGACGGACGCCTTGCTGTTTCCGGTCGCCGCAGCCACCGTCTCAATGAGGTCCTGCTTGTTCACGATTTCCTTCGTAGGGGTTACTGAGACTGCGTTGCAGTTGCAGGAGAACAACCACGTTACCGGAGGAGTCCCATTCCAGCAAACTGGAAAGGAATGGCGGCGCCCTGGAAGCGTTCCCGCGAATATCTCCGCAGCGCGGAGACAAAGATTCCCACTGTCGCAACGGCAGGAGAGCGTTTCAGAAAATCTGCCCGCCGAGACGCTCACGACTGGCCCATTTCACGTGGCTGCGGAACATGCGACCCTCCTCGCCAATCGATTCAATCACCGCCCGCTGGCCGCGTGCCTCAGCCACGACCTGCACGATCCGCTCGCCGTAACGCATGAGCGCACCGATGCGCGGGCGGGCGGCCGGCCGGCGTCTGCTGCTCATCGTCATGCCGCCGGATCCTTCGATACGCTCGCCGCGCGCCGCGACGACGCCGTTTTCCTGCCCGAACCGGTCTGCTTCGGCGCGCCCCGACCCGCTGCCGTCCCCCGACGTGGCGCCGGCGCGCTGCGCAGCTTTTGCCGGAGCGCTTCAAGCTCGTCTAAATACGCCGCACTGGCGCTGCGGGCGGCGTCCAGCCTGCCCTCCGTCACCCCGAGCTGCTGACGCAGATCGCCAAGCTGTGCCTGGAGCCTCTGACCTTCCGCACGATGGCGACTTTCGCTCTGCTCGGCCCGTCGCGCTGAGGCCTCCAGCTCCTTCTGCAACCGGATGGTCACGCCACGCTCGCGGTCAATCTCAAGCAGCGCACGGGCCTCGGCCGCCCTGAGCCGCTCCTGCGCCAGTTGGCCGTCCGCACGAAGCTTGTCCACTTCGGACGCGAAGTCACGCCGGGCGCCCTCGAGCGCCAGTTGCAGCTGCTGTTCACCCTGCTGGGCCGCCCGCAGACGATCCTGCAACGTCGCACATGTGGCGGTCGCACTGGCCAGCGCCTGTTCCAGCCCGCTGACGTGGCGTCGCGCGTCATCCAGTGCGCTCGCGCTGCCGGCCAGTTCCTGGCATAGCCGCTCGTATTCAGCCTCGGCCTTCGCCTGCCGGGCCTGCGCATCAGCGACAGCCAGCTGCGCCTCGTGCCGCTGAGCAGCGAGGCCGTCCTGCGCGACCCCGACGGCGCGCGTCCAGAGCGCGGCGGCCAGCTCACCGGTGGCGGACTGCAGTTCGGGCGGCAGGTCGGGGTGCTCGATACGCACCCGGCTTTTCTCGCGCAGGGTGGTCCAGAACCTCGACAGCGCCTCAGCCGGGGCGCTCATGCTGCCTTTCCTGACAAGTTGATAGAGCCGGTTCGCGGTCGGCGTGATGCCGTGCCGGAAGAACAGCAACACACAGACCTCGCGGTACAGCTCCTGGGTGTGCGGGAACTGCGCGCGCAACTGCTCGATTTCAGCGTGCAATTGCGATTCAGAGGCGACGGTGGGGTCCATGGGAAGACCTTGCGGGATTCGATAGTTAATAATACAACGTATAATGTTGCCTTCAGAACCCATTTGCTTTTAATTTTGACATTAACCGTATAATGTTGAAATCTAGCGCCGGGAGTGCGACACTCGCCGCGTGACACGCCCAACCCGGCCCGCACTGGTCCCCACGCCCCATGAAAACCGCCCTCATCGCGCCGCGCCCGCTCGATGCGCTCGAACTGCCCGCCGACCTCGACGGTCGTGACGGCACCAATCGCGCGCGCGGACATACGCAGATCGCCGCCCGCGACGACCTCGCTGCGGTGCGTGCGTGGCTGGCACGTGTGGCCGACAAAAAGACGACGTTCGAGAACTACCGCAAGGAAGCCGAACGGCTGCTGCTATGGGCGATCGTACAACTGGGCAAACCGCTGTCATCGCTCACGCACGAGGACCTGCTGCTGTTCCGGCAATTCCTCAAGGACCCGCAGCCGCACGCGCGCTGGGTCGCCGACGGCGGCCGCAAGTACCCGCGCGATGACCCGCGCTGGCGACCGTTCTACAGGACGTTGCGCCCGAGCAGCCAGTACCAGGCGATGGTGATCATCAACGCGCTGTTCGCGTGGCTGGTCGAAGCCGGCTACCTGGCCGGCAATCCGTTGTCACTGTCGCGCCAGCGCGCCCGCCGCTCAAAGCCACGCATCACGCGCTATCTCGACCGCGAGCTGTGGCAGGAAGTGAAGCTTCACATCGACAGCCTGCCGAAGGACACGCCGCGCGAGCGGGAGCGCTACCTGCGCGCAAGGTGGCTGTTCACCCTCTTCTATCTCGGCGGCCTGCGCATCTCGGAAGTCAGCGGCAACACGATGGGATGCTTCTTCTGCCGGCGCGACGCGGATGGCCACGAGCGCTGGTGGCTCGAAGTGACCGGCAAGGGCGGCAGGGAGGGGCTCGTGCCAGCCTCCGCGGAAATGATGGTCGAACTTGGGCGCTACCGACGCGAGCGCGACCTGTCCACCCTGCCCTCCCGGCATGAAGAGACGCCGCTCGTGCTGCCGCTGGGCAAATCCATGAAGCCGCTTACCCGCGCGGCGTTGCACACAATCGTCAAGGCCATCTTCGCCGGCGCGGCGGAGCGGCTCCGGCTGCGCGGCGACGCCTTCGCGGGACAGGCGGATCTGCTCAAACAGGCCTCCGCTCACTGGTTGCGCCACACCGCTGGTTCCCACATGGCCGACGGCGGCGCCGATCTGCGGACGGTACGCGACAACCTGCGCCATGCCTCACTGACGAGCACCAATATCTACCTGCACACGCCCGATGAACAGCGTCATCGTGAAACCGAGGCAAAACACCGCATCGACTGGTAGTAGTCGCCGCCTGACCTGATCCGGGATTCGCGTGCGAGGCGGATCAACGCCTCACAGCCCTGATGTCCGGGGCAGACTGATACCCACCGTATCCTGTGCGAGAATCCTGTCGACGCGCGATAGCGCTGCCTCCTGACCGCCCACGGAAACCGCTGAAGTTAAACCGCAGGTACTCGCCAACCGTCGTGGCGTGGTGTTTGGCCTCGTGCGCCAGAACAACACGATCGAATGCGTGATCACAATCGCGGCACTGGAGACCCATTTCTGGCTTGAACCAGGGGCCAGTGAGACCCGGATCGCGACGACATTCCGGAACAGGTAGCGGTGGACAAATCGACGGCGATATTCGGCCATACGCAATGACCGTTTTGGCAGGCTTTGGGCACGAATCGGCACGCTATGCAGCCGAAGCATTTGAGCAGATTTCCGGCGAGAACTCGCTTGGAACTGGCGCGGCGCAAGTCGCAGCGGCCGGTCGACAGCCAGGCGCACTCTCGCGGATCGAGTCTCTTATGAATGAACTTCTTGCCACGGTCCCGGACGACAAACCGATACCACTAGCGACTCGCGACCGACTTTATGAGCTGTCTTGGGCAATCGCTTTTTCAGGTGAATCTGCAAAAGACCACGAAGCACCGGTTATTAGGCTTATGGGACGGCACGTGCAGAGTGCTGCGCCGCCGTTCGGAGTGGTTAGTCTTCATCCGAAGAGGATGTGCGAAGTTATGTCCAAAATCTATGGCGACAGCGAGCGTGTGAATCGCGAGTTCTCGTACTGCGCGGACGACACTCCATTGGAGTCGTATCCCCAAGGGGCGTTCGCTTTCGCACCGGCGCACAGCCAGTGAGACACGTTGTGTGGCGCCTGGCTTGTTGGCGATCCCCCTGACGCGTCCGTCCGCTGACATATAGGTAGCGGACGTTAGAAACCTCTCGTGCGTTGACCGCAACGGGTCGACAAGGGAAATTCGCGCCGAGGTTGGATAGGTGACTGACGGGCGGTAGGAGAATTTCCGGGTTCGGCCACTTGCTGCCGCTCGCACAGCGCGCTGAGCCGACACTCGAACGGCTGGTCCACTCCGGGAACTGCCCGATATCCAATGCGAACATCTCGGCCGGAGCTGACGTTCGGACATTAACCGTGCTATGCCTGCTCCCCGCTCTAGACCAGCCATTCGTCGTCGGCACCAAAACTAAAATTTAACACCTGTTGTAACTCGCAAGAAAATGCAGATCTGGTGCGGCGAGCGCCCATGCACCGGCCTAAGGGCTCCCTCCGCCCTAAGGCACAGACGTACAGAAGAACTTCCGAGAAGCTCCTTAAGGAAGTCGCGTTCCGGCGCGCCTTCCAAGGCCCGGTTGGCGAATTAAATGGCGAGACACTACCGCGCCAACCAACAGGGTTGATAACGAGACGGACAATGCTGGCAATCGCCGGCGGGCATACATAGATGCCGCGCCGGCGCAGCAACAGGACGCTCAGACCGGCTTGAAGCAATACACCGCAAGTTTGTTACCGTCCAAATCGCGCACATAGGCTGCATATGCGTTTGGTGCCCATCCGCGCGGACCGGCCGCGCCTTCGTCGCGAGCGCCGGCATCCAGGGCCGTGGCGTAGAACGCATCCACAGAAGATCGATCGGGCGCTTCGAAAGAAACGGTAACGCCGTTACCAACGGTCGCTTGGTTCCCATCGGCCGGCTTCACTACAAAAAAGGACGGAGTTTCCTCGCCCCAGATCGATCCATTGTCGCCGAGATCGGCAATGCGCTTCAGCCCGATCTTGCTGAGCACGCTGTCGTAAAACGAACGTGCTTTGTTGAGATCGTTTGTTCCTAAAGTCAAGTGAGTAAAGACTGCCATATACGTCTCCTTTGAGAGTGAGAGTGGGTTGAGTTTGACGAAAAATGCATTGCTAACCTGTTGGGATTCTTTCTTCTGAACGGCACAATTCTGTCGAGAAGATTTTCGCGTGATGAGCGATGTGATCTTCGATGAAAGTCGAGATGAAGTAATACCCGTGGTCGTAGCCTGCATGACGACGCAACGTCAGCGGCTGCCCCGCGGCCTTGCAGGCGGCCTCGAACACATCGGGATTCAGTTGCTCGGCGAGGAATTGATCCGCGAGCCCCTGATCGATCAGAATGCCCTGCGCGAACTTGCGCTGCGCATGCGCGACCAGTTCGCTCGAATCGTATTGCTTCCAGGCCGCACGGTCTTCGCCGAGATAACCGCTGAACGCCTTCTCGCCCCACGGGCTACGCGAAGGCGCGGCAATCGGCGCGAACGCCGACACCGAGCGATAAATCTCAGGATTGCGCAGCGCCAGCATCAACGCGCCATGACCGCCCATCGAATGCCCGAAGATGCCGAGGCGCGCGCCGTCCACCGGCAGATTCGCGAGCGCCGTCTCGCGCAGCTCGTCACGCACGTACGAGTACATCCGATAGTGCTGCGCCCACGGCTGCTGCGTCGCGTCGACATAAAAGCCCGCGCCCACCCCGAAGTCCCACGCCGCGCTTTCGCCCGGCACGCCCGCGCCGCGCGGACTGGTGTCCGGCGAGATCAGCGCGATGCCGTGCTGCGCGGCGAAGCGTTGCGCGCCGGCCTTGATCGGAAAAGTCTCTTCCGTGCAGGTCAGTCCCGCGAGATAGAACAGCGCGGGCACGTTCGCGTTGGCCTGCAAGGCCTGCGGCGGCAAATACACGGAGAAGCGCATCGGCAGACCGATGGTCTGCGAGTCATGCCGGTAGATACGCTGCTCGCCGCCGTGGCAGGCATGCTGCGACAAAAGTTCAAGCATCGCGATGCTCCTTTTTACGCGGGTCAATAAAGCACGACGGAGCGGATCGACTCGCCCTTCTTCATCAGATCGAAGCCTTCGTTGATGCGCTCGAGCGGAAGACGGTGCGTAATCAGGTCGTCGATATTGATCTTGCCTTCCATGTACCAGTCGACGATCTTCGGCACGTCGGTACGGCCGCGCGCGCCGCCGAACGCCGAGCCCTTCCACTCGCGGCCCGTCACCAGTTGGAACGGACGCGTGCTGATCTCCTCGCCCGCCGCCGCCACGCCGATGATGAACGACTGCCCCCAGCCCTTGTGCGTGCACTCCAGCGCCTGGCGCATCACCTTCGTGTTGCCGATGCATTCGAACGAGTAATCGGCGCCGCCATCGGTGAGTTGCACGATGTGATCGACCACGTTCTCGACGTCGTTCGGGTTGATGAAGTGCGTCATGCCGAATTTCTTCGCCAACTCGACACGGCCGGGGTTCAGATCGACGCCGATGATCTTGTCCGCGCCGACCATCTTCGCGCCTTGAATCACGTTCAGGCCGATGCCGCCGAGACCGAACACCACCACGTTCGCGCCCGCCTCGACCTTCGCCGAATACACAACCGCGCCGACGCCGGTGGTCACGCCGCAGCCGATGTAGCAGATCTTGTCGAACGGCGCGTCTTCACGCACCTTCGCGACCGCGATTTCGGGCACGACGATGTAGTTCGAAAACGTGGACGTGCCCATGTAGTGGAACAAGGGCTTGCCGTCCAGCGAGAAACGCGAGGTCGCGTCGGGCATCAACCCCTTGCCTTGCGTCGAGCGGATCGCCTGGCACAGGTTGGTCTTGCGCGACAGACAGAACTTGCATTGGCGGCATTCCGGCGTGTAGAGCGGAATCACGTGATCGCCCTTCTTCAGCGTGCCGACGCCGGGACCGACATCGACGATCACGCCCGCGCCTTCATGGCCGAGAATCGCCGGGAAAATGCCTTCGGGATCGGCGCCGGAGAGCGTGTAGTAGTCGGTGTGGCAGATGCCCGTCGCCTTCACTTCGATCAGCACTTCACCGGCGCGCGGCCCTTCCAGATCCACTTCTTCGATCGTCAACGGGGCGCCGGCTTTCCATGCGATAGCTGCTTTGGTTTTCATTGGTTACCTTTAAAAAGCTGGCGCATTAGCGCTCGCTCATGTACGCGAGGATGCGCGATTTGAGTCCGGGGCGCGACGCGGACCGAACCAGATCGGCGAGATCCTGATCCGGCCGCTCCCTTTCCAGTACGCGATACAGATGCTGTTGCGTCGTCGGATCAAGCAGTGTGGCAACCTGCAGCGCTTCGGCGACTGCATCGGCGCGTCCGTCTGCTTCGACCAGCCTCGTGACGAGGCCAATATCCGCCGCCTCCGTTGCGCTCATCTGCCGGGTCTGTTCGAGAATTTCGCGAGCCTTTGTATAGCCGACGACGTCGCCAAAACGCCGCGTGCCCAGCACAAGGCCAAAGCGCAAGCCGGGCATCCGGAAACTCGCATCGGCCGCGCTATAACGATGCCGGCATGCCGCAAAGAGATCGACACCCGCGCCGAAGTTGCGTCCATGGGCGAACGCAACCGTCAGACAGGGGGACGACGCCACGAGATGAAGCAATGTCTCGACCCTCACCAGTCGCAATAGCAGGTCTGCGTCGCTCTGGCTATCTAGGTCACCCTGATCGAAGCCCGCACTGAAGTTCCTTCCCACGCCCTGGAATACGAGCATTCTGGCGCCACTCGCATGCGCGTCGCCCACGCCCTGCAACAGCGCTTCGACAAGCGGCGAGTTCAACGCATTCATCTTGTCGGGACGGTTCAACGTGAACGCCCAGGATTGCGCGCTTCTCTCGATTTGGAGCTGGTCCGTCATTGTTTCTCCACTGCATGGCGCGCGGTGATACCGGCAATGATCTCTTCCGAATGTTCGCCGAGCCCCGGCGGCGCACGGCGTATTGGCAAGCCGTGCCCCGACAGGTTGATCGGCGATCCAAAAGTACGAGTCTCGACGCCGTTGGGCAACGTGAGCGGCTGGACCCACTGCATGTGCTCCACCTGCGGATCGGCGAGCACATCCGAATAATTGTTGATCGGCGCACAAGGCACGCCGGCCGCTCGAAACCGCTCGAGCCAGAATGGCGCGGGCTCGTCGGCAAAGATTGTCTCAAGCATGAGTCTGAGCTGGTCCTGATGACGCGCGCGATGGCTCGGCGTGGTGAAGCGGTCATCGTCGGTCCACTCTGGATGACCGAGCACCCGGCATACAGCGACCCATAGAGCGTTGTTGCCGGCGGCCATGCCGAAGTAGCCGTCACGGCAACGAAACACCTGGTACGGCGCATTGCGCGGATGAGCCGAGCCCATTTTTACCGGATCGCGACCGCTGCCGAAATACTCCGACGTCTGCAACGCGGCAATGCCGAGCGTCGCACCAAGCATCGAGATGTCGATATGCGAGCCCCGACCCGACTGCGCGACGCGCCGCAACTCAGCCGCAATCGAAAATGCGGCATACAAACCCGCAGAAAAATCGGCTAGGGGCACACCGCATTTGACCGGCGCACAGCCCGGCTCACCAGTGATACTCATGATGCCGCTCATCGCCTGCAAGGTCAGATCGAAACCACCTTCCTGAGATCGCGGCCCACTCTGTCCATACGCAGAAATGGAGCAATACAGCAGGCTAGGATTGATGCCTGCAAATGCGGCATAGCCAAGGCCTAACCGGTCCATAACACCTGGGCGGTTGTTTTCGATCAGCACATCGGAGTCACCTATCAGCGCTTTGGCAAGACTGACGTCTTCCGCGTCTTTGAGGTTCAACGTAATCGAACGCTTGTTGCGATTCAAAGAAGCGAAGTTCTCGCTGAATCCATCCGTGATCGGCGGCCATGAACGCAACGAGTCCCCGCCTTCCGGATGCTCAATCTTGACAACGTCTGCGCCCATGTCGGCCAACAGCATGCCGCAGAACGGCCCCGCTGCCACATTGCATATCTCGATGACTCTCACGCCCTCGAGTGCGAGCTGGTTATTCATTACTATTCCCATGGAATGTCAGTAGGCGCTCGTGCGCAGAATCACGTACCGGCGAAAATCGGCACGATGAACAGATAGACGAATCCGACAAAGCTCCCGGCCGTCAGAAAGATCACCAGGGTGAAGCCAAGCACCCGCTGCACGCCGACGCCCGCGATTGCCACTACGGGAATCGCCCAGAATGGTTGGAGCAGGCTGCCCGCCATCTCGCCAGCGGCGATCGCCATGGACGTGCCGGGCAACGATGCGCCTAGATGCATGGCCGCAGGAATGGTGAAAGGCCCTTGAACCGCCCAGTGGCCGCCGCCGCTCGGAATAAACAAAGTAATCAACCCCGACGCGAGATAGCTAAGGAACGGCAGCGTAGCCGTCGACGCGACATGGATGTAGGCATTGGCAACCACTTCCGCGAGTCCCGTTGCAGCCATGATTCCCATAATTCCGCCATAGAACGGATACTGAAGCAGCATCGGACCGGTCACCTTTGCCGCCTCGGTCACCGCGCCGACATAGCGACGTGGGCTTCCATGCAGACACAAGCCCGCCAGCAAAAAAATAAAAATCACAGTGTTGATATCGAGGCTGACGCCATGACGCGTCCACTCAATGGCGAGGTACGCCGCGCCCGCCACGACGAACACCAACGCACACAGACGAGAGCCTTCGAGCATGCCGGCGAATGAGTTTGCTCGCGACGAGTCGCCGAGATCAGGGGTCTTGTCAGCGGCTTCGAGCGCATCTTGCCCGGCCGCGATGATGTCGCCCTCTGCGGGCCGCATCAGAATGAAGATGACGGGGATTAGCATCATCGCCGCAAAGCCAGTCAGCAGATTCCACGTTGAAAAAACCGTATGAGACAAAGGCACGACGCTGTGCGTATGGTGCTCAACCAGATTCAGAGGATTGCCCGGAGAAGCAATCGACAACGCGATCGAACTGGACATACCGGTGAACGCCCACAGCACCCAGGAACTGTAGCCCGCTGCGACGAGCCAGGCGAAGTCCACGCGTACGTGCTTTGCCACCTGCTTCGAGAGCATGGCGCCGACCACGAGTCCGAAGCCCCAGTTGAGGAACGTCGCAATTGCACCGACTGTAAACACCAGAATGACAGCCGAACACGGCCCGACCGCAAGCCGGCTGAGGCGTTCCAGACCGGACTTGATGATCGGGGCACTCGCTAACGCATAACCGGTCACAAGCACTAGCACCATCTGGAACGCAAACGTGAAGATGCCAAAAATCCCCTTGTACCAGCCGCTTAGAATTACGTCTGGTGTGGCTTTCGGCGCGAACGCTATCGCGAATAACGCGGTCATGATGGTCAGCAGGATAACAATCACGAAGGGATCGGGCATCAGTCGTTCGAAGAGGTACACACACGAACCAACCGCCCTTTGCATCAACGACTTTCCCCCACGCCGGCCATGCGATGACGGTGGCGATGCGACGCCTAGCGGCGCCGAAGTTTCATGAGTTTTCACGATTTGTCTCCAGGCATTGAGCCAAATATTTATGGTGCGCCGGACGTTCGCTCGCACGTGGCGGGAGCCGGCACCCGCCACGCCGTCCACGTGAAACAGCTATTCAGGTCGTGACCGGCTCCTTGACGGCGGTCGGTCTATCGGCTGGCACGATCTGCAACTCTCGCTCTTTACGCTGAAGGCCCATCAGGATCTGGCGGGCGCGACGCAAAGCCTTGTCAGTCTTGAGGAAGAGTTCGGAATATCCGTCGTCCGGAAACTCCATCATTGTTTGCTGGCGTTCCAGCGCCCACTGATCCTGTGCGACAACTTCCGGGAACATTTCCGCGACGCGTTGCGCCGTTGGCATCGTCGGGTCGCTCAAGGTTCTGTGCCAGTTCTTGCACGACACGGACCAACGCCAGACCAGATTGCGCTCGTCGACCGGCAAATGGAGATGCAACAGTGTGTATCCGCGCTCCTTGTCTGTTCCGAGTTCACCTGGCGGCGCAACGCGCATCACGACTCGCGTGAGTCCCGGGGTCACCATGCAATGCGTATGAATCCGCTCTACCGTGTCGTACAGAAACCATTCCTTCAGATACGGCGGTTGCTGGTAGCTGTCGACGTGTCGGGTGGTTTTTACATACGTATATCCTTCGCTTTCGCCTTCTTCCAGTTCCACCGGAATCTTGCTGTTCTCCTTGTCGCCGATATTGCCGTCGTGCAATGGATAGAAATGTGTGATGTCGAGCAGGTTTTCGATCAGCAGAAGATAATTGGCGGGCACGTGCAGTGGGCCTGGAGAACCGATCGAAAGATTCGCAGGCTCAAGAATCTCCGGCGTGCGCGGTGGCGCCACGCGTTGCGCCGCTGCGGGGTTGCCCGGCCAGATCCACACTACGCCGTCCTGTTCCGTCACCGGGACCACGCTGAGACGCGCTTGCGAAGGAATCGCCTTATCCGGCTGGGAAGGAATCGCAATACATTGTCCGCTCGTGTCGTAGCACAATCCGTGGTATGCACACTCCAAACGTCCGCCGTCGAGCAGTTTGCTCTGCGAGAGCGGGAAGCGCTTATGGCAGCAACGGTCGTCGAACGCGACGACTTCACCTTTATCGGAGCGCCACATTACGACCGGCCGTCCGACTATCTTGTGTCCTTGCAATTCACCCTCGGGAAACTCGGATGAGAAACCAATGGGATACCAGCAATCCTTAACATATTCGAATGTGCTCATGATAAAACCGTCTCCAGTGGATTTTTTTGAGCAGGCGCATTGCACTGCGCCGGCTGAATGTGAAGAACCAGAAGCGCTGAACTAAAGGTCTAGAACAATTGACACGCTCTTTGCACGACTGCAGCAGATCATGATGAATTCTTCCCGATCGTCTTCATCGAGCACCGAGTCGCGGTGAAGTGGGTCACCCGAGAGATAGCGGGTCATGCATGTGCCGCAATAGCCTTCGCAGCACGAGGTGTCGACTTCGACTCCTTGCAGTTTCAGCGCATCGACGATCGTCTCACCCGGATGCACGGTAAGGCGCTTCTTCGAGCGCGCCAGTTCGACTTCGAACGGCGTGTCGGGATCGTCGCCAGCTGTCCGCACCGGCGAGCCCGATGCGGAGAAACGCTCGCAATGGACAGCGTCGCGCGGCCAGTGTCCGCTTGCCGCTTCGATAGCGTCCACGAGTCCTGCTGGGCCGCAGTAGTACAAATGCGCACCATCTGGACGGCTTTGCAGAGTCGCCTTCAGATCGAGTCCCTTGCTGGGGTCGCCGTTGTCGTAGTGGATCGACGCTAGCCCGCTGGCAACAAGACCGCACAATTCACGCGTGAAAGCGGTTCGTTGCGGCGTGCGGGCGCAATAGTGCAGATGAAATGCTTCGCCGCGACGCTGAACTTCGGCGACCATCGACATGAGCGGTGTGATTCCAATCCCGCCAGCGATGAAGATATGTCGGGTGGCTGAATTCGACAATGCAAAATGATTACGGGGCGCGGACACAGTGACGATCTGCCCGGCTCGTAACACATCGTGCATCGCCACTGATCCGCCTCGGCCGAGCGGATCACGCAGCACGGCAATCACATAACGATGACGCTCTGTGGATGGATTGCACAGCGAATACTGGCGAATCGCGCCGTCGGGTAAATGAACGTCAATATGCGAACCCGGGGTAAACGCAGGTAACGTGTCGCTGTCCACGCTAACAAATTCGAACGCATTGATGTCGTCCGCCAGATAGGAGACGGACTGCACGCGCACCTGCAGTTTCGAGGGCGCAATAGAATCCTGGCGCACGAGTGGGGCTTCGTGCAGAGTGATTGCATTCATGTCTTCCTCCATATGCTGCTCTGGATGGCAACTTCGGTGGCTCGGATCGTGTCGATCAGCGCGCCGTTGCTTTAGAGAAAGAGTAGAGGCGTCGACTTATAAGGACAAGCGAGTAATTTTCGAGTGCATACATCAACTTTCTTGAACTTATTTGACGCAATGCAACATATTGCGGACACCTATTGTCTGTCGAAAGTGCTCACCTCGCGGGCGAGTTCAGCCACAGTCCGGGCCAGCGAGAAGGAGTGTCCCTGGGGGAAAACGGCGACAAACTGGACAGGTTCGAGTCGTGGAGACGTTGTGACGATTTTAAGCCTGCCACTTTCTATTTCGCCCGCGTAATGTTTTGCTGGCAGGTACGCGACGCCCATACCAGCCATCGTCATTGAAGCCGCCACTGCTACGCTTTTGCAGCGCGCGAGATAACGGCCGCGCACATGTTCATTCTGGAACCAGTCCTCGATCGCCGAATAGTGAAATGACTTCGGCTTCATCCCGATGATCGGGTAGCCCGCCAGCTCTGCCGGGCCGTATACGCGATCCTCAAGCCCCAACGCAGGGCTCGCCATCCACTCGAAGGCAACCGCGCCGAGCGACAACGTCGAGAGCTCTTGCGCACGCGAGTGACCGGGCGCAAGGACAAGCTCAAGTTCGGCTTGCGCAAGGCTTTCCATGAGCTCTGCTGTGAGCGCCTCCTCAATTTCAAGGCGTACGTTGGGATAGCGCTCCGCGATGGTGCGTATCAGTTCAGGCAACCACGTTGTCGTAATGACTTCGGCGACACCAAAACGCACCGTGCCGAACATCGATTCCGGCGCAGCGATGCGATGCTCGAGTTCTGTCGACAAATCGAGAATTCGGCTGGCGTATTCCATCAGCTCTCGTCCCCTCGGCGTGAGCCGTGCCGTTCTGTGGGTACGATCGAATAGCTCAACGCCAAGCGTGCGCTCGAGTTCGCGCACCCGCATGGACACTGCGGACTGTGTAGCATACAACCTCTCGGCAGCCGCCGAAAAACTGCCTAGCGTTACCGTCCAGAAAAACGTCTCCAGTTGTTGCAAAGTCACGTTTGCCTCCGCACGCTTCGTATTGAGGAAGTTCAGCCAGATCATTTCTGATCAGTGTACGCAGTGGCGCGGCATCCGTAAGCGGTGGAAAATCCTGGTGCTTTGCTAAGGCTGCGTGAGGGTTGCATGCTCGACGGGCTTCAGGGCGTCGAGCATCCTCAACGCCAGCTCATTGAGACGCTCGTTCGAACAGTGTGGTAAGGGAGGCGAGGCGAGAGGCGTCGCACGCCACAGGTTCGCGACCTACTGTTTTATGGCATTCCGGCTGGGACTTCGCTTGACCGGTTTGGGCCGCAAGTACGCATCCGCTTGCGGTGAGACCGGTCATTCGCCGCGCCGACATGCGAATGACAGGAAGGCGATCCGTAGCCGCCTGACGAACGCCGACACTCGAATGTCGGCAAAGGCCGAACTATTGTCCCAATGACTCGGGCTTGATTGACCGGACTGAACCGCCCCGGGAATCGTGGAGGCTGGTTGGTTTAAGTTAATACGGGTTCAGCGGCAGCTGTTTCAAGTTGCCGATAGTAGTTTGCCTCAGCTTCGGCGGGCGGGATATAGCCGAGGGGTCCCATCAATCGATGATGATTGAACCAGGCCACCCACTCCAGCGTTGCCAGTTCAACGGATTCCCGCGTTTTCCAGGCGCGGCGATGAATCAGTTCAGCCTTGTACAAGCCGTTGATCGTTTCAGCCAAGGCGTTGTCATAGCTGTCGCCCCGGCTGCCGACCGACGGTTCGATGCCCGCTTCGGCCAGCCGTTCGCTATAGCGAATGCTGACGTATTGGGCGGATTCAACCGGTCGTCGCAACACTAGAATGTTGAACGGATTTTAGGTAGGCGTCCAGGGTTTCCGCAGGCGTCTTCCAGCCGAGCGTTTTCCGGGGCCTTGCGTTTAACGTGTTAGCAACTGCCTGGAGCTCTTGAACACTCCATCTGGACAGGTCCGTGCCCTTTGGAAAGTACTGTCTTAGAAGGCCATTGGTGTTTTCGTTCGTACCACGCTGCCATGGACTGTGCGGGTCGGCGAAGAAGACCTTCACGCCCGACTCTTCACGCCCGACTCAATAGTAAAGCGTGCGTGATCGGCCAGCTCTTTGCCACGATCCCATGTCAGTGATCGCCACAACTGAGCAGGTAAGTCCCCCACAGTCTTCTTGAGTGCGTTGGCCATCGTGACAGCTCCATAGCCGGCGAGCGCGGGCCCGTTCTTCGTGCGTGGGATCACCCCATAGCCTTTCTCGCGAGGCAAGTGCACGAGCATCGTAAAGCGGCTTGATCTCTCCACCAACGTGCCGATGGCTGATCGATTTAAACCGATAATCAGATCTCCCTCCCAATGGCCCGGCACAGCACGATCTTGCACCTCTGCAGGCCGGCTGGAAATCATCACCTCCTCGCTGACATGCGCCCATGCCTTGGCACGCGCTCTCGCTCGGGGAACGCGCAAGGCACGCCCGGTGCGAAGGCAACCCACCAGCTCCCGCTTGAGTGCACCGCGCCCTTGAATATAGAGGGCTTGATAAATGGCTTCGTGAGAGATGCGCATAGATTCATCATCCGGGAAATCGGCCTTCAATCGATTAGCAATTTGCTCGGGTGACCAGCCGTTGACCCACTTTCGGTCCCCGCGATGTGGTTTATTGCGCCCCTTGAAGGGCGCCTGCCTGGGACCTGCAATATCACGGCCATCCGCGTCACGCACCTTGCCCTCCAAACGCTCCCGTACGTATTGGAGCAGCCGTGCATTACTCGTTAGCTTCGCCGGCTTTGGTCGTTTGGCGATCCGCTCCGCCTTCCACTGCGCGACCGAAGCACGATACTCGAGGTACCCACCACGTGTCGCCGCATTGCGGGTAAGCTCTCTTGAAACGGTTGATGGACTGCGTCCGATGCGGCGGGCGATTTCGCGTACACCGATGTCTTGAATAGAAAGCAATGCTATCTCTTCTCGCTCAGCGAACGACAAGTATCGACCAGCGATAGGTTTCGACATGAATAGTGGCATGCCGCCACGATAGCGGAACCAGCGCGAGCCTACCGCCTGAGACACGCCGACCGCCTCCGCTGCTTTCTCGCTTGTAATGCCGGTTCCGATCTGTAGCCAAAAGCGACGCTCGACCTCATTTCCAAGCGACGGCGCACCCGGTGAGTACATCGCTGCTCGCCCTGTCAACTGATACACCCGCTTTGCACTTTGAACCATGGCAACACCTCCTTAGTTTAAGGTGTTGCGACGACCGGTTGAATCCGCCTTGGGACCCTCTGTCCGAATGGTGTATCAAGGCCCCGTCGTCGCCCGGGCGTCGCGCGTAAAGCGCCTGTTCAAGTGCATCCAGAACGAAGTCCGTGGTCATCGAGGTGCTGACGCGCCAGCCGACAATACGGCGAGCGAACACGTCGATCACGAAGGCCACGTACAGCCAGCCCTGCCACGTCGAAACGTAGGTGAAATCCGAAACCCAGAGCTGGTTCGGCCGTGCCGCCTTGAACTGGCGATTGACCCGATCGAGCGGGCGCGGGGCTATGGCATCAGGAACAGTCGTGCGAACACGCTTGCCTCGCATCACGCCGCGCAAACCCAGTTGCTTCATCAACCGTTCGACCGTGCAGCGCGCCACCACGATACGCTCCCGGTTCATCTGCTTCCAGACTTTATCGGCGCCGTAGACCTGCATGTTGGCCCGCCACACACGCTCGATCTCCGGCCGCAGACGTTCATCGCGGATTGCGCGAACAGAGCGCCGCGACGGATCACGAAGCTGCGCGGCATGGCGTCGGTAGCCCGACGGGGCAATCCGCAAGACCTTGCAGATCGGCTCGACCCCGAAGGTGTCGCGATGCTGATCGATAAAGGCCTTCAGGACTTGAAACGGCGGTCGAGCTCCGCCTGGGCGAAAAACGCGCTCGCGACCTTGAGAATCTCGTTGGCACGACGCAACTCCTTGACTTCGCGCTCCAAGGCCTTGAGGCGCTCGCGCTCGTCTGAGGTCACGCCATCGCGCTCACCGTGGTCGACCTGGTCGCGCTTGACCCACTCGTGCAGTGTCTGCGGTGTGCAGCCGATCATCGGCGCAATCGATTCGACCGCCGCCCACATCGACGGATGTTCGCTACGCTGCTCGCGCACCAGACGCACTGCGCGCTCCCGGACTTCCGGGGAAAACTTGGTTACCTTCTTGTTCATGGCTCCATTCTGGTAAGAAGCCCTTATGACGGAGAAGCTGGCTGCACCGGATATCCAAGATCCGTGAGGCGTTTTAGCAATCGCTTGACGGTGTTCTGCATGTCATGCCGGGCGAAATAGTCTGCACCGAGATCTGCATATTCCACTCCATTACGAAGCAAGTGCCACGCTGCCGTGAGCATTGATGCAGCCACTGCGATGATTGCCTTCTTTGAGCCGCGCCGCGCCTTGATGCGAGTAAACTGGGCGAACAGGTAGCTGTTCTTCGTACGTACTGCGGCCCATGCGGCAGTCACGAGTGCCGTCTTGAGCCATGTGCCGCTCTTGCGAACGCGCGTACTGCGGCGCTTACCGGCGCTCTCGTCATTGCGGGGACACAGTCCAGCCCACGATATGAGGTGAGCGGAATCGGGAAAGCGCATCATGTCGACGCCAATCTCGGCCACCAGGACCCGGGCGGTCAGGTCACCGACGCCGGGAATGGTTTTCAGCAGTTGAACGTGCTGCCGGATTGGCGTCAGCGCGAGTCCCACCGCCGCATCCAGATCAGTCAGCGCGTGCTCAAGGGCGTCGATGAGCTGCAAATGGAGCGCGAGCATCGTACGGTGATGGGACGTTATGCGTCCGCGCAATGCTTCGCGTAGTTCACCCGTCTTCTTGCGCGCGTGACCTTGCGCAAGTGCCGCGAGCAGCACCGGATTGTTCTCGCCCGAGATGATAGCCTTCAGGATCGCGCGCCCGCTGCCGCCAAGTACGTCAGAAAGGACGCTGCCCAGTTTGAGATTGGCATCCTCGAGCAGCTTCTGGATACGCAGACAATGCTGGGCGATCTCACGCGTCAGTTGTTTGCGTGTGCGTGTCAGATCACGTAACTCCTGGATCGCCGCAGGCGGAACGAAGCTTGAGCGGATCAGCCCATGTGCGAGCAGGTCCGCGATCCACGTCGCGTCATTCACATCGGTTTTACGGCCCGGCACGTTCCGGATATGCGCAGCGTTGCCCAGCACGAGTTCGAAGGAGCCCTCGAGCACGTGCCACACTGGTTTCCAGTAAACGCCGGTGGCTTCCATGGCCACGTGGGAACAGCCATGGGCGGCCAGCCAGTCCGACAGCGCCAGCAACCCCTTCGTGGTACTGCAGAAGCTCTGCACTTCATGATGCGCTGGCGCAGACACACAACGGACGCAGGCGACGATGATGTCCTTATGGATGTCCAGTCCTGCACAGCGCGGATAGAGTACCTGCATGCTGCCCTCCTGCAAGATAGAGAATGGCAGCGGCGACAACCCTCGTTATCGGATTCTGGTAAGCGTGCTCCGGCAGGGCAACATGTGCCCTCGGTCACAATTCGGGGTGCTCGCAGGGTTGCGGGTCCAACTCTCAAACGGGCTCAGTGCACCAGATAATGGGCCGACCTCGACCACCGCTGCCTCATGATCGTATTCCTTCCCAGATCCGCCTGCAGCAGTCGTGCGCTTCATCCTTCGGGGTCGGGCAAAAACCCGATGAATCACTCTCAAGAGTTGGAGCCTCCACAAAATCCGGGGCGGTTCAGACCACTCCGTTAGCTGCCCTTGAGTGCTCGACGGCGCGACCGGCGGCAGTGGGTCGCGTGCTGCCGATCACAGGCTTGCGAGGTTCAAGTGCGCATGCCTTTTGCATGAGGCAGCGCGCGGCCATAAACAGCCTTTCGCGGTTGCGCAAAGATCGTCATTCAAGTGGCTGCTCCATACCGGTCAACGGACCTTCAACGCGGACATCCACTTCGTAACCTGCCGCCGTCGAATGTGTTCTCGCTAGAACTGCTTGTTTGCGCATGTTAACTGGCGGGTAACCGGCTGACGGGCAGCCGGTTACCGTGCAGTCGTGGTGAGTGCAGCGAGAACTCGAGCACCTCCTTGATACTGCCGGTTCGCGCTATTTCACCGCTTCCTCAAACATTTCCAGGAGCGATGTAAGCGGTTTTCACAGTCGTATAGAACTCGCGCGCATAGGTGCCTTGTTCACGCGGACCCAGGCTCGAACCTTTGCGCCCGCCGAACGGAACGTGGTAATCGACGCCCGCTGTCGGCGTATTGATCATCACCATGCCGGCCTGTATGTGGCGCTTGAAATGGCTCGCATATGCCAGCGACGTGGTGCAGATGCCGGCGGAAAGGCCGAATGGTGAGTCGTTGGCTACGGCAAGCGCTTCCTCGTAATGCGCGACCTTGATGACGGAAGCGATTGGACCGAACACTTCCTCCCTGTTGATCGTCATCGTCGACGTCGTGTTGGTCACGAGAGCCGGCGCCAGGAAGAATCCTTCGGTTGCCGAGGTAGCACGTCCACCGCCAAACACCGAACCACCTTCGGTGCGTGCGAGTTCGATATAACGCTCGTCCTGTTCCAGCTGTTTGGCATCGACAACGGGACCGATCTGCGTCGCCGCGTCCAGCGCGTTACCAATCCTGAGACTGCGCCTGCGCGCCTGCATGGCCTCGACGAAACGGTCGTGGATGCCGCCCGTCACGATCAGGCGGCTCGATGCGGTACAACGCTGGCCGGTGGAGTAGAAGGCGCCGTTGATGCAGGCCTCGACCGCGACGTCCAGATCCGCATCGTCGAGCACTACCATCGGGTTCTTGCCACCCATCTCGAACTGGAACTTCTTCCCGGTGGCGACGCATTTCGCGGCGATCGCCTGGCCGGTCGCAACCGAGCCCGTGAAGCTGATGGCATCCACGTCAGCTGATGTGACGAGTGTTTCGCCGACGATCGAACCCGTGCCCATGACGAGGTTGATTACGCCCGCGGGTGCACCGCTTTCGGCGACGATCCGGACGAGTTCCCATACGCTGCCCGGCACGAGTTCCGCCGGCTTGATGACGACGCAGTTTCCATACGCGAGTGCAGCCGCGATCTTCCAGGCGGGAATAGCGATCGGGAAGTTCCACGGCGTAATCAGACCGATGACGCCCAGCGGTTCGCGTGTGACTTCAAGCGTCAGTCCCGGGCGAACGGACGGCACGATCTCGCCGCCGACCCGCAATGCCTCGCCCGCGAAAAATTTGAAAATCTGTCCGGCGCGTCCCACTTCGCCGACTGCTTCGGCGAGCGTTTTTCCTTCCTCGCGTGCCAGCAGCTTACCGAGTTCGTTTTTGCGCGCAAGGATGGTGCTGCCGACCTCGTCGAAACCATGCAGAACGTCGGGTCGGCGATCCAGCGCTTAACTGACATCATGGGCGAGATCGCGGCAGCGTCGCACGAGCAGACTCGCGGCATTGAGCAGGTGAATCAGGCCATTGCCCAGATGGACCAGATCACGCAGCAGAATGCGGCCCTCGTTGAGGAGGCCGCGGCCGCCGCCGGGTCGTTAGAAGATCAGGCTCAGCAGCTGCGCGCTGCTGTCGCTGTGTTTCGCACTCGCTAGACTGAAGTGATACTCCGGTGAAGAACGCGGCTCGTGGATAGCGTCAAGCAGGACGTCCGGCGCATTGACTCAGGTTTTTTGTTACCGAGCCAGGGTCGTTGCCTCATGTAATTTGCTACCCGTCAGAATGCTGGCGGGAGCGACTTATGGCGAGGCAGCTCAGCATGACAACACGACGGGAATTGACCGAGGCAGTCGGTGAGCGGTACCGCCGTTCGGACCGGAATGAGAAGCGCGAGATACTGGACGAGTTTGTTCAGGTAACCGGCTATCACCGCAAGCACGCGATCCGCGTTCTGTGCCGGGAGCCTCAACCTCCGAGCGCGAGGCCCGGCCCGCAACGGCGGTATGACGATGAGGTGCGGGATGCCCTGATCACGCTATGGGAAGCCGCCGACCGGATCTGCGGCAAGCGCCTGAAGGCGCTCATCCCTACGCTGATCGACTCGATGACCCGGCATGGTCACCTGACCCTATCGAAGCAACTGCGCCAACGCATGGACCAGATCAGCGCCGCGACCATTGACCGGCTGCTGCGTGACGTCCGCGAACAGGCCTTCGCCGGTCAGCGCCGGCGCGCTGGTGGAGTCGGCAACGCAATTCGCCGCGCGGTGCCGATCCGCACGTTCGCCGACTGGAGAGATCCGCTACCCGGCTATCTCGAGGTGGATTTCGTCGAGCATTGCGGTGGCACCAAGATCGACGGCGACTTCGTGCACAGCTTCGTGATGACAGACATCGCGACCGGATGGACCGAGTGCCTGGCCATGCCCTATCGCAGCGGTGCATTCGTTCTTGAGCACATCGAGCGCGTTAGCCGTGCCTTGCCGTTTCCGCTGCGCGGTATCGATTGCGATAACGATAGCGCCTTCATGAACGAGGCCATATTCGATTTCTGCAAAGCGACGGGTATCGAACTGACCCGCTCGCGACCCTACAAGAAGAACGACCAGGCCTGGGTTGAGCAGAAGAATGGCTCAATCGTGCGCCGCCTCGTGGGGTATGGCCAGTTGCGTGGACTTGATGCTACCGAAACCCTCGCTTCCCTCTATGAGGTGTCGCGGCTGTACATCAACTTCTTCCAGCCGTCATTCAAGCTGAAATCGAAAACACGCCATGGTGCACGGGTGACCAAGCGCTACGAAGCGCCTCTGACTCCCCTTGAGCGGGTCTTGCGATCGGCGTCGATACCCGAGTCAACCAAGCGCAGGTTGCGTACGCGGTTTCGGGCGCTAGATCCATTGGACTTATTGCGCCGCATGCGCGAAGCACAGCAGCGCGTCGCACGATGCAGCGCATCGGGTACGGCGCCGATGGAAACACAAACGGCCGATCAAATCCCCCTCGCTAACTTCCTGGCGAGTCTTGGAACAGCATGGCACGAAGGAGAGGTTCGAGCGACGCATCGCCGAAAGGCGCACGTCGCACACACCTGGCGCAGCCGTGAAGATCCGTTCGAGCATACGTGGCCGACCATACAGCAATGGCTTGAGAGCGAGCCCGGGATTACGGCGAAGAAGCTGCATGAACGCCTCGTCGCGATGGCTCCGGCGATGTATTCCAGTGCCCAGCTTCGGACCCTGCAGCGCCGTGTGAAGGCATGGCGATCGAACCGTGCGAGAGAACTGGTCACAAGGATACTTGGTCATGCGGATGCGGATGCGGATGCGGTGAAGGCTGGCGCCGCTACGCAGCGCCAGCCTTCACCGCAAAACAACGGGTCCGTGACAACTACCCGGGAGTAACATCATCCCGTGAGGCAACACGACCGGACGTAGTCATTGTCGCCGCCCAGCGGCTCGGGCGCAGCGAACGCTCGTTGCCGATGCTATCTGGAGATTCGGAGGCAGCCAGGGCGGCGCCCCGGCCGTCTCGGTGTCGAGACGGAATGGTCACCGCCCTCCCTTCGGGGAGCTGGGCATGATTGAGGGCCTCCAGAACCGAACGGCATCAATGTGCCAAATCTATGGTCCACCCCATTTTTGCAACCCTGATCTTCGATGGAGAGTCGGCTTGCTTAAGAAGCTGTTGCGAAATTAGTTAAACCAAGGCTTGAGGCGCGTCCAGCAAATCAAGGCGCAAGCTAACGAGAGGAAAGCCTCGTGGATATGGGCGTAGCGTTCATAGCGAATCTTCAGGCGTCGAAACGAGTGAAGCCAGGCAATCGAGCGCTCGACTTGCCAACGCGTTTTGCCGAGTCCGCTGCCATGGGGCGAGCCAATTTTTGCGAGCACGGGCGTGATGCCACGTTCGCGCAAGCGCTGCCGATGTGGCTCGGAACTGTAGCCCCGGTCGCCCTGAACGATTTGCGGCTTGTGCAGGGGACGTCCCCGTTTGCCCCGGATATGTGGAATGGCCTGGACCAGTGCATCGAGCTGCGTAATGTCGTGGCGGTTTGCGCCGGTCAGGATGACCGCGAGCGGGATGCCTTGCGCGTCGACGATGAGGTGGTGCTTGCTGCCGAGCTTGCGCCGGTCCGTGGGATTCGGGCCGGTTTTTTTCCCGCCAGCATGGCGCGAATTGATGAGCTGTCGACGATGGCACGCGTTAAGTCGATTTCGCCACGGCGGCGCAGTTCGGCCAGCAGCGTTTCGTGGATACGTTGCCAGACACCGGCCTTCTGCCATGCGACGAGCCGTCGCCAGCAGGCGGTGCCTGAGCCGCAACCCATTTCCTGCGGCAGCAGGTTCCACGCAATGCCCGAGCGCAGCACGAACACGATGCCAGTCAGCACTGCTCGGTCTGGCGTCGGTTTGCGGCCCGCGTACTGGCGATTGCGCGGTGCTCGCGCGGGCAGAAGCGGTTCGATGAGTGACCACAATTCGTCGTCTATGAGTTCTTTAGGCATTGCTTCCTGTCAGGCAAAACAAGACAAGAAGTTAACACCAAGTCAGAAAAGTTAACAGACCCAAAACTTAATTTCGCAACAGCTTCTAAATCTATTCGGCGTCGTTGTGGGGATTGCTCCCTGCGCCACGATGAGATTCGCGCCTGACGATCCTTCACAGTGGGTCGGCTGCGAAAAGCCTGTCTGGCACTCAGGTTCTTCGCCAGGCCGGTGTGCCGTTCACGTCATCAATTTTCAACCGCAAAACCAGTTGAATGATTTCGATTACCCCAACTCTCGAATATCTATTTGGGAGACCCGAGGAACTGGTTGGAGCATTACATCGATATCGAGACCGGAGCTATGGTCGCGGCGAAGTGCTAGGGAGCACTGTCCTCAAAAGTGCGGTCAGTCTCCGGCCGAGGATTGCGGTAGGGATGCCCATTACTGAGCACCCCCCGCACAGATCCCGGCGTGCCCAATTCGGGCACCGGGCTCCTACCTCGGGTGTTTGACGGCGAAGCGCCGATCAGGCCACGGATGAAGGATTCGAGGGGGCGGAAGCCAGGCATTGGCGATTCGTCGCATTCGCTCCCACGTCATGGCGTCCTTCTGACTACGCCGCCGGAGCGTGCGCCGCCATAGATCGGTGACGTGATGTCGGAATGCGACGAGTGCCCGCGAGTTGGTAGGCACCGCGTGATACGCGAAGTATCCGCGAACCACCTGCCTGAGCCATTGCCCTTGCACTGGAATCGGTTCGTGCATGCGCTTCCGTAGCGCCTCCTTGATCTGCCTGAGTCTCGCCCGCATGCGATCCCCTCGGGTCTTCCGCTGTAACTGGAAAGCCCCGCGACGGGATCTGCCGCAGATGAAGATGAAACCCAGAAAGGTGAAGGTCTCCGGTCGGCCAAGACCCCGACTCTGGCGGTTGACCGTAAGCGTCAATCTGAGGCCGTCTTGACGATCAGAACTTGACCTCTGAGAGCCGCTGATTCGCGAGCACGAGATCGAAGGCGGCGGGATCGAAGCTGCCGCCACACCACTCGAGGAAGTGGTCGTGCTCCTCGTGCGTCGGATCGGTGATCGCTTCGAGGAAGTCGGCATATCCTGGCACTCCACCGACGTCTTCCGGCGGACACGCATTCTGCCCGTCTAGGCATAGCGGCCGGCTCATGTCTGGATCAGGCACCAGCGCCTTCTCGACCTTGATCCGATGCTGCCAGTTGTCACCGTAGTCGTAGATATAGGTGAATGATTTCAGCCCGCCCAGCGCCTTCGCCAGCGTGACCCGTGCTTCATTGAGCATCGGTGGATTGCTCTGGAATCCGAAGTCATCAGGTTCACCATAGTTGGTTTCGCCGAAGACGAACTCGTGCAGGTGCCCGCCTTCCCAGCCCATGGCCAGTTGCAGCACGACATGCAGCTTGTCCAGCCGGATCGAGCCGGGAACGATGATTCGTCGCCAGATCGCCGGCTTGATGTACTTCAGCTCAGCGCGCAGTACGTAATCGGGCACTGGCGCCTTGACCAGGCGCACGGCAGGTTTGCGGGGTTGGACCATCGGCTTGATTGTCAGGCGGCTTGCTGCTCGATGTGTGCAGCCGGCATCAGGCGCCACGGCAGCAACTCGTCGATGCGGTTGATGGGATGATCGGCGATGCGCTCAAACACCGTGCGCAGGTAGGCAAACGGCTCGATGCTGTTCAGGCGCGCCGTACCGATCAGGCTATAGATCACCGCCGCGCTTTGGCCACCGCCGTCGGAGCCTGCGAACAGATAATTGCGCCTGCCGAGAACCAGCGGCCTGATCGCGCGCTCCGCCGTATTGTTGTCCACCTCGACGCGCCCGTCTTCACAATAGCGTATGAGTGCATGCCAGTGTCCCAGCGAGTATCTGATCGCCTTCGCCAGCCCCGATTTCGTCGATACCTGTGACAGCGTGTGTTCGAACCAGGCCTTCAGTTCAGCGAGCAATGGGGCCGAGCGCAGCTGACGCGCAGACAGGCGCACGTCCGGCGTCTGGCCGCGAACCTCGCGTTCAACGGCATACAGCGCCCCAATGCGGCGCAGTGCTTCCTCGGCAATTGGTGAGCTGTCCAGCTTGTACAGGTCGTAGAACTTGCGCCGCGCATGCGCCCAGCACCCGGCCTCGATGACCGTGCCGTCACGATATAGCGCGTCATACCCGCTGAAGGCATCTGCCTGCAGGATTCCCGTGTAGCCCGCCAGATGTTCCCGAGGTCGTTCACCTTTGCGGTCGGGTGAGTACCTGTACCAGACCGCTGGCGGCGCGCGGCTCCCTGCCGGGCGGTCATCGCGCACATAGGTCCACAGGCGCGCCGTGCGTGTCTTGCCACGCCCCGGCTCCAGCACCGGCACGGGCGTGTCGTCGGTATGGATCTTGTCTGCGGCGCGCACGTAACCACCGAGCGCATCGGACAGCGGTTGCAGCAGCGCAGCCGCTTCACGAATCCACGATGCCAGTGTTGCCCGGTCCAGTTCGATGCCCGCGCGGCGATAGATGCCGGCCTGCCGGTACAGCGGCATATGGTCAGCGTACTTCGCGACGACGACCTGCGCGAGCAGCCCGGCACCCGCCATCGAGCGCGCTATCGGTCGCGAAGGTGCAGGCTCCTGCACCACTGCAGCACAGCGCGGGCAGCTCAGCTTCGGACGTACGTGACGCAGTACCTTGAAGTAGCCGGGCACATAGTCGAGCACCTCCGAGACGTCTTCGCCGAGCGCACGCATCTGTTTGCCGCATTCCGGGCATCCGCAGTTTGACGGCGCATGAACAACCGTATCGCGAGGTAAATGGGCAGGGAAGTGCCGCGGTTTGCGGCGCAGTGGAATAAGGTTCGTGGTGGCCGACGTATCCGCAGTCGCGTCGGCATCAGGCGCCTTCGCCGGTGCTGCCATATCTGGTTCAGGAACAGGCAGCTCACCGAGCGCGAGCTGCAACTGGTCCATCAGTTCTGTCATGCGCTCCGATGAGCGGCCATACTGCCATCGCTTCAGTCGCGAGATCTCGGCCAGCAACTGCGCGATGGTCTCGTCGCGCGAGGCGACGATGCGCTTGAGAGCGGCGATGTCATCGGGCAGATGATTGGCTGGCATGCATGCCAGTGTAAATGAAGCCCACGCGCTTGTGCGTTCCCGCACCCGGCGTTACGCGGCGTGCGTCGGCTGCCACGTCCGCTCTGGATGCCGCCAGTCAATCCCCTCGAGCAGCATCGACAGTTGGGCGGCTGACAGATGGACTGTTCCCGAGTCCGCCTGCGGCCACACGAAACGTCCACGCTCGAGTCGCTTCGCGTACAGGTTCATGCCGTCACCGCTCCACCATAAAATCTTGATGAGGTCACCGCGACGCCCACGAAACAGGAAGATGTGCCCCGAGAAGGGATCACGTCCGAGTGCTGACTGCACCAGCGCGGCAAGTCCATCCATGCCACGGCGCATATCGGTAACGCCCGCTGCCAGCCATACGCGGGTACCGCCTGGCGGCGTAATCATGCTGGCATCAGGCAGCGCAGCACGAGGCGCAGCTGCACGGGGTCGACCATGCCCGTGACGCGTACACGGGCACCGTTCAGTTCGATCTCGATGCCCGACGCTGCCGGTACGCTCTCGCGATGTGGCTCGACAGGCTGTAGAGCGAGCGACGCCGGGTCTGCGGCATCGCCGGTCGGTGCATCAGGTAGCGCTACGGGCAGCAACACCGCTGCGCTGTGCGCCACCCCTTCAAACAGGCCCGCCCGCAGTTGCCGGCGCCACTTGAACACCATATTCGGATTCAGTCCGTGCGCCTGCGCGAGCTTGGCCACCGAAATACCCGGCTCGCAGGCCGCGACGGCAACTTGCCGCCGGTACTCTGGTGTGTAGTTCGGTCGGCCCTTGCGGTTCGATGATCGCGCATTCCGTGTGTCCAAAGTAGTCCCCATCACTTGAAGTAACGGACATCACTTTGGACACCGGCTTCAGCTCTGTCCATGCGGCCACGAAATGACGCTTACGGTTGACCGCTGCATAGCGGCCGAACTCCAGCAGCCTCGTCTTGTCCGGATGTAGCTCAAGCGAGAACTCTTCCAGCCTCGATCGCATCGCGTCCCAGAAGCGCCGCGCGTCGGCTTCGTGCTCGAAGCCGACAACGATGTCATCCGCATACCGCAGGATGATCACGTTGCCCTTTGCTTCCCGCCGTCGCCACCGGTTGGCCCAGAGATCAAAGACGTAGTGCAGGTACACATTCGCGAACAGCGGTGAAGCCACTGATCCCTGTGGTGTACCGGTCTCACTGACGCTCAGCTCTCCGTCTTCCAGAACACCCGCCTTGAGCCACTTGCGCACAAGGCGGATGATGCGCTGGTCGCCGATCCGGTGCTCAATGAAACGGACTAGCCAACTCTGGCTAACCGAGTCGAAGAAGCTCCGAAGATCCGCGTCCAGAATCCAGTTCACCGGGGTGTGGGTGATGGCCGTCGCCAACGCATCCAGCGCATCATGTTGACTACGCGCGGGCCGAAACCCGTACGAGAAACCAAGAAAGTCTTCCTCGTATATCGCGTTCAGCACTTCCACCACCGCACGCTGGACGATCTTGTCTTCCAGCGCGGCAATCCCCAGCGGGCGCTGTTTGCCGTCCGGCTTCGGTATGTACTGTCGCCGAACAGGCAGTGCCCGGTACGCTCCGCTCTGTACCTGCGCGAACAGGCGCTGGAGATGCTCTTCCAGTCCTGCCTCGTAGTACCGCCACGTCAGGCCATCCACTCCGGGAGCCGCATTGCGTTTGAGCGCAAAGAATGCCATCCGAAGTCGGTCAACCGTGACGTGGTGTAGAAGCGCAGTGAACCGCTCCTTCTTCCGCTGTCTTGCAGCTTGCCGTACACGTTCCAGCCCCTGTGGCACGCTTGCCCGGTTCTGCGCCCGGTGCGTGTGTGGCTGACCCGTGTTCCCCTTGGTCCCCGCCCTTGGCTCCACCCACTCCGCAGCTGGTTCCCCAGCCTTGTTCGCGGGCTTCATCGCTACTATGGCGGAGTCTGACTTCTCCCGTCCGTTCATCATCGGCTACGGCTCCTCGCCTTCCCGATGCGGACCTGTCCATCCTGCGACAGGCCAGACTGGAGATCTCCCGGTTCCCGAACAAGGAGCGTGCGCACATGCCAGGTTCTACGACCACGCCGGGTCATCCGAGCGCTCGCGTTTGCGCGCTCAGACGTTTTGCCTTCCGCTACACAGACAGCGTCGGCACCCGGAATCAGTTTTCTATCGTGGCTCAATGGCTGGCCTGTACGTACCCCTGCCGACGCTTCGCCGACATCCTCGCGGATGCCTGCGCACGGCTCGGGGCCGATGTGGTTCGCTATTCCTTCATCGCAGTGGACTTGCACCACTTACTCCTTGCCGGTCTCCCGGCGCACCTGTGTGAAAACGCACGTTGAATAAGGTTCTCAAAGAAATCGACCCTTCAGATCGCGCTGTGTTGGCTTGGCAGTGACTTGGGAAGGGTAAAACGACACCCGAAAACCGAGTAGTTTTGTGTTTTCACACAGCCTCGGCCACCTTCCGCCTCTCGTCGGCGTATTTAGACGGACAGTCAAATGTCAGCTCTGCACGCCTCAGCGGAAGTTTGCAGTCGCGCGTCGCGAACCTGGTGTCGCAATATCATGAGGCAGCGGCACGTTAGTCCGCCGTCAGAGATCGTCGGTCGAAAGCATTATCCGCTCGCCCGTACCCGGCAACGCTTTCTGCTCCACAGTCTGCAAAAGCCGGCGCTTGCCAAGCTCGAAGGCAAGCATCAATTGTTTCGGGGTCTCGTTCACAGCGCCGAGTTTTTCACAAACCGTTTCAGCAGGAAGCGCAAAGGCGCAGTATCCCCAACCGAAAGCGTAGGCCGAAAACCATAGTGTCGAGTCGACGGTAAGGAGCGGTGCCGTAAGGTTCGTATGAGGCTGGCCCATGGCTGTCACTTCCTGACCGATAGGGGCGGTTTTTGATTTTCGCATAGCGGCCTTACAAGAGTTGTTCTCCTGCGGACTCGGTGACGAGTGGGCCGCATGTGCCACTACCCGCCAGGTTGACCAGCGCTTGACGCCCGTCCCTGCGGGCGGCGTTCTCAGTCAGGAAGGTTTTCTCACTGAAAGCAATGAGCTTGAATCCGCTCCCCCGTGCACGCGGGATGGTGATACCCCAATGCCAGCCTCCGGCTTGCTCGAAGACATGCAATACAGGGGCGATTGGCCCGTAAGCCTGGGAAGTCGTCATGGTGCGTTCTCCTGTCAATTCTCCTGTCACATTGCGACCGTGGGGCGAACGATTGCCGACGCTCCGCCTTTAGACTACCGCTATTCTGCTGCGCAGCAATGTATCGAGCACTGTTGTAATATCAAACGTCCCAGCGATCACCGCGCCGGCTCATCGACGAGCGCATGCCGTGGGCGTCCCGTACCAGGCGACGAGGACCACCCAACCTGGCAAGGCCAGGCGCCGCCAGAATATCGCCATACGCTTTGGGGGGTCCCGATACATTGCTCCTCACCTCGCACACATCCGAGCCTCGACGACCAACGTAAGCCGACCCGCTGTTCTCTTCCATTCCTGTTACCGACAGTGTCGCCACCTTTGATCGTGGGTACATTAGCCCCGCGAGGCCGGCACCGCGTGGTAGTGCGAGGACGCGCCTGGGAACCCGAAACCCGCGATCCGGCTCGACTGTACGTCGTTTCCAGACGAAGTGGTACATCGGCAGGGGATCAAGCGCCAAGGCTGCAGCGGACTGGCTGCTACTGATTCGATGAATGGAGCACAAAGAATCGGGGTAATAATCGTCAGTCCTGTTACTGATAGGGCGCCAGGCCTTCGCTCGATCCTGCGAGCGCTTGCCAGGCTCCGTCCGCAATCGCGCGCCGCTCAGCGGCCAACGCTGTTCGCGCGGCACCTGGCGTACGCGTGCGCCAACACATCTTCTCGATGGATCTTGTCGTGCAGCGCATGGAAGCGAAACCCGGCTTCTTTTCTTTGTTTCTAGCGTTGGCGGGTTATGCAATCGAAAGCGTCGATTCATCCGGACGACTCAATTCCACTGCACATTCATTCCCGGATTACCGGATATTCCGTGGCGAACTATAAAAGGATAGGAAATGAAGACGATCAAGATGTGGAAGCCTCGTACGCAAAGCGCCGTTAGCGTAAGCGTTGCCTTGCTTGCCGGGCTGTACTCGGCGGGCGCAGCGGCGTTCGACGTACATGATCACGAGCTTGAGTCAGTGAAGCATGTGTTGTTGATCAGCTTCGATGGTTTGCATGAGCAGGATGTCGCACGCTGCGTCGGTTCGAATGCGTGCCCGAATCTTGCATTGCTGGCCAGGTCGGGTACGACCTACACCAACGCGCACACGCCGGGTCTTTCCGATTCGTTTCCGGGCCTCGCCGCGCTCGTCACCGGCGGCTCGCCCAAATCCACGGGCCTGTTCTACGACGTGTCCTATGACCGCACACTGTTCGCACCGTCCGATAGCAATTGCACCGGCAAGCAAGGCTGGAACGTCGTATTCGACGAGACCACTGGCATCGATGGCGAAAACGGCGGTGCACTGACGCATCTCGACGGTGGTGGCGCGTTCAATCCGCAAGCAATTCCTCACGCGTTGATCAACGGAGTCTGTACGCCAGTGTATCCGCACAATTACGTAAAGACCAACACGATTTTCGAAGTGGTCAAAGGCCACGTGAAAGGCGCTCGCACCGCCTGGGCGGACAAACATGCGTGGGGCTACGACTGGCTGAATGGACCGTCCGGCACAGGCGTCGACGATCTTTCGCGCACCGAGATCAATTCGATTGATCCCGCTACCAATACGAGCTACACCGACGTCTATACGCACACGGAACAGTTCGATAATCTGCATGTGCAGTCGTTGATCAATGAAATTGACAGCAAGGATTCGACAGGTCAATCCAGCGCCGACGCGCCCACGGTGTTTGGAACCAACTTCCAGACATTGAGCGTCGCCCAGAAAGCAGCGGTTGCGACGGGTGGCGGCTATCTGGATGCGAGCTTCACGCCTGGTCCGCAGGTAGCCAACGCAATTGCTTATCTGGACAACGCGTTGGGTCGCATCGTGTCCGAACTCAAGCAGCGCAACCTTTATTCGTCGACGGCGATCATCGTCACCGCGAAGCATGGGCAGTCCCCGACCGACCATTCAATGCTGGTGAAGAACGGCGATACACTCTCGAAACTCCTTGAAGCAAGCAACTATCTGGATCCGAACGGCAACTTCGGGCAGAACAGTACGAAGAGCGGCAACCTCAATGATGGAACCGGGCTCGTCGGTACGGGTTTCGTGCAGACCGATGACATCGGCCTGATCTGGTTGCGCGATCAGAGCCAACTGCCTGCGGTCGTGAAGACCCTGAAAGACAACCTGAACTGCAACGCACCCGGCATTTGCGCGGACGGCCCGCAGGCATACATTCTGTACGGCCCGCGGTTGAACGACCGATTCGGTGAACCTGCCCGCGGCCGCACGCCTGACATCGTCGTCCAGCCGAACCCGGGGGTCATCTATACATCGAGCAAGACCAAGGACGAAGAACACGGCGGCAACGCCCCCGACGACAGCCATCTCGGTCTCGTGGTTTATGTGCCTCACGGCCGTCACGCTGGACGGACCAACGGCGAGCGTGTGCTGACCACCCAGGTTGCGCCGACGATCCTGCGTTTGCTCGATCTGGATCCTGAACTGCTGCACTCGGTCGCTGCTGAAGGAACGCGTACGCTGCCGGAGTTCGATGGCGAGCGCTTTTAGGTGAATGGCTGTACCCGCCGTGTCGTGCCTATTGCGGTCGGTGCCAGTTGAGCCACGGCGACCGGTCGACGCACATGCGGCGGCCGGTGCATATTCCCACGGATAACCGATCCCTGGAAGACGACGTCGCGGCTCGCGCAGCTTTGTACAGGTTGCGCGGGATCTTGCACCGACTATCCAAAGTGCCTGACGCACTCCAAGGGAAATCCACGAGAGCGCGTCACTACGGAATACCCGCGCCTTCATCGCGCGCTCAGGCAGGCTTCAGATCGTTTACAACTATAGCGTTCGCTCAATGCAGACCATAAATAAGTTTTACTTTCCGATTCACCATTGCAAAGCCATTGTGTGAAGCGTACTGCCGACCCCTCACTACCATTTCTTAAGATTCCTTAATGAATGAGCTGTCAGGTCAATAAACGGAAAGGAGACGACTGGATGGAAAAGCACCTGATGACCTCGATCTTGCTCGGAATGGCCGCGTTGACCGGCTGCGGCGGCGGAGATAACGTCAGCGGCCCCACTGTGCCGAAGCTCGTGGCGAATATCGCCGTGCCGAATGCCTCAAGCCCGTCGTTCAGTTTCGACATCGGCTACGTTGAAGCCGGAACGTACTTTCTCGCCGACCGCAACAACAAGGCAGTGGATGTCGTCGATACAAAATCGAACACGCTGGTCGCGCAGATCCCCGGACCGTTCACTGGTGCCGGCGCAACGACAAACGAGTCGGGTCCCGACGGAATCGTGGGCATCACCGGCACGAGCACGATTTATGTGGGTGACGTCGGCTCTGTCAAAGTGATCGATACCGCTGCGCGAAAGACGGTCAACACCATTGCCATCAGCACGTCCGGATCGCGCGTCGATGAGGGCTGTTACGATCCGGATGATCATCTCGTGATGTATGCGAGCCCTGGAGAATCGCCGCCTTTCGTCACGTTTGTTTCCACGTTGACCCAGAAGGTCGTGGTGACACTTCCCTTCAACGGTTCATCCGGGCTCGAAGCATGCACCTATGATCCTGCCTCGAAGAGCTTTCTGATCAACAACGATGGGACCACCGCCAATCCCGACGGCGAGCTCGATGTCATCGCCGCCAGTTCCGCAGCAGCGGGAAATCCATCTGTCGGCAAGTCGTTTGCGCTGGGCAAATGCGCACCGACGGGAATCGTACTCGGGCCGAATAACGACGTGCTCGTTGGATGCGATCCGTCAGCCGGCGATCCCCTCATCACGCTCATTCTGGACCGCACGAGCGGCGAGATTCGGGCCAGCCTGCCATTTGGCGGTGTGGACCAGGTTGGCTATGATCCGGCGTCCAACCGCTATTTCCTGCCTGCCCGGCACTACGTGTCGAGCGGAATTGCTGCCGAGTCGGGCTTCAGTCCGCAGATGGCGGTGATAGATGGCGCGTCACGGCAGTTGCTCTTCAAGATTCCAGTCGGCACAGGCGCGCATTCTGTCGCCATCGACAGCACGCGTGGACAGGTGTATGTGCCGTTCCAAGGCGGCGCGACCGACTTTCCCAACGGCGGCGTCTCGGTGTTCTCGACCCGCTAGCCAGTTCCGTTCGAGAGCTTCGACGAATGATTCCAGTGGAGCCACGAACCGTCGGATGCGCGTCGAATCGACCCGCATCCGGCGCGACAACCAGAGATTGAGAATCATCCAATGTGTGCAAGCACGATCAACGTCAGCGTGACGATAATTGCGCCGCCGATTCGCGTGGCGATCTGAGCGAATGGCATCAGTTGCATACGATTGGCTGCCGTCAGGATGGCAACGTCGCCCGTGCCGCCCTGACCGCTGTGGCACGCGTTTACGATCGCCGTATCGATCGGGTACATCTTCAACCGGCGACCCACCAGGAATCCGGTGCCCATCAGGGTTGCCACCGTGGCCACGATGGTCACGATGTTGGCGATGGTGAACGCGGCCATCAGTTTGTCCCAAGGTGTCATTGCCACGCCGATCGCGAAGAGCAGCGGATAGGTAACCGCAGTCGAGAAGAACTTGTAGACGACGAAAGCCCCCTCCTGAAGTGGCGGAGACACTGCCCGGGCGAGTTTGACCAGCACCGCGAGAAACAGCATGGCGACCGGCGCGGGCAGCCCGAACAGGTTCCGGCACATCAGCCCGAGCAGGTATAACGTGATCGCGGTAATGCCCGCCGCCGCGATGTGCGTGACGTCCACATGTCCGCGTATTTCCTCCTGCACCGGATCCATTGCGTCTTCCTCGCCAACTTGCAGCCGCCCTTCGCCGGTGAGATGAGGAAACCGCTTTCCGACCCTGTCCAGCAGGCCGGAGAATACGATCGCCGTGAGACTGCCGAGCATTACCGGCGGCAGGACCTGCGCAAACAGGTCGCCCTGCGGCAAGTGAAGGATCTCCGAATAGCCGACAGACAACGGGATCGCGCCTTCCCCGACGCCGCCCGCCATGATCGGTGCCACGATATAAAAGAACGTATGGTGCGCACCGAGTCCGAGCGCCATACCCACGAGCGTGCCGACGATACCGGCCGCGACGGAGCCGAGCGCGAGCGGAATGAAGATCTTGATGAAGCCCTGGATCAGTACGCGCCGGTCCATGCTCAGAATGCTGCCCACGATGATCGACGCAATGAACAGGTACAGAAAATTGGTCGACTTCGTGAAATCCGTCGTGAGCGTAAGGATCGGTTTGGGCAACAGGTGGTAGTAGCTTAGCGCGGACGGAATGAAGGTCGCGAAAATGGCGGCGGCGCCGATGTTGCGCACGATTGGCAGGCGCTTGCCGAGCTCGGCGCAGGTGAAGCCGAAGAAGGCCAATACTGCGATGGCCATCGATATCTCGCCGGGCACCTTGCCGGTGACCGCGAAGCCTGCAATCAGCGCAAGCAGAATCACGTAGACGGGCAGCGGAATGATGCCTATCCGGTATTCCATCAGCTTCCACCAGCCTTCGGGCCAGAAGCGCGGTTTGACTGCCAGTTGTTGCGCCGGCGGCGGTGCGGGCGGTGAGGTGTGTGAAGTGGCTTGCACGAAGTGTCTCCTCGCGGTTGAAGGCTGGCGGCTGCGTTGCAGCGAAGCGTCGGAATGCGCTCCCGCCATTCTGTTCAATGGATCCTGGTGGTGGCTTCGGCGCTCAGGCGAAATCGTCGATGGATGCGAAATCCATCTGAAGATCACAGCGCATCATGCGCCCTGGTGCAAAGTAATCATCGCAGGGCGTTGCGCCTCTGGGGAAAGACATTCCGCCTTCAGTCATCGCTAGATCCCGTGTCAATGAATGATGTAAGCCATCTCGATTTCCTCCTTCATGTCCCCCGGCAAAAGAGGATCGCAGCGCCGATGATCCCCGCGAGGAACACCCAGAAAAGCGTGCTCTCAACCCTTGCGGGACCGAAGAGCCTGATACAAAGAAGCCCGGCACTGCCAACACCGCCGAGAAAGACCAGCAGGTCGCTACATGTAAGAGCTACCGCACCATCAGGCGGGGAAGCGTATTGCCCGAACGCATACGCCTTCAACATCAGGCCTCCAAGACAGACGCAGATGAGGACCGCAAATGGCCACCGCTCGATTTCGGTATCTTTCATCGCTGTCTCCACACGTCGCGTTGATTGCAGGCCTGCGCCAGGGAGTGATTCCGGCACCGTGGGGGCATCGTGGGTAAATGGCATGTCCACTCATTGCTCCCCGCTGCTGCCGTATGGTCGATGAGCTACTGTCAACCTGCGGCGTGACGCCGCTCTCCAAGGAGCGGCGCTTTTCTGGACGATTTGCAATGGATTATAGAAACCGGATGCCTTCTGCCAGCTTTCTGTGCGGCTGCGAAATCGTCGGCGTTAACCCGCAACGCCCGGTTTTCTGTTCCATCCGGACCGTAAGACACACGATATACAGCCGCGCGTGTACCTTTCATTCCTCTTGATCATTGTCTGCCCCCGCCGTCAGCGGAATGCGTAACGAAATGGCTGTGCCCGTGCCGGGTGCACTGTCGATTGTCATCGACCCGCCGATCAGGCGCGCGCGTTCCCGCATGCCGAGCAGGCCGTACGAATTGCCGCTGTACGCCGTCGCCGGATCGAAACCGCGGCCATCGTCGCTGACACAGAGGTCGAGTGCCGTCGCGGTGCTGGTCAGCGTGACGTCGGCACGGCTCGCACCCGCATGACGCAAAACGTTGGTCAGCGAAGCCTGCACAATCCGGAACACCGCGGTTGCGCAGGCCTCAGGCAGCACCGGCTCGCCGCCATTGATGCGCAACTGGCACGGAATGCCGTTGCGCCGGCCGAAGCCCTCGACCAGCCACTCGAGTGCCGAAACGATCCCGAAGTTCAGCGCCGCCGGCCGCAGATGGTTCGCGACATTGCGGACCATCCAGATCGTTTTCTCGACGAGTTCGCGCATGTCGTCCGCCTTCTGTTTCGCGTCGGGGTTATCGCCAAGCCGCATCTTCAGCAGAGCAACGTCCATCTTCAATGCCGTCAGCAACTGGCCCAGTTCGTCGTGAATTTCCAACGCAATGCGCTTGCGTTCTTCTTCCCGGATAGCCTCCATGTGCGCGGACACTTCGCGTAACTGCTCGCGCGATTCGACCAACTCCTGCTCCGCGCGCGTGCGTTCCTCGATCTCCTGCTGCATGCTTTCGTTGGCCTGCGTCAATGCTGCCGTGCGTTGCCGAACCGTGACCTCCAGCCGGTCGTTGGCGCTGCGCAACGCGCCTTGTGCGTTGAGCTTTTCGGTGATCGCACGCCGACGCTGGATCGCGTAGAGACAGTAGAGTCCCGCGATCAGGAAGCCGCCCGTGACAAACGCGAGCGCGATGAACTGCTGACGCCGCGCTCCGGCGACGTCTAGCAGGACCATGATCGATTCGTCACCCTGAGGCGCTGGTCGCGTCACTACCAGATAGCGCCTGTCATGGTTGGGGTGGGTCCAATCGGGAAAGCGCGCGAACCAGGCCATGGAACTCCAGTCGCCAAGACGGCGATGGGGCAGCGCCTGAACCGTGCGGCCCGCGTACTGTCGCGATGCCCGGATCTGGCGCTGCTGCTCCGCCGTGACGGATCGGAGCGCCATGAATTTCCACCCAGGCACCGTCGAAATGACGATTACGCCATTGCCGTCGACCACCATGGCTGCTTCAGCCGGCGTTCGCCATGCAGATTCGAGCGCATCGAGACTGACCTTGACCGCCGTTACGCCGATTGGCACTGTGCCGTCGTGCACCGCGCTCGCGAAATACAGACCGGGTATGCCCGTATTGGTGCCGATGCCGAAAAACCGGCCCGAGCCGCGTGCCAGCGCGTCCCTGAAATACGGCCGGTACGCTACGTTGGTGCCAATGAAGCTTACCGGCTGATTCCAGTTACTCGCTGCAATGACCGACCCGTGCAGGTCGATGACGTCCACGGCGACGCTGCCGGCTTCGCGATTCACTGCCTCGAGGTAAGTATTGACGGTTTGCAGCAGTTCCGGCGGTGCGGGGGACGCCGCGCTCAACAATGCCCGCACGCTCTCCTGGCGCGCGACGATTGCGGGCATCATCTCGTGCCTGACCAGTTCGCTCTGCAGATCGGCAGCGTACAGGGCGAGCCGGTGGGCACCGACCTCTGTCAGCGCGTCGATCGCGCGCTCCCACACGAATTCGACGGCGACCGCTGCGACGCCAAAGTACAGCGCCGCCGCGGCCGACCAGCCCCATAAAGGGATACCTCTCATCTTCATGTGCACGTTCGACTCCGGGTGCCCTCAAGGACCGGACTGTTACATACATACGCGACTTGCCGCCATCCCGAAGTATGCTGGCTTGCTGCCGGATCGGACCGATCCTCGATGAGAACGCCTGCGTGCGTTCCCCCGGCACCACGCGAGCATCGCCGGAGAACAGGCAACGTTCACCGACGGCCCTCGAAAACTGCGTGCGTATATGCACGGAAAAGTCAACCCGGCTTCAGCGTGGCTCGACCCTCGTTCAACGGCACGATAACGCAGACACACAGCCCTGAACGTAACGTTTCATCGGAAAACCCAAGCCGAATTTCTGCGCCAATCCGATCCGATATTGCCTTGACGATGGAAAGGCCCAGACCAGAACCGACCTGCCCGCTTCCGAGAGAGCGATAAAACGGGTCGAACACCCGCTCCCGTTCGCTGACTTGAATGCCTGGCCCCGAGTCCCGGATTCTCAATGTTGCGCGGCCTTCCGCTGTGGCAACAGACAGGTCTACCCTTCCATCGTGGGGGGTATAACGGATGGCGTTATCGACCAGGTTCCTGACCAGGGCCATCATGTCAAGTTCACTGCACCACACTTCAGCGTCCTGGACTCCCTCGACGCCGATGTCGATGCGCCTGGCCTCGGCGAGAGGCATGAGGTCTTCCAGCACACGGCGGTAGATGCTCTGAATGGACACCAGCGAGTTCGGCGACTCCGAAGCGGATTGCGCCCTTGCCAACGCAAGGAGTTGATCCAGCAAACTCCTGCCACGCTCAATGCCCCGCCGCAATGCGGTCAATCGCTCACGCGCCTGGCTGGACATGTCCGCTTCCGCCAACCGTTCGGCTTGCAGCGACAGGGCCGTCAACGGCGAGCGCAGTTCATGGGCCGCGTCGGCGACAAAACGGCGCTGGCTGTCCATCGAGGTAGAAACGCGTGCCAGTAGCCGATTGATTGCCACCACAAACGGGCGAACTTCTGCGGGCAGGTGGCTGTCTTCAATGGGGTGCAGTTCCTGCTCGGAACGCTGGTCGATTTCCCTGGAAAGCACGGCAATGGGCCGGAACATCTTGCGCACCATGTCGGCAACGATCAGCAACAGAACCGGGACGAGAATCAGGAAGGGCATCACGGTACGCAACGCACCGTCGCGCGCAATTTCGTTGCGGAAGCCAGACTCCTGGGCCACCGCAATGCGCTCGCCAGCCGCAGTTGTGCTGACCAGCACGCGGAAGGTCTCGCCATTGACATCCAGCGTATGCAGGCCATCAGTCAGCGTTGTGGGAAGGGGCAGCAGTCCGCCGTTGTCAACGCTCACCATTGATGAATTGCCATCACCAAGGCGCTGGACGATCACACGGGATTCTTCATTGCTATCTTCGCGACGGACATCGGCGCCCGGCAGAATGGGCGACAGATGCTGCCGTTCCGTCAACTGTGCCACCTGTCGCAGTACGTCGTCTTGCAACCCGTGTGCTTCATCGAAAGCGGACAGGAACGAGAACACGCCTGCCGCGACGGCAACGATCAGAATTACCAACGACAGGGTCAGGGACAGCTTGATCTGAATCGATTCGTTCAGCCGCCTTTTGAAACCATCCATCCCACGCCCCTGATGTTCTTGATGATCTCGCTGCCCAGCTTGCGCCGCAAAGCGTGGATCAGGTACTCGACAGCATTGCTCTCGACCTCCTCGCCCCATCCGTAGATGCGATCCTCCAGCTCGCGGCGAGACAGGATGGCGCCGGGTCGAACCAGCAAGGCTTGCAGCAGCGAGAACTCGCGGTTTGACAGTTGCACGGGCGAACCGTCGGTGACGCTGGCCTCTCTGGTGACGGGATCGAGCGATACCGCGCCGTTGCTGAGAACGGGCGCAGCATTGCCAGCCTTGCGACGCAGCACGGCGCGCATACGCGCTAGCAATTCCGCCATCTCGAACGGCTTGAGCACGTAATCGTCGGCTCCGCCATCCAGACCACGCAGACGGTCATCGAGACCATCGCGCGCCGTAATGATCACCAGGGGAACCGGATTGTCGTTGCCACGAATGCTGGAGAGCACGTCCAGCCCGTCCTTGCCAGGCAGACCAAGGTCGAGCAGCACAAGGTCATAGTGCTGGCAACCCAGCGTCGTCAGCGCGCTCTGTCCGCTTTTTACCCAGTCCGTCGCATAGGACGCATCCTTCAGCGCGCTCTGGATCGCTTCGCCGATCATGGGGTCGTCCTCGACGAGCAACACCCGCATTTCCCCTCCGTTCACTTTTCGTTGTTCAATGCGCAGCTTTGGCTGCCCGTTGCCGGAACAGCAGGATACCGGTCAGCATGAAGGCAAGAAGCGCGGCGGATGCCGAATACCGGTTCAGTGCCAAACCTCCCGCGTTCAGCGGCTTGTCCAGCAAGTCACCGACCACGGCACCCAGTGGGCGGGTCAGGATGAAGGCGGCCCAGAACAGCAGCGTTCGGGACACACGAGTCCAGTAATAGGCTGTCGCAATCATGGCGAGCAGTCCGCCGAACACGATTGCCGCGCCGGCATAGTGCAGGCCGGCTGTGTCGGCGGTCCAGTCGCCCAGCGCGGTTCCCAATGTCTGGGAGAACATGATCGTCACCCAGTAGAAAGCTTCCGCCCTGGGCGAACTGACGGTACTCACCGATACCGAGCCAAGGGTGCGATGCCAGAGGAGCAGTGAGCCGAGCAGCAAGGCGAGCAGCAGGCTCGAACCGCCAAGGTATCCGATTCCCAGCGAGCGATCGGCAAAATCAGCGAGCGTCGTGCCGACCGTAGTGGTCGCGATGATGGTGACCCAGTAAAGGAAGGGATGAAACTCCCTGGCCTTGATCTGCCAGATCACAGCGGCGACGAAGATTGCCGCGAAGATAACGGTACCGAGCAGATAGCCAAGGTTCATGGACATCGAGACGGCATCGCCGCCGGTTTCGCCAAGCGTGGTGGCGGCAACCTTGATGAGCCAGAAGCCCAGCGTGACTTCGGGGACTTTGGTTAGAGCCTGTTCTGTTGAAGTTTTCATGGAGCATATTCGTGGATTACACGTTGTTCTGAAGCCTGTTGAAAGTTTCAACAGCGCGATCATGCGTTACCGGACTGACTCGGTGCATCGGCGCGCGGTCGATGGCCTTGTCGGGAACGTGCAATTCATCGTCAGAGCGAGGGCTCAGTTCCTCCCCGGTCGAATCCCATATGACGTCCAGATTCCGGCTTCGGGTCCTCGGCGGACTTTGAGCAGCCAGTTTTTCCGCAAAGTGAAGAAGGCATTCGACAAGCCTAACCAGGCCGACTTAGCTCAGTCATAGGCTGCTTCATTCGCGAACCCATCCCAGTCTGATCAGCCTGCTGAAAAGTATGCGATGCATGCCGACAGCAAGTCGATATACCGGCGGCAGGTACCAATGAGCGGCATTCAACGTCAGCCATGCACTGAGCGCGGCAACCACGGCGGCCCCTAACATGTCGAACGGAAAATGAACGCCCAGGTATATGCGTGCCCAGGCGATGGAGATTCCCAGCAAAGCCAACGCGCACCACGCTCTTCGTGGACCTTGCTGCATGAGAACACTGAACACAGTGGCCCACCACAGCGTCAGATGGTCGCTTGGGAATGATGAATCAGCAACATGCGGGATGAACGTGTGCCCGAGGCCGATCATGAAAGGCCGGGGGTGCGACCACACCAAACCGACGATCTGATTGATGAGCATTCCAACCAACCCTGATGCGGTAGCAACAAGCATCATTTGCCCGGTCTTCCCGTTGCCGCGCAGCCAGCCGGTGCCGATCGCGACAGGTACCGCCCAGATGAGCCATTCCGCCAGGAAGATCGCCAGCGTCGACGCAAGTATGTTCGGCCGCTCTGGCGCATTGATCAAGAGAAAGAGTGTCTGGTTGACCGCTTCCATGAAGTCTCCATGGCCGGATCACCCGTTACAGGCGAGCCGACAGTACTGTTCGGTTATCAGTATTGCTTGTCGTGATCGTCATCGGGTCGACCTTGTCCTCAGCGGATGAGATCATCCATCCCTTGTTGGCATCGACCTTGGCATCGAAGACTTTGGTTCCACTGGCGATCTCCACGTCATACATCCCGCCCTGCTTCGAGTTTTCGTACTCGGCTCTCGACGCCTTGCCATTGGCGTGCGACTATGCAATTTTGACCGCCAGAGTGAGTGGCATGTTGGCCTTGGCCATCGCGTCGTTTTCCGTGCGGACATCGGCGGCGTAGGCGCCGACGCCAGTAGCGGCAATGGTGATGGCAAGGAGAAAGTCTGGTGTAGTGGTACATGGTGCCTCTTCAAAAAGAACGCAGGGATTTGCGCAATGAAAGGCTACCGAAGCATACTTAGCCAGCCCTGAGCCGAATCCATTCTTTCTTTCGGGAAGATGTTTGTCTGCTCTGTGCGGTGGTGCTCCGTCATTTCCCGCAGTCATTTGCTCAAAATGACAGCACTGCACCTTGTATCCAACGCGATCGCCATGGATAAAGCCGATGCGGCGCGGGCCTGACCGCGCCCGGCGCGTCGTTGGCGTCATTCTATTCGATGCGCAATGTCGTCCGGAAAAGGATACGGTGCGTGTGGACCTGGCCATTCCGGTGCCGGCGGTCGGCTCAACGCATCGCATCCACCGAGGCTGAAGAGAAGCAAGCCCGCGAGCAGAATGGCTGAAGGCTCGCGAAATTTCGCTCGAGTGTCCATGTTGCATCTCCCGGTGAACCGCCCCGCCCGGATTAGACCTTCAGTTGCATGACAGGTTACGCTGCAATGGCTTTACCTGTCTCGCGAATGTCCCGTGCCCCGTCACGCGGACGCGATCGACAACCATTCCGCGCTGCGTCCCTTTTTGCCCACCCGTAGACGCGGGTGATCCGGCTATCCGCAACACGGCGACCGCATCGTTGAGCGCGCCCACCTGCTCCTCCAGGGCGCAGTTGAGCAACTTTGCGCTGTTACGCAACCGACGGCAGTCGCCCGCCGCCGCCCGTCTCGCAACATTGGCCGATGCCCCCAGCCATCCTCACGCAGTTGCGCTTCGCTCGATGCGATCAACTCGTGGCGGGACTTTCACCCACAAGAGTGCGCCCATGCTGGGCGCACAAAAAAGCGGCGACGGATTTGTCCGTCGCCGCAACCAGGAGCAGTTTTCGTCAATGAATTCGCCAGCAGGCGCGCCTTCCAGCCTCAGATCCAGGCTCAGAAACGGGTGCGGACACCCGTGGTCAGTTCAAGCTGGTTGGTCGAGCCGAAGGTGCTTCCAACCGTATAGCCACCGTGCAGCCGCATATAGTCGCCGGCGAGATACACTTCGGTACGCTTGGACAGGTGATAGAAGACCGAACCGTACAGCGTCTCCTTGAAGCCGTTGTGCAGTCCCGATGTCGGGTCGAAGGCGCCGAGATTCGCATTCGGAATATCGCCGTCGGCGTTATAGGCGGCGTTCTTCACACGCATCTGCTGATAGCCCAGTTCGTAGTCGAAAGCACCCTTCGGCGACAGTTTGAGCGACGCGGTCCACGCGTTGTCCTGGCGCTGGCCGAGCGCGCCCTGATTGCCGAGGTAACGGAAGTAACCCGCGTTGGCACGCAGGATACCGAAGGTGTAGTTGCCACCCACCGAATACGTCTGGTTGGTGATACCGGCGCGGTTCACGTGGCTATAGAAGCCCGACACGTTGAACGGGCCGCCGTTGTAGCCAAGCGCAGCCTGATACGTCGAGTTGGAGCCGAAGCTGGTCGAGTTGCCGAATGCGTAGCCGGCACTGGCGAAGATGCCATTGCTGAAGAGCTTCTTCCACGCAACACCGTTGTTATAGCGTGTGCCGGTCGGCCCGGCCGCGTAAAAAATCATCTGCTTGAAGTTGTTCGAGTTGGTCCAGCCACCCTCTTCCGTCGTCAGCCTCGCGCTACCGTACGGGTCGCCGTAAATCGCTGCCGCATCGCGGGCGATCGAGTTCTGGAACCCGGCCGTAATCTTGCCGAACGTGTCGTTCTCGATACCGACCCATGCGTCCCGGTCGAAAATCTGGCCCGGATCTTCCATCTGGCCGTTGGCGACGACGAATTCACTCTCGAGTCGGAAGATGATCTTCGTGCCGCCACCAATGTCTTCCGCACCCTTGAGCCCCCAGCGACTGCCGCTGAACCACGGCTCGCCGTCGTTGCCCATGCCGATGACATGATTGCCGTTCGCGTCGGCATGCGTCCGATAAGTCGGAAAGCTCAGGTCCATGAGTCCATAGAGCTGGACGCTCGACTGTGCGTACGCGCCGGTCACTGCAACGGTTCCCGCCGCGGCTGCGATAGCCAGATACCCTTTCTTCAAGATCGTCTCCTCAGGTTACTACGTTGAAATCTTCTTTTGCCGTCTGCTGAAACTGCGCTACGGGTGCGCTTGGCGACCGCCACCATCTACAGTGCGTCCTTGCAGCGCAGGATGTAGCCAAGCCCTCGCAAGGTCACGATCTGTGCGCTCGACCTGTAGAGGTGCCGCCGCAACCGGTGGATATAGATCTCGACGGCATCCGCGCTCGGCTCGTCGTCAAGACTGAACATCGTCTCCATGAGGGTTGCCTTCGGCACCGTCTTGCCCTTTCTCAGCATCAGCGTCTCGAGGACTGTGTGTTCACGACGACGCAAGATCAGCGGTTGGCCGTTATGACGGAATTCGCGTGTGTCGGCGATGTATTGCAGGTCGCCACAAGTCAAATGCTCCGACATTGCGCCTGATTGCCTGCGGATCAATCCCTTGATTCGTGCCACCAGTTCTCGCGCATCGAACGGCTTGACGACATAGTCGTCAGCACCCGCGTCGAAACAGTCGACCTTGTCCTCGGTCGATCCGTTGGCAGTCAGCATCAACACAGGCACGGTGTCGCCACGACGACGCAACCGTGCGAGCACGTTCGTTCCGTCCATGCCAGGTAACCGGATGTCGAGCACCACTACGTCATAGCGTTGCGTCATCAATACCAAGTCCGCGCGCTCACCGTCGAGCACAATGTCGACCGTGAAATTTTCATTGCGCAGCAGGTTCGCGACCCAGTGCGCAAGTTCCGCGTTGTCCTCCACCAGCAGCAGCTTCATCGTTTCCCCCGATCCTTCGAGCGGCGCCACGAAAACCTGAGGCTCGGCAACGAGTGGTTGCCGTCCCACAACGCGTTGGTGCCTTCCAGCGAGCGCATGTCGACGAGCACCTTTACGGCACCGGGCTTGCGCAACGCCGGCACCGTCGGCTGTCGCCATGCCCGCGGCGATGCGCTCGACTATTGAGAAGGAGGCCTAATGGCAGACGTGCAGTAAATGCTACGGCACGAGCAAAAGCCCGAGGTCATCGATCGTCTCCGTAATTGTCCGTCGCGGCGCAATGCCGCCCGGCTGCATCGATGAGGCGATTCTAGGGAAGGAAATCCTTCTGCCGACTTACACCAGAAGCCGTTTTTCATAGGGGATTTCCATGACAGCAAGACCGTCCGAAGTACGCATTGTGGAACGCTGGCGAACACGGGGATTTGTCAGACGGTGGCTCGAAGAAGTGAACGGCCAGAGTTGTAGCCGCTCACAGTCCCTGCTTAAGGTTTCCTTCAGCACCGCCAGCTAGAATCAATTGGGTCAAGCCGGGCGGGACGAGAAGTAAGTTGCGCTGATGCCGACGGTCGAAACAACGATGCAAAGGAGAACGAGAGGAAGTGCCATGACGACTGCGCGCATGATTTACATGCTGGAACTGGCTCGGGGATGCTCCCATATTGCCAGCATGCTGACGGCTGAATCCGAGCAGCGAGCCATCACCGATACCCTTGAAGAATTCCTCCGGCTGTACGGCGTCAAGGAAACCACGCTTTTCCAAGAACTCCTCGCTGACGACCTGCATCGGCGCGAAAAAACGGCTGCTGCTTCAGCCGTGCGCAACTTCAAGGCGATCACGGTCTCAAGGGGGCCCTAGCGCCGCCATGTTCTCGCAAGCAATGGTCATAAAGGCCGTGAATATCGCCGCACCGGGTGCCTAGCGATCGAACCCGAGCCGTTATCGGATTCACTTCACGGTGTGAACGTTGCTCGATGACGCAGACCGTCTTTCGACACGCGTCCTGCCGGCTGCGACGCCTTCAGAAAGCACCGGCAAAACGCGAAATATTTTGTAACAATTTGTCAACGGTTACCACCGCAGGGACGTTAACGCGTGAGACTCCACGCCCGGTCGGCGACGGCTAACGCCGCGGCCGCTCAAGCCAATTCCTTGGCTCAGAACGGATCGCGCCGGATTTAATTTCACGAAATGTCACGTCACGACTCCGTCGATAGAAAGGTTGCCAGGGGACAGTCAGCGCATGAAAGCATTAGGTGTTCTCCATAGCGAGTCATCGCGAGGTTGGGGCGGCCAGGAAGTCCGTACGTTGAAGGAAATGATCGCGCTCCGTGCGCTCGGTCATAACGTGGAACTGGTCTGCCCCGACGACGCGACACTTGGCATCCGCTCGCACGCCGAGGGTTTTACGGTCCATCACGCGCGCATGCGCGGCGGCGCCGACATGCGCTCGATGCTCACGATCCGGTCGGTTCTCGACAAGCGCCGCTTTGACGTGCTGAATACGCACAGCGGCCATGACAGCCTCGTCGCCGGGATGGCGGGCCGTCTTGCGCGAACGCCGCTCATCGTTCGGACGCGCCACCTGGCGCTACCCATCACGTCGCTGGCTACGTATAACTGGATCCCGCATCGGGTCGTCGCGGTAAGTCATTTCGTGCGCAAGTATCTGATTTCGGCCGGTGTGCCGGAAAGTCGCGTGGAAACGATTTACGATGGCATCGTCAAACCGGAGCCACTCGCGCACTCCACGCTGCGCGACGAACTTGGACTCGATTCGAGCGCGGTCATCGCGGGAATCGTGGCCATGCTGCGCGGCAAGAAGGGCCACGAAGATCTGATCGCGGCGGTGCGGCCAATCATGGCCGACCGGCCGCATCTTCACGTGGTGATGGCTGGCAGCGGCGGCGAATTCGACAGGCTCAAGTCGATGATCGACGATTTTGGGTTAACCCATCGCATTCATTTGCTGGGCTTCCGCAACGACATCAACAACGTGCTGCGCGGCTGCGATCTCTTCGTATTGCCAACCCATCAGGAAGCGCTCGGACAGGCATTCATCGAAGCAATGGCGATGGGTCTGCCGGTGATCGGCACGCATGTCGACGGTGTGCCCGAGCTGATCGACTCCGGCGTGAACGGCTTGCTGGTGCCCGCGCAAGACGTCGATGCATTGCGCGGCGCGCTCATGCGCCTGATAGACGACGCGCCATTGCGCGCGCGCTTCGGACTGGCCGCGCGCATCAAGACTGATGGCAATTTCACGGTGGAAAGCATGGCGAGCGAGACCGTGGATTTTTACCGGCGCGGCATCGATCGCGCGCGCAGGGTCTGTGACCCGTGGCGGGCCGCCGCATGACCTTCGCCAAGGCGTTACCCGTGCTGATGTACCACCATATCAGCACGTCGCCGGGTATGATCACGGTATCGCCCGAGCACTTCGCGGAGCAAATGGCGCATCTCGCCAACGCGGGTTACACAACGGTCGGCAGCGAGCGGCTATCGGCTTATCTGGCAGGAGAGCCGATACCGGGGAGGTCCGTCGTTTTAACGTTCGACGACGGCTATCTGGACAACTGGGTGCATGCCCATCCGGTTCTGCAAGCGCACGGTTTCACCGCATTGTGCTTTCTGGTGACGAGCTGGATAGGCGATGGACCCGCGCGCCCACATGCGCGCTCGGATGCCACGTTGCCTCGGCTACTCAATCATCGCGACGGCGAAATTGCGATCGAACTCGGCGAAGCCGATCGCGCGATTCTCCGATGGTCCGAGATCCATGCGATGCGCGAGGCCGGAACCTTCGAGTTTCACAGCCATACGCATCGCCACGTGCGATGGGACCAGGTGTCGGCCACAGCGGACGACAAGTGCGCCGCACTCGCGCGCGATCTCAGCGACGCGCGCACGACCTTGAAAGCACGGCTTGGCGCGGTGTCCGATCATCTGTGCTGGCCCCAGGGCTTTTATGACGATGACTACCGGCGAGTCGCCGTTCAGGCGGGTTTCCGGCATCTCTACACCTGCGAGACGGGCTCGAATTATCCGCAAAGGGACGACAATGCCGTCCGCTCGATTACCCGGCTCGAGGTGCGCGACCGGCCCGCGTCATGGCTCGCCTCGCGGCTCTGGATCCATACGCGGCCCGCGATCAGTCGCGCTTACCTCAAGATCAAGCGGTAGCGGATAACCGCGCCGCTACCGGTTCAACACATCGGCGAATCCGCCCAGCCTTGCGCCGAGTCCTCGAATCGAGCGGGCGACGTTCGGCGACAGCAGCGCCTCCAATTCGTCCGCATGCCGATAGTCGCGCATGCCGTCACTCAATACGCACTCTCCCGCAACGGCAGGATGACAGTAAATCTCCGCCACGCCCTCAGGCAGCGAAGCAAGCGCCGCCAGCCACGCCGCTTCGTCCATGCGACCGCTGCCGGCAATGCCGACGACATAATCATTGTGAAGAATGCCCGCGCCGTCGAGCCGCCACTTCACGCTCGAGATCCATGGTCTCAGCCATAGCGGCGCATTGGCCTCGAACGGCAAACGCATCGCCTTCATGCCGAATTCGCGGCCGATTTCAAGGATCAAGCCGAGCACTGTCGGATGCAGATGGAAATGCTTGTGCGTGTTGACATGATCGAGCGCGAGTCCGGTTCTGGCGAACGCCTCGAACTGCGCGCGAATTTCGCGGGCAAGCTGCTTGCGCACATGCGGCAGAAAGAAAAACCGCACGCCGTCGCGCACCATATTGCCGCCGAAGCGCCCATGCTCGTCGAGCAAGGCGGGGATGCCGGCGCGCGGGGTGACCGCATCGCCATCGGCGAGCACGAGATGCAAGCCGATGCGCAACTGCGGCAGAGCGCGGGCTCGCTTCACCGCGTCGCTTGCGGCGGGCGCACCGACCATCAGGCTCGCGGCCGTCAGCACGCCGTCGCGATGCGCCCGTTCGACCGCCTGATTCACCCGTGAATGCCGGCCGAAGTCGTCGGCGGTCACGATCAGGGCGCGCGGCCTAGCGGCCATCGGACGCCTCCATCACGCGCAGCGGCTTTGCATGCGCCGTCGAAGTCGAGCTTTCGACCGGCACGCGCGCGCCACGCCACATCACGTGCGAACCGAAAGCGCCGGCGATCCATTGGAACAGCAGCAGCGTGTCGCGCAACGGCACCAGCGGCAGATCGCGCCAGAACGAAGTCGGGGACGGGTGGCGGAATGCACGCTCATGGCGCGCGGCGCGCGCATGAAGCAGCACGCGCGCGGCCAGCCCCGCAGCCGTACTCGCTGCGCTGACGAGCACCGGCCAGCGCAGCGGACCACTGTTCGCACCTGTCGTCAGCACGTTCGTGAGCCACATGCCCGTGATGAGCCAGGGCGTCGGAAACGTGATGAACAGAAATGCAAAGCCGAGCGGATTCACCGAACGTATCGTGCGCAACCAGCGCGTTTCGCGTTGCCAGAGCGCGGCAAACGTCGGCTCGATCACGTCGGTGGCGACCATGACGCGCGAGAGCACCGTTTGCAATCCCAGCGCACGCACGTGTTCGGCAAGCCAGTAATCGTCGGCGAGGCAATCTTTCAGGGCCTCGAATCCTCCGATGCGTTCGAGCGTCGCGCGCCGCAAAGCGAGTGTGGCGCCGAAGCCGAAGCGGCGCGAGCCGGCCATATGTGCGACGCGCACCGAAGGCGCAAACCATTCGTTGACGAAGAGCGCACCCACGCGCTGCCAGAAGCCGCCCAAACCCTGCGCCACATAAAGACAGGTGACGGCGCCCACCCACGGATCCGCAAGCGGCGCGGCCACGCTGTCGAGATAGTCGGCCTCCACGGCAATGTCGCTATCGGCGATGACAAACACACCGTGACGCGCGTGCTCCGCCATATTGATCAGGTTGCTGACCTTGAGATTGCTGCCGTGCACGCGCGGATCGATAGCGAGCTCGATATCGAGCGCCGGATACGCGGCCTGCAAACGGCGCGCGACGGCAACCGCGGGATCGTCGGGAGAAGACACACCCAGCACGAGTTGAAAATGCCCGTGACGCTGCTCGCAAAACGTCCGCAGATTTTCGTAAAGACGCGGCTCAGCGCCGCAAAGCGGCTTGAGCACGCTCACGCCCATCTGCACGAACGGATAGACAGAACATGCGTCCGCCGCGTCGATGCTCGCGCCGTGCGTGAGGTTGGTGGTATCGGCTGCGCGAACGCTTCGCGCAAGATGAGCGAAACGGGACGGTGCGCCGCAGCGCAGCGTGAAGAACGGCATCGCCAGCACCGCCGCCATTGCGTACAGCGATGCGCCGACGCAGCCAGTGAGCAGAACCCATTGGCATACGGTCAATGTGTGCGCAGCCATCGGCGGATTCCGTCAGTGACTGCCCAATACGAACGGTTTACCCGTCAGGCGTAGATGGAGAATGACGAGCCGCAGCCGCGGGCAACCCGGCGCGATCCTGACAGGTCGCGCGTGAAAACCGGCCGCGTTCGCATGACGGCCTTCGACCGCATGCTCGAACGCGGCCTGAGCAAACTGGCGTGTGACGATCACGCCGCTCGCCATGACGGCGAGCGCGATCAGGCGGAAAGCCGCGGAAACGAACAGATGGTGCGCTTCCGGCAGAACGAGCACTGTCACGCAGGCAAGCACATCGGCGGCGAGAGCGGTGAGCGAAGCCACCATCAGGTGGGCTCGCAGCATATCGACGGTGAATGGCTTCATGGCTTCGTCTCCGACCTGATAAAAGCATCGCGGGGTCCGCGCGAGCAATTGACGGCGGCGGTTCGCCGCGAGCGTCAGCGCGAGGAGGACGGCCAACGCGAACGTCGTGCGTTCCATCGACGCGCTTATGATCGAGCTTCAACGAGCTATCAGCGATATACGATACTGCGCGCTCATGTCACTAACACGACTGTATGCTGTCGATGGGCGATAGTATCGAGCCAAGCTGAAGGAAACCTTAAGCAAACCCGCCATGAAACGACCCGTGAACAACGTGGCTAGACTTCGGCGTTATGGGTTCGCGCGCGTCGGCCATGCGTGCCGCCGCCCCGTCAAAACATCCAACGGAATTTCTACCCCATGCGTGTGCTCCTCGTAGAAGACGACGACCTGATCGGCTGCGGTATCGAAGCGGGTCTGCGCCAGGCCGGTTTCACCGTCGACTGGGCGCGTGATGGCCACAAGGCCAGTCTTGCGCTCGACACCACCAGCTACGAACTGCTTCTACTCGACCTGGGCTTGCCGCGTGTGTCGGGCATGGACCTGCTCAAGCGGCTGCGCGACGCCGGCAAGGACATGCCGGTGCTGGTGCTGACCGCGCGCGGCACGGTGGCCGACCGCGTCGGTGGTCTGGAGGCAGGCGCGGACGATTACCTCGGCAAGCCCTTCGACCTGGCCGAGCTGATCGCCCGTTGCCGGGCCTTACTGCGGCGCGCGCAAGGCCGCAGTGTCGAAGTGATCCGCTATCGCGATCTGACGGTCAATCCGTCGGCGCAATCGGTCGAACTGTCCGGCACGCGCGTGTCGCTGACCGCGCGCGAGTGGGCAATCCTGTTGCAATTGATCACCAATCAGGGAATTCCCCAGTCGCGCGCGCGTCTGGAAGAAAGCCTTTACGGATGGCAGGAAGAAATCGAAAGCAATGCAATCGAAGTGCATGTATCGAACCTGCGCAAGAAGCTCGGCGCGAAGCTGATTCGGACCGTGCGCAATATCGGCTATGTCGTGGAGAAAGAGTAAATGGGCGCATCCATTCGCCGGCGTCTGATGCTGCTCGTGCTTGCCAGCATTGCGCTCGTCTGGGCCATCGCACTCGCGTCGAGCTATCGTCAGGCCTCGCGCGAAGTCGCTCAGTGGGAAGAGGCCCGCCTTGCCGAACTCGCGCAGATGCTCGCACTGCTCGATCAGTCGAATCTCGCCACGCTCGCCAACGCCCACATCGACGTTCGCGAGGAAGAAAGAGGCGGCGCGACGAGCGCGAACGATAGCGACGACGACGACTCGCTTCCGCGCGACGCGCTGTTCCAGGTGCGCGCCCCCAACGGCGAGGTGATCGCGGGCAGCCCGCCATTGCGCGCGCTCAACGCATGGGATCTGCCGGTGCCGAGCGTCACCGGCACGCAAGACGTGGTGCTGAACGGCGAGATGTATCACTCGTTCACGCTGCGCGACACTGCCTTGGGCCACACGGTGCGCGTTTTCGAGCAGGCCAATACGCGCAGCGATCTGGTGAGCGGCGTGGCGAGCCGCATCGCGCGTCCGGCGCTGATTGCGTTGCCGGTGCTCGCGCTACTGGTATGGTCCTCCATCGGCTGGAGCCTTGCGCCGCTGCGGATGCTCTCGGGCGCGATCCGTTCACGCGGCATCAACCGCCTGGAACCAGTCGATATCGGTCATGTGCCCACCGAGGTACGGCCGCTCGTCGATGCGATCAACCTCCTGCTGTCGCGCCTCCTGCACTCACTCGAACGCGAACGCGCCTTCACCGCCGACGCGGCCCACGAACTGAAAACGCCGCTCGCCGCGATCAAGGTTCAGGCGCAAGTCGCGCTGGCCGAGCCCGATGCGGCGCGGCAGCGGCTCGCCATGGAGCGCGTCGTTCAAGGTGTGGATCGCAGCGCACGGCTCGCGGAGCAGTTGCTGTTGCTCGCACGCCTGGACATGCACGAGAAAATGTCGACAGCGCCGCTCGCGCCCGGCGAGGCCGCGAGAAATGCATGGATCGCGAACGAGCGCAACGCGCAGCAAAAGAACCTGCACGTTACGCTGAACTGCGATATGCGTGCCGCGATAGACGCCGAACCGGTGCTCATCGGCATCCTGTTCGACAATCTTCTGGATAACGCGATCAAGTACGGATGCGAGGGCGGCAGCATCGAGATCGCCGTGCGGACTGTGAAAGACCCGACGAAAGACGCCGTGCAGGGGCGCGTTGTGGTGAGCGTGCGCGACGACGGTCCCGGCGTTGCGCCAGCCGACCTCGCTCGCCTCGCGAACCGTTTTTTCCGCGCGACCGGCAATCAGGCAACCGGCAGCGGCCTCGGATTGTCGATTGTCGCGCGCATCGCCGAGCATTTTGGCGGACGCGTGCATTTCGGCCGTGGCATCGACGGGCGCGGACTCGCGGTCGAGGTGTCGTTTCCCGCTTATACGGCCGTCCCCGACGAGCGGTTGCAGCCGGTTGCCTAGCGGCGGTTCGTTTCACTCGCGATCACGCCGCCTTCCGCGAGCTGCGCCTGCCGCGAGCGAGGGCTCGAACGCCGCGCCGCATCCTGACCCGGAGCGCGCCTGGACGCCTCCACGAACTGCCAGGCAATCAGCCCCGGCACGAACATGAGCAGGTCGCGAATCCGCCGCGCGCCCGCCAGGGCGAGACACGTCGACGGATCGAGGCCCAATGCGCCGCCGATCAGAATGAAGCCGCCCTCCTGCACGCCCAGGCCGCCCGGCACGAAGAAGGCCGCGCTGCTGACGGCCTGAATCAACGACTCGATCACCACGGCTTCGACCAGCGTGACCTGGGCGCCGAGAAAATGCAGCGCAAGCCAGATTTCCAGCGAAGTCAGAAAGCACTGCAACGGCTGCCAGAAGAACAGATAGCGCAGCACCACGCCGCGGCGCCGCCAGATCAGCTTGATCGCCTGATCGATTTGCGCCGACTGCCCGACTAGCGCGGCAAGCTGGCCGCTCGTCATGTGGTCGAGCACGCGCGTCATGCGCTCGAAGGGATTGGCATGCTGGACCAGCGCGAACAGGACGAGGAGCGGCGTCAGCACGACTACGCCCCACGCGAGTTGCCCGGCGAGCCTCAGCGTGCCGGAATGCGCATGCGCGAACAGAAAGCCGATGCCCACCATCGTGAACAGCAACTGGCTGATCACGGTAAGCTGCATGTCGGCGATGATGCTGCCCACCGCCGTCGAGGGCCGCACGCGCCAGCGCTTGAGCATGCGAAACGACACCACTTCGCCGCCGATGCGCGCTACCGGCAGCATGCTATTCACCGATTCGCGCACCCAAACGAGATGCAGCATGTTCAGGATGCCCGGCCGGTTCGCGCCGCGAATCAGTGAACGCCAGCCTGACGCGTTGGCAATCATCGGCAGCACGTGCGCAAGCGCCGCGAGCACGAGCCCGGCCCCGGCTGCCCGCAACGCGCCGAGCACCGCGCCGGGGTTGTCCTGCCAGACGAGCCATAGCGACGCGAGCAGACCCGCCAGCGCGGCCACGCGGCCGAGATGCTTCATCATGCGGGCGCCCTGTGCAAGCGCGTCGCACGCGCGGATTGCCGTTCAAGCTTCGAATCGAGGAAAACGCGGATCATTACTGCACTCACTTTCTGTTCGTCGTCATTCGTCCGGCGCGGCCGACAGCAGGCCGTCGCCATCCACCCTGAAGCTGAAGCCACGCCACATGACGCGCGAGGACCAGAAGCTCGCGACGAATATCGCAAAGGAGACAATATCCCATAACGGCAGCAGCCATAGTCCGCCGTGCGCCTGCCGCAGGGCGCGGTCGACGGAACGCTTCAGCGCGAAACGCGCGCAGACGGCGAGCACCGCGACAAGCCACGTCCACCACGCGCCGTCTGAGAACGCCACCGCGAGCAAGGCAAGTGCAAGCGGATACATCAGCGCGGAGCCCAGATGGCCGAGCGGATCGACGCGGCGAATAGTACGGCTCCAGCGGAGCTCGTGCGAAAACAGTTGTGCCGCGTTGGTCTCCGAGCACGCATGCGCGATCGTGAATGGAGAAATCGCCACTGTCTCGCCCGTTGCGCGCACCGCTTCGCCTATCGCATGGTCTTCCGCGAGATGCCACACGAACGGCATGAGACCGCCGATCCGTTCCAGTGTGCGGCGCCGCATCGCAATCGTCTGTCCAAAGCACGGCCGTGCGAGACCGAGCGCGAGTCCGGTGACGACACCGGGCAGAAACTGATAGTTGGTCGCCTTCGCCGACAAACGCGGCCAGAAGCCGGGGTCGGGCCGCCCGCGGTACACGCAGGTCACCAGCCCCACCCCCGGACTCTCCAGCTCGCCGACGATATTGCGCAGATAATCGGGACCGACACTCACGTCGCTATCGGCGAAGATGAGCACGTCATGCCGCGCTTGCGGCAGCATATTGATGATGTTGCTGATCTTGCGGTTCGGGCCGTGCAGGCGCGCGTCGGCGACAACGGTGATGTCCGCGTCCGGATGCAAGCGCCGTAGTTCGTCGACGGCCTCCAATGCCGGGTCCGCCGTATCGTGCACACCGAAGACGAACTGCACGGGACCGGCATAGTTCTGCTTGCAGAAGCTGTCCAGATTACCGAGCAGCGCCCACTCGTCACCATGCAGCGGCTTGACGATCGTAACCGGCGGAAAACTGCCCGGCTCGGTCGCTGCTCGCGCGAAGAACCGCCCGATCAGCACGCTCGCGAGCATCGTGTAGCCGATGCCGAACACCGCGCACGCGCCGCATGCATAGGCGGGCACGGCGGCGAGCCAGTGCGCACCGCTCACGCCTCGTGAGCGCGCAGGAAGCGGAAGAATTCGACGCCTTCACGCAAGCGCCGTTTCATCATGTCCCAGCTCGTGAGCATTTCACGCAGGATTTCCCATATTTTCGACGGGCGGAAATAGAAGCGCTTGTAGAAATTTTCGAGCTGGTGATAGATCTCGTCACGCGACAGATGCGGATAGCCGATTGCCGCGAGTTGTACGCCTTCCTTGCTGACGAGGTTGATGACCTTGTTCTCTTCGAGCCAGCCGTTTTCAACCGCCTGGTTATAGAGCGTCGTGCCTGGATACGGCGCCGCGAGCGATACCTGAATAGTGTGCGGATTGATTTCCTTCGCGTATTCGATGGTCTTCTGGATCGTCTGCTGCGTCTCGCCGGGCAAGCCTAGAATGAACGTGCCGTGAATCTTGATGCCGAGCTTGCGGCAATCTTCGCTGAAGCGGCGCGCGATGTCGGTGCGCAGACCTTTCTTGATGTTCAGCAGGATCTGATCGTCGCCCGATTCGTAGCCGACCAGCAGAAGACGCAGGCCGTTTTCCTTCATGATTTTCAGCGTCGAATATGGTACGTTCGCTTTCGCATTGCACGACCACGTTACGCCGAGCTTGCCGAGTCCACGGGCGATTTCCTCGACGCGCGGCTTGAAATCGGTGAAGGTGTCGTCGTCGAACATGATCTCCTTCACTTCGGGCAGGTTGTCGCGAATCCATTTCACTTCTTCCAGCACGTTCTCGACCGAGCGCGTGCGGTAGCGATGGCCGCCGACCGTTTGCGGCCACAGGCAGAATGTGCACTTCGAGCGACAGCCGCGTCCGGTGTAGATCGACACGTACGGGTGCTTCAGATAACCGATGAAGTAGTTATCGATCTTCAGATCGCGTTTGTAGACAGGCGCGACGAACGGCAGTTCGTCCATGTTCTCGAGGATCGGCCGCGCGTCGTTGTGCTCGATCGAGCCGTCGGCCGCGCGATAGCTGAGCCCTTTGATCTGCGCAAGCGGTTTGCCCGCGGCCACTTCCTGGCACGTGAAGTCGAATTCTTCGCGGCAGACGAAGTCGATCGCATCGCTTGCCGTCAGCGAATTGTGCGGATCCACGGCAACTTTTGCGCCCACCATGCCGATTAGCACCGAAGGCTTGCGCTTTTTAAGATCCTCGGCGAAAAGCGCGTCGGTGGGAAAGGACGGCGTGCTGGTGTGAATGATCACCAGGTCGTAGTGCTGCGCGATGTCGAGGCTCGCGTCGACGGACAAGCCGTCGGCCGGCGCATCGAGTACCCGGCTATCGGGAACGAGCGCGGCAGGTTGCGCGAGCCACGTGGGATACCAGAACGAGCGGACTTCACGCCTGGCCTGATAGCGCGAACCCGCGCCACCATCGAAGCCGTCGTACGACGGCACCTGCAAGAACAGGGTTTTCATGAACGCTCCAGCGTGCCTTGAACGGACGTTTTCGGTTTTCGGTCGAAACTGGAACTCGCGGGATGGCGAGCGCGACGGCAGGATTCGCGCAAATGGTACGGAGCAAAGCTGAAGGAAACCTTAAGCGTGATGGCGTGTGGCGTGGCGTGACGGGCGCAGCGGATATCCGCTCGGTCTCTCCTCAGTCCCCTGGTTGCATGATCCGCAATGTGGGGCTTCCCTGAACATTCCTGAGTGGAAAGTAGACACGGTGCGTCGAACCGTCGACTGCGACGACATGCGCATTGGGACCGATGCGGCCATCGCCGATCTTCGACACTTTGCCCGCTTCGGCCTTGAACATCGAGACGATGCCAGCCTCACCAGCGACATAGAGCAGATGCAGTTGCGGATCGAAAGCCAGGACATCCGGATCCTGACCGGTGTCGAAGGATGAAGTGACGCGCATCGTGCGCATGTCGAGCACCAGCAGCCTGTCATTGCCTTCACACGCGATGAAAGCGAGCCGTTGCTGCGGTTCGATCAGCAACCCGTGGTTGCCCCGCGCGCCCGCCAGATCGATCCGCGCAACGATCCGGTCAGTAGCACGGTCGATCTCGACCAGTTGCCTTCGCGATTGCACATTCATAAAGATATGCCGGGAAGCCGGATCGTATTGCGTATTGCCGACTTCGCCACCCAGAGGAATCGTTGCCAAACGCGTGTTTGTTCTGACATCGATGACGGTTTCCGTCTCGCCGGTCTCGTCAGACACGTAAAGCTTGTGCGCCTCGGGGGCATAAGCCATGCCGTCCGGATAACGTCCACCCGGCATGCGCGCGACGATTTTTAGCGTTGCTTCGTCGATCGCCACGATTTCATTCGTTCCCGTTGCTGAGGCATAGTAAGCGTCAATCTGAGGCCGTCTTGACGATCAGAACTTGACCTCTGAGAGCCGCTGATTCGCGAGCACGAGATCGAAGGCGGCGGGATCGAAGCTGCCGCCACACCACTCGAGGAAGTGGTCGTGCTCCTCGTGCGTCGGATCGGTGATCGCTTCGAGGAAGTCGGCATATCCTGGCACTCCACCGACGTCTTCCGGCGGACACGCATTCTGCCCGTCCAGGCACAGCGGCCGGCTCATGTCTGGATCAGGCACCAGCGCCTTCTCGACCTTGATCCGATGCTGCCAGTTGTCACCGTAGTCGTAGATATAGGTGAATGATTTCAGCCCGCCCAGCGCCTTCGCCAGCGTGACCCGTGCTTCATTGAGCATCGGTGGATTGCTCTGGAATCCGAAGTCATCAGGTTCACCATAGTTGGTTTCGCCGAAGACGAACTCGTGCAGGTGCCCGCCTTCCCAGCCCATGGCCAGTTGCAGCACGACATGCAGCTTGTCCAGCCGGATCGAGCCGGGAACGATGATTCGTCGCCAGATCGCCGGCTTAATGTACTTCAGCTCAGCGCGCAGTACGTAATCGGGCACTGGCGCCTTGACCAGGCGCACGGCAGGTTTGCGGGGTTGGACCATCGGCTTGATTGTCAGGCGGCTTGCTGCTCGATGTGTGCAGCCGGCATCAGGCGCCACGGCAGCAACTCGTCGATGCGGTTGATGGGATGATCGGCGATGCGCTCAAACACCGTGCGCAGGTAGGCAAACGGCTCGATGCTGTTCAGGCGCGCCGTACCGATCAGCCTATAGATCACCGCCGCGCTTTGGCCACCGCCGTCGGAGCCTGCGAACAGATAATTGCGCCTGCCGAGAACCAGCGGCCTGATCGCGCGCTCCGCCGTATTGTTGTCCACCTCGACGCGCCCGTCTTCACAATAGCGTATGAGTGCATGCCAGTGTCCCAGCGAGTATCTGATCGCCTTCGCCAGCCCCGATTTCGTCGATACCTGTGACAGCGTGTGTTCGAACCAGGCCTTCAGTTCAGCGAGCAATGGGGCCGAGCGCAGCTGACGCGCAGACAGGCGCACGTCCGGCGTCTGGCCGCGAACCTCGCGTTCAACGGCATACAGCGCCCCAATGCGGCGCAGTGCTTCCTCGGCAATTGGTGAGCTGTCCAGCTTGTACAGGTCGTAGAACTTGCGCCGCGCATGCGCCCAGCACCCGGCCTCGATGACCGTGCCGTCACGATATAGCGCGTCATACCCGCTGAAGGCATCTGCCTGCAGGATTCCCGTGTAGCCCGCCAGATGTTCCCGAGGTCGTTCACCTTTGCGGTCGGGTGAGTACCTGTACCAGACCGCTGGCGGCGCGCGGCTCCCTGCCGGGCGGTCATCGCGCACATAGGTCCACAGGCGCGCCGTGCGTGTCTTGCCACGCCCCGGCTCCAGCACCGGCACGGGCGTGTCGTCGGTATGGATCTTGTCTGCGGCGCGCACGTAACCACCGAGCGCATCGGACAGCGGTTGCAGCAGCGCAGCCGCTTCACGAATCCACGATGCCAGTGTTGCCCGGTCCAGTTCGATGCCCGCGCGGCGATAGATGCCGGCCTGCCGGTACAGCGGCATATGGTCAGCGTACTTCGCGACGACGACCTGCGCGAGCAGCCCGGCACCCGCCATCGAGCGCGCTATCGGTCGCGAAGGTGCAGGCTCCTGCACCACTGCAGCACAGCGCGGGCAGCTCAGCTTCGGACGTACGTGACGCAGTACCTTGAAGTAGCCGGGCACATAGTCGAGCACCTCCGAGACGTCTTCGCCGAGCGCACGCATCTGTTTGCCGCATTCCGGGCATCCGCAGTTTGACGGCGCATGAACAACCGTATCGCGAGGTAAATGGGCAGGGAAGTGCCGCGGTTTGCGGCGCAGTGGAATAAGGTTCGTGGTGGCCGACGTATCCGCAGTCGCGTCGGCATCAGGCGCCTTCGCCGGTGCTGCCATATCTGGTTCAGGAACAGGCAGCTCACCGAGCGCGAGCTGCAACTGGTCCATCAGTTCTGTCATGCGCTCCGATGAGCGGCCATACTGCCATCGCTTCAGTCGCGAGATCTCGGCCAGCAACTGCGCGATGGTCTCGTCGCGCGAGGCGACGATGCGCTTGAGAGCGGCGATGTCATCGGGCAGATGATTGGCTGGCATGCATGCCAGTGTAAATGAAGCCCACGCGCTTGTGCGTTCCCGCACCCGGCGTTACGCGGCGTGCGTCGGCTGCCACGTCCGCTCTGGATGCCGCCAGTCAATCCCCTCGAGCAGCATCGACAGTTGGGCGGCTGACAGATGGACTGTTCCCGAGTCCGCCTGCGGCCACACGAAACGTCCACGCTCGAGTCGCTTCGCGTACAGGTTCATGCCGTCACCGCTCCACCATAAAATCTTGATGAGGTCACCGCGACGCCCACGAAACAGGAAGATGTGCCCCGAGAAGGGATCACGTCCGAGTGCTGACTGCACCAGCGCGGCAAGTCCATCCATGCCACGGCGCATATCGGTAACGCCCGCTGCCAGCCATACGCGGGTACCGCCTGGCGGCGTAATCATGCTGGCATCAGGCAGCGCAGCACGAGGCGCAGCTGCACGGGGTCGACCATGCCCGTGACGCGTACACGGGCACCGTTCAGTTCGATCTCGATGCCCGACGCTGCCGGTACGCTCTCGCGATGTGGCTCGACAGGCTGTAGAGCGAGCGACGCCGGGTCTGCGGCATCGCCGGTCGGTGCATCAGGTAGCGCTACGGGCAGCAACACCGCTGCGCTGTGCGCCACCCCTTCAAACAGGCCCGCCCGCAGTTGCCGGCGCCACTTGAACACCATATTCGGATTCAGTCCGTGCGCCTGCGCGAGCTTGGCCACCGAAATACCCGGCTCGCACGCCGCGACGGCAACTTGCCGCCGGTACTCTGGTGTGTAGTTCGGTCGGCCCTTGCGGTTCGATGATCGCGCATTCCGTGTGTCCAAAGTAGTCCCCATCACTTGAAGTAACGGACATCACTTTGGACACCGGCTTCAGCTCTGTCCATGCGGCCACGAAATGACGCTTACGAGGCATAGACGCGCGACAACTCGGGAATGGCAAGCACGCCGTGCACCGACGCGACGTTTGTGATGCGGCCAATGACACGCGACGCAGCCGCATCGAAGACGATGACCTCACCATCGCCCAGGTGAGCGATGAACAGCAGCTTGCGTCCGGGGTCGTAGCTCTCATAGTCTAGGCGCGTCGCGGCACCCGGCAACGGAATATCGGCGATGTGCTTCAAGGGCAGATCGCTCGCCGCCAACTCGTCGGACGCAGCCGATGCCCGAAGGAGGGCAGGCCCCACAGCCGCGAGCGCAACGAACAGGGAGACGAACAGTGGCAAGCCAATGGGTCCAATGCGCGGAGTGTTCATGACGTCCTCCTGTTCAGGCCCGTACGGTCGCGAGCCGGTGGAACTCAGCCGCGACAGTGGTCTAGGAAAAAATTTCCACTCGCCTTTTGCGGCGCGCTATCGCGCCGCTCCGCCCTGCGCGTCCAGTGCGGTCTTGACCGCCTACCGATGCATCGTTCCGATCAAACGCGAGAATCTCGACGCTTGGCTTGTTCCTGATCCGTCCAATCTGAAGTCGCAATGTTTCAAACCAGCAGAAACTGGCCGATGCTGCGGCGAATCAGTAGGTATCGCGGCAACTCCGGGCCCTTTAAGGTTCACTGTTTTCGGCCAATACCACACGTGTTTATGCCGCATCCGCATAATTCGCCGAGCCGATGGCTAACATTGAGCAAGTTGCGGTTCAGCGATTGATCGAGTGGCGAAGGTCGTCTGAATACTACTAATATAATGGCTGTTATGACAGCGACGGATGCAAGTATGGGCGTCGGGGCATGTATTAGCGTTCCTGTTGGACAGGGACACCGTTTTTGATCTCGTCGCGGTTAGGTTGACTGCGCGTATATTATACACGGTCCCGGACGTCGCAATCTCTGTCGGGTATCTATAAGTTAGCAGAAGAATGCGATGCGCTCAACCATCAATAGGTGAAGAGGAAAATGACCGTCGATTCCCGTGCTGGGCCACGTTTTGAACCGATTTTTCGGAAAAAGATACTGGCGAAGCGTGTTACCACGAGGAATTTTAGCTATGTAATAACGCGATTGTCGTTTCATTGGCTTAATAGGATAGCGGACGATCATCTTCAGGCACGAGGCCATAAGATGGCCGTCTTTGCGAATGAACATATAGGCGGATTTATCCATGCTTTCGGGGTTTACGAGCAGGAGGAGCTTGACGCACTTTTCAATTTCCTAGAGCCTCTACGTGATGTTTTTCGTGCAGGCATGGCGCTAGACATCGGTGCCAATGTCGGCAATCACAGCCTCTACTTCTCCAGGATATTTAACGCGGTTCAATCCTTTGAGCCAGATCCATCGACTTTTTATTTGCTCAAGTTCAACGTGAGTTTTCGCAAGAAGATCACCGCATACAACATCGGGCTAGGAGATCATAAGGGGACTTTCAGGCTGTTAGAAGTACCGAAGAACATGGGCGCCTCCACTATTGTCGCTGATCAGGTCGAAGGCAAATCCAGCACGGACTACGTCGATGTGCAGATTGTCAGGCTTGATGATCTTGACTATCGCGATGAAGGCCCCTGTTTTATCAAAATTGACGTTGAGGGTTTCGAACCAAGGGTACTCCAAGGCGGCTTAAGGACGATAACGAAGCACTGGCCACTTATAGTATTGGAGCAGCATGAAAGTGCCTTTACGGAAGGCAGTACAGAATCGATTTTCATATTGAAGAACTTGGGATATGAATTTTGTTGGCATCAAAGCGGGGTAAGATCGCGAAACACCTTTGTTCGTCGCATTTTCAACATCAAAGAGTTGTTTATTGGGCGTACGCACAAGATTATTACTGCGGAGACGATTCCAGCGGGGGATTATTCAATGCTTATAGCGGTACCTCCCCGCTTTAGAGATCTTCTCCATCTTTGACGCGGAGCAAATAGTAGTACACCGGATTATCAAATTTCACGCTCAACGCTTGTTAGTTTTCTGTCGCATTTGCGCACTGATGTAGAATTGAGCGGCGGAATTTTCGGAAGCGAACCTTGAAAAAACATATAAAAACGAAGACCGATCGAACGAAACCGCCTGCGGGGAATGCCGCCAATGACCAAACGCCGACCGCACGAGACGAGCGACAGCGCGGGTGATGGCGCCAGAAGCGCCCGACCAGCGCAGTTGACTCTGAAAGCGTGGTTGTTGCCCACGCCGATTTCGGTAGGATCGATCGCCTTGCTGCTGAGACTGAAAGAGTTTGTCGCCGTGGCCACCGAGACCATGGAGAACCTGGATCTGATGCTTGAGCATTGGAAGCTGCGCGCGGTGCTGACGGACACCCGCCTGTGTTATGCCGACGACTTCCCGGTTCGGCATGCGGCGAGCGACGTTGCCTTGTAGTGGTCCAATGACTCTGGACACCTCTAAAGGGGATAATCTCCAACCGAGGTGAGAAATGAGCAGACGGAACATAACCGACGAATTCAGGGCCGAGGCGGTGCAGCTGGTTGTCGCGCAGGGCTATTCATTTGCCAGGGCCTGCGAGGCGCTGGGCATTGGCGATACCGCGTTGCGGCGGTGGGTGGCGCAATGGCGGGCCGAGCAGGCTGAGCCTCCGCGCACCGAGGTGCAGCTCAAGGCCGACCAGCGACGTATCCGGGAGCTGGAGGCACGCGTGACCGAGCTCGAAAGGGAGCGCGAGATACTAAAAAAGTCCACGGCCTTCTTCGTCAAGGAACTGGATCGCTCCTCGAGGTGATCCGTTCGCTGAAGAAGGCCTGGCCAGTCAGCGTGATGTGCCGGTTGCTGAAGGTGCCGCGAAGCAGCTACTACACCTTTGCCGCGCGGCGGCCCGCCAGGGCTGCGGCTTCGCCGGCCCTGCTCAGGGCCGTGCGTGAAATTCACAACGAAAGCCGCGGCAGCTATGGCAGCCGCAGGATGGCTCAGGCGTTACAGCACCAGGGCCATGCGATCGGACGCTACCGCGCGCGGTCGTTGATGCGTGAGGCGCAACTGGCTGTGACGCGACGACGAACGCACCGTTACCGCAGGGCTGACGGTGAAGCGCTGGTGGCGCCCAACCTGCTTGAGCGCCGCTTCCAGCCGCCGGCGATCAATCAGGTGTGGGCGGGCGACATTACGTACGTGAGAACGCTTCAGGGCTGGTCCTATCTGGCGATCGTGATGGACCTGTATTCGCGCCGTATCGTCGGCTGGGCGTTCGCGTTGTTGCCGGATACGGTTCTGGTTATCCGGGCCTTGCAAAGGGCGCGCGAGCATCGACGCCCGCCGCCCGGCCTGATGTTCCACTCCGATCAGGGATGCCAGGGCGGATTCAACCGGTCGTCGCAACACTAGAATGTTGAACGGATTTTAGGTAGGCGTCCAGGGTTTCCGCAGGCGTCTTCCAGCCGAGCGTTTTCCGGGGCCTTGCGTTTAACGTGTTAGCAACTGCCTGGAGCTCTTGAACACTCCATCTGGACAGGTCCGTGCCCTTTGGAAAGTACTGTCTTAGAAGGCCATTGGTGTTTTCGTTCGTACCACGCTGCCATGGACTGTGCGGGTCGGCGAAGAAGACCTTCACGCCCGACTCTTCACGCCCGACTCAATAGTAAAGCGTGCGTGATCGGCCAGCTCTTTGCCACGATCCCATGTCAGTGATCGCCACAACTGAGCAGGTAAGTCCCCCACAGTCTTCTTGAGTGCGTTGGCCATCGTGACAGCTCCATAGCCGGCGAGCGCGGGCCCGTTCTTCGTGCGTGGGATCACCCCATAGCCTTTCTCGCGAGGCAAGTGCACGAGCATCGTAAAGCGGCTTGATCTCTCCACCAACGTGCCGATGGCTGATCGATTTAAACCGATAATCAGATCTCCCTCCCAATGGCCCGGCACAGCACGATCTTGCACCTCTGCAGGCCGGCTGGAAATCATCACCTCCTCGCTGACATGCGCCCATGCCTTGGCACGCGCTCTCGCTCGGGGAACGCGCAAGGCACGCCCGGTGCGAAGGCAACCCACCAGCTCCCGCTTGAGTGCACCGCGCCCTTGAATATAGAGGGCTTGATAAATGGCTTCGTGAGAGATGCGCATAGATTCATCATCCGGGAAATCGGCCTTCAATCGATTAGCAATTTGCTCGGGTGACCAGCCGTTGACCCACTTTCGGTCCCCGCGATGTGGTTTATTGCGCCCCTTGAAGGGCGCCTGCCTGGGACCTGCAATATCACGGCCATCCGCGTCACGCACCTTGCCCTCCAAACGCTCCCGTACGTATTGGAGCAGCCGTGCATTACTCGTTAGCTTCGCCGGCTTTGGTCGTTTGGCGATCCGCTCCGCCTTCCACTGCGCGACCGAAGCACGATACTCGAGGTACCCACCACGTGTCGCCGCATTGCGGGTAAGCTCTCTTGAAACGGTTGATGGACTGCGTCCGATGCGGCGGGCGATTTCGCGTACACCGATGTCTTGAATAGAAAGCAATGCTATCTCTTCTCGCTCAGCGAACGACAAGTATCGACCAGCGATAGGTTTCGACATGAATAGTGGCATGCCGCCACGATAGCGGAACCAGCGCGAGCCTACCGCCTGAGACACGCCGACCGCCTCCGCTGCTTTCTCGCTTGTAATGCCGGTTCCGATCTGTAGCCAAAAGCGACGCTCGACCTCATTTCCAAGCGACGGCGCACCCGGTGAGTACATCGCTGCTCGCCCTGTCAACTGATACACCCGCTTTGCACTTTGAACCATGGCAACACCTCCTTAGTTTAAGGTGTTGCGACGACCGGTTGAATCCGCCCAGTACACCAGCGCGCATTTCGTGAACGAACTGAAGGCAAACGGCATCATTCAGAGTATGAGCAGAAAGGGAAACTGCTGGGATAACGCGCCGGTTGAACGGTTCTTCAGAAGCCTGAAGAACGAGTGGATCGACGAGAAAGGGTACCCGGATCACGCGCAGGCCGAGCGCGACATCGGGGCCTACATCGACAACTTTTATAACTACAGGCGCATCCATTCGGCGGCAGGCGGTCTGCCACCGGCACGGTGCGAAGCTTCGTTTTTTTAAAAATTCGCCTTTGGGGTGTCCAGGTTTGCTTGACCACTACACCTTCAGTGTCCTGCTTGTCACGATGACCAACATGTTTCCCGAGGAGACCGCGAGCGATATCGGGGATGAACAGGGTTGGTGAGAGAAGAACTGGGCCTGTCCGTCACCGTGCGCTTTGGCAGATCGAGCCGCTTCGGCTGGGCCTGCTGACGTTAACCAGACCAACGTCGCTTCCTCGTTCCGATGTTCAGGAAGGTGTTCGCGTTGTCGCAATAGGCGTCACCCGCCACGTTTTAGTCGCCTCACGCGCTGGCGCATCGAACGTGATACACATCGCCCCAGATGCAGGATGCTTCGCATCGCGGCATAGTCCGCACTCGCTCGCGTGACCTCCAGCCGGGGAACCAATGTTCCCCCGAAACCGCTGAGGAACTTGAGAATGCCGACATTGGAAATGCCGTCGAAATCGAAGGTGAGACTTCTTTCCCGGGCATTGCGCATGGCGTTCCATAACAACAGGCCGATGACACCGCCGTGGGCCTCTTCTTTTCTCGACGACAGCAGGTAATACATCGTGTGCTTATCCCATATCACCGCGATGGCGGAGCACAGGCTGCCGTCCGCCTGGTAGGCGCCAAGCACCATGCCGGATCCCCTCGAGATGAAGGCATCGACGAGTTGCTTCATGACGTGCGTGCCGTACACGTTATCCCGATTCCGGCGCGTCAGATTGGCATCGTAGAAGCTGACGAACAGGTTCGCGTCCGTTATCTGACGTACGGTGTGCTGTTCGCCGGCACGGCGAATCAGGTTGCAGGTATTCGGACGAAGTCCGGCCCATACCTCCGGCTCGGCCCTGACGGGCTCGATCCGCATCGTATAGCTTACGGCGACCTCGAAGCCCAGCAACGCAAATCCAACGGCATCCGGGATGTGCGGGTCGAACCGCTGGTAGAACAGCGCGCACTCGGGCAACTGCTCGACGAGGGCTTGCGTTGCACCGAAGCAATGACGCCAGTCATCGTCGCCCGTGCCTTTTGCTGCCGGAATCACGGGACCGAGCGTGCGCGTTAGCGGGGGCAAGGTCGAGAGGCGCCAGATGCCCTTGCGCGTCACGGTGTACGGCATTTCAGCGATCAGTTGACCGCGCTCATGAACCGACGCCAGCTTCCAGTTGCCCCCGGTCGCGATATCCAGCCACCAGGGCTCATGGAAAATCGAGCGCCCGTTCAGACCGGCGCGTGCGGCGTGGACGACAGTTGCGCTGGCGTTGCTCACATCGGTGCGCATTCGGTCGAGTTCGATTCGTGGTGCAGGCATCAGCTTCACGGAGACGTCTTCGTTTACCAAGGTATCAGCGTAAATGTCGCAAGCAGCCACCCAAGGATTCAATCGGCTGGAGCGTTCGCAGATGACGAGTTTAGACACCGACATGACCCTGTGGCTTCACTCATGAAACCAAGGATGTAGTCGGCCTGTCGCGCTTTGCCGTTAAAAGACCGCTGTCGCGGTGTCATGTCAAGCTGGGATCGACAGGGCAAAGCGTAGCGGCAGTCCAGATTTGCCATCTGTGCGAGATCAAACACTCGCAGATTCAATGATACTGCACCGAATGACCGGGATTTCTCGCAGGGTCTGGTTGGGTGCCTGTCTAAGGCGGTCTTTCGAACAGCTTTCGAGCGCAGGGCAAGACTGGCAGGCGCGGTTATCTTCCAGTCTGAACCACTTGACTGCAGTGGAGCGCGAGAAGGCCATGGCGGCTTTGATTAATCTCATGTGGGCGCGTGAGACGCGTCGCTCTAACGCACGATAACTGCTCCGCTAAAGTGGGTGGCGGGAGAGACGATCCGGATGCTAGACGATAGAGCGGCTTCGCGAATTGCGAGATATCGCGCAGTCGACAAAAGTGTGTGCTCGACTTTCGCCGTACCGGAGCGCCTCGTCTTCATGCAAAAATTCAGCTTGCTCTGGAAAACTTGCAATCGCCGGAGATAACTTGTCCGGGGAAAAATGGACCAGGAGACCCTGAATCTGCACCCCATGCCGTGAAACGACAGACTCCGGCACGGAGTGACACGCACTTCGATGCAGTATCCGCGATACGGCGCGCTAGATTCGTAGGACATAGCTACTCCCCCGAACAGGTGGACCTGAACGGCGCAACCATCATGCCTGTCCTATGCGCAGGCAATTGGGAGAAAAAGCCGCTGGGGCGCGCACCTCCCTGAATCGAATATATCCGCCGGATACATTAATCATGTGTTTCGTGAGGATTAGCGTGCCATGTCGAGCCCCGCGTATTAGCGGGAGGCGGCGGTATTCGGATGCTGATCCGGCCTGTTCCGGATTAGCGACGCGTAACGCGACTGCAGCTTCCCATATGTCTCCCGCGCAAGGCGGTTCTGCACGGCTTCGATCTGTTCAACAGGTGTAACCTTCGGTGGACTCACCAAAGGTACGATGCTTCCCGGGCAAGTGCGGACGAACGCCGACAGGCAAAGGACCGGCCAGGAACGACATGGAGACTGCGGAAGTCTTTCCCTGGTTTTTACTGAAAAAATCTAATCAACAATGAGGTCGACAGCACTTACGCATTCGTCGATCTGCCCCGTTATCGAAGATCAACGGCTCGGCCTTGCCGGTCGCGGCAATGAAGTAGCCGACCTGCGCGTGATTCGCCCGCACCTTAAGGGGTTTCGTGTTTAGTTCCGATTGTTCGACATCAAGCCACCGGCGAAGTCTGCTCGAGGCTGCTGATCGGCGCGTGATCCGAAACGGCGGCACGACCTACGCACCAGCTGTATCAGCCGCCTATACGACCGCGTGGGGGGAAGAACTGCCCCGCCACGGCAACCGACACCGGCACCAGCCAGTCGCTCTGCGTGTTGCGGCAGACGACGGCCAGAGACGGCACTATATCGATACGGACACGGTAACGCTCACTTACTGAATTTCGGCACCGCCGCGACGGGGACATCCGGCGCCGCGGTGTCCGGCCCGCTGGCGACCCGGTTACGGCCACCTCCCTTGGCCTCATAGAGCGCGGCATCGGCCGCATTGATGAATGCACGAAGCGTCGCATAACGCTGCCCGACCGTGCAGGCGACCCCCACACTGATGGTCACGACGTGATGGACGCTGGCCACGTGATGACGGTCAAGCGCCTGGACGGTTGCACGAATCGTCTCCGCGATCCGGAGCGCGCCGTCCAGCGGGGTATTGGGCAGCAGCACTGTGAATTCTTCGCCGCCGTATCGGGCGGCGGTGTCGCCCGGACGCCGGATCGCCTCGCTGATACACGCAGCGACAGCCGCCAGTGCATCGTCGCCGGCCGAGTGACCGTACATATCATTGAAGCCCTTGAAGTGATCGACATCGATCATCAGCAGCGACAATGACAGGTCGCTACGCTGCGCACGGCGCCATTCCGCCTGCGCCATGTCGTCAAAGGTGCGCCGGTTGCAGAGTCCCGTGAGCCCATCGGTTCTCGCAAGCGATCGCAGTTCAGATTCCATCGCCAGACGCCGCTTCAGCTGCTGCGCGAACAGCACGGCCAGCGCAACGATCAGCAGATCGAGCGCAACCATCAGAGAACCGATGATCCACGCGCGCCGGCGCCATTCCTCATAGATGTCGTAGGTCGCGAGCGCCACGTCGAGAATCAGCGGAAAGCCGGCGATGTGACGAAACGCGTACCAGCGTTCGACACCGTCAATCGCGGCGGTGCCAAAAAAGTCGCCGCTTGGCGCCTGGGCAAAGCGCGTGTAATTGGCGGTGCCCTTCAGGCTTCGCCCGATCACCTTGCTGTCGTAAGGCCGGCGCATCAGCATGGTCCCGTCGTCCAGCATGAGTGCCATCGAACCGTTGTCGCCCAGATTCATCCCGGCGAACAGTCGACGGAAGTAATTGACGCGCATGGTCCCGACGACCACACCGGCAAAGCTGCCGTCCTGCCGTGACAGCCGGCGGCTGAGCGCAATGGTGGTGCCGCCATTGCTGAGCCGGGGCTCGAACGGGTGACTGACGTACAGACCGGCGTCCGGTCGGCCCCGATGGATCTGGAAATAGTCGCGGTCGGCGACATTCACCGGACGCGGTGTCAGATAGCGGGAGTCGATGATCACATTGCCTGTCGCGTCCGTCACCAGCAGCGAGCCGAGATCCTTCGCAAACGCCGCGCCGTCGAACAGGACCATCCGGCGGATGTCGGGCGGCAGGTCGGCCACGCCGGGTCGTCGCAGGCCATCGGCCACCGCCTGCAGGGAAAGATCGTAGACTTCGAGATTGCGCGACACGTCGCGCTCCACCAGCAGCGATACGTTAAAGGCCGCTTCCTGCGAGCGCCTGAGCGCATCGTGCCGCATCTGCGTGAGGACCCAGCCCGCGATGGCGAGAATCGCACAGGCAACGAAGACGCTGACGCCGATGATGGTGTTCGGCCGGCGGGTCATCGGTCGACCGCCACGGCCCCGGTTTCCTGAATCAACGTAGCTCCTTGTCACGAATATTTCCGCATGCCGTGTCGCGCATTAATACCCGGGCGACAGACTGCGACCGGAGGCACAAAAGTCTTGAGACTATCAGGTGTTGCTAACGGTCAATGACCCGAACAACGGTGGTTTTTACGTTTAGTCCGCTGTGATTGCGAGGTCTGCCATCACCTTGTCAAGGAAATGGTGACGGCAATATTTCAAATGCTGAAGAACAACCGGTCGTCCGCGTTTAGCGGTATATGCCGCTATATCCAGACGGGCTTATGTCACGCTGAAATGGGCTCGAACCAGACGAAGCTCAGCAACCCGGTAACAGTCCCGATCGTCCGCTCCCATCAAAACAGTCGCGAAGAAAAGCGCGGTACCTGCAAGTGACTCAAGCTCCGGCTCGCGGAGCAACGCGAGCGTCGAAGTGAACGGCAAGCCTGCAACGCGCAGCGAATCAAGCAAGACAGTGACGGTCAACGGCAAGACCTGCAGGAAGTACAGCCATTTCAATGGCTGCATCAACCGAAGCGCCTATCGCAGTCTCGGACGAATACATAAGCCAATGACCTGTGGGCTTGATTCGGGACGACGATGGATGCTGTAAAAGTTTTCGGTTCGAGGTGGGTGCTTACGGCCTGGATAGATCTGATGCCGCAGCCGACGCCGTTCCTTGGAACAAAACCGCTGGCTGAAGTGATTCCTTGACATGCAGATTGTCCTCCCCGAAACCGGAAAGAAGCGTTGCAGTGTTTTTTCGTCCGAATCGCTCTTGTTTCCATTGTGACCCAATGGCGACACGTACACGATAGGCCGAGGTGTAATCGGTCATGGGGCAATCCCGCAAGAAATGTGACCCATCCCACATCTACGCGTAGTGGACCCAGCGCAACATATATCTCCGTGAGCGGAATGCATGGCAGACACGTTCGTGTGTGGTTACGGTTCGACGACGCCAGAAGCGCGTGCCACTTCGCTGCATGGCTCATGACAGTTGCAATTCCAGCCACTCGTTGTACCGGGAGGCGATGTCGGGGTAACGGGGACAAATCGAGGAATCGCATTATGATGCAAGCATTTTTTGCGGATGTTCGTGCGCCCGCGAAGCGGACGTTTCCTGCGCACTGTCGGGACAGAACGGGTTTCCAACTCGAGATAATCACGAACCCCGTCAGATTTCGTGCATTGCAACAGGAATGGAATGATTTATGGTCCAAAGAGGAAGGCAGGTATGGCCAGGCTTTCGCCGCATGCTGGCAGTGCTGGCTATGCGTCGCACAACCGCGCGGCAGGAAGCTGTGCTGCATCACGCTGCGCGAGCAAGGGCGGCTCGTCCTCGTGTGGCCGCTTGTCACCTACCGGAAACTTTTCTGGACAGTCGTACGCCCGCTTGCGAGTGAATCCACCGATTACACAAACATCCTCGTGCAAGGAGGCGCGTCCGCACCGGCCCTGATCGAGCGCGCCTGGCATGCGGTCGAAAGGCTGTCCGGCGCCGATGTGATCCTTCTTCCTTTCACGAGCGCCGACTCGGGACTGTACGAACTGGCATCGGGCAAGCGCCATGTGATGGTCAAAACGGCTCATCCGCTGGCGGTTGCGAAACTGCGTTGCGAAAAGGACTGGGAGACCTATAGCGCCTCGCTCGGCCGCCTGTTCAGGAACAGGCCGGGTTCGCTGGAACGGCGCCTGTCAACAATGGGTGCCATGCAGATACGCATTCTGGGACCAGAGAACAAAGACGAAAACGCGCGACTGGTTGACTGGATGCTGTCCTGCAAGCGCCAGTGGGCCGCGCGCACCGGTAAAAAAGGCGGGTGGCTGTATTCCAGGGAGTATCGGGACTATCTCGTCGCGTTGCTCAACCAGACGGATGACGGGATCATCGCCAGGCTCCTCGTCCTTAGCCTTGACGGCGAGCCGATCGCAGTGAACATCTTCGGCGTTGGGAAGAACTGCCTCGACGACCTTATCGCGGGATTCGAGCCGGCCTATGCGCGACAGACGCCCGGCGCCATTGCAACGGAGCACTGCGTCAGATGGGCGCTCGAACACAATCTCGATATGGACCTCGGCGCTGGCACGGAAAAATACAAGGGCTACTGGAGCCGCCAGCACATATCGACGGTGTGGAGCCTGCAGATTGCCAATACGCTTTGGGGACTTCTCGGGTTCCACGCCGATAACCTGCGTCAACGCGTCCGTTGGCGGCTGCCCGTCGGAGCGGAGGGGTTGTGCCATGAAAGCTCGACCAGCCGGGCGACCGGATAAACCGAAGCGCGCGTGCTGGAGGGACGACCGGGTTCGAGCGTTGGACACGCCCTTTTCGGCTCAACCGGGAATCACCGACGACGACGCGACCATGGTCATCCCGAGGTCCCTTGCGACAACCCAGATCATGGTGCTGCTGCTGAACCTCCCCACGTCTGCGGTTCTTGCATATTTGACCTCCTTCCTTTCTATTATGACGCTGGCGTTCGGCGGGATGACGCCGTACAGTCGCGCTGGATTCGCCTCGCCACGGACAAGGCTCGACCTGGATAAGGTTGACGAACCTCTGCATCGCAGCGCACGACCACAGCGGCGCCGTGCACGGTCCTGGCGATGTGGGCGGAAGACGACGAAGCCACCGCCGTCGCCGTAGTGACCATGAACTGCGTTGATGCCGACGGATCGCATCGTTGATGTTGCGCGATGCGCCAATTATTTACGCCTGGATCAGTTGGCGCTGGAGTCTGCGCGATCTGTTGCGCGTCGCTGGCCGGCAGCTTGCCGTCGCGAACTTCCCTGATTAGCCGTGGAGCATGGCGGACACGCGGCCCGCTGTCCAATATGTTCCTGTTCTGCTTCCCGATCCGCGCAGAAATACCATGTAAGCGCGCGGGTAACCGGTCGCGACCGGCTACCGGCTGGTAGTGAGCGAGGTGCTGTTGGCGAGGCGACTGGACCGTCAGCGAACATCAGCGCCAGCGATCAGGGACCATCGGTTGACAGCTCGACACGCATTTCACCGACATTCAACACGTCCCCTTTTGGCGAATTGGGCCCATTGACGCGCACGAGCGATATTACGGCCTCGTTCAGATCGGCGACACCCAGATTCTGCAGCACATCGGTCAACGACAGCGTCAACGTGCGGCTGTTGTGGTGAATGGCGCCGGATGCTTCGAATGCGCCAAACGTACCGATGAAATGAGATGCCCTGGCGACATCCGCGTCGCCGCGGGCAGGCAGGTTCAGATAGATGTTGTAGTAATAGCCACCGTTTTTACCGAGCGCGGTGATCGCCAGCTTATCCAGTACAAGGCAAGGATACTTGAACGTGGTCGTGCTCGCCTGGGCTTCCGGAGCTGCGCTTGCTGCTGCCGTCGACATCGCATCCTTCAATGATGAAATGTCCGACGGTTGCAGTGGCAGACGTGCGCTGACCGATGCCTCCTTGAGCGTCACATTCGCGACGCCGCCAAGCGAGCGCCGCCTGTTTGAGATCCGGCGCGCAGCCGTATTCGGAAAGTTGCCGAATGCAGGACGGACCAGGATCGGTGCAAGCTGCGCCTGCACCCGGATGATGCGACCTTGCTGGGCGCTCTGGGGCAGCACGGTCGGCACATTGTTGGGCGCAGGGTATCGATAGTTAAGAATCTCGGGGCGATAGCACTTCGATTTCGCGATCGTGAGATTCGTCGCATAGGTGAATGACCCCGACCAGTAGGAGCTATTTTGCGCCGGCACGATAGTCGAAGCCTCAGCACACCACGCGTCCCACAGCCGATCGACATTCGCGTGATGCACAAAGAAGATCGGATCGGTAGGCGACGACATATCAGCCATCCATCCACCGATAATATTATGCACCGGGTTATGAGGAGCCGATTCAAACGACGCCTCATAAGAGTTTGACGTCCCGCGCTGCATATTGATGATGCTTGACGCATAAGGCGCGAGCGTCAGCGCACCATAAACATCGGTATTGACCCGCCCGGATATATATAACGGGTTTCCGCTGGCCGGATCGGTGAATTCGCTCGGCATGTCAGGATACTTGTAGTAGTCCCAATATGGCAGTGTGAGCGCACTGTCTCCCGACACCGTTCTCAACTGCTGTTCGAAGTAGTACAGATAGCCTCGATGCCAGGCGAAAAAGTACGGCACCATGTGCGGACAGTAGTTGAGGTGCACATCGACCCAGTACGCCCATGACGTCGGTTTGGTGGCATCGGTCGCGGCTTTCATCAATTTCAGTGCATTCAGAAAGGACGCATATTGCGGCGTCGTTTTGAATACCTGCCATTCCATCCGCGTGGGCAAGGCTGTCTGGCTAACCCCCGGTACGGGTAGCGACATAAGCGCAGCGGCCGAGGCGGATCCTTTGAGAAAAGAGCGACGGTTGAACTTATTCGTTGCCATTCAAAGTCTCCTCCAGTTGGAGATACTGGCGTGGATTTATCTGTGAGAATGTCTCGATGGCGCCCGGCGATGCGATTCGCTTTTCGTTTCTGGAAAATCACGCGCCGGATAGATACACGATAACCCAGCGATTCGTGAAGGCGTCGCGCTATCAGATGAGAACTGTGCGCAATCCCACATCCCTTCATGGCCTGGTCGGCGAAAGAGATGCATATGCCTTACTGAAATCGAATCTTTTTTGACAAGTCTAATCGAACAGCCATCGACGAATATTGCCGGTCCAACGGTAAAACTCAATGTTGCACAACGCACGACATGGGCGTGAACATCCAACGCCCGCTCTTTTACGGCCGCTTATTATTTTCTCCGATGCTATGGGAAGACTGTGAAATCAAGCCCGCAGGAGTAAAGCGCGGATTTCCGGGCCCTTTTTCTCCGAAGGAGCACGCAGAATGGATGCGTCTGACACAGCCCTTCATGGGCAGAATTCGACGGCAGGTACCCGGTTGTACATGGCATTTGAAGTGGGCGAGACAAGCTGGAAGTTCTCAGTAGGTCGATGATTGGTAAGAAAACAAATGATGAGATCCGGCCTGCTGTTGCAAAGCAATTGCGCAATATGCGCAGGCGCGCCGCATGACCACGCAGCCCGGAGCGCTTCCGCCCCGCGAGGTAAGCGAGATAGATTTGCCGTACCTGGCTCGTGAGCGTATAGGATCAGGTGCCCCGCCGCCATATGCGATGATGAAGTCGATGCAACGCGTTCCGCGCCGCCCGTGCCCATCGAACTCACGAGAAGAACGATATTCATGGCTGCCCGGCCGCCGTCGTGGCGGTGCCCGTTGGCCAGCCTTGCACGTAGACGAGATAGTAGATGAGCGTCGTCGCGTGCATCAGCGCGGTGGCCGCGAAAATGCCGGGAATAGCCAGCCAATGCGTCATGACGACGTTGGCGACAACCTTCACGACAAAGCTCATCAAGGCGATGATGGCCATTTCCCGGTAACGTCCCGCGCTCGCGAACAGCGTCAATAACACGAGGCCGGAGAAATAGAACGGCACCTGCATTTGCCCCCAGCGAAAAAGCTCCGCCACGGCCGCCGTATCCCGCGCGGTGAACGCGCCGCGCTGGAACAGTAGCGCGACGGCTTGCGGAGCAAGCAGCCACGACACCAGCGCCACGCCCGTGCCGAGCAGAAACATGAGCAGCGTCCACTTCAGCGCGGTATGGCGGGCGCGCGACAGATCGCCGACGCCGATGATATCCGACAGGATCGGCAGGATGGCCTGGCCGATTGCGAGCGCGCCCATGCTGAGCAGCAGCGAGAGAATGCGGTTCGTGTAGCCGACCGTGGCGACCGCGCCATCGCCGTAGGCGACCACGAAGAACTGATCCAGTATCGGCGTGCAGCACATGACCACCTGGCCGAGGGCGAGCACCCGCACCGCCCGGTACACCCGCTGCCATTGCGGCGCCTTCAGCGTCAGACGCAGTCTGTAGCGAATCGGGTCGACCTGCACGGACAGCATTCGCAATATCAGCGTTTGCACGATGTACCCGCCGACCGTGCCGCCTATGAGCGGTAACGCCGAAACCTCGCCGCCGGCCGACAGAACGAGGCCCAGCACGAAGCCGGCGGGCAGACCTTCGAGCAAGGTGTTGATGTGGCGTTCGCGCGATTGCAGCCGTGCCGCGTAGGCGCTGGACACGAGCATGAGAGCACCGATCGGTCCCATCGTCACGATCATCTGCCGGCAGATCGCGCGCGTTTCCGCCGACAGGTTCGTCGCGCCGATATGCAGCGCGAGCGGCCAGCACGCATAGAGCAATAGCGTCAGCATCGCGCCGACCACGATGGCCCATCCTTCGAGCTCACCCAGAAAGCGGGTCTGATCCGCAAGCGGCTGCGCGCGCAACTCGACAAAGACGGGTACCAGCACTATCGAGAATACCGTCGCGATCACGACAGGCAGCCAGCCCACCAGCGTCATGGTCAGCTGGTATGCATCGACTATCGGCCCCGTGCCATAGCGATACGCGACCGCCATTTCCTTTAGTGCGCCCGCGCAGCGTCCGGCCAGCACGAAAACCGAAATGCGCATCGCACCGCGCGCGATGCGCATATGATCGGGGTGGAATGGCGGAATCTTGCTTCGTAACGTGCCGAAGTACGGAAACACGCGCTCACCCCGCCGTCATGTGAATGGCTTCATTGAAGCCGCGAGCGTCGTCGCCGAGCAGCCGATCAGCGTTCCCGACGTTGGCCTGTGAATGCCGGATGTCGCCGTCGCGCGCAGGGCCATAAGCGGGACGGTGCCCACGTCGCTGAACGTCATGGAGCCCGAGCGTCGCTTTCAGATAGTCGTACAGTTGATTGAGCGTGATACGGTCATCCATCGCAACATTGTAGATGACCTGCAAACGGGCGAGTTCTTCGCGATCGACCGCATTGGCAAATGCGGTAGTCTGCCGGAGAAAATGGCTGTGCGACGCGTGAGCGCCGGTGAATTCGCACTCTGCCCTGCCTGAATGCGTTATGAAATCTTCGGAAGTGGCGTCGCTGCTGGCACAACAGCTGCTGAATTTTTCGAACTTCATGTTGCCGCACATCATCCCGAGCCCACTCGCTTCGTGGATGACCAAAAGTAACAGATGGGAGTCGACCGACTTCAGTGAATTGCCGAGATGGACGCCCCGCTGAGCGGTACGCGAAGCGCCTCCCGTCCGGTCGTGCGGCAGCGGTTCACTCCCGACCTTTCCAGCATTACTGCGTTGCGTTTTCTGGCCGCCAAGAGTCAGTGCAGGTGTTGGCGGGGACGGAATCCACTTGTCGGTCGCGGACAGGAGCGTTGACGCGTGGTTGGACGGACGCGTTGGCACGTTCATCGTAAGGCTCTCTTGGGAATCCTGCGTCGCGCGCCGAAAGATGCCATTCGGGCAACGTGTGCTTGAGCGCAAATGCAAATAACTTATCAGATGCGGGCGAGTCTCACTTCACACCTTGTGCTTACGGCGTTCCGTTCGATGACACACATTCCTATGAATCCAGTTTTTGGCATTCGACGGGCCTTCTCGGCAGCCCCCCTGATTTGCGCGCTGGGCGCTGGCGGCAATTGAACGTCGCGCTGTCGTGCCTGCCGGTAGCGCATCCTGGGCGCGGAATGAGCAGATAGCCACGTGCCCACGAGCCGTCCGGCATTTCAGCGCGCTAGATTCGGTCTGTCGCGGGGTGAGGCAATTTTCGACCAGGCGGTCGAGGTTGCCACGAACTCGGTGTAGACACGGCGGGGCATCTCATCGAACACACGCTCGCTTCAGTTGCGGGCGGTTTGTGCGGTCGAGGCATACGCAAATTCGCGGTGACAGGCGAGAAAAAGCCGGGTGCTGCCATCCGTACCTGACGTGCAAACTTACGCATTGGCGCACAAGTCGATCCCTGTACACCCGCAACCCAATCGATTGGAGAATTCCGGTCGCACTGGCGTTAAAGTCCGGCAATTTCGATGTGCCTGACTTCTTCAGGAAAACGTCCAGACGTCTCGACCGGATGAAAACCAATATTTTCACGACCGGGAAAGATCGTCTGATTGCACCTCCAACGACACGATTGAATTGCGTCGCCGCGACGATTTGCGCTCCACGTTCGTAACCCGTAGCCGTACGACCCGAAAGAACCCTGGAACGACGCTGAATGGTCAGGCAGCGCGGGCGACGTGACCGTGCGAATTCATTGCGATCGGTGGAAGCACAACGGCCGTTGGGCCGATCGAAAACGACCACCACGTCGCGTTCGCGCTGTCCCGACTCGATCCGGCCCGCTTCCGAAGTGGCTCCATTCGAGGGCTACTTGATTCAGGGATGGCCGTTCAGACCGGGAGTCCGTTTATCCTGATTTTCAGTCACCCGTCTCACGGCGAGTACCTTGCCGCTAAACGAGTGGGCCCGCAACCACTGCAAAGCTTCACCTTGCCGTCCTGTGTCCGTCTTCACGATACGAGCCTGCAGCCTTCGAATCTCACGATAGCATCGTGCCCAATCGGCACGATTCCAATGCATTGCGTGATTGGAGGACGCGCTGGTGCCGGCTTGCTGCATTGTCGTTTGCTGCTCCTCCTTTGAAGGCTCGTCCAACTCTTTCGTGACAAAAAACCATGTGGAAGTCTTTTTCAGCACCAAACCCGTCTGTCGCGACAAACAACAAGACAGGACTACATATCGAGTCAGTTTGGCACAAGCCCATGCCGCAGTCCTGGAGTCGGGGAGGTGTAATGATCTGCATTCGATGAACATCGTTGGCAACGATAGTTCCAGGCAACGGGTGTGCTTGCCCGATGGTGGTTTTGCCGGCGATACAATTTTTCCTCACCCCTTTGCGACCGCGAAAAACAACGATTTTTGATTCTTTGCAATGATTGAAACTGCGAAAATAAACAATCCGCGCATGCGGTAATAAATTTCTCAATATCAGCTTATAAGCGGCCATGCCAGACAATGCGGCTATAAATAGTCCATTTAAATATGAATACGTCGGCTGCCGGTTCCATGGGTCCCCCTCCAGGTCGGGCTGCGCAAACCTGTCACGACTTCCATGGTCCTCGTGCCAGCACTACGAAGGACGGCCATTTTCGATATGCAGACTTAATAATCAGACGAATCAAAAAGATACTCCCGCATATTGCAATCGAAAATCGAGCGGTTATGATGACATCTCCGTAAGGATTTCCTGAACGCTTGCTTCGCAAACGAGAGAGAAGTATTTGCCGCATTCGCCGTGGAGACGGTAATTAATGCCTCCGACGCAGACAGACTAAAACGAGGAGACAAATATGCTGAGTCCCCATGAATTCGCCACCCTGATGCTCCTCAGGGACGCGCCCGATCAGATCGACCTCGAGCGCGCCGAGATCGACACGCTGCTGGAGCGTCAACTCATATCACTGGGGGGTCTCGCCTCTGGCCATTCACGTCCTCATGTCACGAGCGAAGGCGCGTCCATTCTCAAGGCCGTCGCGCGCAGGCGTTATTGAATTGCGGCGTGTGCCGCCGCGCCACGCGGCGAGCGCGCCGAAGAAAGTAAGCGAAGTGGCTTTAGTTGGACTTTAATGTGTAAGTGCCCCTGGTTTTAACGACCCGCCGAAGTATTCGTGACGCATGCTGCCTGGCAGGCGTCCGTGCGCTTCGGTTCATCCATCATCGCTATTCGTCGTGCGGCATCCGGTCCTATCCGATCGATCGGGCGTTGTGCGGCGAATCGAATCCTGAGGAATTTCAATAATGGTTCTATCGAGTCCCGAGCAAATCGCCGCATCGCAGAAAGCTGGCCTCGACGCATTCTTCGGATTGACCGGCAAGGTCTTCGAAGGCGTCGAAAAACAGGTTGCGTTGAACCTGCAGGTCGTCAAGTCCACGCTGGCGGAATCGCGGGAGAGCCTGAGCAAGGCGCCCGGCACGCCGGAGCCGCAGCAGTGGTTCACGCTGCAAGCCGGTTTCACCGCGCCGCTCGCGGAGAAATCACTGACATACAGTCGTCAACTCTTCGACATCGCGTCAACCACGCAGGCGGAGGTCGCGCAACTCGCGCAGACGCAATACGAGCGGTATAACGCGAACCTGCAGGCACTCATCGGGGAAGCGGCGAAGAGTGCTCCCGCCGCCGGTTCCGAAGCGGCGATCGCCGCGTGGAAGTCCGCGATCAGCGCGACCGCCACGCTGTGCGAATCGTTGCAGAAGACGGGTCAGCAGGCCGTGGAAATGGCCGGGACCAATCTCGAAGCCGTGACGGCCTCGGCGTCCAAGTCAGCCAAACGTAGTGCCGAGTCGGCTATCGTGGCCGCGAGCGCGAAGCGTTAAGACCCACGCGGGCAGCAATGCCCGCGTTATCGGTTCCAACTTTATTGACAGCATTCCTTTTAGCCACTCTGGCGAGGAATCCGGGCATTCCCATACATCCCATTTGACTGAAGGCGGTGTTGCTCCCGACAGGCACGCCGCCGGTAATTGCGAGGACGATTCAATGGCAAAGCAGATCGCGTTGGTAACGGGTGGCATGGGTGGACTGGGCGAGGCGATCAGCATCAAGTTGCATGACGCCGGTTACGCGGTCGCCGTCACCTATTCGCCCGGCAACACCGGTGCGAACGAGTGGCTCGCACGCATGGAAGCCGAGGGGCGACAGTTCCGCGCGTATGGCGTCGACGTCGCCGACTACGACTCCTGCGAAAAATGCGCGGCGCGGATCAAGGCCGAAGTCGGACCGGTCGACATCCTGATCAACAACGCCGGCATCACGCGCGACGCCAGCTTCAAGAAACTGGACAAGGTCAATTGGGACGCGGTCATCCGCACCAACCTCGATTCGGTGTTCAACATGACGAAGCCCGTGTGCGACAGCATGGTCGAGCGCGGCTGGGGCCGCATCATCAACGTGTCGTCGATCATCGGCTCCAAGGGTGGGTTCGGCCAGACCAACTATGCGGCGGCCAAGGCCGGCATGCATGGTTTCACGAAATCGCTGGCGCTCGAAGTGGCGAAAAAAGGCGTCACGGTCAACACGATCTCGCCCGGCTATATCGCCACGAAAATGGTAATGGCCGTGCCCGAGGAAATCCGCGAGACGAAGATCATTCCGCAGATTCCGGTCGGCCGGCTCGGGCAGCCGGACGAAGTTGCCGCGCTCGTGCTCTACCTGTGCTCGCGCGAAGCGGGCTTCGTGACCGGCGCCAACATCGCGATCAACGGAGGGCAGCACCTGCAGTGAACCCGGGAGATCAGCAATGGAGGTTCCGATGAGTGAAGCCGTGGCAATCGTCGTAGGTTCATTCGTGCTGGTGACGGCAACAGCGTTCGTCGTCGCTCACTATCGCCGGGAGCAAATGCGCCGAAAACTGCTTGGACGGCTGGCTTACCATCGCGACGGATACGGCCTGGGCAGCGCCCGGCGTTGAGCTTCCGCTCTCGCTAGCCTGTCATGCTACCGGGGGTAATCGTATTCAGGTCTGGTTGCCGGAACACGCGGTTCACTCGCAACGCGCACTCATAACACCTGCGCGGTGGCCGCGCCCGGATTCTTCTGATCCTCTCAATCAGCAAATTCCCTAGGCAAGGCATTACCGCCTTGGCTTTTTTGTCGATGGATCGGATTGAGAGGCCAGCGCAATGAACGGCCCCGGGCCAGTTCGAGTAGGTAGACCGCTCGGGCAGCAGCGATGCTGGCGCCGCCAGTTTTTCCTTTTGGCATGGGGGTCACCTCCCGTTCGTGCTGCGTTGCTCCGCGCTGGGTTCGTGGATTCTGCTGTTAAGCAGCGCAAGCCACGAGCTTGGTCAATTTAGCATGCAAACCTGAGGGGAAACCTAAGTGACCGGCGAAGCGGAACGAGTGATTTGCGGATTTGCGCTCGTCGTGCAGGAAGACATCGCTCAATAACCGGGGCCTCGTGACCGGAAAATCGACAGGTGATGCGATGAGGGAACGTGTGCGCCGCAGCGAGATCCGAGACGTGTTCAATACGTTTTACGCAAGGCCTGCGGGGTTCCCTTCGCATGCGACATCACCTCATGCTGCAGGTGTAGGGCACGGACTCCCAGGCACCCCCACGGTGAACTGACAGTCCGTAGCGTCCAGACGCTCGCGAGGTTGCCGCGGGCCCAGCATTCCTTGAATTGCTCCGTGCCTGCACCGAAATCGAGGTCGAACTGTCGGTCGAACGCCCATTGCACAACGTATTCGAACGCCAGCAAACCGGGTGAAAGGTTCCGGTACGCCTGGTTGAAGCCTGAAATGATGGTGCTGGCGCAGCGGTTGTCGATGCTGAACACCAGCGCCGCGAGCGGCGCGCCGTCAAGCGCGACAACGAGCAGATGGGCTTCAGTTGTGAATGGCGACGATAGCCACTCGACGAGGAAGTTCCGGTAGTGAACGGACGTTATCCACTGCCCATGCTTGCCGACACGATCGCTCCAGTCACGCTTCCATTCAAGCATCAGGTCGATGGCAGACGCAACGGCGCACTTGTCTGACGGGTCTACCAGCCACGCATCCAGCCGCCCTTTCTTCGCCAGACGGCGCGCGATGGAACCAGGCTTTTTGCTTTGCTGGAGCGCGGTCAGCGAATCGCAGAACGATGTCCAGTCGTGCCGTCTGCATTCCATGCTGAGCTTCGCGACGTATGAAATGTGGCGCTGCCGCATCACGAGCGACCGGTCATGCCCCGCGATGCGGTAAAGGTCCGCCGACTCATGGAGGTATGGCAGGTGCACGAAGTCGGCACCGCAGTGCCCAGTCGCGATACGCCAGGCGCCTTCAATCCACGGGAGAGTCCCGGCACGCGCTTCCATGAGTATGTCCGAGTAATCGGCGGCCTCCGGGGACAGCGGTACCAGGCTGGCCCATATGAGTCGGTGATGCAGGGCAAGCGGCCATACCATGGCAAGCCTGCCTTCGTCGCGCCGGATAATGCAGCGCAATGTTCTGCCCTTCGGCTTCGCTACCTGCTGCCACGCAGTCCAGCAGAACACGAACGACAGGTAGTACCGTCCCGCCGCGCGCTTCCACAACGCGTCCCAGTCGGGTTGCAATCCGGCCAATGCACGTTCGTCGGTGATGATCTCGTACCGGGAATCCCGGTCCGTCATCGCTGCCTCGCCAGAGCCGCATGAATGACCCGTCATCAGGTCATCCCGGAAGATACACCCGCATGCTAGCGGCATGCGTGCGAGGGCGGACGATTGAAGGCGCGGTGAAAGGAAAGGCACGTCAAAATCGCTCCTTCGCGGCGCCAGGCACTGAGAAAGTATTGCTGGCGCGTGGCAGCGGGCGGCCGATATTTTCGGGCGCAGACCAAAGACATCGTCGACGACCGGAAGCTCACGGCACAATCGTGACCCACCCCGAGATGCTTCCATTGGACAATTCGATCGCTTCTGATGCCTGCCATGCTGTGTCGCTCGCATATCATCGCCACCGCGATAGCCAAGTCGTTCCGATCTCCAACAGAGCGTTTCAAAAATGCAACGTGCCCTTTAACAGGCGGGCTCCAGAAACACCCATCACGTTGCAGCGGGCGCGCGCCGCGACAGACGGAGGTTGGTGCCCGTTAAGTGCCGGTTGCGCGGACACCCATCAGGTGGGGCCGGAGGTGCGCCACGCAAGACGGATGTCTCAAAACTGGCACGTCCAGGACGCCGACTCGACTGTCGCCGCACTCATTGCTTATTCGGCCAGTTACCCCGGTTTCCGCAGCTGGCGATGGAAGTCGCGACGCCGCGCTCATAGCGGCTCTGTCGCTCTGCATGGGGAGAGCCGTCTCACTTCCGAGACCAGCATGCCTTCCTTTTTCATTCGCCACCTCTATCCATAGCTCGACGTTGTGTCTCACGCGCTAGCCACGGCACATGGTCCAGTACTTGCATCTGCCTTCGACACAAGGATAAGCAATCGTGCAGAACAACGCACACAGAAAGACACCACCGGGGGGGACATCATGAGGAAGACCAAGCGCCTGACAGCGGGGACTTCAGCGCCTATCGGGCTACCGCGTCAATCAGACCGTCACCAGCGTACTGGCGTGCTGTAAATGCATTCCGCCGCAACAGAAGCCGCCGCGGAACCAGTGGGACAGCGTGCCACACGAGGGTGGGACCTGCCACCAACGTCCGGTATCGACAACGATCCGTTGCTCGGTTGCCTTCTCATCCTGACTCGACTGTTCAACGAGCCGGTGGGGGCCGACACCCTTATCGCCGGCCTGCCGCTGATAGACCACCGGTTGACGCCAGCGCTCTTCATTCGGGCAGCGGCTCGCGTGGGCATGTCCGCCCGGCTTTCGAGGCGTTCGCTACAAGGCATCTCCGACCTGGTCCTGCCTGCAGTCCTGCTGCTGAACGACAGGCAGGCATGCGTGCTGATACGCAGGAACACCTGCGGAAGCATGCAGATCATCCTTCCCGAAACAGGCGCCGGAGAAGAAGAGGTCAGCCTGGAGGATCTGGAGCGACGTTATGCGGGCCATGCGCTATTCGCCCGCCGCGCTCACCGGTTCGACCAGCACAGCGCGGAGAGTACGGTGCCTCGCCCATGCCACTGGTTCTGGGGCGTTGTGGGGCAGTCGTGGCCGATCTACGCCGAAGTGATGGTTGCTTCGATGCTAGTCAATCTGTTTGCGTTAGCCATGCCGCTTTTCACCATGAACGTCTATGACCGGGTGGTGCCGAACCACACGCTTGAGACGTTGTGGGCGCTGGCGGCAGGCATCGTGCTGGTGATCGTGTTCGATTTGCTGATGCGTACATTGCGCGGCTACTTCATCGACGTCGCGGGCAAGAAAATCGACGTGATCCTGTCCGCCAACATGTTCGAGAAGGTACTCGGCATCCAGATGACCGTGCGGCCACCTTCCGTCGGCGGGTTCGCTTCCCACATACAAGAGTTCGAAGCCGTACGGGAGTTTCTCACTTCGGCCACTGCGGCTGCCCTGATCGATCTTCCGTTTTCGGTTGTATTCGTCGTGGCGATGTTCTGGGTCGGCGGCGCGCTCGGATGGCTGCCATTGATGGCATTGCCTCTCGTGATCGGCGTAGGCGTTGCCGTGCAAGGGCCTCTTGCACGGGCCGTGCAGGCCAGTCAGCGCCACGCGTGCCAACGGCAAGCGCTTCTTATCGAAACCCTGGTGGGGCTCGAAGCGATCAAGGTCGCTGGCGCGGAAGGACCGATGCAAGCCAAGTGGGAACAGTTGCTCGGCCAAATGGCGAGGCTCGGACTCCGGTCACGTTTTCTGTCGGGATGCGCGGTCAACTTCGCCGTGTTCTCCCAGCAGGCCGCCTATCTCGCGGTGGTTTTGTGCGGCGTCTACATGATCGCTGACGACAAGCTCACCACAGGCGGCTTGATCGCCTGCACTATTTTCACTGGCCGTGCGTTGTCACCCATGAGTCAGGTGGCGACGCTCCTGACCCGCTATCATCAATCCCGCAATGCGCTGGCATCGATCGATGGGTTGATGAAACTGCCCGGCGAGCGTCCGGCCGACAAGAGCTTCGTGCATCGTCCGAAGTTGCGCGGCGACATCGAGTTCAGGAACGTCAGCTTTTCATACCCCGGCCAGAGTGGCGTGTCGCTCGATGCCGTGTCGTTCCGCATCGCCGCGGGTGAGCGCGTCGGCATCATCGGACGCGTCGGCTCGGGCAAGACCACGATCGAGAGGCTCATCCTGGGACTGTATCCGCCCAGTTCGGGAAATGTGCTCGTTGATGGCGTCGAGCTGCGTCAGTTCGACCCTGCGGCGCTGCGCCGGGGCATCGGACACGTGCCTCAGGATGTCATGCTGTTCAACGGCAGCGTGAGAGAGAACATCGTACTGGGTGCACCCAGTACGGACGACGCCGCCGTGCTGCGTGCCGCGCAAATTGCGGGCGTGAGCGACTTCGTCAACCGCTTGCCGAACGGCTTCGACCTGGTCGTGGGTGAACGCGGCGAAGCGTTGTCGGGCGGTCAACGGCAGGCGATCGCGATTGCCCGCGCAGTGTTGCTTTCGCCACCGGTGCTGGTGCTCGATGAACCCAGCAGCGCGATGGACAACCGCTCCGAAGAGTTGTTCAAAGCGAGACTCGCGACCGAGCTCGAAGGCCGCACGCTGCTGCTCATCACGCATCGCGCGTCGCTGCTCACCCTGGTCAATCGCCTGATCGTCATGGATCAGGGCCGCGTCGTCGCCGATGGGCCCAAGGAACGGGTACTGGCTGCCCTTGCAGGGAGGAAGCTCCATGTCGCTACCGGCTAAGCCTGAAGGCAGGGATCCATCGCCGGCGTGCCGCCGCCTTGGGCTCAAGGAGCTGGCCGGCCGGATTGGCGCAGCCATCAAGCCACGCGCGGACGACACGGCGTTCATGCGAGAGAGTTGCGCAGCGGCCATGGAAGGGCCGCGCTATTTCACCCACTGGATTCTCTGGTCGACGCTGGCCTTCTTCGTCACCGCGTTCATTTGGGCTGCGGTCACGAACGTGGACGAAGTGACCGTTGGAGAAGGAAAGGTGATTCCGTCCAGCCGGGTGCAAGTGGTGCAGAACCTGGAGGGTGGCATCGTCTCCGAAATCATGGTCCGCGTAGGTCAGGTCGTTCAAAAGGGCCAGCCGCTCATGCGCATCGACGATACGCGTTTTACCTCGTCGTACAAGGAGGGGCAGGCCAAGGATTCTGCCTTGATTGCCCGAATTGCGCGCCTCACCGCGGAGGCGAACAATACCCCCTTCGTTGCGCCTCGCCAGTTGGAGCAGACAAGCCCAAAGCTGCTGGAAGAAGAAAGATCGCTGTACGACTCCCGCCAGCGCGAATTGCAGGCCAATCTGGCCGTGCTGAAGCAACAGACTGACCAACGTCGCCAGGAACTCGCGGAAAAGCGCTCACGTGAAGCGCAACTGCAGCAAAGCTACGGCCTGGTCGCAAAGGAACTGGCGTTGACGAGCCCGCTTGTGCAGAAGGGAGCAGTGTCCGATGTCGAAGTCCTTCGGCTCGAACGCCAGGCCAACGACATGAAAGGCGACCTCGATGCGACGCGGCTCGCGATGCCGCGGCTGGACGCCGCCTATCGCGAGACCCGCCAGAAGATCGATGAATTGACTGCGCACTTCCGTGCCGATGCGATGAAGGACCTGAATCAGGCCCGTGCCGAGCAGACGGCTCTGAGCGCGGCCAATATCGCGCTGGAAGACCGTGTCACGCGCACGCTGGTGCGGGCTCCGCTGAGGGGCATGGTCAAGCAGATCAAGATCAATACCGTCGGCGGCGTGGTTCAGCCCGGCATGGATCTGCTCGAGATCGTCCCGCTCGGCGATACGCTGTTGATCGAAGCGCGTGTGCGCCCGTCGGATATCGCGTTTCTGCATCCAGGGCAGGATGCCACCGTCAAGCTCTCCGCCTATGACTTCTCCATTTATGGAGGCTTTCCTGCGACCGTGGAGGACATCAGCGCCGACACGCTGATGCCCGAACGACCCGGCGAGAAAGCTGACAGTTATTACCGAATCCTGGTTCGCACCAGGCAGAACAGGCCCAGTGGACAAAGTGAGCCGGTCACGATCGTGCCGGGCATGATCGCTACGGTCGATATCCGGACCGGGCGCAGGACCGTGCTGCACTACCTGCTCAAGCCTGTGATCAAGACCAGGGAAACGGCGCTGCGCGAGCGCTGAGAAGACTGCGGGCGAAGCGCGGCACTGCGGCACCGCACGCGACGGGCATCTTACGCTGAGACGAATTAACGATAAGGGGACGGGGACATCATGACAACCATTAGCAATGGAATTACGGTTTCCATCAGCAACACGCCGCAAGCCAACAATGACCTGTTTACGTCGGCTCAGACCGGACTCACCGACAATGCGCTCGGTGTCGTCTACCTTAACGTAATGGCCAACGATCTCGGCGGAGCGGCCAAGACGCTCTACTCTATCGACTCCGGTACCGAAGCCACGACAGTGCTCGAGCAAACAGCCCTGCTGACCCAGGACAACGCCAGGGCGGAAGCGGTCAGCACGGACTACAGCGCACACGGTGCGCACCTTTGGATCACGTCCGACGGAAAGGTGGGATATGACGCGAGTCACCTGGACTCAGCCTGGCTCTCGAACAGTTTCAACACTGTCGGATATGCGCAAGACAGTTTTACCTATGCGATTCGGCTCGGCAACGGCACCCTGAGTTGGGCGACCGCCTATGTCGACATTGCGCCGCCTGCGCCCGTCGTCACACTGGCGCATGACACTGGCGTTTCGGCCGCGGACCACGTCACGTGCGATAGCGCGCTCGCGGTCAGCGGGCTCGCGCACGGAGCGACGGTGCAGTACAGCTGCGATAACGGGGCTCACTGGAGCAGCAGCTTCGGCTCGATGGAAGGCGCGAATAGCGTGCAGGTCCGGCAGATCGATGTCGCCGGGAACGTGTCGTCTGCGGCGACCTTGAATTTCACGCTCGATACGGTAGCCGGCGCGGCGCCGGGTGTGGTGCTGGCGCTCGACTCGGGCAGCAGTGCCAGCGATCACGTGACCAATGTCGGCACGCTTGCGGTGAGCGGTGTGGGGAGTGGCGCGACCGTCCAGTACAGCGTCGATAACGGGGCGCACTGGAGCAGCAGCTTCAGCGCCGTCGAAGGAGCGAACACCGTCCAGGTGCGGCAGACCGACGTCGCCGGCAATGTGTCGGCCGCGACCAGCTTCAGCTTCACGCTCGACACGGCGGCTGTCGCACCCGGCGTGGCGCTCGCCGCCGACTCGGGCAGCAGCGCCACCGATCACGTGAGCAGTGTCGGCACGCTGACGCTCGGTGGTATCGAGAGCGGCGCGACCGTCCAGTACAGCATCGACAACGGGGCGCACTGGAGCAGCAGCTTCAGCGCCGTCGAAGGGGCGAATAGCGTGCAGGTCCGGCAGACCGACGTGGCCGGCAATGTGTCGGCCACGACCGGCTTCAGCTTCACGCTCGACACGGCGGCTGTCGCACCCGGCGTGGCGCTCGCCGCCGACTCGGGCAGCAGCGCCACCGATCACGTGAGCAGTGCCGGCACGCTGACGCTCGGTGGTATAGAGAGCGGCGCGACCGTCCAGTACAGCATCGACAACGGGGCGCACTGGAGCAGCAGTTTCAGCGCCGTCGAAGGCGCGAATAGCGTGCAGGTGCGGCAGACCGATATCGCCGGTAATGTGTCGGCGGCGACCGGCTTCAGCTTCACGCTCGACACGGCCGCGGCGGCGCCCGGCGTGGCACTCGCCACCGACTCGGGCAGCAGCGCCAGCGACCACGTGACCAGTGCCGGGACGCTGACGCTCGGTGGTGTCGAGAGTGGCGCAACCGTCCAGTACAGCGTCGACAACGGGACGCACTGGAGCAGCAGCTTCAGCGCCGTCGAAGGGGCGAATAGCGTGCAGGTGCGGCAGACCGACGTCGCCGGCAATGTGTCGGCCGCGACCAGCTTCAGCTTCACGCTCGACACGGCGGCTGTCGCACCCGGCGTGGCACTCGCCACCGACTCCGGCAGCAGTGCCAGCGATCACGTGACCAGTGCCGGCACGCTTGGCCTCAGTGGTGTCGAGAGTGGCGCGACGGTCGAATACTCGACCGATGGCGGCCATACGTGGAATACCGGCTTCACCGCTGCGGAAGGGACGAATAGCGTGCAGGTCCGGCAGACCGACGTGGCCGGCAATGTGTCGGCCGCGATCAGCTTCAGCTTCACGCTCGATACGGCCGCGGCGGCACCCGCAGTGGCACTCGCCACCGACTCTGGCAGCAGTGCCAGCGATCACGTGACCAGTGTCGGCACGCTGACGCTCGGTGGTATCGAGAGCGGCACGACCGTCGAATACTCGACCGATGGCGGCCATACGTGGAATACCGGCTTCACCGCCGTGGAAGGGACCAACGATGTGCAGGTCAGGCAGACCGATGTGGCCGGTAACGTCTCGGCGGCAACGGAGTTCAGCTTCACACTCGACACGGCCGCGGCGGCACCTGGCGTAGCACTTGCCACTGACTCCGGCAGCAGTGCCAGCGATCACGTGACCAGTGTCGGCACGCTGGCACTCGGTGGCATCGAAAGTGGCGCAACCGTCCAGTACAGCGTCGACAACGGAGCCCACTGGAGCAGCAGCTTCAGCGCCGTCGAAGGGGCGAACACCGTCCAGGTCCGGCAGACCGACGTGGCCGGCAATGTCTCGGCCACGACCAGCTTCAGCTTCACGCTCGACACGGCCGCGGCGGCACCCGGCGTGGCACTCGCCACCGACTCCGGCAGCAGTGCCAGCGATCACGTGACCAGCTCCGGCACGCTCACCCTCAGCGGCATCGAAAGCGCCGCAACCGTCGAATACTCGACCGATGGCGGCTCTACCTGGAGCACCGGCTTCACCGCCGTGGAAGGGACCAATGATGTGCAGGTCCGGCAGACCGACGTGGCAGGCAACGTCTCGGCGGCAACGGCCTTCAGCTTCACGCTCGACACGGCCGCGGCGGCGCCCGGCGTGGCACTTGCCGCCGACTCGGGCAGCAGCGCCAGCGATCACGTGAGCAGTGCCGGCACGCTGACGCTCGGCGGTGTCGAGAGTGGCGCGACCGTCGAATACTCGACCGATGGCGGCCATACGTGGAATACCGGCTTCACCGCTGCGGAAGGGACCAATGACGTGCAGGTCCGGCAGACCGACGTGGCCGGCAATGTGTCGGCCGCGACCGGCTTCAGCTTCACACTCGATACGGCCGCGGCGGCACCCGGGGTGGCGCTTGCCGCCGACTCGGGCAGCAGCGCCACCGATCACGTGACCAGTGTCGGCACGCTGACGCTCGGTGGTATCGAGAGCGGCGCGACCGTCGAATACTCGACCGATGGCGGCCATACGTGGAATACCGGCTTCACCGCCGTGGAAGGGACCAACGATGTGCAGGTCAGGCAGACCGATGTGGCCGGTAACGTCTCGGCGGCAACGGAGTTCAGCTTCACACTCGACACGGCCGCGGCGGCGCCCGGCGTGGCACTCGCCACCGACTCGGGCAGCAGCGCCAGCGACCACGTGACCAGTGCCGGGACGCTGACGCTCGGTGGTGTCGAGAGTGGCGCAACCGTCGAATACTCGACCGATGGCGGCTCTACCTGGAGCACCGGATTCTCGGCACAGGAAGGCCTGAACAGCATCGAGGTCCGGCAGACCGATGTCGCCGGCAACGTCTCGGCGGCAACGGACTTCAGCTTCACGCTCGACACGGCCGCGACGGCACCCGGCGTGGCACTCGCCACCGACTCCGGCAGCAGTGCCAGCGATCACGTGACCAGCTCCGGCACGCTCACCCTCAGCGGCATCGAAAGCGCCGCAACCGTCGAATACTCGACCGATGGCGGCTCTACCTGGAGCACCGGCTTCACCGCCGTGGAAGGGACCAATGATGTGCAGGTCCGGCAGACCGACGTGGCAGGCAACGTCTCGGCGGCAACGGACTTCAGCTTCACGCTCGACACGGCCGCGACGGCACCCGGCGTGGCACTCGCCACCGACTCCGGCAGCAGTGCCAGCGATCACGTGACCAGCTCCGGCACGCTCACCCTCAGCGGCATCGAAAGCGCCGCAACCGTCGAATACTCGACCGATGGCGGCTCTACCTGGAGCACCGGCTTCACCGCCGTGGAAGGGACCAATGATGTGCAGGTCCGGCAGACCGACGTGGCAGGCAACGTCTCGGCGGCAACGGAGTTCAGCTTCACACTCGACACGGCCGCGGCGGCGCCCGGCGTGGCACTCGCCACCGACTCGGGCAGCAGCGCCACCGATCACGTGAGCAGTGCCGGCACGCTGACGCTCGGTGGTATCGAGAGCGGCGCGACCGTCCAGTACAGCATCGACAACGGGGCGCACTGGAGCAGCAGTTTCAGCGCCGTCGAAGGCGCGAATAGCGTGCAGGTGCGGCAGACCGATATCGCCGGTAATGTGTCGGCGGCGACCGGCTTCAGCTTCACGCTCGACACGGCCGCGGCGGCGCCCGGCGTGGCACTCGCCACCGACTCCGGCAGCAGTGCCAGCGATCACGTGACCAGTGCCGGGACGCTGACGCTCGGTGGTATCGAGAGCGGCACGACCGTCGAATACTCGACCGATGGCGGCCATACGTGGAATACCGGCTTCACCGCCGTGGAAGGGACCAACGATGTGCAGGTCAGGCAGACCGATGTGGCCGGTAACGTCTCGGCGGCAACGGAGTTCAGCTTCACACTCGACACGGCCGCGGCGGCACCTGGCGTAGCACTTGCCACTGACTCCGGCAGCAGTGCCAGCGATCACGTGACCAGTGTCGGCACGCTGGCACTCGGTGGCATCGAAAGTGGCGCAACCGTCCAGTACAGCGTCGACAACGGAGCCCACTGGAGCAGCAGCTTCAGCGCCGTCGAAGGGGCGAACACCGTCCAGGTCCGGCAGACCGACGTGGCCGGCAATGTCTCGGCCACGACCAGCTTCAGCTTCACGCTCGACACGGCCGCGGCGGCACCCGGCGTGGCACTCGCCACCGACTCCGGCAGCAGTGCCAGCGATCACGTGACCAGCTCCGGCACGCTCACCCTCAGCGGCATCGAAAGCGCCGCAACCGTCGAATACTCGACCGATGGCGGCTCTACCTGGAGCACCGGCTTCACCGCCGTGGAAGGGACCAATGATGTGCAGGTCCGGCAGACCGACGTGGCAGGCAACGTCTCGGCGGCAACGGCCTTCAGCTTCACGCTCGACACGGCCGCGGCGGCGCCCGGCGTGGCACTTGCCGCCGACTCGGGCAGCAGCGCCAGCGATCACGTGAGCAGTGCCGGCACGCTGACGCTCGGCGGTGTCGAGAGTGGCGCGACCGTCGAATACTCGACCGATGGCGGCCATACGTGGAATACCGGCTTCACCGCTGCGGAAGGGACCAATGACGTGCAGGTCCGGCAGACCGACGTGGCCGGCAATGTGTCGGCCGCGACCGGCTTCAGCTTCACACTCGATACGGCCGCGGCGGCACCCGGGGTGGCGCTTGCCGCCGACTCGGGCAGCAGCGCCACCGATCACGTGACCAGTGTCGGCACGCTGACGCTCGGTGGTATCGAGAGCGGCGCGACCGTCGAATACTCGACCGATGGCGGCCATACGTGGAATACCGGCTTCACCGCCGTGGAAGGGACCAACGATGTGCAGGTCAGGCAGACCGATGTGGCCGGTAACGTCTCGGCGGCAACGGAGTTCAGCTTCACACTCGACACGGCCGCGGCGGCGCCCGGCGTGGCACTCGCCACCGACTCGGGCAGCAGCGCCAGCGACCACGTGACCAGTGCCGGGACGCTGACGCTCGGTGGTGTCGAGAGTGGCGCAACCGTCGAATACTCGACCGATGGCGGCTCTACCTGGAGCACCGGATTCTCGGCACAGGAAGGCCTGAACAGCATCGAGGTCCGGCAGACCGATGTCGCCGGCAACGTCTCGGCGGCAACGGACTTCAGCTTCACGCTCGACACGGCCGCGACGGCACCCGGCGTGGCACTCGCCACCGACTCCGGCAGCAGTGCCAGCGATCACGTGACCAGCTCCGGCACGCTCACCCTCAGCGGCATCGAAAGCGCCGCAACCGTCGAATACTCGACCGATGGCGGCTCTACCTGGAGCACCGGCTTCACCGCCGTGGAAGGGACCAATGATGTGCAGGTCCGGCAGACCGACGTGGCAGGCAACGTCTCGGCGGCAACGGAGTTCAGCTTCACACTCGACACGGCCGCGGCGGCGCCCGGCGTGGCACTCGCCACCGACTCGGGCAGCAGCGCCACCGATCACGTGAGCAGTGCCGGCACGCTGACGCTCGGTGGTATCGAGAGCGGCGCGACCGTCCAGTACAGCATCGACAACGGGGCGCACTGGAGCAGCAGCTTCAGCGCCGTCGAAGGGGCGAATAGCGTGCAGGTCCGGCAGACCGACGTGGCCGGCAATGTGTCGGCCACGACCGGCTTCAGCTTCACGCTCGACACGGCGGCTGTCGCACCCGGCGTGGCGCTCGCCGCCGACTCGGGCAGCAGCGCCACCGATCACGTGAGCAGTGCCGGCACGCTGACGCTCGGTGGTATAGAGAGCGGCGCGACCGTCCAGTACAGCATCGACAACGGGGCGCACTGGAGCAGCAGTTTCAGCGCCGTCGAAGGCGCGAATAGCGTGCAGGTGCGGCAGACCGATATCGCCGGTAATGTGTCGGCGGCGACCGGCTTCAGCTTCACGCTCGACACGGCGGCTGTCGCACCCGGCGTGGCGCTCGCCGCCGACTCGGGCAGCAGCGCCACCGATCACGTGAGCAGTGCCGGCACGCTGACGCTCGGTGGTATAGAGAGCGGCGCGACCGTCCAGTACAGCATCGACAACGGGGCGCACTGGAGCAGCAGCTTCAGCGCCGTCGAAGGGGCGAATAGCGTGCAGGTGCGGCAGACCGACGTCGCCGGCAATGTGTCGGCCGCGACCAGCTTCAGCTTCACGCTCGACACGGCGGCTGTCGCACCCGGCGTGGCACTCGCCACCGACTCCGGCAGCAGTGCCAGCGATCACGTGACCAGTGCCGGCACGCTTGGCCTCAGTGGTGTCGAGAGTGGCGCGACGGTCGAATACTCGACCGATGGCGGCCATACGTGGAATACCGGCTTCACCGCTGCGGAAGGGACGAATAGCGTGCAGGTCCGGCAGACCGACGTGGCCGGCAATGTCTCGGCCGCGACCAGCTTCAGCTTCACACTCGACACGGCCGTGGCGGCGCCCGGCGTGGCACTTGCCACCGACTCCGGCAGCAGTGCCAGCGATCACGTGACCAGCTCCGGCACGCTCACCCTCAGCGGCATCGAAAGCGCCGCAACCGTCGAATACTCGACCGATGGCGGCTCTACCTGGAGCACCGGCTTCTCGGCACAGGAAGGCCTGAACAGCATCGAGGTCCGGCAGACCGATGTCGCCGGCAATGTGTCGGCCGCGACCAGCTTCAGCTTCACACTCGATACGGCCGCGGCGGCGCCCGGCGTGGCACTCGCCACCGACTCCGGCAGCAGTGCCAGTGATCACGTGACCAGTGCCGGGACGCTGATGCTCGGTGGTGTCGAGAGTGGCGCGACCGTCCAGTACAGCGTCGATAACGGGGCTCACTGGCGCAGCAGCTTCAGCGCCGTCGAAGGGGCGAATAGCGTGCAGGTCCGGCAGACCGACGTGGCCGGCAATGTGTCGGCCACGACCGGCTTCAGCTTCACGCTCGACACGGCGGCTGTCGCACCCGGCGTGGCGCTCGCCGCCGACTCGGGCAGCAGCGCCACCGATCACGTGAGCAGTGCCGGCACGCTGACGCTCGGTGGTATAGAGAGCGGCGCGACCGTCCAGTACAGCATCGATAACGGGGCGCACTGGAGCAGCAGCTTCAGCGCCGTCGAAGGCGCGAATAGCGTGCAGGTGCGGCAGACCGACGTGGCCGGCAATGTGTCGGCCGCGACCGGCTTCAGCTTCACGCTCGACACGGCCGCGGCGGCACCCGCAGTGGCACTCGCCACCGACTCCGGCAGCAGTGCCAGCGATCACGTGACCAGTGCCGGGACGCTGACGCTCGGTGGTGTCGAGAGTGGCGCAACCGTCCAGTACAGCGTCGACAACGGGGCGCACTGGAGCAGCAGCTTCAGCGCCGTCGAAGGGGCGAATAGCGTGCAGGTGCGGCAGACCGACGTCGCCGGCAATGTGTCGGCTGCAACGGCCTTCAGCTTCACGCTCGATACCACGTCTCCAGCGAACCTGTCGTGGAGCTACAGTGGGAACAAGCTGACTGCCGCCACCGACACTTCCAACGTTTGGAAAGTCGGGGTCCACGACAATAGTAATTCGGCCGACTACTCCGCGACACAGCAGAGCGGTGGAACGTGGGTCCTATCCCAGTCGGGACTAAATAATCACAATTTGACAGTGACCGAATGGGACCTCGCAGGCAATACCAAAACCTCCACACACGCAGCCCCCGCCGGCATCGCCGGTTCCGAAATCAACCTTGCGCTAACCGATCTGTCCAGCCATCCGGCCGACCTCACGGTAACGATTGCCGGCATCCCCTCCGGCTGGCAATTGAACGCCGGAACCGATCTCGGCAACGGCGCATGGCTCGTCCCGACGAACGATCTCAGCGCTCTCACGGTCACGCCGCCGGCGTCCTTTACCGGCGCCACGGTGCTCACCGTCACCGAGAACTGGACCAACACGGACGGTAGCCATGCGAGCGTCACAGTTGCCGACAATGTGGAGGCCTACGCGGCAAACTCACCGATCTTCGCCTGGTCGGGCGACGATCACCTGACGGGTTCTGCCGGCCATGACTTATTCGTTTTCGCACAACCCATCGGAAGCGACACGCTGCACAATCTCGACCTCGCGGCGGACAGGATCGATCTCGTCGGCTTCACGGGCATCACGAGTTTCAGCGACGTCCAGACGCACATGACCGACGATGCCAGCGGCAATGCAGTAATTGCACTGGGCGCCGGCGAAACGCTTACGGTCATGGGTGTCCATTCCGCAGACCTCACCGTCGACAACTTCGTGTTTGACCAGGAGCCAGTCATGGTCAACTCGGGCGTCATGACGGTGAACGATGGCGCAATGCTTCCCCTCGGCGGGACGATCAACAACACAGGTACGATAGCGCTCGCGTCAACGGGCGACGGAACCGACCTCGAGGTCCTCGTGAAGAGTGCATCGCTTGAAGGCGGCGGACACCTTACACTCTCCGACGACAGCCACAACGTCATATTTGGCGGCAGTCCCGACGCGACGCTCATCAACGTCGACAACACGATCGCCGGTGCCGGCCAGATTGGAGCCGGCCAATTGACGCTTGTCAATGAGGGGACGATTGTCGCCAACGGTACTAACGCGCTAGTCATCGACACAGGAAGCAACGTCATAGTCAACACAGGCACGCTTGAAGCAACGGGCAGCGGCGGCCTCGTGATCGACAGCGCAGTGGCGAATGCGGGCCACCTGTTGGCCAATAACGGCAGCCTGGCGATACACGGTGATGTCACCGGCAACGGCCACGCGACGATCAGCGGTGCCGCGACACTCGAGTTCGGCGCTGCATCCATGGAAAACACGACGTTCGCCGACGGCGCCACGGGCACGCTCAAGCTCGATCAATCAGGCAACTTCACCGGTACGGTTTCCGGGTTCGGCGCCGGCAACACGCTAGATCTTGCGGACGTCTTGTGCAATGACCATACGACACTCAGCTTTACGGCCAATGATGCGGGAACGGGAGGCACGCTGACCGTCAGCGACGGCGTTCACTCCGCTCAGCTCGCGCTGCAAGGCGGGCTGTCTGCCGCCGGCTTCCAGTTCACGCATGATCAGGGCACTGGCACCGCCGTGACTTACGTTACGCCAGCGCTGCCTCACATTCAGGAGTATTAGGCGGCCAGCACACCCCGCGAGCAACGCTTGAACTATTCATCGAGCATTCAAATGCGTTCCTCGCAGGGTCATACTTCTCAATGCATTTCCCGCGACACCATCCGGTGAGCGGGGATACGTCAATTGAAAGCGCAACACATCTCCAGTAACATGCGTCGGCCACATGGTTCCGAGCATCGCGAATGTCTGTTTGTGCTTGAGCGGCAGTGAATACAAGCCACCGTCGGGTTACAGGAAATGCGCAATGAATAGAAGAAGACCATGGCTAGCCATGCTTGTACTGGCATCGGCGATTGCGGGTTCACCTTCGCTCGCGGGCGCGCAAAGCCTCCAGGAAGCAGTCGAACAGGCGATAAGAACCAATCCCGAAGTACTCGCCACCACTCATCACCGACAGGCGGCAGACCAGGGCCTGAAGCAGGCGCAGGCCGGTTACTGGCCCCGCCTGGACGTCGACACGGCCATCGGCAGGGAACGGCGCGACGACGAAGAGACGCGCCTGCTCGGCTTGAATCGGACCAGCTTCACGCATAGCACCGCCAACGTGACGCTGTCGCAAATGCTGTTCGACGGCTTCGCGGTCAAAAGTGAAGTGGCGCGTCAAAGCGCTCGCATCGATTCCTCGGCCTATGGCGTAGCCACTACCGCGGAGGACGTGGCGTTGCGTGTGGTGGGCGCCTACCTTGAAGTTTTGCGCCGCAAGGAGACGACGGCCGCCGCCGAAGACAACATCGAATCCCACCTCCGGATCTACGATCAGATCAAGCTACGCAGCGACCGCGGCGTCGGACGCCGCGCCGATCTTTATCAAGCAGAAAGTCGTCTGGCTCTGGCCCGGGACAATTTGCGGTCCGAGCAAAGCAGCCTGAAAGATGCCGAGGTTGCCTACGCCCGTCTGGTGGGCATGCCGCCGGATGCTCTCGCCAAGCCGGTAGCACCGGAGAGCGAGTTGCCGCAAACCGAACGGCAAGCGCTGGACACGGCGTTGGCCAACCACCCTTCGCTCGCGGGCGCCGAGGCGGACGTCGCTCAAGCCCGGGCACAGTACGACGTCGCCAAGTCGGCTTTGTGGCCACGTCTTGATCTCGAGCTCAGCTCGACTCATGACCGGGAGGGCGTTCTCGGGCCAATCAACGATCGCCGCGTGATGCTGCGCCTTCGCTACAACATCTTCCAGGGCGGGGCTGATAAAGCACGAATCGGGGAGACGCATGCCCAGATCCGGGAAGCCGAAGAAGTGCGCAACCGTACGCGTCTCGAGATACAGGAAAGCGTCTCACTCGCGTTCAATGCGTACCTCACGGCACGCGATCGGGTAGTCGTGCTCAAGCAATACGTCGATTCCAGTGCGGCAACCAGGGAGGCGTATTTGTTGCAGTTCGGAATCGGGCAACGATCGCTGCTCGATTTGCTCAATGCGGAGAACGAGTATTACAGTGCACGCATTGCCTATGTTGGCGGCCAGTATGCGGAGGTGGCGAGCGCCTACCGCGTGTTCGCCGGCATGGGGCAGTTGCTGGGCATATTGCATATTGGGCTGCCGGCAGAGGCTTGGTCGTTACACAGCGCACAAATTCCGTTTGTACCGAACCGCTGACGTAGTAATAGCAAGAAAGCTGAGATGTTCAACAACACCGATCATCGGTTCATTCTCGACCTGGCCGCTCATACCCGCAACACTTAGGGCAGGCGATTTGATATTCGCAATACGGTTTTTCACGGCCGCTTAACATTGCTTGCCGAAATCGCCAGAATCCGGTCGACGCATCAACGGGTGCCGGGGACAGGTAGCGAAACGTAGCTTCGCCCACCACCCCGAAATCCGAGACACAGGAAATGAGGACGCGCGACCCCGTGAAAAACATCCCATGCGGCTCGCATTCCTCTTGGAAGACTGACCGTTGACGGGTCGCGAATGGCCCGGTCGGCTCGACCGTCTCCCACCGTTCGTTGTGCGGATCAGTCAATCGGAGAAACTGATTGCGCCCCGACCCGCATAGCTGGTTCGTCCTTTCTGCCCATCTCGCCCGGCGCCATGCCAGGCAGACCTCACCGGTGACGACATGACAGCGTCCGGACTGCTGTCGCCCCGTCAACTGACATCCGAGGAAGCCGAAGGGCGTCAGCGGCATCAGATCAGGTTTTGGCGAAGAAATCAAGCTGCCGGTGCTGGGCGAAGTTGATGCTCGCTGAGCGGTTTCTACCTAGTCTGTTCGATCAGATTGCTACTGTTGCGGTGACAGATTCGAAGAAGCACTGCGCGGATCTGGCGATGTTGGAAAAGGTCGACACGCCCGAGAGCTCCAAATCACCCGCAAAGACCAAACAGGCGGATGCGACTGAGGCCAATAGTGGCGTGGTGCAGGCCAAATCAGAAAGCGCGTTACTCGCGGAATGGAAGTCGTCAGACGCCATCCTTGCTTGGGCTCGGGTGCTGCCTTCCGTGGCGGACATCGATCTACGGCCGTAGGCATAAGACTGTGTACATGACTAGTAACAAGCAAGAAGTGATGGAAGTATTGAGGGGGCCGCAGCGTCAGCGGCGCTGGTCGATGGACGAGAAACTGGCGATGGTGCGGGAGAGCTTCGAGGCAGGAAAAGCCGCGTATCACACGCTATCTGTCGCCCGAGCTGTGGCTTGAGGTCAAAACCTGGATTCAGGCGGTGCCGAAAGAAACGGACCGCGAACGCGAGCATTACTCGCGCACGTGTTGGCTGTCACCCTGCTCTATCTGGATGGCTTACGGATCACTCAAGTGGGTGAAAACACGATGGGCCGATTCTTCCGCCGCCGGGTCGTAAACGGCGAAGATCTCTGGTGGCTGGACGTGCTGGGCAAAGGCGGCAAGGGAGCCGCTGGCGCCAGCCACCTTGGAGATGATGGCGGACCTCTCGACATACCGTCGCGAACGGGGACTACCGGCACTTCCATCTCAGGACGAAGACACGCCCCTGTTACTGCCGATCGGGCAGTCGCTCAAACCGTTGACGCGCGCCGCACTGCACCGCATCGTCAAGCAGGTTTTCGGCGGCACAGCCGACGCACTGCGTGCCCGTGGCGAAACGCATGCGCCACGAGCCGATCAACTGGAGCAGGCGTCAGCGCATTAGCTGAGGCACAGCGCAGGGTCGCATATCGCGGGCCAACAGGTCGACTTGCGGCTCGTGCGTGACAATCTCGGCCATGCGTCGCTCACGACCACCGGTCAGTATCTTCACGTGGACGGCGATCGTCGTCATCGTGAAACCGATGAAAAGCACCGCTTTGACTAGTAGTCCAGACGGCTGAAGTTCGGCATTTGCCGACGTTCGTTGTTACCTGGATTGCGGATGAATGTCCGCTTGCGGCCTGTTCCGCGTCAGGCAACAACCGTTAAGACACTATGACTTTCCGTGAGGCAGAGGCTGGCCCGCCGTGAGGAATCAGACGCGGGTTAGCATTTCTGCCAGAGCCGCATGGTGTGGACAGCGCCACACCTGGCGATTTCCGGCACGGAGGCCAGCATGGAAAACGATAGCACGGTGTATGTGGGACTGGATGTTCACGTGCGACCTGAAAGTCGCTTGAGTTTCTGTTTCACTGGAGAAGGTATGACCTGATGAAACCGGTTGTTCCATCAACCGTTCCCTACCCGGACATGCTGAGCCGGCAACAGCTTGGTGTGAAGCTCTGGGGACAACGTAGCCGCCGGATAACCGGTACGTCGAACCGCGAGGTGAGGCGGAATCTGCCAGCACGAAGGCGGAGAGGAGCAAGGGATGAGCGGGTACGACCAACATATGTGAACTTCCGATAAACGTCGTCACCAGTAGCAAGCCAAACGTGCTGACAGGCTTGGACCAAAACGGTACGCGGTGTGGAGTGGTCCTCGTGAACTGGGCCACCATGGACGACAAGCCGCCGGCGAATAGGAAGGGTCCGCCCCGCTCGGAAATTTATGCGGAACAGGGTAAGCCCATCGCGCTGCCGGCAACGGCAGGCGAACCGCAAGGAACGCTGTTGGCGCGGTGGGTAGAGGAGCGCGGAGAAAGCGAACGCCCGGCTGTAATGGACGGGATACGGGCTGAGACATTGCCCGACGCGAAAGCGGGCAAACTTCCGCGTGGTCATTCATGGCGAGATAACCTTGACAAATCGTTATACGGGGGGAAGCAGATGACGGCAATGGACGCGAAAGCGTTTGACGCTGGTGCGCCCTCGCGCGCTGCGCAGATGTGGGACCATGCAAACTGGTCGCACATCGAAGCAGAGGTGAAACGACTTCAGTTGCGTATTGCCAAGGCAGTTCGGGACGGCAGATGGGGCAAGGTGAAAGCACTGCAGCGTCTGCTAACCCGCTCGCATGGCGGCAAGATGCTCGCTGTCAAGCGTGTGACGGAGAATCGCGGCAAGAGAACGCCGGGGGTGGACGGCAGGATCTGGTCATCACCGGCGGCCAGATGGAAAGGAATGTTGTCGCTACGACATCGAGGCTATCGAGCGATGCCGCTGCGGCGTGTCTACATTCCCAAGAGTAACGGAAAGAAGCGTCCGTTAGGAATCCCATGTATGCGGTGCCGGGCGATGCAGGCCTTATGGAAGCTCGCTCTGGAACCCATCGCGGAGACCTTGGCAGACGCCAATTCCTACGGCTTTCGGCCCGAACGTTCGACCGCCGATGCCATCGAACAGTGCTTCAACGTTCTGGCCAAGCGTGCTTCGCCAGAATGGATTCTGGAGGGTGACATTCGAGGCTGTTTCGACAACTTCAGTCACTCCTGGTTACTGGAGAACATACCGATGGATAAGGAGGTTCTGCGCAAGTGGCTTCAGGCCGGATATATCGATGAGGGAACCCTGTTCGAGTCGCAGGCGGGTACACCCCAAGGGGGTGTCATCTCGCCTGTGATCGCGAATATGGCGTTGGATGGACTTGAAGCAGCAGTTCATACAAGTGTGGGAACATCCACACTTGTCCGCAGAAAGGCTCAGCTCAACGTCGTCCGCTATGCCGATGACTTTGTGGTGACTGGCGTGTCGAAAGATGTGCTGGAATCCCGGGTGCTTCCGGCAGTCAGGCAGTTCATGGCGGCTCGGGGTCTGGAGCTCTCGGAAGAGAAAACCCGGATCACGGACATAGCGGCGGGTTTCGATTTCCTCGGCCAGAACGTGCGCAAGTACGACGGCAAGCTGCTGATCAAGCCAGCGAGCAAGAGCATCAAGTCGCTGCTTGATAAGGTCAGGGGAATCATCAAGGACAACGCGAGCGCCACGCAGGAGGCGTTGATACGCCAGCTAAACCCTGTGATCCGGGGATGGGCCCAGTATCACCGTCACGTCGTGTCGAAAGTGACCTTCTCCTCAATCGACTCACACATCTGGCAACGGCTCTGGAAATGGGCGAAGCGTCGACACCCCATGAAAGGAGCCCGGTGGGTCAGACAACGGTACTTCCAGCGTGATGGATACCGGTTCTGGGATTTTGCGACAAAGGGTTCAACCGAGGGTGACACCTGCGGTCTGCAACTCTTCCGCGCAGCGACGGTTGTGATTCAGCGGCACGTCAAAATCCGGGGGCTGGCCAATCCGTTTGATCCGGCATGGGATACCTACTTTGTCCGCCGTCGAACCGCAAAACGCTCCGCCAGATTGCCCGGTGCCACACCATGGTGCTGAAGCAATGGCTTGAGCCGGATGCGGGGCGACCTGCACGTCCGGTTCTAAGGGGGCGGCGGCGCAGTGATGCGTCGCTGCTACCCGACAAGGAGTCGATCACGGTCGCCTATGCGCTCGGCGCGGGCGAGGTCGAACTGCCCGGCAAGACCGGTACGACGAAGACGGATATCGATCGCCTGTGCAAGCGTCTTCAATCGAAAGCGCGACACGTACGCGTCGTCTATGAGGCAGGGCCATGTGGCTACGGGCTTTACCGCCAACTGGTCCAGAAGGGATTCGACTGCATGGTGTGCGCACCGTCACTGATTCCAAGGAAACCCGGCGAGCGCGTCAAGACGGACCGGCGCGATGCGGTCAAGCTTGTGCGCTGCCTGCGGGCTGGGGACCTGTCAGCGGTGTGCGTGCCGACCGTCGAGGACGAGGCATTTCGCGACCTCGCCCGTGCATGGATGACGGCCAAAGACGATCTGAGGCAGGCGCGGCAGCGGCTCAAGTCGTTCCTGCTAGCACACGGTGTGCGCTATGCCGGTCACGCCGACTGGGGACCTGCTCACCGACGCTGGGTAAGCCAGTATGCGTTCGGCAGCGAATGGCAACAATTCGCGTTTGAGGAACTTCGGCGCACGATTGACGACCGGCTCGCACAATGCCAGCGTGTTGAAGGTGCCTTGCGTGAGGCAGTGACAAACTGGCGGTTCTATCCGGCAGTCCTGGGCCTGCAGGCCATGCGCGGTGTGCAGTTCACCACGGCCGTTGGAATGCTTGCCGAACTCGGAGATCTGTCGCGCTTTGAACATCCGCGTCAATTGATGGCGTGGCTCGGCGTCACCCCGTCAGAGCACTCATCGGGTGACAAGCGACGGCAGGGAAGCATCACCAAGACCGGCAATGGCTATGCGAGAAAGTTGCTCGTCGAGGCTGCCTGGAGTTACCGGCACCCGGCACGCGTAAGTCCCGACATTCAGCGTCGGCATGAAGGCATTCCGAAGGCCATCATCGATCGTGCCTGGGACGCGCAGGTTCGACTGTGTCGCCGATACCGGAGGCTCGCCGCGCGTGGTAAGCATGCCAACACCACGGTCGTGGCCGTCGCCCGTGAACTGTCAGGTTTCATCTGGGACATCGGGCGCCTGGCGATGTCGCTCGCGTTACCCAGTAACAGACCGACAACCTGATTACACCATGGCGATCACCCCATAGATCCACGAGTTTCCTGAAGGCGGCGTAGCCCGGCTACTCGAGTAACCCGCGGCACAACCCCCGCAACGGATATCACCCGGACTTGCGACTTAAGAATGCGGCAGGCTCATGAGACGGTCCACTGTAATGCGGTAACCAACCCGCGGATATCAGCATGATCCACCGTCGAGATTTACTGCTACGCCGCCCTCAGGAAATTCATTCGGGTAGGAGAGCGCTGGACACCTTACATTCCGATTGACATGGAAAGTCATATCGGGTTATTCGATGCCTGCCATCGGCTACAGGAATGTGACGGCGCCTCCGTGCGTGTTGGCGGGCGTCGAATAAGCCTCGATGGAGGAAACCGCGGAGTGCCCCGATGCGGTTGGAGCTTGGCGGCTATGGCGATTGATCGGTCAGGATGCCCAGTGGTGTTGATGGGTGGGCGGCCAGGCGGGATGCTGGATGCGCGCTGACGCGGTGATGAAGCGGTGCAGTGGCGCAATTGTGGTGGCGAAGCGGAGGTGCGAGGGACTGCGCGAAGCGACACGCGCAAACGTCCGCTCGTGGGCCGCGTTGCCGCAGAGCCGACGTTCGACAGGCAGATCGAGCAAGTGTTGCGCTCATGTCTGACTCCGGCGCATCGGCGGAGCGTGGATCGGGGCGCTGCGCGCGAGGATGTCGATGACGATCATCGGTGCGCCGCAGTGCCGGCAGATGAAGACGGGCCGGGTCTGGATGACGGTGTCATCGGGTGGCGGGCTGACCTCGGGTGCGACGTGCAGGAGGTCCCGCACCTTCGCGAGACTGGCGCGGCGCACGGGGTTGGCGAGCAGTCCGTAGTGACGGATGCGATGGAAGCCACCGGGCAGCACGTGGAGCAGGAAGCGGCGCATGAATTCGCCGGTTTCGAGGATCATGGTCTTGTAGCGGGTGCGTCCCTTTGCACGGTAGTCCTTCCAGCGGAACGTCACGCCGCGCTCATCGAAGGCGACCAGGCGCTGGTTGGAGATGGCGACGCGGTGCGTGTAGCGTGAGAGGTACTCAAGCACCGCTTGCGGTCCGGCGAACGGGCGCTTGGCGTAGACCACCCATTCGCAGGTACGTAGCGGCGCAAGCCATTGGGCAAAGGTGGCGGGATCAGCGAGCCCGGTGTACTCGCCGAAGAACTGCAACTGGCCGCGCCGGTGTGCGTCTGCGAGTGCTTCGAGGAAGCGGCGCCGGAACAGGCGCGAGAGCACGCGCACCGGCAGGAAGAAGCCAGGCCGGCACGCAATCCATCGCTCGCCATCGGGTGAGAGTCCGCCGCCGGGCACGATGCCATGCACGTGCGGGTGATGCGTGAGCGCCGAGCCCCAGGTATGCAGTACAAGCGTGGCACCGATCTGGGCGCCGAGGTGTTTGCGATCTGCGGCGATCGTGCGCAGTGTGTCGACGGCGATGTCGAACAGCAGTCCGTAGACAAGCCGCTTGTTGTACCAGGCGATCGCGCTGATTGGCGCGGGCAGCGTGAAGACGACGTGGAAGTACTCGACGGGTAGCAGATCGGCCTGGCGTGCCTCCAGCCAGCGGTGCGCGGCACTGGCCTGGCACTTCGGGCAGTGCCGGTCGCGACAGGAGTTGAAGGACACCTCTGTCGTTGCGCAGCCTGAACAGCGCAGCACATGTCCGCCCAGTGCCGCCGTGCGGCACCGTTCGATGGCCGACATGACCTTCAGCTGCCCCAGGCTCAGGCGTGTCGTGGCCCGCCACGCTGGCCCGTGACTGCGGAAGAAGTCCGCAACCTCCAGCATGAGACGCTACAGCGCGCGGGCCTACGCGGAGGGCAGACGGTCCAGCGGACTCGTGACCTCGTGCAGCAGGTCGGTGGCCACCTGGACGTAGAGCGCGGTGTTCTCGAGCTTCGCATGGCCGAGCAGCACCTGGATTGCGTATTTCGGACGAACGTGACCGGCCGTTTCGGGATGGTGACCGGCGATTTCGGCAACGTGACCGGTCATTTCGGGAACGTGACCGAGCGGACTGGAAGGCAGGATTGGCGTTGCGCATGACATCAACTACGCGGGCTATGCTCGCCGGCTTTTGCCGGAGAGAGCATGCCCGCGCACCGGATGAACATGCGCATGATCAAGGACGTTTTACGACTTAAATTCGACGGCGGCTTCTCACACGATCGGATCGCCGCGTCACTGGGTATATCCAAGGGCGTGGTCACGAAGTACATAGGACTGGCCGGTGCCGCCGGGCTGGACTGGGCAAGCGCCTGCGATATGGATGAAGGCGACCTTGAGCGGCGGCTCCTCGGCAAGCCCACGGGGCCAGCAGGCTACGCCCAGCCCGACTACGGACGCATCCACCAGGAGCTGCGTCGCAAGGGCATGACGCTGACGTTGCTGTGGGAGGAGTACCAGGCCGAGTTCGCGGACCGGCAGACCTACCGCTATACGCAGTTCTGCGAGCACTACAAGGCGTTCACGAAACGCCTGAAGCGCTCGATGCGTCAGATTCACCGCGCCGGCGAGAAACTGTTTGTCGACTTCGCCGGCCCCACGTTGCCGCTGACGACTGGACGCCGCGCGCACATCTTCGTGGCAGCCATGGGCGCATCGAGTTACACGTTCGCATGCGCGACGCCAGCCGAAACGATGGAGGACTGGCTGGGCGGCATCGCACGTGCGCTGACCTTCTATGGCGGCGTGCCGCAGCTGATCGTGCCGGATAACCCGCGCGCGATGATTGCCGATCCCGATCGCTATGAACCTCGCGCCGGCGACACCGTGCTGGACTTTGCGCGTCACTACGGCACGTCATTCCTTCCTGCACGTGTATATCGTCCGCAGGACAAACCGAAGGTAGAGGTTGCGGTCCAGGTCGTCGAACGCTGGATCATGGCGCGCCTGCGTCATCACCGGTTTGAGTCGGTCCACTCGGTCAATGAGGCGATCCGCCCGCTGCTCAAGAACCTGAATGAGAGGCCGTTCCAGAAGCTGCCGGGATGTCGCGCCAGCGCATTCGCCCAGCTGGACGCGCCGGCACTGCAGCCGCTGCCGGCACAGCCCTATGAGCTCGCGCGCTTCAAGACAGTGACGGTTCACATCGACTATCACGTCGAGATCAACAAACACCGCTACAGCGTGCCGCACGCGCTGGTCGGTCTCAAGCTCGATGCGCGCATCACGGCGGGCGCTGTCGAACTGCTGCATCGCGGTCGCCGTGTCGCCAGCCACGCACGCAACGAGCGCGCAGGCGGCTACACCACCGTCGTCGAGCACATGCCGGCGGCGCACCGCGCTCATCTGGAATGGACGCCGCAGCGGCTGATTCATTGGGGACAGCAGGTCGGCGCGGCAACCGGCGTGCTTGTTACCCGGCTGCTGCAGGAGCAACGCCATCCGGAACACGGCTATCGGGCGTGCCTCGGATTGCTCTCGCTCTCACGTCGCTATGGCCGCGAACGTCTCGAAGCCGCCTGTGCGCTAGCACTGGAGCTGGGCGTGCACCGTTACCGCCACGTGCGCGACATCCTGATCAACAACCGCGACCGCGCAGCAGTGGCAACGCCTGCCGACTGGATCAGCCCGAACCACGCGCATGTACGCGGCCCCGGCTACTACCAATAAAGGATACCCACCATGATGATGCAACAGACACTGACGCAACTGCGCACCCTGAAGCTGGACGGCTTCGCTGACGGCCTGGAAGAACAACTGACGCAGCCCGGTGCGGCCAGCCTGAGCTTCGAGGAACGCCTGTCACTGCTGGTCGACCGGGAAGCCAGCTGGCGTGATGATCGCCGTCGTACCCGACTGCTCAAGCAGGCGCGCCTCAAGTATCCGCAAGCCGCCATTGAAGATCTCGACACGCGCGCTGGCCGTGGCGTTGATCCGCGCTCACTCACGAGTCTCGCGCTCGGTGACTGGGTCCAAGCCGGCTACAGCCTGCTCATCAGCGGTCCAACCGGCGCTGGGAAATCGTGGCTCGCTTGCGCCCTAGCCCAATACGCTTGCCGGCGCGGGCATTCGGCCTTGTATCTGCGCGTGCCGCGACTTGGCGAGGAGCTTCGCGTTCTGCACGGCAATGGGGGCTTCACAAAATGGCTGCTGCAGGTCGCCCGCGTTGACGTGCTTCTACTCGACGATTGGGGAATGGCGCCCCTCGATGCGATGGTTCGAAACGATCTGCTCGAGATGATCGATGACCGCTCGGCGGGAAAGGCGACCATCATCACCAGCCAGTTACCGATTGAGCACTGGCATGGATGGATCGGCGACGAGACCATCGCCGACGCAATGCTCGACCGTCTCATGCAGCGTCATCACCGGATCACGCTCACCGGTGAATCCCTCAGAAAGGCATCCCTAAAACCCAACGTCCTGGAGCCCGAACTCGACCAGAACTAACAAGAAAATCTACAATCAACACCGCGCAACGCCCAACCCCGCCGGATCGGTCACGTTCCCGAAATCGGCGGTCACGTTCGCCGAAATACGCATGGATCACGCGGATGTCCACCTTCTGTTCAAGGAGGTGTGTCGCGAAGCTATGCCGCCGCGTGTGCATGGACACGCGCTTGTCGATGTTCGCAGCCTCGGCGGCGGCATGAATGGCACGGTTCAACTGTCGCGTGCTTAACTGATCGAGCGGATCGAGCCCCGGAAACAGCCACCCACCATCGGGCATCCTGCCCTGCGCACGGGCCACGCGCCACCACACACGCAGACGCTCGAGCAGCACCGGCGAGAGCATCGCGTAGCGGTCACGGCGACCCTTGCTCTGCTCGATGCGCAGCGTCATGCGTTCGCTGTCGACGTCGGTGACCTTCAGCGCGACCACTTCGCGGCGCGTAGCCCCGCCCCGTACGCGACCGACAGCGCGGTCTGGTGCTTCAGGTTGGCGGCCGCCTCGATGAGTCGCCGCACTTCATCGGGACTGAGCACGACGGGCAATATGCGGGGCACACGCACCGGTTGCATCCTGACCATCAGCTCGGGCCGGTCGAGCGTGACCGTGAAGAAGAACTTCAGGCCGGTGATCGCGTGGTTCAGCGACACGGCCGATGTGCCGTGGTCCACCAGATAGAGCTGGTAGCGGCGCAGGTCCTCGACGGTGGCCGTGTCAGGTGAGCGCCCGAGAAACCGGGCGAACTCAGGCACGATGTGCAGATAAATGTCCTGCGTCTTGGGGGCAAGCTGGCGCATACGCATGTCGTCGATCATGCGCTGGCGCAGTGGGCTGGCGTTTGCCGGTAAGGAGGTCATGATCCGGCTCCTGCTGAAGAACGAGGCGGATTGCCTCATTCGCCAACATAAAGCCGCGTGACCGGCCTCTGCCTGACCTCCAGCGCCGGACCGTAGCCCCTACCGCGCGAGCGGTTTAGTCCAACGGCCATCTGCGGTCGTTCGCTTGCACGTTGATTTGGACATCCCAGCGGCGGTTTCGCGCAGAGAGCGGCCCTTGGAGCAACGTGCGGCTCGAAAAACTGACCGGAGCCCCGGCATGGTAAATTCCGGCCACTTCGTCCATCCGGGGATGATTAACGCCAACATCTCCCGGCCTGGGTGTTGAGCGCTGCAACTGCGGTGAGTTAGATGGCGAGCGACTCAGGCGGCCGGGAAGACCTACGAGCGCGCGCCGCAAGGCCGCCATTCGAGGGGCCCGCACTCGTCTACGACGAGGCGCGCGTATGTATATCCAGAAATCCGTTCTTATGGTTCATTCATTCTGCACCCAACGCCTCGTTCGCGCCATTTCGCCGATTACCCGTTGCAGATCAATACGTGACGGTTACCGCTAACACATCGCGATAGGTGTTGTAAGGGGTTTTCCCCGGATTGGCGTTACAGGCCGGGAGCGATTCCGCTGGCCGGCGGTCTATCTGCAACGGGCACTTCCGCGTTCCCCCTGGGCGCGCCGGCAGAATCGCCAGCAACATCAGACATACCGAATAAGCCTCCAGGTAACTACCTTTCCATCATGACGAGGCATGCTATTGCCTTCGACAATAGGGGTTTTAGTTGAAGGCATGTCGATTGATCTCCAGACACCGCTTTCCGGGCACTTCCCCCCCGTTTTTGCAGTGATTCCAATAGGTTTTTTACTCATTAGTGTTCCTTGGTACGTGGTCGAATGAACCAACTACATGGAAGCGACTCCGCGTTGTTGCTCGACATCCATCATTGCGGAAACAACACAACCTGGTTATGGAAATGACCGGTGTACCCTGAACGCCACCGATTAGGTCGCGTCTCATCCAGGGTCTGGACAGGGTCGATCTGCGGCCCTTCCCGCCTGTTCGTGTTTCTCAGCCACCATCGCGCTCATCAGCAACGCCCGGGGCAATGATCTGAAGCGCCAGGCGGCGCTGCTCTGCTTCTGCACCGGGAAATACCTCGCTCACCAGGCTGAGAAGATCGGTTGCGTTTTGTGACATGGTTTGCTCCCCCTGTTCGTGTTAGCCGCCGAATCCGGCTGGGCCGGGTTCCCGTCACGCGATCAGCCTTGAGCATTCCGTCGGCCAACACTACAGCGCGAAATAATGTTCCCTGCGGAAAGCCGCAGGGTATTGCTGCATAGAACCTCGCACACGGCACGGCTCTGCTCTGTGCGCGGCTGCACACTTGGGCTCTTTTAAACGAAGAAATTGATTTTCACGGCCGGAGGCATTCCGGCTGGCTACCGCCCGAATCCCGTTGTTGCCCTGACTCGCGGCTGGTCGTGCAAACCGCGGTTTTCACGACCAGCATGCTGCAGACCATTAGAACGCGTCGTGGTGCCCGACACCTTCGCGTTGCCGCCCCCCGGGCAGCGCGCGCTCGAACTTCTATGTCTCTAAGCGAACGGAAGAATCCGCTCCTATCATACGAGACGTCCATCGCGACCGGCTCAGTTCGTTCACCGGCCATGAGCAAGGCCGCCGTACCAGGCAAGTCAATGAAGACGCCAGTCTTGACTGGCAGCTTTCCGAGGTGAGACTGCCCTTGCGTCGTTAGTGGAACTGGTAGCAGCGCGGCACCTTGACGACCGTAAGCGAATTGCCGCAAAGCCTGGCGCCGTCAAAAATTGATGTTGCGCTGCAGCGAAAACCGGCCTATAACCATCCTATTGGATGGTCGTAGGATGGAGATATGGAAAAAACCGCCGCACGCAGCACGAGTCGTCCGAAAGGCGGCGAATCGGAAAAGATCACAATCAACCTCGGTCCCGTCGACCTTGGCCAAATCGATCTGCTCGTGGAAGAAGGCTTCTATTCGAACCGGACTGACCTGATCCGAACCGCTATTCGCAATCAACTTGCGCTTCACGCACAGGTCGTTCAGGAAACGGTGACGCGCCGTGCGCTTGTACTCGGGCTGCAGCATTTTTCGCGGCAGGATCTCGAGGCGGTTCGTGCCGCCCATCAGCGTCTCACCATTCAGGTGCTGGGACTGGCCAGCATTGCTGGCGACGTCACCCCGGAACTCGCGCTCGCGACCATCGAAAGCGTCGTGGTGCTGGGAGCCTTGCACGCATCGGCTGCCGTCAAGGCGGCGCTCGCTGACAGAATCCGCTAGCTGCGCGACGCCCGATACCCGACCTGCTAACGGACAAATACGATGAAACTCGATGAAGGTTTTCTGAACTCGATACGCGAAGCAATGAGGTTGTTGCGCACCCGCGGCCCCGCCGAAGCTACAGAAGCGATACAACGTACCCTGCGAGGGGAGACCGATGGCGTAGTCAACAGAACGACGTCCTGGGACGCAACGCCGGAAGCCGCCACCGTTCTATTCGAGGCGCCGACGATACGGGAAGCCGAAACGCTCGACGCGCGAGAAGCCCGCATTGACGTCGAGGACCGGGGACATTTCAGCACGCATGCGCATTCGAATGCCGCGGGTCGCCGCCAATATCGACTGTATGTGCCCGCAGGGGACCACGGCGAGCCGCTGCCATTAATCGTGATGCTGCACGGCTGCACACAGAACGCCGATGATTTCGCGGCAGGCACAAATATGAATGTACTGGCTGAGCGGCATCGATTTCTTATCGCATATCCGGAGCAGTCGCAGCAGGCCAATCCGTCGAAGTGCTGGAACTGGTTCAAACCAGACGATCAGCGTTGCGAACGCGGTGAGCCGTCATTGATCGCAGGCATAACACGCGAAATTGTCGCAGCCTATAACGTCGATCCCGCGCGCGTGTACGTTGCGGGCCTGTCCGCCGGTGGCGCAATGGCGGCGATCATGATCAGCTCGTATCCCGAACTCTATGCGGCGGCGGGTGTGCATTCTGGCATTCCGGCAGGATGCGCACACGATCTTCCCTCTGCGCTCGCGGCGATGAAGGGCGGCAGGCGTCCCAGACAGGCACGGTATGCCATGCACGATACCGCTTCATTACCGAAACGGCCCGTCATCGTCTTTCATGGCGACGCGGACGCCACAGTTCACATACGGAATGCCACGCAGCTTGTTCAGGGCTTCGACGCACGACCGCCTGAAGGCCGCGAACAGCGCCGGACCCATGAGGGCCGACGTGCCTATACCGTCTCCCGGCTGGTTTCCGCGGACGGTGTCGATGCCGAACTGTGGACTATTCACGGGGCACCGCACGCGTGGGCAGGCGGCAATCCGCGGGGCAGCTTCACCGACCCCACCGGTCCGGACGCGAGTGCCGAAATGCTGCGATTCTTTCTTGAGCATCCGCAGAGGCGATAACGCGGTCTGCGTGATGGCCCCGTCTGTGATTGCTACCGCCTGGAATGCCGGGCAAGCCTGTTCGTGAAAGGGTAACGTTGCAGCCTGATCGATGACTCACTGCGGGGACGCAGGTCAGCATGTGGGCGATGTCTCGCTTGGGCGCCCGTTCGCGGTTCGCGTTGAGACATTCAAGTCGGTCCGCTGAACGTCACAACGGGTCGGGTCGGGAAGTTCGAAGTTCGACCACGTCCACCGCCGTTCGGACTGACGGCGTTCTTCCGGGTTCGTCGATTAACGGCTCTTCCAAAATCCGGCGACGTGGCGTTTTACCCGCGCAGTACCGCGGCTGTGACAGATACAGGCGAAGACCTGCATAACCAATAGGACGCGACAGCCCCCTTTTTCGCTCGGACGCTGCCTTTAACGCGATACGCCCTGCAATCGGCTGGGTGATGCAGGCTCAGGGCATGACGCAGGAAGCCGTCAAGCTCGCGCCGGCACTCGGACGCCGGGTACCGCGGTACCCGACATTGCGTAGGTGATAGCGATGCGCGGCTCGCGCGCAAGCACGGAAACGATGCCCTGCATGAGCAGGTCGTCCCGGCGATGCCCGCACGACGCAAGCTTTCCCTTTCACCACGTCAAGATTTAGTTTGCTTTTCGACGGCCTTGAGCGCATGGTGAAAAGATCCAGATGTACCTGACCGCCCTTTTTCGCATCCGGACAGATATCGGTTCATGACGGTCAGTATCGCTTAGGGAGCGCGCCATCATGACCATCCCCACCATCGAATACAGAGGGTACGAGCTGCGTGCGTACTCTCACCAGGTATTCCCCCTGCATCGTGATCCGTATGCCAAAGGAGCAAGGCAGTTCTCATCGTTCGTACGGATCGACACCATTCCGTCCAGCGAAGTCAAGGCTCGGCGCTATGCAACGTTGTTCGACGCGGTAAGTCCCGCCACCGTGGGCGCCGCCATCGACCTCGCGATGCAATACGGCAAAGACATCGTCGATGGCAAGGTTGAGGCGACCGAACTATGACATACCGAATGCGAGTCAGCCCGGAACCGAGGGGAGCAGGTCATGCAATATCCGCTTTATGTGCACCGTGATGGAGTTGCCGGCTTCCGCGCCAGTTTTCCCGATCTTCCCCGAGCAGTTGCGCGCGGCCATTCGTTCGATGAACTGAAACGCAACGCGCAAGCCGTTGTCGAACTGATGTATGACCGCAGCGAGCAACTCATACCCGCTCCCACCTGCAGTACATCGGAATTGCAATCGCTCGACATGGACGATGGGCAAGGAATCTGGATGTTCATCGAGATCAATCTGACGCGGGTTACCTCGAAAGCCGTGAGCGTTCAATTCAGTCTGCCCGAGAGTCTGCTGCAGAGAGTAGATGCTGCAACAAAAGAGCGACACTCGACGCGCTCTACGTTCTTTACGCTGGCTGCTGTACACGAACTTGGAAACCGGGGTGAAGGGCAGTTGTCCTAGACGCCGGTTTTCCGGTGGGTGTTCGCGGACGGCTTACATCGCGCGCCACGACCGCGTCAGCATTCGAAACCCGACCTTACGATGTGTCGCGTCGTCCCGGTTATCGGGGGCGACGCCAACCGCCCGTTGGCGAACCAGTTTTTTCCATAGCAGGAGTGCATCATGATTGATGACCAGGTAAATGCCGAAGAACTGGCAGAAAGCAGGAAACAGAGAGAGGCCGCGGCGAATGCGACGGATGATGGCATGCCGGTGGCCCCCGAAGATGAAAAGCGGGTCGTCGACGGGACTCAATACAGAGGGCCGAAGCAATGGGTCAGGCACGCAAGGAAATTGCTGGATGCTGGAAGCGGCTTTATGCGACCTTGAACGTCGGCGACTCATTAGGAAAATACTGTTCCGCCGTGAGCGGCGGAAGTGGAAGAACCGGCGAAGCGTCGGTTTTTTTGCGGTGGCGCGGCATCGTCCCGGTAGGAGGACCATAACGGGGCTCTGACGTCAGATCTGCTGGCGCAGGGATGACAAGAACGGGTACGGTGCCATACCGCGATCCAGGCGAGGCAGCATGGATTTCGACGTGAAGCCGCGCGCGTGAAGCGATCAATGGCTCGTGTGACAAGGTCGGGTCGCCCCACACCCTGTACGGTAGCGCGCAGACATGTCTGCCCGGCCGATACAGAGCTGATCCGTGACACCGAATCACCTTTGCAAGGATCCTGATGGCGCGCTACCAATTCGAAGGAGATCTGACGCATCTCGAACGGATCATTCCGTTACTTGTGCACGGAAATCCCATCGCGCTAGCGTACTGGCGGCGTCGCGTTTCGTCGCTATCGCCGCAGCAGAGTCTGCTTCCCGACGGAACCAGGCGCGTAACCCGACTGCTTAACGTATTCGATGAAGTCGAGCGCGCATTGATATCAGGCAAGGCCACCGCGCGACGGTCACCGGGATGAACCGCGACGAGTTTACGTCTCAGTCACAGGGTCTTCAAATCCGGCAACAGGCGCTCGACTTCCCGCTTCATTACGGTGCAGCACACAGACATGCCTGGGGTAGCGGGAGGCTGCGGTGACGCCTCTCAAGACCGCGTAGACGGGTGGGTCCAATGGTGCCGGAGTGGCGGGAATGGGGCCTGCTCACGATGGCGGGCGAAGAGAATTTCCGCCTGCATCGCATCGACGAGGCCCTATCACTCCTTTCCCCCACCGTTGATCCCGCTTCCACTTCGCCATACCTGCTTTCCCCGCTCGGAGAGCTCGCCGCAACTATGCTCCGCGTCGGCCTCCGTTCCTTCTATCGCCATTTCACCGCCGGCCTGTTCCTGTGCCTTTTGCTTCTGCCTGTGCCGCGCTGCCATGGCTTCATCGTGCGACCTGCCTGCGTAATTCATGGTCATTTCGCCAACACCTCCAAAAAGTAGTCTTTGCAACCTGCCAATCTGCCCAGCGCGTGTCATTTCTGGAGCGACAATCCCAATTGCTTGCGTAGCCTGTCCAATACATGGTGTTCACCCATCCAACGGATCTCCCGCTTGCGCAGAAGGCTGCGCCTGTACCGCTGCAGCGACACGCCGAACATCAGCGCCAGCCCGACCGCGATTCCCCACATTGCGTACGTCATATCATCCTTTTCAATCTGTTCTCGCTTTACATCAGGCGACAGACCGCACGATAGAGAAATAGCACGCGCGCGCCCCAGCGTTTCCAAAAATAATGTTGAATCACTCAGTGCTTATGGCGCAGCCAGTCCTTGATCGGATGCGCGTCTAGCCAACGGGTAACCGGCTCGTCCTTGTGTTCTCGCCTGTATCGTGCCGCTGCGAATATCGCGACGCATAGCAGCACCACGATCCCCACTACAAAACTGATCATTGACTGACTCATGGCAACCCCCTTTGAGGTCAAACGCATGCTTATATTTTAGGTGACCAGAGAAATAGCAGGAGCCATCTTCATTCAACGCTCCTTGTTTCGCGCGAACCTCGCAGCTGCATAGTGCGAGACAGGCTTTCTCGACCGTCGCCGTCAGGCGAACTCGCCCGCATCTCTTGTGGCGGCCGCTGGCGCGAGATCCACGTCAGAAACAATCTGGAGACGGTGGCGAGCCGGCACATGCCCGGGCGCTGCACCATCCGGGCCAGCGCGGATCTTCGGTACGAGTCTTATTGCAGGCGGGACGTTGGCCAACTACGACGTCGAATCCATGCTCGCTTCGCAATCCCGCCGGAACGATGGCACGAACGACCGCTGCGCCTCGGACGCTGCCGTTGAGCTGGCGCCTGGACGAAAGGCCGTTCGGGCCACCTTGCTCTTAAATGCAGCACAGGCGATGGTGGCACCCCTGATCGCCGTCACAAGCCAAGCGGCGTCGCCCCCTTTAAAGGTGTATAGGGCGCTCCACGAAGCCGGGAATTGACAGATCAGGAAACATTCTCGCGACAGGGCTGTAGCTCATGAAATCAAATACCGGTTCTGTGGCCCGGCGACATACTGCTTGTTTGCGATTTCGAGAACCTTTTCACGAAGCTCGTCAAAGGCGCCAAGCACCGAGCGCTCGTCGGATCCAACGCCAGGCTGCAGATTTCTGAGCATCGCGTCGTCGACCATGAAGGTGATTTCCCGCGAATTGTCGTACCCCCAGAAACACACGCAATGTCGGGAGGCATCGTAGCTACGGCTGGGGTTGGGAAATTGAAGCAACGCGATCAGTTTTTCTCGTGCACGGCCGAGTAGCGCCACTTAGTGGCGTTGGAGTCGATCGTGGCGTAACTGGCGCGTCTTTTCTCTGCTCTCAGAGCATCCGCTGCGTCGAGTATATGAGCACGCGTCCTGCATTCGACGGCGTACTCGCTCTCCCTGCCAATTGCAGCCGAAGCGGGTTTGAGTTGCGATCGCATGTGGGGCCCCTAAGCTGGAGGTCGCTCATGGGTGACCCCCACTGTATACCCTTTGGCTGGCACCGACGTCTTTATTTACCTGAAATCCTTGCAGTTCAGTTTTCCGAAACGTTATTGGGCGGCGACAATGACTACGTCCGGTGTAGCGACATTCATCTTGGCCGGTAGTGAGGAGTCGGAGGCGGCGTAGCCGCCGGAGACGACGAACTGCCGGCGGCGCCGGATCGGCGAGGCTTAGGATGGCTGACTGAACCTAAATTGAGGCGGTCAGCCCATGTCTGGAAGCCGCATCACCGACCAGCAGGTCCGCCTCTACATGAACCATCGCAAACTCCATCCGCAGAAGCTCGCTGCCGCGAAGTCCGGCATGAGCGAGCGCACGGCGCGGCGTGTCGAACACGAAGCCGGACTACCGTCACAGCAGCCGCGGCGCTACTGGCGCTCGCGCCCAGATCCGTTCGCCGATGTCTGGGAGAGCGAAGTGGTCCCGTTGCTACGCGCTGCGCCAAAGCTGAAGGCGATCACTCTGCTGCGTAAATTGCAGGAGGACCATCCCGAGCGCTTCCCGGACAGCATGCGGCGCACGTTTGAGCGACATGTCAGCCAGTGGCGCGCGCTCGAAGGCCCGAACCAGGAAGTGTTCTTCCCTCAAACATATCAGCCCGGCGCACGAGGCCTGTCAGACTTCACGCACATGGACAAATTGTGCGTAACGATTGGCGGCGTCGCGTTTAGCCACCTGTTGTATCACTTCGTGCTGGCGTTCTCGCGCTGGGAGTACGCCAGCGTGGTCGATGGCGGGGAGAGCTTCCAGGCGCTCGCGACGGGATTGCAGAACGCGCTGTGGCAGGCTGGCGGCTGCCCACGCGAACATCGCTCCGACAGCCTGTCGGCGGCCTTCAGGAACCTGCAGGAAGAGGAAGACTTCACAGTTCGCTATGCGGCGCTACTCGAGCACTACGGGATGGAAGGCACACGCAACAACCGTGGCATGGATCACGAGAATGGCAGCGTCGAATCCTCGCTATCTGAAGGATCAGGTCGATCAGGCCCTGGAGTTGCGCGGTCACCGAGACTTCGCGGACCGGGCCGCTTACGACGAGTTCGTGCGCGGGGTGGTGATGCGCCGCAACCGGCGTAATGCTGCCGCGTTCCAGATCGAGCGCGAGCACCTGCTGGATTTGCCTGAGCACCGTACCAGCGACTTTGCCGAGGAAGAGGCACGCGTGACACGCTGCGGCACGTTCACCGTGCGGTGTGTCCTGTACAGCGCGCCCTCGCGGCTGATCGGTCATCGCCTGAAGGTACGCCTCTACAGTGACCGGCTCGATTGCTATCTGTCTGGCGCGCTCGTGCACAGCGCGGCGAGAGCCACGCACACGAGCAAGCGGCGCGGTCGCGGCATCGACTACCGGCACTTCATCGATTCGCTCAAACGCAAGCCGCAGGCCTTCAGGGGTCTCGCGTTCCGTGACGATCTGTTTCCGCGTGAAGCCTATCGTCGCACCTGGGAACGACTGGATCAGGCACTGACGCCGCGTAGCGCCTGCAAGGCCATGGTGGGCTTGCTTGAGCTCGCCGGGCACCACGGCGTCGAGGCGCAACTGGCCGAGCGGCTCGATGCATTGCTCGAACTCGGTGAACTGCCCGATCTGATGGCGTTGTTCGATGAGTTCGCGCCGCGCCAGGCCGAGTGTCCAGTGGTTGTCGTCGAGATGCCGTCCGCCGCGCTCTATGACACGTTGCTCGATGAGGAGGTGCTCGCATGAACGCCGCCTACGATTCTGGCCGTATCGCACTTATGCTCAACGAACTACGCCTGCCAACGATCGGCCGGTTGTGGCCGGACTTCGCTGAACGCTCGGACAAGGAAAGCTGGCAGGCGTCCCGGCTACTCGGTGCATTGCTTGAACATGAACTCGCCGAGCGCGCTAAACGAAGAATCGAACGTCATCGTGCCGAGTCGCATCTGGATCCGACCAAGACGCTTGCCACCTTCCACTTCGGTGTTGTGCCTATGGTCTCGAAGGCGCATGTGATGGCGCTGGCCACCGGCGATTCGTGGCTTGAGAAAGGCGCCACGATTCTCCTGTTCGGGCCGCCTGGAGGCGGCAAAAGTCATCTTGGAAGCGCAATCGGACATGCCCTGATCGATGCCGGGTATCGCGTGTTGTTCACCCGGACCGGTGAAATCGTGCAGAAGCTCCAGGTAGCACGTCAGAGTCTGCAACTGCCTTCGGCGCTTGCCAAACTCGACCGGTTCGACCTGATCATCCTGGACGATCTGTCGTACGTGAGGAAGGACCAGGCCGAAACCAGCGTGCTGTTCGAACTGATCGCCGAAAGATACGAGCGGAAAAGTCTTCTGATAACCGCCAACCAGCCATTCTCCGGCTGGAATGACGTCTTCCCGGACCCCGGCATGACGGTGGCCGCCATCGACCGGCTCGTCCATCACTCGACGATCTTCGAGCTGAATGTCGAAAGCTATCGGCGCCGCACAGCCAGCGACAAACAGAAAGAGCGCCGCCGTCAATTACCCACTGACAACCCGAACGGAGCGACAACCATGACCCCCTGACACAGCGACAATCACCTCGGCCGAGCGGCCAAGATGTTTGTCGGTAAACCGGCGCATTGACTCAGGTTTTTTGTTACCGAGCCAGGGTCGTTGCCTCATGTAATTTGCTACCCGTCAGAATGCTGGCGGGAGCGACTTATGGCGAGGCAGCTCAGCATGACAACACGACGGGAATTGACCGAGGCAGTCGGTGAGCGGTACCGCCGTTCGGACCGGAATGAGAAGCGCGAGATACTGGACGAGTTTGTTCAGGTAACCGGCTATCACCGCAAGCACGCGATCCGCGTTCTGTGCCGGGAGCCTCAACCTCCGAGCGCGAGGCCCGGCCCGCAACGGCGGTATGACGATGAGGTGCGGGATGCCCTGATCACGCTATGGGAAGCCGCCGACCGGATCTGCGGCAAGCGCCTGAAGGCGCTCATCCCTACGCTGATCGACTCGATGACCCGGCATGGTCACCTGACCCTATCGAAGCAACTGCGCCAACGCATGGACCAGATCAGCGCCGCGACCATTGACCGGCTGCTGCGTGACGTCCGCGAACAGGCCTTCGCCGGTCAGCGCCGGCGCGCTGGTGGAGTCGGCAACGCAATTCGCCGCGCGGTGCCGATCCGCACGTTCGCCGACTGGAGAGATCCGCTACCCGGCTATCTCGAGGTGGATTTCGTCGAGCATTGCGGTGGCACCAAGATCGACGGCGACTTCGTGCACAGCTTCGTGATGACAGACATCGCGACCGGATGGACCGAGTGCCTGGCCATGCCCTATCGCAGCGGTGCATTCGTTCTTGAGCACATCGAGCGCGTTAGCCGTGCCTTGCCGTTTCCGCTGCGCGGTATCGATTGCGATAACGATAGCGCCTTCATGAACGAGGCCATATTCGATTTCTGCAAAGCGACGGGTATCGAACTGACCCGCTCGCGACCCTACAAGAAGAACGACCAGGCCTGGGTTGAGCAGAAGAATGGCTCAATCGTGCGCCGCCTCGTGGGGTATGGCCAGTTGCGTGGACTTGATGCTACCGAAACCCTCGCTTCCCTCTATGAGGTGTCGCGGCTGTACATCAACTTCTTCCAGCCGTCATTCAAGCTGAAATCGAAAACACGCCATGGTGCACGGGTGACCAAGCGCTACGAAGCGCCTCTGACTCCCCTTGAGCGGGTCTTGCGATCGGCGTCGATACCCGAGTCAACCAAGCGCAGGTTGCGTACGCGGTTTCGGGCGCTAGATCCATTGGACTTATTGCGCCGCATGCGCGAAGCACAGCAGCGCGTCGCACGATGCAGCGCATCGGGTACGGCGCCGATGGAAACACAAACGGCCGATCAAATCCCCCTCGCTAACTTCCTGGCGAGTCTTGGAACAGCATGGCACGAAGGAGAGGTTCGAGCGACGCATCGCCGAAAGGCGCACGTCGCACACACCTGGCGCAGCCGTGAAGATCCGTTCGAGCATACGTGGCCGACCATACAGCAATGGCTTGAGAGCGAGCCCGGGATTACGGCGAAGAAGCTGCATGAACGCCTCGTCGCGATGGCTCCGGCGATGTATTCCAGTGCCCAGCTTCGGACCCTGCAGCGCCGTGTGAAGGCATGGCGATCGAACCGTGCGAGAGAACTGGTCACAAGGATACTTGGTCATGCGGATGCGGATGCGGATGCGGTGAAGGCTGGCGCCGCTACGCAGCGCCAGCCTTCACCGCAAAACAACGGGTCCGTGACAACTACCCGGGAGTAACATCATCCCGTGAGGCAACACGACCGGACGTCCTGCTTGACGCTATCCAGGCAGTGGCAGAAGATGCGGTCGCTCCTCGAGCAACACCTCGGCCGGAACCCGTTTGGTAGTGCCATGCACACGGACGTTGGCGACGTCGCGCAACCACAGCCTGCAGCGCTCATTGCACAGGCCGCAGTCGGCTGTGAGCCCGCCAGGCGCTCGGTGCACATGCAGCACAGGCAAGACGGACCCGCATTCACTGCCACGCGAGGCAGAACGTCGACGAGTTGACCGTCACTTTGGCGTCGATATCACTTTCGGAACTGACGGGCATGGCGAAGCGGCTGAACGGCCTGCCGTGGGTTGTCGCGGCCTCCTTTCATCTCGCCGATGTAAGGAGGCCCAGTGTGCATGGTGGAACAGTCGCACAGCGGAAATGACGGCCGAGCGCCGGTCGGCGTCTGCGCGATGCCACAGGCAAAACGGGGCACGCGCGACCGGACGGCACGCCTTCAGTGATTTTCTGACGGGCACTGCTGACAACCGTCCGAAGCGATACGCCTGGGAAAATGCTGGCGAAAAACAGTCGGGAAACGCCACAACTGCTTATATCTCTTGTCACTACGTCCGCCGATTAGCGCCTTTGCTGACCGGTGTACTGAAGTTAAACGTCGCCCGATGCGAGGGGCGGACAAGACCCTGCCTATCTGCCGCTCATTGACGGATTTCCTGGAGCGACAGTTGCAAATGTCACGACTTCGACCTCGGCTCGGGCCAGGGCCAACCTCTCTTTTCGCTGCGCACGTCCGCCGCCACGGGAGACACGGCCGTATCCGGCGCCTCGACCGGACTCGCCTTATCGGTGGCATCGTGCGACGGTTCGGCCAGAACGCCCTCTTTAATATTCGAAAGCCCGGTCCCAAACCACTTCACTTTTTTCTGGACGTGGCTGACATACGCCTTCCAGCCGTGAGGGTTACCGTCAAAAAGGTTGTGCTGGACCGTTGACGCCAGTGCGTCCCGGTTGAGCTCGGCCTCAAGCAGCTCCCTTGGCCACAGGAAGAATGCACTGGTCACGCGTTTGGTAAATTTGGCCACCGTCATTTCTGGCGCCAGCGCCCTGAGGAACTCTCAGTCCTGCAACGAATCCTCTTCCTGCGCAAGCTGCACCACCAGTGCGTCGGGGCGACCCGTCCGGGCTAAACAGTTCAATGCCTCAAGAATATCGCCAAGATGAAGCAGCAGTTCCCGTCTATCAAATCGGTCATCCATTGCAATTGTCCGTTCATTTCGTCGCTGGCGAGACACGCCGTGTTTCGGCGCGACGCCTCGTGCGCCAGCGCGTCAACGCCTGGGACCTGTCGCATCTCGGTCAATATGTGCTCGCGGAGCATGGCACTCCGCTACCGAAATCCTACCCAGCATTCGTCGCTTCGCGATACGCCTGTCGCAAAGCAGAAATGCGAACCGAAGTTCGCATTTATCGACGCAAAAGGTCCAGAAGAGACGAGGAGGCTTACTGAACGGCGGAAACTTTCGACACGAACTGCTTTGCCGCCTTGCTGGCCGATTCATAGACGGTATTAGCTGTGGAGAAGGCCGAGTTCCATGCTGCAACGGCCGGTTCACTTCCTGCCGGGGCATTCTTCGTGAGGTTTTCGACAAACCCTTGTGCGTCCCGTTGGAACTGCTGGCCCTGCGCTGTCGCGGCGGCCGAGATTTCGCTCTGAACTCCGGACACGATTTCGTGAACCCGACGACCGTATGCGACTGCCTTTTCCACCACAGGCTGGGAAAGGCTCGCTTGCAGTGCGAGCAGCTCACCCGGGTTGCCGCCCGAGAGAGCTTTAGTGAGATTTTCGTGGTTTTCGACGAGAGCCGCTTTGCTAACTTGCAGATTCAACGCGACCAGCTTTTCGAAACCTTCGAACACCTTGTTCGTCAGACCAAAAAGTGTTTCCAGGCTGGACTGCTGGGCGGCAACCAGTTGTTGGGGAATAAGAGTGCTCATCACTGCTCCGTAAGGGTAAGGCAGGCGGCAGGAAGGCGAGAGGCTCTGAATAGAAACTAGAAACAGAACCGCACGCCACGAGGAATAAAAGCAAATGCTGCGCCGCAACAAAATTCATTGTACGGGGCAATGCCGCGAAGTCAATGAATTTCGCGATACCGCGGGCCCGGAGGGCGCGCAGTCGGGCAAACGTCTGGGTCGCGGGAGCCAGGGGCGGGACGATAACGCAGAAGTCACCTCCCTTCTGACGGCGGGTAGCTGCGGGCGGTGGATGACTGCTGCGGCTTTCCGTGTGCTGGTTAACCGATAGGTCCTGTTGATTGCCGTGCCAACACGTGCGGTGACATCGAAACGGGAAAGTCGGCTACCGGGACTCGAGGGCATCGAGGCGCGCCTGCTCCGTCTCATTCGGGTACTGACGCTGATACGCTTCGAACAGGTGCGAGCAGAGTTGCGCCAGTGTCGCAAGGTTTACCGCCTGGTCCGCATGCTCTATCTCGCCTGCGTTCAGCACATCGTCGAGCACCGGAGCGAGATGGCGCAGTTCCCAAACACGAGCGCCGCTTTACAGGCTTCGATGAACGCATCATCGCGATGTACGCCCGGGGCATGAGCGTGCGCGAAATCCAGGCGTTCCTGGCCGAGAGCTACGGCACCGAGGTCTCCCCCGACTTCATCAGTTCGGTCACCGACAAGGTGATGGCCGAAACGCTCTCCGGTGAAGAACGCGGCTCGGGCGCAACGAGCGCTCGTTGCCGATGCTAATGCGCCGAGTCATGAAAGTGCCAAAGTCGTCTCGCTGGAGATGCGCGAGCCAGCAAAAGAGGCCGCCATGGCAACGCCGCGATCCGGTCGCTCGATGACCTCCGCGTTGCGGCGGAATCGGGGGATGAACGAGGTAAGCGCACCGGGTATCACCGGCACGCCGACGTTGTGCATCCAGAATTGTGCAAGGCGACGCGCCCTATGCTGACCGACGGGTAGGTCGTGGTGATCTGCCCGAACAAAGCGCCATCAAGACCAGCCCAGCAGGTTGATGTGGGCGTGCACCGGAATAGCGAATGGTCGCCCGAGGCGCCCATCAGCACGCTGAGAGTCATCCCGACGGCGAAATTGCCCATCTTAGGCGGTCTGCGGCGCGTTGAGCTGCTGCAGAATCGACGCGAAATCGAGCCACACGTTTTCGCGCCTGATCTGCCCGTCGGGCGCCATCTCGAACACGTGCAGCAGGCGGAAACTCAGGTTGCGCCCATGGCCGGGAATGCCAAACGGCGCACCGGGTGCGGTCCCTTCCCACAGGCTCTCATCGACCACGAAGTCCGGCCCGTAGTAACGACGCAGCGTGGTCACTTTCTCGCCCGACAGGTCGGCGAACAAGCTGTCGTAGAAGCCACGAGCGGCCGTCTTGCCGCGCAGCGGGCCGGGCGGATAGCCGACAACGTCGTGCTCGACATCGTCGACCATTGTGCTCAAAACGCCATCGACGTCGTCTTCGGCCTCGAAACGGAAGTGGCGGTCGATCATGCGATCGAAAGTCTGCTGCGATGTGGCGTCCATAGGTTCCCCTTGGGTGGACAAGCGTCTATAATGAGAATTAAGTTACGTCATAAGACACCTGTCTCATTATTTTTCATGCCCAACAGAAAGTCAAGCCGCCGCGCGGATGACGTCGAGAACGACGGCCGCGCGAACCAGAAGCGCCGCACACGCCAGGCACTGATCGACGCCGCGCTGGCGCTTCGTGACGAAGGGCGCAATCCTACGTTCGCCGAGGTCGCCGAGCGCGCGCTGGTGTCACGCGCCACCGCCTATCGCTACTTCTCGTCGGTCGAGGCGCTGGTTAGCGAGACAGCAACCGAACGTGGGATGCAGCCGTTGGAGCGCTTCTGGCGCTCTGGCGACAACCCGGCGGAAGGTATCTCGCGCGCCGCACGCGAAATGATGAAGCTGTTGCTCGATGACGAAGTCGGCCTGCACATGATGGAGCGCTCGTTCATGGCCGTATGGCTCGAAAACGACCCAGGCGCGCGGCCGGCGCGGCCCGGCCGGCGAATGAAATACATCGAGCCAATCGTCGAGTCGCTGAAAGACGAGCTGGCACCGTCGGCGCGCAGGCGCCTCGCGCACGCGCTGTCGATAGTGATGGGGACCGAGGCCGCGCTGGCGGTGCGCGACATCGGTGGCGCGAGCGTCGACGAGGCGCTCACCGCCACTGCGTGGGCAGCGCAGGCGCTGGTGAGCCAGGCACGCGCCGAAACTGCGGAGGCGCGTCGCAAGCGAGCCGCGGTGCGGACGGCGTGACCGACATGCACGAACTGCACCTCGCAGTCGACCTGGCCAGCCCAGCATACGGAACGGATGTCGACAATGATGCGGGCACGGTCGCTCGCGATCGCACCTGATACGCGTCGCTGTTGTGCACGCGGCAGGCGGGTCAGCTGACTCATGTTCTTCGCGTATGGGTCCCGACCAGCCTTGCAGGCTTCGCTACGACGCTTCTGCACCCTATCACTCCGACCTGCGTCCGTTCGCCAGCGCGCGCTGAAGCGCCCCAAGTCCTTTGCGTATGTCCTGAGCGCCGTCGAATAAAAGAGCTTCTAGATGGTCGCTCAAGGTTTGCGTCATATCACGATAGTTCGCGAGAGCCGGCGACGGGATCGTCTGGATCTGCCGGTCACTCGCGAGTCGATCGATGACTGCAATGACACGGTTGCGTTGCTTGACGTAACGGTCTTCCGCAACGCTTTGGCGGGCACTTCCCGCAGCACCGTGTAGCACGAAATATTTCGTGAGCTCGGACGAGGTCAGCGTCTCGATAGCACGCCATGCCCACCTCGCAGCTAGTTCCGGATTGCTCGCCGGAATCGCGAGCAATGCGCCGCCAAGCGGCGACAGGGGCATCATGTCAAGTGCGTAAGTCGGATGAAGCTGCAGTCCCACGCGCCCACCCTGTTGCAGCAACGCGTGGCTATCGAGCACGCCGTAGCGGTTCGACCAGTGGTAGCACATAGCCGCCTTCCCTGCACCGAACAGCCGTGCATTGCGCGCCCAGTCCAGACTGCTCACACGAGAAGGAGAAAATGGAACCAACGCGCGGAGGTATTCAATGACGTGCCGGCCCATCTCCGTATCGACCTGCAGGACGCCATCATCGAATTCTGCTGCGCCTTGCGCGCCGAGAATTTGCAGGAACGTTTCCGCGATCGGCAAACCCGGCGCGGCATTCCACGTAATGCCTGCACGCCCGAGGCGCGGCCGATGCATGCGCTCTGCAACACGAAGCACATCGTCGAAACAGCGAGGCGGGTCGAGTCCTTCCATCTCCAGCAAATCCTGCCTGTACCACAGGAAATCCACAGTGGGCTGTAGTGGAATGGCGTATAGCTTTCTGTCGAACCAGCTTGCCGCCCAACTAGCCTCGTAGAAATCCGCTCCCGAAAAATTGCTTTCGGCCTGCAGGTTCCCGAGTTCAAGCAGATGTCCGTCCCTCGACAATTCTGCGAGCCAGGGAAACGGAATCGCGATGAGCAAGGGCGACGTCTCATTCCGCGCGGATTTGCCCGTGAGCACCTGATCCAGCCTTGCGCGGTAGTCGATCTGCGGAAACGTCAGTATCCGCACGTGATGGCCGACGAAGCGTTCGATATCCGGCCGGTTGCGTTTGAGGATGTCGAACACGGGGTCTTCGTATGCGACGAGCGTCAACTCCACGATATCGTTGAACCCGGCACTCGCAGGATGCGGCCATGCAACGCCGGCGTCGCCTGCACGACTGAGGTTGACGGCGTCAAACCGGTCAAGCGTGCCATCGGCCGTCGCGCCAACGATCATCTGCACCGTCTGCTCGGTGATTCTGTCCACGCGATCGAGCAACCATGCAGACGGGACGATGGTCGCCCGGCTACCCGAGCCCGATGTCGCGCGAAACTCGAGCCAGCCTTTCGCTTTCAACGCATATATGATCCGACGCGCGCTGGTCCGCGGCAGTCCGGACTGATCGGCAAGTACGGTGATGCTCATGGGCTGATCGTGCAGATGGCTCTGCAAGAGCGCGGACAGAACGGGCCAGATGGCCTGCGCCTCATCGCCGAGTTCGATGTTCAATATCTCTCCAGCCCGGTCGAGCACAGCGATGGCTGCGAGCCGGTCATGGGCATGCATAAGACGTCCTCTGCTGTAGAAAATGGCCGTAAGCTCATGATAAACATAGAAATAACCATTTTGGCGATTTTATTGCGGCGTTCGCGTGCTGCTCCTGCCCTACGATTCATCACAGACCGAAACCAGCGATGGACGAATCAAACAGGAGACGAGCATGAAACGAACAGCAAAGCTGATCGCCGCGTTCGCGGCGGTGGCATTCAGTGCTAGCGCAGTCGCGGCGGGCGCGAGGTTTGTCGTCGTGTCCCACGCGCCCGATTCAGACCCGTTCTGGAACGTGGTCAAGAATGGCATTGCCGACGCCGGAAAGGATTTCGACGTTTCGGTCGACTATCGCAACCCGCCGAACGGCGACCTCGCCGACATGGTTCATCTGCTCGACCAGGCGGCCGCACGCAACTACGACGGCGTCGCCATCACAATCGCCGACTTCGATGTCGTGCGTGGCCCGGTGAAGACGATCGTGGCGAAAGGCATACCCGTCGTCACATTCAACTCCGGCACCGCGAAACAGAACGAGGAACTAGGCGGACTGCTGCACGTGGGCCAGCCGGAGTATCTCGCGGGAAAGGAGGCCGGGGAACGCGCGAAAGCCGCCGGTATCGAGCGCTTCCTGTGTGTCAATAACAACGCGACCAATCCCGATTCATTCGAGCGCTGCCGTGGTTTCGCAGAAGCAATCGGCGCCGATTTCCAAACGTCGACGCTCGACTCCGGGAACGATCCCATTGAAGTCGAAAACAAGGTATTTGCTGCGCTGCACAAGCGGCCAGATACGCAGGCGGTGTTGGCGCTCGGTCCGACATCGGCGGTGCCCGCGATGCGCGCCATTCAGAAGCTTGGTCTCACCGGCAAGATCTGGTTCGCCACGTTCGACATGACGTCGGAAGTCGATAAAGGGATCAAGGCGGGCGCGGTGAAATTCGCGATCGACCAGCAACCTTACCTTCAGGGCTACATCCCGATTGCCTTGCTCGCGCTGATGAAGCAGGACCATACGCGCGATGTCCATAAGGCAATCGCCACCCTGCGGGCCAATCCGAAATTCCAGCAACGTATCCGGACGTATGGACTCACTCCGCGCTTCCAGCCGGGCGGTATTGATACGGGACCCGGCTTCGTCACGCTAGACAACGTCGGTCTCGTCGACAGGTACGCGGGACAGTTCCGTTGAACACGTCAATGCCGTGCGGGTCGGCGTCTCACGGATAGATCCCGGTCCACAGCTTCAATCATCGAGAGGATCACCATGTTTCAACTGGCCGTATGCGCGGAAATGGTTTTTCGCGGTCTCCCCTTCGCTCAGCGTGTGAGAAAGATTGCGGAACTCGGGTTCCATGTGGAGATCTGGGACTGGACCCGACATGATCTTGCCGAATTACAGCAGACAGGCGCAACGTTCTCTTCGATGACGGGATATATCGAAGGCGACCTGATCACGGAAAGCGGGGCTCAGCGGCTAGTCGAAACGGCTGAGCAATCGATCGAGGCTGCGAGGCGCCTGCGTTGTCCTCGTTTGAATCTGCATGGTACGGGATTAGATAGTCAAGGGTTGCCCGTGAAGCCGGCTTCATCCGTGACGGGACCGATGTGGCTCGCCGCCGTGCATACGCTGACTCGCATGGCTGAACTCGGGCGCCGCGCAGAAGTGGTGTTCTGCCTTGAGAACCTTAATACGGCCGTCGATCATCCGGGCGTACCGTTCGCCAGAGCCGCCGATGCGCTCGCTCTCGTGAAGACAGTCGACAGTCCGCATCTTCGCCTTAACCTCGATCTTTATCACGCGCAGATTGGCGAGGGTAATCTCATCGAGCTCGTCCGAAGTGCACTGCCTTTTATTGGCGAAATCCAGGTCGCCGATGTTCCAGGACGGTGTGAGCCGGGCACGGGAGAAATCAATTACCCCGCAATTGCTCGCGCGCTGTCACAGGCCGGATATCGGGGCACGGTCGCGATGGAGGCGTGGGCCAGTGGTGACGATGAACTTGCATTGCAACGGTTCCGGGACGCCTTCTCGATCTGACATTGCGAAGTCAATAGACGTGAAACCGGATCTCCCGAAACATGGTGGTCCATCGCTAACCTTCCTTGAACGGAACGATCTCAAATGCTAAACGTTGCCCTCCTCGGCGCCGGCCGTATCGGCCAGGTGCATGCCAAATCCATCTTTGGGAATCGCGACTGCAAGCTCGTCGCGGTATCCGACGTCGTCGCCGACGCGGCACACACGCTTGCCAATCGATATGGCGCAGAAGCGCGTTCTGTCGACGCTATCCTTCGCGATTCAGCGATTGACGCCGTGCTCATTGCGACATCGACGGACACCCATTCCGACCTCATCGAGCGAGCCACGGCCGCGGGTAAGTGGGTCCTGTGTGAGAAACCCGTCGATCTCTCGCTTGAGCGCGCGCTCCAATGCGAGGTCAAGGTCGCGAACACAGGCAAGCGCGTCATGATCGGCTTCAATCGACGTTTCGATCCGAATTTCGCGGCGCTCAAAAATGCGCTCCATGCTGGTGAGATTGGTAAGGCCGAACTGCTGTCCATCACCTCTTTTGATCCGGCTCCGCCGCCCATTTCCTATTTCAAAGGATCAGGTGGGTTATTCCGCGACATGATGATTCACGATTTCGATATCGCCTGCTGGATGATGGGTGGAGCGCCGACGAAAGTCATGGCGGCAGGCTCATCGCTCGTGGATCCGGAAATCGGCGCGGCCGGCGATGTGGATACAGCCGTGGTTACACTGACGTGGAACGATGGCCGCATTGCCGTCATTAAAAACTCTCGCCGCGCCGGATACGGATACGATCAGCGCATTGAGCTGCTGGGCTCGCAGGGTCTGTTGTCTGCCGGGAACGTGCTCGAAAATACCGTCGAAAAAATCACGAGCGAAGGCGCGCTAACTGCGAAGCCGGTTTACTTCTTTCTGGAGCGGTACATGCGGGCTTACGAAGCGGAATGGGCCGCCTTTGTCCAGGCAGTCAAAGACGACTCCGCTATGCCCGTCACCCTTGCCGATGGCATCGCGTCACTCGCCTGCGCCGAGGCCGCGGCGCGCTCTGCGCAGACCGGGGAGACCGCGACGATCCCGCCGGACATGCTTTCGGCACGATGAACCCGTCTGGCAAGCTTGATGGACAGTGCCTGTCTCGCTGCAAAAAAGATCCGGAAGGAAACGGAACGCGTTCACAAACCTCACGACGTCGAGCTATCTGACAACTTGATCGCCCAGCGATGTTTGCTTGAATGGTCGACCTCGAACCCACGTTCGGCCATCATTTCCTCGAGGTCGCGCAGACTCAGCGAATACGCCACGTACCAGCGCACACACAGCAGGATCACGTCCAAGGAATAATGCAGCCGTTTCAGCACCCGGGCGATGCCCGGCGGCAGTGTCGTGCGTGGCGTCTTTGTCATCCGGGAAATCGTGTTCGTCAACCAAGTGCCTGTCCTGCGCCTTGATTGTTACGTCGGGCTGCAGCCGTGCGGACGAAAGCGGCGCGCCATTGACATATCCGATTTCACGGTCGAAAGGCTGCGGGCCGTCACTCGGAGAGATAGTCACTTTGGGCGTGGCAAACGTCAGGCGGACGCCCGGACAGGCAATGTCGTCCGCGCGGCGGGGTGGTTATCGTCGAGGAGAATCGTTGTGCTGTGGTGATCACCGCCTAGTGAGCATGCGGAGGATCTTCTGCACGATGATCTCGTGCTGCTCCAGCGCCTCATCGAGCGTACGTGCCCCGTAGCTCGTGTTGTCTCGCGCTTCCATTCCGGCGACGCGCGTCACGAACAGCGGACCCTCCCCGGTTTTCGGTTCGGGCACACCGCGGAAGCGGGTGGTGACCGTCACACGGATTCGTCCAGCAGCGTGCGGCGGAAGATCAGTTCGTTCGCTGTCATCCAGCGCGACCACTCGCCGCGGTCGAACACCTCGACAGGTCTGTTCTTCGCATCGAGGACATAGAAGCGTTCCCTGCTGGACGGGACGGAGCGTGATTTCATATTTCAATGCGAAGGCGTGAGCAGGAAGCCGATCACCTCCCGCCACCAGGTTTCGTCGACGCGGCCAATCCAGTCGTTATGTTCAACCGCCTTCACCACTATCAGTTGTCTCGGTTCGTCCAGCGAGTTGTAGAGCGCTTCGCCGAAGCGCGGGGGGACGATGCTGTCGCGCTCCGCAACCACGACGACAACAGGGCGCCCGAACGACGCCATATGGGTCACGCTGTCGTATCGGTCGCGCAGCAGCCATTTCACGGGCAGCCACGGATAGTGATAAGCGGCGACGTGCTCAAGCCGATCCCATGGCGTGATGAGCAGCAAGCCAGCGGTCTTGTCGCGTTCACGCGAGCCGGCCGCGGCCGCCACGCCGGCGCCGAGCGATTCGCCGATGAGCAGCAGCGGCGCACCATAGAGCCGATGCGCCAGCGCGATGGTCTGTTGGGCATCAGCGACCAGACTCTCTTCGCCCGGCGTGCCGTCGCGCGGCCCGTAGCCTGGATATTCGGCGAGGATCACGCGCAGTCCGAGCCGCGTGAGCGCTACGGCGTAGAACGAACGGTGTCCGGCATGCCCGGCATTGCCATGAAAGACGATGACGGTGGCGCGCATGGATCCGACGGGCTCGGCCACGAGGCCCCGGAACGCTTCAGGCGTCGGCCAGGCGAGAAGTACGCTGGAAACGACGTCCCCGGTTGCAGCCCTTTCAGGGAAGTAGATAAAACGATCCTGCAAGATGGCGACTCCTGCGAACACAATCAGGCACGCGACGGTGAGACGCAACATCAACCCGGTGAATTTCATCGCATTGAGCCCGATCCACCGATCGTTTCAGTAACGCACCCAGTTTAGCGTGCAGTGGCCACGCGTATGTCCATGCGCGTCGTCGCGAGCCAGGCGCTGACGGCGCCGGGAGGGACGGCTCCAAGGCAACGGGCAGTTGGCAACGCCGCCTAGCGCTTGCACAGTGAACCGTGGACCAGTCTAGTGCTGCATACTTCAGTGAATCACACTACCGAAAGCATCGACGGCGAGCGACCTTGTCGTTTCAATATTGGACCGGACCCGGCCGATTCTGTTTGCAAGGCTCTTCTTACGTCCCGCGGCGTCTCAGCCGGGCTGGGGCCGCTGGCACTCCGTTTGAAACCAGTAGTCGACGAGGTGCTGTGCCGCTTGCAGATCATCCGGGTAGTAAGGGTCGTACCAGGGTGACGGGTCGTAGCCGGCTTTTCTCAGCGCAGCCAGTTCGCTGTGGTGTTGCGCCATAGTGGGAGGCGCATTTGTCTTGAGCGCCGCGAGGTCGCGACACTCTGTCGGGGTGAGGTGGGGACCGGTATACGGCATGCCGCTGGCGACACAGCCGGCAAGCAGAAGAGTCGCAGCGGAAAGTGCCGCCCGGGCTGTGTGCAGTCTGCTCATAATACTGATCCTCGCTGGAACCGCCCACGGCGATCACATGCCTGCGCTGCTGGCGGCTTGCCCCGGCTGCGTCGTGCCTGGAGGCAAGTCTCCGACACCTTGAGAGCGGCTAGTTACCTGTCGCCGCTACCAAGCTAGCTGTGCTTGTGAGCGTGCGTCGCGCCGTGAACCAGGTCATAGTGCACGCCTTTGCCTGAACGGGTTGGGCGGGAAGTGCTCACCTTCAACGCACGTCAACTCGAATTCCGGGCCGCCACCGCTCTCCTTCACTACCTTGTAGATTCCGGACGTTTTGACCATCTCACCGGGTTTGTGTTGCTCTGTCATAGCGTCTCTTTTTTTTGGAAAAAACACCAGCAACGAAGCAATTCCCACGCCCGGCTCACCGAATCGCTGCGAGTACACGACCTGCCCGAAACTCTTGCCTCCAATGCGCACTGTGCGGCACATTTGCAGTGGCAATCCTGGAGTCCCGACATGAACCTGCAGACGCCGGCCGGAGCACCCATTTCATCTGCACCGGTCAATCGGAAGACACAAATGGCTGCCCGTTCAATTGCATCGCTGTCGCTCTCGTTTGGGCTGGTTTCCATCCCGGTGCGCCTCTACCCGCCGACAGAACCATCCAGGCCATCAGCTTTAATCTGCTTGGTCGCGACGGCTCGCGTGTCGAGCAGCAGTACGTTTCGAAGGCTACCAGGCAGCGCGTCGAACGAGCCGAGATGCAGAAAGGTTACGGGTTCGAGAAAGACCGGTCTGTCGTGTTTACAAAGGACGAGCTCAGGCACTAGCAGGCCGGTGAAATACCTCATGTAGCGGTCATCCGGGACGCAGGCGTAAACGTTGAACTGATGTCATCAATGAGAGCGAGATGGAACGGATGCGTGGGCCAGATGGTTTTACCGAGTCAATGTTCACGGTGTTGAAGCTGGACGATTTTGTGCCGAAGGACCATCCCTTGCGTCCGATTCGCATCTGGCTCAATGGCGCGCTTAAACGCATGGACGATGTGTTCGCGCGGATGTACGAGGCTGACGCGAAAGGAGGTCGGCCGAGCATCGCGCCGGAGAAGCTGGTGCGAGCTCTTTTGCTGCAGGTTCTGTATTCGATTCGTAGCGAGCGCATGCTGGTGGAACAGATTTCCTACAACATGCTGTTCCGCTGGTTCGTCGGCCTGCCGATGGACGGGACCGTGTGGGACCACTCGACGTTCAGCAAGAACCGCGACCGGTTGCTCGAACACGATGTGCTGGTGTTGCTGTTCAACGAGACAGTCGAGACCGCGCGCGAGCGCGGATATCTTTCTGGGGAGCACTTTAGCGTCGACGGCACGTTGATTCAGGCATGGGCCGGGCATAAGAGCTTCGTGCCGAAGGCAAGTCCAGACGAAGACGACACGCCTCCTGACGAACCGCCAGCGCCGAATGACAACTGGCACGGACAGAAACGCAGTAACGAGACGCACCAATCCACGACGGACGAGCAGGCACGCCTGTTTCGCAAGAGCAAAGGAACCGGAGCGATGCTCTGTTATATGGGCCACGTGCTGACAGACAACCGGCATGGCCTGGTGGTCAACGCGCAGGTGACGCTGGCGACGGGCACCGCCGAGCGCGACGCGGCCGAGCTGATGCTTGCCGATGCCGCAAGTGTTGCGCCGCTCGGCATCACAGTCGGCGCGGACAAGAACTACGACACCGCCGGTTTCGTGGCCAGTTGTCGAGCGAACCGTGTGACGCCGCATGTGGCGCAAAACGATGGGCGTCCAGGAGGTTCAGCAATTGACGAGCGAACTACGCGCTGGCCGGGCTACGCGGTCAGCCAGCAAAAACGTAAACGCATTGAACAGGTGTTCGGATGGGGCAAGACAGTCGGGCGAATTCGACAAGCGATGTATCGGGGACTTGAACGCGTAGACCAGCTCTTCGTGCTGACGCAGGTCGGCTACAACCTGACGCGTATGCGCACACTTGCCGGTTGAGGGGCTGGAAGCAATGGATAACACCGATATGGTGAACCCCCGAGTAACGCCGAATGCCCGCAATCGTGTTCCGCGTTTCAAAAGTGCAAACCCAGCATCCGTCGTAATGCATCTGAGCGCATCAACGACGGATATTTCAACGGCCTGCTAGAGGAAAGCCCGAGCCACATCGTTGAAATCATGGCCTTCCTGCCGGACAGATCCATCGACCCGGTCCATTACGACAAAGCGTATGTCATCGCACCGGACAAGCGCGGTGGAAAGCCGTACAGCCTGCTCAAGCAGGTGCTCCTCGGAAGCAGGCGGTGCGCACTGGCAAGCTGGAACTGTAATGGCAAAACCCACATGGTGCAGGTCCGGGCAACGGGCGACGGCCTCGTTTTCCAGCAACTGCTCTGGGGCGACGCCGTTCGCTCACTGAAAGACCTGAACATTGAGGACGTACCCGTAACGGAGAACGAATCGCAACTCGCGCTGAAGATCATCGAGCAGGGCGAGGCCGAGAACTACGACCCGACGCATACGAAGACAAGGAAAAGAAGATGATTTTGATCAATCAACTGACGTGTAGCGCGGCATTCACGGCGCCACTTGCGGCACAAGAGAATGGTAACGATGCGCCCTCCGTCATCATGTCCCAGCCGGGCTTCGTGCCGAGCATGCAATGGAGCGCCTGGCCAATGGGAACTCGTCGGGCATCACCGCTTTGCCGGCGCAGGACAGCATCTGCACTTCGGCATGCAAGCGATATGTAAACTGCCGGACGGCGCGCGGATGGCAGGTCAAAATGTCAAGATCGTGTAGATCAGATTTCATCAGGTGGTCCATGCGATCCTCAATGAACGGACTTCGATCTCATGCCTTGAGCAGATCGCTCCAGACGGTGGTCTCCCGGCGCCTGACGGACGCGGGGTTCCCGCTTAACACGTCGAACTGTGTCGCTCCATCAGCCAACCAGAACCGGATATCGAAAGTCTGCCTTCCGACGCGCAGGTCGCGCAGCGTCACATCGCTGAGCCAGGTCGGCAATACGGGGTCGACGTAGAGCATCGCGTCTGGCGCATCCGGCTGAAGGCCAAGGATTGCCTGCAGCAGCGAGAAGACCGCTCCCGCAGCCCACGCCTGCGGCACATTTGCGCCAAGATACTGAACGGGAAAATTCGCAGCGTCCCGATGCAGGCCCGCATAAAGCTCGGGAAACTGGTTGACGGAACTGGCTGCCCGGTTCGCAATCACGATCGTCCTCCACGCGTTTGACTCCCCTGTTCGAGCATGGCGCTCTTCGCAGCGATGCGGCCGATGACATCGTTCCATGACTTGTCGAACGATTCCGCGCCTTCGCGCTGGAGCTGGGCGGCGAGCGCCGGTTCGTCGATACCGGCCCCTGCGAATTCGGCGAGCACGTCCTCGGCGTCGCCGCCGTCAGCCGGCAACACTGCGCTTAGTTGGCCATGATCGGCGAAGGCACGCAGGGTCCTGTCGGGCATGGTGCTGATCGTGTCAGGCGCCGCCAGCGACTCGATATACAGTGTGTCGGAGACCTCCGGATCCTTGGTGCCGGTGTTGGCCCAGAGCAGGCGCTGCGGCCGCGCGCCAGCAACCGCAAGCAGTTGCCAGCGGCGCGATGCCAGCAATTCGCGATACGCCTGGTACGCGCGTTTGGCGATGGCGATCCCGAGACGGTTGCGAAGCTGCGAGGGAACCTTGTCCTTCACGGCAACATCCCATCGGCTGACGAAAATCGACGCGACGCAACCGACGCCCGGATCGAGTCCCGCGGCGATTCGCCGCTCGATGCCGCGCATGTATGCCTGCGCTGCCGCGACATATTGCTCACGGGAAAACAGCAGCGTGACATTCACCGGCACGCCGGCGAAGATCGACGCCTCGATCGCAGGAACGCCCTCGGGCGTGCCAGGAATCTTGATGAACAGATTGGGGCGCCGCGCGACTTCATGCAGATGCGTAGCCGCGACGATGGTGCCGGCCGTATCGTGGGCGAGCGCAGGGGATACCTCCAGCGACACCCAGCCATCAACCCCACCCGTGCTGCTGTGAACGGGACGGAACAGGTCGGCGGCCCGGGTCAGGTCATCGATCGCCAGTTCGAAAAGCAGCTCTTCGCCGGATTTCCCCTTAAGCCGTCAACTGACGGATGGGGGCATCGTAGGAGTCTGCTTCCGTAATGGCTTTATCAAAGATCGTAGGGTTGGACGTCAAGCCAGTTACTGAAAACTCCCTGATATAGCGCTGCAACGTACCGTCCGTCAACAGTGCGCGCGTGATGTTATCCAGCCAAAGGCTTTGGCCGAGGTCATGTAGTTGTCGGGTCGGTTTCATGATGCCTCCTGTTACGCGGTCGTCTGCCGCGCCCCTGCCCCGTAGCCTGGCCAGTCAGTATCGGCCCACACCGCCGATGCGCCCGATCGTGATACCGGTCGGCAGATACACAGCGAGATTCGCCGGTCCGTTCGCGTAATGTCCCTGGCGCGGAAAGATCATCGTCAGGCGATAGCGCTTCGCAACCCATCGGCCGCGCTTCTTAATAAATATAGATCACCGCGTGGCCATCTGACTGGGTCCTACAGCCCGCGGCGCCCGACCTTGTGCGGCGCGGACATCCTGTCGTCATGGGAAATCATGACGGCCCTTCGAGCCAATAATCGTTGCCACGCTGCCGGCTAGTATGCGTTCCAATTCGGCGCGCACCACTTCGAAGACTTCGCTTACCGGTGATGAGCCTGGAGCCGGTAAACGCGCATCCGCAAGCGGCCGCCGGGCGCGGCACACGCTTTTTCCGCTTCCTCCTGAGGCGGGGGTCCGTTCGCGACACGCGACGGGCGGTGTTCCTGTGAGGCCGCGACCGACCCGCTTTCCCGCGTACCTCTCTCAACGCGCCGAACAGGTCAGGCGGACATTGGGCAGTTGACCGGCCGAGTCAGTCAGCCTGTTTGTTTCAGGAAATCTGACGCAGGCATGCGTCAACGATGTTCGACCGGTGACTTCTTTGTGCCGACGAAGCAGGTTCACCCTGATGCTGCGCCTCCTGGTGCGCGTGAATCCACTTCCGGGTCCATGGTCGCGAGGACGCGGCGACTGATCCTCTCGAGCGGCAGGCCGTCCGTCCTGCCGCCCCACCACCGCGCGAGCCGGCTCGCGATGATGTCCCATATCGATCAGATCGACGTTCAGGTTCTCTGGCAAAGAATGGAATCTGATCCAGCGGATCGCCGATCGCAAAGTGCGCGATCGCGTCAATTCCCCGAACTGCGAGTTTCCTGAAGCGCGTTTTTCGCCGAGTCGCACACAATCTCATGCGGCAGCGCCGACGCAATATTCCGTCCCTCGCGTCCATGACAGCAACAGAAGCGCAGACAGTGAGGCTGAGCGGCCAGACGGCTGATCCGATGCAGAGGACGGGGTCCGGCACCCGCTGAAGACGGGACCGACAGCAGTGGACCCGGACTACGCGTTCGGCGCGAGTCTGGCATTGCCCCATACTGTGCTATCAAGGATGCCCCGATGGCAAATCCCTCGGGACTGATGTTTCTTTCGTGTCGTCCGATCCGTCATGGCGTCACCATCATTCCACCAGGATACTTGCACTGCACTTTGCCTGGTCACCAAGCGGATCCTCCGAATCCACCCGATGTGACATCGGCCTTTACTGGCACGACCGGTGGCACCACCGCGATCCAGCAAATAAATGGTTACGAACTTTATCGTCAAGCATCCGACCGAGTGCTGGGTGGAAATTGACGATCTGGTTGCTCGAAACCCCGTCGTGCATTTTACGGTCGCCCATCTCCTCTGGCGCATGACCATTTATATCATGGTGTGATATATAATCAAGCCAAAGCAGCACAACAGCATCACGGCGAAAGCGGCTGCAAGGCTGCCGCAAGAGGGTTCATTCGGGGCTGTGTTACATAGCTCACGTGTCGTAGGGGGCGAGATGGTCATCAATAATGACTTTGAAATCAGCTATCTGTTGATTGCATTTGCGCTTCTCGGCACCATTCTCGTGGGAGATCTGCTCACCACGCTGCGGTTGCAGCGCTGGCATCCCAAGCTGCTGGGTGCAGCAGTGGGTGCGTTGCTCGGCTTCGTGCTGATCGAAGCCGTACCAATGTTCACCTGAACAATTCTGCGGCGAAACCGTCCTCCCGTTCGAATGGACTGCACCGCGAAGCTGTCAAGGGAATCTATCGTGGCCCCGTTCAACCGGATCCTGCTCTGCTACGACGCCACGCCTGAGGGACGGCTCGCGTTGCGCTGCGGTGCGGCTCTCGCCCAGCAGTTGCAAGCGGAAACGCACCTGCTCTCCGTTCTGGACTGCACGTACTGGTCAAGCGGATTCGACACCGTGTCGTCGATGAAATTCGAGGTCGACGAACAGGCGGCAAGGGAGACGCTGCGCGAGGGCATTGACCGTCTGCGTGCATGGGGCGTGACTGCAACGGGACATTATTCAGTAGGAAATGCAGTTGACCAGATTTCCCGTCTTGCGGCTTCATTGAAGGTCGATCTGATCGTCATTGGACATCACCCAGACGGATTTTTTGCGCGCTGGTGGACAGGAAAAAATCATGCGTTGCTGCTGGACCGCGTGTCGTGCGGCGTCCTGTTCGAGGTTGCCGGCTGATGGCGGGCGCGTGAATCAGGACGAACGCGATGAACGAACATCCGTACGATAATTGCAGTGGTTTCCGCATCCACGCGTGCGCACAGCTTGATGTGGTGGCTGGCCATGGCCCGGAACCTGACGTGATGTATCAGCCGGTGGCCGTCATTCGGTGGCAGGATAGCACCGGGTCCCATCGACAAGTTCTGTGTGACCCAAAGCGATGGTTTGTTGCAGCTGCGCAGATGCCCTGAGAATCGCCACCGCGGTGGCGAAGCGCTATATCGACACGACGCTTGCGTGCGCCTGTCCCAGTCATACGCAGCCTGACTGACGTTCGACGGCATTGTCGGATCTGAGGCGCCGACGCGTCAGCACGCAATGCCTGCCCCGGTGAGCGTCCGCATGACGTCTGTGATGACAGGAGGCCGCTGTGAATACTGACTTTCACTGGGTGCTGTTCTTTCTCGTGTTGTTCGTCTTTGCAGCGATCGGCTTCGCCCTGTCGGCTCTTTTCCCGACAGAAGAGTCAACGCACCATTCGCATACGGAACACCGGGACAGTCACCACTAGCGCAGCAGCGGGCGCGTTCGGATCCGTGACCTCTGCACTGAACGCACAACCATGACGGAGATAATGATGATGGATCTTCTCGTACAGATAGTTGTTGCCGCCGCCGTGCTGGCGATGGTGGTGCTTTTTGTCGTCGCCCAGGACCTCCGTTCCAGTTCGCGTGAACGGGCTCTCAGGCGTGTGCCCGGCAGACACTGGTGGAACCGCACGCATAACGGACATTGATGCTGCTGGCGACGTCAGGCTGGCTATCTCCCTTCCGTGCCCGGAGGCATGGGCCGACGGTGCGGCAAGCGTCGGCGGCTGCGCAATGCATCATGCGGTCGTTCGTCCCGTCGACCGACAGGCTACACTGCTGGCCAGAGAAAAATCACGTGCTGTCGGTCGCCGGCATCGCTTTGGGACGGGCCGCCCATGCGCCATCGTCTGCTTCGGGGACAGCAGCCAGATGGCCACTTCACCAGCATGAATGGTCCGCTCAGTAGCATATCGAGCGTCGTATGTCCGTACACGCCGACCACCGACTGCGGGATATCAGCGAAATAAGGAGCAGCAGTTTCTCTGGATAAGGCCGTCCCTGGGGTACGGCCCGGCTGGCAGTCATTGCGCTTTTCGCAGGCCCCCGCGCCGACAGCATGCGCGGGGATGCCGGGATACGCGCCCGCCCACGCCGGCGAGCAGATGCCAGACGTAGCGAGCATCACTGCAAGCAGGCGCCGCAGAATACACCGTTCCATCGCTGTGTCCTTCAGTACGCGGTGCAACTCACAATCTGTGTTCATCGATGCTGCTGCGGCGGACCTCTACAGCCCCCAGATGATATCGGCCTTCTGCTGGCAGGCTTCACGCATCATGTCGAGAAACGGCCAGGCCCGCTGCGACAGTCCACCGCCACTTTCCTGGCGACGTTCGCGCGAGTACTGCAGCGATTCCAGCACAATCTCCGCTTTTTCGTCCTCCGAAATCGCCGCCTCGAGACGCCTGATTGCCCGCGGCAGTTCGTCGTGGAGAATGACCCCACGCGTATCCAGCCGCTTACCCACCAGACCCAGCAGATACTGGGCGAGATCCCTGAGCATGACGACCTCCGGCGTAGCGGGGGATTGAAACGTGACCAGCATGATGGCCTCCTTGCTTCTGTCAGTATTGAACTACGGCGGAACGCGCTCTGCCAGCGTCCTCCCGACCTGAGGCACTACGCTTTTCGCACCGCGAGTGACATGCCACCCGGAGCAGCGGGGGGACCTTCCGCGGTGACGAGAGCGGGCGCTCTCCTGATGATCAGTCGTGCGCATTCGGGCGGAGCATGGCCCCGTAAACACGTGCAATCTGGGCGAGTCATTTCATCCGGATTGCTCCTGCTGCGAATCAGTCATCTGCAGAAGTCATCTGCAGACCTGCATTTATTTTATATCACAATGTGACATATTTAGGCAAAGACGGCCGTACATTGACCGATCAGCCGGCGGACGCAGGAACGGCAGCTTCGTAAGCCACCCGGTCCGCATCACGGCACAGTGGCGCAGACTTTCATGTCACGGCGAGATACAACCATCATGAGATGTTTTGCGGGGGACTGCCCGAGAGTATCGTCCCGGCCTATGTGACACCGTCCAGCCACTCTCCCGGTCCAATCTCCAATCCCGCGTCTCCGCCGTATTCCAGATTTGCCCCGGTGGCTCGCTGTCCGACGGCCAGAGCGCCGGAGCCCGTGCTTTGGCGCATTACCTGGAATTGCTTTGGCCGACGGCGACAATGCGCGTCTTTCCCCGGCAGCAAACGTTCCCCGCCCGAGGGCCAATGGTATTTCAGCCCCGCTGCCGTTCGCGGTGCCAGCCATTGCGAGTGCAGAGCCATGGTCCAAAACTTCCGGCGTTTTTCGGCGACGACACGCTGTCCTCCGCTAGCCGCAAATTACATGGCAGACAGGATCTGTCCGCGTTCTGACAGGGCGATCCGCCCTGGCCACGTACCCGGCGTTTTCCACAATTTGGTGGTGAGCGAGCAACTGGCAGGGAAGTTCGAGCACTGTCGGCCTGCCGTCTTCCCTTTCATAATGCCTGCACCGCACGGAACGGAATTTGCGGCAGTCGATAGGCTCATTTGCGTATTCGCCAAGGAGAGACATTCATGGCTCAAACCGTCAGCGACTTCATCGTCGAGCGACTGCACGCCTGGGGCGTGCGCCGGATTTACGGCTATCCGGGCGACGGCATCAACGGCATGTTCGGCGCGCTCAACCGGTTTCAATCGAAACAGAAGCACGACAGGAACGACAGGACCGGTGATTCGGATCACGGCATCGAATTCATCCAGGTCCGCCACGAGGAAATGGCCGCGTTCATGGCGGCTGCGCACGCCAAATTCACCGGCGAACTCGGGGTCTGCATCGCCACCTCCGGCCCCGGCGCGTCGCATCTGATCACCGGTCTCTACGACGCCAGAATGGACCACATGCCCGTGCTCGCGATAGCCGGACAGCAGGCGCGCGCCGCGCTCGGCGGCCACTATCAGCAGGAACTGGACCTCGTCTCGATGTTCAAGGACGTCGCGGGCGCTTTCGTCGAACAGGCCAGCGTCCCCGCGCAGGTCCGCCATCTCGTCGATCGCGCGGTGCGCACCGCGCTCGCCGAACGCAAGGTCACCGCGATCGTGCTGCCCAACGATCTGCAGGACCTGCCGTATGAAGCGCCGGGCCGCAAGCACGGCACGCTGCATTCGGGCGTGGGCTTTCGCGCGCCGCGACTCGTGCCCTATCCCGACGATCTTCAGCAGGCGGCCGACGTACTCAACGCCGGCAAGAAAGTGGCGATTCTCGTCGGCGCGGGCGCGCTGCATGCGACCGACGAAGTCATCGCCGTCGCCGAAAAACTCGGCGCGGGCGTCGCCAAGGCGTTGCTCGGCAAGGCCGCGCTGCCGGACGATTTGCCGTGGGTCACCGGCGCGATCGGCCTGCTCGGCACCAAGCCGAGCTACGACCTGATGACGGAATGCGACACCCTGCTGATGATCGGCTCCGGCTTCCCCTATTCGGAGTTTCTGCCGAAGGAAGGCGCCGCCCGCGGCGTGCAGATCGACATCAAGGCGGACATGCTGAGCCTGCGTTATCCGATGGAAGTGAATCTGGTGGGCGATAGCGTGGAGACCTTGCGCGCACTGCTGCCGCTGCTCGAACACAAGCAGGACCGCGCGTGGCGCAAGACGATCGAAGGCTGGACCGAGGACTGGTGGCGAACGCTCGAGCGGCGCGCGCACGAAGCCGGCAACAACGCGGTCAATCCGCAGCGCACCGTGTGGGAGTTGTCGAAGCGCATTCCCGCCGACTCGATCGTGACGAGCGATTCCGGTTCCTGCGCGAACTGGTATGCGCGCGACCTGAAGGTGCGGCGCGGCATGATGTGCTCGCTCTCGGGCGGGCTCGCGTCGATGGGCGCGGCCGTGCCGTATGCGATCGCCGGCAAGTTCGCGTTTCCCGAGCGGCCCGTGATCGCGCTGGTGGGCGACGGCGCGATGCAGATGAACAACATGGCCGAACTGATCACCGTCTCGAAGTACTGGCAAGACTGGGCCGATCCGCGCTGGATCTGCATGGTGCTGAACAACGAGGATCTGAACCAGGTGACGTGGGAGCAGCGCGTGATGAATGGCGACCCGAAGTTCGAGGCGTCGCAGAACATTCCTTCCGTGCCGTATCACCGGTTCGCGGAATTGATCGGCCTGAAAGGGATTTACGTCGACGACGCCGAACAGATGGGCGCGGCCTGGGATGAGGCGCTCGCGGCGGACCGCCCGGTCGTCATCGAGGTGAAGGCCGATCCCAACATTGCGCCGTTGCCGCCGCATGTCACGCTCGCCCAGGCCAAGGCATTCGCCACGACGCTGATGAAGGGCGACCCGGAGCAAGGCAACGTGATTGTCGAGACCGCCAGGCAGGTGCTCGGCGCGGTGCTGCCGGGGCATCGCGACAAACCGCACAACACCTGACGCACGGACACATCGCATGGGATATCGCAAGCAATGAAGGCTACAAATTCCCCCTCACCTACGTGGCAGGCAAGAGTTGACGCGTTGCGCGCCAATGCCTATCGCATTCCGACCGACGCCCCAGAGGCCGATGGCACATTTGCGTGGAGCGCCACGACGCTCATAACCGTGGAAGTGAATGCCGGCGGCCAGACCGGTCTCGGCTATACCTACAGCGATGCGAGCATCGTGGCGCTGATCCGCGGGACTCTGAGTGCAGCCGTGCTAACGCATGACGTGCTCGACATTCGCGCGATCTCGCAACGCATGCAGCGTCAGGTCCGCAATCTCGGACGTGCGGGCATCGCGGCCACCGCCATTTCAGCAATCGACTGCGCGTTGTGGGACGTCAAGGCAAAACTGCTCGGCGTGCCGCTCGCCGCCCTGCTCGGCATGCAGCGCGAGGCCGTGCCGGTTTATGGCAGCGGCGGCTTCACGACCTATGACGATCAGCGCATGCGCGAGCAGCTCGCCGGCTGGGTGGAGCAGGATGGTTGCCGCTGGGTGAAGATCAAGATCGGCAGCGACCCTGCCAAAGATCGCGCACGTGTGCAAGGCGCTCGCGATGCGATCGGCGATGCCGGTCTTTTTGTCGATGCCAACGGCGCCTTCACGCCGCAACTGGCGCTGCACTACGCCCGGCAGTTCGCCGACCACCAGGTCGCGTGGTTCGAAGAGCCCGTTTTATCGGACGACCTCGGCGGCCTGCGCTTCGTGCGCGAACACGCGCCCGCCGGCATGGAGATCGCGGCGGGAGAATACGGCTACACGCTCGACGACTTCCGGCATCTGCTGTGCGCAGGCGCAGTCGACGTGCTGCAAGCGGACCTGACCCGCTGCGGCGGCGTGACCGACTTCTTGCAGGCAGCCGATCTGTGCGGCGCCTTTCATGTGCCGCTCTCCGCGCACTGCGCGCCGGCGCTACATCTGCATGCCGCATGCGCCGTCCCGCGCCTGCGTCATCAGGAATGGTTCCACGACCACGTACGCATCGAATCGATGCTGTTCGATGGTGCGCCTCGTCCGTGCAACGGCATGATTTCACCGGACCTCTCGCGCACCGGATGCGGACTCGAGCTCAGGGAGCGCGACGCCGCGCGCTATCTCGTCGGCTAGTTCGACGCATTGAAGAGGGAACCGGCGTCCATGAATTCGCAATGTATCTTCGGTCTTGTGGGCGGCGCAGCCGGCGCGATGGCTGTCGCCGCGCTGGCTGCCCGCGCGAAGGCAAATGGATCGACCGATGGCATCGGTGGAAAGACGGGCGCCGGCAGCATGCAAGGAGCCCATCATAGCGGCGCGCCTGCACCGATGGTGAAACGGCGCAATGAAGCCGGTTCGCTCACGCGAGCACCCGTCGTCCAGACGCATATTGAAGCCGCCCGCACGTTCAATCGCGGCTGCGCCCTCCTCGCGCTATCGGTGCTCGCGGACAGTGCGATGGAACACTATCGCGGCTCGTTCGCCAACCCCGCGATGTTCGCGCCGCTGGTTTCGTCCAGCGGTGCCCTGCTCGCGGGACTGCACGGTAGCCGGGATCATCGGCAGCAGATGCATCGCATGCGTCATGCGGCCTATCTGACGGCCGCCGCGACGGGCGTTGCCGGGGCCGCGTTTCACTTCTACAACGTCACGAAACGGCCCGGTGGATTCAGCTGGAACAACCTCTTTCATGCGGCGCCCCTCGGCGCTCCGCTCGCGCTGCTGCTATCGGGCGCCCTGGGCACAGTGGCCGAACAGCTTCGCGACGAACCCGTGCATGAGCCGCAATTATCCGGCATGCCCGCGGGCCGCGCGCTTACCCTGCTTGTGAGCGCCGGATTGCTCGGTACGGCTGGCGAAGCCGCGCTGCTGCACTTTCGCGGCGCCTTTCAGCATCGCGCGATGTATGCGCCCGTATGCGTGCCGCCCGTCGCAGCCGTACTGCTCGTTCACGCGGCGCTCGGCAGGCCGCGTGAGCGCTGGCTGACGCAGCTATGGCTACGCCTGACCACGGCATTTGGCTTCGCCGGCGCTGCTTTCCATGCTCGCGGCATTGCACGCCGCCAGGGCGGCTGGCGCAACTGGAGCCAGAACCTGTTCGCGGGCCCGCCGCTATCGGCACCGCCGAGCTTTTCGGCGCTGGCGCTAGCCGGTCTCGCCGCATTACGTTTGAGAGAAACCGAAAAATGAATCACGTAAAGAACAGGCCACGCGCGACGCGCTATCCCGGCTACGATGTGCTCGATAAACGCGATACGCCGTCGTGGGACGAAGTAACTCGCCGCGTGATCGCCCAACGTCTCGCGACGCCTCGCGAACCGCACTTCTTCAATGCTGTTGAATGGCTCGCGGCGCAAGCGCTAGGCGCCTGCATCGTGCCGCAGGCAGACGCGCAGCCGGCGGTGCCGCTTGCCGCGATGCTCGACGGGAAGCTGGCGACAAATGCGTGCGACGGCTATCGCCACACCGGCATGCCGCCGATGCGCGACGCGTGGCGCACCGGCCTCGCGGCGCTCGACGCCGAAAGCCGCGCCGCTCGTGAACTGCCCTTCGCGAGCCTCGATCCGCCTGAACGGACCGCGCTCCTCGAACGGATGCAGCGGGGCGAACTGAGGCATCCGGCGTGGCACGGCATGCCGTCGGAACGCTTCTTCAGCGAGCGTGTGCTGCACGATATGTGCGGCCTCTATTACTCCCATCCGCATGCGTGGAGCGAAATAGGTTTCGGCGGCCCGGCCAATCCACGCGGATATGTGCGCCTGTACCTCGATCGCCGCGATCCATGGGAAGCCGTGGAAGCGCAGCCGGGCAATGAGGATACCGTTCGCAAGGAGAACCGCCGTGTTCGATGACGCTCAGCGTCGTCCGCGCGGCAGTAACGGTCGCGCGCCCGACGTGTTTAATCCCGGCGGGTGGGTTCCGATGCGCGAATACCGAAACGACGAGGAAGTCGATTTCGCCATTGTCGGTACTGGCGCGGGCGGCGGCACGCTCGCCTGCCGTCTCGCGGAACGCGGCTTCAAGGTAGTCGCATTCGATGCGGGCGCGTGGTGGCGTCCGCTCGAAGAATTCGCCTCGGACGAGGCGCATCAGCAAAAACTCTTCTGGACCGACGAGCGCATCTGCGACGGCGAGAATCCGCTCAGGCTCGGGCGCAACAACAGTGGCAAGGCGGTCGGCGGCAGCACCGTGCACTTCGCGATGGTCTCGCTGCGTTTTCGTCCCGAGTGGTTCAGCTCACGCAGCCTGCTCGGCTACGGCGCGGACTGGCCGCTCGACTGACGCGAGATGTGGCGCTACTACGCGCAGGTCGAAGAGGCACTGAAGATTTCAGGACCGGTCAGCTATCCGTGGGGACCGAAGCGGCCGCGTTATCCGTACCGGGCACATGAACTGAACGCGGCCGCGCTGGTGCTCGCACGCGGCGCCGAGGCACTCGGCATCGGCTGGAGCCCGACGCCGCTCGCCACGCTCTCCGCGCCGCGCGGCAAGGCGCACCCGTGCGTGTACCGCGGCTTTTGCGTCTCGGGGTGCGCGACCAATGCGAAGCAGAGCGCCCTCGTGACGTGGATACCTCGCGCGCTGAATGCCGGCGCCGAAGTGCGGGATCTGGCGATGGTCGGGCGCGTCGCCACCAACGAAGCCGGGCTCGCCACGGGCGTCGAGTATCTGCGTGAAGGAGAGGGAGAACATTGGCAGTTTCAGCGCGCGAAGCACGTGGTGGTGGCCGGTTATGCGATCGAAACGCCGCGGCTGCTGGTGATGTCGGCGAACGGCCGGTTTCCGCATGGCCTCGCCAACAGTTCGGGCCTGCTGGGCCGGAATCTGATGGTGCAGTCGAACCAGGCGGTGTACGGCACCTTCGACGAAGAAATCCGCTGGTATAAGGGGCCCCCCTCACTTGCCATCACTGAACACTGGAATTACACCGACAAAGGCAAGGACTTCTTCGGCGGTTACTGCTACATGAGCCAGGGACCCTTGCCCAATGAGTGGGCGGCGGCGCAGAACGGCCGTGGACTATGGGGCGCGGCGCTCGCCGATGAGATGCAGCACTACAACCATCAGGCGGGACTGAAGATCGTGGGCGAAACGCTGCCGCAGGAGCGTAACCGCGTCATACTCGCGGACGAAACCGATCGGTACGGATTGCCGGTGGCTCATGTCACCTATTCGTTCTGCGACAACGACAGGCGGCTCATCGCCCATTCGCTCGACTTCATGGAACAGGCGCTCGCGGCGGCCGGCGGCAAGCATATATGGCGTGAGATGGACGACACCTGCCATCTGAACGGCACGGCGCGCATGGGCGACGATCCGTCGACCAGTGTTGTCAATGCGGACTGCCGTAGCTGGGACATACCAATCTGTGGATCTGCGACGGCTCGGTGTTTCCGACCGTCGGCGGCGTCAATCCATCACTGACGATCCAGGCGATTGCGTGCCGCACTGCGGACCGCATTGCAGCGCTCGCGGCTCGTGGTGAACTAGGCGACCAGCATCTCGTTCGCGGCTGCGGGCACCGCCGTTTCGTCTGACGCTTCCGGCATAACCGATGGCCTTGTGTGTTCCCCCGTTCGTCCGGACGGGAGAATGACCATGTCGGCCGTCGTACCGCGGCTATCGGACCAGCGTACGGGTTACGGCAAGCGACACAATGGCTTTTAATGGATTGCAACGCCGCTATACGGCCTTCTGGTCGATCATTTCGGATGACAGCGTCGCTGCGCCAATCGTCAGGTTTCCGGAGAGGATTCACTGCGGGTCCGAAGGTGCAGCGCTGAAGTATGGCGAAACGCGCGCACACGTATTCATCGACTGTGCGCTCGCCTGCCGCAAGCCGCCGTTCGGTCGTGCTGCAGTCGCGCCGCAAAATCGATCATCGAGAAAACCGTGCACTCGCCTGCCGGCCCGAAGGTGCGCCGATGGCCCGGCTTCACGCCGTTTTTTTTAGACGCAACAGGCTAATTCGTGACGCGTTCTTTGTCACGGAACCCGGCCGGCTGCGGGGAACCGCTTATCGCGAAAATGGCCTAAATAGGACATCGCCCATTTTGGAGGTCTCAAATGGCTGCCATGCAATCAGGGGCGGTGCCCCTCTCCGATCAGGATGCCCGGCGCCAGTTACGCCGCGCCGTCATCGCCAGCACGATCGGTACCACGATCGAATGGTACGATTTTTTCCTCTACAGCACGGTCACGGGCCTGGTTTTCGCGAAGCTGTACTTCCCGGAGTCCGATCCCCTCGTGGGCACCCTACAGGCTTTTCTGATCTATGCCGTTGGCTTTATAGCGAGGCCGGTTGGCGCGGCCATTTTCGGCCATTACGGAGATCGCATCGGACGCAAGGCCACGCTGATCGTGACGCTGTTACTGATGGGACTCGCCACGTTTGCCGTGGCCTTCGTTCCGACCTATGCGGCGATCGGCATCTGGGGCGCCGTCGCGCTGACGGTGCTGCGTTTCATCCAGGGTGTAGGCGTAGGCGGGGAATGGGGTGGCTCGGTCCTGATGTCGATGGAATGGGCGCGTACCAACGCGCATCGAGGCTTTGTCGCCTCCTGGCCGCAGTTCGGCGTGCCGGCCGGCCTGTTCCTGGCCAATCTGGCAGTGCTCGCGATGAGCCAGATCTCCGGCAGCGGTTTCCTCACATGGGGCTGGCGCGTGCCTTTCTTCCTCAGTATTGTACTGGTCGCGATCGGCCTCTATATCCGCTTGAATATTCTCGAGACGCCAGTCTTTGCGCGGCTCCTGGCCGACCGCAAGATCGAGAAGACGCCGATGCTGGAGGTCTTGCACCGTCAGCCGAAAGACATCCTTCTCTCGGCCTTCGCACGCATGGCCGAACAGGCACCTTTTTATATTTTCACGGCCTTCGTCTTCACCTATGGCGTCACAACACTGGGCGTGACGCGCGACCTGCTGCTGACGGCGGTGCTGGTGGCTTCCGTGCTGGAATTCTTCACTATCCCGTTCTTTGGTCACGTGTCGGATCTGATCGGGCGGCGGCGGATGTACATGATCGGTGCCGCTGCTGTCGGCGCATTCGGTTTCCTCTATTTTGCGATGGTTGACACCAGGTACCCGATCTGGATCTTCACGGCCATCGTGCTCTCGCTGGTACCGCATTCGATGATGTACGGTCCCCAGGCCGCTTTGATCGCTGAATCGTTCACCGGGCGGCTGCGTTACAGCGGGGCGTCCATGGGCTACCAGCTGGCTTCCGTTATTGCCGGCGGCCCGGCGCCGCTGATTGCGACCGCGCTCTTCGCTTACTACCATTCGGGCTATGCGGTCGCAGTCTACGTGCTGGCGTGCGCGGTGCTCAGCCTGATCGCCGCTTCACGGCTGGGGGATTACACAAACAGGGACATCTCGCAGGAATACGACGAAGCTCGGACGATGGGCGATAAAGGACACACCACCCCGGCCGCATGAATGATCGGCTTGCCGCGCCTTGCCCGTCAATACGACCAGGTACTGGATCAGGGCGGGTTCAGCAGCCGTGTAGTGGCCTCGATGCGGCGGCCCGCAAGCACGGCACTGATGCACGCTGGCGAGATCGGCCTCCGTCACGCTGTTGTGCAGTCGGATAGTTCGGGGCAAACGGTGGGACGTTCGCGCGCGATCTGGAAACGCCAACACATTTTGCTTTTCGGCCGCGCCCCTTTGACCACGGACAATATTGCAGGAGTCGCTAACAGAACGACAGGACAAGCCCGCCGCGAGCAAGACAACGAAATCGCAGCGCTGATATCGTTCCGTTCTTTGCCGGCCTGGTATCGGAAACCCGGTTCCTCGAAAGCACGAAAAGCGCGTTGGCCAGCGCTGCCGATTATTGCGACTGGTTGGGGAACGCTTGTCAGTCGGGTTGCTGATAGCCCGCAGGAGATGAATGAACAGAGCGAATGGTTTGGCCCGGTATGCGAGCCTCGGTCCTGTCAGTTGGCCGGGCCGCGTCAGGCTCCGTCGTACTCGCCCAGTTCTGGATGCAAGTGAACGTACAGGAGTGCAAGCCAGCGGCCGGGAAAGGTCGGACAAATCCAGGTTATGTGGGGCGGGCTACCCTCCAGAACCAGATGGCGCTTTCTGACCGCTGCGCCAAATGCCCTGCGCGCGTCGAAAACAATCCATCCGTAGACAAGTAATACCGCCGCCGCGCCATACAGAACCAGCGCGGTCGGAGAAACGGCGCCCGCGTTCAGGTCGGCAGTGACTGAAAGCAGCAGCGCGCTGGTCTGTGCGATGGCGCCTGCAATGAGGGCTACCGTCAACTGAGCCTTGAGTTTGACTATGAGAGATGATTTCAAATCGAGCCTCGCTGCCGCTTAACGAATTCACCGTTTGCGGTGTGCCCCCAACGCCAGAACGATTCGCAGCCTCAAAGCCGGTGAGAACACTGACATTTTTCTTCAGACGCGCATCGGCTAGACAGGCCGACGACGAGCGGCCATGCGTCTGCCGGCATCGCGCGCCTTTTTAAGATTGTCCCCTCAAAATGCTCGCTACACAGGCGTTATTTTGCATTTGACGGCAACGTCAAATCTGACCGTGAAGTTTCGAACGCGGACGAAATTGAACGACTCACTCGCGATGAGTCTTGCCTCCGGCTGCATCGCAAGAGCCGGCATGCGCCGCTGAACCGATACCGAGCGCGCGCGAGTTCATTTTGCCTGGGGCAACTTGCGCGATTCAGCGCTGGATGTTGGGAACAGTGCTGGGTCCGTCTACCTTGAAATATTCCGTTTCAGAAGTCTGAAACCTTGGGTCAACATTGCGGGCGTCTGGGGCGTTAAGGAGATGAGCGGTGAGAAGCCGTCCCGTTAGCTGAACGGGAACCTGATGGAGCGGAGCATGAAACACTCGAACGGGCAGTCCCTGCGCTGTCAGGTCGAAAAGTGGCTGGCCCCGACGACCACGACGGTCGTACACGTAACCAGGTTCAGTCGCACCGGGAAGCATGGGCGCCGCTACGTATGCGTCGAGGCGCGGTCACCGGCCGGAGCGCGCGCATTGTTCTTCTTCAGGCACGACGACGGCAACTGGTGCGTGTTCCCGCCGACTGCCAGCGAGCGCAAGTCAACCGCACGGGACCCGCTCGCGCAGACGACCGTCGCCACCTGTTGAGGGCAGTCGCAGTCCTCTGCGCTGAATCACCGCCCTCACGATTCAACCTGGCAGGTGGGCTCCTCAGGTGGCTGGCCAATGAGTCACGTTCATCTCATCGCTTTACAGTTTGAAGGTCACCGCGCGAACTTCCACGTCCGCATGGTATGGCGCCGCGATTTCTTCAACGGTCTGGGTCACATGCACTCAGGTGTCGGCTCCGGAGGTGACACACAAGCCCAAACGTTTGCCTGAAACCAACATCGAGCCGTCCTTTCGTCTGCTCGCGCCGGGCATCATCAAGGCAGGTGCCCGTTTGGATAGCGTCAAGCAGGACGTCCGGTTTACCGACAAACATCTTGGCCGCTCGGCCGAGGTGATTGTCGCTGTGTCAGGGGGTCATGGTTGTCGCTCCGTTCGGGTTGTCAGTGGGTAATTGACGGCGGCGCTCTTTCTGTTTGTCGCTGGCTGTGCGGCGCCGATAGCTTTCGACATTCAGCTCGAAGATCGTCGAGTGATGGACGAGCCGGTCGATGGCGGCCACCGTCATGCCGGGGTCCGGGAAGACGTCATTCCAGCCGGAGAATGGCTGGTTGGCGGTTATCAGAAGACTTTTCCGCTCGTATCTTTCGGCGATCAGTTCGAACAGCACGCTTGTTTCGGCCTGGTCCTTCCTCACGTACGACAGATCGTCCAGGATGATCAGGTCGAACCGGTCGAGTTTGGCAAGCGCCGAAGGCAGTTGCAGACTCTGACGTGCTACCTGGAGCTTCTGCACGATTTCACCGGTCCGGGTGAACAACACGCGATACCCGGCATCGATCAGGGCATGTCCGATTGCGCTTCCAAGATGACTTTTGCCGCCTCCAGGCGGCCCGAACAGGAGAATCGTGGCGCCTTTCTCAAGCCACGAATCGCCGGTGGCCAGCGCCATCACATGCGCCTTCGAGACCATAGGCACAACACCGAAGTGGAAGGTGGCAAGCGTCTTGGTCGGATCCAGATGCGACTCGGCACGATGACGTTCGATTCTTCGTTTAGCGCGCTCGGCGAGTTCATGTTCAAGCAATGCACCGAGTAGCCGGGACGCCTGCCAGCTTTCCTTGTCCGAGCGTTCAGCGAAGTCCGGCCACAACCGGCCGATCGTTGGCAGGCGTAGTTCGTTGAGCATACGTGCGATACGGCCAGAATCGTAGGCGGCGTTCATGCGAGCACCTCCTCATCGAGCAACGTGTCATAGAGCGCGGCGGACGGCATCTCGACGACAACCACTGGACACTCGGCCTGGCGCGGCGCGAACTCATCGAACAACGCCATCAGATCGGGCAGTTCACCGAGTTCGAGCAATGCATCGAGCCGCTCGGCCAGTTGCGCCTCGACGCCGTGGTGCCCGGCGAGCTCAAGCAAGCCCACCATGGCCTTGCAGGCGCTACGCGGCGTCAGTGCCTGATCCAGTCGTTCCCAGGTGCGACGATAGGCTTCACGCGGAAACAGATCGTCACGGAACGCGAGACCCCTGAAGGCCTGCGGCTTGCGTTTGAGCGAATCGATGAAGTGCCGGTAGTCGATGCCGCGACCGCGCCGCTTGCTCGTGTGCGTGGCTCTCGCCGCGCTGTGCACGAGCGCGCCAGACAGATAGCAATCGAGCCGGTCACTGTAGAGGCGTACCTTCAGGCGATGACCGATCAGCCGCGAGGGCGCGCTGTACAGGACACACCGCACGGTGAACGTGCCGCAGCGTGTCACGCGTGCCTCTTCCTCGGCAAAGTCGCTGGTACGGTGCTCAGGCAAATCCAGCAGGTGCTCGCGCTCGATCTGGAACGCGGCAGCATTACGCCGGTTGCGGCGCATCACCACCCCGCGCACGAACTCGTCGTAAGCGGCCCGGTCCGCGAAGTCTCGGTGACCGCGCAACTCCAGGGCCTGATCGACCTGATCCTTCAGATAGCGAGGATTCGACGCTGCCATTCTCGTGATTATGGCCTCGAGGCCATAATCGTGAGTATGGCGCGGTAAAAAATATGTGCTGCTCGATAACGAACTAGGCCAAGGCAGTACCTTTGTGGAAAGCGAACAGCACATATTATTCGGTTACAAGGTGCGGAGGAAGGTCATCAGGTCGGGCTGATCCCGCCATTGCTTTTGTCCTTCGGCACCGCCTTCCACTTCGCATGTCGCCAGCGCCCGCGCCTTTGTTTCCAGATTGATCTCGGCGTAGATATTGGTCGTCTCCAACGAAACGTGCCCAAGCCAGCCGCGTATCGTATTGATGTCGACACCGGCCTGGAGCAGTAGCGAGGCGGTCGTATGCCGAATCACATGTGGGTGCACATTCTTGCCGGCAAGCGACGGCGCGTTGGCTGCAGCACGGATAGCGCAGCGCTTGACCAATGCATGAATGCCGGAGCGCGTCATCGTCTGGTGGAATCGATTGAGGAACACCGGCGCGTCTGCGGCCCTCCCCTCGGACTGTGAGCGCAACGCATCGAGCGTGGATTTCCAGAGCGGGCAGCGGCGATGTCTGTTCCCCTTGCCGACGATGCTGACCGAGCGCGTGTGCCAGTCAACGTCGCCAATCTTGAGCTGCGCAGCTTCGCTTGCACGCGCTCCTGAGTTAAACATGAAGAGCAGTAACGCATGTTCGCGCTGCCCCTGCGCTGTATTGACGTCAGAGGCAGCGAGCAGGGCGTCCATTTCCTGCCTGCTAAGGTAGCTGATCTCCGGCCGACTGGCTCTCTTAACAGGAATCAGATGAATCTGTGCCCACCAGTCGACGTATTCAGGCGCATGTTCGCCGATGAAACGAGCCAGCGCATGGATGCCGCCAAGCCGCTGATTTCGTGTGCTGACCGTACAGTGGCGTTGTTCTTCCATGTGCGTCAGGAACAGACGGACCATTTGCGCGGAGAGATCATCAACGGTCAGGCGATCGATCCGCTTGTCGACCTTGGCGGCCAAATACGGAAGCAACAGCATGAGCATGTCGCGGTAACTTCTTTGCGTATTGACGGCAAGGTTACGTTCGCCCACCAGATACTCAATCAGGAAACGTCGGATCCACGGACCCAGCAGGGATGAGTTATTCATGTTGCACCTCAAGGACGTACGTTTCAAAGCGCGTGCTCGCTGCATTCAGCAACTCGGGCGTCAAGGTAAGGTAGCGTTGGGTGCCCGCGAGATCGATGTGGCCGAGATAGGTCGCGAGCTGCGGCAACAACAGTTGCAAATCCGCGCCGCAGCGATACCAGGCGATTAGCCGGTGCACTGCGCCTGAGTGTCGCAAATCATGCAGCCTCGGCTGGCAGGACGCACCGCCTTCGCGTTGGATATTTGCCAGAGTACGCTGTCGCTGAAAGGCCTTGCGCACAGCTTTCTGGCTCAGGGGGCGACCATCGCGTAAGCAGAAGAACGGCGCATCCGGTGCCTGCCCAAATCTCTGGTTGCGTAGCCGGGCATAAGTTTGCATCGCTCTATTCAGATCTGCGCCTAGCGGAACCAGCCTCGATCTATAGAATTTGCTCTCGCTCACGTGCAGGACGGCTTCGTCGAGATCGACGTCCTGCATGGTTAGCCGCAAGGCTTCGCCATGGCGGAGGCAACCGCCGTACAGAATCAGAATGAGTGCACGCAAAACATATGCATCCAGCAGACCGCGTGGACTGCATGCCGCCGACGCCACGTCGAGCAGGCGCTTTAATTCCTGCTGCGAATAAATATAGGGTGTCAGCGGTGGCGGCAATCTCGGACTGTAGCGAGGAAGCGGCGAGGCCTTGACATATCCACGCGAGAGGGCAAAACGAAACAGGCAGTCAAGTACAGACCTTCTCTTCCGGCAATGGTTAGTCAGCGGCCTGTTGCCAGTCAGAAAGTCCTGTACCTGCTCGACCGTGACCGATTCCACATCAATGTTGCCATCAACCCGGTGGCAGAATGAGGCAAGCGTGGCCGCCTCGGAATTGAAGCGCATGCCCAACGCCCGTTTGTGGCTCACGTATTGGGCGACGAGTTCGGAGAGCTTCATAGCAGACTCCCCAGATCGATTTCGGCCACACACCGCAGTCCGGTCAGGTCGACCTTTGCATAGATTCTCGTCGACGACGCGCTGCGATGGCCGAGGTGATCACCGATCTCCTTCAGCGCAAAACCAGCGTCGAGTAAATGCCGGGCGTTGGCGTGCCTCAGGCAATGTGCGCCACGCCGCGGAATGTCGATGCCAAGCGTCGCGAGACGCGAGCGGACAATGCCGCTTACGCGTCCGGGTGACAGCGGTCGGATCGGCGCCTCGACCGACAGGAAGAGCTCTCGATGGGCGCTTCGTGGACGCGCTTCCTTCAGGTAGCGCAGAATGGCGTTTCCAACGGTTGCCACCAGCGGGTATTGCTGTGTGCAGCGTTGCTTCGGACGATTGACATGAAGGATCTCGCCGCACCAGTCGATGTCCTCCAGACGGAGCCGTACCACCTCGCCGCGCCTCAGTCCGTAAACAACCAGCAGCATGATCATCGCACGGTTGCGTAGATCGATCGTGCTCTCGCCGACAAAGCTGGCGACAAACCTTTGCACGTCATCCCAGTTCAGCCCGAGCGGCAACCCCTCCTCTCTATACACCACAGGTGCTTCAATGCCCGACGCAACGTTGGTAGCCCACCCTTGTCCTTCTGCGTACCGGAAGAAATTGCGCAGCGTGCTCGCAAGCGCGTGCAATGAGAGTCTGCTCCAGCCGCGGTTGCCTTGATAGGCGAGGTAGGTGTCGACATCGTGGATAGTGAGAGCATCGAGTGCCTTGTCAGGGCGACAGACCATTGCCAGAAAATGGCCGATCTCATCACGACAGGTTGAAATAGTGGCAGAGGAAAGTCCTCGCTGGTCGCGCATGAAATCGACGTAGTGCTCGACATAGCGAACAAATGGTTCTTCTATAGGATGCCGTTCCTCCAGACGCCCCAGGAAGCGCAGCCAGGCCGTGGCGGTATGGATGAACAGAAGCCGCGAGCTGCGGGACTCGTTCGTGCGCTCACTTCGGAGAAGTCGAATCCGATGGTCAACCGCAAACGCGATTTCCTCGTGCGTTATTAACCGCGGGCGGGACAGATCAATGCTCTGTGAAAAAACCAGCAGGATCCACGCGATCTTCCGAATCGACCTGAGCGGATAACCCTGTTCCTGACAATGTACGAGGAAGCGCTTCCTGGATTCCACGCAGGGCGCGAGATTGTGGGCAGCAAGAACATGCGGACGCGTAAAGAGAGTCTCGAACATGATATTCCCCCATCATTGATCAGTGGAATATCAGTATCAGCCTGAAAATTATGTCGTCGTGGAAACGTCAACGCGATAGACGATGCGGGGTTGTTGAGAACCACTGTGACATATTTTTTACCGCGCCATACTCGTGATCCATGCCACGGTTGTTGCGTGTGCCTTCCATCCCGTAGTGCTCGAGTAGCGCCGCATAGCGAACTGTGAAGTCTTCCTCTTCCTGCAGGTTCCTGAAGGCCGCCGACAGGCTGTCGGAGCGATGTTCGCGTGGGCAGCCGCCAGCCTGCCACAGCGCGTTCTGCAATCCCGTCGCGAGCGCCTGGAAGCTCTCCCCGCCATCGACCACGCTGGCGTACTCCCAGCGCGAGAACGCCAGCACGAAGTGATACAACAGGTGGCTAAACGCGACGCCGCCAATCGTTACGCACAATTTGTCCATGTGCGTGAAGTCTGACAGGCCTCGTGCGCCGGGCTGATATGTTTGAGGGAAGAACACTTCCTGGTTCGGGCCTTCGAGCGCGCGCCACTGGCTGACATGTCGCTCAAACGTGCGCCGCATGCTGTCCGGGAAGCGCTCGGGATGGTCCTCCTGCAATTTACGCAGCAGAGTGATCGCCTTCAGCTTTGGCGCAGCGCGTAGCAACGGGACCACTTCGCTCTCCCAGACATCGGCGAACGGATCTGGGCGCGAGCGCCAGTAGCGCCGCGGCTGCTGTGACGGTAGTCCGGCTTCGTGTTCGACACGCCGCGCCGTGCGCTCGCTCATGCCGGACTTCGCGGCAGCGAGCTTCTGCGGATGGAGTTTGCGATGGTTCATGTAGAGGCGGACCTGCTGGTCGGTGATGCGGCTTCCAGACATGGGCTGACCGCCTCAATTTAGGTTCAGTCAGCCATCCTAAGCCTCGCCGATCCGGCGCCGCCGGCAGTTCGTCGTCTCCGGCGGCTACGCCGCCTCCGACTCCTCACTACCGGCCAAGATGAATGTCGCTACACCGGCGCATTGACTCAGGTTTTTTGTTACCGAGCCAGGGTCGTTGCCTCATGTAATTTGCTACCCGTCAGAATGCTGGCGGGAGCGACTTATGGCGAGGCAGCTCAGCATGACAACACGACGGGAATTGACCGAGGCAGTCGGTGAGCGGTACCGCCGTTCGGACCGGAATGAGAAGCGCGAGATACTGGACGAGTTTGTTCAGGTAACCGGCTATCACCGCAAGCACGCGATCCGCGTTCTGTGCCGGGAGCCTCAACCTCCGAGCGCGAGGCCCGGCCCGCAACGGCGGTATGACGATGAGGTGCGGGATGCCCTGATCACGCTATGGGAAGCCGCCGACCGGATCTGCGGCAAGCGCCTGAAGGCGCTCATCCCTACGCTGATCGACTCGATGACCCGGCATGGTCACCTGACCCTATCGAAGCAACTGCGCCAACGCATGGACCAGATCAGCGCCGCGACCATTGACCGGCTGCTGCGTGACGTCCGCGAACAGGCCTTCGCCGGTCAGCGCCGGCGCGCTGGTGGAGTCGGCAACGCAATTCGCCGCGCGGTGCCGATCCGCACGTTCGCCGACTGGAGAGATCCGCTACCCGGCTATCTCGAGGTGGATTTCGTCGAGCATTGCGGTGGCACCAAGATCGACGGCGACTTCGTGCACAGCTTCGTGATGACAGACATCGCGACCGGATGGACCGAGTGCCTGGCCATGCCCTATCGCAGCGGTGCATTCGTTCTTGAGCACATCGAGCGCGTTAGCCGTGCCTTGCCGTTTCCGCTGCGCGGTATCGATTGCGATAACGATAGCGCCTTCATGAACGAGGCCATATTCGATTTCTGCAAAGCGACGGGTATCGAACTGACCCGCTCGCGACCCTACAAGAAGAACGACCAGGCCTGGGTTGAGCAGAAGAATGGCTCAATCGTGCGCCGCCTCGTGGGGTATGGCCAGTTGCGTGGACTTGATGCTACCGAAACCCTCGCTTCCCTCTATGAGGTGTCGCGGCTGTACATCAACTTCTTCCAGCCGTCATTCAAGCTGAAATCGAAAACACGCCATGGTGCACGGGTGACCAAGCGCTACGAAGCGCCTCTGACTCCCCTTGAGCGGGTCTTGCGATCGGCGTCGATACCCGAGTCAACCAAGCGCAGGTTGCGTACGCGGTTTCGGGCGCTAGATCCATTGGACTTATTGCGCCGCATGCGCGAAGCACAGCAGCGCGTCGCACGATGCAGCGCATCGGGTACGGCGCCGATGGAAACACAAACGGCCGATCAAATCCCCCTCGCTAACTTCCTGGCGAGTCTTGGAACAGCATGGCACGAAGGAGAGGTTCGAGCGACGCATCGCCGAAAGGCGCACGTCGCACACACCTGGCGCAGCCGTGAAGATCCGTTCGAGCATACGTGGCCGACCATACAGCAATGGCTTGAGAGCGAGCCCGGGATTACGGCGAAGAAGCTGCATGAACGCCTCGTCGCGATGGCTCCGGCGATGTATTCCAGTGCCCAGCTTCGGACCCTGCAGCGCCGTGTGAAGGCATGGCGATCGAACCGTGCGAGAGAACTGGTCACAAGGATACTTGGTCATGCGGATGCGGATGCGGATGCGGTGAAGGCTGGCGCCGCTACGCAGCGCCAGCCTTCACCGCAAAACAACGGGTCCGTGACAACTACCCGGGAGTAACATCATCCCGTGAGGCAACACGACCGGACGTAGTCATTGTCGCCGCCCACCCGTTCATGGCCGCCGAGGGAACACTGACTCCATTGGCACGGTCGTTGCAACTGATGGCTGGGCCAACCGGAGTTGCCATCAAGAACCTCTTGCACGGTATCCGTGGTTCCAGTCCGAAACGTGCGTTTTCACTTGTCGCCTTCGCTGCTATGCCTGTCGCAGTGGTCTGCGGAACCGGCATCGCTGCATTTGCCGGTTTGCTGCCCGCGTCGGGACATGTAGCCGACGCAGTGACGGCGACACCGTTGATTGACGTGCAGGTTCGCGGCCGGAACCTTGACCCGCATCGAGCTGCAGAACGACGCGAGGCGACCAGGACGGTTGAGCCTGACACGGCTATTGCCGGTAGACGGTGATGCAGCGACCTTGACCTCGTGAACCACAATCTGCACCGCCGACGGATTTCAACCAGGAGGGCGTGCGATGAGCGAGCCGCTGCCAGGTGGCCGGCGAAGCGGCGTTCTTCCACGATGAAATAGCCGCGACCAGACGAGACCGGCCCGCATGTGAGTTTTCTCTCTTGTGCCCAACCGCGCCGGCTGTCCGTCCCGAATCATGGCAACCCGGGCTGCCGCCACCCGATTGCATACCGAACTTCTGCACGCCGATTCACCCGGTTGCCGGGATCCACACCCACTTGATGTCTTTATCGATGTTGCCGGGCGCCGGCAGACTACTTTCGACAGCATCTCTGTAACCACATACGCGACAGGCATATGGAGTGTGACCCACTCAACAAAAAACTCTTCGCCGTCAGTTGGGGCGCCGGTGGGCTTCGTGGTTGCGGCCCTAACTCACGGGCCGGGCACTGACGTCTTTCCTCCTTGACTTGGCCGGCGAGCGGGCTATCACTGAATACCGCGCCGGACAGGAGATCGAGATGCAGCAGGCGGCCGCCGCATCGGTTTCACTCGCTGGCACGAACGCCGCGCAGTATGTGCGCATGTCCACGGACCACCAGCAATACTCAATCGGGAACCAGAAACAGGCTATCGCTGACTTCGCAGCGGCGCGAAACATTGCGGTCATTGCGACCTATGAAGACGCCGGCAAAAGTGGCGTGACAATCAGGGGCCGGCCGGCTCTGCTCCGGTTGCTGCAGGACGTGCAGTCGGGCACTCACGCCTTCAGCGCGGTGCTCGTCTACGATGTAAGCCGTTGGGGGCGTTTCCAGGACGTGGATGAAAGTGCCCACTACGAGTACATGTGCCGCCAGGCGGGTGTGCAGGTCGTGTATTGCGCTGAGGAGTTTGCATCGGACCGCGGCGCCGCAGCCAGTGTGATGAAGGCGCTCAAGCGCGCAATGGCCGGTGAATACAGCCGTGAACTCTCGCGCAAGGTGTTCGTCGGCCAATGCAGGCTTGCCCGACTGGGCTTCTGGCAGGGGGCGGCGCCGGGCTATGGGCTGCAGCGGGTACTGGTCGACCCAGCCGGGACCGTGAAAGGTCTCCTACGCGAACGTGAACACAAGAGCATCCAGACAGACCGGATCATCATTGCGCCTGGCGGTGAACACGAGGTCGCGCTCATTCGGCGCATTTACGACTGGTACATTCATCATGGGGTCGGCTGCCGGAGGATTGCAGACAGGCTCAATGCATTCGGTATCCTTAATTCGCATGGCCGCCCATGGAACCCGCGAGCAGCACGATTCTCCGACGCGCCGTGTTGCCGGCTTGCCTCTTTTCCTTGTCCGCGTCCTATTTCGACGCCGCCTGATGAGCCGCGAGCACGGCACCCAGTTCTTCGTCGGACATCGCGGGAGCGGAAGTGAACGAGAACAGATCCCCCCATTGAAGTATCCATTCCGCGAGCCCACTAGCATCTGTCGCTTCAACGATGGCAACGCCACTCAATTCACCGATCGCATGCCAGCGTCCCAGCAGCTCGACGTTGTCCGGCGGACGGCCGCCGGTTTTCATGAAGCGCTCGATTGCAAGCTCTTGTGTCGGCGGCAGGCCCTTCCATTGAACAATGAACTTCATTGCAGTCCCCATTCGCAGATTGGCGACGCCGGCTCGTGGCGGGCCGTCGACACCCCACACGCCGCAGCGTCGCGGCGCGTCGACGCCCGGGATCGGGGCTTGGAGTGTTTCCTCATCCACACGATCGGTATGAGGCCACGAGGCGCATAGTTCATCATAGATTGGCCCGCGCAATAGAAACCCTCTGAATACAGCAGCGAATGGCCAACTTTCATAGCAATGCCGCCACATCTACTGCCTGACAATATATAGCAACTACGATTGTCGATTGGGTCTCATTGCGCAGTGACACGTTGCGCCAGACGTATAGCGTCGTCGGTGCCAGGCCGCATGCTCGCCTGAGCAGTTTTCCACTTCTTCGAATGCGGGAGAGCCCGTTTCCGTCGAGGGGCCGGTCGCGGGCCAGCTCCGGCCTTTCGTCATGCTGAGCCGACGGGCATTCAAACGGCGGCTTCAACCTCTGAAGCCGCCGTTCGTCTGTTTCGGGTCCAATCTCCTAACACGCGGACCAAACGCACAACTCGCGCAAGGCACAGGAATCGTTTAGCGCCAGCCAGGCACCACTCAGCTGTCGCCTCCTATTTATGCGTAAATCGCCTCACGGTACCGGTAACGAGGTCTACGTAAAAGAGGTCCCCGGCCGGACCGGATTTCAAATCCACCGGTCCTCCCTGCAGGTCTCTTGCAAAGGACTGTGGCGTATTATTCGGCGGCTGCATTGTCCAGATGCATTTCCGAAGAAGATCGCCAAAGTACAGGGCGTTCCTGAACTCAGGAGGGTAGGTTGTGCTGGTGCCGTCAGTGAATCCAATCGCGGAGATCACACTACCGTTTTGATCAGCCCCACCGCCGGACGGCTTGCCACCGCAGGTCCTTCCCTTGCTGTCTTGGGCCGTAACGTAACTCGCATGAGCGTACGCAAAGAACGGTGCAGTGACGCCGCCAACGCTTCCGCAGTATGCGGTGTTCTGGTAGTCGGGTTGAGGAGCCGCACTGAAGTTGTTGTTGGGGGCCCATCCTTCGAAACACGGCCACCCAAAGTTCTGGCCGGCGACGGTGAAGTGATCGATGGATTCCCAGAGGGTCCAACCCACATTACCGATATACAGTTCATCCGTCATACCGGGCAGTCTGGCGAAGCGGAACGGATTGCGCAGGCCGTTTGTGACAACGGAAACGCTTTGGGTTGTCGCGCCCGGGTTCGTTACCCTGAGAATAACGCCATCGTTGTAGGGCGACACGCTCTGACTGCGAAACGCCCCCTGCGGCAAGTTTGTACCATCGCCGCAAGCGGTATCCAACTGGCCGTAGTCGACCCGGTCGAAGCTTGCGCCATCGCCGGCACTGACATATAGCGTTTTATTATCGGCTGCGAAGACCAAGCCCCCGATGCTGTGAGACGTATAGTAAAAACACCACGGCTGGCTGGTGGATCCTGCGCGGGGCAGAATCTTCGTTTCGCCTGACCCCGTTAAAAGCGAAAGTTGGCCGCCGGTAAGGACGTTCCCATTACACGCTCCTGTGGTAGGACGCGTCGTGTAAAGCACGTAGACGTTCCCATCATTCTGCGGGTCGACTGCAAGTCCGAGGAGCCCCCGGTCGGCATCATTGCAAACTTCGCTCCCCAAGTCGGCGAGCAACGTACAGGTAGGGGCCGCCAAATCGCAATTCCAAACCTTGCCCCCTTTTTCGGTGACGAAAACCCTGGTCTTGCTTCCGTTAAAGCTTATCGCGGTCGGCTGAGTGAGACAGCCTGCGTATAAGATCTGCTCGGTAAAACCAATGGGAAGCTTCGGTTGCGGCCTGGTCGTGGACGCGGGCTGGCATGTAACCGACTGCCCGACAGCAACATTGGGTACAGCAGCGGCCTGAGCGCGCGCCACATCGGTGAAAGCCAACAATATGAGCAACGCTGCCAGCGTGGCGATCACGGGGCTTCGGCTTGGCCAGCCTTCTACGGAGTGCGGCATCTTATCCTCCCACTCACGGATAGATTCATCGCGAAACCATTTAACGATAGGCCGTTTGCCCACAGGTCGGCGGACAAAGTAGCGACGTCGCACGCCGGCAAGCAAGCTGAATGGGAGGATGAGCTGCGGCCGGCACGCGCTTCGCTGACATATGAGACAGGCGCTAAGACGCCGACCGATATCTCGCTGTAAGCTGCCGTTCGAACTGTTGAATAGCGGACGGCCCTTCCGGGCCCGCATTTTGGCATCACCTGTTACGACATCAGCCGCCCGGACCGAGCGAGCGCTCCTGACTGGCTCCTCCTTCAACCGCAGGCCTCGCAGCGTGTCTTCGGGAAAGTACGCAGTCGATGAAGGTATGGGCCCGGTTTTCAGCGTATCTGAACGCCTCATGCTCGGACATGAATTCGAGCCGCTCAGGAAAACCTGCGATCTCCTCGCCGGGATGTCCAGACTTTTTGATGAACCAGGACACCTTGTATCGACGCCCAACGCCATGGAAAGACAACGTCCTGGCTGGAGTGACCTGAACATTGATGCTATACCCGCGGTATGAAGCAAAGATCTGGAAAGACATTGGCGCCCCCTCGTCCCGCTATTGCGCGAACCGACAACGAGTAGCGCGCAACCCGCATGCCGCCCGGAATGTGGCCAGGGAAAGTACCTTGGCAGGCCTCGACGCGCAGATCCACGCTGGCGACCTGATCAATAATCCGCCCGACGGAAGCATTTTGCGGATCATCGCTGTAGCTTTGAAATCGCCGTTGACACCTGCCGAGCAGCTTCGGCCGGGCCTGTTGATGCTAACCAGATCAACGTACGCTTCCTCGTTCCGATGTTCAGGAAGGTGTTCGCGTTGTCGCAATAGTCATCACTGGTCACGCTTCTGTCGCCCTACGCGCTGGCCTACCGAACGTGATACAGATCGCCCCACATGCACGATGCCGCGCATCGCAGCATAGTCTGCTCTCGCCCGCTCGACTTCGAGCCGCGGAACCAGGGTTCCTCCGAAACCGCTGAGGAACTTGAGAATGCCGACATTGGAAATGCCGTCGAAGTCGAAAGTGAGATTTTTTTCCCTGGCATTGCGCATGGCGTGCCATAACAACAGGCCGATGGCACCGCCATGGGCATCGTCTTTTCTCGACGACAGCAGGTAATACATCGTTTGCTTATCCCATATCACCGCGATCGCTGAGCACAGGCTGCCGTCCGCCTGGTAGGCGCCAAGCACCATACCCGAGCCCCTCGAGACGAAGGCATCGACGAGTTGCCTCATGACGTGAGTGCCGTACACATTGTCCCGATTCCGGCGCGTCAGATTGGCATCGTAGAACCTGACGAACAGGCTCGCGTCGGGTATCTGACGAACGGTGTGCTGTTCGCCGGCACGGCGAATCAGATTGCGGGTATTCGGACGAAGTCCGGTCCATACGTCCGGCTCCGCCCTGCCGGGCCCGATCCGCATCGTATAGCTCACCGCGACCCCGAAGCCCAGCAACGCAAATCCAACGGCATCCGAAACGCGCGGATCGAACCGCTGGTGAAACAGCGCGCACTCGGGCAACTGCTCGACCAGGGCTTGCGTCGCGCTGAAGCAATGACGCCAGTCATCGTCGCTCGTGCCTCTTGCTGCCGGAATCACGGGACCGAGCGTGCGCGTCAGCGGGGGCAAGGTCGAGAGGCGCCAGATGCCCTTGCGTGTCATGGTGTACGGCATTTCAGCGACCAGGTGACCACGGTCATGAACCGACGCGAGCCTCCAGTTGCCCCCGGTCGCAATATCCAGCCACCACGGTTCGTGAAAAATCGAGCGCTCGCTCAGACCGGCGCGTGCGGCGTGGATGATAGTTGTCCTGGCGTTGCTCACATCGGTGCGCACTCGGTCGAGTTCGATTCGTGGTGCAGGCATCAGCTTCACGGAGACGTCTTCGTTAACCATGTTCACGGTACCGGCGTAACTGTCGCAAGCAGCCACATAAGGATTCAATCGGCTGGAGCGTTTACAGATAACGGGTTTAAATATCGACACGGCCGCCGAGGCTTCATTCATGAAACCCGTTATATAGTCGCTGCCCCGTCGCGCTTTGGCGCCAAACACCGCTGTTGCGGCGTCACGTCAAATTGTGGTCACCGTCCTGAAACGAACCCGGAAAGTGCGGCAGACCAAGCGTAGCGGCAGTTCGGATGCACCACTGTGGGCGATCAGACATTCGAAAATTGAAACCGCCGCCCTACCTTCAGGACATCACCCCGTTGCCGCGCGAGCCCAAGCAACCAGCAGTGTTGTAAAAAATTTATCGGTTTGTAAATTTATCGATTGTCGCCCGCGATCCGGGCGCTGCACCGTCGCCTCCTTGCCTGCGGCGCATCCAGTTTTAATGCTGCATAAAATACCTTGGGCTCTGTTACAAACGGAAATTCTGCATCTTGAACCGAGGACCGATGAACGATACCTTCAGGTCACTCCTGCGGACTACCCTGTCCACGCGGGAGGTGTTTTCAGCGGCGTCCTGGTTCTCAGCCGGTGACGCCGCTTTTTGCTCAAGCTTTTCGGTTGCAGCGTTTCAGATGCGGACCGTCGATGTGCGTCACGCCAGCCAGTGCTCAGCCGTAATCGTTTCGTATTACATATCAGGTGTGAGCGTGGACCGCCAACCCTGCTTTTCTGGCGCTGCGCAGGCCATAGCTCTTATGTATTAGTCCGGCGGCGCCACACCGTGAAATACACGTCTTGAACAGACGTTGCAAAGGGGGATTCATTCGCTTCCCCAGGACTGAGGAGGAGACAGTGCGAGACCATATCTGCCAGCCATACCGGGATCTCGGAGTACACGTACGTGTCGACGAGACCACAGCACTTTCCTTCAATGGTGCCGAGCCACGCTATACCGTCACCTGGTATGTGCATAAGAAAGCTCACTTCATTCCGGAAAACGTGGTTGCAAGTCATGCAGAGTCACTTGAGTTTGCGTGTCCCGAGGAGGCCGTCGCCTACGGTCAGCGTCGTGCGCATACCTTTGTTGATTGCGCATTCCTCGTGTTGAGGAACTGACGTCATCACGTGCGAGTCAGGAGTGCGACCTCCCCAGATCGCATCGGCGGCCTCTTGAGGCAGGTCGTGAATCAGGCCGACCGGCGGCCGCCACTAACGACTGCATCCAGGCGAGTGACGAGTGGCACCCTCGAGAATTACGTGAATGCTAATGTTGAAGCTTCGGACCGGTGTCAGGCGACATCGTGCTTGGGCATCGGCAGCTCTTCAGCCGCCCAGCGTCGGTCACGTATGTATAACACCGGCGCCACATAGGGTGGCTTGCGTTGCGGGTTTTACCACGCTCGCGGTTCATTTCAGAGCGCCTATAACCGTGCGCCACCGCACGCGTGGCGCTCCCATGCGAGGAGTAATCTTCCCCCGAGACGTGATGTCAAACAGGCTGCTTCATGCGGCTCTGGCGAGGCAGCGATGACGGTCCCGGATTTCCACTACGAAATCATCACCGACGAACATGCATTGGCCGGATTGCAACCCGAATGGGACGCGTTGTGGAAACGCGCAGGGGGGCGGCACTACCTGTCGTTCGCGTTCTGCTGGACTGCGTGGCAGCAGGTAGCGAAGCCGAAGGGCAGGTCATTGCGCTGCATTATCCGGCGCGACGAAGGCAGGCTTGCCATGGTATGGCCGCTTGTCCTGCGTCACCGGTTCATGTGGGCCTGCCTGGCACCGCTGTCCCCGGAGGCCGCCGATTACTCGGACATACTCATGGAAGCGCGTGCCGGGACCCTCTCCTGGATCGAAGGCGCCTGGCGCATCGCGACTGGGCACTGTGGCGCCGACTTCGTGCACCTGCCATACCTGCATGAGTCGGCGGACCTATACCGCGTCGCCGGGCAGGACCAGTCGCTCGTAACCAGGCACCGCAACGTTTCATATGTCGCAAAGCTCAGCCTCGAATGCAGGCAGCGCGACTGGACATCGTTCTGCGATTCGCTGACCGTGCTTGAGGAAAGTAAAAAGCCTGGTTCCATCGCGCGTCGCCTGGCGAAAAAAGGGCAACTGGATGCATCGCTGGTAGACCTGTCAGACAAGGGCGCCGTCGCTTCTGCCATCGACCTGATGCTCGAATGGAAGCGCGACTGGGGCGATCGTGTCGGCAAGCATGGGCAGTGGGTGACAGAGGTGGCCTCACTCGTTCGGACAGTCTTCTGAGATTTTTAAGTGGAACGTCCGGGGCGGTCATGCTGCCAATTTAATCGCAGGCAGCGTCGCGAAGTATGCCTCATCCGGCGTGCGGTCTTCCAGGCTCGAATGAGGTCGTCTCTGGTTATATAGATTGATGTAATCGCCGATCGAGCGCCGGGCGTGGCCGACCGATTCATAGGCTTTCAGATACACCTCTTCATATTTCACGCTTCGCCACACGCGCTCGACGAACACGTTGTCTCGCCAGGCACCTTTGCCGTCCATGGACAAGTTGATACCCCGGCTGAGCACGGCCTCGGTGAACACTGTCGAGGTGAACTGGCTGCCTTGGTCGGTATTGACGATCTCCGGTTGCCCGTACTTCGCGAACGCTTCTTCCAACGCCTCGACAGCGTGCATCGCCTCCATCGAGATCGCTACGCGGTGGGCCAGTACCTTCCGGCTGGCCCAGTCCACCACGGCGGTCAGATACACAAAGCCGCGTGCCATCGGGATATAACTCGTATCCAGTGCCCAGACCTGGTTTGCCCGATTGATCGTCATGCCCCGCAGCAGATACGGCCAGATCTTGTGCCGCGCATTGCGTCGGCTCGTGTTCGGCTTGCAGTACAGCGCCTCAATACCCATGCGCTTCATCAGCGTGCGTACGCGCCTGCGGCCAATCTCGTGTCCCTCGCGACGCAGCAGGCGCGCCAGCATCCGCGCTCCCGCAAACGGAAACTCCATGTGCAGTTCATCGATCCGGCGCATCAGCAACTGGTCTGCCTCGCTCACCGGTTGCGCTTGGTAGTACACGCTCGATCTTGCGATACCAACGAGTCGCGCCTGCTGCGAGACCGGCAATGCGTGCGTACGATCGATCATCGCTTTGCGCTCAGCAATCCCGCCTTGTTGAGCGCGCCGCTTAAAAAATCGTTCTCCAGCGTGAGTTGGCCGATCTTCGCATGTAGCTCCTTCAAATCGACTTGCGGCTCGCTCGACGCCGCGCCACCTGCGCCAAACACTTCGACGGCACGTTCCTGCAACTGCCGCTTCCATTCGGTGATCTGGTTCGGGTGCACATCGAACTGCTGCGCCAATTCGGCTAGCGTCCGCTCGCCCTTGACCGCCGCCATCGCCACTTTCGCTTTGAACGCGGCTGAGTGCGTCCGTCGGGTTCTCTTCGTCATCTTCAAGGTTCCTTTGTCGGCATTATCGCCGGCCCAGGCCCCAAACGTTCCACTTACCCGACTGTCCGAATTTGCGCGGCCACCTCTGACGTCCGTTCACTACCGGAACTTCCTCGTCGAGTGGCTATCGTCGCCGTTGGCAACGGAAGCCCATCTGCTCGTCGTCGCGCTTGATGGCGAACCGCTCGCGGCGCTGGTGTTCTGCGTTGACAACTGCTGCGCGAGCACAATCATTTCAGGCTTCGACCAGGCGCAGCGCAAGCTCTCGCCCGGTTTGCTGGCGTACGAATATGTCGTGCAATGGGCATTCGACCTGGGGCTGGATCTCGACTTCGGCGCAGGCGACGAGCAGTACAAGCAATTCTGGGCCCGCGGCAACAAGGGGGGCGTCTGGACGTTGCGGACTGTCAGTTCTCCGTGGGGGCGCCTGGGAATGCGTGCTCTACGTCTGCAACAGGGGATCATGTCCCATGCGAAGGGAACGCTGCAGACCCTGCGTAGAACGTGAACACGTCACAGATCCCGGCGCGACGGCGGACATCCTTCATCGATCACACGATCTGTATATTTTCCGATCACGACGCCTCGCTTATTAGGTGCTCCTGCACAACGAGCTCGATTCACTCTTCCCGTTTCGCCAATCGCTTAAGTTTCCGCTCAGGTGCGCGTGCTAGATTGGCTAAGGTGGCAGGTTCCGTTCATCAACGGCAGGAGCCACCGCCCGGACGGAGCAAGGCAGCTACAAAAGAGAGGTGAACCTCATGCCCAAAGGAAAATCTCGCGGCGGCGCCATGATCTCTCCTACTGCTGCTCGAGCAATCTACTTCCTCGAACTGGCCCGGGGCTGTTCACACGTCAGCAGTATGCTTACACCCGATACCCGTACCCGGGCGATCACCGAGGTCATCGGTGAGTTTCGCAACCTGTATGGGGATGAGGAAGTAGCACTGTTTAAAGAGCTACTTGCCGAGGATCTGGAACGACGAGGTAAAGGCGACGCTGCATTGGAAGTACGTGGCTTCACTTGTGCCTAGGAGACACACTTTGCTGATGCAGCAGTACCTGCGCCTTTTCTGACCGGCTTTTTAAGGCCGACCTACGCCAGAAACCACGCCATCTAGTGATGGTTCACCCAGTTGGATGGATGGAATGCGTCGCCGAGTGAGGCGCGCGAGCCGTGATGTCGGCTCGTGGTCTGCGAGGGGAAGTTTTATCCGATAGGGCCGTCGAATATTGATCCGCTCCATTCAGACAAATATTCTTTCAGATCAATCACCCGGCGTCAGAATCCCCGTGCATGGCTCCTCCATGGCACCGCCCCCTTGACGCGGATCGCGGTGACTCTTGCGACGACAGGCAGCGACCGGCCCAGTTTCGGACATCGGCTGGCGTCCCGACTCCGCCATTCGTACGTCTCAAGCTTCCAGATATCGGACATTCAAAGATCGGCGCCGGTCGCCGTTTGAGATCTGAGCGGCCGTCAATGAGCATCGCACATCCGGCACCTTGACGTTTCTCAGTAGGGCTCATCTTCCTTGCGTTCTCTGTCCTTTGAACAACTCGGATGCATCATCAGCATTACAACTTCCTTAGCGATCGACGAACAATCCAAGAGTTTTTATTGGTCTATACCCGTTAATGAATTGGATCAACAATTCGCGATCAGCGTCGTAAACTTCCTGGGAACCTATGACCGGAACGGCAACACCCTCATATCTTACGGTAACCGGAGGCGGCCGGCTGATTCCATACCTTCGGGTCGCCAACTGCTCTGAGTCGTCGGCTACGCGAACATACGTCGTGGCAGAAGCGGTGTCGTCAGTTGGCTGAAGCAGCCAAACATCGCCGATCTTTCTGAGCGGTACGCTGAACCTATCCAGATTTCGTCCCGTTTTGATTCCAGCCCGGTCAAACGGGAAGAAATTATGGGCGCCGTCACGACCGGCAACGCTTGTCTCAATACGTGCAGGCGTATCAGCGACGACGATGCCTTTCTTGTCCGAGAAAAATTGCATTGCAGCTTCAGAATTGCCCCACATCGATTTTGGTTCCATTCTTGCCTGCACGGATTGGAAGTATATATTCCCTTTCGATACAGTCTCCCGGAAACTCAGTTCCTCCTTCGAGAATTCATAGTCCTTGGTTGCGGAGTCGATGCGCCGCATCGATTCAGACTTTATTAAGACTTCGTATCCCACCCCGCGATAATAGTTTTCTGTAAATACTTGGATCGTGAAGGGATCGGTAACCGAATCGACAATCATGACAGGCGATGAGTATGGGATGGGATCGTTTTCCGGCGCTTCCTGGGCACCCGTCGCACAGTAATTCGGAGCCGTAACGAGAACTGCGGCTTCGGCTCCCAACATCTTCAGTACAGGACCGGGCCGAGGAAAAATCGTCCACGGCGAATTTTGACTTGCATTCGCGGTATCCCGGATACGTGTGCACCGCCAGTTGTATGAGATTTCGCGCGGCTCCCGGTTTATGAGGAGTACCACGTTGAGTTCGAACTGGCGAGTTTCGTTAATCGCTGTGGGCGAAGGACAATGAAGATAGCCAGTCAAAGCCTCGTGCCATGCGCTTGATGAATTGAATCCCGCTGGCGTCGACCCGCTTTGCTCGGATCCGACAATCGCACCGAGGCCATGGCCTGTCATGTAAGTAGGAATGTATCGAGGTGGCCCGATTTTCTCGACGTCTTTGCAGATTTTAGACCGCGCCTCATTGTCCTCGGTTCTGCTCAACACTTCGTTCTTGAATCTTGCCTTTTCTTCATCGCTCAGTGAAGACATCGCCCACGTCCGCAACACTGTAACGGCTTGATGCGCAGTTCGATCGGGGACCCTCAAGATATCGTATCGGCCATAAACACCCGATAACGCATATAGAAACGTGGCGTCCTCGAATTTCCCTTGTTTGACACACGCGACCATTGCGGCGTCCAGATCTAGAAGAGTCAGACCTGCAAGCAGATCAGTCCGTTTCAAACACGTGTTTTTTTGGTGCGAGTTTGCACCGATGTCGACACGTGCTTGTCGAGAACTAAGGTCAACCTGAGCGCACGCGAATACCGTAGCGCAAAGACTCGAGATTGCAATCAGGAGCGTGATAGAAAATTTGACAAGGCAGCGTTTTTCTTTATTTGAGCTCATGCCGCGATATGTCCTTTACTCTAATAGAAGTCCCAGGTGCCGCGCTGGGTTACTCCCATTTTGGAGAGAAACGTTGATTCATATAGACCGGTGAATTCTTTGCTCACGTGCTTGAGAACTATCGGCGCAACCTTCCAAGGTTACTGTTGCCCGGCCAACACTCTGCGGGCTATGGTGCCGACACCGAACGACCGCTGTACCTTTGGAAGCTGCCCTTGACGTGACGTCGTATCGAACGACGGGGATGGGTCGTACTGAGCCGTTCAAGTTACTTTTGCTGGGTATTTTGCCGGCCGGCGATAGGTCAGGGGTGGAATGACAGGCGTAAGGCCTGGTCAGATAGGGATTCTCGCCGGCGACGGCGTGCGTACAGAAGCCCTCGCGACGCTCGCCGGCGAGGCCGCCGACTATGTCATCTGCTCCAAAGCAGGTCGCTCGCTTGAGAGGATGGGCCCCAGGTACGCGAGGCGTTTCGGCGTACCGATCCAGATCTACGCGCCCTTCACGTATGACGGTGCTTGGCCCATCTCTTTCAACCTCCTAATTTGATTCCCTCAAGGTGAACACCATCGTGGGATTGTCTCCGTTATATGAGCCAGGATTAGGCGGTGTACAGACGTAAATACCGCTATCATTCACATCAGATGTTGCCCTATTTTCCCCCAAAGATGGGACGGCCCAAAATAGTTCGACCTGGGCATCAGATCCGTCTTGAATAATGTAATTGCAGCGTCCGTGCGTCCCACCCTGCTCGTCTTCTGACTCTGATTCCCACTCGCCAGTAGATTGAGCCGGAATGGACTCCGGTGGACTGGTCACCCACTCTCCAGCTCCAAGAGAACAGTCATTGGGATCAAGCGACAGATCGTGGTTTGTCTTATTGACCAATTGAACAACGGCGCTTATTTGGGCCATCTTTGCCTCCACTTGGTTGAAAGTGGGTTCCGGTAAGGACGGAAGGTTCCGTAAGTGCAGGATGCACTCTCACATAGGGCTTTTAATTTGTCTAGAGAAACTCGCCCGCAGCGAACTTTTCAACCGTTAACAATCTGCAGCATCAAAAAGCATAATTCCAATCCCGATCGCCGTCGCCGCAGCCAGCACGGTGCTGAGCATGCGCCCTGAATAGCCAAGCACTAAACTGCCTTTCTCGAATCGCCAGCAAATTTAACAATTTAGCTATTCAAGTTATCCCGGAGAGGTGCGTGCGAAGGAGCTTTGATGTCGAAATGGTGTTGTGAGATTCGCACGAGCCTTGCATTGTTTGGCATCCAATCGGATTGATTCTTATATGAGGAGGCCGGACTCGAATCACCGGAAAGGTTACACCCGAGCCCTCGACAAGGACTCCGGCAATCGCTCCAAGCTAGAAGAGTCCCGCCGGCTGTGCCGCATCATCCCAGCTGAAAATAATCACCTCCTTTCGCGCAGCCTCCCGCCCTCCACCGCCCACGGTGTACCTGATATCCACCGTCTCGATGTGAAACCCCTCGAACGCCCGACGGATGTCCGGATGGTCGTTGAGGCTCACGATCGCCCTGCCCTTCAGCGATCGCAGACGGGCTGCCATCTCAAGGTATTCGGAGTATGGAAACGGCACGCCGTAGCCTTCAGTCTCCCAGTACGGCGGATCCAGATAGAACAGCGTGTGCGGCCGGTCGTACTTGTCGATACACGCCTTCCAGTCGAGCCGCTCGACGAACGTGTTGGACAGGCGAAGGTGTGCGGCTGACAGTGTCTCCTCGAGCCGCAGCAGGTTTAGCCCCGGTGGTGTGGTCGTCGCCGTGCCGAACGACTGCCCTTCGATCTTCCCGCCAAAGCAGTTCTGCTGCAGATAGTAGAAGCGGGCCGCCCGCTGGATATCGGTGAGCGTTTCCGGGATCGTGTCCTGCAACCATCTGAACACCTGCCGGCTGGTGAGCGCCCACTTGAATGTATGGTCAGCCCTATTTTTGCAACTGCAAATTTCGATGAAGGCAAAGGCTTGCGCTAACGTATCCGGACTCTCGATGGGGACGTTACTCCCCGGTCCACGATGAAAATTCGCGCCCCACGATCCTCAAAACTGTCGCAGCTACGAGAGCTGATTCAAATGTCAGGTTCTTCGCGGGGCCGATTGCCGTTGTCGTCATCTACATTTGTCGTCGCAAAAGCAGGAAGAATGAATTGGGTTGCTATGCAGCTCGCTGCGGGTGCGGAACGTAGGCAGCGTTACCGCCCAGTACTGCCCATGCGATCCGGGCAAGCTTGGCAGCCAACGCGCAGGCGACGATACTCGAATTTCGCCGCTCCAGCAGCTGGCGTACCCAGATCGCCATGGCGTCGGTGCGTTTGTGAATGTGCATCATGATCGATCGGGCACACTGGACCAGCAAGGTTCGCAAATGCTTGTCGCCGCGTTTCGAAATACCGAGGAGCGTTGTCTTTCCCCCGGTACTGTATTGGCGTGGCACAAGTCCCAGAGACGCTGCAAAATCACGGCTCGTCCGGTATTGACGCGCGTCACCGGCCTGCGCAGCGAGCACGCTCGCGGTAATCGGCCCGATACCTGGGACTGTCAGCAAGCGTTGGGCGACATCATCTTCTTTCATCAGCGCGTTCAGTTCGCGCTCGATGACTGCGATTTGCTCGTTGAGGTGAAAAACGTAATCCCGGAGCTGCTCCAGCAACGCCACAAGCCGCGGCGGCAATTCATTTGCCTCAAGCACCGCAGGCAGTTTCCGGATCGCGGCTGGGCCGGTGCTAATGGCGATCCCGAACTCGACCAGATATGCATGAATCTGATTGTGAGCTGACCCGCGACTGCGAATCAGCATATCCCGTGTCCGGTGCAGCGCCGAGATCGTCTGCTGTTGCTCGTTTCTCACAGCCGCGAACCGCATCGTCGGGCGGGATGCCGCCTCACAGATTGCTTCCGCGTCGACGAAGTCGCTCTTGTTTCCCTTCACGAACGGTTTCACGTACTGTGGGGCGATCAACTTCACGTCGTGCCCGAACTGCAAAAATCTTCTCGCGAAATGATGTGCGCCAGAACATGACTCCATCACGATTCGGCAAACCGGCGTGTTGGCGACAAGCTCTACAAGCTCCTTGCGATTCAGTTTCCTGCGCCATAGCTGATGCCCTGCCTTGTCTTGGGCGTGAACGTGGAAGGTGTGCTTACCGAGATCGATGCCTAAAAGCGCGATGTTCTCCATGACAGTCCCCGACGTGAGTGAACGGACCAGCATACCCCGGAGGGCGGGCTGACCATATCATTACTGGCGCACGAACTCCTCGAGGTGATGCTGCACGACGCGGTACAGGTTCACCAGCTCGCCGTTGATGTCGTTGATCACCTCGACTTTCGCTGGCGGCCTCATGAAGTACAGCGCAGCCCCGCCCGCGAAGACCTCGACATAACACTCATGCTCAGGGAACCGCGGGATGAGATGGTCCGCAAGGCGGCGCTTGCCGCCGATCCATGGAACGATGGGAGTTGCCATATCTGGAATTGCCTTTTCTTTTTCGGTTAGAATTCGGCCCGCCTACCGGTAGGTAGCAGGGCCCTGGCTAATTCACTGGCGTGTTCAGTGGAAAGGTGACCGGGAGAAATGCGCGAACATCATCCCGGTCGCCCTGTCTTTTCCCGCGCCACGAAGCGCGATCAAAGTAACTTTATGCTGCGCGCATCGGGCGGCCGATTGCCCGTGATACGCGCGTGTGGCATGCTGGATCTCCCGTTTCGGACGAGGAACAGCCTGGTCATGGCGCAACCGTCGACACACCATCATGCCGCGACGCGGCACCAGCCGAAGCCCCACGTGGCGCCGGCGTACGTGCAGCAATTCATCGATACCCATCTGGCCGCCGCGCAGGAAGTGCAGCGCAGGTACCAGGTGCCCGCAGGCGTCGTCATCGCCCAGTCTGCACTTGAGAGCAACTGGGGAAGGTCGGTCGTCGGCAACGCCTATTTCGGCGTCAAGGGCCGCGCGCCCAGCGGCGACAGCACCACGTTCACCACTCACGAAGTGATCAACGGCCAGGCGATCAGGATCGACGATGCGTTCCGCGCCTACGGCAGCTATGAAGAGGCCGCCGACGACTACGCGCAGATGCTCCGCAACAACCCGCGTTTCCGGTCGTGCTTTCTCTATACCCGCAGTTCGCAGTTCGCCAACGCACTCGCCCGCAATGGCTATGCGAGGGATCCGTCTTACGCGGTCAAGCTCAACGCCATCATCCGTGCGCATAAGCTCGATCAATACGACGCGCGCAGGACCGCGCCATGATGCGCCGCGCAATCATTACCGCAGCGCTGATCGTCTGCACGCAGCTGTGCGCCGCGCAGCAACCGTTGACAGATGACAATGACGCAGCCGCCCGTGCGGCCGACATCACGCACACCTACGGTCTGTCGGAAGACAGGACCGAGTGCCTGCTCTTCGATACCGCCGACAAGGGCGAATACTTTCTGGTGCGGGTGCGCGAAAACCACACCGAAGCGTGCGGCGGTGCCGCCGGCGTCTCGCCTACCCTGTTCTTCCTGAAGATCCGCAAACGCGACGGCTATACGCTCACCACCGCGTACGACAGCGAGCAGTACCTGCCGCTCAGAACATCCGCAAAGAATTGAGGCGCGTACTGCTCCACGGCGTTCAATATCTTCAATGCAGGCGGCACCTGCGATCATCTGACCCTGACGGGCCCGAGCCGCTCAGTTCGTTGTGCGCACCACGAGTCCCCCTTTCTTTTTCAGAATTGGTGACCTAGATTCATATCCTGCCCAGGAGGGAATCATGCTGCACGCATACAAGGTCTACACGATCGACGCGACGCCTGATTTTTCGATTGGAAAGTTCTTCGCGCACGTCCGCATCAGCCGTCCGCCCCTCGAGGGAGAAAAGCACGGCCAAACGTTCGAAGCCATCGACCTCGGCCAGTTTGACAAGGAATGGTCTGCCGAAGCATTCGGCCGTGCCTGGGCGGTCGCCTGGATCGACGAGCACTGGGATGGAAACACCGCCACTGCAAGCGGCGAGCTCAGCCCGCTGGCCTATCCGGCCGGCTCGTGACCGCATCCGAGCGCGCCACCACGGTATCCGGCGACACCGCGAACTGCGTGATCGCCGCAGCCTGTTTGTCCGCACGCGACGACGAGCCGAAGAAGTACTCCTTCGAGCCAAGCACCATCGCGATCAGAATGCCGAACAGCGTATCGAGCGCCCGCATCACGCCGTCGTCGAGCCGGATCTGTCTGGCCGCCAGCAGGAACTCGAGGCCAATCACCGCGAAGAGCGCGACCGTATACATATAGGCGAGGTTGCGCGCCGTATGGTCGTGCTCCGCCGCCGCAAAATTACGTGCGCTCGCGCGATCGTCAGCCGCCACCCTGTCGGCCTGCACCTGGATGCCGGCCATGTTCTCCGCGTGCGTGAAACCCGCCTGCCGCATCTTCAATGCGAAATCGTCGTCGGCCTGCCTGAGCGCGAGCAGCTGCTCGGGCGTCATCTGCTGGCCGGTCAGTGCGGCCCTGACCGCGTCAACCGAACCATCGGCCAGACCGAGCCTGCCGGCGATCGCCGAGGCAGCCATCGCAGCGATACCGGGTACGCCGCCCGTCAATGCCGTGACGAGCCACGGCGCGACCGTTTTCAGGACATCCATCATGCGCTCACCCCCAGTGCACGATTGAGCTGCCAGCCGTATTCGAACGTCTCGTTCTCCACACGCTTTTCGGCACACTCGATGTAATAGACAGACTGCTGGGCGGTCACCATGCCCAGCAGCACCCGATGGCCGTCCGCACCCCGCGCGGCGAGAAACGCCTTCAGCGCCGCGATCGTCATCGCACCGATGCCGCCGTCGACGGCGAGATCGGCGAACGCACGCTGGTTCTGGTTCAGCACGTTCAGCGCACGCTGCAGGAAGCGCACGCCCGTCGCCGGCCCGGCGTTCACGCCAATGTCGAACAGCTTCTCCGCGAGCGCCGGCGAGACCGCGTCGACGAGATCGAACTTCGGCTGCTGCCAGTAGCGGCTGCGATAGATCTGCGCGGCGGTCGCGCGCGGCATGTCGCGCATCGCGCCGGTATAGCCGAACGCGCGGGCAACCGCGGCGGTGACGCCCCACATCGTTTCGCCGCCGGCGTCAAGCGCATTGTTCGCGTAGCCGCCCTCGCGGCCGATCAGCGCATCGATTTTTTCGTCAAGTGTCATTGCTTCGTTCCCTGTCTGGTTTCCCGCGTCATGGTCTGTTCCAGCACCTCGAGGCGCTGCTGCTGCAACCGGTTGAGGATGTCGCCTTCGTTGATGTGGGTGAAAGCATGCGAAGTTTGCCCCGCTGACGGACGTCGGTCACCGCTTTCTCATGACCGCGCAAGGCGTATTCATCGAAGTGCGCCGCCCCTGGCTGCACGTGATACAGCAACTTGCCAAACATAACGATGCGGGCCCGCGACCGCCCTACGGCGACATCGAACCGAAGATCGAACTCGCGTTCGGCCGTCTCGGCGCCGCGTTGCCATTCCTGCAGGCGTTTGCCGAGGAGGCGCGCGAGTCTCTGCCAAATGAGCATGCCGCCTGGATTGTGTGGGACCAGCAGAAGCAGCAACTCGCATACAAGGCGCTGCACGTGTCGAGCGCAACGCCCGGGTCGATCACCTTCGACCGGCCGCTGCTCGAGGCGCACGAGAGCCTCGCGATCGATATCCACAGTCACGGCGACGGCGCGGCGTTTTTCAGCGCGCAGGACGATGCCGACGATGCCGGCGAAGTGAAGATTTCGGGCGTGCTCGGTGGCCTCGGCGAAGGCGGAACCCCAAGCGTTGCATTCCGTCTCTGCGTGCTCGGCATGTTCGTGCCGCTGAAGGTTCCGGCCGACGCCATTTTCAAGGTCCCGGAGCCGGCGTGAACGAACTGGACATTGCTCAATACGCGGCACGCGCCGTGAACTGGGAATCACGCCGCTACTTCGTGCGCGAGCTCGAGGTCGTGCACGTGCGCCCGCGCCACGTCGCCGACGCACCGTGGAGACTGTTCGCTCCGCTGCAGAGCGACTCGGACGCGGCAGAACTGGCAGCCGCGGCACGCATCGACGTCAGCCATCACGACGCGTATGTCGCCGCGATAGCGGGCGTTGGCTCGATGCGGATCTTCACGCATGACGACATCGACGTCGACAGGCTGCCCGACTGGGATTGCGCTGAACGACGCCGAGCGATGCGCCGCGCGATTTCCGAATGCGCCGCGTTCATCGGGCGCGATCTCGGTCCCCTGTGGTGGAGAAAAGCATGACACACATTACCCCCGCCCACTTTCTCGATCGCCGCGTGAATGTCGCACTGATCGGCTGCGGCGGCAACGGCTCCCAGATGCTCACTGGCCTCGCGAGATTGAACCACGCGCTCACTGCACTCGGACATCCGGGCTTGCACGTGACCGCGTTCGACGGCGATACGGTTAGCGACGCAAACATCGGCCGGCAGATGTTCAGCCCGGCCGATGTCGGGCAGTACAAGAGCGCAGTGCTCGTTCATCGGCTGAACGCGTTCTTTGGCCTCGACTGGCACGCGCGACCGAAACATGCCGGCGCCGACGAACTGGTTCATGTCGGGCCCGGCATCGCGATCGTGTGCGTCGACAGCGCGGCGGCTCGCGCGAAGCTGGCCAAAACTTTGCAGAGCACAGCGGCTTACGTGATGGATCTCGGCAACCGCGCGAGCGACGGTCAGGTGATCTTCGGGTCAAGCCGGCCGGCCCAACGCGAAGGCAGCGCATCGCTGCGCTGGCCGTACGACGTGCTGCCGGAATTGGTCGATACGACGGTACCGGAAGACGACACGCCGAGTTGCGGCCTCGCCGAAGCGCTCGAACGACAGGAGCTTTTCATCAATCAGGCGATCGTGACGCCGGCGCTCGGGATCCTGTGGGAGTTTTTCCGTCATGGGCGGCTCAGCTGGTGCGGCGCGTTCGTCAATCTGAAGACCGGGCACGTTAGACCGCTGCCTGTTGATACTTGCGCGGAACGCCGAGGTGACAAATACCGGTTGATCTGATCGGCGGCGATCATGCCGGCCCACTAACCGCAGCAGCACAGCAAATTCTCGAAACCATACGCAAACATTAGGAGGTGAAATGAAAATCAGGTTGGATGAGTGGCTGAAACGCGAGTTCGATCCTCCGCCGGCGATCCGTACAGCGCGCCTTTGGATCAACGCGGGAAAAATCTTTCCCACGCCGATCAAGGTCGGGCGCTCTTACTACGTCGAACAGAACGCGGTCTTTCAGGACGGCACGGTTCGCCCACGTCTTGCACAACGAATTCCACAATAACTATGGCAGCACGACCACGCATTCGGCGCCGTGCCAACTGGCCGGCCAACATGCACGAACCACGCCCTGGCTATTACACCTGGCGCGACCCGCGTGACGGGAAGACGTATGTCCTCGGGCGCATCGACCTCGCACTCGCGATCTTTGAAGCGCAGGAGGCGAACGCCAAGGTAGTGGCTGGCAAAGTAACAACGAGCCTTGCTGAACGGCTGGACACGCCGCGCGAGACTATCGGCGATCTATTGGACAAGATGCCCGTTGGCAAGGCAAAGCCCGAGACGGTGCGCCACAGGAAGTACGTGGATTCCGCGATTCGCGACGAGATCGGGAAGGTCCCGTGCGCGGCCCTGACGACGAAACACGTCGCCGACATGCTGGAGAAGGTGGAAGCGCGCGGCAAAATGCAATGGGCTGTTCACATCCGCAGTCGCATGCGCGCCGTGTGTCGCCGAGGGATGGCACTTGGCTGGATGGACAGGAACCCTGCCGACGCCACCGACAAGGCAAAAGTTACGGTGAAGCGCCGACGACTGACGTTCGAGGAGTTCCAGGCGATCTACGAGAAGGCGCCGCAGGTGGCTCTATGGCTGCAAAATGCGATGCTGCTGGCACTTGTTTCCGGGCAGGACCGTTCCACGATAGCGCGCTGGGAGCGCAGCTTCCAACAGGACGGCCATGCAGTGCTGACGCGTGGCAAGACCGGCGTACGCATCGCGATCCCGCTTGAATTGCGCATGGACGTGCTCGGGATGTCGCTCGCCGACGTAATCGCGCGCTGCAGGTCCACGGGGATCGTCAGCAAATACCTGGTCCACCACATCAGGCCAAACGTAAACGCGCCCAAAGGCGCTGCGATCAAGATCAAGACCTTCACGTCGAAATTCAAGGAAGCACGCGACCTCGCCGGCATCACGGGCGACGACGCGCCGACCTTCCACGAAATGCGCAGTCTGACGAAACGACTTTACATGGAACAGGGCGGCGTCGACACCAAAGCGCTACTCGGGCATATGACAGACGCGATTGCTGACCTGTATGCAAATTCACGTGGCCTTGAACCTCTGAAGGTGAAGATCAGCAAAAGGTGACCGGGGTAAGGGCGCTGGTATCAGACGCATATCGATCGTCACACAGGTGAACCATGATTGTGCCGCATCTAGGGTCCCACTTCGACCCACAAGGGACGGCCAAATCTTCAAAAAACGGACACCCCGCAAGCGCGCGCAACCGCGCACCGTTACTCAATGGGGCACATGAACAGAAGCAAAGACGCACCCTTAAAGGGTCCAAAGGTTTGACTGGGGCAATGCAGGGCGATCCGACGTTGAACAGAAGGCGTGCAATCTAACCCAGCTTCCCAAAAAATCGTTCAACCAGATCGGGCTTGTCTAGTTGTGCTATCCACCATTCCAAAGCATGCCCTATTTTGTCTTCGCGCCAGGCCAGGTAGCAATTTGTGTATTCGCGCACGCCCACAACGCGTCGCACCACGAGTTTCCCTTCGCGTATCGGCCCTTCCGCTACGCGATCGGGCAGCATTCCGACAGCGATACCTTCGCACAATGCTTCAACCTTGGCCCCCAGTGTCGGGACGACAATTACGATCTGTCCGTTATGTTTGGCCACGGATTGAGGTCGCAATTGGCGAGATGTGTCACTTATAACAACACCCCGGTATCTTGCGATCACCCCGCTATCCAACGGCTCTGGGAAATCGGCGAGTGGGTGGTCTGGTGCAACGACGAACACGTGACGGAGCGTGCCGATTGGCCGGGCTGCGATATTGGACGCATGCGGCGGCTCGCCAAATGCGCCCACGGCCAGGTCGGCGCGCTGGGTAACCAGCGCGTCCCATACCCCCCCAAGCACCTCGGTGGAAAGGCGCAACTGGGTAACCATCTCTAGATCATAGAAAGCGCGGACATGTGACCACAACGCTGCGGAGGGCAAGATAGCATCCAGGCATATTCGCAGCTCAGATTCCCAGCCGTCCTGTATCCCCTTCGTTTTGACTTCCAGATCCCGGGCGGTCCGCAGAAGCTGACGCCCCTCATTGACAAGAAAACGACCAGCCTGCGTGAGTTTTGCTCGTCTGCCGCTGCGATCAAAAAGCTCGACATCGATCTCGCCCTCCAATTTCTGCACGAGATACGTGAGGGACGAAGGAACGCGATGCAACGATTCGGCCGCTTCAGCAAATGTGCCGGTGCGGTCGATCGCGTCCAAAACCTCAAGAACTTCAAACGAAAGGCTTATCGCCATAGGAGCTTACGTCCTCAAGGTATTGCTAACAATTTGCAGCAGCGCTTTCGCGCTCTTATGCATGGGTTCACTCGGGGGCGGTTCAGGACAGGATTGATGCAGTCTTGCAAGCAAATTCTCTCGGCTGCACAGCCGCGGCCAATTGAATCGACAGGGCCCGCAACGGTGCGCGAGTCTAAGCTATTTGACACCGTTGGCATACTGTTGCGTGACTGCCGCGCATAACGGGAGTCACACCCGTCGAATTGTCAACGACCTAGCAGGCTGCTGAAGTATCGGCGGTAATGTCATCGCTGAAGGCCCCTGAAGCGTTGATGGAAGACCCCCACTTGCCCCTTGGAGATCATGCGCGGCGCCGACACATTCACCGAGAGTTTGTTTTCCATGCGCAAGCTGGACGACTTCGTTCCGAAGTCGCATCCGTTGCGTTCGATCCGGGTGATGGCGAACGAAGCACTGGTGAAGATGGATCGGTTGTTTGCCGGGATGTACGAGGCCGACCTCAAGGGTGGGCGGCCGAGCATCGCGCCGGAGAAGTTGCTGCGAGCCATGCTGATCCAGGTGCTCTACAGCATCCGCTCGGAGCGCCAATTGATGGATCAGGTGCAATACAACCTGCTGTTTCGCTGGTTCATCGGCCTGGCGATGGATGACGAGGTTTGGGTACCGACGGTCTTCACGAAGAACCGCGAACGCCTGATCAAGCATGATGCGGTGATCGAATTCTTCAACGAAGTGGTGGCGATCGCTGAGAAGAAGTGCCTGCTCTCGGGAGAGCACTTCAGCGTGGACGGCACGCTGATCCAGGCGTGGGCGGGGCACAAGAGCTTCGTGCCCAAGGACAGTGACGATCAGGACAGCGACGGCGGCAACGCAGGCGACTTTAAAGGCGAGAAGCGCAGCAACGAGACGCATGAGTCCCGGACCGATCCCGATGCACGGCTCTATCGCAAAGGCAATACGGCCAGCGAATTGCGTTACATGGGCCACACGCTGACCGACAATCGACATGGTCTGGTGGTCAACGCGTGCGTGACGCGCGCTGACGGGCACGCCGAGCGCGAAGCGGCCAAGGTCATGATCAACGACGCGCGGCAAGCGGCAGAAGATGCGAGCGCAGAAATCACGCTGGGCGCAGACAAGGGTTACGACGCACAGGAATTCATCGAGGCGTGCCAGCAGATGAAGGTCACACCGCACGTTGCGCAAAACACCTCGGGGCGGCGTTCATCCGTGCCCGATACCATTGCCTCGAGCGTGGGCTACGCCATTTCGCAGCAAAAGCGCAAGTTGATCGAACAAGGCTTCGGGTGGGCCAAGACCGTGGGGCGCATGCGCCAGGTGGTGGTGCGCGGGTTGAAGAAAGTGGACCAGATGTTCGTGTTGAACATGGCTGCCTACAACCTCGTGCGCATGCGCTCACTGACACAAGTCCGTCTGTAGCAGCGAAAAACGCGGCAATGAAGCCAGAAATTGGCCTCAAACTGCCGAACAAGCGTGGAATTCACGTTGAAATTGCACAATGCGATAAACCTTGTGGCGAGAGCCGCGTAAGTGCAGAAAGACTGCTTCTGTCGGACTGTATTTCAGCAGCCTGCTAGGTGACCGTGTCGAATGTCTCAAACTGGCCGATTCCCGTCTTATGCAATTGGCATACGTCGCCCGCCTCGAAGGCCTCGGGCGGCCGGCGGCACGCGACCCATCGCGGCCCTTCGGGCCGAGCGTGGTGAATGACCGGTCCCAAGGTGTAGACACGTTCGAGTGATGCCAGAAGTCGCTTGAAATAGTCGGTTCGCGCGGCCTCAAGCGCGGCGGTGCTAGGCCCAGTACTTGAGAGCTTCCGCAGGCCACCTGCATAGCGGCGCGGCCCCGCAATGCGACCGAATCGAGTTATTCCCCAGGCGCTTTGTCACGAGAGAATCGACCGTCGCGGCGAGCGTTTCGATATCTACGGGCTTGCGGAGAAAAAAATTCCATAGTCCAGTTCTATCTAACGGCGGCGACCGCGCCGACGTCATGACGATCGGAATCAAGGCCAGTGCCGGATAACACTTCAGCTGCTCACATAAGACGTCCCCGTCCATGCGCGGCATGTTCCAGTCGGTGACAATTACATCAGGAAGGCAATGACCTGCCATTTCCAGCGCCGATTGCCCATCGCCCGCGAGCACAACGTGATGGCCCCGTCCCTCCAAGGCAACCTGAAGAAGCCACAACGAATCGGGGTCATCGTCAACAATCAGGATGATAGACATAGCGAGAGCCCAGTGAGGCTCCCTTTTTTCAGCAACTGCTATGCCGCCCCGAACGTCGCTTCGGTTCTTTGAAATCCCGAGAGTCAGCACAGAATCTCCCCCTGAACCTCGAATGGCGTCCATCCGGTCGCTATGTGGGGTTTGTGAGGCCGCGCGGCTGCGATTAAATAGGCCTAGCTCCGCTGCAACTCGTCTTCGCAGGCTGCATAGATCTTGCAGACAACTGGTGACCAGTAGTCCAACCGCCAGCCATCGGTGAACAGTTGCGCGAGAAAATACGAATCTGCAAACATGGGGAACCCTGCAAAACCCAGTGCTACCTTTTCCGATAGGGCGCCGAGGTGAACGCAGTCCGTCCAGTCGGCTCGGGCTCCGTTGCCGTTTAGCCAGATGCTCAGCAACTCCTCAACATGAACGGTTCGCATCCAACCGCTTGTGCGCGCTCGCGCGACCAGCTGCCCCACCACCAGGTAGCAGAGCAGTTCAGCGCGGGCCTGGTCGTCAAGGTTGCTCAAATAGATCATCCGTGTTCGGTGTCGCGCCGGTTGAGTCCGTGCCTCGTAGTCTACGTCACCAGGTCGGTCGCAATGCGACCAAGGGTCCTACCAAAATGCCCGGCCCGACCTTGTCAACAGCGTCGGCTTGCTCGGGACCCACCACATTATCCTCCGCCAATGATGTCGTTACCTTGTCAAGGTGCGACTGTCAGGTAGCTCGGCGGAAGCTGACGTTCACTCGCCGATCCACGAAACTTGGCAAACGGCAGTAAATGGCCGGACGGCGACGCACACCAATCAGATTCGCAGAGCAGGCCTCCGCAACGCCCACAAACCACTCCCGAGCGCAGCGAATCGGAACTGGGAGTTTTGAACGAATTTTGAACAAATATTAAACAGCCCCTGCTGGGTAAGGCTTTGCGGGCGACGGGAAATGTCGAAATGGTACGGCCCCACGTCGAAACTCGCCACGCTGGAGCGATCGGGATACGCGCGCCGCAGCAGCGCTCCGACGCGCTCCCGGAACTCGGCTGGGCGCAGCGGCAACGCGACGTAATCGTCCGCGCCGCCGGAGAGGGCTCGCACCATGCTTTCCTCCGACGTCTCCCGCGAGGCGAAGATGACCGGCAACCGGTCGCCGCCGACCGCCCGCACCGACCTCAGCACCTCCGCACCGGACAGGCGCGTGCCGTGCCAGTCCAGCACCAGCAGATCCACGGTGGAACGGGCGAGCGCTTTCGACATGGCAAGGCCGTCATCGTAGGCCATGCACGTATGGCCCGCGCTGAGAAGAACTGTTTCGATGGACTGACGCATGACCGGGTCACGCTGAAGAATGGCAATGCGCATGGGGGATGACTCTTAACTGATAGCTCGGACGCGATTCTCAGAGGCAGGCCCGTTCCATCCCATAGGAACAATCCTAATTTACATATCTATCGACGCCGCCCGACAACTCCATCCCGCAACTCCTACAAGCTGCCGCAACGTTTCCCAGTGCGCAGAGCCGGAACTCCGTGGCGAAAACGCCCGTCCCCGCGGAACTTTTCTCAATCGAATTAAGCACTTCCCGAGGCGAGCGACTTTCATCCTGTAAAATCCCCGCCTGGCCAAAGTCGTCATCGCGCCCCCTATCCGGGCCGGCGCGCCGGTGTCCCGTGCTCTACCCAGCGCCTACCACACTTCTCGCCCGACGACCGCCGTATTTCCACGCGCCACGTGTGGCTCACCATTCAAGACAACGACATAGCAATGCAAGCGACAAATCTGGGTGGAGCGCAGGCTGCCACCCCACGCCCTCTTGGGCGCAGCGATTACAAGACGCTCGGCCTCGCCGCCCTCGGCGGAGCGCTCGAGTTCTACGACTTCATCATCTTCGTGTTTTTCGCGCCGGCGATCGGTCAGCTATTCTTCCCGGCCGCGATGCCGGAGTGGCTGCGCCAGGTGCAAACCTTCGGGATCTTCGCGGCGGGCTATCTGGCGCGGCCGCTCGGCGGCATCATCATGGCGCACTTCGGCGACCTGTTCGGCCGCAAGCGCATGTTCACGCTGAGCGTGCTGCTGATGTCGGTGCCCACGCTGATGATGGGCCTCCTGCCCACCTACGCGAGCATCGGCGTGCTGGCGCCGGTGCTGCTGCTGTTGTTCCGCGTGATGCAAGGCGCGGCGGTAGGCGGCGAAGTGCCGGGCGCCTGGGTGTTCGTCTCCGAGCACGTGCCGCAGCGGCATATCGGCTATGCATGCGGCACGCTGACGGCCGGTCTTACGGCAGGCATCCTGCTCGGCTCGCTGATCGCCTCGGCGGTGAACCGCAACTTCGCGCCGGCGGAGATCTCCGCGTATGCGTGGCGCCTGCCGTTCCTCGTGGGCGGCGTGTTCGGCATGTTCTCCGTCTACCTGCGCCGCTGGCTGCATGAAACGCCGGTCTTCGCCGAACTCAAGCAGCGCAAGGCGATCGCCGCCGAAGTGCCGCTCAAGGCCGTGCTGCGCGACCACGGCCGCGCCGTGATCGTCTCGATGCTGCTCACGTGGATGCTGTCGGCCGCGATCGTCGTGGTAATTCTGATGACGCCGACGCTGCTGCAAAAGCAGTTTCATGTCGCGCCGGCCACCGCGCTGCTGGCGAATTGCGTGGCGACGCTGTGCCTGACGATCGGCTGCGTGATGGCGGGTTCGATCGCCGGCCGCATCGGCGCGGGGCGCACGATTTTCATCGGCGGACTCGCGCTGGCGGTCACGTACTACGTGATGTTCCAGCAACTCGCCGTCGATACGTCTGCGCTGGTGCCGCTCTACGCCGCGGCCGGCCTGTTTGTCGGCGTGATCGGCGCGATTCCGTTCGTGATGGTCAAGGCGTTTCCGCCCGTCGTGCGGTTTTCGGGCATCTCGTTCTCGTATAACGTCGCCTATGCGGTGTTCGGCGGCCTCACGCCGATCGCCGTCTCGCTGATGATGAAGTCCAACCCGATGGCCGCGCCGCTGTATGTGGGAGCGATCTGCATTCTCGGCGCATTGACCACGCTGTTTATCAAGGACGCAGCGCCGCAAGCTCGCTGAGCGGGGCTGGCGGTCGACGCGACTCGATCCGTGAAAAAAACGACCCCCGCGATGCGCGCGCATCGCGGGGGTCGTTTTTCAATGGCAAGGCTGCGGCAACACGACGGAGCGGCCAAAGAACCGCTGCGCCGCCCCGCGGCTTACAGCGACGCTTCCTGAATCGTGCCGGTATCGATCGCGCGTTCGATCAGCCCTTCGTTTTGCGCCTTCGTGATCGCATCGGCGATCAGCTTGTCGGGCTCCTCGATCTCCGCCTTGAGCGTGCCGATGAGGCCGGACGCATCCAGCACGACGAGTGTTTTCGCCGAATCAGCCAGGCTGATGATGACCCGATGAGGCGTGGGCCCTTCGCCGAGGCTCGCGCACAACTGCATCACCTTGCCGCCAATGGTTTGCTCGAAACTCTGAATCATTGTTTGCTCCCTTGGTTGCAGCCAGAATCGATGGCGTCGGGCGCCCGCCGCCCGGGCTCCCGTATCAGAGCCCCAGCCCGCCGCGCGGCGCACGTGCGCCGTCGATGCTGATACGGCCCGCGCCGGTCACGAACAGCAGCAGGAAGCCGCCGGCGATTCCGATGTTCTTCCAGAAATGGATCACCATGTCGCGCTGCAAGGCCGGATCGGTGACGTTCCAGAAATCGTGGCCCAACACCGCCGTCGCCACGGTATAGACGGCCATGATCACGGCAAGCGGACGCACCTTGAAGCCGACGATCAGCAAGAGGCCGCCGAGCGCCTCGACCACGGTCGCGATCGGCGCGGCGATCTGCACGAACGGCACGCCCTTCGAATGCAGGTAGCCGACGAAGCCCGCATAGCCCAGCAGTTTCATCACACCGCCCCACAGAAACAGCACGGCAAGGGCGATACGTGCGATGAGGATAACGCCGGAATCGACGGGACGCGCCATGAGAAGCTCCTATAAATGAATAAGCAGCAGACCCGGTCAGGTTGCCGCAGTTCCCCGCCTTGCACCTGAGGATATGTGCATTACCCGCCTTTTCCAAGCTCGGGCGGGGCCGAGCGGCGCGGCGCCCGCTGTATTGGAGCGCAGGCGATTACCGAGGCGCATCCGGCGCAAGCAGCACGCCCTTGGTGAACACGAAGCAACCATAACCGCGCTCCTCGCCCGTGGCGATCACGCAATAGGCTTTGCGCGCCCGCTCGTAAAAAGCGAACCGTTCAATCGACGCAAACGGCACCTCCCGCCCTTCCGCGGCATTGACCTCGGTCTGCGCCTCGCGCTGCACCGCCGGAATCGTCTGCGGCTCGCCGACCACTTCCATCCGCGAGGCGGGATGTTCGATGAACGTATCCAGCGGCATCACCGACAGCACCGCGCGAATCGCGCGCGGCGCGCTCACGCCGTCGAGGCGAAGCAGGTTGCCGAGCACACTCTCGCGGGCGACCGAATCGCCCGGAAAGTTCGCGTCGCAAATCACCAGTTCGTCGCCATGGCCCATCGAGCGCAACGCATGCAGCACATCGGCATTCAGCAGCGGGTCGAGATTCTTCAGCACGGTGTCTCCTTGTAGTTCGATTGGCGGCTGGCCGCCCGGTTTTAAACAACAGTCGATTCTTTATGCAGCGACCGCTTCACGCCCGCGTTCGGGTCTCGCCGATACGACCGGCGCTCGACGAGAACGGAACAGCGCCGCGGATTGCATTCGGGCGATCGATTGTAGCAAGCAACTTTGCGTCCATCCGCGCAAAGCCGCGCGAGACGCCGCACCGCCACCGCAGCCAGCCGACCAGCGCCAGCAGCACGAGGCCCGCGCCGCCCAGCACCGGCTCGCGCCACGCGAGCAAGGCGGTGAACGTGAACGCGCGCGCGCCGGCGAGCAAGGCGAAACCGGCGATGGCGCTGCACAACGCGTCGACGGCGCACGACAGGCGCGCGAACGCGACGACGGTTCGGACGGCCGTGGCGGCAGCGGGCTCAAGCATGATCGTCTCCGTGAAAAGATGACGCCGGTCAGGCCGCGGCCGGCGCCTGGTCGAGGAAACCGGTGACCGCCTGCAGGCGGCCATGCGCATCGACCACGCCGAAATCGGAACCCTTGACGATCGCCTCGCCCGCGGGCGTGGTCAGTTCCCAGGAAAAACGCAGCCGGTTCGCGAAGCCGTCGACCTCGGTCGTGCGGCGAAACGTGTGATGCGGGAAGCGTTCATGCACCGCGCGGATCATCGCGTCGATGCCGTCGTGGCCCGCGCCCGCCAGCAGCGGATCACGATAGTCGGCATCCGCGGCCCACGTCGCGGCGATCAACTCGCGACGGCGCGCGCCATCGGTTTCATTCCATGCGTCGAAATAACGGTCGATCAGATCGGTATGCGCATTCATCTCAGACTCCTTCATGGGTAGCGACTGAGCACTACGCTCGGCAAACACGTTGTATGCGGCGGGCTCGGAGTGAAGATTGGCGGCTCGCGCGCGGCGCGTCGATTACGTGCGAGGTAATGGATTGCCAGCGCGGTTTGGCTATCATCGTTGGCATGAATACGCTCTCTCTTGCGCAAACCGCCCCGTCGACTCCGCCGACGGCCAGCCGCACGGTCGGCGATCTGCTGCGCGAATGGCGGCAGCGGCGAAGAATGAGCCAGTTGCTGCTCGCGGCCGAGGCCGATATTTCGACGCGGCATCTGAGCTTCGTCGAATCAGGCCGCGCGGTGCCGAGCCGGGAGATGGTCATGCATCTGGCGGAACGGCTCGACGTGCCGCTGCGTGCACGCAATGCGCTGCTGATCGCGGCGGGTTATGCGCCGTTGTTCCGTGAGCGTCCGCTCACCGATCCCCAGTTGGCCGCCGCGCGCGAGGCCGTCGAACTGGTGCTCAAGGGGCACGAGCCGTATCCGGCGCTCGCCATCGACCGTCACTGGACCATCCTTGCCGCCAACAGCGCGCTCGCGCCTCTGGTGGCGGGCGCAAGCGCGGAGCTGCTGAAGCCGCCGGTCAATGCGCTGCGCCTGAGCTTGCATCCGGAGGGGATCGCGGCTTCCATCGTCAACTGGCATGCCTGGCTGGAACATGTGCTGGCCCGGCTGCAACGTCAGATCGACGTAAGCGGCGACGACACGCTGAGCGCGTTGCGCGACGAGTTGGCGGGCTATCCCGCGCCGCCTGGCGCGCAGGCGATCGACCCCGACCCGGCCATCAATCAGATTGCCGTGCCGCTGCGGCTACGCACGCCGCTTGGGCTGCTGTCGTTTTTCAGCACCACCACCGTATTCGGTACGCCGGTGGACGTGACGCTATCGGAGCTGGCGATCGAAGCGTTTTTTCCAGCCGACCAGCAAACCGCGGCGGCGTTGCGCGAGTTTGCCGAAAGCCAGCGCGCCCAGGCGGCGCCTTAGTCGTGGTTTGATCCCGCAACACCGCCGAAACCGGGCAATGCGCGCCGGTCACGACCACCCGATTCGAACAACCGTTCACGGAGATGCACTTGAACAATCACGCCGTGCTGATACGCCAACTCGCACTGGCCGACCGCGACGCCTACTTCGAACTTCGCCTGCGCGGACTGAAGGCGCATCCGGAATCATTCGGCCAAAGCTACGCGGACGCGCTGGCAAGAGGCGCGGCGCAACACGACGCCATGTTGGAAGGTTCGCGCGCGGCCGACGGTGATTTTCTGCTGGGCGCTTACGCATCGGCCGGCGCACCGCTCGTCGGCGTGGTCGGAATGCGGCGCAACCCGCGCGACAAGGAGCGGCACAAAGCCGCCGTGGTCGGCATGTACGTCGCGCCGGAAGCCGCTGGGCGTGGCGTTGGGCGCGCGTTGCTCGACGAGTTGCTGGCGCGTGCGGCGCGAATAGAAGCTTTGCGGCAAGTCCAACTCATGGTCGGCAGCCGCAACGAGACGGCGCGCAAGCTCTATGAGTCGCTCGGCTTTCGGAAATACGGATGCGAAGTCGCCGCGCTGAATGTCGACGGCGTATTTCACGACGCCGATTTGATGGCGCGGTTCATGTGAGCCGTCGCTGTCTCGAACCGGCGGCGCGTGATCTGACCTCCTCTTGCCCTAACAGACCGGCTACGGCTGACATCCAGGCCAGGGCGAATGGCCCGTCATGGACGGCCGACGCGGCCGCTGTTCCCGGCCCCGCAGTCGAGCAGGTTCGACCGGCCGGCCCCAGGATGTTACGAAAAAAGTTACAAACTCGGCCTGGTTTGTAACCAGGGCCGCGACGATCTGTTACATCTGTGATTTGTCCCCCACCTCCGAAAACGTGCGGTATTTATTACATCTCAGCAGCTCGCCCTTCTGCTTTTTCTTTTCCAGGCGCGCTTAAATCGGCGAGATCGCCCCACACTTATCGTGTGCTCAGACGAAAGCTTACAAGTCCTGTTCTATAAGGGTTTTCAGGGACCAGACGAAGGTCGCCCCACCCCAAAAATGTGCATAACGGCTTCTATTACGAGCCCGTGAAAAAATTACCTGAAATTGATGTATCTTTTTAGCGATATTTTTTCGAGAAGGGATTGATTTCTTGTTTTGCCCTTCATACAATTCGTCCCAAGCTGTTACGAAATGTAACGCGATGTATCAAAAAGTCGCCATCTGTATCAAGACATGTAGCCGGAGGTCATCGTTTCCGGCGAGGCATAAAAGAGAAAACGGCAAAAAGCCGGCATGGTAATTCGGGGCTTCGGAAACAGAGAAAATGGACCGTAGCAGCGAGACGCTGGATTCAATCCGCGAGATCAACTTGTCGTACATCATGCTTGCGCAGCGCATGTTGCGCGAGGACAAAGCAGTCGGGATGTTCCGGCTGGGACTGTCATCGGAACTGGCCGATCTGCTTGGCGGGCTGTCGCTCGCGCAGGTCGTCAAGCTGGCCGCTTCCGATCAGCTTTTGTGCTTCTTCCGCTTCAACGACCACGCCATGTTGTCGGCGTTGACGCAAACCACGAAGCACGCAGCAGTTGCTCCGACTCACGCGGCAATCCTGCTTGCGGGCCAGCCCGCCGAGCAGTTCGCTTAATCGAGGTGACTGCGATGCTCAAGCGTAGCCTGACGGAAGACGCACAAGAAGTATTCCGCGCCATCGCGCTGATCGAACTCGGCGCCCGCATGCAGGTGCTGGAGAGCGAACTGACGCTCTCGCGCGACCGCATGATTCGCCTGTACCGCGAGGTCAAGGGCGTATCGCCGCCCAAGGGCATGCTGCCGTTCTCGGCGGACTGGTATATGACGTGGCTGGCGAACATCCACGCATCGTTGTTCTACAACACGTACCTGTTCCTGAAGAACGAAGCGCGTTGCTCGCATCTGGATGCGCTGACCAAGGGCTACCGGCTGTATCTCGAACACTGCAAGCACAGCGAAACCGAACCGGTGCTGGATTTGACGCGCGCCTGGACGCTGGTGCGTTTCTTCGACGCCGACATTCTGCAGTTGACCAAATGCTGCCGTTGCACCGGCAAGTTCGTCGCGCACAAGCACGACCTGCAACACAACGTGGTGTGCGGCGCGTGCCAGCCGCCGTCGCGCGCCGGGAAGACGAAGAAAGCCGCAGCGGCCCGCCAGGAAGCGCTCGACGCAGCGCAGATCGCGCAAGCCGCCTGAGCCGAACTGAATCGACGAGGGCTGGTCCGCCCGACTCGAAGCGAAGCCTGAGAAAAAAGTCCGCCGTTACGAGCGGACTTTTTTTGTCACAGCCACCGCCACCGGCACCACCACGGCTACCACCTCAAGCCGCCCCGGCACCGCCTCAATCCACCAGCCCAACCGTCTGCACCACCAGCCACAAGTTCGCCGCGCTGATCGCCACGAACAGCATCCACGCCAGTAGCCGCGTCGGCAGCTTGTTGGCGAATTCGCCCATCAGCGAACGGTCGCTGGTCATGCGGATCAGCGGATAAAGCGCGAACGGCAATTGCAGGCTCAACACCACCTGGCTTGCGACCAGCAGTTTGCCGACCGCGCCGTTGCCCATCATCTGCACGCCGATCAGCGCGGGGATCAAGGCGAGCGCCCGCGTAATGAAGCGCCGTTGCCAGCACGGAATTTTCAGGTTCAGAAAGCCTTCCATGATGACCTGCCCGGCCACCGTGCCCGTAAAGGTCGAGCTTTGTCCCGAGGCGAGCAAGGTGACGGCGAACAACACCGCCGCCAAACCGGTGCCGACGATCGGCGCGAGCAGTGTGTAAGCGTCTTCGATCTCGGTGACCTGATCGTGGCCGGTCGCATGAAACGCCGCCCCGGCGAGAATCAGGATCGCCATGTTGATCAGCAGCGCGAGCACCAGCGACACGATCGTATCGATGCGCGACATGCCGATCGCCGATCCGATGCTCGCGGCGTCGCGCTTCACCGCGCGCGTCTGCACGATCGACGAATGCAGGTAGAGGTTATGCGGCATCACGGTCGCGCCGAGAATGCCGATCGCGAGATACATCGGCTCGCGGCTGCTGAGCGCCTCCCACGACGGAATCAACCCTTGCGCGACCGACGGCCAGTGCGGCTGCACCAGCGCCAATTCGATGACGTACCCCACGCCGATGGTCGCGATCAGGCCGAGCATGATCGCTTCGAGGTCGCGGAAGTTCTTGCCCTTCAGGCCGAGCACGATCAGCGTATCGAACGCGGTCAGCAAGACGCCGGTGGTCAGCGAGCATTTGAACAGCAGATGGAAGGCGAGCGCGCCGCCGAGCACTTCGGCCAGATCGCAGGCCACGATCGACACCTCGGCGAGCAGCCATTGAACGCGCGCCACGGCCGGCGAATAACGCGCTCGCGACAACTGCGCAAGATCGCGCCCGGTGACGATGCCGAGTCGCATGCTCAGGCATTGCAGCACCATCGCCGCGAGGCTCGACAACATGACGACGAACAGCAGACTGTAGCCGTAGCGCGATCCGGCTTCGATATCGGTGGCCCAATTGCCCGGGTCCATGTAGCCGATCGAGATGAGCAGGCCGGGGCCGGCGAATTGCAGGATTTTTTTCCAGAAAGGCGCGCCTTGCGAGACGGCGACCGAGCCTTGCACCTCGGATGGGCAAAACGGCGCCGTTGCGGTAGTCGGGAGTTTGAACTGCAAGTCGGCAATCTCTTGAAGGGGGATAAACCGCGGCGCGTCATAACGGGGACGGCCGCCGCGAACCGCCTCAAGTGTACAAAGAAACCTCCGGCAATGTCCCGCTCAGTGCATAACGGCCGACGTCACGCACACGATAGTCGAGCGGATCGTGCAGCGTATGCACGCGAGCGTTGCGCCAGAACCGGTCGAGCGCGAGCGGAGCATGCGTGGCGCGAGCGCCGCAGGCGTCGAACAGTTTTTCGCTGACGTCGAGCGCGGCGCGATGCGCCAGGATTTTCGCCTCCGACGTGGCGAGCGCGACGTGCGCGCGGGCTTCCGCGGAAAGCGCCGGACCTTGTTGCCACGCGTCCTCGAGTGCATAAGCGGCGCGGGTCGCCAGCGCTTCCGCGCTCACCGCTTGCAGGCGCATCTCGCCGAAACGCTGGATCAGGTAAGGATCGTCGGTGGCCTTGTCGACGCCGGAGCTGATCCACGGCTTGCCATGCTGATTGACGTAGCCGCGCGCTTCCTCGAGCGCACCTTGCGCGATGCCCACGAACAGATTGATCAACACCTGCTGCGAAACCAGCGTGCGCAAACTCGCATACGGCGTATCGGCGCGCACGAGCACCTCATGCGGCTCGACCCTGACCTGCGCGAAGGACACGCTGCCGCTGTCGGTCTGCCGCTGACCGATCGGATTCCAGTCTTCGTGGACGGCGATGCCCTCGCGCGTGGTCGGCACCACGGCGAACACCGGTTTGCCGCTGGCCGGATCGTGCGCGGAGACGGTCATCATCCGCGAGCCGCGCGTGCCCGAGCAAAAGCCCTTCTGGCCGTTGAGAAGAAAGCCGCCGTCGCCGCTCGCGCTCGCGACGAGCCGCGTGTCGAGCGGATTGACCGCATTGCCCCACCACCAGCGCCCTTCCACGGTGCCGCCCAGATAGCGTGCGCGTTGTTCGGGGTTGCCCCATACATTGACGCTGACCACCTGCAAGCAGGTAAAGCCCAACAGATGCGCCAGCGCACTATCGACCGCCGCGATCTTGCGAATCGTCTCGTAGATGTCGGGCCAGCGCGCGCCGAGCCCGCCGAATTCGCGCGGCACGGCAAGCGTGAGCAGTCCCGCGTCCGCGATCCATTGTTTTTCCCGGGCTGCGTGACCGCCGTCGCGATCGCGCTGCGCGGCGCTGGCGCGCAATGCGTCGAGCAAGCCGGCGAGATCGCGCACCACGGGCGCGGCGCACGCCTGCTGCGTTTGCAGCGCCTCGGGATGACGGGGTTCGTTCATGCAATGTCCACGTGAAAAGGTTTGACGAGCGACGCGAGCATCATAAGCGCAGTCCGGCCGTCACGCGCGCTGCGCCAACCGTCGCACGAAGCGGTCGCCAACGAACTGCACGGCCGTCACGATGACGATCAGCAATACGATCACCGTCACCATCACCGTGGTATCGAAACGCTGATAGCCGTAACGGATCGCCAGATCGCCGAGGCCGCCTGCGCCGACCGCGCCCGCCATTGCCGACGAGCCGATCATCGCCACCACCGTGATCGTGAAGCCGCCGAGAATGCCGGGAAGCGCTTCAGGCAGCAGCACGTGCCAGATGATGTGACGCCGTTGCGCGCCCATCGCCTGCGCGGCTTCAATCAAACCGCGGTCCACTTCGCGCAGACTCACTTCGGCCACGCGCGCAAAAAACGGAATCGCGGCGATGCTGAGCGGCACGATCGCGGCCCATACGCCGATCGTCGTGCCGATCAGCAAGCGCGTCAGCGGCAGCAGCGCGACCAGCAGAATGATGAACGGCGTGGAGCGGAACACGTTGACGAGCGCGCCGAGCGTGCTGTTCACCGCGCGCTTTTCGAAGATGCCGCCGCGTGTCGTGGTCACCAGCACCAGCGCCAGAGGAATGCCGGCCAACGCCGCGACGAACGCGGAGACGCCGACCATCACGACGGTGTCGCGAATCGCGTCCGCGAGTTCCGAGAGCCAGAGATCAGACATAGCCGAGCACCTCGACGTGATTGGCGTAGCCGCGCGCGCGCTCGACGAGCGTCGCGATCTGCTTTTGAATCGTGCCGTGCGCATTCGCGCGCACTTGCGCCGACACGACCAGACGCCCTTGCGCATGCCCCTGAATCCTGTCGATGCCGCCATGCACGAAGCTCACGCGCCCACCTTCGACGCTCAGCGCCGAAGTCAGCCCGCCGAGATCCGGCTCGCGCGCATCGGCTCCGGTGAAACGCACGTCGAGCAGAATCCGCGCATCGGTCTGCGCGATGTCGTGCAAAGGCTTGATGCGTTCAGCGAGATCCGCGGGCAAGTCGTGCACGAGCGTGCGCAGCAACGCGCGCGTCGCATCGTGCCGCGGATCGCCGAACACGCGCCACACCGGTCCGCTTTCCACCACTTCGCCGCGCTCGATCACGGCAACCGTATCGCAGACTTCGCGAATCACCTGCATTTCGTGGGTGATCAAAACGATGGTGAGGTCGAGCCGCCGATTGATATCGCGCAGCAACGCGAGAATCGCCTGCGTCGTTTCGGGATCGAGTGCGGACGTGGCTTCGTCGCAAAGCAGAATCTGCGGATCGGTGACGAGAGCCCGCGCGATGCCGACGCGCTGTTTCTGACCACCGGAGAGGCTCGCCGGATAAGCGTCGCGTTTGGCGGACAGGCCGACCAGTTCGAGCAGCGCGTCGACTTTGGTCTCGATCACCGCTTTCGGCGTGCCTGCGATTTTCAGCGGCAACGCAATGTTCTCGCGCACTGTTTTCGCGGAAAGCAGATTGAAGTGCTGAAACACCATGCCGATGCGCCGCCGCAATGTAACAAGGCCACGTTCGTCGAGTTCGCCGACGCTCACGCCGTTCACGCGCACGCTGCCTGAACTCGGCTTCTCCAACCCGTTCACGAGCCGCAGCAGCGTCGACTTGCCCGCGCCGCTGCGGCCGATAATGCCGAACACTTCGCCGTGCGCCACGTTCAGCGTAACGTTCGACAGCGCCGCAGTCGGCACGCCGCGTGCATGAGTGAAGGTCTTGCCTACGTCGTCGAATACGACGGCGGCTCGCGTCGCCTGATGCGAACCGTGATTCGATGCGAGGGACGGCGCGTCTTCAATGAACTGCGGCACGTCGAATAGATTAGCCATTGCTTCGCTCCTCTCAGGCATTCACTGCGCTCGGCAGGTGGTGTCGCGCATGACGCCGATGCCTGGCGCCGGCATGCACGTCGGGCAGCCGCGCTCGGCCGGCGCCGAACAGCTTTTCGCGCAGCGTCGGCGCGGCATCGTAATCTTCCTTATAGACGCCGCGGTTCTGCAACTCCGGCACGACCAGATTCACGAAGTCCTCGAACGATTCCGGCATCACCGTGCGTGTCAGATTGAAACCGTCGACACCCGCTTCCTCGATCCACGACACCAGTTCGTCCGCGATCTGCTGCGGCGAGCCGACCACCGGTTTCGCGCGGCCGCCGAGCGTCATCTGTTCGAGTACCTTGCGCTTGGTCCACACGCCGCTCACGCTCTTTTTCGAAATAGCTTCGACGGCGGATTGCATCGACTCGGTCTTCACATACGAGATCGGCTCGTCCAGCTCGTATTGCGAGAAGTCGATGCCGGTCGAACTGGAGAAATGCGCGAGGCCGCCTTCGGCACTCGCATAACGCCGGTACTCGTCGAACTTCTCCCGCGCCGCGCGTTCCGTTTCGCCGACGACAACCGTGATGCCCGCGAAGATTTTTATATCGTCCGCGGCACGCCCGTAGCTCACCGCGCGCGCGCGGATGTCGTCGACAATGGAGCGCGTGAGCGGCTTGTTCTGCCCGCCGACGAACACGCATTCCGCGTGACGTGCCGCGAAATCGACACCCCGGCTCGACGAACCCGCCTGGTAAAGCACCGGCGTGCGTTGCGGCGACGGCTCGCTCAAATGAATGGCGTCGATCGAATAATACGGACCGTCGTGCTTCACGCGATGCACCTTGTCGGGATGCGAGAAGATGCGCGCCGCGCGGTCGCGCACCACCGCATCGTCTTCCCAGCTTTGCTCCCACAGCTTGTAGACCACGTCCATGTAATCGTCGGCGCGATCGTAGCGGTCGTCGTGGCTGATCTGCTGCGCGAGCCCCATGCCGCGCGCCGCGCTGTCCAGATAGCCGGTGACGATGTTCCAGCCCACCCGGCCCCTGGTCAGATGATCGAGCGTCGACATGCGGCGTGCGAACAGATACGGCGGCTCGTAGGTCAGATTCGACGTGACGCCGAAACCGATATGCCGGGTCACGTGCGCCATCGCGGGCACGATCAGGGACGGATCGTTGATCGGAATCTGCACCGATTCGCGCAACGGCGTGTCCGGGCCGCCTTGATAAACGTCGTAGACGCCGACGATATCCGCGAGAAAGATGCCGTCGAACTTGCCGCGCTCCAGTGTTTGCGCAAGACTCGTCCAATAGTCGAGATCGGTGTAATGCGCGGAGCGGTCGCGCGGATGCGTCCACAAGCCATGATTGATATGACCGACGGCATTCATGTTGAACGCGTTCAGCAGAATCTTTTTCTTCGCCATCGTGCGGCTCCTTTCTGTTCCGGCCACGCCTAACCGCTTTCGTTACCAGGCGACGGCGTAAAGCGTGCCGAAGGCTTTGTCGAGCGCGGCGCGCACGGCCGGCGAATGCTGATAGATCGCGATGAACTTGCGGATACGCGGATCATTCGCGCTTTCCGGACGCACGACCCACTGGATCGCGTAGTTCTTGTTCTCCAGCCCGTCGAACAGCAGCGCGCTATTCGGATCGGTGGTGCCCGCGAGCTTGATGAAGCTCGGGTAGCCTTGCGCGAGGTCGACGTCGTCGAGCGAACGAGCCAGTTGCGAAGCTTCGAGCTGCACGATCTTCAGGTGCTTCGGGTTGTCGATGATGTCGAGCGTCGTGGCGCGATAGTCGATACCCGGCGTCAGCTTGATGAGGCCGGCGCGTTGCAGCAACAACAGCCCGCGGCCGCCATTGACCGGATCGTTGGCGATCGCGACGGTGGCGCCGTTCTTCAATTCGTCGAAGCGCTTGATCTTCTTCGAGTACAGGCCGATCTTCATGATCGTGCCCGGCGCGATCGCGACGAAGTTATAGCCGCCCTGCTTTTTCGCGTTCTCCAGAAACGGAATGTGCTGGAAGTAGTTGACGTCGATATCCTTGTTGGCGAGCGCCGCGTTCGGCGTATTCCAGTCGGTGAACTCGATGATCTTGACGTCGAGTCCCTGCTCCCTGGCTTCGCGCGCGGCAACTTTGAGCGCCTCGATTTGCGGGCTGGTGGCGGTGCCGATCTTCAGCGTGGGCACATCCGCCGCGAATGCCGACATGGCGGACAACGTCAGCGCGAGACCGAATGCGCCGAAAAGCGTGCGAGCCGGCGCATTGAAAGAGCGCAGCAATGTGGATAGAGAAATGCGCATGGTGAACTCGTAAAGTCGTGACGTATCGGTTTTGAGGCGAGCCGGTCCAACGGCACGCGGCGACGCATGCCGGAGAACATCGGGCAACGGAAATCCGCGACGCGCGGCTTAGCCCGCGCGTGGCAGTGACAGGAAGCGCCAGTCGGTCAGCGCGAACAGCGGAAAGTCGGACAGGTCATCGCCTCTCTCCAGATGAGGTGCGGCCCATGATAGAGGCGGCGAAACCAGTGGTCTACGAAGGGATTTTCGGAAGGAAAGCGGGAAAAATGATTTGGCGGGACGTTGTGGGGAATAGAACCGCTAAAAAGCGCCGTCGCGCTGCTACCCAAACAAAAACGCCGGGCCGCGCAACCGCGCGCCCCGGCGTCCACCACTAACAACTGATCTAACAGGCCGGTGAAATACCTCATGTAGCGGTCATCCGGGACGCAGGCGTAAACGTTGAACTGATGTCATCAATGAGAGCGAGATGGAACGGATGCGTGGGCCAGATGGTTTTACCGAGTCAATGTTCACGGTGTTGAAGCTGGACGATTTTGTGCCGAAGGACCATCCCTTGCGTCCGATTCGCATCTGGCTCAATGGCGCGCTTAAACGCATGGACGATGTGTTCGCGCGGATGTACGAGGCTGACGCGAAAGGAGGTCGGCCGAGCATCGCGCCGGAGAAGCTGGTGCGAGCTCTTTTGCTGCAGGTTCTGTATTCGATTCGTAGCGAGCGCATGCTGGTGGAACAGATTTCCTACAACATGCTGTTCCGCTGGTTCGTCGGCCTGCCGATGGACGGGACCGTGTGGGACCACTCGACGTTCAGCAAGAACCGCGACCGGTTGCTCGAACACGATGTGCTGGTGTTGCTGTTCAACGAGACAGTCGAGACCGCGCGCGAGCGCGGATATCTTTCTGGGGAGCACTTTAGCGTCGACGGCACGTTGATTCAGGCATGGGCCGGGCATAAGAGCTTCGTGCCGAAGGCAAGTCCAGACGAAGACGACACGCCTCCTGACGAACCGCCAGCGCCGAATGACAACTGGCACGGACAGAAACGCAGTAACGAGACGCACCAATCCACGACGGACGAGCAGGCACGCCTGTTTCGCAAGAGCAAAGGAACCGGAGCGATGCTCTGTTATATGGGCCACGTGCTGACAGACAACCGGCATGGCCTGGTGGTCAACGCGCAGGTGACGCTGGCGACGGGCACCGCCGAGCGCGACGCGGCCGAGCTGATGCTTGCCGATGCCGCAAGTGTTGCGCCGCTCGGCATCACAGTCGGCGCGGACAAGAACTACGACACCGCCGGTTTCGTGGCCAGTTGTCGAGCGAACCGTGTGACGCCGCATGTGGCGCAAAACGATGGGCGTCCAGGAGGTTCAGCAATTGACGAGCGAACTACGCGCTGGCCGGGCTACGCGGTCAGCCAGCAAAAACGTAAACGCATTGAACAGGTGTTCGGATGGGGCAAGACAGTCGGGCGAATTCGACAAGCGATGTATCGGGGACTTGAACGCGTAGACCAGCTCTTCGTGCTGACGCAGGTCGGCTACAACCTGACGCGTATGCGCACACTTGCCGGTTGAGGGGCTGGAAGCAATGGATAACACCGATATGGTGAACCCCCGAGTAACGCCGAATGCCCGCAATCGTGTTCCGCGTTTCAAAAGTGCAAACCCAGCATCCGTCGTAATGCATCTGAGCGCATCAACGACGGATATTTCAACGGCCTGCTAAACACCTACCGCTTCGCTACCTGTTCCGTCACCGCGGGAGCAGAAGCAGAAGCAGAAGTAGCAGCAGCAACCGCACCCGAAGCCGGCGCAACCGATCCCACCGCGGCATCCGGCGCCTTCACATCGCTCCATCCACCACCCAATGCGCGAATCAGATTAACCGTCGCCACCGCCTGCGTGCCCGACAAATGACTCGCCTGTAGTTGCGTTTGGAGCACCTGCCGCTCGCCGTCGATCACGTCCAGATAGCTGACCGCGCCCTCGGTGTACTGCGTGCGCGACAGATGCGCCGCGCGCTGCGATGCTTGCACCGCATTGTTCTGCTCGCGCATCTGATCGTCGAGCAAACGCAGATCGGCCAGGTTGTCCTCCACCTCGCGGAACGCCACCAGTACCTGCTGACGATATTGCGCGACGTCCTCGTCGTACTTCGAGCGAGCTTGCGCGAGGTTCGCCTTGCGGCGGCCGCCGTCGAACAGAGGCAAGGTCAGCGCCGTGCCGGCGAACGGCCCGAGAATGAACGCACGGCTCGACCACATGAACAGATCGCCCAAGGTCGCCGACTCATAACCGAATGCGCCCGTGATATCGAGCTTCGGGAAGAACGCCGACTTCGCGAGACCCACCCGCGCGTTCGCCGCCGCCATCGCCCGCTCCGCCGCCGAAATATCCGGCCGGCGTTCGAGCAGGGCCGAAGGCAAACCAGGCGGCACGCGCACCGTGACCGGCGCAAGCGGCGCTTCCGCGAACGAGAAATCCGCCGGCGGCTTGCCGAGCAGAATCGCGAGGCTATGCTCGGACGCCGCCCGCTGACGCGCCACGCCCACCGCATCGGCGCGCGCGCTGGCCAGTTCATTGCGGGCGCGCGACACGTCCAGTTCGCTGATATCGCCTTCCTTGAAACGCCGTTCGACCAGCTTCAGCGTGTCCTCGCGCAGCGCCACGGTGCGGCGGTATAGATCCTGATCCGTGTCGAGTTCACGCAGTTGAAAATAGTTCTGCGCGACGTCGGCCTGCAACGACAACTGCACTGAACGGAACAGCGCTTCGCTTTGCTGCTCGTCCGCTTGCGACGCGTTCACGTTGGAACCGACGCGCCCGAATAGATCGGCTTCATACGACGCGCCCACCTGCGCGCGCCAGATCGTGCCCGTCGTACCGCCCGCGCTGGCCGGCTGGAATTGCGAGGCCGCCGAAACGCGCTCACGCGTCGGGCCGAAGCCCGCGTCGAGCTTCGGGAACCAGTCCGAGCGCGCTGCCCGCGTCACCGCGCGCGCCTGTTGCACGCGCGCCGCCGCTGCCTTCAGATCCTGATTCGCGGCGGCCGCCTGCTCTTCCAGCGCGTTCAACTGCGGGTCACCGAAAATCGTCCACCATTGGCCGCGATGCGCGTCGTCGGCGGGCTGGGCCTGCTTCCACGTGCCCGTGTCCTGTGCCGAAGCGGCAGGCGTTTCCTTGAACGCGGCCGGCGTATCCACCTCCGCCCGCTTATACGTGGGCTCCACCGAGCAGGCGGCGAGCAGCGCGACCAGCAAACCGCTGGTAGCAGCCCGACCCCACCCGCCCAAAGATTCAAAACGTTTCATTATTGTTTTCTCCTCAAGCGTCCGTCACCGGCGCGCCATAGTGCGGCGCATCCTTCTGCGCGACGTGAATCGTTCCGCCGGCCAGCGTGCGCAGCACCACATAGAACACCGGGGTCAGCATCAAGCCGAACAGCGTCACGCCGAGCATGCCGAAGAACACCGCGATACCCATCGCGTGACGCATTTCCGAACCCGCCCCGCTCGACAGCACCAACGGCACCACACCCATGATGAACGCGATCGACGTCATCAGAATCGGGCGCAGACGCAAGCGGCTCGCTTCGATCGCCGCCGAGAGCGGCGTGTGTCCGTCATGCTCCAGTTCGCGTGCGAACTCGACGATCAGAATCGCGTTCTTCGCGGACAAGCCCACCAGCACCATCAAACCGATCTGCGTGAAGATGTTGTTGTCGCCCTGCGTGAGCCACACGCCGGTCAGCGCGGACAGCACGCTCATCGGCACGATCAGGATCACCGCGAGCGGCAGCGTCAGGCTTTCATACAGCGCGGCGAGCACGAGGAACACGAGCAGCACGCTGATCGGGAACACCCACAAGCCCGCATTGCCGGCGAGAATCTGCTGATACGTCAGGTCGGTCCATTCGAGCTTCACGCCATGCGGCAGGACTTGCGCCGCGACGCGTTCGGCCGCCGCTTGCGCCTGGCCCGACGAGAAGCCCGGCGCGGGTCCGCCGTTGATGTCGGCCGCCGTATAGCCGTTGTAACGCACCACCATTTCCGGACCATACGTCGGCGTCACCGCCACCAACGACGACAACGGCACCATGTCGCCCGCCGTGTTACGCGTCTTCAGTTGCAGGATGTCGTCGGCGCGTTGACGGAACGGCGCGTCCGCCTGCACCCGCACCTGATACACGCGGCCAAAGCGGTTGAAGTCGTTCACATACAGCGAGCCCAGATAGATCTGCATCGTGTTGAACACGTCCGTGACCGGCACGCCGAGTTGCTTGGCCTTCACGCGATCCAGGTCGACGTTCAATTGCGGCACGTTGATCTGATAGCTGGAGAAGGTCGGGCCGAGTTCAGGTGTTTGCGCCGCCTTCTTCACGAAGGCCTCCGCGGCCTTGTTCAACTCCGCGTACCCGAGCGCGCCGTGGTCCTCCAACTGCATCTTGAAGCCGCCGAGCGTACCGAGACCGAGCACCGGCGGCGGCGGGAACACCGCCACGAACGAGTCCTTGATCGCGCCATATTGCTGATTCAACGCACCGGCAATCGCACCGGCCGAGAGCTTCTTGTCGCCACGCTCCTTGAAGGGCTTGAGCGTCACGAACACGATGCCCGCGCTCGAACTATTGGTGAAGCCGTTCACCGACAAACCAGGGAACGCCACCGCGCTTTCCACGCCGGGTTGCTTCAGCGCGATAGCACTCATGTCGCGGATCACTTTTTCCGTGCGATCCAGCGATGCGCCGTTCGGCAATTGCGCAAAGGCGATCAGGTACTCCTTGTCCTGCGCCGGCACGAAACCGCCCGGCACGACACGCGAGACCAGCACCGTCAGGCCCACCAGGACCGCGTAGACCGCGAGCATGGCGCCCTTACGGCGCAGCACGCCGGTCACGCCGCGGCCATAGGCCGTCGAGCCGCGATGAAAGACCTTGTTGAAGCGCTTGAAGAAGCCGCCCAGCAAGCGATTCATCACACGCGTAAGGACGTCTTCCTTCGCGCCGTGGCTACGCAGCAACATCGCGGAGAGCGCCGGCGACAACGTGAGCGAATTGAATGCCGAGATCACCGTCGAGATCGCGATGGTCATCGCGAACTGCTTGTAGAACTGGCCCGTCAAGCCGGTCATGAAGGCGAGCGGCACGAACACGGCGACCAGCGTCAGCGCAATGGCGATAATCGGCCCGCTCACTTCCTGCATCGCCTTGTACGTCGCGTCGCGCGCACTCAGCCCGTTTTCGATGTTCCGCTCGACGTTCTCCACCACCACGATCGCATCGTCCACCACGATCCCGATGGCGAGCACCATGCCGAACAACGACAACGCGTTGATCGAGAAGCCGAATGCGAGCAGCAGTGAAAACGTGCCCACGATCGAGACCGGCACCGCGATCAACGGAATGATCGACGCACGCCATGTCTGCAGGAACACGATCACGACGATCACCACCAGCGCGATGGCTTCGAGCAGCGTATGCACGACCGCCTCGATGCTCGAACGCACGAACTGCGTCGGGTCGTAGACGATCTTGTATTCGACGCCCGCCGGCATGTCTTCCGCGAGTTCCTTCATCGCGGAGCGCACTTCATCGGAAATCGCGAGCGAGTTCGCGCCCGGCGCCTGGTTGATGGCGAGCGCCACCGCCGGCTTGTTGTCGAGCAGCGAACGCAGACCGTATTCGGAAGCCGCAAGCTCGACCCGCGCGATGTCGCGCAGGTACGTCACGCCGCCATCCGGCGCGGTCTTGACGATGATGTCGCCGAATTCGCCCTCGGTCTTTAGCCGACCGCGCGCATTCACCGACAACTGCAACTGCGTGCCCGGCACCGAAGGCGATGCGCCGATCACACCGGCCGCCACCTGAACGTTCTGCTCGCGGATCGCATTGACCACTTCGGTCGCCGTCAAACCACGCTGCGCGACTTTCTGCGGATCGAGCCACACGCGCATCGCGTAGTCGCCCGAACCCCACAACTGCACCTGGCCCACGCCCTGAATCCGCGCCAACCGATCCTTGACGTTGAGCAGCGCGTAGTTGCGCAGATACGTCATGTCGTAGCGATTGTTCGGCGAGATCAGGTGGACCACCATCGTCAGCGTCGGCGAACTCTTGATGGTCGTGATGCCGAGGCGTTGCACGTCTTCCGGCAGACGCGGCAGCGCCTGATTGACGCGGTTCTGCACCAGTTGCGTCGCGAGGTCGGGATTGGTGCCGAGCTTGAAGGTGACCGTGAGCGTGAGATTGCCGTCGCTATTCGCTTGCGACTGCATGTACAGCATGTTCTCGACACCGTTGATCTGCTCTTCGAGCGGCGCGGCGACGGCCTCCGCGATCACTTTCGGATTCGCGCCCGGATACTGCGCGTGCACCACCACCGACGGCGGCACCACTTCCGGGTACTCCGAGATCGGCAGCTTGAAGAGCGCGATGATGCCGCCCAGCAGAATCAATACCGACAGCACGCCGGCAAAGATCGGCCGATCGATGAAGAATTTGGATATGTTCATGGGAAGCTCTTAACGTTGGAGCACGCGCCGCGCGTGTCTAGCCGCGGCGCGCGAGGCTCACGAATTCTTGTCCGCCTTGGCGCGCGCCTGCGCGAGCGGCGCGCTGTTCGGGTCCTGATCGGTCGTCATCGGCACCATATGCGCGCGCACCGAATCGCCCGGACGCACCCGCTGAACGCCGTTCACCACGATGCGATCGCCGGCCTTCAGTCCGCCCTTGACGACACGCAGGTTGCCCTGCATGCCGCCCACCGCGATCTCGCGATACACGACGTGATTGCCCTGGTCGACCACCAGCACGAACTTCTTGTCCTGATCGGTGCCCACCGCGGCATCGTCGATCAGCAGGGCCGGATGCGGCTCGCTGCCGCCGACCTTCACGCGTGCATAGAGACCCGGAATCAACGCACCGTCCTGGTTGTCGAAACGCGCGCGCACCCGGATCGTGCCCGACGACGTGTCGAGCCGGTTGTCCACCGACTCGATCGTGCCGCTGCGCGAATAGCCGCTTTCGTCCGCGAGCCCGAGTTCCACCGGCACTTTGCCGCCGTCTTTCGCGCGGCTCAGGTATTGCAGGTAGGTTTGTTCGTCCGCGTCGAACGATGCGTAGATCGGCGACACCGACACGAGCGTGGTGAGCGGCGTGGAGCTCGCGCCCGCCGACACCACGTTGCCCACCGTGATTTCCGCACGCGACACGCGGCCCGACACGGGCGCCACGATCTTCGTGTAGCCGAGATTGATGCGGGCGGTTTCGAGCGCGGCTTGCGCGGCCTTCAGGTTGGCGCTCGCCTCGCGTGCGGCGTTCTGCTTCTCGTCGTAATCACGCTTGGCGATCGCGTTGTCGGCGATCAGGCGCTGCGCGCGCTCCCAGTCGCTTTGCGTGTAACCGGTGCGCGCCTGCGCGGCCGCAAGCTGCGCGGCCGCGCGATCGACTTCCGCCGCGTAGGGGCGCGGGTCGATCACGAACAGCGTGTCGCCTTTCTTCACGAGCGCGCCGTCCTTGAAGTTGACGGACACGATCGTGCCCGGCACCTGCGAACGCACGTCCACCTTTTCGACGGCTTCGAGGCGGCCCGAATAGGTCTGCCAGTCGGTAATCGTCTTTTGCACCACGGTGGCGACATCGACTTCCGGCACGATCGTCGGCGCGGCCGGCGAACTGGCGTCGACACGAATCGCGCCGAACGTGCCCAGCCCGGCCAGCACGACCACGACAAGCGCGGCAACCGCCACGCGGCGGCGGGAAAGAGGAAGGATAGTCATGAAAAGCTCCCGGTATCGTTGATTAAAGTTTTTGCTTGTTTCTGTTTCAGCGATGGGCGCGCGCATCGAAGCGCCACTGAAAAAATCGCACCGCTTCCTGCAAGGCGGGCGGATGATCGGCCAACGCGGCATGCGAGACGCTCGGATAACGGACCACCTGAGTCAGCACACCCGCGTCGATCAGACTGCTCGCGTATTTCTCCGCCTCCACATGCAGCACGTCGTTTTGCGCCGTCGCGATCAGCGTGGCCGGCAGGCCCGCGAGCCGCGACGACTCCAGCGGCGCCGCATACGGATGCATGCGCTGCGACGCTTGCGGCAAGTACGCGCGATAACAGGCGGCGCACTCTTTCGCGGTGATGTCCGAGCCGAGGCGCTTTTCGTCGCCGAGGCGCGTGAGGCTCGGGTCGAGCATCGGCCCGAACAACGCCTGAGCGGCAATCTGCACATCCCCGCGATCGCGCGCGATGAACGCGAGGCAATTGGCCAACTGCCCGCCCGCGTCATGCCCGGCCACGCCGACCTTCTTGCTGTTGCCGCCGAACGCGCGCGCCCGGGTCTGCACCCACAGCGCCGCGCGGTGCGCGTCTTCAGGCGCCGCCGGAAACGGAAACCGCGGCGCGAGCGAATAACCCACCGACACGACCAATGCCGGTAAGTGTTCCGCGAAATAACGCGCGGCGAAATCGGCCTGATCGATCGAGCCCTTGGTAAAGCCGCCGCCGTGAAAATAAAGCAATACCGGCAGTGCGGTCTTCTGGCCTTGCCGGTACAAACGCAGGGTAATGTCCTGCGCGTGCCCTTCTATCTGCACGTCGGTCACGCCGAGTGCCGTGCTGCTGGCCTCTGCCGGGCCGTTGCCGGCGGGCGCGAGGGAGTACGGCGGTTTCAATAAATCCATGTCGAGCCGCGCAATGCGCACAAAACTGCAATGGTGCGAATTGTGGGTTCGGCAGACTCGTAAATAAATGCCTATAATCCGGCAACACAATTCGGCGACTCTGAACAATCGAATGCGATTGCTCCGCGGATTCGATTTCCGCTCAGTGCGCCCGCCCTTTCCGGAGGTTTGCAATGGACCGGCTTCAGGCCATGCAAGTGTTCACGCGCGTCGTCGACACCAACAGCTTTACCCGTGCAGCGGAAACGCTCGACCTGCCGCGTGCATCGGTTACCACCATCATTCAGAATCTCGAAGCGTTCCTCGGCACGCGGCTCATGCACCGAACCACGCGGCGTTTGTCGCTCACGCCGGACGGCGCGGCGTACTACGAGCGCTGCGTGCGCATTCTCGCGGACGTCGAGGAAACCGAGGCCAGTTTTCAAAGCGGCAATAAGAAGCCGCACGGCAAGCTGCGCATCGACATGCCGGGATCGATCGGCCGCTTGCTGGTGATTCCTTCACTATGTGAGTTCCACACGCGCTACCCGGACATCGACCTGCAACTCGGATTGACGGATCGCCCCGTCGATCTGTTGCAGGAAGGCGTGGATTGCGTGGTGCGGGTGGGCGCGCTCCAGGATTCCTCGCTGGTGGCGCGCCGTATCGGTTTGTTCGAGGGCGTGAGTTGCGCGTCCCCCGACTATATCGAGCGCGCGGGCATGCCGACCTCGCTCGACGACTTGCAAAATCACAAAGCAGTGAACTACTTTTCGAGCCGCACGGGACGCACGCTCGATTGGGCTTTCATGGTGGACGGCAAGGAAATCGAAGTGAAGATGAAGAGCATCGTCTCGGTGAACGACGCCGATGCCTACGTGACCTGCGGGCTTGAAGGCTTCGGCCTGATTCAGCCGGCGCTCTTCATGGTGCTGCCGCATCTGCGTTCGGGCCAACTGGTGGAAGTACTGCCAGAGTTGAAGCCCTTGCCGATGCCGATTTCCGCAGTCTATCCGCACAGTCGGCATCTGTCGCCTAAAGTCCGTGTTTTCGTAGACTGGATTGCCGAACTGTTCGACCGTTGCCCATTGCTGAGCGGACGCGGCAGTCTCGACGCCACCTGCACGAAGCGTACTCTGGAGGAACGTGAATCCGCCCCGACACTCGACACGCCCGTGATATCCGAGTGGGTCGCCTGATTCGTTTGATCTGAAGTACGGATTCTGGAATAGTGAATTTCAACCGCGGCTCCAATGCCGCGGTTTTCTTTTTGTACTCACGGCGAGCCCAATGCCAGGGCGCTCGCGCCGCCTTTGCGGACTGATCCTCGCGGCGATTGTTCTTGAATCGCGACAATTCATTTCGTGAAAGTGCGATTTATCCGCACTCCGCCGAAGCCTACATTTCACCCTGTCGCAGCACACCGCGTTGCTGCAAATGAATCGACAGGAGTGAATCATGAAACGCAATCTCTTCGCAGGTCTGGCTCTTTCGCTGCTCGCAAGCGCACCGGTGTTTGCACAAAGCAGCAGTGGCGGTATTGGTCATGCCGGCAGCTATCAAACACAACCGGCCCCGAGCACGAGCACTAAAACACGCGCCGAGGTGAAGGCCGAACTGGTCGCCGCTTATCGCGACGGTTCACTGCCGGCACTGAATCGCACCACGTATCCGAACAAAGGCTTGATCGGTCAAACGCAGGCCGCGCGCATTGCATTGCAGGAAGGCACGAATGGCGAGGTCACGCGCGTTGCTAACGGGCAGTGAAGCGGGCAGTGAAGCACGCAGTAAAAATGAAAACGCCGCGATGATTCAGTTCGAACAAATAGTCATTGCGGCGCCATTCATGCAGTCTTCAAAAAGGAGAACATCATGGCACCATCCGAACTCGATCATTGGAATACCGACGCTCCGGTCTGGACGCCGTTTCGCGCACCGCAACGTTAAGTACGGTTGGCAATTCCGCGTTACGCCGCGTTAGCAATGAGTGATGGGCGTGCCCGCGGCTTCGTTCCGCGGGCACGCCACGTAGAGAGAGAGTTAGCGTTTCGGCACGCCGTCGCGCCACTCGCCCCAGTGAGTAGCAATATCCTGCACGAGCGGATTCCCCGAGCGGTACAGGTTTTCGAGGGCGATCGTAAAGCCGCCTTGCGCGGCGTAGTTGATCAGATTGTCCGCGCTGGTTTGTCCATCGTAGGGCCGGTCGAAATCGGAACCCGAGCGCACCACGGCAACGCGATTCAAGTCGACCTTATGCACCGCGGCCGCGCGCTTGAGCGCCTCGTAGGTCGCGTTATCTTCCTGCTGCGTGGTGCAATAGACGCCTTTGCCATCCGTCAAGGTCTTGGTCCAGTCGCGGGCCCGCTGACCAAGCAGCGTACCCGACCACCACGTATCGCCCGCCAGCGTGTCGCATTGAATGACGGTAGGCGGACGGTTAGCCGGCGCATACGAGTACTTCGCGCGCGCCGCCTGAGCCTGCGCGTTATCGGCGAGCGCAACGTTACGCGACAAGGCAAACGCCGTATCGGCGAGTTGCGTGTTCAACTGGAATACTTCCGTCCGATAGTCGAGCGGCGGCTTTTCCGATGGGCTCTTCGTATTGATGCCGAGGTAGCCCGTATTCCAGCCCGACGGAATTTCACGCCCGTCGATCTCCCATTGAATGCCGAAGTCGACCAGGTACTTCGCCCAGGCGGCGGACCCGACCGTGCCCTGTTGCGGGTCGATACCGGCGATGCCGGCCACCATGAAATACGTGCGCCGCAAATCGAAGCGCGGCGAGAACGTCAACGCCATGATCGACGCTGCGGCATTGGTATGTCCCATGCCGGTGGTCATCACGCACACGTCCTGCCGGTTGCAATGAACCGCCGGGTAATCGGGCGACAATCCGTCCACCGGAATATCACGCCACGGTCCGAGCCGGTCGAGCCACACCTGACCCTCGGGACCGAACATCGAAATGATCATCACCTTGACGGGCCGCCCATGCGAGCCGCCCTCGCCTTGCGAGAAACCGTCCTCGTCGGCGCTGGCGGGGCCCGACGAAAACGCGGCGCACGCCGCGAGCGTAATGGCGCAGACAGCGCCGAATGTGCGAGTCAGCATCGTGATTCTTCCTTTTGCTTGTGATGCAGTTTGGGAGAGTGCTGCTTTCAAGCCGAAAGAAGTATAAGTGCGAAGAAATTATTTTCCTTACTTTCCATTATGCAAAGCACCATTTCCCGCCCGGCGGCTGAACCTTACTGCTGAAAGCCGGCGCGGCGGCTCTGCACGCGCTTCTCCCGGCTTCCCTATAATCGACGATCCGCGGCAAGTCCGAAGGAAAGTCCCTTGGGGCACGCACCGCCTTTGTGCAGTTCTCAACAGGAGCACCACGATGGAGTATGTGAAACTCGGCCGCACCGGCCTCGATGTATCGCGTCTTTGCCTCGGTTGCATGAGCTACGGCGTGCCCTCGCGCGGCACTCATCCCTGGTCGCTCGACGAACAGGCGTCCCGTCCATTCATCAAGCAGGCGCTCGATAAAGGCATCAACTTCTTCGATACCGCGAACGTCTATTCGGACGGCACGAGCGAGGAAATCGTCGGCCGCGCGCTGAAGGACTTTGCCAAGCGCGACGAGATCGTGCTGGCCACCAAGGTCAATAGCCGCATGCATGCGGGCCCGAACGGCGCCGGTCTGTCGCGCAAGGCCATCATGGCGGAGATCGACAACAGCCTGCGGCGTCTCGGCACCGATTACGTCGATCTCTATCAGATCCACCGCTGGGACTACGACACGCCGATAGAAGAAACGATGGAAGCGCTGCACGATGTCGTGAAGGCGGGCAAGGCGCGCTATATCGGCGCATCGTCGATGTATGCGTGGCAGTTCGCCAAGGCGCTGCACGTGGCGGAACGCAACGGCTGGACGCGCTTCGTAACGATGCAGAACTACGTGAACCTGCTGTACCGCGAGGAAGAACGCGAGATGCTGCCGCTGTGCGAAAGCGAGGGCATCGGCGTGATTCCGTGGAGCCCGCTCGCGCGCGGACGTTTGACGCGCGACTGGAACACCGAAAGCGCGCGCTCCGAGACCGACGAATTCGGCCGCACGCTGTACGCGCAAACCGAGGACGCGGATCGCCAGATCGTCGAGCGGGTGAGCCGGATCGCCGCCGAGCGGGGCGTGCCGCGGGCGCAAGTCGCGCTAGCGTGGGTCTTGCAGAAGAAGCCGATTACCGCGCCGATCGTGGGTGCGACGAAGCTGCATCATCTGGACGACGCGGTGGCCGCTCTCTCGCTGAATCTGAGCGACGATGAAATTCGCCTGCTCGAAGAACTGTATGTGCCGCACGCGGTGACGGGCTTCAAATAAGCGGTATGTTGGAAAGCGCCGCCCCGGCGGCGCAAACCCTGTCTCAACCGCGCGGCACGTCTGGTTCGAAAAACACCCAGCGCACTTGCGGAAACGCGGCCTGCAAGTCCGCTTCGATCACGTTGATCGCATCCACCATCGCGCGGCCGCTCGGGTAGTCGATCATTTCCGCCTGCACCGCCACCACCACCTGACGGCCCCATTGCATCGTAATGATGTTGATGATGCTGCGAATCTCGCGGCGCGCGCGCAGATGCGCCTCGATCGCGCGGCGCACTTCGGGGCTCGCCGATTCGCCGACGATCATCGACTTCACTTCGCGCGCGACCGCCCACGCGATCACCATCAGCAGCAAGCCGACGGCGACCGAGCCCAACGCGTCGTAGACGGCGTTGCCCGTTATCATCGTCAGCAGCACGGCGACGAAGGCTATCGCGAGACCCGCCAGGGCGGCGATGTCCTCGCCCGCCACCACCAGCAGTTCGGATTCGCGCGTCTCCCGAAACCAGCGCCACAGGCTTTTGTCGGGATTGGTCTTGCGGATTTCCTTGATCGCCCCCCACAGCGACAGCGCTTCGAGCACCACCGAAATGCCGAGCACCACGAGCGCCACATACGCATACTGCAAGGGCTCGTGCACGATCAGACGGTGTACGCCCTCATACACCGAAAACGCGCCGCCCACGAAGAACAGCAGCAGCGCGACGAGCAGCGAATAGAAATAGATTGCGCGGCCGCCGCCCATCGGATGCAACAGGCTCGCCGGCTTGCGCGCCTGACGCAGACCGAATAGCAGCAGCAGTTGGTTTCCGCAGTCGGCGCTCGAGTGAATGGCTTCCGCGAACATCGAGCCTGAGCCGGTGAAGGCGGCCGCGGCGAACTTGCAAATGGCGATGCCAAAGTTGGCGGCGAGCGCGTAGATAATGGCTTTCGGCGATTCTTCTTTCATCGTCGGTGAGAGGATCCCGTGGGTTTGCAGAGCGCTTTCAGTTGGCAACAGCCCGTATTATGGACATGCCGGGCGGCATGCGTCCAACCCCGGTGTTGCCTTGCATCTTCGTGTACCCTGCCCACCGCCTGCGCGCTCGCGCACCTTCCGCCGTCCTAGGCCCGCTCCAACGCCGCCATCTCACGCACGATCACCAGCAGCATCGACAGGCTCGCGCCGCCCGTGGCCCGCAGATCGGCAAGCAGCCGCGCATAGCGCTCCAGTTGCGCGGCGCGCTTCTCACGCCATGCCTGAACCAACGTATCGGGCGTCGACGCTTCGTCGGCATGGGCCAATGCGCTCGTGGTCAGCGCGCGTTTGAGGCGCCCCAGTTCGGCCAGCGCCGTGGCGCGCGCCAGCATGTCCCAGTGCGACGGCGCCGGCAGTGAAGCCGCGCGCTCGCTGATCCAGCCGTAGTTGAGCAGCGTGCCGAGCGCGAAGTAGACGCCCGCCACCAGTTCGAGGCTGCGCGCGCAGGTCGACGCCACTTCGGCGATGTCGAGCAGAGCCGCCGAAATCTCGCCGCTTGCGATCCGCACCGCCAACTCGCTATCGACGCCCGCATCCACCAGCACGCGCTGGCGCTCGGACAGCGCTTCGAGATCGGCGCCCGGCAACAGCGCGGGCCATTGCGGCGCGAGGCGTTGCGCGGCGTCGCGGCAGCGCGCGAGCAAATCGGCCACATCGCCCTCGCTGATCGCGCCCGCTTGCAAATGCCGCAGGAACCACAACGCCGAATGCTCCACGAGCCGCGCGACCTCGACGAACATGCGCGCCTGCACGTCGTCGGCGACGCGGTTATCGAGCGCGTCGATGCTGCGCCATACGTCGTCGAGATCGAACACGTCGCGCGCCATGATGCAGGCGCGCACGATGGCGCCCGGCTGCGCATCGGTTTCTTCCATCAGGCGATGCACGAACTCGCAACCCACACGGTTCACCAACGCGTTGGTCAGATGCGTCGCGAGAATTTCGCGGCGCAACGGGTGGCGCTGCATCGGCTCGCTGAAGCGTTGCCGCAACGGTTTCGGAAAATAGTCGACCAGCATGTCGGCGACGAGCGGGTCTTCCGGCATCGACGATTCGAGCAGCGCGTCGTACAGCCACATCTTGCTATAGGCGAGCAGCACCGCGCGTTCGGGCGTGGTGAGACCTTGTCTCGCGGTGAGCCGTTCGACGACTTCCTCATCGGAGGGCAGAAACTCGATCGCGCGATTCAGCCGGCCCGCGCGTTCGAGGTAGCGCATCAGGCGCGCCTCGGCATCGAACAGTTCGACGCTGTAGCGGCCCGCGATCGACAGCGCCTGCGTCTGGTAATAGTTGTCCTGCAACACGAGCAGGCCCACTTCGTCGGTCATTTCCGCGAGCAGCGCATTGCGCTGCTTCTCGGTCATTTCCCCATCCGCGACGACGAGGCCCAGCAGAATCTTGATGTTGACCTCGTGGTCCGAGCAGTCGACGCCCGCGGAATTGTCGATCGCATCGGTATTGATGCGGCCGCCGCGCTGCGCGAATTCGATGCGCCCGAGTTGCGTGAGACCGAGATTGCCGCCCTCGGCCACCACCTTGCAGCGCAGATCCGCGCCGTTCACGCGGATCGCGTCGTTGGCGCGGTCGCCGACTTGCAGATGCGTCTCGCGGCTCGCCTTCACATAGGTGCCGATGCCGCCGTTATAGAGCAGATCGACCGGCGCCTGCAGAATCGCGCGCATCAGTTCAGCGGGCGCGAGCGCCGCCGCGCTGATGCCGAGCGCCGCCTGCACCGCCGGCGAGAGCGGAATCGTCTTGGCCGTGCGCGGAAACACGCCGCCGCCCGCAGAGATCAGCGAGGGATCGTAATCGGCCCAGCTCGACCGGTCGAGAACGAAGAGCCGCCCGCGCTCGGCAAGACTGACCGCCGGATCGGGATTCGGGTCGAGAAAGATATGCCGGTGATCGAACGCGGCGACGAGCTTGATATGCGGCGACAGCAGCATGCCGTTGCCGAACACGTCGCCCGACATGTCGCCGACGCCGACCACGGTGAAATCCGTTGTCTGCGTATCGACGCCCATTTCGCGGAAGTGCCGCTTGACCGACTCCCACGCGCCGCGCGCGGTGATCGCCATTTTCTTGTGGTCGTAGCCGACCGAGCCGCCCGACGCGAACGCGTCGTCGAGCCAGAAACCGTATTCCTGTGAGATCGCGTTGGCGTAGTCGGAGAAGGTGGCGGTGCCTTTGTCGGCGGCCACCACCAGATACGGGTCGTCGGGATCGTGCCGCACCACCTCGGGCGGCGGCGCCAGCGCCGTGCCCGAGAGGTTGTCCGTCAGATCGAGCAGGCCGCGCAAAAAGGTCTGATAGCACGCCACGCCTTCACGCATCCACGCGTCGCGCTCGCTTTGCGGCGGCGGATTCTTCACGACGAAGCCGCCCTTGGAGCCGACCGGCACGATCACCACGTTCTTCACCATCTGCGCCTTCATCAGCCCGAGCACTTCCGTGCGGAAGTCCTCGCGCCGGTCCGACCAGCGCAAGCCGCCGCGCGCCACACGCCCGCCGCGCAAATGCACGCCTTCCACGCGCGGTGAATAAACCCAGATCTCGAACATCGGTTTCGGCTCGGGCAAGCCGGGCACTTGCGCCGGATCGAACTTGAACGAGAGGTACGGTTTCGGATGTCCGTCGGCGTCGAAACGATAGTAGTTCGTGCGCTGCGTGGCCTTGATGACGCCGAGGAATTGCCGGAGTATCCGGTCCTCGTCGAGATTCGGCACCTGGTCGAGCGCGCTATCTATCTTCTTCAGCCAGCCGTCGATGCGCGCCTCGCGCGTATCGCCCAATACCGGATCGAAGCGCGCGACGAACAGTTCCACCAGCATGCGCGCGATCGCCGGGTTGCCGGTCACCGCGCGTTCGATATAAGCGTCGCTGAATGTGGAACCTACTTGGCGCAAGTACTTGGCGTAAGCGCGCAGTATCGTCACCTCGCGCGCATTCAGTTGCGCGCGCAAGACGAGGCGGTTGAAATCGTCGCTTTCTATCGCGCCGGTCCACACCTGTTCGAACGCTTCCTCGAAGAGATCCTTCACGCGCTCGATGTCGAATTCCGCGTCGTCCGCGAGTTCGAGGCCGAAGTCGTGAATCCACGCGGGCGTGGCGCCCAACGCCTCGATCAGATAAGGCCGTTCTTCATCGACACGCACGCCCAGATGTTCGAGCATCGGCAAGCTGCGCGACAACGCGATCGGCTGCCCCGCGCGATACACCTTGAAGCGGAACGCGCGCGGTCCCGCTTCGATCGGACGGTACAGGTTCATCGCGAGGCGCTCGCTGCCCTGCACGCGCTCGATCAACTCGATGTCGCGCACCGCGGTGCGGGCGGGGTAATCGTCGCGATAGCCGGGCGGAAACGAATCCGCGTAACGTTGCAGCAGACGGTTGCCCTGCTCTTCGCCGAACGCATCGAGCAACGCGTCGGCGAGATCGTCCTGCCAGCGGCGCGCGACCTGCACGAGCCGTGCTTCGAGTTCGCGCGTGTCCACATTGGGCATGCCGCCCGGCTTGGCATGCACCACAAAGTGAATGCGCGCGAGCGTCGACTCCGAAAGCAGCGGCGTGAATTCGACACTGGCGCCGTTGAAGGCGTCGGCCAGCAGATTCGCAATGCGCTGGCGCAGGTCGGTGTTGTACTTGTCACGCGGCACGAACACGAGGCACGACACGAAACGGTCGAAGCGGTCGCGCCGCACGAACAGGCGCGTGCGCTGATGTTCCTGCAAACGCAGCACGCCGAGCGCGGTGTCGTAGAGCTGATTCTCGTCGGCCTGAAAAAGCTCGTCACGCGGATAGGTTTCGAGCACCGTCACCAGCGATTTGGCGAGATGACCTTTCGGCAGGAATCCCGCCCTTCGCACGATATTCGCGCATTTGCGCCGCACGATCGGAATCTCCGAGGCCGACACGAAATACGCGGTGGACGTATAGAGGCCGATGAAACGCCGCTCGCCCGCCACCTTGCCGTCCGCGCCGGTCAGCTTGATGCCGACATAGTCGAGATAGCCGGGCCGGTGCACCGTCGCGCGCGAATTGGCCTTGGTCAGAAAGATCGGCGACGAACTGGAGATGATCTCGGCGGCGGCCGGCGGCAAGGACGTGACTTCGGCCGCGCCAGCAGTTCGCAGCGCATCGCGCAGGATGCCGAGGCCGGAGCCCGGCACCGCGCGCAAACCGTAGCCGAGGTCGTGCTGCACCAGTTCGTAGTCGCGCTGGCCGAGAAAGGTGAAGTGATCGGCCACCATCCATTCGAGGAACGCGCGCGCCTCCAGACCTTCCGGCCCGCCCTCGCCGGCCTTCATGCCCTTGATGGTGGCGCGCGCGAGTTCGACGATCTTCGGCCAGTCTTCAACCGCGGCGCGCACGTCGCGCAGCACGCCGGCGATTTCCTCGCGCAACGCGTCGAGCTTTGCCGCATCGCCGCAACGGTCCACTTCGAAGTGGATGAACGACGTGAGCTGCGAGCGCGTATCGGCGGCGTCCTCGGCGCCCTGGCTCACGCGTTCGATGCCGCCGTCGGGTCCACGCCAGATGCGAAACACCGGATGCACGACCGAGTGCAGCGCGAGCCCATGACGGTTCACCGACATCGATACCGAATCGACGAGAAACGGCATGTCGTCGTTGACGATCTCGATCACCGTGTGATCGGAGTGCCAGCCGTGCTGTTCGAGGATCGGGTTATAGACGCGCAGCCGTTCGCTGCCCGGCACGAAGCGCTGCGCGGTTTGCCAATGCGCGAGCGCCGCGCCGTACAGATCGGCAATCGAGCGGCTTTGCAGATCGTCGGCGTCGACGAAGTCGTAGTAGTGCCGCAGGAAAGGATCGACGACGTTGAAGGTCGGCTCGGGCAAGCGCCCCCTCGCAAACTCGACGACATCGTTCAGCAAATGCGTGACGGCTTCTTCGTTCTTTGCTTGCATGATGAACTCCCCCGGCTGGCGGCAATGGCGCGTATTCGCCCGATTCGCATGCAACGTCTCAACGTCTGAATGGGGATTATGCGCCTGCCGCCCCGCGATGCGATGCGCGACCCCACTTAGGTTATACCCGCTGCCCCGGTTAAAGCACAGCCTTCGAAACGGCGGGCTGTTGCGCGAGCCACGCATGGACCTGAGCGCCGATCCACGCGGGGTCGTCGTGCGGCAGATCGTGACCGGCCCACGGATGCTCGCGATGCGTCGCGCCCCACGCGGCCGCGAGCTTCGACGAACATGCCGGGTTCACGAGCTTGTCGCCACGCGATGATAGAACCAGCAGCGGGCAGTCCGGCCTGACGGCCGCCGCGCGAAAACGCGCGGCGGCCCAGAGTTGCCGCAACGCATTGCCGCGGCTCACCGGCGCGCTGCGGCGAATCTCGCTCCATGCGTCGAGATCGGCGTTCAGCGTGCCGACGTTATTGCACGTCAACCGATGAATGCCACGCTCCGCGCACGGCGCGTCGCGCCAATGCGCCGCAACGCCCGCGAGCCCCGGCCATGCCGAGGGACGCAGCCGCTCATGCATGCGGCTGAACGGCCGCATGCTGGTGTTGATCAGCACGAGCCGTTCGATCTCGGCGGGATGACGTTGCGCCCACTCCGTCGCCACCATGCCGCCGAGCGACATCGCCAGCACGCGGTATGGGACGCTCGCCCCGCTTTGCAAAGCGGCAATCCGCACGAAGCTGACCATCTCCGCGACCGTGGCCGGCGCGCGCGCCTGCGCGAACTCGCCGTTGCCCGGCAGATCGAGCAGCAACAGGCGCTCGCCGCCAATGGCTTCGCGCAGCGCGTCGGGCAGGCGGCCCCAGTGGCGCGTTTCGCGCGTGAGTCCGCGCAGCAGGATCCACGTGCTCATGGGGCGTCCGATTTGTACCAGTGGTCGATCGCGCTTTGCAGCAATGCCTCGCGACGGTTGCCCTGCGGCAGCCAGCGTTGCGACGAGAAAGCCGCGCGCGCGAGAAAGTCGAGCAGGTTCGCGTGACGCCGCAGCACGCGCGCGGTGCGATGCGCCTTCACCGGATTGAACATGCCCTGACGCGAAAAGAGCTGGCGCGGATTCTTCTTGATCCACAGCCACGAGCCGAGTTCGAGTGTCATCGGCAGGAATACGTTGGGGGCCGGCGTGCGGTCATACGCGAAGTCCCATAGATCGCCGTGCAGCAGATACTGATGGCTCTGCGGTTCGAACGTGTAGCCATGATGCGGATGCGAGCGCTCGAACATCGTTTTCAGCACGTACATTTCCGGCAGATGCGGCATCAGTTTGCGAGTGCGCGCGTAGGGAAACCAGATGCTGTCGGTCCAGCCATAACCGGAGTGGCAATCGAGCGCGATACTCAAGGGCCGCGCCGCCAGTTCGCTTTCCACCACTTGCAGGAGCGCCGCGGCTTCCGGCTCCATCGGCTCGCCGTGGCGGCCGCGATACCACGGCAGCCAGGCGCCCACGCGCTGACCGCCCGCGAGCAGCGGCACGCGTTCGTCGGCGTTCTGCGGCGCGTTGCGCATCAGGTCGACGCCGTTCGGATTGGCGCGCGTCGCCGCCCACATGCCGCCGGGATTGACGATCGGCATGAAGACCAGACGAATCGACTGCAATTGCCGCACCAGCAACTCATCCCATTCGAGGCGCGCGAGCAGCGCGCGCATGTAGTCGAGTACGAGTTGCGAGCCGATGCGTTCGAGTCCGTGAATGCCGCCGAAGAATCCGATCGCGGGCGCGAGCGGATCGGTCGAGCCGATACTCGCCGTGTGCACGGTGAATTGCCGGCCACGCACCGTCGTCTCGCAGACAGAACGGATCTCGAAGCTGGCGCTGCCCTGCTCGAGAATCGTCTTGAGATCTTCATACTCCGCGAAACTGTCGGGAAGAAAGCTCAAAGGCTGCATGACGACGTCGAATGGAACTGCGAGGTTATGGGGGGCGGCGAGCCGCAGACGCAATATAGCCTGGCGCCGCGCGATCATGCCGGTTGCGTGAGGGCTAGTTGCAAAGCGTGTCATCCGTATGTCATTTTCCGCTCGAAGGAATGCTCTGGGTGCGCCTTGGGTGCGGCCTTTTTCGACGGCGGAAAACATTCACGGAGATGTAGTCGTCTAGACGTTACGATGCCTTCACTCAACCGTCACAGACGCTTTCTAGAATGAGTCCACACAGGCCCGTAGCGGCCGGAAAAGAGGTACTCATGGAAGCCACGCCGGACGCAATCCGTATCGAACGGTTGAGCAAGACGTTCAGCAACGGCCGCAAGGCCCTGGACGAAATCGATCTGCGCGTCGAGCCCGGCGAGATGGTTGCGTTGATCGGCGCGTCGGGCTCGGGCAAGTCCACGCTGTTGCGGCATATCGCGGGCTTCACGGCCTCGGATGCGCAGCCCTCGCAAATCGCGATTCTCGGCCGGCCGATTCAGCAGAACGGCCGGATCGTGCGGGAAGTGCGCAGCATTCGCCGCGACATCGGCTTCGTGTTTCAGCAATTCAATCTGGTGAACCGGCTTTCCGTCGAGACCAACGTGCTGATCGGTGCGCTGTCGCGGCTGCCGTGGTGGCGCCGTCTCACCGGGCGTTTTCCGGGCCCGGAGCGGGCCCTGTCGATGGCCGCGCTCAACGAAGTCGGCATCGGCGAACACGCGCGCGAGCGCGCCGCGAACCTCTCCGGCGGACAGCAGCAACGCGCGGCCCTGGCGCGGGCGCTGGTGCAGCGCGCGCGCATCGTGCTCGCCGACGAACCGATCGCCTCGCTCGACCCCGAATCGTCGCGCCGCGTAATGGACATGCTGCGCACGCTGAACGCCGAACATCGGCTCACGGTGCTGGTGTCGCTGCATCAGGTCGACTTCGCCATGCAGTATTGCCCGCGCACCGTCGCGCTGCGGCGCGGCAAGGTGGTGTACGACGGCCCCTCGGCGGCGCTCAGCCCCGCGCTGCTCAAGCAGCTCTATGGCGACGACGTCCACGAACTGCTCGATGACGCGGACCCTGGCGCGACCGGCACCGCAAGCAACGCCGCCGGCATGGATAGCAGCGCGCGGCTCCAGGACCCCCATCCACCGCGACGCGCTACGCGTTCGCCCTCGACCCGGCACACTCGAACTGAGTGCGCCAATCAATCCACTGTGTTCATTCAACCGGACCTCAACCGATGAAACTCCTGCGTTCATTGATCACGCTGACGCTCGGCGCGGCGGCCCTTGCCTGCGTCGCTACCGCGCAAGCCGAGGACATCAACCTCGGCATCATCTCGACGGATTCGTCCTCGGTGCTCAAACAGCGCTGGGAACCGCTGATCGAGGACATGAACCGGCAAACCGGCCTGAACGTGAAGGCATTCTTCGCGACGGACTACGCCGGCATTATCGAAGGCATGCGCTTTAACAAGGTACAGGTCGGCTATTTCGGCAATGCGTCGGCGATCGAAGCGGTGGATCGCTCGCAAGGCGAAGTGTTCGCGAAGGTCCTGTATGCCAACGGCGACGCCGGTTACTACTCCGTGCTGGTCACCAACGTGAACAGCCGCTTCAAGACGCTCGACGACGTATTCAAAAACACCAGGGACGTCACGCTCGGTTTCGGCGACCCCAACTCCACATCGGGCACGCTGATTCCCGGCTATTACCTCTTCGCCCAACGCAATGTGCCGGTGAAGACGTCGTTCAAGACGGTGCTGCCGTCGAGCCACGAGGCGAATCTGCTCGCCGTGGTGAACAACAAGATCGACATCGCCACCAACAACACCGAGATGCTCGACACGCTGAAAAAGCAGCACCCGGACAAGTTCGCGCAAGTCCGCGTGCTGTGGACCTCGCCGCTGATTCCGTCCGATCCGCTCGTGTGGCGCAAGGATCTGCCGCAAGCGACCAAGGACAAGCTGCGCAACTTCTTCCTGAACTATGCGAAGACCGATCCGCGCGAAAAAGCGGTGATGGCCGCGATTACCGGCTATGGCGGCTTCGCGGCGTCGTCGGATGCGCAGTTGCTGCCGATCCGCCAGGTTGCGCTGTTCCAGCAGAAGCAGAAGATCGAGAGCGACACGCATCTCTCCGACGACGACCGCAAGACCCAGTTGGCCGCGCTCGACGCGAAGCTCGCCGCGCTCGGCAACGTGCAATCGAAGCAATGAACACGGCCGATCTGATCACGTCGCCGGCTCGCGCGAACGAAGCGCTCGCCGCGCGGGCGGCGCGTCATGGCCCGCCCGCCGCGGGCAAGCGCGGCTGGCTGTCGCTGGTCGGCTGGATCGCGGTGCTTGCGGTGCTGGGCGGCGCATGGCACGGCGCCGACATGCGTCCGCTGGATTTGCTGAGCGACTCCGGCAACATGGGCCAGTTCGCCAAGGACTTCTTCCCGCCGGATTTCAGCGAATGGCGCAACTATCTGCACGAGATGTACGTGACGCTTTCGGTGGCGGTGTGGGGCACCGCGCTCTCGCTCGTCTGCGCGGTGCCGTGCGGCTTGATGTCGGCGCACAACATCGCGCCGGCGTGGATCGTGCAGCCCATGCGCCGCGTGATGGACGCCTGCCGCGCGATCAATGAAATGGTGTTCGCGATGCTGTTCATCGTCGCGGTCGGCCTCGGTCCTTTCGCCGGCGTGCTGGCGCTGTGGGTGCATACCACGGGCGTGCTCGCCAAGCTCTTCGCGGAGGCGGTCGAGGCCATCGATCCGCGTCCGGCCGAAGGCGTGCGCGCAACCGGCGCGACCAGTGTCGACGAAATCGTTTATGCCGTGCTGCCGCAAGTGCTGCCGTTGTGGATCTCTTACGCGTTGTATCGCTTCGAATCGAACGTGCGCTCGGCGATGGTGGTCGGCATGGTCGGCGCGGGCGGAATCGGCGTGGTGCTGTACGAGGCTATCCGCTCGTTCAACTATGCGCAGACCGCTGCGGTGATGCTGATGGTGGTGGTGGTCGTGACGGTGATCGATCTGGCGTCGGCGTGGCTGCGTGAGCGGGTGACTTGAGGGTTTGGGGGGTGATTGCAGTGTGCAAGCCGAAGTGTCGTCCGCGAGCCCCTCACGCCAACTCCACCAACGTCGCATCAATCGCACCACCCAGCGTATTGAAAGCCGGCGCGATGTCCTCATCCGGCACGCACGCATAGCCGATCAGCAAACCCGACGGCGCCAGCGACGGTTGCGCGTAATACCCCGACAACGGCCGCACGACGATATTGCGCTCCAGCGCCGCGGCTGCCACCGCGCGGTCGTCGCTGCCTGGCGGCAGTTGCATCACCAGATGCAAGCCGGCATCGCCGCCCACCGCCGGCAACGCGTCGCCATAACGGCGCGCGGCGGCGTCGAGCAGACTCTGGCGACGCTGCCCGTAAAGCGTGCGCATCTTGCGGATATGCGAGGTGAAATGCCCTTCGTCGATGAACTCCGCGAGCATGGCCTGTTGCAGCAATTGTCCCTCGCGATACAGTTCGGCGCTCGCCGTGGCAAAGCTCTCCGCCAGCGCTTCCGGCGCGACCAGGTAGCCGATGCGCAAGCCGGGAAACAGCGTCTTGCCGAAGCTGCCCACGTAAATCACCTGCCCAGAGGTGTCCAGACCTTGCAGCGACGCCAGCGGCCGGCTGCCGTAACGGAATTCGCTGTCGTAGTCGTCCTCGATGATCCAGCATTGGTTTTGCCGCGCGTATTCGAGCAGCATGCGGCGGCGCGCGAGGCTCATCACCATGCCGAGCGGATATTGATGCGACGGCGTGACGAGCATCAGCCTGGGCGGCTGCGCGAGGTCGTCGGCAGATGGATTGATGCCTTCCTCGTCGACGGCGATCGGCCGCGATTGCAGCCCGGAAACGTGCATCACGCTGCGCACGCCCCAATAGCACGGGTCCTCGGTCCAGATCACGTCGCCCGGATCGGACAGCAGACGCACGGCAAGATCGACCGACTGATGAATGCCCGTCGTGATGATGATCTGCTCGGGCGTGCAGCGCACCGAGCGCGAGGTGCGCAGATAGTCGGCCAGCGCGTGGCGCAGCGACGCCAGGCCGCCGCCCGGCGCGTAGGTCAACAGATCCGGGCGCAGCCGGCGCCAATACTTGTTGTGCAGGCGACTCCACACGCGCGCGGGAAACTTCGTGACGTCCGGCACGCCCGGCATGAACGCGCCCCATTGACGCTTCGACACGCCGGCGCCCGCGATCAGCCGCGCGCCGCGCGTGGACAGCGCGCGCTTTGCCGGCAACGGCGAGGACAGCGGTGAGTTCGACGGCGCGGGGCGCGCGATCGCCGCGTCGGCATCCGGCCCGCCGACGATCTCGTCCGGCGCGCTATCGGCAACGAAGGTGCCGCTGCCGGTCGCCGAATTCACATAGCCTTCGAGCGCCAACTGCTCGTACACCTGCGTGACGGTGTTACGCCCGATGCCCAACTCCTTGGCCAGCAAACGCGACGACGGCACCTTGGCGCCCGCCGGCAGTTCGCGCGACAGGATCGCCTGTTGCAGCAGCCGATGCAGTTGACGATAGATCGGCTGGCCGTTGCCGCGATCGAGGCGCTGCGCCAGCCAATCGGACAACACACTCGCGCGCATCAGTGGCTCCTACATTTTTATTGAAATGGCTCTGAAGTTGAGAGCCAAATCTCATTATAGTCGCTGCATGTGCCGCTTAAGCGCGGCGTCCGCAAAAAACCGAGGAGCGCCGGAGATCACGATGAAGAATGCAGAATTGAAGAGCCGCAAGGACGCCGCCACGCCGCGCGGTGTCGGCGTGATGTGCGATTTCTACGCCGAGCGCGCCGAGAACGCCGAACTGTGGGACGTCGAGGGCCGCCGTTTCATCGACTTCGCCGCGGGCATCGCCGTCTGCAATACGGGCCACCGTCACCCGAAAATTCTCGCCGCGATCCGCGATCAGCTCGATCACTTCACGCACACCGCGTATCAGATCGTGCCGTACGCGTCGTATGTCGAACTGGCGGAGAAGATCAACCAGCGCGCACCGGGCGACTATCCGAAGAAGACCGCATTCTTCACGACCGGCGCGGAAGCCGTCGAAAACGCGATCAAGATCGCGCGCGCCGCGACCGGCCGTCCGGGCGTGATCGCGTTCACCGGCGGCTTTCATGGCCGCACGTTGATGGGCATGGCGCTGACCGGCAAGGTCGCGCCGTACAAGATCGGCTTCGGTCCGTTCCCGTCCGATGTGTTCCATGCGCCGTTCCCGAATCCGCTGCACGGCGTGACTACCGCCGATTCGTTGAAGGCGATCGACGCTTTGTTCAAGGCCGACATCGACCCGAAGCGCGTGGCGGCGATCATTTTCGAACCGGTTCAGGGTGAAGGCGGTTTCTATTCGGCGCCGGCCGAGTTCGTGCGCGCATTGCGCAAGCTGTGCAACGAGCATGGCATTCTGCTGATCGCCGACGAAGTGCAAACGGGTTTTGCGCGCACCGGCAAGCTGTTTGCGATGCATCACCATGACGTGGTGCCCGATCTGATGACGATGGCGAAGAGCCTCGCGGGCGGCATGCCGTTGTCGGGCGTGGTCGGTCGCGCCGATGTGATGGACGCGGCGGCGCCGGGCGGCCTCGGCGGCACGTATGCCGGCAATCCTTTGGCGATTGCCGCCGCGCATGCCGTGCTCGATATCATCGACGAAGAAAAGCTTTGCGAGCGCGCCACGGTGTTGGGTGACCGCGTGAAGGCGAAGCTGATCGCGCTGCAAGGCGAAGTGCCGCAAATCGCCGATGTGCGCGGGCCGGGCGGCATGGTGGCGGTCGAGTTTTGCAAGGCGGGCAGCACCGAGCCCGACGCGGAATTTACCAGGCGCGTGCAAAGTCGCGCGCTCGAGCGTGGCTTGTTGCTGCTGGTGTGTGGTGTCTATTCGAACGTGGTTCGGTTTCTGTTCCCGCTCACCATTCAGGACTCGGTTTTTGATGAAGCCATGGTTATTCTTGAGGGCGTGATCAGGGATAGTGTTGCTGTGGGGGTTTGAGTTTTTCGGCCTGCGCGGACTCGCACTACAGCATCCATGGCCAGGCCGCGATCAAGTACATGCAGCTCGGCTAAATTCGAAAAGTGAAGCGGCCACGCCGGAATGTCCGACGTGGCCGTTTTCTTATCTGGTATGGGCGAAGACTCCCGGGCTGAACGGCCGTCATCGTCATATTTGTGTCAGTGCACAGGGTCTTGACGAAAAGCCCCCCTACTTCACCACAACTTCTGTATGCGTCACCACCGGCGGCTTGTCAAAAAACGGCCCGACAAGTCGACGCCATTCCTGAAAGTCATCGGACTCGCGGAAGTGCACCATGTGATCTTCCAGCGTATCCCACTGAACGAGCAGAACATAACGGTTCGGCTGTTCGACGGTTCGATGAAGCTCGACGCCCTTGCAGCCGCGCGCCCGATTGAACAGCGGTATTGCCTGTGCGACGCCGGCCTGGAACTCCGCATCTTTTCCCGGCGCGATTTCGATTACTGCCATTTCATTCACCATACAACTCTCCAATGGAATTGAGTCCCGGCGATTCTACGCCGTAACTGTTCATCGAGCAGTTTCATCGAACGACGAAGCACAGCCCTGCCACCAAACCACCGTTGCTATAATTTTCCAGCCGCACACACGCAGTCGGCCACGGCGATCGCCAAAATAATTTCATACGCCCTACGTCAATCTGACTGGAAGATTCGATGTCCAAGCAAACGGCTAACGCAAGCGGACCGCCCACGCTAACCGGGCTATTCCTCATCTTCAGCCGGATCGGACTCACGAGCTTCGGCGGTGGTTTGAGCGGCTGGCTTCTGCGGGAATTCGTGCAAGAGCGCCACTGGATCAGCGAGGAAGACTTCCTGAACGGCCTGGCAATTTCACAAGCGCTGCCGGGCATCAACGTGAAGAACATGGCGATCTGGATCGGACACCGGCTGCTCGGCTGGCGCGGCGCGCTGCTCGCGGTCACGGGAATCATCGTTCCGCCCGCCGTTTTCATCATCATTCTCGGCACGGCCTTCACCTATCTGCTTCATTTTCCGCCCGCTCATGTCCTGCTTGCGGGCGCGGCGGCAGCGGCCACGGGCCTGTCGCTGTCGATGGGCGTGACCACCGCGCGCCGCGTGCCGCGCACGCTGTTGCCCATGCTCTTTCTCGCCGGCACGTTTGTCGCGATCGGCGTTTTGCGCTTGCCGCTGGTATGGGTCGTGACAGGCGCGGGCGGCTTGAGCGTGCTGTCCGAGTACACCAAACTCCGCACCCAACTCCGCAAGGCATAGACATGTCGACACGCGTTCTCGTGCAGCTTGCGGCGGTCTTTGCGCCGCTGTCGCTGGTGACGATAGGCGGCGGCCAGGCCATCATCGCCGATATCCAGCGGCAGGTCGTGGACGTCCACGGCTGGATGACGCATGGCCAATTCGCCGCCGACTTCGCCATTTCGCGCATGGCGCCCGGCCCCGGATCGCTGCTCGCCACGTTGATCGGCTGGCAAATCGCCGGGTTCTGGGGCGCCGTCGTGGCGACGCTCGCGCTGCTCGCGCCCACCGGCTTGCTGATCTACGGCGTCACGCACGTCTGGACGCGTTATCAGGGCGCGCCCTGGCAACTCGCGCTCGAACGCGGCCTGCGTCCCGTTGCATCGGGCATGATCCTCGCAGCGGGCTGGGTGCTGCTGAAGTCGCTCGACGGCGGCATGCCGGCCAAGGCGATTGCCCTCGCTTCAATGGCGCTGTTGCTGAGCACACGAATCAATCCGCTGCTGCTATTGCTCGGCGGCGCGTTGCTGTTGCTCGGCGTATCCGAACTCGGCGCCGGCCTTCCGTACCTGCTTCAGGTGCACGTCGCGGGCTAAAGGCCCGCTTCCTCGTCGATCTCCAGATCCATCAACGCGGAACTCAGCGATTTGCCATGCGCGTCGAGAGCGAGCGAACGCGTTACGCCGCCGCCGAGCGCCCTCCCCAATACGAAGTTGAACGCGGCGAGGCGAGGCAATTCATAGCGCACCACGTCGCCGAGCACGACGTCGCTCAAAAACGCCTTCACGCGCTCCGAGGTCAGCACCTTCCGCAGAAGATCGTAATGCCGCGCGTCATGACAAATGACGGACACGTTCAACGTATTGCCCTTATCGCCCGTGCGCGAATGGGCCAGTTCGCGTAGCTTCATGTCACGCCTCCACAAACGAGAAAGTCGGATTCGTGGACGCGCGCAGCAATAGCACCGATTGCACCGCCACCACTTCGCGTGTCGACTTCGTCACTCCGCCGCCGCCCGCCGGACCGTTGGTATAAAGCGTCTCGACTTCATTGCCGATCCGCACCGCCTCGGCCAGCGACGCCGTGCGTCCCGCCACCCGCGCACGCACTTCATAGGGTTCCGCGCCGCGCGCGCCCGCCGTTTCGCCGTGCAACGCGTTCACGCCGATCAGATCGAACCGCAACTCGCTCGTTTGCACACCGGTCAACGCGAGCCGTTCGCGGACGATATCCAGCGCGAGCCGCGCACGCGCCACCGCGCCCGGACCCGCGTATGAAATTTGCCCTTCACCGATAAACCCGTCGACGTAGGCCACGGATGCCTTCAACGTATCGGTGCGCGGTGAGCCGCGCCCGCCTGTAACGCGGACACGGTCCGACGCCTCTTCATTCACGCATACGTTAGAGAAATCGGCGACGACATCGGGCTGCAAGTAACGCTGCGGATCGTGGATTTCATAGAGCAACTGTTCCTTGCAAGTGGCTTCGGTCACGCGTCCTCCCGCATGAGGCACCTTGCTGATGACAACCGATCCGTCCGCCGCCACTTCCCCGATCGGAAAGCCGAGTCTCGCCAGATTGGGAACGTCCTTGAAACCCGGATCGGCGAAATAGCCGCCCGTGATCTGCCCCGCGCACTCGAGCAGATGCCCGACCACGGTTGCCTGACCGAGCGTGTCCCAGTCGTCCATGTTCCAACCGAACCTATGAATCAGCGGCGCGGTGAAAAGCGAGGGATCGGCCACGCGGCCGGTCATCACGATTTGCGCGCCCGCTGCGAGCGCCGCGACGATCGGCGCCGCGCCAAGATAGGCATTCGCCGAGACAATGCGATCGCGATATGACGCCACGCGTTCGCCCGATTCCTCGAACGTGAAATCGCCGCGCTGCACGACATCGAGCACATCGTCACCGGTGACGGCCGCGATCTTCACGTCGCCCAGTCCGAGCGAACGCGCGATTTGCGCGGTTTTGCGCGCCGCGGCCAGCGGGTTCGCCGCGCCCATGTTCGAGATGATCCGCACGCCGTTGCGGATCGCGGCGGGCAGCACGGCTTTCATTCGCGCTTCGAGCAGCGGGTCGTACCCAAGTTGCGGATCCTGTCGTCGAGCCTGCTGCGCAATCGCGATGGTCCGCTCGGCCAGGCATTCGAACACGAGGTAATCGAGCGCGCCGTGTTCGGCCAACTCGACCGCCGGCTCGATCCGGTCGCCCGAATAACCCGCGCCCGCGCCGATGCGGACCACGCGTCCTCGATCTTGAGTAACGGTCATGCTGGTCTCATCCATTCGATGAAGCTCACAAAGGAAATACGCCTAGCGCCACGCACGCAATCGTCATGACGATCGACGCGGCCAACAGCAGTGGAAAAGTGAACCGCTGATGGTCCGCGAGATCGATTCCGCACAGGCCGACCACGAGAAACGTCGCGGGCGTGAGCGGGCTCACCGGGAAACCGGTGGTCATCTGACCGAGCAGCGCCGCCTGTCCCACGTGCACCGACGGCACGCCGAGTTGCCCCGCGACTTCGGCGATCACGGGCAGCACGCCGAAATAGAACGAATCGGGATCGAACAGCATGCTGAGCGGCATCGACACGAGGCCAAGCGCGACGGGAATGTGGCTCGCCATCGCCGGCGGCACGAAACCCACCGCGGCTTGCGCCATCGCCTTGAGCATGCCGCTGCCTTGCATCACGCCGGTGAACACGCCGGCGGCGAGCAGGATGCCGGCCATCATCAACGCGGCGCGCGCGTGAGCGTCGATACGCTTGCGCTGCATCTCGACGTTCGGGTAGTTCACGATCAGCGCGACGCACAGTCCGACCATGAACATCAGCGCGGGCGGAATTTTTTCGCCCATCACCACCATCGTTCCGAGCACGACGAGCGTCAGCACGATGTTGAACCAGAAGTTCCTCGGGCGGCGCAATGCCTGCTCGTCGGGCGTCAGTTCGCGCTTCGGCATCGGAATGGCGCCCGCCGCGCCGGTGAGGCCGAGGCGCTTTTCCTCGCGCCGGCCGAGCCAGAACGCCATGCCGAAGACGAACACGAGCCCGATTGCCTGCACCGGAATCAGCGGATTGAAGAGCGCCGAAACCGGCAGATGTAGCGAAGCGGACGCGCGGATCATCGGTCCGGTCCACGGCAGAAAATTGATGCCGGCCGCCATCGAAACCGCCGCGGCGAGCACGCGCCGGTCCATCTTCAGGCGGTCGTAGAGCGGCAACATCGCGGGAATGGTGACGAGAAAGCAGACCGCGCCGGACCCGTCGAGGTGAATCAGCAGCGCCAGCAGCGTCGTGCCCATCACGATTCGCGTGGGCCGCGTGCCGACCGCGCGCAAGATCCGGTCGATGATCGGGTCGAGCGTGCCCGCATCGGTGATGGTGCCGAAGTAGAGAATCGCGAACACGAACATGCCGACGACGGGCGCAAGGTTCTTCAGGCCGTCGATGACGAACTTGCTCGTCTGGAACCCGAAGCCGCCGATCAGCGACGCGGCGATCGGCACGATGATGAGCGCCACCAGCGGCGACATTCGTTTGGACAGGATGGCGGCCAGCAGCACGACGATGGTGGCCAGCCCCAGTAATGGCAGCATGTTGCACGTCTCCGATGTTGTTTTTTACTGGAAGCCAGCGTAATTTCGATCCCACAATAGAACAATTGAAATGATTTGATCGCAGCCATTACAAACCATCATGGATCTGAATCTCAGGGACATCCGCGCGTTCGTCGCCGTCGCGCAAACGGGCAGTTTCACGCGTGCGGCGGCGCGGCTGCATCTGTCGCAACCGGCGTTGACGGTGCAGATCCGGCGGCTGGAGGAAACGGTCGGCGCACGGCTTTTCGACCGCAACAGCCGAAGCGTCGCGCTCACGCCCACCGGGCGCGAATTGCTGCCGGTATTGCAGAAGTCGCTCCACGACATGGAGCATGTGCTGATCGACGCGCGCGCGCTCGGCGATGGATCGAGCGGCACGGTGCGGATTGCCTGCTTGCCCACCTTCGCGGCGAGCGTGCTGCCCGAACTCGTGCAGCAACTCAGGAAAGCCGTGCCGCGCGCCGGCTTCCAGGTGCGCGACGTGGTCGCGAGCATGGTCAACGCGCTCGTGCGCAATGAGGAGGTGGATATCGGCGTGACCGGAGGCGAGCTCACGGATTCGGCGCTCGAGGTGCTGCACGCCAGCGACGATCGCCTCGTCGCGGTGCTTCCGAAACGTCATGCACTCGCGCGGCGCAAGCGCGTGACGCTTGCCGATCTCGCCGGCGTGCCGCTCGTGCTGACCGCGCAGGGCACGAGCGTGCGCGCGGTGGTAGATGGCGCGTTCGACAACGCGGGCTGCACGCCGCAGATCGCGTGCGAACCCACGTACATGATGACCGCCGTGGCGATGGTGCGCGCCGGGCTGGGCGTGACGATATTGCCCGCGTCGGCGCGCGAGGTGCGCGCCGAACCGGAACTGCTGGTTCGTCCAATCGACGATCCGGCGTTCGTGCGGCCCATTGCGTTGATCAAGAAGCGCGGAAGGACGTTGCCGCCGGTGACGGAGACGTTCGTTGCGGCGTTGATCGAGAGGCTCGGCGAGGGTGCGGCGGGCCGTTAATGCGCCGACCGACGCCATTCGATTGGGTGTATCACCAACCCCCGGAAGCGCCGTGCGCTAACTGTTTCGAATGCTGTTCGTTCACTCCTCTAGACCGAAAATAACTGAACGGTTCAGAGTTCAAGACGAAATCCACCTTCGAGTTATGAACATAGTGCGCGAAAAACTCGATAGTCGATGTCGCTGCGTTCGTTTCCCAGGCCCGTAGCTTCCATGCTTCAGGTTTGAACGTATAAAAGAAAATTCTTTGCCCGGACAGCACCACGGACTTATTCCCTTCCAACGCCTCGGCGTATGCAGGCGCTTCTTCGTCGATACCTGCCCACATCTGCCGTTTAATAAAACTGTCTTGTAAAGACTGCCCGCCGACTATAGGTTGTTTGTTGCGAGAAAGGGTGCCGCAACTAGAATAGAACATTTGCATATGGCGCTTGATCGATTCTTCGACCGTTAGGCTCTGACCTCCTATGTTCATCGTATATTGCTGGTAGCTCTGGCGCGTCTTGTCGTCCACGGCAAACCGGTGTGCAATCGTTGCGCGTGATGCCTTCAGCTCGTCGAGGCTCATCAATCTGACGCCCGACGAAAGTGATTCTGCAAGCATGTCATTGAGCGGGATACGTGCGTAACTGTCGCTAACGCCTTGCTCATTGGCCGTATATCCACCGCCGACATCTGAGTGCACGCCGGGATAGACTTTCTCGGTCATGCCGGGGCGGTACCGGCCGTTGTCGCGGATCAGGTCGACTGGGAAAGAGAAGCGCAATTCGTGGGCGGCGACGAAATGCACACACCGCTCGACGCACGAGGGAATCTTCAGCTCGCGGTCTTCGAATGGTAACGTCATGTTCTGCGCGGGTAAGCCGAACGAAGCGACGGTATCAAATAAACCCATAAACACGAACCGCACCGGGTAGCCGTCCATCGACATCGATCCGTCCCGAGAAGCGCTACAGCGCTCGAGCAAACGGTTAGCGAACGCTCGCGCCAACGCCGCGCCCCGTGAAAAACCAAAAATAGAGATGTTGATAACTTTAATAAGCCGATGACCTGCGAGCGCCCGATTCAACTTCTCGAAGCTCTCGTTCTGGTTCTCATTGGCGATGCGCGCCACTTCTCCGCCTTGTTTGCGCGCGTTGGCCACCAACGCCTGGGCAAGTGCCGCGCTGAAATCGGTATCTCCTTTACTAAGGCGTCGCTCGCCACCGTCGCCCGCCATCGCCCCAAATAGATGATCTTCACGCCACACATCGATCTTGTCTGTCAGCGGCACAGCGCCGTTAAAAGGCGTGCCGACACCGGAAGTGTAGACGGCATAGATACCGTTTGAGTTGTCGTCCCTTGCGGCATCAAAAAGCCGGGCGACGTTACTCCACTTTTGAAGAGCGCCATCTTCATCCCGGTTATTACCGGTGCCGTCAAAAAAGAACGTCAAGTGGAGAACATCGGAGCAATCCTGCCGAGCGCCAGGCGTTGTTCGTGGTACGTCGCGATTTGAAGCCGCAATCGATCGCACGAGCGCGGATGCGTCCGCGCTCATTGCGCTGTGCCCTTCGAAGGCCGTGAATCAGCAAGCTGTCGGGTAGCTTCTAGTACGACCGTTTGATCGGGATAGATGTGCACTGCGAGAAACTCAGCATCGGATGGTACGCTTGCCAGGCTTGCCTGCGCATGAATGCGCTCCCCGAGACGCGGCGAGTTTTCTGGGCCATCGAGGGTCCAATCGACCGTCATCGACCCCGTCTTGACTTTTACGCAACAGGTGATTTTTCCGCCGGTACCATCGATCCCATACGATCCGTATGAACCACCGGCATATTGACCGTTCACCGATACGTCCGCGATCGCCCGGGGCCAGTAGTTATAGACGACAACCTGCAAGTCCATGGTTTTCTCCGCGCATCCAGTCAACGGCGTTATCACGAGGGCGGCACACATCATTATGCGCGTGAGGCGTGCTGCAAAATTGGCTGCAATATTCATCGATGAGAAGCTCAGTGCACCAAGGCGCTCAGACCGAGGCATCAGATTGTGAAAGTACCGCTGGCAGTTCTGCCATGAAATCGTCGAAGCTAAGGTCTCTTGCCTTAACACGTGCCAGCAAGGCAGCGACGGCCGGCCAAATAGCGAAAGTTTCGCCGAGGGCAAGCGCGAGGCAACAATAGTTAACCAAATCACCCGTTCCTTCAATTCCGTATTCCCGAGCCGTTGCTATCTGCGTCCTTATAAAGGCGTACTGTTGCCCGTGCGGCAAGCGGGTCAGCAAACCCGGCTGGTTCAAGCGGATGTAATGCAGTACGCTGTCCGGCACACTGGCTTCCACTATAAGGTCGACCTGTCGTTGATCGAACGTCAACGGAAGAACGGAGGCCCCCGGATCGCGAGAAGCGGCGCGAGCATCTGGATTCAGAAATTGCAGACGACCAGCTCGGTCCCAGTACCACCAGCTAGAAACCGGAGCAAGAAAAACGCTCCTTTGCGTCTCGGAGAACACGGGACCAGTGACATGCAAAGTCGGGTCTTCTGGGGCGCCCACTAACGCCGCCAATATCATGGGATCCCAGAAGGCAAGCACCATCTCCGTCCGATCAGCGAGCGTCACCTGGAGAAAGTCAGCAAGGTGCTTGCACAGTTCGGCGAGGGACAGTGGCGATGCCAATAGCGTCGCGCACGGAATATGTGGTGCGTGACGATCAAGCCACGCCATGGCATTTAAACGATTGGCCTGTTCAATCATCACCAGATGAGGCGCTACCGCTTTCACATCGGTTCCTGCGTCTTCAAACAAACAGACCACTTGGCTTGCGTTTGAAACCAGCACGTCGGGAAGACGCCGGTCTTGTGCGGGATCGACCAACGCGAACAGAGTGCCGGCTGTCGTCTGGGCGGTTTCAAGCGCCGTCAGGAAGTGGGACAAAAGACTATGCTCCTTTGTTGACGAATCCGGCTCTCGAACTCGCTCGCCTTAGCATACATTCCACGCAGACCGATTGAGGCATGATCGGCAGTTTGTACGGGTGGCTAGCCGGCCCGCTGAACGAATGCTGCGCGCCTTTGATGTCGATCCTTCCAGGAGCGTGAATTTCGATATTGCCACCCGTCATTCGGATATACGCGCCGCCAGAGCTTAAGAGGATTTCGTCCTTCGCAGCGGTCTCGATTTTTCCGGTTGCAGAGATCAGCTTGATCGTCTTTTGAGCAGTAACTTCGATACCGTCGTTGTGCGCTTGAACCTCGATCTTGCCCTTTGCGGCGAATAGCTTCATCCCGGCGTTCTGCACGAACAGACTGATCTTTTGCCCGACACTCGTCAGCAGCGATTTGCCAGTTGCGATGTGCGTGCTCTGGCCACTAACCAGATTCACGTGCCCGCTTGCCGCGATATGAGCCGACTTCTGCGTCGACATCGCGATGCCTGCCGGCGTCGCGAACAGCATGATCGGTTCCTTGAACCCATTGGCGTTTCCCGTGCCGCCGCCCGCCGTGTTGCCGCCGCCTGTCGTGCCCGACACGCTGTTCTGTGTCGCGTCGGTGAAGGACTTCAGCGACTCATAGCCGTCTTTCAGATTTTCGGCCTGATGCGTTTCGCTCGCCTGGCTGAGCGACTCGATCACGCTTTCCGAATTGACCAGTTGGCTGCGCGCGTCGCGCACATCCAGAGGCTGGCTTGATGATCCGGTTGCCGGGTGTGTCGAAACGTACATGCCCTGCGCAGCCCGGACGGCACCGTATGCCTCCGACTTCAGGTCAAAGCCGCTGCCCAGATACGCGCCGCGCGTGTTATCGCTTTGCGCGATCAGATAGCCGAGGTGCAGTTGCGAGTTCGCGCTTGTGCTGTAAAGCTGCACCCGGTTCTGGCCGGTCGCGTCGTCCATCACCATCTGGTTATAGCCGCTGCCCTGATATTCCTTCGACCTGTAACCTGACAGGATGCCGTTCGAATGCCACTCCGGCGTCTTCGCGCCGTTGTAGACACGTCCCGTGACGATTGGCTTATCGCAGTCGCCGTCCAGGAATGAAACGATCACTTCTTCACCGACCCGCGGCACATGCACCGCGCCATAGCTACCGCCCGTGTCGGACTCAGCCACCCGCATCCAGCATGACGCCTTTTCATCGCCATCGTTGAGACGGTCCCAGTGCATGCGCACCTTGATGCGGTTCAACTCGTCAGTAAAGACTTCTTCGTTCTTTGGCCCGGCCACGATTGCCGTCTGGATGTGCATCTTCGGCTTGCGGTGCTCGAACGGACTACGGAAAGGGACGCCCCTGCGCTGCGCTTCGACCGTGGCCATGAAAAAACCCTCACTGCCGTCCGTCGCTTTGACGATCAGCGCTGGATCGCTCGCGTGCTGGGCGCGGGCTGCGGCGATCGTCTGGTTCAGGCTGTGCGGGAAGTCCGTCGTGCCGCTTGATACCGGCAGGTTGTTTTCCACGACCCAGTCCACGGCGATTACCGCGAACTGCCGCTCCTGCTGACTGCCGACGTCGTGCTCCGGGTGGCTTTGCAGCTCGAACCACCGGCCCGCGTCGATGCGGCGCACTGCGCCCACGCCGCGGAAGCGCTTCGCGCGCGACTCCCATTCCTCCATCCGCACTTTCGACAGGTGATCGCCGCGCTCCTTCTGGCCGTACGTGTAGGCGCCCGTGTACTCGTAGACCTCGGCCTGCTGCGGCAGTTGGCCCTGCGTGGTCAGGGTCGGGGTGGTCGTGCCCTTCGGATTCGCCGCCGGGGACGGGGCCTTGTAGTCGAATGTGCGGGTCGAAAGCGTCGTGCTCTGCAGCGTGCGCGTGCCGCTCCACTGCACGAAGGCGTCCGTTTCGCTGCTGGTGCCCGAGCGGTAGAAATCCACCGTCTGCGGGGACAGGGGCGGCAGGCTGCCGATGTCGTCGGTGATGACCAGCGTATGGGATTTGCCGTCCGCGGCCTGCTCGAAGTAGCCGAATAGCCCTTCCGTTTCCAGCAGCCGGTGGCAGAAACTCCAGTCGTCCTCGTATTGCACGCAGAACGAATGCTGCGGCAGTGGATTCCTTAAGGCAAACCGGAATGCGCCCTGTGCCTGTGGATGCAGGTTGAAGACATCGGAGAGAATTTCATCGACCGGTTTATCCTGCCAGATGCGTGCATCTTTCCGGAAACGCAGAAAATGCATCCACGAGACAAAGCCGATCTGATAACTGGTAATTGAACCGTCCGAGCCCAGACGGCGGGCGGTATGGACATAACCGTGGTGCGGGGCATATGACTGGCCGGTCTGCTGGACCCACAGCGTGACCGGCTGGGCGATCAGCGTTTTGAGCTCGATATTGTCGTTGGCTGAAACAGCATCCAGCGTGAATTCATAATCGCGGCCCAGCCGTGAGCGCCCCACCAGCCTTTGCGGCAGAAGGACATTGGCACCCAGTGGCGTATTCAGTTTCAGCAGCCGGTCGCTTTGCAGCAAGCCGCCTTTTATCCCCGCGATTATGTCTTGTGCACCCATACCGCCTCTTGTTATGCAATTTCGCGCCCTGCGCCACTGCGCGATAATACAAAACGTTGGCGGCCTATCGCAATCGATACCCGAAACAGTTGCTAAACCGGAATTTGTTTCGCCTCTTATCGATGCGTTTTGGGAATCGGCAAAAATGGCTTTCCGCACAAGAGCCATTGATTGTGCAGATTTTTTCCCACGCGAAGTATTGCGTAATTGGCAATCCTTGTCGGGCGAGTCGGTCAACTCGACATTTCGGTCTCTTGTGTTATTCGGGGCTACCCCACCTCCTCCGACCCTTCGCCAAGTCAAGATCACAGACGCTAATTCTCATTGACTCTAGCGCGCCAGCCCCCCAAACACAGCGTAAATATGTAACCGGCCCGATCACATACGACTCAACCTTAAAAAACTGGAGAAGCCGTCCCCGCCACCTTCGTACGACGACGATACGCAAGGGCTACGAGAACGTCTTCTGGGATGTGAGAGCACCTCAAGGTCCACTCAATGACCAACATAAACCACCGGAGGCGAATACGAACTCGGCGCCGCTTCCGTACGAGCGCCAGCCTGCGACGATCCATTCGTCGCCGAGCCATACCCGCCGGTTTGAGCATTGCCGTTCTGCGCGGCGACCCGCGCTTCGGCTGCCTGAATGTTCGCCGGATAGTCGTCGTCGTTCGCGATCGCGGGGTTGTAACCGGCCTTTTCCAGTTGGACCAGTTCGGCGCGGACCTGAGCGCGCGTGACCGGCTGATTGGATTGAGCAAAAGCGGCGAGCGGCGCGGTAATGAGAGCAGCGATAGCAACAGCTTCGATCAGGGACTTCATGATTCCTACCTCCAGAGATTGTCTTGTTGGGTGCTGAAGACCTGTTTGTCCCCAGCCGTTGAAGACAGTCTAGAAGTCGGAGCGATGAGGGTAAACGCCTAATCCAAACAATCAGTGTTGCGGCAAACGAGACAATGACGCGTCCGGTGCATGCGTGCGCGCCTGGGACGGCGGCACGCGGCCCGCATTGCTTCCGCCCATCACTTGCCGGTCGCTTCTGGGACTCGCGCCGAAGCGCGCCCGATACGTGCGCGAGAAATGCGACGGCGATTCGAATCCGCAAGCAACGCAAATCGACGTAATCGACATATCGGTCTGTTGCAGCAACTCACGCGCGCGGGTGAGGCGCAGTTGCAGATAGAAATGGGTCGGCGTGTCCTTCAGCGACGCGCAAAACAGCCGCTCCAGTTGCCGCCGTGTCACGCCGATTTCCTGCGCGAGCCGGTCGGGCGCGAGCGGCTCCTCCATGTGCTGCTCCATCACGCCGATCACCTGAATCAGCTTGCGGTTGTGCACGCCGTAACGCGCGGCGATCTCCATGCGCTGATGGTCCGAGCGCTGCCGGATGCGGCTCACCACGAACTGTTCCGACACAGCCGAGGCGAGCGCCGCGCCGTGTTTGCGGCCGATCAGGTCGAGCATCATATCGATGGACGCCGTGCCGCCCGCGCACGTGATGCGCCGCTCGCCGATCTCGAACAGTTCCTGGCTCGCGTCCAGCGACGGGTAGCGCTCGCGAAACGCCGACAGCGCTTCCCAATGCACCGTCACGCTGTCCGAGCCGCGCAGCAGCCCCGCTTCCGCGAGCACGAAGCTGCCGGTGTCGATCCCGCCGAGCGTCGCACCGCCGCGTTCCAGGCGTTTCAGCCAGTCGCCGAGCACGCGCGTATAGCAGGCCAGCGGCTCGAAGCCGGCCACGACGAAGACCGTCCGCGCCTCGCTCACCTCGCCGATCGCCGCGTCCGCGTTGATCGAAATGCCGTTGCTGGCCGCTATCGGCGCGCCGTTCAGACTGAGAATGCGCCAGCGGTAAAGATCGCCGCGAAAGCGGTTCGCCACCCGCAACGGCTCCACCGCCGACATGAAGCCGATCGCGGAGAAGCCCGGCAGCAACAGGAACGACATATCTTCGGGCATCGTGCTGAGGACTCGGTGAGGGACAAAAAGCAGGCGGACGCGGGGTTCCGGCGAGCGTAGCAAGCGGCTCGCGAGCCGGCAAGGCGCGCCAAAATTCCGCCCGCCTGGCGGTGCCGCAGCGCAATGCGCCGCGATACTGGTTTTCCCTCGTTGTCGCATGCGAGCAAGAACGGGTCGCTGATGGTCGCTTTGGCATGAATATGGGGCATTACCGTAGCGTCATTCTTGCAGTTCAGGCCGCGGTTCGGGCCTCACAGCAAGCGGTATCGCGCAGGTCCGTGGCCCGCGTCGTTTCGTTCATTGCGGCCCGGTTCGAAACACGCAGCCGAACGCGTCCAACGTATCCAAAATGTCGAAGGGGAACGTCATGAAGTTCAGCGTCAAAGCCTTGCTTGCCCATCTTGCGTGCCTCGCGGCCGTGCTCGCCGCTTCGCCCGCGCTCGCCCAGGATCCGCCCGCCTGCCGCGCCGTGCGTTTCGCGGACATCGGCTGGACGGATATCACGTCGACCACCGCGCTCGCCTCGACCGTCTTCGAAGGCCTCGGTTATCAGCCGGTCACGACTGTCGCGTCGGTGCCGATCTCGTTCGCGGGCCTGAAGAGCAAACAGCTCGACGTGTCGCTCGGTTACTGGTGGCCGGTGCAGGAAAAAGCGATTGCGCCCTTCGTCGAATCGAAATCGATTCAGGTGCTGCAACCGCCGAATCTGACGGGCGCCAAGGCGACCTTCGCGGTGCCGGGCTATGCCTACGACGCGGGCCTCAAAACCTTCGCCGACATCGCCAAACACCGCGATCAACTCGACGGCAAGATCTACGGCATCGAACCCGGCAGCAGCGCCAACGCGGCGATCCAGAAGATGATCGCCAACAACCAGTTCGGCCTCGGCGGCTTCAAGCTGATCGAATCGAGCGAAGCGGGCATGCTGGTTTCGGTTGACCGCGCGATTCGCGAGAAGAAATGGGTGGTGTTTCTCGGCTGGGAACCGCATCCGATGAACATTCAGATCGACATGAAATACCTCACCGGCAGCGACGGCGTATTCGGTCCGAACGACGGCGAAGCACGCGTTTACACGCTGACGTCCCCCGACTTTCTGACGCGCTGCCCGAACGCCGGCAAGCTCGTGAGCAATCTGCGCTTTTCGACGCAACTGGAAAACGTCGTGATGCAGTCGGTCATGAACAAGGAAAAGCCCGCCGAAGCCGCCAAGGCGTATCTGAAGAAGAACCCGCAAGTGCTCGACGCCTGGCTCGCCGGCGTCAAGACCTACGACGGTAAAGACGGCTTGCCCGCAGTGAAGGCTTATCTCGGCCTTTGAGTTTTTCAATCGCACATTTCAATTCACGGAACAGAAGGACTCGCACGCATGAATCATGAAGTCATCGTGACCTGCGCGGTCACCGGCGCAGGCGACACCGTCGGCAAGCATCCGGCCATACCCGTCACGCCGAAGCAGATCGCCGAGGCCGCCATCGAAGCCGCGAAAGCCGGCGCCACTGTCGCGCATTGCCACGTGCGCGATCCGCAAACCGGCCGCGGCAGCCGCGATCCACGGCTTTATCGCGAGGTTGTCGACCGCATCCGCTCGTCGGGCACCGACGTCATCATCAATCTGACGGCGGGCATGGGCGGCGATCTGGAGATCGGCCCCGGTGAAGATCCGCTGCGCTTCGGCGCCAACACCGATCTGGTGGGCGGCTTGACGCGGCTCGCGCATGTCGAGGAACTGCTGCCGGAAATCTGCACGCTCGATTGCGGCACGCTCAATTTCGGCGACGGCGATTACATCTACGTGTCGACGCCCACGCAATTGCGCGCCGGCGCAAAGCGCATCCAGGAACTCGGCGTGAAGCCGGAACTGGAAATCTTCGACACCGGCCATTTGTGGTTCGCCAAGCAATTGCTCAAGGAAGGCTTGCTCGACGCGCCGCCGCTGTTTCAGATCTGCCTCGGCATTCCATGGGGCGCGCCCGCCGACACCACGACGATGAAAGCAATGGCCGACAACCTGCCCTCCGGCGCGCAATGGGCCGGCTTCGGCATAGGCCGCATGCAGATGCCGATGGTCGCGCAGGCGATGCTGCTCGGCGGCCACGTGCGCGTCGGTCTCGAAGACAACATCTGGCTCGACAAAGGCGTGCATGCCACGAACGGCACGCTGGTGCAGCGTGCGGTGGAGATCGTCGAACGGCTCGGCGGCCGCGCGCTGACACCCGCCGAAGGACGCCGCAAGCTGGGCTTGCCCGCGCGCGGCGAGCGTCAGTTGGAGCGGCGTGCGGCGGGACAGTACGCGTGAAACGCGGCGCGTTCGCATGGCCTCATTGAACGCGCATCGGCTTGGAACCTGAGAACTCATAGGCAAAAAAAGGAACGTCAGCAATGGCAGTGATCGTCGATATCAAAACATTTGCCGCCATCGGCGCGGGCGTGATCGGCAGCGGCTGGGTGGCGCGGGCGCTCGCGCACGGACTCGATGTGATCGCGTGGGACCCCGCTCCCGGCGCTGAAAAACAGTTACGCGAGAACGTGGCGAATGCGTGGCCGGCCTTGGAGCGCGTGGGTCTCGCTGACGGCGCGTCGCCGGCGAGATTGCGCTTCGTCGATACGGTCGAGGCGTGCGTCGAACACGCGGACTTCATTCAGGAAAGCGCGCCGGAACGCGAGGCATTGAAGCTCGCGCTGCATGAGCAGATCAGCCGCGCGGCGAAGCCGGAGGCGATCATTGCGTCGTCCACGTCCGGGCTGCTGCCGAGCGATTTTTACGCGCGTGCGGTGAATCCGCAGCGCTGCGTCGTCGGGCATCCGTTCAATCCGGTGTATCTGCTGCCGCTCGTCGAAGTACTCGGCGGTGAAAGAACCGCCGCGGAAACCGTCGACGCCGCGATGCGCATCTATCGTTCGCTTTCAATGCGGCCCCTGCGCGTGCGCAAGGAAGTGCCGGGCTTCATCGCCGACCGTTTGCTCGAAGCACTATGGCGCGAGGCGCTGCACCTCGTGAACGACGGCGTGGCGACCACCGGCGAAATCGACGACGCGATCCGCTTCGGCGCGGGCATCCGCTGGTCGTTCATGGGGACGTTCCTCACTTACACGCTGGCGGGCGGCGACGCGGGCATGCGCCATTTCATGCAGCAGTTCGGACCGGCGCTCGAACTGCCGTGGACTAAACTGGTGGCGCCGACGCTGACGGACGAACTGATCGACCGCGTCGTGGACGGCACGGCGGAACAGGTCGGGCCACGCTCGATCAAGCAGCTCGAACGTTATCGCGACGATTGCATAACGAGCGTGCTGGCGGCGATTGGCGACGCAAAGGCGCGGCACGGCTTGCTGCCCGCCGATTGATGCGCGAGGTGCGGCATGCCACGAGGCGTGCCGCCTCGCGTCGATGCATTGCGACCGCGCACTGCCGCCGTCGCTGCATTTCATCCGGGAATGAAGGAGACGATGACCCATGCCGCAAGATGCTTCACTGCCCTGCTATCGCGACACCGTGCGCGCCGAATGGGTCGACTACAACGGCCACTTGCGCGACGCTTTTTATATGCTGATTTTCAGCTTCGCGACCGACGTGTTGATCGACCAGATTGGTTTACCGGACCCGGTGCGCAAAGCGCGAGGCCGCTCGATCTATACGCTCGAAGCGCATATCAACTATCTGCATGAGATCAAGGAAGGCGCGCAAGTTCGCGTCGATATGCGCGTGCTCGGGGCGGACGCGAAGCGCTTGCATCTGTACCTGGAGATGTTCTCCGGCGATGGCGTCGAACCGGTAGCCGCCGGCGAACAGATGCTGCTGCATGTGGATACCGGCGGGCCGCGCGCGATTGCGTTCGATCCTGATGTGGCGGCGCGAGTGCAGTCGTTGGCGCACGCGCATGCGGTATTGCCGGCGGCAAGATTCGCGGGACGCGTGATCGGCCTGCCCGCGCATGCCGCCGCACAAAAGCACTGACCATGCTCGAACCGGAGATCGCCGCGTTCGTCGCAAGAACCGCTGCGATTTATCCGGCGCATGCAGCTTCATTAGCGCCGCGCGAGCAGCGAGCAATATACGACCGGTATGCGGCTGCATTCACGCCTGCGTTGCCTGCGGGCGTCGCGACGCAAGACGCCGGGTTCCGCGCCCGCGCGGGTCATTCGATCAAGCTACGGCTCTATCGGAATCGCGCAAAAGCGCATGACGTCGCCTCCGGCGTCGTGTTGTATTTCCACGGCGGCGGCTTCGTGCTCGGCTCGCTGGACAGTCATCAGATCGTGACGGCGCGCATTGCCGCCGATACGGGGCTCGACGTGATCGCCGTCGACTACCGGCTGGCTCCCGAACACCGCGCGCCCGCCGCGCATAACGATTGCCTGGAGATCGCGCTCGCCGCGTTGCAAGGGCGCTTGCCTTTCGATTGTCCCACGCGTCGCGCTCTGCGACTCGCGGGCGACAGCGCCGGCGGCAATCTCGCGGCGAGCGTGGCAATGCGTCTGCGCGACGACGGTGTTGAAGGCGTGCGCGGACTGGCGCTGATCTATCCGATGCTCGGCATCGAACCGCAGATGCCCGCGCGCGAAACCGAGGCGCACGCGCCGATGCTCACGCTCGCCGATGTTCACGCGTTTCGCGATCTCTATTGGGGCGGAGAACAGAGGCCCTACCCGACATGGACAATACCGCTCGATGCAACACGCATCGACGGACTGCCACCGACGCTCGCAATCGGCTGCGAACACGATCCGTTAAGAGACGACGCGCGCGTGTTTGCGGAACGCATCGATTCAGCCGGCGGAGAGGCGCGCTACTGGCTCGGTACAGGACTCGTGCATGGATGCTGGCGCGCAATGGATTCGAGTCCCGGCGTTCAGGCATTGCATCATGAAGTGTGCCGTTTTTTGTGTACCTGCTTTGTCGGCTGATCCACTGAAAAATAATCCAAGGGTCAACGCGCTCCACGCTTGCAGGCCAATAGCCACGCGGCCGCAATCCCCAACAGAATGAGACGTGCCTGCCGCACCGGCAGGCATGTGTGGCTGCCACAAGCAGCCGTTCCTGTGAAAGGAAAATCGTATGTTGATGCGTGACGTAATCCCCCATGCTCTGAACCGCGGCTCCGCCCTTCTTTCAGAGAACCCGACGACTACGGCTTCACCCAAAACCTTCCAGCACACGTTCGATATTTATCTCAAGGACTCGAATGCTTTCATGAATACGTATTTCTCGCGCTATTTCGAGTGGCAAGGCGTTTGCCGCGAGCGGTGGTTCCACGAGTGCATACACGATGACTTGCTGGGATCGGACGGCATGTTCGTGACCAAACGCGCGCACCAGGAATACGTCCATGAAACCTTCCCTTTCCAGCGAGTGGATTGCTATCTGAACACCGTGCAGGTCAGGCACTGCTCCGCGTACCTGCTGTTTCGCTTTTGCGTGGACGGGCGGCAGGTTTCGCAGGGCTATCAGCAAATCCTGTATGCCGGGCGAGACCGGAAGATCAGGCGATTCCCGGATGCGATCGTCGACCGGGTGAAGGAATATGAACTGCCGTTTTCGGCGCTGACGAATGCCTGATAGCGGGCAATCTTGCGCATGACAGCGCTTGACCTTTAAACCTGACGGATCAATGCCGGCGCCTGGAGCGCGCCGGCGCTGCGCGCGTCGCGCGGTCCGCCGCTGAACCCGGCGCCGGCAATCGCACGGTGAAGGCGGTGTGCGAACCGCGCACCGAACTGCATTCGATCGTGCCGCCCAGAAGCTCGGTTGCGCGGCGGCAAAACGCGAGGCCCATGCCCGCGCCGCTTCCGTGCCGCTTGGTCGAGAAGAACGCGTCGAAGATGTGGGGCAATACGTCGGGCGCAATGCCGGGCCCGGTGTCGCGGAATCGCAGCACGCAGAAGTCCTGCTCCATTGCGGCGCTGATCGTGATCTCGCCGTCGCCGCTCACGCGAATGGCATGAAACGCATTTTTCAGCAGGTTGAACAACACGAAAACCACCAGCGTATCCGAGCCCGAAAAACGCACGGCCGCGTCGATGGGCATTACCGTCACGCGGGCACGTTCGTCGCCGCGAAACGGATAACGCTCCAACGCCGACGCCACACATTGCTGCAGCGAATGCGGACTGAAACGGCTGCGGTCGAGACGATCGAGCGTAAAAGACGCGAGCGCCATTTCGACCATCGCGCTGGTGCCCGATACTTCGCGCCGGATTGCCGCTGCGAGCTGGCTTATGCGTTCTGACTGCCCCGCATGCCCTTGGTCGTCGTAAATGCCGTGCGTGACGGCCAGCCGATAACCTTTGAACACATGCGACCACACGCTCGCGATTTCGTCGGCGTGCATGCCGATGGTCGCGAGCGGCGTCGCGATCTCGTGCGCGATCGTCGCCGCCAGCGCATACGGGTGAATCAGGTGATAGCGAACGATCGTGATCGCGAGAAGCCCCAGGCTCAGCGCGATGAACAGCACGCCTGGCGGATAGAACGGCAGGCCGTAGTTGACGGCGTAATCCACTGCCGCGAACGCATAGAGGCACACGCCCGCCAGGCACAGATCGAGACGCCTGCGTGCTTCGCCGCCGGCCTTCTTGCGGGCGGCGAGAAGAAGCTGCTCGCAGCGCCCCGCAAGCAGCACGGTTTGCGCGACGTGCAAGGGATGCAAAGGCCCCGCGGCCGGATAATAACCAAAGAAGAACCGCCGATAACCGGCGACCACGAGATCGCCTGGAAGCAGCGCCGCGAGCACCAGGCACAGGCCGTAGGACGCGAGCAATACAGGCTGCTCACGGCGCCGCGCCGTCACTTCGGTAATGAAGTGATAGAACGTGGTGGGCAGAAACAGAATGAACAGATAGCCGAGCCTGACCAGCAGGCTAGCGATGTGCGGACTTTGCGTCTGGAACAGCAATGTCCACGTGCCCTGCCACGCAAAGGTCGTCGCGCACATCAAAAGGAATGGCGCGGACAGGCGTGTGATGCCTTGGGTGATGAGTACGTAAAGCCCGAACACCACGAACAACGCGGACACGAAGGCGGTCGGAATGGCGTACATGGGGCTCGACGTGTTGAAGAGCGTTAGCGCTTCGCCTCATTGCGCCATTGCGAAAACGTTCGAACGTCCAAGCCCACCTCGGCCGGATCGATGCGAGCCCAACCATAGTAAGCGTCGTGCCAGCCGGGAATTTCGCGCGGCTGCAGCATGCGGAACTCGACGCCCGCGCGGTAGGCCAGATGCGGCCAGAAAAGCGGCATCACCTCGCGCACCGCGATCTGTCTCAGCAGTTCCGCCGGGCCGTTTTCGTCCGCCACGATCTCGCCCTGCAAGATCCAGTCGTGCTCGGCCCACGCGACGAACACGCTTGGGTTGCCCGCGCGGTCGAACATCAGAATGGCATTTTGCTCGGGACGCCAATAGTACTCGACGATACCTTCGGCGGCGGCCAGCTCGTCGATCAGCTTGCGCGTTCTCGGATCGCAATACGTGGTGCCGTTTTCGCCCAACGCCAGCCAACCGCTTTCGGAACAATGCCGGGCTCGGGCGTCGTTCAGAAAATGGGTTAATCGGCTTGCCGACTCCGCGTCGGTCTTTCTCAGATATAAATCGACGATTCCGGCATTGAACGCGTTGACCGCGACGGTCTCGTCCGCGACGCCGGTGAGCAGCGCTTTCGCGCACCGCAAGTCGGATATCGAAGAGAGCAATTCGACACCGCTCACCCCCGGCATGTCGTAATCGACGACGACCGCCGCGACCTCGGCAAAGCGCGACTTGCGCAGCAAGATGTCGCGCTCAGCCGAGGTTTCGACAAATCGCTCGACACCGGTTTCGCTCAAACACGCCGACGCCGGTGCAAACTCCAGTGAATTCGCGCGGGCATGTTGACGGATAAACGCGAGTGCCGCTTGCGGCCGCGTGAAAAACAGATTGGTGGAGATATCCGGAAAGAAACGGCGCAGCGCGTCGAGATAACTGTCGTTGTCGTCCACGAAAACGACAGTTGCCGGATACGAAACTGGTGGTCGAATAAAGTTGTTCATATTTTTCACGTGGCTCGTCACACCGCCGCTGACACGAACGGCAAAGGCGGCAACCATACGAAAAAGCTTCCTATACGTTTTTTCTAACTCTGATTACCAGGCTGGTCCCCGCCGATCCATATAGTACAGGCGTCCAGGCATTAACAGTGAAACACCGCACAAACTTTCCTTTACTTTTTTATTGGTATATGCGAACTGAATAATGTTAATCGCATTTCAACCCACCACACATTGATTCACTGCTTTGGGGCGAGCAATCCGCCAGCACAATGCTGCCAGTTCAGCAGCTTGAAACGCAGCGCCATTCTCTATGGCGCGATGCAATAAGCGTTCGCCTGAATGGCATGGATCGTGCAAATCAATCCATACGGCCGGACCTCGAAACGTTCCGGCTCCCCTCCCCTCATCGACTCAAGAGCAGGCGTATGGCATCACAAAACCAGCGTGAAGATTTGCCGCTTTCCCGCGGCACGGACTACGAGCCATTGGCCGCCAGATTCAGGCCCATTTTCGAGCGCATCGCGGCAGGCGCGCTCGAGCGCGAACGCACTCGCACGCTCCCGCACGAACAGATCGGGTGGTTGAAGGAAGCGGGCTTCGGCGCCATTCGCGTGCCGGCCGAATACGGCGGCGCCGGCGCGTCGCTGCCGCAACTCGTGCACTTGCTGATCGAACTGGCCGAAGCCGATTCGAGTTTGCCGCAGGCGTTGCGCGGACACTTCGCCTTCGTCGAGGACCGTATCAACGCCGTGCCGGGCCCCGCGCGGGAAAAATGGTTCGAGCGTTTCGTGAACGGTGAAATCGTCGGCAATGCGTGGACCGAAGTCGGCGCGGTGAAACTGGGCGAAGTCATCACGCGTGTGTCGCGGCGCGGCAACCAGTGGGTCGTGAACGGTACGAAGTACTACAGCACGGGCAGCATCTTTGCCGACTGGATCGACGTGTACGCGCAACGCGACGATAACGGCGCCGACGTCATCGCGGCGTTGAGCACGCGCCAGCCGGGCGTCAAACAGAGCGACGACTGGGACGGTTTCGGCCAACGCACCACGGGCAGCGGAACCTCGGTGTTCGAGAACGCCGTGGTCGACGAGGAAAACATCATCGACTTCTCGACGCGCTTCAAATACCAGACCGCGTTTTATCAGCTCGTGCTGATCGCCGTGATCGCGGGGACGGGCCGCGCCGCGTTACGCGACATCTCGCATGAAGTCCGCAAGCGCACCCGCGTTTATAGCCACGGCAACGCGCCGCGCGTGAGCGAGGACGCCCAGGTGCAGCAGGTGGTCGGGCAAATCGCGGCGCGCGTATATGCAGCCGAAGCCGCCGCCGTGCGCGCAGCCGAGCCGGCGCAACGCGCATACGAAACGCGCTTCGGCGCGGATCGCGAAGCCGAGAAGTCGGCGAACGTCGCCGCCGAAATCGAATCCGCCAAGGCGCAAGTCGCGGTGGCCGCGCTGATTCTGCAAGCCACCACCGACCTCTTCAACGCACTCGGCGCATCCGGCGTCAGCGAGAACAAACTGTTGGACCGCCATTGGCGCAACGCTCGCACCGCCGCATCGCACAACCCGCTCATCTACAAGGAACGGATCGTCGGCGATTGGGAAATCAACGGCACCGAGCCGCCTTTCATCTGGCAGATCGGCAACGGCGTGTCGGCGGCATGATTCGGCGGCGCGGCGAACGTTCTGCGTGGACCGGCTCGACGGCCGGTCCGCAGGCGGCTTCAAGCGAGATGCTCGCCGCTACGCCGCGACGAGGCCGCGCGAACTCGCGGCTACTTTTGCGCGGAAATCTGTCTCGCGCGAATCAGCCGCGCGCGCAATACGTTTCGGCTAATGCCCAGCAATCGCGCGGCCTGGATCTGGTTGCGATAGCAGAAGTCGAACGCCACCCGCATCACGGTGTCTTCGATCTGTTCGAACAGCTTGCCTTCCGCGTTATCGAACAGATTGCGCAAGGCGCCCTCGAGCCCTTCGAGCGGCGTGCATGGCGCCGGCTCATTGCCCGCCGCTCGCCGCGCGCTCTGAACGCCGAACGACGACATCTGCAAATCGCCCTCCCTCAACGAATCGCTGCTGCACACCAGCAACGCGTAGTGAATGACGTTTTCCAGTTCGCGAATGTTGCCGGGCCAACTGTGCGCGAGCAGCTTTCGCTCCGCGCACGGCTCGATGCCGACAGCGCCATAACCCAGCCGGTTTCTGTACTCTTCAATGAAGTATCTGGCGAGCGGCAAGATATCGCCCGGCCGGTCGCGCAGCGTGGGCACGGCCAGATGCACCACGTTCAGGCGATAAAACAGATCCTCGCGGAAATGACCCGCCGCCACCGCGTCCTGCAAATGCACGTTGGTGGCCGCCAGCACGCGCACGTCGATAGGAATGCTCCGGCGCGAGCCCAGCCGCACGATTTCGCGTTCCTGCAACACGCGCAACAGCTTGACCTGCATCGAAAGCGGCAGGTCGCCTATCTCGTCGAGAAAGAGCGTGCCGCCGTTGGCCGCCTCGAACCAGCCGGGCTTCGCGCAAAACGCGCCGGTGAACGCGCCTTTCTCGTGACCGAACAATTCGCTCTCCACCAGCGACTCGGAAAACGCACCGCAATTGACGGCCACGAAAGGCCGGTCCCTGCGCGCGCTGAGGTTATGCACGTGACGCGCGACCAGTTCCTTGCCGGTGCCGGTCTCGCCGATCACGAGGACATTGGCGTCGCTCGGCGCCACCATGCGAATACGTTCGAGCAACGCCAGCGAGCGCGGGTCCGAGAAAACTTGCGCGGTGGCGCGGATGGAAGTGGTCAGCGTGCGCGTGTCGGGCATCGTCAATAAAGGCGGCGACTCCGCTCGTGTAATGGCTGAGCGTTCCGCCAGCACGTGATTGAATGAAGAATTCATGAGTAGAAGCTCGGTGTCGGACAGCCTATTCTGAACACCCGGCGCGACTTCCTATGCATTTTGTTGTGGGAACCAAAGTCGAATTGCTTCTTAGGCAGCAGCATCGTCATGAATGCCGCTTCGCATCGACACACGCTTCGCTCGACGCCGTTCACGCGGTTTTGTTGGCATTCTGAAAGTCCGCGTTGCGCTCGCCGATACCCGGCACTGCTTCTCCAGCAGCAGCGCCGAGGCCATCTTGCTTCGTCAGCTTCATACGCACGCCTGCAATCGTTCCATGCCGCCGCGATATGCGCGCGGGAAAACGCCGCAAACCGCTATGCCATTTGACTCGCCACGCCATCGAGCCGAAACGCGCGACCGCCCCAAGTACAGCTCGCGCCGGCAGCGGCGAATGGCACGCTATTCGCTCAATAAGCCGGACTCCCTATTTGATTCGCTTTCCATTGAAAGGATCGTTCGCATGAGCAACAGATTGAACGTGGTCGCGGTTTCCGGCGGATTGCAACGACCATCGCGCACGCTGGCCGTGGTCGAGGGCCTGCTCGCGGCACTCGGCGACGCGCTGCCGATCGACACGCACCTCGTCGAACTCGGCCAGATCGCGCCGCGACTCGCCGGCGCCGTGCTGCGCGCGCAGCTTCCCGCCGACGTCGAAGCGCAGATCAAGGCGATCGAATCGGCCGATCTGATCATCGCCGCGAGCCCTGTCTATCGCGCTTCGTATACCGGGCTCTTCAAGCATCTGTTCGATCTCGTGCATCACGAGGCGCTGTTCGACGTGCCCGTCCTTCTCGCGGCAACCGGCGGCAGCGAGCGTCACGCGCTGGTGATCGATCATCACCTGCGGCCGCTCTTCAGCTTCTTTCAGGCTCGCACGCTGCCGATCGGCGTCTACGCGTCGGATGCGGATTTCGACGGCCATGCCATCGCAAGCGCCGCGCTGAAAGAGCGCATCGCGCTCGCCGTGACACGCGCGCTGCCGTGGCTGCATGCGGGACGCCTTCCGGCCTCTTCCTCGCGAGCGGCAACGCTGGCTGCCTGACCTCCTTCATTCAATCACCAGGAACATCATGAGCCACACCCATTCTCACGACGACGCCCTCAAGTTCGCCTACTGGGTGCCCAACGTCAGCGGCGGCCTGGTCGTCAGCACGATCGAGCAACGTACGGACTGGAGTCTCGAATACAACCAGAAGCTCGCGCAAACCGCCGAGCAGGCGGGTTTCGAGTACGCGCTGAGCCAGATTCGCTTTACCGCCGGCTACGGCGCGGAGCATCAGCACGAATCGGTTTCCTTCAGCCAGGCGCTGTTGCACGCGACCACCCAACTCAAGGTGCTGGCCGCGATCCTGCCCGGACCGTGGCATCCCGCGGTCGTCGCCAAGCAACTGGCGACCATCGACCACATTTCGAATGGGCGCATTGCGATCAACGTCGTGAGCGGCTGGTTCAAAGGCGAGTTCACCGCGATCGGCGAGCCGTGGCTCGAACACGACGAACGGTATCGGCGCTCGAACGAATTCATTCAGGCGCTCAAGGGCATCTGGACGCAGGACCACTTCACCTTCAAGGGCGACTTCTACCGCTTCAACGATTACACGCTGAGTCCGAAGCCGGTGCAAAAGCCGCATCCCGAGATCTTCCAGGGCGGCAGTTCGCGCGCCGCCCGCGACAACGCCGCGAGCGTGTCCGACTGGTACTTCACCAACGGCAATACGCCGGAGAACCTGAAGGCGCAAATCGACGACATTCAGGCGAAGGCGGCGAAAAACAATCACAAGGTGCGCATCGGCGTGAACGCCTTCGTAATCGCGCGCGACACCGAGGAAGAAGCCAAAGCCGTGCTCGACGACATCATCAGGCATGCGCACGTCGAAGCCGTGCATGCGTTCGGCGATGCCGCCAGGCAGGCGGGCGCGGCTTCGCCGGAAGGTGAAGGCAATTGGGCCAAATCGAGCTTCGAAGACCTCGTGCAATACAACGACGGCTTTCGCACCAATCTCATCGGTACGCCGCAGCAGATCGCCGAGCGCATCGTCGAATTGAAATCGATTGGCGTGGATCTGGTGCTGACCGGATTTCTCCATTTCATCGAAGAGGTGGAGTACTTCGGCAAACGCGTTCTGCCGCTGGTGCGCGAACTCGAACGCAAGCAACAGGCCAAGGCCGCGTGATCATGACGGGCGCGCAACCCTCGACGCTGCCGGACTGGCTGCGCCATCAGGCGCGGCATCGGCCGCATGCCCTTGCGTTGCGGCATAAGCGGCTGGGCGCGTGGCACGCGCTGTCGTGGCGGGAGGTCGCTGTCGCGGTCGAGCAACTCGCGGCGGGCCTCGCGCAGCGAGGCTTTGCGGCGGGCGACGCGCTGCTGCTCGTCAGCCAGCCGCGCGAGCAGGCATTGCTGCTGTCGCTCGCGGCGCAGTGGAGCGGCGGCGTGGCGATACCGCTCGACCCGCAACTCGGCGACGCCGCGTTGCGCGCCGCGCTCACGCATCTCGCCCCGCGTTTCGTGCTTGCCGAGGACGACCGTCAGGTCGACCGTCTGCTGGCGCAGGAACAGGCGTTGCAAGTGATCGACGCGAACCCGCGCCATCTCACGCCGCATCCGCATCCCGCCGTGATCGACTATCGCGCGCTGGCGCTCGCGAGTCATGAAGGCTTCGCACCGGCCGCGCCGCCGCACGGCGATGCGTTCGCCTTCGTGCGGCTGAATGACGACGGGCACCTCGTCGAACAGCGCTTCACTCACGCGACGCTGGTACGGGAAGCGCGGCATCTGGTCGACACCGAGAAGCTGCACGCGAACGACGAAGCCTTCGCCGCGCGCGCGTTTGCCGCCGCTTCGCAGGCGCGCTATCTGATCGCGCCGTGGGTGCTGAGCGGCTTCCGCCTGAACTTTCCCGAGTCGCTCGCCACGCGCGATAACGACCGCCGCGAACTCGCACCCACGCTCGTCGCCGGCACGCGCGACACCTACGCCCGCGTGGCGCAACTCGTGGACGACCGCTTGCCCGGCGAGCGCTCATGGTGCCGCCGCCTGATCGATCGTGCTCTACGCGGGCAGCGTGGTCCGTTCGGCCCGTTCATCCGCACGCTGACGTGGTGGCTCATCACGCGGCCGTTGCGCGACGTGATCGGTTTTTCACGCACGCATGCGGCGCTCGTCATCGGCCCGCCGCTCGACGCTAAAACCGCAGCGCTGTTCGATGCGCTACGCGTACCGGTCCGCGCGTGGCCGGATCACAGCGACTGGCAACGCGTCGAACAACGCGCACAGCCGGAAACGCCGCAACGCCATGCGGCGGACCGCGCGTCCGAACAACCGGCCTACTGACGCATGACCCAACCTTAAATGACTCGATCCACTCACGCGCTGCTCTCGCTCGACCATATTTCGCTGTCGTTCAAAGGCGTCAAAGCCATCACCGACATCAGCTTCAACGTGCAAGCCGGGGAAATCTGCGCGCTGATCGGTCCGAACGGCGCGGGCAAAAGCTCGCTGCTCAACGTGATCAACGGCGTGTATCGGCCGCAGCACGGCAGCGTGCGTTTCGACGGCAACGCTTATCGGCGCATGAACCCGTATCACGCGGCGCACAGCGGCATTGCGCGCACGTTTCAGAACATCGCGCTGTTTCGCCGGATGAGCGTGCTCGACAACGTGCTGACCGGCCGCAATCTGCATCGGCGCAGCACGTGGCTCGAACAGACGTTGCGCGTCGGCCGCGCGCGCGGCGATGAAACGGCGCAGCGTCGCTATGCGGAAGTGGTGATCGAAGCACTCGATTTGCAGCGCTTCCGGCACACCGCCGTCGGCACCTTGCCCTACGGCGTGCAAAAGCGCGTCGAACTGGCCCGCGCGCTCGCCGCCGAACCGCGCCTGCTGCTGCTCGACGAACCGATGGCCGGCATGAACGCCGACGAAAAGCGCGCGATGGCCGGCTACGTGCTCGACGCGAACAGGCAATTCGGCGTGACGGTCGTGCTGATCGAGCACGACATCGGCGTGGTGATGGATCTGTCGGATCACGTGGTTGTACTCGATTACGGCAAGAAGATCGCCGACGGCGCGCCCGCCGACGTGCGCGGCAACCCGGACGTGCTGGCCGCCTATCTCGGCACCCGTCATTGAGAGACTCGACAACATGGAATTTTTTCTCGAAGTGCTCGTCGGCGGCTTGCTGGCGGGCGTGATGTATTCGATGGTCGCGATCGGCTTCGTGCTGATCCACAAAGCGTCCGGCGTGTTCAATTTCGCGCAGGGCTCGATGGTGCTGTTCGGCGCACTGACCTATGTGAGCCTCGTCGAACGGCAGGTGAATCCGCTGCTCGCCTTCGGCGTGACGCTCGCGGCGCTCGTGTTGATCGCGGTGCTGATCGGCCGCCTCGTGTTGCGGCCTCTGGTGAACCGGCCGCCCATCGTGCTGTTCATGGCGACGCTCGGCCTGAGCTTCATTCTCGAAGGCGCCGCGCAACTCTTCTGGGGCGCGCAGGTGCACGGCCTCGCGCTCGGCATCGACGACAAGCCGTTGAATCTCGCCGGCGTCATGATCAGCCAGTTCGACATCTTCGCGGCGGCAACCGCCGGTGCGCTGGTGCTGGCGCTGTCGCTGCTGACGAAGCGAACGCGGCTCGGCTTGTCGCTGCGCGCCGTCGCGGACGACCCGCTCGCCGCGCTGGCGGTCGGTGTGCGGCTGCCGCGCGTCTGGGCCATCGTGTGGGCGCTCGCCGGCTTCGTCAGCCTCGTGGCGGGACTCCTGTGGGGCGCGCGGCTCGGCGTGCAGTTCTCGCTGTCGCTGGTGGTGCTGAAAGCGCTGCCGGTGTTGATCATCGGCGGCTTTTCGTCGATTGGCGGAGCGATCGTCGGCGGGCTGCTGATCGGCGCGTCGGAGAAGCTCGCCGAAGTCTACGTCGGCACGCTGCTCGGCGGCGGCATCGAAAACTGGTTTCCCTATCTGCTCGCGATGCTGTTCCTGCTCGCGCGCCCTGCCGGTTTGTTCGGCGAACCCGCCGTGGAACGGGTGTGAACGTGAGTGCGAGGCCAACCGTGTCGTCTCTTCAATCCAACGCGAGCGTATCGCGCAAGCCGGGCGCGCAGCCGCGCCGCTCGTCGCTGCTCAGGCTGTCGGGCGGCGCGCTGATCGCGCTGATCGCGCTGATCGCGCTGATCGCATTAGCCGCGCTGATCGCGTTCGTCGCCGTGCCGCGCCTGAGCAACGACTACTGGCTCAGCGCGATCCTGATTCCTTTCCTCGTGCTGTCGCTGGCGGGTCTGGGGCTGAACCTCGTCACCGGTTACGCGGGACAACTCTCGCTCGGCTCGGCGGCGTTCATGTCGGTCGGCGCCTACGCCACCTACAACCTGCTGGTGCGAGCGCCGGCGCTGCCGCTCGCCGTCGACCTGCTGCTCGGCGGACTCATCACCGCCGCGGTGGGCGCGCTGTTCGGCCTGCCGAGCCTGCGCATCAAGGGCTTCTATCTGATCGTCTCGACGCTGGCCGCGCAATTCCTCGTCGAATGGATTTTTACGCGAGTGAGCTGGTTTTCGAACAACGACGGCTCGGGCGTGCTGAGCGCGCCCGCGCTCTCCGCGTTCGGCCTGAAAATCGCCACGCCCGCGGCGCGTTATCTGCTCGTGCTGAGCGTCGTGGCGATTGTCTTCGTCATGGCGTTCAGTCTCGTGCGCAGCGAACTCGGCCGGCGCTGGATGGCCGTGCGCGACATGGACACCGCCGCGCGCGTGATCGGCATTCCGGTGGGCCGTACCAAGCTGCTCGCGTTCGCGCTCAGTTCGTTCGTGCTCGGCATCGCCGGCGCGCTGTGGGCATTCGCCTATCTCGGCACGGTGGAGCCGCACGGCTTCGATCTGAATCTGTCGTTTCAGGTGTTGTTCATCATCATCATCGGCGGCATGGGCAGCATCGGCGGGAATTTCCTGGGAGCCGCGTTCATCGTGCTGCTGCCGATACTGCTCTCGCATGCGGCGGGCGCGCTCGCCAGCGTCGGCATCGAGGCCGGCCAGTTGCAGAACCTGCAGAAGATCCTCTTTGGCACGCTCATCATCGTCTTTCTCATCAAGGAACCGGACGGCCTCGCGCGACTGGTCCAGACCGCGCGGAACCGGCTGCGCGACTGGCCGTTGCGCGCGTGAAGCCGGCTGCATTGCCTTGCTCGTCGCTCTTCATTTCACTGCTTCATTTCACTGCTTTATTAATCAAGGCCTAACCCCGTATGAATTTCATCGACTCCTTCAAAAGGCGCGGAACGTCAGCGCGCCTGTCAGCGCACCTCGCCGCCGCGAGCCTGCTGCTGGCGCTCGGCGCCACGCCCTTTTCCAACGCGCAGGCCGCGGGCGAGGAATACTTCCCGTTGCAAAGCTATCGCGTCGGTCCTTATGCGGCTGGCGGCAGCGGCTTTTTCGGCGGCTTCATCGACTATATGAACCTCGTCAACAAGCGCGACGGCGGCGTGAACGGCGTCAAGCTGACGTGGAGCGAATGCGAAACCGAGTACGTGGTCGAAAAAGGCGTGGAGTGCTATGAGCGGCTCAAGAGCGGCCTGAACGGCGCGCCGGCGGCGGCGACCAATCCGCTCTCGGTCGGCATCGCCTACGCCACGCTCGATCGTTCGACCGTGGACAAGATTCCGCTCGTCACGATCAACCACGGCCGCACGGATTCGACGGACGGCGCGGTATTCCCCTATGTGTTCCCGCTGCAACTCAACCCGTATAGCGAAGTCTCCGCCATCGTCAATTACATCGGCCAGCAATCCGGCGGACTGACTCAGCTCAAGGGCAAGAAGATCGTCGTGCTCTATCACGGCTCGCCTTATGGCCGCGAGACGATTCCAGTGCTGGATACGCTCGCGAAAAAATACGGCTTCGAACTCACGCAGATCGAAGTGCCGCATCCGGGTAACGAGCAAGGCTCGCAGTGGCTCACCATCCATCGGATCAAGCCCGACTGGGTGATTCTGCGCGGCTGGGGCGTGATGAATCCGGTCGCGTTGAAGTCCGCGCAAAAGGTGGGCTTCCCGGCCGATCACATCATCGGCAACATCTGGAGCAACTCGGAAGAAGACGCGCGTCCGGCGGGCGACGCCGCCAGGGGCTTCATCTCGATCACCACGCATCCGTCGGGCACCGGCTTCCCGGTGATTCAAGCCATCGACCAGTACGTGATCAAGCCGGGCAACGGCAATCTGAAGGACCCGGCGCGCTTCGGCACGGTGTACTACAACCTGGGCGTCGTCAACGGCATTCTGAATGTCGAGGCGTTGCGCGTGGCGCAGGCGAAATTCGGCAATAAGCCGCTCACGGGCGAACAGGTGCGCTGGGGCTTCGAGCATCTGAATCTCGACGACGCGCGCTTGAAGCAGCTCGGCGCGTATGGTCTGGTTCAGCCGCTGAAGCTGTCGTGCGCCGATCACGAAGGCGGCGGCGCCGTGCGCTTTCAGCAATGGGACGGCCAGCAATGGAAGGTGATCAGCGGCTGGGTGCAGGCCGATCGCGCGCTGCTGCGTCCGATCATCGAGAAGTCGGCGAATGCCTACGCGAAGGAGAAAGGCATTACGCCGCGCGATTGCGGCAAGGATATCTGAGCATGAGCGCCGCCCCGATCCTCGAAGTCGACGACATCGCGGTGACGTACAGCCAGTTGATACCGGCATTGCGCGGCGTGTCGCTGAGCGTGCCGTCCGGCGCGATCGTCGCCTTGCTGGGCGGCAACGGCGCGGGCAAGACGACCACGCTGAAGGCGGTCTCCAGTCTGCTGCGCGCGGAGCGCGGCGAGCTCACGTCGGGGCGCATCGCGTATCGCGGCGAAGCGATCACCCACGCCGATCCGTGGACGCTCGCCGAACGCGGGCTCGTCCAGGTGCTGGAGGGGCGGCGTTGTTTCGCGCATTTGTCGGTGGAAGACAACCTGCGCCTCGGCGCGTTCGTGCGGCGGCCCAAACGCGCTGAACTCGAAACGGAGCTCGAACGCATCTACGGCATCGTTCCGCGGCTCAGGGAGCGCCGCGCGACGCTGGCGGGCTACGCGTCGGGCGGCGAACAGCAGATGGTCGCGATCGGCCGCGCGTTGATGGCGCGGCCTTCGCTGGTGCTGCTCGACGAACCGTCGATGGGGCTCGCGCCGCAAGTGGTCGAGGAAATCTTCGAGACGGTGGCGGCGCTCAATCGCGACGACGGTGTGAGTTTTCTGCTGGCCGAGCAGAACGCCGCGATCGCGCTGAGCTATGCGCAATCCGGTTACGTGCTCGAAGGCGGCCGGGTGGTTGCGCATGGGAAGGCGCAAGCGCTGCTGGAGCTCGATGTCCTGCGCGATGCTTATCTGGGCGGCGGCACACAACGCACGCGCGAGGGAACAGGCGGGGCAGCGCGACGGTACGTGCGCGCATAGCCCGAACGCCGACGGGAGCGGACCGGAACCGACGCGCGCGGCGATTATCATTGACAGCGCTTCAGACCTGCTGCCACGCTGACGGTCGGAACTCCGAGCGTCGGCGTGAGGTTTGACGCAACGAGTCCACACTTCCCGAGGACCCTGTCGATGCAAACCCGCCCGCGCCCGCGCGTTCTTCAGCACATTCCACGCAGTGTCTGGGTGCTGGGCTTCGTCAGCCTGTTGATGGACGTGTCGTCGGAGATCGTCCATAGCCTGTTGCCGATGTTCCTCATGGCGAGCCTCGGCGCGAGCGCGACGACGATCGGCCTGATCGAAGGCGTCGCCGAAGCCACCGCTCCCGCGGTCAAGGTGTTTTCCGGCACGCTCAGCGATTACCTCGGCAATCGCAAATGGCTCGCCGTCGCCGGCTACGGTCTCGGCGCGCTCAGCAAGCCACTGTTCGCGATCGCGCCCAGCATCGGCATCGTCGTGACGGCGCGCGTTCTGGACCGGGTCGGCAAGGGCATTCGCGGCGCGCCGCGCGACGCGCTGGTGGCCGACGTCACGCCGCCCCATCTGCGAGGCGCCGCGTTCGGACTGCGCCAATCGCTCGACACGGTCGGCGCGTTTCTCGGACCGCTGCTGGCGGTCATCATCATGCTCGCGTGGGCGGATAACTTCCGGCTTGCGTTCTGGCTCGCCGTGATTCCCGGTTTGCTCGCGGTCGCGCTGCTGGCCTTCGGCGTCGAGGAACCGGCGCGCGAGCCGGGTGCGAAGCGGGTCAATCCGATTCGCTGGGAAAGCGTGAAGCAGCTCGGCGGCGGCTACTGGTGGGTGGTCGTGGTGGGCGGGGTCTTCGCGCTGGCGCGCTTCAGCGAAGCGTTCCTGGTCTTGCGCGCGATGGGCAGCGGCGTGCCGGTTGCGCTGGTTCCTCTCGTGATGGTGGCGATGAACATCGTGTACGCGCTGTCCGCGTATCCGTTCGGCAAGCTCGCGGATACGACGAGCCACACGCGCCTGTTGATCGCCGGCCTCGTCGCCTTGATCGCCGCCGACGTGGTGCTCGCGCATGGCGCGCACTGGAGCATGGTGCTAGTGGGCGTCGCGCTGTGGGGTTTGCACATGGGGATGACGCAGGGCTTGCTCGCCACCATGGTCGCGCAAACCGCGCCCGCGCACTTGCGCGGCACGGCCTTCGGTTTCTTCAATCTGTTCAGCGGCATGGTGACGCTCGCGTCCAGCGTGATCGCGGGCGCCTTGTGGGATCGCGTGGGCGCCACGGCGACTTTTTACGCGGGAGCGGGCTTTTGCGTTTTGACGATCACGTTGCTGGTGTTCGGACGGTCGTCGGCCACGCAATCACGGGCGAACCGCTAGCGCGATTTTCCGCGCGCACTCTTGCCGGCGCTCGCCGCGCGCGGCGCGTCCTTTCCCGCCGCCGCGCCGCCGGTCATCTGCTCCATCCACGACAATGCGTCGACATAGGACAGGAACTGCTTGAGATATCCCGGCGAGAGTTCACGCATCAGCGAAAGCGACCGATGCACGAGACTGCTCGAATTGAGCGGCCCCGCATTCCCCGGCACCTGTTCGAGCGATTGCCGCAACTGCTTTTCGGTGCGAGCCCTGGAGGCAAGCTCGCGGAAGTAGTCGAGCATCTCCAGTTCCGGGTATGCGGCGGAGCGCGACGCGGCGGGGCCCGAGGCATGCACCGCCGAATGAATGCCGCCGATGTACGCGATCAACCCGGCAAGCGATTCATGAGGGGACGCACCCGGCGATGCCGCGCCGCGCGCCTCGTCGACCGCCGATGCGGCCCGCCGCTCCAGATCGCCCGCATAGTCCGCAAGCAGTGTCGACAGCCGGTCGTCGAGGATACGGCGCGCCTCGCCGCCGTGGCCGGCTGCGCGCCGTTCCAGCGCCTCGATGAAATGAAAGCGGATCGGGTTCACGCGATCGGCGCCGCGCTCGCGCCAGGCGTCGAGCGTCGCGCGGACCGCGCCTGCGTCGCGACTATCACCGCCACTATCGCGGCCACTGTCGCCGCCCCTACTCACGGGACTTCACCGTCGCGCTCGACGGCCTCGGCACAGGCGCTATTTCCACGCGCCGGTTCCTGGCCCGGCCGTCCTCGTCGGCATTCGAACTGACGGGCTGCCCGGAGCCGAACGCGGCCGCGAACACGGACGCCGAAGGCACGCCTTCGTCGATCAACGCACGCGTCACCGTCAACGCGCGCTGCGCGGACAACTCCCAGTTGTCGGCGAAGCGGCGATTGCCGTCGCGCACCTGGCGGTCGTCGGTGAAGCCGCTCACCATCAGGATTTCGTCGCGCGTCCTGAGCCAGGCGGAGAGCGGCGCGGCCAGGCTCTTCAACACCTCCCGGCCCTCGGGCTGCAACTGATCGGAGTTCAGCTTGAACAGCACGCTGCCGTTGATGCCGATGCGCCCGTTGACGAGCGTCACCCGCCCCGCCGCCAGCGGTCCGGCCAACGCCTGCTCCAGCGTCATGCGGCGCTGCGTTTCCACCTGACGCTGCTTGACCTCCTGCTCCAGCTTGCTGGAAAGCTCCATCTCCACGCCGATCACGCCGACCAGAATCAGCACGAACGCGCCGAGCAGTACCGACATCAAGTCGCCGAAAACAGGCCAGATCGGCGCCGTCTGCTCCACGCCGCCGTCGATTTCCTCGTTCATGCCGCCTCGGCTCCGGCTGAAGTCCGCTGACCGGCAAGCTGCTGCAACTCCTCGACGATCTGCTTCTGCGAGATCATGCTCAGGTCGATCACTTCGCGCGCCTGCGCGACGTAATAGGCAAGCTGTTCGTCACTGCGCGCGAGCGATTTGTCGAGCGCGGTTTCGATCCGCTGCAAGTGGTCCACCAGCTTGTCGTTCGATGCGCCGAAAGTCTGCACGGCCATGCCGAACGCTTCGCCCAGGCTCGCCACCTCGACGGCGCCGCCGGTGACCTGCGCGGCGACGGCACCGAGTTTGCCGGTCTCGAGCTCGACCTTCTCGGTGAACTGCGTGCCGACACGCTGCAGAAGATCCGCCGATGTGGCGACCAGTGCGTCGACGGCGGTGCGCTGTTCCGTGGACGCATGGTTCACGGCATCGAGCAAGGTTTCCAGCGTTTCCAGCAGACGGCTGCGTTCCTGCAGCATCGCGGTGTCGCGGACCATGCTGTCGGAGAGCTTCTGGCGCAGTTCCGCGACGACTTCCGCCGCGGCCTTGGGCGCTTCCGACGCGGCCTGCACGAGCCGTGCAATCTCCGCGATCGTTTCGCTCGCCTGCGCCTGCGTTTGAGCGGATATGTCGCGCGCGGTGCGCTCCAGCACGTCGCAGATTTCCTGTTGGCGGCTGGCGGCGTGCGTGCTGGTTTTTTCCCACTCCGCGCGCAAGGTCGCGGCCATCGAACCGAGCGATTCGGTCCATGCCGCGAGCCGCTGCTGGTCGCGCGACGCCAGTTCCGCCTGCAGGTTCGCCGCGGCCTTCGGGGCCTCGGCAGCCGCTTGCACGAGGCGGTCGATCTCGGCGATCGTGCTGCTCGCGTACGCCTGCGTCTGGGCCGATATGTCGCGCGCGGTCTGAGCCAGCGTATCGCACATGTCCTGTTGCCGGCTGGCGCTGCGCGCGCCGGCCTGCTCCCATTCCTTGCTCAACGTGGCGGCGATCGAACCGAGCGATTCGGTCCACGCCGCGAGCCGCTGCTCGTCACGCGACGCCAAGGCGCTCTGCAAGTCCGCATGCGACTCGCCGACCGTGCGCAGCAGCGCAGCCGAATGCTGCTCGAAAGTCGCCGCCGCCGCCGCGAGAGCCTGCTGGTTCTGAGCCGCGAGCTTTTCGCCGGCGCTTTCCTGCCGCGACAGCGCCGCGTTCCACGCTTGCGACACGTCGCCCGCGGTCGCTTCCAGCCGCGCGGAAACGCCATCCAGCAGGCCGGCCGAGCGTTGCTCGAAGGTCTCGGTAAAGCGGTCCAGCGACGCGCGCAGATGCCCGGCCAACGCTTCGCTCGACCGCTGGTGTTCCGCCAACGCCTTGTTCCAGATGTCGGCGACGGTCGTGGTCGTCGCTTCGAAACCGCTCGACAGTCCGTTCAACTGCCGCTCCACGGCATGCGTGACGGTGTCGTGCAACGCCGCCGTCTCGCGCGCGAGGCCCGCCATCGTGGCCTCCATCACGGGCTGCAACGCCGCGCTCGCGGCGCGGGCGCTGTCGGCGACGCTCGCCTTCAACGATTGCTCCACCGACGAGGCGAGCCGCAGGTATGCGGCCTCGGTCTTGCCGTGAAAGGCGTCCTGGCTGGCGATCTGCCGTTCGTTCAATGCCAGGCTCTGCTGCTCGATGGCCGCCATCATCGTTTGCAGACGGTCGACCAGCGTGGGCATCACGTCCGCCTGGCGCTGCAGGAGCTTGAAGGCCTCTTCGCGCTGATGGCTTCGCGAGTAGCTACGCAAGGTCGTGGCGATCTCGATGTCGAGCAGTTGCGCCGCGTGCAGCCGCTCGCGCCGGCACAACGTGGACAGCAGCCCGAGCATCGCGGAGGTGGCCACGCCCGCGATCGACGTGCCGAATGCGAAGCCGAGGCCCTTCACCGGCGCGGCCAGCGAAGCACGAATCGCCTGTAGGTCGGTCGCGCTTTCCAGCGCCATGCCGGTGCCCTTCAGCGTCGCCACCATGCCGAGCAGCGTGCCGAGCATGCCGAGCAGCACGAGCAAGCCGACGAGGTACGGCGTCAACGCCGGCCCCGGCAGCGCCACGCGCTCGCCTTCGACGCGCAGGCGCACCGCATTGCGCAAGCTCGGATGCAGGGCGTCGAGCCACGCGCCTAGACTCGACGGCGGCGCGGACAGATCCGCGACGGCACGCGTCAGGCTGGACGTGGCCTGGCTATAGCGTCGCAGTTCGAACGCGCCCGCGAGGTAACAGGCGCCGATCAACAGCGTGACGGCCAGCGCCAGCGGGTTCGAAACGACATAGCCGCCAGCGATCCAGCACACGGCGGCGAGGCCGGCCAAAAACACAACGAGGTCGATACGATATCTGGACATAGTGTCCCAGTTAGCTGGCGCGAAGGGCGGCGAGCAACCCTTCGACCGGTTGAAAACGAACATCCAGTTCGGCAAGCAGGACGCTCTGCATGTCCTTGCGGAATACGTCGAGCCATGCGCCGGGGATGTGTGCCGATGTGAGCGCCGGGGCGTTGGCGTTGGCGTTGGCTTCGGCCAGCGCCGCTTGCTCCGCCACGCGCAAGCGCTCGAAATGCCCGGCGAGCAATCCGGGCACCGCGCCGAGCACACCCCGCTCGCGCTCGGCGAGCGCACGCTCCATGACCGCATCCACCAACGCGAGCCGCGCCATCGCGGGCGTGCGCGCGGCCAGCATGCCCCGCAGACGGCCGCGCAAAGTGCCGATGCCGGTCTCCATCGTCTGCTGCAGCGAGAGATAGCGTTGACGGAACACCGCGTAGTCGACTGCCGTATCCGTGGCGGCACTAGGCGCGGACGCCGGCGCGGGTGCGCGCCGCTTCGCCGTGGCGAGAACGCTGTCGCCCGCGATGGCCTTCGCCAACGAACTGCGCACGCGAGCGCATTCTTCCTCGTCGGCGCTGCCGAAAGCGCGCGCGCCAGAGGCCACCGCGGGCGGATTGCCGTTCAGCGCCGAGGACAGCGCAATCGCGTCGGTCCAGCCGAGCCATTGGCTGAGCCGGTCTGAAAGCGATTGCCTGGATTCGGGAACGTCGGCATCCGTCAGGCGAGCCAGCAGGCGGATGAGCGCCGGGCCGCTGAAAACTGTGCGCGGGAGGATTTGCAACATACCACCGGAAGCGAAAAAGTCAGCAGTTTACACGCTGACGGCCTCGCGAGCCTCTCGTGTCGCCGTGTGACGCCGATGCAGCCTTATCCGCTCGACGCTCGGCGTGATGCGCTTTCAGGCGCACGCGTGACGAAGACAATGGGCCGCGTCGGCTCGCCGCTGCAACGTCACGTTACAAACCAGCGTTGACGTTCGCGGCGGGCAAATGGTTATCATGGGCGCATTGAATTTGCCTGAACGACCCGTTGGTTAATATGAGGAATACCGGAAAAGTATTGGTGGTTGCGTTGGTGCTTGCAGAGGTCGCGTTCGGCGCTTACTTCCTGACACACAACGAAGACCAGTCGGCGCCGCCCGCCGACGCCACCGCCACCACGGCAACGGCCGGCTCCCGACTGGACGGCACGCATATCACCGCGGGAAGCGTGGCCGGCACGGCGCAGCCCGCGTCAGGCGTGGACACTGCGGCCCGCACGGTGCAGCCCGCGCCAGCCACGAACAACGCCGCACGCACGATGCAGCCAGCGCCGTCCAAGGACATCGCGGCCCGCGCCCCGACGCAGTCGCAGTCGCAGTCGCAGTCGCAGTCGCAGTCGCAGTCGCAGTCGCAGTCGCAGTCGCAGTCGCAGTCGCAGTCGCAGGTCGGTAGCATCGCGCCTGAAACCGATTTGTCAGCAAAGCGCCCCGTGCAAGCGCCGCAGCCCAAGACACAGCCGCGTCAGGAACTCGCGCGAGCGCCGGCACCGGCGCCGGTCGAGGCTTCGGCCTCCGTCGCCGCGAAGCCGGGCAGCGTGCCGCCCAGCGCACGCGCGCGTGACAACACGAGCCGGCAGAACCCAGGATCGAACGCGGTGGCGTCCTCATTCACGGATCAGCTCGTCAAGGAGTCGGCGAAACTCGATCCTTCATTGCCGCCGCCGTCGCCGTCGGCGCCGCCTCTCGTCCGTGACGATCGGTCCCGCCGCGGTCCGAATCCGGTTGCGGCCGCGTTGACGGATCAACTCGTGCGGGAATCGTCCAAACTCGATCCGGCATTGCCGCCGCCGAATCAGCCCGGCACGAAGTGAGCGCGTGAATGGCAGGACATGTCGCGCGTTAGCCCGCCCACTGCGCCAACTGCCTCACGCTTTCCTTCAACTCGCGCTCCAGCTCGGCAAACAGTTCCGCTGCGGGCAACGACTTGGCGAGCGCCGCAGCCTGCCCCGCCCACTGCGCACCGTAGCCGAATTCGCCCTTGGCCCTGGCTGCCGCATGCAGCGCCTTTCCCGCGTCGTATGCGATCGGATACGCGGGCGGCCTCGGTGAACGTGGGTCGTCGCCGAGTTCCGTGAACCGGTTCACCATGCCGCGCGCGAGACGCCCGGAAATGGCCGTGGTGAACATGGTGTGGCGAGCCGGCTCGCCGAGCAGGGCGCGGCGGTAGCCTTCGTCGATCGAGGTTTCGGGGCACGCGACAAACGCGGTGCCGAGTTGCGCGGCCTGCGCGCCCAGCGCGAGCGCGGCGGCGATGCCCGCGCCGTCCATGATGCCGCCCGCGGCGATCACCGGCAGATCGAATTCCCTGACCAGCAGCCGCGTCAATGCAAACGTGCCCAGCCGGTCGTCGGGCGCATCCTGATCGAACACACCGCGATGTCCGCCCGCCTCGATACCTTGCGCGACGATCGCGTCGACGCCCGCGGCTGCAACCTGCGCGGCTTCTTGCGGATTCGTCGCCGAGGCGAGCAGCTTGATCCCAGCCTGCTTCAGCGCCGCGATGACTTCAGCCGATGGCAAACCGAAATGGAAGCTGACCACCGCGGGCTTTTCGTCGAGAAAAACCTGGAGCATGGCGGCGTCCACCAGGAAGCTCGTGTAGATCTCCGATAACGACGACGGCGGCGTGGCTCCGTACTGCTCGAAGTGCGGCGCGAGCCAGTTCAACCATTGCCGCTCCACGCTCGCATCGGCCATGGCCGGCTGGTGACAGAACACGTTGATGTTGAAGGGCTTCGCCGTCAGCGCGCGCGTCTCGCGGATCACCTTGCGCGCGCCCTCGGCGTTCATGGCGCCGACGCCGAGCGACCCGAGGCCGCCCGCATTCGACACGGCCGCCGCGAGCGCGGGCGTGCTCACGCCGGCCATCGGCGCCTGAATGATCGGCTTGTCGATGCCCAGTATGCGCAGCAGCGACCGGTTGTCAGTGTGAATCGTCATGTCTCGTCCTCTTCGAAATGAGCTTGTCGTCAATACCGGCACCGTGAGCCGCGATGCGCCGCGTTCGATAACCGGTGATGCGCTACGCTTGCAGCCGCTCCATCAGGAAATCGACGAAGCAGCGTACACGCGACGTGAGATGCCGCGCGTGCGGATAAAGCAGAATGAACGGCCGCGAAGCCCCGCCGTAGGGGATGAGCAGTTCCTTCAGCGTGCCGTCCGCAAGGTCCTTCTCGACCACGAACCGATAGGTCTGAAACAGGCCCGCGCCGTGACGCGCCAACGTCACGCCCGCGAGCACGTCGCCCGACGATCCATAGTTTCCGCGCGTGACCATCTCGACGCTCTCGCCGTCGCGAATGAACTGCCACGGCAGGTTGCGGCCGCTGCTCGGCAACTCGTATTGAATGCAATCGTGATTGAGCAGATCGTCCAGCACTTTCAGCTTGCCCGCGGTGCGCAGATAGCCGGGCGATGCCACCACCACCAGTTCCGCACCCTCGATCTTGCGCGCGATCAGCCCCGAATCCTGCGGCGCGCGTCCGCGGATGGCGAGGTCGAAGCCTTCGTCCGCGAAGTCGATGTTGCGGTTGCTGAGGTGCGTTTCGACCGTGACTTGCGGATAGCGCGCGCGAAACTCAGCCAGCAACGGCAGAACCCGGTAATGGCCGTAGGGCGTCGGCATGCTGATGCGCAGCACGCCTGCAGGGGTGGCCTGTTGCCCGGTCGCTTCCCGCTCCGCATCCGCGAGTTGCCGAAGCGCCTCGCGGCATTGCTCGAAGTAGCGCCTGCCGAGATCGGTGAGGCGAATCTGCCGGGTCGTGCGGACGAACAGCCGCGCGCCGAGGCGCTTTTCGAGCCGTGCCACCGAGCGGCTCACCGCCGCCGGCGTGACGCTCGCGGCGGCGGCCGCGCTCGTGAAGCTGCCCAGTTCCGCCGCAAGGCAGAACAGTTCGATGCTGCCGAGAAGAAGGTCGTCAAACTGACGCTGCATGGTCTCTTAAGGACGTGGGTGCGGTATCGGTCTCGCGCGAAGTGCGAAGCAGGACCTGGCTGCGAGCTCTGCGGAGTACCGCATGATACGACGCGCTTCCGGTTACGTTCCAGCGTGCCGGCTCTGCCCGTCCACACCTGCCGCGCCCCCTCATCCGCCGCGTGTCCCGCCCCGCCTCATTTGTTCCCGTCCGTCACAAGTGTTTGTCCGCGCCGGGTATTCGAACTTCACGCGAATGCGCCTAGATTGGGCACCTATCGGAGCCGCTGGCCCGATCGGCAGGAAAGCCGATTCAACATTTTCGGAGATGGATCATGAGCAACTCACAAAAAGTCGTCGTCGTTACCGGTGCGTCGCAAGGCATTGGCGCGGAGGTCGTCAAGGCATTCCGCGAGCGCGGCCACCGCGTGGTCGCCACCGCGCGCAGCATCAAACCGTCGGACGATTCCAACATCGTCACCGTGGCCGGCGACATCGCCGACCCCGACACCGCTCGCCGCGTGATCCGCGAAGGCGTGGCGCGCTTCGGCCGCATCGACACGCTGGTCAACAACGCCGGCATATTCGTCGCGAAGCCCTTCACGTCCTATACCGCCGAGGACTACGCCGCGGTGACAGGCGTGAACCTCGCCGGCTTCTTCCACATCACGCAGTTGGCCATCGCCGAAATGGAGAAGCAGTCGAGCGGGCATATCGTCACGATCACGACGGCGCTCGCCGATCACGCGATCGACGGCGTGCCGTCGGTACTCGCCTCGCTGACCAAGGGCGGACTGAACGCGGCGACGAAATCGCTCGCGATCGAATACGCGAAACGCGGCATTCGCGCCAACGCCGTGGCCCCCGGCATCATCAAATCGCCGATGCACGCGCCCGAGACGCACGCGGCGTTGGGCGCGCTGCATCCTGTCGGCCACATGGGCGAGATGAGCGATATCGTGAACGCCATCGTGTATCTGGATTCCGCGCCGTTCGTCACGGGCGAAATCCTGCATGTGGATGGCGGTCAAAGCGCCGGCCATTGAGCTTGCATGCAGCGCGATTGATTCGACCGGGCGCCGCCAGCCGGCGTCCCATTCCGAGCCACGAACCAGGAGAACACCATGCCGATCGTCACGATTCAGGTGACCCGCGAGGGCACGAAACCGGGCGCCGATTCCGTCACGGCGAATGAAAAGGCGCAACTCATCGAGGGAGTGAGCCAGCTACTGCTCGACGTGTTGAACAAGCCGCTGGAGGCGACGTTCGTCGTCATCGAAGAGGTGGAGAAGGAGAACTGGGGATGGGGCGGGCTGCCGGTCGACGAATATCGAAAGCAGCGCGGCTTGAAGTAGAAAGGTTGACCGGCGCCGCGGAGAGAACCCGCGGCGCCGGCCGGGCAACACCAAACAAGGCAAGACAATCAGGCAGTGACCGCCACTCTACGCGGCGACAAAACCGACACGGCGAAACTCACGACCACATTCGCCGCCAGCGCGATCAAGCCGATATAGACCGGATAGACCGCGTCGCCGAGATGCAATGCGAACACCGGCTTGAGTCCTTGCGAGATCGCGAGGCCGCTGCCGAGCACGATGCCGACGAGCCAGCCCATGAACAGGCCCGGCGTATTCAAGCGCCGCGTGTACAACGAGAACACGATCGCCGGGAAAATCTGCAGGATCCACACGCCGCCGAGCAATTGCAGATCGATCGCATACTGCGTCGGCAGGAACACGATGAACAGCAGCGCGCCGAACTTCACGACCAGCGACACGATCTTCGCGTTGGCCGCTTCGGCTTGGGGCGTGATATTCGGCGAGACCAGCGGACGCCACAAATTGCGCGTGAACAGATTCGCCGCGCCGATCGACATGATCGCCGCCGGCACCAGCGCGCTGATCGCGATGGCCGCGGCCGCGAAGCCGACGAACCACGACGGGAACAGCGTATTGAACAACGCCGGCACCATGTCCGAAGCCGATTTCACATGCACGCCGGCCGCGATCGCCATGTAGCCGAGCAGCGCGATCAGACCGAGCAGCAACGTATAGGCCGGCAGGAAAATCGCATTCTTGCGCACCGTATTCGCCGACGAGGACGACAACACCGCCGTCATCGTATGCGGATACATGAACGCGGCCAGCGCCGAGCCCAACGCCAGCGACGCATAAGCGGTGAATTGCGCCGGCTTCAGAATGATGCCGGTCGCGCCGCCCTTGGCCTTGAAGTACGTATCGGCCGCGTCGAACACGTGCGCGTAGCCGCCGAGCTTCGCCGGAATCAGCCACACCGCGGCGATCACCACGATATAGATCATGATGTCCTTCACGAACGCGATCATCGCCGGCGCCCGCAGGCCGCTCGCATACGTGTAGAGCGCGAGAATCACGAAGGCCACGATCAACGGCATTTCGCCGCTCACGCCGAGCCCCTTGATCACGACCTGCATGCCCACCAGTTGCAGCGCGATATACGGCATCGTCGCGACAATGCCGGTGATCGCCACCGCCGCCGGGAACCACTTGCCGCCGTATTCGCCCTGCACGTAGTCGGCGGCCGTGATGTGGTTTTTCGCATGCGCGATCTTCCACAGCTTCGGCATCACCGCGAACACGAACGGATAGACGATGATCGTGTACGGCAACGCGAAGAAGCCGTATGCGCCCACCGAATACACCAGCGCGGGCACCGCGATCACGGTGTAGGCGGTATAGAAGTCGCCGCCCACGAGGAACCACGAGATCACCGTGCCGAACTGGCGGCCACCCAGGCCCCACTCGTGCAATTGCGTCAGGTCGCCCCGCTTCCAGCGCGCGGCGAAAAAGCCGATCACGGTGACGAGAACGAAGAACGCGATAAAGACGGTCATCGCAACCGGATTCACAGGATTCAGATCGCTCATTTGGCACCTCGATACACGACGTAAATCAGCAGCGAGGTCAACGGCACCCACAGGAACTGATACCAGTAGAAGAACGGGAAGCCCGCGAACGAGGGACGCGTGTCGTTATAGAACGGCAGCCACAACAGCGCGACGTACGGAAGCAGAAGGATGAGCCATAGCCATGAGCGGCCGGCGGGTCTGGATGTCTCCACAACATCTCCTGATGTCTATTATTGAAAGCGCGCGCCATGACTCGTGGCCGGGCGCGCGGAACACGCGGCGGCTTCGCCGCAAGGCGCGGGACGCCGTGGGGATGTAGTATTCGCCTTCGTGAGCGTCGTCACAAGCGCGCAACTACGTAAGCCCGCTACGTGATACTACGTAGCCCGTCGGCCGTCTTTTCTACGATGAAACTCAAAGCCAAGATTGTCCTGCTGGCGATCGTGCCCTTCCTGGCGGCCATCGCGAGCATCGAAAGCGGCGTTCGCCATGAGGCGGTCGAACTCGCCAGGACCCAGCACGCGACCACCCAGGCCGCGTACATGGCGAGCAAGGAAGTCGAACTCAAGCATTACGTCGAACTGGCGACCACCGCGATCGCGCCGCTCTACGAGGCCGCCCACGACAATGCGCGCGACGATGCCTTGCTGCGCACGCGCGCGCTCGACGTTCTGGAAAGCATGGACTTCGGCCGCGACGGCTATTTCTTCGTCTACGACATGCATGGCCGCTCGCTGATGCATCCGCGCGAGCCGAACCTGGTGGGCCGCGATCTTTCGGAGTTGCGCGATCCGCAAGGCACGCCGACCATCCAGCGTCTGCTCGCCGCAGCCTCGCGCGGCGGCGGCTATGTGCGCTACATGTGGCATCGTCCGTCGACGGGCAAGCTCGCCTCGAAGCTCGGCTACGTGGTGCCGCTCGAACGCTGGGGCTGGATGATCGGCACCGGCATCTATCTCGACGACGTGGATCTCGCGCTGGCGCGCATCGACCGGGAAGCTGCGGCCAACATCGATCGCACGATGATGTGGATCGACGCGATCGCCGTGGCGGGGCTCGCGGTAATCGCGCTGTGCGCGCTCGTGCTCAACTTCACCGAATACCGCAGCGCCGATGCCAAATTGAAGCGGCTCGCGCGGCAGGTGGTGGAGTCGCAGGAAAACGAACGGGCGCGTTTGTCGCGTGAACTGCACGACGGCATCAGCCAGATGATGGTCTGCGTGAAGCTGCTGCTCGAATCGGCGCTCGCGCGTTTCGAGCGCAGCGAAACGCGCGTGCCCGCCGCGGAAGCCGCACTGTCGACCAGTCTCGCGCGGCTCGGCGACACCTTGCGCGAGGTGCGCCGCATTTCCCATGCGCTGCGTCCGTCGATGCTCGACGACCTCGGCGTCGCGGCCGCATTGGAACAGCTCACGCGCGAACTGAGCGAGCAGTCGGGCATCGAAATCGGCTTCACGCAAATCACGCACACCCATGCAGCGGTGTTGCCCGAAGCGGTCAACACCGTGCTGTTCCGTATCGCGCAGGAAGCGCTGACCAACATCGTGCGCCACGCGCAGGCGTCGAGCGCGGCGATGGCGCTAGAAATCTCGAACGACGCCGTCACGCTCTCGATCGCGGACGACGGCCGCGGCTTCGACGTCACGCATGCCTTCGTCGGCCGGCGCTCGGGCGTGGGTCTGCGCAACATGCGCGAGCGGCTCGAAGCGCTCGGCGGCAACCTGTCGCTCAGTTCGCAGCCCCGCCATACCCTCGTCACCGCCCGCGTGCCGCTCGGAACGGGCGAGCCTCGAAACGAGCCGCAATCGCCGGCCTTGCAGGATATTCGATCATGAACGACACCCCACCCGCCGTCGCCCGTCTGATTCTCGTCGACGATCATCCGCTCGTGCGCGACGGTTTGCGCGCCCGGCTCGAAGCGGTGCGCAACATCGAAATCGTCGGCGAGGCGGGCAATGCGCAGGAAGCGCTCGCGCTCGCCGCCAGTTGCGAGCCGCACCTCGTGCTGATGGACGTGGGCATGAACGGCATGAACGGCATCGCATTGGCCGGCATGTTTCATGAACGCTTCCCGGCCATTCGCGTGCTGATGCTCTCGATGCACGACAACCTCGAATACGTGACCCAGGCGGTGCGCGCGGGCGCCAGCGGCTATGTGCTGAAGGACTCCCCCGCCACCGAGATCATTCAGGCGATCGGCGCGGTGCTCGACGGCAAGCAGTTCTTCAGCGCGGGGCTCGGTGCGCGTCTGATCCAGGCGTCCGCGATGCAAGCGCCGATTGAACGGCTCACGCCGCGCGAGCGCGATATTCTCGACGCGCTCGCGGAAGGGCTGTCGAGCAAGCAGATCGCCCAGCGCAATGATCTGTCGGTGCGCACGGTGGAAACGCATCGGCTGAATCTGAAACGCAAGCTCGATATCGAAGGTCAGGCGGAACTGATCAAGTTCGCGGTGGAGAACCGGCGCACGCATCGTGGATCTTGAGTCCCGCACCGCAATCGCCGCATAATCGGCAAGCCCCCTAACCGGAGCGGACGACGATGAAACGCCTGATCCCGATGCGGCTGGCGAGCCTGCTGATCTGCTTGGCCGCGCTGCCGATCGCGCATGCCGATGCGGAAGAACCGCGCATCAACCGCGGCCACGACCCGTTCTTTCAGATTTCGCAAGCGATCGGCGAATGTCCTGTGCCGTTGGGCCCGCTCGAAACCGAAAAGGAATGGCTCGACGACAGCCATTACCGGATCGAACGCGGCAATAGCTGCTGGGTGGAGGGCCGCTGCCGTTTGCCGAACGCGTACCTGTACGACAAGGAAATCGTGGAGGCCGTGCAACGCCGTCTCACGAACATCAATTTCGCCACGCATTGGCGCGAACAATCGACGCTGTGGCTGACGTTGCAACGCCGCTTCATCTACGTGGAGGGCTGCGTTGCGCCTGGCTTCGACAAACGCGCCTTTCTCGCGGAACTCGCAAAAACCGCGGACGTGGAGCGCGTGATCGACAACACGACGAAGAACCCGCGCGCGGCGCGATTGCCCTACAGGACGCTTTCGGAGCCGGACAGGCCGGTGCTCGATCCCGGCAACTAGCTCACAGCCGGATCGCTAGTCACCCACGCCATTACGCGTCGCCATTGTCAGGACCGCGCCTTGCTACGCAGCAAAAGACACGGGTTCAGCGAGGCACGCTTAGTGTGAGAAAGAAGTCCGTCCATGTACGCATCGGCATTTCCGGCTGGCGTTATGAAGGCTGGCGCGGCGTCTTTTACCCGGAAGATCTCAAGCAGGCGAGAGAATTGGACTTTGCTTCGCGCGAGGTCGAGACGATCGAAATAAACGGCTCGCATTACTCGCTGCAAAGCTTGAACAGTTATCGGAGCTGGTACGAAGCCACGCCCGCCGAGTTTGTTTTCAGCGTCAAGGGACCGCGTTATCTCACGCATATGCTGCGCTTTCGCGACGAAACCGCGCGGCCGGCCATTGCCAACTTTTTCGCTTCCGGCGTGCTGGCGTTAAAAGAAAAGCTCGGCCCGTTCCTTTGGCAATTCCCGCCGAACTTCAAGTTCGATGCCGAACGGCTCGAACGATTCTTCGCGTTGCTTCCTCGCGATACGGAGTCGGCCGCGGCGCTGGCGCGTCAGCACGACGCCCGTGTAAAGACGCCTTATTGCGTAGTTGAACGCAAACGGCGCTTGCGGCACGCCATAGAGATTCGCCATCCGAGCTTTTGCACGCCCGACTTTCCGGCGCTGCTGCGCAAGCATCGGGTGGCCTGTGTGATTTCCGATTCCGTCGCCGAATGGCCCTATACCGAGGACGTGACGGCGGACTTCATCTACATCCGCTTGCACGGCACGGAAACGCTTTACGGCGGACAGTACGCCGATCCGGCGCTCGAACGTTGGGCCAGCAGAATAGCAACATGGGCCGCGGGAAAAGAACCGGACGACGCGCAACGGTTCTCACCCGCACCGGCGCCGCTGCGCAAAAGCCGGGATGTGTTCTGCTATTTCGACAACGACAAGAAAGTTCAGGCGCCATTCGACGCGAAGCGCCTAATGAGTCTTCTGGCGAAAGCCTAGCGTTTACCGCCCTCAGCGAACCAGCGAGAACGCTTCCCGAATGGCGATTTCACCCGCGCCATATACGCCGACCACGGTGTAGTCCGACGCCACGCATTCGAACGTCGACGCCTGAAACGTGAGCACGAAATGGCGCCGCGCGAGTTCCGCCGAAGCGACCGCTGCAATTTCGGCGGCCAGCGACGAAGCGATAACCTCGTGAACCGAGTACCCGGCCAAACCTTGCGACGCAAGCGGATGAATGCCGAGATCGCTATCGCCGGGCGGACCCAAACGATGAAACGCAGTGTCTGGAAATAGCACCGCGCAAAACGGATCGTCGTCGGGATCGAATGGCCCGAAGCGTTCGAAGTCGGATTCGGCGATCGGATAAGCCAGAATCACCCGCCGGTCGCTGGCAACGATGAAAGGCTCGGCGGCATCCGCCGCCGGATGAGGAACGGAGTCCAGCAGGACGACGTGATCTTCCTGCTGGGGTAGTTCGATACTGGTCATCGGCTTCACGACTCCGATGCGCTTACGCGCTGGCTTGCACCGTCGAGCTTTGCGGCGCTGCGGCAACGCTCGCCGCACCGGCCTTGCCGCTAGCGGCGGTTTTGGGCGCCTTGCCTGCTGCCCTGGCCGACCGCTTCGTGGCTGCTTTGGTTGCGGTGAGCTTCTTCGCGGCGGGTTTGACGGCGCGTTTTTTTACCGCGACTTTCCGGGTTGCCGAGGTTGCCGAAGTTGCCTTCTTTGCCGCGGTCTTTCTCGAAGCGACAGCCTTCTTTGCCGCGGCTTTCTTGCTCGCTGCGCCGCTGGCGGCCGCCGATTTCGGTTTGCTTGCGTCGCTCGCCGCCGTTGCACCACCGATCAGGAATTTGCTGCGGTCCTTGACGGTTGCCAGCCATGCAGGCGCCGGACCACGTCCGCTCCAGGTAGCGCCGGTTTTCGGGTTCAGATACTTGGGAGGTTGCGCGCCTTTTGGCTGACCTTTGCCGCGCTTCGCGCGAGTGACCGGGCTCTTGACCGCGGAAGTGGATTCGCTCGCGCCCTCGACCAGGAATTGAGTACGGTCTTTCACGCCGGAGATCCAGCCCGGTGCGCGGCCGTGGCCGGTCCAGGTCGCACCGGTCTTGGGGTCGCGGTACTTCGGCTTGCCCGAGACGGCGGCTTTTGCCTTGCCGTTTCCTGCATGTCCATTCAGCGCTTTCGCGGCGCGCCTCGCTTTCGCGCCCGCTTCGATATCGGCGGTAGTCAGGCCGTGCTTGAGCATCAGGTCGCGAATCTGGTCGACTGCGATTTTTGCTTTCCTGGCAATAAGGACATCGGCTTGCGCCTGGAGCTTCCTTAGCTTCGCCTGGATTTGATCTAACGTGGGCATTTGATTGCTCCTTATGTGGTAATCGATCGAACTATGCCACGAATGGCGAGAGAAAGGCAGATCCTGCGACTATAAAGACACACGTCTTAATCGATTACGCATTGGGTGCAGTGCGAATCTTTCGAGCTCACTACGAAATCGCCGCATTGATTTTGTCTTTCCCGTGTCTTTCCTCCCGTGCCTTCTTCTCCTTTCCAATTCTTCGACCCACTTACGTCGGCGTAAAAACGACGGCCTGGCGATCGGCGATGTACCTCACGCTACGCATGAAGCGGTACTGCTGATCGTCGGCGGTTATCCGGTTGAGTCCGAGGCGCGTCAACGCCAGCATCTCATCGGCCTGGAAAGCGGCCACGACGCCGTGGTCCGTCAGGTCCTCCAATGCGCCGGACGGATCGCCGACATAAACGCTGCGCACCTGCGTGCCGATCCGCATGAGGATCACACTTTCGCCTTCGTCGAGCGCCAGTTCGAGATAGCGCGCAAGTATTCGCAACGATTCCGGCGTGCAAGCCTGGGGCTGATAGATCACAGCATTCGAGCGCGTCATTTGCATTCCCCGTCACCCACATGAAAGAACCCGCCCGCCACCCGGCGGCAATAGCCGCTTCTACTATAGGCAAGCATTCGGAGATTCACAGGGCCATAGTACTTTTTTTATTGTTTCGATGGGCCCGCGCGGGGAAAGAACTGAAAGAAACGCTATCGGAAGGAGAAACCGGCCGCCCGGCGGCGACGGATTTCGCGCGCCGGAAACGCCTTAAACCCAAAGAACCCGATGTAAGAGCAGACGGCGCAATATCAGCAAGCGAGACTCAATAGCCGAATAACCGGACGCCGCCGGCGGCGTTTACGCGATCCGTAGTCCGTGATCCGGCAGAATCTCTTGAGTGGTCACGAAGCGATGTTGTTTGACTGCGTCGTGAAATAACCGGTAATCGCTTTTCTCGAACGCTGCCGTCCAGCGAGGGCGCTCGCCGGTATCATCGTGCGATTTCAAGCCAGTGGCTTTGTATTTCCACGAGCCGGGGCCCTTGGGCACATAGTTCGGAATCGACTCCTTCAGGCCGGGAATGGCGCCGGCTTCCACCGCCGCGCAAATGGTCAACAAGCGTTCGTTGTCGTCCCCATGCCGGTTGGTGTCGAGCAGGCGCGTGAGCGCCTCTTTCACGTCATGCGGCAGGCCGGGCTGCGTGTCGAAATCTTCCCGGCCCGCTACATGGGCACGCACCGCGCGGCAACTCATTTCAGCCGCCTGCATGAACTCCGGCAAATTGTGTCTTTCAACGCGAATGTTCCTGCCGTCGACGTAATGCCATTTTGCCCACGGCTGGTCAGGATAGTGCAAGGCCGCGCCGTGACCGACAGGCAGCGCGATCGTCAGCACGTCCTCCTCGATATGCTCGATCAGATGCCGAGTGGCGCGGCCCAGGCGGGCAAGCCAGCCTTCGTGCGTGCAATCTTCCGCTACCAGCGAACTCACCCGGTTCGCCGGACTTTCGATGCCCGCGAAGCCCTGATGCGCCCAGGTATCGACATACGTGTGAAGCGTCACACCGAGTCGATGTAAACCCGTATCGGCGTCTCGCTGCCGGATCGCGCGCCGCACTACCTCGCGCGCGATTGCGCTGTCCGGCCGGCACACGGCTTTTTCGTGCAGCGTTTCTCCTTCACCGGCCGGCAGAAAATGAAACGGCGTCCATACCAGCCGGTTCTGGTCGTCCTCGGTATTGGCGTAGTCGAATAACCTGTGCGCAGTGGCAAAACGCTCGAAGGTCTCGCCGCCCGCAAAGCGCAGTATTCCCGTGGTGGTGGCGTCGTCGACATACTGGCACGCGTGCGCCACCGTGAGCGCCTCGCGAGCCGTCATGCCGCCAACACGGGCGACGATGTAGACCACCCCATAGTGAAAGTCGATATTCATGACGGGCGCTCCTGAAGCGCGGGGAATGACAGCGGGGTTTATCGGCTGCGCGGTGAGCCGCGCTGGAGCGGCGGCGCATGAGCATGAGCACGTAGTAAACGACCGGGCGCGGCGGGTCTTTAAAGAACTCGCCGCCGATGCCTCTCCAGACGCTGAACGCCTCTTCTCTCGCATGAACGAGAAGACTCGCGACAAACGGACATTGAATGACCGGCGTTTATCTTCTTGCACGGTCCGTTTGCTTGATCACGTTTTCTTTCTTGCAGGCATTCGTCATGCGAAACGTCATGCAAAACGGTATTGTCGACGCTTTTCGCGCTTGCCGGATCAAAACGCCCAGACGGTCTTTTCCAACAAAAAGCCCCGCTGCGATCTTCACAGCGGGGCTTGTTCCTTGCGCGTTGCGCGCTTTTACTTTTCGATGCCGACCAGTTCGACTTCGAAAGTCAGATCGCTGTTCGGCGGAATCGGACCGACGCCGCGTTCACCGTAAGCGGTCGCCGCCGGGCAGGTCAGCTTGGCCTTGCCGCCGACCTTCATCTTCTGCACGCCTTGCGTCCAGCACGGAATCACGCGATTGAGCGGAAACGTTGCGGGGCCGCCGTGCTTCGCGGAGCTGTCGAACTCGGTGCCGTTGGCGAGCGTGCCACGGTAGCTGACCTTCACGACCGAGTCGGCGGCCGGCTGCGCGCCCGTGCCCTGCGTGAGATGTTCGACGACCACGCCGGAAGGCAATTTCTCGGTGGTGGGAGCAGCGGCCATTGCCGTGGAAGAAAGAACAGCCGCGGCAACCAGGGCACCGACAGATTTCAAGGCGAATTTCAAAGCGAGTCTCCAGGTGGAAAGTGCGGGTCATTGTAGCGGATGACATGTTGCCCAGCGCCGCGCGGCGACGCAAGCAATCACACATCCCGTTGCAATTGAACGCCGCGGAAGTGGCACGAAGAATGCTGACTCGCTCGCATGCGATTCATACGGCGTTCGGGACGGCTCTCTTCACGTGCGGATAACACATGACCACTGACAACATGGAACCGGAACTCGTCGTCGAGGACCGCGCCGAGCGTTCGTGGATGAGGCGGCTCGGCCCGGGCCTCATCACCGGCGCCGCGGACGACGACCCCAGCGGCATCGGCACCTACTCGCAAGCCGGCGCGCAATTCGGCTACGGGTTGTTATGGACGCTGCTGATCACCTACCCGCTCATGGCGTCGATCCAGTTGGTCTGCGCGAGGATGGGACGCGTGACGGGCAGTGGGCTCGCCACGAACCTGCGCCGCCACTACCCTGCCCCGCTGTTATATCTCGCGGTACTGATCCTGCTGACCGCGAACATCATCAACATCGCCGCCGACCTCGCGGCAATGGCAGCAGCCGCGACACTGGTGATAGGCGGGCCGGTTCAACTGTATGTCGCGTTGTTCGGCACGGTGTCCTTGTTGATGCAGGTCTTCATTTCGTACGAGCGTTACTCCGGCATTCTGAAGTGGCTGACGCTCGTGCTGTTCGCCTACGTCGCGATCGTTTTCGTGATTCCGATCGACTGGAAGACGGTCGGCCTGAGCATCGTCAAGCCGCCGATCCAATGGTCCGGCGACTATCTCACCACCGTGATCGCGGTACTCGGCACCACGATCAGCCCTTACCTGTTCTTCTGGCAGGCCTCGCAGGAAGTCGAGGAGATTCGCTCGGAGCCCGCACAGCGTCCGCTATTGCGCGCGCCGATGCAGGCGTCGGTGCAACTGAAGCGGATCAACCTGGACACATGGGTCGGCATGGCCGTTTCGAATGGCGTGGCGTTCTTCATCATGCTGGCGGCGGCCGCCACGCTGAACGTGCATCACGTCGAGGTGAAAACGACCGCCGACGCCGCCACTGCGCTCAAGCCGATCGCCGGCGATCTGGCCTTCGCGCTATTCAGTGTCGGGATCATCGGCACGGGTCTGCTGGCTTTGCCGGTACTCGCGGGGTCCGCCGCCTACGCGGCAGCGGGCACGATGCGATGGAAGAACAGCCTCGCTTTGCAGGTGAATCTGGCGAAACAGTTCTACGGCGTGATCGCCTTGGCGATTCTCGGCGGCATCGCGCTCACGTTCATGCATCTCGATCCGATCAAGGCGTTGTACTGGAGCGCGGTGATCAACGGAATCGCGGCCGTGCCGATCATGGCCCTGGTGATGTTGATGGCGGGCAGCAGCAAGGTGATGGGGCAATTCGCGGTGACCGGCTGGTTGCGCTGGATGGGGTGGACCGCGACCGTCGCAATGGCGCTGGCCGCGCTCGGCGTTGTGTGGCCGGATTGACTCGGTGCGGTTTGGTCGCCGCGTTGGGCTCGTTGGGCTCGTTGGGCTTGTTGGGCTTGTTGGGCTTGTTGGGCTTGTTGGGCTTGTTGGGCTCGTTGGGCTTGTTGGGCTTGTTGGGCTTGTTGGGCTTGTTGGGCTTGTTGGGCTTGTTGGGCTTGTTGGGCTTGTTGGGCTTGTTGGGCTTGTTGGGCTTGTTGGGCTTGTTGGGCTTGTTGGGCTTGTTGGGCTTGTTGGGCTTGTTGGGCTTGTTGGGCTTGTTGGGCTTGTTGGGCTTGTTGGCGCGTTGGGCGCGTTGGGCGCGTTGGGCTCGTTGGGCTCGTTGGGCTCGTTGGGCTCGTTGGGCTCGTTGGGCTCGTTGGGCTCGTTGGGCTCGTTGGCGCGTTGGCGCGTTGGCGCGTTGGCGCGGTAATCGACGCAAGCTGTCGGCGCGATCAATCGAGGCTCTGCACCACGTAGTCGCCCGCCATCGCATCGCCTCGCGCGTTGAAGTCGGCCAGTACCGTCTCGCGCGCACGAACGTCGGTCAGCACGGCCGGATCGAGTAGCGCGGTGATGACTTCGTCGCGCTCGCGGCCCGCCTCGGTCAGCACATCGCCGTACGGGCTCCAGATCGCGCTCGAACCGCACGTCGACCAGCCGCCGGTCGTGCCGACGTGATTCGACATGAGCACGTACACGGTGTTGTCGAAGGCACGCGCCGGAAACCAGATGCGTGACTGGTGATAACCGCTCTTGACGCTAAAGAGCGCGCTCACCAGGTAAGCGTGCGCGCCGTTGAGCGCGGCAAGCCGGGCATGTTCCGGAAAGCCGGAGTCGTAGCACACGCCGAGTGCGAGGCGCCAGCCGTCGAGTTCGAGCATGCCGCCGTGCGTGCCCGGCCGGTAGATTTCCGTCTCGCTACGGTAGAGGTATTGCTTGTGATAAGGCTCGATCTGCTCGCCGCGACGGTTGAACACCAGCGAGGAAATACGAAGCCCGTCCGCGCCGCGCGTGGCCGCGCCGACGACGACGGCAATCTCCCGCTGACGGCACACCTTGCGAATCGGTTCGAGCCGGGCATCGTGTGCATCGAATGCATAGTTCGTTGGATCGCCGGCAATCAGGTCGGGCTCATATCCGCTCAGGAATTTCTCGGGGAATACCACCAGCTTCGCGCCGTGATCGGCGGCGAGGCGGGTCAGTTCGACCGTTCTTGCGATGTTGGCGGTGACGTCGCCCGAAACGGGTTGAGCCTGGGCCGCCGCGATTCGCAACGACGTTTGCGGCAACGATGCCTGTTTGTTATTCAACGCGAACTCCGTTATGAATGGACCATTGCGTATGCGCCCGCTTCTGACTGTCAGCTTTCGAGAGCGGCGAGCGAAGCCTCGGCATTTAAACACGGACACCGTGGCGCGCGTTAGTGCCAGGGTACCGGGTCCGCGGGTCCAGAAGACATCCACCAGCGTCGACTCGTCCGAACTCTCGATGCGGCGCTTTCGCGCGATTGCGCGCGTTCGGGGCGGGTGTTTCGGGAGCATCCCGCACAGCAGAAAAGCGCGCGGCAATTGCAGGCGTCGAGGGGTCTTTTCCATGAGATCTTCCGCAATCACGATAGCGGCAATCCGCTGCTCGATCAGGCCGATGCGGAAGTGCTGTTGCAGGAACTCGACGCCCGGCGCATTCGTACTGCGCGCAAACGCATGAACGCGAGCCGCGTGGTCATTACGCGGCCCAAAAACCCGACACCGTTTGCGCGATCTTCGATCCGGCGCTGCGTTGTGGTGCGTGTGTCTGATTTGTTGCTGTCGGCTCGTTTGCTGTGAGCGGCCCGGCAGGTGTGCGCTTGGGCCCGACGTCGGAACGGGAGGCCGGTTGCCCGGCCGCCCGAAGCCTGTCCGCATTTTTGCGGGCGCCGCGTTAGTGGCCGCGGCCACCGCCGCCGACGCCGCCGCCGAAGCCGCCGCCACGGCCGAAGCCACCGCCTTGGCCTTGACCGCCGTTGCCTTGACCGCTGCCGCCTTGGCCACCGGCGTGACCACCGCCGCCTTGACCGCTGCTGCCCTGGCCACCACCGCCTTGGCCACCGCTACCTTGACTGCCACCGCCTTGACTGCCACCGCCTTGGCCAGCGCTGCCATGACCGCCGCCTTGGCCACCGCCGCCTTGGCCACCGCCGCCTTGGCCACCGCCGCCTTGACCGCCGCCGCCTTGACCGCCGCCGCCTTGACCGCCACCACCTTGGCCTCCGCCGCCTTGGCCACCACCGCCTTGGCCACCACCGCCTTGGCCACCACCGCCATGACCGCCACCACCTTGGCCACCGCCACCTTGGCCACCGCCGCCTTGACCACCACCGCCATGACCGCCGCCGCCTTGACCACCACCGCCTTGACCTCCACCACCTTGGCCACCGCCGCCTTGACCACCACCACCTTGGCCACCCCCGCCATGACTACCACCGCCATGACCACCACCGCCATGACCGCCGCCACCTTGACCACCACCACCTTGGCCACCGCCGCCATGACCGCCGCCGCCTTGGCCACCACCGCCTTGGCCACCACCACCTTGACCACCACCACCTTGGCCACCACCGCCTTGGCCACCACCACCTTGACCACCACCACCTTGGCCACCGCCGCCATGACCACCACCGCCATGACCGCCGCCGCCTTGGCCACCACCGCCTTGGCCACCACCTTGGCCACCGCCGCCATGACCGCCACCACCATGACCGCTGCCGCCATGACCGCTGCCGCCATCCCCTCCGCTACCTGTTCCTCCACTGCCAGTGCCACCACTCCCAGTCCCGCCACTCCCAGTCCCACCACTTCCAGTCCCACCACTCCCAGTGCCACCACTTCCAGTCCCGCCACTTCCAGTCCCGCCACTTCCAGTCCCGCCACTTCCAGTCCCACCACTCCCAGTCCCGCCACTCCCAGTCCCGCCACTCCCAGTCCCACCAGTCCCAGTCCCGCCACTTCCAGTCCCGCCACTCCCCGTCCCGCCACTTCCAGTCCCGCCACTCCCAGTCCCACCACCCCCACTCCCACCACTCCCAGTCCCACCACCCCCAACCCCACCACCCCCAACCCCACCACTTCCTGTTCCCCCATCGCCCGCACCCGCACCACCGCCGCCCCCACCACCCGCAGCCACGCCTCCTTGCCCCCCACTACCCGGACTCCCCGCACCGACTCCTGCCGCCCCCGAGTTCGCGCCTCCTCGCGCGCCGCCCGCTCCCAAGCCTGCCGACGCGGTCCCACTTCCATCACTGCCCGGAGCCCCTCCGGCCTCCGCTGAACCCGGACCCTCAGCCGCGGCGGCAGCCACGCCGATTCCGACAGACGTCGACAAGCTATCGGCTTCCTGCTTACAACCTGGCGTGTCGAACATCGGGCAATCGATTGGCAATGCTTGCGCGACGATCATCTCCGCCGGACTGACCGGCGGTGCGGCAAATAATGCAGGATTAGTTTCAGCGCCCGCCATCGCCGCATACAGACTCACGGCAGCCGCCAATACCGCCTTGCGCGTCCCCAACGCCCGCGCGTCCCCGTTTTGCTTTTTCATTTCATGCTCCCCATTTTTTTATCGAAAGACCGGACTGGATAACGAGTGAATCTCAGCTCACTGTGCAAAATGAAACTTCAAAGCCCAGTCGGCATTGCCTCGCGTTACAGCGGAACGCATCGCATCCGGCATCTTCTTTCTCGCGGAAAATCCCGTTCCGATTCGAGGTGATCCGAGAGAAACGACTAGCGATGCGCGAACAAAACCGCTAACGCACGCATCAGGGCCTGATGGAGGCTAAAGTTATGCGGAGCGTCATCGAGTGACGGTGCGTTAGCCCACGCAATGCGATACCGCCGAGGCGTTTCCATTAATTTCGCAATGGGAATGTCGGCAATCGTCAATTGCCGGATTCGCGGATTCCGCTATACGTTCTGCTGCATACGCAATCCGAGCCATTACCTTTACTTCCGGCTTTTGCGTCGCCGAATGAATCGAATCGCTGCAACGGATCTCGCACCGCGAGTGCCGACACGTACAGGAAAATAAGTGGGCTATGGCTAGTCGGATCGCTTCGATAAGTACTTATCCGAACACAGCAGGTGGATTGCGATAGCGCGAGTGAGAGCAATCCCACAGACAGCCGACACCAGAGCGTTCCACACTGTTATCGCGCCATCTATCGTTGGACTTCGCCAACGCACGAGAAACACCGAGCCAATGAAAACGCGGACACGTCATTGCCAGGCGGCATGCCCGATGAGTTCGCCTCGCCGCTTTTTTTCCGAAGCATTCCCATCATCCACGCCACCGGTACACGCTGCAGTGACCGCGCGCCCCGCGGACGCTTGCTGCATGAGCTTCGCACAGCGGCGGCGCAAAGCGCGGGTAAACCTATGTTTGACTTAAGGATGCCGGCCCGTTTACTGAAACAGACCAAATTGCCCAACGCATATTCGTTTTTGATTTGATCGGCTGAATAGTGCGCCGGGAGCGTCTTCCACTATCTCACGAGGTGTGCCATGGCTCAGGTGTCCAGTAGCGCCATCGACGAACTGAAAACGGCCGTGCGCGGCGAACTGCTGCTGCCCGACGACGCGGGCTTCGACGAAGCCCGCAGCATCTGGAATGCAATGATCGACAAACGCCCCGCGATGATCCTGCGTTGCGCGGGCGTCGCGGACGTGCGCCGCGGCGTCGCCTTCGCGCGCGACAACGACCTGCCGCTCGCGATGCGCGGCGGCGGCCACAACATCGCCGGCAGCGCGTTGTGCGACGACGGCCTGGTGATCGACCTGTCGCCGATGAAATCCGTGCGTATCGATCCGGCGGCGCGACGCGCCTACGTCGAACCGGGCGCGACGCTCGCCGACTTCGATCATGAGGCGCAGGCGTTCGGCCTCGCCACGCCGCTCGGCATCAACTCGACCACGGGCGTGGCGGGCTTGACGCTCGGCGGCGGCTTCGGCTGGCTCAGCCGCAAATACGGCATGACGGTGGACAATCTGCTATCCGCGGACATCGTCACCGCCGACGGCGAGCTGCTCCACGCAAGCGCCGATTCGCACGAAGATCTGTTCTGGGCGATTCGCGGCGGCGGCGGCAATTTCGGCGTCGTCACGCTCTTCGAATTCGCGCTGCATCCGGTCGGCCCGCTGGTATACGGCGGCCTCGTCGTGCTGCCGCTCGATCAGGCGAGGGACGCCCTCGCTCAATACCGCGCGGCGGCGGCCGACATGCCCGAGGATCTGAGCGTATGGGCGGTGCTGCGGCTCGCGCCGCCGCTACCGTTTCTGCCGCCCGAAGCGCACGGCAAGCCGGTGATCGTATTCGCCATGTGCTACTCCGGCCCGGTCGACAACGGACCGCTCGCCGTCGAGTTCGTGCGAGGCTTCGGCACACCCGTCGGCGAACATCTGGGACCAATGCCCTACGCGATGTGGCAACAGGCGTTCGATCCACTGCTCACGCCGGGCGCGCGCAATTACTGGAAGTCGCACAATATCGGCGTCATAGAAGACGGGTTGATCGATGCGCTGCTCGCTGCGATCGACACGTTGCCGTCGCCGCAATGCGAGATCTTTTTCGGTCAGATCGGCGCGCAGACCAGCCGCGTGCCGGTCGAGGCCACCGCCTACTCGAGCCGCGACACGCAGTATGCGATGAACGTGCATGGCCGTTGGGACGACGCAAGCGATGACGAGCGCTGCATCGGCTGGGCGCGCGCGTTCTTCGACGCCGCCGCGCCGTTCGCGTTGGGCAGCGTCTACGTCAACTTCATGACGCAGGAAGAAGGCGGCCGGGTGGCCGATGCGTATGGCCCGAACTACGAGCGCCTCGTCGCCGTGAAAGGCCGCTACGATCCGCACAACCTGTTCCGTCACAACCAGAACATTCAGCCAGCCGTGCGCTAAAGGCAAAGGCCGAAGGGACGAGCGCCCTACACCGCGATCGTGACACCGGCGTGTCCGCCGCCATCCTCTCGAGGCCCGTGCGGCGGACACCAGCTCAATATGATGTGTCAGAATGCGCGGCTGTGGAACGCTCTTCTCGAACGGCTTATGAACCTGAATGTTGCGCCTGTCACTTATGGTGCGGATCGCTCGGGCCTCGTGTGCGGCTTCCGTTTTTCAGCGGGCGAGCCCGGCGTATCGATCGACACGGACGGCGCCGCCCAATGGCTCGCCGACAATGCGCGCGAGCACGCCGGCGTCGCTGACGACGACAGGAATCAACCCGTGCCGCAACCGTCCAGGGGCGACGGCCAATTTCTCTGGCTGCATTTCAATCTCGCGCACGTGTCCAGCGAAAAGTGGATGCGCGCGCATCTCGACCTGCCCGAGACCTTTTTCGAGGCATTGCGCGAAGGCTCGCACTCGACGCGGATCGAACATCAACATGGCGCGTTGCTCGCCGTGGTCAACGACGTGATGTTCGATTTCGAGCAAACGCCGTCCGACATCGCCACGCTATGGGTTTACACCCATGAGCGGATCATGATCACGGCGCGGCTGAAGCAACTGCGTTCCGTCGACCGCCTGCGCGCATCGGTGCGCGAAGGCGAAATCTTCGAAACGCCGGCCGAATTGCTGATTCACCTGTTGCGCGACCAGGCCGATCTGCTCGTCACGATCGTGCGCCGAAGCAGTACCGAGGTGGACCGGCTCGAGGATCAGTTTCTCTCCCGCAGAACCTTCGACAACCGTCGCGACCTGGGCGCGATGCGGCGCGTGCTCGTGCGCCTGCAACGACTGCTGGCGCCCGAGCCCGGTTCGATCTTCCGGCTGCTGGTGAGGCCGCCCATCTGGCTCTCGCAGCGGGACGTGCAGAGTCTGCGAGACTCGACGGAAGAATTCTCGCTGGTGCTCGGCGACCTGTCCGGTCTTGCCGAGCGCATCAAGCTGCTGCAGGAAGAGATCGCCGCGCGGCTCACCGAGCAAAGCAATCGCACGCTCTTCACGCTGACGCTCGTGACGGTGCTCGCGTTGCCGATCAACATCATTGCCGGGCTGTTCGGCATGAACGTCGGCGGCATTCCGCTCGCGGAAAACCGGCACGGCTTCTGGGTCATGGTGCTGATGGTGGTGAGCTTCACCGCGCTCGCCGGATGGTGGGGTTTTCGCCGCCGCGCGGGGCGTTGAGCGCATGCCGCGAGGTCATGCCGCGCGCCGGGCACGGGAACTGCTGCCCGGTTAACGCGTCACACGTTTGGCCCGGCGCGCTCGCGCGCGGCCTAGCGCGGACAGCAACGCCGAACTTCCTATAACGAACACGAACGCACCCGGAGAACAATCATGCGCAGACGACAATTCATCATGACCACCAGCGCGGCTCTCGCCACCGCCGGCCTTGGCCTCGCCGGCTGCACCACCACCTCGCCATCGTCCAGTTCGTCGTCGGCGGTGAATGCGAGCAAGCGCGACACGATCAATGCGGGTGTCGACTCCACGCTTTCGCGCCTCTATACGAACGTCAATGGCTCGCGTGAACTCGTCGCCAAGGCGCGCGGCGTGCTGGTGTTTCCCTCCGTCATCTCGGCGGGCTTCTGGGTCGGCGGCCAGTACGGCGAAGGCGCGTTGCGCGTGGGCGGCCGCACGGCCGGCTACTACAGCACGGTGGCGGGCTCGTTCGGCTTGCAGATCGGCGCGCAGTCGAAGGCGCTGATCTTCCTGTTCATGACGCAGGAAGCGCTCGATAAATTCCTCGGCAGCCAGGGCTGGGCCGCAGGCGCGGATGCCACGGTCGCCGTGCTGAACGTGGGCGCGAACGGCGCGGTCGACACCTCCACCGCCACCAGCCCGGTCGAAGCTTTCGTGCTCACCAACGCGGGCTTGATGGCGGGCGTGTCGCTCGAAGGCACCAAGATTTCACGTCTGATGATCTGAGCGAATACGCTCATTGCCGCGCGGCCGTCTCAGCGGCCGCGTGGCGTTTCAGGCGGCGGGCTTGCCCGCCTCTCACCAGGCGTCGCCCGCCTTCACGGCCGCAAGGGCCGCACTGCTGTAAAATCCGCGCCTTTCGCACGCTTGCCCGGCCATCGTCGTCTCAGGCCGAGGCAGCCATCCCATGTCGGGCCGCGTGCATCGCCACGCCGTTTCTGCGCCCGCTTCCCGTATCGTTGAAGATGAACACCGCTAGTCCCACTCGAAGTTGGCTCGCCAACCTTCCCGGCATCCGGAGCAATGTGCTCGCCGGTCTGACCTCGTCGTTCGCGCTGGTGCCCGAATGCATCGCCTTCGCGCTGGTCGCCCACCTCAATCCGTTGATGGGCCTCTACGGCGCCTTCTTCATCTGCACGCTCACCGCGCTGTTCGGCGGGCGGCCGGGCATGATTTCCGGCGCGGCCGGGTCGATGGCGGTGGTCATCGTGGCGCTCGTCGTGCAGCATGGCGCGCAATATCTGCTCGCCACCGTGATCCTCAGCGGCATCCTGATGGTGCTGTTCGGCGCGTTGCGGCTCGGCAAGCTGATCCGCATGGTTCCGCATCCGGTGATGCTGGGTTTCGTCAACGGGCTCGCGATCGTCATCGCAATGGCGCAGCTCGCGCACTTCAGGCAGCGCACGCCGCAAGGCGAACCCTGGCTGCACGGCGGCGCGTTGCTGACGATGTGCGGTCTCGTCGCGCTCACGATGCTGATCGTCTATCTGCTGCCGCGGCTCACACGCGCCGCGCCGCCCGCGCTGGTGGCGATCGTCGGCGTGGGACTCTTCACGCAGTGGCTGCATCTGCCCACGCGCACGCTCGGCGACATGGCGCACGTTGCCGGCAGCCTGCCGAGCCTGCGCATGCCGGACGTGCCGCTCGATCTGAACACCTTGCAGGTGGTGCTGCCCTACGCGGTGCTGATGGCGACCGTCGGTCTGCTGGAAACGCTGCTCACCTTCAATCTGACGGACGAGATCACCGAAACGCGCGGGCAGCCGAACCGCGAATGTCTCGCGCTGGGCGCGGCGAATATCGCCTCGGGTCTGTTCGGCGGCATGGGCGGTTGCGCGATGATCGGGCAGACGATGATCAATCTGAACTCGGGCGGCCGCTCGCGGCTATCGGGCATCGTCAGCGGCGTGATGATCCTGATGTATATCCTGTTTCTGTCGCCGCTGATCGAGCGGATTCCGCTGGCGGCGCTGGTCGGCGTGATGTTCGTGGTCGCGCAGCAAACCTTCGCGTGGGGTTCGCTGCGGGTGCTCGGCAAGGTGCCGCGCAACGACGCGCTGGTGATCGTCGCGGTCACGATCATCACGGTGTTCACCGACCTCGCGATCGCCGTGTTGTGCGGCATCGTGATCGCCGCGCTCAGCTTCGCATGGCAGCATGCCCGCGAAATTCACGCGCATGTCGAGGATCACACCGGCGACAAGGTCTACCTGCCGCGCGGCACGCTGTTTTTCGCATCGACCACGCGCTTTCACGAGCTTTTCGACCCGGCCGGCGATCCCGGCCACGTCACGATCGATTGCAGTCAGTTGCTGCTTGCGGATCATTCCGCGCTGGCGGCCTTGCAAGGTCTCTACGAACGCTATCGAAAAGCCGGCAAGCAACTCCGTATGAAGAATCTCTCCGCTCGCAACCGGCACTTGCTGACCCGGGCCGGTATCGAGTTCGCGTAGCTGTTATGCGAACGCTGACCAAACGTAATAGTCGAGAAAGATCGCGATAAGACTCCCCACGGACTTTTGTTTTCACTACATTGGACGTTTCGGTGCGCGGTCTTCCGGGGAGTCCATTGTGACAAGACGGGTCTCGCTTGACGATGAAACCGAGTTTGCAATCTGGAAGCGCCGCAGCGCGGTACAGCCGACGCTATCGCGCCGCGTGCTGGTCGCGCATCGCGACAAGGCGATCGGCGAATCGCTGGTGCTGCTGCTGTCGCTAAAGGGTTACGAGGCGATCTACGCCGCCGACCTGCCGAAGGTGAAATCCTTCATGAACCGGTGGAAGCCGCATGCGATCCTGCTCGATACGCGGCTCGACTCCGCCTCGGACTACCAGTTCACGCGCGCGGTGCGCGCCGACCCATCGAACGCCGACTTACTGCTGCTCGCCATGAGCAACCTCTGGCCGCTCGATCCGATCGGCTCGCTGAAACAAGGCGGTTTCGACGGCCACTGCCGGCGGCCATGCTCGCTATGGCGCGTGGCGGATATTCTCGAAGGCTATTTCGCCGGCGCGTGAGCGATCTACGCGGCGAGCTTGCGTGACAAGCTCGAGTGACCTTACTCGGGCGCCACCGTCAGCGAGGCGACTTCGCAGCGGGGCCACTGCCGCAACACCTCGGGTGCGAGCAGCAGTTTGGCGGCGCGCACGCCCGCGCCCATCACGATCTGCGAGCGCTCCATCACCGCGGCATCGACCAGGATGCGCCAGTCGTCCGGCAAGCCGAAAGCCGTAATGCCGCCAAACTCCATCCCGCTATGCTCCACCGCGGCCTCGCGTTTGGCGAACGAAAGCCGCTGCGCGCCGAGCGCCGTCTTCACCGCGCCGTTGATGTCCAGACGCAGCGAACCCAGCGAGACCAACGCCGCGTAGTGTTCGGCGCCCTCCTTCCTGTAACGGATCACGATCGTGTTCGCGCAGTCCTCCAGGCCGAAGCCATAGCGTGCGCTGAATTCGGCGGTGTCGGAGGCGTCGTCGCTGACGGCGAAGACGGTCACACCGCGTGCCGGCAACTGGGCGACGACGTGCGCCGGCAAATGCGCGCCAAGGTTCTCCGCGGCAATGATGTCGAGTTGCTGTACGAGTTCGTGCGAGTGCATGGTGATCAGAGGGAGCAAGGATTCCCGGCATTCTAACGGCACGTCCCGCTGACGGCGCTTGTTATAGTCACAGGCATAAGGCTTGCGAAAGGCAGGATGCGAACGCCGCGCCGAGGTGAGTTCACCACGCGAGCACGCCGCATCCGCCGCGAGGACGGACTCATCGAGAACGACGATCATGGATATCGACACGCTTTCCGCGGAGCACCTGCAACTCGTGGCACGCAAGCAGGCCAACTGGGCAATCGGCGCCTTCAGGCAGTTCTCCGAAAATCGCTGCGCCGCGATGGCCGCCAGCATCGCGTTCTACGCGGCCTTCTCGCTCGCGCCGACGCTGGTCATGGTAATCGCGGTGGCCGGCTGGTTCTTCGGCGCCGAAGCCGCGCGCGGCGAACTGTTCGATCACATTCACGGCCTGCTCGGCGACCAGGCCGCCGCGGGCGTCCAGACCATCGTCGAGAACGCGCATCACAGCGGCAGCGCGGGCGGCGTCGCGGCGATCATCTCGTTCACGATGCTGGCGATTGGCGCGTCGGCCACGTTCTCGTCGCTCAATAGCGCGCTCAATGTGGTGTGGCCGTATACCGGACCGCGCTGGTCGAGCCTCGTCGCGCTGGTGCGCGTGCGGCTCATCTCGTTCGGGCTGGTGCTCGGCGTCGCGTTTCTGCTGATCGTGTCGCTGGTGCTCGATACGGTCATCACGTTCGTTGGCAAGTGGCTGTGGGGCGACTCGCCTTATGTGGTGATCGGCAATCTGCTGCAACTCAGCGTCGGTCTGGTGGTGCTGGCGTTCGCCTTCGCCGGCCTGCTCAAATTTCTGCCGGACGCGCACGTGCGCTGGCGCGATGCCTTGGTCGGCGGAATCGTCGCGGCCGTGCTGTTTTCGGCCGGCAAGAAGCTGTTCGCGCTGTATCTCGCGCACGCCGGCATCACCAGTTCGTTCGGCGCGGCCGGTTCGCTCGCCGTGCTGCTCATGTGGCTGTATTTCTCGGCCGCCGTGCTCCTGCTCGGCGCGGAGTTCTCGGCGGCGCGCGGGCGCATGCACGATCCGCGCGGAGGCTGGGGCATGCAGGACAACACGCCGCCCGGCAGCCGCGCGAAGCTCGCTTCGGTGCTGGCGGCGTCGACGGTATCCGCGGATGATGCGGCGCCACGAACGGGCGAGGCGGCCGCCGCCGATGGCGCGGCGCGGACAGTCCGCACGTCGAGCGCCAGGGCGCTTGCCGACGCATCGGCAGGCTCGGGTTTACGCGTGCGACCGCGCAAGCAAGGTTCGGCGAGTGTGACCACGGCTGCGGCCAAGCTCAGCCGCAGCGTTGCCCTCGCCGAGGAACAGGCCATCCGTGTCGCCGCGGTAGCGCTGCTCGAAGCCGGTCGCAAGGCGGCCGCGGCCGACCGCTACGTCAAGCGGCACCCGTGGACTTCGGTGCTGCTCGCAGCCGCTTCGGGGCTGGCCGCCGTGGCGCTGGCACGCCGCCGCCACGCGGACGAGAACACGCGTCGGCAATGACCTGCTGAGCCGTCGCTCCGCTGATGAATTGCACCAACGCACAACGCTGGAAGTCTGTCCAGCACGCTCATCAAACGAAGCACGCCGCCTTCTTGATAGCGACGCTAGCGACCAGGGCCTCCAGTTAGACGACTAGATTACAAACAACCTTCAAATCTCTACCCAAAGTGGAGGTAGTGCAGCCGCCACTGTCAGGAAAACAACAATAATGCTCAGTCAACGAATAACTATTGCTCAAATGGCAACAATTCTTAACGCGCTGTAAATACAAGGCTTTCCGCTGTTTGTCACATTTTGGCGACACTCTTTTTTTTCCAGTTCGTGCCGATAGAGCCGGTGAGCTATTCTCCTTTTCGCAACAACGAAACCAATCATCTGCGTGGAGAAATGGATGAAACGACTCGCACTGTCTACCCTCTCGCTGGCGCTTCTGAGCGTCACCGGCGTGGCACATGCTCAAAGCAGCGTTACCCTGTACGGTTTGATCGATGAATCGATCCAGTACGCACACAACACCGTCGACGCTTCCGGCAAGAACAGCAACCAGGTCGGCCTGGTGGGCGGCAACCTGCAAGGCAACCGTTTCGGCTTGAAGGGTACGGAAGACCTGGGCGGCGGTCTGAAGGCGATCTTCCAGTTGGAAAACGGCTTCGACATCAATAGCGGCAGGCTCGGTCAGGGCGGCAAGATGTTCGGTCGTCAAGCGTATGTCGGTCTGACGAACGACTCGTTCGGTACCGTCACGCTGGGTCGTCAGTACGATCCGGTGGTCGACCTCGTTCAACCGCTGACGGCTGACAACTACTTCGGTTCGACCTTCACCACGCCGGGCGACGTCGACAACAACGACAACTCCTCGCGCACGAATAGCGCCGTCAAGTACACCTCGCCGGTGTGGGGCGGCTTCCAGTTCGAAGGCATGTACGCATTCGGCGGCGTGGCCGGTCAAACGGGTTCGGGCCAAACGTGGTCGGGCGCCGCAACGTTCGCAACGGGTCCGTTCAGCGTGGCAGCGGGCTACTTCCGCGCCAACAACGGCAACACGCTGGCTAGCCGCACGGTGGCCGGCACGCCGGGCTGGAACGGCAGCACGTCGGACGGCACGTTCGACAACCAGATCAACGGCGCATACGCCGCTGCCAAGTCGATCGGCATCGCTTCGGTCGCTGCGCAATACGTGGCAGGTCCGTTCACGGCCAACGTGCGTTACAGCAACGCACAGTACAAGCCGGACGCGAACTCGGGCTTCGGTTCGACCGAGAAGTTCCACGTCATCGGCGCATACCTGGGTTACCAGGCAACGCCGGCCATGCTGGTTGGCGTGGGCTACACGTACACGAAGGCCAACGGCGACTCGAGCGCAACGTACCACCAGGCTTCCATCGGCGGCGACTACAACCTGTCGAAGCGCACGGACATCTACCTGGTCGGCGCGTATCAACACGCAAGCGGCCAGCAACGTGCTTCGGACGGCACGCTGGTCAACGCCGGCGCGGCAATCGGCTCGTATGGCTACAACTCGGCTACCAGCTCGCAAGAGATCGTCAGCCTGGGCATCCGCCACAAGTTCTAATCGAGCTTGACGGACTGCTGAAGCAACACGCAGTTGAAAACCAGCCACGGGCGAAAGCCCGTGGCTGGTTTTTTTCGTCCCGTGGTTGGGGTGCGCGCGGTGTGCACTGGCCCGGGCACGGCGCTTAACCTGAGGAAGCGCCGCTTTCGCGCCGCAAGATCCGCGACGGAAACAAAAAAGGCCGCCAGCAAGCCCTGGATAAGACCCGTGACGACCTTGATCCAATTCGCGCCGCCGAGAGCCGGCAAGCGCGGTCATAGTTAACCGGCTACCGCCGCTGCCCCTTGCCTTTGTCCGCCTGCGCCAACGTCTGCGCAGGCGTGGCGTCGAACTCATGCTCGATACCATCCGCGCCCACCGGCGCGCGGTGCAGCACTAGCGCCCGCTCGCGCTGCAACAGCGGCACATTGGGCGAAGCCTGCCAGTCGGGATCGGGGATCTCGCCGAACACCTGGCGCAGCCGCTCGCCCCACGTGCGGTGGATCATCTCGAAGTACGCGTTGTCGTGGTCGACCGAGACGAAACGCGTGACGCACAGCGCGTCCTTTTCGTAGACCAGCAGATCGAGCGGCAGCCCGACAGACAGGTTCGAGCGCAGCGTCGAATCCATCGAGATCAGCGCGCACTTGGCGGCTTCGTCGAGCGGTGTGGACGGCGTCAACACGCGATCGATGATCGGCTTGCCGTACTTGGCCTCGCCGATCTGGAAATACGGATTCACGGCCGACGCTTCGATGAAGTTGCCCGCCGCGTAAATCATGAACAGGCGCGGCCGGTTGCCGGCGATCTGCCCGCCGAGAATGAAGCTGCAATTGAAGTCGACGCCGAATTCCTGCAACGCCTCGGCCTCGCGCTGATGCACGGAACGCACCGCGCGGCCGATCACGCGCGCGGCGTCGGCCATGGTGGGCGCGCTCCAAAGTGTCGGCTGCGAAGCATCCACGGGCTCGGACAACTCGTGCAGCACCGCCTGCGTGAGCGACAGATTGCCGGCCCCAAGCAGCACGAGCATGCGCTCGCCGGGCTGCTCGAACACCGACATCTTGCGCGCGGTGCTGATGTGATCGACGCCCGCATTGGTGCGCGTGTCCGAGAGGAACACGAGCCCTTCTTCGACGGACATCGCGACACAATAAGTCATAGGAAGTACCCGCAAAAAAACGACTGAACGGCGCTATTGTAATGCGGCGCGCACGCGCATCCATGCCGTATTACGGCCTTTGCAGGTCCAAACTGAATGGTTGTGAGGGCTGGCGCTCGCCGGCGTCCCCGGCAAGCCGGGAGCACGCCACCCTCCGCGGCCGCCGGCCGCTATTGCGACAGTTGCGCGCTCACGGTAACGGACACCTTGAGCTGTTCTTCCAGCCCGCCGATGCGCCGGCCGCGCACCGGCGCGGCGGCTTCATAGTCGCGCGCGACCGCGAGCCGGCAGTAGATCTCGCTGGCAAACGCCGCGTGCGTGACGTCGACGGAAATCCAGCCCTTGCCTTCCAGCCACACGTCGACCCATGCGTGGCTCGCCGCATGCGGAACGTCGCCCGGTTCGATGTAGCCGCTCACGTAGCGCGCCGGAACGCCGCGCGCGCGGCAGCACGCCAGCATCAGATGCGCATGGTCCTGGCACACGCCGTTGCCGAGTTCGAGCGCCTGCGCGGCGGTGCTGGTGACCTCGGTGATGCCGGGGTTGTACTTCACGCGCTGCAGAATCTGTTCGGACAGCGCGATCAGATTGCTCGAACTCGCGAGGCTCGGCACGGAATCGGCCAGTTCGCGGATCGCCGCATCGGCTTCGGTGAGCCGCGTGGCGCAGGTGAAATGCTCGAGCGGAATCGGGCCCACGCCGTCGGGCAGATAGCCGTCGACGAGCGGAATCGTGTCCACCTCTCCCGACACGTGCAGACGAATCTCGCTATGCGGCTTGTTGATCACGAGCGTGTGCAGCGCGTTGCCGTAGGCGTCGAAGGTCGCGTCGAGCTTGCCGGGCGCGTCGATGCTCCAGCGCCGCACCACCTGCGAGGCGCCGCTCATCGGCGTCAGACGCAGTTGCTGGATCGAGTAATGGACAGTCGCTTCGTAGCGATAGGAAGTGTCGTGGCGGATCGTCAGGTACATAAAAAGAACTCCGTCAGGCGACTGGCAGCATCAGATAGGTACGCGCAACCAGATTGCCGAGCTCGAACACGCGAGCAAGGAACTGCGTCAGATAGGCGTGCAGGCCGGTTTCGAAAATCTGCCGGATGTCGGAGTACAGCAGTTCGGCGCGCAGCTTGCCGGCAAACCGCTCGCACTGGTTCGAGCCCGAGGTGCGCAGCATCGCCAGATTGGCGCAGACGCCTTCCAGCGACGCAAGCAGCGAACGCGGCATTTGCTGATTCAGGATCATCAGTTCGACCACGCGCGCCGGCGTGACCACGTCGCGATACACCTTGCGATAGATTTCCAGCGCCGACACCGAACTCAGGATCGAGGTCCAGTAATAGAAGTCTTCGAGCTGGCGCGCCGCGTCGCGTGAATTCGGCTCGACGTCGGCAAAGCGCACGTCGAGAATCCGCGCGGTGTTGTCCGCGCGCTCGAGAAAAGTACCGAGCTGCGTGAAGAAGAACGCGTCGTCCTGCAGCGCGGTGCCGATCGTCACGCCGCGCGAAAGATGCGAGCGGAACTTGACCCACTCGAACAGCGCGCCCGGATTGCTCGCGGCTTGCCCTGACGCCGCGCGTTCGTTGAATTCGAGCCACGTATCGTTGATGGTTTCCCACCATTCGGTGGTCAAGGTGCCGCGCACGGCGCGGGCGTTCTCACGCGCGGCATGCAGGCACGAATGGATGCTCGACGGGTTGGTCGCATCCGCCACCATGAAATCGAGCACGTGCTCGCGAGTCGGTTCGTCGTAGCGCTGCGAGAACGCGCTTTCCAGTTCGGAGATGCGCAGCACCGAGCGTTGCGCGCGCGCCTCCTGTTCGGGCGTCTGCGGCAACAGCAGCGCCTTGAGGTTGATGTCGAGCATGCGGGCGGTGTTCTCCGCGCGCTCCATGTAGCGGGCCATCCAGAAGAGGTGATCGGCGGTGCGGCTTAGCATGACGGCGTTCCGTATCTGATGACGCGGGACCTTTGCAAAGGTAAAGGGTCCGCGCTGGTTATCCGTGTGCGCCGGCGGCGCGTCGAGCGCCGGCCGGCGCGTTGGGCTGCGGGCGCGGTTGCGTGAAGCACTGCATGAACCGCCGCATGAATCGCGGCATGAAATGCAGCGGCACGGGCAACCGCGACGGCAACCGCGTCAGTCGACCATCCAGGTATCCTTGGTGCCGCCTCCCTGCGACGAATTGACGACGAGCGAGCCTTCCTGCAACGCCACGCGCGTCAGGCCGCCCGCCACCATCGTGACGGTCTTGCCGGACAGCACGAACGGACGCAAGTCGATATGGCGCGGCGCGATGCCCGACTCAACGAACGTCGGGCACGCGGAAAGCGCCAGCGTGGGCTGCGCGATATAACCCGCCGGCCGCGCGATCAGGCGCTCGCGGAACGACTCGATTTCGGCCTTCGTCGAAGCCGGTCCCACCAGCATCCCGTAGCCGCCCGCGCCGTGCACTTCCTTGACGACCAGTTCCGGCAGATGCGCGAGCGTGTAGGCCAGATCGTCCGGCTTGCGGCACTGGAACGTGGGGACGTTATTGAGGATCGGCTTTTCGCCGAGGTAAAACTCGATCATCTCCGGCACGAACGGGTAGATCGATTTGTCGTCGGCGATGCCGGTGCCCATCGCGTTCGCCAGCGCGACGCGACCGGCGCGATACGCGGTCAGCAAGCCGGGCACGCCCAGCGCCGAATCGTTGCGAAACGCGAGCGGGTCGAGAAAATCGTCGTCGACGCGGCGGTAGATCACGTCCACGCGCTTCGGCCCCTGGGTGGTGCGCATGAACACGTAGTTGTCGTCGACGAAGAGATCCTTGCCTTCCACCAGTTCCACGCCCATCTGCTGCGCAAGGAACGTGTGCTCGAAATACGCGGAGTTGTACATGCCCGGCGTGAGCACGACCACGACCGGATCGTCGACGCCTTCCGGCGCGACGGAGCGCAACGTGTCGAGCAGCAGATCGGGATAATGCGCGACCGGCGCGATGCGGTTCTGCACGAACAGTTCGGGGAACAGCCGCATCATCATCTTGCGGTTTTCGAGCATGTACGACACGCCCGACGGCACCCGCAGGTTGTCTTCGAGCACGTAGAACGCACCGTCGTCGCCCGCGCGCACCACGTCGACGCCGGCGATATGCGCGTAAACACCGAGCGGCACGTCCACGCCCTGCATCTCCGGCCGGTACTGCGCGTTGGTATAAACCTGCTCGGCCGGCACGATGCCGGCGCGCACGATATTGCGCTCGTGATAGACGTCGTGGATGAACAGATTGAGTGCCCGCACCCGTTGGCGCAAACCGGCTTCGAGTGTCTGCCATTCGCTGCGCGGAATGATGCGCGGAATCAGATCGAAGGGAATCAGCCGTTCGGTGCCCGACAGGTCGCCGTTCACCGCGAAGGTGATGCCGACCCGGCGAAACAGCAGGTCGGCTTCCGCGCGCTTGCGCGCGATCGCTTCATTACCCTGCTTCACCAGCCATCGCTCGAAGCGTGCGTAGTGTGGCCGCACGGCATCGTCGTGATGACGCATCTCGTCATAGCATCGCATGTCACGCCCCGCTCTTGTTGTCGGATAGAAGGCGAATGCGCTGCGCATTCGGTGTTCGACAATCGTTGAAGCAAGCGCTATGCCATTGGGCTTGCCCGCGCGTGAAACGCTGACTATGCACGCGAACAGCGCATCCGACCGGCATGGCCCTCGTCGCCATCGTACTGCGGCGGCCCATGATGCGCTAGTACGGTGCATGCCCGGCGACGGCGGTGCGCGCTCAGGAGAATGCATCCTGGCGCGGCGGCGGAATTCGCAAGCTGCTTCGCACGCGCATGAAAAATCCCCGTGGATTTGCACCCACGGGGATTCGGACAGCTTCTTGCACCAGGGATCGGCTCAAGCGTTAAGCGACTTAACTTCGCAATGTTAACCTCGCGACGTTAACAAGGTTAAGCGAAGGTTAAGCGAAGGTTAAGCGCCGTGGCGTTAACCCCCTGCCAACGCATGAAGCGCGATCAGCCTGCGGCAGCGTCTTTCAGCTTCTTCAGCGGACGTGCCTTGATGCGCACGCTAGCCGGCTTGGCCGGGAACCAACGCTCTTCGCCCGAGAACGGGTCCTTGCCGAAGCGGCGCTTCTTCGCCGGCACGGCTTGCACGACGATCTTCAGAAGACCCGACAGCGTGAATTCGCCAGCGCCCTTCTTGTGCACGGCGCCGAGGATCGTGTCTTCGAGCGCGGCCAGCACGGCCTTGGCAGCCTTCGGTTCCACCGCGGCGCGTTCAGCGACGTGTGCAGCCAGCGAGGCCTTCGTGAAGGTGTCCTTGATCGGCGACGGTGCGCTGGACGCCTTCACGGCGACCTTCTTAGCTGCGACGGCTTTCTTCGCAGGGGCTTTCTTTGCAGCAACCTTTTTGGTCGGTACCGGGGCAGCCTTCTTGGCCACCTTTTTTGCGGAAGTCGGCATGTTTCTCCTACCTGTTGTGGTCAGTGAATTGCACGAAGCGCACACGGTATGTGCACGCTTCAACGCCGGATTCTACAAGCGCTCACACGATTTGCGCGACTCTTTTATGTATAACGGCCAAGGTTTGTTGCGTGGCGCAGACTGCGCAACGCATTTTGATGCTTGTTTTAGCGGGTAAACCTGTCCATGAGCGAGTCTCGCGAGGTCGGCGATACGAACTCGTAACGCGCGTTACAAGCCATTTCACTGCATGAATAGCGGTGTTTTCTTCGCGAGACGATCAGCGCACAAGGCGCGGAAGTATCTGCGCGAGCCTCGTGAGCGCCGCGTCGATGTGCTCCACGGCGATGGCGCCATAGCCGAATATCAAGCCTGCCTGCGGCTTCACGCGCTGATAAAACGGCGCGATTCCGTACAGACCGATCGACGCTTCACGCGCCGCGCCCACGACCGCCTGCTCCGTCAACGGCGCTCTTAGGCGCGCAGCCATGTGGATACCGGCCGTCGGCACGATCGGTTCCAGCCACGGCGCGAGGCCGCCGCGCAGATGCTCCAGCAACATCGCGCGCCGCGCCGCATACGCCTTGTGCGTGCGCCGCAGATGCTTGGCGAAGTCGCCGTTGAGCATGAAGGACGCAAGCGCGGTTTGCGTGAGCGTGCAGCCGTGCCAGTCCGCGATCTGCCGCGCCTTGAAGAGCGCGCCGAACAGCGAAGCCGGCGGCACCATGTAGCCGACCCGCAACTCGGGAAAGATCGTCTTCGAAAACGTGCCGACGTAGGCGACGAGCCCGGCGCGATCGAGGCTTTTCAGCGGCTCCATCGGACGGCCCTCGAAACGGTACTCGCAGTCGTAGTCGTCCTCGATGATCACCGCGCCGCGTTTCTGCGCCCATTCGAGCAACTCGACGCGCCGCTCCAGACTCATCGGCATGCCGAGCGGAAACTGATGCGAAGGGGTCACGTAGACGAGCCGCGCCTTGTCCGGCAGCTTGCTCACGATCAGCCCTTCGCCATCCACCTGCACCGGCGCGACGCGCGCGCCCGTGGCTTTGAAACACGCGAGCGCCGGCGGATAGCCGGGGTCTTCGACAGCCGCGATCTCGCCGGGGCGCAACGTGATGCGCGCCATCAGATCGAGTGCGTGCTGCGCGCCTTGCGTCACGATCACGTCTTCCCAGTTGCTCAACACCGCGCGGTTGAACGCGAGGTAGCGCGAGATCGCGAGGCGCAACTCCTGCTCGCCCGCCGCATCGCGATAGGTGCCCGGCGCGCGCGCTTGCGCACGCAACGCGTGATTCACGCAGCGGCGCCAGACGTCGAAGGGAAACAGCGTCTTGTCCGTCGCGCCGCCGACGAAGTCTTGCGGCGACCTCACCGAAGGTCGCGGCAACGGCAGGGTCTCGGGCATCGCTTCCCACAGCGGCTGCGCGCGCGCCGCGCCCTTCGCCCTCGCCTTGGCCCGTTCGCGGGCCGCTTCGGCGGCCCGCGCGTGCGGCGAGCGCTCCGAGGGCAGACGCTCCAGGCCGTCGGCGACGAAGGTGCCCGAACCCGCGCGAGCGCTGAGATAGCCCTCGGACAGAAGCCGCTCGAATACGTCGAGCGTGGTCTTGCGCGACACGCCCAGTTGCGTGGCGAGATCGCGCGTGGACGGCAAGCGCGTGCCGCCGGCAAGACGTCCTTCGAGAATGCCGGCGCGCAACTGCCGATAAATCTGTCCCGACAGATCGTGATGCCCTTCGACGGCGATGTGGATTTCCATTTGAGTGGTTACCTCGAATATCCAGAAAATGGTTATTCCGAAAGACCAATGGCGATCGTAAGCTTACCTCCGTCGTCGCGCCACGAGCGGACATTTACGAAAGGAGAAACTCATGCAGGCACGTCTCGACTTCTACAAGGCCAACCCGAGCGGCACGCGCGCGATGCTCGCGCTCGAGGAAACCATCGGCAAAAGCACGGTCGACAAGACGCTTGCGGAACTGGTGCGGATTCGCGCGTCGCAACTGAACGGCTGCGCGTTCTGCCTCGACATGCACGTCACGGACGCGCGCAAGCACGGCGAAACCGACCGGCGTCTCGCCACGATAGCCGCCTGGCGTGAAGCGCCGTTCTTCACCGAGCGCGAATGCGCGGCGCTCGAATGGACGGAAGCCGTCACGCTGGTCGCGCAAACCCATGTGCCGGACGCGGTGTGGGAAGCGGTCAAACCGCATTTCACCGATCAGGAGATCAGCGATCTGACCTTGTTGCTCATCGCGATCAACGGCTGGAACCGGATTGCGGTTTCGTTCAGAAAGATGCCGGAGTAGAGCGTTGGATACGCGGCGCTGACGCGCTGCGGGTAATTGCAAAATGGCGCGCCGTGTGAAACGGCGCGCCATTTTTTTGTTCTCGCTCGCGGCGTTTACCCGGCATACGCCCTTCAAGACGCGATGCGTTTATTCCCGCTAATACTCAGTCAGCATAAATGCCGTCACCCTTTGCAACACTGCTGTTTTCGGCATCGCCAAAGCCGAATTGGCGGGAGCCGCGTTCGCTTCTGGCAACATAGAGCCTGTCTCTAAAAGCGGTTCCTTCCACGACCAGGGGTTCAATCGCCCGCGCCTCGGTCCAAGCCGCGATCAAACCATATTTACTTATATCAAACAAATTTTGACGGGCTAATTTCCTCCTGCTATGGTCACGACAATTCAAAAGAGCAATCCGGCACTTGAACTAGGCAGCAAGATCCGCGCGCTGCGGCAACGGCTCAAGCGCACGCTGGATGACACGGCAACCGCGGCGGGTATTTCCAAGCCGTTCCTGTCGCAAGTCGAGCGCGGCCTGGCTTCACCGTCCATCACTTCGCTGGCCGGGATTGCCGGCGCGCTTGGCGTAACGGTGCAGTATTTCGTCGACACACCCAGCGAGGAACGCTGCGTGAGTCGCGGGGATCAGTTGAAGTTTTTCGGTTTTGCGGATTCGGCCAATCTGTTCGCGCGGCTGACCAATCTGACGGGCGGTCGTCAGCTCGAAGCGATCCTCGTCAGGATGCCGCCAGGGCAGAAGCGCTCCGAGGTCACGACGCATGCCGGAGAAGAGTTCATTTACGTGATCGACGGCGAAGTGTCGTTGACGCTGGAAGGCAAGACGTTCGTATTGCACGCGGGAGACAGCGCGCATTACGAATCGACGGTGCCGCATAGCTGGATGAACACCGCGCGTATCGAGTCGGTGGTCGTCTGGGTGGGCACACCGAGACTGTTCTAAAGAGCAGGCAACTTTTCCGGTTGAGCCGGTCAGGGATTGCCTGCATTAACAAATGCAAGGAATCCTCGATGCCGGACAAGCAACAAGGGCCGCCCTGGCCCGAGCCACGCAGATAACCAGGCGCTCTCGCGCCACGCGTTCTTCTCTCGACCTTATCCGCGATCTCAACCGATGAAAACCCCGTTTGCCTACGCGACGGCGCTGACCGCGCTCGTCCTTACGTTTCAGTCTTCCGCATTCGCGGTCAACGTGCCCGCCGGCGTCACGCTCGCCGCGAGCCAGGAATTGACCCGCCAGGTGCCCGCCGAAACCGAATCGCTCGACCCCGCGCACGTCGAATCCTGGACCGGCAATACGATCGCGCTCGACCTGTTCGAAGGTCTGACGCGCATCGACGCGGCCGGCGCGGTCGTGCCGGGCGTCGCCCAATCGTGGACGCGCACCGGGCCCGACACATGGGTGTTCAAGCTGCGCCACGACGCGCGCTGGAGCAACGGGCAGCCGGTCACGGCGGCGGACTTCGTCTATGCATGGCAGCGCGTGCTCGATCCGAAAACCGGCTCGAAGTACACGGTGCTGGTCGAATTCGTGAAGAACGCCAAGGCGATTCTCGCCGGCAAAGCGCCGATGACGAGCCTCGGCGTGCGCGCGCCCGATCCCTACACGCTGGAAGTCACCACCGAGGTGCCGGCCGCGTTCTTCCCGCAACTCACCGCCATGCCGACGATGGTCCCGGTCAACCACGCGGTCGTGACGAAGTTCGGCGGCGAGTGGACCCGGCCCGGCAACTTCGTCGGCAACGGTCCTTATGCGCTGACCGACTGGCAGCCGAGCAACCGCCTCGTGGGCACGAAAAGCAGCACGTACTGGAATGCCGGCAAGGTCGTGATCACGAAAGTGACCTACCTGCCGATCGAAAACGACGAAACGGCGATGCGCATGTATCAGGCCGGCCAGTTCGACTACACCTATACGATTCCGTCGGGCGTCTATGCGCAGGTCGGCAAGCAGTTCGGCTCCGAACTGAAAACCGGCCTGCAGATCGCCACGTACTACTACAGCCTGAACAACGAAGACCCGGTGTTCAAGGACAAGCGCGTGCGCCAGGCGCTGTCGATGGTGCTGGACCGCGACCTGCTGACCCAGCGCCTGACCGCGGACGGCGAATTGCCGATGTACGGCCTGATCTCCAAGGGCACGCAAGGCGCGGCGGTATTCAAGCCTGACTGGGCCGCCTGGCCGATGCCCAGGCGCGTGGAATACGCACGCAATCTGCTGAAGGCCGCCGGCTATTCGGACGCGAAGCCGCTCACCTTCACCTTCACGTACAACACCAACGATCTGCATAAAAAGGTCGCGCTATTCGCAACCTCCGAATGGCGCACCAAGCTCGGCGTGAACGCGAAACTGGAGAACGTGGAGTACAAGGTGCTGCTCAAGCAGCGCCACGACGGCAAGGTGCAAGCCTCGCGCGACGGCTGGTTCGTCGACTACAACGACGCCATGTCGTATTTTGACTTGATACGCTGCCACAGCGTGCAGAACGATCAGCGCTATTGCAATCCGCAAGTCGACAAACTGGTCGATGAAGCCAACCAGCAACTCGACGACGCGAAACGCACCGCCATGCTCACGCAGGCGCACGATCTGGCGATGAACGACTACCCGATGGTGCCGCTCTTCCAGTATTCGGCGGTGCGGCTGGTGAAGCCGTATGTCGGCGGCTACACGTCGACCAATTACGTCGATCAGCGCGCCACGCAAGACATGTATCTGATCAAGCACTAAGCGCGGGAGCACCGTCATGCTGGCCTACACGCTGCGCCGCACGCTCTGGGCGATTCCGACGATTCTCGCCGTGATCACCGCGTGCTACCTGCTGCTGCACCTCACGCCGGGCGGGCCGTTCGACACCGAGAAGCAACTGTCGGCGGCCGTGCTCGCGAACCTCAACGCCAAATATCACCTCGACGAACCGTTGTGGCTGCAATACCTGCACTACCTCGGCTCGCTGCTGCACGGCGATCTCGGGCCGTCGTTCCGCTACGCCGACTGGTCGGTCAACGATCTGGTGTGGAAGGCGTTGCCGGTGAGCCTCGGCGTGGGCGGCGTGTCGGTGCCGATCGCGCTCGTGATCGGCGTCACGCTCGGCACGCTCGCCGCCGTGCGGCGCGACCGTTTCGTCGACCACGCGGTGATGGTGCTCGGCAATATCGGCAACGTGGTGCCGCCGTTCGTTCTCGGTCCGGTGCTGGTATGGATCTTCGCGATTCTGCTCAGGACCTCCGAAGGCCGCGGCTGGCTGCCGGCCGGCGGCTGGGGCGAAGGCGAATGGCGCTATCGCGTGCTGCCGATCGTGCTGCTCACCTTCATCAACGTCGCCGCGATCGCCCGCGTGATGCGCGGCAGCATGATCGAGGTGCTGTCGGGCAACTTCATCCGCACGGCGCGCGCCAAGGGTCTGCCGGGCCGCACGATCGTGTTGCGCCACGCGCTCAAGCCCGCGTTGATGCCGGTCGTGTCGCTGCTCGGCTCGGTGTGCATCTCGTCGATCACCGCCGCGGTGGTCACCGAATCGGTGTTCGCGCTGCCGGGCGTCGGCCAACTGGTCGTCAACGGGGCGATCAATCGCGATTACACGCTCGTGCTCGGCCTCGTCGTGCTGACCACGGCGATCGCCGTGCTGTTCAATCTGCTGGTCGACCTCGCGTATGCGTGGCTCGATCCGCGCATCCGGTACTGATCCATGTCCCGCTCTCTTCAAACGACTGCCGCGGCGCTCGATCCGCTCGCGGCCATCGCCAGGGCGCCGCGCTCGCGCGGGCCGCTCGCCACCGCCGCCATGCGCTTCGTGCGCAATCGCGCGGCGTTGACCGGCTCCGTCGTGCTGCTTCTGATTGTGATTGCCTGCGTGGCCGGCCCCTGGCTCTTGCCGAACGGACCGATCGACAGCGACTGGAGCGCGATCAGCCTGCCGCCCACCTGGCAAAACGCGCACTGGTTCGGCACCGACGAACTCGGCCGCGACCTGCTCGCGCGCACGCTGCAAGGCGGGCGCGTGTCGCTCGAAGTCGGCCTGCTCGGCACGCTGGTATCGGGGCTGATCGGCGTCGCCTACGGCGCGAGCGCCGGCTATCTGGGCGGCCGCGTGGACGCGGTGATGATGCGCATCGTCGACATGATGTACGCGATCCCCTACATGCTGATCGCGATCCTGATGATGACCCTGTTCGGCCGCGCGTTCTATCTGGTCGTGCTGACCATCAGCGCATTCTCGTGGCTCGACATGGCGCGCGTGGTGCGCGGCCAGACGCTGTCGCTGCGCTCGCGCGAATTCATCGACGCGGCCCGCGCAATCGGCGTGAGTTCGCGTTCGATCATCGCGCGCCACATCGTGCCGAATCTGTTCGGCGTGGTCGTCGTGTACGCGAGCGTGACGGTGCCGAACATCGTGCTGACCGAATCGGTGCTGTCGTTTCTCGGCCTCGGCGTGCAGGAACCGATGACGAGCTGGGGCGTGCTGATCCAGGACGGCGCGCAGAAGCTCGAATCGATGCCGTGGCTCCTGCTGTGCCCCGCCGTGATGCTGTGCGTGACGCTGTATTGCGTGAATTTCGTCGGCGACGGTTTGCGCGACGCATTCGATCCGAAGGACCGCTGACATGCCGCTACTCGAAGTCAAGGACCTCGGCGTGCGCTTTACGCGCCGCGAAGGCGCACCCGTCGACGCGGTGCAGGGCGTGTCGTTTTCATTGGAAGCCGGCCGGACGCTCGGCATTGTCGGCGAATCGGGATCGGGCAAGAGTCAGACCGTGATGGCGCTGCTGGGTCTGCTGGCGGGCAACGGCCGCGTGTCGGGCACGGCGAGCTATCGCGGCAAAAATCTGCTGACCATGACCGAAGCGGAGCTCAACAGGATTCGCGGCGACCGCATCGGCATGATCTTCCAGGACCCGATGACCTCGCTCAATCCGTTCCTCACGATCGAACGGCAAATGACCGAAACGCTGCAACTGCATCGCAAGATGCCGCGCCGCGAAGCGCGCCGCCGTGCGATCGAAACGCTCGAATCCGTGCGCATTCCCGACGCCGCGCGCCGCATCGGCATGTATCCGCACGAGTTCTCCGGCGGCATGCGCCAGCGCGTGATGATCGCCATGGCGCTGCTCTCCGAGCCGGAAATCCTGATCGCCGACGAACCCACCACCGCGCTCGACGTCACCGTGCAGGCGCAGATCATCGAATTGCTGCGCGAGCTGAACCGCGAACGCGGCACCGCGATCATTCTGATCACGCACGACATGGGCGTGGTCGCCGGTCTATGCGACGACGTGATGGTGATGTACGCCGGCCAGACCGTCGAGCAGGCGAGCGCCGCCGCGCTGTTCGCCGCGCCGACGCATCCGTACACGCTCGGCTTGCTGAACGCGCTGCCGCGCCTCACCGACGAAGACGACGACCGTCCGCTGCAAACCATTCCCGGCAATCCGCCGCTGCCCGGCGAGGTCGGCGCGGGCTGCGCATTCGCGCCGCGCTGCGCGTTTTGCAGCGAGCGGTGCCGCGAATCGCGTCCGCCGCTTGCCGCGGCAGAGGGCTATCTCGACGCGTTGCGCGCGTGCCATCGGCCGGTTGCGGAAATCATCGAGGCACAACACGCATGAACGCGACTCCCCTTGCTAACCAGAACGCGGCCACGCTGCTGTCGGTCGAGAATCTCAAGGTGCAATTCGGCGTGCCGCGCGGCGGCTTTCCGTGGTCCGGCAAGACGATGCTGCGCGCGGTGGACGGCGTATCGTTCGACGTGCGGCGCGGCGAAACCGTCGGGCTCGTCGGCGAATCGGGTTGCGGCAAATCCACGCTGGCGCGCGCGATCGTCGGACTCGCGCCGGTGGCGAGCGGCAGCGTGCGCTGGCTCGGCGACGAAACCGTGCTGCCCGCGTCGACTTCGAGCACGACGCGCGACACCTCGCGCTTGCGCCGCGACGTGCAGATGATTTTCCAGGACCCGCTCGCCTCGCTCGATCCGCGCATGACCATCGAACAGATCGTCGCGGAACCGCTGCTCACGCACGGCCAGAACCTTGCGCGCACCGACGTGCAGCGGCGCGTGCTGACCATGCTCGAACGCGTCGGCCTCAACGCGCAGCACTTGCGCCGCTATCCGCATGAGTTTTCCGGCGGACAGTGCCAGCGCGTCGGCATCGCGCGCGCCTTGATCGGCGAGCCGCAACTGGTGATCTGCGACGAACCGGTGTCCGCGCTCGATGTGTCGATCCAGGCGCAGATCGTCAACCTGCTGCGCGATCTGCAACGCGAGTTGTCGCTCTCGCTGCTGTTCGTCGCGCACGATCTCGCGGTCGTCAAGGCGATCAGCCACCGCGTGCTGGTGATGTACCTCGGACGTGTGATGGAGTTCGGCGACAAGCGCGACGTGTACCGCACGCCGCGTCATCCGTACACGCGCGCGTTGCTCTCCGCCGTGCCGGTGCCCGATCCGGCCGTCGAACGCGCGCGGCGTCATCTGCTGTTGCGCGGCGAGATCGCGTCGCCGCTGAATCCGCCTTCCGGTTGCGCGTTTCGCACGCGCTGCCCGGCTGCGATCGACGCTTGCGCCACGCAGATTCCGCAGCCCGTCACGCACGGTGCGAACGCGACGCGCGTGGCCTGCATTCGCGTGGGGCACGCCCCGGAGGAAGCGCCCTTGGCGAACAGCTAAAGCACACAGCCTGAGAACTTAAAACCGTATTCCCCGGCGCGACGGGCCGTCGCGCCGTTGGATCCGCTCGTCCCGTCGTTTCTGTGACGAGCGGTAAACGTGGACTGGCTAACCGCCAGCCAAGGATTCACCACAATAAACGGAGACACCGTTAATGAATAACCCAACAAAAAACCGCTCGAAAAAATCCGGCACAGCTACCCTCCTTTGCTGCGCATTCACCCTCCCCGCTCTGACTGTCGCCGCGAGTGCCTACGCCGACGATGCCGTAACGCAGCCCACCTCCAGCACGTCCAGCACTCAAACGCTTGCGCAAACGTTGTCGTCCCCCACGCAGCAGGCGCAAGCCGAGACCGCGAACAAGCGCAGGGCGAATTCGGGCGGCCAGGTGCGCAACGATCAGCCAGATACCACCAACGCAATCGTCAACGCAGAAGCCGATCAGACGGTCACGCCGCCCACGCCGCCGTCGAGCCAGGCAGCCAGCAAGGGCTTCATCGCCGATAGCCATCTGAACCTGCAGTTCCGCAACTACTCGGATTACTTCGAGGGGCCGCCCTCGCTTCACCGCCACGCGTGGGTGCAAGGCGCGCAAGTCAACTATGAATCGGGCTACACGCAAGGGTTGGTCGGCTTCGGCGTGGATGCGTCGCTGTTCGCCGCGCTCAAGCTCGACGGCGGCAACGGCGCGGGCAACATGGTGCATGTCGGCAAGGACGGCGGCGGTTCACGGCAACTCGCGTGGGCCTACCCCGGCATGTACGACATCAAGGGGCGCATTTCGGAAACGGTCGTGAAGTACGGCTTGCAGACGGTCGCCAATCCGTTTCTCGAACCGCACGACAATCGCGCGTTGCCGCCGACTTTCCTGGGTGTCTCGCTGGTCAGCAACGATCTGGTGCACACCACGCTCGAAGCCGGCAGCTTCACCAAGGTCGATGCCCGCGGCCATACGAACCTGAGCAACCTGACGACTTCCTATGGCGGCACGCGTATCGATCGCGTGACCTATGTGGGCGGCACCTGGCATTACGCCAAAAACGGCGAGATGTCCTTGTATATCGACCAGGCCGACGACGTCTGGCGTCAATACTACGGTTCCGTGTCGCAATCGTTCGGCGATCCCGGCACGATCAAGTGGAGCGGCCTCGCGAACGTCTACTCGACGCACGACACCGGCGCCTCGCGCCAGGGGCATATCAACAGCAACGCGTACAGCCTCTCGGTGTCCGCGCAGCACGGCCCGCACGCGCTGCTGCTCGGCTACCAGCAGGTGCTCGGCGACCAGTTCTTCGACTACATCAACGAGACCAACGGCATCTACCTCACCAACTCGATGGATGTGGACTACAACGCGCCGCACGAGCAGTCGTTGCAATTGCGCTATACGTTCGACGGCAAGTACGCCGGCTTGCCGGGACTCAAGGCGATGTTCTGGGGCGCCTATGGCTGGGGCGCGGACGGGTCGGCGGGCGCGGCGGAGAATGCCTCGCCTTCGGCCCCGCTGCATGATCTGTACTGGAAGAACGGTGAGCCCGTGCACGGCCATCATCACGAGTTCGGCTTCATTCCGAGCTATACGCTGCAAAGCGGCCGCTTCAAGGACACGAAGATCACCTTCATCGCGATGTGGCACAACGGCCAGTACCACTACTCGGACGGCAACAACATGGAATACCGGCTGGTGGTGAATGTGCCGGTGAAGGTGTTCTAGGCGCTAAACGCAACGGTTTTCGCGGCTTCCGAATGGCGTCACGCCGGTTGATTCCACGTGACGCCTTTTTCATGCCTCGTCTAGCCGGTGATCCGCTCGGTTGTCATCGCGCGCGACAAGCCGTGCATCGGCCGGCGCAACGCGACATCGAACGGATTGGTTTGCGGACCGATCGCATCCGCCTGACGGCGCAGCAACTCGACCACCATCGGCAAGCGGTCGTCGCCGAGACGCGCCGCCAACGTGCCGACGCTCAAGGCCGCCACCGCGACGCCGGTACGGTCCAGAATCGGCACGGCCACGCCCGCCATGCCGTCGAGCACGCCGCTGTTGCGGCCCGCGTAGCCCAACTGACGCACGCGTTCGATCTCGGTGCGCAAATACACTTCGTCGAGCACGCCGTAGCCGCGAATACGCGGCACGTTGAAGCGAATGATCTCCTCACGCTCCGCTTCCGGCAGGAACGCGAGAATCGCGAGACTCCCTTGGCCAACGCCCAATGCCACGCGCCCGCCGATATCGCCGGTGAACGAGCGGATCGGAAACGGCCCTTCGCAGATGTCGAGACACACCGCGTCGAAACTGCTTTTGACCAATAGAAAGATCGTGTCGCCGAGACTGGCGCACAGCCGCAGCAAGGCGGGACGGCACAGCGTGCGCATGCCGCTCGGATTGCCGGCCTGCGCGGCGAGCGCGAAAAAGTCGACACTCAGGCGGTACAGCTTCGAGTTCTCGTCCTGTTCGATGATGCCCTGGGCGATCAACGCATGCAGGATGCGATGCACGGTGCCTTGCGTGAGCCCCACCGCTTTCGCGAGACGCGTGACGCGGCCGCCCTCGGGTTGCGCTTCGGATAACGCGCGGATCACCGCGAACGCGCGCTCCAGCATGCCTGTGCCGGGCGCATTGCCCGTTTCGGCGGGTGCGGTGTCGGTATCTCGTTTGGCGGCGGCATTCATCGTTAGCGATCTCAGCTATTTCATTGGCCGGAACACTATAGAGCGTTTTATCTTCGAATGGAATGTTCGGGCCGATCCTTTTGTAGACCAGCGAGCGCAGCAATTGATAGGGGTTTTCCGTAGCTCACGCAGCGGAACGGTTGCCGTGGCTTCGCCCGAATACATTCCATCGAATGGAATTTTTTCTAATCTTCTACCGCCAAACGGAATTTGAAATTGACGCCATGTAATTTGGCTGGCTAGAGTCGGCTCCATCGAGGCAGCAGTCGATTGAACCGGCGTCGCACATCCAAAGGCCAGATCATGTCGTTCCTCACACTCACGGACGTAACGAAATCGTTCGGCGACCTGCAAGCAGTCGCCGACGTGAACCTGTCGGTGGAAAAAGGCGAGTTCGTTTCGTTGCTCGGGCCGTCCGGCTGCGGCAAGACCACCACGCTGCAAATGATCGCCGGCTTCGTGGAAACGACACGCGGGCGCATCACGCTCGACGGCCGCGACATCACGCACATGAAGCCGAACCGGCGCGGCCTCGGCATCGTGTTCCAGAGCTATGCGCTGTTCCCGCACATGAGCGTGGCCGACAACGTCGGCTTCGGGCTGGAAATGCGCAACGTCGGCAAGGCCGAGCGCAACGAACGCGTGCGTGAAGTACTCGCGCTGGTGCGGCTCGACACGCTCGCGCATCGCTTTCCGCGCGAGTTGTCCGGCGGACAGCGGCAACGCGTGGCGCTGGCGCGCGCGATCGTGATCGCGCCGCCCGTGCTGCTGCTCGACGAACCCATGTCGAATCTCGACGCCAAGCTGCGCGAGGACATGCAGTTCGAACTGCGCGCGATTCAACGCAAGATCGGCACGACCACCATCATGGTCACGCACGATCAGTCGGAAGCGCTGTCGATCAGCGATCGCGTCGTGGTGATGGAAGCCGGCCGCATCACGCAGATCGACACGCCATACGAAGCGTATGAACGCCCCGAGAACCGCTTCGTTTCGCAGTTCATCGGCAAGGCCAACATGCTGCCGGGCACCGTGATCGCGCGCGACGGCGACGCGATCCGCATCGACCTCGGCCACGACCTCGCCGAAACCGGCCACACCAGGCAACTGCCGATGCGCGAGCGCGTGATCGACGTCGGCGATGCGGTGACCTTGTGCATCCGCCCGGAAAAGCTGCGCCTGTGCGCGCCGAACGCGGGACGCGTGCCGGCCACCGTGACGAGCCGCTTCTTCCTCGGCAGCCAATGGCTGTATCGCCTCGACAGCCGCCTCGGCGAAGTGCTGGTGTGCTGTCAGAACGAAGGCAGCGAGCCGCTGCCGGAAGGCGCGGCGGTCGGCGTCGACTGGAACAGCGAAGCGATCCGCTTCATTCAACGGGATGCGCAACATGGCTAGCACGCTGCCCGCTGCCGACGACAGCGGCATGAACGCCGGCCACGCCAGGCGCGCGCCGTGGCACGCGTTCTTGCCGCTGTGGCTGATGTGCCTGCCCGCGTTCCTGCTCTTCGCGGCGCTCGTGCTGGTGCCGCTCCTGATGACGCTCGTGCTCACCTTCTATCGCTTCGACCCGGCCAGCGGGCCGCTCGCGGCATTCCAGTTCGGCAATTACGCGGAAGTGCTGGGCTCGTCGTATTTCCACACGATTTTCCTGCGCACCTTCGGCATCGCATCTCTGGTCACGCTGCTGTGCGTCGTGATCGGCACGCCCGAAGCGTATGTGCTGTCGCGCATGCGCGATCCGTATCGCTCGATGTTCCTGCTGGTGATTCTCGCGCCCTTGCTGGTGTCGGTGGTGGTGCGCGCCTTCGGCTGGAGCATGCTGCTCAACACCAACGGCCTCGTGAATCAGGCGTTCGGCCTGTTCGGACTCGGGCCGTACAAGCTCGAATACACCACCTTCGCGATCGTCATCGCACTGGTGCACGTGATGCTGCCGTTCATGGTGATTCCGGTGTGGACGGCGTTGCAAAAGCTCGACCCGCAAACGGAAAACGCCGCGCTTTCGCTGATGGCCTCGCCCGCCGCCACGCTGCGCCGCATCGTGCTGCCGCAACTCACGCCGGGCATTCTGTCGGGCAGCCTGATGGTGTTCGGCCTCTCCGCAAGCGCCTTCGCGATTCCCGGCCTGCTCGGCGGACGGCGGCTGAAAGTTGCCGCCACCGCCGTCTACGACGAATTCCTCGGCTCGCTGAACTGGCCGCTCGGCGCGACCATCGCGCTGCTGCTACTGGTCGCGAATCTGATCGTGATGCTCACTTACTACCGGGTTCTGGAACGCAAGTACACCAGAAGCCTGGGTTAATTCAACGGCCCGCCGAGTGAGAACATCATGAGAAAGAACGGACCCATCGCGCTGATTTTCCACGCGCTCGTCATTGCGTTCGTGCTCGCGCCGCTCGTGATCGTCGTGCTGGTCGCCTTCACACCGGACGAAACGCTCACGCTGCCCACGCACGGCGTCTCGCTGCGGTGGTTTCGCGCGATCCTCAACTACCCCGATTTCATCTCGGCGTTCGTCAACAGCCTGAAGCTCGCGTTCGCCTCCGCAACCTTGTCGTTGATCGTCGCACTGCCCGCCGCGTTGGCGATCGGCCGCGCGCGCTTTCCGGGCCGCGGCTTTCTCAACGGCCTGCTGCTCTCGCCGCTGGTGATTCCCGGCCTCGTGCTCGGCATCGCGCTGCTGCGCTTTTTCGCGCTCATCGGCGCGACCGGCTCGTTCGCGTGGCTCGTGCTCGCGCACATGATCATCATCACGCCGTTCGTGATGCGCCTGGTGCTGGCCTCGATCAGCGGACAGGACCGCAGCGTCGAACACGCGGCGCACTCGCTCGGCGCCGATGCGTGGACCACGTTTCGCCGCATCACCTTTCCGATGATTCTGCCGGGCATTACCGGCGGCTGGCTGCTCGCCTTCATCAACAGCTTCGACGAATTGACGATGTCGATTTTCGTCACCTCGCCGCAAACCGTCACGCTGCCGGTGCGCATGTACATGTACGCGACCGAATCGATCGATCCGATGATGGCCTCCGTGTCCGCGCTGGTGATCTTCATCACCGCCGGCGCGATGCTGCTGCTCGATCGCGTGTATGGGCTCAACCGGATTCTGATCGGCCAGCATTGATGTCCTCCACCGCACGCTCTCCCATGCCGTCGAACTTGCCGTCTTCCGATGCCGCCACGCCGAGGCGTGAGCCGCAATTCGTGCGCGTCGCGGAAACGCAGCGCGAACCGCTGCGCTTCTTTCTCGACGGTCAGGAAGTCACCGCGCTGCACGGCGATACCTTATTGACCGCGGTGCTGATGCAGCAACGCCGCGTGCGCGAAAGCGAATTCAGCGGCGCGCCGCGCGCGGGCTTCTGTTTGATCGGCGCGTGCCAGGACTGCTGGATGCGCACCGAAGACGGATTGCGTTTGCGCGCATGCTCGACGCTGGTGGCCGAGGGCATGCGCGTGGTGACGCGGCTCGCCGTTAGCGTTGCCACCGTGACGAACGGAGACGCCCAATGAGCGACGCACGCCGCATCGTGATCGTCGGCGCGGGACCGGCGGGCGTGCGCGCCGCCGAGACGCTGGTCGCAGCCGGCGTCAGGCCGATCGTGCTCGATGAAAACGCGCGCTGGGGCGGTCAGATCTATCGGCAACCGCCCGCAAACGGCGGCTTTCAGCGCTCGAAAAAAGCACTCTACGGCTTCGAGGCACGCAAGGCCGACGCCTTGCATACGACGATGGCCGCGCTTCTGCCGCATCTCGACTATCGTCCCGACACGCTGGCCTGGGCGTGCGAAGCGGGCCGCCTGGATACGCTGAACGCGGGACGCGAAATCGGCGTGCCGTTCTCGCATCTGATCATCGCGAGCGGCGCGACGGATCGCGTGCTGCCGGTGCCGGGCTGGACGTTGCCCGGCGTCTACACGCTCGGCGCGGCGCAAGTCGCGTTGAAGTCGCAAGGCTGCGCGATCGGTCGACGCGTGGTGCTCGCGGGCACCGGGCCATTGCTCTACCTGGTCGCGTATCAATACGTGAAAGCGGGCGCGCACGTGGCGGCCGTGCTCGATACGAGTCCTCTGTCGCAGCAGATCGCCGCCGCGCTGAAACTCGCGCGTCTGCCGGCCACGTTCGCCAAGGGCCTCTATTACGTCGCCTGGCTGACAACGCATGGCGTGCGCATCGAACGCGAGGTGAACTCGCTGGCCGTACGCGGCGAAGAAAGCGTGCAGGCGATCGAATGGCGCGCGTCAGGCTCCAGCGCGCCAACCGAAACCATCGCTTGCGACGCGGTCGGCATCAGCTTCGGCCTGAAGCCCGAAACGCAACTCGCCGATCTCGCCGGTTGCCGCTTTCGTTTCGACGCCGGCAACCGCTGCTGGCTGCCCGAACTCGACGCCGCCGGCCGCAGCTCCGTGCGCGGCATCTACCTCGCCGGCGACGGCGCGGGCATTGCCGGCGCCGACGCCGCCGAACTCGCCGGACGCCGCGCCGCATTGGCCTTGCTCGACGACCTCGGCGTCGCGCATCCGCGTGGCCCCGGCCTGCGCGACGCGGCCTCGCTCGAACGCGGCCTGCAACGCATCGCCGTGTTTCGCAAGGGCATCGAAACGGCGTTTGCGCCGCCTGCCCACTGCGCCGCGCAATGGCCCGACGACATGATCGTGTGCCGCTGCGAGGAAGTCGACGCGGGCGCCTTGCGTCGCTGCATCCGCGACGGCGAAGCGAACGAGATCAATCGCCTGAAAGCGCTCACGCGCGCCGGCATGGGCCGCTGCCAGGGACGCATGTGCGGCGAAGCCGCGTTGACGCTGCTGAGCGAGGAAACCGGCAAGCCGCTCGATGCGCTTGGCCGTCTGCGCAGCCAGCCGCCCGTCAAGCCGATTCCGCTCTCACCCGCCCTGTATGCCGACGGCGTCGTCGAGATTCCCGCGGAGGCGCGCGATGAGTGACGCCCTGCATTACGACGTCGCAATCGCGGGCGGCGGCCTGGTCGGTTCATCGGCCGCGTTGGCGCTGGCGCGGCGCGGCTTGCGCGTGGGCCTGTTCGAGCGGCGCTATTGCGGCGCGCAAGCAAGCGGCGTGAACTACGGCGGCGTGCGCTGCCAGGGACGTCCGGCCGAACAGATGCCGCTCGCCATGCGCGCGCGGCGCATCTGGGACCGCTTGCCGGAGCTGATCGGCATCGACGGCGAATTCACCGTGTCGGGACATTTGCGGCTCGCGCGCAGCGAAGGCGATCTCGTCGCGCTACAGGCGTGGGCCGACATGGCGCGCGGCCACGGACTGCATGCGCAGTTGATCAGCGGCGCGGCGTTCCGTCAACGCTACCCGTGGCTCGGCGCGGCGGCAATCGGCGGCTCGTTGTGCGCGACGGACGGTCATGCGAATCCGCGTCTCGTGTCGCCCGCGTTCGCGCGAGCGGCCCGCGCGGCGGGCGCGGACGTGCGCGAGCAAACCGAACTCACCGACATCCATCACGACGGCACGCGCTTTCAATTGCGCGCGGGCGACACGCGCATGAGCGCCGACTGGCTCATCAATTCCGCCGGCGCATGGGCGAATACGGTGGCGGGTTACTTCGGCGAAACGGTGCCGATGAAACCGATCTACCCGAACCTGTGGGTCACCGAACCCTTGCCGCTCTTCATCACGCACAACCTCGGCGTGTATGGCGGCGGCATCTACGCGCGGCAAGTGGCGCGCGGCAACTGCGTGATCGGCGGCGGGCGCGGACAGGGCGACGGCGAATACGGTCAGCCGTCGACGGAAACCACGCGCGCCGTGATGCGCGACGCCTGCGCGCTGCTGCCCGCGCTGCGCGAGGCGCTGCTGATCCGCACGTGGAGCGGCGTGGAGGGCGAAACGCCGGACGGCAATCCGATCATCGGCGCGAGCCGCACGGCGCCGCGTCTCTTGCATGCGTTCGGTTTTTCGGGCGGCGGGTTCTTGCTGGCGCCGGGCGTCGGCGAAGTGCTCGCCGACCTCGTGATCGACGGCGCCACGGCCACACCGCTCGACGCTTTCTCGATCAATCGCTTTGCCGCTGTTGCCTCACCGGTCGCTTGATTGTCCGCTTGAATCAACGCTAGTCATCGTTTAGTGAAACCCCAGGAGTCGATCCATGAAACTGTTCAAGACGATCGCGGCGCTCGCCGCATTGTGTGCGTTCGGCGCGGCCGCGCCGGCCTGGTCGCAGACCAAAACGATCTACATCGGCATGAACGGCGGGCCGATGGAAAAGGCCTATACGAGCCAGGTGCTGCCCGAGTTCGAGAAAGCCAATAACGTGAAGGTAGTGGTCGTGCCCGGCACGTCGTCGGACATTCTCGCCAAGCTGCTTGCCAACAAAACCAATCCGCAAATCCACGTGGTGTTTCTCGACGATGGCGTGATGGCGCGCGCGGTCAGCATGGGCGTGTGCAAGAAGCTCGACGACGCGCCGGTGCTCAAGGAGCTCTATCCGTTCGCGCGCATGAAGGACGACATGGGCGCGGGCGTGCAACTGGGCATGACCGGCATCGCGTACAACAAGAAGCTGTTTGCAGAAAAAGGCTGGGCGCCGCCGACTTCGTGGATGGATTTCAGCGATCCGAAATACAAGGGCAAAGTGGTGTTTCAATCGGCGTCGAGCAGCACGTTCGGCCTGCACGGCTTTCTCGCGATCAACCGCCTGATGGGCGGCAGCGAGCAGAACGTCGAGCCGGGCTTCACGAAATGGGCGAGCACGGTGGGCCCGAACGTGGTGGAGTACATTCCGAACTCCGCGAAGATTTCCGAAATGGTGCAGACCGGCGAAGCGGGCCTGTTCCCGTTGACGCCGACCGCCGTGGGCGATCTGCAGGACAAGGGCATTCCGGTCGGCTATGTGAATCCGAAAGAAGGCCCGGTGTTGCTGCTGGTGGATCTGTGCGTGGTCAACAATAGCCCCGATCCGCAACTGGCGCAGAAGCTCGCGCAATTCCTGCTGTCCGCACCGGCGCAGACGAAAGCCGCCGAAGCCGGCCGCCAGATTCCGACCAATCGTCTCGCGAAGATGACGCCGCCGATGCAGCAAAGCCTCGGCAATGTCGAGGATCTAGTGCGCAAGGTGACGGTGGTGGATTGGGACACGATCAACGCGCATCGCGCGCAGTGGGACACGCGCTGGAACAGGCAGATCGAGCGTTGAAGCCGGCTTTCCGTTGAATGAAACGCGCGCCTTGTTTGCTGCAAGGCGCGCGTTTTTTTCCCGTGAAGCAAGCCTCAGAAGATCACCGACAGCGCCACCGCCAGCCAGATCGCCACGACGCCGGCAAGAAACATGTGGCGCGCGATGCGGATTCGCGCGTCGCTCGTTTCAGGCTCGACGGGGCTCGTCGCCATCCACGGCACGAGGCCGAGGCAGCCGAAACCGATCAGCGCGAACACGAACACGATCACGTCGATGGCTCGCCATCCCGTCGGCTCGTAGAGGCCCCAGTAGCCGAGAAAGACGATGCCGATCGAAAAGATCGTGGCCGACGCGGCACTGAGCGCGGGCACCGATCCGGTTGGGCTCGGCATGCTTCACCTCCGATTGTCAGGCTTCGTGACGCGCCGCCCGTTCATTCAGGACGTGCGGGTTTGCCTCGCTTCATACGTCTTCAGGTGGGTATAGGCGATACGTAACAGCGACAAGCCGTGCTCGCCCTTTTGCGCGTCGCCGCCGCGCGAGATCAGGTCGCCGAGGATGTGATCCGCCTCGGTATGCGAGTGGTTTTCCATGTCGCGCAACATGGAAGCCGTGAGCGGCGACGGCGTGAACAGCGTTTGTGTGGCGCGGGCGTCGAAGTCCGGCCCCATCGTGAAGCCGTTATGCTCGGCAACCGCGCGGCACTCGCCCAGCAGATTTTCGATCACGCGCTTGCCGTCCGGCGCCGCCAGAATATCGCCGACCGAGCCGCGCATCGAGCAGGTACTCGCTGCCAGCGTGGCGAGGAACACCCACTTCTCCCACATGCGCAGCAGAATGTTCTCGCTCACCACCACGTCGAAATTCGCGCCGGTCATCGCGTCCGCGATCGCCTGCACGCGCTCGGATGCGCCGCCCGCCAGTTCGCCGAAGGTGATCGCGTGCATTTCGTTCAGATGCACGACGTGCTGCTCGGGGTTGAGCGTCGCCGCGATCACGCACTGACCGCCGAGCACGCGCGCGGCGCCGAATTTTTCCGTGAGTACGTCGATATGGCGCATGCCGTTGAGCATCGGCAGAATCAGCGTGGACTCGCCGACGAGCGGCGCGAAGGAGTCGATCGCGTCGTCGAGACTAAAGGCTTTGCAACTGAGCAGCACCAGATCGAACGGCTCGGCGCTCACGCCGGCGAGAATCGTCTTGACGTCGCGCAGCGTCAGATCGCCGCGCGGGCTGCTGATGACGAGCCCGTCACGCCGCAGTTTTTCAGCACGGCCCGCGCGCACGAGAAAGGTCACGTCCTGGCCCGCCGCCGCGAGACGTCCGCCGAAATAGCCGCCCACCGCGCCTGCCCCTACTACTAGAATTCGCATCTTTCGCCTCTTGATGAAGATGGATCACGCGCGCCGCGCCGGAAAGCGAAAACTCCGGGGCCGCGGGCGCAGTGCGTGTGCAGAAATGTAGCAAAGATTGATGATCGACATCGGCCACGATTGCGCGTGTGCGGTTTGCTGCAATGCAATGACGGCTGGCGTTGGCGTTTATGTCCTATCAATCGTTGGCGTCGTGCCATGCGATAGACCGGTTAAAGCGTGCCGCAGATCGTGTGTTCGTAAAGCGCGAGCATTCCCGCCGCGTCCACGTCCACGCAAACCTCGCACTCGGGGCGGCTGTCCCAATCCGGCGCGGGCACCGGCATAGTGGAAGGCTTCTGAATGGTGTGCCCCGCCGCGATGCCTTCCGTCAACACGCGCACGGGACCGCTGCGCGTCGTGTAGAGATGCGGCGCCAACAGATAGGCGACCGCGGACGAATCGTGCGTGTAGATTCCGGCGAGCCGCGCGCTTTGCTCGTGAAAAGTTTCGTAATGACGCGACACGTCCCACACGAACTGCCCCGCCGCGCCGCCACGATCGCGCAGCGAAGCCAGATAATCGCGGCTCATGATCGTGCGCTGCGTGACGTCGAGCCCGACGATCGCCACCGGCCACGGCGCGCCGAAAACGATGTCGGCGGCATCCGGGTCGCCGAGAATATTGGCTTCCGCCGCGGGCGTGACGTTGCCGAACACCCCGTCCGTGCCGAACGCGCCGCCCATGATCACCACCTGCTTGACGAGCGAGGCGATTCCCGGATCGTCGGCGAGCGCCAATGCAAGATTGGTCAGCGGGCCGACCGCGATCAGCGTGACTTCGCCGGGATGCGCGCGCACCATGTCGATAATGAAGCGATGTGCGGGGCGCGTGTCGAGCGCCGCCTCCCCGCCGGTTTCAAGCGCGATGTTGCCGAGCCCGTTGTCGCCGTGAATCCATGCGAGCGGTTCGGGCGCGAGGCACTTGAGCGGCGCCGCCGCGCCTTGCGCGACCGGCACGCCCGGCGCAAACCGTCCGGCGAGAAAACGGGCATTGTGCGTGGTCGTTTCGATCGTGGCGTTGCCGAACACGCTCGTCAACCCGAGCAATTCAATGTCCGGATGTAGCGCCTGAAAAACGAGCGCCATTGCATCGTCCACGCCCGGATCGGTGTCGTAGATGACCTTGTGCTGGCTCATAGATAGAACGCGTCCGGCAGTTGTTCGCGCGCGGTGGTGTCGCGTGTGACGCCGCGCAGATTGCCGAGGCGAATCGGCAACTCGGGTCCGCCGAGTTCGATGATCACCTGGCGGCACGCGCCGCATGGCGCGATGGGGCCCTCCGTATCGCCGATCACGGCGAGCGCGGCGAACTGGTTGCGTTGATAACCGGCGGCGATCGCGCTGAAAAACGCGGTACGTTCAGCGCAATTGCACAAACCGTAAGACGCGTTCTCGACGTTGCAACCGTCGAATATCTTGCCGTCTTTTGTCAGCAGCGCGGCGCCGACCTTGAATTTCGAATAAGGCGCATAAGCCTTGTCGCGCGCGACGCCCGCGCGTTCCAGCAGTTGTTCCATGTTCATGCAGCGATCCTCGATTCAATTGAGCGTAACGAACATGCCCGCGATCGTCGCGCTCATCAGGTTCGAGAGCGTCGCGGCGAGCACGACACGCAGGCCGTAGCGCGCGACTTCAGCGCGGCGTCCCGGCGCGACGGCGCTAAAACCGCCGGTCAACACCGCGATCGACGAAAAGTTCGCGAAGCCGCACAACGCAAACGACAGAATAGCAATGGTACGCGGATCGAGCGCTTGCAGACCGGCCGCGCTCACGCTTGCGGCGTCCTTCAGATACGGCGAGAGCGACGCATACGCGACGAACTCGTTGAGAATGACCTTCTGCCCGAGAAAATTACCCGCAACGGCCGCTTCGTTCCAGGGCACGCCGATCAGATACGCGAGCGGCGCGAACACCGTGCCGAGCACCGCTTGCATCGACAGTTGCGGATGGCCGAACCAGCCGCCGATGCCGCTCACCACGCCGTTCAGCAACGCGATCAAGCCGACGAATGCGATCAGCATCGCGCCGACCATCACCGCGATTTTCAGGCCCACGGTCGCGCCGGAACTCGCGGCTTCGATCACGTTGGCGGGACGTTTTTCATCGAAGTGGAGGTTGTCGAGCTGCACGCGGCTCGGTTCCGTCGTCGGGTGAATGATCTTGGCGAACAGCAGGCCGCCCGGCACCGCCATGAACGACGCGGCCAGCAGATACTCGATCCGCACGCCGAGGCCCGCGTAACCCGCGAGCACCGAGCCGGCAACGGCCGCCATGCCGCTCGACATCACCGCGAACAGTTCGGCGCCGGTCATGTCGCGCGCGAACGGCTTGACCACCGCGGGCATTTCGCTTTGGCCGAGAAAGATCGTGGTGACGGCGGAGAACGATTCGAGCTTCGACACGCCGAGCAGCTTCTGGAACAGCGTGCCGAGTACGATCACGATCCAGCGCATCACGCCGAGGTAATACAGCACGGAGATCAACGCGGTAACGAAGATGATGGCCGGCAGCACGCGCACGGCGAATACGAAACCGCCGTCGCCGAATACCTGAAACATCTTCGATTGCACGAGCCCGCCGAACAGGAACTCGATGCCCGCATTGCCGTAGCCGAGTACATGATTGACGCCGGAGGCCGCGGCCGCGAGGATGGTCTTGCCGAGCGGCACGAAGAGAATGAATGCGCCGATTCCGATCTGCACCAGCAGTGCGCTGATTACAGTCCGTAAGCGAATGGCGCGTCGGTTGGTCGAGCAGAGGTAGGCGATGAAAAGAAGTACGGCGATACCGAGGATGTTTCGTGCGATGAGTGCCATTGTCTCGTGGTGTTTCTTGTGAAAGTGGCAGTGATGCTAAACGAAACTTGGCATGGAGAAAAAAGATTGATTGGGGGTGGCTTTCTATTTGGCGGGCCTAGGCTTCGGCTTGGTGGCAAACCACTTCGATGTTATGCCCGTCCGGACCAATGACAAACGCTGCATAGTAGTTGGCGTGGTAGTGCGGGCGCAGACCAGGCGCACCGTTGTCGATGCCACCCGCCTCCAGAGCCGCGCGATAGAAAGCCTCGACTTGCTGGCGATTCTCGGCCGTAAAGGCCAGGTGAAGATGCGCCGGCTTCTCCTCAGTCTGGTACAGGCACAACGAAGCGTCACCCTGAGAGCTAAGCTCGACACCGTACGTCGGCGTCCCCTCCGAGACAATCGCTACGCCAAGCGGTTCGAGTGCCTTGAGGAAGAACGCTTTGCTTGCTGCATAGTCGCTGACTCCGAATTTGACGTGATCGAACATGGGCTTTCTTTCTTGGGGTGAGTGGGTTGTGTTGCGGAGAGCGCTTTGTGGCGATCTACTTTCAACGGTCGAACTTTATTGTAGATCCCTGCGCATAGAATTCGTGGAAGGCGTCGATCGGGGCCGAGACGGCCAGGGGGTGCAGCGGAAAACATCGTGCAAGGTCGTCCGCGCTGGTCTGATCGTAAAGCCGGTGAACGAACAAACTCGCAGCGTCTTTTCTGACCCCGCCGTGACGATTCAAAAACTGCCCCCACAGCGGCATGTTGCGGAATCTGTTTGTAGCCACTGTCGCTTCGGCAATGTAAGACTCGGGAAACAATCGTCTATACGCGGTCAAGTTGTAGAGCCATGAAACGCCTGCTACCTGCTTGACAGTTTCCCGTTGCGCGCGGACGTGGTGCACGAGCGAAGCTAGCTCGGAGAGCCGTGACGGCATGCGTTCCCCGCTCAATGGCCCCTGTAAATGCCCGTCCGCGTTATGGAAGTGAAGGCGGATTTGACCCGGCTCGCCCAACGCATACGAGAAACAACCAAACGTCTTGATAGTCGACGCCGGCTGGACATGATGCGGGCGACTACGATAGAAGTGATAAGTCCAATCGCCCGGATCGACCTTCTCTCTCAGTCCGGCGAGGTAAGCCGACCAGATGGGATGGTCGCGATCGAACCTCCGATCGGCAACAAACCGCACGTAGAGATTCGTGTAGTCAAGAAGGGCTTCCTCCAGCGGCATGCCCCTCAACTCCGCGACGCTTCGCGCGAAATGGAGTTGAAGATCAAAAAATTCCTTGGCGTAGGTCATGCTAATTGCGTCGCGTCAAATGGCTCTATGCCGATTGCGATAATCGCACGTTCAACGAGCAGCGTCGATATGGCCTTGCTCGGCGGTTATTCGGCTTGCATCGGTGTGTTCACGAGATCATTTTCTTACGATCATTCGTCATAGTAGCGAATGCATCGATTGCAACGCCACAACACCAGAGGTAGTCTGGGTTACCCAGTGACGGCCGCCGGTTCCCCGCGCCATCGTCCTGCTCGCGCTGCTCCATACTGCCGACAAGAACATGAACAACTTTGATGCGGTCATCGAGACGTGGCTTACCAGGCCGAGCTTCGGCCTTCTGGTTAACCATGCAATAAAAGCCGTCGCCGATCTGTATATGTTCAAGGGTCTCGTGCTCATACCCATTTTGTGGTGGATATGGTTTCGACCCGGCGAGCATCGCGAGCGGCAACGCGAAATGGTCATTGCGACGATCATGAGCGGTCTGTTGGCGCTCGCCGTGGGAAGGCTTCTCGCTGATCTGTTGCCATTCCGGGTACGTCCTATCCAGAACCCCGACCTTCATCTGCACTTTCCATTCGCCGCGCAACAGGACGCCATGCTGACGGCGTGGAGTTCGTTTCCGAGCGATCACGCCATGCTGTGGATGTCCGTCGCGACCGGCATTTTCATTGTCTGGCGCGGAATCGGCGTGCTGGCGCTCCTGTACACCGCCATCTTCATTTGCCTTCCGCGCGCTTATCTCGGCTATCACTATCCGACCGATATCCTCGCGGGCGCCGCCATCGGCATCGCGATTACCTATGTCATGACGCGGCGCTCCGTTAGAGCGCGTTACGCGACTCAATCGTTGCGATGGATCGAACGCCATCCCGGCCCGTCCGCGATGCTGGCATTTATCCTCTGTCTCGAACTGGTCACCCAGTTCGACGAACTGCGCAAGTTCGTGAGCTCCGCTTCCAGGTTTCTGTGACTCCTTTTTCATTGGCTCGGCTCCGTCGGTCATAACATCCTCGCGCGACCGGCGCGGCGCTCCCCTGCGAGCCGGACGTCCGCAAGCACCGCTCGGTTCGCTCCCCCGCATAGTGTTTCGCCGCGACCGCCCTATCCCGCGCGCCCGTTGCCCGCAATATCGCCACTACGCGACATTGCCGGTGTGACCATGTTCAATTCCCGAATCCAGAATCCGTCGTCTACTCCGCTGCCGGTGTCGGGCACCGCGCCCGAATCGCCGAACCGCGCGACCGGTTCGAAGGCGTCGCCATCCCGCCGCGCGTCGTCGTCGGACGCGGCGCTGGAACCGCTCGCGCACGCGCCCGTCAGGACGGCCGCCGGCGGACACGCGCAGCGCGGCGAGGCGCTCGCAAGGCTCAGGCAGTTGGGGACCGCCGCGCCCTCGCCGCTCCCCGTCAATCCGTGGAATATGCTGCTGCACGGGCTGAAATCCGGCGACGCCGCGGCGGCTTACGCGGGCGCGCTGGCGGGCGCCGAATCGCCAGGCCCGCTGCCCGCCGCGCATCCGACCGTTCTGCGCGAGCTTCAGGCGCTGCGCCGTTCTCCCGCCTGGCAGGACGTGTCGGCGCGGATTCAGTCGCACGAAGGTTTCGAGCATCTCAGCCTGCGCGGCGTCGCCCGGATGATCGACATCGCGAAGCCGTTCGGCACGTCCCGATCATGGGCGCGCGAGGCGACGACCAAGGGCGTGTTCGATGCCGCGTTCGCTGGCGCCATCTTCGGCAGCGCGGAACACTACGCGTCCGCAATCGACGCGGATCCCGAATTGAGCCAGTTGCGCGCGACGCCGCCGTCGCAGTGGAACGCGCGGCAGCGTGAGCAGGCGATCAACGCATTCGGCCGGCACGTCAACGACGCGTTCGGCATCCGCAGCAAGGTCCGCTACGCGGGCGAGCAGTCGGTCGCCGATGAAGGCTCGCTGATGAAAACCTACGACCGCAGTGCGCGCGTCGACGTGTTCGATCCCGCGTTTCGCCAAGGCTTCCTGACGCTGGCCGAAGGCGTGTTTCACGAAGCCGTCCACGTTCGGCAGCACACGCAAAACTTCGACGCCGATACGCTGCAACTGCTCAAGCTGTCGCCCGAGCCCAAGACGCGCTATGAAGCCACGGTCGGACTGATCGAAAGCATGGCTTACCGGTCGGGGCTGATCGCCGCGCTGAGCGTGATCCGGCGCGCGAACACCGGCTCCTTCCTGGGTCATGTCGCGTCGGGACTCGAGGCCGCGCCGCAGGACCCGTGGGTGCTTCTGCGCACCGAACTCGCGGCCCGGACGGGACACGACCTGCACGGACTCGTTGCGATGCACGACGGCCGCATCACGACGCGCGGCGATGCGGCGAGCGTGCTGCAAGCTATTCACGAAGTCTGTTCGCAAGGTCAGCATGCCAACCACGGCCGGCTCATCGCAAAGGCGCTGTGGGGTGCATGGCCCGACGCGGCGAAGATGCTGGGCGAGGACCACCGTGACGCCAACGTGCTGAAGGATTTCGAACGCACGCTGGACGCCGCGTGCGGGGGCCGTTTGCATGTTTCGGGTTTGCAGTTGCTCGCCAAGCACGGAATCTCGGAGCCGCTCATCCGCCCCGCTCATGAGAAAGGCACCTTGGGCGCGGGCCTGAAGCTGGTCGCGCGGGCGTCCACGCCGCTGGAAATGCTGCGAATCCGGCACGCCCTGCAATACGCGCTCGGCGAGGCGGGCGGCGCTCACTCCTATGCGGAGGAGCTTGGCCTGCCGCCGCGCGCGGCGGATACGGCGCGGCCTGGTTTGTCGCGTGCGCCGGTTTAGCTGATCTCTTACTGGCCGACGTCTACGCAGACCCTCGACCGATCGCCATTCGCTGCGAATGTAAAAAGCAGAAACCGACCCGCTTCGGCCATTCAAATCCCGAATTTCATGGTCCGCTTCCGGGCAAACCCGCTAAGCCGCGTGACGTCGGTACAGTGCCAGAGACCCCGCGAGGGCAACCAGCGCAGCACCACAAGAACGTTCGAGCCATAGTGCGCCCGACTCCTTTAGCAGGCGAATTGCCCGTGCGCCGAGCAGTGAATAGCCGAACATGATCGAGCAATCCAGCATCGCGAACGTTATAGCGAGTGCCAGGTACTGCGGCGCAAGTGGGGCGGACGGCGCTATAAACTGGGGCAGAAATGCGGAGAAGAACAGATATCCTTTCGGGTTCGTGACTGCGGTCAGGAAACTCTTGAGGAAAATCGCCGAGTTGCTGTCGCGGCTTACTTCGCCCTGCATGCTCGCGACGCTCAACGAACCCTTTGACATCAACAGCTTGATGCCAATGTACGCCAGGTAGGCCACGCCCACCCATTTGACGACGTTAAACCAGAATGCCGACGCTGCCAGCAACGCACCAAGGCCAAGCGCCACGGCGAAAATCAACACGAAGTCGGATGCGATTGCGCCAGCGAACCCATACGCGGCACGGCGAAGACCATAGCGCGAGCCATTGGTCAACGCCAGCAGAACTGTCGGTCCGGGAGTTACGATACCTACAAAGGCTACAGCGGCAAAAATTAGCAATGTACTTTCACTCATGATGGCCTTCTCCGTTGTGAGTGAATGGGATATGTCAAATAGCCACCCAGTATAGATCCGCATTCTCACCTGCAAGTCACACATGGCCCCGGTCGCCCTTGCTAGCGTGGAAATGCCATGCAGCTTTTCGCAAGCGGACGTTCACGCGATAATCGGCAACGGCGGCTCGTGGCCGACGGATGTCAGTTGGAAGACTGAACCGCTTATATCTCGCTCGTAACTGGCTGCCGAGGAATTCGGAAAACGACGGACTTGTACTTTGGCGTCACCTGGCTTCCCACGATCACGCCGCCTAACGATTCGGCGATGCGCCGGCTGGGGCGGTTCTCTTCGGCAACCGGATAGGTAAAGCTTTCACAGCCAATGGTTCGCGTTGCCCAACGTGCAATCAGAGTGACGGCTTCGCAACCGAAGCCATTTCGATGACCATCTTCACGAATCCAGATGCCGAGTTCCGGACTCTCAGTACGTACGCGGTGAAGTCCGGCCAAACCAAGGAAACTCCCGTCAGCGCGTTGCCGTATCGCGAATACATAGTCCGACCCGTCGTCTATCGACGGTATCCACGACCGCCAAACACCATCGAAGTCATGCCGTGATGCTGGCGGCTCCCACGCCATGTGGCGAGTGAGCGAAGGGGTGATGCATGCGAACGTGGCATCTGCGTCGTCGGCCGAGAACGGTTTGATCAAGAGCCGGGTTGATTCAATCTGGATTTCTGTCGGCCGCAGCGGCATCTTAAGTTTTCCGTGGAAGTTGTTTGTATTCTCCAATTGTCGACGAATCAGAAACGTGTGTCGAACGTCTCTTCATGACCTGCGGGTCGCCTCATGCAATAGGCATGCGCAGTTTAAACTGCGCATGCCTGCGATCGGCAGCATGCGACCTGCCCATTGCCGTCGTTCGCGACGAGTGCATGTCAATGACGGCTTTCGAGGTACAACAGCCTTGATCCGACATTCGAAAGCGCCGGCAATTCGGCCTTAGCCGACGGTCGCCGGTCTGCCGATGTGCGGCATCTGCTCTTCACTTCGCCGACATTCGCAAACAGGTGCCAACGAAAGTTGGCCCCGTTAGGGACGAGTGAGTCTTTCCCGGACCCGAAGCGGACCGAAAGCAAGAGGTTTACGTATCTGAGAATTCCCTGCAAGGCCGGGCGGGCAGAGGAAGATAGCGTGCCACCCCGTCGGGAGATGGAGCACACCTCCGGCTTGGGACGGGCACGTTCCCTCGCCTAGACTCGTTACGCCATCGGGTCTCTCGGCGGGTGGCGCGATGGCGTTAGGGGGCACCCTCGGCTTATATATAATTGGTGAAATCCCAAAAGTAAGCGCCGCTGAGAAAAAGAGCACAAGTAAGAAAAATGCCGAATATTGACGCAGACATCGATAACGTTCGCGCATCTCGCGCCGGCCACACATTCCACGAGCGGTGGGCCGCCAGGCGAGCGCTGCAGTTGGTCTTCCCGAATGACAATCTATTTGCGATCGCCGTAGAGGGGATTTCATCGACCGAGACTGCGAGCCCCGGAGCTCGGGCCGAAGAGATAGCTGACCTCATCCTCTATTATGGCCGCGGAGACAATTTTCAGACCTGCGAGCGGCTCGAGACCGTTCAATTCAAATACAAGCTTCGCGAAGAGGCTGTCACAGCAGCTTATCTAAAAAAGACGGTCGAGAAGTTCTCCGACACGATCCTCGGCTACGAAAAGGAGTTTTCAGCAGCCGACGTCGACAACAAGGTGTCGTTCATCTTCGTCACGAATTCTGAATTCACGGACAGTCTTTGGGACGCGATACAGTCCCTCATCGAGGGAACGACGCCTTCAGCTCCCGGCTCAGCCACTCAGGCTCGAAACATCAAGAAGTGGTGTGCCGATCGCGGCCTATCTGACGCAAGCCGCCTCTTCTCGAGGATAGTATTTCGAGCCGGAGAGAAGAGCCTTGCCGGTCAAGACAATGCGCTCAGGAGAACACTCACCGACTGGTCTGCCGGCGCGGATTCAGAGGCCAGGCTCCGGCTTCACGGGCTCCAGGATCTCGTCCTGAAGAAGGCGGGCCCAAGCGGTCAGGGCAAGAACCTGATCCGCCGCGAAGATGTCTTGGATGCCCTCGATTGCGAGCCAGAGAATCTTTTTCCGGCCGACACCCGCTTCATCGACGTGGGTGCCGTCGTTGAGCGAGCTGAAATTTCGAAAGTCGGGGATTTGGTCAAGGCGTCGAATCTACCCGTCCTCGTCCACGCCGAGGGTGGGGTGGGCAAAACCGTGTTTATCCAAAGCCTCGCTGAGAGGATGGCGAACGAATTTGAGGTCGTCGTTTTTGACTGCTTCGGTGGTGGCTCATACCGCTCGGACAATCATTCTCGGCACCTCCCGAGAATTGGGCTGGTGCAGATCGTCAACGAGCTGTCATCGCGGACACTATGTGACCCGATGCTGCCAGGCGGCGATGACAATCGCAAAATTATCAAAGCGGCGCGTAGACGACTTGCACAAGCTGCGGCCGCGATCCGAACTCAATCGAAAAAGCTTGATTTGCTTATCATTGTCGATGCTGCGGATAACGCCCAGCTCGAAGCCGATGACCGCCACGAAACAGCATTTCCAAAGCTTCTTCTCTCAGCTATCGATGAAGATCCGATCGATGGCGTGATGTTGCTGCTTACGGCGCGCACGCACCGCAAAGACAAGGTTATTGGTCGCGCCACAGTGAATGAAATCGAGCTAGGACCATTCACCGATTCGGAGGCACGTGAATTTCTGAAAGATCGCAAGCCAAGTGCTTCCGGCCTGGAGATCGCTACCGCCTTAGCGCGCTCTGGTCGGAACGCGCGTGTACTCGACTACGTTGTTCAGACCTGGGACACAAATGTCCTCGGCAAAACTTCGGCTACCCCTATCACTGTCCGCGAAATCATCGCTCAGCGTTGCACCAAGATTGTCTCGGATCTTCATGTTGCAGGATGGCCGGATTCAGAGGTAACCGAGTTCTTCGTCGCGCTGTCACTCCTTCCTCCGCCGATTCCGCTAGAGGAACTGGCAAACGCGCTCGGGTGGTCTGCGCCTCAGGTGAATACTGCAGCATCGGATTTGGCTCCAATGCTCGAGATCACGTCGCACGGTGCGATTTTCAGAGACGAGCCCACGGAGACATATGTTCGGGAGACATACTCTGATCGACCAATGGCTCAAAGTGCCATTGCCGACCGCCTTTTGTCTTCGCAGGCAACATCAACCTATGCCGCCGAAGCACTGCCACACTTTCTAGTCGTTATCAAAGATAGCGATCGAGCATTCGCGCTCGCCGATTCAACCGGCTTCCCAACAACGGTTCAGTCGGAGTTCGGCCGCCGTAGGCTAACGCTTGCACGACTTCGTGCGGCCTTTCGATTGGCGGTATCAGAAGATGACTTCGATCGGGTGCTTGCCCTCAGCATGCGGCTATCTCAGGCCGCAACAGCCAACATGCGAGGAGACGAGTTTATTCGAGGCTGGCCTGCTCTGGCGATCGTACTCGGTGACGCTGACTCCTATCGCCGCCTTGTCTCGGACCGCTCAGGGTGGCGCGGTGCTAGAAGTGCGCGACTGACGGTCGCACATCGATTTGCAGGGGATGCCGAAGAAGCACAAATTCAGTGCGAGAGCACAGTTCGGTGGATTAACTGGCATACAGCGCAGCCGCATGACGAGATACATCGCGACCGCGCCGGTCCTGGGGTTGACGACTATGCAGCGGTGCTATTCCAACATGCCGCCGAAGGCGAGTTCAGCATCGTCGATCGCAATCTCGCTCGCTGGAGTGATCGCTTCTCGCTGTCCGCCAGTTGTGAACTTTTGAAATTGCTAGCGCTGTTTGACCAAGCAAACGGCACAGCGGCGCTCTTGGATTTGGTGTCGTTTGCGGTAAGCGACCACTGCGCATCTCAAGCGCTCAAGCTGCGGCTTCTCTCGTATTCTCGCTATCTCAGTAAAAAGCAGGTGAAGGTGCTCGCGAAGGCGATTGCTAAGCCCGCACCCGACGAAGACGATGAGGATGAAAGCTTCTCCTCCGACGCCGAGCGTGGGAGTAACGATGCCATCGAGTTGGCGGCATTGACAACGCTCTTCCACAGCTCGCGAGCTGCCGCCGCCGCGATCATTCGCCGTGTGCCACGTACCCGTCCGTCGGCTTATGACTACGGCGAGCGTTACGGTCCCTCGAGAGCTTGGTCTCCAATCCTCCGAGCCTGTATTCGCGCCTGGTCTGCTGGAAGGCCGGTTGCCTATCGTGACTTACTCCCGGACGGAATAAAGCTTACCAAGCAGGCAAAGGCTGTCACGACTCGGGCAGCGCTGGTGACGTTTCTGAAGGAACTCCGCGAACCGGCGTCCGGCGGCAATGCCAAGGGTGGAGGCAAAAAGCAACTCAGGGCGAAATTCAACGACCGAGAACGTAAGGACATCAGCGAAGGCATCGAGCTTGCGCGCAAGCTAACCAAGCCAATCGAAGATGCTGTCCTCTCTGGTAATCCTCTCTCAGATGCGAGTGTCACCGACTTCGTAAATGTCTGGAGCAGACATTTGCGCGAGGGCGTGCACTGGAGAGCTGAAAGCGCAGCGGATTCGCTAGTCCGTACCGTTGGGCTCGGTTGTGCCTGCATTGTGCTGAACCACGCGTCCAATATCTCGGCCGACCAGGCCAAGACATTGATTGGTCTGATTTCCGCCGGACGATTCTTCGTTCCAGAGAAGATCGAAGTGTTGGCGCTGCTTGTTAAGCGACCGGTCCTCCATGAGCTTGCGGGCGAATTCGCACGCCACGTCGCGGAACAAATCCGTCAGGATGACAATATCGGAGGACGCGGCGACTCCTACGTAAAACTCGCTGCTTCTCTTGTGCCCATGAGTATCGATGAGGCCCGTGAGTATTATCGGCAAGGTCTGGCCGAGCTGGACCAGATAGGTGGAGAAAGCTACGAGCAGATCTACTCACTGCTTCATTTTGCAAGCGCTCAGCAAGGTGGTTTTTTAAGACCCGCACTGGCGCAACGGCTAATGAACCTTTGCCAAACCATCGTGCGAAACGAACCAAGAAAGTTCGGATGGACGTTGTTCGCGCATGCCGCAGCCAACTCCATTGGTTTTCCGGCAATAGCCAAGCTCGTGCGTTGGTATGACCAAGACGTTGCAGACCTGTCCTACGGATTGCCGCAGCTTGCATGCTTTCTGGCAAAGAATGGAAATCTCGATCCACGCCGTACCGCCTTTGTTCTCACAATTTGTGAGGAGCACGGCTGGTGGGACTGGCGTACCGGCGATGGGGTCGCCGACTTGCTGAAAATGTCCCGGCCTGCGGACCAGAGGCGGATCTTCTTGGCGATCATCACAAAACTGCGCGCTGAGTACCCGTTCGGTGCTTGGCCGTCTCTTTGGGAAGGCTTCCTGGAGACGACGGGTAATCTGTACCCAAACGCAATCACCACCGAAGAGCGGGAGGAGATCGAACGGCTCAGGGCAGAGGCTAAGCGCAAGCAGGATGAGTCTAACAGTCGCAATAACTCGTCGCCGGCCTTCCTGACTACTCAAACCCTAAAGCCAAGCAAAGAGGATATTGACAGCGCCATCGCCGCGTTGGTCTCGCTGCGATCTGGCCTCAGCAACTTCGATTGACGAAAGTCTGAAGGCCATCGCTGCAGACAATAATCTTCGCTACTCTGCTCGACAGCAATTTATCGCCGGATTGCGTGCTGCGTGCCCGTACCCCGAGCGTTTGAACTTTTTGTCCGCGATCTGCTCCGCGTCCCAGCTGAGCCTCACTCAATCATTGGAAATCCTAGCCGAGTGTTTCGCTGCTTGGAACAATTCATCCACGCACCTAATCTCCAAGGCGAAAACGCTGGTTGAGCGACTGTTTGAGTGCAAGAGCGCCGAACTGTTCGAAGGTCAATTTTCCAGTATCGCGCGCGATATCCGCCGACTGTCGGATCTCTGCAATGACAAGGCCTTCGTGCTACAGCTCGTCCTCCGCAAGGTCGCAGAGGATGAAGTCGAACTCGACGGTGATGAGTGGCTTCAACTGGCCACCGTGTTATGCGATGTAACCTCAGGACGAGCCGGTCTCGACGCGTTGGAGTTGCTACTTTCCGGTCCGGCCGCTCGCATCGCCGACGAGATCGGAGAGGGACCATTCCGCCCTGAACAGGAAATCGCGGGAAACGACGCGGAGTTGATTTCAGACGTCACGTGGCACCTCCTTGGCGAGGACGATGCCTATGTCCGCTGGTCGGTCGCGAGGGGACTGAAGACGCTTGTCGAGTTGGGGCTCAACGACGACCTAGCGCTATTGCTTGACCGTTTCGATCAAACAGAAGTCGCGACCCTAGCGTCGGCGGATAAGAAGCTTTCTTTCCAAAATTCCCGGCAGTGGTTGCTGATGGGGTTGGCGCGAGCCGCTTTGCACCATGGACAAGCCATGGGTGCCCTTCGGCCCAAGCTGCTTGCTCTCTCCGGACGAGACGACCTGCACGTCATAGAAAAAGTCCATATCGCTAGATGTCTGGGTCACATTAGCAACGGGGAACGGCGCGACGCAGAGTTGGAGGCGTTGCTTGATGAGATCAACCGGCCTCAGTGCGGCATTGTCATCAGCGACGTCTACCCGAGTGCGGCGAAACCGACATCGGATTTTCGCTTCGATTATGAGTTTGCAAAAATCGAGATCAGCACCCTGGCTCATCTGTTCAATGTCGCACAGGCAACGGTCGAAGACGCAATTGCGGCAGAGATTACGCGCCGATGGCCCGATGCCACCTCGCTAGATTATTTTCCCGGCCGTGAGCGGTACCAGCGGGACCAGAGCGACCGGTACGAAACCTATCGGGAGCATATTCAAAGACACGCATTGCTTAGCGCTGCCAGTAGACTGTCAAAGACACTGCCCGTGGTCGTTCGGAGCTACGAGACCCGAGGCGACTCACCTTGGCTGAAGTGGCGTGATCGCTACGACCTCACGTTCGATGATGGTTCGTGGTTGTCCGACCGGAAGGATTCCGTCCCTCGGCAGGCGAAAGAAGGTCTGTTAGGTGAGAGAATCGGCCAGCAGGAAACGCTACAGGATCAAAATGAAGTGCTGCGGAAATTGGGCTTTGTGGAGACCGCCGCTGATGCACTGCTTCCGCTATATGGATGCTGGTCATCGCCTGACGGCGTGAACGTACGGATCACGTCGGCGCTGACGGAGCGAAAGGGTTCCATAGGTCGCTGTATGGCATTCGCCAAGCGGCCCAGCCATGAGCTTTGGTTACCGGAGTTTTGGGACGAGGGGTACTACGACCACCGCTATCGCCAAGAGAGCCCTTTCGCTCCATTGGTGTGGGCTCCGGAGACCCGCAGTCTCGGTATAGATGTGGGTGACGAGATCGCGGCGAAGGGGCCGGGTGGGCGACCGCGTCTTGGGATCACCCTGACGAAGAGCCTAGAGTTGGCGAATGAGCCAAACTGCGATGATTGGCGTGAGACAGATGGACGTCTCGCTCTGAGAAGCCAGGTTTGAGGTAGTTGGAGGCCCGATCCCGATCACAGCGGACATCGCCATCAGGATGATGGCGCGATTCTATGGGCTTCGCCCGATTGGCTTGACGCAACATTGTCCGCCCTCGACCGGCGACTTGTTTTCACGGTGACGCTGTGGAAGTACCGCTCGTCGCGTGACTACGACCCCTCAAGCGGCGTCAAATCCGTTCTTGTTGGGCTAAGAACTGATAACAGGAGGTTTAGGCTTTGGCAAGCAAAGAAGACTACGAAGCAAGACTATTGAAGCAATCGAATTGAGCCGCCCCCCCTGCGTGTGAACTTCAAAACCGTTGAGTTGACCGAGATCATAGATGAAAGGTATCTCATTGAGTTTGCCGTATCCATTTGAGCTCAAACCGTCATGCGTCTGAGTTAATAGGAGCGGCTGTTCGGGGTCGGGTGCCGTCCTCTGACAGGGCGTAAGGCTGTCACTCGAACTGACATGCAGTCCAACGATCGCAGAGTCGCCCCTTGGCCGAGGATCGGACCAATGACCGCAATAGCCGACGACATGCCTCACATCGCTGGCGGTCGAACGGCTGTTCATGGCGCGAAGCGGCCGCACGAACGTCCATCTGGCAGCCAACGCCTCACGGCAGATCCCCGCCCTTCATCGATCGACGGCAAGCGACCCGAGGGCCCGGATCACCTCCGTATCACCTATCAGCAAACCGCCGACGACTCAGCCGTGCGTCGAATCAAACCACCAACCAAAACCCCACCCCCGCACCCACCCCATTCGCAATTGCCCCGCTCCAACAGCACTCCGCGACCTCACCCCCGAGGACCCGTCTCCGCCAATGAACCCATCCCCTCACGCTCGATCCACGATCGAAACAGCACAACCAGTTCATCGCCGGACTTCCCATCCGGAACATAAGTGCAATAGCTTCGGGACGGCAGACGAGGACCGGAGAACGGCGTGACAAGCCGGCCAGCCGCGAGATCGTCGGATACCAGCGCAGTCGGTCCCATCGCAACGCCTATCCCCTCGATGGCGGCCTGCAAGGTCAGATAGAAGTGATCGAAGGTCAGCGTGGCCGCCGGCCGCAGTTCAGGAATCCCCGCCCGCGTCAGCCAGTCCGGCCAGAGTCGCGGCAGACTCGACGTGTGCAGCAACGTATGCTGCCGCATATCGTCCGGCACCCGAAGCGGCAGTCGATGCAAGAGCGCGGGACTACAAACCGGCAGCCTTTCCTCAGCGAGGAAGAGTCGCATCGAGTAGCCATAGAACGTGTCGGGGCCGCCCCGGATGACGATGTCAAAGGTCTCGGCCAGGCTCTCCACCGACTCGTTCGACGTCTCCACTTTGACATCCACGTCGGGATACTCGGCGCGGAATTGCGCCAGTCTCGGCACCAGCCAGCGCAACGTAAATGTCGCAGGCGCATTCACCGACAGTGTCCGCGAGACGGTTTCCGGAAAACCATATCTTGAGGTTGCCTGCGAGAGCTGCTCGAACAGAGGACCGATTTCCGCGAGGTAGGCCTTTGCCGCTGGCGTCAGCAACACGCGCCGGTTGTGCCGTTCGAATAACGATGCGCCGAGCCACGCCTCGAGCAGCCGCACGTGCTGGCTCACCGCACCATGCGTGACGTGCAATTCCGCAGCGGCTTCCTTGAAACTGCCGAGCCGGCCAGCGGCCTCGAAGGCGCGCAGTGCGTTGAGTGGAGGCAATGCCCGCTTCATTCGAAATAGTTTCTCTAACTCGAACAGGCAATTTATCTGGTTTGTCGATCGGCAACAAGATAGATATTCTCCTTGCAACACAGCTTCCCCGGAACCCCGCATGCTCAGTTACACCGGCGGTCTCGTCCTTCTCGCCGCCCTGCTCCACGCGAGCTGGAACGCGATGCTGCATGGCAACGAAGACCGGTTCCTGTCCATGACATGGATGAGCATCGCCATCGCAGCGGTCTCCACGCTGGTGATCCTGTTCACGCCATTGCCGGCCAGCGCGGCCTGGCCGTACATCGTCGCATCGGGGATCGTGCATATCGTCTACAACGTGACCCTCGTGCGGTCGTACCGCCGCAACGACCTGGCACAAGCGTATCCGATCGCGCGCGGCTCATCGCCGCTGCTCGTTACGCTCGGCGCGGCGCTCTTCGCGCATGAGGTGATTCGCCCCTCGCAGGTACTTGGCATCTTGATGATATCGGGCGGCATCATCGCGATCGCGCTGGAGCGGTTTCATGTATCGCGAGCAGGTTTGCGGGCCGCGCTGACCACCGGCGCGACCATCGCCGTCTATACCGTGATCGACAGCATCGGCGTGCGCTTGTCCGGTGGCGAGGCGCTCGCCTACACCGCATGGATGTTCCTGTTCTATTGGCTGATGCCGCTACTGTTCGTCGCGCTGCGTGGGGTCACGGCGCTGTGGCCGCCGGTACGGTCCGCGCCAGTGTCGATCGGCTCATCGCTCGTCGGCGGCCTGGTGTCCATCGCGGCGTACGGCATCGTGATATGGGCGCTGCAGTCGGGCGCGACGGGAACGATATCGGCGTTGCGCGAGACCAGCGTGGTATTCGCGGTGCTGATCGGGCGAGTGTTTTTACGTGAAGCGGTAAGTGCAAAGCGCTGGATCGCTTGCATGATCGTCGCGGCCGGGGCGGTTTGTCTCGGGCTTTGACATGAGCTCAAGCGGGGCATCCGTGTCGAGCGCACGAACCATCACGATCGCTCGACACTGACAAGGAATTTGCAAACACGTAGGAGATGAAACGTCGCCCCTAACCTGTCGTTCCCGCATACGCGGCTTTCAGCGCCGCAACGTCGAACTTCACCATGGTCAACATGACGTCGGCAACACGCTTGGCCTTGACCGGATCGGGATCAGCCATCATCTGAACGAGATCGTTAGGCACGATCTGCCACGAAACGCCGAAGCGGTCTTTCAGCCAGCCGCACTCCTCGGGCACACCGCCGCCCTCTAGAAGCGCGTTCCAATAGCGATCGAGTTCCGCCTGATCATTGCAGTTGACCATAAGCGATATCGCGTGGTTGAACGGGTCGAGTCGCCCGGCGCTCATGGCGATGAAAGGCTGCCCGAAGAGAACGAACTCGACAACCTTCGTCGAGCCAGCGCTCGGCACCCCGGTGACTCGAACGACGCGCGAATCCGGAAAGATATTCGCATAGAAAGCAGCGGCCTCCTCGGCTTCGTTGGCGTACCAGAGAAAAGGCGTGATCTTCTGAATTGTCATCGCAAATCTCCTGTCAGTTTCCACTGGATGTGGAGGCGAGCCGCACACCGGTAACGCATACGGCAATCTCCTCCGTCTATGCGGGTTCCTTCAATATCGGCCCTGACGGTGGTCGACGCATCTTCGCCCGCAATTGTCGCGATTGTATTCCCGAACCGCTCCGACGAGGAGCCGCGCTCAACGCCGCAAGAACCACGACCGCGGAGATCGTCAGTTTTCCGACGATACCGTCGTGACGGTTTCACGCGCATCCCAGCCGCCGCCGAGCGACCGGTACAACGCCACGGCCGCGAGCGCATGCTCGCGCCTCGCCTGATTCAACGATTCCGCGTCGCGCAGATACGCCTCTTGCGCCGCGAGCACGTCGAGGAAACTCGATGCCCCGCCCTTGTACAGTTCACTCGACAAACGCAGCGCCTGGTTCGATGCATCGAGCGCGCCGCCAAGACGCTCCACCTGTACGGCGCCGTTCACCAGATCGCTGCGGTTGTCCTCGATCTCCTTGAGCGCTTGCAACATGGTCTGCTGCAAGCCGAGTTGCGATTCGCGCATGCGGCTTTCGCTCGCGTCGATGTTCGCGGTAATGCGGCCCGCGTTGAAGATCGGACTCGTCGCGTTCAATGCGGCGCTAAAGAGATTGTCGGTGAGCGTCGGCAGGCCGAGATAGGACGACGCCAACAAGCCGTCGGCGAGATTGAGCCTGAACTGCGGATAGCGCTGCGCTTTCGACACGCCCACTTCCGCCGCGCGCTGTTCGACAGCCGCATACGCATTGCGAACGTCGGGGCGCTGCAGGAGTGCTTCGGACGGCAACACCCGCGGCACGCCTTGCGAGGGCACCGGAATATCGCGAGCATCGGCGAGCGTCAAACCATCCACACTCTCGGGCGTGCGCCCCGAATACACCGCGATTAAACTCAGTTGATGCTGCACCGTCGATTGCATGCGTGGAATCCGCGCCTGCAAATCCTTTAGCTGGTTCTGCGCGCGCGCGACGTCGAGTTGCGTCGACAAGCCGTATCGCAGACGCTGCTGCGTGAGCTTCAACGCGCGGGCACGGATCTGCTCGTTCTCGCTGAGAATCCGCAGTTGCGATTGCGCCCAACGCAGATCGACATATGCCGCTGCCGTGTTCGCCGCGAGCGCGAGGCGCAACTGATTCAAGGCGGACTGACGTCCCGACACCTGCGCCTGCGCCGCGAGCACCGCGAGACGTTCGCCGCCGAATACATCCGGCGTCCAGCTCGCCGCCAAACCGAAGCCGGCCTGGCGTACATAACCGAGCGGCGGCGGCGTGTTCTGGCGCGAATCGGAAGCGCTCGCGCTTGCGTTCAACTCCGGCATCAACGCCGCGCGATCCTGCGTCACGAGGTTCTGCGCCTGCTTCACGCGCTCCGCTGCCGCCTGCACGTCGAGGTTGCCGGTCAATACGGATTCGACCAGTTGATGCAGGACGGGGTCGCCGAATTGCGTCCACCATGTGTCGGCGCTCACGCTGTCTTGCGGCGCATCGACGCTCCACGCGGCCGGAGCGACGGTTTCAACCGTTTTCGGCAAATCCGCGTGCGTTTCCGGTTGCACCGCGCACGCCGCGAGCGTCAGCAGCGCGGCGCTCGCCAGTACCTTGATGATGATCGGTTTCATGTTCAATTCCTCAATGGGCATCGGGCGGCGGCGCATTATGGCCGAACGGCCGCGAGAACAGCACGCTCAGCAAACCGACCGCAAAACATAGCGACACGGCGAGAAACGTGTCGGAGAACGTCAGCACGAGCGCCTCGCGCATCAGCAGCGAATGCAACTCGCTGAGCCCCGCGTTGGCCGCATTCAGCACGTTTCCGCCAACCGCCGCGAAATGCGCGCTCTGCTGCCGCAAGATCGATTCGACCAGCGGGCGGCCCGCGTTCAAATGTTCATCGAGCCGCTCGTAATGCAGATTCAGGCGGTCGTTGAGCATCGTGCTGCTCACCGCGATGCCGATGGCGCCGCCGAGATTGCGCATCAAATTGAACAGGCCGCTCGCCGAGCGAAGCCGCGACGGCGGCAACGAGCCGAGCGCCATCGTCACGATGGGCGCGATGCTGAACTGCTGACCGATGCCGCGCAACGCCTGCGGGATCAGCAGTTCCTGCCAGCCCCATTGATTGGTCAACGGCACGTAGAGATAACAGCCGGCGCCGAACAGCACGAGGCCGAACACCATCAGCAGGCGCATGTCGACAATCCGCGCCAGCGTCGAATACGCGGCCAGCGCGATCAACTGGAAACAACCGACCGACAGCAACGCCAGGCCGATCTGCAACGAATCGAAGCCACGCACGCGCGACAAAAACAACGGCGTGAGGAACACCGTGCAGAAGATGCCAATGCCCGTGATGAACGACAGCAAACTGCCGATACCGAAGTTGCGAACCGCCAACGCACGCAAATCGACGATCGGCTCTTTCGCGGTGAACGCATGCACGAGGAACAAGAAGCCGCAAATGGCCGACACCCACGTGCATAGAATGATGACGTCGTCGCCGAACCAGTTCTTGCGCGGACCCTCTTCGAGCACATATTCGAGGCAGCCGAGAAAGCCGGACATCAGCAGGATGCCGAGGTAGTCGCCTTTTTTCAGCAGCGACAGATCGACGTTGTCGACGTGAACGTATTTCGGCACCATCAGCGTGACGGCGATGCCCGGCACGAGGTTCAGATAGAACAGCCAATGCCACGACCATTGCGACGTGATCCAGCCGCCTATCACCGGCCCGATGGTCGGCGCGAGCGAAGCCAACGCACCGATGGTGGTGGCCGCGATCAGCCGCTGTTTGCCGGGGAACAACACGAACGCCGTGGTGAACACGGTCGGGATCATCGCGGCCCCGAGCGCGCCTTGCAAGCCGCGAAACAGGATCATCGAGTTGATGTCCCATGCGAGGCCGCACAGCATGCTGGTGATCGTGAAGCCGAGTGCGGAAAAGGCGAACAGCCAGCGCGTCGAGAACACGCGCGTGAGCCAGCCGGACATCGGAATCACGAGAATCTCGGCAATCAGATACGACGTCTGCACCCACGAGAGTTCGTCCTGACTCGCGGACAATCCGCCGCCGATGTCCTTGAGGGACGACGCGACGATCTGGATATCGAGCGTCGCCATGAAAAAGCCGAGACACATGAGCGCGAACGCGAAAACCTTGGTGCGCATCGGCTGGTCGGCGGGATTGGCGAGGGGTTGAGTCATGATCGCTTTATCCGCGTGCCGGCGCGTCGACATGTACTTTCACCGTTGCCGAGAGGCCGGGCCGCAGCACGCCCTGCACGTTGCGGGGCACGTCGAGGCGGATGCGAACCGGCACGCGCTGCACGATCTTCGTGAAGTTGCCGGTGGCGTTTTCGGCGGGCAGCACACTGAAGGTCGCGCCGGTGGCCGGCGCAAGGCTCTCCACCACGCCGCGGATCCGCTGGCTCGACGCGTCCAGAGCGACGTCGACGCGATCGCCGACGTGCATCTTCTTCAGTTGGTCTTCCTTGAAGTTGGCGTCGATCCACAGTCCGCTCGCGGGCACGATCGTCAAGAGCGACACGCCCGTGTTCGCCAGCAGGCCGACGCGCGCGGTGCGGTTGCCGACATAACCGTCGATCGGCGAGCGGATCGTCGTGTACTCCACGTTCAATGCCGCGACTCGCTGTGCCGCTTGCGTGGTGGCGATACGCGCCTCGGCGTCGCCGATCTGCGCGTCGAGCACGGCAATCTGACGCTGCGCCGCGATCAGCGCCGCGCCGCTGCGATCGACCGCGGCATGCGCCTTCGTCAGATCGGCCTCGGCCCGCTCGACCACCTGGCTCGACACCGCGTCGTCCTTCACCAGTTCGCGATAGCGCGTGCGATCGGCGGCGCTGCGCGTCAGCTCGGCGCCCGAGGCTCGAACCTCGGCGGCCTGCTGGTTGATCGTCGCGAGTTGCAAGGATTTCTTCGCCTGCAATTCGGTGACCGCCGCTTGCGCGCCGCGCACTTCCGCGCTGGCTTGCGCGAGGCGGGCGTCGTAATCGCGCGCGTCGAGCCGGATCAGCACCTGGTTTGCGTGGACGAACTGATTGTCACGCACGAGTACATCGGTAACGAATCCGTTCACCTTCGGCGCCATCACGGTGACATCGCCGCCCACGTAGGCGTCGTCGGTGGTTTCCACGAAGCGGCCGACGAAGAACCAGTACGACGCCGCCAGTGCCAGCACGGCAAGCACCGAGATGATCGCGAGAAGCATCCAGGGTCTGCGCCGCGCCGATGTGGCCGAGGGCGCCGCACCGGACGGCGCGATAGTCGAAGGGGTAGTGGACATGATGTCGGTGTGTGCGTATGCACTCGTTACGTTAAAAAAAACGGCGCGTTGGATTGCGCCGACCATGCGTTAGCTGATACGAAGCTTCAGACTGAATCTCGAATGATTGCAAACAGTTCACTGCGCAATGCCGCCGCGCGCTGCACGCCGAAACGGTGCTCGAATTCGGCTTGCGCGGCATGCCAATGCTGACGTCCGGCTTGTAACAGTTCTTCGCCTGCACTGGTGAGCGAAATGGACAGTGTGCGCACATCCGCGCCGAGCGCCTCGCTCGCTATCAGGCCGTTGCGCCGCAGCGGCTGAATCGTGCGAACGAGCGTAGTGCGCTGCATGCGCATGGTGTCGGCCAATTGCTTCATCGTCATCGGACCGGCGCGCTTCAGGCGCCCCAGCAGCGAAAACTGCGTGATAGTGAGTCCGACATTCGCCAGATGGCGGTCGTAAAGCTGCGATACGTGACGTGCGGCCTGACGGATCGCAAAGCAGTCGTCGTCGAATGGCCCTTCCATTGCGCGCTTCCCTCACTCAAAGTGCGTATGCACATACACGGATGCAACGATGCTCGCCAAAGCGAACACGCGTGCGTTGTTAACCGGTGATGCCGAATAATTCGGCGCGCAGCACCTTGGCGCGCCCGCGCCCGAACCTGGATTCGAATTCGTCCTGCGCGGCGCGCCATGCAATGGCGGCCTGATCGAAAGTGGCTTCGCCCTTCTCCGTCAAGCTGAACAGATAAGTGCGGCCGTCATGCTCCGCCGATTCGGCGGCGACGAGGCCGTCGCGCTGCAACGGCTTCATGGCGCGGACCAGCGTGGTGCGCTCCATCACCATCGAGTCCGCCAGATCCGCGATGGGCAGGTTCGGCTTGCGCGCGAGCTTGGCGAGAATCGTGAACTGCGCGGCCGTCAGCCCGACCGGGCGAAGATGGCGCTCATACATTTGCGTGACGCGCCGGGCCGCCTGGCGCAGCGCGAAACAGTTGCATTCGTCGTAAGAGAGGGGGCGGTTCATGATCGGCAGTGTAGGTGTGCATACGCACAGCGTCAAGTTCAATTGCAGCACTGCAGTGTTGCAAAAACGGCAAGCGGCGCTTTTTTGGCGAACATGCGCGGGCACGCGAGCGGCGGACAAGCGGCTTGCCGAACCGAAATGAAATACGGCGAAGGGCTAAAGCGCGAGAACGGTCACGCCCACTTCCACCCGATGCGCGCCGCCGCCGAGAATCATCCCGCGCAGCAAGGACACGTCGCTGTAGTCGCGGCCGATCGCGAGCGTCACGTGATCCCTATCTGCGAGCACGTCGTTGGTGGGGTCGAGATCGATCCAGCCGCTCTCGGGACAATGCACCGACACCCACGCATGCGACGCATCCGCGCCGATCAAACGCGGCTGCCCAGGCGGCGGATCGTTGCGCAGATAACCGCTCACATAGCGCGCCGGCAAACCCAGCGAACGCAAGCAGCCGATCATCACCTGCGCGAAATCCTGGCACACGCCGCTCTTCAATTCGAAGGCGCGCTCGGCCGGCGTGTCGAACATCGTCGCCGAAGGTTTGTATGCGAAGTCTTCGTGAATCCGGTGCATCAGATCGATCGCCCCCGCGGCGATCGGCGTGCCAGGCGCAAAGCTCGGCAACGCATACGCGCGCAGCGACGGCCGCGGCACGATATTCGGCGACGCGAAGCAGAACTCGACCTCGGGCCGGAACTGCCCGCCCACGCGAAAGCGCAGCGCGTCGGCCACGTCTTCCCATGGTGGCGTCGCATCGGGATCGAGATCGGTCCAGCGCGGCATGAGCGCCACCGTCGTTTCGCTGACGAGTTGCAGCCGCTCGTGCGGCGCATCGAGCGCGAAGTACAGCACGTCGTTGCCGAACGCGTCGATCCGGCTATGCAGATACGACGGTTCCGGCTCGATGCGTTCCTCGTGCGAGACCACGCGTTGCCAGGCGCACGCGATCGGCCGGATGGTCGCGAGATGCTGCGCCGTTTCCACATACGTGGAGTAATGGTAGGTCGTGCGATGCGAGACGGACAGCACGGTCGGCGTGTGCTTCATGACCACACCTGCGACGCCACCGTACTCGCGTGACTGAAATAGCGCGCGCTGATCTCATGCGCGGCGGCGCCGACAAAACCGCCGATCTGATCGCACATTGCAATCAGATCGACGTAGGCGCCGTTTTCATCGGTTGCGCACAGCGCTTCGAGCGTCGGCAGCGACGCGGCGTGCGGCATCAGTTCCGCGAACGGACGATGCCGCACGCTGCCCGCCGCCACCGCGATCTCATCGAGCTTCTTGCGCAAACGCTCATAGACGCCGTAGATACCGCGCGGATTGGTCGGCTCGATCACCAGCAGATCCAGCAGGGCCGGCACTTCGAAACGGCCTGGATAAAGCGAGCGATACGTCAGCGTGCAGTCGAAGAATTGCAGCAGCAGATCGAAACCGGCGGGCGTCGCGAGTTGGCCTTTATCGGCGACCACGCGGAGAAACGACGTCATCGCCGACACGCGTTCGATATGCCGCCCGACGAACAGCAAACGCCAGGCTTCGTCGCGCGTCATGCGATCGCCTTGCGCGCCGCTGATCGCCGACAACTGCACCGAGAGATGTTCGAGCGCATTCATCAGCGTCACGCGGTCGTAACGATCGTAGCGTTCGCCGCGGCCATTCAGGCCGCCGTTGCCCTGTCCGTTGCCGGAGCCGTTGCTAGACCCGTTGCCATTGCCCTGCGACGCGCCCCCGCTGAAACCAGGCGCCGGCATCAGCATGTGCAACGCATCGCGGAAGTCGTTGCGCGACGCGAGAATCGTGCGCCAATGATCGTTCGACAAGCGCCCGCGTACTTCACCATTCGAGCGCGCCTGGCACTGCAGGTTCTGCCCGATGCTCGACGCGCCGGTGCTCTCGCTCAGATTCGCGACCAGCGCGCGCTCGAAAGCTTGCGGCGAATGCGGCGAGAACATGTCGCCGGACTGCACGAGCCCGCAGTAATTCGCGAGCTCGACGAGCGTGGGGAACATCGCGTCGGCGTCGTTGCCTTCCAGCGAGCCGAGAATCAGCCGCAGCAGCCGCACGTTGTTTTCCGCGCGCTCGCCGTAACGCCCGGCCCAGTAGAGGTTTTCCGCCGCGCGGCTCGACACGGTGCGATGCTTGCGCGCGAGATCGGCGGGCTGCATCGGCGAAGGCAGCAGCGTGAAGGTCGAGGTCGGCTGGCTCGACAGCACCCACGTATCGACACTGCTGCCGCCGTATTGCATCGAGACCGTCGGCTGGCGCTCGGCGGCCATGCGCGTGAAGCCGCCCGGCATCACATGCCAGCCGCCGTTCACGTCGGCGATCGCATAGACGCGCAACACCGACGGACGGCGGCCAATGGTGCCTTCCTCGTAACGCGGCGTGCAGGAGAAACGTTGCGACTGCTGGATCGTGTAGTTGTCAGGCATGGCTTCGATACGTTCGCGCCACGTCGAAAGCCGCTGCCTGCCGTGCTCGATGCCGGGCGGCGCGTCGCGCGCGGCGAGCGGCCACGTCGGCACGATCAACGCTTCGTCCAGGCGCGCGAACGCGTGTTCGCGCGCCGCCTCTTCGCCGCACCACCAGGTCGCCACGCTCGGCAGCAGTAGATCCTCATCGAGCAGCACTTCGGCGATGCCCGGCAGAAACCCGTGCAAGGCCGGCGATTCGACAAAACCCGAGCCCGGCACGTTGGAGACGATCACGTTGCCCGCGCGCATCACCTGCAACAAGCCGGGCACGCCGATGCTCGAATCGGCGCGCAGTTCGACCGGGTCGCAGAACGCATCGTCCAGACGGCGCAGCACGACGTGCACGCGTTCGAGACCGGCGAGCGTCTTCAGATAGAGCATGTCGTCGCGTACCGTGAGGTCCTTGCCCTCCACCAGCGTGACGCCCAGATAACGCGCGAGAAACACGTGCTCGAAGTAAGTTTCGCTGAACGGCCCCGGCGTGAGCAAGGCGATATGCGCCGACGTCTCGGCGCCGTCATGATCGTGCCGCATCGTGGCCTGGGCCGCCTGCGCGAGCGTCGCGATCAGTTGCGAATAGGTCGGCGCGAGGCGGCTCACGCGCATCGCGCGAAACGGATCGGCGAACAGCGCCGACACGATCAGCCGGTTTTCGAGCGCGTAGCCGAGCCCGGAGGGCGCTTCGGTGCGATGCGCCATCACGGTCCAGTCGCCGCCGGGCATGCGCGCGAGATCGACCGCCACCACTTGCAGGAATTGCCCGCCGGGCGGCGCATAGCCCTTCACCGAGCGCAGATAGCCGGGATGACCGAACACCAGCGCGGGCGGCAACTGCCCGCGCTCGAGCAAGGTCTGCGGCCCATAGATATCGGCGACGATCGCATTGAGCAGATGCGCGCGCTGCGTCACGCCACGCTCGATGTGCGCCCACTCGGCCTCGCTGATCAGGAACGGCAGCAGATCGAGCGCCCACGGCCGCGGCTCGCCGTTGTCCGCGTAGACGTTGTAGCTGATGTCGTTATCGCGGATCTGCTGCGCGATGGACGCGCAGTGATCGTCGAGCCGCGCGATGCCGTCTTCGCCCAGCCGCTCGAAGAACTGCCGCCACGGTTCGCGCAAGGCGCCCGACGCGTCGCGCAACTCGTCCCAGTGTCCTTCGTGGGCCGGCAACAGCCGCAGCAAGGACGAAGCGTCCGCGCGCGCCGCGGACGTTTCGAAGGGAAAAGTCGATTGAAAGGCCAAGGTCGTGTCGTTCTTTAGTGTGCCGCGGCGTGCTGGATATGCCGCGGCGTGTCAGTCTACCAGGTTACCAATAGCGCAGGTCCAGCGTGAACGGAAACTCGAGGCTGCGCTGCGGCGTATCGACCGCGAGCGGCCCCGGCGTATGCCCCGATGCGAAGAACCGCGCACGCCGCCGGCTTTCCGCCTCGTAAGCGTTGACCGGGAAGGTCTGGTAGTTGCGCCCGCCCGGATGAGCGACATGATACTGGCATCCGCCGACCGAGCGGCCGCTCCATGTATCGACCAGGTCGAACGTGAGCGGCGCATCCACGCCGATGGTCGGATGCAGCGCCGATGGCTGCGACCACGCGCGAAAGCGCACCCCGGCCACATATTCGCTGACGCGCCCAGTGGGTTGCAACGGAACCGGCACGCCGTTGACCGTCAGCACATGGCGGTTATCGTTCAAACCGAGCGCGCGCACCTCGAGCCGCTCAACGGACGAATCCACGTAACGCACCGTGCCGCCCGGCGAACCCTCCTCGCCCATCACGTGCCAGGGTTCGAGCGCGTTGCGGATCGTCAGCGAGACGCCGTTTACCGTCGCCTCGCCCACCAGCGGGAAGCGGAATTCGAAGTGCGGCGCGAACCAGCCGCTGTCGAACGCGAAGCCCGCGCGGTTCAGTTCGTCGAGCACGTCGTCGAAATCCATCTTCACGAAGGTGCCGAGCATGAAGCGGTCGTGCAGTTCGGTGCCCCAGCGCGTGAGCCGCTGCGTGTACGGCGTGTGCCAGAAGCGCGCCACCAGCGCGCGCAGCAGCAACTGCTGCACGAGACTCATGCGCGCGTGCGGCGGCATTTCGAAGCCGCGCAATTCGAGCAGGCCGAGGCGCCCGGTCGGGCCATCGGGCGAATAGAGCTTGTCGATGCAGAACTCGCTGCGGTGCGTGTTGCCCGTCACGTCGATCAGAATGTTGCGCAACGAGCGGTCGATCATCCACGCCGGCAGGTTCGCGCTGTCGCGGCCGCCGAGCAGATCGATCTGCCGCTGCAATTCGCGGAACGCGACTTCCAGTTCATACACCTGGTCGTTGCGGGCTTCGTCGATACGCGGCGCCTGGCTGGTCGGCCCGATGAAGAGCCCCGAGAACAGATACGACAGCGAAGGATGGTTGTGCCAGTACGCGATCAGGCTCGCGAGCAGATCGGGACGGCGCAGGAACGGACTGTCCGCGGGCGTCGCGCCGCCGAGCACGAAGTGATTGCCGCCGCCGGTTCCGGTATGGCGGCCGTCGGTCATGAACTTCTCGCTGCTCAGATAGCTTTCGGCGGCGGATTGGTACAGGTACTCGGTGTGATCGACCAGTTGCTCCCAGTTCGAAGCCGGATGAATGTTCACCTCGATCACGCCGGGGTCCGGCGTCACCTGCAGCACCTTCAGACGCGCATCGCGCGGCGGCGGATAGCCTTCGATCACCACCTGCATCCGCAACTCGGCCGCCGTGGCCTCGATCGCGGCGAGCAGTTCGAGGTAATCGTCCAGTTCGGTGAGCGGCGGCATGAACACATGCAGGAGCGTGCGGCCGCTGCCGAACGTCTCGGCTTCGGCCTTCGGTCCGGCGGCACGTTTGGGATCGCGCGCCTCGACGCAGATCGCCGTGCGAACCGTGTCCTTCGACGACTCCCCGCGCGCGGGCGGCGACAGGTTTGCCGCGTCGGCGTCGGCTGCATGGCCCAGCGCGCCGCTGCCCGCCATGCCGCTCAACAACTCCGCCGCCGATGACGACAACCCCGCCACACGCCGCGCGTCGGCGGTGGTCATCTTGCGGGAGTCGCCGTCGAACTGCATGCGCAGCTGCGCGGCCGAACGCAACGGCACCGGCGGCGCAAACGGATCGTGCGCGTGCTGATACGGATAGTCGGTTTTCGACACCCACGGCAGCGAGTCGAGCGGCAGCCGATAACCCATCGGCGAGTCGCCGGGAATCAGGAACATGTGCTCGTCGCGCAGAAACCAGCGGCCGGTGACCCATCGGGGCGGCTCGTGCGGCACGTCGCGCTCGCGCGCGAGCGGCAGGACATAGCCGGTCGCGCCGCCCAGGCCCGCGTCGAATACGCGCCGCAAGCGCACGCGCTCCAGCTCGTCGTCGAGTCGCGCGTCGAGCGGATCGACGTTGACCGGCAGACGGCGCTCGCGCCACAGGTAGTACCAGACGTCCTCGAAACCGGCGTGGATGCAGTCCTTGTCGAGCTCCAGCTTCGCGGCCAGGTGCGCGAGGAAGCGTTTCGCGTCGTCGGCGGTATAGGTGCCGGGCTCGCGTTCGTCGGCGAACAGCGTGGCGTCTTGCCAGCACGGCTCGCCGTCGGCGCGCCAGTACAGCGACATCGCCCAGCGCGGCAACTGCTCGCCCGGATACCACTTGCCCTGGCCGGTATGCAGAAAGCCGTTCGCGCCGTAGCGCGAGCGCAGCTTCTCCATCAGCGTGACCGCGTAGCTGCGCTTGGTCGGGCCGAGCGCGTCGGTGTTCCATTCGGCGGCGTCGCGGTCGCGCACCGAGACGAAGGTCGGCTCGCCGCCCATCGTCAGGCGCACGTCCATCTCGGCGAGGCGTTCGTCGACCTGTGCGCCCATCTTCAGCACGTCGCTCCACACGTCCTCGCTGAACGGTTTGGTGACGCGCGGCGTCTCCAGCACGCGTTCGATCGACATGGTGTGCTCGAACTCGACCTCGGACTCGTCGACCGCGCCGGAGATCGGCGCGGCGCTGCCGGGCTCGGGCGTGCAGGCGACGGGAATGTGCCCTTCGCCGGCGAGCAGGCCGGAAGTGGGATCGAGTCCGATCCAGCCCGCGCCCGGCAGATACACCTCGCACCACGCGTGCAGGTCGGTGAAGTCGACTTCGGTGCCGCTCGGGCCGTCGATGGATTTGACGTCCGGCGCGAGTTGCAGCAAATAGCCGGACACGAAACGCGCCGCCAGCCCCAGTTGCCTGAGCGTCTCGACCAGCAGCCAGCCGGAATCGCGGCACGACCCCGCCGCGCTCACCAGCGTCTCCTCGGGCGTCTGCACGCCGGGCTCCATGCGGATCAGGTAGCGAATCTCGCGTTGCAGCCGCTGGTTCAGCGCGACGAGGAAATCGGCGGTGCCTGCCGGCGTGCGGTCGATGCTCGCGACGAACTCCCTGAAGCGCGGCGTCATCGCGCGCTTGACGCGGTACGGCGCGAGTTCGAGCGCGAGGTCGGGCGAATAGTCGAAGGGAAACTGCTCGGCCGATGGTTCCAGAAAGAAATCGAACGGGTTATAGACGGCCATCTCGGCGACCAGGTCCACGGTCACCTTGAATTCGCGCGTTTTCTCGGGAAAGACGAGCCGCGCCTGATAGTTGGCGAACGCATCCTGCTGCCAGTTGATAAAGTGCTCGGCCGGCTCGACCCGCATCGAATAAGACAGAATGGGGGTCCGGCAATGCGGCGCAGGCCTCAGACGCACGACCTGGGGCGACAGCGAAACCAGCCTGTCGTAGCGGTAATGTGTGACATGATTCAACGCGACGCGTATGGACACACGGACTCCTGGACGAAGGATGGCAGCCCGCCAAAAAGCAAGCTTCATGCCGTTTGTGGAACAAGCGCGAAAAACCGCGCGAACCGTCTGCTTTGCTCCGGATGACAGCCTGCTGCAAAGTTTGCCGCGTGCGCCGATCGTCCGGTCGATCGAACAGCGCGTCTTTCCACTGCCTTTTACAAGGCGGCGCACCAAAGCGGCGCAGCGCCGATGCACGATCATGCACGTAATGTGCGTTAAAGCAGTGACCTGTGGCAAATGCGGTACGACGATTGCGACGCTCGAGAAGCGCCGTGGTCGCCGCGCGCCGCCCGCGGCCAAAGCACGCCATGCTCACCATGACCGCCACTCACTACTCGGGCTCGACCCATGAAAACCTTCCACTGCAACCGCTGCTCGCATCTCGTCTTCTACGAAAACGTTCGCTGCGAACGTTGCGAGGCGTTGCTGGGCTACGTGCCTGAACTGGCCGAGATCAGCGCGTTCGAGGACGCCGGCGAGGGACGCTGGCGCAGCCTGCATCCGGGCGCCGAAGGTGCGTTGTTCCGCCAGTGCCACAACTACGCCGTCGAAAACGTCTGCAACTGGATGATCCCCGCCGACTCGCCGGACACGCTGTGCCGCGCCTGTCAGCTAACCCGAACGATTCCGAATCTGAGCGCGCCGGAAAACCGGCTCTACTGGTATCGCCTGGAGGTGGCCAAGCGGCGTCTGCTTTACACGCTGGCCGCGCTCGGCCTCGACGTCAAATCGCGCGAGACCGATCCCGAACGCGGGCTCGCCTTCGAATTCCTCGAGGACAGCGACGACGGTTCGCGCGTGATGACCGGCCACGACAACGGCCTGATCACGCTGAACATCGCTGAAGCCGACGATGCCTACCGCGAGAAAATCCGCAGCGCGATGGGCGAGCCTTACCGGACGCTGCTCGGCCACTTCCGTCACGAGACGGGCCATTACTACTTCAGCCAGCTCGTGGAGAACAACCCGCGCTGGATCGAGCCGTATCGCAAGCTGTTCGGCGACGAGCGCGCCGATTACGGCGAGTCGCTCACCGCCTACTATCGTGACGGCGCGCCGGCCGAATGGCAGGCGTCGTACATCAGCGCGTATGCCACGATGCATCCCTGGGAAGACTGGGCGGAGACGTGGGCGCATTACATGCTGATCGTCGACGTGCTCGACACCGCGACGTCATACGGTGTCGCGCTGCTGCCCGACGACCCAAGCGAACCGACCCTGACCGACCGCACGCCGGTGGAAGACGCGAGCTTCGATAATCTGATGAAGCGCTGGTTTCCGCTCACGTATGCGCTGAACAGCCTGAACCGCAGCCTCGGCATGCCGGATGGCTACCCGTTCACGCTGGCCGCGCCGGTGGTGGGAAAGCTGCGCTTCGTGCATCGGGTGATCGCGGAGGCCGGCGACAAGTCGCAGCCGCGCGAAGCGGCGGCCCCGCCGACGAAGGCGACGCCGCCGTCAGCGCCGCGGCGCGTCGCGCGGACCGGCGCGGGACGCAAGGCGGCTGCGCCGTCCGCGACGCAAACTGCTGCGCAGCCGGTGACGCAGGCTGTGGTGCGGACCGACGTGCAGACGGTCGCGCCGCATGCGCCGTTGCCATTGCCATTGCCATTGCCTTCGGCAAAGCAGCCGGCAACGCCACTGTCGAACGCGGCACCGGTCGCGCCGACGATCGTGGTGCAGGCAGCGGATCGAGCGGTAGTGTCCGAAGCTTCCGTACTGGCGGCACCGCCGTTGCAATCGGAAGACGCAGCCGCCGTCAAGGGAACACGGCCCAAGCGGACAGCGCGGCGCAGCTAGGCCAAAGAGACGCCTTCATGCGAAGCCTTTCATGCGAAACGAAAGCGGCGACATGAATCGTTTCGCCCAATAAAAATGCCGCGGACAACTCGGGGTTATCCGCGGCGTCGGCTTGCCTTCTTCGTGATGCCGACGCGATCGAACGCGCGGGCGCCGGCTACTTTTTCTGCTGATCGAGGAGCGACTTGAGCTCCGCAACATTTTCCTCGACGCGCTTCGCGATCACCGCATACGACTCGGCTTGCGTCTGATAGGCGGCTTGCGCGAGTTGCTGCATGTCGGCGAGCGACTTGTGCAGACTCTGCTGGATCAACTCCGCCGCTTTCGGCGACGGCGCGCCGCCGGCGGACAACTGCCCCGTCAGCGACTGCAACTCGCTCAGCGTGGTGCGCAACATGTCGGCCTGTTTCTGCGCGAGCGACTGCATGCCCTGGAAGGCCGTCTGATTCGCCTGAACCAGTGCTTCCACGTCCTTGCGTCGCGCTTCCATGATGGCGGGTACGTCGAAGCCGGGGAGCTTGAACTGCTCCAGCATTTTGGTGAAATCGCCAAACGGATTGGCGGCGTCAGGTCGGTCCATGCGAAATCCTCCTTCACGGTTGAGTACTCGCCCGCGGTGCATCGCCGCGATGTGCTTCTCTCACGCATGCACCGATGGCCTCGCGTGCGCCGCGCGCCCCGCCGACGCGTGAACGTTGTGGGGTCGGACGGCACATTGCTTCAATCATGCGCCATCCAGGATGATTGCGCCAGCGGGCGCACCCTGGCCTCGATGCCGCGCGCTTCACGGCATTCGCGGTTGCGGTTGCGGTTGCGGTTGCGGTTGCGGTTGCGGTTGCGGTTGCGGTTGCGGTTGCGGTTGCGGTTGCGGTTGCGGTTGCGCGGCATGCAAGGTTCGGTAAGCGATCCGCGCCGCTTTGGTAACGCGGCAAACCGGCACGTCGCTTATCGTTGCTCCCATGCCGACGCACTGTTGCGTCGACGCTGTCCAGAGGGAGCGACATCATGAACAAGAGATTTGCGAGCGCGGCACTGGCCGCCCTGTTGACCGTGTCGGCGACGGCCGCGCTTGCCGAGGAAGCCTCACCGCCGCCAGCCATGTTCACCCCTGCGCATGGCAAGACGGAACGCGGCGACGGCCCGCCGCATGGACCGATGGGTCCGATGATGGGACCGATCGGTCCTGGCTTCGCGGTGATCAACGACCTGGAACAGTTACGCCGCCTGTATGCCATGACCGGCCGTGAAGCCGACATCATCGCGGTGTATCACGAGGTATTGAACAAGACGCAAGATCCGATGCTGCGTCACTTCGTGTACGACTCGCTGGCTCGCGAGCAGTTGAAGCCCGCCAATCCTGACCAGGCGATCGCGACGCTGCGCACCAGTCTCGCGGAAGATCTCGCCGCGGCGAACAAGCTGCCGCGCGGCATGCCGCCAGCGATGCAGCCGCCGGCTCAATCGCAGTGAGAAAACATGCGCGATGAGTTCGCGCCGGAACCGTGCCGCAGCCTGTTTGCGTCGGCGCGCGTCCACGGCAACGCCTTGAAACGAGCCAGGCGCAAACTGGAAGCGCTCCCGCCAACACGCTGCGCAGCCCGTTCGGCGCGCAGCGTTAGCTGTCCCACATAGCCGCTTCACTGCCCACTTTTCATCTTCCGTCAGGTGATTGACGATGAAAGCACTTTAACGTTAGTGCCTGGGTGAAGAAGAATGCGCTACCCACTGAACATGGCCGTTGCCGCCGCCCTACTCATCTTCGTTCTTGGCTGCATCATCAAGCTCGCCCTGAAGTGATGCCCGGAGCCGCTTGCGCGATGACATCGCGCGAAATAATTGTTGAATGGAGTTCGACGAGCGGCTCGCTCATATCTCGTTTCGCTGCCGGCGCGTACAAAACAGAACGCATGAGATCAAGGGTGTTTCACGTGCGAATGAGCTCGCCGACGATCAACGATCCCACGGTTGCCCGATCATCGAAAGCGTCATTCGAAGGCCTTCGACGGAGCATCGTGAGCGGTTGTGAAGCGCGGTGGGTTGAGTGATGTGATGGGTTTCAGCGGTGGGTTTGGGCGGTGGGTCTAAGCGGCTGGTCCCCAGCGATAGTTTTAAGCGGCAAAAGCGCGCGGCGGAGTGAAGCGAACCTCACTGCGCCGCGCGCTTTTTTGCGCTCTCGTATCCTCGGGGCGAACCTATATCGCGCTCCGCTTATTAGCGAACGACAGCGCCGGAGCCATGAACGGGCATCCCATGCGGCCGCGTGCAGTCACGCCCCGGCAAGCGATTTGCGCTCCGGGCTTACGCCACCGCGTATCGTTCGAGCCAATGCGCGTACGGCGCCGGCAGTGTCCACGAAGGCCGTTCGATGCCGAGCTTGCGCGCCGCGTGATACGGCCAGTGCGGGTCGGCCAGATGCGCGCGGCCGACCATCACCAGATCCAGTTGCCCGTTCTTCACCGAGCGGTCCGCGAGTTCCGGCGTATCGATACCCCACGCCGACGACACCGGAATCCCGGCCTCGCGGCGCACGCGCTCGGCGATCGGCGCGAGGAACGCCGGCGCCCACGGAATCGCCGCGCCCGGCGTGGAGAAGCCGACGCTCACGCTCAACATGTCCAGCCCTTCGCGCCGGAAATTCCTCGCCAGTTCGATCGACTCCGCCAGCGTTTCCTCATCGCGTCCGTCGTACTCGATCACGCCGAAGCGCGCGGTCAGCGGCAGATGTTCCGGCCACACCTTGCGCACCGCCGCCAGCGTTTCCAGCAGAAAGCGGCTGCGGTTTTCGAGGCTGCCGCCGTAGGCGTCGTCGCGTTGATTCGAGTGCGTCGAGAAGAAGCTCTGGCCCAGATAGCCGTGCGCGAAGTGCAGTTCGAGCCATTCGAAGCCCGCGTCGCGCGCGCGCCGTGCGGCGGCGACGAAGTCTTCGCGAACCCGGGCGACGTCGTCGAGCGTCATCGCCTTCGGCACCTTGGGCAGATTGCCGCCGAACGCGATCGCCGACGGCGCGATGGTCTGCCAGCCGCGGCTGTCGCCCTCGGCGATATGGTCGTCGCCCTCCCACGGACGATTGGCGCTGGCTTTGCGGCCCGCGTGACCGATCTGGATGCCCGGCACCGCGCCCGCCGCCTTGATGGACGCGACCACGGGCGCGAAGGCCTGCGCCTGCTCGTCCGTCCAGATGCCGGCGCAGCCCGGCGTGATGCGGCCTTCCGGCGACACCGCCGTGGCCTCGACGATCACGAGGCCGGCGCCGCCGCGCGCGAGACCGGCGAGGTGCACGCGGTGCCAGTCGTTGATCAGGCCGTCTTCGGCGGTGTACTGGCACATCGGCGGAATGGCGATGCGGTTGCGCAAGGAGACGTCCTTGAGCTTGTAGGGCTGAAACAATGCGGACATCGGGCTAAACTCCTGTGTATAAGCTCGTACGATAGTTCGATAAACATCGAACTATGAGTATCGCAGAAACCTTTACCATCTGCACAATGCGCACCTATAACCATCCCGCCGCCGAGGACTTGACGCTCGGACGGCTGTTCCATGCTCTCAGCGACCCCGCCCGGCTCGATATCGTCCGGCGGCTCGCCTTGGTCGAAGAAGCCACCTGCGGCGAACTCGACGGCGGGCGCCCCAAGTCGAGCGTGTCCCATCACTTTCGGATCCTGCGTGAAGCGGGGCTGGTGCGCACGCGCGTCGCCGGCACCGTGCATCAGAATTCGCTGCGGCGCGCGGAACTGGACGCCCGCTTTCCGGGCTTGATGCAGGCGATCCTCGAACAGATCGTCAGGGAGCCGGCGTTGAGTGAGTCGGCTTGAGACGCCACGGTTTGAACTAGCTGAAGGGTTCGAACTAGTCGAAGGGGTTGAACTAGCCGAAGGGGTCGAAGAGGCGAACTACGAGGTCGGGCGAGTACCGAGCCTTGCGCTCAGCCTCGTCCCAGCACGCGCATGAACGCGAAGAACGCGCTCGCCGCAAGCGCGAAGCGGAAGCCAAAGCCAAAGCCGCCGGTCACGCCCGCGGCGAATTTCGTCACCAACCCGCGCTCGATGAAATCAGCCCTGCGGCCCACAGCGCGCACAGCGACCGCCGGCCCGACATAACCGAGATCGAACAGCAAAGCGCTCCCAAACACCGACGCGATACAAACGTGGGAAGCGCGTCGAACAGACAAGGCGCCGCCTTACCCCCCACCTACCGCGCCGCCGTCGACCCGCGAATCACCAACTCGCCGGGCAGAACCAGCGAACGCGTCGACATCGACGGGTCCGCGAGCCGCTGTGTCAGCAACTGCATGGCGATCTTGCCGATCTCGTACACCGGCTGCGCGATGACGGTAATGCCCGGCGTCACGAGATCGGTCCACGAGTCGTTGTCGAAACCGGCGAGCGCGATGTCCGCGCCGGGCGTCGCGCCGCGCGCCCGCATTTCACGGTAAGCACCGAGCAGCAGCAAGCCGTTGCTCGCGACGATCGCATCCGGCCGCGACGCCGGATCGTCGGCGAGCCACGCGCCGACATGCCGCAGCGCGCTCTCCGGGCTCGGCTCGACGAACTCCGCCCGCACCGGCAAGCCATGCCGACCCAGCGCCTGCGCAAAACCGTCGTGACGTTCGCGGCCCGTGGTACTGGCGTTGCCGAACAGCCCGGCGATGCGCCGATAGCCCCGCTCTACCAGATGCTCGACGAGACGCGCCGCCGCGTCGCGGTTATCGAGCACCACCGCATCCGCGCTGCCCGCGGGACCGGCGCGGTCGATCATCACCACCGGGAAATCGTAGGCCTGCGCCTTGAAGCGCTGCGCGGCGTCGTGAGTCGGCGAATAGATGCAGCCCGTCACGCGCTCCTCTTCCATGAGCCGCAGATACATCGCCTCCTTTTCGCTGTTTTCGTCCGTGTTGCAGAGAATCACGCGCAGCCCCTGCTGATATGCGGCGTCTTCCACCGCGCGGCTGACCTCGGTAAAGAACGGGTTGCGCACGTCCGACACGATCAGGCCGATGGTGGCCGTGTCGCCCGAACGCAGCCGACGCGCGGCGGCGTTCGGGCGATAACCCAATTGCTCGATTGCGCCGAGCACCCGCTGACGCACCGCATCGCGCACCGGCCCGTTGTTCGACAGCACACGCGAGACGGTCGTGACCGACACTCCTGCCGCTTCGGCAACATCCTTGATTCGTAGATTCATGAAGTGGTATCGATTCCTTGAACCGCTCAGTATTTTCCCTGGATTGCATTCATGCCAGTGAATTCGCCGCGTCGCGGCGAGTACCGGCCAATTGGCGTTTTCCGGCCATTCTACCTGGCTTTCCGCGATTTTCACTGAAATCCGTAACACCGGTTCAGGCTTGACGCGCAAAGTGGTATCGATTCCAATAGGCACACTTCAACGATTCGATTTCAGGAGACGCGATGCCGTCGCTGCTTACCGCAGAGCTGGTTCGACTGAACGCACGTGCAAGCTCGAAACACGAGGCGATCGTCCAGGCCGGCCAGTTGCTGGCCGCCGCCGGTTATATCGAGCCCGCTTACGTCGACAGTCTTCAGGGCCGCGAAAAAGTCTCGAACACGTATCTGGGCAACGGCGTCGCGATTCCGCACGGCATGCAGGAAGACCGCCATCTGATCCGGCGCACCGGCGTGGCCGTGCTGCAATTGCCCGAAGGCGTCGAATGGCACGACGGCGAGCGCGCCAATCTGGTGGTCGCGATCGCCGCGCAATCCGACGAACACATCGCGCTGCTGCAACGTCTCACGCGTCTGATCGGCGATCCGCGGCAATTGCAGGCGCTGGTCGAAGCGCGCGATCCACAGGTGCTGGTCGACGCGCTGAACGGCGCCGCCGCCAACGCCGCCAACGCCGCCGAGGTGATCGACGCGACGCCCGCGGATTTCGAGCAGGGCGTCGAACTGGTGCTGGACTATCCGCACGGCTTGCACGCTCGCCCGGCCAGCGCCTGGGTGGCGACCGCCAAGCGCTATCAGGCCGCCTTGCGCGTGCGCAACGGCAAGCTCGCCGCTGATCCGAAGAACCTCGTCAGCCTGCTGCAACTGGGCGCGACCGCGAATGCGCACCTGGTGTTGTCCGCGCAAGGCGTCGATGCGGCGGACGCGCTGGCCGCGTTGAAACGCACCATCGAAGCGTTGTCGGCGGAAGAACACGAGCGCGCCGCGGCGGCTCGCGCGCGCCGTCAAAAAGCACAGCCTGTATCGTGGACGCCGCTCGACCCGGCGACGGTGTTCGAAGGCGTCAGCGCCGGTCCCGGCTTTTCGATCGGACCGGTACGCGTGCTGCGCACCGCGCGCCTGGAAATTCAGGACCGCCCCGGCGAGACCGTCGAAGCCACGCATCGGCTCGACGAAGCGCTGCGCAAAACCGCCGACGAACTCGACGCCCTCACCCGCGACACCGCCGCGCGCCTCGGCGCGGCGGAAGCCGAAATCTTCGCGGCGCATCGCGAACTGCTGAACGACACGGACCTGTTCACCGAAGCCGCGCGTCTGCTGCTCGACGGCCACGGCGTGGCCTGGTCCTGGCATCAGGCGGCCGAGCAACAGGCCGCGCGCCTCGCCGCCCTGCCCGATCCGCTGCTCGCCTCGCGCGCCACCGATTTGCGCGACGTCGCGCGGCGAGTGCTGAAGCACCTCGGCGAAAACGTGGCGACCGACACGCGGCTCGACACGCCCGCCATCCTGATCGCCGAAGACCTCACGCCCTCCGACACCGCGATGCTCGACCCGGCCGTCACGCTCGGCTTCTGCACGGTGTCGGGCGGACCCACGTCGCACACCGCGATTCTCGCGCGCACGCTCGGCGTGCCGGCGGCGGTCGCGTGCGGCGCGGCGTTGATGGAGATCGCCGACGGCAGCGACGCGGTGCTCGACGGCAGCGGCGGTCGTCTCTATGTCGGCGTGTCGGCGCGCGACCGCGAGCGCGCGCGGCAAACGCAATTGCAACTGGCCGAGGAAGCGCAGCGCGCGGCGGCCAACCGCGCGCTGCCCGCCGCGACGCTCGACGGCCACGTGCTGGAGATCGGCGCGAACATCACGCGACCCGACCAGGTGCGCGACGCGCTCGCCAACGGCGCGGACGGCGTCGGACTCATGCGCACCGAGTTCCTGTTTCTGGAGCGCCACGACGCGCCGAGCGAAGACGAACAATACGATTGCTATCGGCGCATGGTCGAAGCGAGCGGCGGGCGTCAGTTGATCATTCGCACGCTCGACATCGGCGGCGACAAGCAGGTGCCGTATCTGAACCTGCCGCACGAATCGAATCCGTTCCTCGGCGTGCGCGGCGTGCGCCTGTGCCTGCGCCGCCCGGACCTGTTCGTGCCGCAATTGCGCGCGCTCTACCGCGCCGCCAAGGATGGCCCGCTGTGGATCATGTTCCCGATGGTCTCCACGCTCGACGAGGCGCGCCAGGCCATCGCGCTCGCCGAAACCGTGCGCGCCGAACTCGACGCGCCGAAAGTGCCGCTCGGCATCATGGTCGAAACGCCGTCGGCGGCGGCGTTCGCGGATCACTTCGCCGCGCTGGTCGATTTCTTCTCGATCGGCACCAACGATCTGACGCAATACGTGCTGGCCGTGGACCGCGAGCATCCCGAACTCGCGCGCATGGCCGAGAGCCTGCACCCCGCCGTGCTGCGCATGATCAAGCAGACCGTCGACGGCGCGCGCCGCCATCGCAAATGGGTCGGCGTATGCGGCGGTCTCGCGGGCGATCCGCTCGGCGCGTCGATTCTCGCGGGTCTCGGCGTCGACGAACTGTCGATGAGCTCGCGCGATATTCCCGCCGTCAAATCGCGGCTGCGCGCGTCGCGGCTCGACGCGATGCAGGCGCTCGCGCGCCGCGCGCTGGATTGCGAGGACGTCGACGCGGTCCGCGCGCTGGATAACACCGAGATCAAGGCGGCGGCATGAAAACCGTCGTCACCGTCACACCGAATCCGGCGCTCGATCAAACCGTGCGCGTCGCCAACCTCGCGCTCGGCGAGGTGAATCTCGCGGCGTCGCTCGAATTCAACGCGGGCGGCAAGGGCGTGAACGTCGCGGGCTGTCTCGCCGACTACGGCATGACGACGATCGCCACGGGCCTGCTCGGCGCCGAGGACGCCGCCGCATTCGACGCGATGTTCGCCGACAAGCACATCGTCGACCGCTTCGTGCGAATCGCGGGACGTCCGCGCATCAACGTGAAGCTCGTCGATACCGCACGCAACGAAACCACCGACATCAATCTCGCGACCTCGCTGCCGGGCGCGGCCGATGTCGACGCGTTGGAGCGGCGCGTGGTCGAACTCGCCGAGCCTGGGCGCTGGTTCGTGCTGGCGGGCAGTCTGCCGCCGGGTGTCGACGTGTCGTTCTATCGGCGCATCACGCGTGCGTTGCATGCGGCGGGCGCGCGCGTCGCGCTGGATACGAGCGGCGCGCCGCTCGCCGACGCATTGCGCGCCGGCGAGCCGGACGGTCTGCCGGATCTGGTGAAGCCGAATCGCGCGGAACTGGAAGCGGCGCTCGGCCGCTCGCTCGCCGACGACGACGCGCTGATTCATGCGGCCTGCGAACTCGTGGAACGCGGCATTGCGTATGGGGTGGTTTCGCTGGGCGAGCGTGGCGCGCTGGGCGTGACGCGCGCATCGGGCGACAAGACATCAGCCTACGAGGGCTGGCGCGCCGCGCCTTTACGCGTGCCGGTGTCCAGCACGGTCGGCGCGGGCGACGCGCTGGTGGCGGGCCTCGTCGCGAGTCTCATCGAAGCGCGCCCGTGGCCCTCGGTCGGCCAACGGGCCACCGCGTTCGCGGCGGGCAAGCTCGCGCGGGTCGGCCCGCACTTGCCCGATCACGCGAGCCTCGACGCCCTCGCCGCGCAAGTCGAACTCGTCACCTTCAGCGTCGCCGCGAATCCGCCGCGCGTCACCCAACATCAAGCCGTGTAAGCCAGAGAGAGCAATGGACAAGCTGATTGGACTGGTATCGTCCCCGCAACAAAGCGCGTCGCCGATGGTCGCGGCGCAAGCCTTGAACCGCGCGGCGCAAAAACGCGGCGCCTCGCTCGCGGTGGAAACGCGCAGCGCGCTCGGCGTTCACGAGCCGTTGAACGCCGAGCAGATCGACGCGGCGCACGCTGTGCTGATCGCCGCCGACGCGGGCGAGCGCGTCGACGAAACGCCGTTCGCGGGCAAGACGATTCATCGCATTTCGCTCGACGATGCGATCCGCGAAGCCGATGCGGTGCTGGCGCGCGTGGCGGCGAGCGTCGGCGCGGATGCGCCGAGGAACGCCGCGGCCGCGCAAACCTCGCCGCGCGCGCTCAAGATCGTCGCGATTACCTCGTGCCCGACCGGCATCGCGCACACCTTCATGGCCGCCGAGGGACTCGCGCAAGGCGCGAAGTCGCTGGGACACGACATTCACGTCGAAACGCAAGGCTCGGTCGGCGCGCAGAACACGCTGAGCGACGAGCAGATCGCGGCGGCGGACCTCGTGGTGATCGCCGCCGATACGCAGGTCGACAAGAGCCGCTTTCGCGGCAAGCGGCTCTATGAAACGGGCACTAAAGGCGCAATCGGCAAAGGCGCGGCGCTGATCGAAAGGGCGATCGCCGAGGCGACCGTCGACGGAGCCGCTCAGAGCGCAAGCGCGGGCGGTGGCGCCCTCGCAGACCAGGTCGCGGCGGCCAAGAAACAACGCTCGGCGAAGTCGTCCGGCCCCTATCGTCACCTGATGACGGGCGTGTCGTTCATGCTGCCGTTCGTGGTCGCGGGCGGTTTGCTGATCGCGATCTCGTTCGCCCTGGGCGGCATTTACGCATTCGACGACGCTCATAAAGGCACGCTCGCATGGGCGCTGTTCCAGATCGGCGCGAAGTCGGCCTTCGCGTTGATGGTGCCGGTGCTGTCGGGCTACATCGCGTATTCGATCGCCGACCGGCCGGGCATCACGCCGGGCATGGTGGGCGGCATGCTCGCCGCGAGCCTCGGGGCAGGTTTTCTGGGCGGCATCATCTCCGGCTTTCTCGCCGGGTATACGGCCTTGCTGATCAGCCGCAAGCTGAAACTGCACCGCAATCTCGAAGGACTGAAACCCGTGCTGATCATCCCGCTGGTGTCGACGCTCGTGGTCGGCCTGCTGATGATCTACGTGGTCGGCACGCCGGTCGCCACCGCGCTGCACGGCCTCGAAGACTGGCTGCGCTCGATGCAGACCGGCAGCGCGGTCACGCTCGGCCTGCTGCTCGGCGCGATGATGGCGTTCGACATGGGTGGTCCCGTGAACAAGGCGGCCTACGCGTTCAGCACCGGCCTGATCGCGAGTCAGGTGTACACGCCGATGGCGGCCGCAATGGCCGCCGGCATGACGCCGCCGCTCGGCATCGCGCTCGCCACGTGGATCTTCCGCAACCGTTTCGTCACCGACGAACGCGAAGCCGGCAACGCCGCCGCGGTGCTCGGCATGGCCTTCATCACGGAAGGCGCGATTCCGTTCGCCGCGCGCGACCCGATGCGGATTATCCCGGCGTGCGTGATCGGCTCGGCGATCACGGGCGCGATTTCGATGGCGTCGAGCGTCGAACTGAAGGTGCCGCACGGCGGGATTTTCGTGCTGCCGATTCCGAACGCGGTCACGCATCTGGCCATGTACGTGGTGGCGATCGCGGCGGGCACCATCGTGACGGCGCTCGCCGTTGGGCTGCTCAAGCGGCCCGTCGAGGCGGCGGCTGCCGTCTGACGCTCACTCTTCCTGACGACGGCTCGAACATGGCGCAACAACTCAGCGAAACGTATCGCGGATTTCATGTACTGATCGAAGCCGTGCCGCACGACGGCCACGGCCACGGCGTGCGCTTGCGCCGCACGATCACGCGGCAGTTGGGCGGACGCCTGATGGCCGTGCGGGAGCGCGGCGGGACCGGTTTTTCCCACGTCGCGTCGAGCAGCGAGTCTCTGGCCGACGCGTTGCGCGACGCTCGGGAGGCGATCGACCGATTGCTCGGCGGCTGGCATCCCTCCTATACACAAGAGCCGGCCCATACGGACAACGCTCCCCGAGTGAACGGACCGGCTGCCGAGACCCGCATCGGCCTGTAGGGCCGGTTCGCGCCTGCCGGCGCGCTCTCGCGCCGCCCGCGCGCATACCTTCAACACGGTTCGAGGATGGCGATTCGCGGGCTCAAGGGTCTGCGGGACGCCCCACCAAATATCGCATCCCATGCGATCTCCTCTTGCCGCCTCTTTCTGCTACGCTGACCGCCAACTTTCAGACCGCCGCGCATGCATGCCGGCTGCGTAATCCGTTATTCCATCGCTCGTAAGGGGTATCGACCACAAATGTTTCGCATTTGTATGGTTAACCCCGATTTATACGTAAACGAACAAAAAGGAACATCTTATTTGTTGTTTTGATTTCCATTCTGAACATAAGTACCCGCCTCGCATACAGAGCAGCGGCATAAAAAAGCCGGAGACAAATGGATGAGCAACACCACCTCAAGCAAGGTTCCAGCCCGCAACTTTTCGCCTCACGGCGCGCTGAAAGTTCATTTCGCCCGCCGGGCGCGCAGGCGAATGCCGCCCGCTTGAACGGGCCATGAACGCGACGCCGCCAGCGCGGCTATCTGACGTCCAGCAGCAACCGCAGCACCGAAAAGCGACACAAAAAAGGAGAGCAATTTGGTCTTGGAACTGGAGCGGGTCACCGTCGTTTCGGGCGGGCAGACGCATCTGTACGGCGTCGATCTGAGGCTCGTCCCCGGTGCCATCAACGTGCTGCTCGGGCCGACCCAGGCGGGCAAGACCACGCTGATGCGCGTCATGGCAGGACTCGACAAGCCGGCCACGGGCCGCGTGCTGGCCGACGGCCGGGACGTCACCGGCGTGAGCGTGCGGCGACGCAACCTCGCGATGGTCTATCAGCAGTTCATCAACTATCCGGCGATGACGGTGTTCGACAACATCGCATCGCCGCTCAAACTGCAAAAGACCGCCGCCGACGAAGTGACGCGGCGCGTCAATGAAGTCGCGGCGAGACTGCATATCGAACATCTGCTGCAACGGCGTCCGGCCGAACTGTCCGGCGGCCAGCAGCAGCGCTGCGCGCTCGCGCGCGCGCTCGTCAAGCGCGCTTCGCTGGTGCTGCTCGATGAACCGCTGGTGAATCTCGACTACAAGCTGCGCGAGGAATTACGCGTGGAACTCGCCACGCTCTTCGCCGACGGCAAGACGACCGTGGTCTACGCGACCACCGAGCCGCTGGAGGCACTGCTGCTCGGCGGCTATACGGCGATCGTCGACAAGGGACGCGTGTTGCAGCACGGCCCGACGCTCGACGTCTACAACGCGCCCGCCAGCGTCGAAGTGGCCGCCGTTTTCAACGATCCGCCGATGAACATGCTCGTCAGCGATCTGACCGCCCAGGGCACCGCGCGTCTGCCGATCGGCATCGAGGTGCCGGTCAGGCAGGCGGCGAACGGCGCCGGCACGTGCCGCATCGGCATTCGCCCGGGCCACTTGCGGCTCGCGCCGCGCACGGCGCAATCGGTCGCCGTGCCGTGCCGGCTCGAACTCGCCGAACTGAGCGGTTCCGAAACCTTCCTGCACCTGCATACGCACACCGGCGGCATCGACCTGATCGCGCAGTTGCAGGGCGTGCATCAGATCGAACTCGGCACGCAGCTCGACGTGTTCATCGACCCCGACGAACTGTTCATATTCGGCGCGGACACCAAACTGCTGTCCGGCCCGGAGGCGACTCATGGCGCGCATTGAGTTTCAGAATCTCGCGCACGCTTATGGTGTGAAACCCGGTGTGAAACCCGGCGCGCATCACGGCCCCGCTCCCGCCTCGCTCGAGGATTACGCGTTGCAGCCGATGAGCATGGTCTGGGAAGACGGCGGCGCGTATGCGCTGCTGGGGCCCTCCGGTTGCGGCAAGTCCACGCTGCTGAACATCGTCTCGGGACTCGTCACGCCGTCGGAAGGCAAGGTGCTGTTCGACGGACGCGACGTCACCGCGATGAGCCCGCGCGAGCGCAACATCGCGCAGGTGTTCCAGTTCCCGGTGATCTACGACACGATGAGCGTGTTCGACAACCTCGCGTTTCCGCTGCGCAACCGCAAGATCGCCGCCGCCGAAGTGCGCAAGCGCGTGCATGAAGTCGCGGAGATTCTCGACATGACGCGCGAATTGCCGCGCAAGGCGAGCAATCTCTCGGCGGACGCGAAGCAGAAAATTTCGCTCGGGCGCGGGCTCGTGCGCAAGGACGTCGCGGCGATCCTGTTCGACGAACCGCTCACCGTGATCGATCCGCACATGAAGTGGATCCTGCGCCGTCAGCTCAAGAAGATCCATCAGCAACTCAAGCTCACGCTCATTTACGTCACGCACGATCAGGTCGAAGCGCTCACGTTCGCCGACGAAGTGGTCGTGATGACCAATGGCCGCGTCGTGCAGAAAGGCGGACCGGAAGCGCTGTTCCTGCGGCCCGATCATTCGTTCGTGGGCTATTTCATCGGCAGTCCGGGGATGAATCTGTGCCCGGTCGATCTCGATGCCGATGGCGTGAAAGTCGGCTCGCAGCGCCTGCAACTCGACGCGAACACGCTCGCCACGCTCAAGCATGCGAACGGCACGCTGACGCTCGGCATCCGCCCCGAGTTCGTGCGCCTCGCCGGCAGCGGCGAGGCCGGCGCGGTGAAGGCGCAACTGCTGCGCACGCAACAACTCGGCAACTACCAGTTGGTCACCGCGCAATGCGACGGCAATGTGTTCAAGGCGAAGGTGGATCCTCATGTGCAACTGAATGAAGGCTCGCTCTGGCTGCGTCTCGCCGCGCCCGAAACCGTGTTCTTCGCCAACGACGAAAGGATCGCACGATGAACAAGCCCATCAACCAGAAGGCGTGGCTGCTGGTCGTGCCGGTGTTCATCTGCGTCGCGTTCTCCGCGATCCTGCCGCTGATGACCGTGGTCAACTATTCGGTGCAGGACATCATCAGCCCGACGCAGCATGTGTTCGTCGGCACCGAGTGGTTCCGCGCGATCATGAACGACGGCGACCTGCGCGGCGCGCTCGGCCGGCAGATCATCTTTTCGGCGTGCGTGCTGCTGTTCGAGATTCCGCTCGGCGTCGGCCTTGCGCTGGCGATGCCGGCTTCGGGCTGGCGCGCGTCGGCGGCGCTCGTCGTGCTCGCCATGCCCTTGCTGATTCCATGGAACGTGGTCGGCACCATCTGGCAGATTTTCGGCCGCCCGGATATCGGCCTGCTCGGTTACGTGCTCAACGTCTCGGGCATCGAATACAACTACACCGCGAGCCCCACCGCCGCGTGGGTCACCGTGCTGGTGATGGACATCTGGCACTGGACACCGCTCGTCGCCCTGCTCTGCTACGCCGGATTGCGCGCGATTCCCGACGCGTTCTACCAGGCCGCCGAAATCGACGGCGCGAGCCGCTTCGCCGTGTTCCGCTACATCGAGTTGCCGAAGATGCGCGGCGTGCTGATGATCGCGGTGCTGCTGCGCTTCATGGACAGCTTCATGATCTACACCGAGCCCTTCGTGCTGACCGGCGGCGGCCCCGGCGACTCCACCACGTTCCTGAGCCAGTATCTGACGCAAAAAGCGGTCGGCCAATTCGACCTCGGCCCGGCCGCGGCCTTTTCGCTGATCTATTTCCTGATCATCCTGCTGCTGTGTTTCATCCTTTATAACTGGATGGAGCGCGTCGGCAAGGGCGGCCCCGCCACCACGGGCACCGCGGCCGCCACCGGAGACGACCATGCGCAATGACCGCCGCTGGACGCGCACGCTGGTGCTGCTCGTCTACATTCTGTTCGCGCTGATTCCGCTCTACTGGATGCTGTCGATCTCGTTGCGCACCAACGAGGAAACGATGTCGACGTTCGCCATCTGGCCGCATCACGTGACCTTCGAGAACTACAAGGTGATCTTCACCGATCCCTCGTGGTACTGGGGCTACATCAACTCGATCATCTACGTGCTGATGAATACGGTGATGTCGGTGCTGGTCGCGCTGCCCGCCGCGTATGCGTTCTCGCGCTACCGCTTTCTCGGCGACAAGCACATGTTCTTCTGGCTGCTCACCAACCGCATGACGCCGCCCGCCGTGTTCCTGCTGCCGTTCTTCCAGCTCTATTCGAGCGTCGGTTTGATGGACACGTATATCGCCGTCGCGCTCGCCCACATGCTGTTCAACGTGCCGCTCGCGGTGTGGATTCTCGAAGGCTTCATGTCCGGCGTATCGCGTGAAATCGACGAGACCGCTTATATCGACGGCTATACGTTCCCCGCCTTCTTCGTGAAGATTTTCCTGCCGCTGATCAAATCGGGTGTGGGCGTGACGGCGTTTTTCTGCTTCATGTTCAGTTGGGTCGAACTGCTGCTCGCGCGCACGCTGACCACCGTCAACGCGAAACCGATCGCGGCCGTGATGACGCGCACCGTGTCGGCGGCGGGCATGGACTGGGGCGTGCTGTCGGCGGCGGGTGTGCTCACCATCGTGCCGGGCGCGCTGGTGATCTACTTCGTGCGCAACTACATCGCCAAGGGCTTCGCAATGGGGAGAGTGTGATGCTGACGTGGATGTACTGGACGCCCGAGGTGGCGATCTTCTTCGGCTGCGTGGTGCTGATGCTAGCCGGCATGACCGTGTGGGAACTCCGTTCGCCCACCATCGAACGCAAGGGTTTTCTGCCGATCGCCACCACGCGCGGCGACCGGCTGTTCATTGGCCTTCTCACCGCCGCGTACATCAACCTCGCGTGGATCGGCATCGGCGCCGAAGGCGCGAATGCGTGGCCGGGCTTCGCGGCCTCGATGCTCGTGCTTCTGGCGATCATGTGGAAAGGCTGACGCTGCGGCGCAACTGAAAAAATACCGGCTCCCGTTGATGCCCCGGGCGGGCGCAGGAAGATGATCCAAGGGGTGTGGAGACACAGGAGAAGACCATGCAACAGAGGAGACGGATCGTCGCGCTCGCGGTCGCGGGCATTGTCGCGGGGGCCTTTGCGAACCACGCGGCGCTGGCCGGCATGCCCGAGGCGCAGAAATGGGTCGACAGCGAATTTCAGCCGAGCACGCTGTCGAAGCAGCAGCAGATGGACGAAATGAAGTGGTTCGTCGACACGGCCGCGAAACTGAAATCGCAGGGCGTGAAGGAGATTCACGTGGTGTCGGAAACGATCGACACGCACATGTACGAATCGAAAACGCTGGCCAAGGCGTTCACCGAAATCACCGGCATTCAGGTGAAGCACGACATCATCCAGGAAGGCGACGTCGTCGAAAAGCTGCAGACGTCGATGCAATCCGGTCAAAGCATTTACGACGGCTGGATCTCGGATTCGGATCTGATCGGCACGCACTATCGCTATGGCGTGATCGTGCCGCTGTCCGACTACATGGCGGGCGAAGGCAAGCCGTACACGAATCCCGGTCTCGATCTGAAGGATTTCATCGGCACGAGCTTCACGACGGCGCCCGACAAGAAGCTCTATCAGTTGCCCGACCAGCAGTTCGCCAACCTTTACTGGTTCCGCGCCGACTGGTTCGCGCGCAAGGACTTGCAGGACAAGTTCAAGGCGAAATACGGCTACGAACTCGGCGTGCCGGTGAACTGGTCCGCGTATGAGGACATCGCCGATTTCTTCACGAACGAGGTCAAGACGATCGACGGCGAGAAGGTCTACGGGCACATGGATTACGGCAAGAAAGATCCGTCGCTCGGCTGGCGGTTCACCGATGCGTGGCTCTCGATGGCGGGCGAGGCCGACAAAGGCATTCCGAACGGCATGCCGGTCGACGAATGGGGCATTCGCGTGACGCCGGATGGCTGTCATCCGGTCGGGGCATCGGTCTCGCGCGGCGGCGGCACCAACAGCCCGGCCGCCGTCTTCGCGACGACGAAGTACATCGACTGGCTGAAGAAATACGCGCCGCCCGAAGCCTCGGGCATGACGTTCAGCGAAGCGGGCCCCGTGCCGGCGCAAGGCAAGATCGCGCAGCAGATCTTCTGGTACAGCGCGTTCACGGCGTCGATGCTCAAGCCCGGCAACGTGACCAATGCCGACGGTACGCCGAAGTGGCGCATGGCGCCGTCGCCGCACGGTCCGTACTGGAAGGACGGCATGCAGAACGGCTACCAGGACGTCGGCTCGTGGACGTTCTTCAAGTCCACGCCGCCGAACCAGCGCGCCGCCGCGTGGCTGTATGCGCAGTTCGTGACGTCCAAGAGCGTGTCGCTGAAAAAGTCGATCACCGGTCTTACGTTCATTCGCGATTCCGACATTCATAGCGATTACTTCACCAAGAACGCGGACAAGTACGGCGGTTTGATCGAGTTCTACCGCAGCCCGGCGCGGGTCGCGTGGACGCCGACCGGCAACAACGTGCCGGACTATCCGAAGATGGCGCAATTGTGGTGGAAGAACGTCGCGACCGCGGTGGCGGGCGAAAAGACGCCGCAAGCCGCGATGGATAATCTCGCGAAGGAAATGGACCAGGTCATGAGCCGGCTGCAGCGCGCGGGCATGAAGGTGTGCGCGCCGCAGTTGAATGCGGAAAGCGATCCGTCGAAGTGGCTGTCCGATCAGCACGCGCCGTGGAAGAAGCTCGCTAACGAAAAGCCGAAGGGCGAAACGGTGAAGTACGAGCAGTTGCTGTCCGCGTGGAAGGCGGGCAAGGTGCGGTAACCGCGGCGGTATGGCGGGAAGGTTTGAGGGGGCGGCACTTTTGGGTGCCGCCTTTTTTGTTGGCTGAGGCGCACGGGCTTATGCTGCACCGCGCACATTCCCCACTCGGGCCAACGAGCGTTGTCACCGCCACATGTTCCATTCGTTTACTTCGCCGCGTTTCCCCTGGCGTCTGCGCGCTCGCGCGGCCCGTGCATTTTCATTGTTGGACTGGGCCGCCAGCGTTGCGCGCCGCAGCGCCGTGCGGCATGTTACAAAAAATCGCTGGCGGCGCGGTTCGTACGACCTAAATTCTTTTTCAATCCTTGATGGTTGTCCTTGGCGCAAATGGACGCCAAGGCGGACGCACGTCCTTCAGCCAGCAACGCAGACCGTGTTCGTAACGAAGTCCGTAGCCGACGCGCTGACGGTATCCAGCGCTTGCGGCCCGTAGCATTGAAGCGGCAGTAGAACCGACGAAAAAAATGGCGAACCAGGCGGGCGCTTTCGAGACGTTCATCGCGGGCGTATCAGCCGAGCCGAGCAATGCGAATCTCTCCTTTCCAGGCTGCGTGGAAGCTGCCGCTCCAACTGTTATGGGTCGCATATAAAAAGGAGTCTTTCATGCGACGCAACAAGTCTGTTCAGTATCTGGCCGGAATTCCGTTCGCCGTCATGCTGGCGGCCAGCACCACGAGCGGGGCTGCGCCCACGCTTGTTTCGGGCGCCAGTCCGTTTGCAAGCTGCAACATTGGCGGGCCCGGCACGCTCTACGTGAACGCCGAGGTCGAACCGTGGCTGGCCGTGAATCCCACCAATCCTTCCAATCTCATCGGAGTCTGGCAACAGGACCGATGGTCGAACGGCGGCGCGCATGGGCTCGTGGCAGGCTTCTCGTTCGATGGCGGCCTGACGTGGAGACAGACGCCGCTGCCCTTCAGCGCCTGCGCCAACGGTCTCGGATATGAGCGCGCTTCCGACCCGTGGGTGTCCATCGGTCCGGACGGCACCGCCTACTCCGTGTCCATTTCATTTAACCAGTCTAACAACAGCAATGCGGTGGGCGCGGCCGTTTCCCGGGACGGCGGCCAGAGCTGGGGGAATCTGAGTGTTCTCATCGCCGACAATGAGCCGACACTGCAATTCTTCAACGACAAGGAATCGGTGACGGCGAATCCCATCAAGGCCGGGGTGGCCTACGCGGTCTGGGACCGGCTCGAACTGCCGAACGGCAACCCCTACGCCAACCTGCATACCGCCGCCTTCCGGGGCCCGGCGATGTTCGCGAGGACCGTCGACGGCGGCGTGACCTGGAGCTCACCGTCAGTCATCGTGGACACCCCCGCGCGCCAGCAGACGATCGGCAATCAGATCGTGGTCAACTCGCAGGACGGCACGCTGTACAACTTCTTCGATCTGATCAGCCCGCCGTTCAGCAAGGCGGCCGGCAAGGTCGCGTTCGTCAGGTCGACCGACGACGGCGCCACATGGAGCAAGCCGCAGATCATTTCGGGTCTGCAAACCGTTTCGGTCACGGACCCCAACACGGGACAGCCGGTGCGCACCGGCGACATCATCCCCGAACCGGCGATCGATCCGGCGACAGGGCAACTCTATGTCGTCTGGCAGGACTCGCGTTTCAACGGCGGCCAGTACGACGAGATCGCACTGTCGACGTCGACAGATGGCGGGCGGACGTGGAGCGCACCGATTCGCGTGAACACGCCCTCTGGAAAACCCGCGTTCAATCCGTCGGTTCGCGTCAATTCGGCCGGAACAGTCGCCGTCACGTATTACGATTTCCGCGACCTCGCGGCAAGCAACACGACGACGCTGCCGACCAACTACTGGCAGACCACCTCGACCAACGGCGGCGCCAGTTTCGGCAGTGAGTTGAAGCTGTCCGGTCCGTTCGACATGATGACCGCGCCCGTTGCCGGGGGATTCTTCCTCGGTGACTATTCGGGCCTGGATGCAAGAGGCACGTCGTTCCTCTCGTTCTTCGTTCAAACCAACTCGGGCAACACGTCCAATCGCACGGATGTCTTTTTCGTGGCGCCCTAGTTCCTGTCAGTCTGACGAATCGCCGACCGCCCCATGCAACTGGGCGGCCGGTGCCTTGCATGAGCGCCGATAGGAAGGAAAGCCACGCCGCCGTCTATGCCATGATCCCGTATATCAAACCGAATAACGGAGATCAGGATGAACGGCAAATGGTTTTCGAGGTTCTCCAGCTACCTTTCGACAATGACTGGACGGCCCACCACTTTTGTCGTCGCCGTTGGGCTGGTGGTCGCCTGGGGATTGACCGGCCCGCTGTTTCACTTCAGCGACACATGGCAACTGGTGATCAACACATCGACCACGATCGTCACGTTCCTGATGGTGTTCCTCATTCAGAACACGCAGAACCGCGATACGGCCGCCATGCAGATCAAGCTCGACGAACTGATCCGCGCAATGGAAGGCGCGCACAACGCGCTGCTCGATCTCGAGGAACTCGACGAAAAAGATCTACGCCGTTTCCGCAAGCAGTATGAAAAACTGGCCGAGGCCGCGCGCTCGGCGCTGAGCGAAGGGGGCACCGACACCGATTCGCCGTTCATCGACAACAGGAATACCGATGAACATAAGGATCGCGATGAGCGCCGGGACAAAGAGGACCGCGATCGCAAGCCGGGTGCCCCGCCGCCACGCCGCTAGCCGACGCGCCGCGCGTCGCCCGTGCTTCTATGGACAAGCGACATGGTCGCTCTTCGAGCCGACATAGATGCTGTCCACCTTGCATCGGGAAGTGGACTTCGCGCCGTTGACCGTGAAGTGCGCGTCGCCGGGTTGATGACAGCCTTTCGTCACTTCCAGCACGCAGGCCTGTGGACCGTCGATGATCTTCTGAAGCGCCGTGCTCTTGTTCCGCAAATACTCCGTCGCCTCCGACTTCGTGTATTGCGCAACGTTGCTGTTCTCCTGACTGTCCCAACCGTCCTTGAATTGAATCGCCGCGTAGCCGGGCGTGCCGGCGAAAAGCAGTGCAGCGCAAAGAAAGATAAATCTAAGCATGTCGTTCTCCTGGTGGTTGACGCGTCTTTATTGTCTTTTGCGTCGCGGCGCGTTTCCATGGAGCAAACGACATGGGGCGACTACCCATGCCGGGCGACATACTCGTCGATGAAAGGAGAAGATCATGCAAGCGAAGCGGACAAACCCGGCGCAGACCTGACAGCGGCAGCACTCGAGCAATGCTCCGGGCAAAAGTCCAACGGCTCGTGGCCGTTACAACCGCGCGTAAGGCTGCGATAACGCCTTTGCTGAGCGAATGAGATCTTCCAGCATCGTCGCGCGCTTTTCCGGCGCGGTGTCGCGGCTCGTCATGAAGCAAAGCGCGGCCACGGCCAGGCCCGAGCGGTCGCGAATGGGCGCAGCCATGCAGTAGCGAAACGTGTGCGAGAGCCCTTCGGTGCAGCAGTAACCCAATTCGGCCGCGCGTTCGACGTCGCTGAGAAACGCCTCGAATTCAACGCGCCGGCCATTGTCGAGCACGAAGTCTTCGTCTGGAATCAACGCGCGAATCTCGTTCGCGCGCAGGTGCGCGAGCAATAGGCGGCCCGTTGCGGTCCACGGAATCGGCACCTTCACGCCGATGTCGGAACTAATATTGAACGGCCGAGAACTGTTCTCCGACAACACCACCGTGTACTTGTTGCCTTCGAGCATGCACAGTTGCGCGGTCTCGTCGTGATTGCGGACCAGCGCGAGAATCGCCTGATGCGCGCGGCTGATCAGATCGTTGTGCACCGCATAGTCGGACCCGTAGTAATGCATCTCGCGGCCGAAAAACACGCTGCCGTCCGCGGCGGTTTCGAGCCATCCCGCTTCCGTGAGAATCGTGACCAGTTCGTAGATGCTCGAACGCGGCGCACCGGTCGCTTCGATCAACTCGCGCATCGTCAGCGGACGCCGCGCGATATGCAACTGCTTGAGTATGCCGACAACGCGGTGGACTCCCCTCGCCCTCGATGATTCAGGTGCAGGCATGCATTCAACTCCGTCGGCGACAGGTTTTCGTTAGTGGTCGAGTACGCGATGCAGGAACTGGCGCGTGCGCTCGTTCTGCGGATTCACGAAAATCTGTTCGGGAGCGCCCTGCTCCGCGATCACACCCTTGTCCATGAACACGACGCGATCAGCGGTCTTGCGTGCGAAGCCCATCTCGTGCGTGACGACAACCATCGTCATGCCATCGCGCGCCAAGCCGCGCATGACCTCGGTGACTTCGCCGACCAGTTCGGGGTCGAGCGCGGACGTGGCTTCGTCGAAGAACATGATGCCGGGCTCGACGGCCAACGCCCTCGCGATCGCCACGCGCTGCTGCTGTCCGCCCGAAAGCTGGCTCGGGTAATGCTCGGCGCGATCGGCGAGACCCACGCGGTCGAGCGCTTCGAGCCCACGCTTGCGCGCGTCCGCCGCGCTCATCTTGCGCGCCTTGATGAGCGCGAGCGTCACGTTGCCGAGCGCGGTCTTGTGCGGAAACAGGTTGAACTGCTGAAACACCATGCCCACGTGGCCGCGAATGTCGCGCGCGCGGCGCGCGTCGTGCAGCGGTACTTCATTGACCCAGACCTCGCCCGCATCGGCGGTTTCGAGACCGCTCATGATGCGCAGCACCGTGCTTTTTCCGGAACCGGACGCGCCGATCAGCACGAGGACTTCTCCTGGGCTAACGCCGAGGTCGATGCTCTTCAGAACCTGCGTGGCGCCGAACGACTTGCTGACGCCGGCAAGATTGATGATCGGTTTCGACGTAATGACGCTGGTCATGACAACACGCTCCTTCTTCGATCATGGTGGCGCACCCACTGCGATAGCGGAAAGCACACGATGAAATACAGCACGGCGACCAGTCCATAGATTTCGACCGGTTTTCCGACCCGGTCGACGATGGCCTGGCCGCCGTGCATCAACTCCGACATGCCGATCATGCTGACGATCGACGTATCCTTGATGAGCGACAGATACTGGCCGATGAGCGGCGGCATGACGATCTTCCCGGTTTGCGGCAGCGCCACCGAAAAGAACGTTTGCGTCTTGCTGAGGCCGAGAATCTGCGAGACTTCCCATTGGCCCTTGGGGACCGCCTCGATACCCGAGCGGAACACCTCGGCGATATAGGCGCCTTGATAAATGCTCAGGCCCAACGCTCCCGCCGCGAACACGTCGATTGCATAGCCGAAGTACGACACACCGAAATAGATCAGCATCAGCGTGATCAGCACGGGCGTGCCGCGAAACAGTTCCGTGTAGAGCCGCGCGATGCGTGGCGTGCCCCACGGCCCGAATGAGCGCAATACCGCCGCGAGCAGTCCGATCAGCGTGCCGCCGACAATCGATGCCGCTGAAAGCAGCAACGTCATCAATAATCCTTGCAGCAGGATCGACAGGCTGGTCAACAGCAAGTCGCTAGACATGTTCGATCTCCGGTTGAGGCGCTTACGTGCGGTCGGCTTGCCGCGCGGCGAAGAACAGCCGGCGCGCGCGCTTCTTCATGACGAGCGGCGGATGAAAAATCCGCGCGCCGAGCTGGCCCGCCGCCCATGACAGCACGTTGCTCAGCACCAGATACGCGGCGAGCGTGATCGCGAACGTTTGAATGTAGAGCAGCGTGCGCGCATTGATGACGGTCGCGGTTCCGCTCAACTCCGGCAACGCGATTGCGGACAGCAGCGAGGTGCCGAGCAAAAGCTGGATCAGGTTATTCACGATCGCCGGATAAACGGCGCGGGCCGCCTGCGGCAGCACGACCTCCATGAAAATCTGCGAGCGTTCCAACCCGAGAATCGACGCGGCCTCCAACTGGCCGCGCGGCACCGACTGGATACCCGCGCGAAACACTTCAGCCAGATAAGCGCCGACGTTGACGCCCAGCGCGATCACACCGGCCGTATAGGCGTTAAGCGTGACGCCGAGCGAAGGAAGACCGAAGAACACGATGAAGATTTGCAGCAGCACCGGCGTGTTGCGAATCGCCTCGATATAGACACGCGCGGCCACTCGCAACAACCTGATGCGCGCTGCGCCTGCGAGCGCCGTCAGCAAGCCGAGCAGCATGGCGATGGCGAAGGCGAGCAACGTGACCTGGAGCGTCAGCCACGCGGCGCGAACGAAATCGTTCGAATAACCCGCGAGGGTCACCCATTCATAGCTCATGGTTCCTCCGTCTCTCGCGCGGCATTCGGCCCACCGCCGATCAGTATTGCGGATTCAGCGGAAAGCGCGGCTCTGCGCCGAACCACTTCTTGTAGAGTTGCGCGTTCATCTTCGACGCGTTGATCTGGAACAGGAACAGGTTCAGGTAGTTGAGCCAGATCTGATCGCCCGCCTTGACGCCGAATGCGTTGTATTCGAGCGGAACCAGCGCTTCGTCGGTCACGGTCAGGTTCGGATCGAGCGATGCCTGATACGCGAGAAAGTTGTTGTCCTCGATCATCGCGTCGGCCTGGCCCTGCTTCACCGCGAGGATCGCGGCTTGCGAGCTGTCGAATTCCTGGATCTTCACCTTCATGTTCAGCGAGCGCACTTCGTCGCCATTGGTCGAACCCTTGACGGTGGCAATCGTGCGATCCGCCATGTCGTTGACGGACTTGATGCCGCTGCTCTTCTTCACCAGCAGCGCTTCGCTCGCCACCACATACGGATTGGTGAACGCGATTTCCTTCGCCCGTTCCAGATTGCGAGTGAAGTTGCAGAACACCACGTCGACCTTGCTGGTTTGCAGATTCGGAATACGGTTCGCGCTCGTCGTATTCACGACTTCGAGCTTCACGCCCATCTGCTTCGCCAGTTCTTTCGCGAGATCGACGTCGTAGCCATCGGGCTGGCCGTCCTTGTCATAAAAGCCGAACGGCGCAAACGTCAGGCAATCGCCCACTCGCAACGTCCCGCGCTGAAGCACCTGTTTCAGCGTCGAATCGGCCGCGGCCCCAGGCTGATCCGACGGCGCGACCTTCGTGCAACCGGCAAACACCAGCAGACCGGTCACAGCGAACAAACAAGCGAATCTGGCGCTTTCTCTGACAAATCTCATTTTGGGTTCCGCTCGGAAAGAAAGAAGGTCGGCGCGATTGAATCGACGCTGAGGCGCTCATGCGCGGCTGTCCGATATACCGGAATGCAATCCGGCACAGCAGATGGAGCGCAGTGTTTCACGGAAAAAAAACCGTTGCAATGGGGTGGACAACGGGTACGCGATGCCCGCGCAACGCGTGCGAAGCGCGATGCGCTAACGCGTGCTGTCGGCCTCGGCTTCCGCGAAACGGCCGCGCAGAAACTCCAGAAACAGTTGCACGACCTTCGGCAGCGTGCGGCCGACGAGCGTCTGCAATTCGATGCAGCGCGCGTCCATGCCGAGGTCATGAATCGGGATCACCGCCAGTTCGCCGCGCAGTTGCCGGTGTCGAACCGTGACTTCGCCCGCGATCGAAATGGCGTCCGACGCAAGCGCGAAATTATGGAGCGACACGATGTAGTTGCTCACCACGACAGGCTCGATCACGAGGCGCAACTGGCTCGCGACGATATCGAACACTTGCCGGATCGTCGTGCCGGTGTCGGGCAGTGCGAGCGGATAAGCGCTCACTTGCGACAGCGATACCTGTTCGAAGCGCGCGAGCGGATGACCGCGGCGCATCACCGCCATGACGGGCGCCGCCTGCCGGTGCTCGACCTTGATCTCGCTCTGTGGCGTCCGGCTGAACGTCACGCCGATGTCCGCTTCGCCCTTGCGCACGCGCCGCGTCACCTCGGCCGGCGCGCTCACCAGGAGTTGGAAGATCATGCCCGGATACTTTTCGCGGAAGTCCGAGATCACCTGCGGCAAAAACTCGATCGCGAATCCCTCCGAGGTCGCGACCCGCACCAGGCCGCGCCGCAAGCCTTGCAGCGCATCGACGTCCTGCACCAGCCGGTCCGCCTCGAGCGCCATGCGAAACGCGTAAGCGGCGAGCATTTCGCCCGCCGCGCTCGCGACCATGCCGCGCGGCCGGCGCTCGAACAGCGGCGTGCCGAGCGCCTGTTCGAGGTTGGCGATCTGGCGGCTGATCGCCGAGCCGGCAACATTCAACCGCGTCGACGCTTCACTGATCGAGCCGCATCGCACGACCTCGAGAAAATAGCGCAGCGAGGTTTCCTGAAGATGGTGATGTTTCATGCCGGTCGTCCCATGCTGCGTGTGCGATGCCGCGTGTGCGATGCCGTTTCGGCAACGGAGATTTATTGTTTCGATAATAGTCGCAACAAAATTCCCCGATTAGTCTTCTCCTGTGATCGCATGACGTGAATCGTCGCGTCGTGGCGGCAACCTCTTCACGGGAGCTTGCAATGAATCGTCGTGCCGAACCCTTGCGCCTCGCGCTGCTCGCTGTTTGCCTGTCGGTTTCGCTGCATGCCCATGCGGGCAAGTCGAACGACACGCTCATTTACGCGTCCGACAGCGAGCCCGAGAACATCTCGCCCTATCACAACAATTTGCGCGAAGGCGTGATCATCGCGCACATGGTGTGGGACACGCTGGTCTACCGCGACCCCGCCACCGGCAGCTACAAGCCGGAACTGGCCACCGCGTGGAAATGGGAATCGCCGACCGCGCTGCTGGTCGATCTGCGCCGCGACGTGTCGTTCCAGAACGGCGACAAGCTCACCGCCGACGACGTCGTCTTCACGCTCAACTACGTCGTCTCGCCCGACTCGAAGGTCGTCACGCGGCAGAACACCGACTGGATCAGGAGCGCGGAGAAAGTCGGCGACTACCAGGTTCGCATCAACCTGAAGGCGCCGTTCCCGGCGGCGCTCGAATATCTCGCCGGCCCCACGCCCATCTATCCCGCGGCCTACTTCAAGAAGGTCGGCCTCGAAGGCTTCAGCAAGGCGCCGATCGGCACCGGTCCGTACAAGATCACCGCCGTCACGCCGGGCGTCGGCGTGACGATGGTGAAGAACCCCGCTTACTTCAAGGGCAGCCCGCTCGGCACGCCGAAGATCGGCACCGTCAAGTTCGTCGTGATTCCCGATCCCGAAACGCGCTCGGCGCAATTGATGACCGGCGCGGTGGACTGGATCTGGCGCGTGCCCGCCGACCAGGCCGATTCGCTCAAGGCGTCGCCGGATCTGACGGTGATCGGCGGCGAGACCATGCGGGTCGGCTATCTGTCGATGGACGCCGCCGGCACCTCCGCGCCGAACTCGCCGTTCAAGGACGCCCGCGTGCGCCAGGCGGTCAACTATGCGATCAACCGCGCCTCGCTCTCGAAGGACCTGGTGCGCGGCGGCAGCCAGCCGGTCTACGCGGCGTGCTTTCGCACGCAGTTCGGCTGCGATACGTCGGGCGTCGTCAAATACGAATACAACCCCGCGAAAGCCCGCGAGTTGCTGAAGGCCGCCGGTTATCCGAACGGCTTCGAAACGGATCTCTATGCGTATCGCGAGCGCGAATACGCGGAGGCGTTGATCGGCGACTTGCGCAAAGTGGGCATCAACGCGCGGCTGCATTATTTGCAGTACGCCGCGTTGCGCACCGCGCAGCGCTCCGGCAAGACGCCGCTGACGTTCCAGGCGTGGGGTTCGTTCTCGGTCAACGATGCGTCAGCCTTCGTGAGCGTCTATTTCAAGGGCGGCCCCGACGACAGCGCGAAAGACGCGACTGTGGCGAAATGGCTCGATACCGCCGATACGTCGAACGATCCCGCGGTCCGCAAGGCGGATTACGCGCAGGCGCTCAACCGCATCAGCAAGGAAGCGTACTGGGCGCCGCTCTTTTCCTATTCGACGAACTATGCGTTCACGTCGTCGCTGAACTTCAAGGCGTATCCCGACGAGTTGCCGCGCTTTTACGAGGCGAGCTGGAAATAAGCCGCGCGCGCGTTTTGCCGACGCGCTGTTTCGTTACCTCACTTTGCTGGAGCGCTCATGCTTGCCTACGTGCTTCGCCGGCTCGGTCTCGCAATCGCGGTCGCGCTGACCGTGTCGATCGTCAGCTTCGCGCTGCTGCACTTCTCCGGTGACCTGGCGACCGCGATCGCGGGACCGGAAGCGACCGCGGCCCAGGTCGACGCGCTGCGCGTGCAATACGGCCTCGACCGTCCCGTGACCGCGCAATATGTCGACTGGTTGTGGCACGCGGTTCATCTGGACTTCGGCCGCTCGTTCTTCTTCCAGTCGTCGGTGATGGAACTGATCGCCGAGCGCCTGCCGATCACGCTGAAGCTTGGCGGCATCGCGCTGCTGATCGCGGTGCTGGTCGCGATTCCGCTGGGCGTGATCGCGGCGCTCTACCGCGACAGTTGGGTCGACCGCCTCGCGCTGCTGATCGCGGTGATCGGCCAGGCCATGCCGAGCTTCTGGTTCGGCCTCACGCTGATCCTGGTCTTCGCGGTCGGCCTCAAATGGCTGCCGGTGGCGGGCAACGCCAGTTGGCAGCATTTCGTGTTGCCGGCCATCGCGCTCGGCTACTACGCGACGCCCGCGATGATGCGGCTCACGCGCGCCGGCATGCTCGACGTGCTCGGCGCGGACTACATTCGCACCGCGCGCGCCAAGGGTCTGAGCCCGGCTCGCGTCGTGTTCAAGCATGCGCTGCGCAATGCGCTGATTCCGGTGGTCGCGCTCGCCGCCGTGGAACTGGGCTTCATGCTCGGCGGTTCGGTGGTGATCGAATCGGTGTTCTCGCTGCAAGGTCTCGGCCAGCTCGCGTGGGACGCCATCGCCCGCAACGACTTTCCGGTCGTGCAGGCCGTCGTGCTGATCATCGCCATGTTCTATATCGCGCTGACCTTTCTCGCCGACGTCGCCAATGCGGCGCTCGACCCTCGCATCCGCACTCGCTAGGAACGGCTCATGGCATCGCATTCCCCCACCTTGCCCGCGCTGCGCGTCGACACCGCGCCAGTGCCGCCGTGGCGCCGCGCGCTGCGCCGTGTGCTCGGCCAGCACGGTCTGACGATCGGCGCGACGCTCCTCGCGATCATCGTCATGGCCGCGCTGTTCGCACCGCTGCTCGCGCCGCACGATCCCTACGGCCAGGATTTGTCGCGCCGTCTGCTGCCGCCGGTGTGGCACGCCAAGGGCAGTTGGCTGCATGCGCTCGGCACCGACAAACTCGGCCGCGATTATCTGAGCCGGCTGCTGTACGGCGCGCGCGTCTCGCTGATGATCGGCGCGGCCGCGGCAGCCATCTCCGGGCTGATCGGCACGACGCTCGGCGTGCTCGCCGGCTATTTCGGCGGCCGCGTCGACGGCCTGATCAGCTACGTCATCACGACGCGGCTCGCGATGCCGGTCGTGCTGGTCGCGCTCGCCATGTCGTCGCTGATCGGCGGTTCGCTCAAGACCGTGATCCTGCTGCTCGGCCTGCTGCTGTGGGACCGCTTCGCGGTCGTATCGCGCTCCGTCACGCAGCAGTTGCGCGACGCCGAATTCATCGCCGCGGCCAAGGCCGTGGGCGCATCCACGTTCTACATCCTGTTGCGCGAACTGCTGCCGAACATCATGAGCGCGCTGATCGTCGTGGCGACGCTCGAAATGGCGCACGCGATCCTGCTCGAAGCCACGCTGTCGTTTCTCGGTCTCGGCGTGCCGCCGCCGATGCCGTCATGGGGGCTGATGATTTCCGAAGGCAAGGCGTACATGTTCTTCCAGCCGTGGGTGATCCTGATTCCGGGCAGCGCGCTCGCGGTGCTGGTCCTCGCCATCAATCTGGTGGGCGACGGCATGCGCGATCTGACGACCCCCGACGGCCGCTAACGAGGAGACAGACGATGGACGTATTGCTCGACGTCAACAACCTGCAAGTCGATCTGCCCACGCCAAACGGCATGCTGCACGCGGTGCGCGGCATCGACTTCCAGATCGAGCGCGGCGAGATGCTGTGTCTCGTCGGCGAATCCGGCTGCGGCAAATCGATGACCTCGCTCGCGCTGATGGGCCTGCTGCCGCGTCGCGCGACGCGGCGCGCGAACCGGCTCGCGTTCGACGGCATCGACTTACAGACGCTCGACAACCGCGCGATGAGCAAGCTGCGCGGCAACCGCATCGCGATGATCTTCCAGGAGCCGATGACGTCGCTGAATCCGTCGTACACGCTCGGCAACCAGCTTTGCGAAGGACTGCGGCAACACCGCAACGTATCGAGCCGCGAGGCGCGCGACCGCGCTGTCTATCTGCTCGAACGCACGGGCATCGCCAACGCCGCCGAGCGGCTCGGCCAGTATCCGCATCAGCTCTCGGGCGGTCTGCGCCAACGGGTCATGATCGCGATGGCGCTCATGTGCGAACCCGATCTGATCGTCGCCGACGAACCGACCACCGCGCTCGACGTGACCATCCAGGCGCAAATCCTGCGCATGCTGCGCGATTTGCAGCGTGAATTCGGCACCGCCGTGCTGTTCATCACACACGACCTGGGCGTGGTCGCGCGAATCGCCGATCGCGTCGCCGTGATGTACGCGGGACAGGTGGTGGAAACCGCGCCCGTCGCGCAACTTTTCGCGCGGCCGGACCATCCGTACACGCGCGGCCTGCTCAACAGCATTCCCGTGCGCGGCAAGACGGCGCCGGGGAGTCATCTCGATGCGATTCCCGGCGTCGTGCCCTCGCTCGTCGGCGAGATCGACGGCTGCGCGTTTCGCAACCGCTGTTCGCTCGCTCGCGAGGCTTGCGTGCAAACGCAGCCGTTCGTCGAAACAGAGGCCGGTCATCACGCCCGCTGCATGTTGGCCGAAGCGTGCGCCGAGGAGGTGTTGCGATGAATGCCGTCATGCCCTCTCCCGCTGCATCAGCGGGAAACGCTGCGCGAAACGACATCGCGCTCGAGTTGTGCGCGCTCGGCCGCACCTTTGAACTGGGCCGCGGACTGTTTCGCGCGCCGCGCCTGTTCAAGGCCGTGGACGATGTGTCGCTGCGGCTCTATCGCGGCGAGACGCTCGGTCTGGTCGGCGAATCGGGATGCGGCAAGAGCACGCTCGCGAAGATGCTGCTCGGCCTGCTCGCGCCCACCACCGGCAGCGTGCTGATCGACGGCCAGCAGATCGACCCGCGCGCGTCGCTGCAAATGGCGCAAAAGATCCAGCCGATCTTTCAGGACCCTTATTCGTCGCTCAATCCGCGCAAGACCGTCGCGCAGATCGTCGGCCTGCCCTTGCTGCTGCACCGTCGCGGCACACGCGCGAGCCAGGCCGCCGAAGTGAAACGGATGCTCGACCTGGTGGGCATGCCGGAACGCACGCACCGGCAGTATCCGAATCAGTTGTCCGGCGGACAGCGGCAGCGCGTCGCGATTGCCCGCGCGTTGATTTTGCGGCCCGGCATTCTGATTTGCGACGAACCGACTTCCGCGCTCGACGTCTCCGTGCAGGCGCAAATTCTCAACCTGCTGCTCGACCTGAAGGCCGAGTTCGGCTTGAGCTATTTGTTCATCAGCCACGACCTGGGCGTGGTCGAACATCTCGCGGACCGCGTCGCCGTGATGTATCGCGGCAGCATCGTCGAACAGGCGAGCCGCGAAGAAATTTTCGCCAATCCACGCAATCCGTACACGCGGACCCTGCTGTCCTCCGTGCTGACGCCGGAGCCGGGCCTCGGCCTGCCCGAACTGAACCGCGACGCGGCCTGAACACCTACTTTTTCCTGGAGATCGACACGATGAACCGCAGCCACGCCATCGACATGGCTACCTCCTATTTCGACGACGGCCGCTTCATGCACGTACTGGCCGAACGCGTCGCGCTGCATACGGAAAGCCAACTGGCGTCGAGCCGGCCTGCACTCTACGCGTACCTGCATGAGCAGATGGTCCCGGAACTCGAGGCGCTCGGTTTCACCTGGCAGATCGTCGACAACCCGATTCCGGACAAGAGCCCGTTTCTGATCGCCGAAAGAATCGAGGACCCGTCGGCGCTGACCGTGCTGACCTATGGACACGGCGACGTGGTCCCCGGTTACGACGCGCAGTGGCGCGCGGGGCTCGACCCGTGGCGTATCGTCGTGGACGGCGACCGCTGGTATGGACGCGGCACGGCCGACAACAAGGGGCAGCACACGATCAACCTCGCCGCGCTCGCGCAGGTGATCGACGCGCGCGGCGGCCGGCTCGGCTACAACGTCAAGGCGATCATCGAAATGGGCGAGGAAACCGGCTCGCCCGGCCTCGCGAGCGTGTGCGCCGACCATCGCGAGGCGCTCGCGGCGGACCTGTTCATCGCGTCGGATGGTCCGCGCGTGGCGGCGTCGCGGCCGACGATCTTCCTCGGCTCGCGCGGCAATTTCAACTTCACGATGCGGCTGGAATTGCGCGAGGGCGCGCATCATTCGGGCAATTGGGGCGGCCTCCTGCGCAGCCCCGGCATCCGCCTCGCCAACGCGCTCGCCACGATGGTCGACGCGCACGGGCGGATTCTCGTCAAGACGCTGCTGCCGGAATCGCTGCCGCAAAGCGTGCGTGACGCGCTGCGCTCGATCGAGGTCGGCGGCGGTCCGAACGATCCCGAGATCGATCCGAACTGGGGCGAGCCGGGACTCTCGCCCGTCGAGCGGCTGATCGGTTGGAACGCGCTCGAAGTGCTGGCGTTCAAGACCGGCAATCCCGAGTCGCCGGTCAATGCGATTCCGGGCTATGCGTTCGCGCACTGTCAATTGCGCTACGTGGTCGGCAGCGATAGCGAAAACCTGCTGCGGCACATTCGCGAGCACCTGGACATGCACGGTTTCACCGATATCGAGGTCACGACGAGCGGCACGCCGATGCAGGCGACGCGGCTCGATCCCGACGATCCGTGGGTGCGCTGGGGACTCGCCTCGATTCAGGCGACCACAGGGGAGGAGCCGGCGCTTTTGCCTAACCTGGGCGGGTCGCTGCCGAACGACGTGTTCGCGGAGATTCTCGGTTTGCCGACGCTGTGGGTGCCGCATTCGTATGCCGCGTGCTCGCAGCATGCGCCGAATGAGCATTTGCTGGGTAGCGTTGCGCGGCAGGCGTTGCAGATCATGGCGGGGTTGTTTTGGGATCTGGGGGAACAGGGGGCGGGGGTTCGCGAGGGAGTGCGGGTGGCGGGGGCGGTGGTGGGTTAGCAGGCTGCTGAAATACAGTCCGACAGAAGCAGCCTTTCTGCACTTACGCGGCTCTCGCCACAAGGTTTATCGCATTGTGCAATTTCAACGTGAATTCCACGCTTGTTCGGCAGTTTGAGGCCAATTTCTGGCTTCATTGCCGCGTTTTTCGCTGCTACAGACGGACTTGTGTCAGTGAGCGCATGCGCACGAGGTTGTAGGCAGCCATGTTCAACACGAACATCTGGTCCACTTTCTTCAACCCGCGCACCACCACCTGGCGCATGCGCCCCACGGTCTTGGCCCACCCGAAGCCTTGTTCGATCAACTTGCGCTTTTGCTGCGAAATGGCGTAGCCCACGCTCGAGGCAATGGTATCGGGCACGGATGAACGCCGCCCCGAGGTGTTTTGCGCAACGTGCGGTGTGACCTTCATCTGCTGGCACGCCTCGATGAATTCCTGTGCGTCGTAACCCTTGTCTGCGCCCAGCGTGATTTCTGCGCTCGCATCTTCTGCCGCTTGCCGCGCGTCGTTGATCATGACCTTGGCCGCTTCGCGCTCGGCGTGCCCGTCAGCGCGCGTCACGCACGCGTTGACCACCAGACCATGTCGATTGTCGGTCAGCGTGTGGCCCATGTAACGCAATTCGCTGGCCGTATTGCCTTTGCGATAGAGCCGTGCATCGGGATCGGTCCGGGACTCATGCGTCTCGTTGCTGCGCTTCTCGCCTTTAAAGTCGCCTGCGTTGCCGCCGTCGCTGTCCTGATCGTCACTGTCCTTGGGCACGAAGCTCTTGTGCCCCGCCCACGCCTGGATCAGCGTGCCGTCCACGCTGAAGTGCTCTCCCGAGAGCAGGCACTTCTTCTCAGCGATCGCCACCACTTCGTTGAAGAATTCGATCACCGCATCATGCTTGATCAGGCGTTCGCGGTTCTTCGTGAAGACCGTCGGTACCCAAACCTCGTCATCCATCGCCAGGCCGATGAACCAGCGAAACAGCAGGTTGTATTGCACCTGATCCATCAATTGGCGCTCCGAGCGGATGCTGTAGAGCACCTGGATCAGCATGGCTCGCAGCAACTTCTCCGGCGCGATGCTCGGCCGCCCACCCTTGAGGTCGGCCTCGTACATCCCGGCAAACAACCGATCCATCTTCACCAGTGCTTCGTTCGCCATCACCCGGATCGAACGCAACGGATGCGACTTCGGAACGAAGTCGTCCAGCTTGCGCATGGAAAACAAACTCTCGGTGAATGTGTCGGCGCCGCGCATGATCTCCAAGGGGCAAGTGGGGGTCTTCCATCAACGCTTCAGGGGCCTTCAGCGATGACATTACCGCCGATACTTCAGCAGCCTGTTAGGCGGGGAAGCGGCTGCGATTCATCCAGGGAGTAAGGGATGGGCAGGACGGAGAACCCTGGCGCAGACGACGCCGCCAGGGCGCAGAAGATTGGGCAGATCCCATTCACTTCATCATGCTCCCGGCCGGTCGCGTAGCACCCCGTTTTGCCAGGAGCGTGTCCTCGTATGGATTCGGATTTACATTCCTGTTTTGAACGACGCAGAACAAATCAATTAGTGAATCCCATTGCGCTGGTATAGACCCAATTCTGACCAAAGATTCGGTTGAAGTTCGGCGGTCCCCTACGTCTGAATTTTGTGTTTGCATTTAGGTTGGCAGGTCGGATAGCATCAAGCGCAACTGATTCCCTTGGCGCTTATAAATGTCCTGCTGGTTGTTCCGGTCGGAACGACTTCGAGGTTATTTGTCGTATCGGTAAGCAGGACATCGGTGTAGCTTACGCACGCCAGCACTGAACTCTGTCCGGATGGGCAAGAAAAGCTTCCCGGCCCCGGCGGCTCTACTGTGATGCTGGATACGACACGGCCATTCTTCACTTTTACGTTTGTGAGACTGGCGCTGATAGGCGATGGGCCCACCTTGTTGGTGGACTGGGGATGGTTGCCGCCGCCATTGATGCAGGCATACACGGCGGTACCGCTCGCCGTCAGGGTATAGCTGACATCGGCGTTGCCCAGCCCGCGTTCGTCAAAGGCCACGGTCAGTGCTCCGTTGGAACCGACACTCGCGTCCGCACTGAAGAAAAACGCTGCTAAGGCTGAAGCCGCGACAACGGAAAGAGCCGCTGCTACTATCACTTTTTTCATTTCAACCTCACTCGAAAATGAAAATGGAAAGTCATGTATTGTGCTCAACTTCCAATCTATGTTGCTTTCTGCGCTTGCGAAATTCGTCAAAGCTTTTCCCTGCGGCCTAGCGATAGGCAACGCACAGTCGTCGACACTGCTGTCGGAATGAATAAAAGGCTGGTGATAATCTAAATAACGCGAATTGCTGGTCTCCTCCTTTTTGTATTAAAAATATAGATGCTTGTATTTACGGGATTTGCTACGGATAATTTAATTTCCGTCGCCTATATTTCATGACCCAGTATAGGTTTATTGGAAGACCTCTTTTACAGTCGCCTTCGGACAAATCCCCCGTCTGCGACGCCGCTTGTGGCGATGCCGAGCGGCAGCTTCGGCCGATTCGCGATGGCCGCTTATGCGAGTTGCGGAGGTGACTCCAATGGCGACCGAGTACTTTGCTGGGACTAATTCAGGCACAAGAACATTACATTGCCGCGCTCGCAGGTTGGCATGGCGTGCGCGCTTTACGTGCGTGACGCTACCGATTGCTTTTCGGACCCATTCGCCGTTTCATTCTCTTCTGACGATCCTTGGGAGAAGCGCATGGAACATCCACTTCCCGACGCGCCACAGCGCTTCGTTATCAGCCATGACGCCGAGACCGACTTCAAGACCGGCGGCCTGCGCGACTATTCCGCTTATCGAGACCTCGGCGTCGCGGCGGCAACGAATGGGCTCGTCAAGGCGCACGTGATCCGCATGATCGCTCCGTTCCGTCCGGAACTCAGCGTGCGGCATCATCACAACGTGCAATTCCAGTGGGTCTACTGTCTGAAGGGTTGGTTTGAAACCGACTTCGAAGGCATTGGGCCGCAACGGCTCGTGGCCGGATCATGCTGGGTTCAGCCACCGGGCATCCGCCATACCGTTGTCGGCTGGTCAGATGATTGCGAATTGCTCGAGATTTTGATGCCGGCGGAGCACGAAACGATCAACGATCGCTGAGCGGCAGGCCGCGTCGTTCGAGATCGACGCTGGACATTCAGGGCGAGCCGATGCGCAATCCGCGATGGCGGGAATGGCCGTTGTACGTTGGTTGCCTTCTATCCCTTCAGCACGAGCGACGCTTCCGGGAATTGATCGCACATGAAGTCGACAAAAGCACGAACCTTCGGCGAAGAAAGACGCCGCGAGGTGTGCAAGACCCATAGCGCGGCTTCCACCCCCGAAACCGTGCCCCACTGGACCAACTCCCCCCGACTAAGCTGGCTCCATGCAATCGACTGTGGCAGCAGGGCAGCGCCTCCGCCCGCGACAGCCGCGTCGCGGATCATGAGGAACGAGGAAAGTCTGAGCCTTGGGACGGGTTGCAAAACCAGGCGCCCGTCGTCGAGGATCCAGTTGGTGGGTTCGAAGTTCGAAAACACGATGCCGGGAACCGCGCTGACCGCGCCCGGGTCGGGAATGGGTACCGAGGGCGCGGCCACCACGACGAGCCGGTCCTTGGCGAAGCACCGGCCCACCAGACTGCTATCCGGGCTCGGATTGATCCGGATCGCGACATCGAACTGCTCCTCGACGAGGTCGACGACGCGATCCTCAGCCACCAGTTCGATCGTGATCTCCGGATAGGCCGCACAGAACCCGGCGCAAATCCGCCCCATCGCGAGCTGCGAGAACAGCATCGGCGCTGCGACACGCAAGCGTCCGCGCGGCGCCGACAGTCCCTCCCTGGCCGCGGTCATGGCTTCGGCCACCTCGTACATCGGCCCTTCGGTTCGAGCCATCAGCATCTCGCCGGCTTCCGTGAGTTTCAGCCCGCGGACGCCGCGCTCGATGAGCCGCACGCCGAGTTGCTCTTCCAGATCGGCAATGCGCCGGGACAGCGTCGCCTTCGACTTGCCACTTGCACGGCTTGCCTTTCCCAGTCCTCCATGTATTGCGACAAGCGCGAAGTCGGCCAGAGCGTTCAGATCCATGGTGTTTCACTTTTGAAACAAGGTGTCTACATTTTCACGTCTTCGTTTTAAGAGTGCAACAGCTTATCTTCTCGTTACCGCAACTCGATAGAGAGCGCAAACGACTTCCGCAGCGGCGAGGTCGTGGCGGACTTCTCGCGCTAATCCATTCCTTTCTGGAGATTCACATGAGCATTCTGGTTACCGGTGCGAATGGCACCATTGGTTCTCTCATCGTTCAACGCCTGGCCGACGCTGGCGCCGAGGTCAAGGCGCTCGTTCGCCAGCAGGGCAAGCGGAGCTTCCCCGCGGGCGTCACCGAAGTGGTCGGCGACCTGACGGACGTACCCTCGATGCGCGCGGCGCTGTCGTCGGTGCGAACGCTATTCCTGCTGAACGCCGTCACGCCCGACGAGTTGACACAAGGCCTTATCGCGCTGAACCTGGCTCGCGAGGCCGGCATCGAGCGCATCGTGTATCTGTCGGTGATCCATGCGGACAAGTACACGAACGTGCCGCACTTCACGAGCAAGCACACCGTCGAGCGCATGATCGAGAGCCTCGATGTTCCGGCGACCATCCTGCGTCCCGCCTATTTCATGCAGAACGAGCAGATGGTCCAGCAGGTGATCCAAAACCATGGCGTCTATCCGATGCCGATCGGCTCGGCCGGCGTCGCGATGGTCGATACGCGAGATATCGCGGACGTCGCCGTCGCGGAACTCCTGCGCCGTGACCGGGCTCCCGCTCCGCTTGCGCGAACCACGTTGGAACTGGTCGGCCCGGATGCATTGACGGGCGCGTCAGCGGCGCGGATCTGGAGTTCCGCGCTGGGACGCGAGGTGACTTACGGGGGCGATGACGTGGCGGCGTTCGAGGCGCAGATGGCCTCGTGGGGTCCCGCCTGGCTCGCGTACGACATGCGCCTGATGATGGGCGGCATCCAGAAGTTCGGGATGCATGGCGCGCAGGACGCGGTGGATCGCTTGCAGGCGATTCTGGGGCGGCCCTTGCGCACGTACGTCGAGTTTGTGGCGGAGGCCACTACTGCGGGCTAGACGGCGCAGGTGAGGTGAGACGCGGGCACGGTCCGTTCAGCTCATGGATATTGCGGCGACAGGTCGTGAACGGGAATATCGGCGTTGCCTGCGGCGCATACGCTGAGCGCGGCGTGAGACGCGTCCGCCGGCGTTTCCTGCGCGTTCCTGCACTAGAATGGATTATTCTTGGCTGCGGGCCGTCGCCGGCAATATCTGGCCAGCACGACGTGCGGGATTCTCGTTGGAGGAATGCCATGCCGACTTACCAGTACAGGTGCGAGAAGTGCGGTGAAATGTTCGAACATGCCGAGCATCTTGCTGAACATGAAACCGCTCATCCGGCTTGCCCGAAGTGCGGCAGCCAGCAGGTTCAGCACACACCCACGCCATTTGTCGCGAAGACATCCAGAAAGAGCTGAAATCCGGCTGGCCGAGCAAAGGTAAAATCCGGCCAGAACCGGCTGTTCGACGTCATGGCCTGGATCGTTATCACTTAGCTGATCCGTTAAAGCACGGGGGCTTGCGATGGGCGAACCCAATCTTTCGGAAGTCTATCGGGGCTACATTGCCTGCCTTAACGCGCAGGACTGGTCGAAGCTCGGACGCTTTGTTGGCGACAACGTGAAATACAACGGCCAACGGATCGGCTTATCGGGCTATCGCGAGATGCTTGAAAGAGATTTCCGCGAAATTCCGGATTTACGCTTCGAGATTCAGCTCCTCGTTTGCGAGCCGCCGCACATTGCAAGCCGATTGCATTTTGACTGTACGCCGATCGGTACGTTTCTCGGGCTTCCCGTGCAAGGTAGACGAGTGGCGTTCGCAGAAAACGTCTTCTATCAGTTTCGCGGAGAGAAAATTCAGGAAGTCTGGTCGGTTATCGATAAGGCTGCGATTGAGAGGCAGTTGTAGCGGCGCATGGGCGTCGGCGCCGGGTTGGCTGACTTCGGTCAGGCGAGATTCTCGTGCAACCATACGATCCACCAACGCCACATCGGTACCTGATGATAAAGCTGAGTGGTTGTAATAGACATACAGGTCGTGATCTCAGCGTATTTTCCAGCCACCATTCCGAACCGCGAGTCTGGAACTTCGTCCTCTGACCATTGACACCACCAGTTCTTCGTATCGCCAACAAGACAGTATGGGAAGCGCTGGGGTCGGCTCATATCATTCATCCTCCGAGCCGACACGAAATTCTGATCAATCAGAACCTTGTAAGTCATCGGGATGTCGGTCTTTTCGTTGCCGCGGCAAATGCCGTTTACCTGTTCTCCATCACAAGACAACATGTAAACAGTAACTTCATTTTCGAAGGGCATCCAGGTGGCTATCTGGTCGGGTAAAAACCAGAAGCTTGCGGCGACTACGAGATGACCAATAAGTCGATTCATTCTGCAGACACCTCCGTCAGGTGGCCACGACAGCAGCGAAAAGGGCGACCCAGGTCTCGCGGCCCTTGTTGAGGGGCAACCCTGTCATGAGCGAGAACAGCAAAATCGCATGGATTGACCACACGTTCGACCCGTGGGAGGGTTGTCAGGAGGTCGGCCCCGGCTGCGACCACCGCTACGCTCAAACGCACAACGCGCGCTTCTCTGACGGCACGGCCGCGGGCGTACTTGCGGCGCCGCACGTCGGCAGCGAACCGGCGCAAACCGCTGCAGTGGTCCAGACTGGCTTCTGCTCACGAAGCGGATCGGAAATGCAGCGGCAATGATCGAGAAGAGCCTTCGCCTCGTCGGGCGGGACGTCAACGCACCGTGGCCATTGTCGAACGTCTGGCTCCGCGCGACAGTGGTAAACCAAACAGAAGCGGATCTGTGACATCCCCAGTCACTCGCGATGCCGGCGAGCGCGATCCTTTGCGCGGAACTACTGGTCGGTCCGGTCGATGTCGAACGGCCAATGCCCGGGCCGGACCTCGATCGGTGCGGCCGATTGCTTTCCCAGATGCGAGAAAATCAGACGAGGTAGCCGGCAGGCGATATCGGTGAGCATTGCGTGGCAACGCTGACGTACGTCTCGACGGCATGTCGCCAGGATATTGATCTCGCGGAATCGTCCCATCAACAAATGTGATGTACCCCATACGCGCCTTATACGCTGGGTGCCATAATCGCGCACCATGACGACAGCGTCGCCCCAACCGGCCAGACCCATGCTCGCGCGTTTCCACCTGAAGATTGGCAGCCTTCTGGGATTGCTGGCGATCCTGATGGCGACATTCGCGCCGACCGTGTCCCAGACGCTCGCCGCGAGCCGCGATGGGACGGCTCTTTTTTCCGCCACGCTTTGCTCCGCGCAATCGTCGCCAGACGACGCGCCGGATAGCCATGGTGCTTCCCACTCGCTGGCGTCCCACTTGCAGGCCTGCGGATACTGCAACCTGCTTGCGCACATGCCAGCGTTGCCAGGCGTTCAAGTCGCGTTTGCCGTTGTGGTCTGGGCAATCCAGCATCGCATTGCAACCCGGTTCGATAGCATCCGGCGCGTCCTGCCATTCGTCGCTGCCCAGCCCCGCGCCCCGCCAGCGTCATTCTGAATCAAGTCTTAGCGACGCGATGCATTAGCCGCATCGCAGTGTGTCGCGCGCCTGTCACCAGACAGGCGGCGGCCTGACGACGACTTCAAACAGGAATGAATCATGCACACCATTTCAAGGCGCGGCGGTAAACCGCTGTTCGCGGCAGCCATCCTTTCGGCTGCCATCAGTTCACTTCTGCTATTCCCCTCGCTCGCATCTGCTCATGCGATTGCGGGCGACCGCGTCTTTCCGGCCACCATGGCCGTGGATGATCCCGGCGTAGGCGACGAAGCCAACCTTGTATACGGCCACCAGCGCGTGCCCGGTGACGATGGCGATCAGAGTATCAATACCTTTGATTTCGAGTACGACAAGCTGATCACACCAAGGCTGGCCCTCTCGGTCACCGGCTCCTATGAGATGCAAAACAACCCGACCGCCCGTGGTTTCAACAACTTCGGTCTCGGCCTGAAGTACCTGTTGTACGTCAACGAGGCGCACGAGTTCATGACGTCTGTCGGCGTCAATGCCGAATTTGGCGGCACGGGAAGCCGCGCGATTGCCGACAACTTCTCGACCATTTCGCCGACCGTTTATGTCGGCAAGGGCATGGGAGACCTGCCTGATTCGCTGGCCTACCTGCGTCCTATCGCGCTTACCGCCGAAGCCGCACCCGCCCTCACCACGGGCGCGGGACAGCCTAACGCCTTCAACTACGGCTTCACGTTCCAGTACAGCCTGCCGTACCTGCAGCAGCATGTACGTGACCTGGGTTTGCCGCAACCGCTTGCGAATATCATTCCGATAGTCGAGGTTCCGTTGTCGAGAAGCCAGGGGCAGACAACTGGCACGGTCAACCCTGGTTTCATCTGGGTCAACCGCTACGGTCAATTCGGCGTCGAAGCGCAGATCCCAGTGAACCGCGCGAGCGGCTCGCACGTGGGCATTCTCGTACAGGCCCACATCTTCCTCGATGATGTCGCGCCGAGAACACTCGGCAAACCGCTGTTCCAGTGATGAAGGAGTCCACGATGAACCGGAATCGAAGCACCCGGAGACAGGCCATCGTGGGCATGGCCGGCTTCTTCGCCGGCCTTGTTTTCGCCGACACCGCGTTTGCACACGTATTTCCGCAGAAACAGGAACCGGGAGCCGGCGCGAGCGTTGCTGCACCGTCGGGGGTGAAAATCATCTTCGACGGGCCGCTGGAGCCGGCATTTTCATCGCTCACGATCACCAATGCCGCAGGAAAGCAGGTCAACGCCGATAAGTCCCTGGTCGACCCGCATCAGCCAGAAGCGATCACCGTTGCACTGCCTCCTCTGCAGACCGGGCGCTATATCGTGCACTGGGTGGCAGTCGCTTCGGACGGGCATCGCAGCCACGGCGATTACACGTTCGAAGTCAAGTAGGCGTCGGCGGCATCGCAGCATGTCGAATTCTTTCTCGTACAGTTTGCGGTGCCGTCCGGCCTTTAAGGCGTTGAAGACGTGTTCGACTATCGTCTCGTCGAATTTCGTATCGGGGTCGAGGGTCTGCAAAGATCGCGACTTGCGGTTTGTGTGTGACCGTGAGAATTGAGCAGGACATTACTTTATCGCTGACCGATTCATTCGAGCCGGCAAGCGGACGCCCGCCACTTTTAATTGAGAGGCAGCAACGGGTCGGTCGCGTGCCGCGAATCGGCGACAGAGCGGTGACCGCCCAATCTCACCGATTCCACACGCCTGCGCGGATCGCTGACAACCAAAGTCGCTCCATCGCTGTTTGCGTGTTTACGCTGGTCGTCGGCGAAACCGACCTTTCATTCGCAGACCATCGCGCATGTTCAAGCCGAGCAATGCGATATTTGCAGCTCCCGCAAAAAGCTCGAGAGCCTGAACGCTATAGAAGACAGCATCGAACTCGCCCCCCTTCGCCTTGGCCGCGAGGAAAAAGGCCGCGGGCATGAGCACCAGAATGCCGTTGGCGGCGATCAGCTGTGTGCGCCTGATCTTCGCGTCGACCAGCATCGGTCGCCGTCCCCTGGCGGAAGCGAACCCTGAGCCTCCCGTTGCTGCGAGCGCCGGAACAAGTAGCGTGAAGCCCCAGCATATGGCCGCTTTGACTACAGCAACGGTCGCGTGAGACGCGAACAGTTCCGCAAGAACCGTTGACATCCAGAACGCCGCAATCGTGAGAATCGCGAGCATGCCGGCAACTGGATGAATCATTTTGAGCATGGTGTCCTTCCTTTTCCGCAAACCTGTTTTCGCTATGCGACGCAGATGCCCGACACTGCAACTTTCTGGAACAGATGCGGACTGGCAACGGTCGAGGACGGATACGTCGAGAGCTTTGCCCGAAACTCCGGATGTGTAAACGCTGCCCGGAAATGGGAGGTCGTCTCCCAGACGGCATAGTTGAGATAGGCCGGGCTATCGCCGATCGCCCGGTGAAGCTGGGTCGAAATGAAACCCGGTTGCTGCTTCATGAACCCCGCGTCGTCTCGCCAAGCCTGGAGGAATACCTGCTCGTCGCTTCTGTCCAACGTGAACACATTCACCAGGATGACGGGGGAGACGTCGAGGGCGATCTGACGCTCAAGCGGAAAGGCAGCATCCAGAGGGCGGATGGATGGCATGATTGGACTCCGGAAGATGAGTGGATAACGATACGAAGCTTCCTATGTTGACACCATGTTGTCAATTGGTAAACTTTGATTCATATTGGATTTCTGGTAACCAAATGAAAAAAACCAAGCGAACCCGGGCGGGAACGGCTCTGACTGACCTCATCCTCGGCATGTTTCGGGCCAATAATCTTACATTGGCGTGGGGCGACCGCCTTGTCGCTCCTCTTGGACTAACAAGCGCCCGCTGGCAGATTCTCGGCGCCATTGTGGCGGCGGATCGCCCCCAGCCGGTGGCTTGGCTCGCACGCGATCTCGGCGCCAATCGCCAGAACGTGCAGCGCATCGTCAACGATCTGGGTAAGGAAGGGCTTATCAGCTTCGAGCCCAATCCGCATCACCGCCGCGCGCAACTCGTCGTGCTAACCGACAAGGGACAGCGGACATACGACGCCGCCATCAGCCTGTACGACCCTCAGGTGAACGCACTCGCGGACGAATTCACCTTCGAAGACATCGAAATCGCCGGCCGTGTCATGACGGCCTTGCGGAAGAGACTCGAAGGAGATGAAGGTGCGGGAGGAGAAAGCTGAGCCCAGCGGCGCGTACGGCCGCGAAGCGGATGTAGGCAGGCGCTAGACCGGCGCGACTGGCCAGTTCGCTGCCTTGACGACAACGCTGGCGCGCGCGGTGGTGACCGCCATCGCGTCCCGAAGAATGGGGCGCGGTTGGCGGTTTCAGGCACGCAGTACGAGCCGGTAATCGTCCGCGCCGTCTTCCCACGCTTCAGCGACAGCCGAAAGCGGCAACGTTCTAACCGGCGTGTCAAAACCAGCCTCCGGTATCGCGGCAAGCAACTCGCCAGCGCCTGCAACCAGCTCGTTCATCGAGAGGCTTCCGATGCCACATCCGAGAATCTCCAGTCCTGAACTACGCAGGCTGTGAGCGCTGATCGCAATCGACTCTCCCGCGATCGAACCAATCTGGACGTAGCGAAGCCGTGGCTCTCCGGCACTTGAGCCGCGATTGGCCGTCGCAGCAGCGATTATGCGAGTGGCCGGTTCACCCCAAAGGTAGTCCAGCACCACATCGACCCCCTCCAAAAAGGCGCGACGCAGCGCCTCATCCGCATTCTGGTCCAGAGGGATCTTATCGACTGCCTCGGGCAGTGAGGCCAGCTTGGTCTCGTTGCGACCAGTGGCAATAATCCGGCTCGCCCCGAGATTTGTCGCGATCTGGACGGCGAGTGCGCCGGCGGAACCCGTTGCCCCATTGATCAGCACAGTTTCGCCTGCTTGAAATTCGGCGCGGCTTCTGAGCGCAACCCAGGAGGAGAGCCCTGCGGTCACGACGGCCGCCGCGCGCTCGTCGGCGACGCCCTCTGGCACGGGAACGACGGAACTCGTCGCAACGAGCGTTTTCTCCGCCATGGATCCGAACGGCGGCTTTGGAAACAGGAAGTACACCCGCCGACCGGCAGCGTCGGTCCCGACGCCATCGATCCCCGGCACAAAACCGGCCGCGGCACCACTGGCGTAGTGCTTGCCGGCGGCGAGACTTTTCACGATCGGGCTAAGCGGTGCGACACTCACATTGACGACCGTCTCACCCTCACCCGCCTCTGGTTCGTCGTAATGGCCGAAGACGGGTGGCGATCCAAATGCATGAACGACTGCAGCCCGCATTTGCCTATCCTTTTACGAAAAGCATCTCAATTTCATAAAAACCGCCTTCAGCCTTTCAGGGCTTGAGCTACGGCATCGTATAGCGATGTGGTGGAGCGGCCGATCAGACGGCTCAAGCTGTGGCTGTCATCATGCAGGGCGCCTTTTGAGGCGGCGACATCGTATTCCACGAGCTTATTGGCTACCGGTTCGGCCAGACCGGCCCTGATCAGGGCCGTGCGAAACTCCCCTTCGGGCAAATTCGTATAGCCGATGGATCCGCCGGTCTGGCGCGCCACTTCGGCAGCAAGCTCAGCTAGCGTGTAGGGCTCGTCCCCCGCCAGTTCGTAGACCTTTCCAGCCTGTCCCGCCGATGTGAGAACCGCGGCCGCGGCCTCGGCATAATCGCGACGGGTCGCCGAGGCGATCCGGCCGTTGCCGGCGCAGCCGATGAAGGCATTGCGCTGAAGGGCCGACGAGAGCGACGCCAGGTAGTTTTCCGTGTACCAGCCGTTGCGGAGCAGCACATATGGCAAACCGCTTGCCTTGAGCATCGCCTCTGTTTCCCTGTGCGCAGCGGCAAGGCCGAGCGGCGAACTGTCGGCATGCAGCAAGCTTGTATAGGCGATCAGGCCGACCTTGTCCTTATTTGTGGCATCAATCACGTTGCGGTGCTGATGCACACGCTCGCCGGTGTCGGCGGATGAGATCAGAAGCAGCTTGTCCACGCCGGCAAAGGCCCGCTCGAGGCACTGCGCGTTGTCATAGTCTCCCTGACGGACCGTTACACCGTTGGCTTTCAAGACATCGGCCCTGGCGGGACTGCGAACGACGGCAACGATTTCCGCTGCGGGAACGGTCTTCAGAAGAGCGTCGATAACGAGTTTGCCCAGTTGGCCAGTAGCGCCGGTAACTGCGATCAAAGGGCCTCCGAGGTAAATGCCATTCTGAGCAATGTACCCTTGTTGACATCATGATGTCAACAAGGGTACATTGTATCAAATAAGAAAATACCGCACATTCGGGCTGCTATCGCTGATACCGACACGCCAAGGATGGAAGAAGCCTCATATCGCGATTGAGACATTGTTGGTGAAGAGGGGAACGTCCGCTTCCCTCTGCCTCGACCGTTCCTTGTGGATCGTTTCCCCCAACCGCCCTATTCGCCACGATCAACAAACAATCGGACTCGCTTCAGCCCTGGTCCGGCCAACCCCGATCGTTCGCCCACCGTCTTTAGATGCTTGCCCCGCGAGCCCCACATTCCTGAGCGCGAGCCGCCGCCGCGCCCTACGAAACTCGCCCGCTAACCCCCCCTCGCCGGCACCACATCAAACCCACACATCATTCATCACCGTCCGATCGCTCGCCGTATCCCCAGTATTGACAACACCCCGCGGCTCGATAAGCAAAAGCTTGACCTCCGACTCCGCATACGGCTTATGTTCGACGCCCTTCGGCACCACCGCCAGTTCGCCCGCGCGCAGCAGGATGGAACCGTCGCGAAAGTCGATCCGCAATTCGCCCGCGAGCACGATAAAAGTTTCATCGGTTTCAGCGTGCCGATGCCAGAGGAAATCGCCTTCGATCTTCACCACCTTGAACTGATAGTCGTTCATTTCGGCAACCACGCGTGGCTGCCAATGACCGTCGATCAGGCCGATCTTCCCGATCAGATTGATTGCCTCGCCCTGACCACGCGACGCGGGCGCGGGTCCGATTATCTGCGTCATGATCTGCTCCGTCTGCTGTTGAACATGAAGCAGAGAATACGACTCGCAGCGAACCCCGTCTTGAACGATCGTGCGTACCGGCTCGGCGCTAACGCACGCCTTTCGCGATTTGCAGCCAGCGAGCCGGAGGCATGCCGTATGTCTTCGTGAAGTGCCGCGTCATGTGGCTCTGGTCGGCGAAGCCGACGGCTGCGGCCACGTCGGTTAGCGTGACGCCACGCAGCATCATCGCTCGCGCGGCATCGAGCCGGCGCATGGTCAGGTAGCGGTAAGGGCTCGTGCCATAGAACGTCCGAAAATCGCGCGACAGGCTCCAGCGGTCCCGTCCGGTTGCTGTTTCGATTTCCTCCAGCGTGACGACCCGTTGCGAGTGCGCATGCAGATAGTCGCGCGCGAGTCGAGCGCTGGCGAAATCTCCGCCGGCGCGCGGCGACGGCGCGCGGGACACCGCCGCGAGCGCAAGCGCCAGTTCAGCGAGCGCGTCGTGTCGTTCGAGCGGCTCGATGCGATGGGACGGTTGCTGCAGCAGGGTCTCGGTCGCCATCGACAAACGGACGTCCGTCGTCACGCCGCCCTCGATGAACGGCAGCGCCCGGCCGCCGAGGACGTCCTGAAACAGCGCCGGCTCGATATAAACCATCCGGTAATGAAAGCCTTCACCCGTGCCGGCCTGACCGTCGTGCGGTTCGTCGGGATGAAGCACCATCGTATGGCCGGGCAAGCTGTGGCGCATGCCGCGCCGGTAGTTGAACGTTTGCACGCCGGCCAGCGTGCGGCCGATCGCGTAGGTATCGTGCCGATGCAGCGCATAAGCCTTGCCTTCGAAGAAGGCTTCGATGCGTTCGATCCCTTCCATCGGTTCAGCCCGATGCACCCAATCAGCGCGTTTCAGAACATTGTCTCGTTGCTTCATCGCGGTTATCGCACGCCGGCGATCGAAAGTTGAGCCTGTCTCCTAAGGCATTCGATAATAACGCAGCCGCGATTTGCCGCTCTACGCAGCGGCATCGTCCCTGATCGGTTGCCGAGCCATAAACCAGTAGAACAGCGCCGCACACCCCGCGATAGCGCCGCCTGAAATAAACGCGAGCGCATACGATCCCGTCCGGTCGACAATAAAACCCGCGACAACAGGCGAGAAGGCCCCGCCGAAATAACCGCCGAAGTTCTGAATCGCGCTCACCGACGCAATCATCGACGAAGGCGCAATATCCGCCGCGAGCGCCCAGGCCGAACCAATCACCGCGGCAATGAAAGCAAGGCCGATGGTAAACAACACGAGCGTCACACTCAGCGCATGCGTAAACGGTATGGCAATCGCGCAAACGGCGGCGCCCGCCGCGCAGCACGCGATCAACAGCCGCTTCGCGCCGATGGGCGACGCGAGTTCCCGATCGACGATCTTCTTCGCCAGATAGCCCACCGCGATTTCACCCAACGCGCCGCCGACCCAAGGAATACCCGCATACATGCCGAGTTGCGCGAACGAGATATGAAAGCGGTCGAGCAAATACAACGGTAAAAATACGAGGAAAATATTCCACAGCCAGATCGTGCAGAAGTAGCCGAGAATCATCCCCCACACGCTACGGCGAGTGAACAGCGAGCGCCACTTGAGCGACGACGTCGCGAGCGATCGTTCACGGCCGCCGCCGCCCGCCTCGATATAGTCGAGTTCTTCCTTCGACAAGCGTTGGCTGTCGACCGGGTTGCGATAAAGCAGCAGAAACAGCAGCGCGAAGCCGATGCCAAACGCACCCGTCACATGAAACAGCGAGCGCCAGCCGAACGCGATCATCAATGCGACAAGCATGGCCGGCGCGAGCGCCGGTCCCCATTTCGACGACGAGTCCCACACGCCGGTCGCGAAGCCGCGCTCCTTGGCCGGGAACCATGCAGCGGTGATTTTCGCCGAGGTCGGCCAGCACGGCGCCTCGCCCACCGCGAGCAACGCACGCATCACCACTAACCCCGAGATCGACCCGACCACGCCCGTCAACCAGGTCGCCACGCTCCACCAGATCATGCCGAGCGCGTACGCACGCTTCGCGCCGAAGCGGTCGATCACCCATCCGGCCGGCAACTGCATCACCGCGTAAGTCCATGCGAACACGCTGCCGAGCAAGCCGATCTGCGTGCGCGTGAGCCCGAGTTCCTGAATCATTCCGGGCGCGGCGATCGACAGGCTCGCGCGGTCCAGATCGTTGATGATCCCGCCGAGCAGCAGCCAGATCAGCACATGCCAGCGGTAATTGAGGCGAGCGGGCCGCGTTGCGGCGGCCGATGCGGTGATGATGTCCTTGTCCAAATCGCGTCTCCGTTCAGATGGCCTCGCGCGGCCATTTTTGGTCGTGGGTGACTGAACGGAAAGTGTACGAATGGAAACGCTCCGGCTTCAATGTCGAAACCGGATGGGCCGATAGCGTTTGCGTTATCGAATGGCGGCTTTCATCGAGCATTCACAAGCCGGCTCGCCGCCGCTCAACTCCAGTCATCCATATCGTGTTTGATGCTGTGGCGATTGGCGATCAGCGTCTCGACGCTCGGCTCGTTGTTCATCGCGCGCTGGATCGCGAGCTTCGTCGCCTCGTAGTTGGTGCGGTACATGTCCTTCTTGTCGAGGTTGGGGTCCGTCACGCAACGCGGGTCGATCCATACGAGGCTGATGATGCACAGGTCGTTGGCCTGGTCCTTGGGCAGAATGCCCTCGATCAAACAATCGACCACCGCGTCGGCAGTGGCGGACTGCACGACTCCGCCGAACAGATCGATGGTCGCCATGTCCTTCAGCGTGACCTTCGGGACGATGATGGTCGCGGGCCGCACCATCTGATTGCACGCGCGAATCGCGAACATCGCCGTGTGCCCCTTGCTTTGCGCCATCATGCCGGCGAACGCGTGACCGACCGGGCCGTCGACGCGGCCGATCAGGATCTCCGGCATGGCGTCGGTCGCCTGGCCGTCGGCGGCGAACACGGTCGCTTCGCCCGCGCGGAATGTCAGATCGGTACTCATGGGTAAGCTCCTTGGCTGGTTGCAGGGATAAATCGCTGGTCGAAAAGACGGCTGAATGCAAGGACAATGCCCAGGGCGCGCGATCGAGTGCGCGACCGGCGCACATGCCGCTATATCGGTGTGCAGTCGTAGCGCTACGGCGTTTTTTTGTTTCTGACGGCACGACGCACGGATACGCATGACGGGCGGCCGTGGAAGGTGACAGTGAGCAAAGTGTCAGCCTTTCGTTACAGCAAGCCGCGGGAAGTCGCTAGGTTATTCGCGGAAGCCCGCGCTATGATTTCGCCGAGCCTCACTTCTTTATCAACTTACGGTGAAGACCGCAGTGCATCCCATCTCCGGTTCCTTATGGTCGCGGAAATAAACGGCTTGATCCGCCCGGAGATCCGCGCGCTCATCGCAGGGTTATGCGCCGCGTTGCTGTGCGCCGCAGCAACGCCGTCAGCGGATGCGGCGCCATCCACGGCCAAGGCCGTATCCCAGCCGGCCGTGTTGAGCGTCACGCAACTGGCGCCGGGGCTCTACGCCCACCGCGGCCACGACGATGTTGCGACGCGTCAGAACGGCGGCGACATCGCCAACGTCGGCTTCGTGATCGGCACACGCTGCGTCGCGGTAATCGATACCGGCGGCACCGCCGCCGAGGGCCGCGCGCTGCGCGCCGCGATTCGCGCCGTCACGCCGCTGCCGGTGTGTTATGTGATCAATACCCACATGCATCCCGACCACATTCTCGGCAACGCCGCGTTCGTCGACGATCATCCGCAATTCGTCGGCAGCGACAAACTGGCGGAAGCGGAGATGTCGCACGCGGCAAACTATCTGCGCGTGCTGACGCGCGAACTGGGCGACGTCGCCGCCGGCAGCCGCGTGATTCCGCCCACGCTGCCGGTTCACGACACGCTCGATCTCGACCTCGGCTCGCGCGTCCTGACGTTGCGCACGTGGAAAACTGCCCATACGAACAACGATCTGACCGTCTACGATAAAAGAACAGGCACGCTGTGGCTCGCCGATCTGCTGTTTGCGGGCTGTCTGCCGGTGATCGACGGCAGCGTGCTCGGCTGGCTCGACGACCTCGCGACAATCCGCGCACTGCCGGGCGTGCGGCGTGTGGTGCCGGGGCACGGTCCCCTGCGCGTTCAATGGCCCCAGGCGCTGGATGCCGAACGCGACTATCTGGCTCGCCTCGCGCGCGATGTCCGCGCGGCAATCCGTGCCGGCCAGACCATGCAGCAGGCCGTCGATACGATCGGCGTCGATCAGCGCGGCCGGTGGCGGCTGGTCGATGTCTATCACCGCCGCAATGTGACGGCGGCGTATGCCGAACTCGAGTGGGAGCAGTAGCAGTAGCAGGACCCATGAGCGCCGCGCGCATGCCGTGCCCGCGCCGCGAATGAAGGAGACGACAGATGCAAGCCATGAAACCTCACGCGGTGACATGGGCCGCAGGATTCGCGCTCGTCAGCATGCTGACGATGGGCCACGTGACCCAGGCGGCGCAGTCCTCGCCCGACGACGACCCCAACAAGGTGGCCAGTTGGCTGGATTTCCGCGCGGGCACCTTCCAGGACCGGCCGATCGACGCCCACGGCGATGCGGTCATCAAGCTCGACGCGCCGAAGCGCGCCGCCGACGCCGCGATCGTGCCGATCTCGATCACCGCGCAATTCCCGCAAACGCCCACGCGCTACATCCGCAAGATTTATCTGTTCATTGACCAGAACCCCGAACCCTACGCGGGATGGTTCGAGTTCACGCCCGAGTCGGGACGCGCCAGCATCGAAACGCGTGTACGTGTGGAGGATTACACGTTCATGCGCGCCATTGCGGAGACCAACGACGGCCGCCTGTATAGCGCGGTGCGTTTCGTCAAGGCGTCGGGCGGCTGTTCGGCGCCGGCCGGCAAGGACGACGAAGCCGCCGCGGTGAATGTCGGCAAGATGCGTCTGCGCACCGAGGGCGCCGCGCCCGCCGGCCAACCGCAACTCGCGCAGCTGATGATCAGCCATCCCAATCGTACCGGCATGGCGATGAACCAGATCACCCGCATGTATGCGTCCGCCTATTACGTTCGCAAGATCGACGTGACCTACGCGGGCAAGCCGGTGATGACCGCGAACGTGAATTTCTCGATCAGCGAGAATCCGAACTTCCGCTTTTATTTCATGCCGCGCGGCAGCGGCGAACTGAAGGCGGCCGTACAGGACACGCAAAAACACGTCTTCGAAAGCGCGATCAGCGTGCCGGCGCAAGGCGTCGCGGCCCAGCCCGCGCCGGCGCACATGTGACGAAGAAGCGGATGAGCGAGGCACGTCACGCGCGCGCCGCTTCGACCCAGCGCATCTCGCGGTGCATGGCGGCAGCGCTCGCCGGTACATGGCTCGCGTTGCTGATGCTGGTCCTGCCGTTGCGCACCGCGCACGCGCAGCCGGCCGAGGCCGACGCAGCGTCCACGCAAGCGTCGCCCGCGATGGCGGCATCGGGCAGCGCTGTCCTGCCCGCGGTCGCGACGGGGCGTGACATTCCGAAGCCGGTCGAACTCGCGCCGGGCGTCTACGCGATGCTCGGCAACGGCGACGCGGTCGCGCCGCGCAATCATGGCATCGTCGCGAATAACGGCTTTCTGGTGGGCCCGAGCGGCGTGGTGGTGATCGACACCGGCTCGTCGTACCGCTATGGCCGCGCGATGATCGAAGCGATTCATCGCGTCACGCCCTTGCCGATCGAGTTGGTGATCCTCACCCATCAAGCGCCCGAATTCGTGTTCGGCGCGGCCGCGTTTCGCGATGCGGGCGTGCCGATTCTGGCGCACCGCCGCACCGCCGAATTGATCGCCGCACGCTGCGCGATCTGTTTGAAGAATCTGCGCCGCACACTGGGCGAGGACGAAATGGCCGGCTCGCGCGTGACGGTGCCGGACCGCACCGTCGACGATTCGACGCGCCTCCAGGTGGGCGGGCGCGAACTCGAACTGCTCTACTTCGGCACCGCCGCGACGCCGGGCGACCTTGCGGTGCGCGACGTGCAAACCGGCGTGCTGTTCGCCGGCGCGCTCGTGAACATCGGACGTATTCCCGAGCTTCGCAACGAGTCGATCCCCGGCTGGCTCGCTGCGCTCAAGCAGATCGACAATACGCCTGGCGTCGCCAAGGTGGTGCCCGCCTTCGGTCCGGTGGTCGCGCCTGCGCGCATCGGCGAGACCGGCGAGTACCTGCGCGCACTCGATGCGGCGGTGCGTCACGCGTACGCTTCCGGCGACGGACTCGTGAGCGCGAAGGAGCGCACACAAACACCGCGCTTTCGTACATGGAAACTGTATTCGGTGGCGCACCCGCAAAACGTGCAACGGGTTTATCTGGAGTTGGAGCAGCGCTGAGCGATAAGGAAACTCATTGCTTGATCGGTGCTGTCTCGCTCGACGCCGACGCTCCCTCGGGCGACATCGCTTTCGCGCGCTTGTCCATCAGGGTGCCCGACGCGTTGCCATGAACGCCCTTGCCGGCTTCTTCCTGCATCTGCTGTCCGGCCTTTCCCGGTTCCTCGCGTGGCTGGGCCTGCGTGGTCGATTTATCGGTTCCGCCTTGCGCAAACGCGCAGACGCTGGCGGCGATCGCTATCGCGCCGCTCGCTATTCTGATCATGTTCATGGTCGTCTCCCATTCGAAGCTGTCTCGTCGCCGTATAGGCACAGTGATATCAGCATCACGCGTGCCAGCAACCGTTGAGACGAACGGGAAATCCAACCGAGGTTATCGACGCGCCGCCGTTCGCGAGCGGCGCGTCAATGGTTCTGAACGCTCTCCTATTGGCGTTTCTCGTCGGCGTTTATCGTCGGCGTTTATTGACCGGTATAGCCGAGCGGCACCGTCGCATTGCTTTTCGCAATCGTCGCGTTATTCGACACGATGTACTGCGGCACCTCCGTGAGTGTCAGCGCGACCCGGCCGTCGGTATAGGGGAGCGTGCTCGTGTTCCCGTAACCGTCGATCTTCGTCACGTTACCCGACGTCCCCGGACTGTCGACCTGAAGCGAATAACCGGTCGAGTACGTCTGGCTATACACGCCGCCGCTGGTGGGCCACTGCGCGTTGCTGTGCGCCCATGCGGCGGTCACGACCTTGCCGTTGCCGAGTTGCTGGAACGCATACACGAAGGTTCCCGACGGCGCGCCCGTGACCCGGCCCAAGGTGTTGGTGCCGTCCAGAACGCGAGTCATCGTGGCGAAGGCCATCGCTTCGGGCTTCGGCGAAAGATTCGTTGCGCCGAATGCGCCCTGTGCGTTATTCAGGTCGAAGAACGTGCCGTATCCCACTTCGCCCGGATAGTCAGCCCCATAGAAAAACGTGGTGAGCTGTGCGCCGCCGCCGAGCACGATGATGTGCGCCCGCACGCCAACCGCGGCATGCGCGAACAACTGGTTCTGCGACGGCACCGTGGGGCCGTAGCTGAGGCCGGGATCGTAGCTCGCGCCTGCTTCGGTGAAGAAGAGCTTCATGTTCGGCTTGCCCGCCTGCATCACCGAGCGCAACTGCGCCATCTGTTTGTCGAGCGCGTTGGCCTGGTTCGCCGGATCGGGATCGGAATCCTGCAACTCGGGCGGATGAGCCGGATAGGTGCCGGCATTCCAGTAGCCATGCGTCGATACGGCATCGATGTAATTCCACAGACCCAGCGCGCCGAACTTCTTCAGATAGCCGGTGGTGCAGGTGTCGCAATTCGCGGCGAACGGATTGGCCGTGCCCATCACGACTGCGTTCGGATCGGTGGAGTGAATGCCTTCGTAAGCAGCCTTGTACATGGCGACGAAATTCGCGTCGCTATCCGACCAGCCGAGGCTCGGCTCCCACGTCACCTGATAGTAGTTCTTCTGCTGGTTCGGATAGTTTGCCGCGCGGATCAGGCTCGTATCGCTACCGACTCTCGCCATGAAGTTCTGGAACTCGGGCATGTTCAGCGGCGCATAGTAGCTGTCGGTGTACTGGCCGGTCTTCGAATTCCAGGCGGGCAGTCCATCGAGACGCACGATGCGCATCTGATCAGGATTGGCTTTATAGAACGGATCGAGATCGTTCACGCTCGGCGTGTAGGTGTTCGGGCCATTGGGCTCCATGACCGATTGCTGACGATCGTCGATCGTCCACGAGATCCCCAGAGCGCGCAGCGCGGCGATATTGCCGTTGAAACCCTGCATGCCGAAACGGTGTTGATCCTGGTGCGCGTACGTCACGGTGCCCAATACCGGCTTGAGATTGGGCAATACACCGAATGTCGCGATACCCATCGGGCGCGTTCCGCTTCTCGGCAGCGTGCCGCCATTCGCGCGCAGCGTCGCGGTAAGCGCGCCGTAGCCGGACCATGTCGACGTACAGGGAATCGTATTGGTCTGCGCGCCGGCGCTCACCGCGAAACTTCCCTGCGCCTTGATCGCGCCATTCGTGTCGGCAACGGACCAGATCACCGTATCCGCGCTCTGCGAATTTGTCGTGATCGCGAGCTTGAACGGTGCGTTGTTCTGGAAGATGCGCAGGCCGTCGGTGGTGGGGGTGTCCGCGCTGATCAATCCGTTCGCGCTGCCACCCGCCGTTTGGGTCGGCGTGCCGCAGGAGAGTGTCGAGGTTGTTGTTGGTGCGGGCGTTGGTGATGGAGTTGGTGATGGAGTTGGTGATGGAGTTGGTGATGGAGTCGGTGATGGAGTCGGTGATGGCGTTGGCGTTGGCGTTGGCGTTGGCGTTGGTGCCGGTGCCGGTGCCGGTGTCGGCGTGGCGGCGTTAGCCAGCCTCACCCAGCACGATTTGCCGTAGCCGAACGCGGGATCTGTCTGCGAAACCGCGCCGACGTAACAGCCCACCCCATTGCTGAAGGTACGCGGCGCCGTCAGCATGACCGACGGCGAATTGGGCGGAACGGCCCCGAACACCACCGAACCGGTTCCCGAGAATGTGCAATTGCCATTCTCCTGTCCGCACAGCGCGTATTGCAGTCCCGAAACGGTAATCGTGCTGGTTTGAGCCAATGCGTTTTCCGCGCCAAACCACGCCAACGCTGTCGCCGCGGCGACCTGCAGTAATCTTGGATGTCTCATCATCGCCTGTATGTATTCGCTAAAAAGCCGGTTAGCCCCAAGGATTCAGCCGGATCGATCAAAGTCGTCCCGCTTTGGCGTTATCGAGTAGAGAAGTAAAACCAGAGGGCGCGCTGACTGCGCTCTATTGATGGTGAAGCCGGTGTTTAGATGTGTCGTCATCCGCTCGCATGAACATTCCACGAACGGACAGCAATGCGGCAGATAAGCCAAGGGCGGCGCGCTCGCTTTCTTCACGGCACGTGCGGAACGGGCGCACGCAGACGTGCGTCGCCGGCTCCGCTTTGTTCTCGCGCCAGGAAAGATGGGAAATCGCCGAAAGGCAACCGCAGGGGTGTATCGATACCCGATGCTAATTGCAGCGCGAATCTCACGCAGTCAGGAAGCACGGAAAAAAAACGACAGGTATCCGGAATGGCCGCTAGGGATATCCTGACGCCATGCTCGGAATGACGGCAATGCGCGGCATGAATTTGGCGCCGCTATGATTAAGGTTTCGATCAGAATGGAGATTCGCCGTGATAGCAAACCATCGCAGGGCGCTCATCAAATCGACCACCGCGCTTGGTCTGACTCATCTTTTCGGCCTGGGAGGTTTGAGCGCTCTTGCGGCGTCGGCGTCATCGGGAACGACGATCAAGCCCGACAGCAAGTCCGTGTTGATCGTCGTGGACGTCCAGAATTGCTTTATCGAAGGCGGCTCCTTGCCGGTGAAGGGCGGCGCCGAGGTCGTGCCGCTCATCAACCAGTTGGCCGAGAAGTTCGAGAACATTGTCATCACGCAAGACTGGCACACGGCGGGGCACGCGTCGTTCGCCAGCTCCCATTCCGGCAAGAAGCCGTTCGAGACGGCGCAGTTGTCGTACGGCACGCAGGTCTTGTGGCCGGACCACTGCGTGCAAGGCACCGAAGACGCCGCGCTCGAAAAGAATCTCAAGCTGCCCACGGCACAATTGATCATCCGCAAGGGCTTTCACAAGAACATCGACAGCTACTCCGCGTTTGAGGAAGCCGATCACAAGACCAAGACCGGCCTGTCGGGATACCTCAAGCAGCGGCATATCGACACCGTGTTCGTGACGGGCCTGGCAACCGACTTCTGCGTTGCATGGACGGCAATGGACGCCCGCAAGGCGGGATTCAAGGCCTATGTGATCGAAGATGCGACGCGCGCCATCGACCTGAACGGCTCGCTAGCGGCCGCGTGGAAGAACATGGACCGCGCGGGCGTGAAGCGGATTCAATCGAAGGACATTTTGTCGGCCTAGCGGGTGACCTGGCACCAGACCTCGTTGCATCAACCATCACACCCGGCCACCGCCATGAAAGCGCCGGTCCACATGCGCGAGGATGCTGCGTGACAAACGCGTCGCGCGTCCCTGAATCATCCGGTCGGAGACGCGCGAGAACGCATACGACGCGGCGAGCACCGCCAGCACCGTCGCGATGAAGAGCACGAGCGACGTCTTGCGGTCGCTCTGCCCGAACACGCCCTCGAAGAAATGCAACGTCGCATAAACGCAGACGAAGTGCCACAGATAGATGCCGTAGCTTTCGCGGCCAAGCGCGTCCGCACAGCGGCGAATCAACGTGCCGCGCGGTTCGCCGCCACGCGCGTCATGGCGGCGCGAGCAGACGAACAGCAGAAACGCGACCGCGCTGCACGCGGCGAAAATCGGCGCGAGTTCATGGGCTTTCGCAAGCCACACGCCGAGCGCCGCGGTCGCGAGCGCGAAGACCGAAGCGAGCGAGAAAAATAACCACGCCGTGCGCCGCGTCACGCTCGATGCGCCCGTCAGATGCGAGCGGAACGCGTACCACGCCCACATGCCGATGATGAAGCACGGCCCTTGCACCGGCGGCCAGAAATAGCTGAACGAGTTATTGCTCACATGACAAACGAACGTGCCGCGACAATCGCCGATCGACAACGCGAAGAGAGAAAGCGCCAGTAGCAACACCGTGGCGATCAATAAGCGCAGACGGTTCATCGCGACAAAAAACAGCAGCGGCGCGATCAGATAGAACAGCATTTCGACGCCGATCGACCACCCTCCGGGCACCACGTTGTTGATCGCGGTAGGCGACAGCGCGTGCAGAAACAGTACGTTGAGCAGGATGTCCGTTGCGCCGTGCGCGCCGAGCACCCACGCGCGCTCGTAGCCCGACTGCGTCGCGCCGTAGCTGATCAGTCCATAGACGGCGATCGCCGCGTAATACATCGGGGCAATGCGAAAGAAACGCTTGATATAGAAACGCAATGTGACGTGCCGCGCGCCCGCGCAACGCTCATGGTCCGCCTCGAGCGTCATGAAGATCGTGATGGCGCTGATCACGAAGAACAACTGCACGCCGTATTGACCCATGCGCGCCAATAACGTGACGCTATGCGGCAGATTCGGAAACTGAAACGACAGGTGTACTGCAACCACACCGACGATCGCGAGCGCCCGGCCGACGTCGAGCGCGGCAACGCGTCCTTTTTCCATCGATACATCCTCCTCGCGGTTCGTGCCGCCCGGTCAGGGGCCGCGAGCTTCGTGGACAAGACCTGTTCCGCGGAAGTTCCTGTTTTTTTTCGCTAATTTCCACATCCCGACTCTCACGATCCGAAACAGCTTGTGCGACTTGCACACCGGCATGCCTGATGGCCCGAATCGTCGGGCAGATATCTTGCTACCGAGGATGTGAACTCAACGAATCATTCCCGGAGATGCCATGCGGGTGCCTGCTCATCTCATCGCCTTGTTGGCACTGCCCCTGCTGGCGTGCGCAATCGGTCCCTCGGCGTCGGTCGAAACGGGCTTCGGCCCGAATCCTGTCCTGCCGGCCCCGCAGTCGTCCTTGCTGCCGACCCTCAACATCGCGCCCGCCCAACAGCGCACACCCGGCACCGCGCCGGCCGCGCCGCCGGGCTTCACCGTCACGGCATTCGCCGAGGGCCTCGATCATCCACGCTGGCTGTATACCTTGCCGAATGGCGACGTTCTGGTTGCCGAAAGCAATGCGCCGAAGGCGCACGACCAGGGAAGCGGCGTATTCGGCTGGATCACGCGACAGGTGATGAAACGCGCCGGAGCCGGCGTGCCCAGCCCCGACCGGATCATTCTTCTGCGCGCGGCAAGCGGCGGGGCCGCTGCGACAACGCAAGCGGTTTTTCTCAAGGACCTTCACTCGCCCTTCGGCATGGCGCTCGTCGGCGATCAGCTTTATGTCGCCAATACGGATGCATTGCTTCGCTTCCCCTACCGAACCGGCGAAACGACGATCACCTCGCCGGGCGTGAAAGTGGCGGATCTGCCGGCCGGGCCGATCAATCATCACTGGACCAAGAACATTGTCGCGGACCGCGACGGCAAGCATCTGTACGTGACGATCGGATCGAACAGCAATGTCGCCGAAAACGGCATGGAGGCCGAGGCGGACCGCGCACGGATTCTGCAATTCGATATCGTCACGCAGACCCTGCGGCCGTTCGCGACCGGCTTGCGCAATCCCAATGGCTTGTCGTGGCAACCCGAAAGCGGCGCGCTATGGACCGTCGTGAATGAACGCGACGATCTCGGCAATGAACTCGTGCCCGACTACATGACCGCCGTGCACGACGGCGCGTTTTACGGCTTCCCTTATAGCTACTACGGCCAGCATGTCGACACGCGGGTCAAACCGCAACGCCCGGATCTGGTCGCGAAGGCGGTTGTGCCCGATTACGCGCTGGGCAATCACACCGCGTCGCTCGGACTGGTTTTCTATACCGCGCGGCTATTCCCGAAACATTACTGGAACGGCGCATTCATCGGCCAGCATGGCTCGTGGAATCGCAAGCCGCATAGCGGCTACAAAGTCGTGTTCGTGCCGTTTTCGGGCGGACGACCGGGCGCAGGACCCGAAGATTTCCTGACCGGCTTTCTCACACTCGACGGGCATGCACAAGGCAGACCCGTAGGCGTGGCGATCGATGCAAAGGGTGCATTGCTGGTCGCGGACGACGTCGGCAATACCATCTGGCGTGTCGCACCGGCTGGCGCGCGCGGCCAGCCATGAGTAGCGCGGCGAATGGCACGCGGGCCGCGTTCGCCCTGACGATACTGACAGGTTCACAAGAGAGGGCCTAAGCGCAAAATTGGCTCGACACGTTCCACCAGTGTTGTTCACGCCACGGCGAGTGGCGAACCTATCGAGCGCATATGGAATCCGAATATCCGATACGACCGGCCCCGCGGCGCATCAATGTGCTTGTCGTCGTCGACACCGACGAAATCACCAGCGCTTATCGACCCAATCGCGACGCATCGCACCCGAAGGCTTTGGGCCACCATTGCCCGGTTTCGATCTGCACGGACGCGCGAGACGCAATCCGCTTTCAGGCAACAGGAAAGCCGAGGCTCAACGCAAATATTGGCGACATCGTCTCGATTGCGGGCACCTCCAGTTCCGCCAATTCGCAAGACGCCGTGCTGCTCTATTCTTTGCGACCTTCCGTCGACGGAAGCATTGTCGCGCCGCCACAACTCGTCGTTCTCACGAGATCGGGGGCAGTCGAACCTAACCCGGACTCGCAGGATCGCGACGGTTTGCCGCCCACCCACAGGGAAGCCAGTTTCTCGCGCATCTCATCGACCGTTCTCGAACGCGGCGTTGAGACGCTGGAGCTCGCCTTCGCGCTCTATACACTGGCTGACGATGGACAGACCCAGAAGACTTTCGGCTATTACGCCTGTCACTTTGTCATCGCCTCGATATGAAAAAAGTGGTTTGACGGCTGTCGATCTACTCCCTCTCCTGTTTACTTTGCGAGCTGTGTGAACCCGGAAATAAGAGGACATTGCACGTGACACTTAGACCAGGTGTCGCCAGGCAGTCTCGGACAAACAAAGGAAACTGGAGAGGAACATCATGGCTGAAACAGTGTTGAAAGCAAGCGGTGTGGACATCAACGTGCTCGTCGTCGTTGACACCGAATATATCAAGCAAGCGTATCCGAACCCGAGCAAGGACCAGAACACGCCGACCGGTATCGCTCACGATCATCAGTTCATGCTGTGCACGGGTTCGCGAGGCATCATCTCCGGCCAGGGCACGGGCGATCTGGAATTCAGGGCGAACGTGGGGGACAACGTGGCCTTCACCGGCGTTTCGATTTACAACAACTCCGACGACGCCGTGATCGTGTACGACGTCAAGCATTTCTCGGGCGATCAGGTCTTCAATCAGTTCAACGCGGACATGGTCGTGCGAAACGGCGCGGTACAACCCAACGCCGATTCACCCAGCCGGAATGGACTCCCGCCCATTCGGAAGCAGACGAACTTCTCGGTGTTCGATTCGAAAGTCCGGTCGAGCGGCAGGGAAGGATTCGGCATCGCCTTCGGACTTTATAAACTGGCCGACAATGGACAGGACCAGGAACTGTACGGCTACTTCTGGTGGGACCCGTACATTACCGTCGCGTAATGTGCTGAACTAGCGGAGCTTCATAACAATCCGCATGTACCTGTTGGATTCACGAGGACGGATCCAACAGGTTCCAGCGCACGTTGAATTCGCATCAAACGGGCGCGACCAGTTGGCGAATTCCGCCATGCGCGACTTCGACACCGAGCGCTGAAAGCGTTTGATTGTCGATATCTATCCAGCATGCAACGACCATTCTTCCATCAATGCATTGCGCGGGCCCGGCACGGTGCGCCTGCACGCCGATGCGCCGGAATAGCCGCTCCATGCTGAGGTAAGTCACGCCGATCAGGCGCCGCGCGCCCAACTGCGCCGCGCATCGCACGACGGCAGCGAGCATCGGGCGAAACACCCACGCAAGATTGCCGGCCGCCACATGACCGGCGCTAAGCGTACTCGCGGCGAAGCGCGACAGTTCCCACACGTCAGGCGATTCCGGCGCCGACATTCTTTCGGCAAGCAGAAACGGAAACAGGTCTTTGAGAAGATACGGCAGTGTCGTCGGCAAAAGCCTGGCGCAGCCGCAAATCGACCCGGCCTCGTCATTGGCGACGACGTACACCGTGTCGTCACGATCATATTGATCGCGTTCGAAGCCGTCGTGTGCCATGGGCAGGCGCCATCCCAACTGCTTGACGAATACCGCATGCCGATACTGCGCAAGCGCGTCGCCCACGGCCTCAGGCAGCCGTCCATTGTCGTGAACGAAAGTCTCCATCATGCATCCCCGTTTCTTTTTATCGAGCGCATTAAAGCGCGGGGATTGGCGTGGGGTAACTGATAGAGTTGACAGGGCATTACGGCAAAAAAATCGCCATTGCCTGAAATGCTCGGCTAGTAACTACCCATGATTGAAAAGCGATCCGCTTTTGCTTATAAATGAGTGCGGCGACGTTCGAGATCCATGCATTTCAGATGCAACGCTCAGTGTCGGCAAACGGAGGAGACAATGGACTGCGGCTCCTTGACGGTAAGCGGAATCGTGGCCGCCACCGTATGCGGCCAGTTCAAGCGCATGAGCCGGTGTGCAGGCGCTTATGCGGAACCGCCCATTTCCAGATCGGCGCCCATGCGATCAACGCCCATGAGCTTGCTTCGCACGTTGCTTCGCACTTTGTTTCGCACGTCGCCCCAGGCGATCAGGAAAGTGCCTCACGTACCGTCGATATACCCATCCCGCCCAACTGACGCCCGCCCGGTCAATGGAGGGATTGCGCGTTGCCATTCTATGTAGCCCCTGGACGGGCTTGCTCATAAAAACGGTTAGTTCGGGGACGCAATGGAATCGTACTTTGATGATGCTTACCAGCTATTCCGCTCGGCAAAAGACGAATACGAGCTGTTCGAGAAGATTGCGTCATTCGCGGAGCGTCTTGGATTCGAATATTGTTGCTACGGTATTCGCATGCCGTTGCCGGTATCGAAACCCACGGTCGCGATTTTCGATACTTATCCGCCGGGCTGGATGACGCACTACCACGTCAATCGTTTTCTCGACATCGATCCGACCGTACGCGCGGGCATGCGCAGCGCCGATCTGATCGTCTGGCCTCAATCGACGCATGACGAGGCTCAACGTTTGTGGTCCGATGCGCGCGACTTCGGCATCAAGGTCGGCGTCGCCCACCCGAGCTGGACGACGCATGGCGCCTTCGGGTTGCTGACAATGTCGCGCCACGCAGACCCGTTGACGCCCGCGGAGATCGAGCAGTTGCAAATGCCGGCTAACTGGCTGTCGAATGTTTGTCACATGCTGATGAGTCAGTTCCTTCAAAGCAAGCTCGCAGCCGAGGCGAGCATCATGCTGACCGCCCGGGAGCGCGAGGTGCTGCGCTGGACCGGCGACGGCAAGACGTCCTATGAGATAGGGAAAATCCTCAGCATCTCCGAGCGCACGGTCAATTTTCACGTCAACAACGTGCTATCGAAACTGGCTGCCACCAACAAGGTGCAAGCCGTCGTCAAGGCCATCGCAACTGGGCTGATCTAGCCGGCGGGACAATCTCATGCGTTGGCGCGGCGCTAACGATGAGCGGCGGCAATCGCGTCGAGCCCGGCCATCACGAAGCACACGAGATCCTGCTCGAGCGCTTTCGCGTCTTGTGCCACGGCCGGCAGCAAGGCCTCTTTCATCGGCTTCGGCGCGATCATCATTGCGATGCACGGCAGGATCGTGAACATCATTGCGCGCTGCACGACCGGCGCCAGCGGATTCAATCCCAAGACCTCGCTGAGCAAGCCCAACAGGAATACGGCCTTGGGGCGCACGGCTTTCTCGATCAACGCGGGCATGGCGGGCGACGGGGAAAACGCCTCGCGCAGCATCAGCATGAAACCCCACGGCGTGGCGGCGTTGGTTGAAAGACCGACAAACCGCGAAATCACCGCGCGAAGCCTGTCTCTCGGGTCGTCCAATCCCTCAACCAGCGCCGCGAGTTCCTCGAGGCCGACCACCTGCCGGTGCGCCTCGACCAGCGCCGCTTCATAAAGCGCCTCGCGACTGCCGAAGTGATAGTTGACCGAGGCCATCGGCGTGCCGGCGCGCTCGCAGATTTCCTTGCTCGTCGCGTCCGCGAAACCGCGCTCGGCGAACACTTGCCCAGCGGTGTGGAGCAGATGTTGACGCGTGGCCGCGCCGTCGGGCCGCGTGGCGCGCCGTGGCGGTTTCGCTGCGGTTTTTCTCGGGGACGTCGGCATGGTCAGAGCGTCAGGCTGCAAACACTTTGAATACGAATTCAAATTCGCATATGATCGATTCTACTTCGGACGACAACGTCTGTGTGGGAATAGAACCCATGCCCCGCTTCGTGGAGGATGGCATGACCCGTGTTCTCTTCATCGTATTGCCGCTGCTGGTCGGCGGCATGCTTGCGGGTTGCTCGCGTCACGAGACACCTGCGTATCAGGGCTACGTCGAGGGCGAATACGTTTATCTCGGGTCGTCGCAAGCGGGCAAGCTGACACAGTTGCCGGTCGCACGCGGGGACATGGTGAGAGCGGACGCGCCGCTGTTTGCGCTGGAATCCGTGGACGAAACAGCCGCGCTCGAACAAGCCCGGCAGCAGCTCGCGTCGGCGCGCGCGCAACTCGCGGACATCGAGACGGGCAAGCGTGCGCCCGAAGTGAACGTCACGCGGGCGCAGCTCGCCGAGGCCGTCGCCAACGCGCGCAAAGCGTCATTGCAACTCGTGCGCGACGAGGCGCAGTTCAAGGCAGGCGGCATTGCGAAAGCCCAACTCGACGATTCGCGCGCGAACGCGGAAGCCACCGCCGCGCAAGTGCGGGAAATGACCAACCAGGTCGAAGTGGCGCGTTTGCCGGGCCGCGCTCAGCAGATCGCCGCCCAGCGAGCGCAAGTCGCCGCCGCCGAAGCCGCTCTCGCGCAAGCCCAGTGGAAGCTCGATCAAAAACACGTGCGCGCGCCAGCCGAGGGACGGATTTACGACACCCTTTATCGCATCGGTGAGTGGGTGCCCGCCGGCAGCCCCGTCGTGCAGATGTTGCCGCCGCGGAACATCAAGGTGCGTTTCTTCGTTCCCGAGAACATCGTCGGCGGCCTCGCGCCGGGGCGTGCGGTGGCGATACATTGCGACGGCTGCGCAGCCGACATATCCGCGACAATCACCTACCTATCGAACCAGGCGGAATATACGCCGCCCGTCATCTACAGCAACGAGAGCCGCAGCAAACTGGTCTTTCTGATCGAAGCGCACCCGCAGGTTGCGGACGCCGCCATGCTTCATCCGGGGCAACCCGTGACGGTGGTGTTGAAATGACAGAAAAAAAGTACGACTACGCCATCGACGTTCATGATCTGAACAAGCGTTTCGGCGACAAGCATGTGGTCAACGACGTATCCATGCGCGTCGCGCGTGGCGAGATCTTCGGCTTTCTCGGGCCGAACGGCAGCGGCAAGACAACCTGCATCCGGCTGATGTGCGGCCTGCTCACCCCCGACTCCGGCACCGGCACCTGCCTCGGTTACGACATCCAGCGCGAGAGCGGGCAGATCAAACGCAACGTGGGCTACATGACGCAGCGTTTCTCGTATTGGGAAGATCTGACCATCCGCGAGAACCTCGACTTCGTCGCACGCCTCTATCAGATGCGCAACCGGCGCGAAGCCGTCGACCGCTCGCTCGAATCGCTTGGATTGCAAAGCCGCGCGCATCAGTTGACGGGCTCGTTGTCCGGCGGCTGGAAACAACGTCTCGCGCTCGCCGCGTGCATGCTGCACGAGCCCAAACTGCTGCTACTGGATGAACCGACTGCCGGTGTCGATCCCACCGCGCGGCGCGACTTCTGGGAGGAACTGCATCGGCTCGCGGCGCGCGGCATTTCGGTGCTCGTCAGCACGCATTACATGGACGAAGCCGAACGTTGCCACAAGCTCGCGTATATCGCCTATGGCAAGCTGCTGGCGCAAGGCACGTCGAGCGAAGTAATCGAATCGCAGGATCTCGCCACCTGGGCGATTCATGGCGAGCGCCTGAGCGCACTGTCGGAGCAGCTTCGCGCAACGCCCGGCGTCGACCAGACCGTCGTATTCGGTGCGGAACTGCACGCGAGCGGACAAGACCACGCGGCATTGGAACGCGCGGTGAGGCAAGCCACCGAAAACACGCCGCTGCGCATCGAGCCGATCGCCACCGGTCTCGAAGATGTATTCATCTATTTGATGAGCCACGCGAAAGACAATTTCGGAGCGGCATCGTGAGCGAGCGCGTCGTGTTCTCGCTGAGCCGCTGGTGGAGCATCGTGCTCAAGGAGTTTCTTCAATTACGGCGCGATCGCGTTACCTTCGGCATGATCGTCGGCTTGCCGATCGTTCAACTGGCGCTGTTCGGCTTCGCGATCAACACCGACCCGCGGCATCTGCCGACCGCCGTGATCGTTCACGACCAGAGCGAATTCTCGCGCAGCTTCGTCGCCGCGATGAAAAATTCGGCCTATTTCGACATCGTCGAAACCCTGCCCGACGAGCAGGCCGGGCGCCGCGCGCTCGCGCAGGGCCGCGTGCAATTCGTGCTGAACGTACCCGTCGATTTCTCGAAGAGACTGCTGCGCGGCGAGCATCCGTCATTGCTGGTCGAAGCCGATGCCACCGATCCGACCGCGACCAACGCGGCGGTCGCCGCGTTGCCGAATCTGGCCCAGACCGTCGCGCAACGAGACATCACCGGTCCGCTCGCGCCGCTGCGCGGCGGTCAAAGCGCGTTCGGCGTGCAGGTTCACAACCTGTACAACCCGGAAGGCATTACGCAATACAACGTGGTTCCCGGCTTGATGGGCGTGATTCTCACGATGACGCTCGTGATGATGACAGGCCTCGCCGTCACGCGCGAACGCGAGCGCGGCACGATGGAGAACCTGCTCGCCACGCCCGTGCTGCCGGTCGAGGTGATGACGGGCAAGATCGTCCCTTACGTGGCGATCGGCCTGATTCAGGTATCGATCATTCTGGTCGCGACGCGCTTCGTATTTCATGTGCCCTTTGTCGGCAGCACGGTGGCGATCTACCTCGCGGCGTTGCTCTTTATTGCCGCGAACCTGACGGTCGGCATCACGCTCTCGTCGCTCGCGAAAAATCAGTTGCAGGCGGTGCAGCTCACCATCTTCTACTTTCTGCCGAACATCCTGCTGTCGGGCTTCATGTTTCCTTTCGCGGGCATGCCGCAATGGGCGCGCTGGATCGGCAACCTGTTGCCGCTAACGTATTTCAACCGGCTGATTCGCGGCATTCTGCTCAAGGGCAATGGCTGGACGGATCTGTGGCCTTCGGTATGGCCCATGATGCTGTTTACGGTCATCGTGATGGCAATCGCGCTGCGCTTTTATCGCCGCACGCTCGATTAGGAAATACGCCCATGAAACCGCTCGCTATCTTTTACGCATTGGCGCTGTGCGGCTGCGCGGTCGGCCCGGATTTTCAGGCGCCAGCGGCTCCGGACACGCAAGGCTATCTGCATGACACGGCGCCCGGCTCTACCCCGTCGAAGAGCAGCGCAACGGGATCGGCGCAAACATTCAGCACCGCCGGCAATGCGCTACCGATGTGGTGGCGACAGTTCCATTCGGACGCGCTCGATCGCCTGGTCGACCAGGCGCTGCATCAAAGCCCGACCCTCGCGCAAGCTCGCGCGAAACTGATCCAGGCCCGCGAAAACTACACCGCGCAAGCGGGCGCGACGCAGTTTCCGGCGATCGATGCTAGCTTCTCCGCCGCCAGGCAAAAAGTCGACCCCGCTGCCTTCGGCATTCCGAATGTGCAGAATCCGGGGCCGTTTTCGTTGTTCAATGCGTCGGTAAGCGTGTCTTATGTATTCGATCTGTTTGGCGGCAATCGTCGCGCACTCGAAGCGAGTCTCGCGCAAGTGGATTACGAGTCGTTCGAACTCGACGCGGCGCGCTTGTCCATCGCCGGCAATATCGTCTCCGCGGCGGTACGGCGTGCTTCATTGCAGGAGCAGATTACGCTGACCCAGCGCCTCGCCGACGCACAGGCGCTGCAACTTGAAATCATTGAGGCACGTTTGGCGGCCGGCGGCGTTTCGCAACTCGACATTCACAGTCAGCGCACGCTGCTTGCACAGACACGGGCAACGTTGCCGCCGCTCGCGACGCAACTCGCCCAGGCCGATCATCAACTCGCGATCCTGGTGGGCGTCGCGCCGTCGAAGGCGGATTTCAGCGACCTCACGCTGGACGCGCTGCATCTGCCCGACGACGTGCCCGTTACTCTGCCGTCGACACTCGCCCGCGAGCGCCCCGACATTCGAGCCGCCGAAGCGCTGCTGCATCAGGCGAGCGCCAACGTCGGCGTGGCGACCGCGAATCTGTATCCGCGGTTTTCGTTGTCGGCGGGCATCGGCTCCGAGCGAACCCGCATTCAGGACATCGTGAACGGCCTGAACATCTGGAACGTGGGACTCAACCTGACGCAGCCCGTCTTTCGCGGCGGACAACTGCGCGCCGAACGACGCGCGGCCCAGGCGGCTTACGACGCCGCGTTTGCCGGATACCAGCGGACGGTGTTGCAGGCATTGCAGCAAGTAGCCGATTCGTTGACGGCGTTGCAAAACGACGCGCACGAACTCCATGCACGCGACGAAGCCGCCGACGAGGCGCGGGCCAGCCTCGACGTCGCGCGCCGGCGCTATTCCGCTGGCGGCATCAGTCACATTAACCTGCTCGATGCCGAACGCGAGGCGCTGGAAACCGCATTGGATAGAACGCGCGCGCACGCGGGCCGCTTGACGGATACGGCGGCGTTGTTTCAGTCGCTAGGCGGCGGCACCCTGGACACGCAAACGAAAACGACGCTGCAAAGCGCGCCGTGAGGCATCCTGCGCGCCCGCAACGTGTGCGCTTAAAGCTCGCTTCGCTTCAACAGATAATCGAGGCCGCCCACCCGATACCAGCGATACCCATACGGCTCCAGCACCACCGTATGCCGGCCATCATCGCCCTCCTCGCTGTGGTCGTCGGAGAGAAGATTGACGAGGCGGTTCTCGCCTGGCCCGTTGCAGCCCGAGCGGAATTTCACGGTGCAGGCCTCGGCTGCGAAGTTATGCACGCACACCACCGAGTTGTTGCGCCAGTCGTAGCGTAAGGCGAGAACATCGTTGCGCGACGCACGCAATATCGCGAAATCGCCCCAACTGATTTCCGGCACTTCGCGGCGCATGCGGATCATGCGCTCGGTCCAGTTCAGAAACGAATTCGGATCGCGCCGCTGACTCGCGACGTTCACGCGCTCGAACCCGTATGCGCCGCCCGATATGACGCGCGACGAAGGATTGGGGTGCTTCGTGAAGCCGCCGTGGGGTTCGGTCGACCATTGCATCGGCGTGCGCGCGCATTCACGCTCCGGCAAGCTCAGGTCCTCGCCCATGCCGATTTCATCGCCGTAACGAAATACCGGCGTGCCCGGCAAGGTCAGCATCAGGCTGTAAGCGAGTTCGACGCGGCGCCTGTCGCCCGAGAGCATCGGCGCAAGCCTGCGGCGAATGCCGCGCCCGTAGAGCTGCATGTCGGGATCGGGGCCGAACGCGGCGAACACGGCCGCGCGTTGTTCGGGCGTGAGGCGGCCGAGATCGAGTTCATCGTGATTGCGCAGGAATACGCCCCATTGCGCGGTCGCGGGACGCGCTTTCGTCGCTGTCAGCGCTTTCTTCAACGGACCCGTATCGCCGGTCGCGAGCGTGTAAAACGTGTTCTGGTTGACCTGAAAGTTGAACATCATTTGCAGGCGCTCGCCTTCGTCGCCGAAGTAATCGAGGTCGGTATCGGGCAGGACGTTTGCTTCCGCGAGGATGATCGCGTCGCCCGTGCGCCATTGCAGGAACTCGCGGAACGAGCGCAGCATGTCGTATTGCTCGACGGGTTGGCGTACCTTCGCGCCCTTCGTGCCAATCACGAAAGGCACGGCGTCCATGCGGAATCCCGATACGCCCAGTTGAAGCCAGAAGCCCATTATCTTGAGCAGTTCGGCGTGCACTTGCGGGTTCGCGGTATTCAGATCCGGCTGGAAATCGTAGAAGCGATGGAAAAACCAGCGCTTCGCCTGCTTGTCGAAGGTCCAGGTCGACTTCTGAACGCCGGGAAACACGACCCCGTCCCTGGCATGAGGCGGCTGCCTGTCGGCCCATACGTACCAGTCGTGATACTTCGAGGCGGGATCGCTGCGTGCTTCCCTGAACCACGGGTGCTGGTCGGACGTGTGATTGATCACGAGGTCGACCATGACGCGCATGCCTCGCTCGTGGCACGCATGTGTGAACTCGGCGAAGTCGCCCAGCGTGCCGTACTTCGAATCGACGTTGTAGTAATCGGAGATGTCGTAGCCGTTGTCGCGACCGGGCGACGGCTGGAACGGCATTAGCCAGATCGTCGTGACGCCGAGTCCCTGAAGATAAGGCAGCCGGCGCACCAAGCCCTGAAAGTCGCCGACACCATCTCCGTTCGAGTCCATGAAAGTGCCGACGCTGAGGCAATAGACGATTGCATTCTTGTACCAGAGGTCATTTAGCATAGGTCTAAACGATCGATCAGTGAAAGGAACGGCAATGCCCGAACTGACGTGGTGGCAACGCGGCGTGATCTATCAGGTGTATCCGCGCTCGTTTCAGGACAGCAACGGCGACGGCATCGGCGACCTGGCGGGCATTGGCGCGCGTCTCGAGTATCTCGCGGCACTTGGCGTCGATGCAGTCTGGATCTCCCCGATCTACCCTTCGCCGATGGCGGATTTCGGCTACGACGTCGCCGACTATTGCAATATCGACCCGATCTTCGGCACGCTCGACGACTTCCAGCAACTTTTGGACCGCGCCCACGCACTCGGGCTGAAAGTGCTGCTCGACTTCGTGCCGAATCATTCGTCGGAGCGTCATGCGTGGTTCGAGGAAAGCCGATCCTCCCGCGATAACCCGAAGCGCGACTGGTATCTGTGGCGCGATCCCGCGCCCGACGGCGGGCCGCCGAACAACTGGTTGAGCCGCATGGGAGGGTCGGCGTGGCAGTGGGACGCGCATACGGGCCAGTATTACTACCATGCGTTCCTGCGCGAGCAACCCGACCTGAACTGGCGCAATCCCGAAGTGCGCCGGGCGATGGACGAAGTGCTGCGCTTCTGGCTGGCCCGCGGCGTCGACGGGTTCCGCGTGGACGTGTTGTGGCTGCTGATCAAGGACGCCCGGTTCCGCGATAACCCGCCGAACCCTGCTTTCACGCCGGGCGAGCCGGAGCATCATCGGCTATTGCAGACCTATACCGAGGATCAACCGGAGGTACACGAGATCGTGCGCTCGATGCGCGCCACGCTCGATAATTACGGCGAACGTGTGTTGATCGGCGAAATCTATCTGCCCGTGCCGCAGTTGATGCGGTACTACGGCGCGAGCGGCGATGGCGCGAATATGCCGTTCAATTTCCAGCTACTGAACGCAGCGTGGAATGCGGCCGACATCGGCAGAATAATCTGCGATTACGACCGCGCATTGCCGGAACACGCCTGGCCCAACTGGGTACTCGGCAATCACGACAACCCGCGCGTGGCGTCGCGCCTCGGCGCCGCGCAAGCACGCGTGGCCGCGGTGCTGTTGCTGACGCTGCGCGGCACGCCAACGCTCTATTACGGCGACGAGATCGGCATGACCGACAGCGCCATTGCGCCCGAACAGGTGCGGGACCCGGCCGAACTTCGGCAGCCCGGCATCGGCCAGGGCCGCGACCCTGAGCGCACGCCGATGCAATGGGATTCGTCCCTGCCCAATGCGGGTTTCACGAGTGGCCGGCCATGGTTGCCGGTGAACTCGACGACCAGCGTCGCCAGTCAACGCGATGATGCGTCGAGCATGCTGTCGCTGCATCGCCGGCTCTTGTCGATTCGACGCAGCTATACGGCGCTCGTGGACGGCGCGATCGAGCACGTCACCGCGAACGGCGACGTGCTGACTTATGAGCGGCGCTCGGGAACTCAACGGCTTCTGATTGCGCTGAACATGAGCGCCGCCGACGCAGCCGTGCATTTGCCGCGGGGCATCGTGTTGTTGTCGACGATACCGGGCCGCGATAGCGGACCGATTACCGAAGGCGTCGATTGTCTTGCGGGCGGCGAGGCGCTCATTGTCCGGCTCGGCTAGTCGCGCCGGTACTGCCAGGTTTTGACCGCTTCCGCCAAGAACGTGTTCTGTGCCGCCGTCACGTCGTTTTCCACCGGCAACTCGCCTATAGTCCGCCTTGGTCCGTCCAAGAAGCTTCTCTGATTGGAAGTTACCCCGCTTGGACGCTTAGCCTGTCGACACTCCCGTCCGACAGGCTTTTTTTCTTCTCCGCCATACCGGTAGAGTCACGTGCGTCCTGGCGCAGCGTCGATGCGTAGCTGGCACACCCGTTCCGGTCTTTCCGCGAGTGCCTTGCGTTGCGGCCCGCTAGCGGCGATGCCTTGCAACTGACAGATGCAATCCAGTCGTTGCCGACGGACGAGAACGAGCGGCTATTCGCTTACCGGTATGATGGCGCTCGTTTCGACTGCGGCAGCACCCCGAAGTGGCGGCGGATTTCGAACACCACTTCGCTGCCCGCATGGCGACGATGCATATTTGACCGAAAACGGCGGGCGCTTGCAGCGCCGCCCAACCAAAAAGGAATCCGAATGTGGTCTGCTCTCAGCAACCTCGGCGACGCGGCGCTCACGCTGCCGCTCGCCATTGCCTGCGCGGCATGGCTGGCCATGTCGCTGGCCGGCTGGCGCTCGGCGACATCATGGCTGACGCTGCTGGCGGCCGGCGCGTTCATGGTCGGCGTGACGAAGATCCTGTATGCCGGTTGCAGCATACAGATACGCGCTATCGACTTTCGCGTGATCAGCGGCCACACGATGCTCGCGTCCGCCGTGTGGCCGATGGCGCTCATTCTTTGTCTGCCTCGTCGCGATAACGCGCAGCCCCGCCTCGCGCTTACCCTCGGACTCGCACTGGCGGCCGGCATCGGCACCGCGCGCGTGTTCGACGACGCGCATACCGTGTCCGAGGTCATCGCAGGCTGGGGGGTCGGCTCGCTCGTTACCGTGCTGTTCGTGTGCTGGAAGAATGCTCCCGTGCTGCCGGCGCGGTTTCGGCCGCTCGCAATCGCGTCGCTGCTCGGCATCTCGACCCTCGCATATGGACACCACGCGCCGATCCAGGAGGCGATCGATACGTATTCGCCCTTCTTGTGCGGGCGTGGCATTTAGCGCGCCTCGGTCGTTACTTCCTGAATGCGCCTGGCGGAGACGAGAAGCAGGTCGTAATAATCGCGGTTATCCCGCCGATGCAGACGATTGGCAAGATTAACGTCTTCGCGAGGCGCTCTTCATGGATGAGATAAATCTTTGCCCAATTAATTCAGGAAGAGCGCGCATAACTGATATTCAATTCATTGCAAAGTTATTTCTATGTTCTTTTTACGCCAGCGATAAACCGCTGGATGGCGGAATCCGCCACATGAACCGACGCGCCTAAACGCCCGAAACACTAAACACCTGCGGCAATGCAACATAGTCGCATTTACGCGGCGCCCAGCCTTTTCTTACTAAGTGAAAGCGCTCTTGCTTCGCGCAATCTGGTATGGCAATCTGAGGACGATTTGCTGCTCTGCAGCCCCAGCACCGCATGCCCGATGGCGCGACGAACGAACGTTCGCGTACTATCCGAGCGCTTTCCGCTGCGGGCCTGGTCCGATTCAAAACCCGGAATGCCATTTCAAATTGCCATGCATGATATTGCCGGCGTCAATTTAAGCATCGGGCATTCTCAAACCCGCCGTGTCATTGAATTCGGGTGTTTCGAACAATTTATCGGCGTAAAACGTTTGCGAATCGCAACCGGCGCTCTCAATGCATATTTCATATTCCGTTGCAATATAAGGCTAGCAATCGAGGCGCACGCCGATACCTTTGGATGCGTTAAAGCCGGCGTGAAAATCTCCACATCTTCTGCCCGCTTTCCAAGCGCCTTTTTTGCCCCGCAGCGCGTGCTCGCCCACGGCCCCAAAAGTAATTCCGTAGCAATCGCGGTCGTGGACGAAGCGCTGAATCGAGGCGTTAGGCGGCTCAAGCAGGGTAAACCTTGTCACCGGGGAAGTTCATGGGACTGATTCAATATGCGCAATCACACCATGCGCGGCAGTCAGTCGTTTTGCCGCAAACGAGCACCGTCAAACGCATCGAAATCGCAGTGTTCAACGGGTTCTCGCTGCCGGACGCGGCGTCGATTGTCGAACTGTTTCAGGCCGCGAATGCGCTGAATCGTGAGGCGCACGCCGGCTCCGTGCAATACGAGGCGACGCTTCTCTCCGCTTCGGGCGGGCGGATCGCGAGTTCGTCGTCGGTGTTCGTGTGGACCGAAAGTTTCGCTTCGCATGGTCTCACGGGCGAATCCCGTGCCCTCTTCGTCGTGGGAGGGACAGGTGCGGACGGCGCTTTGCGCGACGCTCGCCTGATCGCCTGGCTACGCGAGGCGTCGAGGCGCGGCGAGACGATCCATCCCATCGCGGAGGGCCGCCTGTTGCTCGAGGCGGCGGGTATCGACCGCGCCGGAACAACCGGCTTTTTCGACGACGACGTCACCTGGTCGCGATTTGCCGAGGGGCTGTGCTCGAACGTGCCGCATCGAATACGCGCGGCTCTATGTATTGTCGAAGACGACCTCGGGCCCGCCGTCGCGCGACGGGTTGCCGAGTCGGTAACACGTGGTCACACGGTGCCGGAGGCGCGCGTCAGCGCTCAGATCATGGAGTCCGCGCGCTGGCTGGAAGCGAACATCGGCCGCGCCGTGACCATGGACGAAGCGGCGCGCGTCGCCATGATGAGTGAACGGAACTTCCTGCGGCGTTTCAAGAGCGAGATGGGGAGAACGCCGTCCGATCATCTGCTTCAGGCACGTCTCGACATGAGCCGGCGATTGCTGGTTGAGACGAGCCTGCCGGTCGAGAAGATTGCAAGGCACTGCGGGATCGGCGGTGGCGGCCGACTGGCGAAACTGTTTCGCAAGCATCTGTCGACAACACCGACGCAATACCGCGCGCTCATGGGACAGTGTGGAACTGATCCGCAATGCTGGCCCGTCCAGAACATCGTCCGGTAACGCGGTCTATTTGGGTTTCCGCACTCCGCCACTCGCACCCGTCTCCCCCGCCACCGGCTCCACGACGCTGAGCAACAGCACCGCACACAACAGCGCCGTCCCGACCATATACAGAAACACACTGGTCCAGCTATAGGCATCCAGCAGCATGCCGACGGCCAACGGTGCGCATGCGCCGCCGATTTGCCCGACGCAGTTCACAATGCCGAATGCCGTCGGGTATGTCGATTTAGTGGCAAGGCCCATCGGATAGGCGGAATACCCCGCGAAGCCGATGCCCAGCATGAGACCCGACATCACCAGCACCACGCCAAGAAAGGCGACGCTGTCGGGTGCGTCGATGAGCAGCAACATCATGAGCATTGTTCCCAGCGCGCCGAGAATCATCATCGGCTTGCGTCGTCCGCCAAGGATGCGATCCGAAATGACGCCGCCGAGCATGTTCCCCGCCACTGCGCCAATGAAGGGCGCCGATGCAAGAAAGCCCATTTTCACAGAGGCAAAGCCCTTGACCGTGACGAGGTAGGTTGGCATCCACGACATGAAGATGTTGCTGATGCCGATCATGCAGCCATAGCCGATAGCCACGCCGAAGATATTCCATGAACCGAACACCTGGCGAATCGTCTCGAGTTGCGGTACACGCCTGGTACGATTGAAGGCGTCCAGATACGGAATGGTTGCCCATTGATGACGGCGTAATGACTCTCTGCCGCTGCTCTCAACGGACGCGCCGTCCATGATATAGCGGCGTTCCGCCGGAGAACAAAACCTATTCTCGCTGGGCGAGTTCGTGACCAGCAGCATCCAGACGATCGCAAACAATATTCCCGGTACGGCGAAAACATAAAAGATCTCTCGCCATCCCCACAACTGGATCACGACGATGCACACCGAAGGCACGATCAATGGGCCCAATTTCGATGCGGCAATCCAAAGACCCGTGGCCGTGCCTTTTTCCCTGGCGGGGAACCAGCGATTGATCACATTCGTGCAGCCGATGCCCAGCGGACCTTCGGATAAGCCGAGGCCGACGCGGTACACCTGCATCAGAAAGACCGACGAAGTCGTTCCCATCAGGCCCGTGAAAATCGAAGTGAAGATCATGAAGACCGCGAACAGAAAGCCGGTCGTCTTTTCACTGAGCCGCTTATAAAGCAGGCCGACGGGAATTTGCACGAAGCCGTATGCGAACGAGAAAAGGCTGACGATCAAGCCGGCTTGCGTGTTGGATATGCCGTACTCCTTTTTCAAGTAGGGCAAGGCGATACCGAAGTTGGCCCGGTCGGCACAGGCGATCGCCCAGATACAGAAGATGAGGCCCATGACTATCCAACGGTGGCCCGTGCGTCTTTCCGCGACGGAGCCTGCTTCGGGATTGGCGACAACGCTGTCAGCATTGTTCATTCTGCTTCCCTCCGATTCTCCGGCCGGAATCCGGCACTGTGTTCGAGAACGAAGACCGATAGGGATAGGGATGTACCAAGAGGCGTTGTCACGACGTTGTCTCCGATCTAATTGAAAAGGCTTTTTTAATGATCTTCTCTGATGACAAGACCAATTCTGTTGATCGGCGAGCCCACCGTCCAATCTTTTCTCGCTATTACTTGATGCCCGGATTGAATCGATCGCGAACCACGGCACGGTCCCATCGATTCGTGGATCAATTGATAGACTTTTCGGATTGGACGCGATTCCGCAAATGGCACATCATCCGCGGCGACACTGACTCAAACACGTTGTCCGTCAACAAGGAGCGTCTGAATTGAAGCCGAACATCCTGCAACTGAATCCCATCCTGGTTCCGGCAATCAACGACACATTGGGCGAACGCTACACCGTGCATCGCCTGTTCGAACAGCACGACAAGGATGCCTTCATTCGTGAACACGGCGCCTCGATCAGGGGCGTGATTACCGGCGGACATACCGGCATTTCCAACGATCTGATCGCAAGACTTTCCGCATTGGAAGTGATTGCCGTCAACGGCGTCGGCACGGATGCAGTCGATCTGGCGTTTGCGCGTGCCCGCGGCATTCCGGTCACCGCGACCTTCGGTGCATTGACCGAGGATGTAGCGGATCTCGCCATCGGATTGATGCTGGCTGTTTGCCGCGAAATCTGCACGGGCAATGATTTCGTGAAAACGGGTAACTGGAAAAAAAATCCGCATCCGGGCGCATTGCCGCTGTCCCGTCGTTTCAGCGGAAAACGCGTCGGCATTGTCGGCATGGGAAAAGTCGGCCGCGCTATCGCGCAACGCGCTTGCGCTTTCGGCTGCCCGATCGCGTATACGGATTTGCGCCGCATGGAGGACGTCCCCCATCAATTTGTTCCTGATCTTCTGGCGCTCGCGCGCGGTTGCGACATCCTCGTATTGGCCGCGGCCGCCGACAAGGCGCAAGGCATCGTCGATGCGGCAGTGCTCGACGCGCTCGGGAAAGACGGCTACCTGGTGAATGTAGCGCGCGGAAAACTGGTGGTGGAAAGCGATCTGGTGGAAGCGTTGTCCAAAGGCGCCATTGCCGGCGCGGGCCTGGATGTGTTCGTCGACGAACCGAATGTGCCTGCCGCCCTCTTCGGCATGGATCGCGTGGTGCTTCAGGCGCACCGCGCGAGCGCAACCGTCGAATCGCGCACCGCGATGGGCGAAATGGTGCTGGCGAGTTTATCGCAGGCGCTCGCCGGGCAACGACCCGAAGGCAGCCTGACCACGTAACCGCCGATGAGGCTAGCGCGTCGCGCCGGCGAGGGCCACGTCACGTATTCCAACGTCCGCACCTATAATGACCGTCGACTTATCCCTTCACGTCGACACAGAATGCTCGATCTCGCACAGGTACGTTGCTTCGTCACCGCGGCGACTGAATTGAATTTCAGACGCGCCGCGGCACTGCTGAACATGACACAGCCGCCGTTAAGCAGACAGATTCACTTGCTGGAAGACAATCTGGGCGTCAAGCTGTTTGAGCGGGTTGGCCGCACGGTCAAGCTGACCACGGAAGGGCGCGTGTTCCTCGCGGATGCGACACGGCTGCTGAACCTCTCCGAGCAAGCTGAGAGCACGGTCCGGCGCGCGAGCAAAGGAAAAACGGGCCGCGTGCGGATCGGCTTCACCGGCGCGGCCGGCTACGAATTGATACCGGGGTTATTGGTCGCCGCAAAAAATGTCTTGCCCGACATCGACGTGGTGCTGCTCGAACTGATCTCCGTCGCGCAGATCGAAGCCTTCTCCGCGAATACCATCGATCTGGGATTTCTCCGGCCCATCACTTCGCGGCAGAAACTGGAGTTTCTGCTGGTGGAGGAAGAACCGCTGATTGTCGCTTTACCGAAAGGGCACGCACTCTGCCGGCATAAGCGCATTGAACTCAAACAATTGCACAATCAGCCATTCATCATGCACTCACCCCTCCACGGCAAGTACTTTCATGACCGGATCATGAGCATGCTCGCCGCCGAGGACGTGCAACTCAACATTACCCAGTACATTGATCAGACGCCGACAATCTTGTCCCTGGTTCGCGCGGGGCTGGGTGTGGGAATTCTTCCAGCCTCCGCGCAACGATTCCACTACGACAACGTCGAATTCAGGTCCATTGCCAACAACTCCACTCAGGCCGAAATGAGCATGGCCTGGCGCTCCGATCAGGACAACCCCGCCGTCACCGCCTTCAAACTGATGGCGACGGAGTACTTCGCCGAGAAACGCGCCTTTCACCCGCTCACTCCAGAACGATCTGCACCTTGACGTCGCTGGGGTTGCCGCTTGCCGCTTCCTCGAATGCCTTCACGCCATCCGCAAAAGCGAACGAACGCGAAACGAACGGTTTGACGTCGAGCCGGCCAGAAGCGATCAACTGGATCGCGCGCGGGAACATATTGGCGTAGCGGAACACCGATTCGATGCGCAATTCCTTGACCTGCACCGCCACGATGTCCACGGCCACCGCGCGCTGCGGCATTCCGACGAGCACGAGGCAACCGCCGGGACACAGCAAATCGGCAATGCCATCAAATGCTCGTTCGTTGCCGCTGGCTTCAAAGACGACGTTCGCGCCCCACCCATCGGTGAGTTCCGCGACAACATCCTTCGGCTTCCGGTCGCGAATGTCGACCGCCGTCACGCCCTGGACCTTGCCGATCAGTTCGAGTTTCTCAGGCACCAGATCGCACACGATCGCGCGGCTGCACCCCCCGGCGAGCGCGGCCAGCGCGCACATCATGCCGATGGTGCCCGCGCCCAGAATAACGGCCACGTCCCCCGGTTTTATCTTCGCCTTCGTCGCCGCCTGCATGCCGATCGCCAACGGTTCGACAATCGCGCCTTCGGCAAAGCTGACGTTGTCCGGCAGCTTGAACGTGAATGCGGCGGGATGCACGACGAAGGGCGTGAGGCAGCCATGCACCGGCGGTGTCGCCCAGAAGCGCACGCTCGGATCGAGGTTATACATGCCTTCGCGCGCCGCGCGCGATTCCATGTCAGGCACGCCGGGCTCCATGCAGACGCGGTCGCCCACCTTTAGATGCGTGACCTCGTCGCCGATCTGCACCACGGTGCCGGCCGCTTCGTGGCCGAGCACCATGGGTTCGTTGACGACAAACGGTCCGATACGCCCGTGCTGATAGTAATGAATGTCGCTGCCGCAAATACCCACCGTATTGATACGGATGCGCACGTCGCGCGGACCCACGACTTGCGGCAGCGTGAACGGGCGCAGGCTGATGCGATGCGCTTCTTCGAGAACCAGTGCTTCCATGGCTAAAGCCCTCTACTAAGGGATAAAGGAAATAGAACCGCGTCGAAGGCCGTGCTCTCCTGCATTCGATCCATGCGCCGAATGCACCAAGACCGGTTCATCATTGCTTCAAGGTTCATCGCAGAGACGGCGAGCCGTGTCTTCGTCGGTCACCAGCACCGACGGATATCGTCCGCGCAACGCGGCCCGCGTCACGGCAAACTTTTTCGCGCCGCCGCTCACCAGAATCACGCGGCGGATCTTGCGTAGATCGTCGAGCGTGACGGCAACCGTGCGACGATTCAGCGGATGGTCGATGGCCTCGCCGTCGGCGTCCATGAAGTGGCCGAGCATGTCGCCCACCGCGCCCGCTTTCTTCAGTGCCCGAACCTGCTCGGGATCGGTGATGCCATATGTCACCACCAGCGACTCCGCCAGGTCGCCGCATGTCAGCAGCGCGAGATCCGATTTCCGGGCACGTTCATAGGTCTCGCGAACCGCATCTTCCCGCAGCAGCATGTCACGCACCGCCTGGCTGCTCACGTAGATCGGCGCCGGGAACAGGAAACCATCGGCCTGACATAAGTCGGCGAAGTCGGACACGATGTCGAACGTATTGATGCTCGGACAATGCGACAACCCACCCTGCAACGACACGGCGGATAACGGTCCATAAGCCCGATGCGGCAGCGCCCGCAATACGGCGCGGATCGTGCGGCCCCAACCGAGCCCGATGGTCTGCCCCGCCTCGATCTGCCGCGCCAGGTAATTCGCCGCGCCAATGCCGATCGCGGCCATGTTGCCTTCCGCATCGCCGCCGCTGGGCACCACCACCGCGGCCTCCAGGCCGAAGCGTTTGGCAAGCGACTCTTCCAGCGCCACGCACGGTGCGAGCCGGCTGTTGATGGTGATCTGCACCATTCCCGATTCGCGGCTCGCGGCGAGCAGCCGGTTCACGCGCACGCGATTGCTGCCGATCAGGTGTGCAATCTCCTGTTGCGTGAGGTTGCCCACGTAGTAATGCCATGCGACGCGCGCCTGCAATTCCTCCTCGGTATCGACAGGGAGTTCGGGCAGCGACGCAATAGCGGATGGCGCGGATCTGGTCATGGATAGGTTCGCTTTCGATGCTTTCGATGTAAATAGCGCGATGGTAATTCACCGTCGACCGCGTCAGCGTTCATTTCACCGCGCCCATCGTAAGCCCTTGCACCAGCCGGCCCGATACCGCCAGCGCAAAGACGACCATCGGCAACACAATCAGCGTACCTGTCGCCATGATTTCGCCCCACGGCAACTCGTAGCCGCTCATGTAACTGGTGGCGGCAACCGGTGACGTGATCGCGTCGGTGCGTGTCAGCACCAGTGCATAGAGCAGGTCGTTCCACGAAAAGATGAACGCGAAAATCGCGGACACCACGATGCCCGGCATCGCGAGAGGCAGGTTGATGCGCCAGAACACACGCCACGGCGACGCACCGTCCAGCCGCGCGGCTTCATCGAGTTCGACCGGTATGTTGCGGAACTGGTCGGTGCAGATCCATACGACGATGGGCAGCGAGAACGTCAGATACAGCAGGATCAGAACGATGTGCGTATCGACGAGGTCGAGCTTGGTCGCGATCAGGAAAAACGGCACCGCGAGCACCACGGGGCTCACCATCCGGTTCGAGATAAACCAGAACCACAGGTCTTCCTTGCCGCGAAACTCGAAGCGGGCGAGCGCGTAGGCTGCCGGCGTGCCGAGCAGGATGGAGAGAAACGTCGCGCTGCTCGCCACGATCAGCGAGTTCAACAGGCTCTGCGCCACGTCGTGTTCAAAGAGCGCGTCGGTGTAGTGCGCGATTGTCGGCGTGAAGAACCAGACGGGCGGCACCGCGAGCGCATCGGCCTGGCTCTTCAAGCTGGTCGTGACCATCCAGTAGAACGGGAATACCGACGAGAGGAATACGATCAGCAAGCCGATCGCATGCCAGAGCGTCGCACGGCGACGCGCATTTCTCGCGCGGCGGGCGCGCAGCGACAACGGCAACGCACTGGTGCTGGTATCCGTCGATGTGCTCACACAGCCTCCCGATAAACAAAGCGAATATAAAGCCGCGATAGCATGATCGTGAGGATCAACAGCAAGATTGCCTGGGCCGACGCCATGCCCTGATCGAACAGCCGGAACGCAACGCGCTGAATGTAGATGCTGATGAATTCGGTGGCCGTGCCCGGCCCGCCGCGCGTCATGGTGAACACGGCGTCGAACATCTTGAGCATGTCGGCGGAGCGCAGAATCAGGATCGCGGTGAGCCCCGGCAACAGATAGGGACGCTGCAGGTGCCACAAAATCTTGCTCCACTTCGGGGTTTCGAGCCGCGCCGCTTCTTCCGCTTCCTTCGGGACCATTGCAAGGCCCGCTAGCAGGATCAGTGCACAAAACGGCGTCCATTGCCAGATGTCCATGATCATCACGGAGATCACCGCGAGCGTGGGATCGGCGAGCCAGTCGAGCGGCGGAATACCGAAGAAGCTCAGCAAATAATTGACCACGCCGAACTGGCGATTGAAGATCAGCCGGCCGATCAGTCCGACTACCGCATACGTGGTTGCCATCGGAATCACGAGGCCCACGCGGGCCGCCACGCGCAACCACGGCAACGCCGTGCGGTGCAGCATCAACGCCGCGAACAGACCGAGCGCGATCTCGATCGGCAAGGTCATGCAGAGAAACAGCACGGTACGGCCGAGCGCGCCCCAGAACGATGGATCGGCCAACGTGGCCGTGTAGTTGTCGAGTCCGACGAAGGGCGTGCCCCCGGCGAGATCCGCGAGCTTGTACCGATGAAACGAGTTGTAAAGCGCGAGCAGCAGCGGATAGATGCCGATGATCGCCAGCGCCGCCACCGCGGGGAACAGAAACCAGAACGCAGGCGAGCGCGGCATGAAGCGAAAGCGCGCACGCCGCGGCGCTCGCGCTGCGCCGGTCGCTGGTGGAACCGTGGACTTCAGCATGAATCGTCTCCGCAAGTTGGCTTGCGTCAGCGAGCGAGGCATTGCACACGCTGCCTCGCTCGCCGCGGTGTTACTTCAACAAGGACTTCTTGCCGTCGTAATAACCCGCTTTCTTCAGGATCTCTTCCGTCTTGGCGCCGATGGTCTGCGCACCGTCCTTGACCGAAACCTGCCCGAGCATGATCTTGCTGCCCCACTCGCCGATTACCTCCGACACCGCCGGCCATTCCGGGAAGCGCGGCCGATAGTCGGGGACGCCGCCCTGCCACGACTCCACCATCGGTTTGACGAACGGATACTTGCTTTGCACCGCCGGGTCTTTATAGACCGCCGTGCGGCCGCTGACGCCGCCCGCATCGAGATACGGTTTCGCCATTTCCTCGGAGGTGATCCACTGAATGAAGAGCCACGACGCCGCCTGTTTCTTTGCATTCGACTTGGCATTCACCGCGAGCGAGAAACCGCCGAGCGCGGGTTTGAGTCCGGCGGCTCCCTTCGGCTCAGCCGTGATCGCGAGACAGTTGCCGATCTTCGACTTGCTCGGATCGGTTAGCGTCGGATAAAACGCGGACCACTCGGTGATCATGGCGACCTGCCCTTGCGCGAGCGCGTTCACCGCTTCCGCATGGTCGAAATCGACAATGCCCGGCGGCATGTATTTCATCAGCTTCTGTCGATAATCGAGTCCCGCCTGCGATTGCGGCGACATGAGATTCGATTTGAACTTCGCATCGAGCAATGAGCCGCCGTTCGGCCACAGTACGCGCATGAAGCTATCGGCCGATTGCGTTTCGCCACGGCGCGATTGCAGTGCGAACGCAAACTGGTTTTTCTCGGGCTTCGTGAGCTTGGGCGCATAGACGTTGAGTAGCTCGTCCCAGGTTTTCGGCGGCTCGTTGAAACCCGCGTCCTTCAACATGCATTTGTTGTAGAACATCAGGCCCGAGTAATTATCGAACGGCAGACCGTAGGTGGTCTTGTCCCATGTGCCGAACGAATCGAGCAGGATCGGAAAGAAGCCCGGCAGATTGAGTTTGGGGTCGGCCAGTTTGGGATTGTCGGTGAACGTCTTGATGGGAACCAGCCATTTATTGCTCGCGAACTCGCCGATCCACACCACGTCCACCAGCACCACGTCCTGATCGCCGCCGCCCACGAAGTTGAGCACCTCTTTTTCGCGGGTGCTCTCATAAGGGACCACTTCGGTACGAACCTTGATGCCGGTTTCCTTCTCAAACTGCGGAATCAGTTTCGACGCGGCCTTGTAACCCGGCCGGTCGAGAAATATGGCTTTGATGGTGGTGCCCGAATAGGGCTCGGCTGCCTCCTTCAGCGTCCAGGCGGACGCGTTGGATACCGACAGCAAGGATGCGGTAACGCCCGCGAGCGCGAACGCCGCGGCCTGCGTGCTGTGCTTTTTCATGCCTGTCTCCTGGGTAGTTCTTTTTAAAAGGGCCCAAAGCGGTCAAGGCCGGCTGAGCCGTTCGAAGCATGTCTCACAGGTTCTTACCGACTTCGTTTCACTTGTAATTTCAGTTTTACAATTGTATATTTGGACTCGATCCGGTTGTCAAGAACAAATTCGATAAGGGGTTCATGCTGCGTTGCACGGCACAGGCGCACACGAGTCCGTTACCTTGCGCACGCCGACTCACGGCGCGCGCATCAGCAGGAGACACGCATGAGCGCAGTTCAATTGCATCAGATCCGCAAGACGTTTGCGGGAACGGAAGTGTTGAAGAGCGTCGACATTGCCGTGGCAGATCGTGAATTCATGGTGTTTGTCGGCCCTTCCGGCTGCGGTAAATCCACGTTGCTTCGCACGATTGCCGGACTGGAGCGCTGCGACTCGGGGCAGGTTCTGATCGGCGGAGAAGACGTGACTGAACTGGAGCCGTCGCAACGCGGCGTGGCGATGGTGTTCCAATCGTATGCGCTCTATCCGCATATGTCGGTCTACGAGAACATTGCGTTCGGGCTGCGGATGATCAAGCTCCCCGAAGCGCAAATCAGGCAACGCGTGCAGCGCGCGGCACAGATCCTGCAGATCGAGCAATTGCTGGAGCGCAAACCTCGTGCGCTATCGGGCGGGCAACGTCAGCGCGTCGCCATTGGGCGCTCGATCGTGCGCGAACCCAAGGTGTTTCTGTTCGACGAACCTTTGTCGAATCTGGACGCCGCATTGCGCGTGCAGATGCGGCTCGAGTTGATCAAGCTGCACAAGCAGCTCGAGGCAACGATGATCTACGTCACGCACGATCAAACCGAAGCCATGACCATGGCTGACCGTATCGTCGTGTTGAATCATGGCAAGGTCGAACAGGTCGGCTCGCCGCTCGACCTGTACAGAACGCCCGTGAACCGCTTTGTCGCGGGGTTTATCGGCTCGCCGAAGATGAATTTCCTGCCGGTGAAGGTACTACGCGCGGATGCAGCGGGCGTGACGGTCGGGCTGCCCGGCGACACGCCGGTCACGCTGCCGTTTATCGCGGATGACGTAAAAGCGGGCGACGTCCTGACCTTCGGCATTCGTCCCGAGCATCTGACGGAGAGCGCGGCGGGCGGCATGGAGGGCAAGCTGTCCGGCAAGGTCATCGTCGTCGAGCATTTCGGCGGCGAGACCTTGTTGCACGTCAATCTGGAAGGCGACGTACTGATTCAGGTAAAGGGCTCGGGCGAATCCACCACCACCGACGGCCAATCCATCGAGGCCGGTTTCGGGCTTCGTCACGTGCACCTGTTCCGCGAAAACGGCGAGGCGTTGAAGCGCTTTCAGACAGTGGCGTGGACCGCCGCAACGGCTTGACCCGCCGGCACATCGCCTTACGCTGCTCAGTCGGCCCGCCGCCGCGATGAAATCGCCGACGCCGTCGATATGACCAGATCGGCAAAGCGACGCTCGTCGCGATCCGCTTGCCAGCGCGGCCGCGCAACAGCGATATTGACCGCGCCAATGCCGCGCCCGCGCGAATTCGTCACAGCCGCGGCCGTGGAAATATCGCTGACGAAGTACTCGTCTTCCGTGTGCGCGTACCCCTGCTTGCGAATCTGCGCAATGCGCTCCTTGATCTTGCGAGGCTGATAGACCGTGGCCGAGGTGTACGCGACAAGATTCGTGCGCTGAAGAATGTCGTCGATCTCGCCGTCGTCGAAAGTCGCGAGAATCGCCAGCCCCGGCGCCGTGCAATAGGCCGGCAGGCGCGAGCCCGTGATCACGTGCGCATTGAAGACGTTGCGGCTCACTACGCGCAACACGAAGATAATGTCCGTGCCGTCCAGAACCGTGAGATTCGTGGCCTCCTCGGTCTCCGAACCGAGTTGCTGCAAATACGGCGTGGCGCGGCTTACCAGGTCGTTCGAGGTCAGATAGTGGTAAGTGAAATCGAGCAGCTTGGGCGACAGTTCATATTTGCGGCTTTCGGGATCCTTGAACAGATAGCCGAGCGCCGCAAGCGTGAACGTGAAGCGCTGCGTCGAACTCATGTCGAAGCCGGTGAGCGCGGCGATCTCCGAGAGCGACAACTGCCGCTTGCTGCCGTCAAAAGCGGTGAGCACGGTCATCGCTTTCTCAACCGATTGGACGTACAACGAAGACGCCGTTGGATCGGCCGCAGCTTCCACAAGCGCAGTGGGGTCGCTCTTTTTCTTACGCGGAGTTTTGGGCGGCGCAGTGGTCACGATGGAAACCCGTTGTGCTAACAAGCCTGAATTATCGCATACAGATATTGGCTATCTATATGCGATAGAGCATCTCACGCCGCCACGCTGTTCAATCGGTCCCATGCATCGCTGACATCGCGTGCCAGCAGGTGCTTTTTAATGCGCTCGCTGGGCGTCAGTTCGAAGTGTGTCACCGCGCGATAGTAACGCGGCAACTGGAAGCTCGCGAGACGCTCCGCCGCCCACGCATGCACCGATTCCCAGTCGGGCGCGGCGTCCTTGAACTGCACGTTCAGCAGAATGTCCTGCTCGCCGATCGCCGAGGCCACCCCGATCGCGGCGCTCGCCCTGATCGCCGGATGCTGCGCGAACACGCGCTCGATCTCCCACGCCGAGACGTTCTCACCACGCACACGCATGCTGTCGGTGCGCCTGCCGACGAAGTACAGGTCGCCATCGGCGTCCCGGCGCGCGCTATCGCCGGTGTGCAGTTTGCCATTGCGAAGCGCCCCCCGCGTCGCGTCGTCATTGTTCAGATAGGCCGGCAAGAACGTGCCTTCCACGCGGCTCGACAGGACGATTTCGCCCGCCTCCCCGTCCGCGACCGGCTCGCCGTTCTCGTCGAGCAATTCGACGTCGATCCACGGCAACGCCTTGCCGATCGAACCGGGCTTGCCGCTCGCATTCAGTGTCGCGAAGCTCGAACACTCGGTCATGCCATAGCACTCGCGCAGTCGAACCCGCAAACGCGACTCGATGGCCGCCCACGCGGACGCGCTCACACCCGCGCCCCACGCGACGCGAAGCGTGTGCGCGTGCGGTTGCGCGTCGGCGGGAAGCTGCATCAGGATATCGAGCACGCCGCCCAGGTAATGCAGTTGCGTCGCCCGTGAGCGGGCAATCTGCGCCCAGAACTGCGTGGCCGAAAAGCGCGGCACGACGTGCAACTCGACCGCTTCGAGAAAGGGCAGCAACAGCATCTGCGCGCCGCCGATGTGGCAAAGCGGCTCCCAAAGAAACAGCCTGTCGCCGGCGCGCACGTCCGCCACCTGCAACGCCGCCTCGCTCGCGATTCGCATCATCCGGTGCGTGAACACCACGCCCTTGGGCGCGCCCGTCGTGCCCGACGTATAGATCACACACAGCGGATCGAACGGATCGATGCGCGGCGCGGACAGCGCGGCGCCGCTATCGCCCGCGTCGAACGCCGGCATTCGAACGAGGCGGGTCGGCCCGCACGCCACACCGTCGATCGCTTCGTCGAACATCGGCTCGGAGACGAAGAGCTTCGGCTCCGCATGCTCAAGCAGATATTCGAGCCCGGCACGGCGCAGCTTCGTATTCACCGGCACCCACACGAGACCGCTGACGATCAGCGCATGGATGAGATGGATATGCTCGGCGCTGTTGCCGAGCATTACCGCGACGCGGTCGCCCGCCGTCAGCTTCTGCTGCGCGAACCAGCGTTGCAATTGCGCGATGCGTTGCGCGGACTCGGCACGCGGGACCGCGTGCCCGTCGAAATGCAGTATGGCGTTCGACGCACCATCGCGCAGTCCGGCGACGATCAGCGGCGCGCAGTCCAGCGCGTCTTGCGGGTGACGTTGGGCGAAATACTGGGAATAGCTGTGCATGGGTCGATAGCGTGGAAACGGTACGTTAGCGCGTCGTGCGCCGAAGCCGTGAGGAAATGAAAACGACCAGTGCGATCAGAACGACGAGCGTCGTCGAGACCGCGGCGAGCGTCGGTGTAACGGCAAGCTGGATGTCGTCCCACATCTGCTTGGGCAGCGTGGTGTTGATGCCGCCGCTCACGAAGATCGCGATCGTCAGATCGTCGAACGAAACGATGAAGGCGAACAGGAAAGCCGCGGTGACGCTCGCCATCAACAACGGCAGCACGATCGTCGCAATGCGTCGGACGGGCGACGCGCCCATCACCCGCGCCGCGTCGTCGAGGCGCCAGTCGAACTGGCGAAAGCCGGCCGCGAGCGTGACCACCACATAGGGAATCGCCAGCACGGTGTGGCCGATCACGAGGCCGGCGTTGGTGCCGGTCAGCCCAAAGCGCGCGAACAGATACAGCAGGCCGACCGCGATCACGATGCGCGGCACGATCAGCGGCGCGACGAGCAACGCGAAGAGCGGCTTGCTCGCGCGCTGCGACATGCGGGTCAGCGCAAGCGTCGCGCCGAGACCGAGTGCCAGCGACAGCACCGCGGTGCCGAGCCCGACTTCAAAGGAGCGAATCAATGCGCTCTGCCATACCGGCGATTGCAAAAACGTGCCGAACCATTTGAAGCTGAACAGCTTGGGCGGAAATGCAATGAAGTCGCTGCGCGTGAAGGCATACGGAATGACCGACAACACCGGCGCCACCAGCACCGCAAGGACCGCGAACGTGTAGAGACGCAGCGGCCCGAAGCCTCGCTCGGCAGGCGCCGCGCCCGTCATGCGGCGTTTGACGAGCGGCGCAGTCAAGCGGCCCGCCGCTATCAGCAAGGCCAGCTTCACGCCGTGCGCGCGCGAGCCGCGGCGCTTGTCCCGCACTTCCCCCGTCAACGACGAGAGGCCCACGAGCCGGTCGTAGACGAGAAAGATCACGATCGAGCACACCAGCAAGACCGTGGACAACGCACCGGCGAAGCGCATATCGAACAATTCGAGCACCGACGAGATCACCAGTTGCGCGATCATCGTTTCCTTCGGCGAACCGAGCAGCGCGGGCACGATGAAGAAACCGAGGCTCGAAATGAACACGAGCAGGCCAGCCGCCGCGACGCCGGGCGAGGAGAGCGGCAGAAACACCGTGAAGAAACTCGTGCCGCGCTCGGCACCCAGCGTCTCGGCGGCCTGCGCGAGACGATCGTCGATGCCGCGCATGACCGGCAACATCGTCATGACGGCGAGCGGCAGCATTGCGTGCACCATGCCGATCAGCACACCCGTCAGCGACGGAATCGTGCCGTTGGTCCGGCTAACGAGACCGAGGGCGAGCGCGACCGTCGAAAGCACACCGGTCTTCGACAGCAGCAGCATCCACGCATAGGTTTTCACGAGGTAGCTGGTCCAGAACGGCAGCATGATCCACAGCAGCCACCGCTCGCGCGAGCGCGGCGACAGACGGCTTAGCAAATACGCCACGGGATAGCCGAGCAGCACGGAAATCGCGGCGGTCAGGAACGAGATGGAAAACGTAATCCACAGCACTTTGGCGTAGACCGGCGTGCGCGCGATCCGCTCGAATTGCGCGAGCCCGAACGTGCCGTCCGCGCTGAAGAGACCGCCCTGCAGAATCTCGCCGACCGGCACGATGAAAAACAGCAGCAGGAACAGCAGCGCCGGGACGATCGGCAGCAGACGCATCGAGTGCGCAACCCAGCGGAAACGGCGCGCACGCGCGGCGTCGCGTGGAGGCTGAGCCTGGAGGGCAATGGTCATGGTCGTTCCTTGGCGCTCGTCATGCGGACAGCAACGTGGTGCGATGCGGATCCCACACCAGCCCGACCGTATCGCCGATGCACGGCGACAGGCCGCGCTCGCACCGCACGCTCAGGTGACTGCCGTCGGACAGGGTGAGTTGAACACGCGTATCGCTGCCGAAGAACACGATGTCGGAGATCGTGCCGTCGAGGAAGCCGCTCTTCGGCTCGACGAGACGCGGCGCTTCAGGGCGCAACAGCAGGCAGTGCCTCGCGCCTGGCGAGCCGGGCATGGCGGCGCCACGTTGCGGCAGCGGGACGCGGCCACCCGCGGTCAGCAGAATCGGTTCGCCCGCCGGGCCGCGCTCGTGATCGACAGCGCCTTCAAGCAGATTCGAATGACCGATGAAACCCGCCGCGAAGCGCGTGGCCGGCCGGTCATACAGATCGACCGGCGTGCCCACCTGTTCGATGCGCGCCTGATTCATCAGGCAGATGCGATCCGACAGCGTCAGCGCTTCGTCCTGGTCGTGCGTCACGTACACGAAGGTCGCGCCGAGCTCCTTATGCAAGCGGCGAATCTCCGACTGCATGTGCTCGCGCAATTTCTTGTCGAGCGCACCGAGCGGTTCGTCGAGCAGAATCACCGAAGGCCGGTAAGCGAAGCAGCGCGCCAGCGCGATGCGCTGCTGCTGGCCGCCCGACAGTTCCTGCGGATAACGCTTCGCGTAGTCGTTCATGCGCACCATCGTCAGCGCATCGTCCACCGCGCGTTTGACTTCCTCGCGCGACTGGCGGCGCATGCGCAAACCGTACGCCACGTTGTCCCACACGCTCATGTGCGGGAACAGCGCATAGCTCTGGAACACCATGCCGATGCCGCGCTTGCCGGGTTCCACATGCGTGACGTCGCGGCCGGCGATTTCGATGCGCCCCGCGCTCGGCGCGACTAGTCCGGAAATCATCTGCAACAGCGTGGTCTTGCCCGATCCGGACGGGCCGAGCAGCGTGAGAAATTCGCCGGCCTGCACGGTCAGATCGGTAGGCTGCAACGCAACCGTTTCACCGTAGCTTTTGGCGATGCCGATGGTTTCGAGTTTGGCACTCATCGCGACCTCTTCAGGAAATGATCCAGGTATTGAAGCGCTCGGTCACCTTCTGACGGTTGTCCGCCCACCATTGCGGACTCGGCAGGCGCATTTCGCGCAGATTGTCCGGGGCGGTGGGCAGGATCGCCGCGCGAGCGGCCGGGATCGATTCGAACGATTTGCGATTGGTCGGACCGTAGGCAAGCGTGGCCGTCAGCGTCGCCTGGCGTTTCGCATCGGCGCAAAAGCGCACGAACTGCCTCGCGAATTCGGCGCGCGGCGTGCCTTTCGGAATACCCCATCCCTCGATTGAATAGAGACCTTGATTCCACACGATCGTGACCGGCGCACCGCCGTCGCGGGCGGCCTGAGCACGGCCGTTCCACGTCGAGATCATGTCGACGTCGCCGCTCTGGATCGCCTGCATGGCTTGCGCGCCGGACGTCCACCAGATGTTCACGTGCGGCTTGATCCGGTCGAGACTGCGGAACGCGCGATCGACGTCGAGCGGATACAGCTTGTCGAGCGGCACGCCGTCGGCGAGCAGCGCCTGTTCGAGCGTGTCCAGCGGACTGCGGCGCAGACAGCGGCGGCCCGGAAAGCGCTTGACGTCCCAGAAGTCCGCCCACGACTTGGGACCGTTCTGGCCGAACTTGTCCTGGCGGTACGCGAGCACGGTGGCGTAGACATCGACGCCAAGCCAGTTCGGCGTCACCGCATCGGTCATCAGATCGGGAAAATCGCTCGCCTTCAGACCGATCGGTTCGAGAAAGCCTTTTGATTCGAGGTACGGGATATCGGCGGAAAGCGTGAGCGTGGTGACGTCCCAGACGAAGTTCTTCGTCTGCACCATCGCCGCGAGTTGCGCGACGGGTTGCGATTCGCGCGCGACACTCACCACCTTGATGCCGGTGGCTTTTTCGAACGGAGCGTAAAACGCGTCGCGATAGGCGGTGGTGTAGGGACCGCCGGGATCCGATACGACGATCTGTTTGGACTGCGCGCCGGCCAGTACCGGCATGGCGCCCGCGAGTGCTGCGCCGCCGACGCCCTGCAGAAAGCGGCGCCGGTTCAGGTTGAGGTCTTGCGTCATGCTCGGGTCTCCCGCACAGGATGAAAAGGAACGGCCGCTGCGTGGCTACTTCGCGCGTTCGCGAAAGAACGCTTCCATCATTCGCGCCGGCTCGCCGGAGTCGTAGGCTTCACGCTGGATGCGTGCGCCGGCTGCGATGGCGTCGCGAAAGCCCGGCTCGGTCATCTCGCGAAAACGCTGCTTGTCCAGACGCATTGCGACGGGCGGCTTCGCGGCGAGCTCAGTGGCGATTTCAAGCGCCTTCGCGAACACCTGGTCTGCCGGCACGATGTGATGAATCAGCCCGATGCGGTGACATTCGTCGGCATCCATCAGGCGGCCCGTCAGCGTCAATTCGATCGTGCGCGACATGCCGAGCATTTCGCTCATGATCCACGGCCCGGTAGTGCTCGCAATGCCCGCGTTGATCTCGGGCTGCCCCATGCGCACGCCCGGATGGCCGACGCGAATATCGCCGAGCAACGCAACCTGAAAGGCCGAACCGGCGGCCGTACCGTTCAACGCCATGACGAGAGGCTTCTTCAAGCCGCGCAGCACCGCGTAGTAGCGCTCCCACTCCTTGACCCACGCCACCGCGCGCTCGCCGTCGAAGTCGTGCGCCTCCGACAGATCCTGTCCCGCCGAAAACGCGCGGTCGCCGGCGCCGGTCATGACGATCGCGGCCACGTCGCTGTCCGCGTCGAAACGCTGCAATGCGTCGATGATCATTTCGCGCATCGCGGTAGTCCAGGCATTGAGGCTGGCGGGACGATTCAACGTAATGACGGCGACGCGCCCGTGGCTCGAAACAAGAATGTCTTCGTTCATTTGTTATCTCATAGAGATAGTTGATGGTGTATAGAAATATACGTTTGCCAAAATACACATGCAAGGTGAATGGGCTGGGGGTTTACGCGCAGCGGCAACTCATGCGTGAGTTCGCAACCAGAGGCAGGCTCGTGGGATCGGCTCAATGTCCGGCACAGGTACTTCGCGCCGGTCGAGACGGGGCAGGAGCGATAGCGCGGGACGCAATCGACTCGTCGCCGGGTCGCCGGAAGGTGCGGCGCAGGCGCTTGCGGGAAGGGGGATGCCACCGTGCATCGAGCTCGGCCGGGTCGATGCGGCAACGTCGATACAGTGCGAATTTCAGTCTACAGTTGGCCGTGGATGATGCGAGGACATCATGATCTGGCTCGCCGATGCGGTACTCGTAATGCATGCGCTAATTGCGCTTTTTATCGTGGGCGGACTCGCGGCGATCTGGGTCGGTTCGCTCCTCGATTGGGAATGGGTGCGCCACCGGCTGTTCCGGCTCGCGCATCTGTTCGCGATCGGCCTGGTGGCGATCTTGTCGCTAGTCGGTGTGGTCTGTCCGTTGACCGCGCTGGAAGACTGGCTGCGCGGCGGCTCGGTTGACACGCAAGGCTTCATCCAGCGCTGGGTGAGCCGCCTGCTCTACTACGACGTGCCGGTCTGGATGTTGACGCTCCTATACGTGGTGTTCGCGCTGGCAGTTCTGCTGAGCTGGCGCGCAGTTCCACCTCGCCAACGCACGTAGCGCACGTAGCGCAAAGCCCGCACTGTGTAAGTCTCTCTGCATCCGGCACCCACTCACTAGTCACATCGGCATGCCTTGCATGCGACGCGCGAAACGCGCCCGTTCGGCCTGATCCATCAAATCCAGAAACTGATCCGTGTCCATGTGAATCAGTTCTTCATGATCGCCGGCTTCGAAATAGACGTCCGGCTGCCGCGCGAGGCTCTCGTCGAGAAAGGTCGGCATGCCATAGGCCGCGCATACCGGCGGGAGCGCACCCGCGTCGCAATCCTTGAATAGCTCCCGCAGATCGACCTCTTTCGCCAACACGAGACGGCGTCCGGTCTGCGCCCACAGTTCGGAAAGCCGCACGGCGTAGGTCGATGGCAGCACCGCCGCCACATAGCCGTGCTCGTCTTCGAGCAGCACGGTCTTGACGAGACGGTCGCCGGGAATATGCGCCGCCGCCGCGGTTTCAACGCTGGAATGGCTGTACGGATGGTGCACGATTTCGTACCGGGAACCCTTGTTGCGCAGACAGTCCTGGAGAGTCGCGGACATGGACATGACGCACCTCCTTTGAAAACGAAGGGAACGGAAGATGATTGCGCGAGACTTCTAAAGGATAGGTCGCTTTCGCGCGCATGTGAAAAACATGCGGACGGAAACGATCGTGCGCGATTATCCCGTATGGCATGCGGGCCGGTTTTCGCCAATAATGGCCCGACATCCACTACCGGACGAGGGCGGCCATGCATTACAGCCCCGACGCCATTCGCACGATCGCCCTGGTCGGGCATGCCGGATGCGGCAAGACCTCGCTTGTCGAAGCCCTGCTCCACCAGGGCGGCGCGATCCATGCGCCCGGCAGCGTGGAGCGCGGCACCACGGTCTGCGATTTCGACCCGCTCGAACGCAAATATCAGCACTCGCTGAACTCCGCCGTCGTCCACCTCGACTACCGCGATACGCGCGTCTATCTGCTGGACACCCCCGGCTATCCGGATTTCTGCGGTCTGTCGATCAGCGCGCTGCCCGCCGTGGAAACGGCCGCCGTCGTCGTCAATGCGCAGACCGGCATTGAAATGACCACCCTGCGCATGATGGCGTGGGCACAGGAACGCAAGCTGTGCCGGATGCTCATCGTGAACGGCATCGACGGAGAAAAGGTCGACCTTCCGGCGCTCCTCGCGCAAATCCAGCAGACGTTCGGCACGGGTTGCCTGCCCATCAACCTGCCGGCGCAGAACGGTCGCCAGGTGGTGGACTGCTTTTTCAACCCGGCCGGCGACGCCGATTTTCTGTCGGTTGCGGCTGCGCACAATGCGCTGATCGATCAGGTGATCGAGATCGACCCCGCCCTGATGGAGCTTTACCTCGAACAAGGCGAGGCGATCAGCCCCGAACAGTTGCACGAGCCCTTCGAGCGGGCGCTGCGCGAAGGACATCTGGTGCCGATCTGCTTCACGTCGGCGGCCAACGGCGCGGGCGTCGCGGAATTGCTCGACCTGTTCGTCCGGCTGCTGCCCAATCCGCTGGAAGGCAACCCGCCGCTCTTCTACCGCGACGCCGGTGAACGCCGGCAAGTCGTGCGCGCGGAACCGGTCGCCGACAAGCACGTCCTGGCGCACGCCTTCAAGATCGTGATGGACCCCTACATCGGCAAGATGGCCGTGTTTCGCATCCATCAGGGCACGGTCAGGCGCGACAGCCAACTTTATATCGGCGATGGACGCCAGCCGTTCAAGGTCGCCCATCTGATGCTGCTGCAAGGCAAGGAGCACGTGGAGGTCACGCAGGCCGGCCCCGGCGATATCTGCGCAACGGCCAAGGTCGACGAAATCGGCTTCGACGCCGTGCTGCACGACGCCCCCGAGGACGGCGACATCCACCTGACTCCGCTCGACTTCCCCACGTCCATCTACGGTTTGGCGATCGAGCCCGCGCGGCGCGGCAACGAGCAGCGCCTCTGGGAGGTTCTGCAAAAGCTCAGCGCGGAAGACCCGTGCCTGCGCATCGAGCACCCGGTCGGCACCAACGAAACGGTGGTGCGAGGTCTGGGCGAACTGCACCTGCGCCTCATGCTGGAGCGGCTATCCGACCACTACAAGCTGGAGGTCGTCACGCGGCCGCCGAAGATCGCCTATCGGGAAACCATCGGCGGCGGGGCCGAGGGGCATCATCGCCACAAGAAGCAAACCGGCGGCGCCGGGCAATTCGGCGAAGTGATGCTGCGCGTGGAGCCGTTGCCGCGCGGCGCGGGGTTCGAGTTCGTCGACGCCGTCAAGGGCGGCGCCATTCCCGGGCAATTCATGCCCGCCGTGGAAAAAGGCATCCAGCAGGTTATCGAGAGCGGACCGCTCGCCGGCTTTCCGATGCAGGACGTGCGCGTCACCGTGTTCGACGGCAAGAGCCATTCCGTCGACTCCAAGGAAGTGGCCTTCGTCGCCGCCGGGCGCAAGGCCTTCGTCGATGCGGTGCTGAAGGCCCAGCCCATTCTGCTGGAGCCGATCGTGGGCATCGAGGTGACGACGCCGGAAGCCGCGATGGGCGACATCATCGGCGACCTGTCCGCCAAGCGCGGTCAGGTGCATGGCACGCGCGCGGCCGCCGGCAACGCGGTGGTGGTATCGGGGCAGGTGCCCTTGTCCGAACTCAACGACTATCAGTCGCGCCTGAACGCCATCGCCGGCGGGCACGGCAGCTATAGCATCCAGTTCAGCCACTATGACCCGGTGCCGCCCGCGCAGCAGGAGCGAATGGCGTCGCAGCATAAAAAACAGGGCGACGGCACGGCGCCATGAGCCGCCTGCCCCGCTTCATCGTACCGGACACCATCTCACAAACCGTATAGGTACTGTACCGGGCTGTCTCGCTAGAATGCTCGAAAGCCTCATCGACCGATTCGGAGACGTCCATGTCGTACCTTAGCTTCAGCGCGCTGCCCGCCGGCATTCTGTTCGCGCTCGTCACCAGCATCACGCCCGGCCCGAACAACACCATGTTGCTGGCCTCGGGCGTCAACTTCGGTTTTCGCCGCACGCTGCCGCATGTGTCCGGCATTAGCGTGGGCGTCGTGCTGTTGATGCTGTCGGTCGGAATCGGCCTCGGCGAAGCCTTCGTTCATTTCCCGGTGCTGTACACGGTGCTGGAGGTCGCGAGCGTCGTCTATCTGCTGTACCTGGCGTGGAAAATCGGCACGTCGGGCGAACTGAAGGTGAAGAACGGCGAACGCCGGCCGATGAAATTCCATGAAGCCATCGCCTTCCAGTGGGTCAACCCGAAGGCATGGATGATGGTGCTGACCGCCGCCACGACGATCCACCTCAGCGCGAGCACCAGCATGAACGCCGTCGCCATGGCGGCGGTCTTCTACGTGATCGGCTTTCCGTGCATCTGCCTGTGGGCGGGCTTCGGCACCGCGATGCGGCGCGTGCTGTCGGACCCGAAGCGCCTGCGCGTCTTCAATGTGGCGATGGCGCTGCTGCTGGTGTTCTCGTTGTATCCGATCGCGCTGAAGCTCGTCGGGCTGGACGCGTGAGCGCCTGCGCGCGGCTAGAGCGTGCCCTGCCCGACTCGTTCGATGAACCGCCATAGCGCGTCGTCGGTCGAGTACGGCGCGTTGAAGCGGAACCAGGCGCTCGGGGCGTCGTCGGGACGGAAATAGGAACCGGGCGCGAGCCAGATGCCATGCGCGAGCGCGGCGGTCGCCACTTCGCCGGCGCGCCCGGCGTCGATCGGCAGGCGCGCCCACAGAAACAGGCCGGCGCGCGGCCGGTGAAACACGTCGAGCCCGAGCGAATCGAGCCGCTCCTCCACCGTCGCGTGCGCCAGCTTGAGCCGCTCGTTCACCGCTTCCACGTGACGCGCGTAGCGCCCTTCCAGCAGCACCTTGTCGACGATCCGCTCGATCGCCTCCGACGACGTCAAGCCCACCGCCATCTTCGTGCGCGCCAGTTCGCGCAGCACCGCGCGCTCGGCGACCACGTAGCCGCAGCGCAGCCCCGGCGTCACCGTCTTCGAAAAGCCGCCCACGTACAGCACGCGCTGCAAGCCTTCCATCGCGGCGAACAAGGGCGCGCCGGAGGGTGCAAGCTCGCGGCTCACGTCGTCCTCGATCACCCACATGCGCTGACGCTCGGCGATTTGCAGCAGGCGGAACGCCGCCGACATGCCGAACGTCGCGCCCGTCGGATTCTGCAAGGTGGTGTTGACGAAGATCGCCTTCGGCTTGTGCTGCGCGACCAGCGCTTCGAGCACATCCGTATCGACGCCGGCCGGCGTGCGCGGCACGCCATGCACGACCAGTCCCGCCAGCTTGAGAATCTGCAGCAGATTGCAATAGCCGGGATCTTCGACGATCACGGCGTCGCCCGCGCGCAGCAACGTGCGGACGATCAGGTCGAGCCCTTGTGTCGCGCCTTGCGTGAGCAGCACGTTGGAAACATCGACGGGCAAGCCGCGGCGGTCGAGTTGTTCGGCGATCCGCTCGCGCAACGGCGCGAAGCCGTAGGGATGCCCGTAATCGCCCAGACGCGCCGCCGGCACCCGGCTCATGGCGCGCAGCGCGTGCTGCAAACCGGTCTCGTTGATCCATTCGTTCGGCAGCCAGCCGCCGCCCGCCTTGATCGGCACCGAATGGTCGGCGAATACGTCCGAGAGCAGCCAGGTCGCGGTGAGGCTCGGCGGCTGCCAGTCGGTGGCGGCCACCCGCGTGGATTGCGAGCGCGCCGCCACGCGATAGCCGGAGCCGCGCCGCGCGACCACCAAACCCATGGAAACGAGACGGTTGTAAGCCTCGGTGACGGTGAAGGTGCTCAGTTCGTGGCTGTGCGCCAACTGACGCACCGACGGCAGCAACGCGCCCGCGCGCAGCGATTGCGCCTCGATCGCGCTCGCGAAACCCTGCACGACCTGCTCGACGAGCGTGGGAGCGGCGCGCCGGTCGCGTTCAAGTTGTAGTTCGATCATGGTCGGGATCAGGAGCCTGGCGGCGGCCGATTTAGCGTGACAGGGTGCGAGACGAAGGCGATTCATCGACACAGTTCGCACAGATCCACCAACACAGTTAGCGTCACACTGCGTCAACTGTTTATGCCGCCATTAAACCGCGGACGCTACAGTTTCGCAACGCCCCAAAGGAAGTCGCCTTGGGGGACCACTTCGAGGAGAAACCCATGACTTCGCGCCCCGTCATCGACGACCTGTCGTCTTTCTGGATGCCCTTCACGGCGAACCGCCAGTTCAAGGCCGCGCCGCGCCTGCTGGAATCGGCCAAGGGCATGTACTACCGCAGCACCGACGGGCGCGAGGTGCTCGACGGCTGCGCGGGTCTATGGTGCGTGAACGCCGGCCACGGCCGCGACGAGATCGTCGCCGCGATCACGCGGCAACTGTCCACCATGGACTTCGCGCCGACGTTCCAGATGGGCCACCCGCTCGCGTTCGAAGCCGCCACGAAAGTCGCCGAACTGATGCCGCAAGGCCTCGACCGCATCTTCTTCACGAACTCGGGTTCCGAATCGGTCGACACCGCGCTGAAAATCGCGCTCGCATACCACCGTTCGCGCGGCGAAGGCCAGCGCACGCGTCTGATCGGCCGCGAGCGCGGCTATCACGGCGTGGGCTTCGGCGGCATTTCGGTCGGCGGCATCGCGCCGAACCGCAAGACCTTTTCCGGCGCGCTGCTGCCGGCGGTCGATCATCTGCCGCACACGCACAACCTCGAACACAACGCGTTCTCGAAGGGCCAGCCCGCCTGGGGCGCGCATCTGGCCGAGGACCTGGAGCGCATCGTCACGCTGCACGATGCGTCGACGATCGCGGCCGTGATCGTGGAACCGGTGGCCGGCTCCACGGGCGTGCTGATTCCGCCGCAAGGCTATCTGCAGAAGCTGCGCGAGATCTGCACGAAGCACGGCATCCTGCTGATTTTCGACGAAGTGATCACCGGTTTCGGCCGCGTCGGCAAAGCGACGGCGAGCGAATATTTCGGCGTGACGCCCGACCTGATCACGATGGCGAAGGCCATCAACAACGCCGCGATTCCGATGGGCGCGGTCGCGGCAAGCCGCACGATCCACGACACGATCGTCAACAGCGGCGCGCAAGGCGCAATCGAGTTGTTCCACGGCTACACGTATTCGGCGCATCCGGCAGCGGCTGCCGCCGCGGTCGCGACGCTCGACCTGTATCGCCGTGAAGGTCTGTTCGAGCGCGCCGCGTCGCTAGCGCCGACGTTCGAAGCCGCCGCGCACTCGCTGCGCGGCGCGAAGCACGTGAAGGACATTCGCAACCTCGGCATGATCGCGGGCGTCGAACTCGAACCGCGCGACGGCGCGCCGGGCGCGCGCGCTTACGAGGCGTTCGTCAAGTGCTTCGAGGCGGGTGTGCTGGTGCGCTTTACCGGCGACATTCTCGCGTTCTCGCCGCCGCTCATCATCGATGAAGAGCAGATCGCCCACCTCTTCAAGACCGTGGGCGACGTGCTGGCGACGGTGCAGTAAATCGCTTGAACGGCGGCGGCGGCGCGGCTCCATGCGCTGCGCGCCGCCGCGCCGTTTGTAAAGCACACGCTCGCCGGGCGTTACGCCGTGAGCTAGTGATGCGCGCGTGCAGCCCTTGTCCGCGCGGCTTTCTTGGCGGCTGCGGAGCGTCCCGCGGCACCCTTCGTGGCAGCGGCCTTTTTTGCCGCGGCCGAACGGCTGGCCGCCGGGCGTTTGGCCGCAGCCGACTTGGCCTGTTTCGACATCGCCGCGTGCGACGCGCCCGCGCCGCTTTCACGCTTGAGCACACTCTCCGACACGCGTGAGCGCTTGGCCCTCGTTTCGGTGCTGGCGCTCTTCTTCGCCGTGCTCTTGTGCTGGCCGGCGGCGCTGTCCTTCTCCGCTTTCTTGCGGGTGGCCTCGCTCGTGGTGCCCTTCTTCGGCGGCTTCAGCGCGACACCCGCGCGGCGCGCTTCCGACAAACCAATCGCAATGGCCTGCTTGGCCGATTTGACGCCGTGCTTGCCGGCGCGCACCTTGTCGACCTGTTCCTTGACGAACTCACCGGCCTGAGTGCTGGGTGCCTTGCCGGCGCGTTTATCGGCTTCGGCACGCTTGATGGTTTTCTTTTCGGGCATGACAGTCCTCCAGTTGGCTGTGGGCCTCTGTCATGCAGCAACACCCGTGCCGGGGGTCGACAACCGAGCCGACAGCCGAACCACGTCGCGAAATCGGCTGCGGGACTCGCGCCGCTCACGTGGACGGCGTATGGTAATGGCGAGGGTTGGCGCCGTGGTCCGACCCGCCTGGAGACGCCCATGAAGATACCCACTGTTCGCGCAGGCGTGCATATCGAAGGCGTGCACTGGATCGCCGAATACGCCGAAGACGTTCACGAGATTCGCGTGTTTCGCGAAGGCCAGGAAGTGGACGTGCATGACGCGCCCTCCTCGCTGTTCGGCGACGAGGAGAACGCGGGCTCGAAGAGCACCGCGGATCATCGCGCCGTCGAGGCCGCCGTGCTGGCTTATCTGAGGCGGTTCGTGATCGAGCACGACGCGGAGGAGTAGGCTTGCTGGCCTGTTTGCCTTTTTGGCCTTTGGTCCGCGCCGCATTTCTCCGTAGGCCCGCGGCGCTCGCTGGCCGCCGCGGCGGGCCTACGCACAACCCACCCTACTCCGCGGCCCGCAGCTTCTTCACCTCGGCATCCGACGGCTGAACGCTCGCGCCGTCGATATAACGATACGAAGTCATCACCCCCTTGCCGTCCTTCAAACCCGTCACGCCGACATAAGCGCCCATCGTCGACTGATTGTCCTGCGCGCGAAACGTGACCGGCCCGAACGGCGTCTCCACGCCGAGTCCCTTGAATGCGGCCGCGAGCTTGTCCGAATCGACCGAACCCGCCTTCCTGATGCCAGCCGCGAGCGACATCAGCGCCGAATAACCGACGACCGAGCCGAGCCGCGGATAATCGTGATACCTGGCCTGATACGCATCGACGAACTTCTTGTTGGCCGGCGTATCGATCGAATACCACGGGTAGCCGGTCACGATCCAGCCGCTCGGCGCTTCCGCACCCAACGGGTCGAGATAATCCGGTTCGCCGGTCAGCAGCGAAACCACGCTGCGGTCCTTGAACAAACCGCGCGTATTGCCTTCGCGCACGAACTTGCCGAGATCGGCGCCGAACAGCACGTTGAAGATCGCATCGGGCTTCGCATCGGCGATCGCCTGGCTCACCGCGCCCGCGTCGACGCTGCCGAGCGGCGTGGCCTGTTCCGCGACGAACTGCACGTCCGGCTGCGCTGCCGTCAGCAGCTTCTTGAACGTCGCCACCGCCGATTGCCCGTACTCGTAGTTCGGATACACCAGCGCCCAGCGCTTCTTCTTCAGCTTGACCGCCTCCGGCACCAGCATCGCCACCTGCATATACGTGGAAGGACGCAAACGGTACGTGTATTTATTGCCATCGGCCCACACGATCTTGTCGGTCAGCGGCTCGGCGGCGAGGAAGAAAATCTTCTTCTGCTTGGCGAAGTCGGTAAGCGCGAGGCCGGTGTTCGACAGGAAACCGCCGAACAGCAATTGCACCTGCTCGCGTGCGATCAACTCCTGCGCGACGCGGATCGTGTCGCCGGGGTTGCCGTTGTCGTCGCGCGAGACCACTTCGAGCTGCTTGCCGAGCACGCCGCCCGCCGCATTCACCTGTTCCAGCGCGAGATTCCAGCCGTTCTTGTAAGGCCCGAGAAAGGCGGGCTGCGCCTTGTAGCTGTTGATCTCGCCGATCTTGATGGTCTGCTGGGCGCTCGCGCCCAACGCGGCGAGCGACAACACCGTCGATATCGTGAGGCGGGACATCCATCCTGCGCGCGTGGTCATGCGTTTCTCCGTGATCAAAGGGATTGCGGGAATGCGGGTCGTTGTTATCAGGCACTCGATGCGGCCAATGCTTCACTCGGTTCACTCTGCCCGCGGCGTCGCGCGAATCCGGGCGACGCTCGCCGTCACGTTCTGCCAGGCGGGCTTGCCGCCGGCGAACTGCTGACGCAGATACGTGACGAGTTCGGCGATCTGGGCGTCGTTGAAACTGTCGCGGTAAGCCGGCATCGTACCGAGTTCAGGACGCGCAGGCGAGCCGATGCCGTCGAGAATCACGCGAATCAGGTTGTCAGGCGTCGCGCTGTGCAGGTTCGTGTTGAGCGCGAGCGAGGGATGCGCGCCGAACAATTGCGGCCCGCTGCCGGTGTGATGACAGGCCGCGCACGCGCCGTCGAAAAGCCGCGCGCCGAGGCCCGACGGTGTGCCCGTGATCGCGCTCGCCTGTTCGTACTGACGCGCGAGCGCCGCCGGATCGGCATTCGCTTGCAATGGATTGAGCGACGCGAGATACGCGGCCATCGCGCGAATATCGCTATCCGGCAACGCCGCGAGTTCGCTGACGACGGGCGCCATCGGCCCGGCCGCGACGCCGTGCAGCGGCGCGTGACCCTGCCGCAAATAGCTGAACAATTCGTCCTCGCTCCAGGGCACGGGGGCGTTGGAAAGCGTCGACAAGGCAGGCGCTTCCCACCCTTCCGCCAGGCCGCCGCCCATGAAAGCCGCGCCGGTCTTCTCGGCGCCGAATGCGTTGCGCGGCGTGTGGCACGCGCCGCAATGGCCGAGCCCGTTCACCAGATACGCGCCGCGATTCCATTGCGCGCTTTGCGTCGCGTCGGCGGTGAACGCCGTGCGCTCGAGAAAGAGCCCGTTCCATGCGGCCATCAGCGGACGCACGCTGAACGGAAACGCGAGCCTGGTTTCCGGCGGACGCGAACGCACCGGCGTTTGCGCCATCAGGTACGCGTAGAGCGCTTTGAGATCGTCGTCGGAGGTGTTCCTGAACGACGTGTACGGGAACGCGGGATACAGGTGATGCCCATCGCGGCTGATGCCTTGCCGCATCGCCCGCACGAATGCGTCGAGCGACCATGTGCCGATGCCGGTTTGTGCATCGGGCGTGATGTTGGTGCTGTAGACGATGCCGAACGGCGTATCGAGCGGCTTGCCGCCCGCGTTCGGCACGCCGTTGCGCGCGGTATGGCAAACGGCGCAATTGCCGAGCGACGCCAGCAGTTTGCCGCGCGCCACCCGTTCCGGCGAAAAGGCGCTCGCGAGCGGCGGCGTGATCGGCGCAATGGCTTGCGGCGCGAGCGTCAATGCGCCGAGCCAGCCGGCCGCGCCCGCCGCGAACGCGCCGAGAAAACCCAGACGCCAGCGCTTTTTCTTGCGCGCCGCCGCTTCCTCGGCTTGCGCATCGGCGAGCGCGGCACGGATCGTTTCCGGCGTGAATGGCGGCCGGCGAAAGCGCACACCTGTCGCGTCGTAGAGCGCATTGGCGATCGCCGCCGCGCCGGGCAGCGACGCCGATTCGCCGGTGCCCATCGGCGGCTCGCCGTGGCGCGGCATCATCACCACATCGATGACCGGCACTTCACGGAACGTCAGAATCGGATACGCGCCCCACTCCTGGCTCGTCACCGCGTTTTCGCCGAAGGTCACGCGCTCCTTCAACGCGCGGCTGGTCGCCTGAATCACATTGCCGTGTATCTGATGGCGCACGCCGTCCGGATTGATCATCGTGCCGGTGTCCTGGCCGACCACCACGCGCGTCACGGCGAGTTCGCCGCTCTTGCGATTCACTTCGACGTCCGCGACCCACGCGGACCACGCCGCGCCGAAGCCCGGAAACTTGCTGTGTATATAACGGGCGTAAGCGAAGCCCCGGCCGCGCGCGATGTCGCCTTGTTCCCGCGCCTCTTTCAACGCGGCGTTGCGCGGTTCCCAGCCGGCTTTTTCGGCCACCGCCTTGACCAGATCGATCGCGCGCGGATCGCTCAGATGCCTCAGACGAAACTCGATCGGATCGACGCCCGCCTGCGCCGCGAGTTCGTCGATGAACGATTCATGCGCGAAAGTGTTCGGCACCGCCGACACGCCTCTTAGCCACGACGCCCGCACGATCGGCGGGGTATCGTCGCAAACGATGCGCATCGCGCGATAGTCATACGGCGGCACCGCCGTGCGGTCGCCCATTTCGAACACTTGCGGTTCCGCCGAGATCGCGCCGGTGAGCAGCAGCGCCAGCGTGGGCGCATCGTTCGACGGATAACGCGTCGCGAAGTCATACGCCGCCAATTCGCCTTCCGCGCCTAAAGCGCCGCGCACGTCCATGAGTTGCGCGGCGCCCTTCGGTTCCCACGCATGCTCGTCCTCGCGCGACAGTTGCACGCGCACCGGGCTACCGGTCGCGCGTGAAAGCAGCGCGGCGTCGGCGGCGACATCGTCCGCGCAATTGCGGCCGTAGCAGCCCGCCGCGTCCATGCGCACGATGTCGATCCGTGCTTCGTCCATCGACATCAGCAACGCGAGATCGGCGCGCAGCGAATGCGGATTCTGCGTGCCCGACCAGACCTTCAGCTTGCCCTCGCGGTAATCGGCGACCGCGCACGACGGTCCAATCGACGCATGCATCTGAAACGGCCATACGTACGTGCTTTCGAGCGTGCGCGCGGGGTCTCGCGCCAGCGCCGCGTCCACCTCGCCCTCGATCACCAGATCGCGGCGCTTCGCCGGATTGGCGCGCAACGCGGCTTCCACTTCCGCGCTGGTTTCGAGCGGCGGCAAAGCCTGCACCGTTTTCCACCGCACGTCGAGCCGCTTCGCTGCCTGCTGGGCGACTTCCTCGCGCTCCGCCACGATGCCGACGAAATCGCGAATCACCACCACCTTGACGATGCCCGGCAAATCGCTGACCGAGTTTTCATCGACATGCAGCAGGCTATTGCCGATCAACTCGCCCTGCGCGATGCCCGCATAGGGCGGCCTCACCACACGGCCGTGCAGCATGCCGGGCACGCGCACGTCATGCACGAAGCTCAATTCGCCGGTTGCCTTGGCGGGAATATCGACACGCGGCGCGCTCTTGCCGACGATCTTGTACGCATCCGGCGATTTCAACGGCGCGTCGGTGGCGAGCGTCAATTCCACGCGCCGCCCGGCGATCAGTTCGCCGTAGCCGATGCCTGTGGCCGCATCGCCGCCGCGCGGAAAGACCACGCCGTCGCGCACGTCGAGTTGCTCCACACCGAGATGCAAACGCGCGGCCGCTTCCGCCAGGAGATACTGCCGCGCCTGGGCCGCCGCGTGCCGCAAAGGCACCGCTGAAATCTGAATCGTCGCGCTGGCAATCGTCGGCCCCTGATTCGGCGCTTCGCCGGTATGGCCGAGCACGATCGAAACGCGCGTCAAGGGCACATCCAGTTCTTCCGCGACGACCTGCGCGAGCGCCGTGCCGATGCCGGTGCCGAGATCCACGTGACCGTTGAACGCGACCACGCTGCCGTCGTCGCGCACCACGAGAAACATGTCCGCCTCGGTCGGCACGAACGACGAGCGCGAGCCCGGCTGACCGATCGCGGGCTTTACCGGCGCTTGCGCGGGCCGCGTGACGATCAGCACGTTCCGCGCGTCGTAGAGCTGCCGGCGCGACGGCGGCGCGGCGCGTCGATCGACGCTGAAGTCCGGCCCCGTCATGCGCGCGCTCCCTCATGCGTTCCCTGCTGCGCGGCCGTCGCCGCCGCTTGCGCGGCGAGCAGTTCGGCGGCGCGCTGCACCGCGCGCACGATCTCGACATGCGTGCCGCAACGGCACAGATTGCGCGACAACTCGCGCCGAATCGTCTCGACACCCGGATGCGGATCGCGATCGAGCAGCGCCTTGGCCGTCATGATCATGCCGTTCAGGCAATAGCCGCACTGCGCGGCCTGTTCCTCGATGAACGCCTGCTGTACCGGATGCGGCGCGGTGCGCGTGCCGAGCCCTTCGAGCGTGGTGATTTCGCGGCCTAGCGCGACCTTCGCGGTCGTCACGCATGAACGCGTCGGCACGCCGTCGAGCAAGACTGTGCATGCGCCGCATTCGCCGAGACCGCAACCGAATTTCGGACCATTGAGCGCGAGATCGTTACGCAGTAGATAAAGCAACGGCGTGTCGGCGGCGGCGCTGACGAGATGCGTCGCGCCGTTCACCTTCAGCGTAAGCGGTGCCGGGCGGTTCATGAAGCGCGGCGCGCGTTCAAAGCACGACCGGCACTTCGGTCGCCGGCGGCGTGTTGCGGCTGCGCCGGCAACGGATCAGACCGTCGATCATCACCATGCCCACGCCTGGAATATCGCCGAGTCGCACGCTTTCGAGCAGCGTATCCGCCGCGGTGTGCTGCGCGCGATCCATGAACACGAGGTCGGCGGGACGGCCCACTTCGATCAAACCCTGACGCAGATTGCGTTGCCGCGCGGTGTTGCCGGTTGCGAAGCAGAAGGCGATTTCAGCGGGAATATCGGCGAGGCTCGAAATCAACGCGATCATCCGCAGAATGCCGAGCGGTTGCACGCCGGAACCCGCGGGGCTGTCGGTGCCGAGAATGATCCGGTGCGGGCATTTCAGTTCGATCGCGTGACGCGCGGTGAGCAACGCGATTCGCTCGTTGCCGTTGTGGACGATTTCCAGCGCGCGGCTCGATTGCTCGCACAAGTCGCACACGTGCCGATAGGAAAGCGACGTATGGCCGCCGTTGATATGGCCGATCACGTCGGCGTCGGCGGCAAGCACCACGTCGCGGTCGATCAGCCCGGAGCCGGGAATCGACGGACCGCCCGTGTGAATCGTGCTTTGAATGCCGTATTTGCGCGCCCACGCCACCATTTGCGCGGCTTCCTCGCCGCCCTTCACGCTGCCGAGGCCGACTTCGCCGAGCAGCTTCACGCCCGCTTCCGAGAGTTCCTTGAAGTCCTCTTCGACCATGCCCTTCTCGATCACCGGCGCGCCGGCCATCACCTTCACGCCGCCGCCGACGCCCGCGCCGCGCATTCCCTCGAACGAGCGTTGCGCGGTGATCGCCAGCGCCTTCACGCCGAGCACGTCCTTGGGGCGGCCGGGCAGATGCACCTCGCCGGCGGAGATCATCGTGGTGACGCCGCCGTTCAGATTCGATTCGATCCAGCCCATCTGATTCTGGCGCGGCGTCCAGTCGCCGAATACCGGATGCACGTGCGAGTCGATCAGACCGGGGGCGACGGTCGTGCCCTTGCAATCGACCGTGGTGCGCGCGCCTTCCAGATCGCAGTCTTTCTCCATGCCGATCGCGACGATCACGCCGTCGTCGATCACGAGCGTATTCGCATCGAGAATCGGCTGATCGATGTCGCCGGATAACAGCAGCCCGATGTTCGTTATCGCGACCTTGCCCGACAAGCCTGTCAACGTCTCTGCTGCCATCTGCTTCTCCTTTCGCAATTTCCGCGTGCCGACGCAATCACACGCTCAGATAAGCGCGCCTGACGGTTTCGTTCTTCGTGAGTTCGGCGATCGTGCCGCTGAAACGGATCTGCCCTTTTTCGAGCACATACGCGCGGTCGCTCACCAGTTCCGCGAAATGCAGGTTCTGTTCCGACAACAGAATCGACAGTCCTTCGCGCTTGAGTTCGAGAATCATGTTCGCCATCTGTTCGACGATCACGGGCGCAACGCCCTCCGACGGTTCGTCGAGCAACACCAGATAGGGATTGCCCATCAGCGTGCGCGACACGGTGAGCATCTGCTGCTCGCCGCCGCTCATCTGGCCGCCGGGGCGTTTCGGCATTTCGCCCAGATTCGGAAAGAGGCGGAAGAGTTTTTCCGGCGTCCATTGCGGCGCGCCTTCGCGCGGCGGCTGACGGCCGGTGTCGAGGTTCTCCATCACCGTCAAGTCCGCGAACACGCGGCGGTCTTCGGGAACGAAGCCCATGCCCATGCGGGCGATCTTGTACGACGGCAGCGCCGCGATGTTCTGTCCGCGGAAATGCACCTCGCCCTGACGGCGCGGCAGCAAACCCATCACGGCTTTCATCGTCGTGGATTTGCCCGCACCGTTGCGGCCCATCAGCGCCACCACTTCGCCGCGCCCGACTTCGAGCCCGACGTCGAACAGAATGTGCGCGCGGCCATAGAACGCGTTGAGGCCGGCGACTTTCAGCATCGGCTCGCTCATTGCAGCGCTCCTCGTCCTTGCTCGCCCGCCGCCGCTTCGTGCAGCGGCGCATGCGGCTGGAAGGTCTTGCCGGTGCCGAAATACACTTCCTGCACGCGTGCATCGTTGCGGATCGTCTCGGCGTCGCCCTCGGCGATCAGCTTGCCGCGCGCGAGCACGATCATGCGATCGGCGTAGGCGAACACCACGTCCATGCTGTGCTCGGTGAAGAGCACGCCGATCTTGTGCTCGGTGACGAGACGCTTGGTGAGCGCCATCAACTCGTTGCGTTCCTTCGGCGCCATGCCGGCGGTGGGTTCGTCCATCAGCAACAGCTTCGGTCGGTTGGCGAGCGCAATGGCGAGTTCGACGCGTTTCACGTCGCCGTACGCGAGCACGCCGCAGGCGCGGTTCGCGTCGGCGGCCATGCCGACCTGTTCGAGCAGCGCGAGCGCTTCATCGGCGTAGCGCGAGCCCGCGGGTTTCCACAAGCCGAACGTCTTGCGTTCGCGCGACACCAGCGCCATCTGCACGTTTTCAAGCACGGTCATCGAATTGAAGGTCGCGGCGATCTGGAACGTGCGGCCGACGCCCAGCCGCCAGATATCGCGCGGCCGCATGCCGACCAGTTCATGATCGTTCAGGCGAATCGAGCCGGACGACGGTTGCAACTGGCCGTTGACCATGTTGAAGCAGGTCGACTTGCCCGCGCCGTTCGGGCCGAGCAGCGCCAGCAGTTGACCGGCTTCGAGATCGAAGGACACATCGTCGACCGCTTTCAGGCCGCCGAACGACCTGGAGAGGCCCGAGACGCGCAGCAAGCTCATAGCCCCTCCTTGATCGCCGCGCGCCGCGAAGGCGGCGCGGCGTTCGCTTCGGCCTGGTCGAGGTTGTCGTCGCCGAAACGCTCGCGAATGAAACCGACGATGCCTTGCGGAAACGCGATCACCAGCAGCAGGATCGTCAAGCCCAGCAGCGCCTGCCAATAGTCGGTTTGCCGCGCGACCGTGTCTTGCAGCCACGTGAACACCGCCGCGCCGACGATCGGCCCGGTCAGCGTCTGCAAGCCGCCGAGCAGCACCATCACGAGGCCGTCCACGGAACGGCTCACGCTGATTACCTCCGGGGAAATCGTCCCCTTGGAGAACGCATAGAGCGACCCGGCCAGCCCGCAAAACAGCGACGCGATCACGAAGGCCGCCCACTGCACGCGCTTCACGTCGATGCCGATCGCCTCCGCGCGCAACACCGAATCGCGCGACGCCCGCATCGCGTAACCCAGCGGCGAGAACAGCATCTTGCGCAGCAGCCACACGCCGAGCACCGCGCACGCGAGCGTCAGATAGTAATAAGCCACCGGCGAGGACAACCAGTTCGACGGCCACAAACCGAGAATGCCGTTGCTGCCGCCCGTCACGTCGTCCCACTGGAACACCACCGACCACACGATCTGTGCGAACGCGAGCGTCAGCATGGCGAGATAGACGCCCGAGAGGCGCACGCAGAACCAGCCGAACACCAGCGCGCCGGCCACGGCCAGTAGCGGCCCGAGCAGCAACGCGGCTTCCATCGGCAGATTCAGAACCTTGATGAATAGCGCCGCGCCGTAGGCGCCCAGTCCGAAGTAAGCGGCGTGGCCGAACGAATGCATGCCGCCCGGTCCCATGATGAAGTGCAGACTCGTCGCGAACAGCACGGCGATCAGGATTTCCACCAGCAGCACGGGCATGTAGGGAAACGCGTTGGCCGCGAGCGGCGCGAGCACGAGCACCAGCAGCGCGACCGCGGCGAGCCATTTCAGGCGCTTGCCCGCAGGGCGCAAAGGCGTTTCCGGCGCGGCCATGCCGCGCACCGCGGCGCTCGCCTTGCCTAGCAAACCCCAAGGCCGCACCACCAGCACGACAGCCATCACGACGAACTCGGCCACCAGCGTAAAGCGGCTCAACGAAAGGCCGACGCCGAAGATCGTCACGTGTCCGATGCCGATGCACAGCGCCTTGATCTCCGCGATGATCAGCGCGGCGACGAACGCGCCCGGAATCGAACCCATGCCGCCGACCACCACCACGACGAACGCGTTGCCGATGGTCTCCAGATCGAGCGACAGATTCGCCGACATGCGCGGCCCTTGCAGCGCGCCGCCCAAACCCGCGAGAAACGCGCCGACGAAAAACACGCCGGTAAACAGCCACGCCTGATTGATGCCGAGCGCGCCGAGCATCTCGCGATCCTGGGTCGCGGCGCGCACCAGCGTGCCCCAGCGCGTGCGCGTCAATGCATACCAGAGCAGCAGCAACACCACCGGCCCGATCACGATCAGCGCGATATCGTAGGTGGGCAGCGGATGGCCGAGGAAATCGACCGCGCCGGCAAGATGCGGCGCACGCGGTCCGAACAGGTCTTGCGGACCCCACAGCCACAACGCGGCGTCGCGGAAGATCAGCACCAGCGCGAACGTGGCGAGCAGATGAAACAACTCGGGCGCCTGATAGATGCGCCGCAACACGATCATCTCGACCAGCGCGCCGAGCACCGCGACCACCAGCGCGGCTGCCAGCACCGACAGCCAGAAACCGCCGGCCGTTTGCCCGAAGCGGCTCGCGATGCTATACGCGACGTAGATGCCGAACATATAGAACGAGCCGTGCGCAAAGTTGACGATGCGCGTCACGCCGAAGATCAGCGACAAACCGGCGGCCACGAGAAACAGCGTCGACGCATCGGCGAGTCCGTTGACCAGTTGTACCAGCAAATTCGAAAGCATCGTGCCCCTCGGCAGCTTGCGGTTCGAGCGTCGCGATTGGCCCGCCACGCACGAACAGCAGACGTTATAGCGTGCGGCACCATGCGCGCACGCGTCGACGGCAGGACAATACGCCGGAAGTCCCCTTGGGGGCCAGCGCAACGACTCAGCGCAAACCGTCTTCGCCCTTGATCTCGCTCACCTGCAGGCCGCCGATGCGCGGCAACGGCCGGCCCGAAGCCGTCACCGCGACCGCCACGACGATTTCGTTGGCGCGCGGCGCGTCCGCAACACGCGCTTCGATCGCATCGAAATGACTGCGCACGAAAGCTGCGTCCTTGTGGCCGAGCGGCACGTCGATCGCGGTGCCGAGCGTGCCCATCTTTTTCGCGGACGGCACCAGCGCCGCGCCCTTTTCGACCGCCACCCGCAGCGGCGCGCCGAGCTTGGGATGCAAGATCGCCGCCGCATGTTCCAGTTCGCCCGCCTCGCCGACGATCGCCGCCTTGCCGTAGCTCTGCGCTTCGCCGGGCTCGATGCCCAGCGCCTCGACGCACTTGTTGCCGAGCAGGCCGCCCAGTTCCTCGCCGGCTTCGATCAGCGCGTCGAGCGTCGGCTCGTAGCGGCCCGCATAGGGATTATCGATCACCGCGATGGCGACCGCGCGGCGCGTCGGCGGCTCGATGGCCTGCCCCATTTCAATGCGCGTTTCGTCCACCTGCACGATCAGGTTGCGAAGCTTGATTGCCATGTCGCTCTCCGGTTTCGATGCGTTGTTCCGCGGGTATGTTTCAGCGCGGTGCGGCGGTTCGGTTCGAAGTTTCAGTTCGAATCAAGCGCCGCTCAGCGCAAGCCGTCCTTGCCGACGACCGCCTCTTTCGCGAGACCGCCCACGCGTGCATGCACGCGCTGCCCGGTGCTCATCACGAGGATATAGACCAGTTCATCCGCCGCGGGCGCGCCGGGCACGCGCACCTCGATCGCATCGAAGTGGCTGCGCACATAGCTCGCGTTGACGTGCGTGAGCGGCACGTCGAGCGCGGTGGAAGGCGCGCCGACCTTCTTGGTCGACGGCACGATCGCGTTGGTCGGCACGCCGTTCTTCTCCAGCAATTCGCGCATCGCATAGCCGCCGGGGACGTGCCACAACGCGCCGTGCTCCAGTTCTCCGCGCGAGCCGACAATCGCGCCCTTGCCGTAACCCTCTATCGACGCATGCGGCACCTTCATCGCCGCAAGGAGCCGCTGCGCCATGTCGAGGCCGATCGGCTTGAGCGCTTCCATCGCGTGTTCGATGTTCGCTTCATAGCGGCCGGCGAACGGATTCGTCAGCACCACGGCAATCGCGCCGCGCCTGAGCGGCTGCGCGGGCGCGGGGCCGAACTCGTGAAAGATGTCTTCGACGTGCGTCAGCACGCGGCGTATTTCGAACACGGCGCCTCCTTTGTTATCGACGCGCGCTGCGTGATCCGCGCGCCGCTTTGCTGAATGCCGGCCACACGCACGCGCCCTTGCAGGAACAGTGCGGCGCCTTCGATCGAACCGTCCGCCTGCAAACGCCGCGCGGCTTCGACGCCACGCGCCAGCGCGAAATCGATCAGCGGCTGCGGTAAAGGCGGGACGTCGACGGTGACGAGCCTGTCGCCGAGATCGCTCTCGTCTTTCAACGACGAAGCCGGACGGCGCACGATGCCTGCGTGGTCCACGTTCACGGCGTTGGCGATCATCGTCGCGGCGGCATCGGCGCTCGCGGCGTCGCTGGCGAGCACGGTCACGCTGTCGGCGATACCGAGGCTGAAGCTGCGGCCACGCCAGCCGCTCGTCGCGATGCCGCGAACCGGCATGGCGGCGTCGAGCGTGAGGTTGGCGTCGAGCGGCGGTTCATCCGGCAACCGCGCGCCCGAATATTGCGCGAGGTCCGCGAATACGCCGATGCGGTACTGCTGCCCCTCGGTTAAATATAGTGCGATGTCGCCGCCGTTGTTGATGAACGCGCGCGCGATGCCTGCGCGCGCGAACGCCGCGATCAGTTCGTCCGCGACGCTGCCCGCCACGGCCGCCATGGGGGTGATGAAGCGCGCACGATGACGATGGCACGCCGACCACATGCGGCGCGCGACCGTGCCGTTGAGCGGGCATTCGTTGAACGCGGCGTCGGCGGGCACCGGTTGCCGAAGCAGCTTCAATTCTCCGACCAACTCCGGCAACACTTCGACAAACCGTGTCCAGCACGCTTCATACGCGGCGCGCACCGCGGCGGGCTCGCCGTCCGCGCTGAGGATCAGATCGATCGGGCCGTGCTGCCAATGCCAGCGGGTCGCGTCGAGTCGGGTGCGGGTTGCGTTCATTGTGTCGCCATGATGGTTGCCGTGGTTGCCTTGATCGCCTTGATCGCCTTAGCCGAGCATCGGCGGCATCGCCGGCGGCCACGGGTTGTCGGCATGGCGCGCCAAGGTTCGCCGTGCGAGCGGCGCGCCCTCCGTGTGTTCCGGCCCGTTCGCCAGCACGCTTTCGAGCGAACGCACGGCGTCGAGATGACCGCCGAGATCGCGATACGCGTCGTACGTCATGGTGAATTCGATCGGCGCGACGATCGCGGGCGTCGGCACCGTGCCGAACGAGCGGTCGGGCATGCGCGAGACGTCGACCATCACGGTGATGCCGCCGCCCGGCCACACATAGGCCGGCGCGCCGCCGCACGTGACGTTCACCAGCTTCTGCTTGATGGCGCGCGTAAGCAGCACCGGATTCTCCGTGGCGCCCGCCCGCAGACTGCCGCCCGCGCCGCCGAGAAACAGCACGGTGGCGAGCGACGGCTCGCAGTTCTCGCCGATCCGTTCGACCGTGCGGCGCACCGCGTCGGGCATGGCCGCGAGACGCGGCACGAGGTGCTGATCGAGTTCATACCATTGCGCGTGCTCGCCGGTGGTGGACACCATCAGCAGACGCATGCCCGGTTTCGCGACGGCGGGATCGAAGCCTTCGACAATCGCCAGCGGGTCCTGGATGTCGGTGCCGCCCCAACCGGTGCCGGGATTCGCGACCTGGAAATAGCGGCCCGGCGTGGATTTGCGCCCGCGAATCTTCACACCTGAGCGCGTCATGCCGAGGCAGCGTCCCGCCTGGTGTTCGGTCAGCACGCCCGTGATGTGATCGTCGACCACGACGACTTCGTCCGCATGGCCGAACCATTGCTTCGCGAAGATGCCGATCGTGGCCGAACCGCAACCCACGCGCATGCGCTGCTCTTCGACGCCGTCCACAATCGGCGCGGCGCCCGCGCGAATCACGAGATTCGCGCCGCCGTCGATGCTCAACGCCACCGCTTGCTTGTTGCCGAGCGCGAGCATCATGTCGCAAGTCACGCGGCCTTCCTTCTTGCTGCCGCCGGTCAGATGATGGACGCCGCCTAGGCTCAGCATTTGCGAGCCGTATTCGGCGGTCGTGACATGGCCGACGATTTCGCCCTGGCAACGCACGTTCGATTGCTCCGGCCCGAGAAAGCGGTCGGTGTCGATTTTCACCTTGAAGCTGCAATAGCTGAAAATGCCTTCGGTGACGACGGTGATCATGTCGACGTCGTCGAGCTTCGAGGCCACGATGAACGGCGCGGGCTTGTAGTCGGGATAGGTCGAGGAGGCGCCGACGCCTGTCACGAACAGCGCCTGTTCCACTTGGGCGGAATCGTGGGCTTCGGACGATGCGCCGAACGCGACGGTGGCATTCGTACTACTTTCGCCCGTGTCGGACGAAGCGGCGGCACGCGACAGAAACACCACCGGGTCGACGCGAATCAGCCGCCCCTGCGCATTCGCATAGCGGTCGCATGCACCGGTGCGGCCCTCCGATATCTGACACAGCACCGGGCAGGCATTGCATTCGATCTTGTTCGACGCCATTCGCTCGCTGCGCGGCGCCGCCTTCTCGAGCACGGTCGGACCCGGCGTCGAAGCGGTTTCGCCGTCGACGCGTTCCGCACCGAAATCGACCTTCATATGTTCTGTCATGGTGGGGTTCCCATACGACGACATTACAATCGGTCCCGCTCCGGCTGACGAATAGCCCTTGTTTCAAGGCACTTTCGCGTGATCCGCCTATTTCCGTGTTGCGGTCACTCACCGTTCGTGTAGTATCCGCTACACCAAACTTGCTTGAAATCTACTCGATCAAAATAGACTTCGCAATGAGTTTCCCGGCGGTCGCGGCAATGGTGCGACGCGGCATCGTCGCGTGAATCACCATTCAATCCGCGCCGAAGCACACGATCGCGCAGTGCATTCCGCAACGCGTGATGCGGGCTGTATGATGAAGGCGCGCCCAGGCGTCAGCCGTTGCGGTGCAGGTCGTTCAACCGACGCTAACAAAGAGATTCAAGACCGCCATGAGTCCCATTGCCGTCCGCAAGCCGGGTGCTACCGGCATCCGCGCGAAACAGGCGCAGGACACCCGCGCCAAGATTCTGAAAGCGGCGATCAAGGTCTTCGCGAAACAGGGGTATGCAAGCGGCCGCGTGGAAAGTATCTCGAAGGCCGCGCGTTCGCACGACCGGATGATCTACTACTACTTCGGCAGCAAGGAACAGTTGTTCGTCGAAGTACTGGAAACGATCTACACCCAGTTCAACGAGGCCGAGAGCAAGCTCGATCTCGATCTTGACGACCCCGTGCATGGTCTTGAGCAGATGGTCGAATTCGTCTGGCAGTACTACCTCGATCATCCCGAGTTCGTCACGCTGCTTTCCAGCGAAAATCTGCATCAAGGCAAGCATGCGAGGAAATCGTCGAAGCTCAAGGAGATTTCCGGCTATGCGATTTCGGTGGTGCAAAAGGTATTGGATGCGGGCAAGGCGCAAAACGTGTTTCGCGCCGACGTGAAGGCACGCGATGTTTATCTGACGATTGCATCGCTCGGCTATTTCTATAACGCCAATCAGTACACGCTGGGCGCGTTTCTCGGTGAGCCGCTAATGGATAAAGCGGCGCTCGCGCATTGGCGCGAGGTGATGAAGGATACGGTGTTGCGCGCGGTGCGTTTGCAGTTGCCGAGTGAGGTGGCGGCGGTGAGTGTGAGCGAAAGCGGCGCGGCGTGAAAAAACGCGCGCTGTGTTGCCGGCGCGCGTTTCTTTATCGCATGACGGCAAGCAACAGCGCTACGGATTCGCCGCCGCATCCTCTTCCCGAAACAGCTTGTCCGCAAGATGAAACGCCGAATTGGCCGCCGGCACGCCGCAATAAATCGCCGTTTGCAGCAGTACTTCCTTGATCTGCTCGCGCGTCACGCCGTTGTTTTTCGCGGCGCGCAAATGCAACGCAAGCTCCTCGCTGCGATTGAGCGCAACCATCATCGCGATGGTCAACAGGCTGCGCGTATGACGCGGCAAACCATCACGCGTCCAGATTTCGCCCCACGCATAGCGGGTAATCAGGTTCTGGAATTCTTCCGTCAATTCAGTGCGGTTCGCGAGCGAACGATCGACGTGCGCGTTGCCGAGCACCGCGCGGCGCACACCCATGCCCGCTTCGTAACGATCTTCATCGTTCATTTCGGCTCCGTCAGGAAGTCGAGCACGGTCTTCGTGAAAGACTCGGATTTTTCGATGTTGGAAATATGCGCGGCGTCCAGTTCGACGTAGCGCGCGCCGGGCAACGCCTGCGCCAGTTCGCGCCCTTGCTCCGGCAACGTGGCCACGTCGTGCGTGCCGCTGATCACCAGCGCCGGCACCTTGATGCCGGGCACTTCAGGGCGTAGATCGGTGGCGTCGATGGCCTCGCAATTCAATGCGTAGCCTTCCTTGTCGATATGCACGAACACGTCGCGGATCATCGCGAACACCACCGGTTCCCGTTCGATGAACTCGGCGGTGAACCAGCGCGGCAAGACCGCCTCGGCCAGCGCGACCATGCCTTCGCCGCGAGCCCTCGCGACGCGCGGCGCCCACACTTCCGGCGAGCCGATGCGCGCGGCCGTGTTGGACAGCACCACGCGCTCGAGCCGGTCCGCGTGACGCGCGGCCAACGCGACGCCGGTCAGGCCGCCCATCGATATGCCGCAGAAATTCGCGCGGGCGATCTTCAGCGTATCCATCAGGCCGAGTACGTCGCCGGCCAACTGGTCGATCGTGTACGGGCCTTTCGGCACTTCCGAATGACCGTGGCCGCGCGTGTCGTAGCGCAGCACGCGAAAGTGTTTCGACAGCGGCTCGACTTGCGGCGTCCACATCGACAGATCGCTGCCGAGCGAATTCGACAAGATGATCCACGGCGCGTTGCCGTGACGGTCGCCGTCGATTCGATAATGAAGCTCGGTTCCGTTGACTGCGGCGTAAGGCATGCCGGTTACTCCCTGGAAGTGGCGCGTGTCGCGCGCGCGGTATGAAGCGCCAGCGCGGCATCCACGTAAGCGTGGGCCTGGCCGACGTATTGAGCGGGATCGAGCAGTTGCCGCAAGCGCTCGATCGAAAGATGTTCGGTGACGGCGGTCTCGGACGAAAGCACGTCGAAGAGCGTCTTGCCTTCGGCGATGGCCGTCTTCGACGCGCGCTCGACCAGACGATGCGCGTCGAGCCGGCCGATGCTGTCGCCGAGCGCGAGCATCACCGCCTCGCCGAGAATCAGGCCGTGCGTGACGTCGAGATTCGCGGCAAGGCGCGGCACGTTCACGTTCAGGCCCGCGGCGATCTGTTCGATGTTGGCGAGCGCGCCGCCAGCCAGCCGCGCGAGGTCGGGCAGCGCGTCCCATTCGGCTTGCCAGCCGCCGAGCGCGCGCTCGTGCTCCTGCACCATGCCGGCGAACACCGTGGCGACCAGCCCCGGCGCGCGCGTGGCGGCGGTCAGCACGGCGGCGCAGCCGACCGGATTGCGCTTGTGCGGCATGGTCGACGAACCGCCCTTGCCGGCCGCGGCGGGCTCGGCCAGTTCGTCGACTTCGGTTTGCATCTGCAAGGAGATATCGCGCGCGATCTTGCCGAGCGTGCCGATCAGCATGCCGAATAGCGAGGCGGTGTCCGCCATGCGATCGCGTTGCGTATGCCACGGCAAGGCCGGCACCGCGAGGTCGAGTTCTCGCGCCAGCGACTGCGTGACCTGCGGCGCGGCATCGCGCAGACTCGCGAGCGTGCCCGCCGCGCCGCCGAATTGCAGCACCAGCACGCGCTCGCGCAACGCGTCGAGCCGTTCGCGGTGACGCAGCAGCGCGTCGAGCCATTGCGCGAATTTCAGCCCGAGCGTGATCGGCAGCGCTTGCTGTAACCAGGTGCGGCCGATCATCGGCGTCGAGCGATGCGTGGCCGCGAGTTTCGCGACGGCCTCGCAGGTGGCTTGCAGGCCGGCGTCGAGCAGATCGAAGGTGTCGCGCAGTTGCAGCACCGTTGCCGTGTCGATGATGTCCTGGCTCGTCGCGCCCCAATGGACGTACTTCGACGCTTCGGCGTCGGCCGCCTTCACGCGCGCGGTGAGTTGCTTGACGAGCGGAATCGCGAGGTTGCCGCCGAGCGCGGCGTCGCGCGCAAGGGTTTCGGCGTCGAGCTGGTCGGCGTGGCAGGCGGCTTCGATCGCCGCGACCGCGCGATGAGGAATCACCTGATGCGCCGCCGAAGCGCGCGCGAGCGCCGCTTCCACGTCGAGCATCCGTTGCAGCGTGGCGCGCGGCGACCAGACATCGTTCATCGGCTGGGTGCCGCAAAGAAGGCCGGTCAGACGGGCGCTGGAGTCGAGCATGATGGCGTCGATGATCGAGGATCGAAAGTGAGGTTTGCGCCGCGGCGTGCGCGGCGCTTCTGACGATAAGCGCCTGACGCTGCCCGCCGCTTCCTATCGTACAGACAGCGGACAGCGTAACGCACGCTGCGTTGCGGCGTATTGTGCGCCTCGCGGCGGGTTAAGCCGCGCGAGCCGTCTGCGTGCCGTCGATCAGCGGCACGCCGGTGAGCTTGTGCAGCGCATCGAAGTCGATGTCCGAGAAAATCTCGCGCACCACGAGGCCTTGCGCGGTGACGTCGATCATCGCCAGATCCGTATAGATACGGTTGACGCAGCCCACGCCCGTCACCGGGTACGTGCATTCGGCGGCGATCTTGCTTTCGCCCTGCTTGGTCAGGTGTTCCATCATCACGTAGACCTGCTTCGCGCCGATCGCCAGATCCATCGCGCCGCCGACAGCCGGAATCGCATCGGGCGCGCCGGTATGCCAGTTCGCCAGATCGCCCTTCGCGGAGACCTGGAACGCACCGAGCACGCAGAAGTCCAGATGGCCGCCGCGCATCATCGCGAACGAATCCGCGTGGTGGAAGTAAGCGCCGCCCGTGAGCAGCGTGACGTGCTGCTTGCCGGCGTTGATCAGTTCGTCGTCTTCCTCGCCTTTCGCGGGCGCGGGGCCCATGCCGAGCAAGCCGTTTTCGCTGTGCAGGAAGATTTCCTTGTCGGCGGCGAGGTGGTTCGCCACCAGCGTCGGTACGCCGATGCCGAGGTTCACATAGGCGCCTTCGGGAATATCCAGCGCAACGCGCCTGGCCATTTCATCGCGGGTCAGTTTTTTCATGTCGGTCTCCGGGTCAGGCGGCGGTGGCTGCGGATTGATGCGCCGCTTGCGGCACTTCGATCACGCGCTGCACGAAAATGCCGGGCGTGACGATCGCTTCGGGATCGAGCGCGCCGAGCGGCACCACTTCCGTCACCTGCGCGATCGCGGTTTTAGCCGCGCTCGCCATGATCGGCCCGAAATTGCGCGCCGTCTTGCGATAGACGAGGTTGCCCCAGCGGTCGCCCTTATACGCCTTGATCAACGCGAAGTCCGAATGGAGCGGCGCTTCCAGCACGTAGTGCTTGCCGTCGATCAAGCGGGTTTCCTTGCCCTCGGCGAGCTTCGTGCCGTAACCGGTGGGCGTGAAGAACCCGCCGATGCCCGCGCCCGCCGCGCGGATGCGCTCCGCGAGATTGCCTTGCGGCACCAGTTCGAGTTCGATTTCGCCGGCGCGATAGAGCGCGTCGAAAACATACGAATCGGTTTGACGCGGAAACGAGCAGATGATCTTGCGCACGCGCTTCGCCTTGAGCAGCGCCGCGAGGCCGATGTCGCCGTTGCCCGCGTTGTTGTTGACGATGGTGAGTTCGCGCGCGCCTTGCTCGATGAGCGCGTCGATCAGTTCCGACGGCATGCCGGCCGTGCCGAAGCCGCCGATCATGACGGTGGCGCCGTCGTGGACATCGGCGACCGCCGCTTGAAGTGACTCGAAAATCTTGTTGATCATGTCGAATTCCTGTTGGGGCGCTGCGTGCCGTCGGGCTGGCTGTCCTCGCGGACAGCGCTTCTCGCGGCAACGGTCTCCGGCCTGGGCTCGCGGCGGCATCGCCGGTTGAAGATACGGCGCGCGCCTTCGGTTTATTCGCTGCCGATTTGTTCGTTATATGAACGTCGATTCGTTTAGCGAACGCTCTGGCGATTATGGTTGCGCCGTGGGCGCGTTGTCAAGGCGGGGGCTTTCCCTTAATCATAGGTTCTCGTATTCGGCGTTGCGGTGGTGTTGTTCCCACTATCGCAAGTGCGCATGGTTGGGCTACCCTCTATTCGCCTATTCAATAGCCCCGATTCAATAGCCGATGCGTCCCGCGTCTCGCGGACAAACCCAGCATGTCAGACACCGCCCTGGATCTGAACCTGATCCCCTACCTGGTCGCCATGGAAGACACGCGCAACGTCAGCCGCGCCGCCGAGCAACTCGGCGTGAGCCAGCCGCGCGTGAGCACCGCCTTGGGACGCCTGCGCGAATACTTCGACGACCCGCTATTCGTGCGCACCTCGAAAGGCATGGAGCCCACGCCGCGCGCGCTCGCCATTCTCCCGGCCGCCCGCGACGCGCTGCTGCGCATCGAGAAAGGCATGCTCGATGTGCAGGAGTTCCACCCCGCCACCAGCACGCACACCTTTTCGATCGCGCTCTCCGATGTCGGCGAAATCGTCTTTCTGCCGCGCCTGCTGCAACTCTTCGCCGCACGCGCGCCTCACGCGAATCTGCGCTCGGTTTCGCTGTCGCCGTCGCAAGTGGAACGCGGGCTCGAATCGGGCGACGTCGATCTCGCGGTCGGTTATTTCCCCGACCTGTCGGGCAATAACTTTTTCCAGCAACGGCTCTTCACGCACCGCTTCATCTGCCTGATGCGCACCGGCCATCCGCTTTCCGGCGCGCCGCTCACGCTGCCTCAATACGTGGCCTCGGGTCACGCGGTCGTGCGCGCCGAAGGACGCAGCCAGGAAGTGCTCGAACAATTCCTGGCGAAGAAACGCATCAAGCGCCGCGCGGTGCTCGAAACACCGCATTTCATGAGCTTGCCGTTCATCCTCGCGCGCACCGATCTGCTCGCGACGGTGCCGCACGCGATCGGCTTCGCGTATGTCTCCGAGCATGCGTCGATCACGCTGGTCGAGCCGCCGCTGCCGTTGCCGCGCTTCGATCTGCGCCAGCACTGGCATCGCAAGTTTCATAACGATCCGCGCGGGACCTGGCTGCGCGGCGTGGTCGCGGAACTCTTCAACGACGCTCTGGACGAGTGGCCGAAGTAAAGGGCCAAACTGAGGGCCAAACCCGGGCCGAACTGAGCCCCAAACCAAGCGCCCCGACAGCGACAGGGGAGATCGTCACGATTCGTCGCAAAACATGGAACAATGACCGCACACAACGAACCCGCGCGCTACGCATGACGTCGACGCGCGATCCAGAGGAGCGCCGCATGACCAGCAGCAAGACAAAGAAAATCAAACCCGCGGCCGCCACGGGCCGCCCAAGCCGCGAGGAAGCCGAAGCAGCGGTTCGTGTGCTGCTGCGTTGGGCCGGCGACGATCCCGAACGCGAAGGCCTGCTCGACACGCCGGGGCGCGTGGTGCGCGCTTACGAGGAGTTCTTCGCGGGCTACCAGGTCGACCCGCGCGAAATTCTCGCGCGCACCTTCTCCGAGGTGGACGGCTACGACGAAATGATCGTGCTGAAAGACATCCGCTTCGAAAGCTATTGCGAACATCACATGGTGCCGATCATCGGGCGCGCGCACGTCGCGTATCTGCCCGTGCATCGGGTGGTCGGCATCTCGAAACTGGCGCGCCTCGTCGATGCGTTCGCCAAGCGTCTGCAGATCCAGGAAAAGATGACGGTGCAGATCGCCGATACGCTGAACGACGTACTGCAACCGGCAGGCGTCGGCGTGATTCTCGAAGCCGCGCATCAATGCATGTCCACGCGCGGCGTGCACAAGGCCGGCGTCACGATGGTCACCTCGCGCATGATCGGCACGTTCCGCACCGATCCGTCGACGCGTCGCGAGTTTCTGGCAATCGTCGGCAACCCGGGCGTGGTGGCGGTCGCCAATACGTAAGCAAGCTGAAGCCTTACGCCGCGCCGCGCACGGTACGCATCTGCCCGAACGTCGCGAGCAACACCGCCCCGAGCACGCAAGCCACGCCCGTCAACTGCGCCGCGCTGACCGCCTCGCCCAGCACGAGCGCGGCCAGCGCCACGGTGCTCACCGGCACCAGCGCGGTCATCAGTCCGGCTTCCGCGCCGCTGATACGCGCCGCGCCCGCATACCAGAGCACGAAGCCCGCCACCGTCGGCACCAACGCGTAATACAGCACGCCGACCAGCGCGCTCACGTCGACGGGCATGTTCCACGGCTGCTCGAAGCAGGCCGGCACGATCGACACCGCGAAACCGATGCCGCACATCAACGCCGACAGCGGCAGCGGCGCGACAGGCGTGCGCAGTTTGCGATTGAGCAGAATGAACAGCGCCTCGCAGACGATCGCTGCGAACACGAGCGCGTTGCCGGCGAGCGATCGGGCCGCATGCGGCGCGGTGAAATCGTCGAGCCGCACGGTGCACACCAGCACGCCGGCCGTGGCGAGAACGATCGCGCCGATCAACGCGGGCGCGGGACGCTCGCCGAGCGCGAGCATCGCCACCAGCGCGGACACGGCGGGCAAGGTGCCGGCAATCACGCCGGCATCGGCGGCCGAGGCGAGCTTCATCCCGCTGATGAGCAACACCGTATAGCCGACGCTGCCCGCGCCCGCCTGGGCGATCACGAGCAAGGTGTCGCGTCGATCGAGACGCGGCCAGCGCACGCCGCGCCAACGCATCGCCAGCACGAACAACGGGAACGCGATCGCGAAGCGCAACGCGGTCGCGCTGAAGGGCGGCAGTCCGGCCGCGATCGACTTGCTGACCACGACGGTGCTGCCGACCCCGAGCATGGCCAGCGCGCAAAACAGGTATCCGGCGTAACGCGCATTCATGGTGCTGTCCTTATTCGATGGAACGAGCACGCAGATTAAGCACGCGCGGACGCCGGGTCTTGAACGAAATTGCAGCGCATCCGCAGGTGACGCCCCGCGCTGGCCGGGCGCGAGATCCATCGAGTATCCTGAGCGGCATACGACCTCAGCGGACACGCGAACGAATGGAAGAACGGGCGAACTCAAGGGTCTGCAAGCCGGCCGCTCCAAAACACCTGTCGTCCAGCGACCGCCCAGGCCCCCGCCGCGCGTGCGCTCATTCGCCGGAACGGGAGCGCCTCAATTGATAGAGATTCCGTCCACGGCGGTTTCCACGTGGGGCGGCGCGGCCGTGTTTCTCAACGTGCTGTTGACGCGCCTCGGCGTGCCGATCCCCGCGGTGCCGATGCTGCTGTTCGCCGGCACGGCGATCGCCGCTGGCCATCTGTCGTTCTGGCCGATTCTGTGCGCCGCCGTGCTCGGCGCGCTCATCGGCGACGGCGTCTGGTTCAGCGCCGGCCGCATCTACGGGCGCGGGCTGATCGCCGCGCTCGTCCGGTTCGCCCCGGCCGTCGATGTGAAGCTCGCCAAGGCGCGCTCGCTATTCGAGCGCTTCGGCGTGCCGCTCGTCTCGATCTCGAAGTTCGTGCCGGGGCTCGCGTTCATCACGCCGCCGCTGATGGGCACGACTGTCGTCGATGCCCGCATTTACGCGCTGTGGGATCTTGCGGGCGCCGCGGCATGGGCCACCTTCTGGCTGCTCGGCGGGGCGGCGGCGGAACAGCAGTTGCATATGCTGCTGGCATTCGTCAGAGCGCGCGGCGGCACCGTGATCGACGTGCTGCTGGGCGCGGCGCTGATCTATCTGGTCTACCGCTTGATACAGCGATTCCGTGAACGCCGCCTCGCGCGCGCCGCGTCCGCCGCGGCGTCGCGCACGGAGTCCGGTGGAGCGCGCCCAATCTTGCCGCCCAAGGTGCTCGACGCTCGCCCCGAGGCGCTGGCGCTCGATACACAGCGCCGCATTCCCGGCGCGCTTGCACTCGATCCGCGCTCGCCGGAACAGCTCGACGGCGCGCTGCTCGCTCATGACCTCGTGATTTACTGCATTTGCCCGGACAGCGCGACCGCCGCCGAGATCAAGCAACGGATGCGCCGCCACGGCTATACGCGGATTCGTGCGTTGAAGGGCGATCTGGATGCGTGGCAAAGGCGCGGTTTTCCGATCGAGCCGCTGGAAGCCCAAGGCCAGCCCGGCACCGGCAAGCGCGCACGGCGAGCGCGCGGCGACGCCAGCGAGGCGGTCACGCTGCGCGGCTTCGCGCCACGGCGCAGCCGGAGCGCCTGATTCGCGGATGCGCGTCGCAAGCGCCCGCGGACATGCGAACGCTCGCGAGGCTTACGCATAGCACATAGCTTGAGGGCGCGGCTTTCGATCAATCTGTGCCGGCTCCGACTCCGCAAGCATTACAGTGTGCGCAGCAATCCGGCCGCCGAGCGCATGCGGCGTTTGCGCTCCTTCTTCAGCCATTGCAGTACCGCGTCGGTATCGCCGGAACCGGCCAGCAAGGCGGCGTTGTCACGCAACAGCATTTCGCTGGCGACGATATCGTTCAGCGTCCCGAATCGCTTCTGGATCTGCTTCAGGCGCTTGACCGTGCGTTTGCGGCCGCCCTTGAGCACCGGCCCGAAAAACTCCAGCAGATAGCGCAGTTTCTTGCCCGCCTTCCTGACATCGTGAAAGGCGGTGTAGTTCGAGCGCTTTGCATGCCGCGCGCGTTTCATGCGCTTCTTGAGCGTCCGCTCGGAGGCGGCCACGCGTTGATTGGCGAATTTGCCGAGCGGCACGCGCTCGTGCGCGGTGTTCAGTTCGCGGGTGGCGCTGCTCAAGGCCTCGCGCAGCAGATGTTTGACGTCGGCGTTCGAGAGCGTTTCCCGGCTCGTCGCCAGCGCGTCGCCACGCGCGTCCTCCAGGGTCGGCGTCAGGCCGCGCGCGATGCCGCTCTCCTGTGCAAGCAACTCGATCAGAATGTCCCAGTCGCGGGTCTTGCCGGCCGCCGTGGCGAGATACTTGTACAGCGCCCGTTGGCGCGTGTTCTCGCCCTCCTCGAGCAACGGTTGAAAGGCCCACCATAGCGAGCGTAAACGCCGCAGCGAAACCCGCAACTGGTGGAAATCTTCCGGTGATGGATCCTCGCGCACCGCATTGGCGTATTCGATCGCATGATCGACGAGCGGCGCCGCATACGACGCGAACGCGGTCTGCGCCGAAGGCGCTTCGTCGGCCGGCGTGCTGTCGGCCGGCTCTTTATCGTTTTTCCGATTCATCGTTGGGGCTCTCCCGCTCGATCGGTGGTCCTTCGAATACGCCTTTAGAAAGCGTAGCAAAATTAGTTCCCACCGCGCAAAGGCGCTGCGATTGAATAGTCATAACGCGCGCACACGGCAGGTTCTTTACGTCGATGGCGCGACGTCATGGAGAGACTATCTTGAACACACGCGTCGGCGCGCTTCGTCGATGCATCAGGAGGATGTATGCGAATACTCATTGTCGGTGCAACGGGCCTGCTCGGCGGAGAACTGGTGAAGCTCCTCGCGGCGGAACATGAAATCGTCACCGCGAGCCGCAAGGGCTCCGATTTGCACGTGGATCTGTCCGACAAGGCCAGCATCGAGTCGATGTACCGGCGGGCCGGTACGCTCGACGCGGTGATCTGCGTGGCCGGCACGGCGAAGTTCGCGCCGCTCGCGAGCCTCGCCGACGACGACTTCTCGTTCAGTCTCGCCAACAAGTTGATGGGCCAGGTCAACCTGGTGCGCTGTGGCGCCGCGCACGTGTCGCAAGGCGGCTGCTTCACGCTGACGAGCGGCGTGCTCGCGCAACAACCGATGGAAGGCAGCGCGGCGGTCAGCATCGTGAATGCCGGCGTGGAGGCGTTCGCGCGTTCGGCGGCGCTGGAATTGCGCGGCAAGGCCCGCGTGAACGTGGTGAGTCCGGGGTGGGTCGCCGAAACGCTGAAGTCGATGGGCCGCGATCCGTCGCAAGGCGTGCCCGCCGCCACCGTCGCGCAGGCGTACAAACGCAGCCTGGGCGGCAGCGCGACGGGCGAGGTCATCTCCGCCACGTCGCCGTAAGCGCGGATGCAACGGCGGCGGCGCCGGCGTCACGCCCTCGTCATCATTTCGACACGCAAGCCCCGCAGCATCGGAAGTTCCGCGACCAACTCCTGGGGCACACGTCATGCCGGAACTTTCGTACCCGCAATCGGGCGCTGCAAGCGGCAAGGGCCGTCATCTCGGCCTTGCCGTTTTCGTCGCCGTGATTGTTGTCGGCGCCGTCTATTGCGCCACGCATTTATTGGCCGATTTGCAACCGGTCCGCGAAAGCTCGGTTCTACCTTATCTGCTGCTCGGGACCGCGCTGCTGATCGCGCTCGGCTTCGAATTCGTCAACGGTTTCCATGACACCGCCAACGCGGTCGCCACGGTGATCTACACGCACTCGCTCGCGCCGAACCTCGCGGTGGTGTGGTCGGGCGCATGGAATTTCCTCGGCGTGCTGACGTCGAGCGGCGCGGTCGCGTTCGGCATTCTGCAATTGCTGCCCGTGGAACTGATCCTGCAAGTGGGCAGCAGCGCCGGTTTTTCGATGGTGTTCGCGTTGCTGATCGCCGCCATCATCTGGAACCTCGGCACCTGGTACCTCGGCTTGCCCTCGTCGAGCTCGCACACGCTGATCGGCTCGATCATCGGCGTCGGCCTGATGAATCAGTTGATGCACGGCACCAACGGCACGAGCGGCGTGGACTGGAATCAGGCGCTCGGCGTCGGCAGGTCGCTGCTGTTTTCGCCGCTGGTCGGCTTTCTCGCGGCCAGTTTGCTGCTGCTGATCCTGAAGGCCGTGGTGCGCATTCCCGCGTTGTACGCCGAGCCGAAGGGCAAGGAGCCGCCGCCGTTCTGGATCCGCAGCCTGCTGATTCTGACCTGCACGGGCGTGTCGTTCGCGCATGGTTCGAACGACGGACAGAAAGGCATGGGCCTCATCATGCTGATCCTGATCGGCACCGTGCCGACGGCGTATGCGCTGAACAAGGCGGTCACGCCGGCACAGACGCAGACCTTCGTCGCGGTCGCGCAGCAGACGTCGGCGACGCTCGCGAAATACACGCGGGGCGCCGCGCCGTCGGCCGATCCGCGCGCCGATGTCGAGACGTATGTGCGCACCCGCCAGTTGACGCCCGCCACCTTGCCGGCGCTCCAGCAATTGACCGATGTGATCGGCCGTCAGGTGGGCGCATCGGGATCGATGGCCGCCGTGCCGCAAAACGCCATCGATAACGTGCGCAACAACATGTATGTCGCCTCCGAGGCGATCCGTCTGATAGAGAAGGCGAAGCAACCGCCCTTCGCGCCGGAGGACGCCAAGGTGATCGACAACTTCAAGGCGCAAACCGATCACGCCACCAAGTTCATTCCGACATGGGTCAAGGTTGCGGTCGCGATTGCCCTGGGGCTGGGCACGATGGTGGGCTGGAAACGCATTGTCGTGACGGTCGGCGAGAAGATCGGCAAGCAGCATCTCACTTACGGTCAGGGGGCCTCGGCGGAACTCGTGGCGATGCTGACGATCGGCGCGGCCGACGTGTACGGCTTGCCGGTGTCGACCACGCACGTGCTTTCGTCGGGCGTGGCCGGCACGATGGCGGCCAACGGCTCGGGCTTGCAATGGGCCACCGTGCGCAGCCTGGTCCTCGCGTGGGTGCTCACGCTGCCGGCTTCGATCGCGCTGGCGGCGGGCTTGTACTGGGTGTTCCGCGCGGTGTTCTAGAACTCGAAGAAGGGTCGACGGCGCATCGACGGCCCTTCGGCGTGATCCGCTCAGGCTGTCCGCGTGCTCACGCGCCGCGCCGCTGCACGACCGCCGCTTCCCAGCCCGTGCGCGCCTCGACCCATTCCGCCAACGCCAGCAACCCGGCGTCGCCGTGCGCGGCGCCCACCAGTTGCGCGCCGAGCGGCAGACCCGCCGGCCCGAAGCCGACCGGCACCGTCACGGCGGGCACGCCCAGAAACGTCCACGGCGCGCAGAACGCGGCGTCGCCCGTATAGTCGAGGCCGCGCGGCGGCTCACCCGTGGCGGGCGCAACCAGCAGCGCATCCAGCGCCCAGGTTTGCGCGAGCCACGCCTGAAAGCGCTGCGCCATCGGCACCTGCAGCGCCTTGATCGTCGCGTAGGCGGTGGCCGGCAGCTTGCGCCCATCGTCGACCAGACCGCGCATCGCGGGGCTCACGAGTTCGGGCGTGCGATCGACCAGATCGCCGTGCGTGATCGCCGCTTCCACCGCCATCAATTGCAGCGCGTGCGCCGGCGTCGCGAAGATTTCCTGCGGCAACTCCACCGTGACGATCTCCGCGCCGTCGCGCGCGAGCTGCGCCGCGAGCCGGTCGAGCGCGGCTTGCTGGGCCGGCTCGATCGCGCCGCCGGCCTGCTTCGACAACACGCCGATGCGCCGCGTGCCCGCGCCGCGCGCCGCCGCGGCCACATGCGAAACATGCGAAACATGCGAAACATGCGGATCGGCGGCATCGGCGCCCGCGACGAGTTTCAACACATACGCCACGTCCGCGACGCGCCGCGCGAACAGCCCGACGTGATCCAGCGACCACGCGAGCGGCAACACACCGGTTCGCGCGATCGTGCCGTAGGTGGGCTTGAAACCGACGATGCCGCAATAAGCCGCGGGGCGGATCACCGAGCCCTGCGTCTGGGTGCCGAGCGCGAGCGGCACGATCCCGGCCGCGACCGCCGCCGCCGAACCGCTCGACGATCCGCCCGGCGTGAACGCGCCGTTCCACGGATTGACCGTCGGCCCCGGATGACGCCACGCGAACTCGGTGGTCACCGTCTTGCCGAGAATCGCCGCGCCCGCCGCCCGCAAGCGGGCCACGATCCAGGCATCCCGCTCGGGACGCCGCCCCTTGTAGGCCGCCGAGTTGAATTCGGTGGGCATGTCGGCGGTATCGATGACATCCTTCACCGCGACCGGCACGCCGGCGAGCGGCGCGGTGGCATCGGCGAAGTTGGCCGGCGGCGTATCGGGCAGATAACAGAACGCGTGCAACGCCGCCTGCGAATGTTGCGCGGCATCGTAAGCGCTTGAAATGTACTGCGCCACGGTGGCGTCACCCGCGGCGAGCGCCGCGCGGATCTCGCCGATGGTCGGCGCTTGATTGAAGGTCGTCATGAGAGCGTCGGAAAGCCGTTCATTTCGCGGCAAGCGCGGGCTGGATATAACTGTGGACGATGAACGTATCGTACTTCGGCTGCTGCTTCAGATTGCCGAGCGCGATTTGCGTATCCATCGCAACGGCCAGCGCTTTGGGCGTGATGTCGACGCTCTTCGGATACACGCCTTCGGTCAGCATGCGCTTGACGGCCGCGTCCACCACCGCCGGGTCGAGCGTCGGGAATTCCTTGCGCGCGATCGCCTGGGTTTCGGCCGGATTGCTCTGCATGTAGCGCAGCGCGTTTTGCAGACCCTTCACGAAGCGTGCGGCCGCATCGGGATCGACGCCGCGCTTCGCCGAAATCGACGAGAACGCGTACTCGCCATAGAGCTTCGGAAATCCGAGCACGACCTTCATGCCCTTCGCGACCGCCTGGTCGAGGCCCGGCTCGTACATCACCGCGATCTTCGACTGCCCGGCCACGAGCGGCCCGATCTCCGAGCCGAGCGGCACCTGAATCAGCTTGACGTCGCTCTGCGACATGCCGTTTTCCTTCAGCAGCTTCAGGAACAGCGACGTGCTGGTGGTCGGCATCTGCCCGGACACCACGACCTGATCCTTCACGTCCTTGATGCTGTCGAATTTGACGTCGGGCGCGGCGGCGATCCATACCGCCGCGCCGTTCACGACGTTGGCGATGATATCGACATCAACGCCCTTCTCCGCGGCGACCGCCGTCCACTCGGGTCCGTGCAGCGAGAAATCGGCGCTACCCGACAACACCGCCGAGAGCGCCGCGCTCGGGCTGCCCGCCGTCTGCCTCGTGACGTCGAGCCCTTCCTTCGTGAAGAAGCCGCCGTCGATCGCCACATAGAGCGGCAGATAGAGCATCGACTGGAACGCCTGCGAAATGGTGACTTTCTTGTCGGCGGCCAACGCCGGCAATGAAACGGATGCAACGGTCAGCGCCAAAGCCGTGGTCAGCGCGGCGAGCGCTTTTTTTGCTGTGAATGCCATCGTCCTGTCCTGGGAGAGAAGTGATTGGACTGCCGGGAATGCGTTTAAACCTTCAGCGTGCTCGTATTCGACGCCTGCCGCCACGGCAGCAATTTGCGCTCGACGAGGTCGATCAGGAAGTACAGCACGAAGCCGATCGCCATCAACACGAAGAGTCCCGCCCATACCGTGTTGAGGTCGTACAGGCTCGACGCGGTGAAGATCATGTGCCCGAGCCCTTTCTCCGATGAAATGAATTCGCCCACCACCGCGCCGACCAGGCCGAAGCCGACGTTGATGCGGAACGTGGAGATCACATAGGGCAGCGTGAACGGCACCACCACCTTCATGAACACGTCGTTCTTGTCGGCGCCGAGCGTGACGAGCAGCGCCTGCAGATCGGGATCGGCGTCTTTCGCCGCCTCGTAGGCCGCGATCAGCGCGACGATGGCGGTGAGCGAAATCGCCAGCGCGACCTTCGATATCAAACCAGTGCCGAACCATAAGATCACGATGGGCGCGAACGCGATCTTCGGCACGCTATTGATCGCGACGATGAACGGCTCGATCAGCCGCGCGACGAACGGCGAATACCAGAGCGCGAGCCCGCACACCGAGCCGACCGCCGTGCCGAACACGAAGCCGAGAATGGCTTCGAAGAGCGTGTAGCCGGTATCGACGAATAGCTGATGAGAGCGGATGTCGCGTATCAGCGCGTCGAGAATTTTCGCCGGCGAGCCGACCAGGAAGTTCGACACCCAGCCAAGACGCGCCGCGCCTTCCCAGAGCGCGAAGAACGCGAGCACCGCCGCGAGTTGCAGCAACGAGCGGCCCCAGCCGCTGTCGAGCACGAGCCGCCGCGAGCGTGCGCGCGGAGCGCGCCGCGCCGCCGCGCTTTTATCGATGGAAACGGATTGCGTCATGCTGCCCTCACCTCGGTCTGGATATCCAGCTCGCCGCACAACGCATGGAAATAGCCCGCGAAGTTCGGATCGCTGCGCGCGCCGATCGGCGAACGCGCGGCAATGTCGATGTCGTAGATCTTCTTCACCTGCGAGGGACGCCCGCCGAGCACCACGACGCGTTTGGACAACGCGACGGCTTCGTCGATATCGTGCGTGACCAGCACCACGGTCTTGTGGAACGTCTCGACCGCTTCCATCAGCACGCCCTCCAGATAGAGGCGCGTTTGATAGTCGAGCGCCGAGAACGGCTCGTCGAGCAGGATGATGTCGGGATCGTTGATCAGCGTGCGGATCAGCGCCACACGCTGGCGCATGCCGCCCGACAGCATGCGCGGATAAGCGTTCTCGAAGCCGGCGAGACCATAGGTGTTGAGATACTCCATCGCCATTTCATGCGCCTGCGCCGCCGGCATGTTCGACAGTTCGGGGCCGATCAGCACGTTTTGCAGCACCGTGCGCCACGGCAGCAACAGGTCGCGCTGCATCATGTAGCCGACCTTGCCGCGCAATCCATTCACGGCCTGCCCGCGATAGACGATGTCGCCGCTATCGGCCTCGAGCAGCCCCGCGATCACATTGAACACCGTCGTCTTGCCGCAGCCCGACGGCCCGATGATGCTGACGAAATCACGCTCGTGAATGTCGAACGTGAGGCCGCCGAGCACGTCGACCGAACCCAGTTTGTTCGAAAACGATTTGCGGATGTTGCGTAATGCGAGCTGAACTGACATGCCTGCTCCTCGATCACGATTCATGGTGCGCCGGCACAAACCGCCGCTCCGTCAAAGACCGCGCGGCGTGGCGAGAAAACGGCGGCGCATCGGCTTGAGCACGGCAATCGCGAGCAGCGCGGTCACGATGTCGAGCGTGATCGCGGTGGCGAATACCGGCACCCAGCTTCCGGCATGCTGGTGCATCAGCGCCGCCAGCGGGCCGCCGAAGATCGAACCGATGCCTTGCGAGATGTACAGCCAGCCGTAGTTCTCGGTGGCGTGACGGGTGCCGAAGGTGTCGGTGAGCGTCGAGGGGAACAGCGAAAAAATCTCGCCCCAGCCGAAGAACACCACGCCCGACAGCAGCACGAACAGCACCGCGTTTTCGCGGGTGAGAAGCCATAGCGCCATTGCCACGCCTTCGAGTGCGAACGCGAAGAACATCGTGTTTTCACGGCCGACCTTGTCGGACACCCAGCCGAACAGCGGCCGCGTGAGGCCGTTGGTGAAGCGGTCGATGGTCAGCGCGAGCGGCAGCGCCGCCATGCCGAACACGAGCACCTTGGTCACGCCGAAATCGGCGGCGAAGGTGGCCATTTGCGAGGTGACCATCAGGCCCGAGGTGGACATCATGGTCATCATCGCGAACATCAGCCAGAACACGGGCGTCTTGAGCGTTTGCGAAGGACGCAGATTCGCCACGGCCGATGCGCCGGAACCGGCCGCGCTCGCGGCGACGCTATCGTGCGAAGGCGGCACGCGCAATCCTTGCGAGGCCAGCAAGCCGACCAGCGCGAACGCAATGCCGAACATCCACAACGTGGCGTCGATGCCGCGCGCCTGCAGCGACGTGGCGATCGGAAAGGTCGTGACGATCGCGCCCATGCCGTAGCCGGCCGCCACCGCGCCCGCCGCGAAGCCGCGCTGCTTCGGGAACCAGCGCACCATCAAACCCACCACGCCGACATAGACGATGCCGGTGCCCAAGCCGCCGACCACGCCATAAGTCAGATAGAGCATCGGCGCGCTTTGCACCTGCGCGGCCAGCACCCAGCTCAGGCCCGACATCACGGTGCCGATCGAGATCAGCATGCGCGGACCGAAGCGGTCGATCAGCTTGCCCTGGAACGGCGAGAAGAAAGTTTGCAGAATGATCAGCAGCGAGAACGTCACTTGCAGTTCCGGCAGCGCGACGCCCAGTTTCGCGGCGAGCGGTTTGGTCATCAGCGTCCAGACGTATTGCGGGCTCGAAATCGCCATCATGCAGACGAGACCGAGTCCGAGCTGAAGCCAGCGGTTGTGCGCGGCGGACGTCGAGACGTTCCCGATGTCCGCGGATGTCATGGGTTGAGAGCGTGTGGTCATGATGACTCCAGTTACCGAGCGCATGCCTGCCGGCAAGCGGCAAACGTGCGGCGTCCTCCGTGCCGATAGGCCGGACCTGCGGTTCGATTGAAAAAAAGCGCGCGTGCTTTTACCAGCCCGCGGCAACCCCGTCACTGCGCGGATCGTGGCCCGCTTCGATAAGTCCATCGGGATACCGGACGATCGCGCCGGCATGGCCCATTGCTTCGTCGTAAGCCGGCATCGTCTCGACCTCGTGACCGAGCGCTTCGAGCCGCGCCACGGTGCCGGGCGCAAAGCGCGCCTCCAGCTTGAGCGTGTCGGTCGACTGGCCCCACGTGCGGCCGAGCAGCCAGCGCGGCGCGTCGATCGCGGCTTGCGGATTCCAGCCGAAGTTGGCGATGCGCGAGAACACCGCGCTTTGCGATTGCGGCTGACCGTCGCCGCCCATGTTTCCGTACACCATCGTGCGGCCGTCGTCGAAACGCGCGAGCGCCGGGTTCAGCGTATGGAAGGGTCGGCGCAACGGCATCAGCGGATTCAGCGCGCGCTCGTCGAGCGAGAAACTGCAGCCGCGGTTCTGCCAGTTGATGCCCGACCCCGGCAGCACGATGCCGCTGCCGAACTCGTGATAAATGCTCTGGATGAAGCTCACCGACACGCCGTCGCTATCGGTGACGCCGAGCCACACCGTGTCGCCCGGCCCACGCCCCGCGCCCCACGGCGCAGCCTGCGTCGGCGAGATGCGCGCGGCCATTGCGTCGAGCGCCGCCGGTTCGAGCAGCGCGCGCGGATCCGCGCGCATGTGGTCGGGATCGGTGATCCCGGTATCGCGCACGGCGAAGGCCAGCTTGGTCGCCTCCACGCAGGCATGCACGAACTCGGGACCGAGCGGGTCCATGTCCTTGGTCAGCACCCGGTCGAGCATGCCGAGAATCAGCAGCGAGACGAGTCCTTGCGTGGGCGGCGGCATGTTGTAGATCGTGCCGAGCGAGTGCTTGAGCGCAAGCGGGGTGCGCAGCCGCGCCTCGTGCCGTTCGAGATCCGCGAGCGTCAGCAGCGAGCCGGCCGATTGCAGATCGACCGCGATGCCGCGGGCGAGGTCGCCGCGATAAAAGTCGTCGAGACCGGCGTCGGCGAGACGCTCCAGGGTGGCGGCGAGGCGCGGCGCAACGAAACGCTCGCCGGTAGCGGGCGCGCGATCGTCGTGCAGAAAGGTTTCGGCGAAGCCGGCAACCGGACGCAATTCGTCGAGCCGGCTCGCCACGCACTGCGACAGGCTGCGCGTGACCGGCACGCCGTGCCTCGCGTAATGGATCGCGTCTTCCAGCAAACGCTTGACCGGCACTTTGCCGCCGAGCATGTCCGTCGACCAGCGATGCGCGAGCTGCCAGCCCGACACGGTGCCGGCCACGGTGTTCGCCGCGAGCGGACCGCGCGTCGGAATCGCGGCAAGGCCGCGCGAACGGTATTCATCGATCGTGGCGGCGAGCGCTGCCGCGCCGCATGCCTCGATGCCCACGGGCGCGGCGCCGGGGCGCGCGATCAGCCAGAAACCGTCGCCGCCGATGCTGTTCATGTGCGGATAGACAACCGCGATCGTCGCGGCGGCGCCGATCATCGCTTCGACGGCATTGCCGCCGTCGCGCAGGATCGCGAGGGCGCTCTGCGCGGCGAGCGCATGCGGCGCGACCGCCATGCCGCGGGTTCCGCGGGTCGAATTCAGATAGTCGGCTGACATATTTCCGGCAGAAGTTTGCTTGTATACATGGCGTGCAGTTATGCGAAAACCATGCCAATCCGCATCGCGGACTGAAACGTCCGCTACATAGGGCTTTGGGGCAAATCGGGATGACTAAGGGATGACCCTAGGTGGTGCGCCGCAACCTGGGTGGTGCATACGGAGCGCCGTGCGGCTCCATTGCAGTGCGGGCGCGTTGCAGGCGTTCGGCGGTCAGGCTGCGCACTTCGGCGCGGCTGCCTTCTATATGACGCCCGATCAAGGCGACGCTGCGCTCCGTCTCGAGATGGCGGATCGCGTCGAGAATCGCGATGTGCTCGTCGTAGGTGTCGTCGATGCAGTCGCCGTAGACGAGATCGAGCCGCCGCACCACGCGGATGCGGTCGGTCACGCGCTGCATCGCGGCGCTCAGTTCCGAGTTGTCGGCGGCGATGACGAGCGCCTGGTGGAAGGCTTCGTCGAGCGCCACCATCTCGCAGCCCTCGCGGATACGCTCGGCGCGGGGCACGTTCCAGACGGCGTCGAGCCGGTCGAGCATCTGCTGCACGCTGCCGGATAACGACATGTCGGCGGCAACCAGCCGGCCCACCGCGAAGGTTTCGATCAGCTTGCGCATCTCGTACAGGTCTTCGAAACGCTTGAAATCGATCGGCACGACTTCCCAGCCGCCGCGCACGTAGCCGCGCATCAGGCCGTCGCTTTGCAGGCGCTGCAGCGCCTCGCGCGCGGGTGTGCGCGACACGCCGAAACGCTCGGCGATGCTGCCTTCCGTCAGCCGGTCGCCGGGCAAGAGACGCATGTCGAAGATATCGTCGCGCACGCTGAAATAGACATGGTCAGCGCGCGATGAGGAAGAGCGGGTTGTGTTGTTCACGCACGGAGCCTGGAATTAACGGACCTTTCGGGCCAAGACTATCGGTCAGCCCCAAAACATCCGTCAACGGAAATTAAATCCGCCGCCGCGGGCCGACATCGCATTGTCGGCCAACCCCGCCCGCTTCGCGCGCCTTTCCGGCGGCAAGCGAGCCGTGCGCGCTCAACGCTCAATACACCTCGGGCACGATCATCGACTCCGGCACCGGCTGGCGGCTGTATTCGTCGTGATAGACCCGGTCGGGCAATTCGACACGCGGATGCTCGATCTCGTGATACGGCACCTGGCTCAGCAGATGATGAATGCAGTTCAGGCGCGCGCGCTTCTTGTCGACCGCCTGCACGACCCACCACGGCGCCTCGGGAATGTGCGAACGCTGCAGCATGACTTCCTTGGCGAGCGTGTACGCTTCCCAGCGGCGCCGGCTTTCCAGATCCATCGGACTCAGCTTCCACTGCTTCAGCGGATCGCGAATGCGGTTCTGGAAACGCAGTTCCTGTTCTTCGTCGGTGATCGAAAACCAGTATTTGAGAATCTGCACGCCGCTTCGCGCCAGCATCTTTTCGAATTCGGGCACCGAGCGGAAAAACTCTTCGTACTCTTCCTCGCTGCAAAAATTCATCACGCGTTCGACGCCCGCGCGGTTGTACCAGCTACGATCGAACAGCACCATTTCGCCGCCCGCCGGCAGATGCGAAACATAGCGCTGGAAATACCATTGCGTGCGTTCACGGTTGTTCGGCGCGGGCAGCGCCGCCACGCGGCAGACCCGCGGATTGAGCCGTTGCGTGATGCGCTTGATCGCGCCGCCCTTGCCGGCCGCGTCGCGTCCCTCGAAAATCACGACGAGGCGATGGCCGGTCTGCACGATCCAGTCCTGCAGCTTGACGAGTTCGCCTTGCAGCCGGAACAGTTCGCGGAAATACATCTTGCGCGCCTCGCGATGCTCGAGCGTGAAGCCTTCGGCGCCGTCGATGATGCGGTCGTCGACCTCCATTTCGAGTTCCTCGTCGTACGCATCGATGAGGTCCTCCTCGAAACGGCGTTGCCGCTCTGCCAGCATCTCGGCTTCAGGTCTCGGATCCTGCTCTTTCATTGCGGCTCTCCTGGCAACGGAAACGGTTAAGCGCGCGTCGGCAAGCGCGACGCGGACGCGCTCGATTATCGAAGCGCCAAGTGTCATCCATGTTACCGCCGCGGCGGCGTATTGGTGGTGGCGTTGGTGGTGGCGTTGGTGGTGGCGTTGGTGGTGGCGTTGGTGGTGCGTTGAATCGGCCGCTCGGCCTTTTTGCGCTAGCAGGCTGCTGAAGTATCGGCGGTAATGTCATCGCTGAAGGCCCCTGAAGCGTTGATGGAAGACCCCCACTTGCCCCTTGGAGATCATGCGCGGCGCCGACACATTCACCGAGAGTTTGTTTTCCATGCGCAAGCTGGACGACTTCGTTCCGAAGTCGCATCCGTTGCGTTCGATCCGGGTGATGGCGAACGAAGCACTGGTGAAGATGGATCGGTTGTTTGCCGGGATGTACGAGGCCGACCTCAAGGGTGGGCGGCCGAGCATCGCGCCGGAGAAGTTGCTGCGAGCCATGCTGATCCAGGTGCTCTACAGCATCCGCTCGGAGCGCCAATTGATGGATCAGGTGCAATACAACCTGCTGTTTCGCTGGTTCATCGGCCTGGCGATGGATGACGAGGTTTGGGTACCGACGGTCTTCACGAAGAACCGCGAACGCCTGATCAAGCATGATGCGGTGATCGAATTCTTCAACGAAGTGGTGGCGATCGCTGAGAAGAAGTGCCTGCTCTCGGGAGAGCACTTCAGCGTGGACGGCACGCTGATCCAGGCGTGGGCGGGGCACAAGAGCTTCGTGCCCAAGGACAGTGACGATCAGGACAGCGACGGCGGCAACGCAGGCGACTTTAAAGGCGAGAAGCGCAGCAACGAGACGCATGAGTCCCGGACCGATCCCGATGCACGGCTCTATCGCAAAGGCAATACGGCCAGCGAATTGCGTTACATGGGCCACACGCTGACCGACAATCGACATGGTCTGGTGGTCAACGCGTGCGTGACGCGCGCTGACGGGCACGCCGAGCGCGAAGCGGCCAAGGTCATGATCAACGACGCGCGGCAAGCGGCAGAAGATGCGAGCGCAGAAATCACGCTGGGCGCAGACAAGGGTTACGACGCACAGGAATTCATCGAGGCGTGCCAGCAGATGAAGGTCACACCGCACGTTGCGCAAAACACCTCGGGGCGGCGTTCATCCGTGCCCGATACCATTGCCTCGAGCGTGGGCTACGCCATTTCGCAGCAAAAGCGCAAGTTGATCGAACAAGGCTTCGGGTGGGCCAAGACCGTGGGGCGCATGCGCCAGGTGGTGGTGCGCGGGTTGAAGAAAGTGGACCAGATGTTCGTGTTGAACATGGCTGCCTACAACCTCGTGCGCATGCGCTCACTGACACAAGTCCGTCTGTAGCAGCGAAAAACGCGGCAATGAAGCCAGAAATTGGCCTCAAACTGCCGAACAAGCGTGGAATTCACGTTGAAATTGCACAATGCGATAAACCTTGTGGCGAGAGCCGCGTAAGTGCAGAAAGGCTGCTTCTGTCGGACTGTATTTCAGCAGCCTGCTAGGTGCGCCGCGTGGCGAGTGACAGATTCAGCACGGGTCTACGGTTCGGTTCGAGAAATGAAATATTACTTGCACTTTGCCTTATTGCACTTGAAGAAGGATTTCACGGCGCCTGCAGTCTTATAGGGAAACAAGGTTTGCTCTCCCTCTTGATAGCCATCCATTCCGGTCATTGCGCTGTTGTCGACCACCCTCTTATTTTCGATCAGTCGGCCTTGTTCGTCCGAGGTATATGCAAATATTTGGTAGTATTTTCCGTATGTACCGATTCCGCGAGAATTTACATCCCAATGAACAATGGTGAAAATATTTGGCTTGCCATCGAGATTCATGAAAAACAGGGAGTCGACATTCGGCGCTCCGCCTTCTATAGAGTATTTCGCGAAGACAGTCTTTTCGCAGTCGTTCGAATTCGGTCGGTAAATCGATAAGTTTATCGTGTGATCTGCATCGTTCTTTTCGATCGAAACGACCGAGTTTTTGTATATTTTCTCTGCGGAAAATACACCCATGGATGGCGATACAGCGGGGCAGACAGCACGTTCGTCTCCGTTGGCATTAGCCAACGAGGCGGACGAAAGCAAAAGGCAGCAAGCAAGGCATTCCAAAAAACGTTTAATTCGTTTCTTGCGGAAGCCCCAAAATCGGTGCAACTCTGTTGTACGCAATGAGTCTTTCGGCATGTCCATTTTGTCCTCCGTTGATCTGTTGAGTCACAGCTGCAACATCTCCCGTATCTGCTACCGGATTCACGCTGCGAGTTATGGCCCAATGATTGCATACCCTTTCGCGTATTTGTTCAAATATGGCAGGATCTGCCGGTGATATTCGACTGATCCGGCGGATCCACGGCATTCAGCATCTCGAGCGTAATCAACTCCGCTGCCACCTTAAAATTTCCTACCAATCCAAGCGGATGAATGTGGGAAACAGTGGCGCTCGACGGGAAACCTTCAACCGGTGCGACTTCGTGCCAAAACCGCAGCCCGTCGATACGCGCCTTTTCCGCTTGCCAGACAGTCAAGCCCGCCAGAAAACCATTTTGCAACTCGCTGCCCGAACCGAGACAACTGATAGTGGTGAAGGCAGCCGAACATTTGCGTCCCCTCGATTTGATTGTGCCCGCCGTGATCCTGCTCGCCGCCCGTACCGCGCTTTCGGCCCCGGATAAGCGTGCATGGAATTGCGCCATGACATGCGCACCGACCCAAACGAGAGGTGTTCGTCCCCACGCACACCGGATTGCGAGTGCCCGAGCGCTAGCGCAGCGGTCTCGCGAAGCTGAGTTCGTGGCCGTCAGGATCGGTGATGTGGAAATAGCGCTCGCCCCACGACGCATCGGAGGGTTCGAGCGAGGGCTTCAATCCCGCCGCGAGCGCCTTGCGGTAGAGCGCGTCGACGTCCGACACGTGGACGATCACGCGGCCCCACCAGGCGACCGGCGCGCGTGTGTCGAGAATCAGGTTCAGATACGAACCGCCGAACGCGAACGATGTAAACGCCGCCTGCGGCCCACCGTAGTTCATCGGAAAGCCGAGCGCCTGATAAAACAGCACGGCGCGCGGCATGTCGGCGGTGGCGAGCGTGATCGCGCTGAGCGATTCGATCCGTGGTTCGGCCGGCGCGCTCGATGGCGTCGAAGGTGAGTTCATGGCGGCTTGTCTCCTTGGGTTCGCGGCGCGGCTCGTGACTGCGACCTGCGGGCAGGGTGTCCGGCGTGTGCCTTGGGGAAAGTGTCTCATAGCCACGCCGGCACGCGCCGCCTCGCGCCGCACTTGAAAACCCTGGCCCCGCCCCGCATCTGCATGCCTGTTTATCCGGAGCATCGCCATGGGAAGCCGTCCACGCTTCATCGATGACCTGTCGCGCGCCGCATCCGACGCCCCCGGGCCGAATCCACTCAACCCCTTATCCGACGACGCGCTGCTCGACGCCTATTCCCGCACCGTGATCGGCGCGCTGGAACGCGTGCAGCAGGCGGTCGCCTTCATTGCCGTCGAACGCCGGCTGCCCGGCGAGCCGTCCGCGCGCGACAGACGCGGCGCGCGCGGCGGCACCGGCTCGGGCTTTCTGTTCACGCCCGACGGCTATCTGCTCACCAACAGCCACGTCGTGCACGGCGCGACGCACATTCAGGTGACGCTCGCGGACGGCGCGAAATTCGACGCCGATCTGGTCGGCGACGACCCCGGCAGCGATCTGGCCGTGTTGCGCATCGGCTCGCCGGAACCGTTGCCGCACGTCGAACTGGGCGAATCGTCGAAGCTGCGCGTGGGGCAAATAGCGATCGCCGTCGGCAATCCGCTCGGCCTCGCGCAAACGGTGACGACCGGCGTGGTCTCGGCGCTCGGGCGCTCGCTGCGCTCGAACTCGGGCCGCATGATCTATGACGTGATCCAGACCGACGCGGCGCTCAATCCCGGCAATTCGGGGGGTCCGCTGATCAATTCGGCGGGGCAAGTGATCGGCGTGAATACCGCGATCATTCCGGGCGCGCAGGCGATCTGCTTCGCCACCGCGATCGATACCGCCAAGTGGGTCATCATGCAGATCTTCGCGCACGGCCGCGTGCGGCGCGCCTATATCGGCGTGGCCGGCACCACGACGCCGCTGTCGCGCCGCGTGCAGCGCTATTTCGGCTTGAGCCTGGAAAGCGGCGTACACGTCATGGAGATCGTCAAGGGCAGTCCGGCCGCGCTCGGCGGCCTGCGCACCGACGATACGATCGTCGCGATCGACACGCTTGCCGTGCCCGACGTGGACAGCCTGCAACGCGCGCTCGACGCGTCGCGTATCGACAAGCCCGTCAACGTGACGGTGCTGCGCGGCGCGCAGCGGGTCGAATTGACGTTGACGCCGGTCGAACAGGTGAGTTGACGCGATGGGCTTCCCGTAGACGAAAAAAAGCCCGGCGCTCGATCGGTTCGGGCGCCAGGCCAGGCTTTTTCGTCTCAGTCTTCGTCTTGATACGGCGCGTCCATCGAGACGCGCCGCCCGCCATGCGCAGATCCGCTTACTGAATCACCCGCGTCACACCACGGCCACGCGGATCGGCCGCCGCTTCCGGCGTGTCGCCGTCGATTCTGATCGCCTGAATATCGCCGTTGAAACCCTGCTGCTTCAGCGTATAGCCCTTGGCTTCGACCTCCTTGGCAAGGTCGCCGTCGATCGGCTTATACGACTCCGTGAAAATCGTGTTCGGCGGCAGCAACTGGTGATGGAAACGCATCGCGCCAACCGCTTCCTTCAACGGCATATTGAAGTCGTAGACGTTGTTGATCACCTGGAAGATCGACGTGAAGATGCGCGAGCCGCCCGGCGTGCCGATCACGAGCGACACCTTGCCGTCCTTCGTCAGAATCGTCGGGCTCATCGAAGAAAGCGGGCGCTTCTTCGGTTCGATCGAATTCGCGTCGCTGCCCACCACGCCGAACATGTTGGCGACGCCCGGCTTCGCGGAGAAGTCGTCCATTTCGTCGTTCAGCACGATGCCGGTGCGATCCGCCACCACGCCCGAGCCGAAATAGCCGTTGATGGTGTACGTGTTCGCCACCGCGTTACCCCACTTGTCGACCACCGAGAAATGCGTGGTTTCCGCCTTCTCCGGCATCGAGGTGCCCAGACCCGGCTGCACGCTCTTGGTGTCCGACGGCTCCTTCGGATTGACTTCGGCGGCGCGTTTGGCGATATACGCCTCGTCGGTCAGTTGCGCGACCGGCACCTTGTAGAAGTCGGGATCGCCGAGATATTGCGCGCGGTCGGCGAACACGCGCTTTTCGATTTCCGCGATCAGATGGATGTATTGCGCGGAATTGTGCGGCACGTCCTTGAAGTCGGACGCGAGGTCGGCCTTCATCTTCAGCAGTTGCACGAGCCCGATGCCGCCCGAGCTCGGCGGCGGCGCGGTGTACACGCGATAGCCCTTCCAGTCGGCCTGGATCGGTTGACGCCACACGGCCTTGTACTGTTGCAGATCGGCCTTCGTGATCAGGCCGTGGCCGCGCATGGACTCCGCGATCAGATCCGCCGTCTTGCCTTGATAGAAGTCTTTCGCGCCCTGATCGGAAATGCGCTGCAGCACGGCGGCGAGATCGGGTTGCTTGAAGTTGACGCCCTCTTTCAGATTGCCGAAGTAGGTGTCGAAGTTGGTCTTGCCGGCGAACTCTTTAGCCGCGTCGTCGCGGCGTTTCTGCAATTGCTGGCTCACCTCGAAACCGTCGCGCGCATAGTGGATCGCCGGCGCCAGCACCTGCTTCCATTTGAGCTTGCCGAAGCGGCGCTGCGCCTGCCACATGCCGTCGACGGTGCCCGGCACGCCCACCGCGCGATAGCCGTACAGGCTCATGCCCTTGATGACCTCGCCCTTGTCGTCGAGATACATGTTCTTGGTCGCGGCCAACGGCGCGCGCTCGCGATAGTCGAGGAAGTACGGCTTGCCGTCGACATAAAGCGTCATGAAGCCGCCGCCGCCGATGTTGCCGGCTTCGGGATATGTCACGGCCAGCGTGAAGGCGATCGCAACCGCCGCGTCCACGGCATTGCCGCCTTCCTTGAAAATCTGCTCGGCGGCGTCGGCGCTATATTTATCCGCGACCGCAATGGCGGACGCGGTGAGTACGGCGGGCTGGGCTTTCGCGGGCGGCTTCGCGACGGCCGGCGTGGCCTCGAGAAAGCCGGTGGAAAGGGAAACGAGTGCGACCAGCGCGAATGCACTGGCGGACGATTTGGCGTTGCCGAACAACTTCATTGCATATCCCCCAAGACTCTTTCATCGGACGGTCACGAAAGCTGTCTTGGGCTTATAACATGCGAAGCGCCCGTTTGCGAAGCCGTGCATTCCGTAGTTGCAATGCGCGGTACACAAACGGGCGTGCTGTTAGCCGGGTTCAGGGGCCCGCCTCGGTTAGCCGCCGCCAGGCTGCCAACCGGGCATGCCGCTTAAGCCGAAGCCGCCGGCGTGAGCACCTGCGAAGCGACTTCATCCACCGCCGCGCGCGCGAGCTTCACGATCTCATCCACCTCGCTGCGCGAGGTGACGAGCGGCGGCGCGAAGCCGAGAATGTCGCCGTGCGGCATCGCGCGCGCAATCAAGCCGCGCTCCAACGCGGCGGCCGAGACGCGCGGACCCACCTTCAACGCCGCGGCGAAAGGCTGACGCCCGTCCTTGTCGGCCATGAATTCGAGCGCGGCCAGCATGCCCGCGCCGCGCACTTCGCCGACGAGCGGATGCGAGTCGAATGCGGCATGCAGTTGTTCGAGCAGGTACGCGCCCGTTTGCGCCGCGTTCTGCGTGAGGTTCTCGCGTTCGAGAATATCGAGGTTCGCCAGCGCCGCGGCCGCGCAAATCGGATGACCCGAATAGGTCCAGCCGTGACCCATCGCGCCGAATTCCTGCGAGGCCTTGTCGATCACGTCCCACACGCCTTCGCTGACGATCACGCCCGACAGCGGCGCATAAGCACTGGTCAAGCCCTTCGCCACCGTGATCAGATCCGGCGTGATGCCGTAGTGCTGCGCGCCCATCTTCGAACCGAGCCGGCCGAAACCGCACACCACTTCATCGCAGATCAGCAGAATGTCGTGCTTCTTCAAGACCTGCTGGATCGCCGCCCAGTAACCGGCCGGCGGCGGCAGGATGCCGCCCGTGCCCATCACCGGTTCGGCGATGAAGGCGGCGATCGTATCGGCGCCTTCCTGCGCGATCAGCTTCTCCAGTTCCTCGACGCAATACGCGACGAACTGCGCCTCGTTCATGCCGGCGGGCGCATGCCGATACCAATGCGGGCACACCGTATGTTTGACGCGCTCGATCGGCAAGTCGAAACATTGATGAAAACTCGGCAAGCCGGTCAGGCTGCCCGTGACGATGCCCGAGCCGTGATAGCCGCGCTGGCGCGAGATGATCTTCTTCTTGTTCGGCCGGCCCTTGACGTTGTTGTAATACCAGACGAGCTTGATCTGCGTTTCGTTGGCGTCCGAACCGGACAGGCCGTAGTACACCTTCTTCATGCCCTGCGGCGCCCAGTCGATGATGCGCGACGACAGTTCGATGATCGTGTCGGTCGAGTGGCCGACATAGGTGTGATAGTAGGCAAGCTTCTTCGCCTGCTCGTAGATCGCTTCGGCGACTTCGGTGCGGCCGTAGCCGATGTTCACGCAATACAGGCCCGCGAACGCGTCGATATACGACTTGCCCTGGTGGTCTTCGATGCGGATGCCTTTCGCGCCCGTCACGATGCGGCCCGGCAGCGCGCCGCTCGCATGGTCGTGAGCGTGCGTGGAAGGATGCATGAAATGCGCGCGGTCGGCGTCGAAGAGTTGGTCGAGTTGGGTCATGGGAAGCTCCTTCGTTGAATCGTTGAATGCGTTGTGCGGGTTCAGGCCGCCGCTGCGTGCGGCGCCGTGTTCGTGCGGTGAGCGGGCATGCTGTCGGTCACCGGCAAGCCGAGTTGGCCGAGGCAGAAATAGCGCGTCTCGACGAACGGCTCGAAGCCCTCGGCCCCGCCCTCGCGGCCGAGGCCGGATGCCTTCATGCCGCCGAACGGAATCGGCGCGCCGGTAAACTTCACGCCGTTCACGGAGACCATCGCGAAGTCGAGGCGGCGAATCAGTTGAAACACCGTGTTGAGGTCTCTCGCACACACGTAGGCGGCAAGCCCGTATTCGGTATCGTTCGCGCGTTCGATCACTTCATCGAGCGAATCGAACGGCGAGACGGCCGAGATCGGCGCGAAGTTTTCCTCGTCGTAGATGCGCATGCCCGGCGCGGCGTCGGCGACCACGGTCGGCTGGAAGAACCAGCCGCCGCGTTCATGCGCGGCGCCGCCCACGGTGATGCGCGCGCCCTTCGCGCTGGCGTCCGCCACGCGCGCCGCGGTGGTGTCGAAAGCGGCCTGATGCATGAGCGGGCCGACGTCCACGTTGGCTTCGAATGCGGCGCCCACGTTGAGTTTTTTCACGGCGTCGCTGTATTGCGTGACGAATGCTTCATACACCGCACGCGCGACGAAAATGCGATTCGCCGCGCAGCAGTCCTGCCCCGAGGTTTGAAACTTCGCGGCGATCGCCACGCGCACGGCCTGGTCGAGGTCGGCGTCTTCGGTCACGATGAAGGGCGCGTTGCCGCCCAGTTCCAGCGCCGTTTTCTTGATGCCCGCTTTCGCCGCCGTCTGCATGACCAGCGAACCGACGCGCGTCGAACCGGTGAAGCTCACCGAACGCACCCGCGTATCGCTCACCAGCGTTTCCATCGCCATGTGCGGCTCGCCGAGCACGACGTTGAAGACGCCTGCCGGAAAGCCCGCTTCTTCCGCGAGTTGCGCGAGCGCCAATGCCGAGAACGGCGTTTCATGCGCGGGCTTCACGACGACGGTGCAACCCGCCGCTAGCGCGGCGGCCGCCTTACGCGTAATCATCGCGCAGGGGAAATTCCACGGCGTGATCAACGCGGCCACGCCGACCGGTTCGATCACCGTGCCGAGTTGCGCGCCGTCGATATGCGTGGGAATCGTGCGGCCGTTCAAACGGCGCACTTCATGCGCGAACCACTCGACGAAACTCGCGCCATAAGCGATTTCACCGCGTGCTTCCGCAAGCGGCTTGCCCTGTTCGAGCGACAGAATCGCGGCCAGATCATGCTGATGCCGCAGGATCAGTTCGTGCCAGCGCAGCAGCAGCGCGGACCGTTTTGCGACCGGCAGCCAGCGCCACGTCGAGAACGCGCGTTGCGCGGCGTCGACGGCTTCGGTGATCTGCGACGCGTCGAGCATCGGCACGTGGCCGAGTATCCGCTGATCGGCGGGATTGAGCACGGCGACGCTGGCGGCGCTGGCGCTGTGCACCCAGCGTCCGTCGACGTAGCACAGCGATTTGAAGAGAACCGGATGACCCAGCAACATGACGACCTCCTGTGTGCGATGTATGTCTGTCACTGTACGTTCCGCGGCGACGCGGTTTTTTTGGTTCCGGCGTCCAGAGGTGCGGGTTTTTTCTGGATTTCGCCGTGGCGTGTGGTGAATTTCGGGCCATGCCGCCGCGCTGCTTCAACCGCTTTCGCCAACGGCTTCGTCCGCCCAATCCGGCAAGCCTTCCGGCATGCTCTTCACCACCTTGGTGACGATATACGTGAAATACTTTTCGATGCCTAGCTCATCGGTCAGCAGCGAATCGATGAAGCGCTGATAGTGATCGATGTCGCGCGACATCACGTGCATCACATAATCGACGCCGCCGCCCGTCGCATGGCATTGCACGACTTCGGACGCCGCGCTCACGCGTTCCTCGAAGCGCCGCATGTCCTGCGCGGTATGCCGCGCGAGCGTCACTTCAACCACCACGCGGCTGCCCTTGAACGCGCGCACCCAATCGATATCCGCGCGGTAGCCGCGAATCACGCCGCTCTCTTCAAGACGTTTGACGCGTTCCCACGCCGGCGAAATCGACAGATTGATTTCCTCGGCGAGGCGCGACTTGGTGATGCGTCCGTCGCGCGCGAGGATGCGCAGAATCGCGAGGTCGTAGCGGTCGAGTTTCATCGCGCGATCAAACGCTCACCGGTATGCCGCGCTCGACGACATCCGCCACCACCGCCACCGTATCGCCGATCCGCACGAGCCCGGGAAAATGCCGCGCCGCGAGCAGGCCGCTGCGGCGCGCGCGATATTCAACGGGCGCGACACCCGTGCGCGACGCGTCGTAAATCCGCGCGATCAGTTCGCCGCTTTCGACCATGTCGCCGAGGTCCTTGCACATCTCCAGCAGGCCGTCATGTTCGCTGGTCGTATAGCACGAGCCGTCGGGCATATCGAGCAGCGTGGTGGTGCGAGGCGTGTGCCGGTCCGCTGCTTGACGCCGATCGAGAATGCCCGCATTCAGCAGAAAGCCTTGCACGCCGCGCGAGGCCACCGCCACGCTTTGCGCCGTCGCGGTTCCGCCGCCGCCGAGTTCGGTCGACACGAACACCTTGCCCGCCTCTTCCACCGCCGTATCGAACAGGCCCACGCTATCGAGTTCGAGCATCCGCATCGAATACGGCGCGCCGAACGCGCGCATCGCCGCCTCGCACTGCGCCTGCTGGCGTGCGTCGGCCAGCACGTGAATCGCGGCGAACGGCACGAAGTCGAGCGTGCGGCCGCCCGCGTGCAGATCGAGCACGTAGTCCGCGAGCGGCAACAGGTAGCGCTGGAAATAGTCCGCGATTTTCTCGGTGACCGTGCCGTCCGGCTTGCCCGGAAAACTGCGATTCAGATTGCCGCGGTCGATCGGCGACGTGCGGCTGCCCGCGCGAAACGCCGGGTAGTTCATGAACGGCACGATGATCACGCGGCCCTTCACGTCAGCCGCCTTCAGCGTCGCGGCGAGCTTCGACAACGCGATCGGTCCTTCGTACTCGTCGCCGTGGTTGCCGCCGGTGAGCAGCGCCGTGGGGCCCGCGCCATTGCGAATCACGCTGATCGGGATCATTACCGCGCCCCACGCGGACGCATCGTGCGAATACGGCAGCTTCAGAAAACCATGCTGTTCGCCGTCGGCATCGAAATCGACCGTCGGCTGAATGGGTGATGCCCGCATGTGCGCTACTCCTTCACGAACAGCTTGCGCGGCGTGTTGCAAAAGGTCTCGACGCCGGTCTCGGTAATCAGGATGCTTTCTGTGATTTCGAGTCCCCAATCGTCGAGCCACAGGCCCGGCATGAAGTGGAACGTCATGCCGGGTTCGAGGACGGTCTTGTCCCCAGGGCGCAGGCTCATCGTGCGCTCGCCCCAGTCCGGCGGATAGCTCGCGCCGATCGGATAGCCGCAGCGGCTGTTCTTTTCGATGCCGTATTTGTGCAGCATCGCGAAGAAGGCGTTGGCGATGTCCTCGCAGGTATTGCCGGGTTTGGCCGCGGCAAGCCCGGCTTCGATGCCCTCGATCACCGCGCGTTCGCCTTCGATGAAATGCTTCGGCGGCTTGCCGAGATACACCGTGCGCGACTGCGGGCAGTGATAGCGCTTGAAGCAGCCGGCGATTTCGAAGAAGGTGCCGGCGTTCCTCGCGAACGGCGTGTCGTCCCACGTCAGATGCGGGGCGGCGGCGTCCGCGCCGGTCGGCAGCAAGGGCACGATGGCCGGATAGTCGCCGCCATGTTCGTCCACACCCGTAATCCCCGCCGAGTAGATCTCAGCCACCAGATCGTTCTTGCGCATGCCGGGCTCGATACGCTCGACGATATGCGCGTGCATCTTCTCGACGATGCGGGCGGCGACCCGCATGTATTCGATCTCGCGCGGCGACTTCACCGCGCGCTGCCAGTTGACCAGCGCGGTCGCATCGCGCCATTGCACCTTCGGCAAGTGATTGACGAGCGAGCGATAGGCGGCGGCGCTGAAATAGTAGTTGTCCATTTCCACGCCGATCTTCAACGCGCCCCAGCCGCGCGACTCGATCACCTCACGCGCCAGATGGTCCATCGGGTGACGCTCGGCGGACTGCACGTAATGATCCGGGTAACCGATGATCTGCTCGTGCTGCATGAACACCGTGCGCTTCGCGCCATTGGCGTCCTGGCCGCGGCCGAACCAGACCGGCTCGCCGTCGAGCGCCAGCAGCACGCATTGATGCACATAGAACGACCAGCCGTCGTAGCCGGTCAGCCACGCCATGTTGGTCGGGTCCGACACGATCAGCAATTCGATCCCCGCGGCCTGCATCGCCTTGCGCGTCTTGCCGATACGCGCGGCGTATTCGGCCCGCTCGAACGGCAAACGCACGGCCGGCGCTTGTGCGCTCACGCCCGCCTTTCGTTCCAGTTGTGTTGTCTCAGCCATCGTGCCCTCTCAGCCCTTCACGTCGTTGCGAAAAATCGTTCCCACGCCCGCGCTGCGCGCTCGCTGCAGCGCGAGCGCCGCGATCGCGGTGTCCTGCGCGCCGGTGCCGGTCAGGTCGCAGATCGTCACGTCCGAATCGTCGACGCGGCCCGCGGCCTGTTCGGCGATCACCTGGCCCAGTTCGGTCACGGCGGCGTCGGCGCGCATCGTGCCCGCATTCAGCGCGTGATGCAGTTCGCCGAGCACGCGCGTCTGCTGCGCGCGGTCGCAGATATAACGCGCCGCCGCCAACGCATCGGGCGCGATCTCGTTCTTGTGTTCGGCGTCCGAGCCCATTGCCGTGATGTGCAGACCCGGATGCAGATGCGCCGCTTCGATCAACGGCGTGCGGCTCGGCGTCGTGGTGATGGCTACGTCCGCCTCGGCCAACGCGTGATGAACGTCGCGCGCGACCTCGCAGGGCACGCCCAGCGATGCGCTCATCTCTTCGGCGAAACGCCGCGCATTGGCGGGATTGCGCGCCCACACGCGCACGTGTTCGACGCGGCGTACGAGCGTCAACGCCTGCAACTGCAAACGCGCCTGTTCGCCGGCGCCGAGCACCGCGACTTGCGGCGTGTGCTGCCTCGCGAGCCAGCGCGCGGCGACCGCGCCCGCGGCCGCGGTGCGCACGGCGGTCAGATAGCCGTTGTCGAGCAGCACCGCCTCGGTCAAACCCGTCTTGGCGGAAAGCACCAGCATCAGCCCGTTGAGGCTCGGCAAACCGAGCGCCGGGTTATTGAAAAAGCCGGGGCTCACCTTGATGGCGAAACTGTCGAAGCGCGGCAGGTACGCGGTTTTCACGTCCACTTCGCCGTTGTGTTCGGGCAGATCGAGCCGGAGGATCGGCGGCATCGCGACGGCCTCGGTGGCGAGGGCGAGAAAGGCCGCTTCCACCTGGTCGATCGCGGCGCGATCGAGCGGCACGAGTTCGCGAAGCTGCGCTTCGCCAAGGAGCGTGATCGAGGTCATAGAGGATTGAGCGGGTCGGATTGCACCGGCGTGGATTCGACGATGCGGTGATGCAGCTTCATATCGATGTTGGCGCCCGTCACGATCAGCACGAGCGGACCGCGTTGAATGCGGTCGGCCGGCAATGCGCCGTCGAGCAGCGCGGCGATTCCGACCGCCGCCGCGCCTTCCACGACGAGCCGCTCGTGCCGGTACGCATGGACGATGCCGCGCGCGATCGACGCCTCGTCGAGCAATACCGTCTCGTCGATCAGATCGCGCGTGAGCGCATACGTATAGCGGTTTTCGAGGCCGATGCCGCCGCCGAGCGAATCCGCAAGCGTTTCGACTTCGTCCACGAGGACGGGCCGGCCGGCCGTGAGGCTCGCGTGCATCGCGGCGCCGCGCGCCATCGTCACGCCGGTCAGACCGATCGCGCGATTCGCATTTTTAGCGGCGAATGCAACGCCCGCAAAGAGCCCGCCGCCCGATAGCGGCACGACGATATTCGCGACGTCCGGCAATGCTTCGACGATTTCGAGTCCGATCGTCGCCTGGCCCGCGATCACGTGCAGATCGTCGAACGGCGGCACGTAGGCGAAGCCTTCCTCGCGGACGAGCCGCAGCGCTTCGTGTTCCGCGTCGTCCTGGCTGTTGCCGACAATGCGCACTTGCGCGCCGAGCGAGCGCACCGCCTCGACCTTGTTGCCGGGCACGAGCGCCGACATGCACACCGTTGCTTCGATACCCAGCGCGCGCGCCGCATGCGCGACGGCGCGGCCATGATTGCCCGTGGAGGCGGTGACGACCTTGCGGCAGCCTTGTTCGGCGAGACGCGCGAGCGCGTTGGTCGCGCCGCGCAGTTTGAAACTGCCGGTGGGTTGCACCGTTTCCAGCTTGAGAAAGACCTGCGTACCGGCTGCGGCCGACAGCGTCTGCGATTCGATCAGCGGCGTGCAAACGGCGCGCCCCTCGATACGGCGACGCGCGCGATAGACATCGGCTAGCGACAGTACGGACATGAACTCGGCCTTGCACGAAAGGATTCGGTGCCGATGCCGCCGCGCCTGCATGAGTGGGCTGATTGCGGCCGCATCGTCTTCAATGCAGCCCAGTCTAATGTTCTAAAAAACGATTTCTATTGTCCTAGTTCATTTCGTTTATGTCGCTCGCTCTCACGTGAAATCGTGCACCTGCGGGTACTGCTCGAACACGTCGCGCATGATTTCCAGCGCGCCTTTATAGGTCTCTTCATTCACTTCGGCGCCGACGCAAACGCGCACCGCGTTCGGCCGGTCCGCGCCGCGCACGAGAAAAGGATCGGGCGAGGTCACGGCGATATCGCGGTTGCGCAACTCCCTCACCAGCCTGTCCGCCTGCCAGTGATCCGGCACGCGCAGCCACGCCGACAACGCCTGCGGATGCGCGCCGAGCACGTAGCTGCCGAGCGTCTGCTGCAATTGCGCCTGACGCCGCCCCAAGCGTTCGCGTTGTATCTGCACCAGACGTTCGGCCGTGCCGTCGACGATCCAGCGTGTCGCCACTTCGGCCATCGGCGAGGTCGCCATCCAGCTACTCACGCGCAGCACGCTTTCGGCGCGCAGCGCGAGCCGCCGCGGCGTGGTCAGATAGCCGATGCGCAAACCGGTCAGCACCGATTTGGTCATGCTGGTGCAATAGAACGACAACTCCGGGATCAGGCTCGATATGGGCGTGGCGGCCTTGGCGGGCAAAGGGCCGTAGACGTCGTCCTCGATCACGTACACGCCGTAGCGCTCGGCAATGCGCGCAATCGCGCGGCGCCGCGAATCCGGCATCAGCGCGACGGTGGGATTGTTCAGCGTGGGCGTGCAGACGAGCGCGGTGATGCGCTCGCTGTCGCACATCTCCTCGAAGTGTTCGGGATGAATGCCGTACTCGTCGATCTCGAGACCCTTCAGCGTGAATCCCAGTACATTCGCGGAGCCGATCACGCCGTGGTCGGTGAGGCTTTCGCACAGCACCGTGTCGCCGGGGCCGACGAGCGATGCCAGCGCGAGGAAGATGCCGTGCGCCGCGCCGTTCGTCACGAGCAGCGTGTCGGGCGAGGCGGGCATGCCGAGCGACGCGAGCCACGCCATCCCCGCCTGCCGATGGTGCTCGAAGCCGGCAATCGGCCGGAACGCACGAATCCACGGTTGATCGTCGAGCGTGGAGAGCGTCGCGCACACCTTGCGCCACATGGCGTCGTGCTCCGGCGTATGCACGATGCGCGCGATCGAAAAGTCGACCACCGAGCGCTCGGCCGTATCGAGCATGTAGCTCGACATGGTTTCGGTCACGCGCGCCGCCACGAAGCTGCCGCGCCCCACTTCGCAGCGGATCAGCCCCTGGCGCTCCAGTTCCTTATAAGCGTTGGTGACCGTCTGCACGCTGATCGCCAGTTCCGCGGCCACGTCGCGCTGCGGCGGCAGGCGCGCGCCGGCCGGCAACGACGCGCTCTCGATGTCGCCGGCAATCGCCTTCACCAGCCGTTTATATTTCGATTCCACGCCATGCACCGCGCGCACGGCCTCCCGCCACTGCTCGATCAACGCTGCCTCCACGGTTCCAGGCCCCCGCCCTTGTCTGCTTCGACTTCCATAGTGCGGCCAAACGATACGGGAAAATTATTGTCCTAGAGCAATCGCAAACAAAAAAATGGCTTTGTATGCTGCGTTCACGGGTTCGACGCGATGCAAGCGGATCGCGGGCAACGCAAGCCCTTTCGGCTGCCGCACCGCATGATGCGGCGCGGCATTCACCACGCCACACAATGGGATCGATATGAAAGCGAAGCGCACTTCACGACTGCTGGGAGCCCTCTGCGTCGCGGCAGCGGCTCTGGCGACGCAGGCGCAACATGCGTCGGCGGAAACGACGTTGCAGCGCATCCAGCGCACCGGGGAAGTGCGCATCGGCTATGCGAACGAATCGCCGTTTGCCTACACGACGCCTGACGGCAAGGTGACGGGCGAATCGCCGGAGATCGCCCGCAAGATATTCACCAAGATGGGCGTGAAGAAAGTGGACGGCGTGCTGACCGAATGGGGCTCGCTGATTCCCGGCCTGCGCGCGGGCCGCTTCGACGTGATCGCGGCCGGCATGTACATCACGCCGGAACGCTGCAAGCAGGTCGCGTTCGCCAATCCGCAATACCAGATTCAGGACACGCTGCTGGTGCTGAAGGGCAATCCGAAGAATCTGCATTCCTACGCCGATATCGGCAAACAGTCCGACGTGAAGCTCGCCGTCATGGCCGGCGCGGTGGAACTCGCCAATTCGCGCGATGCGGGCGTGAAGGATGCGCAGCTCATGCAGGTGCCCGACACCACCGCGCAATTGCAGGCGGTGCGCGCACGCCGCGCCGACGCCGCGGCCGGCACCGCGCTGACGATGAAGGGCCTCGCCGCGAAAGCCTCCGACCAGGTCGAGGCGGTCGCCAAATTCACGGACGATCCGAAGCACATCGGCTACGGCGCGCTCGCGTTCCGTCCCGAGGACGCCGATCTGCGCGACGCAGTCAATCAGCAATTGCAGGTATGGCTCGGCACGCCGGATCATCTGCAAACCGTGGCGCCCTTCGGTTTCGACAAGACGAATCTGACCACGCGCACCGCCGCCGAGATTTGCGGCAAGTAATCCTCAACCGAGCGCAACGGCTCGCCCACCGAGCGCGCATTCACCCGAAGTCCGCACGCGCCGGCATGCGCCGGCCGTGAAGTTCCCTCAGGCGCGTGCAACCGCACGCGCCGTCATGCAAGCGAGGAACCGCCATGCGTGAACTGTTTCCCCTGTTGCTCCAGGGCACGCTCGTGACGATCGAGATCGCCGCCTGCGCCACCTTGCTCGCCATCGTCATGGCGTTTGTCGCGACCGCCGCCAAGCTCGCGCCGTGGACGCCGCTGCGCTGGCTCGGCAATGCCTACGTCGAAATTTTTCGCGGCACCTCGTTGCTCGTGCAGCTTTTCTGGTTTTTCTTCGTGCTGCCGCTGCCGCCGTTTCGCATCGAGATGACGCCGTTTACCGTGGCGATCGTCGGCCTGGGTCTGCACTATGGCGCCTACGGTTCGGAGATCCTGCGCGGTGCTCTGCGTTCGGTGCCGGGCGGCCAGTTCGAGGCGGCGCTCGCGCTCAACATGTCGCCGCTTTCCAGAATGCGCCGCATCATCCTGCCGCAAGCGATGATCAACGCGCTGCCGCCCGCCACCAACCTGATGATCGAATTGCTGAAGGGCACCTCGCTGGTGTCGCTGATCACGCTGTCGGACCTGACGTTTCGCGCCCGCCAACTCGACGAGGCGACCTTCAAGACCGCGGAGATTTTCGTGCTCACGCTGGTTATCTACTTCGTGCTCGCGCAAATCCTCGTCGCGCTGATGCGGCATTTCGAGCGCCGCGTGAGTCACGGCATCATTCAGAGGGCCGTCCGATGAACAGCTTCTTCGACCTGCATTACGCGGAGCAGATTCTGCCGGCGCTGCTGCGCGCGTCGATGTACACGATCTTCATCACGCTGATCGGTTTTGCGATCGCGCTGGTGCTGGGGCTCGTGCTGGCGGTGCTGCGGCGCAGCCCGATCAAGCCGCTCGCGCGGACGGTCGGCTTCATCGTCGAATTCATTCGCAGCACGCCGCTGCTGATCCAGGTGTATGTGCTGTTCTATGTGCTGCCGGTGTACGGCATCACGATGTCGGCGCTGACCGCGGGCACGGTCGGGATCGCGCTGCACTATGCGTGCTACACGTCGGAGGTATATCGCGCCGGCTTGAACGGCGTGGCGCGCGGCCAGTGGGAAGCGGCGTGCGCGCTGTCGTTGTCGCCGTGGCGCACCTATAGCGGCGTGATTCTGCCGCAGGCGATTCGTCCCGTGATTCCGGCGCTCGGCAATTATCTGGTGGCGATGTTCAAGGACACGCCGGTGCTCTCCGCGATCACCGTGGTCGAATTGATGCAGCAGGCGAAGAACATCGGTTCGGAAACGTTTCGCTACCTTGAACCGATCACGCTCGCGGGCATTTTCTTCCTGCTCATCAGCGTGAGTTTCGCGCACCTCGTGCGGCGGCTCGAATACAGCTTGAGGCTGCCATGACCGTGAAAACCGACCTCGACATCCCTACCCCGCCGCATGCGGACCTATCCGTGGAGAAACCGATGAAACGAGACGATCCCGCCTCAGTACTTGTCCCGCAGGGCGGCACCCAGGAGGAGCCGATGGTGCGCTTTGCCGGCGTGACGAAGCGCTACGGCGCGCTCACGGTGCTCGACGCGCTCGATCTGGAAATCGGCCGCAACGAGAAGGTCGCGATCATCGGCCCGAGCGGCTCCGGCAAATCGACGCTGTTGCGCGTACTGATGACGCTCGACCCGCTGACCGACGGCATGATCGAAGTGGACGGCGAACCGCTCACGCACATGCGCAAGAACGGTGTGCTGGTGCCCGCCTCGCTCAAGCATTTGCGGCGCGTGCGCAGCAAGATCGGCATGGTGTTTCAGAGCTTCAACCTGTTCCCGCACATGACCGCGCTCGCCAACACGATCGAAGCGCCGATGCAGGTGTTGGGGCTCTCGCGCAAGGAAGCGACCGAGCGTGCGCGCGATCTGCTGTCGCTGGTCGGGCTGGAGGATAAATGCAATCACTATCCGTCGCAGTTGTCGGGCGGTCAGCAGCAGCGGGTGGCGATTGCCCGCGCGCTCGCCATGCGTCCGAAAGTGATGCTGTTCGACGAGGTCACCTCAGCGCTCGATCCCGAGCTGTGCGGCGAGGTGCTGAACGTGATCCGGCGACTCGGCAGCGAGCACAATCTGACGATGCTGATGGTCACGCATCAAATGGGTTTCGCGCGCGAATTCGCGGACCGTGTGTGCTTTTTCTCGCAAGGCAAGATCATCGAGCAGGGGCCGCCGCAGCAGTTCTTCTCCGCGCCCCGGCATGAACGCACGCAGCAGTTCCTGAGAGCGGTGAAGGAAGCGGTTTGATCGAGGTTCCCACCGGGGGCGTCGAGGCTGACAAAAAAACAAAGGCGCCGCTCACGATTCACGCGGTGCCACGGTTGCCGCGCGCGAGTTCATCGCCGGTGCCGTGCGGCAAGCGCGCGGTCACCGGAATCGACATGAACGAGAACAGGCCGACCACGAGAAACGCGGGCCAGAAGTCGGAAAACACGATGGTCGAATGACCCTGCACGTCGTGTGAAATCTGCAGCACGATGCCCGCGATCGTCACGCCGAGTCCCAGCGAAATCTGCTGGATCACGCTCGCGACGCTCGTAGCGCGGCCGATGTCGCGGCTCGGAATGTCCGCATACGCCAGCGAATTCAGCGACGTGAATTGCAGCGACGGGAAGAAGCCGCCGAACAGCACGACGCACCAGATCAGCCAATGCGGCGTACCGGGGAAGAACAATCCATAGACCGCGATGACGAGACCCGCGCAAGCCGCGTTGAACATCAGCACCGTGCGAAAACCGAAGCGCCAGAGAATGCGCGAGGCCGCCGCCTTCATGAAGATCGACCCGAACGCGGACGCGCAGGTGATCGACCCCGACACGAACGCGCTCATGCCCAAGCCTTCCTGCAACGCGAGCGGCAACAGAAACGGCACGGCGCCGAGGCCGATGCGAAACAGCGAACCGCCCGCCACGCTCGCGTGAAAACTCGGAATGCGCAGCAGGCGCAGATCGAGCACCGGCAATTCGACGCGGCTCGCGTAGAGCGCGTAAATCGCCAACAGCAGCACGCCGATCACACACATGCTGACCGATAGGCTGTTCGACACGAGACCGCTGCCGACCAGCGAAAGCCCCAGCATGAACAGCGACGCGCCGCTCGCGGATAACACGAAGCCGGTCCAGTCGAGCCGGCCGGGATGCGCTTCGCGCACGTTGGCGATGTGCCGGTTCGCGAGCCAGATGCCGAGCAGGCCAATCGGAATGTTGATGAAGAAGATCAGACGCCAGTGCAGATACGTCGTGATGAAGCCGCCGAGCGGCGGCCCCATCACCGGCCCGAGCAAGGCCGGCACCGTCAGATAGTTGACCGCGCGGATGAAGTCGGACTTCGGCACCGAACGGAAAATGATGATGCGCCCCACCGGCACCATCATCGCGCCGCCGATGCCTTGCACGAAGCGCGCGGCCACGAACATGCCGAGCGAGGTGGAGGCCGCGCACATCAGCGAGCCGGCCATGAAAATGCCGATGGCCGTGCGAAACACCGTGCGTGAACCGAAGCGGTCGGCAACCCAGCCGCAGATCGGAATGAAGACGCCGAGGCCGATCACATACGCGGTGACGGCCAGCTTGAGGGTGATGGGGTCCTGGCCCAGGTCGCGCGCCAGAACCGGCAGCGACGTCACGATGATCGTGCCGTCCACGTTTTCCATGAACATCGCGCACGCGACGATCAGCGGAACGATGAAAGTGCCTAAAGCGAGAGGCATTGGCATGACGACGGGATGCGAGGCCGTCGGTGTAAAGCCGCGATTATCGCATCGCATCCGCGATATATGCTGCCGAACGCGGCTTCTGAACACGGGTTTTATGCCGCGCGTCGATGCCGCGCGCGAGAGTCAAGCGCGCAAGGAAACTTGAAAGACGAGGTGAGCAGCGAAGCGAGGTGAGCCGGCACGCAGCCGACTCACTCTGCCATGCGGAAGATTTAGCGCGACGTGCTGACCAGCGGTTGCAACTGCGGCAGGATCTCGACGTTCGCACGCGCGACGTCGTTCGGGAAGTCGATTTCGATCCACGGCGCGCCGGTCACGTCGGCGGTGTCGAACACCTGGCTGCGTTCCAGCAGCAGGTCGCGCACCGCTTCTTCGTGCGGCAGGTTCGCGCGGCCACTATCAACGTACCCGGCCACGATCTGCGCAAAACGCCGCGCGGTTTCCTCGCGGAAGCGGAAGAACCCAACCGATTCGCCGATGGTGTCGTACTCGAGATTGACGGCAAGCTGCTTGCGCAATTCGACCGGCACGCCGTCTTTCAGGCACAGCTTGACGGGCTCGTCGCCGGCTTCGAAATCACGGTCGATCAACAGGCGGTTAACGGTTTCGCCCGCCACCAGCGCGTGCAGAATGCGCTCGTCGTAGAGCACGTCGGCGTCCATCAGCAGCACGTCGCCGCCGCGCGTCAGCGCTTCGGCCACCGTGTGCACCGTCAGCACGCTGCCCAGATCGAAACGCGTGTTCAGCACGGTTTCCACCGCGTGCGGCCAGTTGATGCGCTTCAACTCACCCTGCACCGATTCCGGCTGAAAACCCAGCGCCAGCACGGCGTCCGTCACGCCAGCGGTTTCGAGCATGTGCAGATGCCGTTCGAGCAGGCTCATGCCGTCGAACTGCAAGAGGCACTTCGGGAACTGGGCTTCCGGCGGTTGCTGGAGACGCAGGCCGAGGCCCGCCGCGAGGATGATGGCACGCATGCGCGGTCCTTTGAAAAGAAACGGATTAATCGGCAACGGGCACGCGCCGCATGGCGCGCCGCCGTTGCCAGCTTCGTTCGCTGAAGTGCAAGACCAGCAGACCCGGCAAGCCTAGCAGGATTTCACGCGCGCGCTTGCTGAGCGACAAGGCCAGCGCCGCGTCCGACGGCAAGCCGACCAGCGGCGCGAGCAGCAGATAGCCGCCCTCCTGGACGCCGAGCGAGCCCGGAATCATGAACGCCGCGCCGCGAATCGCTTGCCCGAGACTTTCGAGCAGCAGCGCGTCGACCCAGTCGACCGGATGGCCGAGCAGGCGCAGCGCGAGCCACACCTCCACCGTGCCGACGATCCAGCCCGCGAGACTCAACGCGAAGCTGACCGCCACGCGGCCGCGCTCGCGGTACATGGCCTGCACGGCGGCGTCGACGGCTTCGGCGCGCGTCATCAGCGCGGACCAGTCGCGCTTGCCGAACAGCTTGGAGACCACGCCGAGCAGCCGGCCGAACATGCCGCGCCGCTGCGCGAAGTAGAAGCCGACGATCATCGCGCCCAGCACGCCGGTGGCGATCAGCGTCGCGGTTTGCAGGTCGTGCAGCGCGCCGTGCGCCGTGTAGGCGCCGAACAGCAGCAAGCCGAGCAACGCGAAGATGATTTGCGCGAGCGCTTGCGCGGTCGTGCTGACGGTGATCGCGGCGGCCGCGTCGCGCATGGGCATGCCGCGCTGCGAGAGTTGCCGCACCATCACCACGGGCCCGCCGATCTGGCCGGCCGGCAACAGACTGTTCACCGATTCGCCGACCCAGCGCGCGAACAACGCGTCGCGCAGCGACAAATGATGATGCGCGCGCTCGGGATGCCGATGCAGCAGCACTGAGATCGCGCCAGCGTCGAGCGCGAGCGGCACGAGATGGAACGCCGCGACGAGCGCGAGCCCCCAGCCCGCCGCGAGCAGCGTCGAGGCGACCGAACCGAAACCCTGCCACGCGAGCAGCCCGACGAACAGCGCCGTCCCGATCGACAACAGAATCAGAGCCGCGCGAGTCATGCGCGGTCCTTGCGGCGGTGAGTCATTTGACGGAAAACCTGGCGAAAACCGAAGTACGCGATCGCGTCCTTCATGTTCGAGATCAAGCGGCGCCACGGGCGCATGTTCGCGTCGGTGACGTATTCGAAAGTGAGCGACACGCGCATTTCATTCGCGCCGGCCGGCGTGATGCGATGGCGCAGCTTGTCGCCGTCGAAAAACACGAGGCCGCCCGGCGGGATTTGCACCGAGCCCGGTTGGTCCGGCACGTCAGGATTGCGCGTGTGCAGTTCGTAGTCGAGGCGGCACGACGATTCGTCGATCACGCCGAGCAGCAGCGTATAGCGGCGGCCGTCATAGTACGAAGTATCGTAGTGCCAGCCGATGTGATCGCCTGCCCGCGTGTAGTAGTAGAGCGCATATGCGTGCGGGTCGTCGGCGGGCGAGAGTTGCAGCTTGTCGCCGCTTAGTTGCTCCAGCCAGCCGATCAGCTCCTTCGAGCGATACAGCTCCGCGATGAACGGCGCGAGGCGGTCGATCGTATGGCGGCTCACGCTGCCGCCCTGCTTGTGCCCCGGCAGATAGTTGCGGTTCACCTCGTCGAGCAGGCCGTGCGCGCTTTGAATCAACTGGGCGGTGACCTCGGGCGCGAGGAAGTCTTCCAGATAGAGGAAGGCGCCCTGATCGGCGAACTGCCTTGCGAGGCGCGGCGTATCGAACGCGCGCGTGCGGCTTGCGACCGCGCGGTCGGCATTGGGCGCCGGCGCAACCGGCGACGAGGCCGGGGAATCTTCAACTGAAATTGGCGCGATCACGTCGTCTTCGGCGTGCGTACTCATTCACTTAGCCCACATTTGACTGTTTTGGAAAGCCGCTGGCGGCCTCGGCCGGGCGCGCGGCGCGGCGCGTCACGCGCCAGTAGTCGACCACCACCCAGATTGCGAACAGCGGCGCGCCGATCGACGCGGCCACGACGAAGGGCATCACCACGCTCGTCAGCGTGACGAGGGGCAGCAGATACAGCACGTCTTCGGTTTCGAAGCCGCCGACCGATGCCTGCTTCGTGCCCGCCTTGCCGGCCATTTCCTCGATACGCATGCGCAGGAAGAAAATCACCGCGACGGCAATACCGGCCACGGCGCCGAGCCAGCCCGACGATACCGGCAAGCCGCCGATCCGCGTGGCGCCTACACCGATACCCATGCCGACAAACAACAGGATGGTGACGATCGCATCGCTGGCAAGGTCGTAAAAATGACCGATACGGCTCGACTTGCCGCCGATGCGCGCGAGTTCGCCGTCGGTATGGTCGACGAAATTGGACAGTACGATCAGCAACGCGCCCGCATTGGCCCATTCGAATCCGCCACGCGCAAGACAGAGCGCGCCAGCCACACCGATCATCAAACGCAGCGTGGTCAGATGATTGGGCGTGATGCGCGTGTTGACGAGCGGCGTGACGAGCCGGCGGGCAAGCCGCGCGTCCCATGTTCTGGGCGGCGGAACGTTCGTGGGAGGCAGGGGGCTCGAATTCATAACCCGGAAATATATACGGGATCGTGAAATATTGCTTTCTTCCCGTAGGTTTCTTTGAGGTGCGTTCATTACCGCTTCATGTCCGTCGTGAAGCAGGATTTGCCGAACCGGGATAAAGTGCGGGTCGAGTTGCGCCCGCCACGCTGATCGCCTAGATGCGCAACGCTCCTGCGGGTCCAGGCATCCATGCGCTACCCGTTGTGAATACACTACATCGAATAGGGGTCGCCGTTCACGCTCATGAAACGTTTTTTTTCCGTGCTTCTCGCACTCGCCGCCGCGCTGCCGCTCATCGCTTATGCCACCGTCCTCGATGCGCCGCTCGCCTGCAATGAGAGCGGCCATCAGTTCATCGCGGATCTTGCCGAGCAACGTGCCATCGATCCCAAGCCGTGGCGCGTGGAAAGCAATTCGATCAACGCATTTACGCCGGCGTCGGGCGCCGATCTGAGCGCGTTCGGTTTTCATGTGTTCGCGGTGGTCGGCTACGAAAAAGACGACCCGATGTTCCGGGTCGGCGATGGCGAACCGGTCGCCAGTTCGGCCTACGGCGTCGTGGTGTTCGGCAGCGAATCCAAGGTGCGCAACGCCGTGGCCGGCACCGGCAGCACGGCGATCGTGCATCGTGTCGCGCCGCTCGTGACGGCGATTTTTTGCAAGCGGAGTTGAGGGGAGCGGTGGTCGCGGCGTGGCACGAATGGCCGGTTGGCTAGTGTTGCCGCGATCTGCCGGGAAGGCATGGTCGCGGCGGATGGATTTTTCGCGGCCTGCAAGGGCGTCCATCTGCCTCGTGCATTTACCTCATGGTCAGCAGGATCCAGCCGTGCTGGTTGAAGTCGAGTCGGTTCACACCGACCAGGCGCAACCGCGAAGTTATGAGGCCCCGACGCGGGGCCTCACCTCTTTCGTCTCTGCCAGCGCGGGTTTCGCGCCATTCGCCCTTACAACTTGATCCCCGTCGGATCCGCCGTCAGATATCCCACGGTCGCGCCGAAGCGGTCCTTGTAGTTCGCCCGCACCAGCGGATCGAGCGTCGCCTGGACCTTGTCGTGCAGCGGACTTTCCCAGTCGCCGACGTGCTGGAAGTTGCTCATCACGTAGGTCCAGCCGTTGATTTCGTCGACCGCGTGCAAGCCCGTCGATTCCGCGCCCGCCGGACACGACAGCACGCGCGAGAGCGTCTTCGTGTCGACGTTGTACGCCCACAGGAAGTTGTTCACGTGCATGCCGCTGTCCTCGCCGATGAACAGCGTGCGCAGTTTTTCCGAGAACTTGAGGTTGTCCGGGTTCGCAATGCGGTCCGGGTTCGCGGTGTTGCCGAGCGCGTCGGCGGCGGCGAGATCCTGGCCCACCAGCGCCGCGGGCGGCGCCATGTCCACCGGCACCCACTCGCTATTGATCGCGCCGCCGCTGCGATCGAGCTGGCCGCCCTTCATGTTCAGCGCGTACACCGCGCCCGCGCTGATCGCCTTGTCGACGGCGACATCGGTCGACGCGACGTTGCCGCGCACCATCGATTTCTCGACGCGCGACATCGCCGAATACAGCACCTTGTCCTTGATGTCGACCGTCGTGCCCTCGAGTTTCGTGAAACCCATGCTGCCGCCGGCGAGCGCCGCGTAGCGGTGCGTCTCGAGGAAGGTCGCCGCCTTGGTCATGCCCGGCTTGATGCGCACCCAGTTGAAGGTGCCGTTGTAGTTGATCTTCGTGTAGCTCGTATCGAGCGGGTCCTTGGTCGCGACGTCCAGAATGTCGGCCGCGGTGAGCTGATTGGCGAGCGTTTCGATCTCGGCGCTGGTCGCGTGGCCCAGGTTGATCCACGAAAGCGTTGCCGCGCCCGCGCCGCTCGAGGACACCTGCGTCCACTTCGCGACATACAGCGTGCCCGCGGACAAATCGGCTTCGCGATCCGCGATGAACATGAACAGACCGCCGTTGGTCGCGTCGTCGCCCATCAGTACGGTGCGCTTGTCCGGCATCACCTGAATCAGTTCGTGCGAGATGCGGCCGAGGCAATAGTGCTTCCTGATCGTGCCGGTGCCGTCGGGATTCACGGTCACTTCCGGCAAATGCCCGTAGTGGTACGGATTCGCGGTCGTTTCGTTGCCGAAGAGGCTGCGGCTGAAGCCCTTGAACTGGCTATTGGCCGCGATCGTCGTCGCGTCGGGTTCGTACTCTTCGCTCGACAGATGCGTGTTCCACGGCGACAGGCTCGCGCCGCAGGTGATCCACAAGCCGTGCGCCGGCGACGTATCGACGTTGTGATAGCCCACCAGCGTGAGCTTGCCGGTAGCCGGGTCCTGATCGAGCGTCAGCACCGCGATCGGCGACGGCAGTTGGCCGTACATCGACTTGAGGCTTTGATCGCGCGTCGCGTATTCGAACTGCACCACGGCGAACACCGCGTTGCCCTTGAGGCCCTTCACCGTCGGATTGTCGAGTCGAATCAGCGAACTGCCGTCCGGGCAGTCCGAATAGAACTGGCGCTCCTTACCCGCGACCGAGGTGTCGATGATCGGCTGATTGTTGATGTCGAAATAGCCGCCCGCCAGGATCGTGCCGCCCTTGATGTTCGGCACGCTGTCGCCGGTGATGAAGAACGGCTGATAGGCGAGCTTGAAGGTGCGGCTGCTGCCGTCGCTCAGTTGCACGGTGAGAGTCGAGCCGACCGTGGTTTTCGCCATTGCGGCGGGGTCGGCCAGCGTGGGCGCGGCCATGCTGTTGAAGGCGGCCGAGACGAAGTTGGCCACGGGTTTGACCGGCGTCGCCAGGTCGTCGCTGCCGCCGCACGCGGTGAGCATCGACGCCGTGGCGAGACCGCCCAACGGCAGCATCGGTACACCGGCAAGTAGTTTCAGGGCTTTACGGCGGGAAAGATCGAGCGGCTCTGCCATGTTGTCGTGATCCAGGGTTTCGGTAGCGTGGGGAAATGCACAGTCGGCACGCACTCAAAACCGCATGGTTCACGCTCGCGCCGCTATGACGCGAGGATTCTATGAAGCGAATGTGAAAGTATATTGACAGCTTGCGGTAATACCTTGATTCGCCTTTCGTCGGCGATCGGTTGGCTGAACCGGACCACGTCGCCTTTAACCAGGACTTAACCCGGACTCAACCCGGACGGCGAAATCCGTTTTCGACCCAAGCCGCCGCGCTCGCCTTGCTGAGCTTGAAGTTGGGCGCGACCTGCACTTGCGCGAGTTGCTCGCCGAACGTGTCGAGCGCGGTCAGCAGCGCATACGGCTCGTCTTCATCCGGCACGATGTCGAGCGTGACGTCGAGTTCGTCGTTGCCGTCGGCGGTCGCCACCCGCACTTCCTTATGCAGTTGCGCGCGCAGTTGCTGCTCATGGCGGCGCAGCACTTCGGAGGCGGTCTTCACCAGCGTGTTGAACGCCGACGTGTCGAGCGGCTTCGGGTCCTTCTTGTTGCGGCCCATCGTCCACGGCCCGACGAGCGCCGGTTCGGCCTCGCCGTCCTTGATCATCTCGACGGCCCAGCCTTCGTCGTCTTCGTTCTTGATGACGCGCGCGGTCCAGCCGTCGTCGCGCCACAGACGCGCTTCATGCAGCGGTTCGTCCATCGCGGGCGCGCCTTCCGTGATATCAGCGGCGTCGGACGATGGAAGGGGGGTATCGGTCATTGCAGGTTCACTCACGTTCGCGGGGCGGAGACATATTTCGAACCTGCGATTCTACCCGTGCCGCAAGCGCCCGACGCGCTCCCCTGACGAACGGACAAGCCAGGACGGGCATTTCGCCCATCGACATATTCCATTTCGCTATGCGCGGGAACTTATAAACCGGTTATAAAAAAGACGCAAAAAAACGCGGCCCGAAAGCCGCGCGTAAAAATGAAAAAGGCAACCCTTGGTTAGAGGGCAAGCCATTGTAGAACTGCAATTAGCCGCAATAGACCATGCGAATGGGAACACTGCATTGCGCGAAACACAGTGAATGACCCACGCCGCGGCGACATGCGCGACAACCTGCCGCATAAGCACGCCACGTGCGGCGTCGCGAGTCAGCAACACCGCATGCATTGACAAACTCAGCCTCGAATCCACACATGATCGGATTGTTCTTTATTTACTCGCACTTACACAATTCAAATTCGCCATTACCGATTCGAGAATTCATTGTTGCGTCATATGCGATTAAACATCGGAATAGCAGGCATACACTTCGCAGCGGATCGTCAGGCACCCGACGAAGTCGGCGATAAGCACTGGAATGCGATTCTCTATGCACTGTCCCGGAGTTATCTCAACATGAAAAAAACCCTCATCGCAGCAAGCCTCATGGGCGCGTTTGCCATCACCGCTCATGCACAAAGCAGCGTCACGCTGTACGGCACGTTGGACGCCGGTCTCGTGTACTCGAACAACCAGGGCGGCCACAGCAATTGGCAACAAGGTAGCGGTTCGGTGTCGAACACCTACTTCGGCCTGCGCGGCAGCGAAGATCTCGGCGGCGGTCTGCACGCGATCTTCACGTTGGAAAGCGGCTTCAACCTGAACAACGGCCAGTTTTCGGAAAACAGCACGATGTTCAATCGCCAGGCTTACGTCGGCCTGAAGAGCGATCAGTACGGCGCGTTGACGCTCGGCCGTCAATACGATTCGGTGGTCGATTACCTCGCGCCGTTGTCGGAAGCGGGCGCGGGCTACGGCAACAACCTGGCCGCTCATCCGTTCGACAACGACAATCTGGACAACTCGTTCTCGATCAAGAACGCCGTGAAGTACACGAGCGCGAACTACGCGGGCCTCAAGTTCGGTGGCCTGTACGGCTTCAGCAATTCGGCCGGCCAGTTCTCCAATAACCGCGCGTGGAGCGCCGGCGCCTCGTACGATAACGGCCCGTTGAGCTTCGCCGCGGCTTACCTGCAACTGAACAAGTCCGGCAGTTCGAACCTGAGCGGCGCCGTCTCGCAAGGCGACGGCACCGCGGCGATCGCAGCGGATCTGCAACGCACGTACGGCGCGGGCATCAACTACACGTACGGCCCGGCAACGGCAGGTTTCGTGTACACGCATACGCAACTCGACGGCATCAGCGGCGTGAACGTCGGCGGCACGACGCTGCCTGGCATCGCGGGCACGAACCTGCACCTGGACAACTACGAAGTGAACGGCCGTTATGCGCTGACGCCGGCATTGAGCCTCGCTGCTGCTTACACGTTCACCGACGGCAAGCTGTCCGGTTCGAACGGCTCGGGCGATCCGAAGTGGCACACGGTGTCGCTGCAAGGCGACTACTCGCTGAGCAAGCGTACCGACGTGTATGTGGAAGGCGTGTATCAGCATGCATCCGGCGAACTCGGCAACTTCGGTTCGAACGTGGCGGCAATCAATACGCTGGCGCCCTCCTCGACCGGCAATCAGGTTGCCGCGGCTGTGGGCCTGCGTCACCGCTTCTAAGGTCTTTTCGTTTGGCAAGTGCGAGGCGGATATCCATCCGCTTGGCAATCAAAAACCCGCGCGCGACATAATCGCGCGCGGGTTTTTTTCATGGGACCGCGTTTCGACGCGGCAAGGGTGACGCCGCAAGCGTGCGATCGGTATACTGGGTCCGGCTGCCTTCCTTGCCGCGAGTTCGTTGCGGCGGAACGGCGGCTTCGTCGCGAAGCATGGCGTTGTTTCAAATCGCGTCGCGCTTCGCCCGCGCACCAGGTTCCCACGCACCACCGGGGACGCCGACGACCGAACCATGAAAAGACTTCTTCTGCCTGTTGCCGCTGCCGCCGTGATCGCTTCGCTCGCTGCCTGCGGTTCTTCCAGCGGCCCCACCGCTCACGATGCGTCGCAACCGATGATCTACGTATCCTCGCCGCGCGCCCCGGCCTATATCGCCAATTGCCTTGAAAGCCGTTTGTCGCGTGTGCGTATGTCGCGCGTAGGCGGAGCAACCGAGATCGCGGTCGGCTCCGATTCGAACAACTCGTACTTCGTCACGTTGACGCCGTTGAACGCCGGTTCGGTCGTCAAGGTGACGCATCCCGCGAATGCGCCGGATGATCCGCCGGAACCGGAAATGCGCTTCAGCATCGCGCGCTGCGCCACCTGACGTTTGCACCACAGCGCGATGTTTTGAAGGCCACGCCGATACGCCAATTTATATCTGGCGTGTCGGCTATTTTTTTATCCGCTCATCTGCGAACATAGCCGCCCCTTGTCTTTTATGCGGCGGCGCCGTGCCGCGAGTTCGATGGCATCCAGCAAAGCACATCATGCAACCGGTTTTGCAGCCGGCGTCATCGCGGCGGCCATTGTCACGCGCATCGGCGGCGGCGGTTCGTTTCATATCGGCGTGTTGCTGAGCTTTATCGCCGGGATGGCGGGAAGCACGGCGCCGGATTGGCTGGAAGTGGCGTGGTGGTCGCGGGCGCGGCGGCTGTGGATCACGCATCGCACGTTGACGCATTGGGGCCTCGGATGGCTCGCGCTGCTCGCGGTTTCTTATCACTGGCTCGGGCATTCGCTCTATGCCGCGCCGGCGTTCGGCTTCGCTTGCGGCGGGTTGATGCATTTGCTCGCGGATTGGCCGAATCCCCTCGGCGTGCCGTGGATTGCCGGGCGGCATTCGCTCAATCTGTGGAATAGCGGTCGCTGCGATTTGATCGTGGTGGGCGCTTCGTGGGTCGCGGCATGGTTTGTCGGCGCGCACGCCTGGTTGCCTGGCGCACAGGCGGCGGCCTTGCTGCGGCATCTGAGAATCGGCTAGGCGTTACCGCATGGCGGCCGCATAGTTGGCGGGCGTCACGCCCAACAGCCTCACGAACGCCCTCGTCATGTGACTCTGATCGGCGAAACCCGCCGAAGCCGCCGCGTCGGCAAGGGTCGCGCCGCGCGCGATCAACTGCCTCGCCAGCACCACTCGCCGCTGCATCCGGTACGTGTGCGGCGGCAATCCCATCTCATGCGCGAAGGCTCGCAGCAACTGAAAGCGGCTCATGCCGGTATCGGCCGCGAGATCGGCAAGCGTGAGCGGTGACGACGGGTCGTCGTCGATGCGCGCTTTTGCTCGCGCGACCGGCCCGAGCGAACAGGTCGACACCGAACCTGCCGGATGCGTCGCATGCGCTCGCACCAGATGCCCGAGCAGTCCGAGCAACGCTTCCTCGCGCACCAGATCGTCGGGCACTTGCGGCGCTTCCACGGCAACGGCGAACAGCCGCTCGAACAGACGTTTCAGCAACGGATCATGCGCCACCGGCTGCGTGAGTTCGATCTCGCGCGCCGCCGCGCCGGTCAGCTCACGAGCGACGCCGGCCAGCAGCGACGGCTCGAAGTACAACATGCGCCATGCGCGGCCACGCTCGTCGAGCGGACTGCCGTCGTGCACCTCGCCGGGGTTGACCATGATCGCGTCGTTCGCGCGCGCTTCCACCATGCCGCGCCCGCTCGCCGACCGATGCCCGCCGCTGACGATCACGCCCACGCCGAAACGGTCGTGCGAATGGCGCGGAAACGCGTGCGCCGTTTGCGCCACGGTCGCCTCGACGCCGCTAATCGCGCAGCGAGGCATGTGAACGCGGCCGCGCGCCGGGCCCTGCATCACTGACGCCCCTCGTCGGTCCGCTCGCCTTCGCGGACCTTGCCTTGCGACACGCTGCTGCCCGGCGGCACGCTGTGCGTGAGCCACACGTTGCCGCCGATCACCGAGCCGCGCCCGATCGTCACGCGGCCAAGTATCGTGGCGCCTGCATAAATCACCACGTCGTCCTCGACGATCGGATGACGCGCGTTGCCCTTGATCAGCGCGCCGTCGAGATCCGCGGCGAAGCTCTTCGCGCCGAGCGTCACCGCCTGGTACACCCGCACGCGCTCGCCGATGATCGCCGTTTCGCCGATCACCACGCCCGTGCCGTGGTCGATGAAAAAGCTCGGCCCGATGGTTGCGCCGGGGTGAATGTCGATGCCGGTTGCCGAATGCGCGATCTCGTTGATGAAACGCGCCAGCAAGGGCACGCCGAGGCGATGCAGCGCGTGCGCGAGGCGGTGGTGCGTCATCGCCCACACGCCGGGGTAGCACAGCAGAATTTCGGTGATGTGCTGCGCGGCCGGGTCGCCGGTGAAGGCCGCCTGAATGTCGCTGACCAGCAGCGCGCGGATGCCCGGCAACTGCGTGGCGAATTCACGCGCGACGTTGAATGCGCGCTCCTTCAGTTCGGCGTCGGGCGTTCCGGCGAACTCCGGCAGGAATCGCAGGGCGCGCCGGATCTGCTCGGCGAGCAGGCGCAAGGTGCTCTCGAGCGTGTGGCCGACGTAGTAGTCGACGGTTTCGTCAGTCAGATCGGGGGCGCCGTAGTGCGTGGGGAACAGCGCCGCGCGCAGGCCGGTGACGATGCTGACCACCGCTTCGCGCGACGGCAGTTCGCGAATGCCGAGCGGATGCCGCGTGCGATGCAATTCCTCACGCGACGCGCGCAGGTCGGCGACGATCTGTTCGAGACCCCAGTCATGGGAAGGCACGTTAGGCATAGAAGGACAGCGCCGTGCGAAGGCACGGTTCGGAGTGATTGTCCCGAGAGATTACCGCGTTTTAGGGCGGCTCGCGCGGCCCCGCATGCGCACTGCCACCCGCCTTGCGAGTGTTCGCCTGCCGGAGGCGCTCAGATCGTCACGCTGCTCGCGTCGATCCAGCGCACGGCCCAATCGCGAGCGTGGGCGATGGCGGCGGCTTCGTCAGGAAAACGCAAGTCTTGAGGAAAGAAACGGTTGGCGACCAGTTCGCCGTCGCTCGACCGGGAGATGACCACATACGGTTGCCACGTGCCATCGACCGCGCGCGCCGGCGCGCAATTCAGCAAATAGCCGCGATGTGTGAATGCAGCATCGAAGTGCATGTGTCACCCGCCCTGACGGCCCCGTAAATGTTTGAGTAGCGCTGCGCTTTCGCCGGTGTTTGCCGCTTGTTCCGTTCATGCACATCCGTGCCGATGATGTGGAACGTACCGGAAAAAATATAGCCAATGCGACCGCGCTTCGCTCGTCGGAGTAAGATCATACTCTGTAGAAAATACGCGTCCATTAAAAAAAACGAAAAGAATCCCGGACGCAATCGCCATGTGAAATGCCCATCACATGGAGTCGCGACGAACGCCGCGATGCGACTTCAGCGTTAAAGCATTGCGCCAACCGGAATGGGTTTTGCTGTGCTTCGACCATGTCCTCTTCAAGGAGAATGCATGATGAACAGCGATATCGACAAACCAGCGGAGACGACCAGGCAACCGCACGTCGGTCCGCGCACGGCGGAACTGCACAACGACCGCACGCACGACAGCACGGTGGACACCGACGGCAAGAACTACGAAGCCGCCCGCCTCGCGGGCTATGGCCCGATCGCGGCCGATGAAATCACCATGAGCAACGCGACGCTCACCAACAGCGTGCCCGAGGCGCACGACGGCATGGCCGGCTTCGACAGCCGCGTCGGCGGCAATCATCTGCTGCTCGCGCTCGAACCGGGCTATACGGTCATCGACAAAGGCATGGTCGAGCCGCAGGGTCCCCATTCGGCCGATCCCCGGTTCGACGAGCCGCGCGAGGCCGGCAGCCGCGACGAACGCGGCCGCATTCATTACGCTCTTAATCATCTGCGCCCCACGCGAGTGATCGAGTTACACCGGGTGAAATGAGTGTTCGCGTTTCAACGGCGCGTTTGAATTCCGGCGCACGCGCCCGTTAATCAGCGAATCGTCAGCGCGCATCGTTGGCGCGCATCGTTTGAATCATGGCGCGCGCCTGGCCCGATTAGAAACCGGGGGTTGCAAGACCTGCGCATGCACGCGGCTTTTTCTTGCGAGCGGCTGCCCGCACAATCGACCCCACGTTAACCCTCAGCGGAGCAGTCAATGAAAAAGATCGTCGTGATCGGCGCCACCGGCACGCTTGGCCAGGCAGTGAGCGCGGAACTCAAGGCGCGCCACGAAGTCATCGAAGCGGGCGCGACGCGCGGCACGCACCGCGTGGACAGCACCGATCCGGCGAGCATCGAGCGGCTCTTTCGCGAGATCGGCAAGGTGGACGGCGTGGTCACCACCACCGGCAAGCTGCATTTCGGTCCCTTACCGGAAATGAGCATCGAACAGTTCTGGATCGGCCTGCGCGACAAGCTGATGGGCCAGATCAACGTGGTGCTGGCCGCCCAGCAATACGTGAACGACGGCGGCTCGTTCACGCTGACGAGCGGCATTGTCGGCGACGAGCCAATTCGCCTGGGTGCGAACGCCACCACCGTCAACCTGGCGCTCGAAGGCTTCGTGCGCGGCGCGGCGATCGAACTGCCGCGCGGCATTCGCATCAACGTGGTCAGCCCGACCGTGCTGACCGAATCGCTCAACGCTTACGCGCCCTACTTTCGCGGCTTCGAACCGGTGACGGCGCAACGCGCGGCGCTGGCCTATCTGCGCAGCGTGGAAGGCGCGCAGACGGGCCGGGTGTATCGCGTGGGCTATTGAATGCGAGTGCGTGCCGCGTGAAGCGTTGAGCGTTTCAGTGCTTCTGCTCCTTCACGCGCGAGACGATTTGCGTCGGGCTCACGAATTGCAGGGCGATCAGCACCCAGATCAACGTGATCGCCATGTAGATCATCGCCATCGCGTCGATCGATTGCGGCGCTCGCACCCCGGTTGAAAACACCGCGTAGTACAACGCGACCACGAGTGTTTGCGTCGCCGGACCCGCCGTGAAGAACGTCAGTTCGAACATGCCGATGGTGCGCACCAATACCAGCAGCGCCGCCGCGAGCATGCCGGGCACCAGCAGCGGCAGCAGCACGTAGCGGAAATAGCGGAACGTGTTGGCCCCGAAAATACGCGCCGCCGCTTCGAGATTGGGATCGATCTGTTCGATGAACGGCGTCATCACCAGAATCACGAACGGCAGCGCCGGCACGAGGTTCGCAAGAATCACACCGGAGAGCGTGCCGGCCAGGCCGATCTTGTACATCACCGTCGCCATCGGAATGCCGTAGGTGACGGGCGGCACCATCAACGGCAGCAGGAAGATCAGCATCGCCGTGCGCTTGCCCGGAAATTGCACGCGAGCCAGCGCGTAGGCCGCGGGCACGCCGAGCAGCACCGAGAGCAGCACCACCGCGCCGACCACTTCGACCGTGACCCACAACACGCTCGCCAACTGAAAATCGCTCCACGCCTGCGCATACCAATGCAAGGTGAAGCCTTGCGGCAACAGGGTGCCGAACCAGCGCGTCGCCACCGAGTTCACCGCGACGGTTGCGATCAGCAACACCACGTTGACGAGGAAGAACAGCATCGCGCCCCACACCAGCACGCGCCACACACGCCCCGGCACGCTGGCGCGCTGCTTCGCGCGTTTGCCGGGCTGGCGGGCGCCGTCGTCGTGTTCCTTCGATGCGGACGTGGACCAGGAAGGGTGCGCCGCTTGGCGATCGGTCGTCATCAGCCCTTGCCTCCCGTTACCGGACCGCTGTAGAAGAAGCGGCGCGCGCCGAGCATCGCGACCACCACCAGCAATTGCACGAAGCCCATCACCATCGCGATCGCGGAGGCGAGCGAATAGTCGTAGCTTTCGAATGCGGCTTCGGCCGCGGCGATCGACATCACGCGCGTCGGGCCGGCGGGCGCGCCGAGCAGCACCGCCGACGGAAACACCGAGAACGCCTGCACGAACGACAGGCACGCGGCCATCGTCAAGCCCGGCACGAGCAGCGGCAAATAGATGCGGCGAAACTGCTGCCACGGACTTGCGCCGAGCGTCGCCGCCGCGCTCGCGAGCGTGGGGTCGATGCCGGTCACGTAAGACAGCGTCAGCAGAAACGCGAATGGGAACCCCGACACGATCAGCGAGATCAGCACGCCCCAGAAGTTATGCGTGAGCCGCACTTCGCTCGTATAGAGATGCAGGCCCTGCAACGCCTGCGGAAACCAGCCGTTCGGACCGAAGTACGTGAGCATGCCGTCGGCGATCAGCACGGTGCCGAGCGTCACCGGAATCACCAGCAAGGTGGTGATGAACTTCTGATAACGGGAGTGGCGGCGCAGCGCGAACGCGACGGGAACCGACACGCCGACGTTGATGAGCGTGGCGGGCACGGCGAGCTTGAGCGTGACGATGATCGTCGGCCACATCGACGTGTCGGTAAAGAACGTCAGATAGTTGGCCCACGGTCCGCTGCCGTTCATCGGCTGGAACGACAGGATCAGCCCATATGCGAACGGGTAAATGAACAATGCGACGATGAAGATCAGCGCCGGCGCGACGAGCCACGCCTTGGCGTCGCGCGGCGCGAGCGGCGGCGACAGCGTGGGCGTGTTCATGCAGCCTCTCCTTCGTAGACGAGCGTGCGCGACGGCGGCACGCGCAGGCTGATTCGCTCGCCCTCCTGGAATTCACCGCCAACGCGCGCCCACAAATCGCCGAACGCGGTTTTCACGCGCAGCAGCGAATCGCGGCCGCCGTATTCGACGGTGGTCACGAGCGCATCGAAAGCGTTTTCCGCGCCGGGCGCCGCGCGCTCCATATCCTCGGGACGCAGCGCGACGCTCACGCGCTTGCTGTCGAAGCCGGCCATCGGCGTACCGATCAGACGCACACCGTTCGCGCTCACCGCGATGCCTTCGCCTTGCGTGCCTTCGAGCATGAAGTCCGCCACGTTGCGATAGCCCATGAAACGCGCGACATGCAGATTCTGCGGGCGCGTATAGACCTCTTTCGGCGTGGCGATCTGCTGCACCACGCCCTCTTTCATCACGACGATGCGATCGGCCATGGAAAGCGCTTCGTCCTGATCGTGCGTCACGTAGAGCGTCGCGCGTTCGAGCTGACTGTGGATGCGGCGAATCTCGGCGCGCATTTCGATGCGCAGTTTGGTGTCGAGATTCGACAGCGGTTCGTCCATCAGAATGAGCGGCGGCTCGATCACGATCGCGCGCGCAATCGCCACGCGCTGCTGCTGGCCGCCGGACAATTGACCGGGCAGCTTGCGTTCATGCCCGACCAGTTGCACGAGTTGCAACGCTTCGCGCGCGCGGCGCATGGTTTCGCTCCTGCCGACGCCGCGCATTTTCAAACCGAAGCCGACGTTATCGAGCACGCTCATATGCGGAAACAACGCGTAGTTCTGAAACACCATGCCGAAGCCGCGCTTTTCCGGCGGCAAGACGTCGATGCGTTTGTCGTCGAGCCAGATGCCGCCGCCGCTCAAGGGCTGCAAGCCGGCGATGCAGTTGAGCGCCGTCGACTTGCCGCAACCGGAGGGCCCCAGCAACGCGATGAATTCGCCACGCCGGATGTCGAGGTCGAGCCCTTGCAGCGCCGCGACGGCCTGGCCTTCCGCGTTCGTGAAACTGCGGCTCACGGCGTCGAGCCGCAACTGCTCAAAGTGATGCTTCATGGCGAATTTCCTGGCGGTTCCCTGGCGATGTCGTGATGCGCGTCAGACGCGCGATACGCGCGCGCTGCGCGGATCGCATCGGCGCAAACACATAGAAGCGCTGACTCCCGGCGCGAACTACTTGGTCTTCTGCGCGCCGACTTCGGTGTCCCACTTCCTGAATGCCGCGACCATCGCGCTCGCATTCAGCGGCAACACGTGCGGGCGTTCCGCCAGCAGCTTCGCGTACTCCGGCCGGCCGTACTTCTTCAGCACGTCCTGGCTGCGCGCGGGCGCCTGTTCGACCGTCACGCCCTTGATCGCCGGGCCCGGATAGAAGTAACCATCGTCATAGGTCATGGCCTGCTGCGCGGGTTCGAGCATGAAGTTCATCAGCTTGTAGAGCACCTCGATCTTTTCCTTCGGCACGCCCTTCGGAATCACCATGAAGTGCGCGTCGTTCACCCACGTCATGTTGTCGAACGCCTGCACCCTGAATTCAGCCGGCACGATGCCGAGCGCGCGAGGATTGATGTCCCAGCCGGTTACCGTGACGGTCATGTCGCGCGTGCCCTCGCCGAGTTCCTTCATGACCGCCGAGGTGCCGCCCGGATAGTAGGGAATGCATTCGTTCAGTTGCTTGAGGAACGCCCACGTCTTGTCCCAGCCGTGAATCGGGTCTTGCGGATCCTTGTCGCCGAGCACGTAGGGCAGCCCCATCAAAAACGTGCGGCCGGGCCCGGAGTTGGCCGGCCGCGCATAGATGAGCTTGTCGGGATGCGCCTTGCACCATTGCAGCAGTTGCTCGGGCGTTTTCGGTGGATCGCTGACTTTCGCGGGGTTGTATTCGAGCAGCGGACCGGCCGGCATGTACGCGACCTCGAGCCCGTAGCCTTGCGCGAGATCCTGCATCTTGCGCGGACCGGGCGCGTATTTGTCGAGCACGCCGGGGAAAGCCGCCGCATTGTCCGGCAGCAGTTTCGTCCAGAGACCCTGTTCGATGCCGGCCGCCAGCGCGTCGGTGCCGGTGAGCACGAGATCGATATCGGAGCGGCCCGCGGCCTGCATCGCCTTGATCTTGCCGGGCAACTGCGGCGCGGGCGCGTTCGTGAACGTGATGTTGGCGACGAGGTTCGGGTACTTCGCCTTGAAGGCCTCGAAACCCTTTTGCGTGAGTTGAAGATCGCCCGCCACGTCGACGATATTGAGCGTGACCGGATCGGCCGCGTGCGCGGCGGAGGCGAAAGCGGCGCTCGCCGCGAGACATACGGACACCAGCTTGAGCGACAACCTGCGTGAAACAGTCATTGCGTCTCCTCGCTTCTTGGTATGGAAGTCCGCCGGTCAGATGCGCTGCGGGCGGTGATCTACCAGAGGAACATAGCGAAGCGGGACTGCCGATGTCAAGCAAATACTCACGGCGGCGATTTGCTCACGAAATCGCGGGATTTTGGCTGGAATCCTTTTAGCTCAATGGTTTGCGCGCGTCATCCGAGGGCAAACCCGAAGCCCGCGGCCGGCGTTGACGAGCACTTGTCAGGCAAGTCGTCGATGCGCGCCGATGCGCGCGGACGCGCGCCGAACTCAGCCGCCTTGCACGCCCTGCGTGTTGACGTAGAGCGAATAGAGCCCGTGGCTTGCCGCCATGAAGAGCCGGTTGCGATGGCGGCCGCCGAAGCACACATTCGCGCAGCGTTCCGGCAACGCAATGTGGCCGATGGGCTCGCCTTGCGGCGTGAAAACGCGCACGCCGTCGAGTTCGTCGGTGCCCATGCCCCAGCCGCACCACAGATTGCCGTGCACGTCGACGCGAAAGCCGTCGGGCGTGCCGGGGCCGGCGTCGATCAGCACGCGATTGTTCGACAGCGCCAGGCCGTTGCCGTCGACGTCGAACGCGCGGATCTTGCGCGGCTCGCCGCGCGACTCGACGACGTACAGCACGGACTCGTCCGGCGAAAACGCGAGGCCGTTGGGTCCGAGCACGCCGTCGGCGACCACGCTGACTTCGCCGGATTGGCCGTCGATGCGATACACGCATGCCGGCAGTTCCGAGTCCTGCCGCTCGCCCTCGTAAAAGCTGTCGATGCCGAAGGTCGGATCGGTGAACCAGATCGAGCCGTCCGACTTCACGATGACGTCGTTCGGCGAATTGAAGCGCTTGCCGCGATAACGGTCGGCGAGCACGGTGATCGAGCCGTCGTATTCGGTGCGCGTGACGCGGCGCGTCAGATGCTCGCAACTGACGAGTCGGCCCTGGCGATCGCGCGTATGGCCGTTCGCATTGTTCGACGACTGGCGATAGGTCGTGACCGTGCCGCTGGGTTCGTCCCAGCGCAGGATGCGGTCGTTCGGAATGTCGCTCCACAGCAGATAGCGGCCGTCGCCGAACCAGACCGGCCCCTCGGACCAGCGCGTGCCTTGATACAGACACTCGACGGAAGCGGAGGCAAGGATCAGCGACTTGAAGCGCGGATCGAGCACGCGGACGGAGGGATCGGGATAGCGTCGGCTGTTGTCGGTCATGCTGGTGCTTTCTCGTTTCGGGTTGATGGTGTGGTAGGCATGGGCGGGCGTGGCGAGGCGCCGTTATGCATCGGCTTGTGCGAACCGCCGTTCCAACGCAAGCAGTTCCCGCGCGGCGTGCTCGATCTTCGCATGATGTTCGGGCGGCGTCGAACTGAGCAGCGGCAAAATCGGCCCCATGTCGGCGATCTTCGAGAACGTGACCGCGTCGTGCAGCACGCGGATCAGCGAGATATCGTCGCGCAAGGTTTCGAGCGGCAGGAAGGCATCGTGGAGACGCTGCGCCGTGTCCCGATCGCCGGACTTGACGGCGTGCAGCAACGCCATGACCATGCGCGGCGCGATGCATCCCGAACCCGTGGTCCATGCGGCGAGACCGAACTCGCGCACGTGCACGAGCGCCGGCCGCTCGCCCATGCCGGACACCACTTTGGCGGCCGGCACCTGTTGCAGCAGGCGGCGCAGATAAGGATCGTTCGCGGGATCGGCGCGCACGATCGCGTATTTCACGGCCAGCAGCGTGCCACGGTCGACCATGCGCGCCAGCGTGTCGACCTCGACGTAGTCTTCGTTCTTGATGTACAGCGTGAGGGGAATGCCTGCCGTGTCGACGATGCGCGTCAGCCCCGCCTCGACGCCCCCGGAGGTCGTGAAACCGCCGAGCGGCAGCACCATCGCCGTCCGATAACGGCTTTGCGCAAGGATGCGCGCCTGGTCCAGCATTTTTCCGTAGTCGGGACCGATTGCCGGGATCACGCGCGTGCCCGGGCTCGCGGCGTCGGCGAGCAGATCGAGCAAGTCGCGGTATTCGCTGACGGCGACGTGATAAAGATTCGCGTTGCCGCCATACAGCAAGGTGCGCACGCCGCCGGCTTCGATGTGGCGAATCAGCGCCAGGTTTGCGGCGGGATCGAGCGCGTAGTCGGCGCGGCGCGCCAGCGGCGGCACGGCCATGACCGAAGCGGCGAATTCACTGTCGAGTATGGGAGATTCGTTCATGGCGCCTCAAACCCGGTGAACAGGTAGGGGCATTGAAGTTAGCATTGGGCCCGCAAATTTGTCAAACAACTTGCAGGAATCTGAGAATGGTCAGCGACAAAGCCGGAAACGCGTCGTTATATGACAATGAGCGGCCAAAGACACGGAGCCCCGCAAACGGGCAACGAAATCCGACATGTCGAGTGGGAAGGTATCGCCCGATTATGAAGAGGGTTATTAGCCTGAATTAGCTAATAATGCAGGCCGATGAAAAAACAGACCGGTTGCCGCGAAGAGTTTCACCACTTTTATCGGCTTGGAATCGTCGTGGCGTTCAGGGAATTTCGCATGGGCTGCGTTTCATTCGCTCCCTGGCCGCCCCTCGCAACGCCTTTATGCACATTAGATGTCGGCTTTGCGAAGTTATTTTTAGTGTTAGATTGTGAATACACAACAGCCGGACGGAATACCGTACCGCAATTAAACCGCAACGGGACGTTGCGAGCCTGAGAGAGTTGAAAATTGCCGTTACACTTTATCGAGCAGATGGCGCCGCTGCAGAACGCCGTCGACGAAGCGGAATGGTTCAGCGCGATTGTCGACCTTGCCGAAACATGGGGTTTCGACAGGCTTTTGATCGCGATGCTGCCGCGCCCGACCATGCGCCTGGAAGACGCTTACGTGCGCAGCACCTATGCGCCGGCATGGCGCCGCGCCTATGACGATCAGGGACTGGCTCACATCGACCCAACCGTCAGCCATTGCGCGACACGCGCCACGCCATTGATCTGGTCGCCGGACATTTTTACTACCGCCGAGCAGCAGTCAATGTACGAGGAAGCTCGCGGGCATGGCCTGCGTGCCGGGGTGACCTTGCCGATTCACGGACCCAACCAGCAAGCCGGCATGATGTGCTTCGTCAACGACAGCAACCCGACCGACGCCTTCTGGCGTCATATCGACGTTGCGTTGCCGAACCTGGTGTTATTGCGCGACCTGGTGATCGACACCGCCCAGCGCCATTTGAATACCCACACTCAGACCTTATTGCCCAAACTCACGCCGCGTGAACGTGAATGTCTGAAATGGACCGCGCGCGGTAAATCCACATGGGAAATCTCCCACATCCTGAACTGTTCGGAAGCCGTGGTGAACTTCCATATGAAAAACATCAGGACGAAATTCGGTGTGAATTCGCGCCGCGCGGCGGCCGTGATTGCGGCGCAGCTCGGGCTTATTGACCCGGGTTGAACAATGCGGCCGCGTCGCGGCTATACAGCACCCGTTCGGCCCGGCCGAGATCCGCGTCGGACACGGTTTTCGTGAAGTACAGACCCAGCAGGATCGAGACCGGCGCCGGAATCTCAGCGCCCGATTCGAACCGGCTGCCGCGCGACTGCGTTACGCCGAAGCGCGCCCAGAAACGGCGCTGGCTCTCTTTTTTCTTTTTGCGGTAAGCAATGATCAAAACGCGGTCCACGGCCGAGGGAGCCTGCGCGGGGCGCGTTTGAATATCGGTTTGCGGTTTCCAGTGATTTTCGAGGAGTTCCATTGTCGTGTCCCGTCGGTTATGTGCAGATGCTGTCTCGAATTCTGCGTTATCCGATAAGCATGCACACCTATCCAGGTAGGTAGGTAGCGCAAAGATTCAGAATGCATAAGTTTTCCTGCGTATTGGGTACCCCAACACGTTCAGGAGAACGTCATGCAAACAGCAATCCGGATTGGAATGCGGCAGGAATTCGACAACGCCGATATCAACGAAATGTACCGTCTACGAGCCCGCGTTTTTCACGGGCGTCTGGGATGGGACATCCCCACTATCGCGGGCATGGAAATAGACGGCTACGACGCACTCGGGCCGCATTACATGCTGATTCAAGGCGAGGACCGGCAGGTGCGCGGCTGTTGGCGCCTGATGCCCACCGAAGGCCCCAACATGCTCAAGGACACGTTCCCGCAATTGCTGCACGGCGCGGAGGCGCCGGTCGGCAGGCACATCTGGGAACTGAGCCGCTTCGCGATCGAAACCAGCGGCGAGGAGCAGTCGTTCGGCTTTGCCGATGTGACCATGCAGGCGATTCACGAGCTCGTCACGTTCGCGGACCGCATGGGCATCACGCGCTACGTCACGGTGACGACGACGCCGATCGAACGGCTGCTGCGCAAGACCGGCATCGAGATCAGCCGGCTCGGCGCGCCGTTGCAGATCGGTGTGGAGCGGGCCGTCGCGCTGGACATCGCGGTGAGTCCGAAAACCCGTACCGCGCTGTTCGGGCCGATCGCCGCCGCGGCTTAGTGGCTGCTTGGTAGTGCCCGCTTAGTCGTGCCCGCTTGGTGGCAACCAAGCGGGCAAATCGCACGCCCCGGGCCGGGAGCTGGACGGCCCGGTGGTGCGGCGACGCAGTGCCGCTCCATGCTCCGCCCGCAACACTGCGGTGAAGCACGCGAACGTCCCAGCCTAGGAGCCGAACATCCGCTCCAGCGCATTCTCGAGATGCGCCCGCATCGCCCTTCCGGCCGCGGGCGCGTCCTTACGGCGAATCGCGTCGAGCACCGCCATATGCTCGGCCTGCACGAGCCGTTGGCGCTCCACCGTTTTCACGAGCGACAGATTGCGCGACAGGTTCATGCTGAACACGATTTGCTCTTCGATAAACGACATGACCGTGATGAAAAACGGATTCTTCGATGCGCGCGCCACCGCCAGGTGGAACATGAAGTCGTCCTTTGCGCCGATACCCCGTGTTTCGATGATGCGCTCCAGTTGCTCCCACGCGTGCTGGATCGCGGCGATGTCGTCGGCGTCGGCCTTGAGCGCCGCCTGCTCCGCCGCGCCCGCTTCCGTCACGATACGAAACTCATAGCAGCGGCGGATGTCGGACAGCGTTTCGAGCGGCGCGAAACGGCGCACATCCGGATCGGGCCGCCGCGCGACCGTGGTGCCCGAACCATGCCGCGTCATGATGATGCCGTCCGCCCGCAAGCGCGCCAGGGCTTCGCGCACGGTCGGCCGCGAAGTCGCAAAGCGTTCGGCCAACGCATGCTCGGTGGGCAGCCGTTCGCCTTCCTTGTATTCGCCTTCGAGAATGCGATTGAGGATGTCGCCGTAGATTTTGTCGGGCAAGCCCGTCGTTTTGCGCTCGTTCATCAGCGGGGCTGAAGCAGCTTGTCTGAGTAGGTTTTGATTGTAAGGCAAATCATGTTTCACCCTAGCCGGCGATATGCGTCATGGATTGCGATGAAGGCCGCCAGTGCTTGCTGCACGGCGCTCTCGCGTCAGGCGGCGGTGTCGTCGAATTTGACAAGTGTTTGATTTACATCCTGCCGCATGGCCGTTTTTCAGCGATCATTAAAACTCGAAGCGGTCATGCACCGTCAAGCCGCCCGGTCCGCCAAGCGGCTGTGGCAATCCGAATCCTTCTGACACGGAGTCGATATGTACCAACGCATCCTTGTAGCGGTCGATGGCAGCCAAACCTCGCGCCGTGCGTTCGAAGCAGCGCTCGCGCTCGCCAAATCCTCGGGTGCGGTTTTGCAGCCGTTGTATGTGGTCGAGAACACGCCGTTGTACTTCGAAGCGCCGGGCTACGACCCTTCGGTTCTGCGCAATCGTCTCATCGACGAAGGCAAGGAACTCGGCGCGGAGTTCGCCAGGTTCATGGCCGCGCAAGGCGTGAAGGGCGAACTCGTGGTAACCGAAGCGTCGTCGCTCGACGACGTTTCCGCGGTCGTGCTGAAGGCGGCCGCCGATTTCAACGCCGATCTGCTGGTGATGGGCACGCACGGCAGGCGCGGTTTCCAGCGTCTGATTCTCGGCAGCGTGGCCGAGCGTTGCGTACGGCAAGCGAGCTTGCCCGTGCTGCTGATTCCATCCGCCGCGGCCAAGGAAAGCAAGGAAGCCGGCTCGGCGTCGTGACGCGCTTCGCGGCGCATCACGAGTGCGGCGGCGCTGCGTCGACGGCTAGAGCCGCGAGCTCCGCCTTCTCACGACGCGCGGCAATTCGCGACGCCAAACAGTCTGACGTCGCGCAAGCGACCCGACCGTGCGAACGCGTCGTTTTGCCGCTAAGCGGCGCGCATGGCCGGTGGGACAATCCGTTGTCATCCCGATCAATGGCTGCCGAACATGCTGACTCCCACCGTTGCTGCTCGCTCCATCGGCAGTGCCGAACCCGCCGCGCAATCGCCGCTGCGCGGCCGCCACATCGCGCCGCCGAGGGCGACCGCGCGCACCGCCGCGCGCTGTTCGAGCTGTGCGATGCGGCAGCTCTGCATGCCCCAAGGTTTGTCGTCCGCCGAACTGTCGAAGCTCGAAACGCTGATCTGCGCCGCGCGCTCCGTGCGGCGCGGCGAAGCGCTGTATCGCAGCGGCGACCGCTTCGACAACATTTACGCCGTGCGCTCCGGCTCGATGAAAACCGTCATGGCGCATCGTGACGGCCGCGATCAGGTGACCGGCCTGCGCATCGCGGGCGAGGCGCTCGGTCTCGACGGCATCAGCGACGACGTGCATGCATGCAGCGCGCTCGCGCTCGAAGACAGCACCGTTTGCATCGTCCCGTACGACGCGCTCAAATCGTTGTGCCGCGAAAGCGGCCCGATGCAGGAGCGTTTGCATAAGCTGCTCGGCGAGCAGATCGTGCGCGAGGCCGCGCAGATGATCGTGCTCGGTTCGCTGTCGGCGGACGAACGTGTCGCCGCATTCCTGCTCGACGTTTCCGAGCGCAATGCGCAGCGGGGCTATTCATCGGCGGAATTCAACTTGCGCATGACGCGCGAGGACATGGGCAGCTATCTCGGCATGACGCTCGAAACCGTGAGCCGCACCCTGTCAAGATTTCAAAAGCGTGGCCTGATCGACACGCACGGCAAGCGCATCCGCATCGTCGATCTCGAAGGATTGCGGCAGGTCTGAGCCGCGAGCCGGGGACTGGCTCGCGCCGCCGGACCCCCGTCCACATGCTTTTTCAGCGCGCTTTCGCCTTGGCATGGCTGCTGCGACCGGGTACAGTCTTAGTCCGTCCCCCGCAAGGAGACCCGGCGAAATGAATCGCGACCCCGCCCCGCACCACCCGCTCGTCCAGCGTCTCATCGACGCGCGTCAAGTCACCGACGCATTGTTTTCCATCGTCAAACCCGAGTTTCTGTACGAACGGCCGATCCGGGAGCGCCACCGGATCGTGTTTTACATCGGCCATCTGGAAGCGTTCGATCGCAATCTGTTCGATCAGCGTTTGTGCGATCTGCCGGCGTTCGACCCGCGGCTCGATCAGCTCTTCGCTTTCGGCATCGACCCCGTCGACGGCGGTTTTCCGACCGATCAGCCAGGCGACTGGCCGTCGCTCGACACGGTGCGCGCATATGGTTCGCGCGCGCGCGAACAGATCGACCGCGAGCTCGATGCGCTGACCGACTCGGCGCGTGTCGGCCGCGGCGGCACGCAAGCCGACGCGTCGGAGCAGTTGCTGAATGTCGCGATCGAGCATCGGCTGATGCATGCCGAAACGCTCGCGTACATGCTGCATCAGCTACCGCTCGAACAGAAGGTCACGGACTTGCGCGAGCCGGTACGCACACGTGGCGAACGCGGCGGCGAATTGTCTTCGATGGTCGGCGTGCCGGCCGGCGCCGCGCTGCTCGGCATGCCGCGCGACGGCGGCCGCTTCGGCTGGGACAACGAGTTCGGCGAAATGCGCGTCGACGTGCCCGCCTTCGAGATCGATCGCTACATGGTGACGAACGGCGCGTTTCGCGAGTTCATCGAGGCAGGCGGCTATCGCGAGCGCAAATGGTGGTCGGATAACGATTGGGCGTGGAGGCAAGCCGAGCAGATCGAGCACCCCGCCTGCTGGTCGCGGCCCGACGGAGATCAAGGCGCATGGATGCTGCGCACGATGTTCGACGAAGTGCCGCTGCCGCTCGACTGGCCCGTCTACGTGAGCCACGCCGAAGCGAGCGCCTACGCACGCTGGACCGGCAAGGCGCTGCCCACGGAGGCGCAATGGCAACGCGCGGCGCAGGGTGCGCCGCATGCCGCGTCGGGCAATTTCGATTTTCGCAGTTGGGACCCGCAGCCGGTCGACGCGTATCCGGATAACGTCAGCGCGTTCGGTGTCGAAGGTCAATTCGGGAATGGCTGGGAATGGACGTCGACGCTGTTCGACGCACTGCCGGGGTTTGAAGCGTTTCCGTTTTATCCCGGCTATTCGGCCAACTTTTTCGACGGGCAGCACTACGTGATCAAGGGCGGGTCGTCGCGCACCGCGCGGTGCATGTTGCGACCGGCGTTCCGCAACTGGTTTCAGCCGCATTATCAGCATGTGTATGCGGGGTTCCGGTGCGTGAGGTGATGACTCATCAAGCGGAAGTTGGAAACAAACTCCGGCTTCCGCTTTAACGAAGGTCATTCTTGCAGATCAGCGCACCCGCGGCGCCGCGGCCAACAGGCTGCGCAGGAACACCATGATCATGTGTCCAATGGGCGCCTCGGCCAGCATCGACCGCTGCAGCGCGAGGCCTTGTGAGAGACCCATGAAGGCCGCCGCCAATACGGTCGGCGATTCGGGCGGCACTTTTTCCAGCCTGGCGAAAATCTGCCCGATGCAATAGGCAAGGCCATCACGATGAGCGTCCAGCAGCGCCTGTGAGGCCGTTGCAAAAACGGGGTTGCGGCGTCCCTGAAGCTTGAATTCAACGCCCAACACAGACCATTCGGGCTCTGCATCGAGCGTCTGCGCCCAGACCTCCAACGCGTTCAATATGTCGTCCGCAGACGCAGACGGGTCGCTCAACGTTCGGCCAATGTCGCTCACTTGCGTCCTCGACCGCTCTCGCATCAGTTCCACGAACAGATCTTCCTTGCTCGCGAAGTTCGAATAGAAAGCGCCCTGCGTATAACCTGCCTCGGCCGCGATATCCCTGAGAGACGTACCACCGAAACCTTTCTCGACAAACAGCCGCTTCGCCGCAGCAAGCAAATCTGCCCGAGTCTGCAATCGACTTTCTTCGCGGCTCAGCCGCTGGGGTTTGGTCGCCGTGTACATGGCCGGAAGGATATCAGTTGATATTTAAAATTCAACTCGATAGTATTACGATTGCATTTCACATCTCACTTGAAATCTCACAATGTGGTTATCGGACTCTGGCGACAACTTGGTCATGTATTACGGAAAGAGAACATGAGCAGCAGGGTAAAGATGCTGAAGCAGCAGCTCGCGCAACTCGATGAGCGGATATCGGTCGCCTGGCAGCAGGAGCAGAACGCGGCTATCGAACACGTCCGCCAGGTCATGAACTTCTTCAACCTCGTGCCTAACCAGTTACGCGTCGACCGGCGAGGCACCTACAACACCAAACCGCTTCAGATGAAATACCAGGACCCCGTGACCGGTGCCACCTGGAGCGGCCGCGGACGCGCGCCGTCCTGGATCCGGAACCGGAGCTACAACGATTTTCTGGTCAAGCCGTCCGACGACGCCGAATCGGACTAGCCGTGGCCGGTCCTAGCGAGCCCAGCGCAAGACGAGTGCGCCGAGGCGCCGGGCGATCTCGACGAGGCTCTGCCGGTATCGACCACTCATTGCTCGAACAACTACGGCCCCTACCAGCATGAAGAGAAATTCATCCCGACCGTCGTCAGGCGCTGCCTCGAGGGAGCCGATATTCCGGTGTGCGGCAATGGCTCCAACATCCGCGACGGTGGGAGAAACCTATAACGTCGGGGGTGCAACGAATGGAGAAACGTCGATATCGTGGCGCTCATCTGCACGCTGATGGACCGGCTCGACCCGACGGAGCGCCGCATGCGCGTCTCGTGAAATTCGTCGCCGACCGTCCTGGTCATGATTGGCGTTACGCGATCGATGCGAGCAAGACGATGCGCGAACTGCAATGGCGTCCGATCGAGAGCTGTGAAAAAGGGATAGCAAGAACGCTGGAATGGCACCTGAATGGGTCGTCGGCGCTACGGAATGCCGGGCAACGTGGTTGAGTTCCTTGCTGTACCGATGGTGCGATTCGCCGCAAATGGATTCGCCGCATGCTCGTTACGCTAGGGGGCAGGGGCCTGCTTTTACTTCCCACGGATGGTTTTGTACCTCACATATCCTGGCGTCGAATGGGTATAAGGTACCGGAGGTGAAGACTTTTCAACGGTTGCCAAAAACGATGAAAACAACTATTGAACTGATAAAAAGCGACCTCTTTCGCGTGGCGGGGCGAATCGACTTGAAATGCTTCATGAGGAAGTTCATTGGCAACGAGGGCTTCAACTACATGTTCTGGTTTCGCCTGGCGAGCGCTCACCGGAACGGCGTAATCGGTTTCATGCTTCGGGCAAAGTTGCGTGCGACTCAACGAAAATTTGGAATCGTCATTCCCGTTGGAACCACGATTGGTCCGGGCTTCTTCATTTCGCATTTTGGCGGCATCGTGGTCAATGAAACCGCCGTGTTCGGTTCGAATTGCAATATTTCCCAATGCACCACGATTGGCAGCAATCACGGCAAGGCCGCCACGATTGGGAACAACGTATATATCGGCCCTAACGTCTGCATCGTCGAAGCAGTGACTATCGGCGACAACGTCACGATCGGAGCGGGCAGCGTAGTGACGAGAGACGTGGTCGCAGGCGTAACCGTCGCCGGTAGCCCGGCGCGCGTCATGACCAACGACGCGGCGCTGAACCGGGAAGGGCGATACATCACGCGGCGTTGGGTGACGTCGCATCCCGAGCCTCGTCAACGATCAGAGGTTTAGCCGCCGCCCTTCATTCACACATTCGCCCCTTTGACGCTTAAGGCACCCCGACACACGATGCGATAGCGTTCGCGGCGGCGTCAGACCAGGAACTTTCGCTCTTCATCGGCCATGCTGGGCGCCGGCAGTAAATCGACGCGTGCGAATCGCACCAGCGCAAACGCCCGCATCGCACCCGCTGTTTCCGGCATGCTTGCGAGCCTCAATTCGATCGTTGCGCCCTCGCGAGCGTATCCGTTCTCCGCGATCACGTTCATGTGATCGAGCCGCAGTTCCCGCTTGACTACATGCAGGTGTTCCGCAGGCGAGCCGAGTACCTCGGCAATAGTCTCCAGACGACGGTCGATCGCCTCGGTCGCGAGTCCCAGACGCGCCATCTCCGCGTCGTTCTTTTCCAGCTCCGCTTGCAGGTGCGCCACCTCCACGAAACTGGACAACGGCTGCGCGCCCAACACGGCGCTCATCCCGCTGCCTTGCCGCTGCAACAGAGCCAGGCGCGTCTTGAGCAGCGCACGCTCCTGCTCGAGCTCGCCGCGGCGCGACACGTCCGCCCCGATTCGTTCGATGGCGACGAGCACGAGCTGATCCACCACACGGCGCACGATCTCCTCTCGAAGCGTGTCTTCGGTGTCGGCGCATACGCGTGCCCGGTGATCGCTGAAGCTCACGGTGGTGAGTTGCACGTCGGTACGCGCCGTCGATTCGTGTTGCGCCACGCCGAATGTCCGCCGTTCAGTCATCGACATGCCGAGCACGGCGAAGACCTCGTTCGCCAAGGGGTGGGCATCGAAATAGGCATGCAGTTCAGTGGCATGACTCAGGACGCGCGGCACCTCTTCCGGCGTGGCGAAAAAGGCCCGAATATACGGGTCCGTCATCCAGGCGGATGCGCTCGCCTCGCGTGCCGGCGGCATGTCGTCCACCAATGCCCGGACATAGTCGAGCGAAGTCGTGACCGACGCCGCGAGGCGCTCACGATAATGCTCCGCGAGCCGCAACTGCGGAGTCAGTTTTGCAATGCGCTCGATGGTGTCGCTCACCTGTGCGGAATTCCGGGTGTGCTTTTCCGATGCGCCTTCACGATGAAACAGCCTGATCAGAATGCTCATTGGTCGCCCTCTTTTGCGGCTCAGTCTTCCCGTTCCAGCAGGATCTGCGCAGTGATGGTGTGATTCTTCCAGAACATGTTGTGAATTCTCGACCGGAGCAGGTTGAGTGCCTCCGCCGAAAGGTTGCTGAACATTAGCAGCGCGACGGGCCGTCCGATTCCCGCGGGCACGCGCTCGATCGAATCGAACGGAGGGAAGCCGTATCTCTGCAGGAACTCGCTGATTTCCTCGTCCAGAACGCTTTCTTCGACATTACCCAGTAAAAGCTCAGCCATGATGTTTTCTCTCCAAAGCCAGATCAGGCCATGATGTTGACGCCGCCGTCGACATACAGCGTTTCGCCGGAAACCCGCCGCGCGTAGGGCGTGGCGAGAAACGCGCAGGTGTAGCCCACATCCATGATGTCGACCAGCTCGCCGAGCGGCGCGCGTTCGACCGCCTCGTTGAGGAGCAGGTCGAAGTCCTTGAGGCCGGAGGCCGCCCGCGTCTTGAGCGGACCCGGCGAAATCGCATGCACGCGAATGCCCTTCGGTCCGAGCTCATAGGCGAGGTAGCGCGTGCAGGCTTCGAGCGCGGCCTTCACCGGCCCCATCACGCTGTAGTTCGGCACGACCTTGTTGGCGCCGTAATAGCTCATCGTGAGCAGGGTGCCGCCCTGGTCCATGAGCGGCGCGGCAAGCGCCGCCATGCGCACGAATGAATGACACGAAATGTCCATCGCGCGCGCAAAGCCCTCGCTGGAGCAATGCAGCAGTCCGCCATGCAGATCGTCTTTCGGCGCCCACGCGATGGAGTGCAGCAGAATGTCGAGACGTCCCCAGCGCTGCCCGATCTGCCCGAATACCGATTGAAGCTGCGCCGCGTCACCGACATCGAGCGGCAGCAGAAGCTCTGCGCCAAGCTCGCTCGCCAACGGTTCGACATAAGGCTTCGCCTTCTCCGAGGCGTAGGTGATGGCCAGATCCGCGCCGAGCTCGCGAAACGCCTTGGCGCAACCGTATGCAATCGAGTGTTCGTTGGCAATGCCGGTGACCAGCGCTTTCATGCCCGCTAGTACAGGACGTAATCCCTCGGCGGGTTCAGACGACATGACGTTGCTCCTTCATTTGAGAACCTCGCGCGTATGGCGCGCGATCATCAGCTCTTCGTTGGTCGGGATGACCCACGCCGACATCCGGCTCGATGCCGTGGTGATGAGCGCTCCGCCGTTGCGGTTCGCTTCGGCGTCGAGTTCCGCGCCGAGCCAGGCCGCGTGCCGCACCACGCCCTCGCGAATCGCCGCCGCATGCTCGCCGATTCCCGCCGTGAAAACCAGCGCGTCGATCCCGTCCATTGCCGCGGCAAGCGCGCCAAGCTCGCGCGATATGCGGTAGATGTAAAGCTCGATGGCGAAATGGGCGTGAGGATCGTCGCTGGCGAGCAGCACGCGCATGTCGCTCGATACGCCGGATACGCCGAGCAGACCCGAGCGGCGATAGATCAGATCCTCGACGGCATGCGCATCCATTCCGAGCGCTTCCATCAGGTAGAGCACGACGCCGGGGTCCAGGCTGCCGCACCGCGTACCCATCGGCAATCCGTCCACGGCGGTGAAACCCATCGTGCTCGCCACGCTCCTGCCCGCCACGAGCGCGCACATGCTCGCGCCGTTGCCAAGGTGCGCGACCACGGTGCGTCCGCTTGCCGCCTTCGGCGCGACGTCGGGCAGCACACTCGCGATGTACTCGTAGGAAAGCCCATGAAAGCCGTAGCGCCGCACGCCCAGGCCGGTGATCGATCTGGGCAGCGCGAACGCCTGGGCCACCTCGGGTTGCGTGCGATGAAAAGCCGTATCGAAGCACGCCACCTGAGGCACGCCCGGTTGCAATTCGCCGAGAATGCGGACGGCCTTCAGGTTGTGCGGCTGATGCAGCGGCGCGAGCGGCGTAAGCTTCTCCAACTCGTCCGTTATGTCAGGCGTGACTCGCACGGGACCGCTGAAGCGCTGCCCGCCGTGTACGACGCGATGGCCGATCGCGACGAGGCTGTGCCCTTCGCGATGCTCGCTCAGGAACGCGCCGATAATCTCCAATCCTTGCCGGTGGTCCAGCTCGCCGCCGTCGCTCCGTTCACTCGCATGGTGCTCGCCGTGACGGTCGACGGCTTCGAACCGCGCGGTGCTCGTGTACAGGCCCTCGACCTGGCCATGCACGACCAGATCGAGCGCGTCGCCCTGCTCCTCGAATGCGGAGAACTTGATGCTCGACGAGCCTGCGTTCAGAACCAGAATCACATCTGCCATGACGTCACCCGACGATCTTCGCGGCTTCGCGCCGCGCCTGCGCGACGAGCACCGCCACCGCACAGGAGGCGAGTCGCGTAATGAGCGAATCCGCGCGGCTCGTCAGGATGATCGGCACACGCGCTCCGAGCACGATGCCGGCCGCGTCCGCGCCCGCGAGGAACGACAGGCTCTTGGCAAGCATGTTGCCCGCTTCGAGGTCGGGCACCATGAGGACATTGGCGCGCCCGGCCACGGGCGAATCGATCTGCTTGATGCGCGCGGCCTCGGGGTCGATGGCGTTATCGAGCGCAAGCGGGCCGTCGACGAGCGCACCCGTGATCTGCCGCCGATCCACCATCTTGCATAGCGCGGCGGCTTCGATGGTCGAGGGCACCTTTGGGCTGACGGTCTCCATGGCCGAGAGAATCGCCACCCGTACCTCCGGAAACTGAAGCGCGTGCGCAAGGTCGATCGCGTTTTGCAGGATGTCGACCTTTTCCTCCAGCGTCGGCGCGATGTTCACGGCGGCGTCGGTGACGATCAGCGCGTCCGCGTGGGCGGGCACGTCCATCACGAAGCAATGGCTGACGCGCCGGCCGGTGCGCAGCCCCGCATCGCGCCGGACGACCTCGGCCATGAGCTCGTCGGTGTGAAGGCTGCCTTTCATCAGCGCCTCGGCCTTGCCCTCGCGCACCAGTTGCGTGGCCGCGGCTGCCGAGGCCTCGCTGAACGGCGCGTCGACGATCTGATAATCGCTAATCGAAAGCTTGCACTCGGCGGCAAGCGATTCGATGCGAGCGCGCGGCCCGACGAGGATCGGCACGATCAGGCCGCTGCGCGCCGCTTCCACGGCGCCTTCCAGCGAGCTTCTGTCGCATGGATGGACCACGGCCGTGGGCATCGGCGCGAGTGTCTGACAGTGGGCAATGAGCTGGCGATACTTCGCGTGTCTGGGTTCCACGGACGAGTCCTCAGTGGGAAATATGGGCACGCTCATGACAGAGCGTGCTCTGGCCGCACCGCGGGAGCCGCGCCGAGCACCGCGCGAATGCGTTGCAACGCGTCCCATTGGTGCGCGGTCGGCGGCACGCTTTGCACGCGCGTGTCGGCCAGCAGACTGTCCAGCAACGTCAGCAGCCGCTGGCGGTCGTCCGGTTTGGCGAGCAGCGCGGGAAGCGTCGCGATGGCCTGTTGCGGCTCATAAGTCGCGATGAGTTCCTGTTCGCCGCGAACGCGCCGCCACTGATCGGGCGGCAAGCTCGGCAGATATTCGGCGTAGGCTTCAGCCAGTTCACGCTGCGTCGCAAGCCGGGCAAGCGAGAGCGGCTCGCCGCTGCGTCCAAGCAGGAAGGCCGCGCGCGCAACCGCTTCGTCGTAGCCGCCCTGCGCGATTGACGCCAATGCCTCCTTCACGAAAGGCAGTTCGCGCGGATTAGTAGCCGTGGACACGGCGATCTCGCGACTGCGATACCGTTGCGCGAAATGAAGCAGGAAGGGCGCGGTGTAGAGGCTGAAGAACAGCGACTCGGTGCCGGCGTCGCGCATCGCCCGATAGTGGTCGAGCGAGGCGCTGACGATTTCCGCGCCGCGATGTTCGAGCGCGCGCCACGGCGCGATATCGTCGGCATGCTGCCGGTTCGCCTTGACCGCTTCAGCCGCCGGGCGCAGCCAGGCAAGCCACGGATTCAGATCCGAAAAGGCCCAGCGCTGAAAGCGTAGCGGATGAAACTGGCGCAGGCATCGCGCAGTGGTCTCGTTCGACATCCACTGAACGTAGGGCTGCATGAACAATTCATAGGCGCGCTGGTTGAATTCGGAAAGCTCGGCAACGGCTTCGAACGGCTTTTCGTCCTCGCGCTTGAAGCGGTTGAAATGCTGCGCGATTTCTTCGAGACGATGTTCGACGAATGTCACCTCGTAAGCGACCTTCCCGTCGGCGCCGTTCACCTCGTCGATCAGCATCGCGTAGAGGCCCGGCGCGAGCGTCTCGATCATCTCGAGCACGTTGACAATCTGCGCATGCTGCTTCTTCGCCACCTTGCCCGACACGAAAACGCCAAGATGTCCGGCCTCCTGGTCCATCAGCCCGATGATGACCTGGCCGCGCGCCTTGATTTCCTCGGTGCTGCCATAGAGATCGGTCACCCAGTTGAAGGCCTGCTGCGGCGGCGTGATGTTGTCGCCCATCGAGGCGAACAGGATGATCGGCGAGCGGATCTCGCGCAGGTCGAACGCCTCGCCCGAAACGCCGCGCACTTCGCCCGACCAGAGCTTGTTGCCGATGAACAGATTGCGCGTGATCCACTCGATCTCTTCGCGGTTCATCAGGTAGTAGCCGCCCCACCAGCGCTCGAATTCCAGAAAGCGTGGCGGCTCCGTGTCGATGTTGTCGTAGACGTGGTAGTACTTGTCCCACAACGTGTTGGCCGGGTTCAGGTTCTCGAAGTTCTGCACGAGATAGGCGCCATCGAACTTGCCGTTGCCGAGATCGGACGAAAACGACGCGAGCCACGTGCCGCCCAGTATCCCGCCCGCATAGCGCATCGGATTGTCGCCTGCGCCGTCGCTCCACGCGCCGCTCCAGTACGACATCGGCGCGCCGTTGATGACGACGGGACCGGTATCCTCCGCCGACGAACTCGCGAGCATCATCGCGGCCCAGCCGCCCTGGCAGTTGCCGATGATGGCCGGCTTCGCGCTGTCGGGATGCAGCGCACGCACCTTCCTGACGAACTCCTGTTCGGCGGCGCATACGTCGAGCAGGGTCTGGCCGGGTTCGGGGTTCTGGAAGAACACGACGAAGTACACGGGGTGGCCCGCGCGCAGCGCGACGCCGACCTGCGAATCGTCTCTGAAGCCGCCAATGCCCGGACCGTGGCCGGCGCGCGGATCGATGATCAGATAAGGCCGCTTTTTCGCGTCGACGATCACGCCTTCGGGCGGCTTGATATACAGCAGCGCGTAATTGACGGGGCGCGGGAAATGCCTCGCGTCGAGCACGATGTCGTAGTCGAAATGAAGCGCGGGCTTGAGTTCCTGCGAAGCGCGTTCGACGTATTGCGTGCCGCGCTCGCGCATCGTGTCCCAGAACAGCAGCGAGCGCTGTGCGACGTCGACGGCGTAATGCCATGCGCTCAAGGGGTTGAGTTGCGCCGCGAATGAGGTCACGCTCTGGTCGCTGCCGGCGTCGCCGTCGACGGCTGCGCGCAACCGTTTCCCGTATTGCTCCATTGCGTTCTGCGTGCGCTTTTCCAGCACGCACGCGACTTTCCCGGCAATTTCCTGACTGCGCGCCAATTGCGTGGCTGCGTCCATGACACCGTCCTCCGTTGCTACATTGATTGAGCCGCGCTAGCGGCTGCCCCGCAGGCTGCTGGCGGGCTCGATGATTCGTGCGCGCACCGATAACGCATGCAACTCGTGCAGCGTACGCGTGCGGCTTTGGTCTGTTGTGACCTAGATCAATCGTGCGGCTGCCGATAGACGAAGGCAGGATGCCGCACCAATGCGGGGCGCATCTAATGGTGCTGACGAAGTGTCCGCGCCTGCTTCGAAACACGCGGCGGCGTGGTCACGTTTTGAACGACGAAGTCAGCAGTGCCAGCCACGTCGAGGAGGTGGAGGGAATGCACGAGCAGGTAACGCGGGAAACAAGGGGAGCATTGCCGGCACCGCGACAAAACCTCGACTCCATAAAAAAAGGACGCCGATTTCTCGAACGTCCTTGGCCCTGCAATGACTGCATGCAGCAGTCAGGTCATCGGCGAATTACCAGACATACCCGGCACTAGCGCCGACCGCTACCGTGCCGCGCGAGTTGGTCGAACCACCGCCCTTCAGGATCCACTTGCCGTTAGGCGTGTAGGTCGACAGACCGAATGCGACTGCCGACTGTCCGCCATATGTGCCGCCCGACATGCCCACCACGCTCTTTCCGGCAGCCGGTGCCTGCGGCAGCATGCTCAGTGCGACGGCGGACGCCGTTCCCGCGTTCGAGTCGCGGCGATAGCCTTCCATGTCGGAGCGCACGCTGCCGATCTGGTCGTTCATCTGCTGCACGTTGACCGCATCGGTCGGTGCGGTGCCCGCCGCGACGTTGGTGATCTGGCGTTCGTTGCCGATCGAGCCCACCGAGACGCTGTTGTCCCGATCCGCCACCGAACCCGCGCCCAGTGCGACGGAGTTGTTTCCATTCGCGCTGGCGTTCGCGCCCAGTGCCGTGCTGTTCTCACCCGATGCCATTGCGCCCGCACCGTTCGCCGTGCTGCTGCTACCCGACGCCGTCGCGCCGACACCCGTGGCCGTGCTGTTGATGCCCGTTGCCACCGCGCCGTTGCCGAGCGCCGTGCTGTTCGAACCCGACGCGTTCGCGTTTGAGCCCACCTGCACACTGCCATCGCCGCTGCCCGGCAGCGACGGATCGATCGTGCCGCCACCCGACGCGCCGCTTTCGATGTTCGACACACGGTCGTTCATCTGAGGGTCAATTTCGGGTACAGTCACGAGCCAGTCCGCCTACATTCATTCTTATATTCTGCGGGGGTCCACATGAGCACGATGAAGATTCGTGTCGTACTCGCCGACGATCATCCGGCACTGCTTTCGGGTATCAAACATGCGCTGTCCGTGCTTCCCACGCTGGACGTCGTGGGTACCGCCGGAGATTCGGGCGAACGTATCAGGCTGCTGAACGCGGTGCCCTGCGACGTCGTCATCACCGACTACGCAATGCCCGGCGGCGAGTATGGCGACGGCATGACCCTTCTCGCTTACCTGCGAAGGACTTATCCGGCGCTCAAGATCGTGGTCTTCACAACCATAGAAAACCCCGCTATCGCTCAGGAGATCGCCAACCTCGGGGTGCATGGGGTATTGGGCAAATCGCATGACACCGGTCACGTGATCTCGGCGATTCATGCCGTGTACGCGGGCGCCACGTACTTCCGCCTCACGTCGCGCGCGCCCGAGGGCGCACACGCCGAACTCGCCTCTAACGCGAGCGCACGCACGCGCACGCTGACCACGCGTGAAATGGAAGTGGTGCGGCTTTTTGTATCCGGCATGTCCGTCAACGAAATCGCGGAGCGGCTTCATCGCACGAAGCAGACCATCAGCTCGCAGAAGACGCGGGCAATGCGCAAGCTCGGTATCGACCGCGACGCCGATCTGTTCCGGTTTGCGTACGAAACGGGGCTCGCGGTCGCGACCGATGCGCCCGGAACCAGTTCCGCGGGCAACCTCGCCATCGAATGAGCGGCGCGCTTGCGCGCCGCCGCGAAGCCGCGAGGAGAAGGCACAGGCTTCCACTCGCGCTATGAACGGCGCTTCTTCCATGCATAGTCCGCGGGTGGGTCCGCTGCGCCCGAGCGTCCAACCGATTGCGGATTCTCGCTGCACAACGTCACAAAGCTGACGCCGCCGCCTTGCAATTGGGCATTGCGTAAAACCTCGGTGAATTTGAGCGCTTCCGCGAGCGCGCCAGGGTCGAAGCGCCTGAAGCGGGCGGATTCCTGTCCGGGGTTGCCGCTCGCGCTGTCGAGTCCACTTTCGAGCCAATAGACAACGAACATCACAGGCTCCATTTCGAGCGCAATGAGTTAAAGAAACCGCGATCGCACAACCGCGATCATCTGAAGGCACGAACCGCACGCGTCATACCTGAAACCAGAAATGCTTTAATAAAAATGTGGCAAACCGTAAAATCTGCCGAATTAACGGCTTTCGTTAAATCAATCGGCATATCGTTCCCGCGGCGCCTTCGAATTAACTCGCCATTGCGGTTTCGTCACGCGAGTTCGTAGTTTTACGTCACCCGAAACCCCTGCACACTCCGAAAACTACGCGAGTGCCAATTGTCGGACGATTTATTCGCTTCTAGAATTGAGCCACGTCCCGGCGCTCGCTTGCCCGAATCGGCGCGAGCGCGAGCCAGCTCCGCGTAGGCCTGTCGGGCGCTTGCGGAGCGGCAAAACGGAACACGAAGTTCCAGCGGAAAATCAATCAATGAGCGAAACGGGCGAAGAGCACACCGCTTTATTCACCTTCGGCGATACCCAACTCGATCACGAGGGCGCACAGGCGGCGCCGGACACGGCGCTGAGCGCCGGTGGGCAGGGGCTGGCCGGTATCGGCCGGCAGTTGCTCGAAGCACCGGGCAGCGAGGCACGGCAAGCGCTCATGCGTGAAGTGATCCAGCGCGCGGGGTTCGACTCGCTCTGCTATTGCCATATCGTGCGGATTGGCGAATTCGTCAGCCGCGCCGCCTGGTTCGACACTTACTCGCCGCCCGGCTGGGCCGAGCGCTATGGGCGCGAGCAGTTCTTCCAAATCGATCCGCGCGTGGCCTATGCGTGCCGTTTCGAATGGCCGTTCGCGTGGGATCTGGAATCGATGTTTTCCACGCCGATGGCCGAGCGCTGCGAAGCCTTCGCGCGCCGCTTCAGCCATGCGGCGAAGCAGGCGGGCCTGCAGAGCGGCGTGAGTGTCGGCCTCGCCACCGGCAATCCGCTCGAGCACTGCATCATCACGCTGTCGAGCACGCAAACGGGTCGCGGCTGGATCGCGGACACCACGCTCGGCGAAGCGTACGCAATCGGCGTGGGCCTGCACACCTTCATCGAGGCGCGCGCGCGCAGTCTGCTGCCCTCGCTGACGGCCGATACGCTCAACGACGTGCAGCGTTCGATCCTGCGCTTCGTCACGCAGGGCTTGAGCGATCGTGAAATGGCCGAATCCCTGTCGATGTCGGCGCACAACGTCGGCTATCACTTGCGGCAACTGAAGAAAATCTATAACGCGCAGAACCGCGTGCAGCTCGCGTATATCGCGGGCTGCATTCTCGGCGACTGACGCTGTACGCTCGCGGCCGCTGTCACGCGGACGGCCGCACCACCACCTGGCTACGGGACATCCGGCGACACGATTCGCCGGGGCCGAGGTGTGTCCATAACGACAACAGGGGGAGCGTATGACATACGGAACGGAGGTTCTGAACGAGCCTGCGGGCCTCGCGGTGCGCCGCATGGCGATGAGCGGCTACGACCGCAAGCCGTCGGCCTCGGCGAGCGAGGCGGCGGTCACGGCGCGAGCCGTCGACACGCCTGACATCAGCTACTTCGACGAAGCGGAACTGCTGGGCACGATCCGCCGCGACGAACTGGGCGGCGAAACCCATATCGCCGCCAACCTCGGCGCCGCCCGCAATACCGACGAGCGGATGCGCCTCGTGCGCGGCATGCTGCGCCTCGTCGGCTTCAGCGAACTCGGCTATCTGACGGTGAAGCTCGACGCGCAGGGCCGCCCGGAGCGTCTTTATTTTCCGCGCAGCTATCTGTCGGCGAATCTCGCGCCGCACTATTTCGAAGCCGGCTATCACCGTCATGATCCGCGCTTCGCCGCCGCGCTGACAGGCAGCGCGCCGCACGTCTGGGACCGGCGGCGGCTCGTCGAAGCGTGGCGCCGCGCGGGCTCACCGCCGGGCATGCGCGCGATGTTCGACGAGATGCGCGACGGCGGCATCGGCAGCGGCCTGATCTTCGGCCTGCCGATTCCGCACACGCGGCTGCGCTCGATCATCAGTTTCGCCGCGCCGAGCGAGCAGGCGGGATGGATCACCGACAGCGTCGTGGTGCAGTCGTTGACGTTGGGCCTGTCGGTGCATCAGCGCTTTTCGGCGTATGTGCGCGCGATCAACCGGCGCGAATCGGCAGCCGAATTATCGGCGCCGCAGATGCGCATTCTCGGCTTCCTGGCGGCCGGCCTGTCCGACAAGGAAATCGCGTTGCGCATGCATATCACCGCGCACAACGTCGACTACCATCTGCGGCGGCTGCGCCAGAAATGCGGCGTGACCAACCGCACGCAACTGGCTTTTCTGGCGGGGCAGATGCCGACCTCGTGACGTCAGCGCGCTCGTGCGGCGCGTGAGGAGGCCATGCAGCACGATCGCGCACGGACGTTCGCGTTCATCCATTCAAGCGCAAACGTCCCGCCAGATACGCCAGCTCCGAGCGATGGCGAACGCCATACGTTTTGCGCAGCAGCCGCAAGTGATAGTCGACGTTATGCACGCTCGTATGCAGCCGCAACGCGATCTGCTTGTCCGACAGACCGGACGCCACGCACAGCAGAATCTCCCGCTGCCTCTCCGACACCGTCGCCGCCACGGACTGCCGCGCGATCGTGCGCCGGTACGCGGCCGCAAGCTGATGCAGCGATAAACCGAGCCCAAGCGTCTGCGCGAGGATGCTGCTGTCGATCCACTTGTTCCTCGGGTTCATCGACGTGAAACTGACGATCACCTGGAAACCGCTCGATGGAACCGGCAGGCCGAGCATGATGCCCGAGCGCATGCCGTCGGCGTCCATCTCCTGCAGGAAGCGGTTCGCGCGCGGATCGCGGCCGCGGCTCCTGCACGCCTTGTTCAGTTGCGACAGGTCCCACACGACCGGCGGCGCATGCGCACGGCCGATCGCGAGGCGAGGATCGACTTCGAAATAACGTTCGTGGAAGTAATTGCCGCGAAACTGCGCCGGCACCAGGCCCTCCACCATGAACGCGCGCGCCACCCGCTCGTTGACGACTTGCAGCGTCACATAAGCGACCGTATTGAAGCCGATGATCCGCAGCAAGCCCGCGAAAAGCCGCATGCGCTCCGCCGGCGTGGCCGCCGACGCCAGTTCCCGGATCAGATGCGATTGCGCGTCCGGGCGGCGCGCGGTGGAATCCGCCGCGAGATCGCGATCCGTATGCCAGATCAATTCCGGCGGCGCGTCGGCGGTCTGCGCGGCTCCCGCCGCGGCGGGTTGCCCGCCGGCCTGGCGGCGCTCCATGTCGATCAACGGTACCGAAAAGCCATGCATTGGACTGCTCCGGTGAACGTGAGAGTAAAGCGGTAAGCGATCCGTCCTCGTCACACTATCCCAGCCTGTCTTCGTGAATTGAAAGTAACATCGTCGGACTTCAGGGAGCGTTTCGAGTGAACCATGTTTGATACCGTGCTTCTGCGATCCTTCGTGACCGTCGTTCAGGAAGGCGGCTTCACGCGCGCGGCGAACCGTTTGCATCTGACCCAATCCGCGATCAGCGCGCACTTGCGGCGGCTCGAGGAACAGGCCGGAAAAAGCCTGCTGTTTCGCACCACGCGTTCCGTCACGCTGACATCGGACGGCGAATTGCTGATGGGCTACGCGCGCGCCATCCTCGCGCTCAATCAGGACGCGCTCACGCAACTGACCCGCGTGTCGCCCCGAGGTCCGATGCGCATCGGGCTCTCCGAGGACATCGTCAGCGCCGCGTTGATGCAGGCGCTGCAGCGATTCGCCGCCAGCCGCCCCGGCCTGACGGTCGACGTCAGAGTCGGCATTCCCGCGCATCTGCTGCAAATCATGGACGAAGGCGAACTCGATCTCGTGATCGGCGGCCGCTGCCACGACGCGCGCCCCGGCCGCCTGCTGTGGCGCGAACCGCTCGTCTGGGCGTTCGCCGAAGGCGCGGCGCTCGACCCTGCGCTGCCGGTGCCGCTGGCACTCTTTCCCGAGCCCTGCCCCTATCGCGAAGCGGCGCTCACCGCGCTCGCGCAAGCCGGCGTAAGCTGCCGCATCGCGATGGTCTGCCCGAGCAGCGCGGGGCTGCGCGCCGCGGCACTGGCCGGCTTCGCCGTGATGCCGGCCGTGCGCGGCCAGTTGGGAGGCGGACTCCAGACGCTCGCCGGCGAGCCGCGGCTGCCGGCGCTGCCGAAGGTGGAATTCACCGTGTTCGCCGCGCCCCATGCCGCGCCCGCCACCGTCGATGAAATCTGCAACGCGGTGCTGCCTACTCCTGGCGATCCGAACTAACGCAAGTTCGCCCCGACAGCACGCGAGCGCAAGCTGCCAGCATGCCGCGTCAAAAATCGCGCGCCAACGTGCGCGCGGCGCCGAGCGCCGCGGCGCGGTCGGGCTCGCCGTCCGCCCCGAAAAGCGTCTTCTCCACCACGATCGGCTGCACGTCCGTCACGCCGACGAATTTCAGCCACATCTCCATGTACGGCCGTTGCAGGTCGTACTCACGCGCCGGCGTGAAGGACCCCGGCGACGCGTAATCCAGGCCGCGCGCGTAAACAACCGCCGCCTTCTTGCCGGCCAGCTTGCCGCTAAAGCCCGCGCCGTCGAACGTGAACAGCACGTCTTTCTGCGAGATCACGTCGATCAGTTGCTTGAGGCGGTACGGTATGCCGAAATTCCACAGCGGCACGCCGAACAGCAGTTTGTCGGCCTCGTGAAACGGCGCCGCGAGCGCTTCGATTTGCCGCCACGCCGACGCCTGCTGCGGCGTCAATGCGTCGCCACGCAGACCGGCGTACTTGGCCGCCAGCGCGTCGCCGTCGAACTCGGGCAGCGTGAGCGCCCAGATGTCCAGCGTCTCGATCGCGTCGCCGGGATGCGCGGCTCGGTACGCGTCGAGAAACGCATTGCACACTTCAATGGATGCCGAATGCTGCTTGCGCGGCGAGCATTCGATGTACAGCAGCTTGGCCATGACGTTACGCTCCGCTCCTGGGATGAAAGAAGACACCGAGGTCGGGACGACGACGTCGCCCGATGCGTAGAGGGTATGGCCGGAGCGCGGGACGGACAAACGAAGAAAACCGGCCCGATTAAGTGGCTTTGGTGATGAATGGCGCCCAACCCGCCGGGGAGAAGCGTCTCCGAAACGCATCATCTGAACATCTTTGCGACGGAATTAAAACTACGGATCTTCGCTGAAACAGGCGATTGAAACGACGCGCGGCGGGAGAGCGCCCGTCAGGCGGGACCGGACGGCCGCCGGACCCTGCATCTGAAGGCGCGAGGGGGAAGCGCTCAGGAAGCGGCTGCAAAGCGCCGCGCCATTGCACCGCGGGCGCCAGGCTCCGCACCGGAACCCGCGCGGGCCAAGCGTTCACGTCGTCAAGGCGTGGCGGCGGCTCGTCCCACAGGCTCGGCAAAACGCACGCCGGGGGTGGCGCGCAGCACGGCGATCTGCTTCGACGTATCGGCATTGGCCTGCATCGACGCGAGCGAATAGACGCCGGCTTCGCTCGGCCCCGCGACGATCTGCAATTGCAACTGAGCCAGAACGGACTGCAGCCGACCGATCGGCATGGCCGGATCGACCACGAGCCGCACGGTCGGCGCCGCGCTCGTGTCCTCGGCCTGCGACAGCGTGCGATATTGCGAAGGGGGCAGCCGGCTGAACCATTGCCCGCCCAACACGGCCAGCGCGCCGGCCTGGAGCAGCACTGCGGCGGCGAGCCCATACGACAACACCGCGAGGCGCCCGCGCGACGCCCAGCCGGCCAGTTTCGCCGACGGCGCGGGCGAGTGTTGACCGGCATCGTCGAAACGCTGCCAGAAATGCGCAAGACCGCGCTCGGCGGCACTGTCGGCGGCCGCGTCCGTCGACTGTTCCTCCGTCGACATCGCGATGTAAACCTTGCGCTGAAATTCCCACTCGGCCCGGCACCGCGCGCACTCCCGCAGATGCGCCTCGACGGCACGGCGCTGGTGTTCCGACGCGCTGCCGTTGAGCACCCAGGGAATCAACTCCCATGCGTGCCGATGCACAGCGTCCCTATCGACCGGAGGATTCACTTGTCGCTCCTCCTGAAACCGGCCCGCGCCGGCCGGCGGTCGAGCGGTTTTCCCGCGCCGCGCGCGGCGGCTAAAACGCGGCTCTGGTTGACTCCCTGGCTCGGCATGCGGCTGTCCTCGAACGTCCTGATCCCAATGTTTGGACGTAAGTGCCCGCCGCCGCCCCTAAAGTTGCGGCGCGGCAAAAATAAAACGGTGCGGATCGCGGAACGCATCCTTGCCGGAGCGCCACATCGACATCGACGCGCGGCGCGGCGCGTCGTGCTTGCGGTTCGGCTGGATGCGCGGGGGTTCGGTCCCCGTGGCGCGGATGCCAGTGATGCGATGGGACAATCGAGGTTTGCGCTGCCGCGGCGCATCGGCGCCAGGCCGTTGATGAACCTCGCATTGCAGCGCGGCGAACGGGGCTTCTCGCGGGCACGCAAGCTGCGCGGCGCGGCCAACCGATGTATCGTTACGTCGATTGTCGGCTGTCGCGTCGACTGCGAGCCGAGCCCGTTACATATGATGAATTGCTGAATACTCTTCGATACATGAAACCTTTGAAGCGCTCGTCCCGTGCCGGCGAACCGCGCGACGTCGACGGCGATGCGCCCCGGCTCGCACTCACTTATCCGCCGGAGCAGTTTGCCGCGTTGCTCGAAAAACACTTCGAGCAGATTCGCGGCTACTGCGCGCAACTCGACCTGTGTCTGTCCGAACACCGCTATGCGGATGCGCTGTCGATCGCTCGCCAACTCACGGGCACGGCGCAATGCCTCGGAACATCGGGCGACGACATCGCCGTGTTGCGCGAATACGAACGCGCGCTCGAACGCCAGGAGGCCGACGCCGTCGAGCGGGCCGGCGGCGAGGCGCAAATCGTCGCCTTCCGTCTGTGCGTCGCCATCAAGGAAGCGCTCGCGGAGCGGTCGGCGAAACGCGACCGCTCCGACTGACGCATCGTTTCACGCACGCGCGCTTCGGCGCGTGCGCCTTATATCGGCCGACGCGCCGGATCGAAGCACGGCGGCCGGCAGCAACGCTTCCACGAATGAACACGCATGCCCGCGGGTCAGCCCGAATAGAGCTCGCTCGCGCGCACTCGTTGCACTTGCCGCCGCGCGCCGCCAAAGACATGCTCGACGATTTCCGGCGAATAGCGATAGTTCCACCTCAGTTCGGCGCCGGGCCCGATATCTCTTCGCGCAAAGAACGCGCGGATCGAAAAGTGCCGGCCGCAGCGTGACGACGCATCGAACGTCTGCGCCTCCATGTTGTAGCCGTCGTCATCGGCCTGGGCAACCGGCACGCCCTCGGCGTCGTAGGCGAGGGACGTGTTCGCCATCGCCAGAATGTTCTCGCCGTCGATGAAAGCGACGCTATCGCCCGAATTCGCGCTGAGCACGAACGACTCCTCGATGCACGAGAAAAACATCGCCGCGCTCATGAGGCGTCCGCCGTAGACGCCGAGACATTCGCCCGCGCGAATCGCCCGCGCCGCGAACGCGCCGCGCTCGCCGATCAGCGCGTGCTCGCGCGCATCGCGCAAGTCAGCGGGGCTGATCGTGCGACAGTGCATTGCGTTCGCATAGGCTTCGGCGCGCACGCGATCAGGCAGAGCCGGATCGATATAGGGCTGCACCGCGGCGAGACGCGAGTCCGCCGTCGCATCCGTCGTGCCCTGCTTCGAGCGCAGCGCGACGATGTGAACCGGGTTCGCCAACTCATCGCGATACGGATAGCGCGCGTCGATTTGCGGCGAGTACGGCAGACGCGCAATCGCGTGGTCGCGTTTGAACGCTTCGAAGGCTTCGCGCAGCGACTGCAGGGCTTGGCCCGCGGCGAGCGTGTCGCCGGCCAGCGACGCGTCGATTTGCGCCTTCAACGCGGGCACGATGTCGAAGATGGCTTCGTGCCGCGCCGCCAGTCCCGAAACGCGCGCCGCCTCGGCAATGCGCTCGCGAATCGTGTCGACAAGCGCTTGCGCGCGCGGTTGGATTATTGCTGTCATCGGACCTCGCCTTGCCGTATCCGGCTGGAATCGCTTCTATGAATAGCGCGACGTTAGCCAGTTCGACCCTTGTCCGCGCGACACGGCGGCGAAACGGCTGCGCCGGCAGCGAAGTCGTCACGACGCTTCGTTTGCGGCGCCACGGCGTCGCCGCGCGCGCGGGCGGCGCGGGCCGCGCGGGTCTACGCTCCGATATCCGCGCGAGCCGCAAACCGGCCGCTCATCACATCGCGAATGCGCGCATCCGCGGCACAAGGAGCATCCGATGCCCGATCGAATCACTTCCTCGCCCAGCATTTCGACCGTCGATAGACCGGACACGGCGCCGGCTCAGGACCACGCCGCCGCGCGAGGCAATCGGCCTTCGCGCGCCTTGAGCGCCGGCTTGCAGGAGGGGCCCGGAAGCGCGGCTTCGTTGCAGCGGCGAACGCAGGGTGCGCCCGCGCCGCGCACGTTGCGGCGCACGCTGTCGCATAGCGACATCACGAATCGCGTCGCCGCCTTCTCGCGCCGCTTTCAGGCGGATCAGGAAACGCCGCCCGCCGCGCGGTTCAGCGTCGCGCGCGCGCGTGAGGCAGAAGAGCGGCCGGCGCCGCCAACGCAGAGGGATGCAGCGGTGGAGCACCCGGCAACGGCAACGGCGTCGTCGACCGGCAACGCGAGCAATCCGCCAAGCGCAACCAGCGCGACCACAACGGAGACCACGGCGACCACTCCTGCCGCGCCCGGCCAAACCACCGCCGGCTCGCATGAGGCTCAAAGCGGCCACGACGCTCCCGCCTACCCGTATCCGGTGCCGTATTTCGGTCCGCATCTCGGGCCGAGCTATGCGTCTTACGCGTCCTATGCGTACGCGCCGCACATGCAACCGTGGGCGGCGCCGTACCACGCGCCCTATCATTCGAACTGGAACTGGACGGCCCAGCATACGCATCCCGCAACGGCGTCCGCGTTCTCGCCGCACGGATACGCGGCCTACACGCAACCGCAGCACTGGCAACCGCAGCCGACCTGGGGCATGCCCTCCTATCACAGCCGGGTAGTCGGCGCGAACAGCCGGTTCGGCTTCAGCTACGGCTCCGGCGACGGTCCCGTCGGCAAGCAGATGCACATCGGCTTCCATTTCAACGGGCGCTTTCGCACGTTGAGCTTCGGGCTCTATCCGAGCGCGACGCGGCCGTTCTTCGTCTCGACGCAAAGCGGCCGCATGAACGCGATGCCGCCTGCCTGGCCCTCGGCGGCTCCGTGGCACACGCCGCCCGCGTATCACTACGGTCCCGCCGCGCATGCCCATCATGCGGCTTACGCTCCAAGCGGAGCGTCGTCGGCGGCCTCGAACCAGCGCGTTGAAGGCGAACCGGCGCAAGTCGCCGGTCACACCGCCGGTACACATGCGGCGCGCCCTTGGCACACGGTGCTCGGTGTGCCACAAGATCAAGCGACGGTCGAGTTCGTGACGCGGCGCTATTTCAGCAAGAAGCGTGTGCTGAACCCGGAGACGGCCAGCGGCAAGATCGCACTCCTCGAACTCCGTGCGGCCTACGAAAGCGCAATGGAAGCGCTCGCCATTCGCGCGTCGTTGGAAGAGACGCCGCGAGCGAATGTAGGCTGAAGCTCACCGCGTCTTTCATCGTTGCAGGGCTCAAGACGAGAAAACGCGCCCCGCGGGGCGCGTTTCTCATCGACGCCGGCCGACGCGCGAGCGCCGGTCAGCCAGGCAACGCTCAGTGCACCGCGGCGTCCAGCGGACGCCCGTTGTGATCGACACCCGCGTTCGTATACGCTTCATCGCGCGCGGCGCGCAAGGCCTCGGGATCGATATGCGGACCGTCGTTGACGCGGCCGTCGCCCGACGAACGCAAGCCCTTTTCCACGAAGTCGCGAGTCAGCACGTGCTGTTCGAAAGCCCGCACCTTCGGACGCGCCTCCGTGAGCACGCGATCGTAGTTGCCCGTCTTCACCGCGACACGCGCTTCCGGCGTCAATTGGTCGAGCAGCGGCTTATACATGTTGCCGGTTTCCGCCCAGGTGTCCTTGACCTGCGGATTGAGCGCGTCCGAGCCGAACAGGAAACGATCCGGAAACTCGTTGATGAGCGCCGCCCACGCATGCACGGATTCGTGATCCGGCACTTCGGTGCCGTCGGGCTGCGTCTTCATGACGATCTGACGGGCCACGCGCGACCACGAAATGTCGATGTGGATGTGGCTCATCTGCGGATCGGAGAGGATCGTGCGCAGGTTGTTCGCGTGGTCGATCGGCTTGCGCACGAAGCGTCCGATACCGCCGCAATGCGCCCAGATCAGCGTGGTCTTGCTGGTCTCCGGCGACGCGAAAAGCTTCTTGAGATCGTTCAGATACTGCGGCTGGCCGATGCCGTTGGCTCGCTGGTTCTCCGTCGAATCGACGTCGCAATGCAGCACCACCGGCATGCCGATCACGCCGGCCGTCGCCACCAGTTGCTTGAACGACTGCACGTTGTTGGTCAGGTTGGCCTGCCGCGATCCCTCGTATTGCTGCTGCACCAGTTCCTTGTGGATCGTCACCTCGCCCACGCCGGTGAACATGCCGGGATGCGTCGCGAGCTTGAGCAGCAGCGCTTGCGGACTCAGCGGCGAACCGAGGTGCAGGCCGGTCACCATCGGGTCGAGGCGGTCGCGTTCGGCATGCGAGAGCTGCGCGATCTGCATGAACAACGCGGTGTCGGCGTCCACCTGCTGGTTCAGCATCAAGTGCGCGCCCTGCGTGATTTCCTTCTCGACCTCGGGCGTCAATTCATGCGGCTGAATGTTGGTGTGCTTCTGCTGCACGTAGTACGACTCGGCGGGAATCTTGTTGTGGTTCGGCGCGTGCGTGTGCTCGTCATGGCTGCCGCACGGCATCACGTCCGTCGGGATCGGCGACATCACGCTGCGGTGGATGCCGACCTCGTCCATCATCTTCAGCATCTCGCGCGGCACCATGCCCTGCTGCACGTAGTTCGTCGGGTGGAAGTGCGAATCGGACATCCAGTCGCCGGTCGCGTTGCGGCTCGCGTGCGCATTCTCCAGCGGATGCTGCGCGAGGGTGTCGACGGTGGCGGTCAGCATGGCGGACAGCTCGGGCGTGCCGCGCAGCGCCTGCGAAACCGCGCGCTTCTGCCCCGCCGCGCCGGGCCCCGCGGGAGACACGTCGAAGCCCCGCACCGACACGCTGTTGTCGTCGAAAAAGCGTGTGTGAGCGCGCAGCAGCTTGTCCGCGCCGGCCCGCACCGGCGGATTGGCGGTCTCGCCGCCGCCGGTGGCGGCGCGTTTGGGCGCCGACGGCTGCGGGCTGCCGGTGCCGCCCAGCGACGTGGCGCCGCGCTTGCGCGACGTGCCGCCGCGGCGCGCGGCGGGTTGGCCGGCGCCGGACGAGCCGGCCTCCGAGGTGTGATCGGTCGCCGGCGTATGAGCCGAATTGATGCGAGTCATGTCTTTCTCCAAGAGAGTTTCGGGGTGGCGCGCGAAAGCATGCTAGGCGTCACCCGGTGCTCTCCTTCGCAGCGGCAGCGAAACATGGCATCCCTTAACGAAAACCTCGCGAAACCTCGCGCAACCCCGCGAAACCCGAAGAAACGCCGACGCAACCCGGCGCCACTTCGAGGAAACCCGTGCAGACTCATCGATATCCGGCCCTTCGACACCTCACGCTTTCGAGCGCAGCAGTTCACGCTGCGCGAGCACGCTTGCCGAAGCGACGCCGCCGATCGGCGTAATCACGCCCGGTGTGCTGTGCACGCGTCCCGCCACTTCGTTGACCGCGATCCGCTCCGGCAGCCACGACGCGCGCTCGCGCAACATGGCGTCGAGCGGACGCGACCAGTCCTCGCCCTTGCCGCCCGCCCCTTGCGCGGCGGCATCGTGCATGCGTTCGAGCGCGCGATAGACGTCGCCGCGCCGCGCGTACTCCGGCTTCAGGCGACGCCGCACGAGGAACGTGTGATTCGAGCGCTGATGGCTCTGCAGCATCGCGAGGTCGGCGTTCATCTTGACGACCGCCGTCGGATAGTCGCAGTTGTGATTGTTCCGGTACATCTCGATCCATTCTTCGCGCGAACTGTTGACCGCCGCGACAAAGGCGTTGAACGACGCGAACTGCTGGTCCGCGTAGCAGCCGCGATTGAGCAGCCGCCCCTCGCGCTCCGGCAGCATCACGCGCGCGGCAACGAGCCGCTCCGGCAACGCGCCGCCGATGCCGAGCGGCGACGCGCCCGGCAACCCGCCCGTCAGATCGCCCTTGTGCCACGCCGGGCCGACGCCGACCGTGCCCTGCGTGGAGACGCGCACGCTCGATGTCACGGTGCGGCGGTCGTAGCGGAGCGAACCGGTTGCCTCGTTGACGGCCGTGTCGTTGCGGCTGTTCAGGTCCACGGTCACCGTGCCGTCGAGCCCTAAGGTGCCGCGTCCCTTCGACTGCGGACCGGACACCGACGCGCCGCCCGTCGCCTGAATGCCCTGGCGCGACGCCTTGGTCTTACCGTCCTGCCAGCCGATCGAAATATCGGTGCGATCGCCGATGCGCGCCGCGAGACGCTCGAACAGCGAGGTTTCGGCGCCCTTCTCGCGCACCGGTTCGCGCGCTTCCTCGAACAGGAAGTCGACCATGTCGAGCACGGTTTCGGTGGTGCGCGGATCGTCGTACTTCATCGCGACCCAGTCGAGGTTCTCGTCGGTCAGACGCTCGCGCGCGACGCGGATCATCACGCCGCGCGGCTCGCGCAACTCGCGATCGACCGGCGCGATGCGCAGCGAGCCGCCCAGGCGCAAGCCGCAGAGCCAGTCGAGACGCCTGGCGTAGCCGATGCGCGCGCCCACCTTGAGTTGCGAGCGCTTGATATGTTCGGTGCCGATGAAGATATCGAAGCCGACGTTATTGCGCTGCAGGGTCACGAGAGCGCGGCGGCCGCGGTAATGCCCAACCGTGAGTTCGCCTCCGAACGGCAAGTGGTGATGCAGCCCCTTGGTGGCCGAGACCGACAGACCGCGCGTGCTGAAGCCGTAACGCGCGCCGTCCGCGAAGGCGACCTGGGTCGATTGCTGCAGATCGTTGATCAACTGACGCAGCACGGTTCTGACTTCCGCGCGGCCCAATTTCTCGGGCTTGAGCGCCTTGGCCTCGCCGACCTTCTCGGCTTGCGCGAACGCGGTTTTCACGTCTTGCCAGCGATGGACCTGAAAGCGCTTCGCGCAGTCGCGCAACGCGCCGAGGTCGAGCAGCAGGGGCGCGTCGTCGCGTTGCGCGACGCTCGGCACCGGCTCGCGATTTTCCAGCGCGGCCCTGGTGGCTTCGTCCAGTTCGAGGTCGCCGATGTGCGCCGCGGGCCGCGCGGCAATCGCCTCCAGCGCCGCCGCCGCGGCTTCGCGCGCGCGCGCCTCGGGACCGTCCGGTGCGCCGGTCGCGAGACGCGGGTTGCGCAGCGAGGCGGCCAGGGTCGCGCTGGCCGCCTTGAGCGCGCCGGCGTAACGGCTCGCCTCTTTCGTGTACGACGCGAGCGCCGCGCTCGACGTGCCGAGCATCATGCTGCGCAACGCGGACTTCTTCATGCCCCACATGCGCTGGAAAAACCAGTTGGCCTTGTCGAGCCGCAACATCCCGCGCGTCACGAAACGATTCAGCCGCGTTTGCGCCTGCTTCAGCGGACTGCCTGGCGCGTCGCTGCGAAACGCCTGGCGCCACGCGAACAGCGCCGCGGCATCGCGCGGCGTGCTCGAACCCGACAGCGCACGCAGCACGCGTGGAGCGAGGTTGCCTTTGTCGTCGACCGTGGCGTGCGCGGCGGCGAGCGCCGCATCGAGGTCGGCGGGCGGCTGGGGCAACGCTTGCCACGCTTGCAGCACCGCGAGCGCGGTCGCATTCTCGTCGCCCGATGCGCCGCTTTGGGTGAGGTTCTTCAGTACGTCGAAGCCCAGGTGGGTGTTCGCGAGCGAGCGGGCAATGCGCCACGCGTCCGCGTGCGCCTGATTGACCGGCGCGTGAGACGAAGTGGGATCGAGCGTATCGGTCGCGCGGACGTTGCCGTGGTCTTGCGTGATTTCGCCTGCGTCTTCGGACGTGATTTCCTCGGCGGATGCTTCGGCTGCGTAGCTCAGCGGGAGAGGGTTGCCATTCCGCGGTGACTGAGCGGGCGTCGTCGCGGCCGAGGCGTGCTCGGCGTTCGGATCGAACGCCGCGGCCCGCTGCGCGATCTCCTGGATGCTCACTACTTCGGGCAACGCCTGCAATGCCGCCGCCGCGCGCGCCGGTTCGTTCGAGCCGAGCGCGGAGAGCACGGCATAGCCGAGCATCAGCGAAGGCGCGAATCGGTGCGTGCCTTCGGTTGCGGACGGATCGGCTGGCTCGATGACGTCGCCCGTGGCGGCGTGGACGGACCCCGTTGACTGCGCCGCCTGGGCCAGCAATGCGGATAGGGTGGCGACTGGATCGGCTGGTGCGGGGGGGCGGTTGACGTTGTTGTTCTGGTTGACGTCGTCGGTGTCGTGAACGTTATCGCTAACGTGTAGCTCGTCGCTACCGTTGACGTTGTTGCTGCCGTTGACGTCATCGCTTTCGTGTACGTCATCGTCCCCGTGTACGTTATCGCTTCCGTGTACGTCATCGCCCCCGTGTACGTCGTCGCCCCCGTGTACGTCATCGCCCCCGTGTACGTCATCGCCCCCGTGTACGTCATCGCCCCCGTGTACGTCATCGCCCCCGTGTACGTCATCGCCCCCGTGTACGTCATCGCTCTCGTGAACGTCGTCGCTCTCGTGAACATGGTTGCTCCCGTGAACATGGTTGCTCCCGTGAACGTCGTCACCCCCGTCGACTTCACTCCCCTCGTTAACATCACCCTCCTCGCGCACCCCGCTTGCCGTCCCCGCCCCGCTGCCGCGCGCCGCGCTGAAATACTCCCGCACCCAGCTATCCAGCCCCTCCCGATGATTCAGCCAATGCTCGAGTTCGGCCGCATCGCGCGGGCGTCGATTTGCGTGCGCGGCGTCGGCGTTCGCCGACTTGTCCGCGCGCTTCGCCGTGAACTTGCCGATGGTCTTGGCCAGCATGCGCTGCGCCTTCGACGCGCGCCGCTGGGCGGATGCGCTCGTACCCGGCGCCGGGCCCGCCTTGCTCGCCTCGCCCCACGCGCCGGACGGATCGAGCGGACTAGCCGGTTTCTGCGGCGCGATCCGCACGGCTTGTGCCGGAAAGGAGCGCCCGAACCTGTTCGCGCGCACGAACGGCATGCGCCACTCGGTCTCCACGAGCGCGCGGCGATCCGTCGGCACCTTGGGTGACGCGTAGGGCGGACGGCTCAATCCAAGCAGGCTCTTGAAGCGCTCGCGCGTGGCCGAGAAGCCGGCCTTGATGCCCGCGCGCGCGCCGCCCGACGACGACGGTGGCGGCGCGCCCGCTCCCGTCGATCCAACGGGACTCGCGGTCGGCACCACTGTGGTCGACGTGTGCGGCGTGCCGCGCAGCACCGCGGTCGTATTCCTCACGAAGCTCCTGAAGTCCATCGTCGTTCCTCCTCCAATCTCGCCGATTATCGGGACCGTATATGTCACGCCCGGCCCAGCGGCGAAACCATATCGACCGCAACGAAACTTCCGGTTTTTCGGCCGCGCCAACGCATCGCGCGTGATTTCGCCAGCACGCACGGCATTTCGCAGCGGCCGGCCCAAGGTCGATGCTTCACGCCGCTACCCTGTCGATACCCCGGCGCCCTTGCTTCGACCTTGCATTCCTGCGAGCCGCCGCGAGACTCGCGCAAGCCGCGGCCGCCTGCGTGCAACGTCCACTCTTCAACACGACGCCCATGAACCCTCCTAACGTATCCAGTTCGAACCGCGCGCACTCGACCGTCGCCACCGACGAAGTCAGCGTCGACACCGCGCCGAACGCCACCTCTCCCGCGCGACCGGAGCCGACGCGGCCCGCCACGAGCCGGCGCAACGATAGTTTCTGGGCGAACATGAAACGCAAGCTCGCGCCGCGGCCCGTCACGATCTCGAACTCGCTGCTCGGCAGCATCACGCGCACGCGGCCCACGCCCGCGCGCGCGCGCGTCGGGGTGACGCCGGATCAGCGGCATCAGCCCGATCCGAATGCGACGCCGCCCTCGGCCGTCGCGAAGCACAAGCACAACGCCGCCCTCGCGCTGGCGGGCGCGACGAAGGGCGCGCCGGTCGCGAATATCGTCGGCATAGGCGGCGCGGAAGCCACTGCGGCCCAACTGTTCAATCCCGCTGGACCGGCGGCGCAACGCCAGCTCCCGCAGGACATCGCCGGCTATTTGCGGCAGCATCTCGGCGCACCTGATGACGCCGATGCAGGGGCGCAACTCGAAGCGTCAGCCCGGCAGGAACTGGTGCTGCGCCGTCTGCATCAGGCGTTCGGCGCGAACGCCGAGCCCGCGCGCGCGGCGCTCCAGGATCTCACCGGCGCGGCTTCGCTGCTGGAAGTGCAAGGCGGAGCGTTCGAACTGGCGCGCCGGCTCGCCGCGTCATCGCTCGGCTACGGCGCGTTGAGTGAACTGCGCGGCGGCATCGCGACGGATGCGGACCCGGTCGCGCGAGCGGTGCGCGACGACGCGACCAAACTGTCGCTGCGCGCGGCCAACGCGTTGATCGCCGCGCTGCCCGAAGGCCATCCGCCTCCCAGCAACATGGACGACGTGGTGCGCCTCGCTCTCGCCGCGCTCCCCGAGCACGAGCGTCCGACGGGCATCACGGGCGTCCCCGCGCCATTGCGGATGAACGGCGACGTGAGCGTGCCGGCGAAGGCGCTGATCGCGGCGCTGCAACTCGCCGAGGACCCCGCCGCCGAACCGCAGGGACACCTGAAGTCCGCCTATTTCACCTGGCGCTGCGGCTTCACGCACGAGGGACCCGGCACGCCGCTCGCGCGCACCCAGCACCGCCTGATGAAGCTGTCGCGCTACGCGCGGCGCGCGAGCCAGCCGGGCATGCTCGCCAATCTGAGGCGCATGTTCGGCTTCAACAAGTCGCCGATGTCCGCACTTGCGCTCGGCACCGGCGGCGCGAGCCTGCGCCATCCCGAGGACGATTTGCAGAAGGCCGACGTGATCTGGCAGTTGGCCGGCGCGCTGGCGGAGCGCGCGCAAACGCGGAGCGCGGGACCGCTCGAGCCGCGCATTGCCGACGCCGTGCAAGCGGCCACGCTGGAAGCCTGGTATCAGCGCGTGGCGCACAAAGGTTGGCGCGATCAGACGAAGGTGCCGAAGCACATGCGGCACGCGATCGCCGCGCGCGCCGCCGCGTTGGCGGGCGTGAGCGAAGGCGAGATCAAGCTCAGTCCGGAATATGCCGCGCTGAAATCACGCGCCGGCTCGCGGCTCACGACCGATACGCTGACAGGCTTGATCGACCAGTTGGAATCCAGGCAGCCGCGCGAAGCCATCCCGTCCGGCAGACTGCAAATCGTCCCGGAAGAAATGCTGGACCCAGAGCTGGAAGACATCGCGGACGACCCGCATGAGGCATCCGGCCCGGGCGGCCAGATCGCCGCCTCGCGGGAGAGCGCGGCCTCGACGGCCGCCAGGCTGAAAACCGCGCTGACGCAACTCAAGACGCTCGAACGAAACGGCGAGGCGTTGCCCGACACGTCCACGCCGCAAACCGTGCTCGATAACTTCAAGCGCGTGATCACCGAACCGCGCATGACCTACGACGTGCGTCTGTCGGACGGCGGCCAGTTCGGCATCAACACCGGCGTGGCCGAACTGCTCAACTTGCCGGGCGCGAGCAAGCTGCCGTTCGTGCTCGCCGGGCCCGACGTCAAGGTCATCCACGGCCGCCACGCGATGATCAACGGCGGTTCGTCGGCGAATCACGGGCAACTGTTCGTCGGCAGCGATCGACGCTGGGCGTCGCATGCGGGCGTGAGCGCGGCAGGCGGCGTCAATCTGTTTCACAAGAGCTTCCAGGTGATCGGTTCGGCGCAAGTCCTGCCGGCCGTGTTCGACATGTCGCAGCCGAAGGGCGTGATGGTGCGCGCGCGGCTTCAGCCGACCGGCACGTTGCCGGCCGGGCAGCAGCCCGCGGGCGAGCCCGACCCGTGGCGCGCGAAGATGCTCGGCGTGATCGACGCGGCAACCGCGAGCGGATCGAACCACGGTCTGCCGCGCGACGCGGGGTCGATGTGGGACGCCATTGCGCACTCGTTCTACAAGGACCCGGACGTGTCGGTGAACTGGCTCGACTCCAAGGCGCAATCGCTTTCGACGACGGTCAGCGCGTCGGCCGGTGCCCGTTACGAACACGATGGATACAAGATCGGCCCGTCGCTGCAGGCGGGCGGCACGAAGACCTGGTTCACGCGCACGCGCCGCCAGGAAACCGGTCCGTTGAAAGCCGAGTTCGCGGGCAGCAGTAGCTCGCGGATGGCGGCTGCATCGGCGACGCTCGTCGCCGGCCTCGCGCCGCAAGGCAATTTCTCCGACGAGACCGGCCATGTGAAATCGGTCGTGCTGCCCAATGTCTCGATCGTCGGCTTCGGCACCACGGTGCTGCAATCGGAAACCGGCTCGACATGGCGAATCGCCGAGGAAGACGGTCACATCGACGCATCGCTCAGCTATCGCGACACCACCTTCACGAGCATGAAGGAGTTCAAGCGCTATGTGGACAGCCGCCGCGCCTCCTGGGACGACACGTACAACAGGCAGCCCGCGGGCGCCGCGCAACCCGAGCCGATCGACGAGTATCTCGCGCGCGCCGAGCACGACGCCGACCGCGGCAATCAGCTCTTTGCGGAGCGTGTCTGGCTCAAGCCCGACGCCGCGCGCAAGATCAACGTGCTGCGCGAATTGCGCGACGCGGTGGTTCAGCCTGGCGCCAGGCCGGACGCGCGCGAGGCTGCGGAAATCAACACGCGCAATGCGCAGATCGCCACGCTGCTCGAGGCGGACGACAGTTGGGATAACCGCTTCCTGTACACGCTCGAAACGAACGGCACGTCGCGCACGCTCGGACCGAGTTTCCTCGCGACGCTGCAACGCGTCACCGAGGTCTCCCATCCGCGTCAGTTGAGCGTGCTGCGCGCGGAGCGGCCGGTCGCGCCGCCGGAGCCCGAGGGTTCCTGAACGTTCCTGAACGTTCCTGATCGTTGATCGGTTGCCGGTTCACCGGTCATGGCGGCGCCGCGCGTTTCGCGCGGCGCCGCATCGTCTCTCCCCCCGTGGGCTCCTCTGCCCTGCGACGCCATCCCCGTCAATTCGCCGCCACGCTTGGTGTTTCGTTTACCGAAACAGCCCGACCCATCGAGTCTCTTACGCTTGGTTACGGGACGGTTGCCATGCTGCGACCGTCGCGCGGCCACCAGGATTTCATACGCGCAGCGTGCTCAAGCCGCTGCGCTTCTCTCATCGTCTACTGTAAGAGGCTATTCATGAGCAAGGTTACCAACGACTCGGGCAACAGTGCCATTCAGGCCGATATCCAGCAACTGGAGTCGGATCTGCAAGGCGGCGGCAAGCTCAGCAACAACGATATCGAGAAGCTGCTCGAACTGATTCTCGCGATCATCGAACAGAAGCTGGGCGGCAGCTCGCAGAGCGGCAACACGTCCACGGGCGGCGACGATAACTCGACGCAAGATCCGGGCTCCACACAGGATCCGGGCTCGACGCAAGATCCGGGCTCGACGCAAGATCCGAGCTCGACCCAGGACCCTAGTTCGACGCAGGATACGTCGGGCGATAACACCGTCGATTCCAGCAACAATTCGAACGACGTGCAAAGCCAGATCATGTCGCTGTTGCAGCAGATCCTGAAGATGCTGCAACAGTCGTCGCAAAACGGCCAGGGGCTCGACAAGCAGACCGGACAGATCGTCGATGATCTGCTCAAGCTGCTGCAACAGATCGAAGGCGCGCAAGGCGGCAACCAGGCCGGCGGCGGCGGCGACCCGAGCAAGGGCGGCGGCGATCAGACCTCGCAGATCCAGCAGTTGCTGTCCGAAGTGATCCAGTTGTTGCAACAGCTTCAGGGCTCGTCGCAAACCGACGGTTCGGACAGCGGCGACACCGATCCGAGCAGCACGGATGATCCGAGCACCGATCCGGGCAACACCAGCACGAACAGCACGGACGGCTCGAACAACAACACGAACGGCACGACCGATCCGAGCACGCTCACCAACGAGTTGCTCAAGCTGCTGTCGCAATTGCTGCCGCTGCTCACCAAGGCGATGAACGAGCAAACGTCGAAGACCTGAAGCACCTTCATCCACTTCGTCGCGCGGCCTCGCCACGACGCCATCTGAACGGCCCCGCTCGCGTGGGCCGCGCGCATTGAGGAGCACACAATGAGTATATTTTCAAAGATCAAGCATGCGTTCCAGCATCTTGGCCACGATATCGAGAAGGCTGCGAAGGCAGTCGTGCACGGCGTCGAGCATGTGGCCCACTCGCTGGAGAACGACCTCAAGAAGGTGTTCCAGGATGCACTGGCAATGACCGAGGCGTTGATGCAGGGCAATCTGAAGCTGGCGATGCAAGACCTGCTGAAGACGGCCGAGGATGTCGGCAAGACGGCGACGGACGCGGCCACCGCGAGCGCGGAGGCCACGCTCGAGGGTTTGCAGGGACTGCATCTCGGCAAGGGTTTCGACAAGGTGTTGAATAGCGTCGAAAAGGAAGTCGAGACCGTCAAGAGCGATGTCAACAAGGGCCTCGATGCCGCGGCGGAGGACCTGGTGTCGTCCGTCGAAGGTGTCGTGTCGGGTTCCGTGAGCGCATTGAAGGATCTCGCGCATGGCGACCTCCACGGGATGATGAACGACCTCGCGAAGGTCGGCGAGGATGCGATCCAGGTCGCCGCCGACCTGACGCCCGAAGGGCTGGGGGCGACTGTCGTGGCCTCGACGCTCGCCGCGGCGCATATCGGCAACGCCCAGCTCGATGAAACCATCGCGGCCGCCATGCATGGCGGCGTCGGCAAGGTCGTCAAGTCGGTCACCGAACTGGAAGTGGGCCAGGGCGCGCAGAAAGTCGGCGAGAAGCTGATGAGCAGCGGCGGCGACCCCACCACGGCAGCCACCACGGGCGGCGACGTGCTGGCGCTTGCCTCGATGGTGCCTGGCGGCACCGGCCGGCGCGGTGGACGTCGCGGCTCGGAAGGCTCGCATGAAACCCGTTCGGCGGAAGGTGAAACACCGAAGAACGGCGGGGCCGACGGGCACGAGCGCGACGGGAAGACCGAAACCAAGACCGACTCCAAGGAAAAAACGGACGACTCGAAGGAGAAGGAAAAGGACGAGAAGACTCAGCAGGCGGGACCGCCGCCGAACACGCTCGATACGCTGTTGCTCAGTTATCTCGCCGACAACCATCGGCGTATTGCCTGACGATAGATAGATAGGGTTTTTCAGGTCGTAGTAAGAATGCGGCCCGCACATTGTGCGGGCCGCATTCGTTTGGGAAAACGGAAGGCATATTTCGCGGTATTTACGCGACTGCCGGTTCTACTACCGGTTATGTGATGCTCTCCGACAGGAGAAGCAGGAGCGCCTGATTGTTTATGAAAATCGGTGAAGTCAAAGTAGTTCATTGCAACGGTTTTGATCGGCCGCAGCGCGAATCTCACGTTCCCGCCGCACGCAATTGATGACGAGCAAGGCATCCACGGCATTTGCGCAACACGAGACAAAACCAATGAAATATTTCCTGTACATCATCGCCTCGGTCGTCATGCAAGCCTTCTCATACGGCTACGTATCCAGAACAATGGACAGACCGTCGAACCTGCTATTCGTCATCCTCGCGTTTCTCTCCTGCACGGTCTTTTACTTCTTGCTGGCAAGGAAACAAAAACAGAACATCAAGAAAAAAGACATCGCACCATTGGCGTTATTGAACATAGGGACAGCCGTTGCGTTCGTTGCCTTCTACGCCTCTATTTCCCTCACCCAGGCTTCGGTAGCGAGTCTGGTCGAGGCTGCCGTTGGCCCGCTGTGGATCGTGATCTTTTCACGATCTTTGCGGAACGGCAGCGGTCAGTGGCGAGAATTGGCAGTGGCGACGATCGTCCTGGCGTGCGCGGTTTTTTCCGCAACAACGACTATGCAGACGTACACGATTGCAGACGGTCTCGGACTCGCGCTTGCGCTCATGGCGGGCGGCGGTGCGGCACTGGTAGCGATCTGGTCGCGGAAAGCCGACGCGTTGGGCATTTCGCCTCAAATCATCCTCGCACACCGATTTCACGGCACCTATCTCGTCGCATTGGCTTTGCTCATGTTCCATGGCGGCGTGCATATCGATGCAAGCCATCTCGCGCGCGATTTTCTGATCGCCTGCTTCGGCGTCGTTGGTCCCATGTATCTCCTGCAATTGGGCATGCAGCGCTGCGAACCGATTGCGACAATGCTATGCCTCAGCGTCGTTCCTCTCGCCACCTATGGATTCGAGCTTGCATTGGGCGGAGCATTCCACTGGAGCACGCTCCTGTTCCTCTCCTTGGGCGTGACCTGTTCCAGCACCTATCTGATCTTCAAAGGTTCGTTCGAGCGGCGCAATGCAAAGCAAGCGTTAGGGGCCAGCCCAAACTGACCGGCACAACCTTGGCCGGCCCGCCGTACTCAGGCGAGCCCCCACAATCCCACGCGTCTCGCCGACCGCATCGACTCAATGCTTGTCGTCCGAAGCCGTGCTGACGTTGCCGCCCGCACCGCCCGCACCGCCCATTCGCCGCGGCGGCAACCCGACGAGTTGCGCGACACGAGCCGCACCAGACTGACCAGGAAGATTCATCGCACCCGAGGGCGGCGGCGGTGGCGGCGCAAAGCCCGCCCCATCCCCGTTACCGCCAGGCACGCCATCCGCACCACCCGGCGCCCCGTTCGCAGGCCCGCCCGCCGCCGCCGACAACACCCGCGGCGTCAACAGAAACAGCCGCTGAAACCGCTGTCCCTGATGCTTGCGATAGCGGAACAAGCCGCCTATCAACGGAATCTTCGAAAGCCCAGGCACCGCCGTTTCGGTGTGATCGTCCTGATCCACCGAATAGCCCGCGATCAGCAGACTGTCGCCCTCGTTGATCAGCGCCTGCGTGTCGATCGTGCTGTTGCTCACGACCGGCAACTGCCCGACTTGCTGGTCGGTGAGCTTGCCGTCCTCGATATGCACGTCCATGCGAATCTGCTCGCCATTGCCCGCGCTCACGATCGACGGCAGCACGCGCAGCGACACGCCCGCTGAAACGCTATACAGGTCCGCCGACTGATACCCGGACACCTGCACATAGAAAGTCTGCTTGTTGTCCATCAACGCCTCGACATTGTCGAGCGTCTCGACTTTCGGGCTCGCCGTGATGCGCGCCTGGTCGGTCTGCTGCATCGCGCTGATGCGAGTCAGCAGATAGCGTCCCGCGCCGCCGACCACGGCGGTCAGCACACCGCCCGCCGGCGTCGCCAGCACGCCCGCGGTGGCCGCGTCGAGCGGGTTGCCAAAGCCCTGCGGATTGAGCGAACCGGGGTTGCTGGTCTGCGATTGCTGGCCATTGCCGGTCTGAATGTCGACGTGCCCGGAATGCAGCCGCCAGTCGACGCCGAGTTCCTGCAACGCGTTGTCCGTGATCTCGATGATGCTGGCGTCGATTTCGAGAATGCCCGGCCGCGTGTCGAGCGATTCGATGAGCGTGCCGAACGCGGCCATGTTCTCCGCGCGGTCGCGCACCAGGATCGAATTGCTGCGCGAATCCGCCTCGATGGTCGGCGCGCCGCGCGCAGCGGAACTCTGCCTCGCGCGGCCCGCCGTGGACAGCGCCGTGCCGTTGTTGTCGCGCGCCGAGGCGGGCTCCATGCCGGCATCCGCGATATTCCCGGCAGGCGGCGGCACCGCGCCGTCGCCCGAGCCCGCATACGACTGCGCCGCGCCGAGGCCGGGCAGCGTCGGCAACGGCGGCAGGTGCGAGCCCCCTTGCGTTCGCGTCGCGCCGGTCGTCATGCCGTCGTCCTGCATCTCGCGCACGCTCGGCACGCGGTAGGCGTCGCGCCGCGCCGGCGGCGGATCGCCGCCCGCGTCGCCGTTGGCGGGCACCCCCTGGCCATACAGCGTGCGCAGCAACGACGCGACGCCTCGCACGGTCACGCCGCGGCCGTTGATGGTGATGGTCCGGTCGGTCGCCCATGCGTAGTGCAGCGGAAAGCGTTGCACGACCACCTTCGCGCCGGACACCGATTTGTGATCGATCAGATGCGCGACATCGGTCACCAGTTCGACGAAGCGCGGCGGCCCGGACACCACCGCCGTGCCGGACACGCTGTCATAGCGCACCGGAAAGCGCGGATCGTCGATCTGCAAGCGCCCGAGCGCGCGCCGCAAGTCCTCGGTGCCCGCGTGGGTCAGACCGAGCGTCGCGCTGCGGGCTTCGTTGGCGCCGTAGATGCGCAGCACGGAGCCGTCGTAATACCAGAGCACGCCGAACGACTCGGCCATCTGATCGAGAAAGCGCTGCGGCGCGGCGTTGAACCGGCCCGACACGCTGCCTTCGACATGCGGCGAGATCCACGTCATCACATGCTGGCTCGCGCCGAAATCGCGCAGCACGTCCTTCAGGTCTTTATGGTCCGCGACGTATTCGAAGCGTGTGCCCTGCCACGCGACACGTTCTGCATGAGCCGGCAACGACGCAGCCAGCGCGCCGGCTGCGACGAGGGCCGCGCACAGCGTGCGCACACGGAGAGCCGCGCCGCGACGGGCGGAAACGATAGCTTTCATGGCGGCTCCGCTTAACGATGGATCGTCTCGGACGGCGATTCGTTGAACTCGCGGCGATAACCCTTCGCGAGCGCGGAACGGCTTTTCACACCCCAGCGGCTTGCCGTATCGAAAATCGAGCCTTGCATGCGCTCGTCGTTCAACAGGTCGTTGCGAATGCCTTCGAGCCGCAGCTTGCGGATCAGCGCACCGGGCGACATGCCGATCGAACGCTTGAAAGCCAGTTGCAGCGCGCGCTCGGTGACGTCGATCTGCGAGGCGATTTCGCGCGTATTCAAATCGGCGCGATCGAGGTTTTCGATGATGTAGCGATACGCGCGGCGATACTTCGCGGGCAGGCGCGCTGAAACGTCGTCCGCAGGCAGCGCGCGGCTCGCCGGCGATTGAATCGCGCCGAGGCCCGGCGTCTCGCTGCGCAGGCAGCGCAACGCTTCCGACGCGTAGCTCGCGTAAAGCTTGAGCGCCTCGGTCGGATTGCCGCGCCATACCGCGATCTTCGAGACGCAATACAGGTAGTCGAAATTGCAGCGGCGCGTGCCGGTATCGGCTTCGGCGCGGCTGATCTTGGCGAGCACCGAGTCGGCGACATCGTCGAGTCCGCCGGCCAGTCCGGCGAGCACGATGTCCAGCTTCGCGAGAAACGCCTGGCCCGCGCCGCGAAAATGCTGCGGCCGGCTGATCGCGTCGAAGAGCGGCGCGGCCGCAATGCGCTCGCCGCGCGCGAGCGCCGCAAGCTGTTCCAGATACTCGTGGCGCTGCGCGAGAAGCGCGGGCATCGGCGACATCAGGACCGTTGTCTCGGTGAGTTTGCGCGTCACTTCGGCGCGGTCGCCGGCACTTTGCGCACGCGTCACGTGCGCCGAACTCCAGAAGGCGTGATCGCTCAGCGTGGTCGCCGTGCGAATGCGCAATTGCACGTCGAATTCGCGGGCGAGCAGCGCGATCACGAGCCGCCAGCCGGGTTCCTCATGCATGTCGGCGAGTTCGGCGGCTTGCACGAGCGCGTCGTCCGCATCGCGTTGACGTCCCACCTGATGTTGCACCATGGCCGAGGCGATCAATGCTTCGAGAACCTCCGCGGGACTCGCCGCCTCGTCCTGGACGATGCGCGCAAAGCACTTGGCGGTGGCCGCGTAGCGGTCACGCATCATCAATTGCCAGCCGGTGTTGCGGCACGACATGATGCGCAGACGGTCGTCGTCGCCGACGATCGTCTTCTGAGCGCGCCGGTACATCTCTTCGGCATCCTGCTCGTAGCCGAGCAGAAGCGATGCATCGGCTACGGCGACGAGACGCGCGACGTCCGCGTCGTCCAGTTTGTGCGACGGGCGTTCAAGCACGTCGTCGACGAGGCAATAGCCGCGTTCCGACGCGCCGTCGAGCATGGCGGCCGCATACGCCGGCAAACGGTTCTTCTGCGCGAGCCCCGACGACAGAGCGAAATAGATTGTCGAAAACATGATGGTTCCACCTCAGGAGTGACCGATGTGGCGGACCATGCGATCCGCCCTGAGAACCTGTGGCCCCGACAATTCGCCGGGCACGGAAACCATGGTAGAGACATCGTGCTCAACAAAACTCAACAATCCGCAGGGGACTTCACAACAATGTTCAGTGCGCCGGTTCCGGCAGCATGCCTTTCGCCAATGCCGCCGATAGACCACCGAGTTGCACGTCGCCGACAACCTGTGAAGCGAACACCGCGACTAGCGCGATCAGCATCAGCACGCCGATCACGCCGCGCAGCGGCTGACTGAGCGAACTCGGTTCGAGCTTGTCGGCCGCGCGCGCGACGATGCCGAGGCCGAGATCGACCAGCACCAGCACCAGCATCACCGGCGTGCCGAGCTTGGCGAGCGCGGTCCAGATCGTGTCGGTGCGCTGGATCAGAAACGTCTCGGCCGAATTGGAGAGCGACGGATACAACACATACGGCGGCCACCATTTGAACGATTGGAAGAGCGCGCCCAGCACGAACAGCATGCCGCCGCCGACATAGAAGAGCGTCACGACGAGTTGCAGCAGCAGCGTGGAAACCGGCGTGCTTTGATCGCCGCGCAACGGGTTGGTCATCTGCACGTTGTTGAAGCCGGCGAGGTCGTCGATCAAGGTGCCGAGCGACTGCGCGATCCAGAACACCGGCGCGGCGCAATAGCCGAACGCGAAACCGAGAAACGCTTCCTTGCAGGCCAGCACCAGCAGCGCCGCGCTGTTGAGCGAATCGAACGCCTGCGGAACCTGGCCCGCCGCGACGAACATCGTCAGCACGTACACCACGCCGTTGCGCGCGGTGCCGGGCAACGCGGTATCGCTCGTCGCGGGCAGCAGGATGAACGTCACCATGATGCGGATGCCCGTGAGCATCAGCATGATGATGAGGTTGTGATACGCCTCGAAAAAGCCGAGCAGGGCCTCGGACCACGCGTGAAAATCATGTGTCATCGGCTACCTCGCGTAACGGCGCGCCAGCAGGTTTTCCGCGGCTTCCTCGTCGGCGGCGAGTTCGGCGGCCGTGGCGGCGGCCCGCACCAGGGTATCGAGCTTGCGGCGGCATTCGTCCACCGCGGCTTGCGCGCGCGCGAGCGCGGCTTGCACCTCGGCCACCTTCTGCCGCTGACGATCCAGCGCCGTGCGGCGCTTTTGCTCCGCCGCGCGCGCGGCTTCCAGCGCCTCTTTCAGCGGCGCGCGCCAGGCGTCGTGACACAGATAGTCGGAGGTGGCGACGCGCGCCTCGCCGTCGAGCAGGGCCACGATGCGCGCCTCGTGCTCCGCGCGTTTTTGCCGCGCTTCGACATGCGCCTGCGCGGCTTCGTCGAACTGCGCCTCGCGCTCGGCGAGCGCCGCGCGTTCGCGCGCGAGATCGGCCTCGATGCGCTCGCAACGCCGGACCTTGGCGGCGACGATGGTGCGCCACTTGCGAATCACGAGCGCCCTCATGACTGCGCGAAGCCGGAGATGAACGCGTGGCTGTCCTCGCCTTCGGTCAGTTCCTCGGTGCTCTGGCCGAGGAACGATTCGATGGTCTCATGCTGCGCGATCGCTTCGTCGGAGAGCGGGTCGGCGCCCTGCTGATATTCGCCCATCTGCAGCAGCAATTCGACCTCGTCATAGCGGGCGAGCAGCTTGCGCACGTGCCCCGCGCCGCTGCAATGCCCGGGGCTCGCGACCAGCGTCATCACGCGGCTCAGGCTGTGCAATACGTCGATGGCCGGATAACGGTTGCGCGCCGCGATCGCGCGCGACAGCACCAGGTGTCCGTCGAGAATGCCGCGCACTTCCTCGCTGATCGGATCGTTGCCTTCCTCGTCCTCGGCGAGCACCGTGTAGAACGCGGTAATCGACCCCTCCTCGCCCATGCCGGCGCGTTCCAGCAAGCGCGGCAGTTCCGCGAAAATCGACGGCGGAAAACCGCGGCGCGTCGGCGGCTCGCCGGCCGACAGGCCGATCTCCCGCTGCGCGCGCGCGAAGCGCGTCAGCGAGTCCATCATCAGCAGCACGCGCAAGCCGCAATCGCGAAAGTACTCGGCGATCGCGGTGCCCACATAAGCCGCCTTGGCGCGTTCGATCGAAGAGCGATCGGACGTCGCGCACACCACCACGCTGCGGGCCATGCCCGCTTCGCCCAGAATCAGTTCGATGAACTCGCGCACCTCGCGGCCGCGCTCGCCGATCAGCACGATCACGTTGACGTCGCAGGCCGCGCCGCGCGCGAGCATGCCGAGCAGCGTGCTCTTGCCGACGCCTGCGGGCGCGAAGATGCCGACGCGCTGGCCCTCGCCCACCGTCATGAGCCCGTCGATGACCCGCACGCCGGTATGCAGCGGCGTATCGACCATGCGCCGCTTCAGCGGATCGGGCGCGGCGGCCATCACCGGGCGCGGTGCGTCGCAGTGCAACGGCCCAAGGCCGTCGATCGGTTCGCCCAGGCCGTCCACCACGCGTCCGAGCAGCATCTCGCCGACCGGCACCGACAGCGGACGCCCGAGCCCGGTGACGCGCGTGGTGCGCGACAGGCCGGCGACGCTGCCGAACGGCGCGAGCAGCGCGAACTGACGCGTGAAGCCGACCACTTCGGCGCGTTGCAGCAGCACGCCGCGCGCATCGCGCAGCTCGCATTGCTCGCCGAGCGTCGCGTCGAGCCCGCCGACCTTCAGCAAGGTGCCGACGGCTTCGACCACCTTGCCGTGACGCGTCGTACCGTCGGAGACGGCGAGCTCCTGGGTCAACGCGTCGATGAAAGCGGTGACTTCGTTCATTGCGGCGCTCCGGCGGGCTGGTCGGCGAAATGCGGGACATCGAACTGCGGGTCGTCGATTTGCCGATCGTCGAAATGCGGCGCATCGTCGAGCAGTTCGTCGGCGGCGATGTTCACGGCGGCGGCGGTCTGCGGCTCGGTGTCGGTGCGCGTCACGCGTCGTATCGCGCTTGCAATCGCGCGCAACTGCATCGGCAGTCCCGCTTCAATCAGACCGTGGTCCCATTCGCACACGCAACTGCCGGGCTCCGCCTCGGCGTCGCTCACCACCTCGGGATTCACCGGCCAGCGATGCTCGTCGCACACGCGCCGAAACGCGCGCGTCGCCTCGTCGAGGTCGCATTCGGCGACGCGCACGGTGAGAAACGATGTGCCTTCGAGGCTGCGCGACAATCCCACCGCGATCTGCGCGAACAACGCGTCGCGCTCGGCTTCGCCCAACACCCGCGTGACGGTGCGCATGACGATGTCGGCAATGCGCTCGCGCAACGCCACCAGCAGATCGCGCTCGGACGCCGCGCCGTGCAGCATCGCTTCATGCGCTTCGCGGATCGCGCGACGGCGTCCGGCCTCGTAACCCAGGCGCGCGGCGTTGTCGTATTTCGTTTGCGCGGCGCGCAATACGCGCTCAGCCTCTTCCTCGGCCGCGCGCTGTATCGTTTCGGCCTCGCGCCGCGCGCTCGCGAGCAGTTCGTCGGCACGCCGTTCGAAGTGGCCTGACGCGCGATCCAGTTCGATCAACTGCGCCAGTTCCGCTGCTCGCACGACATCGCGCTCGATGCCGATGCCGCCCTGTTGCGCTCTTAGCCAAATAACCATGTCAGCTCCGGAAACAGCATGCAGGCCGCGTATAGAAATTCTTCGGATTGGTCCTCCGCCGCGAGCCCGGCATCGGACGTCGGCGCTTCGCCTGGACGAGCGCAATCGGTGGAATCGGCGTAATCGGTCCCATCATCGGCGTCGGCGTCCAACGTCAAGCCGATCAATCTGCGCGCCGGCGCAAGCGGCCAGGCTTCGTCGCGTTCGAACAGCGCGCGCCCGGCGCCGACCAGCGCATCGACGGACAGATCGGCGGGAAGCGGCGCGCTGGCCGTCGATGCGTTCACGCCCAACTGCGTGAGCGCGGCCAGCGCATGTTCCCCTAACACATCGGCGAGCGCGCGACGCCGCGCGCCCGACACGATCCGGCGCAGCGTGCCGCGCGACGGATAGATCGCGCGCGCAGCGAGCACCGGACGCAGCGACGCCGCGTCGAGCAACGCAAGCCGGTTCGCGCGCGGCGCGTAGGCGCTGAGCGGCAGCGGCGAGCCGAGCCATAGGTCGCGCGCCGCGTAGGCGTCGCGGCGCGCGCGGCCGGTGAACGGCACGCCCCAACGCCGGCATTGCCGCTCGCCGAAGCGGGCCGCCGCGTCGGCAACACGCGCTTCGTAGGAATGCAGCCACCGAAGCTGGCGCCGCGGGTCCGGCATGTCAACGCCGGTCTCGATGGCGGCCGCCGCTGCCTGCGCGCCGCTCACGCTCACGTCGCCGCCCCGCCGGTGCGCCCGCGCAAGCGCGTGCCCATGCCCTTCAGCGCCGCGCCGAAGCGGCGGGCGAGATACGCCAGCGCGGCGGCCAGCGCGGCAGCCCCGGCGATTCCGCCGGCCCACAACCACTCCTGCGGCACGCCCGGCGCAACCGGCGGCGGCGGCTCGGGCGCCGCCGAACCCGGCACCATCGTCACGCTGACGTTGTCGTAGGTGAGCCCCTCGACCGCATGCACGACGAGGTTCTTCAGATTCGGCGTGAGCGTCGACACATCGGTGCCCGGCAGATACTTGATGAACACCGCAGCCGACGACGGCTTGACCGTCGCGGCGAGGGGATCGTTATTCGGCAGCACGATCTGAACGTTCGCATACGCCACCCCGTCGATTCGCGACAGCACCTCGGAGAGTTGCTGCGACACGCCGTAGATAAAGCGCACGCGTTCCTCCGTCGGCGTGGAGATCAGTCCGTCCTTCTTGAACATGTCTCCCAGATTCTGGAAGCGCTGATGCGGCAAGCCATGCGCGCGCAGCACGTCCATCGCCCGGGCGAACTGACCGCTTTCGACCGCCACGCTCCAGGTCTTGCCGCCGTCGTCGCTTTGCTTCGAGACGTCGACCCGCGCGTCGAGCAGCACGGCCAGCATGTCGTTCGCGTCGCTCTCCGACAGTTGCGCGAACAGTTGCTTGCTGCAGCCGGTCATCAACGCGGTCACGCAGCACAGCAGCACGACCGTGCGCGCCAGTTTTGAATAGGAAGCCATTTGAGTCCGTCCTGTCGTTCGCACGCCAACTACTGGTTCTTCATCAGCGTCTGCACGGAGCCCTTGGTGCCCTGAGCAACCGCCTCGCCGACGTAGAGCTTGCCGACCATCTCCGACACCTGAAGCTGCACCTTAATCGACTGAGCCGCCGCTTCCTGCACGGTCATCATCGGCGCTTCGCCGGCGAATCGGTCGACCTCGCCGCGCAGGCTCGCCACCGCATGGTCCTCCTGCGTCACGACTTCCGACAACGCGGACGGACCATGCGTGTGCGAGGCGCTCGGCGGCGACAGACGCGCCGCATCGAGCTTGCTGCGAAACAGGTCGACGAGTTCCGAGGCGGGCTCGGGCAGCGCGCCCGGACCCGACGCGCCGCCGGCTCCCGCGCGGCCGACCGGTTCGTCGGGCCGCACCGCGGAGGCGGCGTCGAGCGGTGGAATGGGTGGGATCGTTGCGTTCATCGCGGTACTCCTTGCACTAGGCGCGCAGATGGCGGTGCTGCATCAACTTCTGAAGCTCGCCGCGGTCGATTTGCACTTCGGCCGCGGGCTTCGCGGCCGAGCCCTGCTTGCCCATCAAGGTCATCACGAGCTCGACGGAATCCGGGTCCTCGTTGCGCGTCGCCACCTCGTTGGCATAGACGCGCCATGCGGGATCGTCGAGACCGCATAGCGACACCGCGAGCAGCGCGGCGACGTAAGGACCGAACGAGCCGCGCAGCGTGCGCTGCTCGAGCGGACGCAGCAGGCGCACGGCCTCGGCGAAATCGCGCCGGCGGATCATCAGCCACGCGTCGTAAGCATGCAATTCGACGAAGTCGGGACGCAGCACGTGCAGCGCGGCAAGCAGCCGCTCCGACTGTTCGATATGGCCGTGCTTCGCGCCGAACATCAGCGCCTCGATCAATGCCGACACAAGCCGGTTACTGCATTTCGTCAGGGACATGGAGCACTCCTTTGGTGATCAGAACGCCGTAGTTCCGCGTGTCTGCCGAGATGGCGGACGACAACGCTGTGGCCGGCGGTGAGCGAACCGTAACGCGGGGTGCTTGCCGCGGCGGCGCGGGACGCCGAACCGCGAGCGCGCCGAACGAACAGGACGCTTCGCCGGCAAGCGGCCCGGAGGCGGGTTCGGCGCCGGACCCATCGCTTCGCCGCGCGCGCGGATCACGGCGGCGCCGGCCGATGACAATCCGCCGCAATCCACTGCAATTCGTTGCAATTCACCGCAATCCACCGCACGAAGGCTTCGCGATGTCCGACGAGAAGACCGAACAGCCCACCGACAAAAAGCTGCGCGACGCGCGCCAGGACGGCGAGACCGTGAAGAGCACGGACCTGCCGTTCGCGGCGATCCTGCTCGCCGCAGCCGTTGGCTTCGGCGTCGGCGGCCCGCGCATGGCGGAACAACTGCGCATCGTGATGCGCAACGGCCTCGACGTGGCGCACTTGCAGACGCCCGATGCGCCGTTGCACGACCTGCTCGCCGAAGCCGGCCTGCACGCGCTGCTGCTGGTCTTTCCGATCGCACTGGGCGCGGCCCTCGTCGGCATCGCCGCGATCGCCGCGCAAGTCGGTTTGCAGATTTCGCTCAAGCCGCTCGAACCCAAGTTCGACGCGATCAATCCCGCGTCCGGTCTGAAGCGCATCTTCTCGGTGCGCTCGCTGATCGATCTCGCCAAGACCGTCATCAAGGCGGTGGTGATCACGGCGGTGCTTTGGAAAACCCTCGTGCTGCTGGTGCCGCTGATGGTCGGCGTGGTGTATGAGCCGATCGGCAGCATCGACAGCATTGCCTGGGGCACGCTGTGCCGCGTGCTCGGCATCTCGGGCGCGCTCTATCTCGTGATCGGCGCAGCGGACTACGGCGTGCAGCATTGGCTGTTCATCCGCGACCACCGCATGAGCAAGGACGAAGTGAAGCGCGAGAACAAGAATTCCGAAGGCGATCCGCACATCAAGGGTCAGCGCCGCAAGCTCGCGCGCGAGTTCGCTTCGTCCGATCAGCAGCAGCCGGTCAAGAACGCGAGCGTGGTGGTGGTGAACCCCACGCACTACGCGGTCGCGCTGCGCTACGTGCCCTCCGAATCCGGCTTGCCGCGCGTGATCGCCAAGGGCGTGGACGCGGAAGCGCGCGTGATCCGCGAGGAAGCGGCGCGGCGCGGCATACCGATCGTCGGCAATCCGCCGCTTGCGCGGGCGCTCTACCGCGTGGCGCTCGAAGACGCGATTCCCGAACCGCTGTTCGATGCGGTCGCCTCGGTGCTCGCCTGGGTGGAAAGCATCGGCGGACGGCGCGACGGCACCGAGGCAACCCCCTGACATCCGATGGAGAAGGCCATGTTGAAGACGCTCCGCCTCAATGAGTTCGGCGGCGAGGTGGCGATCGCGTCGCTGATCGTCGCCGTGATTTCGCTGATGATCCTGCCGCTGCCGCCGTTTCTGATCGACGCGCTGCTTGGGCTCAACATCACGATCAGCGTGGTGCTGCTGATGGTGACGATGTACGTACCGTACGCGACCTCGCTGTATTCGTTTCCGTCGCTGCTGCTGTTCACCACGTTGTTCCGGCTGTCGCTGAACATCGCGTCGACCAAGTCGATCCTGCTGCATGCGGAAGCCGGGCACATCATCGAGAGCTTCGGCGAGCTGGTGGTGGGCGGCAATCTCGTGGTCGGCCTGGTGGTGTTCCTGATCATCGCGACAGTGCAATTCATCGTGATCGCGAAGGGCTCGGAGCGGGTGGCCGAAGTCGGCGCGCGCTTCACGCTCGACGCGATGCCGGGCAAGCAGATGAGCATCGACGCCGACGTGCGCGCCGGCAACATGACCGCCGAGGACGCGCAAAAGCGCCGCGGCATGCTGGCGATCGAAAGCCAGTTGCACGGCGGCATGGACGGCGCGATGAAGTTCGTCAAGGGCGACGCGATCGCCGGCCTCGTCATCACGCTCGTCAACATTCTCGCGGGCATCGTGATCGGCGTGAGCTATCACGGCATGACCGCGGGCGAAGCGGCGAACCGCTTCTCCGTGCTGTCGATCGGCGACGCGATGGTCTCGCAGATTCCCTCGCTGCTGATTTCGGTGGCGGCGGGCATTCTCATCACGCGCGTCGCCGACGAGCACAGCAAGCCCAGTTCGCTCGGCACCGAGATCGTGCGCCAGCTTTCCACCAGTTCGCGCGCGCTGTATAGCGCCGCCGCGCTGCTGGGCGGCTTCGCATTGGTGCCGGGCTTTCCGTCCGCGCTGTTCGTCGTGCTCGCGGTCGCGCTGTTCGGCGCGGGCCACGTGCTGCGCAAGCAGTTGAAGGACAAGCAGCCGCACGCCGGGCCGGAACTGTCGTCGTTGCGTACCGACGGCTACAAGGGACAGCCGCCGACCATCGGCGAGCATCCGCCTTCGTTCGCCGCGCCGCTTTCGGTGCGCCTCGCGCCGCAGCTGGCGACGAAGCTCGACACGGCCGAACTCAACCGCGCGTTCGACGCCGCGCGCCGCGCGCTCGTCGACGAATTGGGGCTGCCGTTTCCGCGCACCGCGGTCTGGACCGCTGCGGCGGTGCCGGACGCTTCCTATCAGATCCTGCTGCACGACGTGCCGCAAGCGCCGGTCGAACTCGCGCCCGCGCGCAGCGGCCGCGAACAGGCGCTCGCCGACGCGGTGGGCAACGCGGTGCGCGAACACGCGCATCTGTTTCTCGGCTTGCAGGAGACGCAATGGATTCTCGAACGCGTCGGCACCGAATATCCGGGGCTCGTTGCCGAGGTGCAGAAGGTGGTGCCGGTGCTGCGCATCGCCGAAGTGCTCAAGCGGCTGCTGGAGGAACACGTGCCGATCCGCAACTTGCGCGCGATTCTCGAAAGCCTGGTGAACTGGGGCGCCAAGGAAAAAGACCTGCTGCTGCTCACCGAATACGTGCGTGGCGATCTGGGCCGCTTCATCGCGCATCGGGCGACGGGCGGCACCGGGCAGTTGCCGGCGATCGTGCTGGACGTGGAGGTCGAGCAGACCATCCGTCAATCGATCAAGCAGACGCCGGCCGGCAACTTTCTCACGCTCGAACCGCAACAGGTCGAACAGTTGCTCGAGACGCTGGAGGAACTGGTCGGCATGCAGCCGCCGCCCAACCTCGCGATCGTCACGTCGATGGATATTCGCCGTTACTTCCGCCGCATGATCGAGCAACGGATGAAGTGGCTGCAGGTGTATTCGTTCCAGGAACTGGGGGATGACGTCGATCTGCGGCCGGTCGGGCGCGTCGCCTTCTGATCGGGAGCGACGCGATGACACGAATTCGCTCCACGCGCGAAGTGCGCATCACGCCGCCGGCTCCGCCGCGTGCATCGGCCACGAGCGCAACTAGCGCAGCAAGCGGCAAAACCGCCGAGGCCGACGCCGATGCGCAACGCTTCGGAGCGCTCTTCGAGACCGCGCGGCTGCGCGTCGGCGAAGGCGAACGCGATGACATGCCCGACCAGGAAGCACCGGACGATTCCACGCCTGACGACGACGGTTCCAGCGACGACACGCAAGATCGTGAAGCGGCCGAGCGCATCGACGCCACCGATGCTCCCCTGTCCCTGCTGCCCGCCGTGCCTCCGCTTCCGCCCCTGCATGCGCTGAACGGCGCATTGCTCGCCATCCGCGAGCAACGCCGCACGTCCGCGTCGGACGCACAAGGCGTGGCGCGCAAGACCGGCGTGCGCGGCGCGACGAGCGCATCCGGCCGGCAGACCGCGCAAGCCACGCAAGACGCGCAAGATACGCGGCACGTGGCCGCCGAACCTTCATTCGACACGCAGATGATTCGCCGCTGCACCCAGGCGATCGAAGGCGATCTTCTCGCCGAGCATCTCGCGGAACGTGTCGCCGGATTTTGCACGAGTCCCGCCGTCGAACGCACGGGCCAGTGGGACGTCGCCGTCGAACTCGACCCGTCCATTTTGCCGCGCACGGAGCTGCGTTTGAGTCTTTCGGGCTGGGGTTTATCGCTTCGTTTCGATAGCCGGGACGCGCGGGCGCGGCAGCTAATCTGTGACAACAGCAACGAGCTTAAGACCCGCCTCGAAACGCGTCTCGGCGGTCGTATCGCGGTGGAAGTCACGGTCATCTGAAGGGTTCGAGATCATGTCAATGCCTCAAGGCTGCACCAGCATCGGCGACCGGTTGCGCTGCTATACACCGGCGCTCGCCGGCGTGTCGCGCGCACTGTTCGATGCGCGCAGCCGGTTTGGCGTGAAACCGGCTGCGGCGCAATCCTCGTCGTCCCGCACGGCGCGTTTGCGTATCGGCAGCGCGCATGGCGAACTGTGCGTGCGTGTCGACGTGAGCGGTCATGCCGCGCTCGAAGCGATTGCCTCGGAGCCGGACCAGGACCGCCGCGCGGCGCTCGGCAATCTGTGGCTCGCCGCGCCGCTCGACACGCTTGCCGGTCACGGCGTCGCGCAACCCTCGGTGCTGGACATTTCGCTCGATGCCGAACAGCCCGGCAACCACGACACCGCGAGCGCGCTCCACTTCGAATTCGGACACGCGGACACCGCCGCCCACACGGCGGCGCTGCTGGAAGTTCCCGCGCCGCTCGCGGCCGCGCTGGAGCGCCGCATAACCGGCACGCGCGCGGCTTCCGCCGCGCTGCCCGACGCGCTTGCCGCCATCGCCGTGCCGACCCGCATCCGCTTGCGCAGCCGCCGTTGCACGACGGCGCTGCTCGCTTCGCTGCGCGTGGGCGACGTGCTGCTCGGCTGGCCGCGTGCGAGCGGCCATGCACAAGGCGCGCCGCTCGAACATGCGAGTGCGCTATGGGGCGCGGCGGATGGCCGCGTCGCCTGCGCGCAGGCCCGCATCGACGGCCACCACCTGATCCTTGAAACGTTCCCTGAGACGATGAGCCACGATCCCGATCTTTCCCTTGAGAGCACTGCCGGGTCCACCGGCGAGACCGCCGCCGCGGAGCGCACCGTCGATCTGAACGATATGGAACTGCCCGTGCATATCGAGGTGGCGACCGTCAATCTGCCGCTCGGGCAAATCGCCGCGCTGCGGCCCGGCTACATCCTGACCTTGCCGCTCAAACTCGCCGATGCGGAGATCCGTCTCGTCGCGCATGGGCAGACGCTCGCGCTCGGCGAACTCGTCGCGGTCGGGGACAACCTCGGCCTCCTCATCCAGCACATTGCGAACTCCGATGAACGGCACACCTGAAATCGCCTCGCTGCTCGTCGCGGCGCTCGCGCTGGCCGTCCTGCCATTCGCCGCGATGGTGGTCACGTCCTACACGAAGATCGTGGTCGTGCTCGGGTTGCTGCGCAACGCGCTGGGCTTGCAGCAGGTGCCGCCCACTTCCGTGCTGAACGGCGTCGCCATCATGGTGTCGTGCTTCATCATGGCGCCGGTCGGCATGGAAGCCATGCACCGCGCGCAGCTCTCCAACGACGCCGGTTCCGGCATGCAGGTGATGCCGCTTCTCGACGCCGCGCGCGAGCCGTTTCGCGTGTTTCTGAAACGTCATGCGTCGGAGCGCGAGAAGGCCTTCTTCCTGCGCTCGGCGCGCGAAATCTGGCCGCCCGAGCGCGCCGCCGAACTCAAGCAGGACGACCTCATCGTGCTCGCGCCCGCCTTCACGCTGAGCGAGCTGACCGCCGCCTTCAAGATGGGCTTCCTGCTGTATCTCGCCTTCATCGTGATCGACCTCGTCATCGCGAACGTGCTGATGGCGCTCGGGCTGTCGCAGGTCAATCCGACCAACGTGGCCATTCCATTCAAGCTGCTGCTGTTCGTTTCGATGGATGGCTGGTCGACGCTGATTCACGGTCTCATCTCCACCTACAGGTAACGCCGTGGAATACGACGCGATCACTCATTTCACCACCCAGGCGCTCACCCTGTGCCTGCTCGTGTCGTTGCCGCCGGTGGCGGTGGCGGCCGTGACCGGCCTGCTCATCGCGTTCCTGCAAGCGGTCACGTCATTGCAGGATTCGAGCATTTCGCAAAGCGTGAAACTGGTGGTGGTCACGGTCGTCATCGTGATCGCCGCGCCGTGGGGCGCGGCCGCGATCCAGAACTTCGCGCGCAACCTCGTGCAGGTGATGTTCACATGAGCATTTCACGCATAGGCGGCGGCTATACGCCGCCCGCCGATCTTTCCGCGGATGCCGATGCCGCCGCCCAGCAGCAGGCGGTGCAGGTCCCCGCGCCTCACCATCATGGGCATGGACTGTCGCGCGCCAAGCGTCAGTCGCTGAGAAAGCGACGCAGCGCCGAAAGCCCCGATGCGAACGACCCGGCCGCCGAGAGTGAAGAACTCTTGATGATGCTGGACCAGCATCTGAAACGAAGCGAAACCGGCCTGACCCGGGTCGAGGCGCGCGAGTCGGGCGGCAATCAGCATGCGTTCGATCAGGACGAGCATGCCGCGAGCGCGGGGCCAAACGACAAACGGGCACGTTCCGACGACACCCGCGACCTGCCAGCGCGCGCGCTGCCGATGCGCTTTGCACCGCGCATGGCGCGTGACGAAACGGCCTTGCTCAAGCACTGGCGCGCGGCCATTCATGGACCGGCACGCCTGCATACCGATCGAACCGGGGCGGCGCTCATCGGCGTGCAAACGGCGACGCGCATCGACGAACCGGCCCCGGCGGGCAAGGATGCCGCGCGTGCGAGCCCGACCTATGCCGTGCTCGCCATCGTCCGCGAATTCCTGCAGATGCCGGACGACAAACGCACCTCGCGCGCCACCCTCGCCCAGATACGCGACGAGCTCGTGTCCGCATCGACGCGAGCAGGACGTGAAACGCACAACGGCATGCGCGGGGCCGCTCAACGCCCGCTCTCCGCCGCGGAGGAATCGATGAATCTGCTGTTGCCCATCGCGCTGCTCAACCTCGGACGCAGCCGCACCCGCGCGGGCCGCGCGATGGGCATGTCCGCGCTTGCTGCACTGATCCGCCGCGGACGCGGATGGTGACGGCGGGCGCCATCCCGTCAATCACAATCGAAGAGGTTTCGTTCATGTCCAAAGAAATTCGCGTACTGACCGGCTTCCATGCCGGCGCTCAAATAGAGTTGAGTACAACAACGATGTCGATCGGCGCCAAACCCGATGCGGACATCCTGATCAACGACTGGAGCGAGTGCACTATGCAGTTGGCAATCGATGCGCAAGACAACGTGACGATCGGCGTGCCGGACGACGCCGACGTCATGTCGATGGACGACTTCATGCCGCGACGCTTCGGTGAAGTCGTGTTGTGCGCGGGCCCTGCCGACGCGCGCTGGCCGTCCGATCTGCAACTGATGGAGTCGATGCTGGCGGCGCATCACGAAGGGCGCAAGTACGACGGCGAAGCCAGCGACGGCGTGTTTCCGGCCGGCCCGCCCTCGACACCGATCGTCATGCGTGCGCGCCGCGCGCCGTGGGTGCATGCCGGCGTCGCGGCCTTGCTGATCGGTTCGATGGGCGCCGCCGCCGTGGTGTTGCCGGCCGGCAAGACGACGCTCGCCGCCGACCGGCCGCAAGCGCGCGCCACGCTCGCCGACGTGCAACAGGCGCTCGCGCAGCTGCACCAGCCGGATATCACGGTGACGCGGCAAGCGGACGGCTTTCTCGTGACGGGCATCGCATCGAACACCGCCGACGCCCGCCGAACGCGCGCCGCGCTTCAGGCACTCGCGGGCAACCGCCTGAACTGGAGCGTGCGCTCCGGTGACGAGATCGCCGGGTCGCTCGCGGAATCGCTGCACGAAGCGAACGTGCGCGTGCGCTACGCCGGCGCAGGCCGCCTGGAAGTGACCGGCAGCGCGCGCCATCCCGGCGAAGTGAGCCAGGTGGTCGAGCGGTTTCGCGGCGACATGGCGCCGCTCGTCGAGCGCATCGACGTGGACGTGACGCGCACCGACGATCTGCGAGTCGCCGGCGACATCGATTCGGTGTTGTCCGCGGACAGCGTGAAATACGTGGAATCGAGCGACGGCACCAAGAATTTCATGGCCGAACTGCCCAGCAACACCACCCTTCATTGAGGATGACCAACATGTACGAAGCGATGACCGACAAACTGATCGACGTGCTTGCCGATCTGCCGCAAGCCGTGGCGCAGCCCCATCGTCAGGGGGAAGTGCGCGAACTGGCGGACGCACTCGATACGGTGGCCAACACCGTGGCATCGCGCTCGACCGATACGGGCAGCACGGAAGCCCAGGCCGGACGTGTCGTCGTAGACGGATTTCGCGCCGCGGCGCAGTTGTGCCGCAGCGCGATGTAGCAGTGCGCGTGCAGCGCGGCGCACCTGATACACGCGGTGCGCTGCACGCGAGCAGTCGTGCGCAGCCCAGCGGGCACGCACTTTTTCCCCGACGTTCCGCATGGGGCGGAATGTTTAGATGCCGTACCAACTGTCTCTTTCGAGGATATTCATCATGAGTGCACCTGTTTCCAGCGCAGCAGCAACCGGCAGCTCCGTTTCCGAGATCTATCAGGCAATGGCTGAAGAAAACGAAATCAACAAGGCCAACACGCTCGCGAAGATTGCGACGATGGGTCTGAAGGCCGCGAAGGACATCGTCGGCTAAGCGCTCCGGCGCGCCATCCGGCCGCGCATGGTGCGCCGGTTGGGAACCGTCCGCGGTTCCTGACCGGCTTTTTTTTTGCTCCACGGCGTGGGCTTACACGCCGGACATAGGCTCGTGAAGCGATTCGACCATAGCGATGAGTATCGAAAGACGTGATGAACTGATCCGCGAGATTTGCGAACTGCGCGACATGCCCGCGCCGGACGCCGCGCTCGAACGCGGTGTGCTGGAGATCGACGGCTTCGACGCGGCGATCGACCATTTCGAGGAAGATCCGGACGCGCTGTACATGACGTTCCAGTTCGGCATCGTCACGGCGGGGCGCACGTTGCGCGTGTTTCGCCTGTTGCTGGAGGCGAATCTCGCCGTCTACGCGCAGGACCAGGCGCAGCTCGGCCTGGAGGCGGATACCGGCGCGATCGTGCTGATCGCGCGCGTGGCGTTGAGCGAGGAAATCACGGGGCAGTGGATGCTGGAGCTGATCGAGCACTATGTCGAGCATGGCCGCTACTGGCGGGACAACATCTTCGTCGCGCGAGACGACATGTTCGAGAATCTCGCGCGTGGCGATTACGTGTGGATCCGCGCATGAACCCTTTTTTCAACGGAGAATGAAATGACGCAAGTCAGCCACAATCACAGCACGACCAGCAATCCGTCGACCCACAAGACGGACGACAAGGACACGAAGAGCAAGGACAAGAAAGACGACCAGGGAGGCAGTCAGAGCGACCTGGATGCGGCGATCCAGGCTTTCGGCTCGCAGGTGATGATGCAGATCTTCCAGGACCAGCAGGAACGCCGGGCGGAGGACCGCGAGGAGGACGAGGACGCCGCCTGAGCGCGTGAGCGCGGGCCGCTCGCGTCATGTGTCGTGACGCGGCGACCCGCCGGCGCCGGCCGCCTCGACAGGCGAGGCGCGACGCAAGCGGACGGCCGCTACGCCGCCGTCACGACGAACTGCGCGGAGGAATCGCACGCGCGCTCGAGCAGCGTTGCGTCGCCAGCGCGCCGCGTGCCGCCCTGCCCCAGGCTTGCCGGCAACCTGTCGAACCCCGGCTGCGCGCCGGCGTCGAAGCCGGACTGCGCCGCCTGAGCGACATCGAGCTTGTAGCCGAGCGCATACACGGTCTTCAGATTCAGCTCGGCGGTGCGCGATAGCTGCAGCTTCTTGCGCAGCTTGTAGATGTGCTGCTCCAGCGTGCGCGCGGCGATCTGCTCCGTCGCACCCCACACGCCGGCTGCGATCTGCGCGCGGCTAAGAAATTTTCCGGGGTTCGAAAAGAACATCCAGGCGATGGAGAACTCGCGCGCTGTCAGCGCAATCTCGACGCCGTCGATCGTCGCGAGACCGAGGTCGCGCTGAAGCACATAGCGGCCGATCTGGATCTGATGCGTGACGGTATCGGAAAAACGCCGCTGCAACGCCACGTGGACGCGAAAGCGGATCTGCTCCATGTCGAAGCGATTCACGACGTCGGTCGCGCCCGCATCGATCCAACGCAACAGACCCGACCAGCTCGACTGGTTCGTCAATACGATCACGGGCGTGCAGACATCGGCATTGCAGTCGCGCCACGACAGCAACGCGCTGGTTGGCGTCGGCTCGGTCTTGGCGTCGATCAGCACCAGGTCATAACGGTTCGCACGCATTGCGCGCAGCAAATCGAGTTCATTCGAGAACGACTCGATGACGACCCCGTCTCCGGCAAAGGCTTCAGAAACAGTCCGTCGAAGCAGCCGGTCGTCAGTTGCAATGGCAAATAGCAGGTTATTGTTCACGGCGGTTCGCATCCAAAAAAGCATCCACGCTTCTCGATTCCAGCCGTCACCCCTCCAGCGGAGACGGCGGCGTTTCCCCAAAGCACAACTTTTTATTCCCTCGCTCGTCTGGTCGTCGTGGTTTTAGTCAATGGCCTTAGCGGCGCGATGCAAGACCCATTGCATTGCGCCACCGGCATTGATCGTATCGAGCGAGGTCTCTCTCTCCGTTAGTGCATCGGGAGCACGCGGTGGATGCGCATGACGCGGATATTTTCATGCGAGGCGCCGGAACTCGATTCGCGAGCCGAGGCATCTTCCGACAACTCTCGTGAATTGCGTGCCATTCCACGCGATACAGTCATGAACCGGCTGGCGCGGCGTCATGCGAAAAAAATCACGGCCTTTATGGCGACTGAAAGTCTCTTGTAGTGTTGATGACCGTTGCCTTACGCCACGCGAACCACGAATCCGTCACGACGGCTGCGCAATAGTGGATTCCGCTGTTGATGCACACGCATGCTTACTGTTCCGGATTGCCAAGCGAGTCCGTCCTGGATGCGCCGCTGTCCGCCAGCAAATGACGTCGCGTGAGCCAATCGATGTTGTGCCGGCCCGGCTCGTCCGCCGCACGCGTTTGCACATGCGCGGCACGCGGCGGCATCGAGGTCTTGCCTGCTGACGCCGCGGCGCTCGCCGGACGTCGCGGCAGCAACAGCGCGCCGGGCGCGGTCAGGCTGCGGGCAACCGGCCTCGGGCTGACGCCTGCCCTCGGCAGCGTGGCCGTGTCCGCGCTGGAACGGGTTCCGTGGAAGAAACGCGAAAGACGGTTGATCGTCATAGAACCCTCGCAATGGAGCCTGTCACTTGAAGCGGTATTGAAGCCTGACTGAAGCCTGACTGAAGCCGTATTGAACGATTCGCCAGGCACCGCGCCGCCATTGCCTTGCGAAAAGCTGAACCCTTGCGCGAATGAACGCCCACGCCAACGTCCTTCACGACCGCGCAAATACTGGGACAACCATCGATACGCGCGCCTCGCGCAACAGGGTTCGCACGCGACCTCATGTTTTCGCGCCGCCGCTTCGAAGCCCATACGGAAGGCGATCACAATCGCGCCGTTCACCGGTACGTACCGGCACGCATTCGAGGAGACCGTCATGCACCACGCCATCCGTTATCGTCCGCCGCTTGCGCGCCGCGCGCTGATCGCCGTCGCCGTCGACCTTGCGCTTGCGCTCGCCGCGCAATCCGCATGGGCCGACTGCTTCGACGACGCCGGGGCGTATCAGCGTGTCAATCCGATGGTGCTGCGCGCGATCGCATGGCAGGAGTCGCATAACCGGCCCAACGCGACGCATCTGAATGCAAACGGCTCGCTCGACTACGGCGTCATGCAGATCAACTCCATTCACCTGCGTGAACTGTCGCGCTACCACATCGATCGCGATGCGCTGATGCAGCCGTGCAAGAACGTGTACATCGCGGCCTGGCATCTGCGCGGCAAGATGGATAAATACGGCAACACGTGGGCCGCGATAGGGGCCTACCATTCGGAGACGCCCGCCGAGCGCGACGTGTACGCGCGCCATATCGCCGCGATTCTCGGGGGCTGGCATCAACTGCGGCAGCCCGAGCACGCCGCTCAAAAATGATGTCCCGAACCGGCCGGCGCCGCCGCGCGATTAAGCGCGCCTTTTGAGGTTTGCGCCGGCAGTTAGCGACGCGATTCATCAACAAGTCATATACTTCCCGATATCTGGAACGAGAAAACGACGCTCCACCTCCCTACAAAACGATTGCAATAATTTTCCGGCTATCAAGGCGGTATCCTCATACCCTGGCAAGCGCGGGCGCAAGCATGCAGGCCGCGCGGCAGCGTATTACGCGACCAGCCCTTGAATCCGCGCCTCGCTTGCCCGCATGACGCACAGCCGTTCTTCGGTTCGGCGTGCGAGAGTCAACGAGGAAAACAATGAGGAACGCTGATGGCGCCAACCCCAGCCCACGACACGCGCGTTTTCTGGTCCAGCTCCGCGGGCCGTTCGATGCCGGCTGTCATGCAGCGTCATGGGGCGCGGGCTTTACGGCCGCCCCATCTGATCGCGGACCCGTCGCCGGCGGTGGTGTTCGTCGATTGCGCCAGCGTCGAGGCCGGCGCGGAGATCGAGAAATTGCGCATCGAGAACGGCGACGAGCACTACCTGATTCCGGTGCTGCCCGAACGCTCGGCGGAGCGCATCGTCTCGCTGATCGCGCGGGGCGCCAACGATGCCGCCGACGACCTCGACCTGCTCGACCCCGAACCGATCATTGCGCGCGCTCTCGATCAAACCCGGCTGCTCTCCTTCGCGCGCGACGGCGCGGTTGATTTTCCCGCCTTGCAGCGTCACGCGGACGGGATGGTCTCCCCCGTCTTCTTCAAGGACGCGAACGGCATTTACACCGGCTGCAACCCCGTATTCGAAAACTTTCTGGGCCTGGATCGCGGCGGCATCCTCGGCAAGTCGGTCTATGACATCGCGCCCTCGGATCTGGCGCTCACCTATCACAAGGCCGATCTCGACCTCGCGTCCGAAGGCGGCACCCAGGTTTATACCGCCGGCGTGCGCCATGCGGCCGGCCTCGTGCGCACCGTGCGCTTCTATAAAGGCGTGGTTCATGACGACAGCGGGCGCATCACCGGCATCGTCGGCGCGATGCACGACATCGGCAACGAGCGCGGCCACGAAGCCGCGCGCCTGGAAATCGACGAAGTCACGCGGCACATGTCCGCGAATGCGTGGAAAAGCAACGGCTTCCCGTCGTCGGTCGATCATGACCGGCCCCTGCTCGATCGCATAGCGGCCGGCGATGCCTCCGCCCTCTCGCGTCTGTACCGGCTCTACCATCGGCGGCTCGCCCGCTTTCTGAACCGGCTCACGTGGAAGAACGAGGTGATCGACGAAATCGTCAACGACACCTTCATGATCGTGTGGCAAAAGGCGGGCGAGTTCCGCGGCGATTCGAACGTGTCCACATGGATCATCGGCATCGCGTATCGCTCCGCCCTGCGTTCGTTGCGCGATCAGCGCCGTTCGGAGTTCGAGCTGCTGGATGCCGATCACGCCGATACCCTGGTTCAGTACTGGCACGACCATGAGCTTTCCGACCTGCTCTCCAAGGCGCTCGATCTGTTGCCGGCCGAACAGCGCCTCGTGATGGCGCTGGCTTACGTTCTCGGGCATTCCGTCGAGGAGATTTCGCAGATCACGGCTTGCCCGGTGACGACGGTCAAGGCGCGCATGCATCGCGCGCGCGCCAAACTGCGGGAAACGATCGACATACTTGGCAAGGCCAAACGTAGCTGAACGCGGCGCGACATCGCCTGGAAACCGCAAGGCGGTGCTCGCGAGCGAAAGCGATCTCGATCCGCCTGACGGCGGCTGAATACCGCACCCTCTCCATCCTCCCTGCTCGCGGTGGCGCAATCGTCGTGGAAAACGTTCGCCCCAAGCCTTGTCGTTTCGGCGTCGTGTCAGCGCGGCCGATCGCGCCGCTTATGATGAGTCAGCACGCAATACGCCCCTGACCTTTCCATCGCGAACGACATGCTGAAACACGACAACCCGGAAGAGATTGACGCCGCCCGAGAAGGACGCTTCGCGCCGCTCACCTTTTCGAAGAGAGACGGGCTGCTCTACATGCACAACGGCGATGAATGGGACTCCACGTTCGGCTGCATGATGCTGCGCCATCCCGCGTTTCTCTGGATGGAGTACCCGCAGAAAATGATGTCGTGGATGCTGTTCGCCGAGCGTTTTTACGAGCAGCCGCGTCTCATCGCGCAACTCGGATTGGGCGCCGGGGCGTTGGCCCGCTTCTGCCACGCGCGCTTTCCGCTCGCGCGTATCGAGGCTGTCGAGATCAATCCCGCGGTAATCGACGCATGCCGCGAGATGTTCCGCATGCCGCCCGAGGGCGAGCGCCTCGGCATCATCGAGGCTAATGCGCTGGACTATGTCAGCGCGCAAGAGCGTCGTGCATCGATCGACATCTTGCAGGTGGACCTTTATCTGAGCGAACGCGACGGGCCGGCGGGGCAAGGGCGCGCATTCTATCGGGCCTGTTGTGAAAGCCTCGCGGCGGACGGCATGATGACGATCAACATCTTCGGCCCGAATCTCGCGGCGCTGACGCGGCAAAACCTGCAATGGCTGTCCGAGCTATTCGACGCCGTTCTGCTGTTGCCGTGCGAGACCAATAACGTGCTCATCTGCTTCAAGCGCGCGCCGGTCATCGATATGCAGCAACTGAAAATGAAAGCCGCCGCGCTCGAAGCGTCCACTGGCATGCCCGCGTCTTCGTGGGCATTTTTTCGCCACGGCGGCGAAGCGCCGGATTGCGAAAAGGCATTGGAACTCGAGGCGGTGATCTAGGCGGGTTGCGCCACGCGCGCCAATGCGTCGGTCGATTCGCCAACCGACGCAACGCAGTCCAGCTTGTAGCCGAGCGCATAGACGGTCTTCAGATTCAGGCCCGATTCCGGCGACAAACGCAGCTTCTTGCGCAGCTTGTAGATGTGCTGCTCGATGGAGCGCGCGGCCACGTCCTCGCATGAACCCCACACGCCGCCGGCGATCTGCGCGCGCGTCACGAACTTGCCCGGATTCGAAAAGAACAGCCACGCCATCGTGAATTCGCGCGGCGTGAGCGGTATCTCGACGCCGTCGAGAGTCAGCACGCCGAGGTCTCTTCGCAACACGTAGCCGCCCAGCGTGACGGTGTCCGCCCCCGCCCGATGATTTTCACGCTGCAGCACGACATGGGCGCGCAGACGCGTCTGCTCCAGATCGAAGCGATACGCCACGTCCGTGGCGCCCGCGTTGATCCACCCGAGCATGGCCGTCCAGTTCGGGAACGGCGTGAGAACGATCACGGGCGTGCAGGCGGTCGCGTTGCAATTGCGCCATGACAGCAACGAATCGAGCAGCAATGAACCGTTCTTCGCGTCGATCAGCACGAGGTCGTAGGCGGTGGCGCGCATCGCACGCACGAGCGGCAGTTCGCCGTCAAACGATTCGACGGCGATCGAATCGGCGGCAAAACAGCCGGCCAGATCGCGAGTCAATAGGGGGTCTTCGGTCACTAGGGCGAATCGCATGTCTTCTCCTGGTCGGCCTGATGTCGATCAATCGTTCATACGGACGAGATGCAAAGTTCTCACTCCCGGTTCCGGTAAGTGTCGCTCCAAGCGAAACCGGATGCGCCCGGGCGCTGGCGATCGGCCCCGTTGCCCGGCACGCCGCCGCGCGGCACGGCCGCCGCATATCGCTGAACCCTCGCAGCCACGGTGCGTCGCGGCGCACGCGTCGGCGCGCCCTTACCGAACGTTCAGGATGTGCTGACACGAGAACCCGCGCTTCCTGACTCGAATTCTGGCGACCGCCCCGGCATGGTTGCAGCATCCGCATCACGTATCGCGGCGCCCCGGCAAATCTTTTGTTTCGTTCGCAACTTTGCTCGCGCTCGACGTCACTTACGGACATCTTTCCAATTTCACTCCGGCGGATTACGAGCACGACCTCATGTCACCTGACCCGATCGCCAAGAGCAGCGTCCCCTATGCCGCGCGCACCGTCGACGCGGACGACGCCGCGTTGCTCAAACGCGTCTCCGACGGAGACAAAGCCGCGCTGGCCGCGCTCTATCGCGAGTATCACCGCCGCCTTGCGCGCTTTCTCGGCCGCTTCACGCGGCGCGACGACATGATCGAGGAAGTCATCAACGACACCTTCATGATCGTCTGGCAGAAAGCGGGCGAATTTCGCAACGAGGCGCGCGTCTCCACGTGGCTCATGGGCATTGCTTATCGCGTCACGCTCAAGGCGCTGCGCCAGGGCAGCTTGCCGTCGGCGCCGCCGTCGCACGATCACGAGGGGCTGACGAGCGAGCCTTTCGTCGCGCACGAACTCATCGACTGGGTGACCAAGGGTCTTACCCGGCTCTCTCCCGAGCAGCGCGCCGTGATGGAGCTGGCCTACGTGATGGGCCACTCGCTCGAAGAGATCGCGGAGATCGCCGACTGCCCGGTCAGCACGGTGAAAGCGCGGATGTTTCACGCGCGGGTCAAATTGCGCAACCTCATGCCGGAGCTTGCCGGCCTTGCCGGGGACGGTCTATGAACATGTCAGGGAAAGGCGAACTCACTCATCTCCACGCGTGGGAACTGCTGCCGTGGATCGTCAACGGGCGCGCGTCGGAGGCCGACGAGCGCCTCGTCGGCGCACACGTGCGCGATTGCGAACAGTGTCGCGATGAACTGGCGGCGCAGCGCCGGCTGCACGCGGCCATGACGCCGCACGAGCATGCCGGGGATCTCGATATCGAGCGCGGTCTCGCGCGTTTGTGGGAGCGCTTCGACGAGGCCGAAGCGCCGGCCGCGCGCGGCGCGGCTTCCGCACCGCGGCGAAGCCGCATGGCGGCGCTGGCCGCCGGGCTCGCGGTGCTCGCGCTGCTGGAAGCGGGCGGACTCGCGATGCTCGGCATCCAGCATGACGACGTCGGCGCGCCGGCGAACTACCGCACGTTGTCCGAGCCCGCCGCCGCGACGCGCGCAACGATCCGGCTCGTCGCCGATCCGGCAATGCCGGTGGGCCGGTTGCAGGCGCTGCTCGCACCGCTGCATTTGCAGATCGTCGGCGGCCCCGGTGAAAACGGCGTCTATTCGCTTGCGCCGAGCGCCGGACATGCGGACGTTGCCGCGCAGTTGTCGGCGTTACGGGCGGCACCGCAGGTCCGCTTCGCTGAGCCTGTCGGCGGCGCCTGAGCAGTCACGCAGGGATAGCGCCCGGCACGCGCGGGCGCGGCGCTGTCCCGCGAATTCGCGGGCATCGACGGTTTCGGCTCAGGAAGCGGCATCAGCAAACGCGCATCGTCACCGCCTTCGAGACGATTTTTTTCGCCGGCTCCCCGAGATTTGTCCGGTCACCTTTATCGGTTAGGATTGGCACGACCCGGTAGCGGCGCATCGTCGTCGCGCCGGGTCATCCAGATGGCTTGACTTTACGGTCACCGTCCCCGATCCACCGGAACGTGAACGATCAATATGGAGTTGCGGCGTCCTTTGTCCCCGCCTTGTCGCGGGGCAGCCAGCTTGCCCGGCCTGATCCGATGCTGCGCGGTACTCGTCACGCTTGCCGTTTTATCCGCGCCGGCCGCGGCCATGAGCGACGATTGGCAGTTCGAGGCGGGACTCGCCACCGACAAGGTCACGCGCGGCATGGACATCAGCGACGGGCAGCCGTCAGTCAGCGCAGGGGCCAACTGGTATCCGGGCAACGGCTTCTTCGCGGGCGCGTCGGCGGGGTCGTTCCGGTTCGTCGGCTCGTCGGGCACGGGCGTGGAAACGGTGCTCAACGGCGGATACGGTTGGCGCCTGGCCGGCGACTGGAGCGCCCAGGCGATGCTGGGGCATTACCAGTTCATCCGCGGGGCGCACACAACGCGCTTCAACTACGACGAACTGGTGCTGACCGCGGGCTGGCGCGACTCCGTATTCGCATCCGTCGCGCTCTCGCCGAACACCGGCTTCGGGCCGTCGCCGAGTTCGCGCGCCGTCGCCTACGATCTGGTCGGCCGCCTGCCGCTCGTGCACGGCTGGACCGCGACGGCCGGCATCGGTTACTACGATCTGCACTCGGTGCTCGGCATCGGCTACGTCTACGGCAACGTCGGACTGACTTACCAGTATCGCGCGTGGCAATTCGACGTGTCGTATATCGCCACCAACAACGAAGCCAAGGCGCACCTCGGACCGGGCGCATCCAATCGCTGGATCGCCGATGCAATCTGGCATTTCTGAGCGGCGGCGTAACTTTTTACACGACGACGCGCACCTACGGCTATTTCCATCATGAATCGAGTTGCCATGACGCCCAAGGACCGCTCCGCCCCGCACCCGCCGTACGACGCGAGCCCGGCAGCGAACGGCGACGAGCGCGGCACGTGGGCCGCCCTGGCGCGGCGCACGCTGCTCTGCTGGCTGTCCCTGTGCGCCGCGTTCGCGATGTCCGCCTGCGCGCTCGTGCCCGCGACGCCCGACCCCGCTGTCGCGACGCAGCAGATGAAGGCGCGTCCCGAACGGATGATCGTGCTGGCCGTCGCCAATCCGCCCGAAACGCTGATGCTGCGCGCCGGCTCGACCGCGGCCGGATACGGCGCGGCCGGCGGCTATTCGCCGGGCGGCAGCGCGCGGGCGCAAGTCGCGGCGCTCGCGCGGCAATACGGCTTGCGTGAGGTGTCGGCCTGGCCGATCCCGTCGCTGAAGGTGCATTGCGCGATGCTGGAGATCATCGGCGATACGCCGCGCGAGGAAGTCGTCGCGCGGCTCGCCGCCGATTCCCGCGTCAGCCTCGCGCAGCCGTTGCAGACCTTCGACTTGCTCGCCGACGCGCCAGCCGGCAACAACGACTACACCGACTTGCAACAGGGCTTCCGCGAAATCGGCGCGGGCGCGGCGCAAAAGGTCACACGCGGCGATTCGGTGCGGGTCGCGGTGATCGACACCGGCGTCGACACCACCCATCCCGATCTGCACGACCGCATTGTCTCGACACGCAATTTCGTTGACGAGGACTGGACGCAATTCAATCGCGACCTGCACGGCACCGCGGTCGCGGGCGTCATCGCGGCGGATCGCGCGGGCGGCGCGGACGGCAAGGCCGGCATCGAAGGCGTCGCGCCGCACGCGAAACTGATCGCGGTCAAGGCCTGCTGGCAAGCGGACAATCGCAGCGGACCTTCGCGCTGCAATTCGTTCACGCTCGCCGAGGCGATCCAGTCGGCGCTCGAAGCGCATGCACAGATCATCAATCTCAGCCTGGGCGGGCCGAAGGATCCGCTGCTCACTCAACTGATCGAACTGTCGGTGAGAAAAGGAGTGATCGTGGTGGGCGCGGTGCTGCCGGACGGCAACCTCAAGGCGTTTCCGGTCGGCGTGCCGGGCGTGATCGCGGTGGACTCCGCACGCGCGTCGGCACGCGCGACGAATGGCCCCGCCTCCGATTCCACCGCGCGCGTGCTCTACGCGCCCGGCCACGACATCCTGACGCTCACGCCCGGCGGACATTACGACTTTGTCTCGGGCTCGTCGTTCGCGACAGCGAATGTGACGGGCACCATCGCGTTGCTGCTCGGCTTGCAGCCCAACCTCGACGCGCGCTCGATCGAAACGTTGCTCGACCAGACGAGCGGTCCGAGCCGGCAGCATGTCCGGGTCATCAACGCATGCCGGGCGGTCGAGGCGCTTCGTCACACGTGCGTGGAGGCGGCCCGTTGAACGGGAACGCGGCGATGCGGCGACCCCGGCGACGCGGCGTTGGTTAATCCTCGCGAAGGCGCTCTTCACGCAAGCGATCGGCGCGCAATCGATCCGAACGTAGCCGCTCTTCACGCAGGCGATCCGAGCGCAACCGCTCGGAACGTAAGCGCTCGGAGCGCAGGCGTTCCTCGCGTAGCTGTTCTTCCCGGTGACGTTCGGCCCGCACATTGTCGTCGTGGGTGCTGATGCGCAGCAAGCTCGCGCAGTCGTCAGCCGTTGGACAGGGCTGTGAAAACGCATTCGCGGAGGCGAGCAACAATGCGCAAGCAACGCCCGCGGTCAGGTTGAGTGAACGCAGCAGCAACATTCCGAATCCCGCTCACGGTTGAAAAAAACCATCCTCGTACCGATGGCCCATCCGCACCGCGCCAATAGCGAATCGGGTTGGCGCGAGACGAAACGCTTTTTTCACCGCGTGAAATGAACCTGCTGCTCAAGCTCGACCAAAGCGATCAAAGCGATCAAAGCGCCTCGACCAGATCCTTGCGCCGCGTCTGACAATACGCCGAGCACGCAAGCTGCGCCGCATTCGCGGCGGCATGAATCATCGGGCTCGCGTCCACCGGCTTGCAAATCGACACGATGATCGGCGGCGGCACGGGTTTGAGCGGCAACTCGATGAATTCGCCGCTCTGCAAGGCCTCCGCGACGAACAGGCCCGGAATGGCGGCGACGCCATAGCCGTCGCGCACCAGTTGAACGATCGCGGCGACCGACGGCGAGCAGGTGATGCGCGTTTGCCCGGCCGGCATGCCGAGCTGCTGCGCGAGCGCATGAACGATGCTTTCGAGCGCGACTTGCGGCGCGGTGCCGCGCCCAAAGGTCAACACCGGACGCTCCAGCACACGCAGCGCGAGCCCTTCGGCGCGTTTCGACAACAAGCCTCGTTTCGCGATCCAGCGAACCGGATAACTGGCGATCGCGCGGGAGACGATCTTCGTGCTGTCGATGCCCTCGACCCGTATCACGAGGTCCAGATCGCCGCTCAGGAGACGCCGTTGCAGCACCGAACTCGAATCGACGGTCAGGTCCACTTCGAGCCGCGGAAAGCTCGCGTTCAACTGCGTGACGTAGTGCGCGAGCCAGCTATGCACGACCGTTTCGATGACGCCCAACCGCAGCTTGCCGCCGACCACGACTTCCTGGCCCGCCGCCTCCCGCAATGCGCGCGCCGCGTTGACGACGTTCTTCGCGGGCCCGAGCAGATTCTGGCCCGAGGGCGTCAGCCGGAAGCCCGTTGTCGAACGGTCGACGAGTTCGGTCTTGAGCTCGTCCTCCAATGAGCGGATGCGCAGCGAAATCGTCGCCGGGGTCGCGTGCAGCACGCGCGCCGTCGCTCGAAAGCTTTCGAGTTGAGCGAGCGTCACGAAGGTTTCGAGAAAGCGCGTGTTCATGGGGCAGGTCTGAAGATTGGCGGATTTTTTTATTGTTTCCGGCTTGCAGTATGCCTTAACAAAAAGCGCCGTTTATACGAAACCGGCCGCTTTTGTGGCCGGTATGACGAAACGACGCGAGGTATTCGCCATGCATTGAAACGCCTCGATCTTGTCCACCCACATTGCCCGTCCATCAATGCTTTCGGGGCGACAAGCAGGCGCTTGCCGCGACGCACCCCCAAGCATCCGATTGCGGTAGGGATGCCCATTACTGAGCACCCCCCGCACAGATCCCGGCGTGCCCAATTCGGGCACCGGGCTCCTACCTCGGGTGTTTGACGGCGAAGCGCCGATCAGGCCACGGATGAAGGATTCGAGGGGGCGGAAGCCAGGCATTGGCGATTCGTCGCATTCGCTCCCACGTCATGGCGTCCTTCTGACTACGCCGCCGGAGCGTGCGCCGCCATAGATCGGTGACGTGATGTCGGAATGCGACGAGTGCCCGCGAGTTGGTAGGCACCGCGTGATACGCGAAGTATCCGCGAACCACCTGCCTGAGCCATTGCCCTTGCACTGGAATCGGTTCGTGCATGCGCTTCCGTAGCGCCTCCTTGATCTGCCTGAGTCTCGCCCGCATGCGATCCCCTCGGGTCTTCCGCTGTAACTGGAAAGCCCCGCGACGGGATCTGCCGCAGATGAAGATGAAACCCAGAAAGGTGAAGGTCTCCGGTCGGCCAAGACCCCGACTCTGGCGGTTGACCGCTGCATAGCGGCCGAACTCCAGCAGCCTCGTCTTGTCCGGATGTAGCTCAAGCGAGAACTCTTCCAGCCTCGATCGCATCGCGTCCCAGAAGCGCCGCGCGTCGGCTTCGTGCTCGAAGCCGACAACGATGTCATCCGCATACCGCAGGATGATCACGTTGCCCTTTGCTTCCCGCCGTCGCCACCGGTTGGCCCAGAGATCAAAGACGTAGTGCAGGTACACATTCGCGAACAGCGGTGAAGCCACTGATCCCTGTGGTGTACCGGTCTCACTGACGCTCAGCTCTCCGTCTTCCAGAACACCCGCCTTGAGCCACTTGCGCACAAGGCGGATGATGCGCTGGTCGCCGATCCGGTGCTCAATGAAACGGACTAGGGCACGTTCACACTAATGATTTTTGCCTGTAAACTTCGGGCATGGAACTCACCGAAGCCCAATTTCGAAAGGTCGAACATTGTTTGCCGCGTCAACGTGGCAACGTCAGCATGTCGAACCTTCAAGTGTTGAATGCAATCCTTTATGTTGCTGAGCATGGTTGCAAGTGGCGTGGTTTGCCCGGGCGTTTTGGTCGGTGGCACACGATCTATACGCGGATGAACCGTTGGTCCAAAAGCGGCGTACTGGATCGCGTATTTACCGAATTGCAGCGTGCCCAGATCGTTCGTGTCAGGATCGAAGCCGTCTCGCTGGATAGCACGATCGTAAAGGTGCATCCAGATGGGACTGGCGCATTAAAAAAAGTGGACCCCAAGCCATCGGCAAGTGCCGAGCCGGATGGACTACCAAGATTCATATGGTTGCCGCGGATGCTCGAACAGCCATAACGTTCGCACTTTCCCCCGGCCAAGCCGGTGATGCGCCCCAGGGACGGGCCTTGCTACAAAGCCTCGGGCCACCGAATCGGCCACTGCACTTGCTGATGGACAAGGCGTATGAGGGCGACGAGACGCGACAACTCGCGCTTGACCTAGGCTTCATCCCAGTTGTCCCGCCAAAAAGCAATCGCCTTGAACCATGGGAATACGATCGGGAAATGTACAAACGTCGAAACGAAGTGGAGCGACTGTTCCGAAGACTCAAAGGCTTCCGCCGCATCTTCTCGCGATTCGACAAACTGGATGTGATGTTCATTGCCTTCATCAATTTCGCGCTTATCGTCGATGGACTCAGATAGTGTGAACACACCCTAGCCAACTCTGGCTAACCGAGTCGAAGAAGCTCCGAAGATCCGCGTCCAGAATCCAGTTCACCGGGGTGTGGGTGATGGCCGTCGCCAACGCATCCAGCGCATCATGTTGACTACGCGCGGGCCGAAACCCGTACGAGAAACCAAGAAAGTCTTCCTCGTATATCGCGTTCAGCACTTCCACCACCGCACGCTGGACGATCTTGTCTTCCAGCGCGGCAATCCCCAGCGGGCGCTGTTTGCCGTCCGGCTTCGGTATGTACTGTCGCCGAACAGGCAGTGCCCGGTACGCTCCGCTCTGTACCTGCGCGAACAGGCGCTGGAGATGCTCTTCCAGTCCTGCCTCGTAGTACCGCCACGTCAGGCCATCCACTCCGGGAGCCGCATTGCGTTTGAGCGCAAAGAATGCCATCCGAAGTCGGTCAACCGTGACGTGGTGTAGAAGCGCAGTGAACCGCTCCTTCTTCCGCTGTCTTGCAGCTTGCCGTACACGTTCCAGCCCCTGTGGCACGCTTGCCCGGTTCTGCGCCCGGTGCGTGTGTGGCTGACCCGTGTTCCCCTTGGTCCCCGCCCTTGGCTCCACCCACTCCGCAGCTGGTTCCCCAGCCTTGTTCGCGGGCTTCATCGCTACTATGGCGGAGTCTGACTTCTCCCGTCCGTTCATCATCGGCTACGGCTCCTCGCCTTCCCGATGCGGACCTGTCCATCCTGCGACAGGCCAGACTGGAGATCTCCCGGTTCCCGAACAAGGAGCGTGCGCACATGCCAGGTTCTACGACCACGCCGGGTCATCCGAGCGCTCGCGTTTGCGCGCTCAGACGTTTTGCCTTCCGCTACACAGACAGCGTCGGCACCCGGAATCAGTTTTCTATCGTGGCTCAATGGCTGGCCTGTACGTACCCCTGCCGACGCTTCGCCGACATCCTCGCGGATGCCTGCGCACGGCTCGGGGCCGATGTGGTTCGCTATTCCTTCATCGCAGTGGACTTGCACCACTTACTCCTTGCCGGTCTCCCGGCGCACCTACGTAAAAACCCGCACGAAACCGTTAAGAAAACCTGAACGCCAGCGGCACGAATAACTCGCTGGCGCAGCTATTTTGTTGATCCTACTCTGCACCCCATCGCACTCACGAACGGAATCGCCGTCATGCCGCACACCTTTCGCCAGCAAGTTCGCAGCAAGGAATTTTCAGGGCCCACGGCCGGTTATTGCGGCGACTTCGCGCAAGCCAACCTCGCCATTCTGCCGAGCGCCTACGCCGAGGACTTCATGCGCTTCTGCCTGCGCAATCCGAAAGCCTGTCCGCTGCTCTGCGTCGGCGAACCGGGGCAATTCGATCTGCCGATGCTGGGCCGCGACCTCGATATCCGCACCGACGTGCCCGGCTACAACGTCTATCGCGACGGCGTGTTGTGCGAGCAGCCCGCCGATATCCGCGACGTATGGCGCGACGATCTGGTCGTATTCGCGATCGGCTGCTCGTTCTCGTTCGAGCAGATGCTCGCGCGCGAACGCATTCCGCTGCGCCACGTGGATGAAGGCGTCAACGTGCCGATGTACCGCACCCACGTCGCGAACCAGGCGGCGGGCCGGTTCGGCGGCCGGCTCGTCGTCTCCATGCGGCCGATGAGCGGCGCCCACGCGATTCGCGCCGTGCAGATCACGAGCCGCTTTCCGGCGGTGCATGGCGCGCCGGTGCATATCGGCAACCCCGCCGTGCTCGGTATCGAGGATCTGTCGAGCCCGGATTTCGGCGATCCGGTATCGATCCATGAACACGAACTGCCGGTCTTCTGGGCCTGCGGCGTGACGCCTCAAAGCGCCATTGAAAGCGCGCGGCTGCCGTTCGCGATCGCGCATCGTCCTGGCCACATGCTGGTCACCGACATCCCCAACGCATCGCTCGCGGTGTTCTGACGCATCTCAGGAGAAACGCATGACTACGGAAGCGCAATACGCAAGCACGCCCGCCGACGACGCAACGGCGGACACCACCGCGAGCCGCGGCATGTTCGGCTGGTATCGGCACACCAACGCGAGCGAGCGGCGGGCATTCTGGAGCTGCAAGGTCGGCTATGCGCTCGATGCGATGGACACGCAATTCCTCAGCTTCGTGATTCCGACGCTGATCGCGACATGGAGTCTCACCAAGGGCGAAGCCGGCCTGATCGGCACGGTCACGCTGCTGACCTCGGCGCTCGGCGGCTGGGTCGCGGGCATTCTTTCCGACCGCATCGGCCGGGTCAAGACGCTGCAGATCACCATCGTCTGGTTCGCGTTTTTCACGCTGCTGTGCGCGTTCGCGCAGAACTACAGCCAGCTTCTGATCGCGCGCGGCTTGATGGGCTTCGGCTTCGGCGGTGAATGGACCGCGGGCGCGGTGCTGATCGGCGAGGTGATCCGGCCGCGCGATCGCGGCAAGGCGGTCGGCATGGTGCAGGCGGGCTGGGCGATTGGCTGGGCGGCGTCGGCGGGACTCTATACGCTGGTGTTTTCGCTGCTGCCCGGCGATATCGCATGGCGCGCGTTGTTCGCGCTCGGCGTGTTGCCCGCGCCGTTCGTGATCTTCATTCGCCGTTTCGTCGAGGAACCGGAAGTCCATCTGCAACAGAAGCAGCGTGACGCCGAAGCCGGCAACACGAGTTCGTTCTTCGAGATCTTCGGCCCCGGCGTCTGGCTGACGACGCTGCGCACCGCGATCCTCGCCACCGGCACGCAAGGCGGCTATTACGCGATCACCACCTGGCTGCCGACGTACCTCAAGACCGAACAGCACCTGAGCGTGGTCGGCACGGGCGGCTATCTCGCGGTCATCATCGCCGGCTCGTATGCGGGCTACCTGTGCGGCGCTTTTCTCAGCGACCGCTTTGGCCGCAAGCTGAACTTCATCGCGTTCTCGATCGCCTCGATGGCGATCGCTCTCGTCTATACCCGCGTGCCGATGAGCAACGCGCTGCTGCTCGTGCTCGGCTTTCCGCTCGGCTTCTTCGCCTCGGGCATCTTCGCCGGGATGGGCGCGTTCATGACCGAACTCTTCCCCACGCGGATTCGCGGTTCGGGCCAGGGCTTTTGCTACAACTTCGGCCGCGCGGTCGGCGCGACCTTCCCGTTTCTGATCGGTTTCGTCGCGCAAAAAATGGCGCTCGGCGTCGCGATCGGCACCTTCGCTGCGGCCGCCTACGGCGTCGTGATTCTCGCGGCGCTGACGCTGCCCGAAACGCGCGGCGCGCAACTCGAATCGTGAGCACCTCAACATTCACCGGAGAACTCTTCTGATGACACATCAAGCCGACACTCAGCTACCGCGTGATCGCCGCTGGCAATTCTGGATCGACCGCGGCGGCACGTTCACCGACATCGTCGCGCGCCGCCCCGATGGACAGATCGTCACGCACAAGGTGCTGTCGGAGAATCCCGAGCGATATCGCGATTCGGCGGTGCAAGGCATTCGCGATCTGCTGGGCGTCGCGGCCCGCGAGCCCGTGCCCGCGCATCTGATCGACAGCGTGCGAATGGGCACGACGGTCGCCACCAACGCCCTGCTCGAACGCAAGGGCGCGCCCACGGTGCTGGCGATCACGAAGGGTTTCGCCGACGCCTTGCGAATCGCGTATCAGAGCCGTCCGAAGCTGTTCGTGCGCGACATCGAATTGCCGACGCTGCTGTATCAGCGCGTGGTGGAAATCGACGAGCGGATCGGCGCGCGCGGCGAAGTGGTGCGCGAACTGGATACGGAGCAGGCTTACGCGGCATTGCGGCAGGCGTATGAGAGCGGCATCCGTTCCTGCGCGATCGTGCTGATGCACGGTTACCGGTACGCCGAACACGAACGCAAGCTCAAGGAAATCGCACAGGACATCGGCTACACGCAAATCTCCGTGAGCCACGAGGTCAGCCCGCTGATGAAGCTGGTGTCGCGCGGCGACACGACCGTCGTGGATGCGTATCTGTCGCCGATTCTGCGCCACTACGTTCAGCAGGTGGAAAGCGATCTGGGCGCGGTGCCGCTGCAATTCATGCAGAGCAACGGCGGCCTCACCGACGCTCACCGCTTCCAGGGCAAGGACGCCATCCTGTCCGGTCCCGCGGGCGGGATCGTGGGCGCGGCGCAAGTGTCGAAGCTCGCGGGCTTCGAGTCGATCATCGGCTTCGACATGGGCGGCACCTCGACCGATGTGACGCACTATGCGGGCGAATACGAGCGCGAGTTCGCCACCGAAGTGGCGGGCGTTCGCATCCGCGCCCCGATGATGAAAATCCACACCGTGGCGGCGGGCGGCGGCTCGATTTGCAGCTTCGACGGCGCACGCTTGCGCGTGGGGCCCGAGAGCGCCGGCGCGAATCCGGGGCCGGCGTCGTATCGGCGCGGCGGCCCGCTGACCGTCACCGATTGCAACGTGATGACCGGCAAGATCAGCGCGCAGTTTTTCCCTCACGTGTTCGGACCGGAAGGTAACTTGCCGCTGGATGCCGCCGTCGTGCAGCGCAAGTTTGCCGACGTCGCGGCGCAGGTCGAAAAAGCGACCGGCGCGCAACGAACGCCGGAAGAAATCGCCGAGGGCTTTCTGAAGATCGCCGTGGAGAACATGGCGAATGCGATCAAGCAGATCTCGGTGCAGCGCGGCTACGACGTGACCCGGTACACGCTCGCCTGCTTCGGCGGCGCGGGCGGTCAGCACGCGTGCCTCGTCGCGGACGCGCTCGGCATGACGCGCGTGTTCATCCACCCGCTCGCGGGCGTGCTGTCGGCGTACGGCATGGGTCTCGCCGACGTGCGCGCGCTGCGTCAGCAAGCCGTCGAAACGCGGCTCGACAGCGCGTCGCTCGCCGCTTGCGAGGACGCGTTCGCGCCGCTGGAAAACGCCGCGCAAGACGAAGTCGCGCAGCAGCGCATCGCGAAAGACTGCATCACGCTGCGCCGCACGCTTCACGTGAAATACGACGGCACCGACACCGCGCTCGAAATCGAATTCAGCAACGACGCACCCGCGATCGTCGCGACGTTCGAGCGTCTGTACCGTGCGCGTTACGGTTTCCTGATGCCGAACAAGGCGCTGGTGATCGAAGCCGTCGCCGTCGAAGCGATCGGCCAGGCGCACGAGGCCGAGGATGAACATTGGCCGCTCGCCGAGGGTGCTTCCGCGAATCCCGAACCGCTCGCCATGACACGCGTGTTTTCCGGCGGCGAGTGGCACGACACGCCCGTGTTCGACCGCGAATCGCTCGCGCCCGGCGCGAGTATCGACGGCCCGGCCATCGTCAGCGAAAAGACCGGGACGACCGTGATCGAGCCGGGCTGGCAAGTCGAGGTCAGCCGGCACAATCACCTGGTGGTCAACCGCACGAGCGCGCTCGTGAACCGTCATGCGATCGGCACCGAAGCCGATCCGGTGTTGCTCGAGGTGTTCAACAACCTGTTCATGTCGATCGCCGAGCAGATGGGCGTGACGCTGGCGAACACGTCGTACTCGGTCAACATCAAGGAACGCCTCGACTTCTCGTGCGCGCTGTTCGACGCCGACGGCAACCTGATCGCCAACGCGCCGCACATGCCGGTCCATCTCGGCTCGATGGGCGAAAGCGTGCAGACGATCATCGAGCGGCGCGCGGGCACCATGCAATCCGGCGATGTCTACGTGCTCAACGCGCCGTATGGCGGCGGCACGCATCTGCCGGACGTGACGGTGGTCATGCCGGTTTTCGTCGAGGACCATGCGACGCCGACGTTCTACGTCGCGGCGCGCGGGCATCATGCGGATATCGGCGGCATTTCGCCGGGCTCGATGCCGCCCGACTCGACGCACGTCGATCAGGAAGGCGTGCTGCTCGATAACGTGCAACTGGTCGCGCAGGGCCGCTTTCTCGAAGGCGAAATGCGCGAGTTGCTGACCTCGGGCCGCTATCCGGTTCGCAACGTCGAACAGAACATGGCGGATTTGCGGGCACAGGTCGCGGCGTGCACGAAGGGCGCGCAGGAGCTTGACCGCATGTGCGGGCAGTTCGGACTCGACGTGGTGCAGGCGTACATGCGGCACGTGCAGGACAACGCCGAAGAAGTCGTGCGGCGCACGCTGTCGGTGCTCAAGGACGGACGCTTCGAATACGAACTTGACGACGGCGCGAAGATCGTCGTCGCGGTGTCGATCGACCGCGACGCGCGCTCGGCGGTGATCGATTTCGCAGGCACGAGCGAACAGCAGCCGAACAATTACAACGCGCCCTCCGCGATCTGCAAGGCGGCCGTGCTGTATGTGTTCCGCACACTCGTCGACGACGACATTCCGCTCAACGCCGGTTGTCTGAAGCCGCTGGACATTCGCATTCCCGCAGGCTCGATGCTCAACCCGCGCTATCCGGCCGCGGTGGTGGCCGGCAACGTCGAGACGTCGCAGGTCGTGACCGATGCGCTCTACGGCGCGCTCGGCGTGATGGCGGGCGCCCAGGGCACGATGAACAACTTCACGTTCGGCAACGAGCAGTACCAGTACTACGAGACCATCTGCGGGGGCTCGGGCGCGAGTGCGTCGGCGGCGGGTTGCAGCGCCGTGCAGACGCACATGACCAACTCGCGGCTCACCGATCCCGAAGTGCTCGAATGGCGCTTCCCGGTTCGCCTCGACGACTTCCGCGTGCGTCACGGCAGCGGCGGCGCGGGGCAATGGCGAGGCGGCGACGGCACCGAGCGGCGCGTCCGCTTTCTCGAACCGATGACCGCCGTCATCCTGTCGAATCGTAGGCGCGTTGCGCCGTTCGGCATGGCGGGCGGATCGCCGGGCAAGGTCGGCGTGAACTGGGTCGAACGAGCCGGTTCGGCGGAGCGTGAAACCTTCGGCGCGCGTCATCAGGTGCAGATGAAGGCCGGCGATGTTTTCGTGATTCAGACGCCTGGCGGTGGCGGATATGGAGCGGCGTCCGAGGTCGAATAAGTCGCGGCCTGCATCCAGCCTCGCACCTTGCGAGGCTGGGTTTGGCGCTTTCGCTGGGCAACCATGAATTTCGGCTGGCTCGGCGCTTGCGCGATGTCATCGCGGTACGGTGAGCGTCTTCGAACGCGGGCAGCATGCCCGCCATGCGGACACGCCCACCATGATTCCTCGCTCTACTCCCGCATCGCCCATCTCGCCCACCTCGACGGACGCGGCCGCGTCGGCTTCCGAAGAGAGCCGCCGCACTGCCGCCGCCACCAGCACCGCGGGCATGAGCGACACACCCGGCGTATCGCGCTCGCACGCATCCGCGCGCGCGGGCTCGCTGGCAGCGTTGCCGGAAGCGCGCACGCGCCGCCCCTCCGGCTCGCCGCCACCGAGGCGCTCTCCCCCTCCGTCGACCCGTGCGCTCGCGGAGCAGCTTCGCGCGATGTGGCCCGCCGAAACGTCATCGGCCGCGCATGGCATGGCGCAATCCGGCGACGCCTCGCCGGATGATGTCAGCGACGCCGAATCGGATTCCAGTGACGACTTCTCCGTGCTCGTCAACGCCGATCCGAACGAACGTACCCGGCGCTTGCACCGCCTGTCCGAAGTCGGCAAGCGATCGAATTCGCCGGCCGATGTCGCGGCGCTCGTCCGCGACGCGCAGGCCTTGCGATCGATTGCAGCCACGCACCACCCGATTACCTCCGCGACACGGTTTAGCAAAGAGTTCGTACCGGCCGACGACAACTTCAAAAGCAACTTCTCTCTGCTCGGCCGAGCCGTGGTGCAATGCGAGGATGCCGCGCGGGCCTGGCAGGCGGCGGCGGATCATTACCAGGCGGCAGTCGAGGTCGCCAGCAAAATCAGCCTGCCCGTTCGGGACATCGCTCGCCTGAACGAGGCGGTCGAGGAGTGCGATGCTCATGTCGCGCGGCTCGACATCAAAGGGGACGTGCTGCGCGGCATTCTTTGCGTGAAGCGCGAGCAAACCCCGTTCGGCGAAGGCTACGTGCGCGCGCTGGAACTGACCATCGAGCCGCTGCGCCGCGCACTCGCGCGCTGCGGGACAGAGGAACTGGCCGCACTGCCGTTGCATGACGCGCCGATCGAAGGCCTCGACGTGGAACTGCGCAACATCGGCGCCAGCGCGCATGATCTGTCCACGGCGATACACCGCCTTGCGCAACAACCGGCCGCACCGCCTCCGCATGATCCATCTGTCGAGGGCGTGGACGTGGAACTGCCCAGCATCGACGCAGACGGGCGTGCTCCACCGCCTGCAACGGAGCGCCGCGTCACCGCGCTGCTGAAGGCGAGTCCGAACCAACGTGAGGCGTTGCGGGCGAGACTCCTCGCTCGCTGTGCTGAACTGGAAAAGCTCACGGGTGACCTGACGTTGGCGCTGCGAGGCGAGTTCGTACAGGCGCCGGTTGTGGAGGCGGTTGTGGAGGCTGTCGCGGAGACGGTTGCCGCGGAGCCGGTTGCGGAGCCAATCGCTCCCGGGCAGGAAGCCGCCGTGGAAGCCATCATGGCCGAACCGCCCGAGGTTGCGCGGCTTGTCGCATTGCAAACCGGCCTCGCGCCGCTCCTCGCGCGCGCCGAAGGCGCGACCCTCTCGGCGAGCGCAAATCACGAGGCCGCGGCGCAGTCTGTCGACAGCGCTCTTGAGGCGATCGTCGCGTGGCATGACGCCGCCGAAGCCTACGACGACGCGGCCCATACATTCGATAGCGCGACCGCGGAATGGTCCCCCGAAGCGCGCGAGACGCCCGAACCGCAGGCGCTCCATGCGCAAATTCGCCAGGGTCGCGCCACGGCCATCACGCAGATGCAGACGGCGGTTGGCGCGGCATTCGCGACCCTGTGGCGCGATATTCCGCAGGTACTCACGGGAAGCCGCGGTGGAATCGGCATCGGCGAACCGCGAGCGATAACGGGCGGATCAGCCGAGCCGTTCATCGAGGACCTGGCGGGCCGCTGCCGTGCACTGCTCGCGTTGGCCGAAGACTCGGCTTTCCTTCGACGAGCGACCGATATCGACGTGGAACGGTTAAGCACGCCCTTTGCGGCACTGGCCGATTTTCTCGACGCGACGAAAAACCGCCCCGCTGACATGCATCGGTTGATGTCCACGGCGGACCGCATCCAACAGGCAGCCGGACTCGCGCGAGGCGCGCTCACCAACGCGGCATCCGCGTTGAACGATACGTTGCGTGCATTCTTGAACTTGTGTTCCGCGCTCAGAACAGAGCTGATCCGAGCCGCATACGCCACTCAGCAGGCCGACGTAAAATCGCTTTGCGTTCGCGTGGCAACCGAGCGGCAAAGCGGAGCGGCGCGTCTCCAGGACATCCTCGGCGAACTTCCTGACCTGCTGCGCGACGACGCGCCCGCGAGCGCCATCGCGAACCCTGGCGATGACGCGCAATTCATCGGTCTTGCACGATCCTTGGCCAGTCGGGTGGATGCCTATCGCGAGACCGTGCTCCAGTTGCCCCCGGATGCGCCGGAAACGATGGTGCACGAGCGGGCGAATACCGTGCTGATGCTGAGCGGTCTCGCCATGTCCTGCCGCCTCACGGCTGACCTGACCGAGTGTTACGGCGAAGCGCGAGAAGCCATCGGCAACGCGCCCTTGTCCCGGCGCGCAAAAGTGACTCACGGCTTTGCCGAGCGCGCACGCGCGGCCGGTGTGAATGCGGGCGCGGTGTTGGGTCAATGCGCGACGCTGAGGCTGGACCTGGGCGCCGGCACGGCGGACCAACTGGCCCAGATTCTCGGCTCCCTGGCATCGCGCAGCGAGCGCCAGGCGGAATGCATGCGACTGAGCTTCGATGTGCTGGGCCGGTTCGCGGATATGCATAACCGCGTGCACAATCTTGCCGGACGTCCGGCGCGGGATGCCGGCAGCTATAAATTCCAAAGCGATGCGTTGGTCAGCCTCAATGAGGACACCGTCGGCAAGATTCGCGAGGTCCATGCAAGACTGACGGAGCAGATCGACGCCTCAAAAGACCAGCCCGGCATGGCCGGCGGAGCCCGGGTGGAGCAGCATGTCGTCGACCAGCTCGCGAACAGCCTCGAATGGCGCGCGACGCTGGAAGTCGACACGGCGCAACGTCAGTGGATGCGCGTCACTCTGGATGCGCTGAAGGCCGTCGTCATGGACACGGGCAGCAACCTGCCGGAGGACGCCAACGATTTGCTCGACCTGCTCAACGAGGACCTCTCCATCAGCACGCAAGGTTTGCTTTACTACGCCACGGAAACGGGCGACAAGGATAGATGCAGGGCGTTGATGCAAGAAAACGTCGCGCTGGGACGGGGGGTGCAGCAATGCAGGGAGCAACTGGAATCGCGGCAGGAAGCGCAACGCGCTCGCCATGCGGCGCGCGAAGCGGCGGCGCAGCAGCCGTCGGCGGCGGCGGGGCCGTCGCAGCCTGGCAAGCGCAAGGGCAATAAAGGCAAGGCGAAGCGCAAGTGAGATGCGGGGGGCGGTCGCCTCGCACGCCGCGGCGCACCTCCCACGCTCGACGTGCCTCAAACAGCCATGCGCCCCACTCACTCCATGCGCCTCCCCGAAGCCTCGTCATCCGCCGGTATCCGCACCGCGATCGACGTGCCGCTGCCCGGCGCGCTATGCACCGATATCTCGCCGCCCAGCATCAGCGCCCGCTCCCGCATGCCGACCAGCCCAAACGATTTGGCGCGCGGCGCCGTCAAATCGAAGCCGCGCCCGTCGTCGCGTATTTCGAGGTTCCAGTATTGCTCGACCTGTTCGAGCGAAATCGTCACCTCGCTAGCGCCGGCGTGGCGCGCGACATTCGTCAATGCTTCCTGCACGATCCGAAACAGCGCCACGGCGCGCTCTTCGTCGAGCACCAGATTGTCGTCGGGAATTCGCAGGCGGCAGACAACGCGCCCGTCGCGCGAGAACTCGGCCGCGAGCCACTCCAGCGCGGCGACGATGCCCGCATCGAGCGCGGCCGGCCGCAGCGAGGCCACCACGTTGCGCACCACCTGCATGGTGCCGTCCGCGAGACTCAGCAGATCCTGAAACCGTTCATCCAGGACGGAATTATCCCTGGCGAACTCGATGCGCATCGCCGACACGCCGAGCCGCAGCGCCGTCAGTTGCTGGCCCAGTTCGTCGTGCATCTCGCGGGCGATGCGCTTGCGCTCCTCCTCGCGCGCCGTTTCGCGCAGCGAGGTCAACTCCTGCAACAGCGCATACGATTCGCGCAAGCGGAGTTCGGCTTCCATGCGCGCCGTGATGTCGGTCCAGATCGTCAGCGCGCCACGCGTCTCGCCGTCGGCGTCGTGCTCGGGAACGGCGCTCACGTGCCAGCCGACCGGCTTGCCGTCGCGCTCCCACGTAAGATCCACCTTCGCGCCGATCCCGCTCGTCATCACCTGATCGAGCGTCGCGGTGATCATTTGCAACTCGGGCATCGCGGCGGCCGACAACTCCGCGGGCGTCTTGCCGACGGCATCCGCCGCGCGAATCCCGTTGATCTGTTCGAACCGCGGGTTGACGTAGCTATAGCGACAGTCGCGGTCGTAGCGGACGATCATCTCCGGCGCGTTCTCGGCCAGCGTGCGAAACGCCACCTCGCTCGCGCGCAAGGCGAGTTCGGTGGTTCGCAGCCGCGTCACGTCGCGCGCCACGCCGAGCACGCTGACCACATCGCCCTCCGCGTCTTTCTCGGGAATATGCCGCACCTCGAAGACATGCCAGCCTTCATCGGTCGCCCATAGCGCTTCGTGGTCAGCCGGTTCACCGGTCGCCACCACGCGGCGAACGCTCGCTTCGAGCAGTTCGTTCTGCGCGCTGCTGCCGCCCGTCTGCAATTCGTGAAGCTGCTTGCCGATGAAGTCTTCCTGCGGCATACCGAATGCCTTCGATACACGCGGATTCACATAGGTGTGACGCCCCTCCCGATCGAAGCGGGCGATGAAGTCCGGAAAGCTCTCGGTGAGCGTGCGGAACAGTTGCTCGCTGCGCTTCAGTTCGTCGATGTCGCGGCAGATGGCGAGCACGGTGGCCACCCGGCCGTCGGCGGCGAACTCGGGCACCATCCGCATATGCCCCCAGCGCACTTCGCCCTTGGCATTGCGGAAGCGGATTTCGTCCATGCGTTCGGTGCCGGTCTCGACGACGCGGCGCAGCCGGTCGCGGTACCGCGGCACGTCGACCACGGGCGAGTCGTCGACCGTGCCCGCGTCGGCGGTTTCGTCGATGCCTTGCGGCAGCAGCGCGCGCAGCGCCGGATTCGCGTAGACGCGCCGGCACTCGCGATCGTAGCGGGCGATGTAGTCGGGAGAATGCTCGACCAGCGCGCGGAACGCCTGTCCGCTTGCGTGCAGATGCGCTTCCGCCTTCTTGCGTTCGGTAATGTCGCGTCCGAGCGCCAGCACGCTCGTGATTTCGTCGCGCAGTCCGCGCTCGGCGAGGATGCGGACATGGTGATAGCTCACGCTGCTCGCGCCGTCTTGCAGCGCGAGTTCGAGCGTGCGTTCGGCGCCCGTTTCGAGCGTCGCCGCCAGGGCGCGCTGATAGACGGCGAACTGCGGATCGGCACTGTGTTCGGTCGGCGTGCCGCCAAGCAGATCCTGCAACGGACGGCGAAGTATCGAGGCGAGTCCGGAGTTCGCGTACACGAGCCGGCACTGCGGGTCATAGCGGCAGATGATATCGGGCGTGCTTTCCGCGAGCCGGCGGAACTGCGCTTCCATCTGAAGTTGGCCGATCAGCAGCGCCTCGGTCCGCTTGCGCTCGGTAATGTCGCGCACGAGCGCCAGGTTGTACGGCTCGCCGTCGAACTCGAAATAGCTTGCGTTGATTTCCACCGGCAAGGTGGTGCCGTCCTGGCGCCGCTGTGTCGACTCGACGAGGAGCGAGCCCTTCTCGCGCAACTCCGCCCAGGCCGTTTGCCAGCGCTCGAGGCTCCACTCGGGATCGACGTCCATCACACGCATTCGCAGCAGTTGCGCGTGGTCGTAACCCAGCGTGCGGCAAGCCTCGTCGTTGGCGTAAATGAAGCGCGCGTTCCGGTCGATCAGATAGGCCGCCTCGCGGACCAGATTGAGCGCGCGATTCTTCAGATAGGCGAGCGCATCCGGCTCGGCCGCGGTTCGCTCGACGCGCCCATCGTCCCGCCGCGTTACGGCATCCAGCCCCTGTGGCGGCTCCCGGCTGATCTTTTTCATCGAGTTCCGTGCATATCAGGTCAGAGATTGCGCGATCATCCACGACCGCCGCCGCATGCGCGCCATGCTGCGCAACACCCTCCCGACGGGCGTCTCCCGGACATTCATCGGGCCGGCGCGCCAGTTGAGTATTGGTCAGCGGAAAGGCCGAGGGCACGGTGCGGCTTACCCGGCAAGCATAGCCCAGGAAGATTTGCAGGTGGCGGCTTCAATGGCGGCAGTTGGGGCAAAACGGCCGCATCGGGGTGCAAGCCGCGTTTAAGGATTTCCCTACCCGAAGATCAGCATCGACCTGAGCTTTTTTCTTCATGTCCTGACAGCACCGCGATAACTGTCCACATACGATGGACACACATCAATCGTCCTGCTTGCGCGTGCCGCCATGGTCCCCTATCTGTCCGAACGAGAAAATGCGGTCGAGCACATCAACGCGATCTGTACGCGCCTGTTCGATCGGTGGTGCGAAAGCAGACGGCTCATGCCGCTTACGTATCTGTTGCGAGGCTGGCCGCTGATCAACAGCGATGCGGAAGCGTTCCGCCGCCTCGGCGGCGCGCTGCGCGAATTGCGGCGGCATCCGCTGCACGGTTTGGACCGCGCATCTTTCCAGCAACTGTGCGAGTTGTCGGATTGCGTCGACGATCTGCTCGTCCCCTCCGCGCCGGCAACATGGGCCGCGCACAACGGGTAGTGGAACGTCAGCTCATCCAGTACGCGGCCGGTATGCGGCGGTCGGCGTCGGAGAGATAGGGATTGTCCAGCTCGAAGGTCTTGCGCGACGCGGGCCTCGCGCGCGCCAGCGCGTCCTGAATGTACGGATGCGAGTTGAAGAGCCGCATGTAGGCGCCGTTGCGATACGCCAGGACGAGTCCGCGCTCGATCGCCCCCGCCAGGGCTTCCTGGCCTGTGGCGACGTAAAAAAGAAAATCGGACCGGTATCTCAGCATCAACCTGTTTTCGACGACGAGATCAGGCTCGCGGCGCCCGCGTGCGTCCAGCTCGGCATACGCTTCCACGATGCCGCGCGGAAAGTAATCGACGCGGCCGCTCTGCGTCATCTCGAACATCGTCTCGTAGGTCGAACTCTGAATCGTCAGACCCGCCGCCTTGAGGATGTCGGTGTCGATCCAGCCGAGTCCCTGCCCGCCCGTGAACGCCTGCAGATCCGACAAGCGCTCGATGCGGTCGAAATCCCGTTGCCGGTCCTTCCTTATGATGAATAACCGGTAGCCGATCAGCCCGCGATGGATCGGAATGCGCACGACATTCAGGCCGCGCTCGGCGCGCGCTTCCATGCTCGTCCAATGCAGATTGATCGCACCGTTGCTGTTCGCCAGTTCGGCGAGCGCGCGGCCGCGCTCCATGACGATTTCGGCCTGACGCACGGAATAGGAGACGTTCGCCGTGCTCAACGCCAGGTCGAGGACGGCGAGAGCGAACGCGGCGTGCACGTCGCCGCCCGGACGAATGCGCGGATAGACGATATCGAAGTGGCCGGCCGGCGCGGCATGCGCGCCAAGCGTGACGCCTGTTGCGCCGAGCGCGGCCAGCAGGAAGCGCCTGCGATGCATGGATGGATAGCGTCTCGACACGGGAGGAATGCCGCGCCGGGATTGGCGCATCTCCGCACAGGCACCGAGCCTGTGCGGTTCCCCATCGTGCCACGCGCCACCTATCCTGACAAACCGTAATATCCCGCTGATGCAACGACGGCGGCAGGACGCCGCCGGCAGGTCAATGCACCACGCCGAAGATCACGTTGGCGCCTTCAGCAGGAGTCAGGCCCACGTTGAAGTAGCCTTCGAGCCTCACCGCGGTTGCATGATTGAGCACGAACGGCGGCTGGATGAAGCCGCTCGCGAATGCATGGTCATACCATTCGCTCATCCATGCCCGCAATTGCGTCTCGTAGTTCGACAGTTCTCCACAGTTGTCCGCGGTCATCCATGATCTCCCTTGTGGCGGAATGTTCATGTCACGCAACGAATGGTTCGAAGCTCATCCTGCACAGGTTGAGTTCCGGCGGGAAGGCATGCCAGCTACCGTCGTCATGTCTGAAGAAGAACAGCACCAACGGGCCGTCGGGCCGGCTGATCTCGATGCAGGCCCGGCATGTCAGGCCGTCCTGCGAACCGTGCAGCGAGAGCACGCGGACCGGCAGGGTGCCCGCCATGGCCTGCAATTTCTCGCGCAGCCCGCGTAGTAAGCTTGTCGTCGCAACCACGTCCGCCCCCTCGACCATCCGATTCGCATTGAATCATCGTGAGCCAATGCAAGGCGCTTTTCAGTCGGCGGCGGCGGATTGTGAAGTCAGGAAATGCTGGTTAAAGGTTCAGGATTCCCCTAAAGGCGTCTGTCACTCCGCAACGAGGCCATGCCGGATCGCATAGCGGATCAACTCGGCGTTGTTGGTGAGGCCGAGTTTCTGCATGAGACGCATCTTGTGGGTGCTGATCGTCTTGGCGCTGAGCGAGCACGATTCGGCGATGTCGTTGATGCTTTGGCCCGCCGACAGCATCCGCAAGACCTGGAATTCGCGGTCCGACAGGATCTCGTGCGGCGGCGCATCGCCCGAATGCGTCTCGAACACCATCGCGTCCACCAGCTTGGGATCGATGAAGCGACCGCCGGCGGCCAGCTTGCGGATCGCGGTGAGCAGCACCTCCGGGTCGCTGTCCTTCGTCACGTAGCCGGTCGCGCCGGCCCGCAGCGCGCGCGACACCACTTGCGCCTCGTTGTGGATGCTCAGCACCAGCACCGGCAGGCGCGGCTCCTCGGCGCGCACCCGACGGATCAGATCGACCCCGCTGATGCCCGGCATCGTCATGTCGAGCAGCATGAGATCGAACTGCCCCGTGCGCAGGCGTTCGAGCACTTCGGAGCCTTGCGCGGCCTCGGCGGCGACGACGATATCGGTGGTCGTCGCGATGATCTGTTTCAGGCCGCCGCGCACAATCGCGTGGTCGTCAGCAATCAGGATGTGGATCATTTTGGGTCCCGCCTGCGAGCGGAATGTGGATGGAAATGGCCGTGCCCATGCCGGGTGCGCTGTCGATCGTCATCTCGCCGCCGATCAGCCGGGCGCGTTCCTGCATGCCGAGCAGGCCGTATGAATAACCCATGTGCGCCTTCTCCGGCTCGAAACCGCAGCCGTCGTCGCTTACGTGAAGGTCGAGTGTCGCCTCGGTGCTGGTCAGCGTCACGTCGGCCCGGGTGGCGTCCGCATGGCGCCCGATGTTGGTGAGCGAAGCCTGAACGATGCGGAATACCGCCGTGGCGTACGCATCCGGCAGCACCGGCTCGCCGCCGTTGATGTGCAACTGGCACGGAATGCTGTTGCGCCGGCCGAAGTCCTCGATCAACCACTCGAGCGCGGAAACGATGCCGAAGTTTAACGCCGCGGGCCGCAGATGGTTAGCGACATTGCGGACCATCCAGATCGTTTTCTCGACCAGCTCGCGCATGTCGTCCGCCTTGCGGATCGCGTCCGGGTCGGCGCCGAGACGCATCTTCAGCAAGGAGACATCCATCTTCAGCGCGGTCAGCAACTGCCCGAGTTCGTCGTGAATCTCCAGCGCGATGCGCTTGCGCTCCTCCTCGCGAATCGCTTCCATGTAGGCGGACAATTCGCGCAATTGCTCGCGCGATTCGAGCAGTTCCTGCTCGATGCGCTTGCGCGCCGTGATGTCGTTCAGCCCCACGTAGATCGCGGGCGAGTCGCCGAACGTCCCCACGCGCGCGGTCGCCATCGCCCAGAACTCGGTGCCGTCCGAGCGCCGCAAATGGACCTCGGAGTTGCGAAAGCTGCCCTCGCGGCGCAAATGCGTCACCAGCCGGTCGCGGTCGCTCGCATTCACATAGAAATCGACGATATTGACGAGCGTGCCGGCGCGCACCTCGAGCCCGAACAGTTCGCGCAGCGGCTCGTTCGCATAGAGGATGACGCCTTCCGGCATCGACGTGATGCACAGCGGGATAGGGCTCGTCTCGACAATCGTTCGAAAGCGCGCCTCGCTGGACAGCAGTTTCGCTTCGGCGCGGCGGCGCTCGTCGACCTGGGCGGACAGCCTTGCATTCGACTGCGCGAGCTGCTGCGTGCGCTGCTCGACCCGCTGTTCGAGTTCATCGCGCGCGCGCGACAGAGCCGCCTCCGCCCGCATGCGCACCGCCACTTCGCTCAGCAGTTGGCGGTTCTGCTCGACCAGTTGCCGGTGCATGCCGCGCAGCGCCAGATGCGTCTCGATGCGCGCCATCATTTCATCGACCTGCACCGGCTTCGTCACATAATCGACGCCGCCGGCCGAAAAGCCCTCGATCATGTCCTCGCTGCCCGTCAACGAGGTCATGAAAATCACCGCGATGTCGCGCGTGCGCTCATCCGCCTTGAGCCGCCTGCAAGTCTCGAAACCGTTGATGCCGGGCATCGTCACGTCGAGCAGGATCAGGTCAGGCTGCGAAAACAATGCGCGCTCCAGCGCCTCCTCGCCGTCGAGCGCGACCAGCACGCGATAGCCGCGGTTCACCAGGCTGTCGACCACCACGCCGAAGTTCGCGGGCGTGTCGTCGGCGATGAGAATCGTCGGCCGCTCGCCGGTATCCGCGCCTTGCTCGCTCATGGCTGTAGCTCGCCGCTCATATGCCGCTCCACCAGTTGCAGGATCGCCCTCGACTGATACCCCCTCGCGAGCGCGCTGAGTTGCGCCGCGAACGGTCGATGGCGCCCATCGAGCGCCGCGATGCCCTCGGACCACGCGACGATGGCCTGCATGTCGCCGAGGCGCGCGAGTCGATGGAGTTCGCTCATCTGCTCGGGCGGCACAGGCAATGACGACGAATGAGCGAACGCCTCCTCGCACGTGGACGGGCACGGCGGCGCATAAATCCAGTGTAGGCGCAGCAGCGTGGCGATCTGCGTCAACAAGGCGTCGAACTCGACCGGCTTCGAGACGAACCCGCTCACGCCGGCAGCGACGCTCATCGCCTTGTCGCTGCCCGACGAACTGGCGGACATCGCAATGATCGGAACGCTCGCGAAGTCGTCCAGCCGACGCAGGCTGCGCGCCAATTCGAGCCCGTTCATGCCGGGCATCACGATGTCGGTGAGGATCAGTTCGGGCCGTTCGCGTTGCGCCTTCTCGAACCCGTCGCGGCCGCTGTGCGCCTCGACGGTGTCGAAGCCGAGGCGGCCTAGCAGATCGACCACCACCGCGCGATTGACCTCCACGTCGTCGACGATCAGCACTTTCCTGCGCGGACCGTCGTAACCGGTGAGCCGATGCGGAAGCGGCGCGGGCGCTATCGTCGGGAACGTGATTGCCGCAACGCCGGCCTGCTCCAGTTCGAACCAGAAGGCGCTGCCCCGCCCTGGCTCGCTTTCGACCGCGATCTCGCCGCCCATCGCGCGCACGAACTGCCGGCTGATCGCGAGGCCGAGGCCGGTCCCGCCGGCGCGCCGCTCAGGCGCGCCCAGTTGCTCGAACGGCTCGAAGATGCTCGCCAACTGGTCGGGACCGATTCCAATGCCGGTATCGCGAATGTCGAAACGAACGCGACCCGACGCGGCTTGGGAGATATGCAGGCTGACGCCGCCGCGATCGGTGAACTTCACCGCGTTCGCCAGCAGGTTGAGCAACACCTGCCGCAAGCGCCGCTCGTCGGCACGCACGCCGGCGGGCGCGTCGGCGTCGATTTCGCAGACGAAAGCGAGCCCCTTCTGCTCCGCCTTCACGCCGATGATGTCCCGAATCACGTCGACGAGCGCCGCCAGCGGCACGTCGCAAATCTCCACGCGCAGCTTGCCCGCTTCGATCCGCGCGAAATCCAGCGCGTCCTCGATCAACGTCAGCAGATGTTCGCCGCTGCGGCGGATCACCGCGACACGCTGCTGCTGCAACTCGTTGAGCGTCGTGTCGCGTCCGAGTATCTGCGCATAGCCGAGAATGCCGTTCAGCGGCGTGCGGAGTTCATGGCTCATATTCGCGAGGAATTCGCCCTTGGCGCGGTTGGCCGCCTCGGCCAGGTGGCGCGCTTCGCGCTCGGCCGCCGCGTCGCGTTCGTCGAGATACGCGTGATGCAGACGCTCGCCCATCGCATTGAACGCGGCCACCATGCGGTCGAGTTCGTCGGGCTCACGCGGCCCGCGGCGCGGCAAGGTGAACGGCCGATGCGGCTCGCGGAAATCGTAGCGTCCCACCGTGCGCGCGATCGCCGCGACATGCCGCATGACGAGGCGCGACAGAATGTAGATCGTGAAGAGCGAAACGAGGAACGTGTTGGCGGCCTGGGTCAGCAGAATCGTCACGGCGGCGTGGGTCAGCTCGTGATAAAGATCGGCAAGCGTCGCCTCGACGTAAAGCCGGCCGATCTCGCGCTCCTTGCCCTGCACGCTGTAGACGAGCGGAAACTCGCGCACGATCACCGGACCGGCGGTGCGCCGCCCGGCGCTCAGGAAAGCGGGCCCGTGCGGCTTGCCCGTCTCGCGAATCTCCACCGCGCGCACATCGGCCATGCGCAAGATGCCGTTCAGTTCCAGTTGGAGTTGCGCATTGTCGAGCCGCCATAGCGCTTCGGCGAGGCTGTCGCGATTGCTGCGCTCGATGTCCGCGAGGCGGTTTTCGATCTGCTCCACGCCGCGGTGGTAGTCGCGGTAAAGCTGCAATCCGGTCAGCAATAGCGTGACCGCGCAACTGAAGAGCAGCACGGTTGCGAAGAGCCGCAACACGACGCTGCTTCGGAAGCGGCCAACCGAATTCCACCATGCGTCGAACATGCTGTCTGCCATACGTCCCCGCGAGTGCTACGGTTCTTGTCTCGTCTATTCTGCACTCGTTGCCAAAGCGGAGTCCATGCACGCCGCTCGTCGCGCCAGCAAAGACGCGGGGTGACGGTTATCGCCTAGTGCAGCATGTTCGGCATGCGCAGCGAGGGATTCGGCAGAATCTCGTCGATACATAAAGCCAGTTCGCAGAATATCGGCCAGATGCGGCCGTCCAATGCCCCCGGGTGCGCCCTGCTCAGTTCGCGCAAGCCGTCGGCCAGCCGCCGCAAGGAGGCGGGTTGATTGTCCGGCAAGGGCCAGCAGTGCAACAGATAGCCAAGCGGTATGACGCTTCTGCTTTCGCACCACGTGTCGAAGAGCCGCAGGCATGCGCTGTTGACCTGCGCAACTGCATCGTCGTGGTCTGCCGGGTGACCGGTCATAACGGGACCGCCGAAAAGAAAATTCGATAGCCCATCCTAGAGGGGCCAAGAGCCGCTCACAGTAAGGAACGCCGGAAAAATGCGCAGGCGGTCTCCTGAATCTGGTGTCAGGAAATCCCGAATGTGAATGCCCGTGCTGGAAGCGGTACCGGCCAGCGCCAGGCGCCGCGAATCGGCGCGCCGGCAGGCACCTGGAATCAAGCGATCTCAGACAGCCGGCGCGGCGCAAACCGCCTGGCGTTCGTTTGCCTCATGCACGGCCGCATCGGCTGAGGTTGTCGTGCTCGCCAACGGCAAGCGCACCACGAACTCCGCGCCGCAACCGGGACCGTCCGAGAACGCCTCGACGGCGCCGCCATGATTCGCGACGATGTCGCGCACCACCGACAATCCCAGCCCGAGACCGTTGGCGCCCGACGCACAAGCGCCGAGTCCGCGCTCGTATGGCTCGAAGATGCTCGCCAGTTCGCCGGGCGCGATGCCGATGCCGTGATCGCGCACGCGGACATAGCAGTAACGTCCGGCGCGAGACACCGCGACGTCGACGGCATGCTCCGCCGCCGAATACTTGAGCGCATTCACCATCAGGTTGCCGAACACCTGCGTGAGCTTGCCGAAGTGGCCCTGCACGACGAGCGGCGCGTGGCCTTTCACCAGACGGATCGGCGCATGGTCGGGAAACCCCGCTTCGGCGACCTGAATGCAATGCGCGATCAGATCGTCGATATCCACAGGCTCGGGCTGAGCGCTTCCTGTCTCCGGCGACGCGCGCGGCGGCTCCGCCAGCGCGGGCGCGTGCACATTGGCGAATTCGGCTTGAGCGGGCTCCATCAATTGCTGGGCCAGTTCGCCAAGCAGGCTGGCTTGCCGCGATAACAGCAGCGCATAGCGCTTGAGTTGGTCGTCGTGGCCGTACTGCGTGTTCAGCAAATGGGCGAGCAAGCCAAGCGGCGTGATTGCATTGCGAATCTCATGACCGATCATCGGACCCATGGAGCGGTCTTTCGCTTCATCGCGCGCGGCGCCGAAGGATGCGATTGGCGGCTGCCGCACGCCTTGCCTCGCGGCCTGCGTGCGTGAACGCTCCAGGGGTTCGACGCGCGGCTCGATGGTCGCATCGTGAAGGCGCGCGATTTCCTGGCTCTGCGCGCTGCGCAGCCGTTGCACGCAGTAAGTGCACAAACCGATGATCGGCCGCGACGCGAGCCTGTCTTTCAATGACGCTTCGTAGTCGAGCAGCGCGATCCAATCGGTGCTTTCGTCGCAAACGGCGTCGCCGGCCACCCGCAGCCCTTCGAAGCCGCGCCCCAGCGCCTCGTTGATCGCGGCTGACCACAAGCCGACGGTGGCGCCGCCATTGAAGCCGCTTTTAGGCCGCGCGTAGAGTTGCGCGCCGTCGAGAATTTGCAGTTGACCCGCATCGATATAGTCCGCGAGCGCGGGCTCGGTTCGCGTGAGCATGTAACGGGCTTTGTCGGGTCCGAGCAAAGCGGGCGCGACCCACACGCCGACTTCGTGATTGGCGAGTCCCGCGTGCAGGAAATCCGCCGTGACGCTGAGTAATTCGCTACGCGATTCGTAGAAGTGACACAGATGGGTGCCCCAGGAAATGGGCCCAAGCGCGGAAAAACCGCTTTGACGAGTTCCGGTGGTCATCGCTTCCCTGAAAGTACGTGGGCCAAGAACCACAGGCGCGCTAAGCCGAAACCAATTGCCCGCGCGCTCGAAAATAAAACAAGGTGGCGGCACCTCGCGCGCGCGTTCACCGCATCCCGAAGAAGAGGATGCGGAAACAGCCGCGTTCGGGCTCCGCTATATGGGATTTACCAGCAGTCTCAAAGTACGTGACGGCGATTGTAGAAAGAATAGTTGTTTTCCCTAGTCACGTTTTTTCATACGAAAAGAATGGATTTATTCATACGCATGTCAATCTGCGCCGCTAGTGCCGGGCAGGGATTGCCGAGGCGTTTCGCGATTCGCGGCGGTGACGAGTTGCAGCGGTGTTTCGATCGTCCTCGACAACTCGCTCTGCTTCTTCAGTTCGGTCACCGCCTTCAACGCCACGTCGATGCCGAACACCGCCTGCCTGTCGGCAAACTGATTGACCGTCGCGAGTACGCGGCCGTCGGCAATCAGCGGCTTGATCGCCGCGATGTCGTTATAGCCGGTGACATAAACGCTGCCGGTTCTGCCGGCGTCGCGAACGGCGTCGGCCGCGCCCATCGCCATGTTGTCGTTGCCGCACAAGAGGCCGCGCATGCGCGGATAGGCGCCGAGCATTTTCGACGCGGCGTCCCGTCCCTTGCCGTATTCCCACTCGCCGGTCTCGACGGCGACGACGTTCACGCCTGCCGCTCGCATCGCATCGTTGTAGCCGGCCGTGCGTTGCTGCGCATTGCGATCCGCCGAACTGCCCTCGATGATGCCGACCTGATCGCCCGCCGCGAGCCGCCTTGCCAGATAGTTTCCCACCAGCATCGCGCCCTTGCGATTGTTCGGGCCGACGAACGGCACGGAAATGCCGGCTGCCTGCTGCGACGCGTCGTCGAGCGGATTGTCGATCGTGACCATGATGATGCCCGCCCTGATTCCCCGCGCGACGACCGACGTCAACGCCTTCGAGTGGGTCGGCGCGATGACGATCGCGCTCATCCTGGCCTTGATCATCTCCTCCACCATTTGAACCTGCGCGGACGTGTCGGTCTCGGTTGCCGTGCCCCGCACGGTCAAGCTGAACTGCGAAGCGAAATGCTGCTGGTAGTTACGCGCGGCCTGCTCCATTGCCACGGTGAACGGATCGGCGAGCGACTTCAGCACGAGCGCGAGGTTGGCCTTGCCGCCCGGAACCGCGCCGACACGCGCCGCGCCAGTCACGCCGGCGGCAGCCAGCGCGCCGGCAAACACCACGCGGCGGCGCATTCTCTGCATCATGGCTTCTCTCCTCGTCGGCACAGCCGGTGAACGGCCGTTTTGCATAGGGGCGAAAGCGGCTTTAACTGTCCGCCACGCCGCGGCGTTCCGCTCATCATTGAACTTGCAGCGCCAGCAAGGCGGAAGCGATTTCATCGAACAACGGGCGGCTGTCGATATCTTCGCTCAGGCAATTGTCCTTCAGTTCGATCAGCTTCGTTGCGGCGTGCGCCTGCGCATCTCGCCAGTCGCAGCGGTCGATCAGTTCTTCGAGCAGGCAACCATACGCCCGCACTTCCAGGCGCTGAAGCGCGACGCCGCCGGCGCGATCGTCGGCGGCATAAAACGATGCCGCGCCGAAATCGCCCAGCAGCGCGCGCCCCTGCCCGCCGTGCAGAATATTGTGCGCGTACAGATCGCCGTGCATCACGCCGCGCGCATGCAAATGACTCGCCGCCGACGCGATGCCGTATGCGATGCCCCATGCGCAGGCGAGGTCGAAGCGTGTGTGCGCGCCATAAATGTCGCGTGTGCATGAATCAAGGCTCGGAGGACCGGCGAGATTGCCGAAGCGCGGATCGATCAATTCCATCACCAGACCATGCGAGCCGGCCGGATGGTCTTGCACTTTTCCCGCTACCGGAATCAGGTTGGGATGATCGCCCGCGCGAATGCAGGCGGCCATCTCGCAGTCGGGCAAACCATCGCTCGTCACCGCGCCCTTGAAGAGTTTGACCGCGACCGGCCGCGGCGCGCCGCTTTCCTGATCGAGAAGCGCCGCACGATAGATCACGCCCGACGCACCCTCGCCCAATTGCTGTTCGAGTTTCAACGCGTCCCATTGAATATCGGCGATCGGCGTGTCGCTCAACGCCGCCGTCTCCAGCGCTTCGCTGAACGGATTGCCGGCATACGCCAGCCACGACAGCCGCGGCAGACGCAATAGCCACGCCGGCAGTCCGTCGAGTCGATTCGCCGCGAGACGCAGCAGTTCGAGCCGCGTGCAGGCGGCCAGTTCATCGGGAAGCGCGCGCAGCCGGTTGCCGGCCAGCATCAGCTTCTGCAACCGCGCACAGCCGCCGATTTCGGGCGGCAGCGCATCGATCTCGTTGTCGGTGAGGATCAGCCAACGCAGTTGCGGCGCAAGCGCCTTGCCCGACACCTGGCGAATGCGGTTCGCCTTGAAGCCGACCATGCTCAATTGCGAGCACTGGCCCAGCACTTCGGGCAACTCGGTGAACGGGTTGTCGGAGGCGAAGAGAATGCGCAACCTGGCGAGTCGCGGCAAATCGTCGGGCAGCGTGGTGAGCGCATTGCCCGACAAGTCGAGAACTTCCAGCGTGTCGGCCAGATCGAAAATCTCGCGTGGAAATTCGCTGAGTCCGCACGCTAGTTTCAGGTGACGCGTGCCCGCCAGTTGTCCGGCCCGCAGTTGTTCGAGTGTCGTGTTCAAAGTCGTGGAAGAGATGTCCGGTTGCCGCTGCGTGTCGTAGCGAAGCTGTCAATTCTACTGAGTCGCGGCCGGCGCAAGAACCGACGTGCGGAATCGACAAGGCTTTTCGCGCATAATCGGCCAATGAACGGACAAATGCGCCGCGCGTGGAGCAGATGCGCGGCGGTCGCAAGAATTGAACGGCAATATTCGGAGCACGCAGTGACCTACGCATTCAAGTTGATGGACTCGCCCGTCGGCCAGTTGAAACTCGTCGCCAGCGGCGAGCGGTTGACCGCCATTTTGTGGGAGAACGACAAGCCGAACCGCGTGCGTCTCGGCGCGATGATCGAAGCGAACGACCGCCCGATCCTGATCGACACCGAGCGTCAATTGAACGAGTACTTTGCCGGCACGCGGCGGAAGTTCGACCTCGCGCTCGACTTTCAGGGAACCGACTTCCAGAAGAAAGTATGGGAGGCGCTGTTGACCATCCCGTTCGGCCAGACGCGCAGCTACACCGAAATCGCACTGCAGGTCGGCAACCTCAACGCGGTGCGCGCCGTCGGCGCGGCGAACGGCAGGAATCCGATTTCCATCATCGCGCCGTGCCATCGCGTGATCGGCGCGTCCGGCGAGTTGACCGGCTTCGCCGGCGGATTGTCGAACAAGATGCTGCTGCTGTCGCTCGAAGCCGGGCAGACTTCGCTGGAAGCGGCGGCTAACGCGGAGGCCGTGGAAGGCAATCGCCACGCACCGCAAACACCGCAAGCGGAACACGCGCCGAAGAAACCCGCGCGCCCGGCGCCGGGTCGCGGAACCCAGGCCTCGTTGTTCGGAAACTGACCACGCGCGGCGGGGCCGTTGCGATGAATCATCGAGCACCCGACAACACAAAGACAGCCTCGGCCATCGCCGCCGCCAGCAGCGTATAAAGCCTCTATCCTTAAGAAGCCCTTTTGGGCATCCACAAGGAGGATGACATGCGCATGCTTCTGAACATACGAATTCCGCACGAACCGTTCAACACGATGGTGCGCGACGGCACCGCCGGCGAGGTGCTGGCGAGAATACTCGAGGACGCAAAACCGGAGGCCGCCTATTTCACCGAACAGAACGGCGCACGCGGCGCGGTGCTCGTGGTGAACGTCGACGACGCATCGCAGATTCCGGCATTCGCGGAACCGTGGTTTCTGAAATTCAACGCCGACTGCGAGTTGCGGATCGCGATGCTGTCAGCCGATCTCATGAAATCCGGGCTGGAGAATCTCGGCACGAAATGGCAATAGCGTGGATCGCGGCGTAGAACCGCGCACAGCGTCATGCGCTTGCCGTCCGCGGTTCGTTTGAGACCATGTGATAGGCCGCCGACGGCAACGCAAATCCAAACGAACCGCCGCGCGCCGATCATCCGAGTTCGAACGAAGTCACGCCGAATACGCGTTCAATGGATAGCGCCGGAGCTTGCCGCGTATACATCCGCGCGGTTTCGAACACGCTCGTCATGCCGCGCCGTTCGGCCAGCGCGAGCGCCGCCGGGTTGGTCTCGGGTACGTCGAGAAAAATCGCCTCACCCGGCATGCGCGCCGCCAGCGCGTCGAACAGATCGCCTGCTATGTCGTCGCTATCGGCGAAGAGCGGGCCGATCTTGCAGCCTGTCCGGCAACGGCGCATGACACCGTAGCCCGCAATCTCGCCTGCTTGCATTGCAACCCATGCAGTCGCATCGGGTTGCGCAAGCCATGCCGCGAGAAAACGCTCACGCGTGGCGGGAAAGCACTGTCGATCGTAATCGAGCAGCCGCTCGAAGGGCAGCGCCGAAGCATTCAGCAGAGTCGAACGCGTCGCCGCGCGCTGGTCGATCTTTTGCGCGACGCCCTGAAAGCGGATGTTCCGATACGCCAGCCGAAAACCGGACTTGCCGTAATTCGCCTGCTGAGCGACAACGCCGTCGAGACCGACGTTGCGATTGCGCAAGTAGTCCATGCCGTGGCGCCAGATGCGCATGCCGAAGCCCTTGCCGCGACACTCCGGCTTCACGATATAGAGCCCGATGAACCCGAAGTCCTCGCCGTAGGCGACCGCGGAGATGCACGCGACCGGCTCCCCACGCCACTCGCCGATGAAAAAACCCTGCGGATCGGCCGCGCGAAAGCATTCGGCATCGTGCAGGCCGGGGTTCCATCCTTCGAGCGCCGCCCATTCGACCGCTAATGCAACCTCGTGCGCCGACATCGTGCGCACGATGAAATCATTCTGCTCGTTCATGCTGGTCATGATCGCCTCGTTCTTGAAACACAGGGTTTTCCGCTGCATGTTCTATCGCGTGAGATGCCGGAAATCGCTCGGCGACATGTCATAGGCCCGGCGAAACGCGCGGCTGAAATCCGATGCGCTGTTGAAGCACCGCGCCCGTTCAAAACTTCGCGAAGAACGCCCGCGCGGCAATCATGCAAAACGACGCGACCAGTCCACCATGATACGAGCGCAGCACCGCGGATGCGCCGCCGTCCGTCGCGCCCCCGGCGACAGCCTCGCTCGCGAGCGCCGCCTTTGCATTCGCGAAACCCTGCTTGACGGGCGCGTAGGGATCGTCGGCTCCGGTGGCGGCCGAGTCCACGTCCAGTACGGAAGTGAGCCCGGCCGGCACGTTCGCGTTCAGCCAGTACGCCTGTTCGATGCGTGCGTTGAAGAAAAACACCGTGGGGTCCGCCTCGCCCCCGCACAGCAGAACCGGCGCACGCGGCGACCAGTTGCGCAGGTCGTTGCGCTTGAATGCCCGACGCAGCGGATGCGCCGGATTCGCTGCCGGCGTCATGGCCGCTGTCGCATTGGGGAACGCGCCATCGGGATTGGCGGCGGCGTCTTGCAACAGGCCTAGACGGTACGCGTTGCGCACGAGGTTCGCGTCGCCGAATCCGCCGGCGAACACGGGCGTCAACGCGGACGGCGTGAGCGGCGGTGAAGCAGGCGGCGTCATCGAGGCGAACTGCGGCGCGGGAGGAACACGGCTGAAGAGCTGCGCGGACGGCAGTTTTCGCTGGGCGAATAAGGTATCGAGCGGTTGCGTGGTGGGCAGAAGATTGTCGATGTCCGGCGCGTAAGCCGCTTCGAAGAAATCGCCGGGCGTGCGGTAGATATTCTCGTAAGCGCGCTGGTAGCCCGTTACGGTCAGTGTCGTGAACAGCGTCGAACCCAGGTTCACGTCGCCTTCGATCAGCGCGTCGGCCATCGCGGCGAGCGCATACGGCCCCGATCCCGGCGCGGACGCCGTCACCTCGACGCCGGCCGCTTGCAGCGCGCGGTGCGTCGCGAGCGCGACGAAACCGCCTTGCGAATAACCGGTGATGAACAGCTTGCCGTTCTGACGCACGCCGCTTGCCGGTTTCGCATCGCTCATCGCGAGGCGTGCCGCGCGAAGCGAGTCGATCACATCGGCGGATTGCTGATCGGCGTTCAGATAAGGGTGATACGGCAGATCGGAGCCGGCGTAGCCCGCATAATTCGTCGCCACCACGATATAGCCGTGCGCCGCGTAGGTGGCGGCAATGGCGAGGCCCTCGCCCGCGCCGCCTCGATTGCCCGGATCGGTTTGCGTAATGTCGGCGAGGTTGTAGTTTCGGTAGGCGGTGGTGCCGTGCGCATAGAGCATCAGCGGACGCGGCCCGCCACACGCAGCGGAAGACCCCTCCGGCATCATCAACGCACCGCTTGCCGTGGTGGGCTCGCCCGCGCCGCCGATGGTCCGGTAGCGGAAGTACACGACCTCGACGCCGCAAACGGGCGCGCCGGCGATCTGCGCGAGTTGCCGGCCGGACGGATTCGCTTCGAGCAATTTTGCAAACGCCGCCGCGCTGAGCTTCGCGGTGACGTGGTGATCGAGCAATTGACCCCGGGTCTTGTCGCTGCATCCCTTACCGCACCCGGCGCCGGCCTGCACGTGAACACAGGCGCCCAGCATGAAGCACGTCAGCAGCCCGAGAGCGGCGTTTCGCATTGCTACAGCCATGTGAGGCTCCGTCTTGTTCGTATTTGCTGCGACGAGGCGGCCTTACAAAAGGGACGAAGGGACCAACGGGACCAACGGACAAAAGCGACGCGGCCAGCGGCGCACCGGCTCGCGCGCCGCTTTACTTCCAGAGCGTGCGGCCGAAGAAAGTCAGCGTGCGATCCCAGGCCTGCTGCGACCAGACCGGATCGAATTGCGTAACGGCGATACGGCCCGGCCCGACCGCCGTTTCGTTCGCGAACGCATGACGCGCGAGATAGCGATGAAACTCGACGTCGACCTTGGCCTCGATCAGCTTTTTCTCCAACGCGTCGACCGTTTCAATGGAGAAAGCCTCGTCTTGCGTGGCCCAATGACCCATGACCGGTGCCTTGATCTTCGACGCGTCGATGTATTCGAGCGGCGGAAAGCCGTACCACACCACGCCGGCCGAAACATCCGGCACATTGCATAGCGCGAGCAACGTGAGCGCACCGCCCATGCAATAGCCGGTCACGCCGACGTTCGCCGCGTGCTGCTTCAGATACTGCACGGCGCCGTACACGTCCTGACTGGCGGCGTCGCCGAAATCGAGGCCGCTCATCAGATGGTGAGCCTCTTCTTCTTCCACCGTCGTTTTGCCGCGAAAGAGATCGGGCACCAGCGCGAGGTAGCCGGCCTGCGCGAGCCGGTCGGCCACGCCGCGAATCTGGTCGTTCAAGCCCCACCACTCCTGAATCACGACGATGGCGGGCGCGCCCTCCAGCTTCGTCGGCTTGGCGAGATAGCCCTGCACCTGCTTGCCGTCGGGGCGGCTGAAGGTGATCATCGAACCGTGTGCCTGTGTCATCACTTGCTCCTTGAGGTAGACCGAATCGCTAGCATAGCGGATGCGTCCAGGCGCTTCAGCCTCGCTGCCATATCCGGCCGGTTCGCCCCGATCCGGCCTCGTTCCGCTCTCGTTCCGCTCTCGTTCCGCTCTCGTCCCGCCAGTCAGATCGCGCCTTTCGGCCGATGCTCGTCCGTATCGACGCAGCACACCAGCACCTCCGCATCCTCCTTGCCGAGGCTCAGGTAGATGTGCCCGACCGAGCTGTCGAAGTACAGGCTGTCGCCGGGCGTCAGCTTGAACGCCTTGCCGTTTTCGAAGCGCAATTCCAGCTTGCCGCTCAGCAGAAACACGAACTCCTCGCCCGAATGCCGGATGTACTCCGGAAAGTCCGACACGGCGCGCGCGTGAATATGCGCGCGCATCGGCACCATTCGCTTGCCGGTGAGGTTGTTGGCGAGCATGCCGTACTCGTAGTTCGGCGTGTCGTAGATTTCCTGCTTGCCGGCGGGCGTGAACGACGGCTTCATCGCGCCGCCCGCCTGCTTGCGGCGCCGCCCGAAAATCGCGTCGAACTCCAGTTCGAGCGAATGCGCGAGCGCCGCGAATTTGTCGTAGGTCAGCGCGATGTCGCCGCGCTCGGCCTTCGAGATCGTCGACACCGCAATGCCCGAGCGCTCCGACAATTCGCTCAGCGTCATGCCGCGCGCCTTGCGCGCCTGGCGCAAGTGCCCGCCCACCAGCTTGTGGTCGAGCGCGGGCGGCGCTTCATGCGCGTTCGCGTCCGGTTGTTTCATCACTGCCTTGGCCATCTTGCTGGATTCCACGCGGAAATTTTCTCGCATACGAGAATTTATTTTTTCTCGTATATGATAACTCACGTCGATTCCACCCTTTTCCTGTGGGAAGCTCATTGTGTCCACGCTCGCACTCAGCAAGTCCGGCCTGACGAAAACTCACGTCATCACCGCCACGACGATCGGCACCGCGCTGGAGTTTTACGACTTCACGATCTACAGCTACTTTGCGATCCAGATCGGCCAGTTGTTCTTTCCGGGCGCATCGCCGGTCAATCAGTTCCTGCTGTCGATCGGCGTGTTCGGCGTCGGTTTCGTGGTGCGGCCGCTCGGCGGCATCGTGATCGGCGCCTATGCGGACCGCGCCGGCCGCAAGAAGGCGATGGTGCTCACCATCATGCTGATGGCGCTCAGTTGCGCGATGATCGCCTTCGCGCCGACTTACGCGGTGGCGGGCTTCGTCGCGCCGTTCATCGTGCTCGCGGCGCGTCTGATCCAGGGCTTCGCGGCCGGCGGCGAATTCGGCCCCGGCACCACGCTGCTGGTGGAATACGCAACCGACAGCACGCGCGCCTTCTTCGCCAGTTGGAACTTCGCGGCCACGGCGGCGGGGCTCGTGCTCGGCGCGGTGGTCGCGACGCTGGTCAACGGCTTGCTGCCGAAGCAGGCGGTACTCGACTGGGGCTGGCGCATTCCGTTTCTGCTCGGCATCGTCGCCGCGCCCGCGGGCATGCTGATCCGCAAGCGGCTCGAGGAAACGCTGGCCGAGCGCAAGCCCGGCGAGGCCGCGCCGCGCGGCGCGTTGAAAGCGGCGCTGACCACGCATCTGAAGCTGACGATCCTCGGCACCTTCGCGGAACTGGGCGGCTCGGTGTCCGTCTACATCACCGCATTTTTTCTGCCGAGCCATGCGGTGCGCTCGCTGCATCTTTCGCCCACGGCTTCGGTCACGTCGGGCATCGTCAGCTCGCTCGTGCTGTTCGCCGCCGCGCCGTTCGCCGGCATGCTCGCGGACCGCTTCAGCCGCAAGCGCGTGCTGGTGACATCGCGTGTCATCATGCTGCTGCTCGTCTATCCCGCGTTCGCGTTTCTCAGCGCGCATCCGTCGATCACGGCGCTGTGCGTCGTCTCGGGGCTGCTCGCGGTGTTCGTCGCGGGGCAGATCGTGCCGGTGCTGGTGATGATCCCCGAACTGTTTCCCAAGCATGTGCGAGCGACCGGCATTGCGTTGACGTATGTCGTGAGCGCATCGTTCTTCGGCGGCTTCTCGCCTTTTATTGCAAGCTGGCTGGTCGCACGGACCGGCAATCCGCTCGCGCCGGCCTGGTACGTCGCCGCCGCGTGCGTCATTTCGCTGGTGCCGGTGATCTGGCTGCGGGACCGTACCGGCGAAGCGCTCGCCGAATGAATCGAATGCGATGAACGAGGATGCAATGAGTCACAACCATGAGTTGGTGGGCCGCAGCGCGGTCGAACTGCGCCGGATGATCGGCGCGAAAGAGATTTCGCCGGTGGAGTTGCTCGAAGCCTGCATCGAGCGCATCGAGGCGGTCAATCCCGCGGTGAACGCGGTCACCGCGACGGACTTTCCCGCTGCCCGACAAGCCGCGAAGCGCGCCGAAAAGCAGGTGCTCGACGGCGCGCCGCTTGGGCTCCTGCACGGTTTGCCGGTCGGCGTGAAAGACCTTGAGAACACAGCCGGCCTGCTCACGACTTACGGCTCGCCGATGTCGCGCGGCAACGTGCCGACACAGGACGCCGTGCTCGTGCAACGGCTGCGCGCCGCCGGCGCGATCGTCACCGCCAAAACCAACGTGCCGGAACTCGGCGCGGGCGCGAACACGCGCAACCCGGTGTGGGGCGCGACCGGCAATCCGTTCAATACCGCGTTGAATGCGGGCGGCTCGTCGGGCGGCTCCGCGGCGGCGCTCGCTTGCGACATGCTGCCGGTTTGCACCGGCTCGGACACCGGCGGCTCGCTGCGCATTCCCGCGTCGAAATGCGGCGTGGTGGGTTTTCGTCCGACGCCCGGACTCGTGCCGAACTCGCGCAAGCTGGTGGGCTGGACGCCGATTTCGGTGGTCGGGCCGATGGGCCGCAGCGTCGCCGAAGCGTGCCTGCAACTCGCGGCAACAGCCGGCATGTCCGCGGGCGATCCGTTGAGCTTTCCGGTCGATCCGCTTGGCTTCGCGATGCCGGAGAACATCGACCTCGGCGCGCTGCGGGTCGGCTGGACGGAAGACTTCGGCAGTTGCGACGTGGACGACGAGATCCGCCAACTGTTCCGCGAACGCATCGCGCTGATCGCGCCGTCGTTCCGTTCCTGCGACGAAGTGCGCTTCGATCTTGGCGACGTGCACCGCTGCTTCGACGTGATCCGCGCCGAGAGTTTCGTCGCCGGTCTGCACGAGGCCTACACGCGCGACCCGAACCAGCTCGGCCCGAACACGCGCTCGAACTACGAACTGGGCGCGGCCATGAGTCTCGCGGACAGCGCATGGGCGCAAGCCGAGCAGACGCGCATCTTCAAGCGCTTCCAGAGCGCGTTCGATCAATACGACGTGATCCTCTCGCCGACCACGCCGGTGTCGCCGTTTCCGTGGCAGCAGTTGTACGCGGCGCAGGTCGGCGGGCGCGAGCAGGACAACTATTACCGCTGGCTCGCGCTGACCTACGTCGTCACGTTGACCACGCACCCGGCGCTGTCGCTGCCGTGCGGCGTCGATCAGGCGGGCATGCCGTTCAGCATGCAGATCGTCGGACCGTTTCATGGCGACCGCAAGACGCTCGCCGTCGCGCACGCCATGGAGCAGGTCTTCGACCAGTCGCCGGTGCTGCGCCGCCCGTGCCCGGATCTGTCAAAGCTCGCGCAGCCGAATCCGTCGCTGAAGTCGATCGTGACTTCGCCGCCTCTTTTCAACGAGTCCGGCGCGCAAGGCGCCGGCGTTTCAACGGTATAAAACCATGTCGAACGAAATCAAACGTCTGCAAACGAATGCGCGCATGAGCCAGGTGGTGATCGCCAACGGCGTCGTTCATCTGGCCGGCCAGGTGCCCGACACGGCGAACGTGTCCATCACCGAACAGGCAAACGAAGTTCTCGCGCGGATCGACCTGTTGCTCGAAGCGGCGGGCGTGGATCGCACGCGGCTCGTGTCCGCGAACATCTGGTTGAGCGATCCGAAGCACTTCGCCGAATTCAACGCGGTGTGGGATGCGTGGGTGCCGCAAGGTCATGCGCCGACCCGCGCCTGCGTGCAGGCCTTGCTGATGAAGCCCGGTTGCGATGTCGAAGTCGCGGTGACGGCGCTCGCGGCATAACCGGCAACGTGTGAGTTCGCTGATGACGAGAATGAAATTCGACACCGTGGTACTCGGCGCGGGCATCGTGGGCGTGTGCGTCGCCGTGCATCTACAGAAGCGCGGACGCCAGGTCGCGCTGGTCGATCGCAAGCTGCCCGGCAACGAGACTTCGTTCGGCAACGCCGGGTTGATCCAGCGCGAAGGCGTCTATCCGTATGCGTTTCCTCGCGGACTCGGCAGCTTGCTTCGCTATGCGCGCAATCGGTCGCCGGATGTTCGCTACCATGCCGACGCGATGCTGCAAGCCGCGCCGTTCCTGTGGCAATACTGGCGCAATTCGCATCCGGCGCGGCACGCCGCGATCGCGAAGTCGTACTCGACGCTGATCGAACACTGCGTCAGCGAGCACCGCGCGCTGGCGGCCGATGCCGGGGCAAGCGCGTTATTGCGGCCAAGCGGCTGGATCAAGGTGTTTCGCAGCGAAGCCGTGCGGGATGCGGAAACGCGGCTCGCTGAACAGTGGCATCGGGAATACGGCGTCGATTTCGAATCGCTCGACGCCGCCCGCCTGCAACAGATGGAACCCGATCTCGACACGACCTTGCTCGGCGGCTTGCGCTATACGGCCTCCGATTCGGTGAGCGATCCGCATGCGCTCGTCACCGCGTACGCCAGGCATTTCGAGTCGCTGGGCGGGCGGTTTTTGATTGGCGATGCGAGTTCGCTGCGCGACGGTTGGGAAGTCGACACGAACGACGGCACGATCGCGGCTTCGTCGGCGGTGGTTGCGCTGGGTCCGTGGTCGGATCGCGTGAGTTCGCGGCTCGGCTACCGGCTGCCGCTTGGCGTCAAGCGCGGCTATCACATGCACTATGCGCCGCGTGGGCAGGCTCGTTTGAATCACCCGGTGCTGGATGCCGAGAAGGGCTACCTGCTCGCGCCGATGGCAAAAGGCATTCGCCTGACCACAGGCGCGGAAATCGCGCGCTGCGATGCGCCCAGGACCCCGACGCAACTCGCCGCGGTCGAGCCGGTCGCGCGCACGCTGTTCCCGTTGGACAAGCGCCTCGACGACGAAGCCTGGATGGGGCGCCGCCCTTGCACGCCCGACATGATGCCGATAATCGGACCCGCGCGAAAACATAAGGACTTGTGGTTCGCGTTCGGCCATGCGCACCACGGGCTGACGTTGGGTCCGGTCACGGGCCGGTTGATCGCGGAGATGATGACCGGCGAAGATACCTTGGTGGACACGCGGCCGTTCAGGGTCGAGCGGTTTTAGACGCGGGGGTTAAAAGCGCGGGTTTGGAAGCGCGCTTTATGAACTCTTCCCGTACAGCGGCAAGACCCTCGCTTCGAGCACGCCACCACACGCCCGTCTCGTTGCGCCCCAGCGGCGCGCGATCGAGCCACTGATACATGCCCCACAGCCCGTCCAGGCCGCGCGCATAAGTGGAATACGTGTGATAGACGACACCATCCTCCAGCACGAACGCGCTCATGCCGGGCCGGTCGCGCGAATACGTCGGGGCGTCGGTTCCGCAGGTGGCCGCGAACTGAACGACCGGCTCCGGGGCCGGCGTCGCATCCATCGCATGGCCGCCGCGCTGATAGTTGTATTCGACGCTGCCTTCGCGCTGCTGCGCCTCCGTGAATGAAACGTTGACGTCGAAGTTGAAGTCGCTGCCGAGCGACGACGCCCACGGAAACGTCCATCCCATTCGCTCTTTGTACGCCTGCAGCTTCGCGAGCGGCGCGCGCGACACGGCCGCAAGCGCGACATCGTGATTCGCGAGGTGAACGACGAGGCCGTCGAATCCGTCCGCGATCGCCGAACACGACGGACATCCCGCCTTGTAGTCCGGCCCGAACATGAAGTGATAGACCAGCAGTTGCGAGCGTCCTCTGAAGAGATCCGCCAGCGAGGCGCTGCCTTCATCGGTCTCGAAGCGATACGCCTTGTCGATCCGCACCCACGGCAATTGCTGACGCCGCCGCGCCAGTTCATCGCTTTGCCGCGTCAGCGCCTTTTCCGCTTCGAGCAATTCGAGCCGCGCGGCCAGCCACTCGTCTCGTGTCCCGGTGATGTGTTTCGTCGTCATGCGTCTCTCCTTGATGTCCTTCGCCGTTCGCGCGGTGCTCGCCACGAAATGCGGGTTGGGGTCGTGCTAGATTAGTCGCCGGCTTCGGACACGGGGAGTGACAAGTGTGGCGCGATTCGAATAAATCATGGACTCGCTAGTCACGGCCGCGGCGCGCGCGCTCGCCGCAGGCGATCCGCTCGGCGCGCTGAACCGGGTTGCCTTGCGCGACGACGCACCCGCGCTCGCGCTGCGAGGCATCGCGATGGCGCAGCTCGGCGATCTCGTTCGAGCGAAGGCGCTATTGCGAAGCGCGGCGCGCGCCTTCGGCGCGAGGGAGCCGGTATCGCGTGCGCGCTGCGTCGTCGCGCAAGCCGAAATCGCGCTCGCTTCGCGTGACCTGGCCTGGCCCGCCAAAGCGCTGGACGCGGCGCGCGTCACGCTCGAAGCGCACGGCGACCGCGTGAACGCCGCGCATGCGCGGTATCTGGACGTGCGACGCCTTCTACTGATCGGCCGTCTCGACGACGCCGAGCGTGCGCTCGCCGCGCTCGACCCCGAACCCTTCCCGCCCGCGTTGCGAGCCGCCCACGAACTGGTCGTGGCGGGGATCGCGATGCGGCGCATCCACACGCAGGCGGCGCGCGCCGCCCTCGCGCGCGCCGTGCAGGCTGCGCACCGCGCAGGTATTCCCGCGCTGACGGCGGAAGCGGAAAGCGCGTCGCGCATGCTGAACACGCCGGCCGCGCGGCTGCTCGCGCATGGCGAAGAGCGGCCGCTGCTGCTCGATGAAGTCGAAGCGTTGCTGGCGTCGAAAGCGCTCGTCGTGGACGCATGCCGTCACGTCGTGCGCCATGAAGACGCCGTGATCTCGCTGGCAAGCCGTCCGGTGCTATTCGTGCTTGCCCGGGCTCTCGCCGAAGCGTGGCCGGCTGACGTGTCGCGAGACACGCTCGTCGCCCGCGCATTCAGGGCGAAGCTCGCCGACGAATCACATCGCGCGCGCTTGCGCGTGGAACTCGGGCGGTTGCGCTCGTTGCTTCGACCGGTGGCCGGCGTAAGCGCGACCAAGCGAGGCTTCGCGCTGGCGCCGCGTCACGCGCGCGAGGTCGTGGTGCTGGCGCGGCCCGTCGAGGACAAGCACGCGGCGACGCTGGCCTTGCTCGCCGACGGCGAATCGTGGTCGAGTTCAGCACTCGCGTTGGCGCTCGGCGCCAGCCAGCGCAGTGCGCAGCGGGCGCTCGATTCGCTCGCGGCGGCGGGCAAGGCGCAGTCGTTCGGAAAGGGGCGCGCGCGTCGCTGGATCACGCCGCCCATGCCGGGATTCACGACCACCTTGTTACTCCCGGCTCCGTTGCCGGGCGATTAGGATGGCCACATGAACCACCCGCAACCGTCGACGAGGATGAAACCATGAACCGATCCGCAGCTGAAATCGTGAATGAATACGGGCCCTTTCCGGGCCTAGAGAGCGTGCATGGCGTCACTTACGACGGTCAGCACGTATGGTTTGCCACCGGCGACAAGCTGAACGCCCTCGACCCGGCGAGCGGCAAGACGGTGCGCTCGCTCGAGGTCGCCGCGCATGCGGGAACGGCCTTCGACGGCGAGCATCTGTTTCAGATCGCCGAGAGCCGCATCCAGAAAATCGATCCGGCGACCGGCCGCGTGCTCGCCACGATCCCGGCGCCCGGCGGCGGCGGTGACTCGGGGCTTGCGTGGGCCGAAGGAACGCTCTGGGTGGGGCAGTACCGCGAGCGCAAAATCCATCAGGTCGATCCGGAGACAGGGGCGGTGCTTCGCACGATCGAGTCGAACCGTTTCGTCACGGGCGTGACGTGGGTCGACGGAGAACTTTGGCACGGCACGTGGGAAGGCGACGAGAGCGAATTGCGGCGAATCGATCCGCGCACGGGCGAGGTCGAGGAGAAGGTTCAGATGCCGGCCGGCGTGGGCATCTCGGGGCTCGAATCCGATGGCGGCGACCGGTTCTTCTGCGACGGCGGAAGCAGCGGAAAGGTGAGAGCCGTTCGCCGGCCGAGGCGAGGCGCGTAGGCAGGCAGCAGGTCTGTTCGCTCGACGGCCAAGCGCGGGTTGGTGGCGCGGCGGTCACCGCGTTGTTGCTTTTCACATTGGCGCAACGCGGTTGTCTGTTTCCTCAGACTGAATAGTTTCAGATAAGGGATAACCCGTATAATTGTTGTCAAGAAGTCAGACAACAAGAAGACGCGAGTCGTCGAGACCGCGGGCCGAGCCTGGCCCCGCAGCGTCTTCCCTGAAAAACTATTCTCCCGATCCGTGAACCCAACAGCGACTGCCCTGCCTTTCCGAAACGCCCTCTTCGCGATGCTCGGCATCGGTCTCGTCAATATGCTGGTCGCACTGGATCAAACAGTCGTCAGCACCGCGCTGCCCTCGATCGTCGCCGAGCTGCACGGCTTCGAGTACTACGCGTGGATCGCCAGCGCCTATCTGCTGGCGTCGGTGGTGACGGTTCCGGTATTCGGCCGGCTCGGCGACTACTTCGGCCGCAAGCGTTTCGTGATCGCCGCGGTCATCACGTTCACGGTGGCGTCGGTGCTCTGCGGCGTCGCCAACGACATGCTGTTTCTGGTGATCGCGCGCGGCCTGCAAGGCATCGGCGGCGGCATGATGGTCGGCACGGCGTTCGCGTCGATACCGGATCTCTTTCCCGATCCGCGCGCGCGGGTTCGCTGGCAGGTGGTGATGGCGGCCGCGTATGGCATCGGCACCGCGGCGGGGCCGTCGCTCGGCGGCTGGATGAGCGAGCACTGGGGCTGGCGCTCCACCTTCCTGATCAATCTGCCGGTGGGCGCCGCGGCGCTCTATTTCATCTGGGCGCATCTGCCGAGCTTCCGGCGTCCGCACGAAGGCGAGGTCAAGATCGACTGGCTCGGCGCGGCGCTCGTCGCCGCCGTGTTGGGCGGCCTGCAGGCTTTCATCGAAGCGGTGCCGAAAGACGGCCTGACCGCCGGCAATCTCACGCTGGCGGCATGCGTGATCGTCGGCACGATTGCATTGCTGGTGTGCGAGAAGCGCGCCACGCATCCGATCATTCCGCTCGACCTGTTCAAGGACGGCCAACTGGTCACGCTCTTCACGCTCGGCATGCTGTCGGGCTTCGTGATGTTCTCGCTGATCTTCTTCGCGCCGCTGCTGCTGCAAGGCGGCTTCGGCCTCTCGCCGCAACAGGCCGGTTTGCTCGCCACGCCGATTGCCGCCTGCATCGCGCTCGGCAGTCTGCTGAATACGCGCATCGTCATTCACATGAAGAAGCCCACGCGCATTCTGTCGATCGGCTTCGCGTTGCTGCTGTTCGCGTCGGTTGCGTTGGCGTTCGCCAATCCGGACACGCCGCACCTGTGGCTCGAATTGCCGATGGCGGCGGTCGGCATCGGTCTGGGTTTCATCCTCAACAATCTGAATGTGTTCGGGCAGGAGATTGCCGGGCGCGAGCGGTTCGGCATCACGACCGCGCTGCTGCAGTCCACGCGAATGGTGGGCGGCATGTTGGGCACGAGCATTGTCGCGACGGTGGTGTCGCATCATTACCGCAACGTGGTCACGCGCACGATGAGCGTGCTCGGCGAGCCGGCCACCTCGCAATGGCTGCCGCGTTTTGTGGATCTGCGTATTCTGATCGATGAGGAACTGCGCCTGAAGCTGATCGCGGATATGAAGCCTTCGGGGCTCAACACGCTCGCCTTGATCGATACGGCTCGCGATGCGCTGGTGCAGTCGATTCATATCGGCGTTTGGCTCACCGCCGTCGCGGCGCTTGCCGCTGCGCTGCTCGTGCAGCGGATCTCGCACGTCGTGTTTCGACGGAGTTGAGCGTGATGGACTGGCCGCTGCGGTTGAGCGGCTAAGCGCTTGCGGTCACGTCTCGCTACGACAGGTCGACGCGACGCCATTGCGGCGGCGTGACGCGCGCCGGACGTTTCGTCGCGGCGCGTCCAGAGATAGCGACCGGCCCGCTTACTGCGCGCCGAGCTTCTTGATGAGGGCGTCGAGCTTGTCCATTTCTTCCTCGGTCAGATCGGTCAGCGGCGCGCGCACCGGACCGGCGCTGCGGCCCACCAGCTTCGCGCCCGCCTTCACGATACTCACCGCGTAGCCCGCGCGGCGGTTGCGGATCGCGAGGTACGGCAGGAAGAATTCATCCAGCAGTCGCGACGTGGTCGCGTGATCGTCCGCGGCAATCGCGCGATAGAACTCCATCGCGGTCTTCGGAATGAAGTTGAATACCGCCGACGAATACACCGGCACGCCCAGCGCCTTATAAGCCGCCGCATAGACTTCCGCGGTCGGCAGGCCGCCGAGATAGGAAAAGCGATCGCCCAGACGGCGGCGGATCGTCACCATCGCTTCGATTTCACCGACGCCGTCCTTGAAGCCGATCAGGTTCGGGCAACGCTCCGCGAGACGTTCGAGCATGTCCGCGTTCAGTTTCGAGTTCGCGCGGTTGTAGATGATCACGCCCATGTTCGGCACGGACTTGCAGACTTCTTCGGCGTGCGCGGCGATGCCCTCCTGGGACGCTTCCGTGAGGTAGTGCGGCATCAGCAGAATGCCGTTCGCACCCAGACGCTCCGCTTCCCGCGCGTATTCGATCGCCACGCGCGTCGGGCCGCCCGCGCCGGCAAGAATCGGCACCTTGCCCTTGCAGACTTCGGTCGCGGTGCGCACCACGTTCGTGTAGTCGCTCCTGGTCAGCGAGAAGAATTCGCCCGTGCCGCCCGCGACGAACAGCGCCGAAGCGCCATAAGGCGCGAGCCATTCGAGACGCGCGGCATAGGTGTCGGCACGGAAATCGCCGTTCGTATCGAAGTCGGTCACGGGGAAAGACAACAGGCCTTCGGAAACAATCGCTTTGAGTTCTTGAGGTGAGGTCATGGTGTGATTAAGGTCAAACGTAGATAAGCGCCGCCGTTCAAATCGCCGGCGACTCAGCGCACGAGACAGGGGCGCTTGTTGTCGAATTTCCAGTTGGGAATCAGGTACTGCATGGCGACGCCGTCGTCGCGCGCGCCCAGGCCGTGTTGCTGATACAGCGCGTGCGCCTTTTCGATCTCGTCCATGTCGATCTCGACGCCGAGTCCCGCCGCCTGCGGCACCTTCACCTTGCCGCCGACGATTTGCAGCGGATCGCGCGTCAGACGCTGGCCGTCCTGCCAGATCCAGTGCGTGTCGATCGCGGTGATCTTGCCGGGCGCCGCGGCCGCGACGTGCGTGAACATCGCGAGCGAAATGTCGAAGTGATTGTTCGAATGCGAGCCCCACGTGAGACCCCAGTCGTTGCACATCTGCGCCACGCGCACCGAGCCCTGCATGGTCCAGAAATGCGGGTCGGCAAGCGGAATATCCACGGACTGCAACTGGATTGCGTGACCCATCTGACGCCAGTCGGTGGCGATCATGTTGGTGGCCGTCGGCAAGCCGGTCGCGCGACGGAATTCCGCCATGACTTCGCGGCCCGAGTAGCCGTTTTCCGCGCCGCATGGGTCTTCCGCGTAAGCGAGCACGTCGTGCTTGTCGCGGCACAGGCGAATGGCTTCCGCCAGCGACCACGCACCGTTCGGATCGAGCGTCACGCGGGCATCGGGAAAGCGTTCGGCGAGCGCCGTCACGGCTTCGATCTCGGCGTCGCCGGGCAGCACGCCGCCCTTCAGCTTGAAGTCGTTGAAGCCGTAACGCGCCTGCGCCGCCTCGGCGAGACGCACGACCGCTTCGGGCGTCATCGCTTCCTCGGTGCGAACGCGCTCCCAGTCGTCGCGCCCTTCAGCGCCACTCGCGTACGGCAGATCGGTCTTGTTGCGATCGCCGATATAAAACAGGTAGCCGAGCATTTCCACTTCGTCGCGTTGCTGGCCTTCGCCGAGCAGGGCCGCAACCGGCACGCCGAGATGCTGGCCGAGCAGGTCGAGCAGCGCGGCTTCGAGCGCGGTGACCGCGTGAATGGTGGTGCGCAGATCGAAGGTTTGCAGGCCGCGCCCGCCCGCGTCGCGGTCGGCGAACTGCGTGCGCGCCTTGTTCAACATTGCTTGCAGATTGCCGATCGACTGGCCGACCACGAACGGACGTGCATCGTCGATCGTCTTGCGGATGCTCTCGCCGCCGGGCACTTCGCCGACGCCGGTATGGCCGGCGCTGTCGCGCAGAATGACGATGTTGCGCGTGAAGAACGGGCCATGCGCGCCGCTCAGATTCATCAACATGCTGTCACGGCCGGCAACGGGGACGACGCGCAATTCGGTGACCGTGGGTGTGGCGTTCAATTGAGTTGTGTTCGTTGGCATAAGAATGGAAGCGGTTGAATGAGTGGGGCGGCAGGGCGAGGATCATTGCGGCGCGCGTTCGCGTTCGCCTTCGCGTTCAACACCCGTGCCGGAGGGAAAAGGAAAGCGCGCGCTTCATGATCGGCGGTTCCAAAGATCATGGTAGTCAATGCGCCTTGCTGTGGAGAACCTCCGGCAGCACGTCGCGATTGACCCGCCGATTGCGCGTCAGGAAACCGGCTGCCGCCGCGATCAGCGAAGCCACGCCCAACGCATAAAGACCGCCGGTAATCGAGCCGGTGTGCTGCTGGAGATAACCGAACGTGGCCGGCGCGAAAAACCCGCCGAGATTACCCACCGAGTTGATCAGCGCGATCACCGCGGCGGCCACGCGCGCATCGAGATAGCCCTGTGGAATCGGCCAGAAGAGCGAAGCCGCCGCCTTGAAGCCGATTGCCGAGAAGCAGATCGCGACGAACGAGAGAACCGGATTGCCCGAGGTCGACGCGAACAACCCGCATGCCGCGATGACGAGCGCCACCGCCAGCCACGCCTGCTGAAAGCGCCACTTCGCCGACAACATAGCAAAGCAGTACATCGCCACCATCGCGATCAGCCAGGGAATCGCATTGAACATCCCGACCTGGAAATCGGACAGCCCGCCCATCTTGCGAATGATCGTCGGCAACCAGAACGTGGCCGCGTAAATGGTCAATTGAATCGAGAAATAGAGGAAGCAGAACAGCAGGATCTGCGGATCCTTCAACAGTTTTATCGCGGGAAGATGCGCGCTGCCGGCGGCCTCGCGCTCGGCTTGCTCCGCCGCGATCGACGATTCGAGCGCGTGTTGTTCGTCAGCGGTCAGCCACGATGCGTCGCGAATGCGCGACTTCAGCAGCATCCAGCTCACGGCGCACAGCGCGACCGAGAAACCGCCTTCGATGAGGAACATCCATTGCCAGCCGTGCAGGCCGAGTCCGCGAATGGACAGCAGACTGCCGGTGATCGGTCCCGACAGCACCGACGCCAGCGCGGAGCCGCCAAGGAACACCGCGATGGCCTTGCCGCGCTCTTTTTGCGGAAGCCATTGCGTGAAGTAGAAAACCACGCCGGGGAAGAAGCCGGCCTCGGCGACGCCGAGCAGGAAACGCAGCACGTAGAAAGACGTGTCGTTCCATACGAAGGCCATGCCGGCCGCGACGAGCCCCCATGTCCCCATGATGCGCGTCAGCCATGCGCGCGCACCGTACTTCTGCATCAACACGTTCGACGGCACCTCGAACAGCGCATAGCCGATGAAGAACAAACCGCTTCCCAAACCATAGGCCGCCGCGCCAATGCCGAGATCGGTCTGCATGTGGGCGTTCGCGAAGCCGATGTTCACGCGGTCGATGTAGTTCGCGATGAACATGATCAGGAAAAGCGGCAGCACGTGCCGCTTGACCTTCGAGACCGCGGAGTCGAGCGGGTTCGTCGTGGTGAGAGCTGGTGTCAAGGGTGGTCTCCGATTGGGGCCGTCAAGCGGCCTGATGTCACGTCACGCGGCGGGTGTCCTGGTGGGATCGCGCCTCGCCGAATTTGTGATACGTTGTCCGACGACAGTCTACAATTTTCGATACAACGATTCCAATGCGGTGTTTACCCTGCCTTCATATGGGCTAAGGCTCCCTGTTGCGACACGCGACAATGGAAAACATCTCGAACTAAGACGTCCGATGACATTTGCGATTCTGCTACCATCCGCCCCCGGGCCTTTGCAGCCCCTCGGCTCATTTCCGGCCGAGAACCCGCGTCGCGATGCACGCGTCGTTCCCAGTTATGATGGCGACGTTGAGCCGTCCAATGAGGCCGCTCGCCCGCGCGTCCTGCGCATTTCCAGTCGATTAGCCAACAAGTCCCAGCAATGAGCAGCCTAACTGAGAAGGTGGTGGCCACCCTTTCCGATGAAATCCGCCGCGGCGCGCTGAGGCCGGGAGACCGCATCCCCACCGAAGTCGCGATGATGAAGCAGCTCTCGGTGAGCCGCTCCGTGGTCCGCGAGGCAATTTCGCGCCTCCAGGCGGCCAAGGTGGTGGAGACGCGTCACGGCATCGGCACATTCGTGCTGGCGCCGTCCGCGGAAAAAACCATGCAGTTGCCCACCGCCGATCTGTCCAACATGCTGGACGCGATGGCGATCATCGAATTCCGTATCGACGTGGAGGCCGCCTCGGCGGCGCTCGCCGCGGCACGCCGCACCGAGCAGAATCTCAAGCAGATCCGCGGCGCGCTGGAGCGGTTCGAAGCGGAACTCGAGCGCGGCAGCACCGACACGCTCGCGCACGACATCGAGTTCCATCTGCAAATCGCGCGCGCCAGCGGCAATCGCTATTTCTTCGATGTGCTCAGTCAACTCGGACGGTCCGTGAGTCCGCGCACGCGGCTCGGCTCGGCGGAGATCGCGGAGCTCGACCATATCGAGCACCTGCGCAATGTACTCAACGAGCATCAGATGATTTATCGGGCGATAGAACGTCAGGACCCGGACGACGCGCGCGCCGCCATGCGCATGCATTTGAGCAACAGCCGCGAAAGACTGCGCCGCGCGCATGAGTTGAGCAAGCCGGGCGGGCAATAAGTCGTTCCGCGCGATTATCTGGCGGCTCCAACGGCAGCGGAGACAACAGCGATGGAACCCACCACGGAATCCCACGACGACAACCTCGAACAGTTCGAAGCACACGGCGCGCCGCCGCTGCCCGTCTCGAACGATCATGGCTACGTCGAGCATGAAGGGGCGCGCATCTGGTACGCGTCATATGGCGTCGGCGCGCCGGTGATTCTGCTGCACGGCGGCCTCGGGCACAGCGGCAACTGGGGCTACCAGGTGCCGGCGCTGCTTGGCGCGGGACATCGCGTGGTGGTCGTCGACAGCCGCGGCCACGGCCGCAGCACGCGCGACGCGCGGCCTTACAAGTACGAGTTGATGGCATCCGACGTACTCGCCGTCATGGATGCGCTGCAAATCGCGCGCGCCGCCATGGTGGGCTGGAGCGACGGCGCCTGCATCGCGATGGTGTTGGGCATCACGGCTCCCGAACGCGTTGCGGGGGTGTTCTTCTTCGGCTGCAACATGGACCCGAGCGGCACGAAGGAATTCGTGCCGACACCGGTGATCGATCGCTGCTTCAGTCGGCACGCCAGAGACTATGCGCAACTCTCCGCGACGCCTCGCGACTTCGACGCATTCGTCGGCGCGGTCAGCGAGATGATGAAGACCGAACCTAACTACGGCGCTCACGATCTGGCTCGGATCGAGGTGCCCGTCGCGGTCGTGCTGAGCGAGCACGACGAGTTCATCAAGCGGGAACACGCCGACTATCTCGCGCAGAGCATTCCAGATGCGGAGTTCGTTCTGCTGCCGGGCGTGAGCCATTTCGCGCCGCTACAGAGGCCGGCTCAATTCAATCGAGTGATGCTCGGCTTTCTGCGCCGTTTGCTTTTCTGATCGCGGACGGCGAGGGCAAGCCGCATGACTTTGCTTTCGCGCTGCAACGCTTCCCCGCAAGACGCCAATATTTCACGATGCGGCATGAGCCATTGCTTCGTAAAAAGTCGTGGTGCGTGGCACAAACCGGCCATTTCGCAATGCCGCCCCACGTTGCACATCGCGGAACAAAGCCTGCAAGCCATTATTTTTAAACAAAATTTTTAGATGGAATTAGCCGTCGAACACCGGCTTGCGCCGCTGCCCGCTGACGTAGACTCCTTTACATGAGTCGGCGGTTCAGGTGGTCAAGCCGGGTTGACGAGACAAAAGCGCAGTCACGCCGTCTCCGGCCGAACGCAGGAAGCCGTCCCGACCTCGCGGTTTTTAATTGGCAATTGGGAGACTAAAAATGAAAGGCTTTCGCTTTGGCTCGACCCAGGGAGCGTTCTACATTTTGCCGGGGCACGGAGGTTGGGAAGCAACCTACGGCAACGAGACGCTCGGAGAGTTTTCCAGCCCGCAACAGGCTGCCGATGAAGTCGCACGCGGCTTGACCTGCCCGCATCTGTCCGAGGTGGATACGTCGACGCTGGAAATTCCGGAAAAACTCAGCGACTGGGAAATCGTTCACGTGTGATGCCCGGCATGACTGGCCATCACCTGAAGGCGGAAACGACGATGGCGCTCGAGAGCGCCATCGTCATATCTACTGCCTGCTTCAATGCGTTACTTCACGGCTTAGGCAACCGCATCCACGATCTTGTTCAGCGTGGCGCTCGGGCGCATGGCCTTGCTCGTGAGCTCGACATTCGGACGGTAGTAACCGCCGATATCCACCGGCTTGCCTTGCGCCGCAGCCAACTCCGCGAGAATCTTCGCTTCGTTGTCGGCCATGGCCTTTGCCACGCCGGCGAACTGCGCCTGCAGCGCGGCGTCCTCGGTTTGCGCGGCCAGCGCTTCAGCCCAGTACATCGCGAGGTAGAAGTGGCTGCCGCGGTTGTCGAGACCGCCCACCTTGCGTGCCGGCGACTTGTCGTTGTCGAGGAACTTGCCGGTTGCCTGATCCAGCGTTTTCGCCAGAATCTGCGCCTTCGGGTTGTGGTACGCGTTGCTCAAATGTTCGAGCGACGCAGCCAACGCCAGGAATTCGCCGAGCGAATCCCAACGGAGGAAGCCTTCCTCGACCAGTTGCTGAACGTGCTTCGGCGCCGAACCGCCTGCGCCCGTTTCGAACATGCCGCCACCGGCCATGAGCGGGACGATCGACAGCATCTTCGCGCTGGTGCCGAGTTCCATGATCGGGAACAGGTCGGTCAGGTAGTCGCGCAGCACGTTGCCGGTCACCGAGATCGTGTCTTTGCCGGCGCGGATACGCTCCAGCGAGAACTTCGTGGCTTCGACCGGCGTCATGATGCGGATGTCCAGACCGCTGATGTCGTGGTCCTTCAGGTACTGCTCGACCTTCTTGATGATCTGCGCATCATGGGCGCGAGCGGAGTCGAGCCAGAACACGGCCGGCGTATTGGTGGCGCGCGCGCGGTTCACCGCGAGCTTGACCCAATCCTGGACCGGTGCGTCCTTGACCTGGCACATGCGCCAGATGTCGCCGGCTTCCACCGCTTGTTCGAGCAGCACCGTGCCGGCTGCGTCGATCACGCGGACCACGCCGTTCGCCGGAATCTGGAACGTCTTGTCGTGTGAACCGTATTCTTCGGCGGCTTGCGCCATCAGGCCGACGTTCGGCACCGTGCCCATCGTGACCGGGTCAAAAGCGCCGTTCTTCTTGCAGTCTTCGATCACAGCCTGGTAGACGCCGGCGTAGCAACGGTCCGGAATCACCGCCTTGGCGTCGTGCAGCGCGCCGTCCGCGCCCCACATCTTGCCCGACTCGCGAATCATGGCCGGCATGGAGGCGTCGACGATCACGTCGCTCGGCACGTGCAGGCTGGTGATGCCCTTGTCAGAGTTGACCATGGCGAGCGGCGGGCGCTGTTCGTACTGCGCCTTGATGTCCGCCTCGATCGCTTCGCGCGTTTCGGCCGGCAGGTCTTTCAGGCGCGCGTACAGATCGCCGATACCGTTGTTCGGGTTGAAGCCGGCTTGCGCGAGCGCGTCGGCATGCTTGGTGAGCACGTCTTTGTAGAACACCGAGACCACGTGACCGAAGATGATCGGATCCGACACCTTCATCATGGTGGCTTTCAGGTGCACCGAGAACAGCACGCCCTTGCTCTTCGCATCGGCGATTTCCGCTTCGATGAAGCTGCGCAGCGCATTCCTGGAGAGCACCGAAGCGTCGATGATCTCGCCCGCCTGCACCGCCGTCTTTTCTTTCAGGACCGTCTTGCTGCCGTCCGCGGCCGCCAGTTCGATCTTCACGCTGCCCGCTGCCGCGATGAGCGCGGACTTTTCGCTGCCGTAGAAATCGCCGCCGCTCATGTGCGAGACGTGCGACTTGGAATCAGCCGACCATGCGCCCATCTTGTGCGGATGCTTGCGCGCGTAGTTCTTCACCGACAACGGCGCGCGGCGGTCCGAATTGCCTTCGCGCAGCACCGGGTTGACGGCGCTGCCCTTGATCTTGTCGTAGCGCGCCTTGACGTCTTTTTCCGCGTCGGTTTTCGCTTCGTCAGGATAGGACGGCAGCTTGTAGCCCTGATCGCGCAGTTCGGTGATCGCCGCCTTCAGTTGCGGCACCGACGCGCTGATGTTCGGCAGCTTGATGATGTTCGCTTCGGGACGCGTGGTGAGTCCGCCCAGTTCCGCCAGATCGTCGGAGCCCTTCTGTTCCGCGGTCAGGTAGTCCGGAAATGCAGCGATGATCCGGCCGGCAAGCGAGATATCGCGCGTTTCAACGATCACGTCGGACGAGCGCGTGAACGCCTTGACGATCGGCAGCAGCGAGTAAGTCGCCAGCGCGGGGGCTTCGTCGGTCAGGGTGTAGATGATCTTCGGCGGTGTGGACATGTTCAATGCTTTGCTAGGTGAAGTGAGGGACAGAGCGTGGATAGCGCTGAGCCAGCGAATTCGCGACGAAGCAGCAAAAACGCAGCGCAACCCGCAGCACTACTTTTTACGGCCCGACCGAGAGTATATGCGCGTTTTCCTCGACTCGCTGCTAAACAAACATATCCCGGAAACATGCCCGACAGGCAAAAGCCCCGCCAGATAAGGCTTTCAGGCGAATGCCCTATGCCGAAATTCAGATGTCTTATAGAGGACTTGGGCGGTGAAACCGATGCCCGCCTGCGAATTGCTCGCATATTGGCCGCCTGGGCCATTGGTCGCGCCGGGGGCGTTCCGAGCCGCGCCCGGACCAGCGGGGCAAGTCCCGCGAAATCCCACGACGAGCGCTTCGAGCCGCTGGCGCGGCCGTCCGCGTGACCGCTTATCCCCGGTCCCGGCCTTCGCTGTGGCTCTGCGCCATCGCCACGACGACCTTGCGCGGTCCTTCGAACGGATCGCGCGCGTGCGCGGTCAGCATGTTGTCGAGCATCAGCACGTCGCCCGTCCGCCACGGAAACACGATCCGCTGCTGATCGAGCACGCCGCGGATTTCGGCAAGCGCCTCGGCCTCCAGCGGCTCGCCGTCGCCGTAATAGACATTGCGCGGCACGTTTTCGAGCCCGACCGAATCGATCAGCGCCTCCTGCATGTCCTCGTCGAGCGATGACAGGTGGAACAGATTTGCCTGGTTGAACCAGACAAGCTCGCCCGTGCGCGGATGACGCGCCACCGCCTGGCAGCGTTCGCGCGTGCGCAACAGCAGTTCGCCGTCGTCGCTGTCGCGCCATTCGCATTCGATGCCGCGAGTCCGGCAAATGCGCTCGACCACGCGCGGATCATCCGAGCCGAAAGCCTGCTCCCACGGCAGATCGAGCCCTTGCCCGAAGTTGCGCACGTAAAGCAGCTCACGTTTGGCAAAGCGCGCGACGAGCGCCGGATCGAGCGCGCCGTGGATCGCGCGGCTGTCCGCAATCGGCGTCGCGCCGCCCGAACGCGCGGCGAGCGCGCAGTGAAACCAGATGCGCAGCGGCCATTCGCGCGTGTACGACTGCTCGTTATGCAACGGAATCGAGCGATGCGGCGGATATTCGGTCGACGTGTAGACCGCGCCCTCCACCTGGCTGCGCGGCGTCGACGCGAATTCATAGCCGATCAGCGGATGCCCGAACGAGCCCGCGAAGCTTTGAAAGGCCTCGATCGAGTCCACGCGAAAGCCGGTGAACAGCACGCCGCCCGCGTGCTCCAGCGTGTCGTCGACGATCGCATGCAGCAGCGACGCAGCCGCTTGCAGAGAAATCTCCGCGCCGGCGCGCGGCGAGACGACGGTCGGCAGTCCCGGCTCGATCGAGAGATCGGCAAGGGTGATCTGCGGCATCGAAAGCGTGGTCATAGGGGATCCTTTTGCGTGAGCGATGGGGTCGGCGGCGCGCCGAAACAAGCGAGGCATCCGGCTTGCGGACCGCTCACGCCGGCTGCGTCGCGCGAGCCGGCTTGAAACGCGGGCGGACAGGCGGTTCCGGCATCGAGAACCGGCGTGGGTGTCGTTGCCAAAGGCTCCCGTCGAATCAGCACTTCGGCCATGAATTCGCTCCGCGTTCTCAAAGGACAGGGCATCAATCTAGCCCAAATGCGAACCGTTCTCAACAAAGACCTCGAATGTCCTGCTGAATCGCATGGTTTTGGCGCTCGACCGTCGGCTTTATGTGGCCGCGTTCGTGGTGTTTGGGCGCTTCACCGCCGTAGTTGGCCGCTTCGTTCGCCCGCCTCATTTGCCCGCTTAATCCAACCGCGCAACATCAAAGGCACGCGAGCAGCCGATCCGAATCTGGTACAACTAACGCCTGCGCTCCAGCTCTCGCTTCCCGCATTTTTCCCGCGAGGCCGCGAGCCTTTACCGCCGCAAAAACACCATTCCGCAGCCCGATCGGCGCAACGCCGCGAGCCATGCGATGCAAGGAGACGCTAAATGACGAACGCATTCCGCTTCCAGACCGTGCCGGCCATGCTGGTCGAGTTCGGCGCCGCGCGCCGCCTCGGCGCTCTATTGCGCGCGCAATTTCCAGCGCTTACGCGCCTGTGCGTCGTCACCGACGCTTTCCTTCACAAGAGCGGGCTCCTGAATCCCGCGCTCGCCGACCTCGCCGCGCACGGCTGGAACGCCACCGTAATCGACGACGTGATCGCCGATCCGCCCGAACACATCGTGCTCGAAGCAACTTCGCGCGCGCGGACGGCGGGTGCGCAGATCGTGCTGGGCCTGGGCGGCGGCTCGTCGATGGACGTGGCGAAGCTGATCGCCGTGCTGGCTCCGCAGGAACAGCAAACACTCGCCGACATGTACGGCGTGAACAAGATCGTGGTCTCCCGCCTGCCGCTCGTGCAGATGCCGACCACCGCGGGCACCGGTTCGGAAGTGACGGCCGTGTCGATCGTGACGGTTGGCGAGGCGAAGAAAATGGGCGTGGTCGCCCCGCAGTTGATCGCCGATCTGGCGATTCTCGACGCCGAACTCACGCTCGGTTTGCCCAAGGCCGCGACCGCCGCAACCGGCATCGACGCGATGGTGCATGCGATCGAGGCGTACACGTCCGCGCATCTGAAGAACCCGATCTCCGACATGCTCGCGATTAAAGCGCTCGAACTGTTGTCGCGCAATCTGCTGCCTGCGTGCGAGAGCGGCCGAAACCGCGAGGCACGCGAAGCCATGCTGCTCGGCGCGACCTTCGCGGGCCAGGCGTTTGCCAATTCGCCGGTGGCCGCGGTGCATGCGCTCGCGTATCCGATCGGCGGCATTTACCACGTGCCGCACGGTCTTTCGAATGCGCTCGTGCTGCCACACGTGTTGCGGTTTAACGCCGAGGCGGCGGCGCATCTGTATGCGGAACTCGCGGACGTGATCATGCCGGGCGCGACCGGCAGCGCCGCCAGCAAGACGCAGGCGCTGATCGAACGGCTCGAACAGATGATCGCCGCGACGGCGATTCCGGCGCGGCTGCGCGATGTCGGCATCGAACGCAGCGGACTCGAACGGATGGCGAGCGACGCCATGTTGCAAACGCGGCTGCTGGTCAACAATCCCCGGTCGCTCACCGAGGACGATGCATTGGCGATTTACAGCGCCGCGTTTTGATCTCGCGCTGGGCGTTATTACAAGGCGGGCGTTGCCGCGGTCTCGCGATACGCACGCATCCAGCTTAGGGCTTCACTTCGTCGACGAACTGATTGGTGAACGTTCTCGACAGATCGACATGGCGCCCCTTCACCGAGGGATTGAAACCCGACAGCACCTTGAGCACGGTGCGCGGGCCGTCGGCCGGCATCCTGCCGTCGACCGTGAACATCGGCAACGACGCCTTCAATGCGCTGACATAAAGCGCCTTGTCGTTGCCGATGAAGTTTTTCGGCATCCGCGCGGCGATTTCCTCGGCGCTGTGCGTATGCAGGTATTGCAGCGTCCTCACGAAAGCACGCGCGAGTTTGGCTGCTTCCCGCGGGTGCGTATCGAGCCATGCGCTCTGCACGTACAGGCTGGAAGCCGGATACGTGCCGCCGAGCGCGGCACGCGTGCCCTCGACGTTGCGCATGTCCACGAGAATCCTCGCATCGCCGGATTTGAGCAGTTGCGACACGGTCGGCTCGGTCGTCATGCCCGCGTCGATGCGGCCTTGCCTGATCGCCGCGATAAAGCTGTTGTCCGCGCCCACCGGCAGCACCGTGTATTGCGAGTTCGGCACGCCCTCGAGTCTCGCCAGATACTGCGTCAGAAAATTGGTCGACGAACCGAGCCCGGTCACGCCGAGCGTCTTGCCCCTGACGTCGGCCATGCTTTTGATCGAATCGGCGGCTCTCGCCGACACCATTTCCACTTCGCCGGGCACCTGGCCGAGCACGACGATGCTCTTTACCTCCTTGCCCTTGCTCTGCAAAACGATGGTGTGGTCGTAGAAACCCACCACCCCTTGCACCGCGCCCGCCAGCAATTCGTTCTCCGCGTCGACGCCCGCCGTTTGCGACAGCAGTTCCACGTCGAGGCCTTCGGCCTTGAAGTAGCCAAGCTGCTCCGTCAGGAACACCGGAAGATAGATGAGCTTGGTGATGCCACCCACCATGATCGCGACTTTCCCGGGCGCATCGTCCTGCGCGGACGCCGCCGCCGGAGCCAGCAGAAAGAGTGTGAAAAACGCCGCGACTGCCGCATGGAACGCGCGCGAAAAGCTCAGTGAGGCGTTGCGCATTGTGTGAGTGTCTCCTTCCTATCGCGCATCCGCGAGAAGCGCTCGATGGGCGATTCAAACTTTTAAACCTTCTCCGCCCGCTGCGCCTTGGCGCGCGGAAACGACACCGTCACGTGCACGCCCTTGCCGCCTTCGCCCGGCTTGAGCGTGATCTCGCCATGATGCGCGTCCGCGATCTCGCGCACGATCGCGAGACCGAGCCCCGTGCCTTCGGTATCCGTCGACGCGCGGAAGAACGGTTCGAACACGCGGCCGCGCGACTCGGCCGGAATGCCGGGGCCGTCGTCCAGCACGCTCACGCTGACCGTATCGACGCCGGCATGCACCGCAACCGTGACATGGCCGCCGCTGCCCGTATAGCGGATCGCGTTCTCGGCCAGGTTGGCGATCAGCGCCTGAAGCATGCCGCGATGCCCGGCCACCGGCGCAACGCCGCTCAATTCCGCACCGAGGTCGATGTCCCGAGCCTGCGCGAGCAGCGCCAGGTCCTCCACCACTTCCATGGCCAGCGCGACGAGATCCACCGTTTCAACGGCCAGTTGCGTGTTGTCGGCGGCTTCGGCCTGCGCCAGCAACAGCAGCTTGTTGGTCAGCCCGACCATCGAACGATTGCTGCGATGCATGGCCGCGAGCGCTTCGTCGAGTGCGGGATTCAAGCCGTCCTGCTGACGCGCGAACTGCAATTGCGTGCCGAGCAGCGTAAGCGGCGTGCGCAACTGGTGGGCGGCGTCGGCAATGAAGCGCCGTTGCGCGGCGACTTGCACGCCGAGCCGCGCAATGCACTGATTGATCGCCTCGACGATCGGCCGCAACTCCGTATGCAGGCGCTCGACGCGAATCGGCTCCAGTTGCATCGGATCGCGGTCGGCGACCTCGTCCTTCACTTTCATCAAGGGCCGCAATTCGAACGTGAGGCCGATGCAAACCAGCGCCACCGCCAGCGCGATCATTTCGATCTGCCGCACGAGTTGCGGCTGCCACAATTCCTGCGCCATCGCATCGCGCGAGTGCACGGTCTTGCCGACCGTCACGCGCACGCGGCGCGTCACGCCATTGTCGTACATGAGACGAACGAGGCCGACCGCGCGCACGGCACGGCCTTGCAAAGCGGCGTCGTAATGATCGGGGGTATCGGGGCGCTGCGCCGGGCGCGGCGGGAAGTCGGGCGTGCCCGCGAGCAGGCGGCCATCGTCGACGCTCACGCTGTAGAACACCTGGTCGCGATAAGGCGACGCGAATATTTCGAGCGCGGCGGGCGGCACGTCCACGCGCAGGAAGCCGTCCACCCATTGCACTTCGCCCGCGATCATGCGCGCCGACGAAATCAACTGGTTATCCTGCACCAGATCCGCGGTGCGCCGCGCGTTGTCGTATTCGGCCTTGCCGGTGACGAACACGTATAGCGCGAGCGGCACGAGCAGCCACCACAACAAACGCACGCGCAAGCTATTGGTCATCTTCTTTCTTGCGCAACAGGTAGCCGAGCCCGCGCAACGTGACGATCGCCGCCGAACTGCCGTCGAGTTTCTTGCGCAGCCGCGAGATGTAGATTTCCACCGCGTCCTCGCTCGGTTCGTCCGCGAGCGTGAAGATCGCGTCGACCAGCGCGGGCTTCGTCACCGTTTTGCCCAGACGCAGGATCAGCGTTTCGAGCACCGAACGCTCGCGCGGCGTGACGTTCAGCGGCGCGCCCTTCAGCGTGAACTGGCGCGTGTCGATGTCGAACGCGAGATCGCCGCACACCACCTCGCTCGCCTTCGAGGGTGACTGGCGGCGGATCGCCACCTTGATGCGCGCGACCAGCTCGCGCACTTCGAACGGCTTGACGAGGTAGTCGTCCGCGCCGGCGCCGAGCAGTTCCACCTTTTCGTCGATGGAGCCGCTCGCCGTCAGGATCAGCACCGGCGTCGAGTCGCCGCGCTGACGCAGACGGCGCAGCACGTTCTTGCCGGACAGTTGCGGCAGATTGAGGTCGAGCAGAATCACGTCGTAATGATTCGTGCGCAATAGACGGTCGGCGGAGTCGCCGTCCTGCACCGCGTCGAGCGCGAACGCCTCCTGTTCCAGCATCCTGGCGAGCCAGTGCGCGAGCGTGGGATTGTCTTCGATGAGCAGCAGCTTCATGGCGGGAACGCGAAAGTCAGATCGTCGATTGTGCCGTAAAACAAGGGCTTTGCGCGCACCGCATGGGGTTCGCGGCAGGCCTTCGAGTATTCGCGGCAAGTCTCTCGGCGGGTGTCTCGGCGGGTTTTCGGCGGGTTTTCGGGTTAACACCCATGATTTAGCCACGTCCCCGAAAGCTGGCAGAAGGTTTGCGATTTCTATACTCGCCTCCATTCACCCAGAAAGCGCCGCATTTTCCACCCAGCGGCGACAAACCTACGGAGACTGCTTCATGCGTACCTTGCGCCAGATTGCCGCTGTGTCAGGTGTTGCGTTCACCCTTGCCGCCGCCTCGGCTGCCGCTCATGCCGAGAAGCTGACGATCATGGTCGGCGGCGCCACCAAGATCATCTATCTGCCGGCCAAGCTCACCGAGCAGCTCGGCTACTTCAAGGACGAAGGCCTCGACGTCGAAATCCTCTCGCAACCGGCGGGCGTCGACGCGGAAAACGAACTGCTCGCGGGCGCGGTGCAAGGCGTGGTGGGTTTCTACGACCACACCATCGATCTGCAGAGCAAGGGCAAGGAAGTGGAGGCGCTGGTGATTTTCGGCCAGGTGCCGGGCGAGGTGGAGATGGTCTCCACCAAGGCCGCGGGCACGCTCAAGAGCATGGCCGACGTCAAGGGCAAGACGCTCGGCGTGACCGGCCTCGGTTCGTCGACGAGCTTCCTCACACAATATCTCGCGCAACGCGGCGGCGTGCCGAGCTCGCAGTACACGTTGCTGCCGGTGGGCGCGGACAACAGCTTTATCGCGGCCATCAAGCAAAGCCGCATCGACGCGGGCATGACGACCGAGCCGACCGTCTCGCAACTGCTGAAGACCGGCGACGCCAAGGTGCTGGTCGACATGCGCACGCTGGAAGGCACGCGCGCCGCGCTCGGCGGAACCTATCCGGCTTCGAGCTTCTACGTGCAGCGCGCGTGGGCCGAGTCGCACAAGGACGACGCCGCGAAACTCTCGCATGCGTTCGCGAAGACGCTGAACTTCATTGCGACGCATAGCGCCGAGGAGATCGCCGCGAAGATGCCGAAGGACTATTACGGCAACAACAAGGACCTCTATGTCGGCGCGCTGAAGGCGTCGCTGCCGATGTTCACGAAGGACGGCAAGATGCCCGCCGACGGCCCCGACACGGTGCTGAAAGTATTGTCGGCATTCAATCCGTCGGTGAAGGGCAAGCATATCGACCTCGCCAAGACGTACACCAACGACTACGTGTCGGCGCCGGTCAAAACCGCGGCGAAGTAACACCCCTTCGACATCACGAGACACATCACGAGAACAGCGAGGCCCCAGCCGATGAATCCATCCATGTCACGCGATACGCCAGCTATCGAGATGCGCAACGTATCGTGCCGTTTCATTTCTCCCGACGGCAAGGCGACGATCGCGTTGCGCGACTTCAGCATGTCGGTGGCGCGCGGCGAATTCGTCGCGATTGTCGGCCCGACGGGTTGCGGCAAGTCGACCACGCTCAGCATGATCACCGGCTTGCTGAAGCCCACCACCGGCGAAGTGCGCGTGATGGGCGCGCCGGTCGACGGCATCGATCCGCGCATCGGCTTCGTGTTTCAGGCGGACGCTGTGTTCCCGTGGCGCTCGGTGCTCGACAACGTGGCGGCCGGTCCGCTGTATCGCGGTCGTTCGAAATCCGCCGCGTACGACGAAGCCAATGAATGGCTGCGCCGCGTGGGCCTCGACAAGTTTGGCAAGCACTACCCGCATCAACTCTCCGGCGGCATGAGAAAGCGCGTGGCGCTCGCGCAAACCTTCATCAACAGGCCCGAAATCCTGCTGATGGACGAGCCCTTCTCGGCGCTCGACATGCAAACCCGCACGCTGATGCAGGACGAGTTGCTGCAACTGTGGGCCGGCGCCGGCTCGGTGGTGTTCGTCACGCACGATCTGGAGGAAGCGATTGCGCTCGCCGACCGCGTGTTCGTGCTGACCGCGCGCCCCGCCACGCTGAAGAAAGTGTATGAAATCGATCTGCCGCGTCCGCGCGTCACGTCGGAGGTCCGCTACGACCCACGCTTTATCGAAATCTCGCGCGACATCTGGCATGACCTGCGCGAAGAAGTGCAGATCGGTTAATCAAGGAACGGCAAACATGTCTACGACTACCTCTGAACAGATGATGCCTTCGGGCATCGACGCCGCGTCGCTCGCTCATGTCGAACGCGTCGCGCAAAAACGCATCCGGCAGCGCCATGCACTGGTGATTTCGCTGCGCATCGTCGTGCTGGTGGTGGTGCTCGGCGGCTGGGAGTTGTCCGCGCGCCTGAAGTGGATCGACCCGTTCTTCTTCTCGATGCCGAGCGCGATCTTCGATCAGATCGTCGACTGGTTCGTGAACGGCACTTCGCAAGGGCCGCTGCTGACGCAGGTATGGGTGACGCTCGAGGAAACCGCGCTCGGTTTCCTTATCGGCTCGGTGGCGGGCGTGTTCTGCGGCATCGTGCTTGGCCGCAACAAGCTGCTCTCCGACGTGTTCAGCCTCTACATCAAGATCGCCAACTCGATTCCGCGCGTGGTGCTCGGCTCGGTGTTCGTGATCGCGCTGGGTCTGGGGATGGCGTCGAAAGTGGCGCTTGCCGTGGTGATGGTGTTCTTCGTCGTGTTCGCCAACGCGTTCCAGGGCGTGCGTGAAGCGGACCGGTTCATGATCGCCAATGCGCAGATTCTCGGTGCGTCGCGCCGCCAGGTGACGACGTCGGTGGTGATTCCGTCGGCGTTGAGCTGGATTCTTGCGAGCTTGCATGTGAGCTTCGGCTTCGCTCTCGTCGGCGCGGTGGTGGGCGAGTTTCTCGGCTCCAAGCAGGGCATCGGCCTGTTGATCTCCACCGCGCAAGGCGCATTCAACGCAAGCGGCGTGTTCGCGGCGATGATCGTGCTGGCGGTGGTCGCACTCGCCGCGGATTATCTGTTGACCGCCGTCGAACATCGCTTGTTGAAGTGGCGGCCGGCCGCGGTTTGAGCGATCGGTTTCAGGTTTGAGCCCGCGTGGAACGCGGGCATTGTGAGCGAATGCCGTTCGGTCTCTGACTGAACGGCATTTTTGTTTTTGCAGCGTGGAAGGCGGCGATTGAAAACAGCACGCGAGGACGCAGCAGCTTGTCGCGTGCCTCTGCCCTGCCATCACAAGATGCCGCTGGTTTGTCTCAAATCCAGCAACAAAGATTACCTGAGTCGGTGGTTACTCCGTCGAAGTCGCAAACCTACAATGCACTCACTGGTTACGAACAACACCGTTCGTAACGCGACAAAGACCCGAACTGGAGGTAGTTCATCATGAAATCGCTCATTCAAGCTGTTGTTATCGCCGCTGCACTGGCCGCTCCCGTTGCCTCGTTTGCACAGTCCAACCAGCCCGTGACCCGCGCGCAAGTGCGCGCCGAACTGATTCAACTCGAAAAGGCCGGTTATCAACCGGGCCGCGACGACCCGCACTACCCGGCTGACATTCAGGCCGCGCAAGCTCGCGTCGATGCGCAAAACGGCACCGCACAGCCGGCGCAAAGCGGTTACGGTGGTGTGGCAGGCGGCTCGTCGCAAGTGGGCCGCGCGGCTGCCGCCAATGGACAGAAGTCGATTTACTTCGGGCAATAAGCGCTAGCTCTTGCGCCAGGCGAGCGCTAATGAAACGCGCGCTTTGACTCAAACGAACTGGCCCGCGACCGAGCATGGCGATCGCGGGCCAGCGGTTTATTCGATACCTCCGTCATCGGGCTCCCGGTGACTTCGCCTGGATCTCCACGGTCCAGGCGCTTTTTCGCGGCGCATCTTTGGCGATGCCCGCCTGCGTGTCTCCGTGATGCACTGTGTAATGAACCGCTCAGTCGCGTGCGACCAGACCGCCCACTTCGCCACGGCCGGTGACAAGACAGCTCGACAGGAAATTTTCCCCCTGACTGCTGGCGCCGACGTCACCGAAGCCTTTTTTCAACGCGTTAGCCTTGACCATCTCCGCGCCCTGGTGACAGGTTATCGTTCCCGTCTCGCCCGCTTGCGCGCGCATCAATGCCCTATCCGCTAGCAGATAGCCCAGCAGCAACACCACGGCAATATTGAAAGCCTGTCTCATGTCCGCCTCCTCTGTCGAAGAGACTAACGCGAACCACCGATGCACGGTGTTAGGGGTTTCCCGATCGATCGCCTTTCAATGATGCAGATTAAATCAAGTGAGATTGCGGCGCGATTGGGCTGGCGTTGTCGGCGGCTTAGGCGACCATCCAGCCAAGATTCATTTTTCAACGAGTAGCCGGGTGCACATCGTATCGGTGTTTCCGCACCGGGCTAGCTACATCTTCATGTCGCCACGTTCAGAGCCGCGCTTCGATCCGTCTGATGCGCTGCTCGATCGAGTTCCGCACCAGCGCGTTCGAAGGCACCATGAACAGCGACGACGCGATGATCTGATACACCCGATTGCGTCGCACTTTCGAGACCTTCTGCGGATCGAGCCAGGCGTCGTTATCCACCAGCAACAGCAGCGTCTCCAGACCGATCAGAATCGGCCACAAGCAGGCGAGCCGCAAACGCACGGAGAACGCGGGAATCGCCAGCGTGTAGTCCAGCGCGTCACGAAAATGATCGAGCGTCTTGCGCAGCAGTTCGACCAGCAGCGGACGCGCGCGTATGGAGTTGCCCGGCAGCAGCAGATCTTGCGCGCTCAGCCCGTGGCGAACCAGCAGCGTCTCGGGAAGATAACAGCGGCCGATCCGCAAGTCCTTGCCGCAATCGCGCAGCACGTTGGTCATCTGCAACGCCTTGCCGAAACGCACGCCGCGGCGCGCCATCGTCTCGGGCCGTTCCTTCAGCGTACCGGGCATGTGCGCATAAGTCATCGTGGTCCAGAATTCGCCGACGCAACCCGCCACCAGATACGTATAGCGATCCAGTTCGTCGTATTCGCGCAGCGCGGCGATCCGGCCGGAACGTTCGTCGGGGAAGGTGCGAAGATCGAATTCCATGCCTTCGGTCAGCGTCGATACGATCTCACGCACCGCCTTGCGATCGGGCTCGCTGAGTTGCGACAAGACTTCGAGCGCGGGTCCGAGCGATTCGAGCAGCACCTTTTCATCCGACTGCGCCTGCTGGCCCGCCACTTCCGCGGCCATGCGCCGGATCAGCGCGCCGTCGTCGGCTGCGCCGTTCACCTGGTCGCGCAACGACAGCAGCAGCGCAAGGCGCTGTTCCGGCGAAATGAGCGACGTGTCGGCGATCGTATCGGCCGCGCGCGCCAACAGATACGCGAGGCCGATGGGGTCGCGCATGCCGGCGGGCAGCACGCGCAGCGTAAGGTAGAAGGAGCGTGAAACGCCTTTCAGGAGCGGACCGAGAAGGAAGGCCCGGGTCGGATTCGGCATGAGTGGGATCAGGTCAGTAGGGGCAAAAATCAGGCGCTGCCGAATTGTATACGGCGAAGCGCTTTCGCCGCGCGGCAGTGGATTGGCGCTGACCCGCGCCAACTTTGTTGCGAGCCCTTCTGCTTAAGTGCCTTTTTTTACCCCAGTAGACCATTCTCTTTCAGAACCAGCGGCTGCCACTTCGTGTTCCTGAAACGCAAGCCGATCACCGATCACGCCGGCGCATGCATTACGCCGCGCCACCCGCGACCGCGTAAATCACCGCGGAATCGCGCCGCGCCGCGTCATACATCGCCTCGACGAGCGCGGCCCGATGCGTCAACACCGCGCGCTGATTGATCGAGCCTTTGTCGGTGATCTCGCCGAGATCGAGCGACGGCGCGACGTCCATGAGCCGCAGGCGCGCGATCGTAGTCGCGCCGCCGGTCGCGCCGCGATTGAGCGTCGCCAGTAAAGCCGCGAAATGCGCCCGCACCGCCGGCGCTTCCACCACTTCGCGCGCGCTCGCCGATTCAGGCAGTCCCGCGAGCCGCCGGCAATCGGCGAGCCGCGGAAACACCAGCAAGCCCACGTCGTCGCGATTCATGCCGGCGACCACCACGTCTTGCACATAGGGCGCGCCCTCGGAAATCACACGCGCCCGCATGGGACCGACGCTCACGAAGGTGCCCGAACTCAGCTTGAAATCCTCGGCAATGCGTCCGTCGAACAGCAAGCCGAGTTCCGGCCGCTCGACATCGACAAAGCGCAACGCGTCGCCGCTGCAAAAGTAGCCTTCCTCGTCGAATGCGTTGTCCGACTCGCCGGCGTTCGCGTGCCAGTAACCGGCCATCACGTGCGGGCCGCGATAGCGCGCTTCGAGTTTGTCGCCGACCGGCGCAAGCTTGACCTCGCAGCCAGGCGCGGGCAAGCCGACATAGCCGGCGCGCATGATCGGCCCGGTGGTGAACAGGCATGACGGCGACGTTTCGGTCATGCCGAGTCCCGCCATGATGCGAATGCGCTCGCCGCAGTATTTTTCCGTGACCCGCTCCAGCCGGTCCCACGCGGCTTGCGAGAGGCCGGCACCCGCAAAGAAATACACCTTCACGCGTGAGAAAAACGTCTCACGCAATTGCGCGTCGTGCTCCAGCGCGATCGCCAGTTCTTCCCAACCCTTCGGCACATTGAAGTAGATGGTCGGTGCGATTTCGCGCAGATTGCGCAACGTTTCCTCGAACTTGCCGTTGACGGGTTTGCCGTCGTCGATATAGATCGTGCCGCCGTTGTAGAGCGCGATGCCGGCGTTATGGCTGCCGCCGAAGGTGTGGTTCCAGGGCAGCCAGTCGACCAGAACCGGCGCTTCCCGCGCGAACTCGGGAAAGGTTTCGAGCAGCATCTGCTGGTTGCTGCACAGCATGCGGTGCGTGGTCGGCACGGCCTTGGGCAGTTTGGTCGAGCCCGACGTGAAAAGAAATTTGGCGATGGTGTCGGGGCTCACCGTTGCGTGAACCGAGTCGACGGTGGTGGGCGTCGTGTTCAGCAGGTCATCGAACGACGTCACGCTATGCGCCGCGCGCACCTCGCGTGGTCCGTTGACCGATACGACTTCGACGTCGGCAGGCACCACCGCCGCGATGGCCCTGGCGAACACATCATAGTCGCTGACGAGAACGAGTCCCGGCGTGAGCAGATCGATCGTATGACGCAGTTTGCCGAAGTCGCCCGAAGCCAGCGCATAGGCCGGCGAAATCGCCGCATACGGAATGCCGGCCCACATTGCGCCCAGCGCCAGTTGCAGATGCTCGAGATCGTTGCCGGAGAGAATCGCGACCGGCCGCTCGACGGAAAGATTGCGGGCCAGCAGAGCCTGCCCGATAGCGCGAGCGCTTTGCAACGCCTTCGCATAGCTCACGCCGATCCATTCGCCGTCGATACCGCGGCGTGCCGCCAGCCAGCGTTCGGGATGCGCTTGCGCACCGCTCGCGAGCCGGTCGGTCATGCGCCGCGGATGTTCGCCGAGCGGCTCGGCCGCGCGCAGATACCACGTATCGCCGCGCCGTTGCGCATGCACCGACGAAGTACCGATCGCCGTGGCGCGATAGCGCGTCGGCGTGCCGGGGGCATTCGATTGTTTTGGCTCGGAATGCAAAGCCTGTCTCCTGTTACGCGCCGCCTATGACGGCATCGGGGGGCGCTCCGCTTCATGCGGCGCAGCCACCTTCTCCATGCGTTGATACGGCTCTGATTGCAGCGTATCAGCCGCACGCGAATCAGATCGGATAGTGCCGCGGTCCGGTTTGAATCGTGATCCAGCGCAGGTCCGTGAATTCGGCAATCGACGCCTTGCTGCCGAAGCGCCCATAGCCGCTCTTCTTCACGCCGCCGAACGGCATCTGCGCTTCGTCGTGCACGGTCGGTCCGTTGATATGGCAAATGCCCGATTCGATGCGCTTGGCCACGTTCAACGCGCGCGACACATCGCGGCTGAATACCGCTGCCGACAAACCGTATTCGCTGTCGTTGGCGACGCGAATCGCTTCATCGTCGCCGTCGACACGCTGCACCGTGACCACGGGACCGAAGGATTCCTCGGCGTAGAGCTTCATCGCGGGCGTTATACCGTCGACTATCGCAGGCTGCATCACCGCGCCCTCCACATGACAACCGACCGGCAGCCTTGCGCCCTTCTCATGCGCGTCCTTGACCAGCGCCTCGATGCGCCGCGCCGCAGCCGCGCTTTCGAGCACGCCAAGCACGGAATCCGCCGCAGCGGGATCGCCCGCTCTCAAAGTGCGCGCCTTGGCCGCGAGCTTTTCCACTAACGCATCGGCGATCTTCCGGTCGACAATCACGCGCTCAGTGGACATGCAGATTTGCCCCTGGTTGAAGAACGCGCCGAACGCAATGCCGGCGACGGCCGCATCCAGATCCGCATCGTCGAGCACGACAACCGGCGCCTTGCCGCCGAGTTCGAGCAAAGCCGGCTTCAAATGCTGCGCGGCATGTTGCGCGACGATGCGCCCCACCCGCGTCGAGCCGGTGAAGTTGACGCGCCGTACCGCCGGATGCGCAATCAGCCGCTCGACGATCGCCGGTGCGTCTTCGGCGGAATGCGTGATGACGTTCACCACGCCCTCGCCCAGGCCCGCTTCCTGCAACACGCCGCCAATCAGCCGATGCACGCCCGGACAGCCTTCCGACGCCTTCAGCACGACTGTATTGCCGCACGCGAGCGGCATGGCGATCGCGCGCGTGCCGAGAATCACCGGCGCATTCCACGGCGCCATGCCGAGCACCACGCCGCACGGCTGACGCACCGCCATCGCGAGACTGCCGGGCACGTCCGAGGGAATCACGTCGCCGTCGATCTGCGTGGTCATGGCGGCGGCTTCGCGCAGCATGTTGGCGGCCAGCATCACATTGAAGCCGTACCAGTTCGGCATCGCGCCGGTTTCGGCGACGCCGGTTTCGATGAATTGCGCGGTGCGCGCATCCATCAGATCGGCGGCGGCCAACAGACGCTTGCGGCGCTCCGTCGGCGCGAGCGCCGACCATGCCGGGAATGCCCGCGCGGCTGCGGCGACTGCCGCGTCGGCATCGGCGAGCGTTGCCGCGGCCGCGCGCGAGGCAGGCTTGCCGCTCGCGGGATTGATGCGCTCGAACGTCTTGCCGTCCGACGCGCCGCGGCTCTCGCCGCCGATCAATAACGTCACTTCATGCATGTTGCTCGTCTCCTCGCTTGTCTTTTCTCGCGCGCATCCGCGCGCGCTCGATCAGCGCTTGTAGGTTTGCAAACCCGGCTTGATCGCCTTGTCGTCGAGGAACTGCTTCAGGCCCTGCTCGCGGCCGCCTTCAGGATCGCGATGCTGCGCCTGATCGAGCTTGGCGTACAGGTAGTCTTCGTTCTGATCCCACGTGAGTTCGCGGCAACGCTTGAAGCCGTTCTTGGCCGCGCGCAGCACCACCGGATTCTTTTCGAGCAGCTTGCCGGCGAGAACGCGCGTGGCTTCGCGCAGTTCGGCACGCGGCACGCTCTTGTTGACGAGGCCCATCTGCGCCGCTTCCTGGCCCGTGAATGTTTCACCCGTCATGATGTAGTACAACGCCTGACGATGCCCGACGGTGTCGGCCATCGCCTTGCTCACCAGATTGCCCGGCGGAATGCCCCAGTTGATTTCGGAGAGGCCGAACACGGCTTCGTCGGCGGCAATCGCGAGATCGCACGCCACCAGCGGCGAGAAGCCGCCGCCGAAACACCAGCCGTTGACCATCGCGATGGTCGGCTTCGCGTACATGCGCAGCAACTGCCATTGCCAGCGGCATGCATCGCGGCGAATCTTTTCCTGCAGGATTTCCGGGCCGGCGTCGACTTCGCGGAAATACTCCTTCAGGTCCATGCCGGCGGTCCATGCGTCGCCCTCGCCCGTCAGCACCAGAACTTGCGCTTCCGCGTCGAGTTCGACCGCTTCCAGAACCTCGATCATTTCCTTGTTCAGCGTCGGGCTCATCGCGTTGCGTTTCTCGGGACGATTGAGCGACACCCACGCGATTCCCTCAGCGACATCGACCTTGACGGTTTTCCAGCGACCTTCGTAACCCATCTGTTTTCTCCATGAACGTTGACCGCCGCAGCGGCCCGATGAGCTTATTTAATATCAGGCTGCCTGATATGTAAAGCGGAAAATCGGCGGCTCGGTGCAAACCCCTAGCGGCGGAATCGGCGGCGAGGCGCGCTAAGATGCGGCATAGACCGAATCTCCTGACGACAATGAGCAAAAAACAGAATTCGCCCGCGGAGCCCGCTGTCACCCGCACTCGCCGACCCAGCCTGCGACTCGCCTATGTGATCGGCAGTCTCGACCGCATCCTGCGGCGGCGCATGACCGAAGCGCTCGCGCCGCTCGGTCTGACGCTCGCGCAGTTCACCGCGCTGTCCGTGCTCGAAGCAAAGGGCCAGGCGTCCAATGCGCAAGTGGCCGAACGCTCGTTCATCACGCCGCAATCCGCCAATGAAGTCATGAACGCGATGGCGAGCCGCAACTGGGTGAGCCGCGAGCCGGACCCGACCCACGGCCGCATCGTGCTGCTGCGATTGACGGACGAAGGACGCGCCGTGCTGCGCGAATGCGAGCAGGCCGTCAAGACAATCGAGAAGCAGATGATGGCGGGCATCGAACTCGAAGCGGCCGGCGCCCTGCAAACCCACCTCGAAACTTTCGTTCGTAATCTACGCGGTTAAATTAACCGCGCCGCCAGATCGCTAGGTGTTTTCACCGAACGATTTGCGCTTGTGTTATCAGCCTACCTGATATTAAATCCACTCCACGATGCAGCGTTTGGAGACGCGCCGCATCGCCTCGAAACAATCGGACAGCCACGCGGGCATCGACTCGATGCGTTGCGCGCTGCGGTGTTCGCTGCGCGGCGTATCGGTGTGCACAACGGGTATGCCGACGCGCACGCCATCGCGAGTTCGACAGTGAACTGAATCCCGCTTCGCCGAAGCCGCCTGAGATCCAGGCGAACTTCGACGCGGGCAAACGCACCGCTCATGCCTCTATCGGGCAAGCAAGACGGCGCTCAAGTGCAGCCGTCCTTCAATGAACCCGGAAAACCACGCATCTTGATAAGGATCGCTAACGTGAAAAGAGCCGGAACACTACCTTCGACCAACGGCGCCGCCGCCCCCGCCGCATCCAGCCGGACGAGCGCCCTGGTCACGCTCGGATTGTGCTTTGCCGTCGCGCTGCTTGAAGGGCTCGACCTGCAATCGGTCGGCGTCGCGGCGCCGCGCATGGCGCGCGAGTTCGGTCTGTCGGTCGGACAGATGGGGCTTGCGTTCAGCGCCGGCACTTTCGGTTTGCTGCCCGGCGCGATGTTCGGCGGACGGCTCGCGGATCGCATCGGCCGCAAACGCGTGCTGGTGATTTCCGCGTGCCTGTTCGGCCTGCTCTCGATCATGACCGCGCTGGTGAGCGACTTCCACATGCTGGTGATCGTGCGCGTGTTGACGGGCATCGGCCTCGGCGGTGCGTTGCCGAACCTGATCGCGTTGTCGTCGGAAGCGGTCGAGCCGCGCTCGCGCAGCACCGCGGTCAGCGTGATGTATTGCGGCATTCCGTTCGGCGGCGTGATCGCCTCGGTGATCGGCCTGATGAGCGCGGGCGATGCCGAGTGGCGTCACATCTTCTATGTCGGCGGTGCGGGCCCGCTGTTGCTGGTGCCGTTGCTGCTAGTGTTTCTCGCGGATTCCAAGGCGTTCACGATGGCCTCGCACGACGGACACGCGAAGCCCGCGCCGGTCGGCGAAGTTCTGTTCGGCGGCACGCGTGGTTTGTCCACCGTGCAGATCTGGATCAGCTACTTCTGCACGCTGATCGTCCTTTACTTCCTCCTCAACTGGCTGCCCTCGCTGATGGCGGCGAGCGGTTTGACGCGCGCACAGGTCGGCTACGTGCAGATCTTCTTCAACGTCGGCGGCGGGATCGGCGCGTTGTGCATCGGCATGTTGATGGATCGCATGCGCTCGGGCGCCGTGGTGGCGGGCATGTATGTCGGCATCATCGCGTCGCTCACCGCGCTCTCGATGGCGCCCGGCTTCGGCGCGCTCGCGGCCTCCGCCTTCTTCGCCGGCATGTTCGTGATCGGCGGGCAATCGGTGCTGTACGCGCTGTCCGCGGCGTTCTATCCGACGGCGATGCGCGGCACCGGCGTCGGCGCGGCGGTCGCGGTGGGCCGCATCGGCTCGGTGGTCGGCCCGCTCGCCGCGGGTCAATTACTGGCGATGGGCCGCAGTTCGTCGACGGTGATCGGCGCGAGTATTCCCGTCACGCTGATCGCGGCGGCGGCCGCGCTGCTGTTGCTGCGCCGCCCGCGCGCCGACTGAGCGGCCGCGCAAGCCGGCGCAAGCCGGCGCAACGATCAACGACAACAACACAAATTCAATCAACGGTTTGGAGACACCCCTCATGCAAGCATCCGCACGTGTTCTTCTTTGCGGCGCGTTGTGCGCCGTCAGCGGCGCCGCAACGGCCCAATCGAGCGTGACGCTCTACGGCATCATCGACACGGGCATCGAATACGTCTCGCACGCGAACGCCGCGGGCAAGAGCGTTTTCCGCATGCCCGGCATCACCGGCGAATTCCCGTCGCGCTGGGGACTGCGCGGCAACGAAGATCTGGGCGGCGGCTACAGCGCGGTATTCACGCTGGAAAGCGGCTTCAACGTGCGCGGCGGCGATCTCGGCCAGGGCGGCAGACTGTTCGGCCGCCAGGCGTTCGTCGGCATCAAGAGTCCGTATGGCACGCTTTCGTTCGGCCGCCAATACACGATGACGTACCTCGCCTTGATGGGCGCGGACCTGATCGGCCCCGACATCTACGGCCTCGGCTCGCTCGACGCCTACGTGCCGAACGCCCGCGCCGACAACTCGGTGGTCTACATGGGCAACTATGCGGGCGTGACGTTCGGCGCGAACTATTCGTTCGGCCGCGACTCGGCGGGCACCGGCAATTCGCCGGGACAAGGCACCTGCACCGGTTCTGTCGCGGGTCATGCAACCGAATGCCGCGAATGGTCCGTGATGCTGAAGTACGACGCGCCGCTGTTCGGCGTCGCGGCCTCGTATGAAGAGCAGCGCGGCGGCAGCACCGCGGCGGCGAATTTCTTCGACGGCGTGACGCCGGCCCGCATCGTCAACGCGGCCGACAAGGACATCCGCACCCACGTCAGCGCCTACGCGAACATCGGCAAAGCGAAGCTCGGCGCCGGCTGGCTCAATCGACGCGTGGAGCCGTCGGCGGGCACGGTCGCGAGCGTGCGCTCGAATCTGTTTTTCGTCGGCGCGTCGTACTTCGTGACGCCGGCTTTCATCGTCGACGGCGAGGTCTATCGCATCGTCAACACCCAGCACGACACGCGCGCCACGATGGGCACCTTGCGCACCACCTATCTGCTCTCGAAGCGCACCGCCGTCTACGCGCAAGCCTCGTATCTCGCCAACAGCGCGAAGGCGCGCTACTCCGTCAGCTCGGGCGGCGGCGGCACGACGCCCACCGCGGGCACCGGCCAGACCGGCGCGATGATCGGCGTCCGGCACTCGTTCTAGGAGACATCGCATGAAGCACACAGCCATTGCGCTCGCCGCAGCCGCGGCACTCACGCTCGCCGCGTGCGGCGGCAACGATACCGGCGGCGCCGGCAATTCCAGCACCAACGCCAACGCGCTGCCGCAACTGAGCGCGGCCACGCCGGGCACCTTGGCGGGCAATTGCACGACGCTCGGCGCGAAGCTCGCGTTCACCAACACGGTCTTTACGTCGGTGACGGACGTGGCGGCGGGCACGCTCAGCGTGGCCGGCAAACCGATCGCCGAACACTGCCTGATTCAAGGCAACATGAACCAGCGCGTGAGCAGCGTGGACGGCAAGACCTATGCGATCGGCTTCGAGATGCGCCTGCCGCTTGCATGGAACGGGCGCTTCTTCTACCAGGCCAATGGCGGGCTGGACGGCAACATCGTCACCGCCAAGGGAGAGATCGGCGGCGGCGGTCCGACCAACGACGCGCTCAACATGGGCTTCGCGGTGATCAGTTCGGACGCCGGGCACAGCGCGTCGCAGAATCCGCTGTTCGGCCTCGATCCGCAAGCGCGTCTCGACTATGGTTACAACGCGGTCGCCACGCTCACGCCGATGGCCAAGCAGGTGATCCGGCTGGCCTATGGCAAGGCGCCAGACCGCAGTTACTTCGACGGTTGCTCGAACGGCGGCCGTCATGCCCTGGTCGCGGCGGCGCGTTCGTCGGCGGAATACGACGGGATCATTGCCGGCGACCCAGGTTTCCATTTGCCGAAAGCGGCCATCGGCGAAATGTGGGGCGCGCAGCAACTGGCGAAAGTGGCGACCGCGACGACGGCAAGCGGCTTACCCGACATCACGACGGGCTTTACCGCCACGGAACGCCAGATGGTCGCGTCGAAGATACTGGCGAAATGCGACGCGCTGGATGGCGCGAGCGACGGCCTCATCCAGGACATCAAGGCATGCCAGGCCAATTTCAGCCTCGCCAATGACGTCCCGACCTGCGCAAGCAACGCACGCGACGGAACCTGTCTGACGAGCGCGCAGAAAGACGCGATCGGCAACGTGTTCTCGGGCGCGCGCAACAGCGCGGGCACCGCTTTGTACGCGAGCTTTCCGTACGATGCGGGTCTCGGCCAGGGCTGGTCGGCGTGGAAGCAGTCGAACTCCATCACGCTCGATCCGGCCGCGGCGGCCTTCACGTTCACCACGCCGCCGCAGAGTGTCTCGGTGTTGAGCCAACTGTCCGCCTACGCGCTCAACTTCAGCATGGACACCGACGCGCCGAAGATCTTCGCCACCAGCGGCGTCTACGGCGAATCGTCGTGGTCGTTCATGACGCCGCCCGACGAGACCAACCTCGGCGCACTGAAGCAACGCGGCGCGAAGCTGATGGTCTATCACGGCACGAGCGACCCGGTGTTTTCATCGAACGACACCACCGACTGGTATCAGCGGCTCATGACGGCCAACGGCGGCGACGCGTCGAACTTCGCGCGCCTTTACACGATCGCCGGCATGAACCATTGCAGCGGCGGCCCGAGCGCCGATCAGTTCGACATGCTCACGCCGATGATCTCGTGGGTCGAGCAGGGCAAGGCGCCGGACAGCGTGATCGCCACGGCGCGCGACGCGAGCAATGTGACGCCGAACACGGACGTCCCCGCGGATTGGGGCGCGGGACGCACGCGGCCGCTGTGTCCGTATCCGAAGGTGGCCCGCTATCGCGGCGGCGACATCAACGCCGCGAGCAGTTTCGCCTGTAGTTGAGATGAGGTGTCCGCGAGCGCGGATGAACACGCAAAAACACATCGCTCGCGCATGATTTGTAGTTTTGCCTGCGCGGGGAGACTTTCTTTCCCGCGCACTTCCTCAACGCCTTCGCAGCGTCGGGTTTGAAAGCCCGCATTCCTTCGCTATACAGCGCGCCCGCTGCGAATCGTTTGCACCGCGCGCCACGCCCATTGCCCACTCACAGCCAGCTCACAGCCCGTTCACGGCGAAGCCCGCAGCCGGTCGAACCATTCCCACGCCAGCCCGCTCCGGTCACGCGCGATCTCCGACAAGGCGGGAACAGCGATTGCTGACTCGTGTTCATTTGAGCGATCGACGGCTCCCCCCCGAGCCGCAGCCTCGCCGCCCTTTGAACGACACCGCGCCATGACCATTCACGAATCGCAGACATCTTCCCGCTCCAACGTGGAAACGGGCGTGCCCGGTTTCGACGAGATCCTTGGCGGCGGTCTGGTGAGCGGCGGCGTGTATCTGCTGGAAGGCATGGCCGGCGCGGGCAAGACGATTCTGTCGAGCCAGATCGGTTTTCATCGTGTGAGCCGGGGCGAGAAGGTGCTGTACATGACCTTGATCGCGGAGTCGCATGACAAGCTGCTTGCGCACCTCAAGGGCCTCGCCTTCTTCGACGAGAAAGCGGTCGCGCAGCAAATGCTGTTCATCTCCGGCTATCACGAGTTGATGCAGGACGGTCTCGACGGTTTTCTCAGGCTGATCGCCTCCAGCATCTACGACTATCGCCCGAGCCTCATGATCATCGACGGCTTTCGCAGCGCGCGTGAATTCAGCGAAACCGAACTGGCGCTGTCGAAGTTCATTCACGAGTTGAACGCGCTGGTCGCGGCCATGAATTGCACGACCTTGTTGCTCGCGCCGCTCTCCGGCAACGAGCCGCATCCCGAACACACGCTCGTCGACGGCCTGATCGAACTGAACCGCCATGGCGACGGCATGCGCCGCGCCCGCGAAATCGAAGTGCACAAGATGCGCGCCCGCAATCACCTGATGGGCAGGCACTTCTTTCGCATCGCCGAAAGCGGGCTGCTGATGTTCCCGCGCCTCGAAGCGCAGTGCGCCGCGCAGCCGGGTCCGGTCGATCTGAAAGCGCGCCTGAGTTTCGGCTTGCCGCATCTGGACAGCCTGCTCGGCGGCGGCTTCGCGCAAGGTTCGACCACCACGCTGATGGGACCGTCGGGCGCGGGCAAGACCCTGCTCGGTCTGCAGTTTCTGGCCGCCGGCGTGGCGCGCGACGAACGCTGCGTCTATCTCGGCTTTTACGAAGGACCGCAGCGGCTCATCGGCAAAGCCGAGGCGGTGTCGATCGCGTTGACCGACGCGTACGACGACGGCCGTCTCGTCATTCAATGGCAACCCGCGATCGAGCTTGCGGTCGATGAACTCGCGGCGACCGCGCTCGCCACGGTCAGGAAGATCGGCGCGTCGCGCATCGTGATCGACGGCATGGAAGGTTTCCGCGATTCGGCGTTGCGCACCGAACGCTTCGGGCTGTTTCTCAACGCCCTGCTGCACCAGCTTCGCGAAGCCGCCGTCACCACGCTGGTGACAGAAGAGCTGCCGCTTTACGCCGACCCCGGCCATGCGAGAGGCGTGCGGGTTTCGGCGTTGACCGAAAACCTGGTGCTGTTGCGTTACGCCGAAACCGAGTCGGGGTTGCGGCGCATGATCTCGGTGGTCAAGCAGCGCGAAAGCGCGCACGAGACGTCCCTGCGCGAACTCGTGATTTCGTCGCAGGGCCTCGATGTAGCGGAGTGCGCGCTCAGTCCCGCGAGCGTGTATTCGAGTCCCGGCCTGTCCGCCACGCTACAGCCGCGACGCATGACGTAGCCGCTCATGAAAACCATCCTGGTCGTGGACGACGAGTTCGACATTCTCACGGTCTGGCGACTGCTGCTGGAGCGGCACGGCTACACGGTGCTGACGGCGTCGAATGGCGCCGCCGCGCTCGAACAGATACGCAAGACTCGCCCCGACGTCGTCGTGTCGGACTGCATGATGCCGGTCATGTCAGGGCTGCAACTGTGCGCGGCGCTGTACGAGGACCCGGAACTGCGCGCCATCCCGATCATTCTGTGCAGCGCGGCGGCGGACATTCCCGTGCAGCCGAATCCCGTGATCGAATACGCGCGCAAGCCGCTTTCATTCGACACGCTGCTGAACATGCTTCGGCGCATGGCGGTCTGATCCGATCCGTTGCGCTGTCCGCGCGGGGTTCGCATTCGAGCCTACGCGGCGCGTCGCGGCGAGCGTTGCGCGTGACGATGCAAGCCGGCGATCACATCGCTCGGCGTCACCATCCCGACGAGTCGCCGCTCGGCGTCCAGCACCGGAATGTGATGATGGCCGTGAGTCGCGAACAGCGGCACGAGTTCGGCGATCGGCGTGTTCACGCTGGCCGCGCGCGGCTCGGCGTGCGCGGTTACCGCGCTTGCCGCGCTTGCCGCGCTGGCCGCTGTCGGCCGCGACATGATGGTGGCGCACGTCAACTGGTTCAGCGCGCGGGTGTAGCCCTGCAATTGCGTTTCGTGCAGCAGCGCTTCGAGATCGTCCGCGTCGATGTCGAGCCATTCGCTGCGTTTGGCGAGCACCGCATCCAGATCGGCCCGTGTGAAACCCGGCGTCGGGGCCGCGCCGGGCTGCGGATTCTGCGCGGGAACGTGCGGATACCGATGCCCCGTCAGCGCATGAAACACGAGCGCCGCGCAGAGCAGCGCGATCGACTGAATCGCAATCGGCTCGAGTACGAAGCGGTAGCCCATTGCATGAATCGCGGGACCGCCCAACACCGCCGTCAACGCAACCGCCCCTGACGGCGGATGCACACAGCGCAGCGCAAACATTGCGCAGATCGCGAGCGACACCGCGAGCGTCGCGGCCGCAACCGGGTTGGCGATCCAGCTCGCACAGGCAACGCCGACCACGGCCGATACCAGATTGCCGCCGATGATCGACCACGGCTGCGCCAGCGGGCTCGCCGGCACGCCGAACAGCAGCACGGCCGATGCGCCCATCGGCGCGACCAGCAGCGGCATCGCCGCGTCCGCGCCGACCAGAAAATACATCGACCCGCCAGTGAACGCGATGCCGAAGAGCGCGCCGACACACGATCGGAAACGCTCCGGCCATTTCGCCGTCACCGGATGCGGCGCGAAGCTCAGCAGCCAGCGCACCGCGGCAGAGGCCAAGTTCTTTTTAGGCACGTTTTTTGTCTCCGTCGTTGGCGGCGGTGGGGCTTCTCGGGCCGCTTTCCGTGTTGTTTTTCGCTGCGTTCCTCGATGCGTTCTTCAGGCGGCCTCTAATTGCCGGAGCAACGCGTCGACGCTGCCCTTCGCATCGCCGAACAGCATCCGCGTGTTGTCCTTGTAAAAGAGCGGATTGTCGACACCCGCGTAACCGGTCGCCATGCTGCGCTTCGACACGACCACCGTGCGCGCCTTCCACACTTCGAGCACCGGCATCCCCGCGATCGGGCTGCCCGGATCTTCGAGCGCGCCGGGGTTGACGATGTCGTTCGCGCCGATCACGAGCACGACGTCCGTGTTGGTGAAGTCCTCGTTGATCTCATCCATTTCGAGCACGATGTCGTACGGCACTTTCGCTTCCGCGAGCAGCACGTTCATGTGGCCCGGCAAGCGCCCCGCCACCGGATGGATGCCGAAGCGCACGCGCACGCCGAGCCCTTCGAGCTTGCGCGTGATGTCGCTGATCGTCGTTTGCGCCTGCGCGACCGCCATGCCGTAGCCCGGCACGATGATCACCTCGGACGCGTCGCGCAGAATCGCGCAGACTTCATCGACGGTGGTCGGCACGACTTCGCCGGCGATATCCGCCGAACTGGTGCCGCTTGCCGCGCCGAAGCCGCCGAGAATCACCGAGATGAAACTGCGGTTCATCGCGCGGCACATGATGTAGCTGAGAATCGCGCCGCTAGAGCCGACCAGCGCGCCGGTCGTGATCAGCAGATCGTTGCTCAGCATGAAGCCGGTGGCGGCCGCCGCCCAGCCGGAATAGCTGTTCAGCATCGAGACGACGACCGGCATATCCGCGCCGCCGATCGCCATCACCAGATGCACGCCGAGCGCGCCGGCCAGCACGATCATTGCGAGCAACGCAACGACGCCGTCGGCACCCGCCGGCACCGCAAGAAAGCGATAGCCGATCGCGATGCACAGCACGAGCACCGCGAGATTCAGCAGATGCCGGCCCGGAATGACGAGCGGCTTGCCGCTCACCGTGCCTTGCAGCTTGAGGAACGCGACGATCGAGCCGGTGAACGTGACCGTGCCGATAAACACGCCGAGGTAGATCTCGATCAGATGGATCGCGCGTTCGGCTCCGCCGAGCTCGCCGGCGGGCATCAGATAATTGGTGACGCCGATCAGCACCGCGGCAAGTCCGACGAAGCTGTGCAGGACCGCGACCAGTTGCGGCATTTGCGTCATCTCGACACGGCGCGCGAGCAATGCGCCGATTGCCGCGCCGATCACGGCTGCGGCGAGCACGACCTCGATGCCCGCGCCTTGCGCGATCAGAAGTGTCGCGACGACCGCGATCAGCATGCCGGCGACGCCGTACAGATTGCCGCGCCGCGCGCTGCTCGGATGACTCAGGCCACGCAGGCTGAGAATGAACAGCGTGCTTGCGCCGAGATACGCGATGTTGCCGATTCCGTTCAGCATGACTTCTCCTTAGTTGCGCTGAAACATCTTCAGCATCCGCTGGGTCACGAGGAACCCGCCGGCGATGTTGATCGTGGCGACCAGCAATGCGATGCCGCCGAGCACGGTGACCAGCGCGTTCGGCGTGCCGAGTTGCAGCAGCGCGCCGATCACGATGATTCCGCTGATCGCGTTGGTCACGCTCATCAGCGGCGTGTGCAACGCGGGCGTCACGTTCCATACCACCTGATAGCCGACGAACACCGCGAGCACGAACACGGTCAGGTGCGCGACGAAGGCGGGCGGCGCGACCGCGCCCAACGCGAGCAGCCCCACGGCGGCGACCGCGAGCAGAATCAGCGACGTAGAGCGCGAGCCGCGAGCCGGTTCCTTCGCATCGGCGGCAATGGCGGCGGCCTTCGCGGGCGCTGGCTTGTGCACCGCGATCGCCGCCTGTTTCGGCGGAGGGGGCGGCCAACTGATTTGCCCTTCGTACACCACGGTCGCGCCGCGCATCACGTCGTCGTTCATGTCGATACGCGCGATGCCGTCTTTTTGCGGCGTCAGATCGGTGAGCAGATGCCGGATGTTGGTGCCGTAAAGCTGACTCGATTGCGTCGCCATCCGGCTCGGCAAGTCGGTGTAGCCGATGATCGTCACGCCGTTGACGGCGGCCACGACGCCCGGCTGCGTCAGTTCGCAATTGCCGCCCTGCTCCGCCGCCATGTCGACGATCACGCTGCCCGGCCGCATGCCCGCCACCATCGCAGCGGTGATCAGCTTCGGCGCCGGCTTGCCGGGAATCAGCGCGGTCGTGATGATGATGTCGACCTCTTTCGCCTGCGCGGCGAACAACGCCATTTCCGCCTCGATGAACTTCGCGCTCATCTGCTTCGCGTAGCCGCCCGCGCCGCTGCCCTCTTCCTCGACGTCAAGCTTGAGGAATTCGGCGCCCATGCTTTCGACCTGCTGCTCGACTTCCGGGCGCGTATCGAACGCCCGCACGATCGCGCCGAGGCCGCGCGCGGCGCCGATCGCCGCCAGCCCCGCGACGCCCGCGCCGATCACCATCACCTTCGCCGGCGGCATCTTGCCCGCCGCGGTGATCTGCCCGGTGAAGACGCGGCCGAAGTGCTGCGCCGCCTCGATCACCGCGCGATAGCCGGCCATGTTCGCCATCGAACTCAGCGCGTCGAGCTTCTGCGCACGCGAGATGCGCGGCACGCTGTCCATCGCCATCGCGTTCACGCCGCGCTCGGCGAGTTGTTCGAGCAGCGCCGCGTTCTGCGCGGGCCAGATGAAACTGATCAGCGTGGCGCCCGCTTTGAGCAGCGAGGTTTCGCTGACGCCGAGCGCGGGGTGATATTCCGGTGCGCGCACCTTGATCACGATATCGGCATCGGCCCACAACGCGCGGGGGTCGCTCACGATCTGCGCGCCCGCCGCGCGGTACGCATCGTCATCGAACGACGCGCGCACGCCGGCTTCGGTTTCCACATTCACCGCGAAGCCGAGCTTCAGCAACTGCCCGACCGTTTCGGGCGTCGCGGCCACCCGCCTTTCGCCGTCGCGGATCTCGCGCGGCACGGCAATCGTCATCGGCATGTCAACTCTCCAGCGCGAGCGTGTTCGAGAGGACGCCGATGCCGTCGATCGCTACGTCGACCGTCGCGCCGTCCTTGATCGAGCCCACGCCGATCGACGTGCCGCACGCGATCACGTCGCCCGGCTCCAGCGTCATGTCCTGCGAAATCAGGCTCACCTGTTCGGCGGGCGAAAAGATCATGTCCGCGAGCGGATAGTTCTGCCGCTCGACGCCGTCGAGCGTCGTCACCACGCGCGCCGCGCGCCAGTCGAACTCGCGCTGGATCGCGGGGCCGATGCAGCTAAACGTGTCGAAGCCCTTCGAGCGGCACCACTGCGCGAAATTGACGTCTTCGTTCAGCAGTTCGCCGGCGGTGACATCGTTGATGCAGGTGTAGCCGAAGATGTGGTCGCTCGCCGCTTCGACCGATACGTTGCCGCAACGCTTGCCGATCACGATGGCGAGCTCGCCTTCGTAGGCGATCTTGCCGCCGTATGCAGGCGGCCGCCGGATCGGTTCGCGTTGACCGATCACCGAGGTCGGCGGCTTGATCAGAAAGAGCGGATGCGCGGGCGGCGCCTTGCCGAGTTTCTCGGAGAGCGCATAGAAGTTATTCCACAACGCGACGACCTTGGTCGGCACGCACGGGCTCAGCAGCGTCAGTTCATCGACGCCGTGCACGTGGCCGGTCGATATGGCATCGCCGAACATGTCGCCGGCGTATTCAGTGACGCTTTCCGCATCGAGTATTCCGAAGCGCGTATGGCCATCGGCAAGACGAAAACGTATCCACGCTGTCATCGGATTGTCTCCTGCAATATTGGTGTTGCGATGACGCGACCGGAAAGGTCGCGCCGCAAGGTCTTGTTATGCGTGCGTCGGAACGCCGTGGGCGGTCGCCGCCGACGCGCTCAAATCGCGCCGACGGTGCGCAAATGAGCGATCTGGTCGGCGGTGTAGCCGAGTTCGGCCATCACCTCGTCGGTGTGTTCGCCGAGGAGCGGCGAGCGCGTGACTTCAGTGGGACTGTCCGACAGCTTGATCGGATTGCCGACCGTCAGATACTTGCCGCGCACCGGATGATCGACTTCGACGATCGTGCCGGTCTTGCGCAGCGACGGCTCTTCCGCGATCTCTTTCATGGAGAGAATCGGGCCGCACGGAATGTCGTATTTGTTGAGGATGGCCATCGCCTCGAACTTCGTCTTGGTCATGGTCCAGCGCTCGACCTCGGCGAAAATGTCTTTCAGATGCGGCAGGCGCGCGGCGGGCGTCGCGTAGTTCGGGTCCGTGGTCCATTCTTCACGGCCGATCACGTTGCAGATTTTGGCCCATACAGGGGCCTGCGCGATGAAGTAGATATACGCGTTCGGGTCGGTTTCCCAGCCCTTGCATTTGAGAATCCAGCCAGGCTGACCGCCGCCGGATGCGTTGCCCGCGCGCGGCACCGCTTCGCCGAATATGCCGTTCGGATGTTGCGGGTACTCTTTCATCACGCCGGTGCGTTCCAGCCGCTGCTGGTCGCGCAACTTCACGCGGCACAGATTGAGCACGCCGTCCTGCATCGCGGCCAGCACATGTTGGCCGCGTCCCGTCGATTTGCGTTGATAGAGCGCCGTGACGATGCCGAGCGCGAGATGCAGGCCCGTGCCGCTGTCGCCGATCTGCGCGCCGGTCACCACGGGCGGGCCATCGTCGAAACCGGTTGTCGAGGCCGCGCCGCCGACGCACTGCGCCACGTTCTCGTACACCTTGCAATCTTCATAGGGACCGGGGCCGAAGCCCTTCACCGAGGCGACGATCATGCGCGGATTGAGTTCCTGGATGCGCTCCCAGGTGAAGCCCATCCGGTCGAGCGCGCCGGGTGCGAAATTCTCCACCAGCACGTCGCACGACTGGATCAGTTCCTCGAGAACCAGCTTGCCTTCAGGATGCTTCGTGTCGATCGTGATCGAGCGCTTGTTGTGGTTGAGCATCGTGAAGTAAAGGCTGTCCGCTTCGGGGATGTCACGCAATTGCTCGCGCGTGATGTCGCCCGCTCCCGCCCGCTCGACCTTGATGACGTCGGCGCCGAACCATGCCAGCAACTGCGTGCAGGTCGGGCCCGACTGCACATGCGTGAAGTCGAGGATTCTCACATCCTCCAATGCTTTGCCCATGTCGGGTCTCCCTGAATTAATCGTGGTTGTTCTGGACGAGCCGGCCGGGCGCGTGCCGCGACGTCGTATGCAATGCGGGCTTAGCGTTTTCGGGCGGCGGGCGTGAGCAATGCCATCGCGACACGGCGCGCCCCGGCAATCGCCGCCGCCTCGCTTTCAAAAATCGCTTCGTCGACCACCTGCTGATACGGCAGCAGATCGGGCTGCGCCGAATGGTTTTCCTCGACCGTGCGAATCGCCACGTAGGCGGCCCAACCGCCGTTGTGAATCCATTGCATCGCGGACAACTCGAGCCGGTACTTGCCCAATACTTCTACGTGCATCGGAATTCTCCTGTGCGACCACTCAAGCGCCTGCCGACGCTTCCAGTTCCGCGAGGCGCTTGCGCAGCGCGCGATCTTCCTGGAAGCGACTGGTTTCGTCGCGAATCACGGCGACGATGCCGGTCAATTCGTTTTGCGGCGAATGCAGCAACGCAACCGTGAAGGCGATCGACAGCGAGCGGCCGTCCTTATGCGCGGCGGGAACGCGTAGCACGTCGTTGCCATAACGGGTTTCGCCCGTTGTCATGGTCTTGTGATAGCCGTCCCAGTGACGGCCGCGCAAACGCTCGGGGATGATCAGATCCAGCGACTTTCCCAACGCCTCGGCTTGCGTGAAGCCGAACATGCGCTCGGCCGCGGGGTTCCATAACGTGATGCTGCCGGTGGCGTCGGAGATGATGATCGCGTCGCCGATTGCGTTGACGAGCTGCTCGAAGTCGATGGTTGTTGTTTGCATGGTTGGCGCTCCCCTCACAAGTTATGACGCTGATCGTTGAGCCGGATACGGCGTCCGCGACAGACGCCGTATCCGCCAGGCGCCGGCATGAAGCCGGCCCTGCGTGACACCGTTAAACCGCTTTCACTTCGCGCAGATTGAAGATTTCCTGCTGACTGTAGCCAAGGCTCGCCAGCACTTCGTCGGTGTGTTCGCCGAGCAGCGGCGACGCGGTGACTTCCGGCTTCAGGTCCGAGAACTTGATCGGGCTGCCGACCGTCAGATACGTGCCGCGTTTCTTGTGCGGCACCTCGACGATCGTGCCGCTCGCGCGCAGCGACGGGTCGTTCGCCAGTTCCTTCATCGTCAGCACCGGCGCGCAGGGAATGTCGAACTTGCGCAGGATGTCGACCGCTTCGAACTTGGTCTTGTCGGCGAGCCAGGTTTCGATGGTGCCGAAGATATCGAAGATATGCGGTTGACGCGCTTCAGCGGTCTTGTAGGCCGGATCGTCGATCCATTCGGGTTTGCCGATTGCCCTGCAGATCGGCTCCCATGCATGGCCCTGGATCGTGAAGTAGATGTATGCGTTCGGATCGGTTTCCCAGCCCTTGCACTTGAGCACCCAGCCCGGCTGGCCGCCGCCGCCCGCATTGCCGCCGCGCGGCACCACGTCGCTGAATTCGCCGTGCGGATATTGCGGATATTCCTCAAGATAGCCCACGCGTTCGAGACGCTGCTGGTCGCGCAACTTCACGCGGCACAGGTTCAGCACGCTGTCCTGCATCGACACCGCGACCTTCTGGCCCTTGCCGGTTTTGTCGCGGCCGATCAGCGCGGTCAGGATGCCGATTGCCAGATGCATGCCGGTGTTGCTGTCGCCCAGCGCCGCGGCGCTGATGGTCGGCGGACCGTCCCAGAAGCCGGTGGTCGACGCCGCGCCGCCCGCGCATTGCGCGACGTTTTCGTAGACCTTCAGGTCGTCGTAATGATGGCCGTCGCTGAAGCCCTTCACCGAAGCCACGATCATCTTCGGATTGAGTTCGTTCAGGCGTTCCCACGAAAAGCCCATGCGGTCCAACGCGCCGGGGCCGAAGTTCTCGACCAGCACGTCCGATTCGCGGACGAGCTTTTCGAGGATCTCCTTGCCCTCGGGTTTTTTCGTGTCCAGCGTCAACGACTTCTTGTTGCTGTTGAGCATCGTGAAGTACAACGCGTCGGCGTCGGGAATGTCGCGCAACTGGTTGCGCGTCACGTCGCCGGAACCCGGCCTTTCAACCTTGATCACGTCGGCTCCGAACCAGGCAAGCAACTGCGTGCACGCGGGACCGGCCTGGACGTGGGTGAAGTCGATGATCTTGATGCCTTCGAGAGGTTTGGTCACTTTGTATCTCCGTGGTTGCTCTGGGTTACTTTTTCATCGCCGCGCTTTGCGGATTCAGATTCGTCAGGCGGCCGCTTTCGGTGCCCGCCGCCTCGTCGATGACGGCATTGATCAAGGTCGGCTTGCCCGATGCGATCGCCTCGAGCAGCGCCTTCGTCAGTTCTTCCGGCGTGGTGGCGTTGTGGCCGATACCGCCGAATGCCTCGATCATCTTGTCGTAGCGCGCGCCCTTCACGAACACGGTCGGCGCGACGTCCTTGCCCCCGGTGGGGTTCACGTCGGTGCCGCGGTACACGCCGTTGTTGTTGAACACGATCGTGCAAACCGGCAAGTCGTAACGGCAGATGGTTTCGAGTTCCATGCCGCTGAAGCCGAACGCGCTGTCGCCTTCGATCGCGACGACCTGCTTGCCGCTCGTCACCGCCGCGCCGATCGCGAAGCCCATGCCGATGCCCATGATTCCCCACGTGCCCGAATCGAAGCGCTTGCGCGGCTCGTACATGTCGATGATGCTGCGCGCGTAGTCGAGCGTATTCGCGCCTTCGTTGACGACGTTGATGTCGGGGCGCGTCTTCAGCACATCGCGGATTGCCCGCAACGCGCTGTGGAAATTCATCGGCGACGGATTCTTGTCGAGCGTCGCGGCCATCTTCGCGAGATTCTTGTTCTTGCGTTCGGCGATCGCACCCGTCCATTCCGTGCCCGGCTTCCTGAAGCCCGCATCGAGCCCGGCGCGCAGCGCCGCCACGCAGGAGCCGATATCGCCGATCACCGGCGCGGCAATCGCGACGTTGCTGTCGATTTCGGTCGGCGAAATATCCACCTGCACGAACTTCTTCGGCTCCGCGCCCCACGTCTTGCCCTTGCCATGCGAGAGCAGCCAGTTCAGGCGCGCGCCGATCAGCACGACCACGTCCGCTTCCTGCAATACGAACGAGCGCGCCGCCGACGCCGATTGCTCGTGCGTATCCGGCAACAGGCCCTTGGCCATCGACATCGGCAGATACGGAATGCCGCTTTGCTCGACGAACGCGCGAATCTCCGCGTCGGCCTGCGCATAGGCCGCGCCCTTGCCGAGCAAAATCAGCGGACGCTTCGCGCTCTTCAACACATCGATCGCGCGCTTGACCGAGTCAGGCGCCGGCAATTGGCGCGGCGCGGCGTCGACTACTTTGATCAGCGACTGCTGGGCCTTCACCGCATCGAGCGTTTGCGCGAGCAGCTTGGCCGGCAGGTCGAGATACACGCCGCCGGGACGCCCGGACACCGCGGCGCGAATCGCGCGCGCCACGCCGACGCCGATGTCTTCCGCGTGCAGCACCCGATAGGCGGCCTTCGCGTAAGGCTTGGCCGCATTCAACTGGTCCATTTCCTCGTAATCGCCTTGCTGCAGATCGACGATTTCACGCTCGCTCGAACCGCTGATCAGGATCATCGGGAAGCAGTTGGTCGTCGCGTTGGCGAGCGCCGTGAGGCCGTTCAGAAAGCCCGGCGCCGACACCGTCAGACAGATGCCCGGCTTCTGCGTCATGAAGCCGGCGATCGCCGCCGCGTTGCCCGCGTGCTGTTCATGACGAAAGCCGATGAAGCGCATGCCTTCCGCTTGCGCGAGCCGTGCGAGATCGGTGATGGGGATACCGACCAGCCCAAAGATGGTGTCGATGTCGTTCAGTTTCAGCGCGTCGATGACGAGATGGAATCCGTCGGTCGTCTCGGTCGCCTGTTGTTTCAATGTCTCTTCTACTGTCGTGCTGTCGGCTTCTGCCATGACGTCTCTCCTCCGTGACGGGGCGTTGTGTGGTTCGTGATATACAATATTCCACACACAGTATTAGTTCAAGCCTATTTTGCGGAAGAGATGGGATTGCTGCATTGCAGCTTGTACGCGAGGTCTGGATTTAAGGCGTATTCGGGGTAGAAGGTTTGCATTGCACAAACCACAAAGACGGCGTTTTTCTCTGTAGCGCCGGCGGGCGAGCGCCGGATGAAAGGAATTTGCAGGCTGCGTTGGTCGCGGGGTACGCCATGCCCGTGGACGCAAAAAAGCACCGCAACGCTCGACGCGTGACAGTGCCTTTAGGGATGCTCTTCAGGGATTCTTATAGGTACGTGCCGACTGCTGGCTTGATACAGCTAGCGGCTACGCCGCCCCACCAACCAGCCGGAAGCTCAGTCGAGGAAATCGCAGTTGGCCTCGACAAACGCCGCCAGCTCGAGCGAATGCTGGCGCACGAGGCTCTCGACCAACTCGGTATCGCGCCGCTCCAACGCCTCGATAATGCGCATGTGATCGACAATCGAGCGCGATGCCCGGTTGCTTTGCGAAATGGTCATTTTGCGGATCGCGCGCACGTGTACGAACAGATTCTTCATCGTGTCGAGCAGAATCTGCGATTGCGAGAGTTGCACGATCGCCTGATGAAACGCGATGTTCGCTTCCGAATACTCGTCGATATGCTCGGCCGGCGTGGTATCGCGGAAGTCGTCGAACATGCGCCTGAGACCGGCAATCTCGCTCTCCGATGCGCGCCGCGTCGCCAGGCGCGCGGCCATGCTTTCGAGCGCCGCCCACATGTAGATCATGTCGACGATCTCTTTCTTCGTCTTGCGCTGAATGTAGATGCCGCGGCGCGGCACCGTGCGCAGAAAACCTTCCTGTTCGAGCAGCGTCATCGCTTCGCGAACCGGCGTGCGGCTTACGCCGAGCGCCTCCGTCAATTCTCTTTCGTCGAGCCGGATCTCTTCGCGCGAGCGATAGATGTCGGCTTCGGCAATCGCCTGCTTCAGCTTTGCGTAGGCCTGGTCGCGCAGCGAAGCCGTCGCGTTGATCGGCTCGAGCGTCAATGGCAACGCCATTGGGCGAACATCGGTTTGCGTATTAGCCATTGACAGTGCTTTCCAGGTTCAAGGTGGCCGTTGTCCGGGGCACCTGTGCTACTCATTGGGCTTTTTATATACCATATATCACATATCTACATAAGTCTAGTGAGTGAGATCCACGCGTATCGACAGACGTGCGGATGCCGCGCGGCCCGCGCTTTACCTATATGAAGAGGGAATGCGGAAAGCGACCCTTGCAGGCGAAGCTGCAAAGGTCGCGACGCGGCGCTGTCGAATAACGCCGTGGAGGGTGTGTTGTCGCCGCCGCAGCTCACGCCACGATGGGACATCACCTTCCGTTGAATCGTGAGCGAGCGACTACAGGCTCACGCGTTGACCCAGGCGAGAGCAGCCAATGGCTACGACCGCGCTTCCGCGACGACCACGCTGGCCGACGCGCTGGAACTGTTCTCGATCCAGCGCTTTCTCATTGGCGCGAGGATGAATTTCGCAGACACGGCCGCCGCGATCGACACCACCGCCGCTGAAATGAACACCGTGCTCCACCCGCCGTTCGCCGACAGCACCGAGGCGATCGGCACCAGCATCGATGCGGTGCCCTTCGCGGTGTAAAGCGTGCCCGCGTTAGCGGCGGCGTATTTACTGCCGAACGTGTCCGCGCAGGTCGCCGGGAAGATCGAGAAGATCTCGCCCCAGCACAGGAACACGGCGGCCGCGAAGAACATGAACGCGTACGGGTTATGGCCGAATTCCATCAGCCCGAGCAGCGCGACGCCTTCGCCGAGAAAGATCATGAACATCGTGTTTTCGCGGCCGATTCGGTCCGACAGAAAACCGCACAACGGACGCGTGAAGCCGTTGCACAGATTGTCGATCGACAGCGTCATCGTCAACAGCGGCAGCGTGATGCCCATCAAATTGACAGGCAGCTTGGCAAAGCCGTATTCCTTCGCGATGGGTCCAAGCTGCGCGGTCGCGATGATGCCGCCGGCGGCAACGAACACGAACATCAGATACAGCACCCAGAAGAGCGGCGAACGGATCATCTGGCCGGGCGTGTAATCGATCTTGGTGGCGACCACGCGCTTGGCCGCGACTGCCGTTGCGGGCGGCTTCGGGCGTATCAGCATGGTGGCGAGCAGCAAAATGCAGACGCCCTGGAAAATGCCGAAGAACATGAACGTGTGCTCGTAGCCCGAGCGCTGAATCATGTTGGCGATCGGAATCACGGTGACGGCCGCGCCCGCGCCGAAACCCGCCGCGGTCAAGCCGGCCGCGAGACCGCGCTTGTCGGGAAACCATTTGAGCGCCGTGCCGACACAGGTGCCATACACGCAACCTGCGCCGATACCGGCGATCACCGCCGCGACGTAAAGCTCGGTGAGACTGCTTGCATGCGCGTCGATGATCCAGCCTAGCGCCGCGCACAACGAGCCACCGATCACAACGGGGCGCGGCCCGAACTTGTCGACGAGCCACCCTTCAACGGGCACGAGCCACGTTTCCGTGACGATGAAAATGGTGAACGCGGTCTGAATCGCGGCCTGGCCCCAATGGTGCGCGTTGTCCATTGGTACGACGAACAGCGTCCACGCATATTGCAGGTTCGCGACTAGCCCCATACACACGATGCCGATTGCCAGTTGCACCCAGCGGTTATGCGTGAATGGCGCGGTGCCTCGCTGGGCTACGTTGGGATATCCCATGTCTCCGTCTCTCCTGTAGATTCCGTCGCGCTCGATCGGCGCGTTGGACTGACTGATCGAATTGCCTCATCGCCGTTTGATCTGCTGCGATGAGACGCCAATGGTCGGCCAGAGGAATTGCATTGATGAAAACCCTTGTCCCCGTTGACCGCGCGGCGACTGGAATAAAAGAGTTGCGCGGGCAGCAGGTCTGAAGGCATGCTGCGCGAGAACAGCAATCAGCGAAAGTTAAAACATTTTATGGTTTGCATTAGGCATCCCTAATACGTGGGGTTTGCCCTTACTGAGTAACGTCCATGAGAAACGCGACGCTGCGCCAACTGAAGATCTTCGAGACGGTCGCCCGGCACCTGAGTTTTTCGCGTGCCGCCGATGAACTGTGCCTCACGCAGCCCGCCGTCTCCACCCAGGTCAAGCAACTCGAAGAGCATGCCGGTCTCGCGCTATTCGAGCAACTCGGCAAAAAAATCTATCTGACGCCGGCGGGCTCGGAAATGCTTCACTACGCGCGCTCGATCATCGAACAGTTCCGGGAAATGGACGGAGCGATGGGCCGCTTGCAAGGCATCGCGGGCGGTCAGCTCAACATCGCGGTAATCAGCGCGGGCGATTATTTTTTCCCGCGCCTGTTAGGCGAATTCACGCGGCGCAATGAAGGCGTGCGGCTCAACCTCGCAGTGCACAATCGCGAGGGACTGCTGCAACAACTCACGCACAACCTGACCGATCTGGCGATCATGGTGCGTCCGCCGCTCGATCTCGACACGCGCAACGAATCGTTCGCGCCGCATCCTTATGTGATCGTTGCGCCGCCCAGGCATCCGCTGGTCGGCAAGAAGCGCATTGCGCTTTCGACGCTCTGCAAGGAGCCGTTCATTGTTCGCGAGAAGGGCTCGGACACCTGGCATTCAATGGAAGAAGGTTTTGCCGGCGGCATGGGGCGCCTCAACATCGCCATGGAAATCCGCAGCACCGAGACGATCAAGCAGGCCGTGATTGCCGGCATGGGTCTCGCGTTTCTCTCCGCGCATACCATCAGCCTCGAATTGCAGGTCGGCAATCTCGCGGTGCTGGATGTGGTCGGCTTTCCTCTGATGCTCGACTGGTACGTGGTGCATCGCAAGAACAAGCGCTTGCCGCCGGTGGCCGCGGCGTTCAAGGACTTTTTGATCAGCGAAGGCGCGGCGCGCATCGCCCAGATCACTCACATCGACGCAAACCTGCTGCATGGGCAGTCCGAAAGTGTCTTGAGGGCGATGGTTTAGAGGGCGCGCATTTCGGGCTGCATAAACAAAACACTATCGTCATTCACAATAACTTTAACTGTTGTTTATTCACCGTCGCTTTTATTCTGGGTTCATGCCACCTGTCTGAAGGAGACGATCATGAACCCCTCTCAATTCGACGCTCACGACAGCGCGCTCGATGCCGACATCCAGGCGCAACTGTGCGCCTATAACACCGCTTTCGATGAACTCGGCCTGCGCTTTCGTTGGGACGTCCACACGCTGACGTCGCTGGCCGCAATCGACGGCGAGCAGGCGCGGATCGCCGCTTACATCGAAGCGCATCATGCCCATTTGCTGAATGCGTACAGCGCGGAGTTTCTGAGCCGCGCGATTCTCGAGAAAAAGAACGCGCGCTATCCGGCGTGCCTGGCGACGCGAGTCGAAAACGCACAGCATGTGAACCACGCGACACGTCCGTCACAAACGACCAACCGCCGCGAGCACCTGTCGTACGGCGTGGAACTGCCGGCGCTGGCGGGCGTTTAACAGCAGCACGCGCTGGCGCACATTGGCTCATCAGCACGGAACCGCGTGCTGCTTGCGTCGGGCCGTCTAAAGCAAGCACGTTCGCTGCACGCCTGATAGGCCCGTTCGCCCGTCAAGCCTGAACCGACGCCACCACCAGCGCGCCCACATTCGCAATCGCCGCATTGCAGCGCGCCGCATTGCCGCTCGTTTCGGTCAGATAGACGGCCACGAGAACCGGACCGCGTCCCGGCGGCCACAGAATCGCCACGTCGTTCGCGGTGCCGCGATCGCCCGTGCCGGTTTTGTCGCCGACGCCCCAATCCTTCGGCAGCTTCGCGCGAATCCGTGCGCCGCCCGTCTCGTTGGCGGCGAGCCACGCCAGCAATTGCGCCTTCGACGACGACGACAAACGCTCGCCCAACACAAGCTCGCGTAGATTGCCGAGCATCGCGTTGGGCGTGGTCGTGTCGCGCGGATCGCCGGGAATGGCTTCGTTCAAGGTCGGCTCGTTGCGATCGAGTCGCGTGATGCCGTCGCCCAGACTGCGCGCGAATGCCGTCAATCCCGCCGGACCGCCCATGCTCGCCAGCAACAGATTGGCCGCCGTGTTGTCGCTGAGCGTGATCGCCGCCTTGCACAATTGCGCGACGCTCATGCCGGCCTCACCGGTACGCTCGCGGATGTGTTGGCTCGTGGCCGGCGAATACGACACGAGATCGCGTTGAGAGAACACGATGCGCCGTTGCAAATCCTCCTGCCCGCGATCCGTGCGTGCCAGCACGGCCGCCGCCGCCAGCAATTTGAACGTACTGCACATCGGAAAGCGTTCATCGGTGCGCAAGCCGGCATGCAAGCCCGACGTCGTATCGACAATCGACACGCCCAGTCGCCCACCACTTTCCGCCTCGATGTCCTTGAGCCGTTGACGAATCAGATCCGCCTTGGCCAAGCCACGCCCCGGCGCCGTCGCGCCTGTCTTCACCACTTTCGCGAACGCGCCGGCACTGCCAACCGCAACCCCAGCTATCGACGCACCCAGCAATGCACCCGCGAATTTCCGTCTGGTTATCATTTGCCGCTCCTTGTGTGAGCCGCAACTATCGGTTTTCCGCGAGCCGCTGACAAACGATGATAAGTTAGCCGACTCACAAGAAAATCTTATGCCTTTGCCATGAGACCTTACCTCCCATTGAACGCGCTGCGCGCCTTCGAATCGTCCGCGCGGCATTTGAGCTTCACGCGCGCCGCGTTTGAACTGAACGTCACCCAGGCGGCCGTCAGCCAGCAGGTCAGAGCGTTGGAGGAGCGCCTGGGCACCGCGCTTTTCAAGCGCCTGCCGCGCGGCCTCGCGATGACCGACGAAGGACTCGCGCTGCGCCCGGTCCTCACCGACGCGTTCGATCGCATCGAGGCCGTGCTCAAGCGCTTCGAAGGCGGCCACTTTCACGAAGTATTGACGGTCGGCGTGGTCGGCACGTTCGCGGTGGGCTGGCTGATGCCGCGCCTCAAATCGTTTCGCGACGCGCATCCGTTCGTCGAATTGCGGCTGCTGACGAATAACAATCGGGTCGACCTCGCCACCGAGGGTCTCGACTTCGCGATCCGCTTCGGCGACGGCACGTGGCCCGGCTCGCTCGCGACCCGGCTGCTCGATGCGCCGCTCGCGCTGCTGTGCACGCCTGAAATCGCCGCGCGTCTATCGGCGCCGGAGGACCTCATCAACGAAACCTTGCTGCGTTCCTATCGCGCCGACGACTGGATGAGCTGGTTCACCGCAGCCGGCATTCCGCCGCGGCCGATTCGCGGACCCGTGTTCGATTCGTCGCGGCTGATGGTGGAAGCGGCGATGCAAGGAGCGGGTATCGCACTCGCGCCCGCACTGATGTTCGATCACGAGATCAACACCGGGCGGCTAGTGCGCCCGTTCGAGGTCGAAGTGCATGCAGGCAGTTACTGGCTCACAGGATTGAAGGGCAAACCGATGACGCCGGCCATGCTGCAGTTCAGTCAGTGGATCATCGGGGAAGCGGCCTCGGATGGGCAAATCCGGCAAACCCCGCAATACCCGCAAAGCGCTTAGGCAAGCGCCCTGCGCAGATGGCCGTTCATCGCAGGCCGCTCGGCTTGCGGCGGGAACACGTTCCACGAACCGTCGTCATGGCGAAAGAAGAAGATCGACAGCAAGCCGCCCGGCCGCAGCGCTTCCACGCAAACGTAACGCTGATGTTGCGAAGCGCGGTGGCAAAACTGCACGACGCGCGCGGGCATCGAGGGGGTCGGTGCGAGCCATTTATCGACGGCCCAGTGCAAGGTTTTTTCCGCTGCTGACATGACGTTCTCCTTGAATCGTTGAATGCCTGAATGCTTTCCTGCTGGTTCACATCAACTGAGCGGCAACCTGAGCACCGTGAGCGCCCTTCGCTCCACTTTCGACAAAAGCCTTCACGAGACACACCAGCGCGAGCACGCCAACGCGCGGATGCCGCAAGCAGCAATGCACCTGTTCGCTGCGGCTTTCGCCGAGCAGGCACCATGCGCAGAAGTGCTCGCAGTTATTGGTCAGCAGGCGATAGTGGTTTTCGCCGAGACGGGAGCGCGCACGGCGCACCGCTTCATCGCCGACGTAGCGAGCGCTCGGCGCGGCGCGCACCGCCAGCGGATGACCGGCGGCGAAGCGTTCCAATTCCACTTCCTCGACCGGGCCGCGATGCGCCGAACCTGCGAAGCCCGAGTAATGCACCACGCGGCCATTGCCCACATAAATGCCGTGGTGTTCGTAACCGCGCCGTTGCGTGACGAGGTGCGCGCCGATCGGCAGGTCGATGGTCGATTCATCGCCGCCTTCGCTGCTCGTCTGAAGAAGATCGGTGTTCATGGCTGGCCTCGCTTCGATTTCCAACACTGTTGCGAGGTTATTTGCATCATCCGGGCCATGCGCCGGAAAGCCTTGATTTAAAGGGCTGAGAGAGAGAATGACGCGCTCAGGGCGAGCCGGGTGTGGGTTGCAAGCCGACAGAATTCGCGCCGATGTGTTGGCGAACGTCGATCATTCATTGCAATCGGCGTCGGCGCTTTTCGTCTAGGGATGACAAGCCGCGAGTCGCCTGAATGTGTTGGGTGTCGCACCGCTTCGAGTTGGATCGTGTTGGCTACAGGCCAACCTGTGAACGCCGCCATGACCCTGCGCGGCGTGCGTCGGCGCGCGCAATCGCCTTGCCATCAACGTGTTGCGAAAACGCGGGGACGTGAGCCGCGAATTGGCATGGCACTTGCACCATCATGCTCAGATCCATTTAGACCGCGCGCGTTGCGCACGCGGCAACCGGAGAACGACATGGCTTCGATTACAGTAAGCGACCTTTCAGTGAACCTCGCGCTCGACCGCAAGGCGATGGCGGCGATTCGCGGCGGCGGCGGTGCGCCGTGGGTATACGGCTGGATTCAACCCTATGTGCGGGAAACGCCTAGCATCGGGCCGGTCGTCAACCTGTACGAGGTCTCCAACAACTTCTATGCTAACCAGATGATCAACCAGTTCCAGTCGGTCGACGTCCGCAACACCGGCGCGAACTCGAACATCACGGTTTCTCCCGACGCCCGCAGTAGAAACGATATGGTGTAGCCGTTGTGACCTGCGCGAGCCAATTTCGCTGGACGTCGTCCGCGCGTTCCGACACGGGACGCATTCGTGAAATCAACGAAGACGCCTGCCTCGACCAGCCCGAACTCGGACGCTGGGCCGTCGCCGATGGCATGGGCGGTCACGCGGTTGGCGATCTGGCGAGCCGGCTCGTGATCGATTCGCTAAGCCGGCTCGCGCCGCCGCTCAGCACGAAGAGCTTCGTCGCCGACGCGCGCACGCGGCTGCAAAAGGCCAACCGCCAGTTGCGCGACGAAGCCGCGCGCCGCCAGGTGCAGCGCATCGGCAGCACGGTTGTCGTCCTGCTTGCGTGCGACCGCTTCTGCGCCTACGTCTGGGCCGGCGACAGCCGCCTCTATCTTTTTCGCGAAGGACGCTTGCGGCAATTGACGCGCGATCATAGCCAGGTGGAAGCGCTGAAGTCGCTCGGCGTCATCACCGACGAAGAGGCGCGGCATCATCCGGCGCAGCATATGATCACGCGCGCGGTGGGCGCCACCGACCTGCTGGAACTCGACGACGACGTGATCGAAGTCGCGGACGGCGATGTCTTTCTGTTATGCAGCGACGGTCTGAGCAACGAGGTCAGCGACGACGAAATGCTGGCGGTGCTGACGGCGGCGGCGTGTGAAAACGCGTGCGAGGAACTGGTCGATCTGGCGCTCGCGCGAGGCGGCCGCGATAACATCACCGCCGTCGTGGTGCGGGCCGAAGATCCGTATGCATCCGACAAAACCTTGTTGAATCCCGCGCCTTGAATGCGCCGCTTCCAGGCTTCAACTCTCGCTGTCATCCTCGTCGCCTTCATCAACGCCGTTCCTGCCTGTAGATGGCATGTTCCGATTGCGAAAGTCCTTCGAATGCAGGCCGTGCTTCTTCAGCAGCATCTGCAAGTGCGAGCGGTTCATGTCGATGCGCCGCGCCAGTTCGGCCACGGTGCCGCTCACTTCGCGAAGGCCGCGTTCGAGAAAGGCTTTTTCGGCGTCGTCGCTGGCGGCACGCTTGGCATCGCTCAACGACATCAGATTCGCCACGCTGATCGGCTGCTGACCGGCCGCCGACGCATTCGATAGAGCAGCAGCCGAACCCGGCGCCGCGGGCCGCATATCCACCGGCAGATGATCGACATCCGCCATGTCGCCGGCCAGGCACGACACGCGATACATCACGTTGCGCAGTTCGCGGATATTGCCGGGGTACGCATAATTCAGCAGAAAGTCGCGCAGACGCGGGGTTAATCGCACGGGCCGGCGCTTCAACGTGCCGGCGGCCTCGTCGCCGAACCATGCGATCAACAGCGGTATTTCGTCGCGACGCTCGCGCAGCGGCGGCAACGTAACGTGGATCACGCTGAGCCGGTAGAACAGGTCCTCGCGAAATTTTCCCTCTTCGCTGAGCTGCCGCAGATTGCGATTGGTCGCCGCGACAATGCGCGTATCGACGGCAATCGTTTCGTCGGAGCCCACGCGTTGAATCTCGTGCGCTTCCAACACGCGCAGCAATTTCACTTGGCCGGCCAACGGCAACTCGCCGATTTCGTCGAGAAAGATCGTACCCGTATGCGCGCTTTCGAATTTGCCCTTGCGGTCATTCGAGGCACCCGTGAACGCACCCTTGCGATGCCCGAACAACTCCGACTCCAGCAGATTGTCAGGAATCGCGCCGCAGTTCACGGAGATGAACGGCTTGTCCGAACGCGAGCCGTTCGCGTGAATCACTTTCGCCATCAACTCCTTGCCGGTGCCGCTTTCGCCGTCGATCAACACCGGCAAATCGGTGGGCGCGGCTTTCTCGGCGATTTCGAGCGATTCGAGCAGGCGCGGATTGTCGCCGAACGTCCCTTCGAAAATAAAACTGCGTTCGAGCAGCGCCTTCCTGCGCGCGCCGCGCGACTGGTCGACGCGTTCCTCGGGTTCGGCGGCGACCGCCGCTTGCACGAAGCGCTCCTTGTGCGAAAGCTGCATGACCTCGTCGCGCAGCGAAGTGGCTTGCCTGAGCAGCTTGTCGATATCGGCCCGCTCCAGCCGCGACGACCAGCGCAGCGTCGAGCGCAAAATCTCGATCCGCTCGATCAGGCCCGCGTACGAAATCGCGGGGCTGGCCTCCTCAATCTGGTCGAGTATCTTCATCATCATGCACTCAACTGTTTCTGGACCAGTTGGTAATACATGCCGCCGCGTTGAATCAGTTCCTCGTGACGGCCCTGCTCCACGATTGCGCCTTCGTATAGCACGAGAATCTTGTCCGCCCGCATGATGGTGCTGAGCCGATGCGCGATGATCACGGCCGTGCGGCCCTTCAGAATGTCGTGCATATTGCCGAGGATATTGCTTTCCGATTGCGAATCCAGCGCGGAGGTGGCTTCGTCGAATACGAGTAGACGCGGATCGTGATACAGCGCGCGCGCAATGCACAGCCGCTGAATCTGTCCGCCGGACAAACCGATTCCGCGTTCGCCGACGATCTGCTCGTAGCCGAGCGGCATCTTGCTGATAAACGCATGCGCGTCGGCCATCTTCGCCACTTCCTCGATGCGGCGCCGATCGGGCGAATCGTCGCCGCTCGCGATGTTCTCCGCGATCGTGCCGGAAAAGAGCAGATTGCTTTGCATCACATAGCCGATCTGCGCGCGGTAATAACTTTTATCGACCACGCCGAGATCGTAGCCGTCGATGCTCATCTTGCCCTCGCTCGGCGTGTAGAAGCCGACCAGCAATTTGGCGAGCGTCGTCTTGCCCGAACCGCTGCGGCCGACGATCGCCACCAGCTCGCCGGGCTTGATGTCGAAGCTGATGTTTTCCAGCACGTAGGCCGAATCGTTGTCGCCGTAACGGAAATAGACGCCGCTGAAGCTGATTTCGCCTTGCAGTTCCGGCAACATCACGCGCGAAGGCAAGTCCTGCGGCTTTTGCTCGGGCTCGATGTCGAGCACGTCGCCCAGGCGCTCCATCGCCACACCCGCGTCGTTCAGCATGCTCCATAAGCCGACGAGTCCCATCAGCGGACCCAGCACACTGCCCATGAACGCATTGAACGCGATCAACTGGCCGATCGTCATTTCGCGCGCGAGCACCAGATTCGCGCCGACCCAGAGAATCGCAATCGTCGTCGCCGCATTCAGCAACTGGCTGCCGAGTCCGACGAGAATGTTGAAGGCGTGCGCGCGGTACTGCACTTCCAGCGCTTTCGCGTACTTCTTCTCCCAGCGCAATCGCACCGGCCGCTCGATACCCATGCCCTTGATGGTCTCAACGCCCGCTAAAGCTTCCATCAGGAACGACTTCGAATCGGTCGACGCGGTGAACACCTCGCGCGCATAGTTCTTGATCTTCGGCGTGGCGAGCAAGGTCAGCGCCATGATCGGAATGACGAATGCGATCAATACCAGCGTCATCTTCACGTTGTAGACGAACATGATCGTGAAGTAGATGAACACCATCAGCAGATTCAACGCGGTCGTCACCGTGGATTCAGTGAGGAACGCCCGAATAGTCTGGTTTTCCTGGAAGCGCGCGAAGATGTCGCCGGTCTTGCGCTTCGCGAAGAACGAAAACGGCAGCGACATGGTGTGCTTGAAGAACTGCGACATCATCGCGAAGTCCATGTTGCGCACCATGAAGTTCGCGAGATATGCGCGAATCGTCGACATCAGTTGCGAAAATACGTTGGCGATGATCAAGCCGCCTATCAGCAGATGCAGCAGGCTCACGTTCTGATGCACGATCACGCCGTCCAGAATGTTCTGGATGATCAGCGGCGGAATCACGCCGAGTACCTGAATCACGAACGTGGCGAGAAACAGATGACCCAGAATTTTTTTGTACGGCCTGAGGTAACCGACAAAGCGTATCCACGGCGAACGCGAGGCCGACATTTGCAGCAGATGCGGCCCGCCGGTAAACAGCAGGCACGTCCCGCTCCAGCCGCGCTCGAAATCCTCGACGGCCATTTTTCTGAAGCCGATCGCCGGGTCGGCCACCCATACGTATTCCTTGGAGAGACCGTACACCACGACGTAGTGGTAACCCTCCCAATGCACGATGAACGGCAGATCGAAGCCGCGCAACGAATCGAACGTGCACTGCACGCCGCGCGCCGTGAAGCCGAGCGATTCGCCCGCGCGCGCGAGACTGTCGAGCGTCGCGCCCTGAGTCGTCACATTGGCGAGCTCGCGCAGTTTGCCGAGCGTCATCGGAATGTTGTAGTGCCGGCACACCATGGCAAGGCAGGCGGCGCCGCAGTCCATTTCCTCGGCCTGCTCGACCAGCGCAAAACGCTTGATCACCTTCTCGCCGAATTCCGGCTTGCTTTGCAGATCGAGCATCAGCGGCAGCTTGCGCCGCTGTTCGAGCCGCTTTTGCCGCTGCAATTCGCGGTCGCCGTAACGAATCCGCTCGTCCAGTACTTCGCGCAGTTTCGGATTGCGTTCGAGAATGAAATGAACAGTGCGCTCGGGAATCACCAGCAAGCGCGTATCGGTGCTCGCCACCACCGAGGCCATTTGCTCCTGGCGCATCAAACACGCCTTCTCGCCAAAAATCTCGCCTTCGCCGAGCGTGGCGAGCGTGTAGTCGTGGCCTTCCTCATGACGGACGATGCGCACTTCGCCTTGCCGCACCACGTAGAGCCGCCGGTCGTCGCGTCCGTCCTGCTTGAGAATCTCCTTGCCCGCGGATACCCGTTTCACGCCGACACTGCGCACATACTCTTCGAGTTCCGCCTTGTTCAGTTTGCCGCGCAAGTCGAACAACTGCGCGACGAAGCCGCCCGCCGAATTGATCGCCACATAGCTGGCGACAAACGCCAGCGCGGCGGGATTGCCCGCCATCACCGGTTCGATCGCGGCGCGCGGAATGAACAGCAACTCGGTTTTCGCCGACGCCCGCACCGACGCTTCGTGAACATAGGCGCGCAACATCGCGATGTCGGCGAAAATCTCGCCGGCCTTGCGCACGCCCATGCTGGTTTCCTTGCCGTGTTCCTCGGTGAAGATGCGCACGGAACCCGAGCGAACCACGTACAGACCATCGGCCGTCTCGCCCGCCGAGCACACGGTTTCGCCGAACGAATAGAAGCGCGCCTGCGCATATTCGGCAAGACGCTCGATTTCGTCGCGCGAAAACGGCGAGAGAATTTCCACCGAGGTGAGAAACTCCGCGGCGGAGGGCGCGGTCTGGGGTGCATCCATGTGCTTGCGGACCTCGATTCGGCTTTGCGTTGCGTCGTTGTTTAAAAAGCGCGCGGATCGGCTAGCGCGCTTCGATCACGTGTTCCTGGGCGCGCGCGATCAGCCAGCTTTCGCGCAACAGCCGCTTCACCTCCGAGGCGACGTCCGCATCGAGCGTGGCCGGGTACTTGGCGGTCACGGCGAAAATCTCGAAGCACGAGCGATCCGCCGACGGAAACGGCCCAAGCAGATCGCCCACCGCCGCATTGAAAATCTTCGCCTCGATATCCGGCTTCAACGAGCCGCGCAGCACCTTGCCGATCACGCCGCCCGCTTCGCGCGTATCCGCAATGGAATGCTCGCGCGCCATGTCGGCGAAACTATCGGGATCGTCGCGCAGATACGAGATCATTTCCTTCGCCTTGCCCTCGCTGTCGAGCACGATGTGGCTCACCTCGATCGCATCGAACTTCGGCGAGTTCAGCGCGAAGTAATCCCTGATCGCCGCCTCGTTGCCGACCTGGTCGAGCATCTTCTCCTGATACAGCCCGTCGGTAATGAACGCCTCGAATTCATCGAGACTCACATTCAGCGCATCGAGGTACTGATTCATATCCGTCGCGCGATGCAAGCCGCGCACGCGGCGAAACTGATCGGCGCGCTCCTGGATTTCTTCCGCGCTCACGGCAATGCCCTGCTTTTTTGCCGCATGCACCGTGAGCTTGTCGCGCACGATCTGTTCGATGAGGCTCTCGAACTGGCCGGTCAATTTCAAAAGACGGATGAATTCGCCCACGCACACCACCTCGTCATCGATTCGCACTATCTCGGTCATGTCATCCGCTCCTTTAATTGACGTGTGATCCGCGCGGTCAACCCGCAACCTGTCTGAACGGATCGAGACCCAGATCGATCAGGCGGCGCTCGCGCACCACGATCTCCGCGCTGGCCGTCATGCCGTAGCGCAACGGATAACGCGTGTCGGCGATCTGGTAGTAGTTCTTTTCGAGTGTGACGCGGCCTTCGTACACCGGCTGCTTGTCCTGCAAGGACGGCTTGGTGGCCGGCGAAATATAGGCGAGCGTGCCGCTGATCAAGCCATAACGCTGGTACGGAAACGCATTGAATTTCAGCTTGACCGGCAAACCTTCGTGCAAAAAGGCCCGGTCGTGTTCGGCGATCTCGATCTTCAGCACGGGCCGCGCGTCTTTCGGCGCAATGCCGCCGAGCGGCGCGTTCGCCTGGATCTTGTCGCCGCGCTGGGTCGACGTGACGTCGGTGATGACGCCCGCGACCGGCGCGAGAATCAGCAGAAAATTGTCCTTGTCGATGTTCTCGAAGCGAATTCGCGCGGCGGCCTCCGACACGAGGCGCGCCGTTTGCAATTGCAGACGCAGCTTGTCTTGCGCGTCGGTGATGTCGCGCACCGCCGCGTCGTATTGAAGTTGCAGATCGACGGTTTGCTGCCCGCTGGTTTCGAGTTGCGCGTTGGCCTGCGCGTATTGATGGCTCAGGCGGAAATCCAGTTCCGCGAGTTTCGATTGCGCGACGCGGTATGCGTTGTCCGCTTCCATCGCGGCGGTGCGTTTCTGCTCCACCTGCAATTCGGCGATGCCGCCACCGCCTGGCTGCACGAACAACCGCGAGTAGCGGTCCAGTTCCTGACGCGCCGCCTCGCGCGTGCGGCGAGCGTTGTCGAGCACGCTGCGCGCTTCGTCGAGCTCGGCCTTCTGTCCTTCGGCGAGCTTGGTCGTGCCTTCGGAGAGACGGTTTTCGTGCTGGCGCGCCTCCACTTCCAACTGCGCTTTCAGCGCGGCCGCCTTGCGCTCCATGAGCGCCTTCTTCTCGGGAAACTGTTTCCAGTCGCGCTCGGCGTCCTCGAGTTTCAACTGCGCTTGCAGCGCGTTGCTGGCCGCCTCGATCGCGCCGCGCGCATTCAGCCGCGCCAGCACGTCGCCTTTCGACACGGGTTGGCCCTCGGCGATATACAGGTCGGCCAGTTCGCCGTCGATCGGCGCATAGATGCGGCGCACTTCCGATTCCGGCGACAACGTGCCCTGGGCGCTGACGATCACGTCCGCGCGCCCCACGAACGACCACAGCAAGCCGGCCAGCACCAGCGCGACCATCGCCCAGATCAGCGCGCGCGCGAGCCGCACCGGTTCGGCGGTGAGAATGGCGATGCCTTCGACGCTGTGATCCTCCAGCGCCTCCGACAACGGTCTAGGGTGACTGTCGCGTTTCACTCTGCTCGCCTCCGATCAACGCCAGCTTCGCCTTCAACAGTCCGGGGTCCAGCACCATGCGCAGTTCCGTCAGTGAACGGCGCTGCAAATTCGTTTCGGCTTCGACGTCAGCCAGCAGGCGGTCGAAGTCGGCGGGATGGTCGGCCTTCAGTTGCGTGTAGATGCGCATGCCTTGCTGCGCCGCGGCCTGCGCCTCCGAGAGCAGACGCGCCTCGTTGCGGAAACCGGCTGAAATCCCGGCTTCAAGCCGTTGCGTGCCGCCAATCGAACCACTCGCGCGGTATTGCTTCCACAGACTTTGTGCGCGCAGCAGCAGATCTTGCGCGCGAGCCAGCGCTTTGTCGTGCAACGCGGCGACGTCTTTCTGGATCGACTGCACGAACCACGCGTCCGTCGTCGGATCGAGACTCGCGTAAAACGACAGCAGGCGTTGGTCGTAATCCTTGCCGCCGCGCGTTTTCTGCAAGTCCGCGAATTGATCGAGCAGCGCTTTCTTGTGCGCCAGTTCCGCCGCGAGCACGTCCGACCACTGACCGGCGGGCATCGCCTGCAAGCCGTTCAATGCCTGCTGCGCGTCGCCGCGCTGCCACGCCGCGCTCAACGCGTCATGACGCGCAATGACATCCGCTGAAGGCAGCCGGCTTGCCGACAGTTGCGCGAACTGCGCCTGAAACGGCGGTGTGCTGAAGCGAGCCTTCTTCAACATCGCGAGCAAGGGTGTCAGTTGACGGCTGACCGCCGCGTTCAGCAAGTCGGTGTAGACGCGCAAGTCCTCGCGCAAGCGGTCGAGCCCCGCGAGACGCGGATAGCGCTGCGCATAATCGTCGAGCACAGGCGGCAGCGCATCGGGTTTGTCGCGCGCCAGTTCGGTGTGGATCGTTCCGTTCAAGCGGTCGATGGCGGCGAGGTACACCGAATCGTCGCTTTCCAGTTTGCGCAGATGGCTCAGCGCCTGCGCGTACGGCTCCGCGAACACGGGCACATATGAGGCGATCCGGTCGAGCGTGCGCTGATGGTTCTTCGCGTCGTCTTCCCAGCGTTGCAGCAGGCCGCTAATGACGGTCTCGTCCGCGTACATGCGGATCGGCGCATCCACGCCGCCGCGCCCGGCGACGAAGCGTTCGAGATCGCCCACCCATTGCAATTCGCCGACGAGGGATGCGGCGTCCGCATTGTTCGCGCTCAACGATCTCATCTGCTTCAACTGTGCGTCGGCCTCGTCGAACTGCGCCTTTTGCAGTGTGTTCAGCCAGGCGGGGAGCTTCGCCTTCAGCAGCGCCTCGCTCGCGAGCGCGCTGATTTTCGTGTCCGTCGGATGGCTCGCGAGATAGCCGTTCGCCGCCGCCACCGCGCTGGTATAGTCGCCGCTCGCCAGCAGGTTCTTCAATTCCCGCTCCGACGATCCGCGCATGTACAGCGCCGCCGATATCGCGAGCAGCACGACGACGCCCACGCCGCCCCATCCCGCGATGCGCTTCAGCATCGCCCGATCGCTGCCAGCGAAAGCCTTGGCGAGTTCGCCCGTCAGCAAGCGCCAGCGCCGCGTTGCGCCTTTTCCAGCGTGCGCGCTGTTCGCTACGTTCGCGCCACCCGGGCTTTTGGCATCGTGGGCGCCATTCGTGCCGTGCGCCCCTCGCGCGGCGCCGGTCGGCGCGTCACGCTTCGCATGCGCGGAGACGGACTGCGCCGCCTCGTTGACTTCGTCCTCGCGCTGCAGCCCTGGGTCCACGCAAAAGATATCGAGGAACGAATGCGCCGCGCCGACGAATGTTGTCTTGTCGGCATCGGCAGCTTCTTCGACGGCGGGGTTGAGCAATAGCTGGGTCACGGTGGGCTCGACTTCAGGCGCTTTGTGCAGCGACACCCTGTAGACGAAGTGGTCGCCGCCAAATGCAACGACGTCGCCCTCCGCCAGCGGCACGGCCGATTCGTCCAGGCGTTTTCCGCCAACGAACGTACCGTTGGTGCTGCCGAGATCCTCGACGTACAGCTCGCCGCCCTTCATGAAGATGTGCGCGTGACGCCGCGAGATGTAATTGACCTGATGCGGATAGCGCTCTTTATAGCGCGAGAAGATCTCATCGGCCTTGCTGACGAGGAACGGAAACGCATGCACCTCGACCGGTTGCAGCCCGAGATCGTCACGCTGCGGCACGAGCAGCAAGCCGGGCACGGGCGCTGAACTTGCCGCCGCCACGATGCGCGCGCGCGGCTCGATGCCTACCCTGTAGCAAAGCTCGCCGCCGAAGCACAATTCGTCGCCGGCGCGCACGCGGGCCGGTGTTTGCCGCACGGCGTTGCCGTTCAACGTCGTGCCGTTCTTGCTGCCGAGGTCGGCGACGTATACCGCGCCATGCTCCGTGAAAACCCGCGCATGGCGGCGGGACAGGCGCGCGATCCGTTCAGTGGGATAGTCGGTGAACGGCGCCTCGCTGCGGCCGATCGCGAACAGACTGTCTACGATACGGATCGCGTCGAGCGGCGGACGCTGCGCGCACGCAACCGGCGACAACACCACGTCGAACGCAGCGTCTACTGTCGCGCGCATCTCAGCAATCGGAGCTTCGCCGGCGGCCATTTTATGCGGATCGCTAATCGTCTTCGCGCTGCGTGAGGAACGCGGCGAAAACGGAATAAGGGACGACGGCGAAAAGACAATGTTGTTGGTGTGAGCCGAACACAATTCGGCCCCTCAATGATTGTAAGTCACGCATCGCAAGAGTCAATTTCGAATGTGGTTGATGAAAGCGACGAGCGCGCCACATCGAGCCGACATGCTCTCGCTGCGCGCCGCATCGCGGGTCGGCTCGGTGTTTCCTCGGTGTTCCCTCAGTGTTCCTTTACTTCGGCCTGTACATCGACGCTCGGCCAGCCGCCGCCCAGCGCCTTATAAAGCAGCACCGTGTCGGACAGAATCAGTTGGTGATTGGCAAGCAGTTGCTGTTGCGCTTCGAGCAACGTCCGCTCGGTTTCGAAAACTTCGAGTTGCGACACCACGCCAAGGCGCAATTGCGACTGAATCTGATCGGCGACGATTTGCAGACGCGACACTTCCTCCTGCAACTCCACGCGCTGCGCCTTGTGCGAATTCAGATTGACCAGCGCGTTTTCCACTTCCTCGAATGCGCCCATCACGGCCACGCGATATTGCTGTTCGGCAACCGTCGATTGCGCTTTCGTGACCTTCACATGCGCCCTCACGCCAGGATCGAGCAACGGAATGTTGATGCTGGGCATGAAGCCGTAGGTGAACGACTTCAGCAGGTCGGTCAACGCGAAGCTGGCGGTGCCGCCGTGCCCGGTGAGGCTGATGGTCGGCAGTTGCGCGAGCTTGGCCTGGCCGACGAGGTCGTAGGCTTCCAGCACTCTGAATTCCGCGGCCACCACGTCGGGACGGCGTGCGAGCAGTTGCGCGGGCAAGCCGCCGGGTACGGGAGGCAGTTGCACACGTTGCTGCAAATGACCCTTGGGTAGCTGGAATTCACCCGCCGGCACGCCGAGCAGCGTGGAGAGCGCGTTGTTGGCAAGGTCGCGCGAGCGGCGCAGTTCGAGCAACTGATTCGTCAAGCGGTTGATTTCCGCCTGCTGGCGTAACACCTGAGTTTGCGGCACGAGTCCGCTGCGGCGCTGGCCGTCGTAAATGGCGAGAATCTGTCGGTTCGTGACGAGTGTTTTCTGCTGCTGCTCGATCTGATCGTCGAATTGCAGGATCTGGAAATAGGTGCTGGACACATTCGACACGAGTTCCAGATAGCCGGCACGCCAATCCGCCTCGCTTGCGTGGAATTCGGCCTTTTGCGCCTGCACGCCCTTGGCGACCTTGCCCCAGATGTCGATGTCCCAGTTCACCTGGGTCCCGAGGTTGTACTGCTTGGCGAAGGTTTGTCCGGTGGTCTTCTGGAAGCTGGCGCCGGCGCCGAGGTCCATGGTCGGCAACGCGCCGGCTCTCGCTTCGCCGATCTGCGTGCTGGCGACCTCGATACGCGCGGCCAGCACCTTGATGTCGAAGTTGCCGGCGATCGCTTTGCCGATCAGCGTGTCGAGATACGGATCGTGGAAGCCCTTCCACCAATCCGGTTCGATGGTCGCCGTGGCCGACACGGGCGCGCCTTGCCGATCCGACCACGAGGTCTTCTCCGGCGTGTCGGGCCGCTTGTAATCGGGCATGCTGACATCGACACACGCAGACAGCGAGAGCGCGCATAGCGTTGCCGCGCAGAGCCCGCGAAACGCCTGAACCGCGCGCTTTGAATTCGCCGGCCGCATTGCCGGACAGCATGGCGCCGATGTCGCGAAGAAGCGCTGACGAACCGATGAATCAAGCAACGCTGACACGATTTTCTCCGATGACACCGGCTTCGCTGCACGAGGAGAACGCACGCTTCAAGTAAAGCATCTCCCGCGCGGCTTCACCATCGAAGCGATGCAGGAAGATGAAGCGCGGGGATCGGCGGTGACGCGAGGTCGTATGAAAAGAACGATTGGTGCGAGAACTTTTTCAGCTATTACCGGTGCGCGATCCGCGGAGGCCTTAAAGCCTCCGCGGCGGCGTGCGCCGTTCAGGACACGAAGATGTTGTTGCTCGACGTCACATGCGGGTTGATCGTGGTCGAGACGCCCGCGACGAACGCTGCGTTGTTGCCGTTCGCGCTCTGGATGTTCATCGTCGTGTTGATCAGCTGGGTGGCGTCGACGGTCTTGCTGTTGTTCGGCGCGTACACCGGCGTGAAGTTGAAGTACGACGAGGAGGGGCCGAAGCCGCCGCGCACGGCGCTCATGGCCTTGCTGTCGAGTTGTTCGGTGATGGACAGGTCTTTGATCATCAGTGCGTTCATGGTAAATCTCCTGGAAGGGGTCACTGCACAGTGCTTCGGTTGGGTTCGAGCAACTTGTCTGCTCGAGTGTCACTAACGCATGGGCTGTGCCAGTCTTGCTTCCCGATCCTAAGAAATTTGCCGGAATGCTTTAGATAAAGGGCTTGCGGTACGATCCGCCGCGAGCGCCGATACAACGAGGGGGAAACGATCAGCCGCGAGTGGTGGATTGCAGCCAACAACGTGTGAGAACTTGTTGGCTGCGGCGAGACAGCGGCATCGGCAAGTCGTGTCTCGCGCCGGCTCACCGCGCAATGACCGTGATTTTCTTCGAGTACACCGGCGGATTGTGCGGAACATGCGCGGCGTCGCCCATCAACAGTTGCAACGTGTGCTTGCCCGGCGGCAGTTGAATCGTGGTTTCCGTTTCGCCCGCGCCGAAATGCAGGTGATTGCGGTCAGAGGGAATTTCCTGATCCGGCGGCGGCAGATCGGCGTCGATCAACAGATGATGGTGGCCGGTGTTCGGAAATTTGACGCCTTTCGGCGCGACGCCCATGTAGCGCAAGCCGAACCATACCTTGAACGGCCTGTTGGCCGGCACCACCTGGCCGTCGTTCGGATAGCCGATATACGCATACGCGCCGGCCGGCGCCGCCGTCGGCCCGGCTGTGGCGAGAGTCGGCGACGCCAGGGCCGACAGCGTCATGAACGCGGCGGCCGCGATGATCTTGTACATATTGGTCTCTCCGTCCTGACGGACCCGTTTTGAATAAACGGCTCGCGCTGGTCTTATTGCACGGTGATGGTGATCTTTTTCGAGTGCACGGGCGGTGCGTGCGGCACGTGGTTGTGATCGCCGAGAACGAGTTGCAACGTATGCTTGCCCGGCGGCAACTCGATGCGCGCGTCCGTTTCGCCCGCGCCGAAGTGCAGGTGATTGCGGTCCGACGGAATTTCCTGATCGAACGGCGGCAGATCGGTGTCGATCAGCAGATGGTGATGCCCCGAGTTCGGAAACGCGACGCCCTTCGGGCACACGCCCATGTTGCGCAGTCCCATGCGCACCCATAGCTTGCCGCCGTGAATCACCGCGCCGTCCGCCGGCCAGATGATGTACTCCTCGGCAGTCTGCGGCGAGGCGGTTTGCTCGGCGAGCACGGGCCCGCAGAACACCGCGCCGCCTAGCATCGCGAGAACGACGAGTGTGTTGGTTCTTCTCATTGCGCACTCTCCCGAAGAGTGGTCATGGCCGCCTCGGCCGCAAGGCTGCCGGGCGTCCTGCTGGATGTCGCGAGCGCGCGCGTTGTTGAACGGCCGCCTGATTAAAACGACATGCCGCGTTACTTTGTGAATCAGCTTAGGACGTAACTTGCCAAAAAGATACGCAATGCTCGTTAACCGTATAACGCACTGAGGATAAGCGACAGTTGTGGCGCTCGAAGCGCGTGCTATCGTTGTTAGCAGGTTGCAGATGGATAGTCGTGGCGGCGTCGATACTTCTCTCCGGTTCACTCTGGCGGTTGCCGCGAGCGGCGCGGTGCTCGAATGCCTGGGTTCTGTCCGGAACAAACAGGATGTGAAGATGTGGCGAATATTCGTGCTGGTGTGCGTGGCCGGGGTCATGCAGGCGCATTGGGGCAGTGCTTGCGCGACTGCGCCAAATGTCCGGGCGGAACATATCGCGGCGGCGCCCGGCATGACGGTCTCCGCGTTCGCGCCACACGAGAACAATGCGGCTTCTCCCCGCGTCGCGCTCGTGATCGGCAACGGCGCGAATGGCGATCGAGCGGACCCGCTTCGCGATAACGCACCGCGCGATGCCGAAGCCATGCGCGATACATTGCGCGCGCTCGGCTTCGATGTGATCTTGCGCACCAATGCGACACCTCGGCAAATGCAGCAGGCCATTGGTGAATTCCATCGGCGTTTGCGCGCGGGCGGCACCGGTCTGTTCTATTTCGCCGGGCATGGCGTGCAAGTCGGCCGGCAGACGCTGCTCATTCCCGCCGGACTCGATGCGCGCTCGCCCGCTTCGCTCATCAACGAAGGTGTCGACCTGAATAGCGTGCTTCAGGCGATGCATACAGGTGGATTCAATCTCGCGATCCTCGATGCCTGCCTGAATAATCCCTTTTCAACTGACGTCACGTTCGCCGGACCGGCACTTTCCGCCAACACACTGGTTGCCTATGCCACCGCGCCCGGCGGTTTTGCCGCGGACGGCATGCGTCATGGCGTCTACACCAACGCATTGCTGCGCGCGCTCGACGGCGCTTCGTCGCAGGATTTTTCCGCGCTGCTGGAGCGCGTCGCCGCTCGGGTCCGCGACGTGACCGGCGGCGAGCAACAGCCGTGGATGGCTTCGTCGCTGACCGAGCCATTTCGCCTCGCGGGGAATGTCCTTCCCGCATCGCTCCTGGCCGTCAACGAAACCGACCACGTCGTGACACTGCGCAGCCGAGGCATTCTCCCGAAAGACAGCAGCGAGCAATACGAAATCACGTTCTGGAATTCGATCAAGGACAGCAACTACCCCGCCGATTACGAGGCCTACCTGAAGGCGTATCCGAACGGCCGCTTCGCCACGCTCGCGCATGCACGCATCGACCGGTTGCGCGCGGCGGCGTCGAATGCGCCGGCTACCGCGCCCGCGCCGCAAGCCGCGCGTCCAACCGCCCCAACCGCTCCAATCGCTCCGGCCAGCGCGCCACCGCAAGAACGCCCGCGCGCGACGCCCACGCCAGGCGCAAGCGCGGCGCCGGCTACGGCTCCGCCCGCTGCATCGGCCGCGCAAAAGCCCGCAACGCGTCCGCCGAGCGCGGGCGAGAGCCGTGATTGCGCCACCTGCCCGATCATGATCGCGTTGCCGGCCGGCTCGTTCCCGATGGGCAGCGGCACCGACGATCCTTCCGAAAAACCCGTGCATCACGTGAACATCGGCGCGCCGTTCGCCATCGGCAAATACGAGGTGACGGTGGAGCAATGGAACGCGTGCGTCGCCGCCAACGCCTGTCCGAAGCTGACACCCGAGAGCAACGCGAACAAAGCGGCGCCGGCACGCGACATCAGTTGGGACGACGCGCAGCAATACGTGAAGTGGCTGAGCAAGACCACCGGCAAACCGTACCGCTTGCCGACCGAGGCGGAATGGGAATACGCGGTCCGTGGCGGCACGGCGACCGCCTACTGGTGGGGCGATCAGATGCGCAAGGGCAACGCCAATTGCAAAGACTGCGGCGACCCGTGGCATAAGGAAGGACCCGAGGCCGCCGGTTCGTTCGCGCCGAATCCGTTCGGCCTGTACGACATGAACGGCAGCGTCTGGGAATGGACGGCCGATTGCTGGCACAACTCCTACCAGGGCGCGCCCGCCGATGGCCGCGCGTGGGAGAACCCCGCTTGCGACATGCGCGTGATTCGCGGCGGTTCGTGGCGTGAAGGCGGCGGCTACATGCTGAGCGCGACGCGCTTCAAATACAGCGCGGGCGTGCGGCAATCGCAGGATGGCTTTCGGGTCGTGAAAGACCTCAAGTGAGGCGGGCGATTTGCGGCTCGAATCATCGGCGCGCGGCGAAATCCGGGCGCGCCGGGTTCGCGCTTGCTCACGGCGCACGCGGCTTCGTCGTGATCGGCGCGAAGTCGGCGACGATCCGCTCCTGCCCATATTTGCCGGCGATCTGCGCGAGCCGCGCATCGAGCGCGCGCAGATAATCGGCGCGCGATTCGCTCTCCGGACGCGGCTTGTCGAATAGCGGCGCCGGCGTGATGAGCAGCACCACCATCTCCGATCCGAACGGTTTCGAAATCACCCAGTCGCCCGCGCTGCCGACCGTCGCCGCATAGCGCGGCGGCGCCTGATTATCCTTCGCGCGCGGACTCGGCACCATGTGCACGACGTTGCCGTCGAGCTGGTAGTAGTCGAGGTTCACGTAGGAATCGTAGGCGGGCGTGGTGACGTCGACGACGAGCGAGTCGCCTTCGCTCAACTGTCCGCCGGGCGGCCGCACATGCAGCGCCGCCACGCGGCCGGCTTGCCAGTTGTGAATCCAGTACGGTGCGAGCGCCTTGACGGTGTCGCATTTGTCGTCGGCAACCGGCTCGACTTCGAGCGCGACGGTATCGACGCCTGGCAAGGCGCTGAGGGTGTCCTTCAGACGCGCAGCGCCATGGCGTTGCGACACGTAGCCACGCACGGTCAACGCGTGGTCCTGCGCGGAAGCGGCGAGCGCCGAACACGGCACTTGCGCGAGTACCGGCGTGACGGCGGCGAGCGTCAGCGCCGGTTTGGGAGCGGGTGGTGTTGCAACGGGTGGCGAGGCCGGTGCGGCGGCGGACCCAGCGGTGGGCTCCGTAGTGGAACCCGCAGTGGACCCCGCGGTGGACCCCGCAGTGGACCCTACCGTCGCCGCTGGCGCGGGCTCCACCTTACCTCCTGCAGCCTCACTCGACGACGACGAAGCCGCCCGATCCGCCAACGCCTGCGAAGCACCCTCGACCGGCTGCGCGCCTTTCTGCCGATCCGGCGCCGAGCGCAGCGCGAACACGCCGACCGCCGCCGCGCATACCACCGCGAAACCCGCGAGCCCCACCTTCGCCAGCTTGCCGGACTTCTCCGCGCGCGCTTCGTTGTCGAACTCCGCGATGAAGCGCACCACGCTCGGCATGCGCGTGTTGCGGTCGAACGAGAGCGCGGCACGCAACGCGCGCCACTGTCGCGCGTCCAGGTTCGGCGGCCGTTGCGGCTTGAAGTCGGCGTTGCGGGCCTGCGTCGCCGATAAACGGTCGAACGGATGGTGGCCCGTCAACAACTCGTAGGTGATGCAGCCGAGCGCATAAATATCGTCGCGCGGATCGGGCTCGCGATGCTCGATCATTTCCGGGCTCGCATACGCCGGCGTCAGCGCGCCGAGGCTGCCGGGATCGAACACGGTGGCGTCGCTCTCCTCCTCCGGCCGCTGGAACACGCGGGCAATGCCGAAGTCGATCACCTTCACTTCGGCGTTCGTCGTCAGAAATACATTGGCGGGTTTGAAATCGCAGTGCACGAAGCCGCGTTCATGCGCGTAGGCGAGCGCGCCGCACATGCCGCGCACGATCGGCAGCGCGGCGCGCACCGGCATGCCTTGATAGCCCGGCGTGCGCAGCAACTGGCTGAGCGGCTTGCCGCTCAGGTACTCCATCGTCAGATAGACGATCGGGCCGTCGCGGTCGAAGTCGTACACCGTGATGATGTTGCGATGCGCGAGCACCTGCGCCTTGCGCGCCTCGCGTTGCAGCGCGACGAGCGAATTCGGATTGCCGCGGAACTGCACGTTGAGCACCTTGACCGCGAGATACGGCTTGCGATCGGACGCCTCCAGCTTGCGCAAGTCGAGCGCCTTGTACACCGTGCCCATGCCGCCGACGCCGAGACATTCCTCCAGCACGAAGCGGTTGTTCAACGTGTCGCCGGTGCCTTTGATCTGGTCGTGGCCGGGAGGATTCGCGGCGCCCGGCGTACTTGCGCCACCCGGCTTTTGGCCCGCGCCTGCGGAGCGTGCCGACGGAATATCGACCGTGGTCTGAATGCCGGTTTCCTCGCCGCCCGCGGCCACGTTCGAGACGCGCAACTGCTCGATGCGCCGCCGCACTTCCGCGTAAAGATCCTCGGGGAGCGGTGTCTTGCGATGCGCCGTGCCGAGCATCTCCAGCAGCTGCGTGGGACCGAGACCTTCGGTCGTCAACGTGCTGTCGAGTTGAGCGACGAGCTCGTCACGCGACAGCTCGCCGCTCTGGAAGTCGTGAATCACACGCGCAAGGCTAGCCATTTGTGCGAAGCGCCGCCGCTGCCGTTGGGCCGGATCGCATGCGACCGAAACCGCTCGGGCTGATAGAAAACCTGTCGTAACCAGTTACATGTGCCGCTTCGATACTAGCCCCCGGCCCACGCTTTCGCAAACCAGGATTGCCCCGCTGCGTGCGCGCCGTGACGGTGTCGCGCGGCATCCAACAGCATGCGGTGGTCTGTCGGGCGCCTCCCACCAGTAGCGAGAGGCGGAAGCGCGTCCATGGATCGGCTCGAACGCGTGAGTGCGGCTCGAAAGCCCCATGCAGCAAGCCTGCGCAAACTTTCTTTGGATGCCAGAATAAAACTGGCACAGGCCGTGCATTAGTGACACTCGAGCAGACAAGTTGCTCGAACCCAATCGCAAAACTCTCATTTTTTCTTCCAGGAGATTTACCATGAACGCACTGATGATCAAAGACCTGTCCATCACCGAACAACTCGACAGCAAAGCCATGAGCGCCGTGCGCGGCGGTTTCGGTCCCTCGACCTCGTACTACAACTTCAGCCCGGTCTTCGCCCCGAACAACAGCAAGAAGGTCGACGCGACGCAACTGATCAACACGTCGATGGACATCCAGAACGCCAACGGCAACAACGTCGCGTTCGCCGCCGGCATCCATTCGACGATCGATCCGAGCATCACGTCGAGCAACAACATCCACGTGTAAAGCACGACGAGGCGAAGCGCCCGTGCTCACGGGTCTCTTCGCCTCGCGTCGTCCACGCCCGTCTTCCGCGCACCCTTGGAGATTCACCATGTCATCCCTCATGATTCGCGATCTGTCTCGCACCTGTTATCTCGACCGCCGTGCCATGTCGGCGGTGGCCGGCGGCACCGGCACGCCCGGTCTGCCGTCCGTGGCCGGCCTCGGCACCATTGCCAACGTCAACGTCGCGATAAACCAGAACCTCGCCCAGTTCCAGACCGTCAACGTCGCCGCGCTCAACAACATCGGCGTGATCGGCGCGGGCGTGGTGCCGCTGCACCTGAACGTCAGCCCGGAACTCTTTGGCGGCAACTTCGCTGCCGTGTGACGGCGTGCGGTAGCGAAGGACCGGGGGCTTCCCTACTGCCGCCTCTTCATAATGAAGCGGCGCGCTGCAAGCAGATTTCCTATACTCATAGTGCGACGAGACCACCGCACACTTAACGACATATCGAAGCGGCGACCGGACAATCGCACCGGCCGCCCGCTCGGCATTTCTCCGGAGCCCTCATGGCCAAGCTCATGATCAAGGATCTCACCGACAGCGTCGAACTCGACCGCCAGGCGATGGCCGCCATTGTTGGCGGAGCACGCATCGGTGCGCGATTGAATGGCGCGGTGCCACTCGTGCCGGCCTCGGCGCGCGTCGTCGAATATCCGCCCGGCTTTCCCGCCGCGCACCAGACGGTTGTCACGGCGGCGATGCAGCGCAGGGCATTGCGCCGCTACTAGACTTCGATTCCACTGTTGTCCGCAACGGCACGCGCTCGATGCGCGTGCCGTTCGCGTTTTGAGCGGCGGGCGCGTGTGCGCCCGCGTTCCTCGCATCCTTCGCATCCCTCGCATCCGGTCGCCATCCGCAACCGCCGCATGGAGCGCCGCCAGCCAACAACCGGCGCGCGAGCTGTGGGACCGCGCCGCACACTCCGATTCAATCCCGGGTCGATCGAACGCGGCGTTTGACGGGGTCATCTCGCGCCGCCCAGACAGGACGCGCGTTGCCGAACCGCCCGTGTTTTCCGCGCCGGCCGCACGCAAAATGGCATAGCCCTTGCAGAAGTCAGGCTGAGCACCGCATCGTGCTCGCCCGTCCACTTTCTGGAGTAACGCCATGAAATCCACTGTCATCATCAAAGACCTGCCGCGTTCAGCGGACCCCGCCCACGACGACACGCTCACCGCCGAACAGATGAAAGCGCTGCACGGCGGCCGTTCGGTTGTCGTCACCGTCGACAAGGGCGGCCTGGGCCAGGTCGACGATTGGGAAATCAACACCGCCATCTTCGAAGGCCGCATCAAAGGGTCCTACCTGTAGGACGCGCGAGATGTCCGCAATTGGAAACACCCCTGCGCCAGCAAACGCGCAGGGGCGTCAGACCGCCCGTCAATAATGGATGTCGCGGCGTATCGACTTCAAACGGCTCCGTTTTGACATCCCTCCTGGGCACGCGCCTTGCTCAATCACGACATCGATGCCGCCTTTCGCCAGGCGCCCCGAGGGCGCGCCTTGCGTGGCTGTCGTGAAAGAAGGTCCGTCAACCAAGCGGAGGTCTTTAACATGCTGGGAACCATTCTTCTGATTGTGCTGATTCTTCTCCTCCTCGGCGCACTGCCGACCTGGCCGCATAGCCGTTCATGGGGCTATGCGCCTACCGGCGGTATCGGCGTCGTGCTCATCGTCGTGATCGTGCTGCTGGTCGCCGGGGTGATATAGCCCGATCGAAACGCCCGGTTCGATACTTCGAACCAGGCCGGCCGCCGCTGTCGATGCAGGTCGCCGCATCGATATCCGGCGGCTTTGCCATGTCGATTGCCGGTTTGAATTCACATGGCGAAGCCGGAGAATGCGATGGAAAAGCTACTCGAGAATCAGGTTGCGCTGGTGACCGGCGCCAGTTCCGGCATTGGATACGGCGTTGCACAAGCGCTTGCGAACGCGGGCGCGGCGGTGGTCCTGAACTATCACACCCATGCCGAATCAGCCGAAAAGCTCGCCGACGAGATTGAAAAGGCGGGTGGCGCAGCGCTCGCGGTTGGGGCCGATGTGGCCGATCGCGATCAGGTCGAGAGCATGTTCGATGCGTGCCGCGCGCGATTCGGCACCGTCGATATCGTGGTTGCGAATTCGGGCTTGCAGAGAGACAGCGCATTTGCCGAGATGACGCTGGAAGACTGGCAAACGGTATTGGCGACCAATCTGACCGGGCAATTTCTCACGGCGCAATCAGCCGTGAAGGAATTCCGGCGACGCGGGCCACGGCCCGTGTCAAAAGCGCTCGGCAAGCTCATCTGCATGAGCTCGGTGCACGAAGTGATTCCCTGGGCGAGGCGTGTCAATTACGCCGCGTCCAAAGGCGGCGTGCTGATGTTCATGAAATCCCTCGCGCAAGAAGTGGCGCCCGAGCGCATTCGCGTCAATTCGATCGCGCCGGGCGCGATTCGCACACGGATCAACAAGGACGCCTGGGAGTCGAAGCCCGAGCAGGACAGGCTGCTTCAGTTGATTCCCTACGGTCGCGTCGGCAACCCGGACGATATCGGCAAGGCCACCGTTTGGCTCGCTTCCGATGAAAGCGATTACGTGGTCGGCACGACCTTGTTCGTCGACGGCGGCATGACGCTTTATCCGGAGTTCGCCGACAACGGCTAACGTCCAGGTGCTTTCTCGCCGTCGACACCGGCGAGCAGTTGCTCGAAAAGATCCGCGTCGCCCATCTGTCCGCCTTTCAGCATGATCTCCATGCCGTCGAGTTCAGCACGGTCGGCGTGAAGGCGGCATACGGTGACGCCTGCCGGGAGCGGCGCGAGATAGGACAAGCCCCAGGCGCCGAGCGCGCGCACGGCGAAGCTGGACGTATCGCCGCCCGCAATGCCGATGCGTCGCAAGTGCGCGTTGCCGAGCACCTGTTGCAGCAGCGCGGCGCATGCGTGCGTGAGCCGCGGCAACGCGCCTGCCGTGTGTTCGGCACGGCGCGTCGTGAAGGCGAGGACGTTGCGTCCGTCGCGCAATGGTCCCGTTATCGCCGCGGCGCGCGTTGCCAGATAGTCGGACGCGCTATCGCCGGTCATTTGCAGCGGGTCCAGTTCCACGCGCAGATACGAATGCGCGGCGGCAATCTGCACTTCGGTCAATGGCGAGAGGCTGCCTGCCAGCACGAACACCGGTCCTTGTGCGCGCGCCAGCGTTACGTGCTCGCGCGCTTCGGCGTGTTGATGTTCAGCGCGCGGATCCAGCGCCAGCGAATAAGCCTGCGCGACGCTGCTCGCGCCTACCGCGAGCAAGGGCGCCGATTCCGCCGCGTGATGCGCGATCACGCGGCCAATCGCGTGCAGATGCGAGTCGTCGAGCACGTCGAACAGCAATGCGTCGGGTTTCGAATCGAGCCGACGCCGCACCTCGGTTTGCAACGCGGCATCGCCGGCCGTGTAGCAGCGCCAATCGACCGATTGCACGTTTTCCACGCCCTGCCGTTGCAAATGCACACGCAAGTCCGCTTCGTGCATCGGCGTCACCGGATGACGGCTCATCGTCGGATGACGGTCGATCCGGTAGATCGACTGTTGATGATCGTCCGCGCCCGCCGCCGCGAACAGTTCGGCGAACACGCAATAGCGCCGCAAATTCGGCTGCCCGCCGACCACCGCCACGAGCGGATTCGCGCAGTGCGCGCGCAGCGTGCGAATCGCCACGCCGATGCTGCCGATCTCCGGCGCGCTATCGAATGTCGAGCACACTTTGTAGTGCATCACGCGCACGCCGAGCGCGGCAAATGCGGCGCCGGCGCGCGACAGCTCCGCTTGCTGTTCAGCCGGCGACATCGTCCGCGCCGCGCCGGCAACGCCGAGCGCGTCGAGACGGCCTAGCGTCGAAAGACGCGCGGCATCGGGTGGCGCGAAGAACAGCATGGTGCGCAGACCGGCGCGGGCGAGATGCGCAAGCGTGTCGGTCGCGCCTGTGAAGTCGTCGCCATAGAAGGCGTAATGCGGACCGTTGCCATGCAACCGGCGCGAGTCGCTGCTCTCTTTGATGACCTGTGCCTCGCTCACGCTCGCCCGCCGAAAAATGCCAATGCGCGCCGCAGTTCCGGCATATGCTCCGCGAACACCGGCAACGGCGTGTGTTCCTGCACGGCCGCCCATGCCTGACGCACGCTCGTCACGCCTGCCGCCGGACCATCGGGATGCGCGAGGATGCCGCCGCCCGACATGAACAGCAAGTCGGTGGAGCGCACCGCGTCGAACGTGGCTTGCGCGGTGCCGGCCCACTGGCCCGAGGAAAACGCCGGCAGCACCGGGTCGTCGCAACCCGACGCAAGCGGCGTGGCGCAATCGCGCGCCGACTCGATCACTTCGGCGTCGCTCTGCGCGAATTTGCCGGCGAGGCCGTGCACGTGCATGTGATCCACGCCGGTCAAACGCCATAGCGTCTGATAAGCCTGAAACGACATGCCGAGCGCCGGATCGCGCGACATCATCCCGTAGCCGTTGCGGTGCGCGTGCAGCACGAGCGGCGTGGCGCGGCGCAGCGCCTCTATCGCGGAAAAACCGCACCAGTTGATGCTCGCCATCACGCAGGTGCCGCCCTCACGCTCGACCAGTTCCGCATGACGGCGCATCGCGTCGAGTCCGTCGGTGATATTGAACGCGACCATCACGCGGCGGCCGCTGCGCTCGCGGTAGCGGCGCACTTCCGCCATCACCGCTCGCACGCGCTCGGCGAGCGGCGCATGCGCGGGGTTCGCGCAGACTTCATCGTCCTTGATGAAATCGACGCCCGCTTCGCACAACTCGCGCACCAGCGCCGCCGTTTGCGCCGCGCTCAAGCCCACGTTCGGCTTGATGATGGTGCCGATCATCGGCCCGCCCGTCACTTCGGTCAGCACGCGCGTGCCCGCCACGCCATGACGCGGCAGTTCGAAACGCGCGCGATAGGCGACAGGCAAGCGCAGCGAGAGCAGCCGCATGCCGGTGACCTCGCCCAGATCGTACAGATTGCCGGCGACGGTGGCGGCAAGCGTCGGCAGATTCGCGCCGATGTTGGCGAGCGGAAACGACAGCGTCACGCGCGCGCGACGCCACGGTCCCGGCGTGCCCTGGCGCGCGAGCCATGCGCTCGGCAAGCTGGGTTGCGACGCGGGTTCGAGTTCCTCGATGCGCAGCACGCCCGCGCGGCTGCGTGCGCGCAGCGCATCCGATTCGTTGGCGACGCGCACGAATGTGCCGCTCGACTGCTCGCCCGCCATCACGTCGGCAACGCGGGCGGGATCGAGCGGCGTCTCGATCAGGTAGTCGGCTTCGAGCGTGTCGTCGTGAACGGTGTTCCGTTGCAGCGTGGCGTTCATAGCGCGTTCAGATCAGGAAAGCGGCGCACGGGCTCACGGCCGTCCCAATCGCGCGACGCCGCGTAGATCATGTCGAACAGCCTGCCTTTCGGCCCGGCGATCTCCGAGAGTTCGATGACGGTACCCGGATGATCCTCGGTGTCGAAGTAGACAAAGCGCCCGTTGCGGCCCACCTCGCCGCTCATCGCGACCTCGAAGCCCTGCTCCCGCAAGCGCGCGAGGTCCGCGTCGAACGAGGTGGTCCAGTATGCGTTGTGCTGCAAGCCGGTGTTGCCGGCGGCGAGAAAGTCGCGGTACATCGAGGGTGCGTCGTTGCGCGTCTGGATCAGTTCGACCTGCAACGGCCCCGAGTTCGCCAACGCCACGGAGTTGTGCACCTCGTACGATTGGCCGCGATACACGTAGTTCTCGATCGGCACGCGTTCGTTGTAGAACCACGGGCCCACGCCGAGCACGCGGCTCCAGTAGTCCATCGCGGCCTCGATATCGCGCACCACGTATCCGGCCTGACGAATCTCGCCAAAGAAACGACTCATGAAACTCTCCCGCTGCTGCCAGTTTTTAAAGGACGAGCGACGCCCCGGCGCGGCGGCAATGCAGCGCCCGAGTGTCGAACCTGTGAAGAAAGCCTAGAGAAACCCGATCGAAATCCAGGGAATCGCCGCGACCAGAATCAGGCCGACGATCAGCGCGCCCATGTAGCCGACGATCGGGCGAATGCCCGCATCGGGATTGACCTTGCTGATCGCGCACGCCGAGTAGTATCCGACGCCGAACGGCGGCGAGAAAAGCCCCACGCCCATCGACAGAATCACGACGATCGCGTAGTGCACTTCATGCACGCCCGCGAGCCGCGCGATCGGAAACAGCAGCGGACCGAACAGCACGATCGCGGGAATCCCTTCGAGCACGCTGCCGAGCATCACGAACACGACGATCGACACCGCGAGGAAACCATACGCGCCGCCGGGCATCGCAGCGATCCATTGCGCGAGGTCCTGCGAGAAACCCGATTGAGTGAGCGCCCACGCCATCGAGGTCGCGCAGCCGATGATGAACAGAATCGCGCCCGACAAAGTCGCCGCATCCACCAGCATGCGGCCGAGCCGCCGCCATTCGAAACGGCGATAGACCAGCAGACCGATCAGCATCGAATAGGCGATGCCGATGGTCGATACTTCGGTCGCCGTCGCCACGCCTTCGACCACCGCCATGCGAATCACGAACGGCAGCGCCAGCGCCGGCAGCGACACGACGAACAACCGCGCGATCTGCTGCTTGCTGAAACGCTGCGCGCCGCTCAGGTCTTCGTTGCGGTAGCGCCACCACACCACCACGCACAGAATCAGCGCGAGCACGGCGCCCGGCAGCATGCCCGCGGTGAAGAGCGCGGCGATCGACACGCCCGTGACCGAGCCGATCGTGATCAGCACGATGCTCGGCGGAATCGTTTCGCTTTGCGCGCCGGTCGTGGCGAGCAGCGCGACGAGATCGCCTTCCGACGCGCCGCGTTTTTTCATCTCCGGGAACAGCACCGGCGCAATCGCCGCCATGTCCGCCACTTTCGAACCGGAGATGCCCGACACCAGATACATCGCGCCGATCAGCACGAACGACAAACCGCCATGCACGTGACCGACGAGGCTCGCGAGGAATTCGATCATCGCGCGCGCCATGCCGGTCATTTCGATCAGCAAGCCGAGGAACACGAAGAGCGGCACGGCCAGCAGCACGAGATGCGACATGCCCTCGTCCATGCGGCCGACCACCACTTCGAGCGGCGTGAAAGTCGAGAGGCCGAGATAGCCGAACGTGGCCAGCGCGAAAGAAAACCCGATCGGCACGCCCGAAAAAATGCCGATCGCCACCACGCCGACGAAGAAGATCACGAGATTGATCTTGCCAAGGCTCTGGAACCACGGCCCGGCGAATACGGCGACGAGACCCAATAGCGCGGCAATCGCAAGCACGATCACGACGTCGCGCGCGCGGCTCACCTGCGCGAGACGAATCAAGCCGACCAGCAGCATGAGCGCGGCGCCGACCGGCAACGCGAGCGCGCGCCACGCGTTGCTGATCTGCAAGGCGGGCGTGACGATCGCCGCCTCACCGGACGCGTAGTTGTACGCGGGCACGATCAACAGCGCGAGCAACGCAATCGACGCCGCGATCGCCAGCGTATCGACGAATGCGCGCCGCCGCGGCGACAAGCGGCTGACCAGCGCCGTCATTCGCATATGTTCGCCGCGCCGCAACGCCAGCACCGCGCCGAGCATGGCGAGCCACAGGAACAGAATCCCCGCCAGTTCATCCGACCACACCAGCGGCTGATGCAGCGCGTAACGGCTCACCACGCCAGCGAGCATCACGACCATTTCCATCGCGAGCAGCGCCGCCGCACAGGCTTCCACCAGCGCGATCAAACCGCGATCGAAGCTGCTCAGCCAGCGGCGCGGCGTGCTCGCCGCGGGCAGCGCAACCGCTGCGTCCGCTGGATTCAATGCGTGATTCGACATCCTGAAGTCTCCTCGCGACGGGCCGCCGCGCTTCGTCTCTTGCGCACTCACCGCTCGTGCTCGCTGGCGTAAGCCGAACTCAAGCGAGCTTGCCGACCGATTGTTCGAGCAGGTCCCACGCCTCATTGCCGAACTTGCCTTTCCATTGCGCGTAAAAACCCGCTTGACGCAGCGCCGCGCGGAACGTATCCGGCGAAGTGCGGTTGATCGCAAGGCCCTTGCCTTGCAGATCGGCGATAGCCGCGTCGTTGAGCTTGCGCACATCCTCGCGCTGTTTCAACGCGCCTTGATTGAAGGCGTCGCTGGCAATGCCTTGCAGGTCTTTCGGCAAGCGTTGCCAGGCGCGCGGGTTCAATACGAACCAGTAGCCGTCCCACATGTGATTGGTCAGCGAGCAGTACTTCTGCACTTCATAGAGCTTCGCGACTTGCACGATCGGCAGCGGGTTCTCCTGCGCATCGACGATATGCGTTTGCAGCGACGAATACACTTCGCTGAATTGCAAGCTGGTCGGCGCGGCGCCGAGACCCTTGAACATGTCGATGCTGAGCGGGCTCACCGGCACGCGAATCTTCAGGCCGCGCATGTTCTGCGCGCTCGTGATCGGGCCGTTGCTGGTGGTGGTCTGACGGAAGCCGTTGTCCCACATCTTCTCGAACGATTCGAGACCGGCTTTTTGCATCGCCGCGCGCACATAGGCGCCGAGCTTGCCGTCCATCGCGCTCCATACCTGGTTGTAGTCGCTGAACGCGAAGCCGACCGCGTTGATCGCAACGGATGGCGCGAGCGTCGACACCACGAGCGCCGACGGCGTGAACATCTCGATGCCGCCGCTGCGCACCTGCGCGAGCATGTCGGTATCGCCGCCCAACTGGTTGTTGGGGAATATGCGGATCTCCATGCGCCCTTTGGACGCTTCCTTGATCTGATTCGCCGCTTCCTGCGCGCGCACGTTCAATGGATGCGTGAGGGGCAAGTTGTTGCCGTACTTGAACACGAACTCCGGGCCGGACGCGGCGCGCACGATCGACGGAAAGCCCAGCGCGCCCGCCACCGGTACGGCGGCTACGGCACGCAGCAGCGTGCGTCTCGCGAGGTTGGCCATTTGAGTGTCTCCTTGCTTATAATTGATGTGACTGTCGAATCCATCAAAAACCCTCATCGCTCTGAACAACGCCTTGATTTCCTGTCGCTGGTGTTGAGTCGTCGCGTGATAGCTGCAAGACTAGGCGTGCGCGGCAACCGCTGTCAAACCGCGAACTTGATGTTTTTTGATGGACTTCCCCTGCGAAGGACTGCCATGTCCGAACCGCTTCACCTCACCGCCGCCGCGCGCGCCCGCATTCCCGACATTGCGCGCGCCGCCGGTGTGTCGACCGCCACCGTGGATCGTGTGCTCAATGGCCGCGAAGGCGTGCGCGCCGTCACCGCGCAACGCGTGATGCACGCGGCCGCGCAACTCGGCTATCTGCTCACGCCTGGCGCGCCTGCCGCGTCCGCTTCCAAACCGATGCGTATAGCGTTTCTGCTGCCTGCCGGCACCAATCGCTACTTGCTCATGCTCGGCGACTATATCGACTTCGCTCACGCTCAGTGGAACGCGTTGGACATGAAGTGCCGCGTGCATTACGTCGAGAGTTTCAATCCCAGGGAACTGGCCGACCGTCTTCTGCATTACGGACAACGCGCGGACGGCGTGGTGTTCATGGCGCTCGAGCATCCCGTGGTGCGCGACGCGGTGAATGCGCTCGCGGACCAGGGCGTGCCGGCGATCACGTTGATTTCGGATCTATCGAATGCGCGGCGGCTCGCTTATGTGGGCATCGACAATCGTTCCGCCGGACGCACGGCCGCGTTGCTGCTGGGGCGTTTCATGGGGCCGCGGCCGAGCGGCAAGATTGCGATGCTTGCGGGCAGCCTCAACTATCGCGGGCATGAAGAACGCGAGATCGGCTTTCTGCATCTGATCGAATCGACCTTTCCGCAAGTGCGCGTGATCGGACTGCGCGAAGGACACGACGACAGCGAGCGCAACCACATGCAGACGCGCAAGCTACTGGAGCAGCATCCCGATCTCGCCGGCATTTACAACAGCGGCGGTGGATCGGATGGCGTCGCGCGCGCGATTGTCGAAGCGCGTTCCGAGCAGAAGATTCTGTTCGTCGGTCACGGCTTGACGCCCGATACGCGAGCGCTATTGATCGACGGAACGATGGACGCGTTGATTACGCAAACGCCGCAAGCGATGGTGGGAAATTGTCTGCGGATTTTCCGCAACGTGCGGGACAAACGCGAGGCGATGAGCGATGTGAAGCCCGTGCAATTCAGTATCGTTCTACGGGAGAATTTGCCTTGAGGTGCGAGGCTTTCGCTTCTTGTACGAGAAGGGTTTGTGGGCGCGGATATGTCGGGCACGACAGATGCTGAATTACGAGCGTCTTCAAACTTCCACAAGGAGAACCATCATGCCTTATCTACTCGGCTGGCTTCTCGGCGTTCCGCTGATCGTACTGGTGATCCTGTACCTCATTTTCCATTAACGCTCGACCCACGCAGTGGGTCCGAAGAGGGTCCTGGCGCGGCGCCACGTCTTTACGTCGCCGCGCATTTCTCGACGTCCGCATGCGGGCGTTTCTTCTCCTGTTTCCTTCCGCATACAGCGGCGAGGAACATGCGTCCATGCCCGGCGAGCGCCGTCTTCAGGCGAGGGTCGATGCCGGAATTCGCCCGCGTGCCGCCTTGGGTAAAAGCAGCGAGAACACCGGAGCGCGGCTTGTGGCCGCGACGCCGCAGGCTTGCCGCCTTGCGGACCAGTTGGTTGTCCCGAGCACGAATGCACCCTGAAAATATACCTGGACGCGGGCTGGATAGGCTTCTTAAAGCAGTTGACGCGTCGGCGGGTATTAGAACGATCTTCCGCTAGAATGGCGTTTATCCGAACAAGCTTCCGAAAATGCGATGACTGCCCGTAATCGTCCACTGGATAACCAGGATCGAAAGATCATGCGCGAGCTGCAGAAGAACGCGCGCCTGAGCAATGCCGAACTCGCGGAACTGGTCGGCATGTCGACCACCGCGTGCTGGAATCGCACGCGTCAATTGGAAACCGAGGGGTATATCCGCGGCTATGTCGCGTTGCTCGATCAGCAGAAGCTCGGTTTCGCGGACGTGGTGCTGCTGGAGGTCACGCTCGATCGCCACGACGATGACGCCCTCGCCCGCTTCGGCGCCGAACTGGCGACGCTGACTGAAGTGCTCGAAGCGTATCTCGTCTCGGGCGACTACGACTATCTGGTGAAAGTGGCGGTCGACGGCACAGCGGGCTATGAGCGCTTTCTGCGCGAGAAGCTCTACAAGATCGCCGGCATTCGTCACAGCCGCTCGATGTTCGCGCTGCGCTGCATGAAGAGCATTCCTTCCGTGCAGGTTTGAAACGACGGCTCACACTTCACGCAACGGCTTTTGACACGCGGCGAGCACCGCGCCGGCCGCGAGCAGCAGCGCGGAATAAATCAAACCGCGCGCGAGGCCCGCGCCGTCCGATACCCAACCGATCACCATCGGCCCGACGATCTGTCCGAACGCGAACACGATCGTGAATGCGCTAATGCCCTTGGCCCAGTGACTCGCGGGCAGATTGTGGCGCACGAAAGCCGTGGTCGATGCAACGGCCGAGAGAAACGTCGCGCCGAACAGCACGCCCGAGACGAACGCCACCCACGGCTGCGCGAACAGCGCGGGCAACAGCGTCGCTATCGCAAGCAATGCGTTGAGCACCGCGAGCGCCTGGCCGCCGCGCATGCGGTCCAGCAAGCCCGACCATACGCGTGCCGAGACCACCGTCGCCACGCCGAGCAGCAAATAAAAGCCGGTCACGACCGACGCGCTCATGCCCGCGTTGCGCAGGAGCGCCACGATGAAGGTCATGTAGCCGATATAGCCGACGCCGAACAACGTGTAGCCCGCGAGCGCCGCAATGAAGCGCGGCCAACGCGGCGCATCCGCGGCGTTGGCCGACTGCGCTGCCGTATGCACTGTCGCGTGCACGCTTTCGATTTTTTTGGCCGCGCCTATCGCCACGATCGAGAACGCCATGCACGCCGCGGCCAGCGCGAACCAGGCGAACTGCCAGCCGTGCGCGACGTTGAAGATCGTCAGCGGCACGAGCAGCGATGAAGCCACGATGCCCCATCCCGTGCCGCCGTAATACAAGCCGAGGACGAACCCCGCATCACGTGGTCTCGCCGATGCGAGCCGCGCCGCCAGCACGCCGCCGCTGATGAAAATCGCCGCGCTGCTTGCACCGGTGATCACGCGCAAGACGAGCAGCGAATGCGTATCGGCGAGCAGGCCGCTGCACGCCATCAGCAACGCCGTGGCGATGCAACCGGCGCCGAACAATGCGCCGGCCGACCAGCGGCGCGCAAGCCGTGGAAAAGCCAACGCGCCGAGCAGATAGCCGAGCGCATTGGCCGTGTTCATCGCGCCGGCTTCGGCGAAGCTCCAGCCGAGATCGAGTTTCATCGACGGCAACAGCAGTGCGTAAGCGAAGCGGGCGAACCCGAGCGCTATCGCGCTGCCGAGCGATAGCGCGGCGGCGAGCGCCAGCGTCGGCAGACGTTGGGCCGTTTCGATGGCGGTGGAGGTCGATGCGGTGTCGATTGATTTTGTCGGCATTGGCTGGCGCGATAGACAACAATTGTCTGGAGACCGATTGCGGCGGGCGTGTGGAACGGCCGCTTCGTCATCATATCCGTGGACGCCTGGCGGGGCTGACAGTTAGTTGCAGGGCAACGAACCGTCGAACACCCTCCAAATGAGAATGATTTGCATCTAGACGCAAATTACTCCATCATGAAGCCCTTGCCGCAAACCGAACACACGAATTCATGACCACGCCGAACGTCAGCCGCGCCGAGGCCGAACGCCTACGCCGCGCAATTGCAGCGGTAGCCGCAAGCAGCTGAACAGAGGCCGCGTCATCGCCTATCCGTCGCACGCAACAAGCGCTGGCCTGCGACGCGGCACTCATCCGCTCAGGCCGGCGCGACGCATTGGACCGTGTCCACTCAGGAGCATCGATGAACTTCCGCTCTCACTACAGCAGCCGTCCCGAACTGATCGACGATCATCTGGCCGACAGCACCGACGCCCCCGACCGCACGGTCCTCAGCGCGGTACGCACATGGCTTCGGCCGGCTTGCGAAACCGCGCGCGGCGGCGTGCACTGGCGCGACATTCTGAGCGGCGTGGGCTTGCGGCAAGACGGCATCGAGCACTTCGACCTGTTGATGCGTTCGCTGATGCATGTGTCGTATCGTCCGCTCGACATGCGCTGCCGCTGCGCAAGCGACCTCGGCAAGGACGAAGCCGTGATTCTGCAAACCATCGCGCTGCTGCAAAAAACGCATAGCGGCGCCGCGTTGCGCATGCTGAGCGAGTGGCTGCCTGGGCCTGCCGTCAGCGGCGTGTTGAAGCTGATCCGCTGGTTCGCGATCGATCTGCTCGACGCCGGCGTGGAACTCGACGTGCAAGCGCGCCGCGTCACGTATATGCATTGAGGAGCGGAGCGCATGCCGTTGGAACTTGAACCGGAATTAGCGTCCGCGGCGCCGCCCGTGTCGAAGCATGCGCGGGACGCCGACAGCGGCAACCCACGCGCGGCCGACGTGGACGATGCGTCCGCCGATGCCAGCATCGAACGCATCGCGCAGCCCGCGCGAATCGCTCGCGTCATCGCCTCCGCGGCCGCGCCCGCATTCGTATCGCACCCGCTGACGCGCCACTATCCGCGCAGCCTTGCCGCGCCGCGCGCGGGCGAGCTGCATCTGTGGCGATTCCGCTGTGAATGGCTGCCCGTGCCGGTGCAGGAAGGCGACAGTTGGCTCTCGAAGACCGAGCGCGAGCGCGCGCGGCTGCATCCGAACGCCGCGCTGCGCAAACGCTTTATCGTCGCGCGCGTGGTGGCGCGCTGGATCGTCGGGAATCTGTTCGACTGCGAGCCTCGCAGCATCGATCTCCTCGACGATGGCGAAGAGAAGCTGCGCGCGCGTCATCCGCATGATGGCCGCGGCATCGTCATCGATATTGCGTATGGCGGCATCTGGATCGTCGTCGGCATTGCGTCGACGGCGCTTGGACTGAGCGTGATCGCGCCGTCGCCTGGCAATGCGATTGGCGAGCTGCCCGAAGCCTCACGCCGACATGTGCGCTACAGCAGCCTGTGCAATGCGTTGCGCCATGCGCCCGTCGATCTGGATGCGGACCTGCTCCTGAGCGATGCCACAGCGCACGCGTTCGATCTCGCGGAGCATGGCCGCTGGCATGTGCTCGATCTGCCGATGCCCGGCAAGATTCGCGCGGCGGTCGCGCTCGCGCAACCAGTCACGCAGGTGCATACGTTTGGCTGGCCGAAGGCTTCGGCGTTCGATCCGGCGAGCGCCTAGCCGCGCGTTTTCGTCGACCACGCCGCGCACGCGGCATATCCATCCGGCGCCGCGATCCAGCATGCGGCGATCTCGCGCATGTCGTCCGCAATCCGGTTGCGCAGCGTCACTTGAGTACGCTCGCGCGGCAACACCGTCAAATGCTGCAACCCGCGCGTGACGCCCACGCCCGTCGTTTTCACGAGCGCTTCTTTCGCGACCCAGGCGTCGTAAAAGGCGTCGATCTGCTGGCTCATGTCCAGACGCTCGATCCACGCGGCCTCGTCCGGCGCGAGCGTCAACGACGCAATCGAACGCCAATCGAATTCATCGCTGCGCTGCTCGATGTCCACGCCGACGCGCCGAACCGCCGACATCGCGATGAGCCCATGCGCGCCCGCATGCGATACGTTGAAGTCGTACGCATTGGAATCCGCGAGACGGGGACGGCGGTTTGCATCGGGCGTAAAACGGACGGCGTTAGCCGCGATGCCGAGCCGCGGCGCAAGCTGCTCACGCAGCGCGACGCGAACGCTCGCAAAGCGCAATGCATCCTCATGGCGGCGGAAGTTGCCGGCACGCGCGCGCTCCTCGCCGCTGAGCGGCGCGAAGGCCGCGTCATCCAGCGACGCGGCGAAAGCGAAATCGACCCGCCACAACATCATGTCGGACGGGCCCTCGTGCGGCAATGGAACAGCTTCGATCGAATACATCGCAAAGGTTCGGACGTGATACACGCGCTCGCAAGACAATAATCGCGACTCTACCCGAACTGACGCCCGAAGCCACTCGATCTTTAGATGCGCTTCATCTCCTTCGGCACGCCGATCAGCAATGCAGCGCCGCTGACGAACAGCAACGCGGTCAACACATAAAGCGCGTTATCCATGCTGCCGGTGTGCGTCTTGATGAGACCGATCACCCAAGGGCTCACGATGCCACTCGTAATGCCGATGCTGCTGATCAACGCAATCCCGGCCGCGGCCACGGTGCCCGACAGATAGCTCGATGGCACGGTCCAGAAGATCGGCAGCGCGGCGAAGATCAACACCGCGGCCAGCGAGAGAATCGCGAGCATCGCCGGGAAGCTGCTCAGATGCAGCGTCAACAGCGAGAGTGCGATGCCACCGCCGATCGTGCACGCCGCAAAATGGCGGCGGCGTTCGCCGCGGCGATCCGAGTGACGCGCAATCAGAATCAGCCCCACCGCGCCGACAGCGTTCGGAACCACGCTATACAGGCTGATCGCCAATACGTCGTGAATGCCGAAGTCGCGAATCATCAGCGGCATCCAGAAGCTCAGCGTCAACGACGCACACGTCAGCGAGAAATAGATGAACGCGAACAGATAAACCCGCGGATTGCGCAGCGCCTGCATGAGCGCACGCGACGAATGCGCGTCGGAGATCGGCCGGCGGTCCTCGTCACGTTGCGCGATCAGTTGCGCTTTTTCCTCGGCGTTGAGCCAGCTTGCGTGCTGCGGGCCGTCCACCAGATAGAACGCCGCGATCAGACCCAGCACGATGGCGGGCGCACCTTCGATGATGAACATCCACTGCCAGCCGAACATGCCCCACACGCCGCCCATGTCGCGCATGATCCAGCCGGACACCAGTCCGCCGAGCACGCCGGCCACCGCGACGCCCGCGAAGAAGATCGACAGCACCGCCGCACGCCTGCGCGCCGGATACCAGTAAGTCAGATACAGCACGATGCCGGGAAAGAAGCCCGCTTCGAATACGCCCAGCATGAAGCGCAGCAAATAGAAGTGCGCGGGCTTCGACACCAGCATCATGCCGACCGACGCGACGCCCCACAGCAGCATGATCCGCGTGAACGTGCGGCGTGCGCCGAAACGCGCGAGCAGCAAGTTGCTCGGCACTTCGCAGAGCACGTAGCCGACGTAGAACACCGCCGCGCCGAGACCGTACATTGCGTCGCTAAAACCGAGGTCATGCTTCATCTGCAATTGCGCGAAGCCGATATTGATGCGGTCGAGAAACGACACCACGTAGCAGACGAATAGAAACGGAATGATCCGCAGCGAGACCTTGCGATACAGCAGATCGTCGTGCGCAGCAGCGGATGCGCCCGGCTTGAGCGCGGGGGCGAGGGATTGGCTCATCGGTTATCTCCAAACGTGAGGGTCCAACGGACCCGCTGGGTCCGGCGTCTTGATGCGCCGCGTTGTGTCTTCTGCTGGAACGGCAGGCGTTGGCGCGGATGCGCAGCGCTGCCGTGGTGGAATGCGCGTGAGCTTTGAAATGGCCACGCGCGTGCTTGCTCTCCTGGTCGCTACGTTGCCGGCTTACGCCGCCAAAGGATGCGCTTCGCCGCCGCGCGGCGACGTGTCTGCCGCGCCTTCGTGCGCGTAACGCATGGCTTCGAGCAGCGTCGCGTGATCGCCGATATGGTTGGCGAGCAACAGGATCAGTTGCGCATTGGCCGACTGGCTCTGCGCGTCGTCCAGATCGCGATGCATGTCGATCAGCGCCTCGTAGAAATCGTCGGGGCGTTCGAGATTGGGTCGCGTGTTCAGTGCCATGTTCGTCTCCTGCTATTTTCTATTCGTGCTTTTGCGTGCTGTTTTCAGGCGGTGCCTTCGACGCACAATGCGCGCTTCAATGCATGCGCCACGGCGTCCACGTCGAGTTGCCGCCAACGCGCGCAGACGTGCTGGTCCGGGCGGATCAGATAGAACGTGCCGGGTTTCGCGTCGTAGCGCGCGCTTGCAAGACCTTCGGCGTCGTGCACGATTTGCACGCCGGTGGAGGACGCGGCCTTTGCATTGCCGCTCGTCACTACAACGAGCTTCAACGGAATCGGACTCGCTTGCAACGCATCCAACGCGGCCTGCGTCGCGTGATCGATGCCTTGCTCACCGCGGAACAACACGCCGGTGAACTGCTGGCCGAGTTGCTGCAACAGCCACGCCGGTTGTCCTTCCTGCTGCACAGGCGCATCGACGCACGACGCGCCCGGCACCATCGCGCCTTCGAAGCTGTCGCTGTCCGCGGTATTCAGCGGGGAATCGCGCAACACCGCCGGCACGGAGAGCCGGCCGCTATTCGTCAACTGCCGCGCAAACGGATGATGGCGCGCGAGCTTCAGCACGGCGTCGCGGAACACGCGGCTCACCGGGCTTTTCGGCGTAATGAAATCGGTTGAGCGCGTGGAGTTGCGGATGTTCTCGTCGGCGGCGAATTCGCGCTCGCTTGCATAGGTATCGAGCAAGGTGTCCGGCGCTTTGCCTTCGAGCACCATCGCCAGTTTCCAGGCGAGATTTTCAGCATCCTGCACGCCGCTATTCGCGCCGCGCGCGCCGAACGGCGACACGCCGTGCGCGGAATCGCCCGCGAACAGCACGTTGCCGTGCCGGAAACGCTCCATGCGCAAGCACGAAAACGTATAGACGCTCACCCATTCCAGTTCGAACTTCGCGTCCGGTCCGAGCAAGGCGCGCACACGCGGAATCACGCGCTCCGGCGTTTTTTCCAGTACAGGGTCAGCGTCCCAGCCGAGCTGGAAATCGATCCGCCACACGTTGTCCGGTTGACGATGCAACAAGACCGACTGATTCGGATGAAACGGCGGATCGAACCAGAACCAGCGCTCGGTCGGAAAGTCCGCTTCCATTTTCACGTCGGCAATCAGGAAGCGATCCTTGAACGTGACGCCCTTGCTGTCGAGTCCCAGCAGATTGCGGATTGGACTGCGCGAACCGTCGGCGGCGACGACATAACGGCCGCGCAGATCATATGGACCGTCGGGTGTGTCGATCGTCAGCGAGACGCCGGCGTCTCGAGCACCCGGCGCACCGTTCTGCGCTACACCGACAACCTTGCTCTTCCAGCGGATCTCGATGTTCGGCATTTCCTGCGCACGTTCGAGCAGGAAACCTTCGACGTAATACTGTTGAAGGTTGATGAACGCGGGCCGATTGTGACCCGCCTCCGGTTGCAGATTGAACGTGTACACCAGCTCGTCTTTCAGGAACACCTTGCCGACATTCCAGCTAATGCCCTTGTCCACCATGCGCTGACCGCAGCCCAGGCGATCGAAGATATCGAGCGAGCGCTTCGAGAAACAGATCGCCCGCGAACCAGCGGACAGCGAGCAATCGTCGTCGACCAGCACGACCGGCACGCCCTGCTGCGCAAGGTCGATCGCGGTGGCGAGACCCACCGGGCCCGCGCCGACCACGATCACGGGATAGGCCGCCTGGTCCGCGCCGCCGCGCTCGGACTGCTCGCGGCACGGCTTGTATTCGAACGACAGCGTCTGGTAGTTGGTGCTCATGTTGTGTCTCCGTCCTTCTCTACTCTGGTGCGCTTTTCTTATCAGGCTTGCAGCGCGTCCCACATTTCCTTGTCGCGCTGCGCGGTCCAGATGCGCGGATGCGTGATGCCGCTGGCTTCGTCGAACGCACGCGAGACGTCGAACGGCAGGCAATGCTCATAGATGAACACATGGCCGAACTTCGGATCCATTGCCTTGCGCGTGTGCGCCATCGCGGCCTTCAGATCGAGCTTCTGTTCGACGGCTTCACGGCCCTGTTGCAGCAGCGTGGTGACGAAGTCCTTCGTGTAATCGAGGCCTTTGTCGACGTCTTCCGGCGTGGTCAGCGCGGGGCCGCGGCCCGGCACCAGCTTGTCCGCTTTTAGCGCGCGCAGCGCTTCGAGCGTGGCCGGCCATTGTTCGAGCTGCGCGTCGCCGCAATAGCACGCCGCGTCGTACTCGACCAGGTCACCGGAGAACAGCACCTTCTGCGACGGCAGCCACACCACCGTGTCGCCCTTCGTATGGCCGGCGCCCAGATGCGCGATGCGCACTTCGAGCTTGCCGAGGAACAGTGTCATTTCCTTTTCGAACACGAGCGTCGGCCACGTCAAGCCGGGCACCGTTTCGACGCCGGCGAACAAACGCGGGAAGCGTTCGATTTCCGACTTCATATCCGCTTCGCCGCGCTCGACGATCATTTCGTAGGTGCCGCGGCTCGCGATCACCTCTTGCGCGCCTTCCTTGAAATACGCGGAGGCGCCGAGCACGCGCACCGCGTGGTAATGCGAGAGCACGACGTATTTGATCGGTTTATCCGTGACGCTGCGGATGCGGGCGATGAGGTCTTGCGCCATCGCCGGCGTGGCGGTGGTGTCGACGATCAGCACGCCGTCGTCGCCGATGATCACGCCGGAATTCGGATCGCCCTCGGCGGTGTACGCGTAGGCGTTCTCGGACAATTGCGTCCATGTGACTTTCTTGACTTCCAGATCGGCCTGGGATGCGAATGCCTTTGCCATGCTTGTCTCCCTCGAGAATTGGATATGAGGCGAGACGGCCGACCGCGCGCGACTGCGCTGGCTGCGGTATTGGAGGATTGTCTCGCCCCGTTTTGACTCTGTGACTGCGCCGGTATGTCGGGGTGAATGCATCTTATGGCTGCGTCCGTTTATTTGTCAATAGCGAAGTGTATCGCCATACGCAAATTCATCGAGGACTAAGATGAGGACAGGAAGACGCACGCCTTCGGTTAACATGAACCCTTTTTCACAGACGAGCTCGGGTGTGAGCAAAGCAGCGAAACCAGCCACCGGCAAAAACGCCGGCGGCAACGAGACGGCGGACGGCGGCAAGACGCAGCGCGGCATTCAGAGCGTCGAGGTCGGTGGCCGCGTGTTGCTGGCGCTCGCGCAGGCGCGCGGTCCGCTGGCGTTGTCGGATCTCGCCGCCGCCGCACAGATCGCGCCGGGGCAGGCGCATGCGTATCTGGTGAGTTTGAGCCGCTTAGGTCTGATCAAACGCGACGAGTTATCCGGCCGATACGAACCGGGGCCGCTTTCCTTGCGGCTCGGTTTGCTGCATCTGGAGAATCAGCCGGCGTTTCGCGCCGCCGTGCCGCGCGTGGCGGCGTTGGCCGAAGCGATCGGCTTGAGCGTCGCGATTTGCATTGCGGGACCGCAAGGGCCGACCATCGTTCGCTATGAACATGCGGGGTTTCCGTTGCACGTGAATCTGCATGTGGGCACGGTGATGTCGCTGCCGGCCACGTCGACGGGTCGCGTGTTTTGCGCTTATCTGCCGCGCGAGGCGGTTGAGGCGATGTGGGCGAATCAGTCGGGCGGGGCGTCGTCAGGGAAAATCGCGGCCATGATGCCGGCCGATGAACGCGCCGCTTTTGAGGCGACGCTGGTCGCGATTCGCACGCGCGGACTGGAAACCAGCGTGGATGCGCCGAGTCCGGGCATCAGCAGTTTGAGTGCGCCGGTGCTGGATACCGACGGCCGCTTATCGCTCGCGTTGACCGTGATCGGCTCGACCGGCGCGATCGACGTCGCGGCCGATGGTGCGATCGCTCGCGCGTTGCTCGCCGCGGCTCATGACATCGGCGCCGAGTTGGCGGCAGCGCCTTCCTTATTGGCTACTTCCGCATCGTGACTGATTCTCTCGACACTTCGCACACCGCCGCCGCTTCCACGGATACGAAACCGCAGCGCGGCATTCAATCGCTCGATAGCACGGGCGAGCTGCTCGCGGCGCTGGTCGCGGCCGCGCGGCCCTTGACCTTGCGCGACCTGGCGGCGGCTGCGGGCATGCCGCCGGCGAAGGCGTTTCCGCATCTGGTGAGTCTGCTGAAAATCGGCTTGCTCGATCGCGATGCGGCGGGCTGTTTCCTGGCGGGGCCGCTTGCGCTGGAGCTTGGGTTGATCGGCTTGCAGCGCTTGTCGCCGACGCGGGAGGCCGAGCCGGAAGTGGTGGAACTGGCGGCGTCGACGGCGATGAGCGTCGCGATGGCCGTGCTCGGGCCGCTCGGGCCAACCGTCGTGCGGCTCGAGGAATCGGCGCGGCCGCTGCATGTGAGCTTGCGGGTCGGCACCGTGATGTCGCTGGTGAATACGGCGATTGGACGCGTGTTCGCGGCCTATGTCGCGGACGATGTGCGCGTTGGGCTGTTGGCGCAGGATCATTTGCGGCTGGCGGGGGCTCAGGCTGCCGAGGTTTTCGTGGGGAAGGTGCTTGACGATCCGGCGGCGCTGAAAGGCGCAGGTCGTAAGAACGCCGCGCCACCGCTGCCGCAGTTGAGCAAAGCCTACGCGCAGCGCCTTGCGCAAATCCGCGCGGACGGCATCGATACTGCTCTCAGCCGCCCTGTGCCTGGTATCGACACGCTGGCCGCGCCGGTGTTCGACCATACCGGCAGCATTTGCCTCGTGCTCGCGCTGATGGGGCCGAGCGGCAGCTTCGATAGCGAGCCGGCCGGTGCGCCAGCGCAGACGTTGCGGGCGGCGGCGTCGAGGTTGTCGCGGCGGTTTGGGTGGATGGCGGGGGCGGGGTGAACGCTTGCCAGGCAGGCGGCGGCTGGCGGAAACAATCGTTTTGGCAGTCGAATAATCGAATGGCGTAAACCGCACCCTTCTCACACGGCTGGCTCGCTCATTCCGAACAACCGACTAAACGCCACTCACCGCATCAATCCCCCGCCGCCTCCGGCTCATGCGACGCCAACCGCGCTTTCGCATGCCGCACCTTCTCCAGGGTTTTGGGACCCGCTTTAAGCGCGACGCCGATAGCCAGCGCATCCATGATGCACAAATGCACGAGCCGCGACACGCCCGGCGTGTTCGGATCAATCGGACTCGGCACGCGCAATAACAGCGGAATATCGACCAGCCACGCCAACCGCGAACCGACATTAGTCAGCGCAATCGTGGTCGCCCCACGCTCTTTGGCGATCTGAATGCTTTCATTCACTTCGACGCTGCGCCCCGAATGCGAAATCGCAAAGGCCACATCGCCCGGCTCCATCAGCCCCGCATAAAGCCGCTGCAAATGGCCGTCGGTAAAAGCCGTCGACGCGATATCGAGCCGCAAGAACCTCAACGCCGCATCCTGCGCAACGAGCCCCGACCCCGAGCCGACGCCAAAGAAAAACACCCGCCGCGCGCTCGACAACGCCGCAATCGCACTCTCGACCACCGCCGGATCGAGCGCAGCTTGCGCATGCGTGATTCCATCGACGGCAGCCTCGCCGACCTTGTCGATCAACGTCTTCACATCGTCGTCACGCGCGACCGCCGTGGACGCATACGGCACCCCGCCCGCCACGCTCTGCGCCAGTTGCATCTTGAAGTCGCGCAAACCATGCGCACCGATCGCGCGACAAAACCGCGTAACGGAAGGCTCGGAAACCTCCGCGCGCTGCGCGAGTTCAGTGATGCTCGCGCGCATCGCGAAGTCGACATCGCTCAGCACCATCTCGGCGACCTTGCGCTCGGCGGGCCGCAGATTAGCCAGTGCGCTGCGGATGTGAGGAATCAAGTTCGGTGCGGACACCCGGTGTTCCTTATGGGTTAAATGAATCCGCGTCGCGTCGCAGCTTCAATCACTTTCATTCGGCTCGAATCATGCTCGAGCGGCAACGCGCGGTTCAGACCAGCCTGCGTCCACTCTGCGTATCGAACAGATGAATATGCTCGGCCGGCAGACGCAGCGTGACGCGCTGACCGGGCTCGACCTTCGAGCGCTGGCGAGTCGTCACGCACCACATGCCGCCGCCTATTTTCCCGTACAAGTGGGTCTCGGCGCCAGTCGGCTCGACGACTTCCACTGCCATCGTGGCGTCCGGCGTTTGCGTCATGGTCTCGATGTGTTCGGGCCGCACGCCGAGCGTGACCTTCGCGCCGACCACCGCCGACGCGGGCGCGCCCTCCAGCACGATCTCGCCGCCGTCGTTCAGTTTCAACGCGAGGCCCTGCCCTTGCGCGCGACGCTCCAGCACGCCTTCGGCGAAATTCATCGACGGCGAACCAAGAAAGCTCGCGACGAACAGGTTCGCCGGATGGTCATACAGTTCCAACGGACGCCCGATCTGCTCGATCCGCCCCGCGTTCATCACGACGATGCGATCGGCCATCGTCATCGCTTCGATCTGGTCGTGCGTGACGTAGATCACCGTGTTCTTCAACCGCTGATGCAGTGCCTTGATTTCCGTGCGCATCTGCACGCGCAATTTCGCGTCGAGATTGGACAGCGGTTCGTCGAACAGGAACAGCGACGGTTCGCGCACCACCGCGCGCCCCATTGCCACACGTTGCCGCTGACCACCGGAAAGCGCACGTGGCAAGCGGTCCAGATAACCGCCGAGGTTCAGCATCTTCGCGGCGGCTTCAATGCGCGGCTTGAAATTCGCCGCCGCTTCCTTGCGAATCCGCGGCCCGAAAGCAATGTTCTCGTAGACCGAAAGATGCGGATAAAGCGCGTAGCTCTGAAACACCATCGAGATATTGCGCTGCTGCGGCGGCAGCGTATTCGCACGCGTGCCGCCGATCATCAGATCGCCGCCGCTGATTTCCTCGAGCCCCGCCACCATGCGCATCAGCGTGCTCTTGCCGCAGCCCGACGGACCGACGAGCACGACGAACTCGCCGTCGTCGATATGCAGATCGATGCCGTGCACCACTTGCGTGTCGCCATAGCGTTTGAAGATGCCGCTCAGTTGCACTGCTGCCATGCTGTCCTCATCGTCGTGCTTCGTTGGTTCCACTTCGCGCGGGGTTCGACGTGCTCAAACCTCTTACAGCGATTCGAGCGTCAGTTCTTCCGCCATCAGACGATTGCCCGCCATCAGGCCGCCGTCGACCGGCAACGCGACGCCGGTAATCACCCGCGCCATCGGCGACGCAAGGAACAACACCGCATCCGCTATATCGTCAGGCGTCGCGAAGTCGCGCAACGGGTACCACTTCTTCAGATCCTCGAACACTTGCGGGTTTCGATCGACGCGCGCCTGCCACGCTTGCGTCTTCACCGTGCCCGGACAGACGATATTCGCGCGAATCCCGTAGCGGCCGAGTTCAACCGCGAGCGCCTTCGCGTAACTGATGAGCCCGGCCTTCGCCGCGCTATACGCCGGATGACCGAGCGCGGCCATGCCGTTCACCGAGCCGATCAACACGAGCGCGCCCTGGCGCCGCTCGATCATCGACGCGCGCACCGCTTCCACCGTGTGATACGTGCCGTTCAGATTCAAATGAATGTCGCGTTGCCAGCTCGCGGCATCGGTTGTGGCGAGCGTGAGCCCTTCCGCCGCGCCCGCGTTGGCGACCAGCACGTCCACCGGACCGCGCGACTTGACCGCGCCGGCCACCGCTTGCTGCACCGCGGCGGCGTCGCAGAGATCGGCTGTAATCGGCGTGACGTGCGCCGCGCCGAGTTGCGCGGCCAAGCCGTGAAGCGCGACCGCGTCGATGTCGAGCGCGAGCACCGTATCGCCCTGCTCCACGAAACGCCTGCACAACACGCTGCCGATGCCGCCGCAAGCGCCCGTGACCAACACCACACGATTCATGTCTGCCCTCGCTCCTGATTCGCTGCCGGGGATCGCATCTGGCCTGTAAATTTATTACACACTGACTTTCAATGCGGTTGCCTAGCCATCCCGAAGATTGGGTATCCGTGACTTCGCGCAATACAGAATACCCCTTGGTTTAGAGCATCTTATGCACAAACACGGCTGAGAAGAAATATCGCAGACCCTACGTGACAAGCTATTTTGCGTCCTGTAGGATTTTTTCAAACAATTCAACCGCAGCGGCCGGCGACGGCAGCGGACCACCCCCAACCATCGTTGGATGGACCGGCGTAAGCGTTAAAGCACTAACTCCGATCGACACGTTGGTTGGGACCGGAGTAAACGCTCAAGCGCTAACTCCGATCGACACCGCTGGTTGGGACCGGAGTAAGCGCTAAAGCGCTAACTCCGATCGACACAGGAGAGAGAGAATGTCGTTGCATGCCCGTGCTTCCCTCGCGCTAGGCAAAGTTGCCGTGGCGCTCGCGTTTGCAGGTATCGCCGTGGCGGCTCATGCCGACACGGTCCGCGTCACCGTCGCGCATTACAGCGACGCCACCGCGCCGTACTTCGAAAAAATGGCCCGCAACTTCGAGAAGGCCAATCCCGGCACGACCATCAAGATCGAAGACGTGAACTGGGACACGCTGCAACAGAAACTCCAAACCGACATTTCCGGTGGCGCCAACGCCGACCTCGCGATCGTCGGCACGCGCTGGCTGCTCGACTTCGTGAAGGACGACGTCGCCGAACCGCTCGACGGCTACATGGACGCGAGCTTCAAGGGCCGCTTCATCGGCCCGTTCCTCGCACCGGGCGAAATCAACGGCAAGGTGTACGGCTTGCCGATCGCCGCATCCGCGCGCGCGCTCTATTACAACAAAGACCTGCTCGCGAAGGTCGGCTATCCCGACGGCCCGAAAACCTGGAACGACGTGATAGAAGCGTCGAAGAAACTGAAGGCTCAAGGCGTTGCCGGCTTCGGCCTGCAAGGCAAGGAAATCGAAACGGACGTCTACTATTACTACGCGCTGTGGACCAACGGCGGCGACGTCGTCGGCAAGGACAGCAAGGCCGCGTTCAATTCGGCGGCCGGCATCAAGGCGGCCACGCTCTATAAGACGATGATCGATCAGGGTCTGACGCAACCGGGCGTGACCGGCTTCAGCCGCGAGGACGTGCAGAACCTGTTCAAGCAGGGCCGCGTCGCGATGATGATCTCCGCGCCGTTCCTCGCGAAGCAGATCAAGAAGGAAGCGCCGAACCTGAAGTACGGCATCGATCCGATTCCGATGGGCACGACGCACGCCACCTATGCGGTGACGGACTCGATCGTGATGTTCAAGAACTCCAAGGTGAAGAAGTCCGCGTGGAAGTTCCTCGACTATCTGTTCACGAAAGAACCGCGTGTGGAGTTCACGACGACCGAAGGCTTCCTGCCGACCACCAAGGCGGAATCGAGCGATCCGGCGTTCAACGATCCCGACACCAAGGCTTTCGTCGCGTTGCTGCCGACGGCCCGCTTCGCACCGACCGTGACCGGCTGGGAAGACACCGCGAAGGCCGTGACCGATGCGATGCAATCGGTCTACCTGGGCAAGGCGAAACCGGCGGATGCGTTGAACGCGGCGGCCACGCAAGCGAACAAGTCGCTCGGTCATTGATCGCTGTGTGGTTGCGCAGCGATTTCTTTGTAAGTTGCTGAACACGAAACGCGCGCCGCCGTTGCGAAGGCGGCGCGCGTTTCGCTCGTATTGCACGAATGCAGTATCCGGCCCATCCCGTCGCGTGCGCTGATTGACGCACGCCTCTTACGATCGAGCACGCATGAGCCGTTCCGCTTCTTCGCGCCTGCAAGCGCCCTGGTTGCTGATTGCGCCGAGCCTGGTGTTGGCGCTGTTCATCATCAGCTATCCGATTTTCAACATCGTGTGGCAATCGCTGCACGAGGTATCGCGCTTCGGCGCGATTCGCGGCTTCACCGGTCTGCAAAACTTCTACACCGTCTTTACCGATCCCACGTTTCTCTCGGCGGCTCGCCGGACGATTGTCTGGACCGTGTTCGTGGTGGGCGGCACGGTGTTGATTTCGGTGCCGGTTGCGCTGGTGCTGAATCAGGATTTCCATGGACGCGGCGTGGCGCGCACGATCGTGATGCTGCCGTGGTCCGTCTCGCTGACAATGACCGCCGTCGTGTGGCGCTGGTCCTTCAACGATGACTACGGCATGGTCAACGTGACGTTGCAGCGCTTGGGGTTGATCAACGGCCCGATCCATTGGCTGGCGACGCCGGAGCTCGCGTTTCCCGTGGAGATCGCGGTGGGCATTCTGGTGTCGATTCCCTTTACGGTGACGATTCTGCTGGGCGGGTTGTCGTCGGTGCCGGGCGATATTTACGAAGCGGCGCGCATGGATGGCGCGAGCGCCTGGCAGCAGTTTCGCAAGCTGACGATGCCGCTGTTGCGGCCGTTCATCAACATGGCGATTCTGTTGAACGTGATCTATGTGTTCAACTCGTTTCCGATTATCTGGGTCATGACGCAAGGCGGGCCGGATAACAGCACGCATATTCTCGTCACGTATCTGTACGAGCTAGGATTCCGGCTGGGGCGTCCCGGCGAAGCCGCGGCGGTGTCGCTGATCATGCTCGTCATGCTGTTCGTTTTTTCGATCGCCTATCTGCGCTTGCAGCCCGCGAAAGAAGGAGATCCGATATGAGCCTCAGCTTGAAGACCAAGCGCTCGCTGTGGTGCTGGTTGGCGTTGTCGCCGCTGGTTGTGGTGGTGTTGTTTCCGTTTGCCGTGATGTTGTTTACTGCGTTGAAGCCGGCTTCGGAAATCTTTGTTTATCCGGCGCGGTGGTTGCCGGTGCATTGGCAGTGGAGCAATTTTGTCGATATGTGGAAGGCGGCTAATTTCGGTGTGGCTTTGCGGAACAGCACCGTGATCAGTTTGCTGTCGACGTTGCTTGCGCTGGCGGTGAGCTTGCCGTCGGCTTATGCGTTGGCGCGGTTTCCGTTTCGCGGGCGAGGGTTGTATCGACAGTTTCTTCTGGTGACGCAGATGTTGTCGCCGATCTTGCTGGTGGTGGGCCTGTTCCGGCTCGCCGCGATGATTCCTTATGGCGATGGGAATCTGGTTGACTCCAAGATTGGGGTTATCGTTTCTTATGCGGCTTTTAATATCGCATTTGCTGTTTGGATGTTGTCTTCTTACTTTCAGACTGTGCCGCGAGATCTCGAGGAAGCGGCTTGGCTCGAGGGGTGCGGGAGGACGAGGGCTGTTTTCAAGGTGTTCTTGCCGTTAGCCGTGCCTGCGATTGTCGTTACAGCGATCTTTACTTTTATCAATGCGTGGAATGAGTTTGCTGTTGTTTATACGTTGATTCGGTCGCCGGAGAATAAGACGCTTACCGTGCAAGTGACTGATATGGTCGCAGGGAAGTATGTTGTCGAGTGGCATCTTGTGATGGCCGCCACGCTTTGTGCGACTTTGCCGGTCTCGGTGGTGTTTGCGTGGTTGCAGAGGTATTTGGTTAAGGGGTTGGCGTTGGGAGGGGTGAAGTAGGGGTCTTTATTGCCGTGGTTGAAGGTCTCGCGTTTTTCAGCGGTTCAGCAAGGCAATGAGGATCCATGCGATGAACAACGCGATGATGAAACTCGCCACGAGCAGCACGCCCACTATTACGTCTTTCATGCCCTTCAACGCCCACGGCGCCGAATAGGCGGAAAAGCGGCGCGAGTAGCCGATAGCCGTTCTCGCTGTACAACCAATCCAGAAGCGGGCTAATCCTCGTGATGCCCAAAAGACCGGCACAGTTAGCCGAGGCCAATAGGACGCGCAGCAGTACCTTTTCTTAGAAACTTGAGAACTAACTGGGATTATTTAAGAAATACGGCATCCGAGCATGCAGTGCTTTTGACGCGAGCCCGCCAATCAAATCCTTATCCAATCAGCGAAACCCGACCATTTATCCCACCCAGTTGAACATTACCCTCTCACCCCGCTTATAATCACCAAGCCCTCGGAAAAACACCCAAGGGCCGGGTTTGGAAGCCTGTTGTTCTAACCGCACATCCGCCCACGCGGGTCGTGCGTCTACCCTGCACGTCCTCAACAATGGGCGGGCCGTGGTGGGAGAGCCGCGAGGCTCGCCGGCTCGTTAGAACACCGGTCTTCCAATCCCATCACGTGCCCGCTCACCACCTTAAAGCGAGTGTCGGGCACCCCAAAGCAAGTCAAAAAGGGAGATCGCATCATGACCAAAACCACAAAACAACAACCCGCATCACGCCCGCCAGTCGACGCACTCCAATACGAAAAGCTCGCCCTATCCGCCTTCGACTTATGCGACCGGCAGATGAGCAAACTGGAAACGCTAATCGCACTAGCAGCCACGCTCTGTAAAAACCCGGCAATCACCAGCGACGAACGTCGCCGCCAGCGAACCATGCTCGAATTACTCGTCCAAACAGGCGAGCAATACCAGCAGGAACTTGCCTGCGACCGCGAACTTTTTCAGGTTATCGCCCTGGACGCCAAGGGCATCGCTCACACGCGCATCACGGCCGGCCAGGCCACGCGCCTACTAGCGGACGCATCGAAGATAGCGGCGGAAACCCCGACGCCGGCCAAAACCACGCCACGCAAACGCACGCCCGTCAAAGTCAAAAGCGCGTCGAGCGTGAGCGCGGACATCGCGCGTCAGCCGATCCGACTCAAGCACTAACTCACCACCCGCGCCCAACGTCCCGGACAAACAAACGAAAGAGAAGCGACAAACACCAATCCGTCCAGACCTCAAGCCGGCGAGAAAACCGCAAAACAGCCCGCGGATCGATACCCCCTTTATCGACGCGGGCTCACCAATGCCCACGCACTCAGCCCAACTCCACCCCCGGCTATCATGTGCAAAACGCGGCATCGCGAAACAACACCCGGCGCGTCCAGCGCCGCAACAAAACCACCCAACGCTCAAGCCCGAAAAGCCACGCCCGGAGCCCCCGTTGAAATTCGACACCACCACCGTCCGACTGATCCTCGCCATCGTGGAAGAAGGCAGCATCTCGCGCGCCGCCGACAAACTCGGCCTCGCGGTAGCGGCCGCCTCCCGCCGCGTGTCGGACCTGGAAGAACAACTCGGCGCCAAGCTATTCAAGCGCGTGCCGCACGGCGTCGAAGTCACGGAATCGGGCGCGAAGCTGCTGCAATACATCCGGCAAATCGACAACCTCATCGACCGCCTCGAAGGCGACGCACAAGCGCTCAATCATGGCCTCGACGGGCGCATCATCATCGGCGCGCCGAAAGCCGTCGTCATCCAGTTTCTGGCGCGCGAGATTGCCGACATTCAGCGCAAGTATCCCGGCATCACGTTGAAGATCGTCGAGGAGAACAGCAAGATCGTGCAGCAACTGCTGCGCGACAAAGTAATCGACGTGGGCATCTACGAAAAGAAAAGCGGCTTTCTCGATCTCGCCAAATCGCCGTACAAGGAAGACCGCCTGGTGCTGGTCTATAGCCGCGCGCATTTCCAGTTTCACGACGACCCGGTCGGCATCGACGATATCCTCGACCTTCCCATCGTGAGCCTCGGCAAAGGCTCGGCGGTTCTATCCGCGGTGCAACGCGCGTATCGCAGCCGCGGGCGGCTGTTCCCCGACAATTTCACCGTCAGCGGCTTCGACACCATGCTCGCGATGGTGCGTCATGGCCTCGGCGTCGGCTTGATGCCGCCCGACGTCTTAAGCAGTTTCCATCCCGAGAAAGCGCTTGCAGCGGCGGAACTCCAGGGCGACTGGCACCAGCGCGGCTACGTTCTCTCCTTCGTCGAGGGGCACGCGCAGGAACAGACGCTGCGCAACGTCGTCGCCGAATTGCTCGGCAAACCCGCGTAGTCGACAAACCCTCTCCGGTTTCGCGAGCCACGAAACCAGACATGACCCAGCCATTCTTGCGGCGACCCTGTCAGTAGCGGACAGTGAGGCAAAGAGCCGGCGACCGCGTCCAAAGCGTGATCGACCGGTTCACGAAACTCACTGCCCTACAGAGGAACCCCGCAATGAGCGAATCGAAGCATCTGCCGCTGCAAGACATCCGCGTGCTGGACGTGAGCCAGGTCATGGCGGGCCCGTTCGCCTGCATGCTGCTGGCGGACCTGGGCGCGGACGTCATCAAGGTGGAGCCGCCCGAAGGCGATCAGACGCGCGGCGCAATGGGCTTCAAGATGAAGGGGCCCGACAGCCTGGGCTTCCTGAACCTGAACCGCAACAAGCGCTCGGTGACGCTGGACCTCAAGAGCGAAGAAGGTCGCGAACTCTTCTACAAGCTCGCCAGGACCGCTGACGTAGTCATCGAAAACTATCGGCCCGGCGTGGTGCAGCGCCTGCGTATCGACTACGAAGCGATCAAGGCAATCAACCCGAAGATCGTCTACGTCAGCATTTCCGGCTTCGGACAAAGCGGGCCGTGGGCCTCGCGCCCAGGCTTCGACCTCATGGCGCAAGCCATGTCCGGCGTCATGAGCGTGACCGGCTACAAGGGCGGCAAACCCGTCAAGGCCGGCGTGCCCGTCGCGGACATCGGCTGCGCGCTGTTCGCGGTGTACGGTCTGTTGTCGGCGTATATCGGCGCGCAGAAAACGGGCGAGGGTCAGCACATCGACGCGTCGCTGTTCGATTCGGTCATGGCCTTCTCGATCTGGGACATGTCGGATTACTGGGGCACCGGCGTGCCGCCGACGCCGCTCGGCACCAGCAACAAGATGAGCGCGCCCTATCAGGCGGTCAAGGCGCGCGACGGCTACTTCGTGATGGGCGCGACGAATCAGAAGCTTTGGACGAAGCTGTGTGAACTGCTGGAGCGCCCGGACCTCATCCATCACGCGGACTATGCAACCGTGTCGTTGCGCCTGAAGAATCGCGAAGCAATGATCGAAGTACTGGAGCACGAATTCGCCAGGCGCGACAGCGCCGACTGGGTCGACGCGATGCTCGCCACCGGCATTCCGGCTGGCCCGATTCTGTCCTATCCCGAAGCGTTCGACAGCGAGCACGCCAGGCACCGCGGCATGTGCATGGAGATCGATCACCCCAACGAAGGCAAGGTGAAGAACATCGGCTTTGCCGTCAAACTGCTCGGCACGCCGCCGCAGGTGCGTCGTCATCCGCCGCTATTGGGCGAGCACAACGACGAGATCTTCGCCGAAATCAACGGGACGGCATCATGAGCGAGCCAGTCAAACTCACACTGCATCCGTCAGGCGCGGCGGAGATCCTAATCGACCGCCCCGAGCGGCATAACGCGATGACGCTCGACATGTACGAGTCGCTACTCGCGTCGATCGGCGAGTGCGAGCACAACCGCGACGTGCGCTGCCTTCTGTTTCGCGGCGCGGGCGGCAAGTCTTTTATTTCCGGCACCGACATCGCGTACTTCAAAAACTTCCGCGACGGACGCGATGGCATCGCCTACGAGGCGTTCGTCGAACGCGTGATCGATACGGTCGAACGCATTGCGATTCCGACGATCGCCGTGATCGACGGATGGGCCGTCGGCGGCGGCCTCGCACTCGCGACCGCGTGCGACTTCCGCCTCTGCACCGACGCTTCGCGCTTCGGCGCGCCGATCGCAAAGACGCTCTCCAACACGCTGTCGTCGCGCAACATCGCACGCTTGCAGGCGGCGCTCGGCGTGCCGCGCGTCAAGAAGATGTTGTTGCTCGCCGATTACCTCACGGCGCAAGAGGCGTCGGCATGCGGCTTTGTCTATGACGTGTGCCCGCAAGACGCATTGCAAGACGCCGCTCATGCGCTCGCGCAGCGGCTCATCGCGCTTTCGCCGGTCACGCAAAAGGCCGTGAAGGAAAGCGTGCGCCGCATCGTCGTTGAACAGCGGCTCGATGACGAAGATCTGATCGAAGAGGTTTACGGCAGCGCCCGGTTCAAGGACGCCGTAATCGCCTTCACGTCGGGATCGCGTTCCTGAAAGCGCCGTACAAGGTCTTCGCGAGCGCGGTCATGTCATCGCCGCCCTCGCGAAGCGATGCAATTTCGGCGCCTCTGCTCAACGTTTCCTCGACTCTGCGCGCGCGATCCCGCGCAATGGCTTCATCAACGGCTCGCGGCAACGCCGACAGTCGATCGATCACGTCGAACTCGCCCAAGCCGGTCAGCATGGGATTATCGGAACCACCGAGCATCGACCGCGCGTCGGCCTTGAAGAGCACGAGCGGCTTGCCCGCATGCCAGGCGAGCGACGCCTCGACCACCGTGCCCTCGTCGGCCACGCGTCCGTTCAGATTGGCGACGACCACATCGCAGCGCCTGAGCAACTGATACGTGTCGAGACTGAAAATCGCACGGTCGAGAATGCGCGCGGCTTCGTCGGCCGACGCGCCCAGCTTCTCCAGTTCCGGCTTCAGTCTCGCGAACTCCAGGCCGTCGCGATGCGGAAGGAAGGTCGCGTAACCCGCGGCTTCCAGCGTGCGGGCGATCGAATCCATTTCCGCGCGCTCGGCGGCATTGAAGAGCGGGCCGGCGCAATAGGCTCGTGGCATCTTCCACGTCTCCTTGAGGGATGATCGAGACCGGCGGCAGGCGGTCCCTTCGAAGACACCGATTATAGGAGCGCAGGCGCGCAGCCGACGCCACGTTGACTATGACCGATATCGCCCGTTCGCACCGGCACATTGGAATACACTAGATTGCTTTCCAGCCTCTCCAGCGGCCAATTCAAACGACGCCAGAAATGAACATCGACCTCGCCCACTTCACGCCATTTCCTTCCCTCGTCGGCGGCTTACTGATCGGTTTCTCGGCGGCGCTGCTCGTACTCGGCAACGGCCGCGTTGCGGGTATCAGCGGGATTCTGGGCGGTCTGCTCGACACGACGTCTCGTGATCGCTTGTGGCGCGCCGCATTCGTGCTCGGACTATTCGCCGCACCTTGGGCATTCAAGTTTTTCGCGTCGCTACCGGCGGTCACCATCGCGGCATCGCCGCCTGTGCTGATCGTGGCCGGCCTGCTCGTCGGCATCGGCACGCGCTATGCGTCCGGTTGCACCAGCGGTCATGGCGTATGCGGCCTCTCACGCGGATCGGTGCGATCGCTTGCCGCCACCGCGACGTTCATGGCCGCGGGCTTTCTCACCGTTTTCGTCACCCGTCATCTGCTGGGGCTTTGACATGCTGATTCTCAACGCGCTGCTCGCCGGGCTGATATTCGGCGTCGGTCTGATCGTTTCGGGCATGGCGAATCCCGCGAAGGTGCTGGGCTTTCTCGACCTCGCCGGCAACTGGGACGCGTCCTTGGCGTTCGTCATGGGCGGTGCGATCACTATCGGCGTGGTGGGTTTCGCGATTGCGCGCCGGCTCAAGCGCAGTGTGTTGGGTGCGCCGATGTCGTTGCCGAAGGCAACGCGTATCGACCGTCGCCTGCTTGCGGGCAGCGCACTGTTCGGCGCGGGTTGGGGGCTGGCGGGTTTCTGCCCTGGCCCCGCGCTTGTGAGCGCGGGCAGCGGCGAGCCCAAGGCGGTGCTGTTCGTCGCCGCCATGCTGGTTGGGATGCAGATTTTTTCTCTGCTTGAGAGACGCTTCGCCGGAACAGAGAAACCGGCCTGACTACCGTTCGAAGCGCCGACGCCGCCGTGGGATGGCCGCGACGCGTCAACTATCGGGAGATAGTTCATCGCAACCAACGCATCGTCCCGCTGAATTCTTTTCAAACGAAAACAGTCCGCTGCGAATGCGGAATTCGGTAACGGCAGCGCGTTCGCCCCAACTTGCTGAACATTTGCAGCGAGCCCGAGGTTTGCCCTCGAGCCAACCGCGCCGCCTTCACGTGCTGCTTAATCGTAGTGGCGATGCTTGTGACGGCGCTTGCCCGAACGGCTGCCGCGCGAATAGTCGTCCGCGTACGAGTTCGAGCGCGAGATGTTGCCGCCGAGCGCCGAGCCCGCGCCGCCGCCCACGGCTGCGCCGACCAGGCCACCGGTACGGCCGCCCATCGCATTGCCTGCCGCCGTGCCCGCGCCGCCGCCCAGTGCGCCGCCGATGATGGCGCCCGTGCGTTCGCGGCGATTCGAGGTGACCGCGCCACCGGCGCCGCCGCCCACCGCACCGCCGATCACGGCGCCCGTGCTGCCGCCCACCGCGCCGCCCAGTGCGGCGCCAGCGACACCGCCGACCGCGCCGCCAAGCGCATTGTTCAAATCGCCGGCCACGGCCGACATCGATGCCGCAGCGGTGAGCGCTGCAATCGCAACCATCTGGATGAGTTTGTTCGACATAGTTAGGTCTTTCGTTTTTTAGGATGGCGCCGAGTATAACCGGCCATTCGAAAGCCCTCTGTAACTTGCCGCGTCTGGGTCCGTAAGAGGTGTAACAAAAATGATCGGGCGACCAGGTCGGCTCGCGCCCTGCCTGGCGCCCGGTTCGGGGCATCGGCGGGCCGCCGCCTTGACGCAGCGGCAGCGGCCCGCAGCGCTTCGACCAGACTTCAGCGCCGCCGCTTCTTCTTCAACTCGATCGTTTCGAACAGTTCATAGCTCTGCGTCGGCGTCTGATCCGCGCCGGGCGCGTGGTAGTAGTTCATCGTGATCGTCGTCTCACCGCCAGGCTGCCCCGGATCATGATCGAACACCGCAATGCCGTAGCCGGTTCCGGTATCGCGTTGCGCCGACCAGATCGCGTCTTCCACCGCGTCCGCACTGGCACGCACGAAGGTGCCCGCCGTCGTGCCGGGAGCCGGGCGGTTGGGCCGCGTGAAAATCCGCGCTTGCGGCATCCCCGTGCCGATATTCACGCCGTACACGTCGAGCGGCGCGCTGGTTCCGCCACCGCCGAGAATCAGGTGGATCGTGCCGTGGCTCGTATCGAATGTGGACGCCCCCGGCGACACCGCCGACATCACCGGCTTCGGCTGCAACGTATCGACCGGCCTTCCCGTGGCGATATCGGTGCCCTTGTTGTGATGGCAACCGCGCACGGGATAGCTGCGCTCGTAGTCGTGATCGTGGCCGCACAACACGAGATCGACGCCGTAGCGGTCGAACAGCGGCAGCCAGGCTTCGCGGATGCCCTTGTCCGAACCGTTGCCGGTTTTCGATGAACTCAGCGCGTCCTGGTGCATCTGCACGACGATCCAGTCCACCTCCTCGTCTTCGGCCGCGCGGCGCAGTGTCCTTTCGAGCCAGCGCGTTTGCTCGCCGTCGCTATAGCCGCGCACGTACAGCGACGTGCCCGGTTGAATCGGCGGATTGCCCGTGCTCGCAGCCGGCACCAGCGGACTCGGGCCGGCCACGAAAGCCGCCGCGTCCTGATAGACGACATCGTCGGCGTCGAGCGAAATGAACAGCACCGAACTCACGCGGAAGCTGTACCAGCGCCCCTGAAAACGCGTGTGATTGTCGGGCAGCGTGTAGCGCGCGAGATACGACGCGAGCCCTTGTTCGCCGTTGTGGAATTCGATTTCGTGATTGCCGGGGCACGGCATCCACGGGCGGTTCGACGCGGACGTCTGGCAGTTGTTGCCGAAGTCGCGCCACACCTCGGGCTGATGCGCCGGGTTCAGATTGGCGTAGCACAGGTCGCCGTTGAGCAGGTGGAACAGCGGCTGAAAACGCTCGACGGCCTGCACCGCGAAACGGCTTTGCGGCGACGACAGCACCCAGCCGGTGTTGGGCGTCGCGAGATCGCCGTAGCTCGTCCAGCGGAACGGCGCGCGGCCGCGCGGCGCGGTGCGGAAACTCGCGGTGAAAGGCTGCGCCGTGTTGCCGGCATTCTCGGCCGTCACCTCGTACTCGTAGCTCGTATCGGGCTTCAGATCGTGCAGACGCGCGTGATACGTGAACACGACCTCGCCGTTGAGGCCATCGGTATACGTGCTTTGAACGCCATGCACCGTGCGTTTCGCCTCGCCCACCGCGCCGATGCGCACATGCGGATTCACCGCCTGCGCCGGCGACGCCCACGACACGGTGACCTCGCGCGTCGGATCGTTGCCCCAGGTGAGATGGACCTGCTCGGGTGTGCCGTCGGGTGTGCCGCCTGCGGCCCGCGCCGTCGAGGAAAGCGTGCCCGCGGCGGTGGCGAGACTGGATGCGCCGGCCAGCTTCAAGAACCCGCGTCGCGAAACGATGCTGGCGCCCTGATCGGCCGCCGAAGCCTTATCGGTTTTTCTGTTCGACATGTCTGGTGTTTTGTACGGTGGTGGAAGGAGGTCGACGCGTACGTCGGCTGCACCGTGCAAAATGGACCGCGAGTGCATCGCTCTACTCGTGCGCGACGGATGTGACCGTTGATCCTAGTCGCGAAGCCATGACAAGCGGATGAAACGGCCCAACCGCTCAAGCGTGGCGAGGCGAGCGATGCGGACACCAGAGCGTTGCGGGCGACCTTTGCGCGGCGAGCGGAGACGCCGCGAACATAGGCCGCACAGCGCAAAAAGTTATATCGATCCCTTCGGCGCCGGCAACGCGCGGCGCACGACGAAGGTCATCGCGGCGGCGAACAGCAGCGTCGCCGCCAGGAAGTACAGACCGGCGGCGAGATTGCCCGTCGCGTCCTTGATGAGGCCGATGCCATACGGCCCGACGTAGCCGCCCAGGTTCGCGAGCGAATTGATCGTCGCGATGCCGACCGCCGCGCTTGCGCCCGTCAGGAACTGGCCGGGCAGCGCCCACACCACCGCCTGAATCGAATACAGCGAGAACGCCGTCAAGCAGATGAACAGGAATTGCAGCGCGGCCACATGCGTCCATGCGCTCGCGGCCATCGTGATCGCGGCCAGCGTCGAGACGACGACGATGTGCCAGTAACGCTCGCCCTTGCGGTCCGAATGACGCGGCACCAGAAACAAACCGGCGACCGCGAACAGATACGGCACGGCGGACAGCAAACCGGTGGTCGAATCGCTGACGCCGAACGCCTTGATGATCGTCGGCAGCCACAGCGAGAGCCCATAGATGCTCAGCGGAAACGGCAGGAACAGCAGCGCGAGCAGCAGCACGCGCTTGTCCTTCAGCGCGGCAAGCGGATTGCCATGCGGCTTCAACGCATACGACGCCGTGTCCACCGCCAGTTCGCGTTCGATCCAGGCGCGATCCGCCGGTTCGAGCCAGCGCGCATTGGCCGGCGACTCGGGCAACAGACGCAGCGTGGGCACGCACAGCAGCACGGCGGGCAAGCCGCTCAACACGAACAGCGTCTGCCAGTTCGACATGCCGAGCGCGCCATGCGTCGACAGAACCAGGCCCGCAATCGGCCCGACGATGATGCCGGCGATCGGCTGCGCGAGCACCAGCAAGCCGATGATGCGCGCGCGATGGCGCATCGGAAACCACTTCGTGAGGAAATAAAGAATGCCGGGGTACAGCCCCGCTTCGGCGGCGCCGAGCAGAAAACGCAGCGTGTAGAAACTCGCCGGGCCGCGCACGAACGCCATCGCCATCGTGATGACGCCCCACGTGACCAGGATGCGGGCGAACCACACGCGCGCGCCGTACCGTTCGAGCGCAAGGTTGCTCGGCACTTCGCACAGGAAATAGCCGATGAAGAAGAGCCCCGCGCCCAGGCCATAAGCCGCGTCGCTCAGGCCGACCGCGGCGTTCATGTGCAGCTTCGCGAAGCCGACGACCGAGCGGTCGATATAGGCGACCACGTAGATCAACGCGAGGAACGGAATGAGCCGCCGCGTCAGCAGGCCGATGATGCGCTGTTCGTCGCGCGTCGCATCGCTCGACGGCGCACCCGCGATGGGAGCGGGCGCCGCGTGCTGCGCATGGGCGGTTTGTGTTGTCATGAGCATGTCTCCGGTTGGGCGGATTGCGCCGTGCAAGGCGGCAGCGTCGAACACCGCCGCCCGTGGCGTCTGTTTTTTCAATGCGCTTGCGCGGCTTCCATGCGGCCCCACGCGGCCCGTTATCCGTTGTCGCGTCTAGTCGCGAATCAACAGCGCGCGCGTCGGGCTCGCCGCGCTCTTCTCAATGCGAATGGCGCGGCACGGCGGCGCCCCGGCAGCCGACCAGGAAGTCGAGGTCGCAGCCTTCGTCCGCCTGCAATACGTGGTCGATATAAAGACGCTGGTAGCCGCCTTCAGCGGGCGCCGGCGGCGGCGTGTGACGTTCGAGACGGCGCGCGAGTTCGGCGTCGCTGATGTCGAGGTGCAACGAACCGGCGTCGCAATCGAGCTCGATCCAGTCGCCGTCCTGCACCGCGGCGAGCGGGCCGCCCGCCGCCGCTTCCGGCGTGACGTGCAGCACGACCGTGCCGTAGGCGGTGCCGCTCATGCGCGCGTCGGAGATGCGCACCATGTCCTTCACGCCCTGGCGCAGCAGCTTCGGCGGCAGGCCCATGTTGCCGACTTCCGCCATGCCCGGATAGCCTTTCGGCCCGCAGTTCTTCATCACGAGAACGGAGTCCGCGTCGACGTCGAGCGTCTCGTCCACGATGCGCGCCTTGTAGTGATCGAAGTCCTCGAACACCACGGCGCGCCCGCGATGCTTCAACAGCGCGGGCGTCGCGGCCGAGGGCTTGAGCACCGCGCCGCGCGGCGCGAGATTGCCGCGCAGCACGCGAATGCCGCCGTCCGCGAGCAGCGGATTGTCGAGCGTGCGAATGACCTCGCTATCCGTGATCGGCGCGTCTTTCACGTTGTCCCACAGCGCCTTGCCGTTCACCGTCAACGCGCCCGGATGCGGCAGCAGGTCCGCTTCGCCGAGGCGGCGCAGCACGGCCGGCAAGCCGCCCGCGTAATAGAACTCTTCCATCAGGAAGCGGCCCGAGGGCATCAGGTCGACGATGGTCGGCGTATTGCGGCCCACGCGCACCCAGTCGTCCAGATCGAGTTGCACGCCCATGCGGCCGGCAATCGCCTTCAGATGGATCACGGCATTGGTCGAGCCGCCAATCGCGGCGTTCACGCGAATCGCGTTCATGAACGCTTCACGCGTCAAGATTTTCGACAGCGTCAAACCTTCATGCGCCATCTCGACAATGCGAATCCCCGACATATGCGCGAGCACGTAGCGGCGCGAATCGACGGCGGGAATCGCGGCGTTGTGCGGCAGCGAGGTGCCGAGCGCCTCGGCCATGCAGGCCATGGTCGAGGCCGTGCCCATCGTGTTGCAGGTGCCCGCGGAGCGCGACATGCCCGCTTCCGCCGAGAGGAACTGGTGCAGATTGATCTCGCCCGCCTTCAGCGATTCGTGCAGTTGCCACACAGCCGTGCCCGAGCCGATGTTCTTGCCGTCGAGCTTGCCGTTCAGCATCGGCCCGCCCGTCACGACGATGGCCGGCACGTCGCAGCTTGCCGCGCCCATCAGCAAGGCGGGCGTGGTCTTGTCGCAGCCGGTGAGCAGCACCACCGCGTCAATGGGGTTGCCGCGAATCGCTTCCTCCACGTCCATGGCCGCGAGATTGCGCGTGAGCATCGCGGTGGGCCGCAGGTTCGATTCGCCGTTCGAGAACACCGGGAATTCGACGGGAAAACCGCCCGCTTCGTAAATGCCGCGCTTCACGTGCTCGGCGAGCTTGCGAAAGTGCGCATTGCACGGCGTGAGTTCGGACCAGGTATTGCAGATGCCGATCACCGGACGGCCATCGAACGCGTGATCGGGAATGCCCTGATTCTTCATCCAGCTTCGGTACATGAAGCCGTTCTTGTCGGCCGTGCCGAACCATTGCGCGGAGCGCAGTTTGTGTTTCTTATCCGTGTTATCCGACATGCTCGCTTCCTGAATGCTGGTGCCTGCTCGACTGCCGCCCCTTATTCGTGGATGGGGCGCTTCTGGAATGACGAGTGTACGGATCGGCCTGATATCCTTCTAATGAAACTTTGAGCCGAACCGATATCGTTTTATGGATTGATGTAAACCCTATGCTCGAATCGAATCCCTGGTATGTGCGAACCCGCCTGAAGACGCGGCAACTCCTGCTGCTCGTCGCGCTCGACGAGGAAGGCAACATTCACCGCGCGGCGGCCACGCTCAATATGACGCAGCCGGCCGCGTCGAAGCTGCTGCGCGAACTCGAAGAGATGGTCGACGCGCCGCTCTTCGAGCGCATGCCGCGCGGCATGCGGCCCACGCTTTACGGCGACGTGATGATCCGCCACGCGCGCGCGGTGGTCGGCAGTCTCGATCAGGCGCGCGAAGAAGTGCTCGCGTTGAAGTCGGGCCAACTCGGGCGCGTCGCGGTCGGCACGATTACGTCGCCGGCCGTCAGCCTGCTGCCGGCGGCGATCGCGCAAATCAAGCTGGAGCATCCGGGCCTGAGCGTGAGCGTCGAGATGGAGAACAGCAACGTGCTGCTCGAAAGCCTCGCGCAAGACAAGCTCGATCTGGTGATCGGCCGGCTTTCCGCCGAGCACGACAAGCTGCACTTGCGCTACGAACCGCTCGCCGACGAACAGGTTTGCGCGGTGGTGCGGCCGGGGCATCCTTTGCTCGGCGCGGCGTCGCTGGCCTTGTCCGACGTGGCCGGCGCGTCGTGGGTCGTGCCGCCCGCGCAGAGCGTGCTGCGGCATCGCTTCGAGTTGATGTTTCAGCGGGAAAGCCTGGCGCCCCCATCCGATGTGGTCGAGAGCGCGGCGCTGCTGGTCGTGACGAGTCTGCTGGAACAAAGCGACATGGTCGCGGTGCTGGCCGCCGAAGTCGCTCACTACTATGCCGGGCACGGCATGCTGTCGATCCTGCCGCTGCGCATGCCGCTGCGAATGGACGACTTCGGCATCATCACGCGCACCGGCAAGCTGTTGTCGCCGGCGGCGGCGCAGGTCGTGCGCGGGTTGAAGCGAGCGGCGGGCGAGTTGTACAAGGGCGCTGAAAGGTCGATGTAAGCGGACCCTGGCGCGGACCTTAACGTTGGGGCGGCTGCGGATTATTCGCCGGATTGGAATCGAACCTCGATACACTTCGAATCGCGCCCTCGCCCGTCAACGCGAGCAATTCGGCTTCGATGACGTCCGCGACTTCCTTGTCGTAGACTTCCTCGCCATTCACGTAGACGGTAAAGGACTGCAAGTACTTCGCCTTTTTCTCCGGATTCTCGATGGTCGCCCGCGTCCATTGATGCAGCGGAAAGTTTTCGGTGCCCAGTCTTTCGGCTTCGCTCACGTAGTCGGCGAACGCGTCGAACTGGCATTTCAACGTCGCGTCATGCCTGCGTAGAATCCCGCGAAGCGCCGCGTGCGGCGGGTTCGCAGGCTCGCGGCGCAAGGCGTCCGCCAGTTCGGGCGAGACGGTGATCCTCAACTGGAATTGCCATGCGGGCTCCATGCCTACCTCCGTGTCGGAATCGAGCGACCTGCAGTCGGCACGCTCATGGACTGTAAAATAAAGAGTAACCGACATCGCGGCCCGGCAGAAGACCGTCGATCACTACAACATCAACCGCGCACATCCGCACCACGCACCACACACTTCATGGACAACCCCACTCGTTCCGAACGCTCCCGCCGAGCGGCGCTTCAGGCGGCGCTCACCATCATCGCTCGCGACGGTCCGGGTCAGCTCACGTTCGACGCGATGTCGCGCGAGAGCGGCATTAGCAAGGGCGGGTTGATGCATCAGTTCCGCACCAAGACGGACGTGCTGAAGGCGCTGCTCGAGCACGACATCGCGCATTTCGAAAACTTCTCGCAGCGCTACCTCGCGCAAGCCGGCGACACGACGCCCGAGGCCAATCTCGCCGCCGAGATCGCGACCATGCGCGAAGCCGCCGAGAATCCCCAGGCCGGCGGGTTTGCCGTTCTCGCCGCGCTGGTCGAGGACCCCACGCTGTTGTCCGTCACGAAGGAAATGAGCGCACAGAAGGTCAAGCGGATCAAGGCCGAGGCGGCCGATCCCGATCTGGCGCTGCTGCGCTGGTCGGCGGCCCGCGGTCTCGTGTTTACGACGCTGTTGGGGCTTAGCCCGCTTTCGGAGAAAGAGCGCGGCCGTCTGTTCGATCGCCTGCTCGACGATAGCCAATGGCCCGCGGCTGCCGAAACCAAAACGAAGCCGCGTGCCGCACGCGCGCCGCGTGCCGTGAAGAAAAGCAGCCTGTAGGTTCGCCGCCGCTCAAGCCTTATTGGCGGAATGGGCGGCGATTTTTTCCTCGATCTGCGCAATCTCGCTGCTGCGTACCGGCTTGCCGAGAAGAAAACCCTGAGCGTGCGTGCATCCGCACGCGCGCACGAAATCCAGTTGCTCCTGTGTCTCGATGCCTTCGGCCGTGGTGGGCATGCCGATTTCTCGCGCGAGGGCCACGATCCCGCGCACCACCGCGGCGGATTCGCGTCGATGCGCGGACTCCTTGACGAACGAGCTGTCGATCTTCAGCTTGTCGAACGAGAAACGCACCAGCGTCGACATGGTCGAAAAACCGGTGCCGAAATCGTCGAGCGCGAGTCCGATGCCCAACGCGCGAAGCCTCGCGACGTTGCGGCGTGTGACGGTATCGTCGCTCAACAGCACGGTTTCCGTGACCTCGATATTCAGGCGCGTAGGCGAGAGCCTCGTCTTGCGAAGAATCGCAGCCACGCTCGATGCGAACGTTTCCTCGCGCAATTGCACCGGCGATACGTTGACGGCGACCGGCACGCGGTCGCGCCATGTCGCCGCTTCCTTGCATGACTGCAACAACGCCCATTCGCCCAACGCGAGGATGAGCCCGGTACGTTCGGCGGTGGGAATGAACGCCGACGGTGCGAGTTCGCCGCGAGTCGGGTGCGTCCACCGCATCAGCGCCTCGCGGCCGGAAATCGCACCGTTGCCGAGATCGACGATCGGCTGATACTCCATGCGCAAACCGGTCAACGACCTCAGCGCGCCCTCCAGATCGCTTCGCAAAAGGCTCAAGCTTTCGTCGGATACGTGCTTCTCGGCGTCGAAGAGGGTGAACGCGCTCTTGCCGCTACGCTTGACCGCGTACAACGCGCGATCGGCGCAAATCAGCAGTTGCGGGCCTGTTCGTGCATGTTCGGGATAGCGCGAGACGCCCACGCTCGCGCCGATATGCACCAGCGCGTCGCTCAGCGTGAATGGGCGCGCCAGTTCTTTCACGACGCGATCGCCCAGCAGACGTATGTCGCGGGCCTCGCCAGTCGTGCCGCAAATCGCCACGAATTCATCGCCCGCCAGGCGTCCGACCACATCGCCTTCCGGCAGGACGTCGCGCAATCGAATCGCGACTTCCTGAAGAATCCGATCGCCCGCGGCGTGGCCGAGACTGTCATTGATGGCCTTGAAACCGTCGAGATCGATCAGCAGAACGGCAAACGATTGATTCTGGCGCAACGGGTCCGCTTCCGTGCGCTCCAGCAGCAGTTCGTTGATGCGCGCGCGATTGGGCAGGCCGGTCAGGCTGTCCTGGCGCGCAAGGCGATGACTGTTTTCGCGCGCGAGAAGCAACGCGACCGTGTCGCGATTGCTGCGCAGTGCGACCGCAAAAAAACCGGCGGCGCAAAAGGGCGCCTGAAATAACAGCACCAGTTTGCCGGAGCCGGGAGAAAGCGCCGCACCTAAACCTAATAGCCCGAGAATGAAGGTGATCTGCAGCAACACGAGCCGCGGTATGCCGGCATTGCGTCCGGCTAGCCCACCGATCACGCCTACCGCGCAAACGTTGCCGAGTAGAAAGAGCGTCTGGTCTCCGCTGGTATTGCACAAAAAAGCACCGTAGCCGAATAGCGCGCTCCACAGCAGGCTTGCGAACAGAAACGCGGACGTGGGCGTGGGTCGCCCTTCGGCGCTGCGCCGGCAGCATAGCCAGATCAACAGCAGACGCGCTGTCAGCAACGCGACAACGGCGCTGCCCCACGCCGCATAAAGCGCGGTGGGATAAAGGTAGTAAGCGGTAACGCAGACGCTGATTTCGCAAATCGACGCGAAGACGATGGACGCGGTTCGCGTGAATAGATTGGCCAGCAATATTTGCCGGTTGTCCGCGCTCAGATGCTGGGCGGAAGAAACGACCCACTTGAAAAATGGAGACCTTGGTTCGCTGAAAGCCATGACCTGCGCATCTTTGACGGTTAGTGAGTCGAAATGGTGCGCAGCAATTATTACGTAAACATTAGACCTGAGGTGGGTTTCGCTCCGCGAAGATGCTAAGGGACTTCACGCACCACGATGAATGCGGAATTGCAGGGCAGTGGTTCGACCGCCCTGCAAAAATGGCTTCAGCCTGGAAAGGCTCCGCATCTTGCGCCGCCGTCTATGGAACCGCGCATGTCGATTTGCACTCGGTGCATACGGCCATCGCATGCGCTTTCGTAGTCGATATGTACCGCTCGCGCGGCCGGAGATGAGGTGGTCGGCCGACCGGGCGTGTCGTCGTCGACGCCAACCGGCCGCGAGTCACTGACCGTGACGGCAATGACGCGCGACTCGGTGACTACTGCCTGTGAATAGCTCAGCGTCGGAGCCGCCAATACAACGAAGATGCTAGAAAGCACCGCGGTTTTGAACATGATTCGCCTCGCAGGAGACTTTGAAAAATTAGGTCTTCGACCCGTGAGCGCCCCCTGCCATTGACCCGTTCCGATGTGCCGGCTTCGACTTGAATTTTGGTTATTGCAATGCAGCATTAACGCTGCGCCTGTCAGAAAGACGTGTCAAGCGCGGTCACGGGGGCGGCTAATGAATAGCGGTCCGCGCTCGACCATCCGATAATCAAACGATCGAACAAGGATGCAAATAAAGTGAGGGGCCGTTGACTCGTTGCTCATCGGAATGCGTCGTGCGGTGAAGGCGGAGACGGCGCCGCTGCTTTACTACAACCGATCATGGCGTGATCGATCTGTCGCGCTCGAAAGTGATAATCGACCGTGTCGTGCCGGGCCAGTTCGGCATCTGCCGCCACGGCGTCAGCACTTCCAGGCGGTCGCCGGCGAGATGGAATTCACGACACTGCGTCGTGCCGACCCACTCGGGGTTCCAGGCCGCCTCGACGTTGGTGCACCACTGATTGTTCTCGGTACGCTCGACGCCGGTGTAGGCCACGAGGCTGTTCAGGAGGGCCGCCTTCTCCGCGTCGCTCTTGCCGGCCTTGCGACCGTCGCCGGTCAATACGAACGCGACACGATGGTCGGCCGCGAAAATCACTCGACCGCTCGGATGCTCGCCCATCGCCGGGATCTTGCCGCCGGTGTCCTTCGATTCGACCTCGTAGGAAATCAGATGCCACGAGCCCGACAGTGCGGAGGGTTCTGCCCGCGCCGCGCCGGACGCGCCTGCGATGGAGATAAGGACGGCGACAGCCGCCATCGACCATGAATTCATCATTTACCTTTTACGAACGCTTGCTGTGGTTTATAGCGCCACGTCAGTTGCGGCCTTGGCGGCGTGCGGTGCCGCGGGATCGGGCTTTAAGGCGGGTGTTGAATCGGGCTTCGAAGCGGGCTTTAATGCGGGCTTTAATGCGGGCTTCGCCGCGACGCCGATCGCAGGCGGTGGCGCGAGCTGCAACACGGCGCTGGTGTACGTCCATTCCTCATGGACCTTCGCCGGACTGTCATTGAGTTTCGTGCCGTAGCTCGGGACGATCTGACGAATCCTGGCCTGCCATGACGGCGTGGCGACCTTGTCCTTGAACACCTGCTCCAGCACGCCGAGCATGATCGGCGCCGCAGTCGATGCGCCAGGCGACGCACCGAGCAGGCCGGCAATGCTGCCGTCTTTCGAACTGACGATCTCTGTACCGAGTTTCAGCACACCGCCTTTCGCGCTATCGCGCTTGATGATCTGCACGCGCTGTCCTGCTTGCCATAGGCGCCAGTCTTCCTTCTTCGCCAGAGGAAAGTACGCCTTCAACGCATTGAAGCGGTCTTCGTCCGAGAGCATGAGCTGGCCCGCCAGGTATTCGACGAGTGGAAATTCATCGATGCCTACGTGCGCCATCGGCATGACGTTGTTCGTGTTAGTGCTTTTCAGAAGATCGAGGTATGAGCCATTCTTCAGGAACTTCGTCGAGAAGGTCGCGAAGGGGCCGAACAGAATGATTTTCTTGCCGTCGATGATTCGTGTGTCGAGGTGAGGAACCGACATCGGCGGCGAACCCACGGACGCCTTGCCGTAGGCCTTCGCCAGGTGCCGATTCACGACCTCGGGATTTTCCGTCACGAGGAACGAGCCGCCGACGGGGAACCCGGCATAGTCCCTGGCCTCGGGAATGCCGGATGCCTGTAGCAGTTTCAGCGCACCGCCGCCTGCGCCGATGAACACAAATTTCGCGTCGACGTCGTGTTGCGGGCCATCGGAATGGGTTGTCACATACGACACCCGCCAGCTGCCGTCACCGTTGCGCGTGATGCTTCGAACCTCGCTGGACAGCGACAGACTGAAATTAGGCTGGCTTTGCAGGTAGCCGACGAACTGACGCGTGATTTCGCCGAAGTTCACGTCTGTACCCACCGGGGACCAGGTCGCCGCGACCTTCTGCTGCGGATCGCGGCCTTCCATCATCAGCGGCACCCACTGCTTGATCTGCTCGACGTCTTCAGAATACTTCATCCCGCGAAATAGCGGACTTGCCTGCAGCGCGTCGTAGCGCTTCCTGAGGTAACGCACATTGTCGTCGCCCCACACAAAGCTCATATGCGGCGTCGAATTGATGAATGAATGGGGGTTTCGGAGTACGCCGTTCGTGACTTGCCATGACCAGAACTGTCGCGACACCTGAAACGCCTCGTTGATTTCGACGGCTTTCGAAATGTCGATCTCGCCGTCCGGTTTCTCCGGCGTGTAGTTGAGCTCGGCGAGCGCCGAATGTCCAGTGCCCGCATTGTTCCAGCCGTTCGAGCTTTCCTGCGCCACGCCGTCGAGACGCTCGACCATCATCATCGACCATTCGGGTTCGAGTTCATGAAGCCAGATGCCGAGCGTCGAACTCATGATGCCGCCGCCGACCAGCAGCACGTCGACCTTTTTGATCTCGGCGGCATGCGCGGACAGTGCCGCCACGGAAATAACGAGCCCCGATAAAAGTACGCGTATCGACGGCAAGTTACTGTGGAATCGGCTACCCATGACGCACTCTCTCTTAATGATGAGTTGCGCATCGTAGCGGCATGGATGAGATGCTCGGCCTCGACGGGGCGAAACGAGTAAGCCGGTGACGAAACAGAAAATGGTCTCGCGGATTCCGGCCGCCGGCCGGAACGAACCGCTGACTTTTATGGCCCGTTTCTTCGTTTGCGAGGACACCGGTTCTGTTTAACGTGACACCCGACGATGAAGCGCACCGTAAACTCTTCGGCGACGCCCACTTTCAACCTTCCTCTCCCGGGCCAAAGAAGTTCGTTTACAGCCGAATCATCGCCAATTCGTTTCATCCATTCCGATTGCGAGGTCCTTATCTTGAACTTGAAGAAGCTGCTTGTTGTGCTGTCGCTCATCGCTCCCACTCTCTCTGCGCATGCCGGGCAGACCGTCCAGCTATCCAGCCTGGACGATGTGGAAAACGCCCTGAACCGGGGCGCCGACGTATCGGTAACGGTCGACCTGACGAAGTGCGCCCCTACAGGCACCACGACTTCTCCCGGTACCACGCGCGGCGGCCTGAAGATCAATGCCTTCCGAATCACCCCGGACGGCACCCTCAGCTTTGCCGACGAGCACGCCACGGTCGATTCCAGCGGTCAGCCGATCTGGCAATTCATCCGCTATCGCGTGAAGCCCGACCAGACCATCGCCTTTTCGACCGATCTGTTTTCGCTGCCGTCGTATAGCCGGCTGATGCCGGAGATCAACTACGCGTGCGCGGTTAATCAAGGCGTCGCGTTTTTCACGGAACGTCACTAGACGGTTCGACGATGTGCGTTTCGGGCCGGTTCGCGACGCCCGAACGCCCAGGGAAGTGGCCCGGCCTCGCCGCCTCCTTCGCTTGGCCGCGTATGGCCGCGCCATAGCGTATGCAACGGTAGCTAAGAATTCACCATGTCGAAGGTATTGGCGGGAAGCGGCACCCAGGCGCTGACTGACTCTCTAACAGCAGAAACCCCCGAGGAAACTGCTACACGGTCGCCTGCGCATCTCAAGGCAAGGATCGGTCAAGGACTGGACGACTTGAAGTCGACAGCCGCGCACCGCAAGCCGTCCTCGATGGACCGGCCAAAGCTCATGCGCGCACTGCAGACGCGGCAGCGGCTTCATCGCTTGCGCCACGAACTCGGCCAGATCAATCCTTCGCCATCGAGTTCAGAGGAGGCGCGCGACGAAATCATCAAGGCAATGGCACGGGCGAGTCTCGACAACTGGAGCGTGCCAGAATTGACTGACGAGTCAGCCGTGCATTATCCGGACGGATCGATATGCATCCGCCTCGTGGCCCATACGATCTTCTTTAATCCCACTGGCGCGTTCGGGATCGTGGATAGGCATCCGCCCGGGAGGCTGTACTTCGACATGGCAGGACAAGGCGGCGTCGGCTTTGTGCTGCCTTTCGACGCACAATAAACGGCACCCGCAGGCCCTCCTGATTGAACGAGTCCAATCGGAATGAACCTGCCGGCCTCCGCCGACGAAAGCTGGCTACGTCCCCGTTCCGCCTGTTCCGCCCGTGCCACCCGTACCGCCAGTCGGCGTAGGTGAGCCGCCGCCGCCCGAAATGGGTGCTGCCGCGCCAGCGGCAAGCGCCGCGGTGGCGAGCGATGCGACAGGCTGACCATTATTCGTAATCGCTCCGGCGGCCAGCAGCGCGTCGAGATCCGCGTCCGCCCCAGGTTGGCCCGGCGTGAACGACACAGTCAAGAACGAATTCGTGGACAACGTCACGCCATACAGACTCTTTATCAGTTGCGCCACCGCGTTCTCGGCATTCGTTATTACCGTGCTATTCGTCAGTGCGCTCTGGTAAGTCGAATTGGTCGTAATGCCGCTAATCAAACCATTGAGCGTCGTGCCGAGCTGTCCGGCCAGGTAGGTCAGAAGCAGTTGGGTAAGCGGCGTGATGTTATAAGTGCCCGCGGCGATGGCAAATGAATTGAGGGAGATCGAGCCACTTGTGACCGTCAGCAGACATGGACCGTCGAAGTGGAAGGTACTCGAAAATGCTCCGTTCGAATCGGAATTCACGTTACTGGAGCCGTTCTTGCAGCTTATACGGATCGCCCCGTTGGCCACCGGATCGCCGACCGCCGCCGTTCCCTTGATCGTGGCAGTCGGCGAATCGCCGCCGCCTCCACATGCAACGAGCACGCCGCTCGCAAGCACAATCGATCCAAGCTGCAACGCGCGCCACGCGCGGGTGTTAACTAGCTTCATGGTTTCTCTCCGAGAGAAAGTCACTCACAATTTCACAGGCGGATAAGCCTGCACTGTCGCTACTTCCTGCAAACTGGCTTCGCAAACAACCCGCGGCGCTTTCTGTGGCAGTGGAAGAACCGGTTGGTTCGCCATGTCAATCCTGCTTCGACGGCCTGTCGTCCGGTCGCGCATAACGGACGTACGCGTCACGCATGCGATACATCTGCGTCGAAAAATAGGCCGCGCTAAAACGTCCCTGGTTCAGCAGCAATTGCCCGGTGCTATAGGGAAAACTGATGTTTTGCGTTACACCAGGCGAGAGGTAGTTGGTCGATCCAACGCGCGTGCGGAAATCCAATGCAAACGACTGAGGCCCATCGACCTGGGTAATGCCCGGCTTCATACCTTGACGCGGCGTGAGCGGGAAGCTGATGCTTGCACCCACGAAGCTGGCCCGGCCGCTGTGTTCGCCATGCACACTCACGGAGACATCGTCGAACCAGCGGGTCAGCGTGATCAGGGGACCCTTGTCGCCCCCCACATAGCGCGCCACCCCGGCCTCGATCCATAGGTTCCACGATGGCTGAACCCATCGGTAGGTGAGCATTGCGTTTTCCTGGTGCGGCAGCGAATCTTCACCCGGTTGCTGGCGTAGATACGCGAGGCGTAGTCGCACGAGGTCCGGGCGGCCGGGGACGAATGCAGTCGTTTCGTTCTCGATGCCGACGTAGCGGTAGTTGAACCGGCCTACGGCGGCCACGTTCAGCACCCCCGGCATGATCCAGAAACTCTGTGCCAACGCCGCAGTGGCCAGGCCGCCGCGCAGACGGTATTGGCTGAACACCCGGCCGTTGTCCATGTTCTTCGTGTTGTACAACGGTGCGATGTAGCTTGCGTACAGTTCAGCGCCCCGCCAGAGCGGCACGAATCCTTGAATATTCGCCCCGAAAGAAATATCGAAGTTGCCGTACTCGGTGCCATAGAGATAACTCGTCACGGGCGAGATCTGAATGCGCGTGAGCCCGTGACGCCGATCATCGCCGTGCCATGCAATCGAGTCCGCGTCATAAGTCGGTCGCGTTCGCATCGTCATCGATGCGCTCGCCGCCGTGGGCGATCCACCGGCGACGAACTGCTGGTACGCTTCACGATCGACGGCGATATCGGCGAGCGGCTCATTGGCCTTCTTGACGACCGCGCGTATCCGCTCGATGCCATGCGGTGCATTGATGCTCGCCACGCCCAGCACGATGCCAAGCGCGTCAGCCTCGTTCTGGTTGTACCGGTGGTTCTCGTATTCGACGATGAGGTCCCGGCCGCTGATCCCCACGCGCACGCGTTCGAGGCCTGCCGCAAAGAGCTGCGCGGCAATCGAATCGAGCGCGGACGCGTCCAGCGGCTCGGAGATAGCCGGCGCGTCCTTAGCGGACACCGCAGCCGCTGCATTCGCCATGACGACAGACGCGTAGGATCGCGACGGCGGCGCAAATGGAACCGCCTCTCCCGCAAGCGGATGTGCCTGGTCCGCCGTCTCTGGCTCGTGATGCGGCTGCACGTCATGCGACGCGATCGCTTCGCTCGCGCCTGGGTCCGTTTGCGCCTGTTGAACTGGAGCGCTGGTTCCGTCGCACAAACCGTCTGCGCAGCGCTCTGAACCAAACCGCTTGCCGAACGGTATCTGAATCCCGACCGAGATCGACGTGCGCGGCGACACGCCGTCTGTCGATCTGACCGCGCGCATTATCGTGGCAATCACGTTGGCATCCGCCAGCCAACTGATGCGGGGCGACTGATAGCGCATGCCTACGTAGGGCGTCTTCGAGTCGTGTTCCGCCAGCAGCGAGAGTCCCGTGTGCCAAAGCGACAACTGGGCGCCGCCAAACGGGCCATCGAGCCGGTCGCCTTGTCCATAGCCGACTGTCAGGTTGAGCGGCCCGAACGGTTGCGATACCGCGCCATACTTCGAGCGAAAGAAATGGGTTTGACCGCCGACGTCGACCATGCCGAACGCAATGGCCGGTTGATATTTGAAGAACTTCGGCACGGTCAATTTGACATCGGCCATCAAATGACGAAGGACTAGATGATCCTGTCCGGCGAATCGCGACGACACCTCCGCCGGATAGTTCGCCAGCCCACCGGCCACCTCGACATACGGAAAGAGCCCGACCGCACCCCAGTAGATCTGGGAACCCGTCGCGCGCGCACCGTACCGGGGATCGATGTAGTTGTTGAACTGTCCTTCGCCGACTCCCTCCGGCAATGGGAACGCATACGGAATCACCAGGCCGCCTGCCTGGCCGAGCGCGTTCAGTGCCGGGTCGACAGCATGCGCCGACGCCGAAAATGCCAGTGCCGCGCCGAGTGCCAGCGCTTGCGGCGCGAATTGAGGTCGATATGCGCGCAATGTCCACAGTCCCTTTTGTGATGAAGCCGTTGACGGATGGTTTAACCAAACAGGGATCACATGACAGGACCGATCGACTCCCTGGACTTCTCCACACAATCAGCTTCTCTCGACGCATCAGAGAATTTCGTCAGCACGCACGAAAGCGTGCAACCCAGCCTCGCGCGACTGTTGCTCTGCAAATAGACAAATGCTGTACGGGCTGGGAAGATGCGGTGCCCGCATGAAGCACCAACGGAATCCGCATGAGCGGTGTCGGGCAGACCCTGCTGGCAAGGTGGAAGGTCGCCATGAGCGTTCCGGCGCATCTAATGACGGCGAGCAGCGGCAAGGCGGTCTTCGTATCGGCACGCCGCCCTTTTCGATTCGCAATTGCCTTGCGTTGAGCGCGGCGGCAGCCCATCGGCCCGCAACACCTGCTCACCACCGCAGACTTGCTTCACGCACGATTGCACGATTGCAACGAAGCGCTTCTGCAAAAAGATTCAAGCGCCGCCCGCCACTCGCCCCTGCTTCCCGATCTGCCGCCCGCATCACATCTTTATCGTTTAACTGTCTGGAACTTCACACTGAAGCGCTTTCGTCATCAGAGTCGATCCTATAGAACAATTAAAACTTTCGACACCGCGTGTCCGAATGAGACCCAATGTTGGCGAATGCAGTCATGCGTGAGGGCGGCGCATCGTTGCGTCGCGTGTACAGGTAATCGGTGGAATGCTAATTGGTTTTTTTAGTTCTTGAAGGTATTCAATCGAGCCAACCAGGTATCGGCATTGAATGATCGATCCGCCGCAAGACGCCAGATGATCGCGGCGTCTCTCAATACGCGATATAGGGACCCGCTCCGCCGGGCGTCGGTTGTTGCTCGACAGCGGCATAGACGCTACGCCCGTAGAAGAATGGCATGCCCCAAACGAAGATCGTCGAAGAGACGAATGCCGGACCGGCGAGCAGCGGCATCACTGAATTGCCGCCGCGACTCAGCTTGAGCTCCGCGGCATTGCCGACGGCAAACGAGACAGCGCTCGTCGTGCCATTTACACCTTCAATCATCGCGCTTAATTGCTGGGTAGATAAGGGGCAATAATACAAGTCGTTCGGACTCGCGCAGACAGGCAGCGCGCTGGTTTGAAAGAATAGCCCGTTCGAGCCGCTGTCCATCATGCCCCTCGAATAGCTCGTGCCATTCAACACCGTTCTGAACGTGCCGTTGGACGGACTGAGCCCGATCACCTGCGCACTGCCCAAGCCGTTATTGCTCTGCGTACCAATGCCGAACACCAGTTGCCCGGTAAGCGAGGTTTCGCCGCTCGGCGACGCAGCCGGCAACGTCAAGATCGACCCGTTGTTATTGGTCGCGAAGTAGGGAATCGGATTGCCAACCTGCAGGTTTTCGGCGACGGCGATCGACGTGCAAGTGTTTTCCACGCAGCCGTAATAGGTCGCCGGCACGGCACTGCGCACGCAAGCCGGACCGCAATCGCGCTTGAACACGCCAATGCCGAGCACTCCGTTGGCTGCGAGACTCACGGGTGAGTTGCGTGACGCGCCGAGACTGCTGCAGTCGGATGGTATCGCGCCGTAGTTCGGGTCGATTACCTGAATGGGCAGCGACGCCGCTTTTTCACCGCCGATCAGTACATCGGCAAGCTGTACCGAACCCCACGTATAACCATCGAAGAACTGCATGCATTCGGCGAGCAGATTGCCCGCACCGTCCTTCTGCCGCGGCAGTACCAACGAGGGCGGCAGTTGCGAGGCGAACACGCGCAGCCCCGACGAGCCGGTGTCGACCTGGACGTGATCGATGGTTTGACACTGCGTCGTGCCCGGCACGCACAGCGTGATGCTGACGAAGGGCATATTCGGCACACCGATCACGCCGAAATCGACGGTCACCGCGGTGGTGTTAGATGCCGGCAGTTGCGACGCAGGCGGTGTACTCGTGAGCGACTGCGCTGGCGCCGTTGCGCTGGATGAATTGCTGCTCCCGCCGCCGCCGCCGCCTCCCCCGCATCCTGCCATTAACACCGCGAGCAATGTGGCCGCGAGCAACTTGAGAAGCGGACCTGAGCCAAGGAGCGAATCCGGATCGCGCATGATTGCCCCGCTATTGAATGACGCTGGCGTCGACGCCAGCCGGGACCGCTTGCGGCAAATACGCGTAGCCCGCGAATGCACGTAAATGGCCGGCCGAGAAGACCACCAGGGCATCGGTCGAGACGGCGAGCGGGGTTGTCCGGCGCATCGCGGTGGCGGCGACGTATCGATCGAAAGCTTCACCCAGCGTGGCCTTCAAATCAGGCAAGGTCGGTCCTTCCCAGGCGACGCCGAATACGATTCCGTTCCCCGCGACATACTCGCGCACCACGGTGCCGGACGGCAGCGTAATCAAATGCACGGTGTATGCGATCCGCGAAGCGACGCTGTGTGCGGTGGCACGCATTCGAACCTGGTCGCCGCCTACGCTGCTGACCTTCTCGCCAAGCGTGGCGTGCGCGGATAAAGACAAGGCGCAAGTCGCCACAAGCATTGCGCAAGCAATGCCAGTCCGATATATCGTTTTCACGAGTCCCCCCTGAAAACAGCCGGATCGGCCGTTCTCACCCTCTTTAATTAATATCTAATGCAAACCACCTGTCGGTCTTTCATGGTTTGATCGTGAATCTCATACTGCAACGACTGTGCCATCAGGGCGCAAACGCTTGCTACGCGACAAACAGCGTTGCTCCACTGCTGCCGGCGAATGCTGGAAAGGCTCCCGATGTTTCGCAACCGTTACACGCGCGGGGGACGATCTGGTTGGAAATGCGCGTCTTTCAAAGGGGGGCATGGCGCTGCTGACAGTCGCACCTCCAGCGCGCACGAGCGCTGACGCGGGGGTCCGTCGAATGTTCAGGCGCGGCGAGGCGGAAACGAACAGGAAGTGACGTGCCGCAAAACCTGTTTCAACATTGAGACGGGATGGGGACCGCTGACGTCGCCAACATCCGCGATCTGGTTGGAGATACCGCATGGACCCTTTACGCGGACGCAGGTCTTTTTGATTCGCGAGCTTCGTCGACGGGTCGCTTGCGCCAGCGAAACGCTTTCACCAACACATGTCGGGTCCAGTTCGGTCAACAGCTTGATCCAATCCGCCACCGCCATCCGCCGACCGCTTCCGTAGACTAAACTCCGCTTCGGTCTTCGAGGGCCGCTTCCTGGAGGCAACCCCACCCTCGATCTTTCTGGCCTGCCGCTCCCTCGGGTGGCAGGCTTTTTTTTCGCGCAACGGCGCAGCCCTTCTTGCGAAATAAAAAGCGGACATGTATTCGCTTTAGACAAAAACGGGGCTTCTTCCGCCACCTCGCGTCAGGCAGTGTCGTCCTCTCTTATGCTTGCTTTCGGGCATGCCAAAAGATGATCTCGTTGGCTCGCGCGAGCGCACCTGGATCGACTTCGAACTACCGCCCGCCTTCTCCACAGCTCAGGCTCCCTTTTTTGCGTCGCTATGACGAACACCGGAATCGCTCATGCTTAAAGTTACCAAGGCGGTATTCCCAGTCGCGGGTCTCGGCACCCGGTTCCTCCCTGCCACGAAGGCGAGCCCGAAAGAGATGCTGCCGATCGTCGACAAGCCGCTGATCCAATACGCGGTGGAAGAGGCGATGGCGGCCGGCATCACCGAAATGATCTTCGTGACGGGCCGCAGCAAGCGCGCGATCGAAGACCATTTCGACAAGTCGTATGAGATCGAGGCGGAACTCGAGGCGCGCGGCAAAGACAAGCTGCTCGAACTGGTGCGCAGCATCAAGCCGAGCCACGTCGACTGTTTCTACGTGCGCCAGGCGGAAGCGCTGGGTCTCGGCCACGCGGTGCTGTGCGCGGAAAAGCTGGTGGGCGACAACCCGTTCGCCGTGATTCTCGCGGACGATCTGCTATACGGCAAGCCGCCCGTGATGACGCAGATGATCGAGGTGTTCGACCACTATCACAGCTCGGTGATCGGGGTCGAAGAGATCCCGGCGCACGAAACCAGGTCGTACGGCATTGTCGACGGCAAGGAGTGGGAAAAGTCGATCATCAAGATGTCGGGCATCGTCGAAAAGCCGGAGCCGAGCGTGGCGCCGTCGAATCTCGGCGTGGTGGGACGCTACGTGCTCAAGCCACGTATCTTCAAACACCTTCGCTCGGTCAAGCCCGGCGCCGGCGGCGAATTGCAGCTGACGGACGCGATTCAGTCGTTGCTGGCCGATGAACAGGTGCTGGCGTACAAGTACCACGGCACGCGTTTCGACTGCGGCAGCAAGCTCGGCTACCTGAAGGCGACGGTGGAATTCGCGCTGCGTCATCCGGAAGTGTCGGCGGAGTTCGACGCGTATCTGCGCGCGCTTTCGGTTGAATTCGCTTGCTGACGCGCGTTCGCATCCACTCTCACCCGAGCGTCGGTCCGCTTCACGAATCCCCGGACGCGGCGATCTAACCAATACCCATCATGAGCCACGACAGCACGTTTAGACCCCTCACTCGCGCGGTCAGCACAAGCTCTCGCTCACACGGCGACGTGTTGCGTGCCACGCATTCTAAGCTTCGAGTCGGCTTGCGATTGTGGGGATTTGCCGAACATGAAGTGGAACGCTGGATCGGGAACCTTCCGACTTTGGGCGCACGCCTATCGTGGCAGATCGTGCACGATCGGGATGGCGAGGGCGCCGACATGATGATCCATCTCGTGAGATCGTCCGCCGACGCGCTCAGTCCGTTTTGTTGGAATTGTGTCGGCGCAAATCGGGCAATCCGCCGCGCGCAAGGCGGACCTGCGTTGCACGTCGCCCTCTTTTCCGGTGATGCCCGCCGCCTGCCCACGCCGCGCCACGGCCTATGGGCAATGGCCGGGCCGCTCTCGGAAGAAGACACGCTTCACGAGATCATCCGGACGCTGGTGTTTCCGCGTATGAGCAAACATGATGGCGTGAGCCGCATCGCGCTCGCGAGTGCTCGAAACCCCTCGGCTGGCGAGTAGCACTCAGCGGAATCCGCCACGGTTTTGACGGAACGGATAAATTGGAGCGAGGATCATATGCTTTGAGGATTATCCGATCTCGTGATGACGTCCTCTGCGGCCGCCCCGCGAAACGGGTGACCATTTTTGTGCGCTCTTCCAGCCTAAGCATGCTCGTTGTGCGCAACGCGCGGAACTTCGCCTCTCTCCACATTTCCGATGCCCTGGTCAAGTTATCCCGACATTAATGCGCGCGTCGATCTGCTGACCTATCTGGTCGTGTCTCAATTGCTGAGGCATCGTCTGATTGGAAAGTGGCTCACGACGCAGCACGTGGTCGAATCAACGCATCTATGGATGCATGTCAACGGCGAGTTGAATCTGCTGCAGCGCGTAGCGCTGGCCAGCAGGGCACAAGAACTGGCGGCGCATGTGATACGAGTGTCGAAGATACGATTTGACGTCAAAGCCTTGGCAGACGCGTTTGCCGATTATCCTCGCCTCGACTATAAATCGCCTGCCGTCGTCGAGGTCTACAGCGCCTGCATGGCCCACGTCACGCTCTCATTCCCAGGCAAATCGAGCGCAACCTGACAGCCGATACAGGGGACAAGGCGACTCAGCAATTCACTTTGGCGGGGTGGTACAAAAGGATGTCGGATTCACGTAGCGGTTATCGGCGAATATCTTCTTTGGCTTCCGGCAATGACCTCGGAAAAGCCGGAGGTTTTTCGGCCGACACTTTGTGTCGGCCTTTTTTTGCGCATGCCGGCATGTCATTTAATGCTGATACGCGGGTTGTGCGGAACAGGACTGCGGAAGAAACGACCGCCCGATGAGTCCCAACGCATGAATGTGCGCACGCGACCGCGCGCCGCCGATCGGCTTTTCCAGGCAGACGTTCGCGCCACTCATTAGCCCAGCGTTAATCACGTGCTGCTGTGTATGAGGCATCGCGCACAGAATCACGGGTATCGCGGGTTCATGCCCGCACAGAACGCGCAAAGTATCGTATCGGAGCGCATCTGGATTCGCCCAATCGAGTATGACCAGATCGACAGACACTTCTGCGAGTAGTACCCGAAGCGTTTTGTCGCATAGCGCACCGAAAGGGAAATGCCCTGCGGATGACAGTACTTCGAGCGCATGATCTAGCGCCACAATATCGGGTTCGAGGACGGCGATTCTCATGTAAGCGAATGGGCAGGTAGGTTCGCCCAGCGTAGCGAAGACAGGTGTTAATGAGGGACCAGTCGGCTGATTGACGGGTAACGCCCATCAGGATGAATGCGCGTCGCGCGGGCAAGTCTACATGAATGCGATTTTTGAAATTGTTAAGTAATTTCAAATTTGGACAAGAGGATGCGCTATGCAGTGGAGCGGCAATTAACCCGATGGAAGTCATTTAAGCGCCGCATGCCGGGCGGTTCACCATTAGCCGGCATGCCCTGAACGGAAAGAGAGGTCATTTCGAATCAGTTGATTTGCGCCTGCTTGCGCGGTATTCAATGGGCGTTACGCCGAGATGTTTGCGCAGAACCTTGGAGAGACGGCCGCCGCTACTGATTCCACAACGCCGCGCGACCTTGTCGACCGGTAGATCCGTTTCAGCGAGTAGATGGCAGCATCTGGATAAGCGCACCAACAGGAGATAGTCCGAAGGGGTCTTGCCCATTTCCAGTTTGAAGCGCCGCAAGAAGTTTCGTTCGCTCATCGACGCAACCTGGGCTACCTCTTCCATCGCAATCGGACGGTAGGCGTTCATTTCCAACCAGCGCGCCGATGCCCGGATCTGGTCACTGACAATGATCGAGGTATCTTTGCGCACTATAGCGAGCGACTGGTCCTCGAGCCGCTGCTCGAGTCGCTGAGCGATTTGACGCGCGGCTTCAACGCCGAGATCATTCCCAATTAGTGAGAGCGCGGCTTGGAGTGGGTCGCTGTCGCCTGGGTGGAAACCTGCGGCTTGGAGTAGTAAGCGTCCGCCGTCAATGGGGAATATTCGCTGGCTATGAGGTTGGATTCGCTGCAGCCAGGCGATAAGGCGATTATCGCGTAGCGCATCTTGTACACCCACGCCACCGGCGACGAACAGTGCATGAAAATCGCCTGCATGAACAGGTGAATCGACGCTGTCGGTCCATACGAAGACCGATGAGGAACTGGCGATCTTGCCACCTGCAACGGAAAGCAGAGAGACATCGAAGCGGATTCCGTCGGCTCCATCAGCCTTGACGCGCGCATTCGCACAATGAAATGCTTCCAATATCAAGGCCGCTTCCGGTAACGAAAAGCCGTTAAATAGCGTAAGTCCGACACGCCTAACGGTGTGTTCGTCAGTCAAGCCGCGAGGCTGCGTCGCATAGCGACGGTAGTCTCTCGAATAGTTTTTCATCAAACTGTCCATCGAAGACTAGTCCATTTTTCGAACTGTTTTTATTCGTTTTTGCGTTTGATCGATCCTACACACGCCCGAGGAAAACTGATTTATGCGGCTTAATACGCCAGTATTTTGACGGACACAGGAAAGCATTACGAGCGGAATGCCAAGTCGGCCGATATATACACTGGACATGGAATCGAAAAGAAGACGATGGCGCTGTTCGTTCGGGCAGTCTTCCGGAACTTAAACTGGAACCTGCCCAAAGTCACGTTGCCGTTTTGATCGCAGGCAACATCACGAGTAGTTTCACTATCAACATCAGGAATCTTGCAGACGTTCCTTAATTCTGAGCCGATGATCCGCTGAAGTAGTTGAATGCACCGCTGAAGTCATTCGTGCGGATAGGCTCCTCGCCCGTTTTGTCGGCGATTGTCTTGCCATTGCGAATCAGCGTAAACCTCGGGGTGCCGGGTATTGACGGCACGGCGACTTCGCTCATGCCGGCCGGCAGATCGCGCGTCGTTCGTGCGTTGCCCTGTGTGACGATGAGGATCGCCCGCTCCGTCAGGAACATCGTTACGTGGATTTGCGCTGTCATTAGTGTGCGGGAGCGTGGAGCGGTCGCGTTGCCAACCGACGTGCCAATGCTCGCCATTGCACTCACTCCCACCGGATGTAGGCGATAGAAATAATAGAACCTGTCTTGAGTAATCGCCGGCGCGGCGCCGCGCTTGAACCACTCGATGAAATACCGGCTAGCGTCGAGATAGGCACTGTGGCTCAACAATCCGCCGAAGCGCGGGTTATAGACCTGCGCGCGCGCGCTGCTGCCGATGGGCGCGACATACGTGGATTCGGCCCAGTCGTTCCAGGTGACGATCTGCACCCAATCGACATTCGCATGAATTGCGGCGAGCCATTCGGTCGCCATGCCCGAAAAGCCGTTGGTTTCGAATGCGCGGTAGTTCGTGCCGCTCGCCAGACCGCGATAGTACGGCGTGACGGGCGCCATGAACACTTTGCCGGCCGATTTAAGCGCGGTAGCCAGATGTTTGATGGAGCGAGCCAGCGAGTCCGGTGCACCGGCCGCGCCGAAATAAAAGTAGCCTTGCGCGGCTTGGCAGCGATTCGCGACTTCGCTCGCGACGCTGTCGCCAATTTCCGCTTCGCCTGAGGAAGGCACGAAGTGCGGTACAAAATACGCGTCCAGCGATTCCGCTTCTAAAATCAGCGCTCGACAACGCTCAGCGTCATTTCCGCCCAATGCATATGAAGAGACGACCGGCTTCCCGTCGACCGTCAACTGCGCCGGAAGACGGGCAGTGGTCTGCACGATGTCGTCGAGTTCGTCCTGAGCTTTTCCGTCCGCCGATACGAACAGCTTAAAGCCGCCGAACTGCTCGGCGGCACGATACATCGTCAGCACGCGTGCGCGATAAAGCGGCTCGCTGCGATGCCAGCCGCCACAGTTCAGCGCGAAGCCGTCAATACCACGCTGCTGCGCGTCGCGGAACTCCGCGATGTAATCGTCGATGCCCGCATTCCGGCCGCCGCGCGGCCACGCGACCATGTAGTGCGCAAACACCCGCTTGCCCACTGGCGACGCAGCCGCGAGCGTCGCTCCAGTTGGCACGCTCATGGCCATCAATGCGGGCGGTACGCCCATGCATCCCAGAAGCAACGTTCTACGCCTCATTCTTGCAAGTCCCATGCCATTTTCCGACCACCGGCGCGTCGGTAGTCTGTATCGACGCGAGCGTGTGCCGCGCCGCGCTTCGGCTGATCGTCAGCGACGCCGCGAGCACGAGCAGACCCGCGCACACGATGCCGGTCAGCGCGCCGATCACCCCAAAGCCATGCGACAACACCGAGACGAACAGCAACGACGCACCGACTTCGAGCGTCGAAATCGCGACAAACGATGCACGGTTTGCGGAGAACACCAGCAGCGACAGCACGCGACACACGAAGATCAACGCGGCGCCAAAAAACGCGACGAACATGAAGCCGAATTGCACCGCATGGGAGCCGAGCGCGGCAATCGGAAACAGGTGAATGCGGCATGCGAGCCAGCTCGCAAGCGACACCAGCGCGAAGAGGACGACTACACCCGCCGCCATCACGCGCCCCTGCGGCAGACGCAAGAGCGCAACCGTGACCCGCTTCAGGCGTCCGCTCAGCACGAGTGCCACCCCCTGCCCGCAATTGAACGCAAGGTTGTGCACACTCTTCACGCCTCGATACAGCGATCCCGCCGCCGGTCCGACGATGAACGCGACAATCATGATGTCGACATGCTTCGCGCCCGAGAAGATCGCGTTCCCGTACCAGCTGCCGAGAATCTCCTTTCGGTTCTGCATGAAGAACGCCTTATAGTCGAACATACGGAAGTTGAATTTTTCTGCTTCCGGCAGAAAGAACTCAGAGTCGCGTGGCGGCCCGCGCCGTAGCGAATGCAGATACGCCATTAGCAGCATCGCTCCATACACGGCCTCGACAAGCAGCAGCAGATCCGGCAGATACGCGTCGAGCGAGCGCCTTTCGATCAGCAGCACGATAATCAACACGCGGCTCAGCGCGGACACCGTCGAAATCGCGCAGATCGTGCCGCTGCGCCCATAAAAGCGCAACACGCCTAACGAGAAATGCGACAGCCCATAGAACATCGGCGCAAGCACCATCACCATGCCGAACTGCGTGCGCGCAAACAGGCCGTAATTGATGAGCAACGTACCGACAGTCGCGAACACCATCGTCGAGCCGAGTGCACTCAGACAATCGAGAAAGATCAGCGTCGATGCCTGCGAGCGCACCTTGTCGACAGTGAATATCCGAGGCGAGCCAAAATTGAACAGATCGATTGCGACGAAGAAGAATGCGATCAACGCGTACGACTTGCCCAACCACTCCGCGTCCAGATAGCGCAACGCAAGCGCCACTGCGACGAAATTGCCGAACGCCGGCAATGCGGACGCAAGCACCACGTAGATGACGTCCCTTTTCATGTCAGCCATATGCTTTCAACGCCTCGCAATAGTGGCGGTACTGCGCTTGCACGTTCGAATAGCGAAAACGACGCACCGTTTCGCGCTGGGACTGCGTCTGCCGTTCGCGCCACCGTGCATCAGAAATGATGTGCGCAATTTTGTCGCTTAACGCGTCGATATCGGCTGGCGGCACGAGACTCGCGGGCTCAAGCACTTCCGCGACACCGCCCACGTGCGTCGCTATGACCGGCACGCCCAGCGCCATGGCTTCGAGCAGCGCCCGTGGCATGCCCTCCTGCAGCGATGGCAGCACGAAGAGCGCATGCTGGCTCACTGTGCGCAGCACTTCGTCCCCGTCCAACGCTCCCACGAATCGCACACTGTCGCCAAGTCCGAGCCGCCCGGCGAGTCGTTCGAGTTCGGCGCGCAGTATGCCGTCGCCGATAAGCGTGAGTTCGACGTCGAGTTGATGTGCACGCAGCGCGGCCATCGCGCGCAGCAGGATCCCGTGGCCCTTGCTTTCATTGTGCATCATCGCGACGTTGACGATGCGGAATACACCGCTACCGGCGTCATGCTTGCCGCGTGCCTCGTCGCGGCGGTCGAACAACTCGTCGGGCAGATACACATCGCTAAAGCCGAACGACCGCGCGAGCACGCGCGGCGGATACGCCTCCTGCAACGCGCCAGCCGTCACATAGCGCACGGTTCGGCCGTGCTTTGCAGCATGACGCGTAGCCCAGCAATGTACACGGCGAGCGATATGCCGCAGCGGATGACGCGAGGCCGCATCACTGAAATAGTCGGCCGGATCGGCGACGATCTCCGCGGAAAACGGCTTGCCTGTCGCGCGGCACAACAGCATCGCAAGGAGCGTCAGGTTGCCGGGAAAACGCAACAGCAGCAGGTCCGCATCGTGAATCACCCGCCAGATGCGCCACACGAGCCGCGGCAGATGCCTGATCAATGCCTTTACGCCCCGAGAAGCGCCGAGGTCGATGAATTCCGTGTCCGCGCCGGTAACGAGTTCGCCATGTGCGTTCTGCGCCGGAAAAGAACGGGCCGCGATACGCACACGCGCGAAACTTTCCGTGAAGCGAGCCGCGAACTTGCGATGTCCCATGTGTGGACTAAAGATCTGGTCGCCGACCTTCGAGAAGTTGCCGTCGATCAATAGTGTGATTGAGGAACCCGTTTCGGCTCTGACCAACCCAACCAGTTCCGCATGGCGATTCACAGATACGCTGGCCAATTTCTGCCAGAACGGTGCCGGGTCGCGCCGAAGTTTTTCGATTGACGCAGCGACCGCTTCTGGATCGAAGCTCTCAGCATGGAACGCGTATTCGGACAAGCCGAGGTCTCCATACGCAGCCTGCCCTTTTCGCTCGTAGGCGATGTGGATGCTCGGTAACCCGCCGAGCACGCTTTCGAGGCTGCCGTGCAGTCGAACTGACACGACGATCGCATCCTCAGACCGGATTACATCGCGCAGCGCAGGCGCCGACCCGACGCCGAAAACGCGCTGATAGAACAGATCGTCGCTATTGCCGCGCCCGGCGCTCTGCACCGCGAAACTCGCATCCGGCGTCAGTTCGACCAGGCGCCGCAGTTTTGCGATGTAGGCGTCCGCATACGGCTTGTCGTTCAGGTCGCGAAACACAAAGTACACCTTGCGCGGCGCCCCACGCACGGAGGATTCGTTGTCTGTAAATCGTGGTGCATGCGGCCGTTTGCTGATTTCCAGCACGACCAGATCGCCTATCCGCACCGCATGCCGATGATTCAGTTCGTGCACGCTCTTGTCGTCGCGCAGGAACATCGTATCGACATGACGGCGCACGAGCCATTTGAGCACGCGGCCCGGCGCCGTCGAAAACGGCCCGACGCTTTGCGGCAAATAAATCCGCGAACGGGATCCCCGTAGAGACGCGCACACGATCTGCAAGCCATGCGCAACCAGCGTCTTGCAACCCTCCTTCCATGTGCCGGCGCGCAGATACCCGCCGCCGACACCGAAGAACACCGGCGCGCGCCGGAGCCATGCATGCGTGAGCGTCCCCGCGACAAACTGCCAGAGAGAAATCAGTTCGATTTGCGGATCATCGAGATAGCCAACGAACGACGCCGGATCCAGACACACGACCGTGATGCGCTGGCTGAAACCTGCCTCGCGAATCGCACGCAAGCTCAGCTTGACCAGCAACCCGTCGCCGCTGTTGTGCGAGCTGTACGCGTGCAGAAGATAGACGTCAGGCGTTTTCATAGCAGGTCATGAGAGATTTGAAGAATTTCTCGGCGTTGAACGCCTGATCGAATACGTGACGCGAGTTCGCGCCCATCCGGTGGCATTCGTCAATGGACAGCGAGTTGAGCTGCTCGGCAAGGCACGCACCCGTGAGCTGCCGCAGCATCAGGCCGTTGTAGCCATGAATGACCTGTTCCGGCAGCGAGCTTTCGCTCGATACCACCAGCACCTTGCCGGCTCGCATCGCCTCGATCGGCACAAGTGCAAGCCCTTCCCAGCGGGACGGAACCACGACCACGTCCATACTGTGCATCGCGTGATTCGTCTCTTCAGGACCGAGCCAGCCGTGACAGGTGACGCGCGGCGACTCGCTCGGCATCGTCAAGCCGCCACGCACCGCGGTGCCGAACACATGCACATGCAGGTTGTCCTTGAGTAGCGGCAATGCATCAACAAGGATGTCGAAACCTTTCTGATAGTCGAGCCGGCCAAAGTAGCCGATCTGGATCTGTTGCGACGGCTGCGCGGCAGCTTCCCTTTCACCAGTGATCCGCTCGGCCGCAACGACCGTGGGAATGCCCGTGTAGACAAGCTCGATTTTGTCGGGCGCGATGCCGTGTCTGCGCGCAGCGCGCACCTCGTCGAACGACATGCAGAGAATGCGGGCGCAATGCCGCGCCAGCCATTTCTCCACGAGCGCAAAGACGAACGCGGTCGTGTGCGAGATGTCCTTCTTCATGAACGACCATGCGTGCGGCGTGTACAGCACTTTTTCAGTGTCGAAGCGGTGGAGGCGCACGTATACGCCCGGATAGGTGCTATGGCAATGAATCACGTCCGCATGCAGCGTCTTGACGAGCCGACGTACTGTGCGCGCAATCGCGGCGACCCTGAAGGGATTGCGGCTCGACCGGTACGGTACGACGCGAATGCCGTCGACGTTGAGCTTCGCGACATCCATGTTGCGTGGATCGCATAGAAGCACGACGTCATGCCCGCGATTGCGTTGCTCGATCATCAGCGCCGTCACATAATTGGCGACGCCCCCAATCCATGTTTCAACTACGTGGACTATTCTCATTACGCACCCCGGCGTTTCGATGAAAAAGGCGCAAGCTGGTTTTTTTGCGTTTCAGCAAAAGCGCCATCGGCAAAGCGAACAGCACGATCCATCGCATCCCGTAGTAAGCGAGGACGTTCGAGTCGAACAGGAAAAACAGGAACGGCAGCGGATACGACACCACCTTCACGGGCAGCCATCGCCAGTTCGCACCGAGACCCATCCGGTCGATCCGCACAATCAACCACGCCACCACCACGAACGACAGCAAATAGCCAAATACGCCGAAATTGACGAGGAATTCACCGGGCATACCGAACAGCAGCGTCGTCTCGTCTGACTGGTTTGTCTCTGCTCCGCGAACGATGTCGCTCTTCTCGCGAGCGAAGGTTTCCGGCTTGTCTTTCCAGATCGCCTTAGGAACGACCGCCGCCACCGCGCCGACGAAGCTGCGGCCCATGCTGAGCGTATAGCCAGGCGTCACCACCGAGTCGAGCGCCTGCACTTGCACATCGAAGCGCGACAGGTCGCGAAACAGGAAGAAACTGAGCGGTCCCATCGACAACTGCAGCATCCGTTGATCCGCGAAGTTTTGCGACAGGTCGCCGATCTCCGAGTAGTCGATGCCGAACTTCAGTGGAATCATTGCGAGGCCGCCGACGGCGACGCAGATGGCGACGATCTTCGCGGCGCGCCGGCTGATGAGCGCAACGAACGCGTGATAGATGAGGCAAGCGAACAGCAAGACGAAAACGATGCCCTGCCGGTTGCCAAATACGCCGGACGACAGCCATCCGAGCACGATCAATTGCGCAAAAGCCGCGATTTTCATGACGCGACTGCGCCAGGGCCGGAGCATCACGCATGCGAAAACCCAGAGCGGCGCTGTGTTGGCGAGTGCCTGCACGACGCCGAGCCCTTCCAGCGGATCGTTTTGCGTGACGGACGTTTCGAGGCGATCGGCATAGAGTTGCTCGATTTGCCGATAGCCTCCCAGCTTCAGGTAGATGAATGCGAGCGCCGCCAGCGCCAGTAGCGCGAACGCATAGGCCCAGCGGCTCACGACGACAGTCCGGTGCATGTCCGGCATCGCGGCAGGCGTCGCGCGCTTGCCGCGCATCGCGATAAACATCAAGTTCATCAGCCAGATGCCAACGATGTTCAGCATGAACCAGGCGATGGTCGCGGGGTTCTGTTCGGGCAGCAGCGTCAGATAGATCTCGTCGCGCGCGATCAGCTGACAGGCCGGCAGCACGCAGAAATACGCGAGCGCGAACAGCCGCCACAACCGCAGCAGCTCGCTGTCGGCCTTGACGCACCAGATGCTCACGGCCCCAAGCAGCAACATGCAGGCAGTCACCGTATTCGTGCCGCCAACATAGAGCGCGGCGAAGAGCCCCGCCATTGCCGAGCCGCCGGCTAGCAGCCAGAGAAACGGCAGCTTCTCGCGTCTTCGCGGCGCCCGGCGCCACGTCGCTCGCGCCGCGCTCATTTCGCCAGCCTCTTCTGGCTCTCATATTGATAGGCGACGTAGCGGTAAGCGCCATACTTCGACCGATAGCCGAACGCGCGCGCATCGACACCGTTGAAGATCACGCCTTTGAGCGGCGCGTTCGCGCGTTGCAGTTGCCGCGCGCTTTCGGTGAGCTCGCCGATCGCCGTCTTCTGAAAGCGCGCGACCAGGAGGACCGTACCGGCGATGGCCGCCATCAGTGGCGCATCGGCGACCGCCAGCACCGGCGGTGTATCGATGACCACCATGTCATAGCGCTCGCCGAGCGATTCCATCAGGCGGTTCATCCGATCGCTGAACAAAAGCTCCGATGCATTGGGCGGAATGCTACCGGTTGTTAACAGATCGAGTCCCGGCGAAACCGCGTGCTGAATCGCGGCCTCGACCGTCGCCTGACCGGCGAGCACGTTCGACAGCCCCTGGCCACGTGCGCAGCCGAAGTACTGATGCAGGTGGCCGCGTCGCATGTCCGCATCCACTAGCAGCACACGCTTGTTGCCACCGCAGAGCACAGCTGCAAGGTTTGCAGAGGTGAAGGACTTGCCGACCCCCGGCGTGGGGCCGGTCAGCAGCAGGCGATTGTTCGGCGCCTCGAGCATTGCGAAGCTTAGTGCAGTGCGTAGGCTGCGCAGACTCTCGATCGACGGGTCGCCCGGATTCGATTCCGCGAGCAGGTATCTGGATGCCTTGCCCGATAGCATGCCCATGTTTAACGACTTCTGCGCCTGAGAAAGCGGAATGGCGCCGTACACGTTGAGGCCGGCGTAGCGCTCGATGTCCTGCGCATCCGTTACGCCGCCGTACAGCATTTCCCGGGCAAAGGCGGTGCCGATGCCGAGCATGAGTCCGGCGATCGCGGCAAGGCCGATGACGAGCGGCTTCTTCGGCCATACCGGTTCTTCCGGCTGGCGTGCCTCGTCCACCTGACGAACGTTACCTACCTTGCCCGCCGCAACGAGCTTCAGCTGCTGGATGTTGTTCAGCGTGCCGACGTAGATCTCCTGAGCAACCTGCACATCGCGCATCAGTGACACGGCGTCCTGCTCGAGGTTTGGCAGACGCTTCATGCGACCGTTCACGTCGCCTAGCTTGGCCTTCATCGCGTCGATCTGCTGACCGAGCGCGACGATCGCGGGATGGCCCGGCGCATAACGCGTCGCGAGATCGGCACGCTTTTGCTGCAGGTCGAGCAGGCCGCTCTGCGCCGCGACGCTTTCTTGCAGGAAGGTTTGCGCTTCGAGGCCCACGTCGAACGTGCCGCGCCGGTTGCGCATTGCGTTGTAGCGCTTTTCCGCACCTTCCAGTTCGTGCTTGAGTCCCGGCAACAAGCCTTCGAGGAATTGCGACGACTTCTCCGCTTCGGCAGCCTTGCGCTTCACATTCTGCGCAACGTACGCATCCCCGATCTGAGTCAGGATCGCCGATATCTGCTGCGGATCACCGCCGCGCAGTGTGCCGGTGATGATGTCGCTCTGCTTGCCCTTCTGCTGCATATTGAGCTTTTGTTGCAGATCGGTTAGCGTCTGAAGCTTCGATTCGCGCGTCAGGTTGAATACCGCACCCGGCTTCGCGTTCACGCCGGCCACGAGTAGGTGAATACGGCCGACGCCTTGGTCGACGTCGACCGGTATCCCAATCACGCCTTCAATCGGTGCGTCGAGATCGGACTGCACCAGGCGGAAGCGGTGATTTTCGAGCAGAGTCAACTTGAAGCGTTCGCCCTCGAGCGTCTTAGGCACTTCGAATTCACGCACGTCGATCGACTCGGTACCCCAACAGAAACCACCCCACCCCAGAAGACCCGGATCTGACAACGACTTCGCACTGTCGGCGATGCGCCAGCCGATCAGCGGGAAATAGCGTGGCCGGGCGTCGATATAGAGACGCAGGTTATTCACCGCCTGATCGACAACCATCCGCGATCTTAGGATTTCGAGCTCGCCTTCGGCCTCCGTCTTCACGTCGAACAGCGACGAGACGCCGCCGAGCAGCGAGGTCGCGCTCGTCGGGTTGTCTTCCTCGACCTGGATCATGATGTCCGCTTCGTACGTCGGCTTTGCCAGAAACGTATAAGCCGCTCCCAGCAGCACGACGACGGCGAAGATGCTCCCGATGAGCCAGCGGTTCGCAACCACTATATCCAGATATCGGATGAGGTCGCTGTCCGCTTCTGCGTGATCCTCGGCCATCAGGTCTAATCGGTTGTTCATGTTGTTCTCTCGTTAGGCCATTGCTTTTATACGTGGCGCCCATGCGTCGACGCCGATTCGGATCAATTCGAACGCATCGTAGAAGTGCTCAATCGGCTTCGTGTATGGATCGGGCACGTCGAAGCGACCGATTTCTCCGAGCCGAAACACTTTGCCCGACGCGCCCGGATGCCGGCGCATGATCTCGTACTTGTGCGCCGCTTCCATCGCCAGAATCAGATCGGCGCCGCTGACGAGACTCACATTCAACTGTTGCGCGCGATGCGCGGTAATGTCGAGGCCCGACTGCGCGGTGATACGGATCGCCAATGGATCGGGCGCCGACCCTGCTACCGCATCGAGCCCCGCGGACAGCACCGTGACGCCGCTGATCTCACGATCGATCAGGTATTGCGCCATCGGGCTGCGACAGATATTGCCGACGCAAACGACCAATATCGTCTTGATCATTTGGTCACGATCGCCCCGGTTAGCGCTGCGTTGACGGCAGGCAGCAGTAGGCTCAGCACTCGGGAGAAGCGCACGAGACCGTTGCCGTCGACATAGACGATGTCGCGCGGATTCATCTCGAACTGATTCGCGAGCAGCATCGAGACCGGCGAGCGCGCTGCGAGGTGATAAACCTGCGGATGCGATCCGAGCGAATTGCGGATCACGTAGACCTCGGAGGCATCGGCGGTATTGCTGTTCAGGCTGCCCGCCTGAGCGATAGCCTCACTCAGTGTGAGCCGGCCGTTCCGCAGCGGAATCGCCGTTATCGGCTTGTTGACTTCACCCATCACGTACACGCCGCTTTCGTCGCGTGCCAATACGCGCAGCAGATCGCCATCGCGCAGCACGATCTTCGCGGGATTGGCACCCGTGTCGAGCATGCCGGTGAGGCTGACCGGATACGAACGTCCGTCTCGCACGAGCACGAGGCGGCTCTGGTCAGCGGTATCGCTGAAGCCGCCGGCGCGATTGATCGCGTCATAGAGCGTCATCGGAATATCGTTCAGCGGCAGCGCGCCCGGCGTATGCACCTGGCCGTCGACGAACACCTGCTTCGCCCGGAAGGATGCGACGCGCACCGTCACCTGCGGCTTGATAAAGGTGTTGGCGAGTCGCGTCGTCAGTTCTCGCTGTACTTCCGCGGGTCTGAGTCCCTCGACGTGCAGACTGCCGACATAGGGAAACTGAAGGTTGCCGTCCTCATCGATTACAAAACCGGGCACGGGATCGGATGCGCGCGTCGCGGTCTGACCAGAGGGCGCCTGCGCGGCGGCCAGTTCCGGGTGGTCCCACAACGTGATCTGCAACACGTCACCCTTGCCGAGCCGATAGGCAGCGGTAGCGGACATGAGATCTCGAAGCTGGTCGGAGCGTGCCTGTGCGAGTTGGCCCTGCATTTTGGCGATCAACGCGACGTTGATGTCTTCAATCTGTACCGGCACACTGGCGGGCGGCGTCTGCGCGTCGCCGCTCGTCAACTGAAGCGTCGCTGGCGCGGTCATCTTCATGCCCGGCGCTGCCGCGCAGGCAACCAGACCAGTGCATGCGGCGATGGTGCACACGCCTCTCGCCATCCTCAGGTTTTTGCCGATCGCCTTAACATCCACTCTCATCTCACTGCTCCGTAAAACCCGTTGGCTAGCGTGCTTGACGCCGTCGCTTGCAGTTTCGTGCGGCAGCTGTCTCACGTTTTGTGTTGGTCGAACCCTGTACTTTCGATGCCGCGCCGACCGGGAGCGCGCATCAGCCAAGCGCATGCAGCGCCCGTGCGTAATGATTCGAGCTGGCGACAGTACACGGCCTCCAGGCGCATCCCTTAAGTCGCCAGTCCGAATGCCTGCGCCACTACGCCGTATTTCGTATTGAAGAAATGTGTCTGCCGAAAAATATCAGTCACGCCTAACGCAATGCTCGGCCGACACCCGAAAGCTTCGAGACCACAAGCTCCACGTCACCGATATGCCGAAACAGGACGTACTCTGTTTTGCTAAGTGCGTGCGAATTTTTTGTTGTGTGCTGGTGTCAGTACGCGTTGCTATGAACCAGACCCTTGGCGATCGTCGCTGCGACAATTTTCATATCGAGCCCAAACGACCAGTTCCGCAGGTAATACAGATCATGTTCGACACGTCCTTGCATCTTCTCGATCTCGTCTGTCTCCCCTCTGAAGCCGTTGATCTGAGCCCATCCGGTGATGCCGGGCTTTATCCGGTAACGGTGGATATAGCCATTCACCACATTCTGATAAAGCTGATCATGTTCAATCGCATGCGGCCGAGGTCCCACGACCGACATGTCTCCTCGCAGGACATTGATGAATTGCGGGAGCTCGTCGAGGCTAGTACGCCTGAGAAACGCGCCTACTCGCGTAATACGCGGGTCACCCCGAGTGGCCTGTTTCACCACGCCCATCTCTACTGCATGAGGACGCATCGAGCGGAATTTATAGATCTTGAAGATGCGCCCATCCGCACCCTTGCGTTTCTGCGTAAAAAACACCGGCCCGCGCGAAGACAGCTTCACGGCAATCGCGATTGCAATAAATAGCGGAGCAAGCCCGAGCAGCGCGCAGGCGGCAAACGCGCGGTCGAAGATCTCTTTCTTCACTAAGGCGCGCGCCGGCACCGGTGACGCCATCAGGTTGATCGCTGGCATTCCAATTAGATCGGTCATGCCGCTATCGAACAGCGCAACACTCCGCACGTCCGGTATGAGACGGATATTCACAAGTTCATCGCGGAACTCAGTGACGATACTCAGGATCGTCGACTCTTCCGATAGAGGCAATGCCAGCCAAATCTCTTGTACCCCGTTACTTCGCACATACTCGTAAAACTTTTGCAGTTCATCGAACATCGGCACGCCGTCCAAGTCACGCTCCAGTGACGAATGCACATCGAACATTGCATATGCGCGGAAGCCGCTAGAGGGTGAATCCTGGAGCTTGCGTACGGCGTGGAGGCAATGTGCGCCAGAACCAACCACAGCCACGTTGCGCAAGTTCAGGCCAGCGTAGCGCACGCTACGGAGCACCGCATGGGTCGCGAGACGCGATACGATGAACGCGCCTCCCGCGATTGCGGTCCAATATCCGAACCAAAGCCGCGAGATGACGTCTGTTCGATGCAGCGAAAACATCAATACCAAGCCACACGTCTGCACGATCATCCATGCCAGCGACAACTGCCCGATTAGTCTCCACATCGAACGGCCACGCCACGATTCATACAGCCCGAAGATTGGAAACAACGCGAGCGCTAGCGCAACAGTGAATGTGATTAACGCTCCATCAATCCGACTCTGCGCGAGGCTTTCAAAGCGGACATGCGATGCGACTAAGGCTCCACCGACAATGAGTGCAACGTCCACAAGTCGTGCCAGCACCCCGTTCATCCCCGGCATTTTCGATTCTCCAGTCTGAAACCAGGCCGCGTGATTCGGCGAGCGTTTATGCCCGACCGCACGTATCACCAAGCGAGCAATGTCGTTCTCTCCGAATGCGATTCGGAGAACGATGAGCACCTGAACTTAAAACACAACATCTACCGCCGTCGCGCGCTATGCAAACACCCTTCAAGCTGATCGAATCCCGCTTTCAGTACTCGACGGTGTCTGTGCCACGCATTTGCCAAGTCACTTCCCCAGCCTGTCTCCATCCTCCTTTCGACCTTGACATTTTCGATTGGCGACTATTTCATCGTGAATACCTAGTTGCAGCACTTTCAGTTCGCTGATGTCTAGTGGAACGGTTGTGTTGCAATTTTTTCCAGGCGTAGATTCGGTTAGCTTTTAGCGCAACTACGACTGGCGTACAGAGCACTTTTTCGTTTCCCCAATTTAAGTCTTCTCGTTTCTCCGAATTGTCGAAATAGATGCAGGGTGTAACTTGCTACTCAAGTCGCGTCGTGACACTTCTTTGTAGCGACGAAAAGAGATCTGGGCTCCGGTTGAAATGCATCATACCCAGAGTGCCATGTGACTTAATGTGCCTGACGGAAACCGCCAACATGTTGGCGGTTTAGCCCATTCGCCTCTTTTACGTCCGCATATCGTCGCTGCGTCTTTCATGCGTTGTGTGTTACCCATGGCGTGGCGATCAGTAAAAGACATGAGCTTGCACCTCCCGCTCCAGGACTATTGAAGAGCTTTGCTAGCACTGAACTGGTCCTCGCATGCGTACCTGAGAGGGACGCTTCACGCAGTGGCGTGAGTGAAGAAATCGAGCAGATTTCGATTAGGCAAAGGCGTGCAAATTTAATTGGCGGATTACGCCAATTAAATTGCCGAATTCATCAAAGGTCTCCTCGTAACATACCCACTTTCATCGGACCGATTTCATGCGTCACCGCATGCACGATCTGGAACGCGCAGCCGACTGTTGACCCGCGATTCCGCGAACACTTTATGCAAGTTGACGAATCACGCGGCGACGTCAAAGCCCTCACTGAACCCGGTAACGAGAACTACTCGGCCCTTCTATGTCGATCATTGCCCAATGACCATTCAAGTCGTGCATACCGCTCTTCGTGACGTCAAGCTGATCGCGCCACCCATTTCGAATGATGGAGCCGGAGTATTTTTTGCGAGCTTCGATCAGGATGAATTCGAGGAAAAAGTCGCTCGCGGCTACACGTTCGTCCAGGACCATCACTTGGTGTCGGCTCGACATGTATTACGCGGTTTGCATTACCAGATCCGCCAACCCCAAGGCAGGCTAGTACGCGTCGTCGTGGGTGATGTCTTCAATGCAGTGGTCGATCTGCGACGTTGGTCTCCGACTTTCGGCCGGTGGCTCGGAGTGGGGTTGTCTGCCTCCGACTGTCGGCAGCTGTGGATTCCTCCGGGGTTTGCCCACGGCTTCGTGGTGTTGTCCGAGGTCTCGGAGCTACTCTACAAAGCCACCGAGCGCTCCCATCCTGAGAATGAACGTACGCTGCGCTGGGACGACCCATACATCGGCATTGAATGGGGACTCGACGAACCACCGATCGTCTCCCGCAAGGATGCTGCCGGGGTAAGTTTCAGCATGGCCGAGGTCTATTGACGAGTATCGTCGGCACAGCGCATGCGCATTGCATGTGCCATTCACACTGCAATTCCAAGAATTCCGTGTCGGCGGCTAAGACACATGTGCAGGTGGTCTACCCCATTTGCGAGCCCGCCTGGATCGGTCGACAAACATCCAAAAAAGACGACGGATAAAGACAAAAGTTTGTCAGCAAAATTGCTGCTTCGCTCTGTAGTCTCCACATATCAGATTGTCAAATAGACTTAATTAACGGGGGCAGTATGCAGACGGCTCTTTCGCTTCTTTCCAAATTTTGTCTCGCGTGGACCCTCGTCTATCTGATCTTCAGCTTCTTCTCCGCCTTGGAGGTCGGAAGGCGACACTATCAAAGGCTGGTATTCCTCGAGTTTCAGCCGCGTCGGGCGCGTGGATCGTGGGAGGCTGCGAGAACCAGATGGATGAAGCGGATGAGACTATCCACGATTTTTCTAGTGCCGATCGGCATAGCATCGTTCATCGCATCCGCCATCGTTTCCTGATCCACAGCCACCGATCTCACGGCCGGGACGGAGCGATTCAAACCACCACCGATACCTGCTTCAAGACCACCGAAGCGCTGGCGGCAAGCGCATCGACCAACGCTTTTGCGGCTTCATCGGTTCGGCCAATGACGTCGACTTCTATTAATCGTTTGGCGGCTTCGCCCCGACCCGGCATTAACCATCGCCGTTCCAACTCCGCCGCCGAGGCGCGGCGATCCGCCTGCAGATTTGAGAAATCCGCGCTCAGGACAAATTGCCTGAAGACGCTTCTTCGCGTAGTCGATAGTCGGTAGGTGTCGTGTCCAGATACTTTCTGAACAACTTGGCCAACTGACCGCCGCTGCCGATCCCGCAACGCCGCGCGATCTTGTCGATTGGCAAACGCGATTCAACGAGCATCCGGCAGCTCATGTTCAGACGCGCACGAAGCAGATACTCGGAGGGCGTCATGCCAATTTCGCTCTTGAAGCGGCGCAGAAAATTGCGCTCGCTCATTGCCGCGACTTGCGCGGCGTCGTCGATCGAGATAGGCCGATCGACGTTCGCGTCCAGCCAGCGCGCCGACGCCAGAATCTTCTCGCTGACCCGATGCGCCCCGCTGCGTGTAATGGATGAGTCGAAGGGCGTCTCGTGCCGCGGCTCGACCGATTCGGCAACCCGCCGCGCCAGTTCAAAGCCGAGATCCTCTTCGACAATGCGCAGTGCCGTCGCCACCGCATCGGGCGCTTCGCTCAGCGGCAGTGCCGGATGAAGGCCGCGCGCTTCATTGCGGCCGTAGAGAAGCGGAGAGTATCGGCTGGGAAGCCCGGCTGCCTCCAGAAGCAGTTGTCCTTCCGAGATCGGATGAACAATCTCGCTGAACGGATGCCTGCGGCGCAGCCAGTTGCCGAGGCGTTCGTCGCGGCACGCCTGCTGCACGCCGGCGCCGCCCGCGATGAACAGCAGGTGCGTGTCGTTCGTGCCGCGGTGCGACTCGACGCCCTCGGTCCAGACGAACATCGACGACGAACTCGCGATGCGGCCACCCGAAGCCGAAAGCAGCGAGACGTCATAGCGTGCGGAACCCGATCGCGGAGAGACGCTGAGCGCGTTCGCCTTCTGGAAGATCTCGATGATCGCTGCGACCTTTGGCAGCGCAAAGCCATTGAACAACGCTACGTCGACGCGTGTCGTTTCGCTCGTTTGCTCCGGCGCGGTTGTTTGCCGCGAGCAGCACGGCGGCGGACTATGAACCAGTTCCATTCTTTTCCCCCGGAATATTGTGGCCTGCAAAACTCTCTGAAGACTGTTTCATTTTCTTTTGGCCCATCCTATACAAATGACTCTCGCGCCGTTATTACATGGCCGAAATAGCCAACACATTGGCCGCTCAGGACATTGAACCACGACACCTGGCGCGACGCTTCCAGATGAAAACGAAAAACTGAGACGGAATGTATATAACCTGATTCAAATTGAGTTATATGCGGTTTGATATAAAGAAGGCGTTGAGGAATCGAAGCCGACCTATTCCGGCGCGGCGTTTGTTCACGTCAAGATCGATTCGGAATTTTGGAGGTAGGGCTTTCCTGAGTTTGTACTGACAGATGCCGCCGTTATTATATGAGCGACTGCCAGTCAGTTAGCATCGAGTTGCGGGCTGAACGTCTCGTTCAGACAGGATTTATCGGGGCCGCCATACTTTCAGCAAACGATTGCGCGCGGGGCTAAAAAAGCCGGACGCGCAGCCGTTAACGCATTCATGCACAAAAAAGACATTCAGGCAATCGTTGATGCCGCCCTCGAAACCGCCAATACCATTGTAGGCGCGAGAGAGTGGAATTCGGTCGAAGATGCCAGCGCGATGCACGACGTGATCTTTTGGGACATGATCGTCAAGCGCTTGCCCGATATGACCATGGCCGATCTTTTGTCGATTCTGGATTGAGCGCTTCGCGCGTAGTGCTGGCCGCGCATTGTCCGCAGCCCGACCGGCCGATATTCCGATAAAGCGCAACGCATACGTTTAAATCAGCGGTTATGACGACATCCGTGAATGCCGTTTGCTGGAGCGGTACTCGGTAGGTGTTTTCCCTAGATACTTGCGAAAAAGTTTCGAAAGTCGGCCGCCGCTGCCGATTCCACTGCGGCGCGCTATTTTGTCGACCGGCAAACTGGTTTCAATAAGCAGTCGGCAACTCATGTTTAGTCGCACATACAGAAGATAGTCAGAGGGCGTGACGCCCATTTCGATCTTGAAGCGCCGAAGAAAATTTCTCTCACTCATGGCCGCGACCTGCGCCGCCTCGTCGATCACGATCGGTCGATCACCGTTTGCTTCCAACCACCGCGCTGCCGCCTGAATTTTTTCGCTGACGGACGCCGACGCGCTTTTACTTAAAATCGCGGTGAACTGTGTCTCGGCGGGCGGCGCCACCCAGCCTGCGATTTGGCCCGCGATTGCGGTACCCAAATCGGCTTCGACAACGCTCAATGCAGCTTGCAGTGGGCTGAACGGAACGGTCAAAACGCCAGCAACCGGAGCGTTCCGCACGGTTTGATAATGACTTTCGCCGTAGTGCCGAGCGCTGAAGCTCTGTCCGAATCCGGCGGCTTCCAGAACAACGCGCCCTTCGCCGGTTGGAAAGACCAGTTCGCTGCGCAGGTAGGCCAAACGCAGCCAGGTAATCAGTCGTTCGTCGCGCAGTGCGTTGTGCGCCTCCGTACCGCCTACGACAAATAGTGCCCGGAAATTGTCGGCGGGGCGGAACGTTTCAATGCTCTCGCTCCAGACGAACACCGACGACGAACTTGCGACTCTGCCACCGGAAGCCGATAAAAGACCCACGTCATAAGGTGTTCGGCCAGACCGCTCGATTCCGGCAAGCGCGTTTGCCGACTGGAATACCTCGATGATCGCGGCAGCCTCCGGGAGCGCGAAACCATCGAACAAAACGATGCCGATATGTCCGACCGGTCGAGGACTGAGTAGCGCTTCCGGGCTCACCGCCTTGTCACTGTGAACTTCCGCAGAACACGCCATCGTAGTTTTCCCTCAGAATTGGTCGCAATATTCCGGCTGACCTGGAACCGGATTTGTTCGGTCCGATCCTACATAAGCATTAATGACGTTGCTAAGTGGCGTCTGAATTCGCCAATATGTTGGCGTGCAAGGTCAATGCCGGGCTTTACCTTCGATGCGTTTTGGGAGGGATTCGTCTTTTCAGAAAAATGCATTTATAATTAACCGATGCCATGCAATCGTTAATTGACAGATTAATTCTGGCAATTTATCCAATTAACGATTTCTGATGCACTGGGAGTCGGAATCCCACCCGCATGCTCCCACCCCATGCGGCCTCGAGTCGATCTGGTAGGTTTCGTCGGCCCGCCGCGACTGTCCCTGGGCGCCTATATACATCCGTCCACGTTCCCGCATGGTTCTTGCTGCACACAAGAGCCTGACGGCGTTGGCCGCTCTTGACGACGGGCTGATACGGATGCCCGTTCAGGGCAAGTCCCCATCGAGATACGGCTTGCCTGCTGGCGAGCGAGCACCCGCTCCTGCCTTACGTTCCAGGAGCCCCCTGACCGATGCTCGTTTGAGTGAATACGGCACCCGCATGCACGCGCCCCCCGCGCCGATGTTTACTTGACATCTAAATTATCTACGCCTAAATTAACTCCAAAGCAGAATCCACTTTGGAGACTCAGCATGCGCATTGTCTGTATCGGCGGCGGCCCTGCCGGCTTGTATTTCGGCTTGTTGATGAAGAGCCGCAACCCGGCTTACGACGTTACGGTCGTGGAGCGCAACCGTCCGTACGACACCTTCGGCTGGGGCGTGGTGTTCTCCGACCAGACGCTCGGCAATCTGCGCGCCGCCGACGCCCCCAGCGCCGACGCCATCCTCGACGCCTTCAATCACTGGGACGACATCGAAATCAATTTTCGCGGCAGGCAGATCCGTTCGTCGGGTCATGGCTTCTGCGGCATCGGCCGCAAGCGTCTGCTGAACATCCTGCAAGCGCGCTGCGAAGCGCTTGGCGTCAAGCTGGTATTCGAAACCCAGGTCACGGACGACACCGTCTACCAAGCCGACCTGGTCGTCGCGTGCGACGGCGCCAACAGCGCGATTCGCCAAAAATATGCGGCTACGTATAAGCCCAGCATCGACATGCGCGATTGCCGCTTCGTCTGGCTCGGCACGAAAAAACTTTTCGACGCCTTCACCTTCGCCTTCGAGGAAACGGAGTTCGGCTGGTTTCAGGCACACGCGTATCGTTTCGACGATCAAACGTCCACGTTCATCGTGGAAACGCCGGAGCGCGTATGGCGCGCCGCCGGTCTCGACGAAATGAGCAAGGAAGACAGCATCGCCTTCTGTGAAAAGCTGTTCGCCAAGTATCTGGACGGCAACGCGTTGCTGTCGAACGCCGCGCATTTGCGCGGGTCGTCGCAATGGATCCGCTTTCCGCGTGTCGTCAACGAGGAATGGGTGCATTGGCGCCGCAACGCCGACGGCACGCAAACGCCGGTCGTTCTGATGGGTGACGCCGCGCACACCGCGCACTTCTCGATCGGCTCCGGCACCAAGCTCGCGCTTGAAGACTCCATCGAACTGGCGAACAGCATCGGCGCGCATCCCGGCGATTTGCCCGCCGCGCTGAGGCACTACACGAACGTGCGCAGCGTCGACGTACTACGCATCCAGAACGCCGCGCGCAATTCAACGGAATGGTTCGAGCATGTCGACCGCTATACGTCGTTCGAACCCGAACAGTTCGCGTATTCGCTGCTCACGCGCTCGCAGCGCATTTCGCACGAGAACTTGCGCGAGCGCGACGCGCGCTATCTGTCCGGCTTCGAAAACTGGCTCGCGCAGCGCGCCGGCGTCGAACCCGCACCGCACAAGCACTCGATTCCGCCCATGTTCACGCCCTTCACGCTGCGCGGCGTCACGTTGAAGAACCGTGTGGTGGTTTCGCCGATGGCGCAATATTCAGCCGTCGACGGTATCGCCGGCGACTATCACCTGATGCATCTCGGCGCGCGCGCGATGGGCGGCGCCGCGCTGGTCATGACGGAAATGACCTGCGTATCGCCCGAAGCGCGCATCACGCCCGGGTGCCCTGGCATGTACGCGCCCGAGCATCTGGCGGCGTGGAAACGTATTGTCGATCTCGTGCATCGTCAGTCGGATGCCAGGATCGGCATTCAACTCGGCCACTCCGGCGCAAAGGGATCGACACGAGTGGCATGGGAAGGCATCGACCAGCCGCTCGCCGAAGGCAACTGGCCGCTCGTTTCAGCCTCGCCGCAACAATATCTGCTCGGCGTCAGCCAGCATTCGCGCGAAGCCACTCGCGAGGAATTGCGCGAGATCGAAGCGCAATTCGTGCGCGCCGCGCATATGTCCGCCGAAGCCGGTTTCGACTGGCTCGAACTGCATTGCGCGCATGGCTATTTCCTCTCCAGCTTCCTGTCGCCACTGACCAACCATCGCACGGACGAATACGGCGGTTCGCTCGAAAACCGCCTGCGCTATCCGTTACAGGTGTTCAAGGCGATCCGTGCGGCATGGCCGCAAGACAAGCCGATTTCCGTGCGCATTTCCGCGAACGATTGGGTTGAAGGCGGCACCACGCCCGACGACGCCGTGCAGATCGCGCGCGCGTTCAAGGCAGCGGGCGCCGACATGATCGACGTGTCGTCGGGTCAGGTCAGCAAGGAGGAAAAACCGGTGTACGGCCGCATGTTCCAGACACCGTTCGCCGACCGCGTGCGCAACGAAGCGGGCATCGCAACGATCGCCGTGGGCGCGATCTCCGAGGCCGATCACGTGAACAGCATCATCGCGGCGGGCCGCGCCGATCTGTGCGCGATTGCGCGTCCGCATCTGGCGAATCCGTCGTGGACGTTGAATGAAGCCGCCAGGATCGGCTACCTCGATGTGGCCTGGCCCAAGCCTTACATCGCCGCGAAGTCGCAACTCGAACGCAACCTGGAACGCGAGCGCGCGCAGGCGGCGGCCAACGCAGGCCTGTCGCCGCAAGAACGCGCGCAACGCGCGGAAGGAACCACATGAATACGCTGAACTCATCGCTCGCGGGACAACACGCCGTGGTCACCGGCGGCGGCAGTGGCATTGGCGCGGCCGTGGCGGAAACGCTGCTGCGCGCCGGCGCGCGCGTCACGTTGATGGGCCGCAGCCCGCAACGGCTCGACGCGCAGCGCGACAAACTCGCCGCGCTCGGCGAGGTCGCCTGCGTCAGCGCCGATGTCACGCAGGAAAGCTCCATTGCCGATGCGTTCGCTCAGGCCGGCGCAGTCGACATCCTCATCAACAACGCCGGCCAGGCGCAAGCCGCGCCGTTCACACACACCGACATGGCGCTCTGGCAGCGCATGCTCGACGTGAACCTCACCGGCGTGTTCCTCGGCACGCGCGCGGTGTTGCCCGGCATGCTCGAACGCGGTCATGGCCGCATCGTCAACGTGGCAAGCACGGCGGGACAAATCGGCTACGCCTACGTCGCCGCGTATTGCGCCGCGAAACACGGCGTGATCGGTCTCACGCGTTCGCTCGCGCTCGAAGTCGCGACCAAAGGCGTCACCGTCAACGCGGTTTGTCCCGGCTACACGGAAACCGAATTGCTGCACGCATCCCTCGAACAGATCACCAGCAAGACCTCGCGCACCGAACAGCAGGCGCGCGAAACCTTGCTGCGCTCGAATCCGCAGCGTCGCTTCGTGAGCCCCGAACAGGTCGCCAATGCCGTGCTGTGGCTTTGCCAGCCGGGCTCGGAAGCCGTGACGGGTCAATCCATTTCCATCTCCGGTGGAGAAGTAATGTGACGAAATCATCGAACATCAAAAAGCCCGTGGCTAGTGACGCAAAACCGCCGCGCAAAGGCATCGCGAAACCCGCGGAGAACGTCGTGGATCTGGAAATGAGCACCGGCGCCGATAGTCACATGGGCCTGCGTCTGTGGCTGCGCATGCTGACCACCACCAATCTCGTGCAAGCCGAGTTGCGCAAGCGTCTGCGCAACGAATTCGACACCACGCTGCCGCGTTTCGATCTGATGGCGCAACTTGAGCGGCACCCCGAAGGCTTGAAGATGACCGAGCTATCGCGCCGTTTGATGGTGACGGGCGGCAACGTCACCGGCATTACGGATCAGCTCGAAAAAGAAGGCCTCGTTTCGCGCGACAACGATCCGAACGATCGCCGCTCGATCAGCGTATGCCTCACGCCTGCGGGCCGCAAGGCGTTCGACAAGATGGCGGTGGCGCACGAGCAATGGGTGGTCGAACTGTTCGGCGGCTTGAGTCTCGATGAAAAATCGCGCACGCATCAGCGCCTCGGCAAGCTCAAGAAACATCTGCTCGACAGTCTGAAAGACTGATCCGCCCTGAACCGCAACACCATCCTGCATGGAACGCTCATGACACGATCCAACGCCGACGCACTGCTGGACGGCAACCGCCTGACGCTCGCCAGCTACGAGGCGCGACACTTCGGCTGGTCGGTCGCCGGCAAGGTCGCGACGATCACGCTGAACCGCCCGGAGCGCAAGAACCCGCTAACGTTCGAATCGTACGCGGAGTTGCGCGATCTGTTCCGGCAACTCGCGTATGCCACCGACATCAAGGCCGTCGTGATTCACGGCGCGGGAGACAACTTCTGCTCCGGTGGCGACGTGCACGACATCATCGCGCCGCTGATCGATTTGCCGATGCCGGAACTGCTGCTTTTCACGCGCATGACCGGCGACCTGGTCAAGGCCATGCGCCACTGTCCGCAACCGGTGATCGCCGCCGTCGACGGCGTTTGCGCCGGCGCGGGCGCGATTCTCGCCATGGCGTCCGACATGCGGCTCGGCACCGCGCGCAGCAAGCTCGCGTTTCTGTTCTCGCGCGTCGGCCTGGCGGGCTGCGATATGGGCGCTTGCGCGATTCTGCCGCGCATCATCGGGCAGGGGCGCGCCGCCGAATTGCTCTTCACCGGACGCTCCGCAAGCGGCGACGAAGGCCACGCATGGGGCTTCTATAACCGCCTGTGCGACCCCGCGGCGCTCCTCGAGGAAGCGCACAAGCTCGCCGCCGATCTCGTCGCCGGCCCGACGTTCGCGCACGGCATCACGAAGAAGATGCTGCATCAGGAATGGAGCATGAGCATCGACGAAGCGATCGAGTCCGAAGCGCAAGCACAGGCCATCTGCATGAGCACACGCGATTTCGAACGGGCGTACAAGGCATTCGCCGCGAAGTCGCGGCCCGTGTTCGAGGGAGACTGAGTTGAACGCCAACAGCGATGCGGATCTGCATGGCGCGCTGGCCTGGCCGTTCTTCGAGCCACGCCACCGCGAACTCGCGGCGGGTATCGAGGCATGGTGCCGCGCGAATCTTTCGCACGGCGAGCATAGGGATGTCGATGCGACCTGCCGTCGTCTGGTGCGCGAACTCGGCGCGGCGGGCTGGCTGAAATACGGCGTGGGCGGTGTCGCTTACGGCGGTCACGGCGACACGATCGACACGCGTGCCGTTTGCCTGCTGCGCGAAACGCTCGCCAAACATTCCGGCCTCGCGGACTTCGCGCTCGCCATGCAAGGGCTCGGCTCCGGTGCGATTTCGCTCGGCGGCACGCACGAGCAGAAGGCGCACTACCTGCCGCGCGTCGCCAACGGTACGGCCATTGCCGCGTTTGCGTTGTCGGAGCCGGAAGCGGGATCGGACGTCGCCGCCATGACGCTCGCCGCTCGCGAAGACGGCGACGCCTACGTGCTCGACGGCGACAAGACGTGGATCTCCAACGGCGGCATCGCCGACTTTTACGTCGTGTTCGCCAGAACCGGCGAGGCACCGGGCGCGCGCGGCATCACGGCATTCATCGTCGACGCGGATACGCCGGGGCTTGAAATCGCCGAACGCATCGACGTGATCGCGCCGCATCCGCTCGCGCGCCTGCATTTTGCGGGCGCGCGCGTGCCGCGCAGCCAGATGCTCGGCGCAACCGGCGAAGGCTTCAAGCTCGCGATGCGCACGCTGGATATTTTCCGCACGTCGGTGGCGGCCGCGTCGCTCGGATTCGCGCGTCACGCGATGGCGGAAGGTCTCACGCGCGCCGCGTCGCGCAAGATGTTCGGGCAGACGCTCGGCGATTTTCAACTGACGCAGGCGAAGCTCGCGCAGATGGCGTTGACCATCGACAGCAGCGCGCTACTGGTTTATCGCGCCGCCTGGCTGCGCGATCAGGGCGAAAGCGTCACGCGTGAAGCGGCGATGGCGAAGTGGCATGCCAGCGAAGGCGCGCAACAGGTGATCGACGCCGCCGTGCAGCTTTTTGGCGGCATGGGCGTGCAAAGCGGCACGGCCGTCGAAATGCTGTATCGCGAGATTCGCGCGCTGCGCATTTACGAAGGCGCGACCGAAGTGCAGCAATTGATCGTGGGGCGCGATTTGCTGAAAGCGCACGCGGCCGCGACCGGGGGCAGCGCGAAATGAGTACGCCTTCGTTCGACAGGCAGGTACGCATTCGCTTCTCGCACTGCGACCCCGCGGGCATCGTGTTCTTTCCGCAATACCTGGTGATGACCAATGCTTTGGTCGAAGACTGGTTCAACGAAGGCCTGCATATCGACTACGCGCAGATGATCGCGCAGCGCCGCGTCGGCCTGCCGATCGTCAAGCTCGACTGCGAGTTTTCGCGGCCGAGCCAGATGGGCGAGACGATCACGTTGACGCTGGGTGTCGTCGCGATTGGACGGCGCTCGATCAGCATCGAGATCGTCGGTCATTGCCGCGGCGAAACCCGCTTTCGCGCCAAACAGGTGCTCGTCACCACGTCGATCGAAAGCGGACAGTCGATTGAAATTCCCGCGGACATCGCGAGCGCGCTCGCGACGTTCGCCCCACAAGTCGAATCCATCGAGACGCATCGCTCATGAAAAAAGCTCTTCTCCCCAACGGTTGGATCAAGCCGCGCGGCTATGCGAACGGCGTCGCGGCCACCGGCACGCAGGTGTTCATTGCCGGCCAGATTGGCTGGGATGAACAGGCGCGCTTCCAGACCACCGACTTCGCCGCCCAAGCCATTCAGGCGCTGAAAAACGTCGTGGCCGTGCTGCGCGAAGCGGGCGGCGAACCGCGCGATCTGGTGCGTCTCACCTGGTATGTCACCGACAAGCGCGAATACCTGGCCTCACTCAGAGATATCGGCCGCGGGTTTCGCGAGCTGATCGGCGACTACGACATCGCGATGAGCGCGGTGCAGGTCGTTGCGTTGATCGAGGACGAAGCGAAGGTGGAAATCGAAGCGACCGCGGTGATTCCGCGGCAGTGATTCCACGATAAATACAGCAAGCCAACCGCAATGCAGCCGGCTCGACGCCGGGGGAGAGGATGATGGAACCGTCAGCACACGTCGACACCTTCGCGCGCGACAATCTTCCGCCGCAGGATCAATGGCCTGTCCTGCTTCTCGACAACCCGGACGTTGCGTACCCGTCGCGCTTTAACTGCGCTTCGGAGTTGCTGGACCGAACCATCGAAGCGGGTCATCGCGACCATCCGGCGATCTGGTCCGATGTGGACGGCGAACCACGCGCCACCACCTACGGCGAACTGCTTGCATTGGTTAATCGCAGCGCGCACGTGCTGGTCGACGAAATGGGCTTGCAGCCTGGCAACCGGGTGCTGCTGCGTGGACCGAACAGCCTGAACATGGCGGTGATGGCGCTGGCGGCGCTGAAAGCCGGACTCGTTCTCGTGCCGACCATGCCGCTTTTGCGCGCCAAGGAACTGAAGCAGATCATCGAGAAAGCGCAGGTGAGCGCGGCATTATGCGACGCCCGTCTGATCGCGGAACTGGCGCGCTGCAACGATCCTCAGAACGAGTTCTACTGCGCCGGTCTGAAGCAAACGCGCCTGTTTCACGACGACGACGCCGAGTCGATCGACACACTCGCGATCAACAAACCGGACCGCTTCGCCGCGTGCGACACCGCCGCCGACGACGTCTGCCTGATCGCCTTCACCAGCGGCACGACCGGCGCGCCGAAAGGCTGCATGCACTTTCATCGCGACGTACTGGCCATGTGCGATCTGTTCCCGCGCCATGTGTTGAAACCGTCGTCCAGTGACGTTTTTTGCGGCACACCACCGCTCGCGTTCACGTTCGGCCTGGGCGGCCTGTTGTGTTTTCCGCTGCGCGTGGGCGCATCCACGGTGCTGATCGAGAAGCTCACGCCCGAGACCTTGCTGGACACCGTCGAACGCTTTCACGCGACCATCATGTTCACCGCGCCGACCTTCTACCGGCAAATGGCACCGCTCGTCGCGCGCCACGACGTGTCGAGCCTGCAAAAGACGGTGTCGGCGGGCGAAGCGTTGCCCGACTCCACGCGTCGCCTGTGGCACGAGGCGACCGGCATCGAGATGATCGACGGCATCGGCGGCACCGAGCTGATTCATATCTTCATCTCGGCGACCGATGACGCGATTCGCCCGCACGCCATCGGGCGCGCGGTGCCGGGTTACGTCGTGCAAGCCGTGGACGACGCCATGCAGCCGGTTCCGCCTGGCACGATCGGCAAGCTCGCGGTGCGCGGCCCGACCGGCTGCCGCTACCTCGCCGACGAACGGCAAGTGAAGTTCGTGCGCGACGGCTGGAACCTGCCGGGCGATTCCGTCTATCTGGACGAGGACGGCTACGTGTTCTATCAGGCGCGCGCCGACGACATGATCGTCTCCGCGGGCTACAACATCTCCGGCCCCGAAGTGGAAAGCGTGCTGCTGCAACACGAGGCGGTCGCCGAATGCGGCGTGGTCGGCGCGCCGCACGAAACACGCGGGCAGATCGTCAAGGCCTTCGTCGTGCTCAATCCAGGTCATGAACCCAACGACCAACTGGTCTCGCAACTGCAGGACTTCGTGAAAAACAGCGTGGCGCCGTATAAATATCCGCGTGAAATCGTGTTCGTCGACTCGCTGCCGCGCACGGAAACCGGCAAGCTCAAGCGCTTCGAGTTGCGTTCGTTGAAGTAGAGGGGCGGCTAGAGCCACGCCTCGGCGCAACATCTCTATGATGTGGCACTTCACAGGCCAACTTCCCTCGCCCATGCTGACCGTCCATCACCTGAACAACTCGCGCTCGCAACGCGTGTTGTGGTTGCTCGAAGAACTCGGCGCGCCCTACGAGATCAAGCGCTACCAGCGCGATCCGAAAACGATGCTGGCGCCGCCCGAATTGCGCGCGGTGCATCCGCTCGGCAAGTCGCCCGTGATGACCGACAATGGGCAGACCCTTGCCGAGTCGGGCGCGATCATCGAGTATCTGATCGACAAATACGGTCAGGGGCGTTTCGCGCCTGCAATGGGCACGCCGGAGCGGCCGCGTTACACCTACTGGCTGCACTACGCGGAAGGCTCGGCCATGCCGCCGTTGCTGCTGAAGCTGATTGCGCTGCGTATCGCCGGTGCGCCGATGCCGTTCTTCGCCAAGCCGATCGCGCGCAAGATTGCCGCCACGCTGCAATCGAGCTTTGTCGATCCGCAGTTGAAGCTGCACCTCGGCTATATCGACAAGGAACTGAGCGCGACCGGCTGGTTTGTCGGCAACGATTTCACAGCGGCCGACGTGCAGATGAGCTTTCCGCTCGAAGCTGCCACCGCGCGCGGCGGCATGGAAAACAAGCTTCCCGCGATCGCCGACTTTCTGAAGCGCATTCATGCGCGGCCGGCTTATCAACGGGCGCTGGAGCGCGGCGGCAAGTACGAAATCGTCGGCGGAGATTGAGCGGCGTGCCCGCCCAGGAACTCGTAGTTGTACCCCAAAAGTCGCGGGTGCTAGACTGAAAAATTCATTGCCATCAACGGGTTGCAAACCGCTTTGCCAACCGCTTCGCCGACCAGGTCGGCAAGATCGCGCCGAACGGCGGCACGGAGCGGAGCGGCAACCGATCGATTGATGCAAAGGAGCGCACTGCATGACCCATTCCATCCACGGCAACAAACGCTGGCTGGCGCTGATCGTTCTCTGCCTCGGCGTGCTGATGATCGTGCTCGACACCACGATCGTGAACGTCGCGTTGCCGTCGATCGCGGCGGATCTCCGCTTTACCGAGACCTCGCTGGTGTGGGTGGTCAACGCGTACATGCTCACGTTCGGCGGCTGTCTGCTGCTGGGCGGACGGCTCGGCGATCTGTACGGCCACCGCAAGCTGTTCCTCGGCGGCATCACGCTGTTCACGGTGGCGTCGCTCGCCTGCGGCATCGCGAACTCGCAAATCCTGCTGGTATGCGCGCGCGCCGTGCAGGGCTTGGGCGGCGCGATCGTCTCGGCTGTTTCGCTGTCGCTCATCATGAATCTGTTCACCGAACCCGGCGAGCGCGCCAAGGCAATGGGCGTGTACGGCTTCGTGTGCGCGGGCGGCGGCAGCATCGGCGTATTGCTCGGCGGCCTGCTCACCAACCTGCTGAGCTGGCACTGGATCTTTCTCGTCAATCTGCCGATCGGCATCGCCGTCTATGCGCTTTGCGTCGCGCTGCTGCCGTCCGCGCGCGGCCATGCTCACGGCGAGCGGCTCGACGTGGCCGGCGCCGTGACGGTCACCGCCTCGCTGATGCTGGCCGTCTATGCGGTCGTGAACGGCAACGAGGCCGGCTGGACCTCGGCGCAAACGCTCGGCTTGCTGTTCGCCGCACTCGTGCTGCTCGGCGCGTTTCTCGTTATCGAGGCGCGCGTCCAGCATCCGTTGATGCCGCTCGGGCTGTTCCGCCTGCGCAACGTGGCGACCGCGAATGTGGTGGGCGTGCTGTGGGCCGCGGCCATGTTCGCGTGGTTCTTCATCTCCGCGCTGTATCTGCAACGCGTGCTCGGCTACCGGCCGTTGCAGGTCGGGCTCGCGTTCCTGCCCGCCAATCTGATCATGGCGTTCTTTTCGCTGGGGCTGTCGGCGCGCGTGGTGATGCGTTTCGGTTTGCGTGTTCCGCTTGCCGTCGGTCTGCTGGTCGCCGCGCTAGGGCTCGCGCTGTTCGCGCGCGCGCCGGTCAATGGCAGCTTCGTGGTCGACGTCTTGCCGGGCATGATCCTGCTCGGCTTCGGCGCGGGCATCGCCTTCAATCCGATGTTGCTGGCCGCGATGAGCGACGTCGATCCGGGCGATTCGGGCCTTGCGTCCGGCATCGTCAATACGTCGTTCATGATGGGCGGGGCGCTCGGTCTCGCGGTGCTCGCCAGTCTCGCCGCCGCGCGCAGCGACGCGATGCTGGCTTCCGGCAGTGCCATCGCGGCGCTCAATAGCGGCTATCACGTGGCGTTTCTGTTCGGTGCGATTTTCGCTGCGGCGGCGGGCGTGCTCGGTGGCTTGCTGTTGCGTCCGGGGCAACAGGGCGGGGCCGATGCGCACGCGCATGATGCAGCGGCGTCGGAACAGCGTCGCGCCACCGGCAACGAGGCGGCGACGGAAAACTACTGACCCGTCTGCGGCGGTTCGCAGTGTTGCGCGACCAAGGCTCATGCCCGCCGCCGCGGCTCAAGATCGAGGTCCGCAGCAAAACCGCAAGCGCGATCAAATGAGCCGGTTCGCGGCTGGCTATGCTGGCTTCGTGCTGACTTGAGACCCGATATGAACCCCGTTGGAAAGGCGCTCTGGTTTATCGAAAGCCACTTTGCCGGCGAGTTGACGCTCGACGATATCGCCAACTGCGGATGCGTGTCGCGCTTTCATCTGGCGCGCGCTTTTGAAGCGGCTACGGGGCTTTCGGTCATGCGCTACGTTCGCGCGCGCCGTTTGAGCGAAGCGGCGCGCCGCCTCGCCAGCGGCGCACCCGACATCCTGGCGGTTGCCCTCGACGCCGGTTACGGTTCTCACGAAGCATTCACGCGTGCGTTTCGCGAGCAATTCGGCATCACACCCGAAGCGCTGCGCGCGCGTGGTCATCTCGACACTATCGTCATCGTGGAGCCGATCAAAATGGACGAAACCCTTCTCACCCATCTGGAACCGCCGCGCTTTGAAGACGGCAAAGCGTTTCTCGTCGCGGGCCTCAGCGAACGGTATACGAGCGAAACCTCCGCCGCGATTCCGTCGCAGTGGCAGCGCTTTAACGACTGGTTCGGCAAAGTGCCGGGACAGGTTGGCAACGTGGCGTATGGCGTCTGCTACAACGCCGACGACGCCGGCAACATCGACTATTTGTGCGGTGTCGAAGTGAACGACTTTTCGGCGCTGCCTGCGGAGATGAGCCGCTTGCGCATTGCCGCGCAGCGCTATGCGGTGTTCAGCCACCGCGAGCATATCTCGACGGTGCGGCGCACCTGGAACACGATCTGGAATCAGTGGCTGCCGGCATCGGGACATATTCCCGCCGATGCGCCGAACTTCGAGCGCTATGACGAGAAGTTCGATCCGGTCAGCGGAATGGGTGGGCTCGAGATCTGGTTGCCGTTGAAGGCTTGATTCGAGGGTGGCCGGCTTGCCTTTGGCCGTCGCCGGAACGATCCACCGGAACCATGGCGAGACTGCCGCCTTCACGGCCAGTCCCGCCGAGCGCGGCGAGTGGTTAGGAACGAGCGAACGCTGGCGCGCGTGCTCACCCGTCAAACGGGCATGAGCTTCGGCCGCTGGCGACAGCAGCTACCGCTCATGCTGGCCGTGAGATGGCTGGGCGCGGGGGCATCGGTGCAGCAGGTCGCCGACGACCTCGGCTATGAAAGCGCAAGCAGTTGCGTCTCGACGTTCCGCAAAAACCTCGGCTCCCCACCCGCGCGCTATATGTCGGAGCGTGCGTGATAGGGAGCGGCTTCGAGCAGACGTGAGCGAAGCGCGGCGCCGAATGCCAGATTGCGGCAGTCCGGGCCGACAGCGATGGCCGAGGCTACGTCAGCACCTCGACGTAACGCGCTTCGTTGAGATCGGCGATGAGCGTCGGGCCTGTCGGTTGCCAGCCCAAACGCGCTTGTGTCTGCGCACTCGACGCCGGCATATCGAGTGCCGCGAACATCGCCATCCATCCGAAGTGCGCCTGCACTTGCTCACGCGCGATCGACACGACCGGCATCTTGAGGCCGCGCCCTAACGCCTCGGCAATCTCGCGGGCGCTCACGCCTTCTTCGCCGACCGCGTGATAGCGCGCACCGCGTTCTCCCTTCTCGATCGCGAGCCGGTATAGCCGCACGACGTCCGACAGATGCCCCGCGGGCCAGCGGTTACGGCCCTCCTCCACGTAGGCGCACACGCCTTTCTCGCGCACGATCTGGATGAGGGGCGTGATGAGGCCCTGGCGGAACGGGTTATGCACTTGCGGCAGGCGCATCACCGACACGTTGACGCCTGCCTCCAGCAGCGCATTGCTGGCCAGCTCGCTGGCGAGGCGCGGATTCGGGTGCGCGGTGTTGAACACGTCCTCGGTCGCGGGTTGACCGTCGTCGCGACTGCCAGCGCCCGTGCCCGAGGTGACGAGCAGCGGACGATCGGAGCCGGCCAGCGCCGAGCCGAGAGCCTCGATCGCGCGCTTGTCCTTCGCGCAGTTGTCCACGAAGCGCGAGAAGTCGTGGTCGAACGCGAGGTGGATGACGGCGTCCGCCTTCGCGGCGCCGCTGCGCAGGCTGTCGGTGTCTTCAAGCGTGCCGCGATGGACTTCGGCGCCCGCCGCGCTCAGCGCTTGCGCGCCCGCATCGGATCGTGTCATGCCGATCACCTGATGACCGGCTTCGATGAGTTCGGGCACCAGAGCCGAGCCGATGAAGCCCGTTGCGCCCGTCAGAAAGATACGCATCGTGAAGTCTCCTTGGGTTAATCACCCAGGCACTATGCGATCATCCGCTATCCTGTTGAAGTAGTGACTTTATCCCGGTAAAACGACTAACAGGCTCAGCATGTCAGTGAACGCCGCCCAAACGCTCGGGGACTTTTTGCGCAGCCGTCGCACGCGGCTCGATCCGGCCAGCTTCGGCTTCTCGGGCCGCAGGCGCACGCCGGGACTGCGCCGCGAAGAAGTGGCTCAGCGCGCCAACATCAGTTCCACCTGGTACACCTGGCTCGAACAGGGCCGCGGCGGCGCGCCTTCGGCGGTGGTGCTGGAGCGCATCTGCGCAGCGCTGATGCTGACGGATGCCGAGCGCGAACACCTCTTCATGCTGGGCCTCGGGCGGCCGCCGGAAGTGCGCTACCGGTCCGTCGATGGCGTGAACCCGCGGTTGCAGCGCGTGCTCGATTCGCTCGACGCCAGCCCGTCGATCGTCAAGACCGCGATGTGGGACGTGGTGGCGTGGAATCAAGCCGCGGCCGTCGTGCTCACCGACTACAGCACCCTGCCGGCCGGCCAGCGCAACATCTTGCGCTTTCTGTTCGGCGACCCGGCCGTTCGCGCGAAACAGCACGACTGGGAGAGCGTCGCGCGCTTCGTCGTGGGGACATTCCGCGCGGACGTGGCGCGCGCGGGGCTCGCTTCCGAAGTGGGCGATCTCGTGGACGATCTGCGCCGCGCCAACCCCGACTTCGACCGCATGTGGCGCGAAAACCAGGTGCTGAGCCATGGGGACGGCGAGAACGTGAAGCGCCTGCTGCATCCCACGCTAGGGTCCATCGAGATGGAGTATTCGCTGTTCGCTGTCGATGGTCGGCCGGACCTCAGCATGCTCGTGTACACGCCGCTGGACGCGCTCACCGCGGAGCGCATCCGCGCCGCCGCTGCGCAACGTCGATCGACGGCAGCGCAGAAAGCCTCGACTCTCAACGCGCCGCGGCTTCACGACGAATTGCGCTAGGTGAACGCGAGCACGAAATCGAACCGGGCCGACTTTCGCTCGCCGTCGTCGTCGATCGTCATCAGCAGCCGGCCATCGAACAGGGAATCGCGAGCATTGCGCCGCTCGCCGGGAAAGTACAGTTGGGTGGTGAGCATCGGCCCGTTGGGCGGCTGCACCGTCACATGGAAGTGTCGTGTGCGTCCCGGATAGAGCCCCGGCACGATGGTCTCGAGACGGTAGCGTCCCTCGTTGTCGGCGAATTGATGGCCGCGCAGCCGGAACCCGTCGACGTCGTACTCCCCGGCGTCATTCGCGTGCCAGAAATCGAGCAACGCCCCGGACACCGCCCTGCATCGTGTCGACCACACCCGTCCGGTCAAGACGATCTTTGTTCCAGTGATGCCGGGTTCGAGCAGCGATACGCGTTGCGGCGAGTGCGGCAGGAAGAACGGACCTGCCGTCTGCCGCCGGGTCGGTTCCTGTCCATCGGTGCAGGCGGGTGTCGCTGACACTTCCTCGGCCCGGCCACGGTTTGCCTTTCCGAGGGCCAACAGCAGCAACGTGGACGGCACCGTAGCCGACCTGCGAAGAAAATCGCGCCGTCCCTGGCTCATGCTTGGTGTGCGCATCGTGACCGCTCCTTGCTTCCCGCTTGATCGGCATGCTGCGCTGCGCACGCTGCCGAACCGACGAACTTCCGCGTTGGCTCCGTTGCATCCAACGAGGCACAGCATCCTGTGCCAACCATGGTAGGCCGAAACTTCAGGTCGGGATGCAAATACATTCTTGCCAACAGAATCCGCGATAGACGGGCACAAACACGTCAGGCGCATTCAACCGATTGATGCAATGCACTAGCGTCTGCGCGAGGCCGTGATAATCGCCTCCCGGTACAGCCACCTATCAATATTGATAGCTACATTTTTATCCCTGTAACGAGTGGAATGGAAATGGCCGTGAGTGTGCGGCTTGGCTCCAAGATCATTCAATCCAACACCGGTAACCAGCCTTTATGGTGGGCAAATGCACGGGGATTTCCATCGCCAATGGAATCGGTGCGCTCAGCACTATCGGCTTCGAACGACAGTCAGCAATGTCGCCCGCTACGACTTCACCTGGCGGGCGCAAACCAGTCAGACCATCGCGCTGCTGCTACGAGTACGTGGCGGCCCCGTGTCCCTCCCCCATGTGACGGTCAACACGTCGACGAAGAAATCTTCGTGACCGCCCGATCAGGAAAAACGAACATGTCCGAGCACGATTCCAGAAACGCAGGTCTTCCCGTCCGCCCCCTCACCGAAGCAGAGCAACGCCTGGTGCGCCATATCGACGAGCATTGGGATCGCGCCCGCGCATTGACGGAATTGCGCGACGGATTGCAGACCGCCGTCGAGATCGAACTGGCAACGGTGCCGCTCTATCTCTTCGCTTATTACTCCATCAACCGTACCCCTCAAGGATTCCCGGCGACCGATCTGTCCCGCTTCGCCGATCAGGCGGGGGGCATCATGATGAGCGTGGCTGTCGAGGAAATGCTTCACTTGTCCTTGTCGTCCAACATGCTGTTTTCGCTCGGCGTGCAGCCCCAGCTCTATTTGCGCTCGCCCTCGCCGTATCCGACCGATCTGCCCGGTCATGCGAGGCTCGGGCCGGACAGCAAGCCGATGGCCCTTCCGCTGGCCAAGTTCTCGTCCGAGCAGTTATGGCAGTTCCTCGAAATCGAATACCCGGCGGCGGCGGACGCCCCGCCTGAGCTGAATAATTGGCAGACGATCGGCCAGATATATTCGTTTCTGCGCTGCATCATCAGCTCGCGCCACATCACCGACGACGACTTCAAGGCGGGCCGCGCGCCAGCCCAGATCCAGCCGTCCAACTATTCGCCCAACAACATCGACTCGGTGTATCCGACTGCCGGCTTCAATTACGGCTGCCCGGTACCGGCTCCGGTCAACGGCTCGGCGGCCGCCACGGCCGCCTATGCGAGCCGCGGCGATAGCCATGCGAGCCGCAGCGCGCTGATGACGATTGCCTCGCGCGAAAACGCCATGCAGGCGATCCAGACGATCGACGCGGAAGGCGAGGGCTTCGGCCCTCACAAGTTCGACGATCTGTCACACCACGAACTCTCGCATTACTACAAATTCCTGACGCTGCAATCGCAACTGGCGGGCTACGATCCCAAGGACGAGAAGTTGCGGAACATGCCGCCCCCGCCGCCCGCGGCGGCACGTCAGTTCAGCCGGGAAGAACTGGCGAGAATCATGTTCGATTTTCCCGACAACCCGGTTGCCGCCGCCTACCCGCCCGGACGCCGCGAACTCGCCGACATCGTCAGCGGCCTGTACCAGTACATGCTGATCATGACCGAGAGCATCTTCCTCATCGAACCGAGTCAGCAAAAGCTGTATTTCAACCAGACGCTGCACCGATCGATGATCTGGATCCTCGACAAGATGATCCAGGCCATGCGGAAAATCTCGTTGTACGGCACCGATGGCTACCCGAGTACCCTCCAATTGGCGCCCACTTTCGAAAACATCAATCTGGGCCCGCGTCACCAGGCCTTCGCGACCCTAGTCGCCATGTGCAACGGCATGAACGCCAAATACGGCAGCGAGTCCTGGTACAGCAGCGACGCGCAATATTTCGTCGAGATGATCCCTTCCTTGCCGGAGGTGAGCGGCCTATGGCAGACGCCGCCCGATCAACCGACATTGGGCAAGCCTGGCTGCGACGTCAGTCAATATCAGGGCATTCCGATGTTCACGGAACTGCCGCCCGCGCCCGGCGTACTACTGGCTGGCGAGGTGCGGCATGCGTGCATGGGACTGAACCAATGCAAGGGACAAGGCCGCAGCCGCGATAACGAATGCGCCGGCCAAGGCTATTGCTCTACCGCGCTGGAATTCAATTTCGCTGACCCGGCCTCGCCGCTGATATCGGATCACACCTGCCGCGTGCAAAACGCTTGCGCCGGTCAAGGCGGTTGCGGCCTGTATGGCACGGGACACGAGCAGGAAGCGCCGGGCGCGAATGCCTGCGCCACGCAAGGCTGCTGCGCCACGCCGATCAATGCGGAGCGCTTCAGCACCGACGGCCGCAACCGCGGCAAGAGCGTATGGCTGCGTGCACGCGAAGTGTTCGCCGAGCAAACCTGGCCGGAACTGCGCAAAAAGAACCCGTCGCTGCCGGCCCAGCCGCCTGAGCCGCCGCATGCGGAATTATTCAAGTACGGTCCGACCATCGAGTGGATCCAGGAATATAGCGGTCATGGCATGACGGCTTGCGGGGCTAGCGGCATGAGCGGCGCGGGTAGCTGCAGCTAAGGAATGCCCGGACATGACTGAACTTCGAGGGGACACAGCCGGACATCGGCTGGGGGTTGGCGTCGGGCTGCGCAATCAGCATTTCGATCATATTTTGGCAACGCGGCCGCCGGTGGATTGGTTCGAAGCCATCTCGGAGAATTTCATGGATTCGGGAGGACGGCCGCGCGCCGTCCTGCGCCGGATCGCCGAACATTATCCGGTCGCGCTGCACGGCGTTTCGCTGTCGATCGGCAGTACCGACCCGCTCGATCGTGACTATCTGGCCCGCTTGCGGCGGCTAGCCGACGAGGTATCGGCCCGCTGGGTCAGCGACCATTTGTGCTGGACCGGCGCGCTGGGGGTCAACAGCCACGACCTCCTGCCGCTGCCGCTGAACGAAAGAACACTGGAACATGTGAGCGCCCGGGTCACCCAGGCGCAGGAGTTACTGGGACGGCCGTTGGTGTTGGAGAATCCCAGCACCTATGTCCGCTTCCGCCAGTCGACGCTGGACGAGCCGGCCTTTTTGCGCGAGCTAAGCCGCGTGACGGGTTGCTGGCTGCTGCTGGATGTCAACAATGTTTATGTCAGCTGCTTCAATGCCGGGACCGATCCATTGGATTACCTGAATCAGTTCCCATTCGATCGCGTTGTGCAATTGCATCTGGCCGGACATCAGCATTGCGGCACCCATATCGTCGACACTCACGACCGTCCGGTTTCCGCAGCCGTGTGGCAACTGTTCCGCCTGGCTTGGCAGCGCAGCGAACAAGCCGCGACCTTGCTCGAATGGGATGGCGATGTGCCTGCCTTCGAGCGCGTGCACGCCGAGTTGATGCGGGCGCGACAGATCATCGATGGCGACGCGCCCGCCGAGGTCGAAGCCGCCCCGCGGCCGCGGCCGGACACCGCCGAGGCGGTGTCCACGCCAGTCGCGTTCCTGGTGCCCGAGATCATGAGCAACAGCGTCGTGTGCCCGTCATGAGCGTCGATCAGGATCGCCTGGACTCGCTGCAACGCTGGATGATCGAGGCACTGATCGCGCCGGATGGCGTCGACGTCGACACCATCGCCGCCACCTTTTTGCCGGGGCCGAAGCTGTCCTCCTCGGCTTGCCTGGCCATCTATCAGCGCAGCTATATCCTGCGGTTGCGGAAATGCCTGGAAGAGCAGTTCCCCGCCAGCTACCACGCGCTGGGGGCGACTCTTTTCGCCGATTTCGCCGACGAATATCTGCGGGCCTGCCCGTCCGACAGCTACACGCTGCACGAGCTCGGCGGGCGTTTTCCGGAATGGCTCGAGGACAATCGCCCGGATCGGGACCAGCCGCCGGAACAACGCGAGTCATGGATCGATTTCATGGTGGACCTGGCCAGTTACGAGCGCGATCTGTATCGCCTGTTCGACGCACAGGGCCACGAGGGACGGCCCTGGCCCGATGTGTCAGCCGACGATGGCGCACTGGTCCTCCAGCCTTGCCTGGCGCTGGTCGCGTACCGCTATCCTGTGGCCTGGTATTACCACGAGGTTCGCGCCGGGCGCTCGCCACAGTTACCGGTTGCCATGCGCTCCTACGCGGTGATCCTGCGCCGCGATTTTCTGACCCACACTTATCCGGTCACTCGCCTGCACTATGAATTCCTGTCGCTCGTGAGACGGACCCGCGATCTGCCGGCGTCGGTGGAAGCGATTGCCGCCGAGGCTGGGTATCCCGTTGACGCGGTATGGCGATCCTGGCGCCATGAGGTGCGCCGGCCTTGGATCGAAGCGGGGTTCTTTGTCGAGAGAGCGGTGATCGGGGACTAGCCAGGGTGTTGCGGTTGACCTCGTGGCGGGGTCGTTCTGAGCGAAGGCGCAAACGCGCGGCTTTCGCCGCCAAGACCGTCATCTAGCAATCCTTGCATTGATAGGATTGGCCCACTCAGGCTCGATTGATTTCCCCAGTGGGAACCCATTCAAATTCGATCTCGACTTGCTTCACATCTGCCGCTCGCTTCAATGCAAGCGGAATAGCCTGGTGCGCCGGCACCGAGTGGTCGAAGTCCCCAACCAGACCCATTGTGACTGCTTTTCCCATTACCGTTATCCTCCTTGCCTCGTTCGACACCGCCTGGCGGGAGGCCGAGGCAAATATCCGGTGGAAATTCATGCCCGGTGCGGTTCCCGAACATAGTAGATATCCCACTCCGACTCAGTCGTTTTTAAAAACCCGTGTCGTTGATAGAAACGGTTCGAGTCACTATCGCGAAGCGCTCCCAGTCTGATCGAAACCGACTGGGAGTCCGCGTCCGCGAGAATCGCCGAGAGTACTGTCGAACCAATACCTTTGCCCTGGTACTCCGGTAGAACATAGAAATGTTCGAGCAACAGGTGATCGGCCGCGGGCTTTATTTGCACGAAGCCAACGGATACGCCGTCAACCACAATGAACTTGCACAACGCCGAATCGAACGACGACACGAAACGATCGCGTGCACGCCGCGGCTCGAAGCGGCCGATACGCTCAAGGCTCTCTCGCATCGCGTCGATACGCATCTGAACCAGCGTTTCGATGTCGTCGTGCGTTGTGCTCGCGAGCGTCGGGTTCACCTGTCTCATGCCTCGTTAATATTTCCCGCAGCCGCAGCCTGGATCATCTTCCAGCCATTGCCGGCAGGATCGCGGAAACCGGCATCGACGCTGCCGTAGCGGTCTACCGGCTCCTGGGTGAATTCCACGCCGTTGGCCTTCAGCCTGGCGTAGCTGGCGCGGCAGTCGGCCACAGTAAGCACCAGCGGCGGCATGGCGCCCTTCGCGACCATCGCCCGCAGCGTTTGCGCGGTGGCTTCGTCGTGGATCGGCGGGCCCGGCGTGAAAAGACCGAGCTGGAACGAGGGCTGATCGGGATGCTGGACCGTGAGCCAGCGGTAAGCACCGTTGCGCACGTCCGTGTGGACGCGAAAGCCAAGCTTCTCGACGTAGAACGTGAGCGCTTCGTCCTGGTTATCCACGTACAAGCCCACTACATTGATACCTTGATTCATGACACCTCCCTGGTTGATGGGCGGAATGTACCTTTGCCCACGCGGCGGCGCTTCTCCAAAACTGCGGTGGTGAGGTCGGGGCGCTGCGCGGCCCTCAGGACGCAGGCGGGCACGCGGTCGAATTCAGGCATGTCGGCCCGGGCCTCGACGCGCATGGCGCTGGGGCTTCGCCCGGTGATGTCGTGGAAAGTGCGGCCGAAGGTCCCCAAGCTTTCCCACCCGGTGGCGAAGGCAATTTCCGTGATGCTGAGTTCGGTGTCGCGCAGTAAGGTGGTGGCCTGCTCGATGCGCCGCGTCAGCAAATAGCGATGCGGCGGGATGCCGAAGGCCTGCTTGAAGGACCGCGCGAAATGGGCTTCGGACACACCACTGACCACGGCCAACCGCCTGACGGGCCAGGCTTCGTGCGAAGCGGCGTCCATGCGGTCCCTGGCGCGTAACAGGCGGCGCAGCAACGCCGGAGCTTGCAATGCGTCGGCGCCGGCCTCACTGCTGCCCACAACCCACGTCCCCTTCTTCACAATGCAACTGTTCGTCGAGCAGTCTCGTTTGCGCTTGCGTGAGCCGGCTCAAACAGGACGAATGAATCATGGGCTGCGCGCTATACGGCCCAGCCGATGAGCTTAAAAAATCGCATTGGGCATCACGATAAGCAACCCACGCGCGCTCGGCCTTCTGCAAGCGCGGCTTGCCCTGCGGACTCACTTTTGCCAGCAGCTTGCCGTAGGTCTCGTTGAGCTTTTTGTCGGCGGCCTGGTAGCTAAGGTCGGCGCAACGATTCAGCGAATTCTGGTCCGACGCCTTCTTGCAATCGATCTTTTCCGCGTAGGCATTGCCGCACAACCACAGAGACGTCACCGCCAGAATCGACACTCGCTTCATAGAAAACCCTCGGGCGTTGTTTCGTCAAATGGAGTGGTGAGCGGCAGTCCGCTCGCCAGTACAGCAGGATAAACGATACGATGCATCTCTGATCCGAAGCCGTCGCGTTTCCGCCAAACTTCGATTCACCGTTTAACCCGATTGAGCATCTACCTTGACTATTCACATCCGCCCCGCTCACGCATCCGACGCCGCGCTGATTCTGCGCTTCATCACCGAACTCGCGGTCTACGAGAAAGCCGAGCATGAAGTCGTCGCAACCGTTCGAGACATCGAGGCCAGTCTGTTCTCCGCAAGTTCAAGCGCCAAGGCTTTGATCTGCGAGATGAACGGCGAGCCGATCGGCTTTTGCGTCTACTTCTTCTCCTATTCGACGTGGCTCGGCAAGCAAGGGCTTTATCTGGAAGACCTGTACGTGTCGCCGACATCGCGCGGCAGCGGCGCGGGCAAACAGATGTTGCGCCACCTCGCCCGCATTGCCTGCGACACCGGCTGCGGCCGCTTCGAATGGAGCGTGCTGGACTGGAACGAGCCGGCAATCGGCTTCTATGAATCGATCGGCGCGAGCGCGCAAAGCGAATGGGTGCGTTACCGGTTGGCGGGGGACGCGCTCAAGGCGTTTGCCGCGGGTGACGCATGAGCGAGGCTCGCGTCCGAACGGATGCATGGCCGCATGGCCGCTCGATCGGTAATCGCCCGTGATACACGCCCTTTTTATCTGCGGCAAGAACCGTCTGCGCAGCCCGACGGCCGAGCAGGTGTTCGCCAGTTGGCCCAACGTCGAGACCGATTCGGCCGGTCTCGGCGCGGACGCCGACGTCGCGCTTTCCTCCGAGCAGGTTCGCTGGGCCGACATTGTCTTCGTGATGGAAAAAGCGCATCGCGCGAGGCTGTCCGCGAAATTCCGCGCATGCGTGAACGGCAAGAAAGTCGTTTGCCTCGACATTCCCGACGACTACGCCTTCATGCAGCCCGAACTTGTCGCCCTGCTGGAACAGAAAGCCGGCAAATTTCTCCGGCGGAAATAGTCCGGACGCGCCGCCCATCGATCATCGCCCCGCTCCCACCGGCTCCGCCTCGAACGCATCGCCGGTGGCAAAAAACGTCCCGCCGGCCACGTAATGGCATGTGCGCAGATCGGGATCGTCGCCGAAATGCCAGCGGTTGTTCGAATACACGCGACTGTCCGCATACGCGGCCACCACTTCGCCGATGATCAGGTCGTGCCGCTGGCTATCGTCCGGAATCACCTTGCATTCCATCCACGTGATGCAGCCGGCCAGCATCGGCACGTCGATGTTTTGCGCGGGGAACGTTTCGAGGTCGAAGGCCGAGAACTTGTCGAGTTCCGCGCCGGCGTTCGTGCCCACCGCCAGCGTTTGCGCAGCGAATCCGCGGCTCGGCAATTGCAGCCCGAACACGCCGCTCGCCTCGATCAGTTGCCGCGTGAGCGTGCGGCTGTCCACCACGACGACTACCTTCGGCGGATTGAAATCGAGCGGCATCGCCCACGATGCCGCCATCACGTTCGCGCGGCCGCCGTGCGCGCTGGTAATGATCGTGACCGGTCCATGATTCAGCAACTGCGTCGCCCGCGACAACGCCACGGGTTCTCGTGAGACTTTCATACGTCGTTTCCGCTTCAAAGGGATGAAGGCGATTGTAGCGAGGCTGCGCGAAGCGGGTGCGGGTGAGCGAGGGCGCCCAGGCGCTCGAGCGGAAAGTCGGGCAATCAAGGCAGGGATTCAAAACGAAGATGCAGGGCGGCAGCCGGGAAGCGCCGCCGCCCAGGCGCGCATCAATGTGGCGCTTTACCGTTGGGTACGGCGTCCAGCGGTTTGTGCTGTTCCTCGCCCAGGCCGGGGAAGAAAGCGTTCCAGGCAGCGCGTACGCCTTGAGCCGCGGTGGCCTCGGCCTGGACCGACTGCGATTCGCCGTCGGCTGCCTCCGAGGGATCGGCGGTCAGGCCGCGCCAGTGCGTGAACGTCAGCAATGGCTTCTCGGTCCATGCGCCGTCGCCAAACTTCGCAAATGCCGTGTCCCCGCTCGTCAGTTGCACCTCGTACCAGCCTTCGCGGACGGGCGTGTGGTCGGCAAGCTCAAACCAGGGGGTCGGTTCGATTTCCTTCATGTCGTCTCCGGTCGGATAAATCGTCATAGATAACCACAACAAAGGCATTCTTCATACTCACGCGACCACGGCCCGAGCGGCGCGCGGCATGTCCGCGCGAAGTTGTGCAGTGCGGTGCGTCGAGTATGACCTGCGGGCGATCCGTCCACGTCGCGCATTTCAGGATAGCCGCGCATAAACGACACGATAGCGCGACATGGGCCACGCGGACAAACGCAAAACTTATCGGCCGCGCCGAGCGATCAATGACAACGTGCGGATGGCCGGCGCCAGTTGTTCGGCGGGCGTATTGCCGTAGCCGATCACCAGCCCGTTGGTCTGCGCGCGCGGCCGCAACGCGAAACCGGACAGCGCGCGCGGGTTGAGCCCCTGGGCGAGCGCGCGTTCAGCCAGCGACCGATCGGCGATCCGCGGCGGCAAACACAGCGTCAGATGCATGCCGCACTCGCCGCCCAGAATGGAAGCCGGCGCGAAATGCGCGGTGAGGGCGTCGCGCAACGCCTGCTGGCGCTCCCGATACAGCCGCCGCATGCGCCCGAGGTGCCGCCCGAACTCGCCGCTTTCGATGAAATGCGCGAGCGCCAGTTGCTCCAGACGATGCCCGCCGCGCAGCATCTCGTGCAGCGCGACGGCCGCGCGCTCCGCGATCGCGCGCGGCAGCACCACGAAGCCGATGCGCAGCGCCGGAAACATCGTCTTGCTGAACGAGCCGACGTAGAGAACCGGCGCGTCGTCGACCAGTCCCTGCATGCTGGCGATCGGCTCGCCGGTGTGCCGGAACTCGCCGTCGTAGTCGTCCTCGATCAGCCAGGCGCCGCTGCGGCGCGCCTGCGCGATCAAGTCCAGCCGCCGCGCCACCGACAACACCGCGCCCGTCGGATACTGGTGCGCCGGCGACGTGTAAATCAGCTTCGGCGGATGCGCGGCCCATGCTTTGGGCGGCACGACGATGCCTTCCGCGTCGACCGGCATCGGCAGCGTCGTGAGATCGCCCAGATTGAAGGCGGCCTTCGCGCCGCGATAGCCGGGATCCTCGACCCAGGCGACGTCGCCGGGATTGGTGAAAAGCCGCACGCACAGGCTCAACGCCTCCTGCGCGCCCTCGGTGATCACCACCTGCGAGCCCTCGCAGCGCACGCCGCGCGCCATCCGCAGATGCGCGGCGATCGCGTCGCGCAACGCCGGTTCGCCCGCCGGCGTGCCGTAGCCGAGCGCCTGGGGCAACGCGCGCTCCATCGAACGTTCCTGCGCGCGCCGCCACGCGGACAGCGGAAAGCGGTCCAGCGCGGGCGTGCCGGGCGTGAGAGGAAGGCTGTTGTCGGCCGGGGCGTGCGCCGCCGCGAACTGCCCGACTCGCGCCGCGTAAGTCGCCTCGTAGGCGGCGGGGTTGGCGGACGGTTCGCCGCGCGCAGCGGGGCTCGACAGCGGACTGACGCGGGTGCCTTTCTTGTCGGCCACGACATAGCCGACCGCGGCCAGATGCTCGTAAGCGATCACTACCGTGTTGCGCGAGACGCCCATTTCGGTCGCCAGCAAGCGCGACGAAGGCAGCAGCGAACCAGCCGGCAAACGCCCGGCGAGAATCGCCTGCTGCAAACGCTCGATCAACTGCTTTTGCAGCGGTGCGGTTTTTTCGGCGCTGCGAGCACGATTCGCGGCGGCTGGATTGGCGAGCGGGCCAATGATCTCGATCATCGCGGCTGGACCCATCAAATATGTTTGTCTTGGATCTTTTTAACATACCACGTTTGCCGTATCGTTCTTCGTAAGCTAACGACCCGCTTTGGAGAGTAGAGATGGAACCCAGACGTAACGCGTTCGAACAACCCATCGGCACACCCGTGCCGGACTGGAACGGCGCCGGGGCGCCCGGCCGCGAGCCGCTCGCGGGCCGCTATTGCCGGATCGAACCGGTGAACGTCGAGCGCCACGCCGCGGACCTGCACGACGCCTACCGTTCGGCGGCCGATGGCCGGGACTGGACGTATCTGACGATCGGCCCGTTCGACAGCCTCGACGCGTATCGCGAGTATCTGACGCGCGCCGCCGCTTCGGCCGATCCGCTGCACTATGCGGTGATCGATCTGGCGACCGGCAAGGCGGTCGGCACGCTGGCGCTGATGCGCATCGATCGCGCGAACGGCGTGATCGAAGTCGGCCACGTGATTTATTCGCCGCGTCTGAAGCGCACGCGCATCGCCACCGAAGCGATGTTTCTGCTGATGAAGCACGTGTTTGACGAACTCGGCTATCGGCGCTTCGAATGGAAGTGCGATTCGCTGAACGGTCCGTCGCGGGCCGCCGCGTTGCGCTACGGCTTCACGTTCGAAGGCATCTTTCGCCAGGCGATCGTGTATCGCGAACGCAATCGCGACACCGCGTGGTTTTCGATCATCGATAGCGAATGGCCGGCGCTGCGTTCGAGCTACACGCGCTGGCTGGATGCGGGCAACTTCGATGCGGAGGGCCAGCAGGTCGAGCGGCTGGTGGATCTGATCGCGCAGCAGCGGGCGGCAAGTTAGCGAAGGCGATCGATAAGCGCTCGCGAGTTGGATGCATCGAGCCGTCGACCGGATTGCAACGAGGCGCTCAACCGCCGACGCGCCCACCGCCCACCGCGCGCCACCGGCTCAAGCCGCGTCTGCCGCGCGACGCAGCACGATGGTCGGCTTGCCTTTGTAGGTGGTGCGAAGGTGCTCGCGATAGCCGCACTTGTCGGCGACGCGCAGCGAAGGCTGATTGTCCGGCGCGACGATACAGGCCGTTTCAGCGCCGGGCCAGTGCGTGTCGGCCCAACGCAAGGCGGCGCGCACGGCTTCGGTCGCGTAGCCGCGGCCATGCGCCGCCGGGTCCAGGGCCCAGCCGATTTCAGGCGTGCCCAACGAAGGTTCGATCTCGCGGTGATAGTCGGCGAAGCCGACCTCGCCGAGAAACCGGCCGCTCTGCGTCTCGCGCACCACCCAGTAGCCGTAACCCAGCATCGCCCAATGTCCGGCGTAACGCAGCAGACGCGCCCAGACTTCCTCGCGCGTGAACGGTTTGCCGCCGATATAGCGGATCACCTCGGGATCGGACCACATCGCATAGCTATCGAGGAAATCGTCACGGGTGTGCGGACGCAGGGTCAGGCGGTCGGTGGTGAGGTGGGTGGAGTGAGTGGACATTTGAAGGGCGAAGGTGCGGGAACGCCTGAAAGTTAAGGAGCGTTGAGAGTGCGAGCGATGATCGCAGATTTTGTGCGCGTATGCCCAGCGGCCCCAACCCAACGCCTTCCCCCTCCCCCCTCGCCACACGCTAAGATTGAGGCCCGCCGGCCCCGCAACCCGCGCATCGCAGCGCGGCTTGCACGCATGTCGCCAGCACGCGCGCCGCCCGCACATCAAAAGAAAAGCCCTGCCTCGGAGAATCGGATGTCTGAAGAATATGAAGTCCACGGTCCGCACGACCATGCCGTTCAGCACGCCGGCCATCATGACGCGGACCCCTTTGCGGGCCGCATGGCCGTGATAACGGCGGTCCTCGCGACGATCGGCGCGCTGTGCGCCTATCAGAGCGGCAACAGCGAAAACCTGGCGCTGTACTACAAGAACGAAGCCGCCATCAAGAAGACCGAAGCGTCGAACCAATGGAATTACTACCAGGCCAAGGGCGAAAAGCAGAACCTCGCCGAACTCGGCGAGGCGCTCTCGCCCGGCAACACCGATGCCCACGCGAAGTTCGCCGCGGATGTCGACAAGTACAAGCAGCAGAAAGAACCGATCCGCGCGAAGGCCGAGGCGATCGAAAAGGAAGTGCTGGACAACGACGCCAAGAGTGAAGCCCTTCTGCACGGCCATCATCGCTGGGCGCAGGCCACGACGTTGATCCAGGTCGCGATCGCCCTTTGCGCGATCACCTTGCTGACTCGCAAGAGATGGCTGCGCAATCTGTCGTTCGTGGTGGCGACGGCCGGCGTGGTAATGGGCGCGGTGGCGTTTTTCTCGGCTTGATTCGATGCAACAACGGCTAGCGGACGTATCCTCGGATTGCGCCGCGCCGTACTGTCCGCGATAAGGAGTGGTGTGTGATCGATAGCTCTGCCGTTCTAGGCGTTTTCTCCGTATATGTGGCCGGTGTCGTGATCCCCGGGCCGAACTTCGTCGCCGTTGCGCACAAGGCCGCGTCGGCCACGCGCGTCGAAGCGCTCGCGATGGTCGCCGGCATCGTGCTGGTCAACCTGCTCTGGGCAAGCTGCGCGATTCTCGGTGTCGGCATCGTATTCACCGCGTTTCCGTGGCTCGCGTTGGTCGTGAAAGTGGCAGGCGCGGCTTATCTGATCTGGTTCGGCGGCCGGCTGATCGTCAACGCGTCGGCGGGCAAGCCGGCGCAAAGCGTGAAGGCGTCGGCGGGCGGCTTCCGGCAGGCCTTCGCGCAAGGTTTCGCGACCAACATCGCGAATCCGAAGTCGATGGCGTTCTTCGCCGCCGTGTTCTCTTCGGCCGCGCCGGCGCATGTGAGCGTGGGAACCTTTGCCGCGATGCTCGGCATGGTGGGCGTCGTCGCGAGCAGTTGGTATGGATTCGTCGCGCTGACGTTGTCGCACGCACGCATCGCAACGGCGTACCGGCGCTGCAAGGCGTGGATCGATCGCGTGTGCGGCGGCCTGATCGTCGCGCTGGGCGTGCGTCAGTTGATTCGCTAGCGGCTCATACGATTCAATGCGCACCGCCGCGCGCACGTTCGAGCAGCAACTCGCGCTCGCGCGCATTGCGCGTCATCGTGGCCGCGCGTTCGAATTCGGCGCGCGCCTCTTCCGTGCGCCCCAGTTTCGCCAGCAGATCGCCGCGCACGCTCGGCAGCCAGTGATAGTTGGCGAGCGCGGGATCGGCGGCGAGCGCGTCGACGATCTCCAGACCGGCAGCCGGCCCGAACGCCATGCCCACCGCCACCGCCCGATTCAGTTCGACCACCGGCGACGGCGCCACCTGGGCCAGCGCGTCGTAGAGCGCGACGATCTGCGCCCAGTCGGTGTCGTCGGCGCGGCGCGCGCGCGCGTGACACGCGGCCAGCGCCGCCTGCAACGCATAGGGACCGCTCGCGCCGCCGAGCGCGTGCGCGGCGTCGAGCGCGGCCAGTCCGCGGCGAATCAGAAGCGGATCCCAGCGGCTGCGATCCTGATCGAGCAGCAGCACCGGACGGCCCTCGGCATCGGTGCGCGCATGCGTGCGCGACGCCTGAATCTCCATCAACGCGACGAGGCCATGCACTTCGCTTTCGTCGGGCACGAGACCGCTCAACACCCGCCCAAGCCGCAGCGCTTCCTCGCATAGCGCGGGACGCATCCAGTCGTCGCCGGCGGTGGCCGAATAACCTTCGTTGAAAATCAGGTAGATCACCTGCAGCACCGACGCGAGCCGCGGCGCGCGCGCGTCGGCCTGCGGCACCTCGAACGGCACCTTGGCCGCCGACAGCGTGCGCTTGGCCCGCACGATGCGCTGCGCGATGGTCGGCTCGGGCACGAGAAACGCCCGCGCGATTTCGTCGGTGGTGAGGCCGCCGAGCAGCCGCAGCGTCAGCGCGACGCGCGCGTCGGTGGACAACACCGGGTGACACGCGGTGAACACCAGCCGCAGCAGATCGTCGCCGATATCGTCGGCACGCGCGGCATCGAGGGCATCGACGAAATCGGGCACGAGGTGAGCCTCCAGCGCGTCGAGATCGTGGCCCAATTCTTCGCGCTTGCGGGCATGCAGCGCTTCCTGCCGCCAGCGGTCGAGCGCACGGTTTTTCGCGGTCGCCATTAGCCATGCTCCCGGATTGTCGGGCACGCCGGCCTCCGGCCAATGCTCGAGCGCGGCCACCAGCGCGTCTTGCGCCAGCTCCTCGGCGAGCCCGACGTCGCGCACGATCCGCGCGACGTGGGCAATGACCTTGGCGGATTCGATCCGCCAGACGGCCTCGATGGCACGATGGGTGGCCGGTATCGTCACGAGTTCAGCCCGCCGCCTGGGCGTTCGGGTCCATGTAGATCAGCTCCCAGACGTGACCGTCGATGTCCTCGAAGCCGTGGCCGTACATGAAGCCGTAGTCCTGCGGCGCGCGGGGCGCCGTGCCGCCCGCGGCGAGCGCCCTCGCGACCAGCGCATCCACCTCGCCCCGGCTTTCGCATGACAGGCCCACCAGCACCTCGGTGCTTTCCTTCGGGTGGCAAAGCGCCTTATGCGTAAACGACTTGAACAGCGCCTTGACGAGCAGCATCGCGTAGAGGTTCTCGCCGAGGATCAGGCACGCCGCCTGGTCGTTGGTGAATCGCGGCTCGAAGCTGAAACCGATCGCGCTGAAGAAGGCCTTCGACCGTTCGAGATTGTCGACGGCGAGATTGACGTAAATCTGCTTGTGCATGGTGAGCATCCGTTGGTCAGGTGGTGCTGCGCGGCGACCGCGCGTTTGGGCAGGTGCCGCCGCGCATGCGGCGCGGCGTTCGGATCGACGCGCGGCTCAGCGCCTGGCCGCTTCCAGTTCGCGGAATCGCTCGACTTGCGGGCCGGGTTCGAAGTCGTCGAGTTGAAATAGCTGGCGCACTTCGATTTCGCCCTCGGCCTGCTCACCGAAGGGCGCCGGAAAGCGCCGCGCCCATTCCATCGCTTCCTCGCGCGAGCGGACCTGAATCAATGTGTAGCCGGCGATCAGTTCCTTCGTTTCCGCGAACGGACCTTCCACCACGGTCTGCTTGCCGCCGCTGTAGTGAACGCGCCAGCCCTTCGAACTCGGTTGCAAGCCGGTGGCGTCGAGCAGCACGCCGGCCCTGGCCAGTTCTTCGTGATAGGTCGCCATCGCGGCCAGCAGCGCTTCGTCGGGCATGTCGCCGGCTTCACTGGCGGCCGTCGCCTTGACCAGGATCATGAATCGCATCCCCGTTACTCCTTTTCGTGGTGAGAGGGAGAGCCGTGCAGCCTTGCTGGCTCCTTACTCACACGACGAGCGATGCACGACCGGATCGACACCCCTAGCGACGCGCCAGGGAAAACCCCCGGTCAATGCCAACGGATGCGCCTATCGCTTATGCGAAACAAGGTCCGAGCTTGCGAACCTCGACGGTGCACCACGACGCCGCCGGACAGGCTTGCGCGATCGCCACGGCTTCGTCACGGCTTTCGCAATCGAGCAGGAAGAAACCGCCGATCATTTCCTTGGCTTCGGCAAACGGGCCGTCGAGCAGTTTCGGCTGGCCGTTGCGCACCTGCACGCGCACGGCGTCTTTCGTCGAGGTGAGCGATTCGACGGCGAGCAGTTTGCCGCGTTCTTTCAGGTCGGCGGCGAAACGCACCATCTGGTCGTAGACTTCGCGCCCAGCGGCTTCGCCGCGCTCGATGCGTTGATGCGGGGGTTCGACGATGAGCAGCATGTAAGACATGGCGTCTCCGATTGATCGCGCCGCGGACGTGAACGCCCGGTACGCGTATGAACGCAAACAACGCGCTTGCGGTAGGTAGGGTGAGGCAGTCTAGCAAGCGCGGATCACTCCGGCAAACGCTGCCCGACGCCGGCGTGGCGGTCGATTGGGATCTTTACGGAGACTCGTCGTCTCCGCGCGGCACGAGAGGCTTTTTTGCGTCGATCGCCGGTTTTCGCTGCACGGCGCGAAGCCGCTGCAATGCAAAAACGCCCCATGCGGGGCGTTTTCGTTGGCGCAGTATCGGAGCGAGACTGCCGTACCGATCAGACCGCCGCTTCGGCGATCGCCCGCATCTGCGCGGAGCGCATCAAGCCTTCGATCATTCGCGCTTCGGCGCTCGCAATCTCACTCAATGATGCGACGGACAATTGCCCGTCCAGAATCGCCAGCGCCGCGCACAGGCGGGCGTATTCGTCGTCCTCGACGGTCCACGCGCCGTCGCGATGCTCGCGGGCGTCGACCTGAACCATCGCGGCATGCGCGCTTTCGATGTCGGCCAGCAAGTCCTCGCCGAGCCCAAGCCGCGCAAGCTCTTGCGAGACCAGCAAATGCCGGCTCAACGTCGTGTGGAGCGTCCGCGAGCCGTGGCTGTGCCGGAACGCGTCGAGCGCGCTATAGGCCTGCAGGACCATCGCCGTGGTGACCGGCTCGTGTGCGGTGCGGCTAAAGGTCAGCGCGCGCAACAGCGGGGACATGGCCGACTGGCTGTGCTTGCGGACTCGCGACTTACTGGACATATCGTTCAACCTCCTTCGCTGACTTTCAGCTTGACCACCGAATTCTGCACGACTTCGGCGATAAGCGCCGCCGAAACGCCGGCGGCTTGACAGGGCTCGACTGCGAGACCGTGTCGCCATCATGGCAAGCAACTATTAAGGCCGGCTTAAACGTCGGAGGAGTGGTTCAAACGAAAAAGAGACCCTGTTCCCGCGAGAGAACAGGGCCGGACAGGATGGAAGGGTCGTGCATGCGCGTGGATGCCTGCCGACCTGTCACCACCGCAAACCAATCAAGCTGTTGCTACCTCAACTGCTGCTGCAAAAAGCGATTACCGACTGAACTGCTATTGCTGCTGTTGCTGCCGTGCTTGTTGTTCCTACTGCTACTGCAAAAGCGGGTGCTGCCTTGTACTGCGACTGCATCGCAGCCGGGTCCTTCGCCTTCAACTACGCCTGGCTGCAACCCCCTACTGATTCGCGCGCTTCTTGCGTGGATCGCGCGCCGTTTGCATTGCTTCTACTTCCTACTGCTTTACTGCCCTGCCGCATTCGACAACGCGGCACACTGCCATCAACGGTACGGTTCAAAACAACGCGGGGGGAGACCGCGTCGATGGGGCTCGGTGTTTTGTCGCTCCATGGAAAACAGTGTAGGCGAGGGCATGCGACGGCAATTGGTCGAAGCGAGGGGAATTGGCAGGCTAATTTGACGAATCGGCGTAACGCGGCGCTTTCATCCGATGTCAGAGGCGTGCGGGCCGGTTACGCCGTGGTGAGTGTGGTGAGTTAACTGGCGGACGGGCCGGTGCCGAGCGACGCTCGACCCGGCGAAAAACATCAACCTCGCGCGGCGAAGTCGCTGATCGTCAACAGGACTTTTTCGCCGGGCCGCGCCAGCATCTTTCGTTCGGCGACGGCGATGATGCGCTTGCGTCCGTCCGCGAAGGTCTTCAGTACGCGTTCCTCGCCGGCGTCGCGTTGCAGCCAGAAGTGCTGTTCCAGCGCCTCGCGCGTCACAGCGCATTCGAGCTCCCGCCCTCGCGCCGAAAGCTGGAAAATCACCGCGCGTCCGTCTGCCGAGACGCTAGGTTCAAGCTCGATAATCTCCATAGCCCACCTCGCAAAGTTCATTAAGCCATTCGCCGTGTTGAACGAACGACGCCGGAAGAAACTGAACGAAACGCCGGCCGCGCGGCGGTTCGCCGCCTGGCGCGAGCAGGCATCGAAATTGCGCACTCCCCGGTTCGCGGGTGAGACAAAAGCAAAGCGCATGCCAATTTGCATACCAAGGCGCGGCGGGTCGCTGCGCCTGATGACGCCCACTGAGGCCGTACCTCGTCTCACAAGCTGCAAAGTCCGGCAGTGCCTGAGACGGCGCGCGCGGCGATATGCTGATCCGCATCGATAAGAGCATCGGTCGATGACATCGGCGTGTGCTTCGAGCAATGAAGTCGAGAGGCGACAACCTGACCGCGTGGTAAAAAAGCGCTGCTGGCTCGACAATTCACGCCAATTTTTACTGACCGTCGCCCTCGCCGGAAACGTTACCGACATGTCCGATCACGAACCCGCCCTCACCCTGCGCCCGGCGCTGAGCGCCGACGAGGCCTTTCTGTTCGACCTGCGCAAGGCGACCATGACCGAACACCTCGCACGCGCCGGCGACGCTTCGGACGACGCCGAACATCGCGCGCGCGTGCTGCATCGTTACGACACAGCGCGCGTGATCTGCATCGACGGCGCGCCGGCCGGCTTGCTCAAAGCACACCGCACCGACACCGAGTGGGTCGTCGTGCAATTGCAAATCTCGCCTGAACACCAAGGGCGCGGCATCGGCGAACGCGTGCTGCATACCGTCCTGCAAGCCGCGCAGATGGAAGCGCTGCCGGTCACGCTGAACGTGCTCAAAGGCAATCCCGCGAAGCGCCTGTACGAGCGCCTGGGCTTCGAAACCATCGGCGAAGATGACAGACAGTTTCACATGAGGCGTGCGCCGCGCGCGTCGGCGGAAAACCGAAGCAGAATAAATGGCGGATAAAGACTGCCCCGACGCGTCGAACCCAACGGACTTTGTTATGACCTTTCGCGACACCTCAGTAATTGCCAACTGGCACGCTCACGTTTATTTCGATTCGAGCAGCCGCGACGCCGCGTGGGCCTTTCGCGAGCAAATCGAAGCGCGTTGGAACGGCAAGCTGCAAATGGGCCGTTTCCACGAACGGCCTGTCGGACCGCATCCCATGTGGTCGTATCAGCTCGCGTTCGCGCACGAGCAGTTCGCCGAACTGGTCGGCTGGCTCGCGTTGAATCACGGCGCGCTGGATGTTTTCCTGCATCCGAATACCGGCGACGCCTTGCGCGATCATCGCGACGCCGCGGTATGGATCGGCCATTCGCACGAACTGGCGCTGGGCGCGTTGCGCTGAAGCGCGCCGAATCCGCGCGCGCCCGCAGCGCGTGTTCAATCAACGAACGCGCCGCTCACATATTCGTATACGAACCGCACCAGCCGCGCGCGGCCACCTGCTTGTCGCCGAACAGCGTGCAGCCGCCGTAGGCGTCGGTGGCTTTGCCCTGGAACAGCGAGCAATTGCCGCAGGTTTGCCCGGCGGCATAGCCGGGGAATTTCGCTTTATCGACCTTCGACGCATCTTCTTTATAGCCGACGGCTTGCGCCTTCGGATCGGCTTCGCTGAGCGCGTTGGCGGTGTCGGCGAACGCGGCGCGCGACAGCACGAGCGATGAGCCCACGCCCACGCTCAGCAGCAGGAAATGACGGCGCGATGTTTTCATTGTTGATCCGTTGGAAAGTGGGGTGCCCGTCGACGGCAAACGTTTAGACCGAGCGCTTTATTCCGTCGACATGTTCTTATTCCGCCAGGTGCCGCTTGTGGACCCGGTCATTTGAAACGCCCGATCCGTTCATTCGCCTCGGGCAATTGCCGCGTTTCGCGCACGGACTTCGGATGCCATAGCCGCGCGCCGCCCTGAATACCCGCATCGTTCGAAACGGTTGCGACGTTGGCCGGCAACTCGATCGTGAGACGCGCCGCGTTGCCGCCGCCGATCCACAACCTGTCGTAATTCACCAGCGAGTTCAGTATGCCGATCACCTTCTGCACGCGCCGGTTCCAGCGCTTATTCCCCACCTGTTCACGCGCGGCCTCGCCGATGTACTCGTCGTATGCGACGCCCTTCCTGCTCACCGGATGATGCGCAAGCTCCAGGTGCGGCATCAGCTCGCCGTCGCGAAAGAGCGCGGTGCCCGCGCCCGTGCCGAGCGTCAGCACGAATTCGATGCCGTGGCCTTCGATCACGGCAAAGCCCTGCATCTCGGCGTCGTTGATCATGCGAACCGGCAAACCGCCCAGGCGTTGCGCCAACGCATCCGCGAGCGGAATGTCGTGCCAGCCCTCGACGCCGAAGTGCGGCGCCGTGAGAATGCGGTTGTTACGCACCACGCCGGGAAAACCGATCGACATCAGCGAAGGCGGCGCCTGTTTGATGAGCGGCTCGACCAGTTTCGCCAGCGCATCCACCAACTGATCCGGCGTGCACGGATGCGGCGTCGCCACGCGCACGCGCTCGGTTTGCATCTGACCGTCCGCACCGATGATCGCGGCTTTCAGGCCGCTGCCGCCAACGTCGATCGCGAGAATCCGCTCGGTGCTGTCTTTTACTTTCGCCCTACGTGTCGCCACGGTGTCCCCCGGTTGTGTCGTATTGAAGCGTTGGATCGCGTCACTTCTTCTCGATTGCGTTCTTTTTCAATGGCCGCCATGCATGGCCGTTGCGCGCCAGCAGCGCATCCGCCTGCGCGGGTCCGTCGCTACCGGCCGCATAACCGTGCACCGCAAGCGCGCCGCCGGTTTTCGGATGCAGCACGTCGTCCACCGCGCACCAGGTCGTTTCGATGCTGTCCGCACGCTGGAACAACGTCTCGTCGCCGAGCATGCAGTCGTACAGCAAGGTTTCATAACCGACGTTGGCACGTTCCGCGAAGAAGTCGCCGTAATCGAACGACGACTGCACCGCGCCGATCCGCATCACCGGCCCCGGCGTTTTCACGTTGAAGTCGAAGCTCGTGCCGTGCGCCGGATCGATGCGCAAGGTCAGCACGTTCGGCGTCAATGCGTCGACGGGTGTGTCGCGGAACAGGCGGAACGGCACGGGTTTCAATTGCACTGCAATCTCCGTGCGGCGCGCGGCGAGCCGCTTGCCGGTGCGCAGATAGAACGGCACGCCGGCCCAGCGCCAGTTCTCGATGAACACGCGGGCCGCCGCGTAGGTTTCGGTCGTGCTGTTCGGCGCGACGTCCGGCTCCTCGCGGTAACCGATGCCCGCCGGGCCGTTTTCGTATTGACCGAACACGACGTCGTCCGGCTTCAGCGGCTGGATCGCGTCGAAGATCTCGGCCTTCTTGTCGCGTACGGCTTCGGCGTCGAACGAATTGGGCGGTTCCATCGCGACCATGCCGAGCAACTGGAACAGATGGTTCGGCACCATGTCGCGAAACGCGCCGGTCTGCTCGTAGAACTTGCCGCGCCCTTCCACGCCGAGGGTCTCGGCCGCGCTGATCTGCACGTTGTCGATGTACTCGCGCCGCCACATCGGCTCGAACAGCGCATTCGCGAAGCGCACGGCGAGAATGCTCTGCACGGTGTCCTTGCCGAGAAAGTGATCGATGCGATACACCTGCGATTCCCTCGCATACGACAGAATGTGCGCGTTCAGATCGCGCGCCGAGGCGAGATCGGTGCCGAACGGTTTCTCGATCACGATGCGGCGAAAGCCGCCGCTCGCGCCCTCGCCTTCTTTCAGCAAGCCCGCCTGGCCGAGATGCTCGACGATCGGTTCGAAGAAGCGCGAGCCGACCGCGAGATAGAAGATCACGTTGCCGCCCGGCGTTTGATCGAGCTTCTGCTTGAGCTTCGCAAACGTCTCGTCCGATTCGAATTCGCCGGCCATGTAGTCGAGGCGTTGCGCGACCCAGTCCCACGCTGTGTCGTCGAGCTTGCCGGCGTGGAAGGTGCTCGCTTTGTCCGCCGCGAACTGCCGCAGCGACGCGTGCAAATCGTCGCGCCACTTGCTCGTCTCACGCGCGCCATGATTCACGCCGACGATTTTCATGCCGCCGTCGAGCAGGCCGTCCACCGCGAGGTTGTACAGCGCGGGCATCAGGAGCCGTTTCGTCAGATCGCCGGCCGCGCCGAAGATCACCAGCGTGCAAGGCGGCGCGGGCCGCTTGCCGGCCGGCGAGGCGGGCGCATCGTGCGCCCGCGCGCTGATCTTGCAACTAAGTTCGCGGCCGGGGCTATCGGATGGCGGGGTATTCGGTGTAGTCGACATGGGATTCACGTTCGAAAAGCAATGAAAAGAACCTGGCGATACAGGAAAGACCGCGCCTAACCCGGCCGCAGCCGGCGTTCAGGTGCGCAGCCGGGCACGCCATACAGGCGCCGATGCGGAAGCCAGGACCGGCTCACGTTCGGGCTCCGGTTCCGGCATGGCCGGCGTGGGCGCGGTCGGAATCGGCGCGCGCTCCGGTTCGCCCGCCAGCGGCACATTGCCCGACGCGGCCATGGCGCGCGGTTGCAGCAACAATGCAACGAGCCCGCTCCACCCGGTTTGATGCGAAGCGCCCACGCCGCGCCCGTTGTCGCCGTGGAAATACTCGTGGAACAGAATCAGATCGCGCGACCGGGGGTCGGCTTGCAACAGCGGATACGCGCCCATCACCGGACGCTCGCCGTCCCTGTTCTTGAGGAACAGCGTGGTGGCACGGCGCGCCAGTTCGTCGGCGATCTCGCTGAGCGAGAACTTTTGCCCCGAGCCGGTTGGATACTCGACGCGAAACTCGTCGCCGTAATAGCGGTGAAATTCGTATAGCGATTCGATCAGCAGATAGTTCACCGGCATCCACACCGGACCGCGCCAGTTCGAGTTGCCGCCGAACACGCGCGTATCCGATTCGGCCGGCAGATACTTGACGCAAAAGCTGTTGCCGTTGTGGTTGAACACGAACGGATGGTCGCGATGGAATCGCGAGAGCGCGCGCACGCCGTGGTCGGAGAGGAATTCGCTTTCGTCGAGCGCCCGGCGCAGCAAAGCTTTCATGCGATGCCCGCGCAATACCGAGAGCAGCAGCGCATTGCCCTTGCCCGGCTCGTTCCAGCGCGAGACCAGCTTCGCCAGATCGGGGCGATGTTCGAGGAACCAGACGAGCCGCTCGCGCAGACACGGCAAGTGGCCATGCAAGCGTTCTTCAAGCACGTGCACGGCGAAGAGCGGAATCAGACCGACGATCGAGCGCACGCGCATCGGCACGCTGCTGCCGTCGGGCAGGCGCAGCTTGTCGTAGAAGAATTCGTCCTCGCTGTCCCACAGGCCCGTATCGCAGCCGTCGTCGCAACTCACGGCTTCGGCGATATACAGGAAGTGCTCAAAGAACTTCACGCCGATATCGACGAACACGTGATTCGCATACGCGAGTTCGAGCGCGATGCGCATCAGGTCGAGCGCGTAGGCGGCCATCCACGCGGTGCCGTCGGCCTGATCGATGTGGCCGCCGGTCGGCAAAGGCGAAGAGCGGTCGAAGATGCCGACGTTGTCCAGCCCGAGAAAGCCGCCCTGAAAAATATTGCGGCCGTCGGCGTCCTTGCGGTTTACCCACCACGAGAAATTCAGCAGGAGCTTGTGAAAGACCAGTTCCAGAAAATCGCGATCCGCCTTGCCCGTGAGCGCGCGGTCGATCTCGTAGACACGCCACGCGGCCCACGCATGCACGGGCGGATTGGCGTCGCTGAGCGCCCATTCGTAGGCGGGCAACTGGCCGTTGGGGTGCTGATAGCGGTCTTTCACCAGCAGCAGCAACTGACGCTTCGCAAACGCCGGATCGATCAGCGCGAAAGCGGCCGCATGAAACGCCAGGTCCCACGATGCGTACCACGGGTATTCCCACTTGTCCGGCATCGACACGATGTCCGCATTGCACAGGTGCCGCCAGTCCGCATTGCGGCCGTGTTTGCGCGAGGCGGCCGGCTTGGGTTGCAGCGGATCGCCGTCCAGCCAGCGCTGCACGTCGTACTGGTAGTACTGCTTGGACCACAGCATGCCGGCGAGCGCCTGACGCTGCACGAGACGCGCGTCGGGGTCGTGGATTTCGTGTTGCAGGGCGCCGTAGAATTCGTCGGCCTCGGCGATGCGGTGCGCGAACACCGCATCGGCGTCGAGTTGCGCGTCGCCCAGGTTGCCCTGCGGACACCAGCGCATGTACACCACGGCCCGCCCATGCGGCCCGAGTTCGATCGGCGCATGCGCCGCGGCCCGGGTGCCCGCGTCGCGGCGTATCGCCTGTTCGTCGCCGTGCACGAGGTAATCGTTGAAGCCGTCCTTGAACGGACCCGTGCCTTCCATGTTGAAAAGGCGCTTGACGTTGGTATCGTTCTCGCAGAACAGCCACGTGATGCGCGGCGCGTCTTTCGACCATGCCGTCACCACGATCGGGTCGTGGACGCGATGATGCCCGAGCACATGCGCTTCGCCGTTGTGATCCGTGCGGATGGCGAGCGACGGCTTCTCCTTGTTTTCCTTCCATGACCACGAATTGCGCGCCCAGATTTGCGGCAGCACGTCGAGCGAGGCCGCCTCGTCCGCGCGATTCTCGATCGTCACGCGCATCAGAATATCGTCGGGCGCATGTTTCGCGTATTCGACCTGCACGTCGAAATAACGCAAGTCGTCGAATACGCCGGTGTCGAGAATTTCATACTCCGGCATGTCGCCGCCGCGGCGCGCGTTTTCCTCGATCAGGTCCTGGTACGGAAACGCGGCGTGCGGGTACTTGTAGAGCATTCGCATGTACGAATGCGTGGGCGTGCCGTCGAGGTAGAAGTACAGCTCCTTCACGTCCTCGCCATGATTACCCTGCGCGTTGGTGAGGCCGAAAAGACGCTCTTTCAGAATCGGATCGCGGCGATTCCACAGCGCGAGCGACACGCACCAGCTCAGCGTGTCGTCACCGAAACCGGCGATGCCGTCCTCGCCCCAACGGTAGGCGCGGCTGCGCGCATGGTCGTGCGGAAAGTAATCCCAGGCGGTGCCGTCCGCGCTGTAATCCTCGCGCACGGTGCCCCACTGACGCTCGCTGAGATACGGTCCCCAGCGTTGCCAATGTGCACAGTCGGCCGAATGCAGGCGTGAACCCTCAACGGTGGCGAGCAGATTGGCGGCGCGAAGCGGTGGCATGACGACGTCCTTGCATCAGGCTTGCGGTGGGACTCACATCCTAGCGCGGTTTGCGTAACCTTGGGCTTCAACTAGGCAAGCAGCTTCTCCACGCGCAGCAACTCGCCGAGCGACCACGCCTGGAACGGCGTGCCGCCAGGCGCATGCGGAGCGTCGCCGCCGGCGATCTCCGAGAGATGATCGAGGCCGGCGTGGTCGAGATGCGCATGAAGCGGATCGAGAAAACGCGCCTTGGCTTCGGCGCGAGCGTCCGCCGCATTGCCGCGCACCCGCAGCCATGCTTCGACGAACGGGCCCAGCAGCCACGGCCACACGGTTCCTTGATGATAGGCGCCATCGCGCTCCAGCGGCGGACCGCCGTAATACGCGCGATAGGCGGGATCGGACGGCGCCAGCGTTCTCAGGCCAAGCGGCGTGAGCAGATGCGCCTCGACCTGGTCGAGCACCGCGCGCGCCGCCGCGCCTTCGAGCAACGGAAACGGCAGACCGCCCACGGCAAAAATCTGATTCGGGCGGATCGAGCGATCGACGCGGCCTTCAATGAAATCCACGTCGACGTTATCGAACAGCGCCTGCGTGGACGAATCGACGAAGCGCTCGCGAAACGCTTGCAACGCTCGCTCGGCGGGCGGCAGCCACAGCGGATTCCACGTTGCTGCAATGCGCAATGCGTTGATCCACAGCGCCTGTACTTCGACCGGTTTGCCGATGCGCGGCGTGACGACCCAGTCGCCGACCTTGGCATCCATCCACGTGAGTTGCATGCCGGGGACGCCGGCGTTCAACAGGCCATCGGCGGCGGAAGCCTGGATGTTGAAGCGCGTGCCGTTCGTATAGCCCACGAGGATGGCTTCGGCGGCTCGCTGCAGACGCGTTCGCGTAGCGGCGCTCGCGTGTCCCGTCGCCAGATAGTCGTGCAGGGCGACGATGAACCACAACGACGCATCCACCGAGTTGTATTCGGGCGCGTCGCCGTAGTCGGGAAAACGGTTCGGCAGCATGCCTTCCGATAGCGTGCCCGACCATTCGAGCAGGATCGCTTCGGCCTCGTCGAGTCGGCCCGATGCGATCAGCAAGCCGCGCATCGCGATGAACGTGTCGCGGCCCCAGTCGGTGAACCACGGAAAGCCGGCGAGGATCGTGCGGCCTTCGTTGCGCGTGACCACGTAGGCATCGGCGGAGCGTTGCAGCCGCGAGCCGAGTGCGCTGCGGCGTTGCTCCTCGATGCGCGCCAACTCCGCGGCATGCGCGGTTGGTGGTCGCGCGCCTGGCTGCGCTGTCGGCTCGGTGGCGGATGCGGCCGTGCATGCGGTCGTGACGCTCGGCGCGCTGAGGATCATCACCGCCTCGCTCGCCGCCAGATCGAAGCTGAATACGCCGGGCGTCGCGAGATCCTCGCTGAAGTCGAGGCCACGCTCGCGCTCGCGAACGTAGCAGAAGTTCCGATACCAATCGGGCGCGTGCGTGTAGACGCCGTTCGTGACTGCGCTGATCAGCGGCACGTCGCCGTAGGGTTGCCAACTCACGCATGCGTCGCCGTTGCTGATCCGCGCGTTGAAATTGAACGCGGGATTTTCGTGGTGCAACGCGTGATAGTCGCGGCCCGATAGCAACGGTCTCACTTTCAAGGTGAATGCGCGCATCGCGGGTAACGCCTGAACGCCGTTGATCGCGCCATCGAGCCGCCAACGCAACACCGTTTCGCACGTCGCCTTGGTCACGAATACCTCGGCGGTGAGCACCCTCTGCGTATCAAGCTGAAACCGCCACGTCGGCCACGGCACGGTGTCGAATTGAAGAAGGCTCGGCGCCAGGTCGGGATAGACCACGTCCGGCACATAGCGCTGCATGCTCAGCGGATAACGCGCGCCATCGGTTTCGAGCCACGCCTCCACGCCATTGACGAGCGCGATGCGCCCTCCCGGCGCTCGCGTCGCGGTGAGCAGCAACGCATGATAGCGGCGCGTGCGCAGCGTGCCGACCGTGCCCGATGCGAATCCGCCGAAGCCATCCGCTTCGAGCCATTCGTCTTCGAGACGCGTGATGTCGAAAGGTCTTTCGATGCGTGTCATGAATTTACCGGAATAGGCCAAGCCGTGATCTTTCGATACGCCAAAACGACCGGACATATGGCGCTGCGGTGAACATTGTCCTGCTGATCGCTTTCCATCGCCTTTCGAAGAACCGACGCATCGAACAAGTTTCACTGACTCTCAAACGTTTCACAAATATTTCTCGGAAGGATTAGAGACTGCATCCGCTTTCACGAAACCGGATGCGGACATGAGAAGAGACAAACGCCTCGCGAGTGCGCTGTTTATCGCGCTTGCAATGTATGCGTTGAGCGGCTGCGGCGCGGATGATTCGCCACCGGCTGCCACTGCTTCAACAACCTCGGCATCTTCGTCGCCCACGATTGCGAACAACAGCGATGTTGCGCAAAACGCGGGGACGTCATCCGCGGCGTCCACACCGCTCGCGGAGAACCCGTTCGCCGCTTCCGACGCAATCACGCAAAACATGCAAGCCAGTCTCGCCGCCGACAGCCGGCAAGTCGCGCCCGTGATGCGTTACGCACCAGGCGACAGCGCCGGCAGCAACTAACTCCCCAAGCCCATTCCCCCGGCGCGCGAGGCGCGCTATTCTTTCCCCCCGCAGAAGGTGATATTCGATGACATCAAATAGCCGTCGCCGTTTCCTGCAGACCGTGGCATCGTCCGCCGGCGCTGCCGCCGCGCTAACCGCGCTGCCCGAGTCGATTCGCAATGCGCTTGCCGTGCCCGCGTTTTCGCGCACGGGCACGATTCGCGACGTCGAGCACATCGTCGTGTTCATGCAGGAGAACCGGTCGTTCGACCACTACTTCGGCCACCTGCGCGGTGTGCGTGGCTACAACGACCGCTTCCCGATTCCGCTGCCGAACGGCAAGCCGGTGTGGTATCAGCCGTCGAAGGCCGACCCCACGAAGCCGGTGCTGCCGTTCCATCTGGATACGTCCACGACCAGCGCGCAATGCGTCGGCGATCTCGATCACTCCTGGTACAAGACCCATGCCGCGATCGGCGGCGGCCGCTACGACCAGTGGCCGGCCACCAAGACCGACATGACGATGGGCTATCACCTGCGCAGCGACATTCCATTCCACTACGCGCTGGCCGATGCCTTCACCGTCTGCGATGCTTACTTCTGCTCGCTGCCGGGACCGACGCACCCGAACCGTTCATATCTGATGACCGGCATGGTCGATCCGACCGGCACGCTGGGCGGTCCGCTGCTCGACAACAACGATTTCGTCGACGGCGACGGTCCGCCGAATTATCAGTTGCTCTCGTGGACCACGTACCCGGAACGCCTGCAAGCCGCGGGCATTTCGTGGCAGGTGTATCAGCAGGGTCTGACGGGCGCCGATCCGCTGAACGGCAACTACGGCACCAACGTCTTGCAGAACTTCACGAACTTCATCAACGCGCAGCCGGGCTCGCCTTTGTATGAGCGTGCGCAAACCGTTCGCACGATCGCCGATCTGAAGGCCGACGTGCTGGCGAACAAGCTGCCGCAAGTCTCGTGGCTGTGCCCGCCCGCCGCGTACTCGGAACACCCGAGCTATACGCCCGCGTATGGCGCGGAGTACACGTCGCAGGTGCTCGATGCGCTGACGTCGAATCCCGAGGTGTGGAGCAAGACCGTGCTGTTCATCATGTACGACGAGAACGACGGCTTCTTCGATCACCTCGTGCCGCCGCAACCGGCGACGACGCCCGCGCAAGGCAAATCGACGGTGAGCACCGAGGGCGAAATCCATAACGTGGTGAATCCCGCGCGCGGCGGCAGCTATACCGCCGACGGTTTGCCGTATGGCCTCGGACCACGTGTGCCGATGACCATCGTGTCGCCGTGGAGCAAGGGCGGTTTTGTATGCTCGCAGGTGTTCGATCATACGTCGGTGATTCGCTTCATCGAAACGCGGTTCGGTGTGGTTGAGCCGAACATCACGGCATGGCGCCGCGCGGTCTGCGGCGATCTGACGGCTGCATTCGATTTCCGCACGCCGGACTCCAAGGTGCCGCCGCTGCCGGACACGAGCAACTACAAGAGCATCGCCGACAATCAGTGCGCGACCCAGCCGAAGCCGACTGTACCCGCGGCGCCTGGCGCGATCGATCCGCAGGAAAGCGGGATTCGTTTCGCGCGCGCGTTGCCGTATGAGTTGCATGTGAACGGTCACGCGGATGTGAAGAAGAACACGTTCGAGATTTCGTTCGGCAATTCCGGCGACCAGGGCGCGCATTTCTACGTGTATGCGACGAATCGCACGGATGGTCCGTGGCGTTACACGGTCGAGGCGGGCAAGTCGCTCAAGGAAACGTTCGACCTGACTACGACGAATGGCGCCTATACCTTCGAAGTGTTCGGGCCGAATGGTTTCGTTCGGAAGTTCGCGGGCGACACGCAGAAGGCTGCGAGTTCTCGCGGCAACGACAAGCCGGCGCAGCCTGAGGTGAAGGTGCAATACGACGTGGCGAACGGCAACGTGTTTCTGAGTTTCAGCAACAAGGGCGGTGGCGTGGCTCGCTTGACGGTGACCGACAATGCTTACGGTGCGCGCGTGCGTCCGGTGCTGGTGCCGGCCGGCGCACATATCGAAGAGGCGTGGGTGCTGGCGTCGAGCCATCACTGGTACGACTTGACGGTGACGAATAACGACGACGCGAGTTTCTCGCGTCGCTTGGCGGGTCACGTCGAAAATGGGCGGCCGAGCATCAGCGATCCGGCTGCGGTCGCGCCGGTTCTGGTTACCGGTTAAGTCGCGTTGGGAGCGCTGGGGGACGCAAAACCTTCACGCTCCCAGCAAAACCCCCGTCCTGAACGGCCGCGTGCCCGTCACACGCCCCAGCGGCGCGCCGGCCGTCACGAACCGGATCGCCCGCCGCATATAAAACACGCCTTCGGTATTGCTCGACACCGTGGTTGTCTCATCGGTCAACGGATCGACGATATCGAACAAAGCCTGGCCGACGCGAATCCTGTCACCAATCTTCGCGCGATGAATCAGGATTCCGCTCACCGGCGCATAAAACTGCTCACTGCCGGCGAGCGGCGTCGCAGGCGTCGGCAGTTCGGGCAGCGGCTTCGCGTCGATCAGAATCGCCTTGCGCCACGCGAGATAATCGACAAGCGCGTCGGCATCTTCTTGCGCCGCTTCATAACAAACATCGCGCTGCCCGCGGCATTCAACCGTCACCGCAATCGTTCCAGTCGGCACCGGTTTATCCGCCGGCATGTCCTGCTGCAACTTCCACCACAACAAGCCATGCGTCTCATCGAACGACTCGCCGCCTGAGTTAGTGGCAAGCAGCGACGCTTGCGCGCCGAGATACCGGGCCAATGGTTCGAACTCAGGCCACGCTGCTTCGCTCGTATAGAGATGCATTGCCGCTTCCAGGGAACAATGCAAATCGATCACGACATCCGCGTCGAAAGAGAGCTTCAGCAAAGCCAATTGCAAGGACTCGAATTCAGTCAACGGCTTCTGTTCCGTCAACTCAGCCGCAATCAGTTCACGCACGATCCGCCGATTTTCTTCCGCGTCGGAACCGAGCACCTCCTTCGCCCGCGTCGCCAGTTTCGGGAACTGCATGAAGTGCCGATTGAAGTTCTTGCCGCTGCCTAAATCGAATCGTCCAAGAAATTGACCCAGCAGGTACTGGCCGAGTCCAACCGGATTCGCCACCGGCACCAGCACGATTTCCGCATTCAGCGCGCCCCGCTTTTCGAGTTCTAGCAATCGACGCTTGAGCAAAACAGTCGTCAGCATCGCGGGCGTTTCGTCGGCATGCAGCGACGACTGGATATAGATCTTCTGTCCGCTCCCAGCCGGACCGAAGTGAAACGACACCAGTTCGCGGTGCGTGCCGATAGCCGGCGACAAGAGCGGAATCGATTGCCTGTTCATGAGCGGATGATCTGAAGAAGATAGAAAGAGTAAGAAGCTAAACGATCAATTGCCGTAGGGATCGAAGTCGAAGTACTTCCTCGCGATCCGCGCATACGTGCCGTCCTTGAGCATCGAAGCGATCGCCGCGTTCATGGACGCCTGCACCGCGGTCTCATCCTTGCGCAAACCGATGCCCACGCCGCGGTCGCCCATCGAAAGCGGTTCGCCGACAAACGCAAAACCCTTGCCCGCCGGCGTGCGCAAAAAGCCGATGTCCGCTTCCACCGAACCGAGCAGCGCGCCGTCGAGCCGGCCATTGCGCAGGTCGGCGAATACTTCGTCCTGACTCTTATAGGCGACCACGTGCGCGCCGATCGGCGCCCAGTTTTTCAGCGCGTAGCCTTCGAACTGCGTGCCGGACTGCACGCCGATCTGCTTGCCGGCCAGCGCATTCAAGCCGCCCGCGAGCGCGGAACCCTCTCGGGCGATCAAGCGCGACTTGAATTGAAAGAGCTTCGACGAAAAGAGAATCTGTTGTTCGCGCTTCTCGGTGATCGCCATCGACGACAGAATCGCATCGATCTTGCGCGCCTGCAGCGCCGGAATCATCCCCGCGAATTCGAGTTCCACCCACTCACAACGCGCGTGGATGCGCCGGCAGATTTCGTTGCCGAGATCGACGTCGAAGCCTTTGAAGGTGCCGTCAGGCGCCTTGACGTCCATCGGCGGATAGCTCGGATCGATACCGAGGCGCAGCGTGTCGGGCTCGGCGGCAAACGCGCCGCCGCTAAAAATCAGCGCGGCGCTCAGGATCATCAGCGGAATTTTCATGGACGGGAAAAGTGGATGGGGTGGAGGACGACAAACCGATCCTATGCCGCACCCGCGCTTTGAAACAGTCCCATCCGGACTATCATGATCACCTTTCCCGATCACCAACAGAAGCTTTCATGGCGCTGACGATTTCCCAACTGCGCGCGTTCACCGCCATTGCCGAGCACGGCAGCATCCGCGCGGCGTCGCGAGCGCTCGGCATCGCGCAGAGCGGCATCACGCAGCAATTGCAGAACCTGGAATCGATGCTGGGCGCGACCTTGTTCACGCGCACGAATCGCGGCATCGCGTTGACCGCGCTCGGCCAGCGCCTGTTGCAGCGGGCCGGCGCCATCATCGGCGAATGCGAGCGTGCGGAGCAGGAAGTGCGGCAATTGCGTGGCGACTACATCGGCGAGGTCACCTTCGGCATGACCACCGAGCCGCTGGTCGACGCGTTCGCGCCGGTGCTGATGGAATTTCGCTCACGCTTCGAGCGGGTCGCGGTGCATCTGCGTACCGGCACCTCGCGGATGATGATCTCGTGGATTCGCGAAGGCTCGCTCGACTTCGCGGTCGCGCTGGTGTCGAAGCACACCGATACGGCCGATCTGTCGGTGACGCCGCTTTATGCGTCGGATCCGGTGATCGTTTGCCGCCAGGGTCATCCGAAAGCCGGTGCGACGTCGCTGGCCGAACTGGTCGATTGCACGTGGGCGGCGACGCGCTCGCCGAATCTCACGGACGATCCGCAAATCAACCGGCTCAGTCATCTGTTTGAAAGCCACGGCCTGCCGCCGCCGAAAATCGTCGCGACCGTGGAAGGTTTGTACGAGACGCTGCATCTGGTCGGCGCGACGGATTGCCTGTCGCTGGAAGCGTCGGTCGTCGCGAAACGCGGGCCGTTCGCAAGCACGCTCACGTCGATCGATGTGCGCGAGCGCGCGGTCGAACAGAACGTGTGCCTGCTGCAACGCGCGGCCATTCCGCTCACGCCCGCCGCGCAGGAACTGGCGACGATGATTGCATCGTACACGCGCACCGTGCGGGCGCGGTGAGTGCCGGCTTTAATGCCTTATGTTGGTCGAGTTCAAAACTCGACCAGCGCGAAATCTTCCTTGCCCACGTCGCAGAGCGGGCAGCGCCAGTCGGCCGGAACATCCGCCCAGCGCGTGCCGGGCGCGATGCCTTCATCGGGCAAGCCCGCGGCTTCATCGTAGACCCAGCCGCAGATCACACAGACCCATTGCTTGAAGTCATCCGCCGAGGCTGCGGTTTCGCCCGCTGCATCCGGCGCATCGGCTGCTTGCGATGCGGGCGTCTCATCGAGGCTCACCACGAGCGGCGCGGCAGTGCCCGCGCCACTTTCCGCAAGGCGCGCTTGCAAGCTCTGCAGCAACCGCTGCGCTTCGGCCCGCGTCAGATCGATCCAGTAGGGATCGCCGGCGCCGTCGTTGAGCCGCTCGGGGGAAAACTGGATCTCGACGGCTACGCCCTTCTTGTACATGGCAAATCGGAATAGCGATGAAGCCGGCAGCGCGTGCCGGCGTGCGTCTTAAGCGTGGACTAGAGCAGCTGATTCAGCAGGATGGAAGCAATCAGGCCGGCGGCGCCGATGATGCCGAGCACTTGCAGCAGAGTGAGGGATTTGCGGGAGGCGGTGGGGATGTGTTGCGTCGTCACGAGGTGTTCTTGAAAATGAGGAAAAGCGAAATGGTACACGGGCGCGCGGCTTGCGGATGTCGAATGGCGCAAACCTTCACGCATGAGATGCCATTATCGCTGCCCGAAGGTGGCCGAAGATGGCCGATTGCCTACCGAGCGGAGATGGATTAGTTCGTCGCGCGGTGCAAAGTTCGCTGACGTTCGCTTATGCGCGATTGCAGCTATTCATTGCATTGGCGTGGCGTGGCGCCGCGGCCCGCGGCGCCAGAACCGCCTATCAGCTTTTCGCCAGCGGACTGCCCTGACGCGAATCCCAGAAGCGAATCACGGCGGTGTCGCCGGTGCCGGCGCCCACCCGTTGATCCGGCGCGCCGCGCTCGCGCAGCAAGGCCCGCAGTTCGTTGATAACCGGAAACACCTCGTGATTCCAGTCGGCGCCCTGTAAATCGTGCGCGCGCTGTTCGGCTTCGACGATCTCGCGGTCTTCCTTGAAGATGCGCTCGGTGAACCACACGAGCAACGGCCACGCGAGATTCAGCACACCGGGAATCCCCGGCTTGCGGATCGACAGCAGCCCGAACGTGCGATTGGTGCGCTGCTCGCGATCGAGCGGCACGTAGACAATCCACAAATCCATCACCAGCGTCTGCTCCGACGTACGGATTTGCAGCGTCTGATACGGATACTCGGTGCGGATCGTCATGACGTCCTTGTCGTTGTCGCCGCCGGTCTTGCGGCTCTGGCCGAATACGATCGCCTCGCCGATCGGCTGCTGGCCGGCCATGCGCGCGAACGTGTAATCGACCTCGACCCAGCCGTCGCCGTGACGCCGCCCCAACGAACGCGCGCGCATCTGCCCCATTTGCCGGCGATGCAGGAACTGATGGTTCATGTCCATCAGGTTCTCGTGCATGAACGAGTAGTGGCAATTCACCGGACGGCCGAAACGGCGCGTCTTGTACTTCTTGTCCGACACCGAGCCGAACGCGGGCAGCGGCCTTTCATCGGCCAGCTCGGCATTGCCGGGGAACACGAAAATCAGCCCTTCGACTTCGCGGCATGGATAGGAACGCACGCCGTTCGGCAGACGCTCGCGGCCCAGATACGGCACGTCGATGCACTTGCCCGAGCAGTCGTAAGTCCAGCCGTGATAGCCGCAGCGAATCGACTCGCCATCCACCACGCCCTGATGCAACGGCACCTGACGATGCGCGCAGCGGTCTTCCAGCGCGAACACCTTGCCGCCCTCGGTGCGCGCCAGCACGATCGGATCGCCGGCGAACGTGACGCCATGCGTCTTGCCTCGCTTCACCTCATGCGACCACGCGAGCGGATACCAATAGTCAGGGTGAATACCGACGCGGCGCAGATCGCGCACCGGCGCCTGATTGGCCCCCTGACCCGGCGCGTGGGCGTTCGCGGGTGCGTGGGTGGAATTCGGCGCGGCCGCATGAGCGAGCGTCGCGTCAGCCGGTGCATCGACCGCATCTTGTTCGAGCGGGGGAACAGCATGCATAAACGGAGCCTCCGTGCACGAGCGGATAGAAGGTTGCCGCCCTGCTAGTCGCGGGCGGCATCGTCGCACAGTCTACTCGAACCGGAAGCGGCATGGGGTCGATGCGGACCGCGCGGGCCAGCCTTGGCCGCGCCTGCTTCTGGCGCGAGCGCGTCGGCCGGCCGCTTTGCGCGCCGCCACGAACGCGCGCCGCGGCGGGCTTTAGTCGCCCGGCGCGGGAGCGCCAGGCATCGCCCCCGGGATAGCGGTATCGTGTCGGCATCGCCCGTTTCCACTCGAATCGTCCGCTTATGCCTAGCCGTTCCAACGCCGCCTTCACCGCCTTGCTCGCCGCCGCCCTGTTCGGCGCGACTACCCCGCTCGCCAAGGCGCTGCTCGGCTCGCTGTCGCCGTTTCTGCTCGCCGGCCTCTTCTACCTGGGCAGCGGCATCGGTCTCGCCGCGGTGATCCTGGCGCGCCGGCTCAAGGCAAGCGCCGCCGCGCGGCAGAGCGATGGTGGGCATTTTCCATTGCGCGAAGTACCGTGGCTCGCCGGCGCGATCGTGGCGGGCGGCGTCGCGGGGCCGGCCCTGCTGATGCTGGGTCTGCAAACCACGCCGGCCGCCACGGGCTCGCTGCTGCTGAACCTCGAAGGCGTCTTTACCGCGCTGATCGCGTGGATCGTGTTCCGCGAGAACGTCGACGTGCAGGTGTTCCTCGGCATGGCCGCGATCGTCGCGGGCGGCGTGGCGCTGTCGTGGCAGCCGGGCGCGGCCGGACTGCCGCCCGGCACGCTGCTGCTGGCCGGCGCATGCGCGTGCTGGGCCGTCGACAACAATCTCACCCGCAAGGTATCCACCCACGATGCGATGTTCATTGCCTGCGTGAAAGGACTCGTGGCCGGTTCGGTCAACGTCGCGCTTGCGCTCTCGCTCGGCGCCGCCTGGCCGAATGTCCCGACCCTCGCGCTCGCGATGCTGACCGGTTTTGCGGGCTATGGCGTGAGCCTCGTGCTGTTCGTCGTGGCGCTGCGCAATCTCGGCACCGCGCGTACCGGCGCCTATTTCTCGGTCGCGCCGCTGTTCGGCGTGACCTTGTCGTGGCTGCTGTGGCCGGACATGCCGCCGCCGCTATTCTGGGTCGCCGCCGCGCTCATGACGCTGGGCGTCTGGTTGCATATCCGCGAACGGCACGAGCATCCGCACACGCATCACGCGCTGGATCACACGCATCGGCATCGGCACGACGCGCATCATCAGCATGAGCACGACTTCGCCTGGGACGGCAAAGAGCCGCACAGCCATCCGCATCGGCATGCACCGATTACGCACACGCATGCGCATTTTCCTGACATACATCATCGTCACACCCATTGATTTTCCGCGTCACCGCGTGGCTCGCGCGTTTGCCGCACTGCAAGACAAAAATCTCTGTGGAATGAGTCCTGCGATAGACCGATTCAATTTGCATCGCCGCCGATCGCATCCTCTAATGACTGCTGGTGTCCGAGCGTCCTGGTGTCCAACCCGCCTCCCTTGCGTGGAGAAGTCCTATGTCACAACCCGAGCCTAACGTTGACGAAGTGGTGAAAAGCATCGCCGAGGAAACCGACACGCCCCCGGAAACCGTCTCGAAGATGTACGCGGACACGCTCGCCGACTATCGGCACGACGCCCGCGTGTTCGATTACGTGCCGCTCTTCGCGGCGAAGAAAGTGCGCGACCAACTGCGCCACGGTTCGAATCGCAAGCACTGACACGGCGGCGCGCGGAGACCACCGCCTGCCCGATTGGTGTTTGCACCAGGCTGGTTCATTCGAGTGCCGATTCGCACGAACGCGCACCGATTCTTTATTTTCCGCTGCTAGACTCTGACCCGGAACCATCGACTCGGGGGAGCTGGTATGCGAGTGACAATCGTAGGCGCGGGCATCGCCGGCTTGAGCACGGCGTGGTCGCTCGCAAAACTCGGACACGACGTCACGCTGATCGAGCAAGGCTCGATTCCCAATCCGCTCGCCGCGTCGGGCGACCGGCATCGCATGATCCGCCGTGCATATGGCGATGCCGATGGTTATGCGCGCAACCTCGCCGAGGCATTCGATAGTTGGGATCTGGTGTGGAACGACCTGGGCGTGTCCCACTATGCGAATTGCGGCGTGCTCGGCATTTCGCAATACGCGGGCGATGGCGCCGAACGATGCCGCGCCGGCCTCGACCGGATGGAATTCGAATACGAACGGCTCGAACCGCGTGAAGCAGCCGAGCGTTATCCTTTTCTCGACCCCGAGACGTTTCGCTACGGCTACCTCGATCGCGAAGGCGGCGTGCTCTTTAGCGAACGCATCGCCCGCGATATGAAAGCGTGGCTGAAGATGCGCGGCGCCGATATTCGCATGCACGTCAAGGCGCTTTCCGTCGATCCGCATGGCGCTTGGGTGCGGCTCGACGATGAGACCGTGGTGCGCGCCGACCGGCTCGTGGTCGCCGCGGGTGCCTGGACGCTGCAACTGTTCCCGGAGTTTGCGGAAGAACTCGTGACCTATCGCAATGCCGTTGCTTATCTGGAACCGCCCGCGGATCTGGAGGACGCGTGGTCGAATGCGCCCGCGATCGTCGATATTGGCGGCGATAGCGACGGCTATGTGCTGCCGCCCGTCGATGGCGTCGGTTTGAAAATCGGCGCCGGCGTGCATAAGGTGCGCGCGCCGGACCCTGACGTCGATCGTGTGGCGGGGCCCGGCGAGGGCGACAGCTTGCTTAGGCTGTTTGCGCCGCCGCTCAGCCGGATCGACGAATATACCGTTGCCGAAGTGAAAACCTGCGCGTACACCTTCACGGCGGACAAACGCTTCTTTTCGAAACGCATCGGCAATACGCTGGTGGTGTCGGCATGCTCGGGCCACGGTTATAAATTCGGCGCGGCGGTGGGAAGGCGCGTCGCGCAGGCCTTGGAGACGGGTGATGATGCGATGCTCGCGCGGTGGTTGAGAGCGGAGAGGGTTTAGGTCATGGTGGCGGGGCGTGTTGGCGGATCAGTCGGCGTACCGCGAAACGCATGCGCTTCGTGCGGCTCGATGCCCGCGTAGTTGAGCGTGAACCCCGGCGATAGTGGCTCCAAGTTTCCAGCACATGCTGGAGCTAACAATAGCGCCGCAAATTTCTTATGCTGTCGGAGCTAAAGCCGTCGCCTGGATACCGCCAGGCGGGAAGGCGCTGAAGGGCGCAAGGAGGCGTTGAGCGCGACCGTCTACGTCTGCGCCCGCTCAATTCGCCCTTGGCAGAAGCATGCGACTGCTGCCCGCCACCATCACCCACAAGGAACCGCGCTGATGTCCGACACGATTCAAATCCGCCCCGCCACGCCCGACGACTTCGACGCCTGGCTCCCGCTCTGGGACGCTTACAACGCGTTCTATGGACGCTCCGGCGAAACCGCGTTGCCGCGCGAGATCACGCTGATTACGTGGGGCCGTTTCTTCGACGGTTATGAGCCGATGCACGCGATGGTCGCCGAACGCAACGGCCAATTGCTCGGCCTCGTGCATTTTCTGTATCACCGTCACACGACGATGGCGGGACCGACCTGTTATCTGCAAGATCTCTATACGCTTGAAACCGAGCGCGGCAAAGGTATCGGCCGCGCGCTGATCGAAGCGGTGTATGCGCGGGCGAAGGCCGACGGTGCGCAACGCGTGTACTGGCAGACGCATGAGACCAATCAGACCGCGATGAAGCTTTATGACAAGGTTGCTGAACGGTCGGGGTTTGTGATTTATCGGAAGGGGTTGTGATTGACCCGCACCCCAAAAGTCGAACACCGATCCGATCTTTGGGGCGCAGTTCACCACCAACGCCTTCGCGCCGAAAGCATCAAGCCTCCAACTGCTCCAACACCTTGCCCTTGGTCTCGATCCCAAGAAAGTGCACCACCACCGCGGCAAGAAAAGGCACCGCCGCCAGAACATAAAACGCCACCTGCAAATTGCCGCCGATCATCGTCTTCGACACGATGGCCGGCGCGAAGATCGCCGCCACCTTCAGCCACGCGCCGCCGATACCGCAGCCCGTCGCGCGGATACTGGTCGGATACAACTCCGGCGTGTACACATAAGCCGTGATAAATCCGCAAGCGAGAAAGCCCAACGAAAACGCACAGAACGTCGCGACCACATACACCGACGATTCATGAAACACGCCTGCCAGCAGCAGCGAAAGCGTGCACGCAAGGAACGACAGGTTGATGATCGGCTTGCGCCCCACCTTATCGACCAGCAACGCGCAAGTCAGCGAACCCAGCACGCCCAGCACCGAAGCCGCCACCGCCAGATTCAGCGCCAGTTGCAGCGGCGCGTGATAAACCGTGCGATAGATCGTCGGCAGCCAGGTCGAGAGACCGTATTGAATGAACCCGCAGGTAATCCACAGCATCGCCACCGCCAGCGTGCGCTTCAAATAAGCCGGGCCGAACAGGTCGCGCATGCGGCGCTTCGGATGGCGATTCGCCATTGCTTCGAATTCGGCGGAATGGGTCACCGGCGGCAGCGGTCCTTTCGCGGTGCGTTCGAACGCGTGCACGGCGGCGTCGGCATCGGCCATGCGTTCGCGCTCGGCGAGCCAGCGCGGCGATTCCGGCACCAGCTTGCGCAATACGAAGAACAGAATCAACGGCATGCCGCCGATCCAGTACATGGCTTGCCAGCCGAAACGCGGCACGATCCACGCACCCAACGCATTGGAAGCCAACAGGCCCACCGGAAACACAATCTCGTACAACAGCACGAAACGCCCACGGCCATGCGCACGGCTGATCTCGTTGATGTACGTCGCGGCCACCGGCAATTCGCCGCCGAGTCCCACGCCTTGAATCACGCGCAACGCCACGAACGCCGCGAAGGTCGGCGCGAAACCGCACGCGATACTGGTGATGCCGATGATCCCCGAGCTCAATGCAATCGCGCGCACGCGGCCCTTGCGCTCGGCGTACCACGGAAACAGGAACGCGCCGAGCAATTGGCCGACCGACCCGGAGCCGATCAGAAAGCCGATTTCCCACGGCGTCAGATGCCACTTCGCGATCAGGACCGGCAGCGTGGCCGCGATCGCGATCACGTCGAAGCCGTCGAAGAACGTCGCGAGCCCGATCAGAATCCGCGCGCGCACCTGCATCGCGTTCCTCGGCAGGCGCTCGAGCCGCGCGATGATCGAGCCCCGGGTCACAGGGCCGGAGACACCGGCGCTGCTGCGGTCCCCCATGATGTTGTCGATGGTTCTCATGCCGTTGTCCCGTCCGTAGGTGTAGTTAGGCAAGCGCCGTGGTGGCGTCGGTCAGTGTGGCAAGGTCGATAGTCCGGCCTTGGTTCATCCACTTGCGCGAGAGCTTCAGTTCGCGTGGATTGTTGATGGCGATCACGCCGCGAATCGCGTTGTCTTCCAGATGGAAAAGCGTGGCGTGCTTGCCCGGCAGGTCGCCGCGTACAGCCAGTTGCGCGTCGCCCGGAATGTCGCCGAGAATTTGCAGATTCACGTCGTACTGATCGGACCAGAACCACGGAATGTCCGCATACGGTTCGAACGTGCCGAGCAGCGCCTTTGCCGCGGCGATCGCCTGGTTCTGCGCATTGGCCCACGATTCGAGCCGCACGCGGCGCTTGAGCCACGCGCTCGGATGATTGGCGACGTCGCCGCACGCGAAGATGCGCGGGTCGTCGGTCGCGCCGAAATGATCGACCACGATGCCGTCTTCCACCTTCACGCCCGCGGCTTCCGCCAGCGCCGTGTGCGGCGTGAGACCGATACCGGCGACCGCGAAATCGGCATCCACGGTCGAGCCGTCCGCGAACGTCGCGCGGATGCGGCTGGCGTCGTTCGGATGATCCGCGATCGACACCAGCGATGCGTGCAAACGCACGTCCACGCCGTTCGCGCGATGCAGGTCGAGCAGGAAGTCGGACACCATTGGCGGCAACGAGCGGGCGCACAGACGCCGCGCGCCCTCCACCACGGTTGCATTCACGCCGAGCTTGCGCGCGGTGGCCGCGACTTCGAGGCCGATCCAGCCGCCGCCCACGACGAGCACGCGCTTGCTTGCGCGCAGCCGTTCGCCTAACGCGACGGCTTCGTCGAGCGTCCGCAGATAGGCGATGTGCGAGGTCTTGACGAGCGAGTCCGGCAAGCGGCGCGCCGCGCCGCCCGTGGCGATCACCAGACGGTCGTATTGCACTTCACGGCCCGCTTGCGTGCGCACGATGCGTTGCTCGCGATCGATCGACGTCGCGCGATCGGGTTGCCATGCCTCGACGTTGAGCGCGGCGAAATCGTCGGGCTTGACGAGCCGCACGGTGTCGATATCCGCCTCGCCCGCCAGCACGGCCTTCGACAACGGCGGGCGCTCGTACGGCAGATGAACCTCGTCGGCGATCATCACGAGGCGGCCGTCGAAGCCTTCCTTGCGCAATGTCTTCACGACCCAACCGGCCGCCTGGCCGCCGCCGATCACGACGATGGTGCGCGGCGCTTCGAGTCCGGCGTGCGCGGCCTGGGCCTTTTCCGTGGCAGCGTCAGTCATTTTTGCGCTCCGTCATGAACTTGCCCTCCGGCGCTTGCGCGTTTTTCTGGCGACGCGTATTGCCGTCGATGCCGCCGTCGATCGCCCATTCGGCGAACACGGTCGGGCCGGGTTCGAAATCGCGCGGCTGCCATTCGGGCGTGAGCTGGTCTTCGTCGGCGTAGTACTCGATCAGGCCGCCGGCCGGATTCTGGAAGTACCAGAAGTACGCCGACGAAACCGGATGACGTCCCGGCCCGAGTTGCGTATCCCAACCGCAACGGCTGATGTGCATGCCGCCGCCGAATACTTCGTGGATATCGCGCACGGTGAACGCGACGTGATTCAAACCGCGTTTGCCGCCCGGCAGCGCCAGCAGGAAAATATCGTGGTGGCCGCCGTGCGGCGCGCAGCGCATGAATGCGCCGCGGCCCGGATAGCGATCCGACGTCTCGAAGCCGAGCAGGTCCTGGTAGAACTTTTCCTGTTCCGCGAGACAGTTCGTGAAGAATACGACGTGACCCACTTCGACCGGTTCGGCACGCTCGTAAATCGGCGACGGTTGATCGACGCGCAGCGTTTGGCCCCATACGTTCGAGGGCGAACCGTGAATATCGAGCACCCGTTTGCGAGTCACTTCCACGCGAATCGCCATGCCGTTCGGGTCGATGCAACCGACGGCGTCGCCGGTTTCGAAGTGGCCGGGCTGGCCGGCGAAGCGGCCGCGCAGTTCGTCGAGTTCCGCTTGCGTCGCGACACCCCACGTCACTTCGCGCAGCGTCGGCCCTTCTTCGAACGCGGGCGGCAGCGAGGGATCGTTCGCACCGGCCAGGAGAACCGTGCAGCCGTTCAGCGTTTCGAAGCGCGCATGCGTTTCATCGTGCGCGACTTCCTTCAAGCCCCAGTCCGCGAAAAAGCGGCGACAGGTAGCGAGATCCGTCACGCCGTAAATAATCTGTTCAATGCCGAGAATCGTCATAACGTGCCTCTTGCGTATCTTGCGTCTTCAATTCGCCCACGCCAGCGGCGCGTCGTTCAAGCCCCAGTAGAGGCTCTTCTGCTGCATGTATTCGCGGATGCCGAGACGGCCCTTCTCGCGCCCCATGCCGCTCTCTTTCCAGCCGCTGAACGGTGTGGAGATCGAGAACAGCTTGTAGGTGTTGATCCAGATGGTGCCGGCTTCGAGCGCGCGGGCGACCCGGTAAGCGCGCTTGTAATCGCGCGTCCAGATGCCGGCGGCGAGACCGAATACGCTGTCGTTCGCTTCTTCCAGCAGCGACGCTTCGTCGTCGAACGGCATCGCGACCAGCACCGGGCCGAAGATTTCTTCCTGGCAGATGCGGGCGTGATTCGTGAGGCCTTCGAGAATGGTCGGCTGAAAGTACGTGCCTTGCTCGCGGCCCTCGCCGACCGGACGCTCGCCGCCGCACAACAAGCGGCCGCCTTCTTCCAGGCCCAACGCGACGTATCGCTCGACCGTTTCGCGATGCGCCGCGGTAATGAGCGGCCCCATCTGCGTTTCCGCACGCGACGGATCACCCACGCGCAGCTTGCGCGCGCCCTCGACGAGACGCTTCATGAACGCGTCGTAAATCGAGCGCTGCACGAACAGACGCGATCCCGCGATGCACGCCTCGCCCGACGAACTGAAGATGCCATACAGCACGCCGTTCACCGCATGATCGAAATCGGCGTCGTCGAACACGATGGTCGGCGACTTGCCGCCGAGTTCGAGCGACACCGGCATCAGCTTGTCCGCCGCAATGCGCGCGATGCCGCGGCCCACTTCGGTGCCGCCCGTGAACGACACTTTCTTCACCAGCGGATGACGCACCAGCACGTCGCCGATCACCGAGCCCTTGCCCGGCAGCACGCTTACGACGCCCTTCGGCACACCGGCTTCCTCGCAGAGGCGAGCCAGCGCCAGGGAGATCAGCGGCGTCACTTCGGCGGGCTTCAACACCACCGCATTACCACCGGCCAGCGCCGGCGCGAGCTTTTGCGCATCCGATGCGATCGGCGAATTCCACGGCGTAATCGCGGCGATCACGCCGATCGGTTCGTAAATGCTCATCGTCAGATAGTCGCCGCGCGAGGGCGTGACTTCCTCATCGAGCGTTTCGAGGCATGCGGCGAAGTAGCGGAACGTGTTGGCCGCGCTTGCCACCAGCACACGCGTTTCACCGATCGGTTTGCCGTTGTCGCGACGCTGCAATTGCGCGAGCGCTTCGTGACGCGCCATGATCAGATCGGCGATGCGGTACAGAATCAGCGCATGCTGATGCGGCTTCAAGCCCGACCAATCCGCCTTGCGCCACGCGGCGTCGGCGGCTTCCACGGCTTCGCGGGCGTCGTCGGCATTGGCCGTCGAGATTTCCATGTTGACCGACTGATCCGCCGGATACAGGCTTTGGTACGGCTTGCCGCGCCCTTGCCGCCATTCCCCGCCGATGAAAATATCGCCGCTAGGCACGAGACGGGTATCGAAGTGAGTCATGTCGGTCGTTCCGGTTTGCTTCAGCCAGGGTCTTAAATCACGCAGCGCGCCGCGCGATTGCGTAATGCACGGATCGCGCTGTACGCGGTCAATGCGGACGTCTTGGGGTTGTCCGGCAGCGGCTTGCCGCACATTTCCAGCGACATTTCGCCGAATGCGCCGCGCGCCACGATGCGATGCACGTTGCGCGTCACCTTCGGATCGGCGATCAGCCGCACCGAGGTGTGGTCGAGACCGAGGCCGGCCAACGCAATCGTTGCGGCGACGTTGGCGTTCTTCGGGTACAGGCGCGCCGCTTCGCGTGCGCTGCCTTCGAAGATCACCTGCTGTTCGCTTAGCGCATGCAGATCGCAGACCTGTTCCGCGGGCGTGCCGAGCCAGCCGGTGGGCGGCTTGCGCCCGGTGTACAGCACTTCGTCGAGGCCGCCGAGCCTGGCCGCCGCCAGCGCATCCATGCCGCCGATCGCGCCGGAGAGCAGCGTCAAGGTTGCGTCGCCTTCATCGGCGGCGGCGGACAACGCGTCCAGCAGCATCATGTCGGAGAGCGCGCCGATCGACGCCACCGCGCAGTCCGTGCCGCCCCTGAGCAACGGCACCACGTGATCGATCAACGCGCCATGTCCCGCGCATTCGAGCGCGAAGTGCGGCTGGCTGCTCAATGCGGAGACGGACGCCACCACATCCACGGATGCGCCCACCACTTCGCGCACCGCCGCCATATGCCGCTGCGGCACGATCACGTGCGACACCCGCACGGCCGGGTCGGCTGCAACCGAGCGGTACACCGCCTGGCCGATCGCGCCGAAGCCGATCATGGCGACATCGACGGGAGCGTGGCGCCCGGCGTAATCGGCCTCACGCATGCTGCGGCTCCTGTTCCTTGACCGGCGGACCGGCGAACGCGCTGGCGAACGAACCGACCGACAGCATGTCCACCTCCACGAGCACGGGGCCGGTTTTCGCCATGCCCTCGCGAATGATCTCCTCGGCCTGATCGAGCGATTGGATGCGGTAGTGCGTGAGCTTCAGGCTCTCGCAGAACTGCGCGAAATCCGGCTGGTGCAGATCGACATAGCAGCGGCGGCCGCCGTATTGCGCGTCCTGAATGTTGCGGATCACGCCGTAGCACTGGTCGTTCATCAGCACGATCATCACGTTGGCGTTTTCCTGCACGGCCGTCGCGAGTTCGCCGACGTTCACCATCAAGCCGCCGTCGCCGACGAGGCACACGGTTTTCGCGGCGCTGCCCGCGAGCGCCGCGCCGATGCCCATCTGCATGCCCTGGCCGATACCGCCGCCGAGCGCGTGAACGCCCGCGCGCGGCGAGAAGATCTTCAGCATGCGGTTGCCCCACGTGCTGTTCGAGATCGTCACGTCGCGCACCCAGTTGTAGTCGCGGCCCACGGCCTTTTGAAGCGCGTCGACGAGGCGCTTGTACGGGCCGAGCCCTCGCGCCACATCGGCGAGCGCGCTTTCGCGCGCCGCCGCGAGATCCTGTGCGAAGGCCGGATCGACCTTCACGCGCCCTTCGAGCAGCGTCGCGAGTTCCTCCAGCACCGCCGACGCGTCGCCGTGCACGAACATGTCGTTGCGGTAGCCGCGGTTGTCGGCGAGCGCGTCGGCGTCGATGCGATACAGCGGCTGCGGCAGCGCCAGCCTGTACTTCAGCGTTTCATTGCCGCGCAGACGCGAACCGACCACCAGCAGCGCGTCGCACGTCTTGTAAAAGCTTTCGACCGCGGCATGCACGTTGAAAGCGCCGAGCGTTGCCGGGTGATCTTCCGGCAGCACGCCGCGGCCCTGCACGCTGGTCACGACGCCAAAGCCCAACGCGACCATGCGCTCGACCGCCGCGCGCGCATGGCGCGTGCCGCCGCCGAGCCACAAGAGCGGACGTTTCGCCTTCGCCAGTTGCTCGGCGAGTTGCGCGACGCGCTCGCTGGAATGCCTGAGCGTGCTGACGTGCGGCGCGGCCAGATCGGCGGGCCATTCGATTTGGGCGGCCTGAATGTCGATGGGAATCTCGACGCTGACCGGGCCGCTCGGCGCGGTTTGCGCGACGCGCACGGCTTCGCGGATGGTCGGCAACGCGGTTTCAACGGAACGCACGCGAAACGCGGCCTTCGAGATCGATTGCAGCATCGACAGTTGATCGGGCGCTTCGTGGATATACGCGAGATCTTTATCGAGGTATTCGGTTTCGATCTGACCGGTGATGTGCAGCAGCGCGGTGCCCGCGGTCAATGCTTCGACCATCGCACCCGCTGCGTTGCCCGCGGCCGTGCCCGTGCTGGTGAACGCGACGCCGAGTCCGCCGGAAACGCGCGCGAGACCATCGGCCATGTTCACCGCGCCCGCTTCGCCGCGCGCGCCGACGTAGCGGATCTGGCCGCGTTGATGGATCGCGTCGAGGATCGGCATGTTGTGGATCGAGATCACGCCGAATGCGGTATGCACCCCGCACTGCTCGAGAAAAGCGGCGATCAGTTCGCCGACGGTGGTTGTGTTAGACATGTCGTGCAACGCCTCCAGAAACATCGATGTGGCTGCCCGTCGTATAGGACGACAGCGTCGTAGCCAGATAAAAGAGCGCTTGAGCGGCTTCTTCGGGTTTGCCGAAGCGGCCCAGCGGAATGTTTTTCTTGCGCGCCAGTTCGGCGGTCCAGTCGTCCCAGCTCTGGCCCGGCTGCGCCTCTTTCGCGTAGCGGCGGCGCCATTGCCCCGATTCGACGATGCCGATCAGAATCGAATTCACGCGGATGCGTTGCGGCGCGAGTTCCGCCGCGAGCGACTTGATGAGGCTCAGCACGCCCGCACGCGCCGACGATGTCGCGACCATGTGCGGTTCCGGTTGCAGCGCGAGCAGCGAGTTCACGCACACCACCGAAGGGTTGGCCGCGTCGCGCAGCATCGGCAGGAACGCGCGAGTCGGGCGGATCACGCTGAAGTACTTCAGATCGAGCTCTTCGCGCCAGGCTTCGTCGGTGGTGTCGGCGAAGGTCGACACGCGGCCCTGGCCCGCGTTGTTCACCAGCATGTCGGTACGGCCGAAGCGCGCTTGCACGGCTTGCGCGAACGCGTTCACGTCGCCGGCATTCAGTACGTTGCAGGCTTGCGCCAGCAGTTGCGCTTGCGGGAACCGGGTGTTCAGCGCGGCTTCCGCTTGCGCGAGACGTTCGCTGTCGCGGCCGCAAATCGCAACCGATGCGCCTGAGCGCAGAAACAGTTCGGCGGTTGCGAGGCCGATGCCGGACGAACCGCCCGTCACCACCGCGACCTGCCCGGTCAAATCGATTTCAATCATCGGAGCCCCAATGCCTTCATGTATTTGCTGCCCGCATCCGGCCCGCTCTTGGGCCGGTGATTGAGCCGCTGCGAGAGTTCGCCGGCGGCGCGGCGGACCTTGTCGATCAACCCGCTGTCGAGCAGCGACGCGCCGATCTCGTGGCGCGGAATCGTTGTCGTGATCACGGCGACGATGCGGCCCGTGTCGTTGCGCACCGGCGCGCTGACCACTGAAATGCCGCGCTCGAACGACGACTCGCTGATCGCGAAACCGCGCCGTGCGTCGTCGCGAATGCGCTCGTATAAATCGTCGACGGTGACGGGCGTCTGTTTGGTGAAGCGTTCGAGTTCGGGCTCGGGATAGAGCTTCTTCAACTCGTCGAGCGTCATGTCGCCCATCAGCACCTGACCATGCGTCGTGGCGTGAGCCGGCAAACGGGTGCCGACGTTGACCTTCACCGAACTGAAAATCGGCGCGTGGCTTTGCGCCTTGGCGACGAACACGACGTCGCGTCCATCGCGAATCACGATATGGCTGGTCAAGCCGGTTTCGTCGCGCAAGGCTTCGATGATCGGCAGGCCGAGGTCGGTCAATTCGAGCGAGCTCAGATATTCGAAACCGAGCCGCAGCACCGCGACGCCGAGGCGATAGTTGCGGTCCTTATCGGCGCGTTCGAGAAAGCCGAGCGATTCGAGTGTTTGCAGCAGACGGAACACCGTCGTGCGAGGAATCTTCAGGCGCTTCGATAGTTCCGGTGCGCCGAGAACCGGCTCGCGCGGCGAAAACTCCGTGAGAATCCTCAGGCCGCGTTCGAGACCGGGCACGCGATAGCCGGTGTCATTGTTGGTATCGCTGTCGTTGCCGATGCGGTCGTCGTCCGCAGCGCGGCTGACGTTCGTGGTGTCGGGCAGGTCGGGCTTCATTCATTGGCTCCGTTGTCCGTCGCTCGCGCGGCAGAACGTGTCGATGATCGCGGTGTACGCGGCGGGTGCTTCGATATAGCCGGCGTGCCCCGCGCGTGGCACGACTTGCAATGGGGTGCCCGCCGCCAGTGCGAGTCGTTCGCAGGCTGCGGGCGTCGTAATGGTGTCGTCGGCGCCGACGGCCACGTTGACGCGGCCGCTGTAACGCACGAGGTCGGCGGCGAGGTCGGCGTTGGCGAGCAGATGGGTCGCCTGGGCGTAGCCATGCGGAATCACGCGCGACATGTTCCAGCGCACCCACGCGCGCGCTTCGTCGCTCGCGTAAGCGGACAACATAGCGGCGCTGCGTTTTTCGGCGAGTCCTTGCGGGCCCAACGCCTCGAGCATCGCGAGGCGTTGAGCGCGCTTCGTCTCGCGTACCGCCGCGGATGCCGCGCCATAACCGCCCGCCGGCGACAGCAACAGCAAACCGGCCACACGCCGCGGATACGTCATGGCGAACGCACCCGCGATGATCGCGCCGAGTGAATGGCCGAGCAGCACACAACGTTCGATGGCGAGCGCGTCGAGCCATTCGTTCAATACCGCGGCGTAATCTGCCGCCGCGGGCGATTCAGGCGTGACCGGCGTGGAGGCGCCATAACCCGGCGCATCCCACGCAATCACGCGGCGCGTGTCGCCGAGCGTTTCGAATTGCTGCACCCACGAAGCCGCGCCCGAACCGATACCGTGCAGCAACACGAGCGGCAGCGCGTTCGTTGCGGCGCTGTTCGCTTCGCGATAGCTCACCGCGCGTTGCGATGCAAGCCAGATCTGCTGCGCGGGAAAGCGCGCAAGACGCGCTTCGAGCGTGGCGTTCTGATCGGCGGTAGCGGACGGGACTGCGGACATGGTTTCCTTCGCGAGTGAATACGAACTACGTTGACGGCTTAACGCTTGAGCGCGGCCAACGGCGAATCGGGCGGATACGTCGGCGTGACCGGCTTCGGCGAGCCGAGCATCACGCACATCAACGCGTCTTCCTGGCCGATGTTGATTTCCGTGCGATACACGCCCGGCGGCACCGAAATCAGATCGCGTTCGCCGAGCACGGCTTCCCACGTTTCGCCGTCTTTCTCGCAGATCACTTTCATCTTGCCGCGCATCACGAAGAAGATTTCCTCGACGTCCATGTGGATATGACTCGGGCCGATGTTGCCGGCGGGGATCAACATCGTCGAGAACGTGAAGCCGCCCGCGGGCACCGTGTTCACGTCTTTCGCGACGCCGGTGCCGCCCGTGCCGACATAGCGCATTTGCGCGCGGCGATACTTCGGGTCGTAGTCGGCCTGGAACTTCAGCGCGTCCCAGTCATAGCGACGCGTGGCGAGCCGCGCAACGCGGCTGTCCAGCCACTGGGTAAAGGTCTTGTCCGCGGGTTGGTCCCACGATTTGCGTTCGATATCGACATCCGCCATCTCTTTCTCCTTTCGATTCGGCAAGATCAATTCATCACGAAGCCGCCGTTGACCGGCAGCAACTGGCCGGTCACGAAGCGCGCGGCGTCGGACAACAGGAACAGCACCGGCCCGGTTACGTCGTCGGGCAGTTGGGCGCGCGCGAGCGCGCGGCCTTGCTGGTAATACTGGTGACGCTCGGCGGGCACGTAGGCGGTGGCTTCCACTTCGGTGAGGCCCGGCGCGACCGCGTTGACCGTCACGCCATGAGCGCCGAATTCGCGCGCGAGCGAACGCGTCATCGAAATCACCGCGCCCTTGCTCGCGACATACGCGAGCAGTTTCGGTGCGCCCCACACCGCCGTATCCGACGCGATATTGACGACGCTGCCGCGCCCCGAGTCACGCAGATAAGGCAGCGCGGCCGTACTCATCAGCCAGGTGCCGCGCACGTTGACGTTCATCACGGCGTCCCACGTCTCGACCGACAATTCGTCGGCCGATTTGCCGCCGGAGTTGGTGATCGCCGCGTTGTTGATCAACGCATCCAGACCGCCGAGACGCGCCGCGCCCTGCTCGGCGAATTGCCGGATGCTGGCGGGCTCGGCGAGATCGAGCGGCAGATACGTGACCTCGTGGCCCTGGCCGTTGAGCGATGCGGCGAGCGCTTCGGCTTCGTCGTGCAGCACGTCGCCGAACACCACTCGCGCGCCGGCTTGCACCAGCGCGCGGACGAACGCCGCGCCGAGACCGCGCGCGCCGCCCGTCACGAGGACGCGCCGGCCGTTGAGTGCGACAACCGCTTCGTCATGCATGGCTGTGGCCCGTGGCAGAGGTGGCGGACGCGGCGCCGGCCGCTTGCTCGCGGTAGGCGTCGAGTTCGGCGAAATGCTGTTGCGCGCGCTGGCGCAGCATGCGGCGCACACGCGTCATGCCGACGTCGTGTTGATAAAGGAATTCATGTTGGCGCGCGTTCGGCGCCATGCTTTCGAGCACGTAGCGGTCTTGTTCGAGCACGGCCCAATGCAGCCCCTCCAGCCGGTTGCGGTACAGGAAGCGCCACGCGTCGCGCTGCCAGCCCGACACCTTGCGAGCGCGCCAGAAGTAAACCTGGCAGTTGTTTTCGTCGACGGGCACGGCGAAGCCGACGATCCCGAAGCTGCCGCCGGGGCCGAACTTCTTCTGGTACGGAATCGCGAGGCGCATCCACAGCGCGCCGGTTTCGCCGAGTTCGACCCAGTCGAAGTTCACGTCGCGCTGGCCGATCTTTTCGAACATCAGGCCGGTCTCGGTCTTGCGCACGCGCATGTCGGCCTGCTTGTCGCCTTCGGCCATCGAATGCGACGTCGCGTGCAAATACGCGCCGTGCATCGGGTCCATCACGTTGTCGATCGCGTACTGGTAATTGCACTTCCAGTTCGACATGCACACGAAGTTCGCGTATTCGTCACCGACCAGTTCATCCGGCAACTTGAGCGGCGCAGGTTCCTTGTGCGCGTCGTCGCCGAACCACAGGAAGATCGCGCCGGCGTGTTCTTCGACCGGATACGACTTCACGCACTGCTGGCCTTCGAGCGGGCAGTTCGATACCGCCGGCACCTTGACGACCGTGCCGCCGCCGTCGACTTCGATGCCGTGATACCAGCACGCGACGCTGCCGCCGAGATTCCAGCCGAGCGACAAACGCGCGCCGCGATGCGGGCAGCGGTCTTCGAGCGCGCGGACTTTGCCTTCCTTGTCGCGCCACAGCACGATCTGGTCGCCCAGTCGCGTGATGCCGATGGGCGCGTCGCCGACTTGCCAGCTCGGCGCGACGGGATACCAGTAGTTGCGCAGGCCTTTGTCCAGATAAGACTGGATCGGATCGGCCGCGCCCTGAGTTGTATTGGGGGACGTCATGAAAAGACTCCGGATGCGAAAGCGGTGAGACGTGTTCGGAAAGCGCGCCTATTCGGCGAGCAGGCGGAATTCGGCGGCGAGGCGTTCGGCGTTCCACGCATTGCCTTCCGGCGTGCGGAAACCCACGCGATTCAAACCGTCGACCACCTCGTGCAATTCCGTCGCGCCGGCTTCGAAAACTTTTTCGAGCGCGTCGCCGAAGTCGTTCTCGTACTGGGTCGGCTCCGCCTTACGCGTTTGCCAGATGAAGTTCTCGCTCTCGCCCGGCTTTTCGATCACGCCCTTGCCGGCCACGTTGTTGGGCTGCGGCGCGAGCCACGGCTTCAGGAAGGGATTGAAGTTCACGGCTACCTCTCGCATGTCATTCCACCTTGATCTGGATTTCTTCGCCGGCGAGACGCACCGAGTACGTCTTCAGGTCGCGGCCACCGGGCTCTTTCAGGCATTTGCCGGTCGGGATATGGAACACGGCTTCATGCAGCGGGCACTCGACGGTGTCGCCGTCGACAAACCCCTGCGTGAGCAGCGCATACGCATGGGGGCAGACGTTTTCGAGCGCGTACAGCGCGTCGCCCACCTTGTAGATGCCGATCTCGGTGCCGTCGAGCTTGAACTCGAGCGGCGCGTCTTCGGACAGATCGCCGGCATGGCCGGCGCAGCGCCATTGGTCAGTCATTTCTCGCCTTTCTCCTGAAGCCTTATGTTCCATATAAGGAACAGTGGTTCGTGTATGGATAAGTATAGGATCGGCTTCGACGAGAAGAAATAAAAATCTCCACCGGTAGGGGAAAACACCGAGCGTGACACCCCGGAACACTGCGCCGCGTGGATTGCGAAGACGCCATTTGTGGCTGCGTGCCCTGATGGGCTTGGCTTTACGGTGACTCCCGCACTCCTTGCGACAGCCTTCATGCGGGTTTATCCCGAGCCCGAAAATTTATTTTGACCGCTGTTTGAGTCACTATAATTTTCCATAGGCGATACAAACGCCCATATATGGAACAAATAGCGCAGTAGTTTGGCGTATGAGCCAGAGCTGCATTCAATCCAAAAGCACGGATCAGGGACGGCGAAATCGGCGCGAGCCATCCGCCGCGCGATCAGGAGGACCAACGGTGAAGCACATCATTGCAGCCGGTTTGACGGCAGCCTGCGCAACGACAGGCGCATGGGCGCAAAGCAGCGTGACGCTATACGGCAGCCTGGATGCCGGCATTGCGTATATCAGCAATGCAGGCGGTCATTCGAAGTGGATCATGGAGCAAGGCAACATGCAGCCGGACCGCTGGGGCCTGAAAGGCGTGGAAGATCTGGGCGGCGGTTTGAAGGCGGTTTTCCAGTTGGAAAACGGCTTCTATACGAACACCGGCAACTTCGCGAAATCCGGCACGCTGTTCAATCGCCACGCTTTTGTGGGCCTGAGCTCGGACAAGATCGGCACGGTCACGTTCGGCCATCAAACGCCGTTCAGCTTCGACGTGTTGGGTCCGTTGAGCACGGCCTACCTGGGGGCGAGCTGGTACGCGTTTCACCCCGGCAATATCGACGAGCTCGCCGACACCGGCGTCGTGCCGTTCGACAATTCGATGAAATTCCGCTCGGCGAGTTTCTACGGCTTCACGGTCGGCGCGATGATGGGTCTCGGCAACACGACGAACTTCTCGACGGGCAAGACGCTGAGTTTCGCGCTCAGCTATGCGAACGGCCCGTTCAAGGCCGGCGCCACGTATGCGAACGAGCACAACCGCACGCCGTCGATCGTCACCACGGGCATCACCAACTTCCAGGGCGTGGCGGCAGGGAACTACAGCGCCAGCAAGGTCGAAAACATGGGCGCGGGCGCGTCATACCAGTTCGGCAAACTGCTGGTGCATGGTCTGTACACGCGTGTGAAGCTGGAATCGGCGGGACACTCCGACACCTATCAGAGCTACGACGTCGGCGCGAATTATCAGTTCACGCCGTTCAACAGCGTTTCCGGCGGCGCCGCGACGACGACGCTGGCCGGCCGTCGCTGGACGCAGTTCGAGATCGGCGACATCTATGCGCTGTCGAAGTCGACGCAGCTCTACGTGAATGCGCTGTACCAGCATGCCAATTCGAATGCGCATGCCGCGTTCTTCACGGCGGGCGTGTCGAGCGGCCGGAACCAGACGATCGTTCTGACCGGCATCCATCACTCGTTCTGATGTGAACGAAGCCGGCCAGGCAAACGGCCCGGCGGTGGAAACCGCCGGGCCGTTGCACGACATCCAGCGGAATCAGTGCGCCGCGACCGGCTTGCGGCGCGCCAGAACCGCAGTCGGATCGTCAGGCCGCGGGCGATAACTGAGTCGCTCGGACAGTTCGAGCGCCGCCTGGCAAACCGCGATGACGAGCGGTTCGCGCTCTTCAGCCTCGCCGATATCCGAACGAGGAATGGTGACGGTCAACGCGGCCGCGATCTTGCCGCTTTGATCCCGCACTGGCGCGCTCACCACGGAAATGCCCCGCTCGAACGATGCCTCGCTCAACGCGTAGCCGAGCGCCGCGCTTTCGCGCACGCGTCCATAGAGTTCTTCGACGGTGGCCGGCGTGCGTTCAGTGAAACGCTCCAGTTGCGGCTCGGGATAGAGTTGACGCAATTCCTCGAAACTCATATCGCCCATCAGCACCTGGCCGTGCACGGTGGCGTGCGCGGGCAGACGCGTGCCGACATGCACCTTCACCGAACTGAACATCGGCGCATGGGTTTGCGCCTTGGCGACGAATACGACGTCGCGCTGGTCGCGAATCAGCAGATGCGTACTCAGACCGGTGGCATCGCGTAAGCGTTCGAGGATCGGCGTGCCGACGTCGGTCAGTTCCAGCGAATTCAGGTATTCAAAGCCGAGCCGCAGCACCGCGACACTCAGGCGGAAATAACGGTCGCCGTTCACCCGTTCGAGAAAGCCGAGTGCTTCGAGCGTCTGCAATAAACGGAAGGTGGTGGTGCGCGGAATGCCGATGCGCTTAGACAATTCGGGCGCGCCGAGTACCGGTTCGCGCGCGCTGAATTCGGCGAGGATGCGCAAGCCGCGCTCGAGGCCCGGCACGAGGTAAGTCGATCCGCTGGCGTTGTCTTCCTCCGCGGAGTCGGCGGCATCGCTGGAAGCGATGCGCTCCGAATGGGACATCGCCACGTCATCCTGCGAAGCCGGGGCCGCCGCGTTACGCGGCTTCGCGCGCTTGCGTCCCGCTCCTGTCTGCTCTTCTTTTGCCATCTTGGCTGCCGTTTCTACTGTCATCGTCGTTAGATCAGCATGATAGCGCGAAGGAATCATGGATCACGCCTCGCGTGCGACGTTGCAATTCGCGTCACGGATGCATAACAATCGTGGGTCCCGGTGCTATTCTTTCCTCCGGTCGGTTGCGCGAGGTCTCACCGCCGCGCTTTCGCTCACCAGCGTTTGGAGGCCACGCCCATGTCCGCATCCATTCAGGTTCAGGTTGCCGATTCGCACCTTTACCCCGGCTGCTCGGTGCGCATCGCGCATCTACCCGAGCCGACCCGTGCGGCCGAGGCGATCGTCGAATTCGCGGACGGGTCCGGCGCGCATGCCACCTGCCATCGGCGCGCATTCGACGAACTCGAATTATCCGTGGACGGTTACGCCACGCAAAAACGCCATCCGGTCGACGCAAAACATTGGCTTCTGCTCGCCGTTGACGCAACGCACAACAGTTGGCGCGTGAAGCGTCGATTGCCTTAGCTGTTCGCTTGGCCCACCCCTCGCCGGCGTCTTCCGGCCACCTCTCGAACCCGCAACGCGTACCAGGCGCGCCGCCCCAGCGGCGATCGATGTCTGTCACGCACAATTCGAAACCTACCGATGAACGACAACGACTCCACCCTGCCGCCCAACCCCGACGACGCCCCCAACGATCCCGAACGCCGCCGCGTCCTGACCGGTCTCGCGGCAGTCGGCATCGGACTCGCGCTGACCGGCTGCAAGACCGGGCAAACCGCGGCGGGCGACGCGACACGCAGTGCCGCCGACTTGCGGCTCGACGCGGCGTTGCGCGATCAGGTCAAGCATATCGTGGTGATCTACGCCGAGAACCGCAGCTTTGCGAACCTGTACGGTAACTTTCCAGGCATTCAGCATCCGCTCGATGCGGTCAGCGCCGAGCGCTATCTGCAACTCGACCGTGACGGCAGAACACCGCTGCCGCGCCTGCCCGCCATCTGGGGCGGGCTCGTGCCGCAAGCGCAGGAAGTGGACGGCAAGCGCTACATGATCGGCCAGAAGGACATCGGCAATCTGCGAAACGGGCCGTTCCATCTCACCGACGCGCAAGGCGCGCCGCTGCCGGCCGGCGTGATCACGCGCGACCTCGTGCATCGCTTCTATCAGAACCAGATGCAGATCAATGCCGGCCGCAACAACCAGTTCGCCGCATGGGGCGATTCGGGCGGCCTCGTGATGGGGCACTACCGCAATTCCGCCGACACGTTGCGGCTGTGGAGTCTCGCGCAGCAGTACACGCTGTGCGACAACTTCTTCATGGCGGCCTTCGGCGGCTCGTGGCTCAATCACATCTTTCTGATCTCGGCGCAGGCGCCGTTCTATCCCGACATCCACAACAGCCCGGCGAAGAAACTGGTGTCGGTGATCGAAGGCGACGATCCGACCGGCACGCGGCTGAAGCAGGCGGCCGACTCGCCCGCCTCCGCGCTCGACGGCCCGCCGAAATTCGTCAACGACGGCACGTTCACCGCCGACGGCTATGCCGTCAACACGATGGCGCCGCCCTATCAGCCGAGCAACGTGCGGCCGGCCGAAGGCGGCAATCCGGCCCTTGCGGACTTCTCGAATCCGCGCGTGCTGCCGCCGCAACGCTATGCGACGATCGGCGACCGTCTGACGGACAAGGGCGTCGATTGGGCCTGGTACAGCGGGGCGTGGCAATACGCGTTGGAGCATCAGGACACGGGCGCGGTGCCCGACTTCCAGTATCACCATCAACCGTTCAACTACTTCGCCAATTACGCGCCGGGCACGGCGGCACGCCGCAAATATCTGCGCGACGCGGGCCCCGGCAACGACGCGTCGAGTAATCACCTGATCGCGGACATCGACGCGGGACGTCTCCCGGCCGTCACGTTCTACAAGCCGCAAGGCGATCTGAATATGCATGCCGGCTATGCGGACGTCGAATCGGGCGACCGTCACATCGCGAACGTGATCGAGCATATTCAGCGCGGCCCGCAGTGGGCGAATACCGTGGTGATCGTCACCGTCGATGAAAACGGCGGCTGGTGGGATCCCGTCTCACCGCCGAAAGGCGACCGCTGGGGTCCGGGATCGCGGATTCCCGCGCTGGTGATTTCGCCGCTGGCGAGGAAGGGGTATGTCGATCACACGGTGTACGACACCAACTCGATTCTTCGCCTGATCAGTCGCGTGCATGGACTGGCGCCGCTCGAAGGCGTGGCGGCGCGCGATCGGGCGTTCGCGAGCAACGGACTCGCGCCGCTCGGGGATTTGACGGCGCCGTTGGATCTGCTTTAAGCGCTCGTCGCGCGTAATGTGTTCGCGGAGCCGCTCGCGGTTGGCGGCGGCTCTGCCGCGGCTAGCTGGTGAGTCTCGCCAACCGCCGCGAATCACTGAGCCGCCGCATGCACCGATGCGCTGTCCGTTGCGCGCAGAACGTTGCCGTAGTCAGGCATCCCATGCATGCCGCGAGTTGTAGAAATCGATGCCCGCATGGCTCGGCTGCGCGAACGACGATGACGACGCGGCAATCGTACAGCCGTGCGCTTCATGGCGTCCGCATTTTTTTGTGCGCCGCTCACACACCCGGCTTGCATAACACGCGCAGCGACGTAGACTCTTAAAGCCCCACTCTGTAATTGCACGGAACTGCCATGCGACTGACCATCCTGATCAACGGTTCCGATCCCACCGTGAACCACGATTACGCTGTGCTATGGCTCGATACCGACGAACATCGGTGGTCGAGAGAAGCACATCAGGGGATCGATCTGCCCCCGTGGGGCGAGTTGCACGATGAAGACGGCGTCACCACGCTCTGTGCGCCCAGCACGGATGCGCCGCTGTGCACGCTGCGCGGCTTGCACGTCGACCGCAAGCAGCGCGTGAGCGCGGCGCAAGGCGCCGCCGCATGGACTGCCTTGCCGACGCGCGCAAAAACCAGCGGCTTCTGGCGCCTGCAAGCGGTCGATCGTCAAACGGTCCACGCTGAACACAGCGTATTCGGAAATTAATATCCGGCGCTTTCTTCCATTCGGTCGAAATTCCCGCTCACGTCCACGAATGCGCGCAAGCGCGCGCATTCGCTCGCCGGGCGATACGTCATGCTCCGTTCTCCATGTGTTTAAGCTCGATTTAAGCTGACGTGCGTAGAGTCGGAAATCCACGCATTGGGGTCGCTGAAAAGCGGCCCGTTTTTTTTGTGCGGCGCATGCGCAGGATTGTTCGCGCTGCACGCCCGCTTCCCTTCCCGCCACCGCGTTCCCCCGCCTTTTTTCCGCGTTCAGCGCCGCTCGATTCGGAGTCGCGACGCTATACTTGCGCCCCCAATCCCCTCGACTGACTGACACATGAAGAAGTGGTTTGCCTGTCTGTTATTCGCCGTCGCCGCTCACGCGAGCGCGGCGTCTTCCTGCACCCAGTTCACACCGAATGCGCAATGGCCGGTTCTGATCAATCAGAAGATGGCGCCGAAAGCGCGCATGCTTTGCTATAGCGATTTCGCGGTTCTGCATTCGGGCATCACGCACGGTCCGCTGTGGTCCGCCGAGCTTTTGACGCGCGACCACATCGAAGCCGCGAAAGACATGGTGCGCACCAACAAATTCTTCGAGGACAGGCGTCTGCCCGACGGCGAAGGCGCGACGCTCGCGGACTACAAACGCAGCGGCTTCGATCGTGGTCATATGAGTCCGGCGGGCAATCGCTGGAATCAGCAAGCGATGGCACAATCGTTCTCGCTGGCGAACGTCGTGCCGCAAAACCGTGAGAACAATCAGCGCTTGTGGTCGCGCATCGAAACGGCGGTGCGCAAGATCGCCATGTCGTATGACGATACCTACGTGGTCACCGGGCCGATTTTCAGCGGCCAGCAGTTGCAGACCATCGGGCCGACGCGCGTGTTCGTGCCGACGCAGTTATTCAAGGCCATTTATGTGCCTTCGCGGCAACTGGCGTTCGCCGTGGTGGTGGAGAATGTCTCGACCAGCCGTTACGAGATCAGGACGATTCACGAACTCGAAGCGGCATCGGGCATCCGCTTTCCGGGCATACCGAAGAATCTCAAGGATCAGCGACCGGGAGGACTGAAAGGTGTTTAAACCCTATTCGAACGATGACGACGTGCTCAACATTCAGGGCGACGCGCTGACCGTGAGCAACGGCACCACGCGCGTCGTCGTGAACGGCACGCTCGAACTGACCAGGGACCAGCGTGGACTGAAGGCGGCGCTCGCGCTGAAGGACGCGGTGGACGCGATCGTCGCCGCATTGCAGGCGGACAGCCAATTGCCCGCGAAAGTGAAAGACGAGCCGGATGCGAAACCGGGCGTCGTGCGGAACCCGTTTCAATAACGCGCTCGCCGCGACGGTCACGCGAAGGCGGAAAGACGCGCGCCGCCTTCGCCCTGATCCAACCTGTTTCATAGCTTACGTTTTGTCACCACGGCGCCGTCAACTCCTGTCTTCCGGTCAACGTTAAACCGGCAGCGCTGAACATTCCAGTTCGGCCGCCGAAGACGAAACCACCGTAAGACCGAAGAACCAATCGGTTAGATCGGTTAAAACAGGAGTTACACCATGAAGACGCTTTTCACCGCTGTTGCTTCCGCCCTGCTCGTGTCGACCGCTTTTGCACAAACGGCCGCACCGTCGACCACCGAATCCGCACAACCCGCGCAAACGCAAGCCGCCGGTCAGGCGAATCTGAAGGCGAACACCGCCGCGCAAACCGGCGCCGCGGACGAAAGCACCGCCACGAGCAAAGCGCCCACGAAGGCCGCGAGCAAGGCGCATGTGAAAAAGACCTCCACCACGCACAAGGCAAAGACGCATAAAGCCACGAAGAAGACCGTTGAAACCGGCGCTGCCAAGGACAAGACGGAGAGCGCGAACGAGGCCAGCACTGCCCCGGTAAAAACCGACGGCGCAACGACCGACACGACGAAAACGCAATAACACGTGTACGGTTTCGGCACGCAGCGGCCACGCAGACGTAAATAACTCAGGCTGAGCTGTGCCGTTCAGGGAGGGGCGAGTCTGACGACTCGCCTTTTTTCATGCGCGTTCGACACGCAATTCCGTGAAGCCGACCAACGCGGCGACCGCATGATTTTTGCGGCGAGCCCCGCAATTTTTGCGCTGCGTTTACTCGCATGCATCTAATCTGACACTGTCTCGACTCACCACGGCATCAACCCATGCCGCGTCATATGGCTCTCACCCAATCGAACAACAGCTTCGCCGCGCAGCCGCTCAGCGCGCCGCCGGTTCAGCATAACAACGTCATTCCCTTCCGCTCGTCGCGCGCCCGCTTGCAGGTAACGCTGCCGCACTCGTCGCGCGAACTTCCAGCAACGCATCTGCGCGCACTGCTTCACTCCCCGCTTGGCGTGTATGTCGTCAGCATGGAAACCGTCCGCGAAGAAATTCGCGTGGAGCTCGACATTGCGCGCGACGACGTCGATTTCACGCTGCATACACTGATCTCGACGCTTCCGGCAGCACTGATCGGACCGTTGAGGCAGCGCACGCTCGCAAAGGCACGCTGACGAAGGCGATGCTCGCGTTCGATCACCCGCTCACCGACGAAACGCGCATGCCGATCACGCGCGCCTCGGCGCACTCATCGAACGTCTGGGCACGGCGCGCGACAAGCTGCAAGGCCGCCTCTTCAATGGCATCGAAGGCGAGGCGCAGCTTTTGCGTCAGCAGCAAACCGAACGCGTGCCAGTACTCGGGGTGCGTTCGAGCAATGCGCCGAGCGCGGCGCGCGGCACATGAAACAGCGCGGAATCGCGTTCGGCATGCGCGTCGTGGGTTCGCGCGCGATTGTCGAACAACGCGATCTCGCCGAACCAGTTCACCGGCTCGATCACGGCGAGCAACGCTTCCTTGCCGCTCGCACTGGCCGCGCCGATTCTCATCAGGCCGTCGAGCACGCAATAGAGGCCATCGTCGAAATCGCCGCGTGTGAAGAGCCGCTCGCCCGGCGCGAGATGTTCGACGCGGCCCGCTTCCAGCAACGGTGCCCGCATGGCGGCAGGCGCGGAGCGAAACCACGCGCTGCGCGCAAGCAACGCGGCAAGCTCATTCGATGCAAATCTCGCAGTCATGCGACGACGTCCCTGTCCGATTGTCGGCTAACCGATGGTTTCAAATTCCGCCGCCCGCGATTATGCTGACTTTGACAAAGGAGCGGCATCCATGAGAACGCTGACGCAACAGCTTACGCAATACGCGGCCTATCATCGCGACCGGCGCAACATCGCCACTCATTTCATCGGTATTCCGCTAATCGTGCTGGCTCTCGGGGTGTTGTCGAGCCGGCCCGCATTCGCCGCCGGCGCGCTACCGTTTGCGTTGTCGCCGGCGTGGATCTTGTTTGGCGCGGCGACCGTCTATTACCTCGTGCTCGACGCGCCGCTCGGCGTGATGATGGCGCTCGTGTCGGTGCTGTGCGTTGCGTTCGGCCAGTGGCTCGGCGCGCAATCCACGCTCATGTGGCTCGCCACCGGCATCGGCCTCTTCGTGGTCGGCTGGGTATTTCAGTTCATCGGTCACGTGGCCTACGAACATCGCAAGCCGGCGTTCGTCGACGACGTAATCGGCCTGTTGATCGGCCCGCTATTCGTTCTCGCCGAAGCGCTGTTCGCTTTCGGCTGGCGGCCTGCGCTGCGCGAAGCGATCGAGGCGCAAGTCGGCCCGACTCGCATCAATGCGGATCATGCGGCGGCGCATCGTTGAGCAACGCGGCAGGACCCGGCGAAGTCCTAGGTCGGCGCGAGCCGAACGAGCCGCACGCTATGCAAGGCGGTCAGCGCGACCGCGATCCAGATCGGAATATAGGTGGCCAATTGCTCGGCGCGCAGTGTTTCGCCGAGCAACGTGATCGAAACGAGCACGAGCAACACGGGCTCGACATAGCCGAGAACGCCGAACAATGCGACCGGCAACAGACGGCTCGCCTTCAGGTACGAAGCCAGCGCAAGGGTGCTGAGCGCGCCGAGGCCCGGCAAGAACAGGCACCACATGTCGAGGCGGCCGCCGATCACCGTCAGCGAATCGCCGCTGACGATAAAGACCGCCGCCGCCGGCAACAGAAGCGCCATCTCCACCGTGAAGATCGCGAGCGAATCGTGCTGGATCTTGCGGCGCAACACGAAATACGGCGGATAGCCGAGCACGACGAGCAAGGTGGGCCACGAAAAAGCGCGTGTCATCCACAGTTCATGACCCACGCCCACGGCGGCGCAGATAACGGCGAGCCACTGCAAGCCGTCGAGGCGCTCGCGATAGTAGAAGCGCCCCACCAGCACCATCGCAAGCGGCAACAGGAAATAGCCGAGCGAGACTTCGAGCATGCGGCCATGTAACGGCGCCCACAGAAACACCCACAGTTGCGCGCCGAGCAGCGCGGCGCTCACGACCATCGCGGCGGCAATCTTCGGCTCGGTCACCATGCGGTAAACAAGTTGCCGGAAAATCGGCATGCGTTGGCGTAGCACGATCAGCAACAGCGCGCCGGGCACGGTCCACACGATGCGCCACGCGAATATGTCGAGGCCGCTCAGCGGCGCGAGCAGTTTCGCGTAAACCGAGAGCAAGGCGAACATCGCCGATGCACCCACCGACAATGCGATACCGCGTCTGAGGTCGTACTGGTTCATCGCGCGAACCGTTGCGCATGCGATGCGCGCGCAGGCGCGAACGCGGATGTGTGCAGCGCAACATCGCGCGGTCCGGCGGCTATTGTTGTCATTGGATGTATTCGACAGATCACGAGGCAAGCGGCATTCTAGACGGGTTATCCGCTTGCCGCTTCGCGCGTTGTCGAGCCGCAGGCCGCAATTTATTTCGTGCGCATCGCGCGTCGATGCACTAGAACATAACTTCACGCGCGATGGGCGAATCGGAGACATTTCACCCGCAACGTCGCGCGCCATGCCTCAAGCGCGAATCTTGCTAGACGGTCTGTCGCGGCATCGTTTGCCGACGACACGCTTCTCGACTTCGTTTGCAACGCCGTTTGAACGCATTTGCCACCTCAACGAGCCGGGCCGGCTACAACATGGTCAACACGGACCGAGCCCCTTCTTTCCCTGCGGCATGCATCAACGTTTCGTCGAATCCGCATGCCGCCGCCCGGCCAGCAATCCTGCTCATCGAATGTGACTACTGGAGCCAGCATGACCCAGCCAGCCCTCTCGCACGACGCATCCCCCGACCTGCGCTCAGCCTTCGCCGCCGAGGTCCGCGCGGGACTCACCCATACGCCGCAGAAAGAGCTGCCGTCGAAGTATCTGTATGACGAAGTAGGCTCCGCGCTGTTCGAGGTCATCACCGTGCTGCCCGAATACGGTGTGACGCGCGCCGAGGAGCGACTGCTCGCGAGGCATGCCGCCGACATCGTCGCCCATTTGCCGCATGACGTGACGGTCGCCGAACTCGGCAGCGGCAGCGGCCGTAAAACACGGCGCATTCTGGAAGCACTGTGTAAAAAGCGCCCTACTTCTTACTGTCCGATTGAAATTTCTCGCAGCGCGTTGCAGTTGTGCAGGCGCGAACTCGGCGACATCGAGCGGATTTCGATCGTCGGTTATGAACGCGATTACCTGGCCGGTCTCGCCGAAGTCAGCAAGAAACGCGCGGCGGACGAAAGGCTGCTCGTGCTGTTTCTGGGCAGCACGATCGGCAATTTCGGCAGACTCGCTGCGACGCGTTTTCTGCGCGATATCCGCACCATGCTCGCGCCCGGCGACGCGCTGCTGCTCGGCACCGATCTCATCAAACCGACGCCGGTGCTGATCGCGGCCTATGACGATTCGATCGGCGTGACGGCATCGTTCAATCTGAATCTGCTCGCGCGCATCAATCGCGAACTCGACGGCGATTTCCCGCTCGATGCGTTCGAGCACGTCGCACGCTTCAACCCCGACGCGCGCAGCATCGAGATGCATTTGCGCGCCACACGCGACCTCATCGTGCGCGTGGGCGCGGCGGAGTTGACGGTGTCGCTCAAGGCGGGCGAAACCATCTGGACCGAGAGCAGCCACAAATATCGCGCGGAAGAAATGCACCCGATCGCCGACGATGCCGGCTTCGCGTGTACCCATCAGTGGGTCGAAAAGGAATGGGGATTCGCGGAGAGTTTGCTGGTAGCGCAATAGGCCAATAGGCGGTCAGCGCTTCCGAGACGCGGGACGCTCAAACACTAACGCGGCAGGCCATCAACCCGATGGCCCGCCGCCTTTGCCTTTACGGATCTTCGTAATGGCCGCTCAGTGCTGCTCGAAACGCTCGAAGCGTTTTTCGGTCGCGCGCTCCTCGCCGGCCACCTCGGTCACGCGCGCCGCCGGCGGGCCGTGACGCAGCCACGACAGCATCCGGTCGACCTGATTGGCCGAACCCTGCAGCATCGCTTCGACGGAACCGTCGTCGAGGTTCGCCACCCATCCCTTGATACCGAGCGCGTGAGCCTGGCGCACGGTCGCGTGGCGAAAGCCGACGCCCTGCACGATGCCGCGCACCCGCACGTAATATGTTTCGATCCGCTGATCCAGATCCGGGGCCATGCCGTCCTCGCTACACGAAACTTTCAAGCCGGCATTCTAGTCGCGTCGCGGCGAGCTTGCTCGGCGGCTTGCCGGTTTGCCTTGCGCACGCGCCCGGCACGCATCGCGCGACACGCGGCGCGCGCGCCACGTACAATCCGTCGACTGTCACGCGGGAAATGGAAACAGAATGTCCGAACAGAATCGCGATCTCGTGCTCGTGACCGGCGCATCCGGCTTCGTCGGCTCGTCGGTGGCGCGCATCGCGCAACAAAAGGGTTTCAAGGTGCGCGTGCTGGTGCGTGCCACCAGTCCGCGCAAGAACGTCGAGGCGCTGGACGCGGAAATCGTCGTGGGCGATATGCGCGACGAAGCGTCGATGCGCGTCGCGTTGCGCGGCGTGCGTTACCTGCTGCACGTCGCCGCCGACTATCGCCTGTGGGCGCCGGACCCAAGCGAAATCGAGCGCGCGAATCTGGAAGGCACCGAAGCGACCATGCGCGCGGCATTGCACGAAGGCGTGGAGCGCATCGTCTATACGAGCAGCGTGGCGACGCTGAAAGTCACCAGCTCGGGCCAGTCCGCGGACGAGACCTCGCCGCTCAAGGCTGATCAGGCCATCGGCGTGTACAAGCGCAGCAAGGTGCTGGCCGAGCGCGCGGTGGAGCGGATGATCGCCGAGGACGGGCTGCCGGCGGTAATCGTCAATCCATCCACGCCGATCGGTCCGCGCGACGTGAAGCCCACGCCGACCGGGCGCATCATCGTCGAGGCGGCGCTCGGCAAGATTCCGGCGTTCGTCGATACGGGGCTGAACCTCGTGCACGTGGACGACGTGGCGGCCGGCCATTTTCTCGCGCTCGAACGCGGCAAGATCGGCGAGCGCTACGTGCTCGGCGGCGAGAATCTGCCGCTTCAGCAAATGCTCGCCGACATTGCGGCGCTGACCGGCCGCAAGGCGCCCACGCTGAGCTTGCCGCGCTGGCCGCTCTATCCGCTCGCGATGGGCGCGGAAGCGGTCGCGAGATTCACGAAGCGCGAACCGTTCGTCACCGTCGACGGCCTGAAGATGTCGAAGAACAAGATGTACTTCACATCGGCGAAGGCGGAACGCGAACTCGGCTATCGCGCGCGGCCCTATCGTGAAGGCTTGAGCGATGCGCTCGAATGGTTCCGGCAAGCCGGCTTCCTGAAGCCCTGACAAACGCGCTGACGCGCGCATGAACGATCACGCCCGCGCCGCACGACCCGGCGCGGGCGTCAGCATTTTGTTACAACGTCAACGTGGTTGCGACAGGTAAAAGCCTACGCGCAGCAGGTAAAATCGCGGGTCTTACCAGAGAAACCTCGCATGAACCTTCACGAACAGCTCGGCGCACTGGAAACGGGCGTCGATCAGCTCATTCAGGCTGTCGTGGCCCCGCAGGCCGAAAACATCCCCGAGACACCCGCACCTGCCGCCGTGGAGCAAGCGCCGGCGTCCGTGGAGGAGTCCGCCGCGCAGCTTCAGCCCACGCTCGAAATCAATCGCCCCGCGCAGAACGAGATCACCATGACGATCGGCGGCCAGACGGTCGCGTTGCGTGCTGACCAGATCGGCAAGCTGATCGAGGAATTGTCGAACGCGCGCGCGTCGATGACGCCCGAGCCGCCGCCTGGCATCCCGCCGGGTTGGCGCTTCGTGTCGACCAGGAATCCGGTCATGGCGGTGCAAAAACAGTCGAATGGCGACCGTTTGCTGGTCATGCGCCACACCGGCCACGGCTGGGTGCCGTTCACGTTCTCGCCCGACATGGTGATCCAGCTTTACATGATGCTCACCAAGGGTTGAGATGAAAAAGCGGCGCTCCCGGGCGCCGCTTTTCGTTCAAGCCGTTCTTCGCAAACCGCGACGCGACGCCTCAACGCTCCTGCACCGGCGCCTGCACGCGCGCCTTCCATTGCCCGCCCTTGCCGCGCCAGTAGCGCACCGCCGACGCGAACGTCGCGCCGACATAAAACAATGCCACCAGCGGCAGAAACGGCGCCCACAACGGCGAGCGGCGATAGTAGCCGAGCATCGGCGCGTAGGCGCAGCACATGGCCGCCCACGCCAGCCACGCGGGCCAGCCCACCGGACCGAGCACGAGCGCGGCCACGGGCGGCATCAGGTAAATGATCGTCATGCCGGCCAGCGTGCCCACCAGCAGCAGCGGCGAGTAATGCAACTGCGTGAAGGCGGTGCGCGCGATCATGTTCCAGATGTCACGCCAGCTATCGTACGGACGCAGCGACACGCTGCGCGCCGCCACGTCCAGACGAATCGGATGACGCCCCGTGCCGCGATGCTTGATCCGCGCGGCGAGACTGCAGTCGTCGATCAGCTCGGCACGGATCGACTCGATGCCGCCCGCTTCCTCCAGCGCGCCGCGGCGCACCAGCATGCAGCCGCCCGCCGCCGCCGCCGTGCGATTGCGCGGGTTGTTGACCCATGCGAACGGATACAGCTTGGCGAAGAAAAACACGAACGCCGGAATCAGCGCCTTTTCCCAGAACGAATCGCAGCGCAGACGCACCATCAGCGAGACGAGGTCGCGCTGTTCCGCATCCGCGCGAGCCACGAGTTGCGCGAGCGCATCCGCCGGATGGCCGATGTCGGCGTCGGTCAGCAGCAGAAAGTCGGCGGGCACGCCGAGCGTGCGCACCGCCTCGATGCCTTGCGACTGCGCCCACACCTTGCCGGACCAGCCAGGCGGCAGCGGTTTCGCGGCGAGCACCGTCAAGCGGTCGGGGCATTGCAGTTGCAGCGCGGCGGCACGGGCGGCGTCGGCGGTGCCGTCGGTGCTGTGGTCGTCGACGACGATCACGTGGAAATCGCCCGCATAGTCCTGCTGAAGCAGCGTGCTGACCGCCTGGGCGATCACGTCGACTTCATTGCGGGCGGGCACCACGGCGGCGACCGCCGGCCACGTTTCGCGCGGCGCGAGCGCGAGCGGCGCGGCGGGACGCGCGCGCCAGAAACCGCCGCGCGCGAACAGCAGCAGACACCAGATCAACAGCGAAAGACACGAAAGAAGAAACAGAACCGCCGCCATTAAGCATTACCCTCGATTGAACGCGCTTGCCCGCCGACGCGCCGCGACAGGCGCATCACCACCGTGCGTACCGCGACGACGCACCAGTCGAACGTGTTGAGCTCGGGACGCGCGCGAAACACGTCGTAGCCCGCCCCCTCGATTCGCTCCAGAAAGCGCAGGCCGCCGTGGACGGCGCCGCACAGCTCGATACCCAGCCGCCCCGGAATGCGCAACGCGAGCGGCGCGCCGCGCACCAGCATCTCGCGCGCGAACGCGACTTCGTGCGCCATGAGTTCGCGCCACGCGTCGTCGACGACGCCGTTGGCGATGTGCGCCTCGGTCACGTTAAAGCGCTGCAGATCGGCGAGCGGCAGATACAGGCGGTTCTGTTTCCAGTCGGCCGCGACGTCGAGCCAGAAGCTGATCAACTGCGACGCCGTGCAGATCGCGTCGGCGTCGGCGAGATTCTCCGGCGTGGCGGCGTCCATCAGATGCAGCAGCAGATGCCCGATCGGGTTCGCCGAATGCCGGCAATAATCGAGCAATGCGGCGCGGTCGGCGTAACGGTTGGCGTCGATGTCCTGCCCGCACGCAAGCAGCAGGTCGTACAACGGCGCGAGCGGCAGCCTGTATTGCGCCACCACGCCGGCCAGCTTGCCGAACAGCAGCGGATGCACGCGAGCGGCGCGGCGCGCCGCCACCGCGTCGAGACCGGCGCGGAAGTCGGCAAGGCGCGCGTGCCGCTCGGCCGCGCTCCAGTCGCCTTCGTCCACGATGTCGGCGGCGGTGCGCACCACCTGATAGAGAATGCCGGCGGGCGCGCGCAGCGCCTTCGGCAGCAACACGCTCGGGACCGGAAAGTTTTCGTATTGATCGACGTCCATCCAGCGAGCCTCGATTCCAGTCTGTAATGCGGCCGCGAAACCGCGCCGCGGGACCACGTAGTTTAAGGGTTCCGATAATCCGGTGCAGCGTGTAATCATTGCCGCGCATTGCCGCGCGCGCAGCCAATATGCCGCCTGGCGGCAACCGCTCCACTGCGGCGTGCGCCCAACGCCTGGCGGGCCTGGCAAAGCAAAGCCGGCCTGATAGCGTTAGAATGCGCGTTTGGTTTTGCTACCCGGCGGCATGGCGCCGGCGTTCAAGACGTCAACTAATTAGATGATCGCGGCGATAAAGTCAGATTTACCGGCTTCTTCGAATCCCGCGTCAGTCGGAGTTCGCCAACTTATGCGAGTCATCCTTGCTCAACCCCGGGGCTTTTGTGCGGGCGTTGTTCGTGCAATCGAGATTGTCGATCGCGCGCTACAGCAACACGGCGCGCCCGTGTATGTGCGCCACGAGATCGTCCACAATCGGCACGTGGTCGACAATCTGCGCCAGAAGGGCGCGCGCTTCGTCGAGGAACTCGATGAAGTGCCGCAAGGCGCCGTGGCGATCTTCAGCGCTCACGGTGTCGCGCAAACCGTCGAACGCGACGCCGAGGCACGCGGCCTCGACGTGCTCGACGCGACCTGCCCGCTCGTCACCAAGGTGCACGTGCAAGGGCGCCAGTATGTGGGCGCGGGGCGCACGCTGATTCTGATCGGCCACGCCGGGCATCCCGAAGTGGAAGGCACGATCGGCCAGATCCCGGGCAAGGTGCTGCTGGTGCAGAGCGAAGCCGAAGTCGCGCATCTCGACCTGCCGCTCGACACGCCGCTCGCTTATGTGACGCAAACCACGCTGTCGGTGGACGATACCCGCGGCATCATCGACGCCCTGCTGCGCCGTTTTACCGACATCGTCGGTCCCGATACGCGCGACATCTGCTATGCCACGCAAAATCGCCAGGCGGCGGTGCGCGAGTTGAGCAAGCAGGTCGACGTGCTGCTCGTGGTGGGCGCAACCAATAGTTCGAACTCGAACCGGCTGCGCGAGATCGGCAGCGAAAGCGGCGTGGCGAGTTATCTCGTCGCCGACGGTTCGGAAGTGAAGCCGGAATGGTTTGCCAACGTGCAGACCGTCGGCATCACGGCGGGCGCTTCGGCGCCGGAAGAGATGGTGAAGAACGTGATCGATGCGCTGAGCGCATTGGGGCCTGTCGATGTCACGACGATGGCGGGCCGTGAAGAAAAAGTCGAATTCAAGTTGCCATCGAAGCTGATGCAACCACTCGCTGCACGCGAAGTTTAAGGAGGACGTCTTGTCTATTCCGCTGCTACAGAAAGTTCGGGTCGGCGCATACATCATGCGTCAGCATCTCTCAGGCAACAAACGCTACCCGCTCGCATTGATGCTGGAACCGCTGTTCCGCTGCAATCTCGCCTGCAATGGCTGCGGCAAGATCGACTATCCGGATCCCATCCTGAATCAGCGCCTGTCGCTGGAAGAGTGCCTGGGCGCAGTCGACGAATGCGGCGCGCCGGTGGTGTCGATCGCAGGCGGCGAGCCGTTGCTGCACAAGGAAATGCCGCAGATCGTGAAGGGCATCATCGCGCGCAAGAAGTTCGTGTACCTGTGCACGAATGCGCTGCTGATGGAAAAGAAAATGGACGACTACGAGCCGAATCCGTACTTCGTCTGGTCGGTTCACCTGGACGGCGACCAGCAGATGCACGATCACTCGGTCTCGCAGGACGGCGTCTACGAGAAGGCGGTCGCGGCGATCAAGGAAGCCAAGCGCCGCGGTTTCCGCGTGAACATCAACTGCACGCTGTTCAACGACGCCGTGCCGGAACGCGTGGCCGCGTTCTTCGATACGGTCGGTCCGATGGGCGTGGACGGCATCACCGTTTCGCCGGGCTATGCGTATGAACGCGCGCCGGATCAGCAGCACTTCCTGAACCGCGACAAGACCAAGCATTTGTTCCGCGAGATTTTCAAGCGCGGCAACAACGGCAAGAACTGGTCGTTCAGCCAGTCGGCCATGTTCCTCGACTTCCTGGCCGGCAACCAGACCTACGAATGCACGCCGTGGGGCAACCCGGCGCGTACCGTGTTCGGCTGGCAAAAGCCGTGCTATCTGGTCGGCGAAGGCTATGTGAAGACCTTCAAGGAATTGATGGAAACCACGGAGTGGGAAAAGTACGGCACCGGCAACTACGAGAAGTGCGCTGACTGCATGGTGCACTGCGGCTTCGAGGCAACGGCCGTGATGGACACGGTGGCGCATCCGCTGAAGGCACTCAAGGTCAGCTTGCGCGGTCCGAAAACGGAAGGCGCGTTCACCAAGGACATTCCGCTGGACAAGCAACGCCCCGCCGATTACGTGTTTTCCCGCCACGTCGAGATCAAGCTGGAAGAGATTCAGCGCAGCGGCAAGGGCAAGAAGGTGCAGACGGCTACTGCGCACTGAGAGGGTTGGTTCAGGGGCGGTGTCGCGCCGCCCCGTATAGGGGTTATAAAGGGTTATAAAAAAAGCGCGGTGGCAATCAAAGCCACCGCGCTTTTTTATCTGCAGCCAAGGAAGAGGGCCTAACCTGCGCCGCGCGCATTGTGCGCGGCCAGGAACTTGATCAGCCCGTCGACCCCGCCCTTCGAAAGCTGATCGGCGAACTGCGTTTGATAGACCTGAATCAGCCAGGCGCCCATCATGTTGATGTCGTAAATCTTCCAGCCGGAGGGACCCTTGGTCAGCCGGTAGTCGATGGCGTCGTCGCCGCCGCGACTGAGTACATGCGACTGCACCACGACGTCCCTAGCGCCGGCCGGAACATTGGCCGGCAAGAACTTGAACTTCACATCCTGATCGCGCAGCTGCGAAAGCGAGGAAGCGTAAGTGCGCACGAGCAGCAGCGTGAATTGCTCATATAACTGCTTTTGCTGCTCGGGCGTCGCGGTGCTCCAGGCCTTTCCGACAGCAATGCGCGTGGTGCGCTGAAAGTCCGTTGCCGGCACGAACCGCGTTTCGACCAGCTGGGTGATCTTCGCCATGTCGCCGCCGCGCGCCTGCGGATCGGCCTTCATGGCGCTCACCGTGCCCTCGACGGCACTCTTCACCAACGCATCGGGCGCGCTTTGCGCATAGGCCGCCGTGGACACCACGGCCGCAGCCAGAAAAGCAGACAGATAACGTTTCATACGCTCGCCAGAACTGGAAGAAGTCAGCGCCGCGAAGTTCGCAAGTCCGCGGCGAAAACAGGATAGACCAGTATACCGATATTGCGTTCCCGCTCGGCATGGCCGGACCGGGAGCCGCATTTGCTACCTCGATTTGTTGCGCCGGGTTGCCAACGGTTGCCGACGAACCTGAGTCAGATCGCTTCGGCTCTGTATACTTGTGCTCTTTCGTCAAGAACAACACCCGCGATAAGGCCCGTCTCGCCTACATGCTGAAGTCATCCATCGTCCGTCTCGTCGCCTATTCGGTGCGTCATCCGCTATGGATCATCGCCCTGTCGCTCGTGCTCGCCGTTTTGAGCGGCATCTACGTCGCTCATCACTTCAAGATCAACACGGACATCAGCCGTCTCATCGAGACGGACCCGCAATGGTCGGCGCTCGAACATGCCATGAGCGAGGCCTTCCCGGATCGCGGCGAAACCGTGCTGGTGGTGGTCGAAGCGCGCGCTCCCGAATTCGCCGACGCCGCGGCTGGCGCGCTCACCGCCGCGCTCAAAGCCGATCCGAAGGAGTTCGTGGCGGTTTCGCAGCCAGCGGGCGGTCCGTTCTTCGAACACAACGGCCTGCTGTTTCCGTCAACCGAAGAAGTCCTGTCGACCACTTCGCAACTCGTTCAGTCGCGCCCGCTCGTCAACGCCCTTGCGCACGATCCGAGCCTGACCGGCCTCGCCGGCACGCTCACCACGAGCCTGTTGCTGCCGCTTCAACTCGGCCAGGTGAAGCTCGCCGACATGAGCCATCTGCTGGCGCAAAGCGCGACCACGCTCGATCGCGTACTGGCCGGCCAGCCGGCCGCCTTCTCGTGGCGCGCGCTGGTCGACAAGAGCGCCGCCACCCATCCGGCGCGCGCTTTCGTCGTCGTGCAGCCGGTTGTGAATTACGACGCGTTGGAGCCGGGCGCGAGCGCGTCGAAGGCGATCCGCGACACCGCCGCCTCGCTGCACCTCGACTCACGCTATGGCGCCACCGTCCGCCTGACCGGCGAACAGCCGCTCGCCGACGAAGAATTCGCCTCGGTCAAGGACGGCGCGGTGCTCAACGGCATCGGCACGTTTATTGTCGTTCTCATCATCTTGTGGCTCGCGCTGCGCTCGGGCCGCATGATCGCGGCCGTGTTCATCACGCTGTTCGTCGGGCTCGCGATCACCGCGGCGCTCGGCCTGATGCTGGTGGACGCGCTCAACATGATCTCGGTCGCGTTCATGGTGCTGTTCGTCGGACTCGGGGTCGATTTCGGCGTGCAGTTCGGGGTCAAGTATCGTGAGGAGCGCAATCGCGACGACCGCCTTTCGGCGGCCCTCATGCACACGTCGCACAGCATCGGCGTGCCGCTCACGCTCGCGGCGGTCGCCGTCGCGTTGAGCTTCTTCTCGTTCCTGCCGACGGCTTATCGCGGCGTGTCGGAGTTGGGCGAGATCGCGGGCGTCGGCATGTTCGTCGCGTACTTCACCAACATGACGTTGCTGCCCGCGCTGCTGAAAGTCTTCAGTCCACCGGGCGAACCCGCTTCGCCGGGCTTCAAGCAACTTGCTCCCGTCGACGATTTCCTCGATCAAAACCGCAAGCCGGTGTTGATCGGCACGCTGATCGTCGTGCTCGGCGCGACGCCCTTGCTCGCGCACTTGCGTTTCGACTTCAACCCGCTGCATCTGAAAGACCCGCATACGGAGTCCATGGCGACGCTGATCTCGCTGAAGGATTCGCCGGAAGCCGCCGTCAACAACGTGCATGCGCTCGCCGCCTCGCAAGCCGACGCCAACCGCATGGCCGCGCATTTGCGCACGCTGCCGGAAGTGGGCCGCGTCACCACGCTCGACACGTTCATTCCCACCGAGCAGCAGCAAAAGCTGATGCTGGTCGCGAGCGCCGCGCAGCAACTGTTGCCCGCGTTGCAGCAGACCCCCGCGCCGCAAGCCACGGACGCGCTGCGCGTCGCGGCGTTAAAGCGCGCGTCGAATCAGCTCGCGCTCGCCGCCGAGGACCATCCGGGCCCCGGCGCCGCCGAGGCCAAGCATCTGTCGGCGACGCTGCAAAAGCTGGCCGCCGCCGACGCCGCCGTGCGCGAGCGCGCCGAAACCGCGATGTCCGAGCCGCTGCGCATCGCGCTGAAGCAGTTGGAAAATCTGTTGCAGCCGACTCAGATCACTCGCGAGAACCTGCCCAAGGAAATCTCGGCGGGCTGGATCTCGAAAGACGGCCGCGCGCTGGTCGACATCGCGCCGAAGGTCCAGGCCGGCACCGATCCGAACGACGACGCGATGCTCGCCCGCTTCGCCCATGCGGTGAAGAAGGCGGAGCCCGGCGCGATCGGCGGGCCGATTTCGATCCTGCATTCGGCGGACACGATCATCAAGGCGTTCCTGCAGGCGGCGGGCTGGGCGCTGCTGTCGATCGCGATCCTGCTGTGGATCGCGCTGCGGCGCTTCGGCGACATGCTGCGCACGCTGGTGCCGCTGCTGGTGTCGGCGCTCGTCACGCTGGAACTGTGCGTGGTGTTCGGCATGCCGCTGAACTTCGCGAATATCATCGCGTTGCCGCTCATGCTGGGGGTCGGCGTCGCATTCAAGATCTACTTCGTGATGGCGTGGCGCAACGGCCAAACCGGCCTCTTGCAATCGAGCCTCACGCACGCGGTGCTGTTCAGCGCGGCGACCACCGCGACCGCATTCGGCAGCCTCTGGCTGTCGCATCATCCGGGAACCTCGAGCATGGGACGCCTGCTGGCGCTCTCGTTGTTTTGCACACTGATCGGCGCGGTGGTGTTCCAACCCGTGCTGATGGGCAAGCCGCGCGCCCGTCGCGCGAAGCACAAAGGAATATCAGAATGAAGCTGCGTACCACCGTGCTGGCGCTCGCCGCCACCGGTCTGATCTCGGGCTGCGCGACCGGCCCCGACCGCAAGCCGGGCGACCCGTTCGAACCGGTGAACCGGGCCGTGTTCAACTTCAACGACGGGGTGGACCGCTACATCGCCGTGCCGGTTGCAAAGGGCTATCAGAAGGTCACGCCGCAGCCGCTGCGCACCGCCGTGAGCAACTTCTTCTCGAACCTGGGCGACCTGAGCAACGCCGCCAACGCCCTGTTGCAATTGAAGATCACCGACGCGACGGAAGACCTCGTCCGCTTCGCGTTCAATTCCACTTTCGGCCTGGGCGGTCTGCTCGATTGGGCGACGCCGGCCGGCCTGCCGAAACACCATCAGGACTTCGGGCTGACGCTCGGCCACTGGGGCATTCCGTCGGGCCCGTATCTCGTACTGCCGCTGTTCGGCCCGAGCACGGTGCGCGACAGCATGGGTCTCGTGGTCGATGTGAAATTCAATCCGTTGAACTACATCGAGCCGGCGGAGCGCAATCCGCTGTACGTGCTGCAATTCGTGAGCGTGCGCTCCGACCTGCTGGGCGCGACCGATCTGCTGCAACAGGCCGCGCTGGACAAATACTCGTTCGTGCGCGATGCGTACACGCAGCAGCGCCGGGCGCGTCTGCGCGGCACGGGCGACAACGCCGCGCCGCTGCCGGACTACGAGGACCAGGGCGATTCCGGCACGCCGGCGATCCCGGCCAAGGGCGCGGCCGCCGGTGCGCCCGCCGGCCTGCCGAACTACGCCGACCCGGGCGATACGGCAGAAGCCCCGAACGCAGCCTCGGGAAGCGCCACAGGCGCTCCGGCGGGGGTGCCTAACTACACCGATCCCGGCGACGCGCCTGCGCCCGCCAGCGGCGCAGCGGGCGTAACGCCGGCGACGCCGGCCGCGGCACCCGCGGGCGCGTCAGGAGAGGTTGCGCCGGCACCCCAAGTTGCGCCGGTCGGTGAGAAACAGCCGGCCGCCGCGCCCGCGGCGCAGTAACGATTCGGTAGCGGCGTGCAATGCGCCGCCGTGGTGCGCTTCACATGAGCGCACCACGGAGACAGGACAGAACCTAGAAGAATTGCGGCCTACGCATGCGGCGCAGCGTGGGAAAGAAAACGCGCTCGATCAGCTCGACGTCGCGGCGGCTCGGCTCCGGCTCGCAGCCGCTTCAGCCTGCTGTCGGCAGCAACGCGCCAGCCACGGCCATCGCGCGCCGGGCCTGCACCAGCGAAGTCCGCGCGGCCCGCGCATCGGCGGCGACCTGGATCAGTGCTCCGATCTGCGACGGTTGCCGCATCAATTCCCGCAGAATCGGCGCGAGCGCCGTGCTGCCGTCGTCCCGCAGACCGGCCGTGGCGGCCGACGGCAACGTGCGCCACGCCGGATCGACGATGGCCCGGCACACGGCGAACGGCACGCCATGCGCGGCGGCGGTCGCGCCGGCAATGTGCGATTCCATATCCACCGCCAACGCGCCGCTCGAACGATGCAGCACGCGCTTGTCGTCCGCGCTCACCAACGGTGCGGTGACAGCGGCCACGAGGCCGCGCCGTAGACGCGCCGCCAGCGGCCCGCTGGCGAATGCGGCGGCGAGCCTGTCAGCCCACGGACGATCGGTCGCCAGACGTCCAAACGGTCCCTCGACGGCCTCGGCGACGATCAGCGCGCCCGGCGCCAGATCCGGCGCCAAACCGCCCGCGGTGCCGAAACTGACGATCCCCGAACAGCCGCGCGCGACCGCCGCGCTCAACGCGCGCTCGAGCAGATCGGCGCGCGCCGCATAGACCACCTCCACGCCCTGGCCGCGCGCGATGCGCGCCTCGAACGCCATCCCCGTCACGAAGATCACCGGCAAGCTGCCGCCGCCCGCCTCGGTTGACGGCGTTGTCGAAAGCGGCATCCGTCAGATCCCGACCGCGACGCGCGTGAGCCCGTTGCGCTTCAGATGACGGAAGCGCGCCAGCGCCCACAGCGGGAAGAACTTGCGATACCCGTGATAGCGCAGATAGAACACGCGCGGGAAACCCGTGGCGGTGAAACGTGTTTCGTCCCACAGGCCGTGCTCGCGCTGTTCGCGCCGCAGATAGGCGACGCCGCGCGCCACCGCTTCGTGATTGACCTCGCCCGCGGCCATCAGGCCCATCAGCGCCCAGGCGGTTTGCGATGCCGTGCTCGGCGCGCGCTCGTAGCCGCGGTAGTCGAGCTTGTAACTCTCGCCGCCCTCGCCCCAGCCGCCGTCTTCGTTCTGGATCGACAGCAGCCACTGCACCGCGCGCTTGATGCGCGGGTCGTCGTGCGGCATGCCGGCGGCGTTCAGCGAACAGAGCGCCGTCCACGTGCCGTAGATGTAGTTCAGGCCCCAGCGGCCGTACCAGCTGCCGTCCGATTCCTGCTCTTTCAGCATGTAGGCGAACGCGCGCTGCGCCGGCTCGCTGCCCTGCGGCAGTTCGCCGAGTTGCGCGAGCATCGACAGACAGCGGCCCGACACGTCGGCGGTCGGCGGATCGAGCAACGCGCCGTGATCGGAGAACGGAATGTTGTTCAGGTAGTACTGCGTGTTTTCCGGCTCGAACGCGCCCCAGCCGCCATCGCTGCTTTGCATGCCGACCACCCATTCGCGCGCGCGCGCAATGGCTTCGCGGTCGACGTCGGATTGCGTGAGCGCCGCCGAGCGATGCATCGCCATCGCCACCACCGCCGTGTCGTCGACGTCCGGGTAATACGCGTTGTTGTACTGGAACGCCCAGCCGCCAGGCCGCACGTTCGGGCGGCGCGAGATCCAGTCGCCGCGCACGTCGAGAATCTGGAGCGGACGCAGCCACGCGAGCCCGCGCTCGGCCGCCTGTTCGGCACGCGCCTCGCCGGTTTCGAGCAATGCGTGCGCGGCGAGCGACGTGTCCCATACCGGCGACAGACAAGGCTGGCAATACGCCTCGTCATCCTTGACGACGAGCAGTTTTTCGATCGACTGGCGGGCAATCGCGCGGTTCGGATGATCGGCCGGATAGCCGAGCGCGTCGTACATCATCACCGAGTTGGCCATTGCCGGGAAAATCGCGCCGAGGCCGTCCTCGCCGTTCAGCCGTTCATCGACGAAAGCGACCGCCGCGCGCACCGCGCGTTCGCGCTGCGGATGCGGGAACAGGCCGTCGACCGCGCGCAGCAGCACGTCCACGCCACGGAAAAAGCGGAACCAGCCGACATGCTGATGCGGCGCGCGCGCCGGCATGCCGGTGTTGACCGGCGCGCCGCGGAACAATTCGTCGATGCGCACGCGGCGCGGATTGCGCGCGAGGGGCCGCTTCGCGTTCAGCACCAGCAACGGCACGATCACGGTTCGCGCCCAGTACGACACCTTCGACAGATGGAACGGAAACCACATGGGCAACAGCATGATTTCGACGGGCATCATCGGCACCGCGCGCCACGACACCACGCCGAACAGCGCGAGCAGAATCCGCGTGAACACGTTCGCCTGTTCCGCGCCGCCATGCGCGAGAATCGCCTCGCGCGCGCGGACCATGTGCTCGGCGTCGACGGGGTCGCCGATCATCTTCAGCGCGAAATACGCCTTCACGCTCGCGCTGATGTCGAGCGCGCCGTCGGTGAAAAGCGGCCAGCCGCCGTTGGGCAACTGGATGCGGCGCAGATAACGCGCGATCTTCTGCTCCAGTTCCACGTTCGGCGTTTCGCCGAGATAGTGGACGAGCAGCACGTATTCGGCGGGAATCGTCGCGTCGGCTTCGAGTTCGTAGACCCAGTGGCCGTCGGGTTTCTGCGCGGCGAGAATCGCATCGGTGGCGCGCGTGATCGTGGCGTCGAGGGCGGCGTCGAGCGAAACATCGGGCGAGGCATGCTCTACAGCCGCTTGCGGCGCGGCGGCGGGCGCATCGAGCGCCGGCTCGGTGGCGAATTCTGGCGGGACGGCGCCCAACTGCTGGGCTTGGGATAAATCGTTCATCGGCGTTCCATCGGTTGATTCAGCAGCGTGTCCGCGGCCTTCTGGCCGGAGCGGATCGCGCCTTCGATCGTCGCGGGCAGGCCGGTGGCCGTCCAGTCGCCCGCGAGCATCAAATTGTTCCAGCGAGTACGCGTGCCGGGACGCAGCGTTTCCTGATCCGGCAGCGCGGCGAATGTCGCGTGTTTTTCCAGCGTGACTTGCCACGGCGGCATCGGTTCGGCCGGCAGGTTGGCGGCTTGGGCCACTTCGGCCCAGACGGTTTGCGCCAGCGTTTCTTGCGGTGTGTCGAGCAGGCGGTCAGCGGCGTAGACGGTCGCCGATACGCGGCCGTCGAACGCAAACAGCCAGTCGGCCGTGGCGTTCAGCAGCGCCGTGACCGGCGACAAGCCGAATGGCGGCTCGACGGCGAAGTGCACGCTGAGCGTCGCCGCGAAGCGATTCGGCGTGCGCACGTTGGGCACGAGCGTCTGCGCGGTCTGCGGCGGCACCGCGAGAATCACGGCGTGATTCGCTTCGATCGCGATGGTCTCGTCCGCGAAATTCAGCGCGTGCACGCGGCGGTTATCGGCGGCAAACGCCATCTCTTGCAGACGCGAGCCGAGCCGGATCGCCGCGCCGCCGTGTTGCAGCAGCCGCAGTGCCGGATCGACGAACGCACTGCCGAGTCCGTTGCGCGCCATCAGAGGCCGGCACGCGAGGCCGCCGGCAAGCAGCGTTTCGCGAACCATCGCGCTCGTGAGTTCGGCCGACGCCTCGCGTGGCTCGACGTTCAGCATCGCGAGAAATAGCGGCCGCAGCAGACGGTCCCACAACGGGCCATTGCAGCACATGGTCTGCACGAGACGGCGTCCGGGCTTGGCGAACAGCAGCGGTATCAGCGACAGGTACTCGCCCGGCCCGGTATTGGGCACGCGCGCATTCGGATCGAAGATCCACCAGGGCAGGCGTCCCGGCGACATCCGCACGGTCCAGCGCGCCCGCGTCGCGAGATCCACGAACGGAAAGTCGGGCTGCGCCGGGCCGACGAGTTCGTCGGCGGCGCCGATCGCGCGCGCGTAGTTGAGCGTGGCGGCGTTGCCCGACAGCACCATGTGATTGCCGCTGTCGAGGGTCGCGCCCAGCTTGGCGTCGTAGTACGAACGGCAGCGCCCGCCCGCCTGGCCGGCGGCCTCGTGCAGCACGACTTGCGCGCCGCGCCGCTGCAATTGCACCGCGGCGGCGAGGCCGGCGAGGCCCGCGCCGACCACATGTACGAGCTTTTGCATCAGGTCAGAAGAACGCGTAACGCGCGACGATCCACAGCATGCGCAGCTTCGGCTTGCTGACCTTCGTGCGCGGAATGTCGAAGCCGCGATCGAGCGTGCGATCGAGCAGTACGCGATAGACGCCCGACATGATGCGCGGCGCGCGCACCTGAGCGCGCGGCTCGCGGTTCATGATGGCGTCGGAGGCGGCGAAGTGTTCCTTGGCGCGCTCGGCGAGCGTCGCGCAGACGCGCGGCAGCGACGGGTCGTCGGCGATCTGCGCCGGGCTCTCGATGGCGATGCCTTCGCGCGCCAGCAACTCACGCGGCAGATAGCAGCGGTTGATGCCGGCGTCTTCGTCGATATCACGCAGGATGTTGGTGAGTTGCAGCGCGCGGCCGAGATGGTGCGCGAGCAGGCGGCCCGGCTCGTCCTGCATCCCGAATATCCTCACCGATAGACGGCCCGCCGCGCTTGCCACGCGGTCGCAGTAGAGGTCGAGCGTGGCTTCGTTGGGCGCGCAGAGGTCGGCGGCGGCGTCCATCGCCATGCCGTCGATCATCGCGTGGAAATCCTCGCGTTGCAGATGGAACGTGTGAATGTGCCGCGTCAGCGCGCGCAACGAAGCGCGCGGCGCGCCGGCGTAGCACGCGTCGATGTCGGCGCGCCAGCGCTCGAGCGCGGCGGCGCGTTCGGCGCGCGGCAGATCGCTGTCGGCGATGTCGTCGACGGCGCGGCAGAAAGCGTAGACCTGATACATCGCGTCGCGCTGCGCGGCCGGCAGGATGCGCATTGCGATATAGAACGAGCTGCCGGAGGTGGCGGCAGCGGCGTCGATTTCTGTATCGTCCACGACAAGATTGGAAACAGCCAAGACGATCTCCGCTGGAGGCGCCCGCTGAAAGGCGTTCAAGAAGTTTTAATGCCTACCCGCAGGGCACGCGGCCCGCGCGCGCGGACACGCGCGAAACACCCGGCAGGGACGCCGGAAACGGCGAAAAGTATAGCAACGTTTCTGAGATGCCGCAGAATCGCGGGGTCAATACAGGGCTGGAAGCCGAGCACGACCGAAAGGCCGTCCGGCCGTAGCGCGATACTACCCTTGTGCAGGGTGTCGGCTTACGGCACCCGCCACGCACGCAAACGCCGCGCCGTCAGACGAACGCCACCGAGCGGTTGCGCCCTTGCCGCTTCGCGCTGTAAAGCGCGGCGTCGGCTTCGTTGATGAGCACGTCGTAGGCCGGCGCGCCCACGCGCGCCGCCGCCACGCCGACGCTCGCCGTCACCGGCACGCTCGTGCCCTGCACTTCGACCGGCGTATCGGCGATCGTGCAGCGGATCTTTTCGGCGACCCGCATGGCGTCGTCGAGCGGCGTACAGGGCAACAGCAACGCGAACTCCTCGCCGCCGAAACGCCCGAACGTGTCCTGGGCCCGCACCACCCCGGCGACCCGCTGCGCCATGACACGCAGCACCGTATCGCCGACGCCGTGGCCGAACTGGTCGTTGATCTTCTTGAAGTGATCGAGATCGAACAGCAGCACCGACATGTCGCCGCCGTAGCGCTGCCAGCGCGTGTATTCGTCGCGCAGGCGCGCTTCGAAGAAACGCCGGTTGGCGATGCCCGTGAGACCGTCGCGGTCCGCGTATTCCTGAAGCTTGGCGACCGCCTCCTCGCGTTCGCGCTGCACGATGCTCACGTGCGTGACGTCGGAGATGGTCACGCACACGGCCACCACTTCGCGATCACGCATGAGCGGCATGAAGGTGCAGTCCTGCTGCATGAAATCGACGCCGCCCGTGATCGGCCGGTCGTGATCGAACTTGAACAGATACGGGCGCTGCTCCCACGAACTGAACGCGAAGCTGCCGAGCTGGAACACGCTTTCGATCTTGCGCGCGAGCCACACGCGCGGCAGTTCCGGAAAGTGCGTGAAGAGCGACTTGCCGACCATCTGCTCCGCGGGCAAGCCACTGTGGTCCTGCATGAAGCGGTTCCACATGAGCACGTTCATCTCGCGATCGAGCACGAAGATGCCGAAGCCGACACGTTCAACCACGAGATCGCTGAGCGAATCCACGGACACAGTCATAGGCTGGACAACAGCGCGTCGAGCGCTCCGTTCATATGGCGAATCGATTCTTCGGCCATCAACATCACGAGGTGCGCGCGAAAACTCTGGTCCTCGAGCGCGAAGTTCACTTCGACGAGCAATGCCACTTCCCATTGCAGCACGCCCGGCTGAAACACTTCCTCGAGCGTCATGGCCTCGCCGAGCAGGCCGGGCGCCGAGAACACCGGCGTGCGGCCGAGCTGGTCGAGAATGCTGGACACACACGCGCCCGTCAGCACGTTGGCGACGTCGAACACGAGTTCCTGCTGGCTCACCGCCTCGTAGGCCGAACGCGAGTACGGATCGCTGACGAGCGAACACAATTGCTCGATGCTGTCGCTGCGGCAGATCACCAGCGCCTCGCCCTTGATGTCCGAGCGAAAGCCCTGGCGCACCGCGCTCACCGTGTCCTGAATGCCGGTCATCTCGCGCAGCGTTTGCGCCGCTTCGCTGACGCCGACCACCCGCACGCGCGGCACCGACAATTCGATGAACGCATCGAGCAGCCGCGCGAGACGCGTCGCGGCCTGGCCCATCGCCAGATTGGCGACCTCTTGCAGCGCGTCGCGCTGATCTTCAGTGAGGGCTCGCTCAGACATACAACCCGTACTCCTTGAGGATCGGAAGTACCGCCGCGGGCGTCACCGGCTTGGCGATGAACGCGGCGGCGCCGAGCGCGCGCACGCGCGATTGGGCCATCGGCTGAACATCGGCGGACACGACGATGACGAATGTGTTGAGATCCTCATGCTGCAACGCTTCGAGCACCTGGTAGCCGTTCATGTCCGGCATCGTCAGGTCGAGGAACATCACCGACGCCTTGCCTTCGCGATAGAGGCGCAGCGCTTCGCGTCCGTTCGACGCGTACGACACGTCGACATCCCAGTCCGGCGGCAATGCCTTGGTGAGCACTTTGCGGGCAAGCAGCGAATCATCGGCGATCACGATAGGCAAAGGCATGGGCGGTGGGCGTGCGGTATTAGCTCTTGCGTGTTATCGGCGGATGGGGCGTTTTCTTTAGCGCGTGATGTGCCGGTCGGCGGCAAGATGCGCCGCGGCTTGCGGGAATGCACGTTGCGGGCGAGCGGGGCGCGCGTGCGGCGGGATGCGCATGGCGGAACCGTCGGGCATGCAGGGATGCGTGCGCGCACGGTGGACGACGGCGATGACCGGCATGTTCGAAGCCTACCCCGTAGAGGAATCCCGCGCGGCTCGATGGATCGGATGGTCTCTTGCCGCGCGCGTGTTTCCGCGAACGCCTTCCCTCACGCGTTGTACGCATGGTGCGGCGGCCCTCGCGGCAGATGCGTCCGAACATGGCGGGCGCATTTTTTATCGTGGCGTCGATTTTCGAAGCAAATCAGCGGAAAGGCAACACGACAATTCGATGTTCGCTAATCGTTTTTTCCTGCTTCAAGCGAATTTTGAACATATTTTATTAGCATCGGATGCCAATTTTTTATATTTATACTTTTGTGTACGTTTGCGCTTCCCGATTCGTCACTGTTTAAAAAAACAGACAAATAGCTGCGGACCGAATGCATGCTGGGTCATCGCGGTAACTTCTACCGCCGTTGCGCGTCTATGCTTCTCGTATCATGCCGACTCACCGCCTCCTCGCGCCGAACGCATTTAGCACGATCGAAAAATGACACCTGACCGGTTCGACCCGTCTCAAGCGAGCCGCCTTTCCGCTGACCGGCAGGACGAGGCGTTGTTCCCCGCCGTGCCGGAACAGAACTTCCAGGTGCGGCGCCTCACCCTGATCGCGCTTCTGATCGCCGCGATCGTGTTGCCGTGCGTGTATGTCGCGGCCATGGCGTTCAGCGACTTCCGCGCGCGCGAGGCCGACGCCACCGACATGGCGCTGCGCACGGTGCGGGTGGCGGAAGAACATGCGCTGAAGGTGTTCGACATGAACGAAACGCTCGACTCGCGCATCGTCGATCTCGCACAGGATCTGGACGACGACGGCATCAGCGCGCGCGAGGCCGACATTCACGAGAAGCTGCGCGTGATGGGCGGCGGCTATCCGCAGGTGGCCGCGGTGTCGATCTTCGGGCGCGATGGCCGCTTGCTCGCGAGCAGCCGTTTCTATCCCGTGCCGACGCTCTCGGTGGCCGGGCGCGAGGATTTCACCGGCATTCGCGACGGGCGCGACCTCGAACACGTGTCGAAGGTCATGACGGGGCACGTCGCCGGTGAACAGGTGTTCAACATGGGCGTCGAGCGGCGCGGCGCCGACGGCGCGTTCGCGGGCATGGTCTCGGTGGCGCTGCGGCCCAGCTATTTCAGCGCGTTTTACCGCGAACTGCTCGGCGGCAGCGACGGCATGGCCATGACGATGACTCTGGTGCGCATGGACGGCGCGATCCTCGCTCACTATCCGCGCAGCCCGCGCGAGCCGAGCGCCATGCCGGCGCAATCGCCGCTCGCCGCAGCGTTCGCGCAAGGGCGGCGGGCCGGCGTCGTGCGCACGCATTCCGACATCGACGGCGAGAAATTGATCGTCGCTTACCGGCACGTCGGTTCGTATCCGGTGTACGTGCTGTGCGGCTATCGCGCGTCGGCGATCTGGGCGGCGTGGTACCGGCATCTGAGCGTGCTGCTGCTGTCGCTGTTCACGCCGTCGATCGCGCTGTGGTGCGTGATCTGGCTGTCGCTGCGGCGCCTCGGGGCCGAGGAGGAAGCGTGGGAGCGCTGGCAGGCCGAAGCGTCGATGCGCCGCTCGATCGAATCCGCGTATCGGCAATCGCGCAAGATGGAAGCGCTCGGCACGCTGGTCGGCAGCGTCGCGCACGATTTCAACAATCTGCTGATGATCGTCTCGGCCAACCTGCAGATCGCGCGGCGGCGCGGCGCGCCCGGCCTCGATCGTGAACTGTCGGCGATGGAGCGGGCGCTCAAGAGCGGTCAGTCGCTGACCCGGCAATTGCTAGGCGTCGCCCGCAAACAGCCTTTGCGCAACGAGACGCTGGCGCTCGAACGCTGGCTGCCGGCCTGCCGCGAATTGCTGCGCGCGTCGCTCGGCGCGAAGATTTCGCTGGTGATCGACGTCGCCGCCGGCATCTGGCCGATGCGCGTCGACGTGGCGGAGCTCGAACTGGCGCTGATCAACATCGCCGTGAATGCGCGCGACGCCATGCCCAACGGCGGGCGCTTCACCGTGCGGGCCACCAACCTCCATTTCCGTCATGAAGACGGCTTTCCGCTGACCGGCGACTTCGTGCAACTCTCGCTCGAGGACACCGGCGCCGGCATGGCGCCCGACGTGCTTGCGCGCGCCTTCGAGCCGCTCTTCACGACCAAGGCCAAGGGCATGGGCACGGGCCTCGGGCTGCCGCAGGTTTTCGCGTTCTGCGAGCGCTCGGGCGGCCTTGCCGCGATCGACAGCGCGGTCGGCGCGGGCACCTCGGTGCGTCTCTATCTGCCGCGCGCCACGGCCGAGCCGGAAGCCGAGGGACCGGCCGAAGCGCGCGCCGAGGACAGCGGCGCGCCGCATGGCTTGCGCATTCTGCTCGTCGAGGATAACGAGGAGGTGGCCGCGGGCACCGAAGCTTTACTGCAGATGATGGGTCACCAGGTCACCTGCGTCTTCAACGCCGATACGGCGCTGCGTCTGTTCGACGACGCGCATGCGAAGCAGGCTCGCACCGGCGAGCCGCTGCCGTTCGATCTCGTGCTGTCGGACATCCACATGCCGGGCAAGATGAACGGCATCGATCTCGCGGAAGCCGTTCTCGCGTTCGATACGCGGCTGCCGGTCATTCTGATGACCGGCTACGCGGAAGAACTCGACCGCGCGCGTCATGTGAACGTGCGAGTGCTGTCGAAGCCGTTCGATATCGCGTTGCTGGACCAGCTTTTGCAAGCGATCCAGCGCGACCTCGCGCAACCGGACACCGATCCGGCGCCGCATCCGGCGCCATAGAACCGGCTCGAGCCGGCGCTAGCGCCATTTACCGGGCGTTGTAAAAGCGCGGAAGCGGCATGGCGTGCCCATTTGCCCGACATATTGATCGGCGGGCTCACAGCGGGCGCGCGGCCGCATCGGCAGATGCCGGCACGATCGTTGCAAGGCAGAGGAAATAGAAGGGCGGCGCGTTCCGCCGCTCGCCTCAATATGTCGGGAGACAGCCATGCGACACGCCGTGATTGGTTTATTCGACACCTATTCTCAAGCGGAAGCCGCCCGCGACACGCTCGTGCAAACCGGCTTCGCACGCGACACCATCGAATTGCAGGCGAACGAGGGGCCGTCCGTCGGATCGGCCACCGGCGAAGTCGCGGGCTCGGGCGTGCTCGCTAACATCGAACGCTTTCTGTCCAGCCTGTTCTCAAGCGGTTCGCGTGAGGCGGAGAAGTCGCGTTACGCCGAAGCCGTTCGGCGCGGCGCCGTGCTGGTCTGCGTGAACGCGGCGAGCGAATCGCACGCGGAACTCGCCCGCAACACGTTCAGGCGGCTCGGCGCAACCGACGTCGGCGAACGCTCGCCGGATCAGGATGTGTCACCGGAGGCCGCGCGCGAGCATTCGGTGCTCGACGAACTGGGCATCGGCACCGCGGCGCGTGGCGCGCAGCGTACACCGAACGCATCGGGCGCGGCCGCGCCCGGCGTGACGACGCCCGGCGAAGCGATGCCGGGAAGCACCGCGCGGTCCACATCGACGGCCGATCCGATGTACACCTCGCCCTCGCGCAGTACCGAGGCTGAACGGTTCGTGCCGCCGCCGCCCAACGAACGGCCGACGGCGGACCCGGTCAACGAGCCGGTCAGGGAGCCGCTGACGGGCGACGCGGGACGCAGCGCGATCGCCGCCGGTTCCGTGCCCGGTTCGGGCGCGGTCATGCGTCCGTCGGAAGTCGTCCCTAACGCTGATCAGCCGACCGCCGGTTTGGGCGGCCAGGTTCCGAACGAATATCTGGAATACGAGGAAGACTTCCGCAACCACTACGACGAGCAATACGCAGCCGAAAATTCGCGCTACGAAGACTACGTGCCCGCTTATCGCTATGGCGCGGAGATCGGCAACGACATGCGTTTCCGCGACAGGCCGTGGGACGACATCGAGCCGGAGGCCCGGCGTCATTGGGAAACCACGTCGACGGAAAGCACGTGGGAGCGCTTCAAGCTCGCCGTGCGCCACGGCTGGGAACGGGTGACGGGGCATCACCACGTATAGGGAAGGCGGTCGCGGCGGCGTGCCTGAGGTGCGGCAACGCCGCCGCATCGGTCAACGGCGGGTCCGGCGCTGGCGGAATCGTCAGGCGGCGGTATGCCGCTTGACCCACGCGACGTAACGGTCGACGAAGGTCTGCAGGAACTTGCGCGTGCCGTCGTTCAGGATCTCGCCTTTTTCGTTGATGACCGCCGGGTCGTGCTTGATGAACACTTCGGGCTGACCCAGCGTCGCGACGTCGAGATACGCCAGCACATTGCGCAGATGCTGTTGCGCGAGCGCCGAGCCGGTCGCGCCGACCGACGTGCCGATCACCGCGCCGGGCTTGTTGCCCCACGAATTGGTGCCCCACGGGCGCGATGCCCAGTCGATCGCGTTCTTCAGCACGCCGGGTATCGAGCGGTTGTACTCGGGCGTGACGAACAGCAGGCCGTCGGCGGCTTCGACGCGCTGCTTCAAGTGCTTGCCGGCCTCGGGGTAGTCGGCGTCGTATTCCTGGCTGTAAAGCGGCAACGAACCGATGTCGATGAATTCGAACGTGAAATCGGCCGGCGCGAGGGACACCACGGCTTGCGCCAACTGGCGGTTGAACGACTCGCGGCGCAGACTGCCGACGACGACTGCGATGTGATAGGCCATGTTCACTTCCTCAACGAAAGGCGCTTGACGCGCGAAAGGGATGAACTGTCCATCATAGGCAAAGCCGCGCCGGATGACGTCGCCAAGGGCAAAAAAGGCGCGTTGTTGACGGCGCGGGAAGTGTCCTGCAAGACCACCGGTGGATAACCCCGCTGCCGATAAAGTTATCCACAGATTTACTGAATAACCTTGTGGATAACTCGTACTTTTGCCTTGTCAATCAAGCGTGCTTTCGGGGTTGGACGATTCGAGGCAAATGGCTCGATCGGCGGCGGATGGGCGCGCGGCAAGAACGGCGCTTGCTGGATGGTTGCGGTAAGCCACTCAATGGAGGAACCCACGATGACTACGGACTACGCGGGTAAGTCGCACGATGAAGCGTTGGCGGCCCGGAAGAAGCAGAAGCAGCGGTCGCAGGAACAGCCCGGCGGCGACATGGCCGTCGACGATACGCAAGCGGATGCAACGCACAGCAGCGGCGAGCTGTCCGAACGCGGCAAGGAAGTATGGCGTCAGGGACACGGCATGGACGGCGGCGGAAAAATCTGAGCGGCGATGACCCCGCGCGAGTGTGCTGCGTGCGACGCGGGATCGATGAAACCGCAAGACATGCATGCTGCGCGCGGGACGCCAGGGCAGGCGCCTGCCGCCGGGTTCAGGCGCGGGCGTTCGCGCTCACTCCGGAACCGCGATGTCGCCATCCACAAGCTGCCAGCCATAGGCTTCCGCATAGGACTGCGCCGCGCCGGCTTCGGCGAAAAAGGGCATATCCGCATGACCCTGGAACGGGTAGATCACCCGTTCGTCGCTCAAGCGGAGCACTTTGAGCGTCGGCACCGTGCCGCTCGAGGTACGGCGTGACGACGCCGTCACCTGATAGTTCGCGCGGCCTGTGAGAGCGGGAAGCGGCGCGCTCTGGGAGCGCCTGGAAACGGGACTTGCCATTGTCGCGCGCATCAAAGGCCGGCGATCGACTGGCCGGCTACCATGCCGTCGATCACCTGTTCAGCGTAGTTGGCGGAGGCAATGCGGGCGTCGCCGGCCGCGCCGAAAGGCGAACGGCTCGGCACGCGAAACACCCGGCTGCCGGTCACCGTGTCGTCGGCTCCGCGCCGGCTGATTCGCACGGCCGCATCGAAGCCCGCATCGTAATGGCGAACGCGATCGAGACCGCTCGGCTGGTGCGGATAAACCAGCGGATAAATCTCAAGGCCGCGGTAACTTCTGATCGTATTGCTCATGTGCGGATCTCCGTAAAGGCTTTCGTGAACCGTGTCGCAGTGGCGTAACGCCGGCCGGATTGCGGCGCTTCTGCAAAAACAATGTGAGCGACGGGTGCGTGTGAACAGCAGCCGCGTCAGTTGGGCCGGGCTGACGGCACTGCAAACCAGGTAGGAGGAAGGGACCTGCTCGATCCAGGGCGCCGTGGCGAGGGACGTTTGCGTCGGTGACTGCGCGAGGCGCGCAGGAGAACTGCAGGCTGTTGGCCCACTGTAACACGTTAGAGGACGAGTGTTAGGCGCATTTACGAGACGGGCGCGCCTGTTGCTTCAGCCCGCTCGCGGCGTCGTGTCTCGTGGGAGCGCTCTCTATCTCTTTGCTCTGTTCTTGCGCGGTGTCGGGCGAGTCCGCGAGGCGTCGCGGGCTGGCGCTTGCTGCGTAGGGCAGCGTCGCATTTCGCTCCACGGTGGCTTGAATGCACGAAGGGCGCCGATAGCGGCGCCCTTCTTCCAAGGCTTTCTTATCCTAGCGCTGCGCGCCGGACGAGCGTCCGTGCAGCGCGCAGCCGGCCGGATCAGTTACCGAAGAACACATTGCAGTAGGATGCCGGGCCGTTGCATTGCGCGGGAGCGGCGGCGTGAGCTGCGCCGGAGGCGGCGGCGAACAGAGCAACCGAAGCGATCAGGGCGGAAAGAATGCGTTTCATGGTGCTACTCCTTGGCATTGGGTTCGCGATCTGGGCGATCGAATGAGCGAAGGATAGCGATTCAGCGTCGGCCTAAAAACCGCGAAGCCAAGAAGACATTTTTTCAAGGAATGAAATAATCGCCCGTCCGAATCGATTGGGGGTGCCGCTCTGGCCCGCCAATGGCCGCTTCGCTTACAGCCTGCTGACGTGTGTATGCCCCACACGCCCGTTTTTCGATTTGCGCAATAATCTATTTTCGATTGTCATAACGTCCCGTCCGGCGCGACCAAGCTCATCGGTCAGCGCTTGTCGGCGGGAATATGCTCGATACCGTTTCGCTTGTGCAAGGACGTGCGGGAGAATGGCGCACGATCCCGGAGAACGCGCGAGCAAAAGCACCCCCTTATGAACCGCAACGATTCAACAAGAAATGCCCGGCCGTGGAGCATGTCATGGCGCGTATAAATGGGCCGGCGCTCGACGATCCCGTTTATCTCACGCAATTGCGGCGCGACCTGGTTCGCTTCGCCCGACTGCAATTGCGTGATGCCGCCGCCGCCGAAGACGCCGTGCAGGAAGCGCTCGCCGCCGCATGGACGCAAGCCGACCGGTTCGCCGCGCAATCGGAGCATAAGACCTGGGTGTTCGGCATCCTGCGTCACAAGCTCGTCGACACGTTGCGAGCACGGCAACGCACGGTGAACCTGTCCGCGCTGGAGTCTGAACTCGACGGCGAGGCGCTGCTCGATCGCGAACTGTTCAAGGACAACGGCCACTGGTCGAGCGAAACCAAGCCGCGGCCCTGGCCCACGCCCGAAACCGCGCTGCGTCAGCAGCAGTTCTGGACCTTGTTCGAGATGTGTCTCGAACATCTGCCGGAACACATCGGACGCGTGTTCATGATGCGCGAATTTCTCGACCTGGAGACCGAGGCGATCTGCGCGGAACTCAAGATGACCGCCAATCATTGCAGCGTGCTGATCTACCGCGCGCGGCTGCGCTTACGCACTTGTCTGAGCGAAAAGGGTTTGTCGAGGGAGGATGCGAATGGGGAAGTGTAAGAACATCACGCGCCTGTTGTCCGACGCGCTCGACCGTCCTCTAAAAACCGGCGAATGGGTGGCGATCCGGCTGCATCTGCCGACCTGCAGCGGCTGTCGCAATTACCGCAAGCAGATCCGTCTGTTGCGTGTAGCGGCGCGTTCGATGAGCGGGATTGCGACGCCGGACTCTACGGGTAGTGACGATTGAAGTGCGTGACCGCGCATCGAGTGTTGATCATCGACTGTTGAACGCAATTGGCGGCGCAAACGCAGGCTCTTTTAGCGCTCGCCGGGCGGCGCGCTCCGATAGCGTTCAAAGAAACTAGCGTGCGACGCTTCGTCGATGGAGACGGGATGCGGTTCGGTACAAGCCGGATGTTTCGCGAGTTGCTCGCGGGTACGGATCGGCCGGCGCTGGAAATTGCCGCCGCAATTCGGACATACGTTGCGCAGCCTGGTGAGCGCGCACATTTCACAGAACGTGCATTCGTACGTGCAGATCATTGCGTCGGAGGCGTTCGGCGGCAGTGACTTGCCGCATCCTTCGCACGATGGTCTCAGTTCAAGCATGATGGCTCCGCGTGACTAGGGAGTGAGGTACGGGTCGTACGCTCATGTACAGGGCTGCAGTGTAAGCGGCGCGGGTCATGCGGAATGGACAGCCAGGCGTCAATTCCTGCCACGGCGGGGGCTGGTGCTGTGCTGTCGGGTTCAGCACGGTTCGCAATCGGCGCGGCGCGGTAAGGCCAGCGGTGGGCATGATTTGTTTGTATATCGGGCGCACGAGTATTTGTCGTGCTTTTTGAAGAAACCCGAAATGTTTTCGCATAGTTTGGAAGTTTTCGCATCGTTCAGAACGCTGGATCGATCATGTCGGGTTGGCGACCACCGGTGCGACGATGCCGGCCGTCGCGACTGGGGTGATGGTCATGCGGAGGGGCGCCGAGCCGGCAGCCAGCCGTGTGCGGCAGGAGTCAGCGAAGCCGACAGAATCAGCGGCATTGGGGCGTCGGCCGCGACCTCGGTAATCGTCGTGCGGATGCCGGCAACTATCAGCGCTGTTTGTGACCGCCGCTGGCGACGATGGTGAGCACGCGTACCGGCCATCGACAGCATTTTTTTTTCGCGCCGAATGCCGTCTCCGGTCATGCGTCATGCCAGCGTCAGCAGCCGGGTTCACCGCGTTGCGGTGAGCGTGAGCGCGGCCAACGGCTCACCGCAGCGTATTGAAAAGGACGTTCTGCTTGAAGCAGCAATCTGGCGACCGTGTAGCTGGGTCCGGACCGATACGGGTGGACCGCGCACCAGCAGGTTCCTCGTTCCGTCCATGGACATGATTTGCTTATGCGAATTTGTCGTTCATCTAGGCTTGCGGACGAATTATCGTCGCGGCCAGTCGGACCGTTTTGCGCTCGTTTTTTTTGACGAGCATTTTTATGTCCCATCATTCGCTGCTCACGCGCCGTTCGTTTATCGCCGGCGTGGGGTGCCGCGCTAGCCGCTGCCGCCCTACCCGCCATCTCCCCTTCCGTCTTTGCCGACGACTGTCCACGAAGGATTTTCGCATCGGCTATCGGAAAGCCGCCAATACGCCTGTGCTGCTGAACTCGCACGGCACGCTCGAAAAGCGGCTCGTGCCTCTCGACGTAACCATCTGGTGGACCGAGTTTCCTGCGGGACCGCAGTTGCTCGAAGGACTGAACGTGGGCGCCATCGGCTTCGGCTATGTCGGCGAGGCGCCGGCGGTGTTTGCGCAGGTAGCCGGCCCAAACTTCGTCTATACCGCCTATGAGATTCCGACACCGCGTGCCGAAGGCATTCTTGTGCATCGAGAGACGCCGATCAAAACGCAGGCCGATCCGAAAGACAGAAAATCGCGCTCAACAAAGGTTCCGATGTTCACTGGTTACTCGTCTCAGCACTACAGAAGAGCGGCGTGAAATACAGCGACGTCCAGCCGGTCTTTCTGCCGCCCGCGACGCGCGCGCCGCTTCAGCGAGGCGCAATTGAAGCATGGGCGATCTGGGATCCGTTCCTCGAAGCGGGAAGCGGCAGTCGAATGCGCTCTTGCTCGTCGACGGAGTGGGAATCGCGAATCACCTTGCGGACGGTACAACCGATTGCGCGTTGAGTTGCGCCAGTTGGGCGACCGTTAACGGCTGCTTCAAATATTCGATGACTTCGATCACCCCTCATTGGCGGTGTTGTAGGTGCTGGCGACGAAGTCGCATGTGACGCGCGATTTTGAGCAGCGGGGGTCGTGGTAGATGGTGATCATGCGTTGTTTGGCGTGGCGTCGGATGGATCGATGGAGCCGTGGCCTTTTCTTTATGTTTTAGCGCCGAGCTGAAGCGCCGGCTTCGCGCCCACCTGCGACCGTTGGCAAGTTGGCTGCCTCAACATCGTTGGGATATCCACGGTTTATGCGCATAAAGCGCTTGCGGGGGTTTCCGATGAGGACGGGGTTGGGCATTCCTAGTAGGAGATCGCGGACGGCTTCCACGTCAGCGTCATCACCGAGTTGCTATCAGCGCCCTTATGGCGTTCGCCTACGCGTTGAGCCATAGACCTTCCTGTTGGCGCAACGATATGCAGCAGCCGATCCAGCACAAGCGAACGGGCAAACAATCTCTTCGTCCGGAGCTTTATGCGCATAAAGCTCCCCGCGCGAACCCTTGCGGTGTATGCGCGCGTTAGAGGCCGCGGCAATGATATGAGGCCGCCCAGGAAGTGCACCGTCAACGAACATCAATCAAACGTCGCCTCGCCCACACACAACATGCGGTAGCCCTAAGCGGCGCGCCCACAGCGCGCAGTGTCGCGGCTTAACGCATTGACCGCCCAGCCCGCCGGTATGCGCCGGACCGGGATCGTCGCAAAGGGGAGTCTAATCGCCCGACCACCTTTATGCGCATAAACCTAGGCCAAATGGCTATTTCTTCTCGCGTTTACACAAATTGATTGAAATGCCAATTCATCCAGGTAAAATCCATTTGCGTCTAAAAAGAGGAGGTGAAGATTGGCAGCAGAAATCATCGCGGTAACTCAGCAGAAGGGAGGAGTCGGGAAAAGCACAATCGCGATGCACCTGGGCGCCGCATTCCATGAGAAAGGGAAACGCGTCCTCGTTGTAGACGCAGACGGTCAAAACACGCTGATCCATTGGGCCAGTGCATCGTCAGACGGCGACACCGGCATCCCGTTTCCGGTCGTCAATCTTTCCGAGGCCGGTAGCCAGATCCATCGCGAGATCAAGAAGTTCGTCGCTGACTACGACATCATCGTCGTCGATTGCCCACCTTCTATCACAGAGAAAGTCTCTGGCGTCGTATTGCTCGCAGCTAGCGTCGCGGTAATTCCGACGTCGTCATCGCCTGCCGACTATTGGTCGAGCGTTGGATTGGTGAAGCTGGTCCAGCAAGCTCAAGTAATGAACGAGGACCTCCGGGCGGTCTTTCTGCTCAACAAGACGGAAGAGAAACGGATGCTCACGCGCGAACTGAAGCGTGCGTTGGAAGAGCTTGGATTCCCGTTACTCAAAACCCAGATTCCGACACGCGAGGCCTACAAGCAGGCAATGGCGTTAGGGCAGACAGTGCTTCAAATGAACGATCGCGGTGCCAAGCTCGCCGCCATCGAAGTACGGGCGTGCGCCAACGAGATCGCCGCCCTGCTCCCGTGAATTTATGCGCATAAAGGACCCTGAATGAAACCCTCCCAATTCGCCAAAGGCTTTCAAGCACGTCCTGACACGACCAGCAGCGAAAAACGAACCGCGCTCGACCGTCTGAATGCAATCGACGGTCTGGTCAAGAACGGCCCGACGGGCAACCAGGCAGCGGGGCGCCCAGTTTCACCGGTCGTGCCGCAAAGCGACGTAGAAATCGACGCTGACGAGGTGTCCAATGAGTCCGCAGCCTATCGCGCATGGCGAATCGAGCATGGCTATCGGCCAGGCCAGGTAATCGACCTCGCGCTCAAAACGATCAAGCCGAGCCCCTTCAATCCCCGGCATTTTTACCTAAAGCCGTCCATTGCCGAGCTTGCCGTCAATCTCGCAAGGCAGGGGCAGCAGCAGGCGATTCACGTCATTCCCGATTACGACAATCCCGGCACCTACTTCGTCAGCGACGGAGGGCGGCGCGTGCGGGCGCTGAAAGAAGCGAACAAGGAATCGGTCAAGGCGGTCGTCATCGACCTGCCGATCGGGATCCAGAGCTATAAGCTTGGTTATGACCTCAACGTCCAACGCGATTCGCAGACGGTATTTGACAACGCAGTCGTATGGAAACGCTTTCTCGATGATCGGCATTTCCAGAGCCAAAAGGAGCTCGCCGAACATCTCGGACTGGACGAGTCGACCGTTGCCGTTGCCTTGTCGATCGCCAAGTTGCCAGAGGCCGTCATGCATGAAATGGTCGCGCGGCCTGACCGTTTTGGCTCGAACATGGCGTATCAGGTGGGTCGCTATCACACCGCTCGCGGCGCCGATGCAACGCTGCGCCTGATCAACAAAATCATTTCCGATGACCTTAGCACGCGGCAAGTCGCCGACATCGTGAAGGGCCGAGCCACCGCCCAGGAAAGCAGCAAACCGGCGGGCCGGCAACGCTATGCTCAACGTCTCGAAATCAAGCTTGGGGGCGTTTCGGTGGGCGATCTCAAATCGTACGGTGACGATCGAATCGAATTGCGACTGAAGGGGCTCACGCGCGAAAAGCGCGACGACATCCTCCGGCAGATCGAAAAGATGCTGAAGTAAGAGATGCCGGAATGAGCGCGGAACACGATACTGCGGCACATGATCGTGTCCGCCGTCTCAATGAATGATTACGCCGCGCGCGATTGACTTAGCGTAAAGGCGAGCAAATCGCCATCGGTCGGCTCGCCCCAGGTCTTGCGCGCCAGCCAGTCGAAGAATGCCGTCTCGACAATCTTCGAGTCCAGGCCGCGACGGCGCCAGTCGTCGCGCATGTGCGTGCCGAGCCCCGGCAGCTCGTCTTCTTCAAACGACTGTCGCGCGATCTCCCGCTCAGACTCACCCTGCTCGTCGTACAGCTCGCGTGCTTCCTTGCGACGGTATGCCGAGTATTCACCAAGCAGCCGGGCTTTGAGGTCGTCGGCCGGCGCAGTCATCGCGGCCTTGCCGCCACCCGACGGCAGTGCCTCGACCGGCGGCGCGTAGCCTTTTTTCAATGCGTCCTTGAACAGTGCGGGCGCACTGCGCACAGGCGGCAAGGATGTGCTGCGCATGCGCTGTTCGGTCATTTGCAAAGCCGCGCGAATACGGTTTTCCTCGCTATCGGCATACAGCGTTTGCGCTTCCTTCAGCGGGATGCCGATCTTCACCATCCGGTCGACCAGTGTGCTGTCGAACACATTCGGATGCTCATCGAGTGCAAGCATGGGCTGCTTGCGCTCGGTCACGCGGAACTGGATCTCGGCAACGCGCCGTCCTTCCCGGTGCTCGATCAATTCGACGAAGATATTGGTAACCGCGTTGACTTCCGCGATCGCCGGGCGCAAGTAATCACGTTTGAAGTACTTGTATTCGCGCTTCGCCTCGTCACCGGCCTCCGTATCCGGCGTGCCGGACAGGATAGGGCGCCACCATTCCCACGATTCCCGCATGGTCAGATGACTCGGGTTGGTCAGGTAGCGCACGCAAATCTCATACAGCGCAAGCCCCGCGCTACTGCGCAACTGGCTCTGAAACTGGAGACTCAGACGCGCGTATTGAACGGGATCAAGCAGTTTCTTCTTGATCTTCGGCGCGAAGGAAAACTCCACCCAAACGCGGCGGGTGGTGGGATCTTCGAGAATTTCCGCGTCGGCGATCAGCGTGGAGATGCCCCATTTCCGGCCCGGCTTCTGACTCGACGTGCCGGTGCTCCATTCGACCTGTACCGACACCATGCGCCGCAGGTGCTCCTTGACGAGCGCGGTATCGTTCGAGTCGAATGCGGAATTCGCGACGATGTCGGACAGCAATGCCCGGTAAGTGTCGCCAGATTCGTCGGCTTGCTGTGCCACGGCGAGCAGCACGTTGAACAGCTTGCGGGTAAGCAGCGTGATTTTGCCGCTTTTGGGCTGAATCGCGATCGCCTCGACGGCCTTGCGCAATTCGGCGGAGCTCGGGCTGACAACGTCGGTCTTCTTCGCGCGCTTCGTGGCCATGCGTCTGAATCGAGGAGGGGATTTGGCGAGAGCATACCGACTGTGGTGATACGCGTCTATAGCGCCAATCTCACCGTTCGGGGTGAAGCAAGTTTACGAGGCGAAACTCACCTCGAGTAGCTCCCGAAAACCCTCACCTCAACCGTCTGGCGCCAGGTTCGGGCCATCCTTGCAGGCTGCGGCCTGGAGAAAATAGGCGCTATTTTGGCGGGGAAACGAACCGGAGCCAACCAATCCCGAATCTTCTCACCTTAAAAAATTTTGGATATTTCGCGACCCTGACGTGAAAGTCCGATTGATTCACGCCGCCCGGAGGGAGAGAACCGCTCGGATTGTCTGCAAACCGAACGAGAGCACGGGCAAACCGGCAGCGCGGCAAAACGCACTGTCGAACCGCCACCGCGCTGACAAGCAGCGTCCGAATTCGTGCGCCGAGCAAGAAACGCGTGTGCCGAGCCGGCGGGAACGCCCGCTGCTGCTTTGAACAATGGGCAGCAGATCGCACGCAGGGGCGACACGCCTGCAACCGCGGCCTGCTCGACAAGATGGGCATATCAGAATGCAAGGCGATACAGAGCGCGAATGCCGCTCGCCAGCCGCGCGGCCATGAAAACCGTGCTCGCATGAATGGTCCTGAAATCCTTTGCGCGGAAGTCGCCACATGGACTGACCGGGGCGCCCAGGCGATTGCATCAAGTCAGCCGTCAAAGCTCCCGAAAAGGCTCACCTTAATCCACAGCCAGCCCTTGCAACGGCGCGGCCTTCCGACCGTCGTTGCAAGTGAACCGCCGAGAAACCCTCCCGAAAAACCTCACCTTTCCTTCGCTTGAAGTTCCAACCGGGCGCAATGATACGCTCCTGAAAAACCTCACCTCAACGAACATCGCTACAATTTCTCAATGATTTCATGGGCTTGGATCAACCGCATTGGCGTAGATCTCGCCTGGCGCTCCCGTAGATCCTCACCTCAAGCAGCCTTTCCATGAAATTCTGGATATCAACCGCTGTCCCCAGAGTCCCGAAAAACCTCACCATCGCAATCCGGCAGACAATAAAGACCGGACTCTCCGACGGCCTCCGTCGCGCCTTTCCGAGCTATCGCAGCTAGTTTCTTCCCGTATTGACTCACCTGATCGATCAGAATGCTACGCAACAGCTCCCGAAAAACCTCACCTTTTGCCTCGAGCCAGAGGATTTCGCCGACCGATAATCGACGCGATTTACTGCCTCCCGAATTTCCTCACCTCTGGCGACGACAACAGTAGCGACATCGATGTTCCCATTTGAACCGCATCCCCGATACGCCGCCCGACTCCCGCAAACGCTCACCTTAAGCCCTGGATGCCCTTAATCTGGGCAAAAAAACCACGCAAGCCCTGTAAAGTCTCACCTCCGGCTCCCGTTTTCTCCCGTCTTGACTCACCAATCGCACTGCCAGGATCGAAATGAGGGTAAAAACCGGCGTACAAGGCTGTCCCGAAAGCGCTCACCTTCGGCATTCCTCCCTTCCAGGCGAGCGTCGAGCCCTGGCGGGCAGTCTCCCAGATCCAGCTCCCGCAAAACCTCACCTTTGGAAAGCCGGCATTTTTAGGCGGTTCCTGAACTCGCTCACGTTCTGTCCCGCACCTGCTCACCGAGTCCCCCGAACCTCATCACTCAACGGTCCCGAGATACCTCACCCTGGCTCCCGAAAAGCTTCACCTCATCGGGCGCGAACGCCCGTCCCGCAAGGGTTTGCCGTGGCGTTAACGTCTTTAACTAGGGTTCAAGGGTGTTTACTTTTATTACTCTCTAGCTTTACCCCGCGTGTCCATGGACAGAACAGATCGACCCTGGCCACCACCCGGCGCTGGATCCGTGAAACAGTGCACAATCGTTTGGAAACGGATCAATTCTTTTATACAACAATGACTTATCGGCTATTCTTCGTTTTGTTTCACGGAAAAACCCCGTTAGGCCTAGTCCATCAATCCACCTTCACCCCAAAAGCCGGGCAATTCGCCTCACAGCGTTGGTTAGCGCTAAATACGTAGCAAATATTACGTAAATTGTTATGATTCATCCCATTTACGCAAGATCGGGGGCACATATGAATCTGGACGAGGAAAAGCAGGCCATCCGCAATGAGCTTGAAGCGATGCGAAATACCGGGGCTCGACGGCAAGAACTTTCGCTGCATGCATGCAAGCGACTTTTCTTCGATCTGGGCATCCGTCCGTCGATGGCCGCAGTCCGCGATCTGACCCAGACCGGCAGCGCAAGCGATATTCCAAAAGACATCGACCATTTCTGGGAGCGCCTGCGCAACGTATCGCGTGTCAGGGTCGGCGCCGGCGCCATCCCGAAAGCGCTGGAAGATCGTGCCGGTGAACTGCTAGGCACGCTCTTCGAAGAAGCGGTTGTCCATGCACGCACGGCGCTCGACGACGAACGCGCGGAAATTCGCGCCCAACTTTCCGCCGCCGACCAGCGAGCGCGAGATGCGGAAATTCGACAACATGCGTCGGAGGAAGCGATCCAGCGCAGCGAAATGCGGGCCGAGGCCGCATGGGAACGTGTCCGCGCGCTCGAGGCCGAGCTATCCAGCACGACCACGCATGGCAACGCCCACCAGGAAGGTTTGCAGGCAACGGTGCGGCGACTCGATCAGGAAAACGAGACGCTTCGTCAACGCCTTGATAATGAATTGGCGACCAATGCGACGCTGCGTGACCGGATCGACGCATTGCACATGGAACTGCGGCAAAGCACGGAACACTATGCGCAACAGATCAAAGACGCGGTGACCGAGGCCGAGCGGCGCGTGAAACCGATGCTGGTCGAACTCGACTCATTGCGAAGCATGGCGGCGACGTATCAGTCCGGGGTACGTGACGCGAGCCGCAAGGAGTTCGAGTTCATTCAACAACTCGCCGCGGCCAAGGCGCGCGGCGACCGGCTCGATGCCCAATTGCGCGAGCAATCCGACGAAGTGGATGCGTTGACCAAAGAAGTCGCCGTGCTGCGCGGCCAGCAAGGCATCGATCCGGCAATTGCAACCCTGCTTTGTTCGCTTGTCGAAGCGGGCCGGCTCACACACGACGAATTGAAGGCAATCGGCACGGCAGCGGACGGCCATGTCAGATTGCCCCTGCGATGCCCGAAGTGTGTGGAAGGCGAGCCGGAGTTGTCGCAAGTGGATCGCCACTTTGAATTGCAGTGTCCCGAATGCGACCATTCATCGGGACCGGGCGATTCCAGGCTGGAGGCGGTTAGCCGATTCCTGTCGAAGGGTTCCATCGCGGCATCCGCATGACGATTCATGTGATGCAATCGCGGACAAATCGTCAAAGGTGAGGAAATTCGGGAGCCAAGGCGTGGGGCTTTCAGGCCTTGCGCGCTGCCGCTTTCCTCGTCAAACGCCCATCGCGCCTGGGTGCCGGTAATGGCGAGGATGCGGGATCCGGCTCATTCACGTTTAACGAATCCTGCTGATCCGTCCATATTTCCCAAGCACGATACAAGCGGTTCGCCGAAACCGCCTGTACAAAGCCCAGCCATTGCCCGACCAGTTCAGCCTCCACACCGCTCTCAAACAGATCCGCGGCAAAACTATTGCGCAAGGTCTGCGGACTCGCTCGTGACACCCGCGATTTCGCGATTCCGGCTGCGTCGATCAATGCGTCGACCGCGCGCAGCATGGTGGCTTTATGCATGGGCCGCCCACACGACGACGCTGGAAAAACCAGGTTCCCGGCTAAGTCGGACAAACGCCGCTCGGCGAGCCATGCGTCCAGAATGGCCACCGCAAACGGCGCGAGGCGAGTGCGCCGCATCAGCATGGGATTGGCCGACTCGATTCTCACCCAGGGCGACCCGCCCCTCACGCAACTCATCGTTAGCGCCGCAGCTTCGCCCGTCTTGAGCCCGCCGCCGAGAAACACGGCGATCAATGCGCGGTCACGCCGCGCTCTCCGGCGCTGCGTCGCGGACAAAGCCGGCAACGGCGAAAACAGATGCGCGACGAGCGCGGCCCGTTCGGCATGGTTCAGAAAACCGGTGGGTTCGTTGTCCCGGGCATTTCGCCATGCCGCTTCGCCATCCTGAGCAATGAAGCGCGCCGGATTGGTCGACGCGGTTTCGATTTCGCTCACGTGATCGAGCACTCGCTCGATCAGCCGCAAATACCGGACGCGCTGCGGTTTGCGGATGTCGAGGCTGGCGACGAAGTCCGCAATGGTCTGCGTATCGACGCTAGTCAAATTCTTTTGCCGCACGCTCAACCAGTCGAGAAAAAGCCCCCATTGAGCCTGATAGACCTCAGCGGAAGAGCGTCTGAAATGCTGTTTGGCGAGCCACGCGTCGAAAGCGATTTGCGGGTCACGACGCCAGTCCTCTCGCTTCTGATCGAAAAGATCGGTGGAAGGCGCGGGGCGCGGAACCGGATCAGACAGATGGGGAGGCGACATGAGCTGCTCTTCCGTCGTTGCGCGGGTAGATGGCAACCGGTCAAAAACGCAGCATTCAGTCGCCCCAAGCGCGCGCGCGTTTCAGAGGCGCGTCTTTGGCAGGCGGTTGCGCTGCGCGACGCGCTGCTTCTTCATAAGCGGAGACGGCGAACGCGAATACCGCAGGCAAGGCGGTGGATGTGCCGAAGTCCACCGCCTCGTCCGTCTCCGGGTAAGGCAGATCGGATGGCCGTTGAAAGAGGCCCAGCATCAGCGCGTCGTGCCGGCTTGCAAAGCCGAGATCCGCCAGCGCCTCGGCTTCGACTGCATGCAGCAAGCGCCAGGTGAGCGGCACCTGCTGCACGATGTAGCGCGCGGCGATATTGCGCACGATGCGTTCGAGATCCCGCGCCGCGGTTTGATAGCGCAGCGCGGCCAGAGCGTGGTCGGCATGGTCGGTTGTCAGGTCGTTCATTGTCGGCTCCAGTCGATACCCTGTACTGTACAAATATACAGTGACGGACGCAACCTCCGACCGACGGCGCGGTTCCGCCGACGCACGCCAATGGCGCATCCGCGAGTCAGCCGTGAATCACCACCAGCAGCGCTTTCGCCTCGCCCTTTCCCGCATTGCGGATGGCATGCGGCTCGTCCGCGACATAGCGCGCGGTGTCCGCTGACTTGAGCCGCTTCGTCGTGCCCGCGGCCTCGATCTCGATCGATCCTTGCAGCACGGTCAGATGCTCGCGCGTGCCAGGCTCGTGCGCATTCGACACTAGCGCTCCGCCCGCCTGCAGCGTCAGCTCGTACCACTCGAACTTGCCGGCCAGTTCGATCGGCCCCCACACACGTAACTGATATTTGGCGTCGTGCCCGCTCAAGGTGGGAATGTCATGCGGACCGGAGACGGCGATCGCTTCGGGCGCCTTTTGTGGCGCGAACAGCGAATCGAGACTGACGCCGAGCGCATTGGTCAGACGCCACGCAACCGCGATGGTTGGATTAGCCTTGTCACGTTCGATCTCGGAGAGCATCGATTTGGACACACCGGCCGCGCGCGACAAATCGTCGAGCGTCATGCGCCGTTCGGCGCGCAGACGCTGAATCTGCTCGCCGACGCGCGGCGGCGCCGCGGTCGCCGCGACGGACGTTGCACCGGCGGTAGGCGCCGCGTTGGCCGCGGCACGGCGGATACCCGAACTTGCCATTTGCTGACCCATCGTTTAGAGTTGTTCGATATACCGGATTTTAGTTCGAAAAAACGAAAATATCCGGTAAAACTGATAGCAGACTATAACAGGCCGCCCCGTGCCGAACCTGCACGATACGTTGACGCGGGCGCCTCCACTTCTCAGGAGTCTGGTTCATGCGTGACCTTTACCTCGCTCATCTGCGTGGCACTCTCGAGCAGATCCGCGCCGACGGCTTCTACAAGAACGAGCGCGTGATCGCCAGCCCGCAATCGGCGGACGTGCGGCTCGCCAACGGCCGCGACGTGCTGAATTTCTGCGCGAACAACTATCTGGGCCTGGCCGACGACGCACGCCTGATCGAAGCCGCGAAACAGGGTCTGGATAATGACGGCTTCGGCATGGCCTCGGTGCGTTTCATCTGCGGCACGCAGACCGTGCACAAGGAACTCGAAACCGCGCTCGCCGCGTTCCTGCAAACCGACGACTGCATCCTCTACTCGAGCTGTTTCGATGCGAACGGCGGCCTGTTCGAAACGCTGCTCGACGACAACGACGCAATCATCAGCGACGAGCTGAATCACGCGAGCATCATCGACGGCGTGCGGCTTTCAAAGGCAAAGCGCTTACGCTACAAAAACAACGACCTCGCCGATCTCGAAGCCCGTCTGAAAGAAGCCGACGCCGCTGGAGCACGCTTCAAACTGATCGCGACCGACGGCGTGTTCTCGATGGACGGCATCATCGCCAACCTCGCCGGGATTTGCGATCTCGCCGACCGCTACGGCGCACTGGTGATGGTCGACGACTCGCACGCGGTGGGCTTCGTCGGCGAACACGGGCGCGGCACGCCGGAACATTGCGGGGTGCTGTCGCGCGTGGACATCCTCACCGGCACGCTCGGCAAAGCGCTGGGCGGAGCATCGGGCGGCTACGTCGCGGCGCGCAGGGAGATCGTGGAATTGCTGCGGCAGCGTTCGCGTCCGTATCTGTTTTCAAACACGCTCACGCCGAGCATTGCCGCCGCGTCGCTGAAAGTACTCGAACTGCTGGCAAGCGAAGAAGGCGCCCAACTGCGCGCCCGCGTGCGGGAAAACGGCGCGCATTTTCGTAGCGCGATGAACGCGCTCGGCTTCACGCTCGTGCCCGGCGAACACCCGATCATTCCCGTGATGCTCGGCGACGCGCAACTCGCGTCGAACATGGCCGATGCGCTGTTGAAGGAAGGCGTCTACGTGATCGGCTTCTCGTTCCCGGTGGTGCCCAAAGGCCGCGCACGCATCCGCACGCAGATGAGCGCAGCGCACACGTCGGAACAGATCGACCGCGCCGTGAATGCATTTGCGCGCGTCGGCCGTCAACTCGGCGTGATCTGAAGCAGAGGCGCATATGAAAGCATTGGCGAAACTCGAACGCGCACCGGGCCTTACGCTCACGGACGTCGAGAAACCCGAAGTCGGCCATAACGACGTGATGATCCGCATCACGCGCACGGCGATTTGCGGCACCGATATTCACATCTGGAAATGGGACGACTGGGCGCAAAAAACGATTCCCGTGCCGATGCACGTCGGGCACGAATACGTGGGTGAAATCGTCGAAATGGGCCAGGAAGTACGGGGCTTTGCGATCGGCGATCGGGTGTCGGGAGAAGGACATATCACATGCGGCTTCTGCCGTAACTGTCGCGCGGGACGCCGGCATTTGTGCCGCAATACGGTGGGCGTCGGCGTGAATCGCGAAGGCGCGTTTGCCGAATATCTGGTGATACCGGCGTTCAACGCATTCAAGATTCCGCCGGAAATCTCCGACGACCTCGCCGCGATTTTCGACCCGTTCGGCAACGCCACGCATACGGCGCTGTCGTTCAATCTGGTCGGCGAAGACGTGCTGATTACCGGCGCCGGACCGATCGGCATCATGGCGGTGGCGATCGCCAAACATGTGGGCGCGCGTAACGTGGTGATCACCGATGTCAACGACTATCGCCTCGAACTCGCGCGCAAGGTGGGCGCGACACGTGCGGTGAATGTGTCGCGCGAATCGTTGCGCGACGTCATGGCCGATCTGCACATGGCCGAAGGATTCGATGTCGGGCTGGAAATGTCGGGCGTACCGAGCGCGTTCACGAGCATGCTCGAAGCGATGAACCACGGCGGCAAGATCGCGTTGCTCGGCATTCCGCCCGCGCAGACCGCGATCGACTGGACCCAGGTGATCTTCAAGGGCCTCGAAATCAAGGGCATTTACGGCCGCGAGATGTTCGAGACCTGGTACAAGATGGTGGCGATGTTGCAAAGCGGTCTCGATCTGTCGCCGATCCTCACACACCATTTCAAGGTCGACGACTATCAGCAGGCATTCGCCACGATGCTCTCGGGCGAGAGCGGCAAGGTGATTCTCGACTGGACGGCCGCATAGAACGAAACGGCCACGAACGGCTAGCGATCAAACGCCCGCACCGCGCTCACCCGCCTGCGGGCGCTCTTCCGAACTCGGCCTGAATCCGCACGTGGATATCGTCGCCGACGGCCGGATACCACGTCGACAAACCAAACTTCGCGCGGCTGAAGCGACCGTCGGCCGAAAAACCGAGCGTGTCTTTTTTCGTGAGCGGATCGCGCGCGAAGCCGTTGAAAGTGACATCGAGCGTGACCGGCTGCGCGACGCCGTGAATCGTCAGATCGCCGGTCAATGTGCCGCGCGATTCGCCGGTGCGCTCGAACCGCGTGCTGACAAAACGGATCTCCGGATAACGCGCTACGTCGAGCATGCTGGTGCTTTTCACCATTTTGTCGAGCAGCGGCACGTTCGTATCGATGCTCGCGGCGTCGATCGTTATCGCCGCGGTGCTCTTCTGCAAACCGCCTTCGTTCCAGTCGAGCTGACCTTGCTTGCGATCGAAGCGCATCGTAAAGCGCGAGTACTTGAAGTGATCGACGTCGAAGGTGATGCTGCAATGATCATGGTCCAGATCGTAGCGCCCGGCCGGCACGCGCGTTTCGTTCTGGCTGACCGAGTGCGTGAGCACCTGTACGGGGGTGCAGGCCATCGCCGTCAGCAACGCTGCGCCCAGCAGCGCGCGCACGAGCGTGGCGCGAAGGATAAGGAGGCTCATGAATGAAGTCCGTTCCGGTTGACCGATCCTGCTCACGATAGCAGTTCGCGTGCTCGATCCGCAAAACCCGCGGAAAAACTTGACGAAGGAGAATGATCGTTCTACCCTTCGGGCATGCCTACCGAATCTCATCCTGATCCCGTGGCGCCCGGCAGTGCGCGTGATCGTCTGCTGGACGCTGCCGAAGCGCTGATCTACACCGGCGGCATCCACGCAACCGGCGTGGATGCGATCGTCAAGCAGTCCGGCACCGCGCGCAAGAGCTTTTACACGCATTTCGGATCGAAAGACGCGCTCATCGCAGCGGCACTTGAGCGGCGCGACGAACGCTGGATGAACTGGTTCATCGCGGGCACCGAGCGGCAGGGCAAGCGTGCGCGAAAACGCCTGCTCGGCATGTTCGATGTGCTGCGCGAGTGGTTTGCGTCAGCGGACTTTCATGGCTGCGCGTTTCTGAACGCCGCCGGTGAAACCGCTTCCGCCGACGATCCGATCCGGATCGTTGCGCGCGACCACAAGGAGCGCTTGCTTGCTTTCGTGCGAACTCAATGCGATGCATACGCTGCGGAGTCGCAAATGGACGCCCGCCGCGCCGCGCGTGTGTCGCGCCAGTGGTTGATCCTGCTCGACGGCGCTATCGCCGTCGCGCTGGTAAGCGGCGAGGCCGACGCCGCGCTCGACGCGCGCGCTACCGCCGAGGTTCTGCTCGACGCCGGGTGTCCCGGCGAGTCACGCCGATCCATAAGCAAGTCCCGAGGAAACCACCGCCATCACGGCGAACCGCAACCAGACTGAGGAACCATCATGGCCGATCCAATCGACACCCGCCCGCCGCTGCCGCCGTTCACGCGCGAAACCGCGATCCAGAAAGTGCGCGCCGCTGAAGACGGCTGGAACACCCGCGACCCCGAGCGCGTGTCGCTCGCCTACACACCGGACAGCGTGTGGCGCAACCGTGCCGAATTCACGCACGGCCGCGCGGAGATCGTCGGACTGTTGCGCCGCAAATGGGCAAAGGAACTCGACTATCGCCTCATCAAGGAATTGTGGGCGTTCACTGATAACCGCATCGCCGTGCGTTTTGCCTACGAATGGCACGACGATTCGAACAACTGGTTTCGCTCCTACGGCAACGAGAACTGGGAGTTCGACGGGCACGGGCTGATGGCGCGCCGCCACGCGAGCATTAACGACCTGCCGATCCGCGAAGCGGACCGTCTCTATCACTGGCCTCTCGGCCGCCGCCCCGATGATCATCCGGGGCTGACCGATCTTGGTCTTTGAACCTTTCCTGAACGATTGGAGGTGAACGCGTGCCGCGCGTTCATCGCTCTGCCATCGGTTCTCCGTCAATGTTGTGTTTCCAGACTGAGGGCACGTCTTGTGCCCGCGTTTCCGGGCGCGTCCTCAACCTCGCCCATGCGGCTTGAGGTACAGTGCGCGACGGATGGCACGCACTCGTACCCGTAACATAGATGACGCCGGCGCGCGACCGGTGGCGGAGAAAACATGCATTTCCGGCAAATAAGAAAGCACATTCGACGCACGGCTCTCGCGCTCGTCGCAAGCGTGGCCGGCGCGTCTGCCGCGCATGCAGGCAACTGGTGCGAGGGCGGCGTATGGGTCGACGCCATGATCGGCTCGTATCACATCAAACCGGACGCAGGCACCGATTTCGAACCGTTCAATCCGGGCCTCGGCGTGGAATGCTGGCTCAACAATCAATGGGCGCTGACTGGCGGCGGCTTTCGCAACTCGCTGCGGCGGCCTTCCTATTATGGCGGCGGTGTGTGGGCGCCGGAGTTCGCGCACTGGGGCATCGTGCGAATCGCGGCGATGGGCGGAATCATTTCGGGCTACAACTACGGCGACTGGGGCCTCGGCCGCGACCATACGGTCGGACCGGTGCTCGCGCCACTCGTGATGGTGGAATACAAGCGCGTCGGGGCTAACTTAATCGTGATTCCACCGATCCCCTCGGACAACCTTCCGTTCACGATCGGGTTTCAGTTGAAGGTGAAGTTCTGAAGGCTGATCCCGATTCGCAAAACAGGTCGCGAGTTCTGGAAAACACTGGCGCTGGGCGTGGTCAGTTGTGATCGCCCATGCGCTCAGGCGGTAGATCTTTTGAGTAACGGTTAGTCTGTTCGCCGACTACATCAATCACGTCGTAGACGGCCCACGCGTGGAAGCCCCAATGAAAGAACGTGATCAGCATGGCTTCACGCGTCGCCGCGGGCGTGTCGCCAAGTGCGGTGGGCGGCTTCAGATAGTGCTGCATCGGCTCGCCGACACCGAAGTACATCAATCCGATACCCATACCTGCCGCAAATAGCATCGCGGTCCATGACTCAAAACTGAACTCTGGCCCGGCATCATCGGGGCCGAGGCGGATGTCGCCAAAACGGCTCGCGGGCACCACGATCAGGAATACGAGGAAGAGGGTGACGGCCAGCGTATAGAACCAGTCGAACTGACGGCTTATCCAGGCCCTGCGCATGCGCCCATAGCACGTTGGCTTCCTCTGGCCAGACAGCGCAGCGCAACAGCAATCCGCCGATGACCAGCAGCGAGGGAACGACGACGGGTGCGGACAGCGTAGTCGTGATACGCGCATTTTTGATGCCCTGATTCTGCACGATGAGCGATCTCCGTATGATGCCGTTTCGGACAGACAGCACCAGCGAGTTCAAGGCAGTCCAAATAATCTTGGATGATAGTGCTTCTGCACTACGTAAAAAGCATGGCAAGCGACGATATTAATTTGAGGTATACGGGACTCGTTGCGCCCCCCTCGGCTTCCCAAAGGTGAGCCATTCCAGGAGGTGAAGAATCGCCGCGATCGGCGCGCACCTTCGATAAGGTGAAGATCTCCAGGGAGTGCGCCTCCCAGCCGCTGAGGGTGATTCGCCGCGCGTTCAAAAACGCACTCGAGCGCGTCCCGGTGCACCGCCGATATCGTTGTTCCCCTTACATCCTCTTCCATATGCAAACAAAGCGTGAGCGCGCCGCACCGCGCCGAAAGGCGCACCCATACCGCCTGCGCTTTGCTGGACGCCGACGCTTGCCGCAGCCGGTTGCCACAACGATCGTTTTTCACACCGAGGTTGTAACGGCTCCGTAAAACATGATCTTTCGCGGATTGATACGTTGCGGGTGACACGTGCCGCCGCCAATCGGGAGACGGGTTCGCGTGACTATAGATATAGCGAAGGAGCAAAGCATGAAGAAGCTGTTGGCAATTGCGGCCCTGGCCGTGTTGAGCGCAACCTTGAGTGGATGTTGGTGGGGACCGCCGCCGGGTGGTGGCGGCGGTGGGCCTGGCGGCGGTGGCCCGGGCGGCGGCCGCGGCGATGGGCCGCATGGCGCGATCGTTATTCCTGACAGAGTTGGCAACGTCGCTCAGGGCTAGCCAGTCGGTAACCGATAGCGAGGGGTGTTCCGGTTCAAACGGAAGCTCAAAGGTGAGAAGGTTCGGGAGTCCGCGCGGTGAGAATAACGCTACCTGTCTGCGCACTTTGAAGTCAAAGGTGAGGGAATCCGGGAGCACTTGCCCGTCTCGATCAAATCGGCGATCGTTAACCGCAAACAGATAGACCATGCGATCCAACGCGGTTCAGATCGGGCAGTCATCGCGCAATGACACCCCACGCTTTCGGCAAGGAAATCAAGGCGGCGCTCGCCCCGCACGCCGACGCGCAGCGCTCGCTCGCGATGCGCGCCTGCATGCGAAACCAGTTCGCGTTCATCGGCGTGCCGGCGCCGTTGCGGCGGCAAGCGGTATCGCCGGTGTTCAAGCGGCTTCCCGCGGACAATGCCGGGCACTTGCTGGCCTGCGCCAATGTCTTATGGTCCATGCCGCAACGCGAATACCAATACGTTGCCACCGACCTGTTGGCGCGCAAATGGCAGGCGCTCGGAATTGCGGATATCGCGCATCTACTGGCAATCGCTCAACGAAACGCCTGGTGGGATTCGATCGATCCGCTCGCGGGCGTGGTCGGCGACGTGTTGAAAGCGGCGCGAGCACAGACCCCGCAGGCGCAGGCCGCGATGGTCGCGGCGCTCGAGCATGAATTCCTGTGGGTTCGGCGCATCGCGATGCTTCATCAACTCGGCTGGCGCGAGCATACCGACGAAGCACGTCTGTTCGGCTACGCCCGTTCGTTGGCATCGGAAAGCGACTTCTTCATCCGCAAGGCGATCGGTTGGGCTTTGCGCGATTACGCGCGGCACGCTCCGGAGGCGGTGAGCGGCTTTCTGTCCGCTTCGCGCGACCTCATCTCACCGCTCACTGTGCGCGAGGCGTCAAAGCATCTGCCATCAATCCGCTGACGCCTCGCGTGCTGACCCAACTCAATCCGCGCCGTGCGCCAACGCGACGCGCGCCTTCGCCTCCGGGCTATCCGCGACGAAGTACTTCTTCGCCCATGAGCCGTTCGGCGCCAGCATCAAGCGCTGATGGGTGCCGCTGTTCTTTTCACGTATCGCCAACGCGCGCGCCCGATAGTGCTCGTAGAGCCGCAGGAATTCGGCGAGATAGGTGCCGGCAAGGCGGCGGTCGCGAATTTCCAGCAGGTTTTCGTCGTTGAAGTGTTCCGAGTTGTTGCTCATATTGGCGGAACCCGTGTAGACGACCGGATTCGCGCCTTCGGCGTCGATCACGAGAAACTTGTGGTGGATGATCACGGGCGCGTAGCCCGGCGCGCTCTCGCCGGGAAAGAGCCGCAGTTCGGGTTCGAATCCAGCGGGCACGGTGGCCGGCGAAAAGTATTCGGCATCGATCACATCGCGCTTATCGCGGCCGCGGTGATAAAGCTCCATGTTGGCCAATGCCGTGCTCGTGACGATCTGCCCGTTCTGCTGAGCCTTTTCCGCCGCTTCGGCGGATTGCGCGCTGATGTGATTTACGAGGCCGAACATCATTCGCCCTTTGTCGCCTGCCGCGAAACAGGCATCGCGCAGCGGCGCGTCGGTCGGCATGAAGAGACAAAACAACACGGAGTGCTTCGCCTTGCTGATTGCGTCGACGATGGTGTCGATCTGCAAACGCGAGTCCTTCGGTTCCGGCGAAAAACAGACGCGGACCTTCGCGGTGCCGATTTCGATCGAATCGGACCAGCCCGGCGCGAGCTTCGCCGTGGCGGCGATACTCGGGTTGGCGGCGAGGCTCTTCGCACGATCGCTGTAAAGCGCGGCGAGTTGCGGCGAATCGAACAGATGAAGCACGTTGGCCTGCTCGGTGATGCCTTCGGTGGTGAAGTTCGCCGACCCCGTCAGCACGCGCGCCGGCGTTGCCTCGCCGTTGCCGTCGTCCACGGCGACGAACTTGTCGTGCATGATGTGCGTCTTGTCGCGCGGCGCGAAGGTGGCGAGGTCGGCGAGCTGATCGACCGCTGGCTGATTCGGCGAAGGCGCGGGCGGCTTGCCCTTGCGCGCCACTTCATGCGAATCGTAGACGATCGCGAGCGACGCCTTGCCCTGCTGCTTGCCGAACGCTTCGAAAGCAGGAATCGCCCATAGCGGATCGGTGAGGTGATACACGGCCGAAGCCGCACGCCGCGCGTGAGCGAGCGTCAGGTCGAAAACGTCCTGCAAATCGTTCGCGAGCCACGTGCGCAGGCGCAACGCCTGGTCCGTCGTGGGAGCCGCATGCGGCGCAAGATGCAGCGCCGCGACTTTGCGCGCGAACGCCTGCGAACTGACCACGGCGCGGTTGAACCAGGTGCCGACCTTCGATTCGATATGCGCGGGCAGCGTTAACCTGCATTCGCCCTTTTGCGTGTCGAGCAATTGCGGCGCATCGGGCGTGCCGACAAACGGATAGACGAGATAAGTGAATGACGTTTCCCGATCGGGCTCGTCGATGCGCGCGTCCCACCACATGAATTTTTGAATCGGCGCCTCGTTCGAAGGCGCGTCTTTCTGCGTGTCCGGCACGGCGCCCTGGAACGTCAGGCGGTTCGGCAACCAACTGCTGGCTTCGCGCTCCTGTCCGTCGGCCGCGAAAAAACCCGGGCTCCGTTTGATTGCGAAGCCGAGGAAGTCTTCACGCGTGCCGCCTTCCGGCCAGTCGAAGGCAAGCAGCACGAGTGTCGGAGATAGATAGCTGCGAACGCTGACGCTCATCATTAGGCTCCTCGGTGACGGATGGTGAAGCTTTCAGTCTGGGCGCGCATTTTGTTGGAACGGTGACAGACACGAATAAAGCGGCATCCATTAACGGCGCGGCATGCGAAAACTTTAGAAATTTATTCGGCGCTTTCGACCGCGCGCAAAACTCCGTAGTCATCGCTTAGTAACATGCGTCAGCAATACTCGGCGACGCTGCAAGTACGACCCATTTCGTAAAAAACGCGCTGCTCCGACGAGAGCCGACGCAAAGGCCACACCCCGGGGGTTTCACATGACTATCCGTCATCGCATCACGCTATTGGTGCTGTTGATGTTCGTCGCGTTGTCCGCGATCGGCGCTTACGCCGTCTATCAGACGCGCGGCAGCGCAGCAGAAGTGCGCAAGGTAACTGAAGGCGTGGTGCCCAGCGCGCTTGCCTCCGCCGACCTGGTATCGCAGGTCAAGGACGTGCAACTGGCCACGATGACGCTCGTGTATGCGCCCGACGGCGACGTGGTTGCGCAGGCTCGGGACGAACTCAGCAAGAAAAGAGTCTCGCTGCAACAGGCGCTCGCGCTCCAGGCCAGGGACGCCGCGAGCCACGCGCAAAAGGGTCTCGTCGACCAGGCCAACGACAGCCTGCGGAATTACTTTTCCGCCATCGCCGAGACGGCGAAAATGAAGGCCGCCGGCAAGAACGAACTCGCACAGGCGTATCTGTTCGCGAACGTCGCGCAGTATCGCGATGAGCTTGAAGGCATTGTCGAAACGTTGCGGGTCGAGAAAAACCGCGAGAAAGACGAAGCGATCACCGCGCTGAACGCCACGCTCGCGACCACCACGACGGCCATCGCGATCGTTACCGGCATCGCGATCATTCTGCTGACTTTGATCGGCTCGCTGCTTTACCGTCAGATCACGTGCCCGCTCAGCCGCATGCAGGCAATGATGAGCGAGATCGCATCGAGCCAGGATTTCACGCGGCGCGTGCCGGTAGGCCGGCTCGACGAGATCGGCCATTCGATCGTCGCCTTCAATGGAATGATCGAAAAGATCCGGGAAAGCTCCGCGCAACTCAAGCAGAAAACTGCCGACATTCAGGCGATGTTGCAGAACATGCAGCAGGGCATTCTGACGGTGATCGACGGCGCCGTGATCCACGCGGAGTACTCCGCGTATCTGGAAGACATCTTCGAAACGAAGGAGATCGCCGGCCGTGGCCTCATGGATCTGGCGTTCTCGGAGACCGATATCGGCCTGGACGCGCTTTCGCGAATCGATGCCGCGGTGCATGCGTGCCTTGGCGAGGATTGCATCAACTTCACGTTCAATCAGCATTTGCTGGTAGGCGAGATTTCGAAGCGCATGCCCGACGGCCGCGTGAAGATTCTCGACCTGAGCTGGTCGGCGATCACCGACGAAAACGACGTCATCGTGCGCCTGATGCTCTGCGTGCGCGACGTCACCGAACTGCGCAAGCTCGCGGCTGAAGCGAGCGAACAGCGCCGCCGTCTCGACATGATCGGCGAGATTCTCGCGGTGAGCGAAGAGAAGTTCCATCACTTCATTGAAAGCTCCGCAGGCTTCATTAGCGAGAACGAGCGGATCATCCGCAAGCATTCCGAGGCGGACCACGCGGCGATTGCCGAACTGTTCCGCAACATGCACACGATCAAGGGCAACGCACGCATCTACAACCTGCAGCATCTGACCAACGTCGTTCATGAAACGGAGCAGAGCTATCACGAACTGCGCCAGCCGGATGCGGACCGCCCGTGGGACCAGGAGCATTTGATGCGGGAGTTGACGCGCGTGCGCGAGGCCATCGAGAGCTACGCGAGGATCAACGAACAGAGTCTCGGCCGCAAGGGCAAAACCGGCGTGAACGATGCCGGTCACGCCGGACGCTATGTGATGGTCGAGAAGGAGCACATCCAGCGCACGCTGGGCATGCTGGATCGAACCGACGCGAACGAGCTTCAGGAATTGCAATCGATGCGCGACGCGATGCGCAAGACCTTGCTCGCGCTAGGCAGCGAAAGCGTGCGTGACGCGCTGTCCGGCGTGCTGGATTCGCTGCCGTCGCTCGCGAGCGAACTGGGCAAGCCGGCGCCGGTCGTGCACATCGACGACAACGGGTATCGTCTGCGCGGCGCGGCGGGCCGCACGCTGAACGACGTGTTCATGCACCTGCTGCGCAATTCGATGGACCACGGCATCGAAACCGCCGAGACTCGCAGCGCTCAAGGCAAGACACCGGCCGGCACGATCGGCATCGACGTGGGCGTGGACCGCGGCGCCCTACAGATCACACTTAGCGACGACGGCCGCGGCCTCGCGCTGGAACGCATTCGCGGCATCGCACTCGAGCGCGGCTGGATTCGCGCGGACGAACCGCTGGGCGACGAAGCAATCGCCGAATTCATTTTCCGGCCCGGCTTCTCGACTGCGGAAACGATCACGGAGGTTTCGGGCCGCGGCGTCGGCATGGACGCGGTCCGCGATTTCCTCGAGCGCGAAAACGGCCGCATCGAATTGCGTTTCACCGACGATCGAAAGGGCGCAGCGTTCCGCCAATTCCAGACGATCGTGTGCCTGCCGGATAGCGTCGCCGTCGATACGCTCGGCGCGGACGCGCGCGGCGCCGCCAGCGAACTGCGACTCGGTGCGATCGCCGGCTGAGCGCCCAATGCGATTGCGTCGCGACGAACTACAAAAGGATGAGCGGTGATTCAACAGTATGTATTGGCGACCGTGGCAGGCAGCGCGGTGACCGCGCTGTTGGCGTTGGCCGCGCACAAGCTGCAATCCGCGCGGCTGATAGCCCGCCTGCGCGCCGAAGCGCAAGCCAGCGCCGATACGCTCAAGGCCGAACAGTCGGACCGCGCCGAAGCGATCCGCGAACCCGAGCAGGCCGCGCAACACCTGGAAGCGTTGGCCGCGCAATTGCGCGACGAGCTTGCGCAGCAGTCCGCAAGCGCGGACGAACTGCGCGCGGCGCTGAAAGCCGCCACCGACGATAAGGACCAGTGGGCCGGTCAGGCGCAACGGATCGCGGGCGAAGCGGCGCGACTGAAGCATCTCGGCGCGACGTTCGAGCGCTGGCACGAACAGATGATCTCGCTGATGACGCAGAACCACGACATGCACGCGAAGAACCAGGAGCTGTCGTCGATCGTTCGGCATGTGGTGATCGTGTCGCTGAACGCGTCGATCGAAGCCGCGCGCGCGGGGCCGGCCGGCCGTGGCTTCGCGGTGGTGGCGAGTGAGGTGCGGGCGCTGGCTGCACGCTCCGAAGAACTTTCAAAGAGCTATCGCGACAGCCTGCATCGCAACGATTTGACCATCACGTCGACGTTTCAGGACATTCAGGCGGGCGGCAAGATGATCGCGGCGTCGCTGGCCAGCGTCGAGTCGCTGGCCAACCGGTTTAGCTCGACCTTGCATTAGGGGCGGATGTGATTACGGCACAAGCCAGGGACAGCTTCGAGCGCATTTTCCGCAAGGCCGCGCAGGCCCGCTTGCCGATCGAGCCGGGCGATACGTGCGAGATCGCGCCGGTCGGCGCCGGCGACGCCACGCGCACGGATGCGATGAAGGGCGCTCAGGTGGTCGTGCTGACCATCTCGTCGATCGTGTTCCGGCTGCTGCTGATCCTGCACTTCGACGAAAACGACGCCACGCGCGGCTATTACCTGAAAGACGACGTCGAGCGGCCTTTCCAGGAAGTCTTTCTGGAAATCTGCAATCTATGTTGTGGCGCGATGAATCAGGAACTGCTGCGCTATTTCCCCGACCTCGGCATGTCCACGCCCTATGTGCTCAGCGCGCACTGCTTGCCGTATCTGCGGGAATTGAACCCGGACTTCGTGTCGGCGTATTCGGTCACGCTCAACGGCTCCATGCAACTCGCCGCGACGATCTGCGTGTGCGCCGATGCGCCGGTCGACTTCGTCGCGGATACGAGTGCGATGGAAGAAACCAGCGGCGAGCTGGAGTTGTTCTAGGTGTAGTCATAGGAAAAAACATGTCGAAAATTCTGGTGGTGGATGATTCGAGCACGGTGCGCGATGAAGTGGCCGGCTTCCTGAAGAAGAACGGTCTGGACGCCGACACGGCGGTGGACGGCAAGGACGGCCTCGCCAAACTCAAGGCGAGCCCCGGCATCAAGCTGGTGATCAGCGACGTCAACATGCCGAACATGGACGGCCTGACGATGGTCGAGAAGATTCGCGGCGAGCTCGCGAACAAGACCGTCAACGTCATCATGCTGACTACCGAAAGCAGCCCGGCGATGAAAGAGCGCGGCAAGGCGGCCGGTGTGAAAGGCTGGATCGTGAAGCCGTTCAAGGGCGATGCGGTGTTGGAAACGTTCCGCAAACTGGCGAGCTAAACGCCGCTGGCGCGGCGACGCGGCGCAAAGGTGAGAGTTTTCGGGAGCCGTGCGCCGAGGGGTCTGCAACACGCGGTTCCCGGTGACGATAGCCGCTAAAACACGCTGATTGCGTGGATAAACCGGCTCACGCGATCGTCATGGCCGGCCTTTGTATTGCGTCCGCTCGCTCAAAGGTGAGGATATTCGGGACCTGCGAGTGATCGGCCAATCCGTGAGCCGCGCGCGCCATTCATCCTCACCTTCCAGATGTGAACAGCGCCGGCTGACACATCGTCCGATTCATCGTTCGACGAGCCGCCGCTTACCTGGGGATGCAGATTACTCACGCGGCCTTAAAGGTGAGGGTTTGCGGGAGTGGCCCGTTTGGAACCATCGGTGCCCAGCCCAGCATGCCTTTGCGGCCTGCCACCAAGTTCGAAAGGTGAGGGTTTTCGGGAGCGGTCCGATGCGTGGCTTGCGTCGGACCCCAATCGCCGCGTGCCAAAGGTGAGGGTTTTCGGGAGCACGTTCGGCGATCGGTTTCGAACTTCGGAAGCCGCCAGGCGCGACGCGAATAGTGCGCCCGGCGTGTTTGGTTGTCGGCATGTCAGCCGGAAGGTGAGGATTTTCGGGAGCGCTGCTTGCGCTCTTCAAGCCTGCTTCGCGAGCTCGCGAATGTCGGCCACCGGCGTTTGCCCGAATGCATCGCTGAATGCGTAATCGAGCAATTGCATCGCGCATTGCTCGGGCGTCGACAGTTGACCGTTGCGCTTGAGGTCTTCGAATTTTTCGCGCATGGGGAACTGCTCGGTGCCGCTATCGCGAATCTGCGCCTGCATGTTCGTATCGATCACACCCGGCGCGAGACTGCAAATACGCAGCGCGCGATTCCTGTCGAGTGCAACAGCGCGCGCGTGGTGATCGAGCGCGGCCTTGGTCGCGCAGTAGATGCTCCAGCCGGCATACGCGTTGCGGGCCGCGCCGCTGGAGATATGCACGATGCGCCGATCATTCGCGTCGACGCTCGCCGCGGCCAGCGCGCTCGCGAGGATCAGCGGCGTAGCCACGTTCAGGCTCACCGCGCTTGCGATGACCGCTGCGTCCTGCCCTTCGAGCGGACCGATCGGCTGCACCATGCCCGCGTTGTTGATCAGCAAGATGGATTGCGCGCCGCTCACGAATGCACGTAGCGCATCGGTTGCGACCCATTGCGCGACGCGGACCGGGTCGGCCAGTTCCAGTTCGATTTCCTCGAGTTGTGCCGGAAAGCGCGCCTTGAGTGCCGCGTGACGCGAGCGCGACAGGCCCAGTACCGTGACATCGCGCGCGAGCAGTTGTTCGGCAAGCGCCGCGCCCAGACCACGCGTGTGGCCGGTGACAATCGCGCGAATCGGAAAAGAGGCAGTCATGGCGTTCCTTGTGATCGATGGCATGAGGAGCCTGTGATTTTCTCATGCAACATCGGGATGCGTGCGGCGGCGCTGCGCATCGATCCGCGCGTTCATGCGGCATTCATTGAGAGCGGAAGCGCTCGCGATACTGCATTGGCGTTACCCCGCGGCGTTACCCCGATGTCAAAATAGACGGATCGCACAACCGCCCGGCGCTTCGCCATGGTCATCAAAAACCTTCTACGAAAGCTCGACCTCACCACGCTGCAACTCTTCCTTGCCGTCTATGAGGAAGGCACGCTCACGCGTGCCGCCGAGCGCGAAGCGATTGCCGTCTCCGCCGCGAGCAAGCGCCTGCTCGAGCTCGAACAGGCCGTGGGCGCCACATTGTTCAAGCGCAACGCGCGCGGCATGACGCTCACGCCGGCCGGCGAAACGCTGCTGCATCATGCGCGCCGCGTCATGCGCGACATCGAAAATATCGGCATCGAACTGGCCGGCCATGCGAGCGGCGTGCGAGGCTATGTGCGGATGATGGCCAATCTGTCGGCGATCGTCGAATTTCTGCCCGAGGACTTGCGCGCGTTCCAGTTGCAGCACGAGCGCGTCAAGCTCGACCTCGAAGAGCGGCCGAGCGGCGGCGTCCTCGAAGCGGTCGACGACAGCCTCGCGGACCTCGGCATCTGTTCCGGCGACGCCGACACGCGCGATCTGCACGTCGTGCACTATCGGCGCGATTCGCTGGTGCTCGTGACGCGCGACGACCATCCGCTGGCCGCGCGCGCCAGCGTCGCGTTCGCCGAAACGCTGGACGGCGATCACGTCGGCCTGCACGCGGCCAGTTCGATCAATGCCCGCACTCACATGGCCGCGCGCCAGGCCGGCAAGCCGTTGCGGCTACGTATCCACGTGCCGGGTTTCGACGCGGTCTGCCGGATGGTGCAGGCCGGCATGGGCGTCGGCGTGTTGCCGCTGAAGGTGTATCAACTGATGGGGCGTTCGCTAGGACTGGTCGGGGTGCCGCTCGAGGACGACTGGTCCGAACGCAGCCTCGTGCTGGTGGTGCGCGACGTCGAGGCGCTTTCGCCGGTGAGCCGCCTGCTGTTCGAGCATCTGCGCTCGATCGAAGCCTCGGAAGCCACTGAAGCCCCACCCGCCGACGCTGCAAGCTGAGCGTTCGCCGTTCGCGAACGGTCGTTGGCGAATTGCGGTTGGACGCCGCCGCGGCGTCGCTTCTAAGCTGTCTCTCAACACGAAATCAGCTTGGGAGACAGCACAATGGGTGGACCCCTCCAGGGTATCCGCGTTGTCGAGATCGGAACCCTCATCGCCGCGCCGTTTGCCGCGCGTCTCATGGCCGAGTTCGGCGCCGACGTCATCAAGATCGAAGCCCCGCAAACCGGCGACCCCCTTCGCAAATGGCGCAAGCTGCACGAGGGCACCTCGCTCTGGTGGTATCTGCAGTCGCGCAACAAGAAGTCCGTGTGCGTGAACCTGAAGTCGGCCGACGGCGTCGATATCGTCAAACGGCTCGCCGCCGATGCCGACGTCGTGATCGAAAACCTGCGCCCCGGCGCGCTCGAAAAGCTCGGCCTCGGCTGGGACGTGCTGCACGCGATCAACCCGAAACTGACGATGGTCCGCATCTCCGGCTACGGCCAGTCCGGCCCGTATCGCGACCGGCCGGGCTTCGGCGCGATCGGCGAAGCGATGGGCGGCATCCGCTATACGACCGGCGAAATGGATGGCGCGCCGGCGCGCGTCGGCGTGAGTCTCGGTGATTCGCTCGCGTCGCTGCATGGCGTGATCGGCGCGTTGATGTCGCTGCTGCGCGTGAAGACAGGGCAGGGCGAAGGCCAGGTGGTGGACGTCTCGCTCGTCGAAAGCGTGTTCAATCTGATGGAAAGCCTCGTGCCCGAATACGATCTGCTCGGTCACGTGCGGGAACGCAGCGGCGGCGCATTGCCGGGCATCGCGCCGTCGAACACGTATCGCACGGAAGACGAGGGCTTCGTCGTGATCGCCGGCAACAGCGATCCGATTTTCAAACGCCTGATGCATGTGATCGGCCGCGCCGATCTCGCCGACGATCCCGCACTGGCGCATAACGACGGCCGCGCGAAGCAATGCGCGATGCTCGATCAGGCGATCACCGCATGGACCTCGCACCACGCCACCGACGACGTGCTGGCCGCGCTCGAACGCGCGGAAGTGCCGGCGGGGCGCATCTACTCGGTGGCCGACATCGTGGCCGACCCGCATTACCAGGCGCGCGACATGTTGTTGCAAGCGCAATTGCCCGGTGGCGCATCCGTGAAGATGCCGGGCATCGTGCCAAAGCTCTCGGACACACCCGGCGAAGTGCGCTGGTCGGGCCCGGCGCTCGGCGAACATACCGGCAGCGTGCTGAGCGAACTGGGTTTCGCCAGCGATGACATCGAGCGGCTGCGCCGCGAAGGAGCCGTGCAATGAACGACGCAAGCCATGCAATGAGCCATGCAATGAGCGCCCCGCATTTCGACAAGCTGATCGTGCAGGAAGTGGCGCCGCGCGACGGCTTGCAAATCGAGCCCACCTGGGTCGACACCGCCGACAAGATCGCACTGATCAACGCGCTTTCCACCGCGGGCTTCACGCGTATCGAGGCGGGCTCGTTCGTCTCGCCGAAAGCGATTCCCGCTTTGCGCGACGGCGAGGCCGTGTTCCAGCAGATCGGGCGGCATCCGGGCGTGATCTATGTCGCGCTGGTGCCGAACCTGAAGGGCGCGGAACGCGCGCTCGCATCGCGCGCCGACGAACTCAACCTCGTGATGTCGGCGAGCCAGGCGCACAACCGCGCGAACATGCGGATGAGCTGCGAGTCGTCGCTGATTGCGTTCGGCGATATCGTGCGGCACGTTCAGGGTTCCGGCGTGCTGCTGAACGCAACGGTGGCGACCGCGTTCGGCTGTCCGTTCGAAGGCAGGATCGACGAAGACCGGGTGATCGGCATTGTCGATGCCTATCGCGAGATGGGCATCGAGAGCGTCACGCTGGCCGATACGACCGGCATGGCGAACCCGCGCCAGGTGGCGCGGCTCGTCGCGCGCGTGCTCGAACGGCTGCCTGCCTCGGCGCTCACGCTGCACTTTCACAACACGCGCGGCCTGGGTCTCGCCAATGTGCTGGCCGCGTATGACGCGGGCGCGCGCCGTTTCGACGCGGCGCTCGGCGGTCTCGGTGGATGTCCGTTCGCGCCGGGCGCGTCGGGCAACATCTGCACGGAAGACCTCGTGAACCTGTGCGATGAAATGGGCATTCCCACGGCGATTGACCTGGAAAAGCTGCTCGTGTTGTCGCGCGCATTGCCTGCCTTGCTCGGCCACGACGTGCCCGGGCAACTGGCGAAGGCCGGCCGCAACCGCGACCTGCATGCAGTGCCCGAATACGTTCTACAGATCTAAACCCCCTAACCGATTACACGACCGGACGGCATCGCCGAATCCGGCATTGGAGACAAACATGAGTGACCTTGGCGCAGTCGCATCCGGCAATCGTGAGCGCAACGCGGACGATGCCGCGGCCATCATCCGCAAAGTCGCGTGGCGGCTCATGCCGCTGATCATGATCTGCTATCTGTTCGCATTCTTCGACCGCATCAACATCAGCTTCGCGAAGTTCCAGTTGCAGAGCGACCTCGGGCTGTCGGACACCGCCTATGGTCTTGGCGCGAGCCTGTTCGTGATCGGCTATGTCCTCTTTGAAGTACCGAGCAACCTGTTTCTCTACAAGGTCGGCGCGCGGCGCTGGATCGCGCGGATCATGATTTCCTGGGGACTGGCGACGGCGGCGATGGTGTTCGTCAGCAACGAATGGCAGTTCTACGGGCTGCGTTTTCTGATCGGCGCAATGGAAGCGGGCTTCGCGCCCGGCGTGCTGTATTACCTGACGCTGTGGTTTCCGCCGAGCTATCGCGGGCGTATTACGTCGATGCTGTTTCTGGCGTCTGCGTTTTCCGGGCTGGTCGGCGCGCCGGCGGCGGGTCTCGTGATCGGCCATATGAACGGCGTGCTGGGCATGCCGGGTTGGCACTGGCTGTTTCTGCTCGGCGGCCTGCCGTGCGTCGTGCTGGGATTCCTGGTGTTGAAGCTGCTGAAGGATCGTATCGACGAAGCGGGCTGGCTGTCGCCGAAAGAGAAGTCTTTTCTGACGGCGCAGATTGCTCAGCAAAGCCGTCATCCCGAGACGGGGCATTCATTGTTGGGCGCGATCAGGACACCGGGATTCCTGACGCTGGGCCTCGTGTACTTTCTGATCCAGGTGGGTTCGTATGGCTTGAATTTCTGGGCGCCGCATCTGATTCGCGTGGCGGGAACCCACAATCCGACTGTGATCGGCCTGCTGACGGCGGTGCCGTATGTGTGCGGCGCGATTTGCATGGTGGTGGTGGGGCGCTTATCCGACGCGAGCGGCGAGCGGCGCAAGTTTGTGTTCGGCTTGCTGGTGATGTCGGCGATCGGGTTCTTTGCCGCGGGCTTCTTCGACAAGCAGACTGCGTTGCTGATCGTCGCGCTGGCCGTGATGGGAGCGGGGGTGGTGGCTTCGATCCCCGCGTTCTGGGCCCTGCCGCCCAAGCTCGTGACGGGCGCCGGCGCGGCCGGCGGAATTGCTTTGATCAATACGCTCGGGCAGTTGGGCGGGATCGTGAGTCCGATCATGGTGGGACGCGTGAGGGATCTGACGGGGAGTACGACGCCGGCTTTGTATGTGATCGGCGCAATGAGCCTGGTTTGCGCGCTGATTGTGTTGTGTGGCTTGCCGGAGTCGCTGCGTCAGAAGGATGCGCGGCATTGAAGCGGCCCTCTGCCTGCTGTTGAGCCGGGGGGCAATAGGCCTGCCGCATCAATCACCTGGCATCGCTGTGCGCAGGTTGTCCACAAGCTTGTTCCCAGTTTGTGTGGACAACTGGAGCCGGGAGCGCGCGCCGGTTGGAGCGGCGGCCTTCCGGCGGGGGCTGGCGTGTTCCGGGGTCGCTAGCGACACGCGATGCCTACTCATGAACCGCAAGGCGATACCGCTGACGCATCAATCACTTGGCTGGCCTATGCGAACGTTGTCCACAGGCTTGCAAACAGAAACGGGGGACAACTTTCGGAGAGCGGCTGGGCCTTACGAAGGTTAGCCCGGTCGGGTCGTCATCGTTCAATTGCGTTTCACTTGAGCGCTGCGCGCTCCGACTGTACCAAGGCCGGCCCGTACCCGATTACTTTTATGCAGGATCGGTCAGGCCGTCCAGTTACTCCCAATCTAGGCCTTCAACCCGCCCCCCGCCACCTCTTCCTGCGACTGCACCTGCAAAACCGCATCCCGCTTGTCGAGCAAATGCTGCCGAAGAATCGCGCTCAACTTCTTGCCATCTCGCGCCTCTAGCGCCTTCAACATCTCGTCGTGATCGTGAATCGCGCGATCCCACTTGGGAATCTGGAAATTCGACCGGAACCTCAGCGCCTGCAAGCGCCGATTCACCGCGATATACGTTTGCCGCAACGCCGAATTCCTGGCCGCTTCATTGATCTTGTCGTGAATCGCCTGATTGCGGCTGTAATACCCCGGCAGATCGTTCTGCGTGCGGCAGGCGAGCATCGCATAGTGCAGCGCCTTGATCTCGGCCAGCTCCGCCGCCGTCATCCGCTCGGCCGCCAGCTCGCCGGAAAACGCTTCGAGTCCGCTCATCAATTCGAAGGTCTCGCGCAACTCCGCTTCCGACATCTTCGACACCGAGGCGCCCCGGTTCGGCGAAATCTCGATCAGCCCTTCGGCGGCCAGCACCTTCAGCGCCTCACGCAGCGGCGTGCGTGAAATCCCGAGCGTTTCGCACAGTTCGCGCTCGTTCAGTTTCTTGCCCGGCTCGAGTACGCCTTCGACGATAAAGCGCCGAATATGCTCCACCACCGTGTCGTGCAGGCGTTGCCGCTCGACCTTCGGCATGAGCTGCGAAGCCCTCACGCCGGCATCAAAATCCGAATTTTGCATACAAAAATCCTCAACATCGCACTGCATGCAATTTTATCGGAAGCCCGCGGAATAGGTAAGCACGCGGGTAAACACCGGTGCCGGCAGGCGAATTTCGCCTTGGGATTGTCAAAGTTTGTCTGATATAGTTTTTTGAATGCAAAATTCAATCGGGGAATCCCAATGCTCAAGCTAGACTTTCATCCCGCTGGCCGCCACTTCCTGCAAATTCCGGGGCCGAGCCCGGTGCCGGACCGCATCCTCCGCGCGATGAGCTATCCCACCATCGACCACCGCGGCCCGGAGTTCGGCGAACTCGGCCTGAAAGTGCTCGAAGGCATCAAGAAAATCTTCAAGACGCAGCAACCGGTGGTGATCTACCCGGCTTCGGGCACGGGCGCATGGGAAGCGGCGCTGTCCAACACGCTGAGCCCCGGCGATCACGTATTGATGTTCGAAACCGGCCACTTCGCCACGCTGTGGAAAAAGATGGCGGAAAGCCTTGGCCTCAAGCCTGAATTCCTCGGCCTGCCGGGCATTGAAGGCTGGCGGCGCGGAGTGCAGCCGCAGATGATCGAGGAACGCCTGCGCGCCGACACCCAACACGCAATCAAGGCGGTGTGCGTCGTCCACAACGAAACCTCCACGGGCGTCACCTCCGACATCGCCGCCGTGCGTCGCGCAATCGACGCCGCCGGTCACCCGGCGCTGTTCCTCGTCGACACGATCTCGGGTCTCGCCTGCGCCGACTATCGCCACGACGAATGGGGCGTGGACGTCACGGTGTCGGGCTCGCAAAAAGGTTTGATGCTGCCGCCCGGCATCAGCTTCAACGCGATTTCGCCGAAAGCCCTTGCCGCCGGCAAGCAGGCGAAACTGCCGCGCAGCTTCTGGGACTGGACGGAAATCGTCGAGATGAACGAGACCGGCTACTGGCCGTACACGCCGAACACGAACCTGCTTTACGGGCTCTACGAAGCGCTCGACATGATTCTCGGCGAAGGGCTCGACAATGTGTTCGCCCGTCACGAGCGTCTCGCCGAAGCGACCCGCCGCGCGGTGCGCGCGTGGGGTCTGGAAATCCAATGCGCCGACCCGGCCGTGTACAGCCCGGTGCTCACCGGCGTGATGATGCCCGACGGCGTCGATGCGGACAGCGTGCGCAAGCTCATCTACGAACGCTTCGACATGTCGCTCGGCACGGGGCTCGGCAAGATGAAAGGCCGCATGTTCCGCATCGGTCATCTGGGCGATTGCAACGACCTGACGCTGCTCGCCACGCTGGCCGGTTGCGAAATGGGTCTGCGGCTCGCGGGCGTATCGCTCAAGGAAAGCGGTTTGCCTGCCGCTATGGAGTGGTTGCGCGAGCCGACGCATGCGTCGGGTCTGAAAGCCGCGGCCTGAACACGACACGCATCGACGCTCGAAAAAGCAACCAGCGACAGCGTTAGGCAACAAGCAGCAGACAAACAAACAGCAGGCAGCAAGCGATTCGCAGCAAGGGAAGGCGGGGGCACTTCCCTCACGAAAGCCGCGCATAGAACGCGGCTTGAAATAACAAACATGCGATGTGCCCGCGGCGCGTGCCGTCGATGGGCGAGGACGCAGCGCGCCATTCCGGGCGCGCCGTCGACAGACTGCAACGGAGAGAGACGATGAAGCGGTTTCGTGTGACCAGTGCGACCAGTATCGTTCTAGTGATGCTATGCATCATGTACTTCATCACCTACCTCGACCGCGTCAACGTCAGTACCGCGGCCGCGGGTTTCGGCAAGGAATTCCATCTCTCGCATACGGAAGTGGGCCTGGTGTTCTCGGCGTTCGCGTATCCGTATCTGCTGTTTCAGATCATCGGCGGCTGGGTGAGCGACCGCTTCGGCGCGAGGCGCACGCTGCTTTTTTGCGGCGCGGTGTGGGGCGTTGCAACCTTGCTGACCGGTTTCGCCGGCGGCCTGATCTCGTTGCTGGCCGCGCGCGTGTTGCTCGGCTTCGGCGAGGGCGCCACGTTTCCCGCCGCCACGTCCGCGATGGCGCGCTGGGTCGCGAAGGAGAAGCGCGGCTTCGCGCAGGGCATCACCCACGCGGCGTCGCGTATCGGCAACGCGGTTGCGCCGGGCCTGATCGTGCTCGTGATGGCGACGTGGGGCTGGCGCGAGTCGTTCTATATCTGCGGCATCTTCAGCTTGCTGTGGGTCGTCGTGTGGGCCTTCACCTTCACCGAACATCCGAAAGATCATCCGCGTATCACGAGCGAGGAACTCGCGGTGTTGCCGACGCCGAAGCCCAAAGCGGCCGGCGTGCCGTGGGGAAAACTGTTTCGCCGCATGGCGCCGGTCACGGTCGTCTACTTCTGCTATGGCTGGACCCTGTGGCTGTTCCTGAGCTGGATTCCGCAGTACTTCCTGCACAGCTATCACCTGGATCTGAAGAAGTCGGCGATCTTCGCGTCGGTGGTGTTCCTCGCCGGCGTGATCGGCGACACGCTCGGCGGCATCGTGACCGACTGGATCTTCACGCGCACCGGCAGCCTGAAGCGCGCGCGTAGCTGGATGGTGTCGGTCTGCATGCTGTTCTGCCTGCTCTCGCTCATTCCGCTGATGTTCACGCACAGCGTGTATCTGTCGATGGCGTGCCTCGCATCCGGCTTCTTCTTCGCCGAAATGACGATCGGCCCGATGTGGGCGATCCCGATGGACATCGCACCGGAATGCTCCGGCACCGCGAGCGGCATGATGAATACCGGCTCGGCCCTGGCCGCGATCATCTCGCCTGTGGTCGGCGGTTTCCTGATCGACTATTCCGGCAGCTGGGAATTGCCGTTCGTCGGCAGCATGCTGTTGATGGCGATCGGCGTGGTGCTCGCGTTCCGCATGCAGCCGGAAAGCCGGTTCGCGCTCGGCGCGGCGGACACGACACATGCGACCACGAGCGTAGGTGTGTAAGCGCCATGCGTGGTTTTACTCTCGCCCTTAAAGACATGGCCACATCACTGAGCCGGCGTCTCGCCGACGCCCGCCGCGATCATACGACGCTCGACGCGTTGACGCCGGCGCAAATACCCGCCAGCGCCGACGCGGCCTATGCGATCCAGCACGAAATCCTCAACGTGTTCGGCGCGCGCATCGGCGGCTGGAAAATTGGCGCGAAGTCCGACAGCGGACCGGTCCAGGGCGCGCCCTTGCCTCACGTCGATTTGCATGCCGATGGCGCGCGGCTGCGGCGCAAAGCCTTCGCGCCGTTGGGACTCGAACTGGAGATTGCGTTTCGCTTCGGGCGCCGCTTCGATCCTTCGGCCACGCCCTATGGCGAAGCCGAAGTGCGCGCGGGCATCGGCTCGATCGGCGCGACCATCGAAATCGTCGCGAGCCGTTATGCCGCGTGGCCCGACGTCGACAAGCTCGCGCAACTCGCGGACTTGCAGAACCACGGCGCGCTGATCGTCGGCGAATTCACGCCGTATCGCGAGGACTTTCCGTTCGTCGCGCCGTCGCTGCGTTTCAGTTTCGACGGGCACGACGTGCTGGAAATGGCGCCCGCCAATCCGGCCGGCGATCCGCGGCGCTTGCTGACATGGCTCGTCAATCACGCCACCTCGCGCGGCATTGCGGTGACGCCGGAGATGATCGTCACGACCGGTTCCTACACCGGCATGTTCTTTCCGCGCAGCGCGGGCACCGCGAGCGGGCGCATCGAAGGGCTTGCGCCCGTCAGCGTCACGCTGTACTAGCCGGTTTTCGATAGGCCGACGATATGACGAATCCCACTTCCGCCTTGCTCGTCAAGCCGATCCATCTGGTTCCCAGCGCCGCGCGTCCGTCGAGTCCGCTCGCGCAACATCTGCGCAAATCGTTGCGCGGCGACGTGCTGTTCGATGCGGCGAGCCGCGGTCGCTACGCTACCGATGCGTCGATCTATCAGATCACGCCGATCGGCGTGGTCGTGCCGCGCGATCAGGACGATCTGCGCATCGCGCTCGACATTGCCCGCAGCGAGAAAGTGCCGCTGCTCGCGCGCGGCGCGGGCACGAGCCAATGCGGTCAGACGGTCGGCGAAGCGCTGGTGATCGACACGAGCAAGTGGCTGAACAGCGTCGTCGCGTTCGATGCGGAGGCGCGCACGGTGACGGTCGAACCCGGCGTCGTGCTGGATCATCTGAACGCATGGCTCAAGCCGCACGGTCTATGGTTTCCGGTCGACGTCTCGACGGCCGCGCAATGCACGATCGGCGGCATGGCCGGCAACAACTCGTGCGGCTCGCGTTCGATCGAATACGGCAACATGGTGCACAACGTCGAGGCGATCGACGCGATTCTCGCCGACGGCGGCGAAGCGCGTTTCGCCTCGTTGCGCGAGCCGCCGCAAAGCGCGCGTTTGCAGCAGATACTCGCCGGCGTGACGCAGATCGCGCAACGCGAGCGCGATGAAATCGTCGCGCGCGTGCCGAAGGTTTTGCGCCGCGTGGCGGGCTACAACATCGACCTGTTCGATTGCCAGAATCCGCGCGCCTATACCGATGACGGCTTCGCGAATCTCGCGCATCTGCTGGTCGGCTCGGAAGGCACGCTCGCGTTCAGCCGGCAACTGACGCTCAAGCTCGCGCCGCTGCCCGCGCATAAAACGCTCGGCGTGGTCAACTTTCCGACCTTCTGGCAGGCGATGGATCTGACGCAGCACATCGTCAGGCTGAAACCCGTCGCAGTGGAACTGGTCGATCGCACGATGATCGATCTGGCGATGAGCAATCCGGCGTTTCGTCCGGTGATCGAAAAGGCGCTGGTCGGTCAGCCGCAAGCGATTCTTCTGGTGGAGTTCGCAGGCGAGGAGCGCGACGCGCAACTCGCGTCGCTCAAGCAGCTCGGCGAATTGATGGCCGATCTCGGCTTGCCCGATTCGGTCGTCGAGATGCCGGATGCGAACGAACAGAAAGCGTTGTGGGAAGTCCGCAAGGCCGGGCTGAACATCATGATGAGCATGAAGGGCGACGGCAAGCCGGTCTCCTTCATCGAAGATTGCGCCGTGCCGCCCGAACATCTGGCCGAATACACGAGCCGTCTGACCGAAGTGTTCCACCGCAACGGCACCGAAGGCACGTGGTACGCCCATGCGAGCGTCGGCACGCTGCACGTGCGGCCGATTCTCGACATGCGGCGCGACGGCGCGGTGAAGATGCGGGCGATCGCCGAGGAAGCGGCGGCACTGGTGCGTGAATACAAGGGCGCGTTTTCGGGCGAACACGGCGACGGCCTGTGCCGCGGCGAATGGGTCGCGTGGCAATACGGGCCGCGCCTGAACCAGGCGTTCGGCGAGATCAAGGCGCTGTTCGATCCCGACAACCGCTTCAATCCCGACAAGATGGTGCGTCCGCCGAAAATGGACGACGCGCGCAATTTTCGTTTCGCGCCCGGTTACGAGGCTCGGAAGATCGACACGGCGCTCGACTGGTCCGCATGGAACGTCGAGCGCGATCCGCTGACCGGGCAGGAGACGGCGCCGGGCAGCGGCAACGATCTGTCCGGCGGACTCGCGAAAGCCGTGGAGATGTGCAACAACAACGGCCATTGCCGCAAATTCGACGCGGGCACGATGTGCCCGAGCTATCGCGTGACGAAGGACGAGCAGCACGTCACGCGCGGACGCGCGAATACCTTGCGCCTCGCGATCTCGGGTCAACTGGGCGAGGCGGGCCTTGCCAGCGACGACGTGAAGGACACGCTCGATCTATGCGTGTCGTGCAAGGGCTGCAAGCGCGATTGCCCGACCGGCATCGACATGGCGAAGTTCAAGATCGAGGCGCGGGCGGCGCGCGTGAAGCGGCATGGTCTGCGTCTGCGTGACAGGCTGGTCGCCTTCATGCCGCGCTACGCGGCAACGGCGAGCCGCCTGCCGGGCTTGATGGCCCTGGCCGATAACGTGCCGGTGTTGTCGGCGTGGTTCAAGCGGACCGTGGGCTTCGCGCCGGAACGGCGCTTGCCGCGGTTCAGGAAGTCGTTTTTATCCGGCATGGCAACAACGGCTGCGGCTGCGAAGCCTGCTAAAACCGGTGCGCTGAAAGAAGTGCTGTTGTTCGTCGATACGTTCAACAACAACATGGAGCCGGAGAATGCGCGTGCCGCGCAGCAGGTGCTGGAGGCCGCCGGTTACACCGTGCACTTCAACACGCGCCAGGGCGAGAGGCCGGTATGCTGCGGCCGCACGTTTCTCGCGGCCGGCCTCGTCGACGAAGCGAAGCAGGAAGCGCGGCGCATGCTCGATCTGTTCGGGCCGTTCGTGGAGCGGGGCGTGCCGATCGTCGGTCTGGAGCCTTCCTGTTTGCTGTCGTTGCGCGACGAGTTCCTGCACTACGGCTTCGGCGAGGAGGCACAGCGGCTTTCGAAACAGGCGTTTCTATTCGAAGAGTTTCTGGTGCGCGAGGAAAAGGCCGGACGCTTGCAGCTTGCGCTAAAGCCGTTGGCCAAACAGCAGGCGCTGGTGCATGGTCATTGCCATCAGAAGGCTTTCGACGTGTTCACGCCCGTGCAAACCGTGCTGAAGTGGATTCCCGGGTTGACGGTGTCGACGGTCGAATCGTCGTGCTGCGGCATGGCCGGTAGTTTCGGCTACGAGGCCGAGCATTACGCGAGCTCGCAAGCCATGGCGGAATTGTCGCTGCTGCCGGCGGTGCGCAAGATCGACAGCAACACGGTGATGGTGGCCGACGGCACGAGCTGCCGGCATCAGATTCACGACGGCGCGGGCGTCGACGCGATCCACGTGGCGCGCGTGCTGGCAATGGCGTTGCAGTAAAGCCTGGCGCGCCAGCCCACGCGGTTAAACGCCGACCGCCTGCCGAAACGCGGTCGGCGCGACGCCGACGCTTTCGCGAAAACGGTGGCTGAAATGGCTGGCGTTCGCATAGCCGCATTGCTCCGCGATTTGCGCGAGCGGCAGTGCGGTGGTGCGCAACAGCGTGCGGGCGCGTTCGAGCCGCTGCTGCGCGATCCACGCAGCGGGCGGCAGCCCGAACGACGTGCGGAACATGCGCGCAAGATGAAACTCCGACAACGCCGCGACGCCGGCGAGTTCGCCAAGTGTGAGCGTTTGCGCAAGATGGCTGTCGATGTAGTCGCGCAAGCGCCGGCGTGTCGCGACCGACAGGCCGCCCTTGAGTACCGCGTCGGTGCGGCGCACGCCTTGCGCACGCAACAGCAGACTCAGCACCTGATGCGCGGTCTCATTCGTGCGCAGCAGGCCGTCCGGGTCCTGCCAGTTCTCATTGGCGAGCGATTGGCACAGGCTCGCGATGCGGGTGTCTTCGAAATAGGTGCGATCGGCGAGCGTGAGTTCGCGCGGCTCGCGGTCGAGTTCCTGAACGGCGCGCTGCGTGAAGTGTTCCGGCAGGAAATACAGGTGCATGAAGTGCATGTGCCCGCGCACCCACCAGCGTGATTCGTGATCGCCGGGCAACGCGCAGAGCCGGGACGGCGCACCGTAGCGTCCGGGCATTTTCTGACGCTCGGTGCGATAGCCGCCGTCCAGGTAGCATGACAGCGTGTGATGGCCGGGCCGCTCATAGGCGGTTTCGGCTTCTTCTATGTCGCGTGTCCAGACGGCAATGGCAAGCCGGTCGCCAAGCCACGCGAAGCGCTCGAGATTCGCGTTGGCGCTGCTCAGCGTGTGACAAACCGACTGAAGGCCGAACGGCATTTCAGTGGAATTCAACACGAGGGCGGGCGGTGTGGGGTCCACGGAACGAGCGAATCTTTCGACGACTGAACAGGCGCCAGTATACGGTGCGTCATTCGCGGCTGCTTGCCGCCGCGAAAAAGTGCGCAATCCTGGACAAGTGCGGCGCGCGGGCCTCCGGCATAGTCGAGTTCCCGTTTTCGCTGCCGTGCGCTTGCCATGAATCTTTCGCTCTATGCCGTCACCGTGCTCATTTGGGGCACCACCTGGATCGCGATCAAGTGGCAATTGGGCGTGGTGCCGCCGCCCGTCTCGATTGCGTGGCGCTTCTGGATCGCGGCACTGGTCCTGTTCGCTTTGCTGCGCATCATGCGCCGGCCGATCATGCCGCCGCGCGCCGCATGGCGATTTCTCGCCGCGCAGGGGCTGGCGCTTTTCTGCGTCAATTTTCTGTGTTTCTACTACGCCGAACAGGTCGTGCCGAGCGGTCTCGTGGCCGTGGTGTTTTCCACCGCGCCGCTGCTGAATTCCATCAACGGCCGGCTTTTCATGGGCCGGCCGTTGCAGCCGTCGGCGATTGCGGGCGCGCTGCTGGGCCTCGTCGGCATCGTGTGTCTGTTCGTCCAGCAGATGGCGGGGCACCTGGGCGACCACGCCGCATGGTTGGGATTGGCGATCGCGTTCCTCGGCACGCTGTGCTTTTCGGCCGGCAATCTGCTGTCGAGCCGCATGCAATCGATGGGCTTGCACCCCTTCGCCACGAATAGCTGGGCGATGCTGATCGGCGCGAGCGTATTGACGGTGGGCAGCCTGCTGGCCGGCTTTTCGTTCGCGGTCGAGCCGTCGGCGCGTTATCTCGGCGCGCTCGCTTATCTGGCGGTGTTCGGCTCGGTGATCGGCTTCACGGCGTACCTGATGCTGGTCGGACGCATCGGCCCGGAACGGGCTGCTTACAGCACGGTGCTGTTTCCGATCGTGGCGCTGGCCGCGTCGACGATATTCGAAGGCTATCAGTGGTCCGGATTGGCGGTGGTCGGGCTGCTGCTGGTCGTGGCCGGCAACCTGGTGGCGTTCGATTTGACGCGGCGAATCTTCGTGCGGCGCGTGAAGGTTTCGTGAGCACGCGGCTCGCCGGCGAGCGTTCAAGGTGAGGGTTTTCGGGGGCCGCGCATGCGGCCGGTCAACCCGTGGATTAACCACTTGGGTAGACGTACCACACTCGCATCCGTATAATCCCTACACCCTAACCGCGACATCGCAGCTAGATAGCCCAAGTTAGAAGGGGTTGAATGCAAGCTGGCAGCATTGCGCATTCATCCCTTCGCCGGTGGAAAGACCGGTATTCAAGAGGGGCCCTCAAGCCCCGTCGGAAAGCGGCCTCGCGCAGCTATCCAAACATCATCGATGGATCTGGCGTCCAGTTCTAATCACTGGCACGTCACCGAAGGCGAAAGCAAACCACCGCCCTCGCGCCGGGCAAGACAAAACCCCGGCACCACTCGGTTCACCTCGCGGCACCTGCCGCGTCCCGAACTTCCCATTCGCAGCGTCGTCACGACGCCTGTGCGGCGTGGCTATTTGCGCGCGCCGCTCGAACAAGGAGGCGCATCTTCATGATTCAACGTCCTGCCAGGCTGATCGGCAGTCTTGTCGCCATCGGTATCGTCGTCGCATTACTGTGGCGCGCGATCGACCCCGGCGCACTGCATCAGTACGCGCCCGATCTCGTCTACTACACGAAACGGCACCTGCTGCTGGTCGGTTACTCGATGGCCCTCGCGTTGCTGGTCGGCATTCCGGCCGGCGTGCTGCTGAGCCGCCCGTCGTTCGCGCGGCATGCCGAACGCTTCATGCAGATCTTCAACATCGGCAATACGATTCCGTCGCTGGCCGTGCTGGCGATCGCGCTCGGCATCTTCGGTATCGGCGACATTCCGGCGCTCGTCGCGCTGTTTCTTGCGTCGTTGCTGCCGATCACGCGCAATGCCTACGAAGGCATGAAAAACGTCTCGCCCGCGCTGCGCGAAGCGGCGCGCGGTCTCGGCATGACGCCCTGGCAGTCGCTGGTGCGCGCCGAGTTGCCCAACGCGATGCCGATCATCATCGGCGGCGTGCGTACCGCGCTCGCGATCAACGTGGGCAGCGCGCCGCTCGCCTATCTGATCGGCGCGGACAGCCTCGGCACGCTGATTTTCCCCGGCATCTACCTGGACAATCAGCAGCAGCTTCTGCTTGGCGCGGCGGCTACCGCGATGCTCGCGCTGGTGCTCGACGGCATCGTTTCCGCTAGCAGCCGCTATCTGCTCGCGCGACGCGGGGTGACGGCATGATGAATCGGTTCAAACGCAGCCGCTGGATCGCAGCCGGCGCATTGCTTCTAGCGAGTCTGCACGCGGGCGCGGCGACGCTCGTGCTCGGCGGCAAGAACTTCACCGAGCAATACGTGCTGACGGAAATCACGTCGCAATATCTGCGCTCGAAGGGCTACACGATCGACGCACGCACCGGCCTCGGCAGCACGCTGTTGCGCAGCGCGCAGGAGAACGGCCAGGTCGACGTGGTGTGGGAATACACCGGCACCGCGGCCATCGTCTACAACAAGATCGCCGAGAAGCTCGACCCGAAGACGATGTACGAACGCGTGAAAGCGCTCGATGCGAAGCGCGGTCTCGTATGGCTGCATGCGTCGCCGCTGAATAATACGTACGCACTCGGCTTGCCGCAGCAACTGGCGCAGCAGACCGGCATCCGCACGATTTCGCAGCTCGCGGCGAAGATCGCGGCGGAGCCGAAAAAGAAGCACGTGTTCGCGATGGACGCGGAGTTCGCCAATCGTCCCGATGGTTTGAAGCCGCTCGAAGCGGCGTACGGCATGGCGTTCAGCCGCGCGGAAACGCGTCAGATGGATCCGGGGCTCGTCTACACCGCGCTGCATAACAACCAGGTGCCGATCGGTCTGATCTACACGACGGACGGCCGCGTGAAGGGCTTCAACATCGTGCCGCTCGAAGACGACCGCCACTACTTCCCCGCGTACAACGCGACGCCGGTGGTGCGCAAGGCGACGCTCGACCAGAACCCGCAACTCGCGACGCAATTGAACGCACTCTCCGACGCGCTGAACAACGACACCATGCTCGACATGAACAAGCAGGTCGACATCGACGGCAAGCCGGTGCGCGAAGTCGCGGCGCAATTCCTGCGCACGCACGAGTTGCCCTGAGCGGAGACCATTTATGACTGTATTCGACTATCTGTCGGCCAACTGGCCTGAACTGCTGCAACTCACCGCGCAACACGTGTGGCTGGTGGGGATCGCCGTGGGCTGCGCGATCGTCGTCGGCGTGCCCTTGGGTATCGTGATCAACCGCCACGAGTGGCTTGCCACGCCCTTATTGAGCATTGCGACGGTGGTGCTGACCTTGCCGTCCATCGCGCTGTTCGGTTTGATGATTCCGGTGTTCTCGCGCTTCGGCCAGGGCATCGGCTCGGTACCCGCGATCACCGCCGTGTTTCTCTATTCGCTGCTGCCGATCATGCGCAACACCTACCTCGCGCTGCGCAACGTCGACGCCGGCATCAAGGAAGCCGGCATCGGTATCGGCATGACGGTCTGGCAACGGCTGCGCCTCGTCGACTTGCCGCTCGCGGTGCCCGTGATTCTGGGCGGCGTGCGTACCGCGGTGGTGATGAACATCGGCGTGATGACGATTGCCGCGGTGATCGGCGCGGGCGGCCTCGGCACGCTGATCGTTCGCGCGATCGGCCAGAGCAACATGATGAAACTGTTGGTGGGCGCGGTGCTCGTGAGCGTGCTCGCGATCGTCGCCGACCTGCTGCTGCAAGCGCTGCAACGCTTGCTGACACCGAAGGGAGTGCAAAAGACATGATCGAACTCGACAAACTGACCAAGACGTTTACGCAGAAGGACGGCCAGCAGGTACGCGCCGTCGACTCGGTGAGCCTCACGGTGGGCGCGGGCGAAATCTGCGTGTTTCTCGGCCCCTCGGGCTGCGGCAAAACCACCACGCTGAAGATGATCAATCGCCTGATCACGCCGACTTCGGGCCGCGTGCTGATCGACGGCGAGGACACGTCGGGCCTGAACGAAGTCGAACTTCGGCGTCACATCGGCTATGTGATCCAGCAGATCGGCCTGTTCCCGAACATGACGATCGAGGAGAACATCACGGTCGTGCCGCGTCTGCTCGGCTGGGACAAGAAGCGTTGCCGCGAGCGCGCAACGGAGTTGATGTCGATGGTCGCACTCGATCCGAAGCAGTATTTGAAGCGCTATCCGCGCGAGTTGTCGGGCGGCCAGCAACAGCGTATCGGCGTGATCCGCGCATTGGCCGCCGACCCGCCGGTGTTGCTGATGGACGAGCCGTTCGGCGCGGTCGATCCGATCAATCGCGAGTCGATCCAGAACGAGTTCTTCCAGATGCAGCGTCAGTTGAACAAGACGGTGATCATGGTGAGCCACGATATCGACGAGGCGATCAAGTTGGGCGATCGCGTGGCCGTGTTCCGTCGTGGTCAACTGGTGCAATACGATCATCCCGATACGCTGCTCGCGCACCCGCGCGACGAATTCGTCGGCGCGTTCGTCGGGCAGGACAGCACGTTGAAGCGTCTCTTGCTGGTGAAGGCCGGCGACGCGGCCACGCAACCGGAAACCGCGCGTGCGGATACGCCGATCGCGCGCGCGTTCCAGATGATGGACGACAGCGACAGCCGCTATCTGACCATCGTCGACCAAAACCGCCAGGCATTGGGTTATGTGACGCGCCGCGCGGCGCGCGCGGGGCAGGGCGTGTGCGGCGATCATCTGAGCGCGTTCAAGGCGACGGTCAGCGCCGACGAGCATTTGCGCATCGTGCTATCGAAGATGTACCAGTTCAACTCGTCATGGATGCCGGTAATGGACGGCGACGGACGTTACGTCGGCGAAGTCACGCAGGATTCGATTGCCGATTATCTGAGTTCAGGCCGTTCGCGCCGGCAGACGGGGCAGCCGGCGATCGTGTCGCCGGCCGTCACGGCTGCGGAAAGTGCCGCTGCCGCGCAAGCCGCGGTTGCCGTTCAAGCCTGAAGTTCGCGGCGGCGCGAGCGTCGAGCCGCACCGCGGTTTTCGCCGCGCAATGGAGTGGAGCGAGGGCCGCGAACGCGGCCAGCCTCCGCCGCGCTCGCATACATCACGCAGGCCAGCGCGGCCGTCCGCCACACCGCCATCGGCTCGTTGAGCCCGCTGATCGCTACCAGACCACGCGTAGGCAAGTGCTGATTGCGGCGGCGGCCGAGGAATTCGCTCACGCTAATTGAAAAGCCAATAACGCTCGAATTGCCGCGCCGAATTGCCGCACAAGTGGTATGCCGATCAAATACCCATTCGGCCGCTTAAAAAATTACCCGAATTTTTTTACCAATAAATTTCCGCGTTTTCTATGCGACGATCAACGCCAACGTCTACCGTGCACGATAGTTGCGACACGCCAAGCTATCCGCATACACGCGAAAGCGCGCCGGATACGCTGGCTGTGCGCTTTCGCACTTCGCAAGGAATATCGTCGTGAAATTATTCACTCGCTTAGGCGGAGTTGTCTTTTTTTTACTCGGCCTGCTTCCCCTTGGTGCATTTGCCCAATCGCAACTGAATTACACCACTTCATGGATCGGCAATAGTTTCGGCTTTGGCGACGGCAAATGGGTGCAGCAGGATATTCAGGCCATTAGCGTGGGTGCCGACGGCACCGTTTACACCAATGCGCCGTGGGACGAAAGCGGCAGTGAAATCGCCGCTTATCGCGCCGGCGACAAGATCGCCGTGGCCGGCTCGACGCATGGCTGGGGCGCCGCGGGCGGCGATGCGGTCGCGGTGAATCGTACGTACCTGTACGCGGCGATGTCGATCGGCAGCGAAAACAACAGGCTGGTCGGCGCCGACTATCCGCCGGCGGGACAGACATGGTTCGGCATCACGCGCCGCACGCTGGGCAATATCGCGGTCGGCGCGCCGTTCACCGGCGGCATCGGCAACAGCGCCAATGCGACGAAGAACAGTTTTCTGCTGCTCGACACGGTGACGACCGGCACCGACGCCGGCATTCGCGGCCTGGCCGCCACCGAGAGCGAGTTGTACGTGGCGGATACCTACGCGAACCGGATCGTCGTATTCGATGCGGTCTCGATGCAGCGCTTGCGCTCGTGGAGCGCGAACTCGCCGGGACGTATCGCGGTGGACACCGATTCGACGCTCTGGGTGATCGGCGGCGTTTCATCGGGAACGCCGGTCATTTCGCACTACGCCGCCAACGGCGCTCCGCTTTCAGGCACCTTGACGTTGCCGGCGGGCGCGGTGCCGGCCGACATCACGGTCACGCCGTCCGGGCAGATTCTCGTGGCCGACATCGGGCCATCGCAGCAGATTCTCGTCTTCACCAAGGACGCCAACGGCAAGCCGCAAGCCGCCGCGCCGCTCGGCACTCGCAATGGCATCTTCCATGTGATCAAGGGCGTGCCCGGCAACGGGCGCTTCAATGGCGTGACGGGCATCGGCGTCGATCCGGCGGGCAATCTCTATGTGGCGCAGAACGGCGAAGGGCCGAGGCCGATCGGCTCGGCGTCGGTCGGTCAGGGCGCGGTGCTCGAAAGCTATGTGTCGAGTTCGCGCACGCTCAACTGGCGTCTGTACGGCCTGACCTTCCTCGATAGCGCAGCCTTCGATCCGGCCAACCCCGGCTCGGTGTACACCGGCTCCAAGCGTTTCACGCTCGACTACAGTCAGCCGCCCGGCCGCGAATGGTCGTATGCGGCATTTACGCTCAATCGCTTCGATTATCCCGGCGACCCCACGTTTCACCAGCCGCGCGGCGTGCGCGGCGAGCCGATGGTGCGGCGAATCAACGGCCAGCCGTTTCTCTATACGCTCGATCCGGGCGCGCATTATCTGAACGTCTACCGGTTCGACTCCGCGCATGGGGAGATGGCGATTCCCTCCGGTCTGCTCGCGCAGAATCCGCTGCCGGGCACGTGGCCCTCGGGGCAGCCGACGTATGGCGAATGGTTGTGGCGCGACGGCAATGGCAACGGCACGGTCGACGCCAGCGAGATCAGCAGCAATCCGTCGACGGGCAGCACGGTCGGCAACGGCTTCTGGTGGGTCGATACGCCGGGCAACGTGTGGCTCGCCACGCCGACGAGCGGCATCCGCGAGATGCCGTTGCAGGGTCTCGATTCCGCCGGCAATCCGATCTACACGTATGCGAGTTCGAAGATGTTCGCGATGCCGCAGCCGTTCACGCGGATCGCGCGAATGGTCTACATCGCGGAGACCGACACCATGTACATCTCCGGCTTCACGAGCGCGATCCCGTGGGATTCGACGCACTGGAAGGAGGCCGGTCCGGTGCTCGCGCGTTACGACAACTGGAGTTCCGGCACGCCGTCGCAGCAGTACACGGTTTCGCTGCCGTGGAACACGCAGAGCACGCCGCAGACGACTACGGTGGGCGTCGCGGTGGCGGGCAATTACATTTTCGTCGCGGAGTTGTACACGGCAAAGGTGGACGTGTACGACGCGCGTACCGGCCAGGCGGTCGGCTACATGACGCCGGGCGCGAGTGTCGGCAACACCAGCGGCTGGGTGGACGTGTATCTCGGCATCAGCGCCGTGCAGCGCGGCAACGGCGAGTACGTCGTGCTGCTCGAAGACGACGCCCGCGCAAAAATCCTGATGTATCGATGGACGCCTTGACGTGGATCGCGCTCATGCCCATCACGAATGGACGGCAACGCACGATCGGTATATAACAACGTGAAAGGATGACGGGTTCATCGATGCTTCAACAGGAGAGATGTTTCATCATGACGCAAGACGTATCGCCTAAGCCGCCCCCGGACGACCGGCCCGACCTGGAACACCTCGACGCAGCGCTGAGCCACGTGAATCAGCAGGTATCGTCAGGCGGCATTGCTTCGGGTGCTGCAAGAGGCATTCTGTATAGCCTGATCGAGACGCTCGGCACGTTGGTCGGCGATCCCGATCTGCCGGAGCATGCGCGTTCCGGCTATGAAGGGCTGCTGGAAGCCGCTCGCGAATTACGCGCGAAGCTCGATCGCTGAACGCGGCGCCTGTCGGCGCCTCGCGGTTCCCGGGTTCAGGAGCGGGCATGAGCGCTGAATTTCGGCGCACTCGCTCCGTGTGATAAAAAGGCGCACTGTTTCCAACATTGCGCCTTTTTTCTATGCTTTCCGCCTCCGCTATCGCATTGCTGGCCATCGGTATCGTCGTCGTGCTGATGACGCCGGGGCTCACCAATACGCTGCTTGCCGCGGCCGGCTTGCGCCAGGGCGTGCGGCGCTCGTTGCCGCTGATCGCCGCCGAGCTGGGTGGCTATTTCGTGTCGATCTCCGTGTGGGGGCGGTTTCTCGCGCAAGCCGCGCACGCGCTGCCCTGGTTGCCCTCGCTGCTGCGCGTGGCGGCCGGCCTGTACGTCGCCTATCTTGCCGTCGACATGTGGCGCGCGGCGGTCGCCTTGCCCGACTCGACGCAGCGGGCGAACGGCATGCGCACGCTATTCGTCGCGACGCTGCTGAATCCGAAAGGCCTGCTGTTCGCCGGCACGATCTTTCCGGCGATCGCCTTCGCGCATCTGCCGGCTTATGTCTTCTCGATGCTGATGTTCGCGTGCCTGCTGGTGCCGATCGCGCTCGCCTGGATCGCGTTCGGCGCGGCGCTCGGCAGCGGCAAGCTCGGCTGGCTCAATCCGGTGAAGATGCAGCGCGGCGCGTCGATCGTGCTGGGCGTGTTTTCCTTGTCGCTCGCGTGGACGGCGCTGCATTGAGCGTGTGCCGTTGCCGTCCGCTCAGGCTGGCGCGCCGCTGTCCGCGCTTAGCGCCGCTAGCCACTCCGGCGGCGCGGACGTGATTTGAAGTTGCGGCGTGCCGTGCCAGTCGGCGCAACGCTGCAACGCGCGGCGCAGATCGGCGGCGAGACGCGCACTCGCGCGCACGCCCGGTTCGACGTGCAGCGACTTCAGTTCGAACACGCCTTGCGTGCGATGCGCCTTCGCATCCACGCGGCCGACCAGGCGTCCCCGGCTCAGCAGCGGCAATACGAAGTAACCGTATTTGCGCTTCGCGGCGGGCGTATAGCATTCGATCGCGTAGTCGAAGTCGAACAGCGCGGCGGCGCGCTTGCGGTCCCACACCACCGGATCGAAGGGCGACAGCACCGTGGTGACCGTGGAAGCGAGCTTGCCGCTCGCGGCGTCGTCGAGCATCGCGGCGAACTCGTGATGGACGAACGTGTCCTGCTTCCAGCCGTCCACTTTCACCGGGATCAACTCGCCGGCGTCGGCGAGCGCATGCAGTTCGTCCCGATACGGGCGGCGCGGCAGCCGGTAGTAATCGGCGACCCAATCGGCGCGCGCGACGCCGAGCGCGCGGCAGGTGCGGCGTAGCGCTTCCTCGGTCACGGTGTGCGCCGGCGGCAGATCGCGCGCGTCGTCCCAGTCCGGCAACACGCGCTCGGTCAGATCGTAGACGCGATGAAAATTGCGCCGCTCCGCGACCATCAATTGTCCGATCGCGAACAGCACTTCCAGGTGACGCTTTTCCGGTTTCCAGTCCCACCAGCCGTTGCTCTTGCCGGCTTCGCGGGCGAAATCCGCCGAACGCACGGGACCGGTCGCGCGGATATGCGCGAGCAGCTTCTCGATGTCCTTGCGATGCTTCTTGTGCCACTCGGCCGCGTATTTCCAGCCCATGCCGCTCGGGTCGAGCATGCGGTGACGCAGCAGGCCGTAATCCTCGACCGGCACGAAACAGGCTTCGTGCGACCAGTATTCGAACAGCTTGCCCTCGGCGAGATGCTCGTCGAGCCATTGCTGCGGATACGCGCCGAGCCGGCTGAACAGCACGAGGTAGGGACTGCGCGCGACGACGTGAATCGTGTCGATCTGCAGTTGCGTCATGCGGCGGATGGCGTCGAGCACATCGGCCTTGGCGGCCTTGCGGCGCGGCGGCGTCAGCAAGCCTTGCGCGGCCAGATGCAGGGTGCGTGCTGCGGATAGCGGAAGCATCTTCACGCGGATTGTGGTCAGTGAGTGACGGCGAGGGGAGCGGACACAGGGTCCGGCATGGGTCGGCAGCCGCTACTTTAGCGTGAATTACCGCAGATGAACCGGCGCGAGGATCAAGCAAACCCGGCCAACCGCGGGGCAACGCGATAGACGCGTTACCAGCCCCGCCCATGCTTATCCCAGCCGCGATGATGACCGTGGTCATGATGCCAGCGGCGCTCGCGGTAGTAATCGCCCCGATACCCGTGGCCGTCGCCGTAGCTATAAACCGGCTGAGGCGCGTAGACGACGGGCGGCGAGTAGACCACCGGCGGCGGCGGCGCGTAGATCACCGGCGGCGGCGCATACATGGGTCCGGGCGTATTGACGAACACGCCCACGTCCACGCCGGCCAGGGCGGCAGTCGACGCGCCGGCGGCCGCGAGGCCGAGGGCGGCAAATACGATTGCGCGTTTGAGCATGGCTTGTCTCCTGTTCCGAAAGAGCGGGCCATTCGCTGTCGAATGGCTAACGACAATCTTACGAAGTAGAAAGAGAAGCAGGTGCTACCAGTTGAACGCGTGTGTAACAGGCAGTAACCCAGGCAGTAACCCCGTCGATAACCGGGCCGTTACCCGCCAGTTCATTGCCTTACCCGCGGCGTGCCGCTCAGGCCCCCAAGGCCACCGCTTCCCCGGCCGACGCCGCCAGCATCTGATGGATCTGCGCAACCACGGCCGCCCCTTCTCCGACGGCGGCCGCCACACGCTTCGTCGACCCCGCGCGCGCGTCGCCGATCGCGTACACACCGTCGACCGTCGTGGCGAGATCGCAGACGGACGCGCCGTCCCGGCCGGTGCCCGTGATCACGAAGCCCTTTTCATCCAGCTTCACGCCGCAGGTGCGCAGCCAGTCGGTATTCGGGTCCGCGCCGGTGAAGAGGAACAGATGCCGCGTGTCGAAATGATCGGTGCCGTCCGGCAAAGGCCGTTTCAGACTCACCGACGCGAGCCCGCTGTCGTCCGCCGCCAGCCGGCCGATCTCCGAGTTCGGATGCACGAACACATTCGGCAGCGAGCGGATGCGGTCGATCAGATAGCGCGACATGGTGGCCTCAAAGCCGCTCCGGCGAATCAGCACGTGCACATTGGCCGCGTGCGTCGCCAGATAGACGATCGCCTGGCCGGCCGAATTGCCGCCGCCCACCAGCACGACGTCCTGGCGCTTGCACAGCTTGGCTTCGACCGGCGACGCCCAGTAATAGACGCCGCGCCCTTCGAAGCGGTCGAGCCCCTCGAGCGTGGGCCGCCGATAGACCGCGCCGCTTGCGATCACGATGGCGCGGGCCGTGATATGGCCGCCGCACTTCAGTTCGAGCTGATACGGCGACTGCTCGCAGCGCAGCGCCTTCACGTGAACCGGAATCGCGACATGCGCGCCGAACTTCTGCGCCTGCACGAACGCGCGGCCCGCCAACGCCTGGCCGGAGATGCCGGTCGGAAAGCCGAGGTAGTTTTCGATCCGCGAACTGGCGCCCGCCTGGCCGCCCGGCGCGCGGCTGTCTAGCACGATCACCGACAGTCCCTCGGACGCGGCGTACACGGCGGTGGCGAGGCCGGCCGGTCCGGCGCCGACGATCGCGACGTCGTACACGTGAGAATCGTCGAGATCGGGCAGCAAGCCCAGGCAGGTGGCGAGTTCCGGCATGCTCGGATGATGCAGCACCGAGCCGTCCGGGCAAATCGCCAGCGGCATGTCTTCCTTGCGCGCGGCGAATTGCTCGATCAGATGCAGCGCGTCTTCATCGCGCTCGTCGATGACGGAATGGGGATGCCCGTTGCGCGACAGGAAGCCTTGCAGCATGACGAGCCGCGGGTCGGTGCTGTTGCCGATCAGGATCGGGCCGCCCGCGCCTTTTTCGATCAGCCCCACGCGCCGCAGGATCAGCGCGCGCATGATGCGCTCGCCGAGTTCCGCTTCGGCGACGATCAGCGCGCGCAGCCCTTCCGGCGGAATCAGCAGCGCGTCCACCGCGGAAAGCGCCATGGCGTTGACCAGCGCGGGCCGCCCCGACAACTGGCCGACCTCGGCAAGAAAACGCCCGGCGCCATGCTCGCCGATCAGCAGTTCGCGCCCGATGCCGTCGCGCTGATAGATCTTCACGCGTCCTTCCAGCAGCACGAACATGCCGGGACCGGGCCGGCCCGTTTCGAACAGCAGTTCACCGGTTTCCCAGTGACCCACTTCGCCGAACCGGCGCAGGCGATCGATTTCCGCGGCCGTGAGCGTGGGATACATCTGGTGCGTGCGGGTGGAGAGCGACGAAAACGGCGCATCGGCGACGACCGCCTGCTGTTGCCCTTCAGCTTCTTGAGTCGAAAGCATTGAACCGCTCCTACGGGAGTTCATTTGATTGGTCGAACGGGATCAAGCGGCGCGGCGCGCCGAGCGCGCGAAAATGCGGATGCGCCGCCGCGCTACACGGCCTTGGGCGCGACGTCCTCGACCGCCACTTCGGGCGGCGGCACGTGGGCCAGCGCTTCAACCGGCTTGCCCGAGTCGCGCCAGGCTTCCATGCCGCCGCGCAGCGGCAGCACGTCGGAGAAGCCGGCTCCGTTCAACTGCTTGGCCATCCATGCCGCAGAAATCTCGTTCGGGCACGAACAGTAGATCACCATCTTCTGATCGCGCGGATAGGCCGCGATGATCGCTTCGAGCTGCCGTTCGTCGGCGAATTGCGAGCCCGGAATCACGAACGGATCGAGTTTGCGCTTTTCGTGCGAACGGATGTCGAACAGCACCGGCGTGTTGCCCGCCGCAACCAGCGAGGCCAGCTCGTCGATTTCCATGCGTGCGGACGCGAGCTTCGAAATCAACTGACGCCGGCGCACCCACCGATAAGTCCCGTACAGCAGCAGCAACGCGACGGCCACGAGGCCCGCCGTTCGGCCGAGGCGCCCGGCGGCGGCGAACAGCATGTCGATCTGCTCGGCGAACAATGCGCCGATGATCAGACCCGTGCCGGACCACAGCGCGGCGCCGATGCTGTCGTAAGTGAGAAACGTGCGATAGCGGGTGCCCATTGCGCCGGCCATCGGAATCGACACGATCGCGAGGCCGGGGACGAACTTCGCCACGGCCAGCACGCGCACACCCCAGCGGCCGAAAAAGCGCTCGGTCTTCTTCACGCAGGTGTCACGCGAGAGCGACAGGCGGCAGATCGCCTTCAGCGTGTTGCCGCCGTACACGCGGCCGGCGAGATACCACGCGCTGTCGCCGATCAGCGTGGCGAAGATCGACAGGATGAGGACCGGCATCAACTGCGTGCCCACCGAGCCGGGATGCATGGCCGCCATCGCGCCGAACAGCACGAGCGACGGCATCGCCGGCACCGGCAACCCGAGGGAGGCGGCCAGCACGTTGACGAAAATGAGCGCCGGCCCGTATTGCTCGACGAGGTCATGTAGCATCGGCTTACATCCGCAGCCCTTTCGGGAGCGGCGCAGGTAGGGAATGCAAAGGGAGAATTCAGGAATTATGGACGCATTTTCAAGGCGTGCAAACGCTCTGAAACGATGCCCGTTATTCGTGGGGTGAAAGCGCTATCGCGGTGTTGCCGAAGCAACTAGAAGCGTGGATTCGAAGCGCGAGCAAAACAAGTAAAAGGATTGACGCCGGCGCGCGATGCAAGTGGCGGAAATAAAAGCACGAGTGCGTTGACGACTTGTTACCGCGCTCGACTCGGGCGGCGACACTCATGCCGCATGCGGCGTACTGCCTGCAACGCACGACATACGGCATCAGGCCATGAGGCGCTCGCGCGCGAACGCCGCGCGCTCCCAAACTCATTGACGATGATTATGCTGTTCGCCGGGTAATTCGGCGCCATGCGCGCGAATCGCGGCAATCAACTCGGCGGGCGTGATTTCATAGCGCACTTCACGATGAATGCCAGGCTTGCGCTCGTCGACTTCGACCAGAAGAATGCCTTTGCCGTCTTCTGTCGATTCGAGGCGCAGCGAGCGGAGTTCGCGCGCCGTTGCGTCGTCGTATTCGGTGAGCAGGGCCATTGACCCGGAGGACCCGGTAGTGCGCATCGAAGTTGTCCTTGTTCCGTTGTTGATCGAATCATTGTACGGGCAGGATAGCGCGCCGTCTGTCGCGCCATGTTCACGCTTGCTCGTGCGCCCGTTCATTTGCCGCTTGCCGTGACGCCGCCCTTGCGCCGTGCGCAGCGCGTTGGCTGGCGCGGCTCGCCGGGCAGCGGGAGAGGTGACATGCGGCTGTGACAACCAGTTTAACGCGACTCCCGCGAGAGGCGGACGCATTTTTCGTGCCCCTCGGCGGTGCAATCGTTCTGCCCGGCTGTCATGCGCATGACGCGCGCTTCGGTTAGGCGCAGGCGGGTCTATCGGGGTATGCGTTGCGACTCATGCAGACTCACGCATGCTGTTCAGATCGCGCAATTCGGCGACGCGCAACGGCGCGTCGGCAGCGAGGAAAAACTCGTCGAGTTGCGGCGGCGCGGCCGTCGTGCCGCTCAACATCGCGTGGACTTGCCCGCGATGATGAATCTGGTGGACGAAAACATGCGGCAGCACGCCGCCGATTTTCTCGCGCTGCACGCCGACCGCTGGTCCGCGATCGATGCGCACTTCGCGGTGCAAATCCTCGTCGCGAAGCGATTCGCAAAAAGCCAGCAGTTGCTGGTCGCTTCGCGCTTGTGCATCCCACAGCTCGGCTGCGCGAGGATAGGGCAGTTCGTTGTCGAAAATGGTGAGGCCCTCGCCGCCGTCGACGAGCGCATCGAAGTAATACCGGTCCACCAGAAGAATGTGATTCAACGTGAGTTGCAGCGACGGGAAGAAACTCACCCGGTGTTCGGCGAACGCCTGGTCAGTCAAGGTGAGACAAGCGCGGTAAAGGCGCAAATTCGACCACGCGTTGTTGCGCGCCATGTCGGCGAAGTGCGCGGACAGCAGGTTGGTTGCCGGAGCGTCGGATGGGGTCACGTCGGCCTCCTGTTACGGGGATCGGTGGAAGGTTCGCGCTCCGTGCAACCCTGTGCGCGCGTGGCGCATGTGGCTCGAAGGTGGCTCGAAGCGCTGCCTGCGTAGCGTAGCATCGCGCGGCGATCCGCGGCCGACGGCTCCCGTATTCCCTCACCACTAGCCTCGCCGCCTGGCCTGCCGGCAAAGCCGAACTTCAACGATTACGGCAGGCGCCGCGACGTGGCAAAAAAATAGCCCGTCCGGAATGGGACGGGCCGTTAAACGCCGTTGTTACTCGGGTCAGCCGGCCCGTTGCAAATTGGGCGCTGACGGGTCAATCCTGAGGCGTCGCTACCCCCCTGTCGAGATGGGACTAATGCCGATCTATCAGACCAATGTGGCTTCGGCTCGCTCCGCATCGCGTGCGATTCCGGGCGCGGGCTTGTGTGTCCCGTTCGACGCGAGCGCTTGACGCTTCGGCGTGGCGGCGCGTTGCGCGGGCGCTGCCTCGGCGACGGTGAATAGACGCACCGCTTCATCGAGCACGTCGGCCTGTTCCGCGAGGCGCTGCGCGGTGGCCGCGGCCTGCTCGACGAGCGCCGCATTCTGCTGCGTGGCGCCGTCCAGATGCGAGACCGCCTGATTCACCTGGCGGATGCCTTCAGCCTGTTCGCTACTCGCATTCGCCACTTCCACGATGATCGACGACACGCGGCTTACCGCCTCGTCGATCACACGCATTTGCGACGTGGTGCGAGCAACCAGTTCGGTGCCCGCCGCCATTTCGGTCGCGCTTGCCTCGACCACCGATTTGATTTCCTTCGACGACGCCGCGCAACGTTGCGCGAGCGTGCGCACCTCGCCCGCGACGACCGCGAACGAGCGGCCCGCCTCGCCCGCGCGCGCTGCTTCGACGGCGGCATTCAGCGCCAGAATATTAGTCTGGAATGCGATGCCGTCGATTACGCCCGTGATGTCCGCAATGCGCCTCGACGCCGCGGTGATGCCGGCCATCGTCTGCTCGACCTGGCCCGCGATCTTGCCGCCGACGGCGGCCGCCGCTTGCGCCTCCTTTGCCAGATCGAGCGCGCGCACGCTGGCGTCGGCATTGGCCTGCACGGTGGTGGTCAACTCTTCCATGGTGGCGGCGGTTTCCTCCAGCGAGGCCGCCTGCAATTCGGTGCGGCGCGCGAGATCGACATTGCCGCTGGAAATCTCGCGCGCGTTCTCGAGCATGCCGGTGATCTGCGCGCGCACGTCGTAGACGATCGCCGCGAGATTCGCCTTCAACTGGTTCAAGGCCTGCATCACCTCGCCGAGGTCGTCATGACGCGCGATCTCCAGATCGGCCGTCAGATCGCCGGCGGCGATACGGGTCGCGAAACCGGACACGTCGCGGATCGGCGCGGCGAGTTGCCGGTCCAGCAACCGCCACGACACGATACTGAGCGCCGTCGTGACGCCGAACGCGAGCCAGAACGGCGCGGGCGGCGCGCCTTGCCAGGCCGCGAGGCCGGTCAGCAGCAGCGCCAGCGGCGTGACCGCATAGCCGGCCGCCGCGCGCGTGGCGACCGGCAGACGCATCAGCGCCTGCAAACGTCCGGCCAGGCCGGTGCGCACCACCACGCCGCGACGCAACTTCACGCCAGGCGACTCGCCGCCGCGCATGCGCGCATACAGCGCCTCGGCGGCGCGCACCGCGTCGCGCTCCGGCTTCACGCGCACGCTGAGATAGCCGACCACGGCGCCTTTCTCCACGACCGGCGTGACGTTTGCCTTGACCCAGTAATGGTCGCCGTTCTTGCGGCGGTTCTTGACGAGGGCGGTCCACGGACGGCCGTCGCGGATCGTCGTCCACAGGTCGGCGAAGGCTTCGCGCGGCATGTCCGGATGACGGATCAGGTTATGCGGTTGACCGATCAGCTCGTCGCGCGTGAAGCCCGAGACGGCCATGAAGGCGGGATTGCAATACTGGATGCGGCCGGTGAGGTCGGTCGCGGAAACGAGCATTTGCGACGAGGGGTATTCGTACTCGTGCCCGGTGACAGGCTGGTTATTGCGCATGGCTTTCCTTGCTGGTGCTCACCGAGGAGGTGAGCGTGGTGCTTACGTCTTGCCAGCAATAACGACAATTAACCTCGCGCGCTTGAGGGTTTCCCAGTAAACCACTCAGGTTTATACCGCCGTGCGCCGTTAACGCAGGGTTGTTTTATGCGGGGCGGATGGCCGATCAGGCCGGTCGCCTGGCGATGAAGTCGATCTCGACCAGCGCGTCGCGCGCCAACGCCGTGACGCCGATGCAGGTTCGCGCGGGCAGCGCGTCGGCGGGGAAATAGGCGCGGTAGGTGTCGTTCATGGCCGCGTAGTCGCGCTTGAACTCGGTCAGGAAGATGCGCGCGGCAACCACGTTCGGCAGACCGAGGCCGAGTCCTTCGAGGACCAGCACGAGGTTGTCCATCACGCGCCGGGTCTGGGCGACGACGCCGTCGGGCAGCGGGGCGGTGTCGTCGGTCGGCCAGGTCGGCATCTGGCCGGTGAGGAATACCCAGCCGTCGGCTTCGGTGGCATGGGAAAACGGACCGACCGGAGTCGGTGCCGCGGGGATCATCCAGAAAGCGGGGGTTGAGCTCATGCAATGCGCGCCGGTTGGGTTGAGAAAGCAGGGTGACAAAGTAACCGATCAAAACTCCTGACGCCGTTACTTTGCCCCGCCTTCACGCCGCGGCCACGCATGTCCGCTCAAACCAGTCCGGTCAGGTAATAAACCGCGATCACGAAGAACACCGCCAGCGTCTTGATCACCGTCACCGCGAAGATGTCGCGATACGACTGACGGTGCGTCAAGCCCGTCACCGCCAGCAGCGTGATGACCGCGCCGTTGTGCGGCAGCGTGTCCATGCCGCCGCTCGCCATTGCGACGACCCGGTGCAGCACTTCCATCGGGATATGCGCGGCTTCCGCGCCCTTGATGAACACGTCGGACATGGCCGCGAGCGCGATGCTCATGCCGCCCGACGCCGAACCCGTGATACCCGCCAGCGAACTCACCGACACCGCTGCGTTGACGAGCGGATTGGGAATGCTCTTCAACGCGTCGCTAACCACCAGAAAGCCCGGCAAGGCCGCGATCACCCCGCCGAAGCCGTACTCCGACGCGGTATTCAACGAAGCCAGCAGCGCGCCCGCCACCGCGGCCTTGGTGCCGATCGCGAAACGCTCGCGCACGCGGCCGAACGCCGTCGCCACGACCATGACGATGCCGAGCAGCAGCGCGCCTTCGACGGCCCAGATCGCGACCACGCTCTTGATCGTCGTCGTGATGGGTGCATGCACGCCCGGCAGGATTTCCGGCGGAACCGAGTACGACGCGCCGTACCAGTTCGGAATCCAGCGGGTCAGCAGGAAGTTCGCGACGCCGACCAGCACCAGCGGCGCGAGCGCCAGCAGCGGATGCGGCAATTGCTTCGATTCGACGCGCTCCGGCTCGTTGACGAGTTCCGTGCCGTAACCTTCGCCGGCCGCCATCGCCGCGCGGCGGCGCCACTCCAGATACGAAAGGCCCACCACGATGATGAACAGCGAACCGATCACGCCGAGCGCGGGCGCGGCCCACGAGGTGGTCTTGAAGAACGTGGTGGGGATGATGTTCTGGATCTGCGGCGTGCCCGGCAGCGAATCCATCGTGAACGAGAACGCGCCGAGCGCGATCGCGCCAGGCATCAGGCGCTTCGGAATGTTGCTCTGACGGTAGAGTTCGGCGGCGAACGGATACACCGCGAACACCACCACGAACAGCGAGACGCCGCCGTAGGTGAGCAGCGCGCACACCGCGACGATCACCGCATTGGCGCGCGAGCGGCCGATATAGCGGATCGCGGCGGCCACGATCGACTCCGAGAACCCCGACAGTTCGATGACCTTGCCGAACACGGCGCCCAACAGAAACACGGGGAAGTACAGCTTCACGAAGCCGACCATTTTCTCCATGAAGATGCCGGAGAACACCGGAGCGACGGCGGAAGGGTCGGTCAGCAGAACGGCGCCGAGCGCGGCGACCGGCGCGAACAGAATGACGCTGTAGCCGCGATAGGCGGCAAACATCAGAAACGCCAGCGCGGCGAGGACGATAACAAAGGACATTGAGTCTCCAAAGCTTGGTTGTTCTACGTGTACGCCGTCCCGATGGCGACGGCATGGCGGCGTGGGAATGCAGGTTCCATGCCACACACGCCGCAGCGGCCCGCCTGGTGATTCCGCCGGCCGAAGTTCGAAACGCGCTGCGGGCGATTGTACCCAAACGTCTCCAAATCGGGACGCAAATCAGCTGAACATACGCGCATTACAGGTTAAACCCTTATGCAACAAGCTTGCTGGCGATCTCGTGGATGAGATAAGCTCGTCTCCGAATTGAGACAGCCACAATAGAACGATACCTGGAGACAGCGACACGATGATGAACGACTGGGCGGGCCTTCCCGCCGCCTATGGCGACGTACTGCGCCGCGCGATGGATTCGCTGTTCCGCACGTTCGAAAATTTCAGCGAAGGCACGTTCATCGTCGATGCGGACGCGCGCGTGGTCTGGATCAACAAGCGCTATGCGGCGCGTTTCGGTTTTGCCGACCCCGAGCAGGCCATTGGCCGCGATTGCGAAGCGGTGATTCCGAACAGCCTGATGCGCGAAGTCGTGACCACCGGCAAGCCGATCCTGCTCGATATTCTCGAAACCGACCGCGAGCCGCTCGTCGTCACGCGTCTGCCGCTGAAGGACGATGCGGGACAAACCGTCGGCGCGGTCGGCTTCGCGCTGTTCGACGAACTCAAGGCGCTGACACCGCTTTTTTCCCACTACTCGCGCGTGCAGCAGGAACTGATCGCGACGCGTCAGTCACTCGCGCAGGCGCGGCGCGCCAAATATACGTTCGGCAGTTTCGTCGGCACGAGCCCGGCGAGCCTCGAAGTGAAGCGCCAGGCGCGCCGCGCGGCGCAACTCGAATCGCCCGTGCTGCTGCTGGGCGAAACCGGCACCGGCAAGGAGTTGCTCGCGCATGCGATTCACGGCGGCTCGGCGCGGGCCAATCAGCCGCTCGTGACCGTCAACGTCGCGGCGATTCCGGATAGTTTGCTCGAAGTCGAATTCTTCGGCGCCGCGCCCGGTGCCTACACCGGCGCGGACCGTAAAGGGCGCGTCGGCAAGTTCGAGCTGGCGAACGGCGGCACGCTGTTTCTCGACGAGATCGGCGACATGCCCCTGCCTTTGCAGGGCAAGCTGTTGCGCGTGTTGCAGGACAAGGAGTTCGAGCCGCTCGGCTCGAACCGGATCGTGCGCGCGGACGTGCGCATCATCGCCGCGACGTCGGCTGATCTGCCGGCGCTGGTCGCGGCGGGGCGCTTTCGCGCGGACCTGTTTTACCGGCTCAATGTGCTGACGATCCACGCGCCCGCATTGCGCGAGCGTCTCGCCGATATCGAGGCGCTGGCCTACGCGATGCTCGAAGAGCTATCGATGCAGGCGCGCGGCGGCCGTCACTTCGAATTGCAGGACGATGCGCTGCGGCTGCTGTGTTCGTACGCATGGCCCGGCAACGTGCGCGAATTGCGCAATACGCTGGAGCGAGCCGTGATGCTTGCCGACAGCGAGCGGATCGACGCGCGCGCGCTCGCGCCGTTTGCCGGCTCCGCGCAGGGCGGCGGCCACCGTCCCTACGTGCCCGAGGCGGTCTCTGTTGCGCGCGCCGCGAACGAGGCCACGGGCGCGCCCGAACCGGCGTCATGGAGCGACGCAATGGCGGCGTTCGAGAAACGCTTCCTGAGCGACGCCTTGCGCGCCAACGGCGGACGCGTGATCGACACGGCAACGCAGATCGGCATGGGCCGCGCGACCCTCTACAAGAAGATCGCGGCATACGGCATCGAGGTGTGACGAAGTCCCGCGACATCGAGTCAGCGCAGCGTAATGGCCACATGGCACAATCGCGTGATCGAAAAACAAGATGTTTCGGGGTTTCCAATGAAGCGCAGTCTTTCCTCATTCGCGCGCCGGGCTTGCGCGACGCTGGCAGTGAGCGCGCTCGCCGCGCTGAACGGTTGCAGCAGCCCCACGCCGCTGTTTCTGTCCGATGGCCGCGCCACCACGCTGGTTCAATGCCCGGCCCGCTCCGACTCGTGCGCGCAGCAGGCCACCGCCAGCTGCGGCGGTGCATTCGACGTCGTGCGTCAATCCACTGAGAATGGCACGCTTAGCCTGATTTACGCCTGTCGCGCGAAATGACTGCACGCCGGCTTCATGCCGGCACGGCGGCTTTCGCAGATTGCCTTTCGTTGGTTCGCGGCCCAGCCGCGGCGGCGGCATTTCCATTGCTGAGATTTATTCTCAACCAAACAAATGTTGTCCCTGTTTGGAGCAAGGTATGAATTCTGTTTCAGGCATAAACGCGCGGCCGTCATAAAACGGACGCCAATGTATGCCGTCGACGGGCAATTCATGCAGTGGGCATTATTTCAAAGTGGAACTTTTCGTTTATCCTTCTTTCCTCCGGCGCCTGCGCGCGCGCTCGCATGGGCCGTGCGCAAGTCGGTGCGGCAGCCAACGGAAGTGCGCGATTAGCCGCTGTATTCTGTTTCAGCCGGCTCGCGATTTTAGCGTCGGACAGATTTGCCGATTGAGCATCGCCGCAAATAGCATTTAAGAAATATTTTCGCGTCGCCGAGATAACCAGCGGCATGGTTTATGCTTCGATTCACGCTTTGTATTAGTTCGATCTGAATCCCGGGGAAAGCAATGAATCACCACCAACTCGAAAAAGATATTGAACACCTTGAGCATGTCATCTCGCATCTTTCGGCTGAAGACCGCATCCCGCTTTCGTATTGGCGTAATCGGATCGACTCGGTTTCCGGCGCGGTTCGCGTGCCGGCGCAGGCCAGCCGGCTCAAGCGTCTGAACGCCGCCCTTTCGGCGCTGGAGGCGCGGCAAAAAGCCTAGGCGCTCGCCACGGCGGGCCGCTGCGCATACCGTCCGGGCGAACGACGGTTTCGGTGGAAACGATTCAGGACAATCATGCGACGAGCGGGATTTTCAGCGGCTCGGCTGACGGCGCTGACGAACGCCATGCAGGGCTACGTGCAACGGGGCGAAGTGGCGGGCGTGGTGTCGATGGTTTGGCGGCGCGGCGAAACCGGCTATTTCGAGCCGCTCGGCTGGCGCGACGAAACCTCGCAACTGCCGATGGAGCGCGACACGCTGTTCCGCATTGCGTCGATGACCAAACCTGTGACGAGCGCCGCGATCCTGATGCTGATCGAGGAGGATCGGCTCGCGCTCGATACACCGCTCTCGACGTGGCTGCCCGAACTCGCCGCGCCTCGCGTGCTGCGCGACCCCACCGGTCCGCTCGACGAAACCGATCCGGCGAGCGCGCCGCTTACCGTGCTCGATCTGCTTACGCATCGCGCCGGCTTTGCCTATCACTTCACCGCCGAGGGGCCGTTGGCCGAAGCTTATGCGGCCGCGTTCAACGGCCTCGAAGCGGGCGCCGGCAACAACGCGTGGCTGGCTCACATCGCGCGGCTGCCGTTGATGTTCCAGCCCGGTTTGCGCTGGCACTACGGCATTGCCACGGACGTGCTCGGCGTGCTGATCGAGCGTGTGAGCAGCATGTCGCTCGGCGAGTTTTTCCGCACGCGGATTTTCGAACCGCTCGGCATGCGCGATACCGGTTTCTCGGTGCCCGATGCGCAGCTCGCGCGGCTGGCGACGGCTTACGGCGTCCAGCCGGGCACGGGGCGGCGCGTGGTCGAGGATCATCCTTCGTCGAGCCGCTGGGCCAACCCTGACCGTTTCCAGAGCGGTGGCGGCGGCCTCGTTTCCACGGCGCAAGACTATCTGCAATTCGCGCAGCTGCTGCTTGGGCGCGGGCGTGTCGGCACGACGCGTTTGCTGTCGCATCGCTCGGTCGATCTGATGCGCTCGAACTTTCTCACGCGCGACCAGCGCCGCGTTCCGGCCTTCGGTCATGTGCTCTGGGCCGGCCAGGGGTTCGGGCTCGGCTTGTCGATCGTGGACGACCCCGCGCAGCAGTTGCCGCACGGCTATCGTTCGATGGGCTCGTTCGGCTGGCCGGGCGCGTTCGGCACGAGCTGGTTCGCCGATCCTGTGGAAGAGCTAATTGGTTTGATGCTGATTCAGCGCCGCGCGGTTGAACCGTTTCCAATGGCGGTCGATTTCGAACGCCGCGTGTACGATGCAATTGACGATTGAGTACATTGGGTTCGTCAGGCCGGGCCAAGGGATCGAACGGCGGCAATGCGCGGTTCGCTATCCGGCACGTTTTTCGTCTGCTAGTGTGCGCACAGCATGCAGTTCGTCAAACCGATTGGAGCATCTGTCATGGCCTCGTACAAACAGTTGACTACCCAGCTCGAAAAGCTCCACAAGGAGGTAGCGGCAGCCCGCGAAAAGGAAATCGCGCAGGCGATCGCCGAGATCAAACAGAAGGTGGCTGAATACGACCTCACGGCCGAGGAACTGGGTTTCACGGTCAAGCGTGCGCCGGCGCGCAAACCGGCTCTGGCCGCCAAGTACCGCAATCCGAAAACCGGCGAGACGTGGAGCGGCCGCGGCCGCTCGCCGGCCTGGCTCGCCGGCAAGAATCGCGAGCGCTTTCTGATCGACGCCTGAAGCGCGGTACTGCATGGCGCCTTCGTTCTGAGGGCGCCCATTGTTCTGAAGTGAGGCCGCGAGCGGATTTTTTCGCACCGCGAGCCGGGTCCCGAAAACGCTCACCTTTGGTTTGAAATCGCCTCGCGAGCCGCGCGTTTTCCGGAGCGGCTGACGCGGGGCTACTTTGCTTCGGGCGACCCCGGTTTTGTCGAACGATGCGGCTGGTGATTCCTTGGATGCTGCCGCTCGTCACTACGGCACGAAGTCCGGTGAAATCCGCGCGAGCCTTTGCCAGCGGGCGTTTCCAGGCTCCGCGAAAAATTGCATCGACGATAGTTCGATGACGTGCGCAGCGATTTCGCGAAGCTCGATCAACTCCCGGACTTCATGGTGATGGTGCGCGAGCGGACCTTCGATGCGTTCACCTTTTGCCTCGATTCGAGGTGCGCCGCCGCAAGTCCCGAAAACTCTCACCTTTGCCTTTGCCCGAGCGCGCCGAACCCTGTGCTCAGGTCAAACCGTGTCGTTGACCGGCATGCTCGTGCTGGTCGCGTGCGCGCCAGCATTTCCCAACGCCTCTCCCCATGACGTGTATCATTCGTTCCCTGCGCTGTTCTGCGCCGGTGATTCCCGTATTGTCGAACGCTCGTTCGTGACCTTGTTCCGACGCAACCGGGTTGCCATGTGACGCGGGTCTCCAACCCGGCTTCCGCAGTTCGGCGCCGCCGCGCAACGCGTGGCAGAGCGGCCGCACCAGCAGCCGTTGACCGCCCGAACCCCTATCCGTGACCGCCAGCCCGATGTCAGTCTCCGAACTCAAACGCCGCCGCACGTTCGCGGTTATTTCCCACCCGGACGCGGGCAAAACCACGCTCACTGAAAAGCTGCTGCTGTTCTCGGGCGCGATCCAGATCGCCGGCACCGTGAAGGGCCGCAAGAGCAACCGTTACGCGACGTCCGACTGGATGGAGATCGAAAAGCAGCGCGGCATTTCCGTCGCCAGTTCGGTGATGCAGTTCGAGTACGGCGACGCCGTGATCAACCTGCTCGATACGCCGGGCCACGAAGACTTCTCCGAAGACACGTACCGCGTGCTCACGGCGGTCGACGCCGCCGTGATGGTGATCGACGGCGCGAACGGCGTGGAAGCGCAAACGCTGAAACTGCTGGAAGTGTGCCGCAGCCGCAAGACGCCGATCGTCACCTTCATCAACAAGCTCGACCGCGAAGTGCGCGAGCCGCTCGAACTGCTCGACGAAATCGAGCAGCATCTGGGCGTGGCCGCCGTGCCTTTCACCTGGCCGATCGGCATGGGCAAGGAATTCCAGGGCGTCTACGACATCCAGCGCGACCAGGTGCGCGTATTCCGCGCCGGGCAGGATACCGCCGGCGGCGCGGTCGAAACGCTGCAAGCGTTGAGCGACGAGGAAGGCGAACGCCGCTTCGGGCATAGCTGGATCAAGGCGAAGGACGAGATCGATCTGATCACGGGCGCCACGCCCGACTTCGATCGCGAGCAGTTCCTCGCCGGCCAGCAGTCGCCGGTGCTGTTCGGCTCGGCGATCAACAACTTCGGCGTGAAGGAAATTCTCGACGCGCTGGTCGACCTCGCGCCGCCGCCTTCGATGCGCATGACCGTGCAGCGTCCGGTGATGCCGGACGAGCCGAAGTTCACCGGCGTGGTGTTCAAGGTGCAGGCGAACATGGATCTGGCGCACCGCGACCGCGTGGCGTTCATCCGCGTGTGCTCGGGGCGTTTTGAGCGCGGCATGGCCGTCAAGGTGACGCGTTCGAACAAGACGTTCCGCGCCAACAACGTGGTGACGTTCCTGTCGCAGCGCCGCGAGACGGTGAGCGAGGCGTATCCCGGCGACATCATCGGTATCCCGAATCACGGCACGCTGAGTCTCGGCGATACGCTGACCGAAGGCGAGCAGTTGCAATTCGTCGGCTTGCCGTTCTTCGCGCCGGAAATTTTTCAGACCGTCGAAGTGGTCGACCCGATGCGCGCCAAGCAACTCGGCGAAGCGCTCAAGCAGCTCGGCGAGGAAGGCGCGATTCAGGTGTTTCGTCCCGAAGTGGGCGGCTTGATGATTCTCGGCGCGGTGGGTCAGTTGCAGTTCGAAGTGGTGTCGCATCGTTTGTCGACGGAATACAAGGTCGACGTGCGCATGGCGCCGGCGCGTTACCGGATGTCGCGCTGGGTGACCTCCGACGACCCGGCCGAACTGCGCCGTTTCACCGATTCATACGCGGCGCGGATCGCGCTCGATGCATCCGATGCGCCGACTTATCTCGCGTCGCACGTGTCGGAGATCGAAGTCGCGCAGAAGGCGTGGCCGAAAATCGTCTTCAACGAATTGCGCGAGCATTCGGGCGCGCCGTTCAAGAAGGCGATGTAGGTCGCGCTGGCCGCGCGCTTATCGGCGAACGGCACGGGGTGAAACAGAGAACCGCGTCGATCGACGCGGTTTTTTTACGCGCTGAGTTTGTCGCCAGCGCTTTCGGGCAACGACGTTGGCATCTCGCATGAGCCGCGGTTCGAGAAGCCCCCGCGCAAGCCGCCGACTTCGCCTATCCTGACGAAGACATGCGCCTGCCTCCGGCGCGCCACTCTCCATTCGCGGAGCGCCCGTGACCGTTCGCAATCTCGATGCCTTGTTCCGACCCAAATCCGTCGCCGTGATCGGCGCGTCCGAGCGGCCGGGCAGCACCGGCGCGATGGTGTGGTCGCGCGTGCTGGAAGGCGGCTTTGGCGGCCCGCTCTGGCCGGTCAACCCGAAGTACGAAACGCTCGGCGGCCACCCGGTTTTCGGCGACACCGGCGATCTGCCGCAAGCGCCCACCGTCGCGCTGATCTGCACGCCGCCCGATACGTGGCCCGGCATCATCCACAAGCTCGGCGGGCTCGGCACGCGCGCGGCGATCATCGTCGGCGAGGCGCGTTGCGATGCCGACCGGCTGCATCTGCGGCACGCGCTTTCGGCGGCGCGGCCGAATCTGCTGCGCATCGTCGGGCCGGGCAGCCTCGGCGTGGTGTCGCCGGCGCTGCGCGCGTATTTCGGCGCGCCTTCGTGCACGGTCAAGGCGGGCGGCGTCGCGTGGGTGTCGCAATCGAACGCGCTGACCAATGCCGTGCTCGGCTGGGCGCACGCGCGCGGGCTCGGTTTTTCGCATGCGGTGGCGCTCGGCGGCGAGGCCGATGTGGACGCCGGCGACGTGCTCGACTATCTGGCGAGCGACCCCGGCACGCGCGCGATTCTGCTCGAACTGGATACGGTGCGCGCGGCGCGCAAGTTCATGTCGGCGGCGCGCGCGGCGGCGCGTAACAAGCCGGTGCTGGCGTTGCGCTCGGGCCGTGCCGATCCCGCCGACGGCCTCTACACCGCCGCATTCCGCCGCGCGGGCATGGTGCGCGTCGACGCGCTCGACGATCTGCTCGACGAGATCGAGACGCTCGGCGTGGGCCGCGTCGCGGCCGGCGCCACGGCGACGCTGATCACGAGCGACCGCGGCCTTGCGACGCTCGCTTGCGACGCCTTCGCCGCCGCAGGCGACACGCTCGCCGCATGGCCCGCCGCCGCCGACGCGGCATTCGCCGAAGCGCTGCCGTATGCGGTGACGGGCAATCCGCTGCGACTCGGCGACGACGCGCGGCCCGAGCATTTCGGCACCACGCTAAAGATACTCGCGGACCACCGCGGCGCGGGCACGGCGTTCGTCGTTCATGCGTCGACGCATGGCGCGCCGGTCGGCGAGGTCGCGCAGGCGTTGATCGCGAATCAGCGCTTTGCGTATCGCGGCTTGCTGGCATGTTTCTTCGGCGGCGTGGACGCGGCGACGCGCGACGCGCTGCATGCGCAAGGCATTCCGGTTCATACGACGCCACAGCGGCTCGCGCGCGCCTTCGCCCGTCTGGTCGACTACCGGATGGGCCGCGAGTTGCTGATGCAGACGCCGGAGGGACTGCCGGCGCGGATTCCCGAGGCGATCGACGCCGCTCAGGCGCAGGCGCGCGCGGCGCTTGCCGCGAATGCGGATCGACTCGCCGGCGAGGCGGCGGCGCAGTTGCTCGAACGCTTCGGGCTGCGCGTGGAAGCGGCGGAAAGCGCGGCGGCCGCCGCGCCGAATTCCATTGTCGACATCACCGTCGAACTTCACGACGACGACAACTTCGGCCCGGTGTTCCGTTTTACGGCGCCGTCGGCCGACGGCGTGTCCGAGCCGCTGCGCGTCTACGGTTTGCCGCCGCTCAATCCGACACTCGCGCGGGACATCGTCACGCGCTCGCCTTATGCGCGGCTGGTAGCACCCGAGCCGGTATTGGCCGCGCTCACCGCGCTGTCGCAGGCGGTGTGCGACGTCAAGGAAATCGTCGGCCTTGCGCTGACGCTGCGCGTATTCCGCGACCACGTCACGGTGCTTGCCCCGACGCTCAGCATCGCGTCGACGCGCAGCCGTCTCGCCATCGTGCCGTATCCGCGCCGCTTCGAGGAGACGTTGGAGTGGCAAGGCGTGCGCATGACGGTGCGGCCGATCCGCCCGGAAGACGAGGCGGCGCATCACGATTTCGTCGAGGCGATGACGCCCGAGGATTTGAGGCTGCGTTTTTTCGGCGCGGTGGGCAGCTTCGATCATTCGCAACTCGCGCGCATGACGCAGATCGACTACGACCGCGAAATGGCGCTCATCGCCACCGTGCAAACCGACGAAGGTTTCGCGCGGACGTTGGGCGTGGTGCGCGCGGTTGCCGATCCCGATAACGAAACCGCGGAGTTCGCGGTTGCAGTGCGCTCGGACCAGAAAGGCCGGCGCCTTGGACAATTGCTGATGGACCGCATCGTCAACTACGCAAGGGTGCGTGGCATCCATTGGCTGGTGGGCGAGGCGCTGCGGGAGAACACGCCGATGATCGCGTTGGCGAAAGCCAGTGGCTTCACCGTGACGCCGACGGAGGATCCGGGTGTGGTGGGCTTCAGGATGGCGTTGGATGAGCCCGGTTCGCAGCAGTAACCGGCGGCGCGGCGCGCTCTTGAGAGATGCTCAGCGCCGTGCCGCTTCTGGAACGCGGCAATGACGCCGATAGGACCGTCCGCGACGAATCGCGGACTTGCACGCGTGAATGCCTGAACTTACGCGGCCAGCTTCCCCGCCGCTTCCTCAACCTGCGTGCGCGTCACCGACAACTCTTCCAGCCACGCATCCGCATACACAGCGCCGGTCTCGCGTTCCAGGCGCGCGATCGTCGCCGCGCAACGGTTTGCATCCTTCGGCGTTGCGATGAACGACTTCACCGATTCACCCGCCTTGAACGCATCGAACAGCGGCACGCGAATCTCGTCCGGCAGCGCACGCGTCGTCCACTGGTACGGCTTGCCGTTGAACGTGAACGACGGCGGCAGCACGCGCTCTTTCCTGGCCGCCGGAATCAGGCCGTAAGTGCGCGCGGCGTCGCCGATCTGCTCGGCTGAAAACAGCTCGTCCGGGCTGATGTCGAATTGCTGAATGAAGGTTTCGATGCTTTGCATCGCCGCGGCGCGGTCGTCGCGGCGCTTTTGCGCATGAGCGACGATGTCGCGCAGTTCGTCGGCTTCTTCAGGCGTGATCGTGAAGCTCGACTGCTTCTGCTGGAGTTCGGAAAAACGCTGGAATTCGGAATCGGTCAGAAGTTTCGCCATTGCTTATCGATGAGCGGCATGAGGAACCCCATGCGGCGTGATTTTTGAGGGGTCGCCATTCTAAACCATGCGCGAATGCACGCGATGTTCAACGGCTTGCCGTGCGCATGCTGCGTGCGCGAGCATCACGCTAGACGGACACTCTCCCGAAACATCGACAGCGCCTGCACCGTCTCGCGCAGCAGCGCGGTCGCGACTTCGAGCGTCGGCGCGACGTATTCGTCGATGCGCCGCAGATACGGGCAGGTCAGCGCCGCGATCGCCTGCCCGGACGGTCCTTGGATCGGAAACGTGAGATCGGTCACGCCGAAGATCTGCTGGCTGTCCTTCTGCGAAAAACCCGCCGCGCGAATCCGCTCGCACGCCTCTTCCAACGCCTCACGGTCGATCGTGACCTCGCCCTTCACCTTGGTGTGTTCGGCGAGCATCTGTTCGCGTTGCTCGATGCTTTGAAACGCGAGCATCACACGGCCCGAGCCGGTGTCGATCAGGCCCACCCGCGAACCGAGCCGCACCGACATGCCCCACGTGCCCGGTCCATCCACTTGCGCGATCACCAGCAGATTGCCGCGGTCGTACACGACGAGATGACATGACTGCTCGGCGGCATCGGCAAAGCGCAGCATCAACGGCAGCGCTTCGGAGATGAGCCGGTTCATCGGCGGATGACGATGCGCGAGCGCGTACAGCTTCAGGCTCAGCGAATAGCGGTCGCCCGCCGCCGAGCGCACGACATACTGCCGCGCGACCAGCCGTTCGAGCATCCGATACATCTCGCTCGCGTTGCGTCCGAGCAGCTTGGTGATCTCGGCGCGCGTCAGCCCCTCTTTCTGCTCGGCGAGCAGTTCGAGGATGTCGAGACCCTTATCGAGCGCGGGGGCGCGATAACGGTCGGCGTCGTCTTTGTCTTCTACGTCCATCGTGAGCGAGTTCTCGTGTCGTTTTCGCATTATCTGGCGCGAGAGGGTCGGTGCGTACTGAATCTTGTGCGATGCAGCGCTTGTCCAGGGAAAATACGGACGATTGGTGCAGTGCACTTCGCTTGACTTGGGAAAGTTCGTATATGAATAATACGTTCATTGGTGAATGAGCGCACGCCAATACTTCATAAAAGCGCAGGACGCAGTGTCGGCCATCCTCGGCCGGATCACGCAGTTCAACAACGCATATAGGACAGGAGACAACCATGTCGTTTGTGAAAAGGCCGCTCGCGGCCCGTCGTTCATTCAGGAGTTCGCTCTTCACCGTGGCGGCGGCAGCGTGCGTCGCCAGCTTCGGCTTCACCGGCGCTGCGCAAGCCGCCGAGACCGGCAAGATCGGTCTCGATCTGCCGCTGCTGACCTCGCCGTTCTGGCAGTCGTACAACACCTATTTGCCCAAGTACGCGAAAGACATGGGGCTCGACATCCTCGCGCCCGTCAATTCGAACGGCGATCCGGTGCAGCAGATCACCGACATGAACAACCTGTTGAACCTCGGTTCGAAGGGCATCGTGGTCGGCCCGCTGGATTCGGCGGCGATCAGCCGCGCGCTCGATTCCGCCGCGGCCAGGAATGTGCCCGTCGTCGCCGTGGACGTCGCGCCGACGCAAGGCAAGGTCGCGATGGTGGTGCGCGCGGACAATCGCGCGTACGGCGAGAAAGCGTGCAAGTACATCGGCGAACACGTGAAGTCGGGCAAGGTCGTGCAGATCATGGGCGACCTCGCATCGGTGAACGGGCGTGACCGCTCGGAAGCATTCCGCTCCTGTGTGAAAGGCTATCCCGGCTTGACGCTGCTGGAAATTCCGGCGAGCTGGAAGGGCGACGTCGCGGCCACCGCGCTCGACAGTCTGCTTACCGCCAATCCCGACGTGAAGGGCATCTACATGCAGGCGGGCGGCGTTTATCTGTCGCCCACCCTGCAAACCCTGCGGCGCAAGCAGATGCTGTTTCCCGCCGGCGACGCGAAGCACGTCGTGATCGTCAGCAACGACGGCATTCCCCAGGAGTTCGACGCGATTCGCCGCGGCGACATCGACGCAACGGTTTCGCAGCCGGCCGATTCGTATGCGAAATACGGCCTCTTCTACATCAAGGCCGCGTTGGCCGGACAAACCTTCAAGCCGGGCCCGACCGATCACGGCAGCAACATCATCCAGCTGGCGCCGGGCATTCTCGAAGATCAATTGCCCGCGCCGCTCGTCACGAAGTCGAATGTCGACGACAAGGCGTTGTGGGGCAACACGGTCAAATGAACGCGCCGACGCCCTCCGTGCCGGTCGTCGAAGCGTTCGAAGTCACCAAACGCTTCGGCTCCACGCCCGCGCTGAAAGACGTGAGCATCCGCGTGATGCCCGGCGAGTCGCATGCGCTCGTCGGGCGCAACGGGGCCGGCAAATCGACGCTGGTGTCGATCCTCACCGGCCTGCGCAAGCCCGATACCGGCGAGGTCCGTTTCAGCGGCGCGGCCGCGCCGTCGATCGCGGATCGCGACGCGTGGCGCGAGCGCGTCGCCTGCGTTTATCAGCATTCGACGATCATCCGCGATCTGAGCGTCGCGGAGAACCTGTTCATCAACCGGCAGCCGTTGCGCGGCGGCGTGATCGACTGGCAAGCGATGCGCCGCGACGCACGCAAGCTGCTCGACCACTGGAAGATCGACGTGCGCGAGGACGCGCGCGCCGGCGATCTGACGGTGGAAGCGCGGCAACTCGTGGAAATCGCGCGGGCGCTGTCGTACGGCGCGCGCTTCATCATTCTCGACGAACCCACCGCGCAGCTCGACGGCGACGAGATCAAGCGCCTGTTCCGGCGCATCAGCGAGTTGCAGCGCGAAGGCGTGACCTTCCTGTTCATCTCGCACCATCTGCAAGAGGTCTATGAGATTTGCCAGGCGGTGACGGTGCTGCGCGACGCGCGGCATATCGTCAGCGCGCCGGTTTCCGCGTTGCCGCGTGAGCAGTTGATCGAAGCGATGACCGGCGAACGCGGCGGCCTCTCGGTCGCCGACGCGGCGGCGCGCGACGCGTTGCCCGCCGATACGGCCGTCGCGCTGGAAGTGAAGGAGTTGGCCGGTTCCGATTACGAAGACGTGTCGTTCACGGTCAAGCGCGGCGAAGTGGTCGGCCTGACCGGCGCAACGAGCAGCGGCCGCACGAGCGTGGCCGAAGCGATTGCCGGTTTGCGCGCCGCGAAGCGCGGCACGATCAGCGTGGATGGCGCAAGCCTGCCGCCCGGCGACGTGCCTGCGGCTTTGGCGCGCGGCATCGGCTGCGTGCCGAAGGACCGTCATCACGAAGGCCTGGTGCTGACGCAATCGGTGGCGGAAAACGCGTCCATGACGATCGCGCGCATGCTCGGCAAATTCGGCATCGCGCCGCCCGCGAAGAAGAACGCCTTCGGCCAGAAGATGATCGACGCGCTCGGCATCGTCGCGCAAGGCCCCGAGCATGTCGTATCCGGGCTGTCGGGCGGCAATCAGCAGAAGGTGGTGATGGCGCGCGCGCTAGCCACCGACCCGAACGTGCTCGTGCTGATCGACCCCACCGCGGGCGTCGACGTGAAATCGAAAGAAGCGTTGCTCTCCGTCGTGGACCGCGTGCGCGAGGAAGGCAAGGCCGTGCTCGTCGTGTCCGGCGAACTCGACGATCTGCGCACCTGTGACCGTGTGCTGGTCATGTTCCGTGGCCGTGTCGCGGCCGAATTTCCCGCCGGTTGGCAGGACCACGATCTGATCGCATCCGTTGAAGGAGTCAGTCTCCATGAAGAATAGTGTGCCCAGTCCCGCGTTCGCCGCGGCTCCCGGCCAAACGCAGCCGGCCGTGAAAGCGACGCGCGGCAAGCGCGCCCGCAGCGAATTGGCGCGCTTGCGCGAGCTGGCGTTGCTGCCCGCGCTTGCCTTGCTGATCGTGATCGGCGCGTTCGTCAGTCCGAGTTTTTTGACCAGGGCGAATCTGATCAGCGTGCTGGGCGCCTCGGCGGCTCTCGCGCTGGTCGTGCTCGCCGAATCGCTGATCGTGCTGACCGGCAAGTTCGATTTGTCGCTCGAATCGACCGTCGGCATCGCGCCCGCCGTCGGCGCGATGCTGGTGATGCCGGCAATGTCCGCGGGATTCGGCACGCAATGGCCCGCGGCGGCCGGCCTGCTCGCGATCCTCGCTGTCGGCGCCGTGATCGGCTTCATCAACGGCTTTCTGGTGGTGCGTTTGCGGCTGAATGCGTTCATCGTCACGCTGGCCATGCTGATCGTGCTGCGCGGCATGCTGGTGGGCGCGACCAAGGGCGGCACGCTGTTCGACATGCCGCCGTCGTTCTTCTCGCTCGCCACCACGATCGTGCTCGGCCTGCCGCTGTCGGTATGGCTCGCGGCGGTGGCGTTCGCGATCGCGGCGTTCATGTTGCGCTATCACCGCCTCGGCCGCGCGTTGTATGCGATCGGCGGCAATCCGGAAGCGGCGCGCGCGGCGGGCATTCGCGTCGAGCGCATCACGTGGGGCGTGTTCGTGCTCGGCAGCATGCTCGCGGCGGTGGGCGGCTTGATCGTGACCGGCTATGTCGGCGCGATCAACGCGAACCAGGGCAACGGCATGATTTTCACGGTGTTCGCGGCGGCGGTGATCGGCGGTATTTCGCTCGACGGCGGCAAGGGCTCGATGCTCGGCGCGCTTTCCGGCGTGCTGCTGCTCGGCGTCGTGCAGAACCTGCTGACGCTCGCCCAGGTGCCGTCGTTCTGGATCCAGGCGATTTACGGCGCGATCATCCTCGGCTCGCTGATGGTGGCGCGGCTTGCCAGCGGCGAAGGCCAGAACTAATTCGAAAGACGATGCCTGACGGAGAACTCACTTGACCAGCCGCCCATTGCAAACCGATCCACGCCTGATCCTGCTCAGTCCCGCCGATAACTGCCTGATCGCGGCGGCGCGTCTCGATGCGGGCACGCAAGTGGAGATCGAAGGCGCGCTCGTAACGCTTACGAAAACCATCGAGCTCGGTCACAAGGTGGCGCGCCGCGAACTCGCGAAAGACGACAAGGTGCTGCGCTACGGCGCGGTCATCGGCCACGTGACCGAAGCGGTCGCGCCCGGCGCGCATCTGCATACGCACAACCTCGAAAGCGATTACCTGCCGACGTACACGCACGACGCGGGACACGAGTTCGTACATCACTGATTTGCGCTCAATGACGCGGCCTTGCGCCGCGCTGGAACGATCATGACTGACACTTCCGTAGCATCTGTCGCCGCACAGCAACCCATGCTGCAAGGCTATCCGCGCCGGGACGGCCGCAAGGGCATCCGCAATGTGGTCGCGGTGGCGTATCTGGTGGAGTGCGCGCATCACGTCGCGCGCGAGATCGTCACGCAGTTTCGCGAGCCGTTCGACGCCTTCGACGACGCTTCCGCCGAGCGCGAACCGCCGGTGCATCTGATCGGCTTTCCCGGCTGCTATCCGAACAGCTACGCCGAAAAGATGCTGGAGCGGCTTGCCACGCATCCGAACGTGGGCGCGGTGTTGTTCGTGTCGCTCGGTTGCGAGAGCATGAACAAGCATTACCTCGTGGACGTGGTGCGCGCGAGCGGCCGTCCCGTCGAGGTGCTGACGATCCAGGAAAAGGGCGGCACGCGCAGCACGATTCAATACGGCGTCGACTGGATTCGCGATGTGCGCAAGGAGCTCGCCGCGCAACGAAAAGTGCCGATGGCGCTCTCCGAACTGGTGGTCGGCACCATTTGCGGCGGCTCGGACGGCACCAGCGGCATCACGGCGAACCCGGCGGTGGGCCGGGCGTTCGATCATCTGATCGACGCGGGCGCGACCTGCCTCTTCGAGGAAACCGGCGAGCTGGTGGGCTGCGAGTTTCATATGAAAACGCGCGCGGCACGGCCCGACCTTGGTGACGCCATCGTTGCGTGCGTCGCGAAGGCCGCGCGCTACTACTCGATTCTCGGGCACGGCAGTTTTGCGGTCGGCAATGCGGACGGCGGCCTCACCACCCAGGAAGAAAAGTCGTTGGGCGCGTATGCGAAGAGCGGCGCGTCGCCGATTGTCGGCATCATCAAACCCGGCGATATTCCGCCGACCGGCGGCCTTTATCTGCTCGACGTGGTGCCCGACGGCGAGCCGCGCTTCGGCTTTCCGAACATCAGCGACAACGCGGAGATCGGCGAACTGATCGCCTGCGGCGCGCATGTGATTCTCTTCACGACCGGACGCGGCTCGGTGGTCGGCTCGGCGATTTCGCCGGTCATCAAGGTCTGCGCGAATCCGGCGACGTACCGCAACCTCGCCGGCGACATGGACGTCGACGCGGGCCGTATTCTCGAAGGCCGCGGCACGCTCGACGAGGTTGGCCGCGAGGTGTTCGAGCAAACGGTGGCGGTGTCGCTCGGCGCGGCGTCGAAATCGGAAACGCTCGGTCATCAGGAATTCATCCTGACGTACAAGACTTTTGAACCGGTTGGGCCGGCGTGCTTGCCGTCGAGCGCCGCGGCGCCGCATCGCGTGGTTGCGATCGAGCCGCATTGAGCGGCCGGACCGCGGTCCCTCCGCAGGCGGTTCGCACGCGCGGCGGGCATATTTGGCTCGCGCGTGCTAAAACACGGTGAAACAGGAGACAGCTTCAATGACGGCAGCGATCGGTTCGAAGGTCGGGCGGCGGCGCGGCGTTGGCCGCACCGCCTTGCAAGTGACAGGATTGGGACTCGGCACGGCGCCCCTGGGCGGCCTCTATCGCGATCTGTCCGACGAGGAAGCGCACGCGACCGTCGCCGCCGCGTGGGACGCCGGCGTGCGTTACTTCGATACCGCGCCGCATTACGGCAACACCAAGGCCGAGCATCGGCTGGGCGACGCGTTGCGCCGCTATCCGCGCGGCGACTATGTGTTGTCCACCAAGGTGGGCCGCCGCTTCGTGCCGCGCACCACGCCTTACGAGGGCAAGGAAGGCTGGCAAAACCCGCTGCCCTTCGAAGCGATCTACGACTACACGCACGACGGCATTCTGCGTTCGTTCGAGGACAGCCAGCAGCGCCTCGGCATCGTCGATATCGACATTCTGCTGGTGCACGATATCGGCCGGGCCACGCACGGCGACGAGAACCCCCATTACTGGCGGCAACTGACCGAAGGCGGCGGCTTCCGCGCATTGGACGAGCTGCGCTCGGCGGGCGCGATCAAGGCCGTCGGTCTCGGCGTGAATGAAGGCGCGGTAATTCTGGAAGCGATGGCCGAGTTCGATATCGATTGCGCGTTGCTTGCAGGCCGGTATACGCTCCTCGAGCAGACCACGCTCGACGATCTCTTGCCGGCCTGCGAGAAGCGCGGCGTCAGCATTCTGTTAGGCGGCGCGTTCAACTCGGGCATTCTGGCCCGCGGCGTCGAGGGCGATCTGAAATTCAACTACGGCGATGCGCCGCGCGCGGTGATCGAGCGCGTCGCACGGCTGCAAGCGGTGTGCCGCGAACACGGCGTGCCGCTCGCGGCCGCCGCCTTGCAGTTTCCGTATGCGCATCCGGCGGTCGCCACCGTGCTGACCGGCGCGCGCAGTGCCGACGAATTGCGCGAGAACGCCGCGTCGTTCGAGCAGCCGATCCCCGCGGAATTGTGGTCCGCGTTGCACGACCAGGGCTTGCTCGACCACCGCGCGCCCGCGCCAGAGGATTGATCCGACGATGCATATCGATGCCCACCAGCACTACTGGGACCCCGCCCGCGGCGACTACGAGTGGCTCACGCCGGAACTGCAGATTCTTTACCGGACGTTCGGCCCAACGGACCTCAAACCATTGCGCGAAAGGGTGGGCATCGAGCGAACGGTGGTCGTGCAGGCGGCGCCGACCATCGACGAGACGCGTTATCTGCTGGACATGGCGCGCAACGAGCCGTCGATCGCCGGCGTGGTGGGCTGGGTGCCGTTGCTCTTGCCGACCGCGCCGGCCGTCATCGACGCCTTCGCGCATGAACCGAAGTTCAAGGGCGTGCGGCCGATGCTGCAGGACTTGCCGGACGACACGTGGATCGCCAATCCCGACCTCGCGCCGGCGATCGAAGCGCTGATCGCGCACGACCTCGCATTCGACGCGCTGATTTACGCGCGCCACGTCGAGCCGATCGAAGCCTTCACGGCGCGCTTTCCGGCGCTGCGCATCGTGGTCGATCACGGCGCCAAGCCGCCGATCCGCTACGGCCGCGCCGCTTGGCAAGCATGGGCCGACGCGATCACGCGGCTCGCAAGGCTGCCGCAGGTGCATTGCAAGCTGTCGGGCCTCGCCACCGAAGCCTCGCCCGGCTGGACCGAGGAAACGCTGCAACCGTATGTCGAGCATCTGCTCGCCGCGTTCGGTCCGGCGCGTTTGATGTGGGGCAGCGACTGGCCCGTGCTCGATCTGAACGGCGACTATCTGCTGTGGCACTCGGTGGCGAGTACCTTGCTCGCGTCCTTGAGCGACGCCGAGCGTGAAGCGGTTTTCGGCGGCAACGCCGCCGCGTTTTATCGGCTTTGAGCATACGAAGACACAAGAAGCCCATTCAACTGGAGTCGTAGATGACACAAAGACTGGCCGGCAAGACGGCCCTGATTACCGCAGCGGGACAAGGCATCGGTCTCGCCACCGCGGAACTGTTCGCGCGCGAAGGCGCGCGCGTGATCGCCACCGATATCCGCATCGACGGACTCGCCGGCAAGCCGGTCGAAGCGCGCAAGCTCGACGTGCGCGACGACGCGGCGATCAAGGCGCTGGCCGCGGAAGTCGGCGCGATCGACGTGCTGTTCAACTGCGCGGGCTTCGTGCACGCCGGCACGATTCTCGAATGCACGGACGAAGACTGGGATTTCGCCTTCGATCTGAATGCGAAGGCGATGTACCGCATGATCCGCGCGTTCCTGCCGGCGATGCTGGAAAAGGGCGGCGGCTCGATCATCAATATGTCGTCGGCGGCGTCGAGCGTAAAGGGCGTGCCGAACCGCTTCGTGTACAGCGCGTCGAAGGCGGCCGTGCTCGGCTTGACCAAGTCCGTCGCGGCGGATTTCATCACGCGTGGTGTACGCTGTAACGCGATCTGCCCCGGCACGGTGGCTTCGCCGTCGCTCGAACAGCGGATCGCCGAGCAGGCCGCGGCGCAGGGCGCGACGATCGAGGCGGTGCAAGCCGCCTTTGTCGCGCGCCAGCCGATGGGCCGTATCGGCAAGCCCGAGGAGATCGCCGCGCTGGCGCTGTATCTCGCGTCCGACGAATCGTCGTTCACCACGGGTCACGCGCATGTGATCGACGGCGGCTGGTCGAACTGACCCGCACCGGCACCGAGATTCGAACCGAATATCACTGAACGTATAAAGGGAAGTGCACCGATGAAACTGCTTCGTTATGGGCCGAAGGGCCAGGAAAAGCCGGGCTTGCTCGACGCGCAAGGCAAGCTTCGCGATCTGTCGAACGTGGTCGCCGATATCGACGGCGCCGCGCTGACCGACGCGGGCCTCGCCAAACTGCGCGCGCTCGATCCGGCTTCGTTGCCGCTGGTGGAGGGCAATCCGCGCATGGGCCCGTGTGTCGGCAAGATCGGCAAGTTCATCTGCATCGGCTTGAACTACGCGGACCATGCCGCCGAATCGAATCTGCCGGTGCCGCCCGAACCGGTGATTTTCAACAAGTGGACGAGCGCGATTTCCGGCCCCAACGACGACATCGAAATTCCGCGCGGCTCGAAGAAAACCGATTGGGAAGTGGAACTGGGCGTGGTGATCGGCAAGCCGGCGAAATACGTCGACGAAGCCAACGCGCTCGATTACGTCGCGGGTTACTGCGTGATCAACGACGTGTCGGAACGCGAATGGCAGATCGAGCGCGGCGGCACGTGGGACAAGGGCAAGGGCTTCGACACATTCGGCCCGATCGGCCCGTGGATGGTCACGCGCGACGAAGTCGCCGATCCGCAGAACCTTAGCCTGTGGCTCGAAGTGGACGGCCACCGCTATCAGAACGGCAACACCAGGACGATGGTGTTCGGCGTCGCCAAGCTCGTGTCGTATGTGTCGCAGTGCATGAGCCTGCAACCGGGCGACGTGATTTCGACCGGCACGCCGCCGGGCGTCGGCATGGGCGTGAAGCCGGATGCGGTGTATCTGAAGCCGGGGCAGACAGTGCACCTGGGTATCGAAGGATTGGGCGAGCAGACGCAGCGCACTTACGCGGCGGAGTAAGCCGTCGGCCGGCGCGTGGATTTTTTCAACCCGCCGGCTCGTGCTCGCCGCTGTCGCTGATCCGGTTGACCGTGCCTTGCGCCACGGCGATCAACTTTTCACGGTCGCCTTCCATCACATAGACGTTGCACTGGCAGGTCGCCTGATAGCGGCCTGCGTAGACCACCTTCGCCCGCGCGATCAGCGTGCCGTTCATTGCCGGCCGCAAATAGTTGATCTTGAATTCGCCGGTCACCACCTTCGGCCCTAGCGACAACGCCCCGGCGAACGTCAGCGCGTTATCGGCGAGGTAGCTGATGACGCCGCCATGCACGAAGCCATGCTGCTGCCGCAAGTCGTCGCGGATCGGCAGGCACAACGTCAGTTCGCTGGTGCCCGTGTGCATCAGGTCAGCGCCCAGCAGCATGCTGAACGGCTGGGCATGCAGTGCGCCGCGCGCCCGGTCGAGTAGGTCGGTCATCGTGATTCCTTCGGTGAGCCCCGCGGTGGTGGGTACTTGCACTGGCCTGCGTCATGCAGTTCCCTACCCACTCTAGGAAGCGCCGACGCACCGCGTCAAGCTGAATCGGAAATATGTGCTCGACACGCGTGCGCAAAGTGACGCGAATTTCGAAGTTAGCCGAGGTAAGGAGGATGTAAGGCGATTTTTGACGACATTGGCCTTAAGCAAGGCGTTGCTGTGCCGTTAACCCTGACGTAGCTCCCGTTATTCTCTGCTTTCAGGTGTTCTCGATGTTCAGCAAGATCAAGGTCGCCTCTGGCCTGTTGTGTGTTCTGGCCGCGTTCTGCGTATTCCAGCTTGTTACCGTGGGTTTGGGTTTCTGGTCGCTTACCCGCTCCCATGACGACGTCGGCGACCTGTCGAACATCGCGTTGAAGCAGGTGGACGCGGTCAATGAAACGACCCAGCATTTGATGGACGCGCGGATCAACCTCTCGCGCGCCGGTACGCGCATGGTGCGCGGCGGCGCCGAGCCGACCGACATCGTCCAGCATGCCCGCGAACAGCTCGCGGCCGCCGATCAGTCGTTCGGTGCGTTCATGAACGCGCGCAAGACCAGCGATGAAAACAGCACTCGCGCCACCGCGCTCGCCGATCGCTATAAAAAGCTGCATGACGCGCTGGCCGAACTCGTGCAGTTTCTCGATGCGAACAATATTCAGGCTTTCCTCGATCAGCCGACCCAGTCGTTCCAGGACGCGTATCTCGTCGAACTGCGCAACTTCGTGCAATTCGGCGACGCGGCGAGTCGTGTGTCGCTCGATTCGATCGACGCGCGCATGGAGATGTTCCGCGGCGTGAGCCTCGTTATCCTGCTGCTGCTGGTGGTCGGCACGGCTGCGGTGTATGCGGCGCTGCGGCGCGGCGTGGTGGCGCCGCTGGAGGAAGCCGGCCGTCACTTCGAGCGCATCGCGCAAGGACGACTCGACCAGCCGATCGCCGCGCGTGGCACCAATGAAATCGGCCGTCTGTTCTCGGGCCTCGCGAGAATGCAGGCGAGCGTCGCGCGCACCGTGCAAACCGTGCGCGAATCCGCCGACTCGATTCACCTGGGCGCCGACGAAATCGCGACCGGCAACGCGGATCTGTCCGCGCGCACCGAAAACCAGGCGGCGTCGCTCGAGGAAACCGCGTCGAGCATGGAAGAGTTGACCGCCACCGTGCGCCAGAACGCGGAGCACGCCCGCGAGGCCAATGCGCTCGCCTCGACCGCGCTCGAGGCGACCTCGCGCGGCAGCGAAGTGGTCAACGAGGTGGTCGACAAGATGCGCGGCATCGCGCAAAGCTCCGACAAGATCGCCGAGATCATTTCGGTGATCGACGGCATTGCGTTCCAGACCAATATTCTTGCGTTGAACGCGGCGGTGGAAGCGGCGCGCGCCGGTGAGCAGGGGCGCGGCTTCGCCGTGGTGGCGGGCGAGGTGCGCGGGCTGGCCCAGCGCAGTGCGCAGTCGGCGAAGGAGATCAAGACGCTGATCAGCGAATCGGTCGCCGAGATTCAGGGCGGCTCGGCGCTCGTCGAGCATGCCGGCGAAGCGATGAGCAACGTGTCGGCATCCATCTCCCGTGTCACGCAGATGATGGCGGAAATCAGCGCGTCGTCGCTCGAGCAAAGCACGGGCATCGAGCAGGTGAACCAGGCGGTGGTGCAGATGGATGAGATGACGCAGCAGAACGCGGCGCTCGTTGAAGAGGCGGCAGCAGCGGCAGCTTCGCTGCATCAGCAGACGCAGGAATTGAAAAAGGCGGTTGCCGTGTTCGAAATTTCTGAATCTGTGTTGCGCACGCAACAAATCGAGGGACCGCGCGGACAGACGGCGGGGTTCGAGTTGGCCGGAATGCGCGCAATTTAACCGCGCAGGCGCTCAAAAAGAAGGCAATGAACCAAAGAAAATGGCCCGCGTTCGCGGGCCATTTTGCATCAGACGCAAGCGCCTAAGGGTGCCTCAAAGTACCTGACGGTACTTAGGCCGGCTGGATGTTCGCAGCCTGCTTGCCCTTCGGGCCTTGCTTAACTTCGAACGTCACCTTCTGGTTTTCCTGCAGGGACTTGAAGCCGCTGCCTTGAACTTCCGAAAAGTGCGCGAACAGGTCTTCGCCGCCGTCGTCCGGCGTGATGAAGCCAAAGCCCTTTGCATCGTTAAACCACTTCACAGTACCTGTTGCCATTTTTAATCCAGTAAATGTTGTGTATTGCATTCGCGACCGCTATTTCTCAACACGAGATCGAGCGCGAAGTACGAGTTGTATCACGTCTTTATGACGGATGCCAATCAACCAGTATTCGGGTATTCCCAGGTTCGTGCCTTTTGGGAGCCCTGAAAGCGTTTTCAGGAGCGCTTCGGCTGGTAGGGTAAACTGGTCGCCTTACTCTTCCAGGAAAAACATTGACACATTATCTGCAGGAAGAACTCACCTCGTTCTGGAGTCGTTTGACCCCCTATCTGGCGATATTGGAGTCCAAATCACCTCAAGAGGGCGCACCGGACCCGGTCGGCCGCATCACCGTCGACAGCGAGGAACGTCAGGCCTTTGCCCTTCACACCACCGACCGGAAGCCGCACGGCGACACGTCGGATACCCCCACCGGACACAGCGCGACTTATATGCGTTTTAAATCCGCCGACGCGACCTGGGGACCGTGGCAGCGCGAAGAGTACTGATCGACTGGCGGGCGGCGGCGCGAGTACCCGCCGCCTGGTCTGATCGACTTTGCTCAGTCCGGTAACGCCTCGTAGGCGGTTGCGAGGTGATACGGCGTGGTCGACGGCATGTCGGCGCGCGCCACCTCCCCGGCCGGCGTCTTGCACTCGAACCAGCCCTGCGAACGCAGGAAGCGTTGCTGGAACAACTCGATTTGCCGCGGCAGCGCGGCGAGCGAGGCTGGGTTGTCATGACTTGCCAGCGCGCGCAAGTATTCCGTTTGAGCCCAGATGCGCTGGGTCGCGTCCTTGATCGTGCCGGTTTCGTCGAGCGATGCGTACACGCCCCCCGTTTGCGGGTCCACGCCACATTGCTGCGCGAAGGCGAAGGCGCGCGCGAGTGCTTCGTCAAGCCCTGAAGCTTCGAACAGGTCGGGCGCCTGCTTGACCAGCCAGTACCACTCGAACTGATGACCCGGCTCCAACCGGTTATCGTCGGCGCCGATCGGCAATTCGGCGATGCAACCCGTGGGCGCATGCACGAAATGACGCGCGACGGCGCCGGCCAGGCGATGCAGCGCGGCGTCGAACGCGTTGTCGCGCGTGGCCTCGCGTGCGGCCAGCCAGGCTTCGGTCAGATGCATCAAGGGATTCTGGATCGGCGTGCCGCTCACCCCGGCGAAGTCCGCGGTGAGCGCGGCGTTGAACAGATCGTCTTCGGCGAGGAAGTTCGACTGAATCAGCGCTGACGTGCGATGCACGGCTTCCAGCGCGTCGCGATTGCCGGAGCGCCGGCCGTATTGCGCGCACGCGAATACGATGAACGCATGCGTGTAAAGGTCTTTGGTAGTGTCGAGCGGCGCGCCTTGCGCGTCGACGCTATAGAACCATCCGCCGTGGCGTGTGTCCTGAAAGGTGTGCATCAGCGAGTCGAACAGCACCTGCGCATGGGCCGCATCGCCTGCTTGCGAGAACACGAACAATTGTCGCGCGCATGCCATTGCCCGATAGCGTTCGGCGGGCAGCGGCCGGTGGTCGTCGGCGCTGACGGCTTCGTAGGGCAGCTTCAACCCGGCGTTGAAACCCGGTCCGCGCCACAGCGGCAGCACGACGTTCGTAAAGTGATCGCGCAGCGCACCTGCAAGAGCGGTCGTGGAGGTGGCGGTGGCGGAAGTTTTCGTGCTCGGCATGGTCAGGTGGATCAAACGCGGTGTTTCAAAGCGCCCACGGACGTGGGCGGTCGCTGTCGTTGCGACGTGCGGCCTAGGATAAAGCAAACGCGTTCCACTGACACTCCGTAACGGGGGCACAAACGCTTCGAATAATTTCAGGCAAGGAGGACAGAACAATGTTGCCGAACCTCGAACTCCTCTCCCGTCTGGTGTTGGCCGCGGCGCTCGGCAGCGTGATCGGCTTCGAGCGCGAGCGGCTTTCGTGGGCCGCCGGCTTGCGCACGCACATGCTGGTGTGCGTCGGTTCGGCGCTCATCATGATCGTCTCGGCATACGGCTTCGCCGACGTGCTGAACAACGAACACGTCGTGCTGGATCCGTCGCGGATGGCCGCCCAGGTCGTGTCCGGCATCGGCTTTCTCGGCGCGGGCTCGATCCTGCTGCGCGGCGAGATCGTGCGCGGACTGACCACGGCGGCGAGCCTCTGGTCGGTCGCGGCAATCGGCCTCGCGGTGGGCGGCGGACTGTACACGGCATCGATCGCGGCGACCATCATCATTCTGATCATCCTCGCCGGCATCAAGCCGCTCGAGCGCCGCTTCATCACCGTCAAGCAGCGGCGTCAATTGACGATGATCGTCGAGCGCGGCGCCATGACGTTCCATTCGCTGCACGACGAACTCGGCGCCGCGAGTCCGCGTGTCAAGCAGTTCGTGATGCAGCAAAGCGACGACGAACCCGAGTGCGACGAGGTGATCATCACCTTGCACCGCGTATCGAACGCCGAATACGAGGCGATCTGCTCACGCTTGCGGCAATTGCGTGGCGTCAAGCACTTCAGGCAGGACGACGCGTCGTCCTGAAGCGCAAAATCGTCGGCGAATGGCTTCAGGACGTGCGGGCGGCCATGCGACAATGCGGGCTCGAAAAATTCCAATGGCATTCACGAGCGGTGCCCGGCGCCCGCTTTCCGGCGACGACCGCTTTTTTCTTTATGGCAGATTCCGCAGCATCCACGCAGTCCCGGCCTCCGCGCGCCGCTTCCAGGAAGCGGCGTCAGGCCACCGTCTCGACCGAAACCGAAAACAAGCTGGCACGCGCCGCGCGTTCGGCACAACGCCTCGCGCAACTGAGCGACGCCACCCGCGACGACAGCACGCTCGACCTGTTCCCCGACGACCCCACCCGCGCCACGCTGGAAGCGATGAACATCGACATCCGCCAAGGCACGCTGCATGGTTTCGAATTGCCCGACGTGGTGTTGGCGGCGGTCGGCGCAATTGAAGCCGGCGACGGCGCGCCGCTGGACGCGAAGGCGGCGCGCCGCGCGCCTCGCGCCGCGAAGTCCGATGAACCGGTGCCGGTGAATGCGCAATTGAGCGGACTGGAAACGGAGCCGTTGCCAGTGACGGGTTCGTCGGCTGACGGGCTGACCGTTGCTGATGTGACGCCGATCGCGGGCTTGACCGCTGAAGAAAGATCAGCGACATCGGCGGCGGCGCGCGACGCGGCGCCGCTCACGCCAGCCATGGCGGCAGCGACTGTGGCGCGCAGCGTGACCGCGCTGCGCCAGGCGGCCGAGCCGGGCGCGACGGCGGCGGATCATGTGCGTGAATCGGTCACGCGCGGCGGTCAACCGCAGCCGCGGTCCGCGGCGGCTGCGGCTGCGACCAAAGTGGCGGCCGCCTCGCTGGAAACGTCCGATGCCGAAGTTGCGAGCGCGCCTGCCGACCGTACTTCGCCGGAATCAGGCGCGGTGGCTGCGGAGCGCAAGCCGTCGGTCAACGCATTCGCCTCCGCACGCATGAATGCCAGCGCCAGCGCCAACTCAGCCTATGCCGCACCCTTGTGGGAAGCCCAACGCGCCGAAGCATCGGCAGCCGCACAGCGCGCCGCGCCCGAACTCGACCGCGCGCGGGCGACCGCCTTCGCCGATACCGTCGACGCCCTGTATGGCGTGATCGCCGATCAGCGTCGCGCCGCGACCGACCACTCGCGTCGTATGAAATGGATGTTGTCGATCGTGGTGGGCGCGTTGCTCGTCACGGTCGCCATTGGCATTACGCAGACCGCGCTCCTGATGCGTCTGACGCGCGAGACCACCGCCCAGCAGCATCGCATCGAAGCGTTGATGCAGAACCAGCAGGCGGCCATGACCAGCCTGCTCGACACACACATGGCAATGGCCAGGGCAGCGGCAAGCGAAGCCGCATCGGCCGCCGCAGTCGCGGCAGCGCCCGCCGCGACTCAGCAGGCTGCGGCCACGCCGGCTCAGGCGAAGCGTGCCGCGCGAGCGCACGCGCATAAGCCGAAAGCAGCCATCTCCCACTGAAAATGGGACGCCGCGCCGGCGACAAGCCGGCCGCGGCCGCCCATTTCAACGCCCCGTCTGATCGCAGGTTCTGCCGCTTAACGCGTTCGTCGCCGGATAGGCGCCGTAAGGCGCCGCCCGCCGCCGGCGCATCGCTCCTGCAAATCCCCGCGTTTACACTCCTAGTGCTGTTGCGAAGCCGGACCGGATACGCCAGCGCCTCTTCTGACGGGAGCCACCATGCCGACTAGCGAACACAAATTTTCCATTGAGGAACTGTTGACCGCGCTCATCCGCGACAAGGGCATCCACGAAGGGTTTTGGGCCTTGAACGTGGAATTTTCCGCGACCGGCGCCACGGTCAAGCCGCAAGACAACCCCGCGCGGACGCTGCCGGGACTGATCGTGTCGATGAATAGCGCCACGCTGATACCGGCTGCAAGCGCGGCGGCGGGCGCCGTCGACGCCGCGGTGGTCAATCCGCGCAAGAGTATGGAGAGCGCAAAACCGGTTCGCGCCAAAAGGCAGCCGGCAAGGACGCTTCAGTAGGCCATCCTTTTCGCCCCGGATTAGGAAAACAGGGACGTTGTCATGATGCAACGCATCATTGCTTGGAAGCCCGTGGCAGCGCACCGCGCCCCGAAGATTGTTGCATTGCACTAGCTTTTGCCTAGGGAAAACCCTATAATTATTCTTAAGGGAAAACCCTAGCAAATGCAGTAACTAACCGGGAGTCGCCATGAGCTTCATTTTTGCACTGTTCCAAAAGGTCAGCGACCTCTTTGCGTCGCCCCATCTGCCGCTCGATTCGGACTATTCGTACGCAGCGCGTAGCCGCGAAGCCGAGCGTGTTCGCAAGGCACAAGCTACGTTGTTCGGCATCAAGCTGAGCGACTAAGAGCCAAGCCTCAAAGCCCAGCGCGGAGCGCCGCGCATGGGTCGCGCACCCGGGTGCGCTCGCATCACTGAAGCCACGGCCCGCGAAACGCGGGCCGTGGCTTTTGTTTATGCGGCGGATTCCGCTGCGAATATTTCCCTGCGGAAATGAATGTAACGGCGGAACGTCGCGGGGCTTTCTACAGGGCCGCCGTGCGGCGCGGACGTTTCACCGCGCACGGCGTTGCAGCGGGGTATTGAACCTGAAAACGGGCGCTACCCTCGGTCACCGCCTTTGAAATGTGCGCTTACACGTGCTCACGTATTCACGCGGTTCGTCCCGTTAAAGTTGGTCTCAAGCGCACGGCGTCCGATTTGGGCTCGACATGGCGGTTAAAGGTCGACCGAACCCCAACGCCGGCTTGATACGAAACCTTGACGGGAGCTCACTATGAAAACCTTCAACAAGACATCGCGTTCGATTATTGCGACCCTGCTCGCGGGCGGCACATTGCTCGCGGCCGGCAGCGCGTTCGCGCAGGAACGCGTGGTCATCGGGAATGGCCCGGCACCTGTGGTTTATGGTCAGCCGCACATGATGCCGGTAGGCGTGTCGATCGACATCGGCTGGCACGGCGATCGTTACTACGACGGTCGTCGCTACTGGGATCACGACGAGTGGATGCGCCATCATCCGCGCGACTACGATCCGCGCCACCACGGCCGCGACGATCACAACGATCATCGCCCGCCGCCGCGCTATTAATGCGCGCATAACGACGCCGCTCGAAGCGGCGCGAAGTCCGCAAAGCCGGTCTCGCCGCGCAAGACCGGCTTTGTCACGCTTGGATTGGAAGAGGCGTGATCAACGCCTCCATTTTCAAGCTGCCGCGCCCCGCAAATCTCTGATGTGTTGGTACACGGTCGCGCGCCCCATCCCCAGCACGTTGGCGACATAGTTTGCCGCGCTCTTCCCCTTGAACGCCCCTTCGGCCCATAACGCTTCGACCAGTTCGCGGCGGTGATCGCGCGTCAGCGAGTTCAATGCCAACTGGCGTTCCTGAAGCCACGCGTGAAGAAAGGTGTTGATGCGTTCCTGCCAGTCGTCCTTGAACAGCTCCTCGGGCTGCCTGATCACGCCGGCGCCGGAAATCACGCGGTCGATCACATGTTTCACGTCCTCGAAAACCGCTATGTTGTAGTTGACGCACATCACGCCGACGGCGCTTCCCGCGTCGTCGAAGAGCACCGTGCTGACACAGCGCATCCGCCTGCCATCCCAGTTGATCTTTTCGTATGGACCGATCGTGCCCGACTCGGCTGAATGGTCGATTTCCTCGAGTGCCGATTCGTCGCCGAGTTCGCGCTTGGACAGATTGTTCGCGATGTAGGCGATCGTCTGGCTTTGCAAGTCGTGAATGACGATCTCGACGTAAGGGAAAAAGAGCAGCGCGATACCGTCGGCGACACGGCCGTATCGATCCAGAAGAAGCCGGCGTGCGGCCGTTGTCTTGGTCTTTCGCATGGGGATGGGTCGAATTCCAGTTTTCGGAAACTCTGGCAACGTGTTGCGCCACGTGCCGCGAGCTTTGCGTTCCACGATTATTTTGCCACGCGGAACCACGCCGCCATTAGCCACACGCTTTTGCCGCATTCATCCCGAACCGAACGAAACGCTCGAACTGCGACAGCGTCTTTGTCACGTTGACGGGCGGCGAAGGTGCCGGAACAACTCGAAGGCGATTGCAACATCTTCGAGCCCGAGTCCGATCGAACGAAAAAAAGCGTGCTTCTGGTAAGACGGCTTTAAAGCCACGCCGGAGACAAGTTCGGGCAGATCGCCGAGCACGCTTTGCGCAGACCAGCCGTGCTGCTGCGCGGCCAGCTTCAATTCGCCCGCGCTCGCCGGCGTGGTTTGCCGGTAATCGCAATAGACATCTACGTGCGGAATCCAGGCGGGCGGAATCTCATGCGCGTTGGCGGCGTTCGTGCTGATCGACGTGATGAGCGCCGGTTTTGTCAGCATGCTTTCCGACAAGACAGGCGTAGCCGAGGATGTGCACAAGGCCACGACATCGGCATCGCTCAGGCAATCTTCCATCTTCGTGCAAATCGTCACGCGCTCGTCGAGCGCCGCAACCGTTGCGCGCTTTGCCTCGTCCTTATCGAGCGCCGGGGAAAACACGCGGATCGAGTCCCACGCCCGCAGCGGTGCGAGATGACGCACGTGCGCTTGAGCGACCGCACCCGCGCCGACGATAGCAAGCCGGCGCGCGTTCGATGCCGCCAGGTGCTCGACGGCCAACGCAGTCGTGCCGGCGGTTCGCTCGACGGTGAGCAGCGCGGAGTCGCACCACATCAGAGGCTGTCCGGTTTCCATCGACATCAATGCCGTCCACGCCGTGATGACCGGCTTCGATTCGGTCACGATGTACGGCGACAACTTCGCTCCGAACACCTTGGCGTGCGCCATCGCACCGAGGTAGGTGATGAAGTCTCCCTGACCCTGGGGAAACGGACTCAGCGTTTGAGGTGGTTGGACGGCCGTGTCGTTGCCCAGCGAGTGAAACACCCGCGTCAGTGCACGTCGCACATCCAGGTGGGGTAGCGCCTCGCGTACCGCGTCCTCGTGGACTATCAACGGGCTTGTCTTGTCTGCGTTGCTCATTGGCCTGCTCTCCCAGATCGCCTTCGGGCGTTGCTGCGATTCTATGTTCAAAATGTCCAGTCTGGACAAGTATTTTGAAAATCGCTTGCATTTGGGAGTGTCCAGAATAGACTGTGGGTCCAGGGCGAGCTGTTTCCTATCTCGACCTCGCAGCGAAGTTGTCTCGAAGTTGTCTGTCAATCAGCGACCGCGGCGACCCGGATTTGCTATCCAACCCATCAGGTGACCACCATGCGTCTGAAGTTTCCGCTCTCAGTTTTCCTTGCCGTCGCCCTGGCCGGCGCTGCCAGCGCCCAGGCGCAATCCACTTTGCGCTTCGGCGTCGAGGCAGCGTATCCGCCGTTCGAAAGCAAGACGCCCTCGGGGCAGTTGCAGGGATTCGACATCGATGTCGGCAACGCGGTCTGCGCCAAGCTGGAAATGAAATGTGTGTGGGTCGAGAATTCGTTCGACGGATTGATTCCCGCGTTGCAGGCACGCAAATTCGACGTGATCAATTCCGCGATGAACATCACCGAAAAGCGTAAGCAGAGCATTGATTTCACACGGCCCATCTACGTCGTGCCGATCGTGATGGTGGCGAAGCGCGGCGCCCCCTTGCTGCCCGATGTGAAGAGCCTTCAGGGCAAGCGCGTAGGTGTTCTGCAGGGATCGTCGCAGGAAGATTTCCTCAAGCGCCATTGGGCGAATGCCGGCGTGTCGGTCGTCTCTTATGCGGACCAGGACCAGGTCTACGCCGATCTCACCGCGGGTCGCCTGGATGCGGCTGTTCAGGAAGCGCAGACCGTTCAGGACGGTTTTCTGAACAAGCCCGAGGGCCACGACTATGCGATCGTCGGCGAGCCGCTTTCCGATCCGGCAACGCTCGGTGAAGGTACGGGTTTCGGTTTGCGCAAGAGCGATAAGGCGCTGGCCAAAAAGATCGACACCGCGCTCGCCGCGCTGAAGAAGGACGGCACGCTGAGCAGTCTCTCGCAGAAGTACTTCAAGCGCGACATCATTGCCAAGTAACGGGCACGGATAGCGAAAGCAGAGCGAGTTTATGGACTTCGATGTGATCGTGCTCGGCGCCGGCATTGTCGGCGTGTCGTCCGCGCTGCACTTGCAGGATCGCGGACGCCGCGTGGCGCTCGTCGACCGGCGCGGTCCGGGTGAGGAAACGAGTTTCGGCAACGCCGGCCTGATCGAGTGTTCGTCTGTGGTCCCTTATGCGTTCCCGCGCGAGCTCGGCACCTTGCTGCGCTATCTGCGCAATCAGTCGACCGATCTTTACTGGGACTACAGGGCGCTGCCGTCGTTTGCGACATGGCTGGCACGCTTCTGGTGGGAGTCGTCTCCCGAACGGCTCGCGGCGGCGGCGCGCGACATGCTGCCCTTGATTCGGCAAAGCGTGGCCGAGCACGATGCGCTGATCGAGCGGGCGCGCCTCGCGCATCTCGTCAGCAACAAGGGCTGGATGGAAGCGTTCCGCACGCCGGCGGAATTCGCGAAACACGTCGCCGCCGCCGAGGTCATCGCACGCACGCATGGTCTGCACGTGGCGCCGCTCGATTCGGCGGCGCTCGTCGCGCGCGAGCCCGGTCTCGAAGCGGGATTTTGTGGCGCGTTGCATTGGCAGGACCCGAGGAGCATCGTCAATCCCGGTGCGTTGACGAAGGGTTACGCGCGTTTGTTCGAGGAAGGCGGCGGCACGCTGCTGATCGGCGAGGCGACCACCTTGCGGGCGGAAGCAGGGGCATGGACGGTGCAGACAGCGTCGGGCAGGCTCAGTGCGAGCGAGGTCGTGATAGCGCTCGGACCGTGGTCGGATCGGGTGTTCGCGCCGCTGGGGTATCGCATCCCGCTACGGGCGAAACGCGGGTATCACATGCATTATCAGCCCACGAAGCCGATGCTCTCGGTGCCATTCGTGGACGCTCAGGAGGGATACGTGATCGCGCCGATGGAAGGCCGGCTTCGGTTGACCACGGGCGTTGAAATCGCGCGGCGCGACGCGGCGCCAACCGGTGTTCAACTGGAGCGGGCGGAGGCCGTCGCCAGGTCCACCTTCGGTCTGGGCAAGCGGCTCGACCCCGCACCGTGGCTTGGCTTGCGTCCCTGTACGCCGGATATGCGCCCGGTCATCGGCCAGGCGCCCCGGCATCGTGGGCTCTGGTTCGCGTTCGGGCATAACCATCATGGATTGACGCTCGGCCCGGTAACGGGCCGTCTGCTGGCGGAAATGATGACGGGCGCAACGCCTTTCACCCCTGCCTATCCGTTCCGCCCGGAGCGATTCGGATAGTTGCGAAGCGTTAGCGCAACTCGAGCCACATCGGCTGATGATCGGACGAGCGGCTATTCTGATCCACGCCGCAACTCGCAATGCGCGGCTTCAAATCTTCAGTGACGAAAACGAAGTCGCATGCGAACGGTCCGTCTTCCCACTGTTCATGATCGTATAGACCGACGGTGGCGGCGCGCGGCGCATTCGGGTGCGCGCAAGCCCAGGCGTCGGCGAACGCGGGCGCGTCCGGAATCGGTTCGAGCATCCTGCAATAAGCAGAGCCTTCAAACGCGCTGTTGAAATCACCGCAGACAATGGCGCTCAGCGGGCGTGCCGTATCGGCGAACGGACTGTCCGGTTTCTCCGCTTTCGCCGGACGGCGCGCATGGTCGCATGCCTCCTTGTGCAATTCGCGCAGCCTTGCCACCTGTGCCAGCCGTTGCGCTTCCGAATAGAACTCGAGATGCGTGCTGATGACGCGCAGCGGGCCGATGTCCGTTTCGATCACCGCTTCGAGCGCGACACGCAGCATCGACGGCTGGGCAGGGTCGGCCGGCCAGGGCAGCGAATGACGCAGCACCTGTCGGACAGGCAGAGGGGTCACGATCGCATTGCCGAACTGACGCCGCTGTCGCGCCGCTCCGACGGGGGGAAGATCGGAGCCGATCGCCTCGATCACCTTCGCGTGCGGCAGCAACGCGGCAAGCTCGGCGAACTGATCGGCAGAGGGGCCGCCTGCCAGTCCACCCGCGGCCGGACCCTCGTGAAAACCGCGCGTCACTTCCTGAAGGCAAAGAATGTCGAAATCGCACAGTGCTTTTGCTTCGCGCACGATGCGAGCGAGGTCGACGCGGCCATCCACGCCGCGTCCCCACTGAATGTTCCAGTCAACGAGACGCATGACGTTCTCCCGTCAAAAAGCCATGCTTGCAGTTTACTGCTGCGACGTCCCACCTTCCATGCAAACAGCCCCCTCAATAAACGGTATATACTGTTTATACCATTACAAACCTGGAGGCCTACATGAACGCACCCGTCGTCCGGAAAGCCGGCAAGAAAGCATCTCGCTCCACTGAAAATTCGAACGGCGTCGCGGCAGGCGACGGCAACATCGTCGTTCAATCCGAGCAACCGGTTGTAGACAAGCCTGTCACCACGAAGAAAACCGCGAAACCGAAACAGCAGGTTGTTGCCGATGTTGCGTCCGCGCCGGCCGTCGCCTCTGCGGAATCACGAGCAAAGCGGGCCAAGAAAGACAAGGTGGTGCGAGACAGTTTCACCATGCCGAAATCCGATTACGACAAAATCGCGGCGCTGAAAAAGAAGTGTCTGGATGCCGGTGTTTCGGTCAAGAAGAGCGAGCTGTTGCGCGCCGGGCTGCTGATGCTCGAGTCCGCCGCGCCGAAACGGCTTCTCGCCGCGGTGTCGTCGGTGGAAGCGGTAAAGACGGGGCGGCCCGCGAAGGCATAAGCGCTGTCGGCCGCTGTCTAAGTTAGCGCTTGAGAGCGGAGAGGTCGGTAATCGCCAAATCGCTGAACGTTGCGTTGCCGCCTTCGGCGAAAACCGAAACGCGGTTGTCGTCCTCGCCCGGAAAGACGAGATCCGTGATGACAGTGCGGCCATGATCCGCGAATACTTCCACGGAATCCCTGTCGACCACCACGGTGAGATGCAGCTTCCCGTCCACTAACGGCAAGTCGACGATGTGCGCTTTGCTGAACGCATTCGAGAACCCGCTCTCGCCGGACTTTGAGCGATCGAGCGTCAGTGTCCGACGCTCGGTGTCGTAGACAATCCGCGTGCCCACCTCGCCGTTCGCCGAGCCTCTGACGACCAGGCCCGCACGCCGCGCCGAGTGCGGACTGATCGTCACGTCGATGTTTTGCACCACACCACGTGTGGAGGGCGCGAGTTCTTCCACACGCGAGGAAACGCTGAGTTCGTTAATGCGCGTGGTCGAACCTGTGCTGACGAACCGCGTGTATTGCTCCACTGGCCCGGATATCAATCGCGGCACGCCGTCGACCGTTTTCAGCGCGAGTACGCGAGGCAGCGCGGTTGCGCCTTTCCACGGCGTGGTCGGTATGCGTTCGGCGTAGTCCCAGTTGCTCATCCAGCCGATCGTGACCGCCTCGCCGCCCGGCGCATTCGCGAATGTTCCGGCTGCATAGTAATCGGCGCCGTGATCGAGCCACTGGAAGCGCGAAGGATCGGAACCGGCCGGCGCCACGTTTTCCGGCGTGAACGTTCTGCCGTCGAAGCTGCCGACGAAATACATCGCGCCGGACCCGCCCGCGATCGACCACGGGTTGACGTTCACGATCATCACCCACTTCTGCTTGCGACTGTCGCCGTCGAGGGGCAAGGGGAACAGATCGGGCATCTCCCAGAGCGCCCCTCGATGAGGAATGTCGGGGAGAGTGAAGTCGCTGAGAAAATCCCAGTCGATCAGATTATTCGAGCGGTACATCTTGACGACGTGCGCGTCCGCGACCACGGTGGTCATGAGCCAGTAACCCCCCGGCGCGTACCACGACACCTTCGGGTCACGAAAGTTTTGCGATTCGGGATCGAGCGTCAGCACCGGATTGCCCGCGTATTTGCGCCACGTCTTGCCGTCGTCGGTACTGTAGGCGAGCGATTGCGCCTGCGTGCCTGGTCGATGTCCCGAGCCGGCCTTATACACGCTGGTATAAAGCGCGATCAGCGGCGAGGAATTCGCCGGGCCCAAGCCGGACGTGTTGTGTGTATCCACCACGATGGAACCGGAAAAGATCTCCTCGGTTGCATTGACGTGCATCGCAACCGGTTGCTCGCTCCAATGAAGGAGATCGGAACTCGTGGCATGTCCCCATGACATATTGCCCCACGAATTCCCGTTCGGATTGTATTGATAGAACAGGTGATAAAGACCGTTGTGGAAGACGAGTCCGTTGGGATCGTTCATCCAGTTTCGTTGCGGCGTGTAGTGAAACGCGGAGCGCCATTGCGGCGTGCCGGCATCGGCGGTGTGCGGCGAGGCGGGCGGCGCCGCGAACGCGCTGAACGAAACGTTTAGCGATGCAAGCAGACACGTCGCCAGTGCGCTCATTTTTGAAGCGAAGGGACGTTGCGGGTCGTACATGGAATGGCTTTGCCCTATCTACGCACGCGAACGAACGGCGAATGCCGTCACGTCCGCGAGTGCAGTCAATGAGTATTCATCGGCTTGGCCGACGATCAGGCGGAAAGCCTGAGAATGATGGTCCCCTTGCGCCTGCTGCCGATCGTCAGGCCGCGGCGCGCGGTCTCGCGCAGTGCGCGATTGACCGTGTTCACGTGCAAGCCGAGGAAGTCGGCCAGCATCCGTTGCGAAGGCAAGGTGTCGCCGGGTTGGAGACGGCCGGTCCCGATCGCCGTTTCGATTTCGTCGACCACGGCGAGATAGACCGGGCCCCGGTACGAGGACAAGTCGGGAATCCAGGATTTCATGGCTGCCGTTCTTCGCCCGCTTCGAATGTCGCCGGGTCGAGTGCGAGCGGAAAGCTTCCGCTCGCACTGCATCCAACCGTCCGGCTTACTGACCGTTGTTCGCGCCGCCCTGGCCGGGAGCCGCGCGAGTGGCGGAAATGTCGCCGTAACCGCCCAGACCACCCTTGCCGTAAGTCCGGTCGATGTCGGTCGAATCGCCGTGAATGTTCAGCTTCACGGTCGGCGCCAGGGTGCCGCCGCGACGCGGGCCGACGGCGTCGATGAACGATTCGACGAGGCCGCCCGGCATCACGTAATGCGAGTACGACTGGAATGCCCGGGGATTCTGGTTCGGGTCCAGCGCGTACGGCGCACCGATCGGCTGGTCGAAATCGGTCGGGTTGCCGAGCACGAGGCCGCTACCCTTGTTCAACGGCAGGAAGTCGCTGCGGATACCGTTGCCGACGAAACCGTACACGCCGTCAGGACCGTCGACGCCCGCCGCGTAGGTCGGCCGGTGGCTGATCGTGAACAGGTAGTACTTGCCGTCCTTGATATAGATTTGCGGCCGCTCGGTCTGATCGTTGACGCAGTTGGCCGACAGCAGCGGCGGAAGAAACTTCCACTCCGTGAGCTGCTTGTTCGTCGCCACCGCGAGACCGACGTTCGCCTTCTGGTAGGTCGCGCCGGAGTTCATCACCGCATTGAGATCCTCCTTGTACGGATCGTTGGGCGCATAACCCAGATCGGCCTCGGTGCAGGTGCGCGCGCCGCGCGGGCCGCCCGTGTTGCCTTCGAACACCATGAAGGTCTTGCCCGGATGCGCCGGATCGGTGAACACGAACGGATCGCGGAACGAGTAGTACGTGTTCTGCTCGCGCGACTGGTACAGCTTGCCGTCCGGTTCGAGCAGCGCGTCGTGCTTGTCGAATCCGTCGAACCAGACGTGCGTGTCGTCCGCGTGAATGTGCCCGTCGGTGCGCGTGATGATCGCGATCGGCGGCGTGATGTCCTGGCCGCCCTCGGCCGAGCGGTTGAAGGACAGCGCGGTGTAGTAGAGGCTGAGGTTGTTGCCGTTCGTCAGCCGCGCGGAGCCCGACCATTCCGCGTTCTGCGTCATCGGCGCGGTGCCGAAGACCTTCGCGCTCGTGCCGTCCGGGAACAGATGTCCGCCGTAGGTCCACCCGCCGTTCGCCGGGCGCTGTGACGCCGGAATCCCCGCCCGGCGATAGAAGAAGCCGATGCGAGCGTGCACGTGGCGATCGTCGAACGAATAGCCCGCGTGCGGATCGGCGGTCAGCGAGAAAATGACTTCCCAGCCCTTGTAGCTCAGGTTGTCCGCTTTGACATCCGACAGCGGCCATGTGTCCCACACCCACACGTTCGAGTTGATCAGCGGGAAGTCCGCCGGAATGTCCGGCATGGTCAGTGCCGCGGGCAGCGAGTTCTTGTCGGCGGCGGTCGCCGTGTGCGATTGCGCCTTGATTTGCCGGACATCGGCGCGCGTCCAGCGCATCGTGAAACTGCTCTCGGGGTCGTAGGCCTGCTGCGTATGCGGCGTCGGCGCGGGGAAGCCCGGCGCGGACGATTGGGCCAGCGCGGGAGCCGCCGCGGCGGCGAGCAGCGTGCCGCACACCGCGGTCGAGCGCAGGCGGGCGCGAGTTGACGGGAATTGCGGGGATCGAAGTCTGTTCATCGGGTTCACATCCTGGAAGAGTGCGCAACGAGGGCCGTGGGAAACCGCCGGAGCGTTGCCGTTTGACTTGTTGGTACGAAATATCTGCTTAGAACCTGGTGATGCCGGAGACGCCTGTGACGCTGGCGCCGGATTGCGGAAAGCTCATTGCCGGAAACAGCAATAGGAAACGACGTTTGTCGGCCGACCTTGCCCGTGTTGCTCATCGGGCAAGGACCTGCCGGACGTCTGTTTTAGGAACTACGAATGGTCTCTCGCGGGCCCCAAGGAACAGCCGTGACTCCAATACGTCGGAGATACGACATACCCAAACCGGTTTGGATCATAGTCCAAACCGGTTTGGATTGTCAAAGGATTGGTAAGTTTTGAGGTACCATGACGCTTGCCCAACCGGCGCCAAATCCCCGCCACGCAAGGCCGCCCCAGGGGAAAACCGAGCAACGCCAAGGTGGAAACGTGAAGGTGAATCTAAAGACGCTGTCCGACTCGCTCGGACTTTCCCGCACGACCGTTAGCCGGGCGCTCAACGGCTATGACGACGTGAATGAAGCAACCCGCCTGCGAGTAATCGAGGCGGCGCGCGAACTCGGCTACCACCCTGACCCAACCGCGCGGCGGCTCGCCACCGGCCGCGCCGAAGCGGTGGGCATGGTCTATCCGTTCGGTACGGGCGACCTCGGCGATCCGCGTCTGGGTGAGGTCGTGGCCGGCATGACCGAGCGCCTCGGCGAAAGCGACCTCGATCTGATCATTGTTTCCGCACGGCCAAACGCGGAACTCGAGACGTACCGTCGGCTGGTCGAAGGCAAACTGGTCGACGGTCTGATCGTGGCGCGCACGCTCGTCGACGATCCGCGCATCCGGTTTCTTCAGGCGCGTCAGTTTCCCTTCGTCGCTTATGGGCGGACCAACAGCCCCACGCCTTATGGCTGGTTCGACTTCGACAACGAGGCGGGAGCGCGGGCCGCCGCGCAACGTCTGATCGCATTCGGGCACCGACGAATCGGCTTGCTCAGTGCGCCGCTGACGATGAGCTTTGCCGCTCAACGGCGCGCGGGTTTCGTCAGCGCGCTGCAAGAGGCCGGCATTCAGCCGGAGGCGTCGCTCATGATCGAATGTGCGTTCAACCGGACGGGCGGGTATGAAGCGGCGCGAGCGCTGCTCGAACTTGCCGAGCCGCCGACGGCATTGGTGGTGGACAACAACCTCGCGGGCGCCGGCGCGTGTCGCGCGATCGTCGAGAGCGGCAAGCAACTGGGTACGGAAATCTCGCTGATCGTCTATGACGGCGTGCCGCCGGACGTCGCTTCGTCACACACGGTGACATCCGTCGTGCAGCCGACCGGGGAGTCGTCCGGCAGGGTCATCGCCGAACTGATTCTGGCGACGATAGCCGGCAAGGAGCCCGAGCCGCGGCTCGCGCAGCCGCGTATCGAGCCGGGCGATACGGACGGGCCACCGCGTTGACGGCCGGTGGCCTCGCCCAAACACGCGTTTCCCGCCGAAAGCGGACAGCACGTCACGCCGCCCGCGTCGCGGCGGTAGCCACCAGGCTTCGCTCCACAAGGATGACGAAGCGCTCTTCCTCATGAATCTCGAAGCGCCGGATCTGTGCGATCTGATCCGCGGAAAGCACCTTGCCTTTCGTCATCAGCAGCGTGCCGCGTGAAGTGCGGAGGTCTTCCGCGAGCTTCATTCCCTCTTTCAGATGCGACGCGTCGACCGTGTCGGGCACGCCTTCCGGCGACAGTTCGGCGTGGCTCGTGACCAGCTCGATGTATTTGTCGGCGATGGCCGGGTCATAGCGAATGCCCGACTGCGAACGCACGGTGGACACGATTTGCGCGTCGGTCATCTTTTGCGGCGCAATCGCGCCGATGCGCAAATCTTCCACGTCGCGGGCCAGCGCGAGAATGCGAGCGCCGATCGGAATGGAACTGCCGGCGAGGCCATCGGGCGCGCCGCGTCCGTCGAAGCGCTCATATTGATGGCGAATCATCGCCTGCACATTGGCGAGTTGCGACACGGGGCTCAGCGCCATTTGTCCATGCAGCGGATGCAGGTGATAAAGCTTGGCTTCCTGCGGCTGCATCTTCGCGATGGGCGTCTTCAGCAACGCGTCGGGAAGAAAGAGCTTGCCGATGCCGTGCAACAGGCCCGCCATCAACAATTCGCCACACGCGTAGTCGCTCATTCCAATCGACGCGCCGAGTTGTTTCGCCAGTTCGCCGATTCTCGCGGAATGACCGGGAAGACCGCAGCGCATCTCGACCATGTTCGCGCAGACCTTCACCATCGTTAGAAAATTGCTTTTCAGATCTTGCTGGGCGCCTTCGAGAAACATGACCGTTTGGCGGATTTCCTCCGTCCGCGCATGAACGTCGCGCTCGAGTTCCGTGTTGAAGCTCGCCAGCCTTTCGTTCTGCCGTTGCAGCAATTCAGTCAGGCGCACGGTTTCGCGTTGCAGCCGCAGTTGTTCGAGCGCGCGCTGGATGGTCAGCAGCAGGTCCTGGTCGTCCCACGGCTTGTGCAGGTAGTGATAGACGTGCCCTTCGTTCACCGCGCGCACCACGGCCTCCACCTCCGAATATCCGGTCAGCAGAATCCTGATCGCGTCGGGCGCGATCGAGCGTGAGCGGGACAGGAATTCGGCGCCGTCCATGTTCGGCATGCGCATGTCGGAGATGATCACATCCACGCGCGCCGTTTCGAGTAACTGAAGCGCGTCGGCGCCGCTGTACGCCGAGAGCACCTCGTACTTGAGCGGCCGGAACAGCCGCTTGAGCGATGAGACGACCCCTGGCTCGTCATCCACCAGCAACAGCGTGGGGACCGGCGCTTCGAGGGGTTCTTGCGATGCCGCCGGCGATTCGCTCGCGCCGGGCATCTGGTCGGTTACCTGAAGTTCGGACATGGATTTCCTTGGTGATTGTTCGCCGGCATTGCACTAGATCGAGCTGAGAAACTGGTCGAGCGCATGCTTCATTCCGCGGATGGCTTCGTCGGGCAGCAACATCACCATGCGTGCGCCGAAGCCGCCTTTTTCGAGCGTGAAGTGAATTTCCAGCAGCAGCGCGAGGCCCCAGCGGCCGTTCTCGAAGTGGCCAAGGTTGGACCCTTCCGTCACCGGCAGTAGCGTCGGGCTCGAAAAGCTGATGCGCCTGCCGAGTTGTTCGAAGACGCTTTGAACACAAGCGCCCACCAGCAGGTTGGCGATGTCGCACAGCGCTTCGTTGCCGGCGTCGCTGTTTTCGAGGTCGTAGTCCAGCAATTGCCGGAGTTCGCGTTGACCGTCCGCGCCGAACAGCACGATGGTTTCCCCCGAAATATCCGACTGGAAAGCCTGGCGCACAGGCGGCAACTGACTGACGCCATGCCCTCGCAATGCTTCAGGCAACTGGGCGGTGCTCACCAGCCTGATGCCCGGCACCGATAACGTGACGAATGCGCCGAGTAGCGTTGCCAGCGCGGCGGCTGCCTTTCCCATTCCGACATTGCAGATCTCCTGCAGAGCATCGCGCTGGTCTTCGTTAAGACCCTGTTCATTCATGGAGACCATACTCCCTCAGGATTGCCCCGATCGCTTCGGGCGAAACGGGTTTGCAGACAAAGCCGATCGCGCCGAGCGCTTTCGCACGCTCGACCGCACCCGACTGAATGTCCGCCGATACGACAATGACAAAGGCATCGAGTCCTTCGTGCTGGATTGCCTCGAGTACTTCGAATCCGGTCATGTGCGGCATCGTCAGATCGAGAAAGATCACGGCGCCTTTGCCGGCCCGATAGGATTCGAGTGCCGCGGCGCCGTCCGACGCCTGCGTGATGTCCACCTCCCAGTCATCGGGCAAGGATTTAATGAGCAATTTCCTGGCGAGCGCCGAATCGTCGGCAACGAGTATTGGCAGAGCCATAGGGTCCTCTATCTGCCGGTTGAAGCCAGCGTGGATTGGGTTCGGGCATCCGGCGCGCTCGCATGCGCGACGACCGGCTCCGTCTTGCCGGGTTGGGGCGACTCTTCCGCTGCGTCCACCGGTAGCGTGACGCGGAATGTCGTGCCGGCGCCGACCGTGCTGGTCACGGAAATCTGCCCGTGATGCGCATTGACGATGCCGTAGCTGACCGATAGCCCGAGGCCGGTTCCCTGGCCCACCGGCTTGGTGGTGAAGAACGGATCGAAGATGCGGCTCAGGTGCTCGGCGGGTATGCCGCACCCCGCGTCCGCCACCTCGAACCAGATGCGTGACGGATCGGCGTCGTCGATGCCGGTGCGGATCGTGATCTTGCCCTGCGCCGCGCTGTGCTGATCCTGTTTCCCGGCATACGCCTGCGCCGCGTTCACGACGAGATTCAACGCCACCTGGCTGATCTGCGAGGGGATGCACCGCACGAGCGGTATCTCGGCGTAATCGCGAACCAGATCGGCGCGATACTTCACCTCGTTATGCACGATGTTCAGCGTCGACTCGATACAGCGGTGCAGATCGCACCATTCCCAGACGTGCGTGCTGTCGATGCGGGAGAAGTCCCTCAGATCGACCACGATGGTGCGAACTCTGGCGAGACCTTCCCGGGATTCCTGCACGAGCGCGGGCGCATCGTCCAGCAGATAGTCCAGGTCGGCGCTTGCGGTCAATGCGCGCAAGTCGGGCTCGATGGACGGCGCGGTTCGCGCGACGAGCTGATTCATATCTTCTGCATAGCGGATCAGTGTCTTGATGTAGCCCTCGAGGGTGTTCAGGTTTGAAAGCACGAAGCCGACAGGGTTGTTGATCTCATGGGCAACGCCTGCCGCGAGTTGACCGATCGCGGCGAGTTTTTCCGATTGCAGCAGTTGCTGGTGCGCATGCGCCAATTCGTCATTGAGCTCGGTGAGCTGGCTATTGCGCACGGTCAATTCGGCCAATGCATTCGCCACGGTCTGTTCGCGCTTCTGCAATTCGCCGTATGCAATGCAAACATCCGTCGCATCGACGATGGTGACCGCCACCGCCGTCACCTCGCGCTCGGCGTTCTCGATCGGAATGAAGCTGCAGTTCTGCCGCATCGCGTCGATTGGCCCGGTAATGGGGCGCGAGTGCTCGAAGTGAAACAGAAACGGGCGATGCTCCCACGACGAATAAGCGGGCGTGCCCAGCACGAAAACGCCCTCGACTTTTCTCTTCAGCCACTCTCTCGGCAATTCGGGGAACACGTCGAGAAGCTCCAGGCCAATCACCTCCTCGGCGGAACGGCCGCTATGAGATTGCATGAAGCGGTTCCAGGCGAGGATGCGCAGATCGCGGTCCAGAGCGAAGACCCCGCAATTCACGAGTTCGACGATGGATTCCGACAGATTGGTCGTCACGAAACGCCCCTTATATTTGCAGGGTGCGGAATGCTGTTTCCCGCGGTAGTAAGCAATGGATTCATGTTGCCGCTCTCTTGGAATAACGGCCTCACGAACGCTTCCCGTATCGGGGTCACCCCTGGGCGATAAGGCATAAAAAAACCGGCCTGTCAGGGCCGGCTCCGAAGCGCGTTGAAGATCGGTAAGGGTTTCCGCTATCGATTCCGCTATCAACTGGCATAGCCTTCGCGCCGTTAACAAGTCACTCCCGGCGTGTTCGCGTATTCGCTTCACGTCGACCTCGTGCCTCGTAATCTGGGGGAAGCATGCTCTCGAGTTGCAAACGAACAATGGGGGCGTTAGCACTTTGCTGGTGTTCGATCCAGCCCGTCTACACGCTGGCCGCGTCGCCAAACCCGGAAGGCAATGAACCGCGCGCCGCAATGAGCATGGCTCAGATGCAGCATGCGGTCGACAAGGCGTCCGAGCGCAGTTCGCGCTGGAGCGGACCGGCGTCGGGACCGGCGGCGGTGTCCGGCGCGACCATTGCCATCGTCAGCGAGGATTTGCGCAACGGCGGCATCCTCGGCGTGGCGAAAGGCATCAAGGAAGCCGCGGACGTCATCGGTTGGAAAACGCGCGTCTACGACGCGAGCGGCACGTCGGAGGGCCGGCGCAACGCGGTCGCCGCCGCGCTCGCGCTGCGGCCCGACGGCGTGATACTCGTCGGCGTGGACGCCGGTGAGATGAAGCCGCAGCTCTTGCCGTTCGCGGCGCAAAAGATTCCGATGGTCGGCTGGCACGTCGGTTCTCGCGCCGGCGTGATGCCGGACAGTCCCGTTGCGGTGAACGTCTCCACGAATCCTCTGGACGTGGCGCGCATCACGGCCATGGCGGCGGTCACGCAATCGGCGGGGCACGGCGGGATCGTGGTCTTCACCGACAGCAATTTCCAGATCGCCAAGGCCAAGACAGATGCGATGCTGGAGGTAATCCGCGCATGCGAGGATTGCACGCTATTGGCCGTGCAGGATCTCGCCATTTCGAAAAGCGCCGGACTGATGCCGGCCGTCACGGACCGGCTGCTCGCTCGACACGGAAAGAACTGGACGTATGCGCTCGCCATCAACGATATCTACTTCGACTATGCGGCTGCCGAACTCACGCGCGCCGGGCGCGCGAGCCGAAGCCTCAGCATGCTGTCGGCCGGCGACGGCAGCGCCGCCGCGTTCCTGCGCATCCAGGCCGGCACGTTTCAGACCGGCACGGTCGCCGAGCCGCTCAATCTCCAGGGCTGGCAACTCGTCGACGAGTTAAACCGTCTGCTCGCGCATCAGCAGGTCACCGGCTATGTGTCGCCGGTTCATCTGGTGACGGCGCGCAATATCGAATTCGACGGCGGATTGCTTGGCCAATATGACCCGGACAACGGTTACCGGACCATCTACCGCGGCATCTGGAAGCGATAGCCTCCGGCGGCGAATGCACAGGAACCGACTATGAATTTGCGGGACGTCCGCGCCGCAATGCTGCCACGATCACTGCGCTCGCAATTCATCTGGGCCGCGGTGGTACTGGCCGTGCTCATCGCGACCTGCGGGATTACCGCGGTGTACGCGCTGCGGGCGTCGACCAGCGCGACCCGGCTGCTGGCCAACGATCAGCTCGTTCTCATGGACGTCGCGCACGAACTGGTTCAGCAAACGCTGCTGATCGAGCGCGAATCCTCGCAACTGGAAACGGCCGGGTCGGTCGAGACGACGCGAGCCAGCTACGCCGATATCCTCAAGCAACTGGAAGCGTTCGATCATCTGTCGGGCCGCCTTGCCGCCGCCAACAACGACGTCAGCGTGCTCGACCTGCATCAGTCGAGCCAGTTGTTCCGCAATACCGTGAATATCGTCGCGCAATTGCGGGAGAGCCAACTGGGTTCGGATGACGCGCGCATTCCGGCTGCTTCGCATCACGGGCCGGGAGTCGCCGGGTCAGAGGCCGGCGCTAAAAAGATCGACGACCGGTTCAGCGAAGCGCTGCGCCGGCAGGCAGCCGTCATGGTGGAATCCGCCGAGCTTCAATCGGACCGTTACACGCGCGACTTTCAGGAGGCGGTGCAGCGGTTGGCCGATACGTCGGCTGACAATCAGCGCTGGATCACGGCGATGATCGCGAGCTGTCTTGCGTTCGCATGGCTCGTCGCGCACGCATTTCTCGGCAAGCATGTGCTTTCGCGGCTGGAACTGGTCAGCAGCAACCTGCGGTTTGACGATGTTGGCCGCGAACACGTGCCGGTTCCCGTTCAGGGCCGCGACGAGATCGGCGAGATGGCGCGAGCGGTCGAACAGTTTCAGCGGGACCGCCGGCAGCTTGCACTGGCCAACGTCGCACTTCAAGAGGAGAGGGCGCGCCAGGAAGAACTGATCCACGAACTCGCGCACGCTCACGGCCAGTTGCTGCAATCGGAAAAGCTGGCGTCGATCGGGCAGCTTGCAGCAGGCGTCGCGCATGAAATCAACAATCCGGTCGGCTTCGTCAACGCAAATCTGGGTACGTTCAAACGGTATGTGGCCGATCTGTTCGCCGCGCTCTCCGCTTACGAGAAAGTCGAATCGGAAATGACGCCCGCGTCGCGCGCGGCGATCCACGAATTGAAACGCGAGCTCGATCTCGACTACTTGCGAACCGACATCGCGACACTGCTGACCGAATCCGTCGACGGCATGCAGCGAGTCAAGCGCATCGTGCAGGGTCTCAGGGATTTCTCGCAGCAGGAGGCGACGGAGCGGCGGTGGGCCTGCCTCGAAAGCACCCTCGATACGACGCTCGATATCGTCTGGAACGAACTCAAGCACAAGGCGGAAGTGAAGAAGGAGTACGGCGCCATTCCGCAAGTGGAATGTATTCCGTCGCAACTGGGCCAGGTGTTCATGAATCTGCTCGTCAACGCGGCCCAGGCGATCGAGGGGCATGGGTGCATCACCGTGCGAACAGGTCACGATGAACAGCACGTGTGGGTGGAAGTGGAAGATACCGGAAGCGGCATCAAGCCCGAGCACCGCGGCAGGATCTTCGATCCCTTCTTTACGACCAAGCCCGTTGGCGGCGGAACCGGGCTGGGTCTGTCGATCTCATACGGCGTTGTCAAAAAGCAGGGCGGCCGGATCGACGTGCAAACGGAAATCGGCAAAGGCTCGTCATTCAGAGTGGTGTTGCCGAGGCACGTGCAGGAAGCGCTGGTGTGATCGGACTTGATTAGCCGCGGCGACGAATCGCGCGCGCCGGCAGTTGGAGCGAGTCTGCGGTATAAAGACCGCTCGCCCGTCCGCCAACAAAAACGCACTCCAACGCCAACCCATGTCCCATTACTTCTACGACCCCGCTGCCGGTCACGGCCTCCCGCACGATCCGTTCAAGGCGATCGTCGCCCCGCGCCTGATCGGCTGGATTTCCTCGCGCGACACGGATGGCACGCTGAATCTCGCGCCCTACAGTTTCTTCGGCGCGTTCGCCAGTTCTCCGCCGATCATCGGTTTTTGCAGCGAAGGTCGCAAGGACAGCATCGCCAACATCGAGGCAACCGGCGAGTTCGTCTGGAATCTCGCCAGCAGGCCGCTCGCTGAACAGATGAACCGCTCTTCAGCGCCCGTGCCGCCGCATGTCGACGAATTCGCACTCGCGGGGCTGACGCCCGCCGCGGGCTGCAACGTCGGCGTGCCGCACGTCGCCGAAGCGCCGGCCGCGCTCGAATGCAAGCTGCTGCAAGTGGTGCGCCTGCATACCCTCGACGGTAAGCCGATGGACAACTACCTGTCGCTCGGCCAGGTGGTCGGCGTGCACATCGACGAGGCGTATCTGAAAGACGGCCTGTTCGATACCCACGCCGCGCAGCCGATCATGCGCGCGGGTTACCGCGCCGACTACGCGGCCATCGGCGACATGTTCCAGATGTTCCGCCCGAGCGCATAGACACTGCCGCGTTGCAAGCGCATCGTGCCGCGCAATGCGGCGCGACACCCATCGCACGTCTCGCGCAAGATCGAAGCGCAACGACTGGCCCGCTTGATGCTTGCCACCGACGCTCCAACGCGTCGTTTTCAACCGCCGGCTCACTGTCCAGGAGCGCGATCATGTCCACCGAATTCGCCACGCAATTCAGTCATGTCCGTCCGCAAGATACGTCCTACGTGGATCAGGGCTTACGCGATTTTTTTCTTTACCGCGACTTGGGCATCGCGCAAGCGACCGACGGCAAGGTGCTCGCGCAACTCGTGAAGGCGAATCACGCACCAGAGCAAGGCACCGGCTGGCACCGGCATGAGGCCGATTTCCACATCGTGATCATGTTGAAGGGCTGGGCGCGCTTCATGTACGGCGACAAGGAGACGCTCGTCGCCGCTGGCGACTGCGTGCATCAGGCGCCGGGCATCGTCCATTATCTGTTCGATTACTCAGAGGATATGGAGTACCTCGAGATCGTTTCGCCGGCCGATTTCAAGTCGCTCGAAGTGGAAGGTCCGTGCGACGTGCCGGCGGTGACGCCGTGGAAAAGCGTCGAGGCATGAGCGGAAACGGGGGCAAAACGAGGCGCGGATCGAGCGCGGCTCCGCATCACCTGATGCGAGCGTGAAGCGAGCCGCCGCCCGTTAAACACTCATGGCGTGGCGGGAGGCCGTCTGCGTATCGGGCGCGATGCCTGCGACGCCTGGGGCTTCGCGGCGGCACGGGAGCCGGCGCCGTTGTCCGCGCCGTTCGGCGCCGAACCCAGCGCGCCTTCCACTTCGACCTCGACCACCGCCGTCGCGGCCGGCGCTGCTCGATTGACCTCGGCGGCAGCGGTGATATGCACCGGCGCGATCGTGCGCGCCCGCGAACTCACGAGGACCGCGCGCGGTTCGTTGTCGTAAATCACGGCCCGCACGCGCGGATAAATCTGCCGCTCCCAGCGGCGTCCGTTGAATACACCGTAGTGCCCCACGCCGGTTTGCACATGATGCGTCTTCAGATACGGCCGCAATTTATCGCACATGTCCTGCGCGGCGAGCGTTTGGCCGACCGCGCAAATGTCGTCCTTTTCGCCCTCCACGGTGAGCAATGCCGTGCGGCGAATCCTTGAGGGATCGACCAGGCGCCCTTGCACTTCGAGTTCATTCAACGGCAGGGCGTGCCGCTGAAAAACGGTATCGACGGTTTCCAGATAGAAATCGGCGGTCAGGTCCATCGTCGCGAAGTATTCTTCATAGAACGTGCGGATAGTGTCGGCTTTCCCGGGATCGCCCTTGGCGCGCTCGTAGTGCATGGTTTCGAACGACTCGAGGTGGCGGCCGAGATTCATCGACATGAACGCGCTCAGTTGCACGAAGCCCGGGTACACGCGCCGGTGAGCGCCCGCGAAACCGAACGGCACCGCGCTGATCAGGTTCTGCTCGAACCATTCGATCGGTTTGCTTTTGGCCAGATCGTTGACGCGCGTCGGGTTGATGCGGGTATCGATCGGGCCGGCCATCAGCGTCATGCTGGCGGGCTGCGCGGGGTGATCGTCGTCGGCCATCAGCGCGACCGCGGCCAATGCGGCGACCGTCGGCTGGCACACCGCCAAAAGGTGCGCGCCGGGGCCGATCGTTTCGGTGAAGTCGATCACGTGCTGCACGAATTCGTCGAAGCCGAAACGCCCCTGACTCAACGGCACGTCGCGCGGGTTGTGCCAATCGGTGACGTACACATCGTGCTCGGCCAGCATGGTGCGCACAGTGCCACGCAACAGCGTGGCAAAGTGGCCTGACATCGGCGCAATCACCAGCACGCGCGGTTGGGGTGAGGAGAGCGTAGTGTCCTTGCGGAAATGCAGCAGCGAGCAGAACGGCGTGTGCGCCGCGATCTCCTCGACGATCGCAACGGGCTTGCCTTCCGCCACCACGCTGTCGATGCCGAAGGGCGGCCGCACGGGCGTAAGGCCCGCCAGCGTCAACAGATCGCAGGCCGCGCCGAGGGAGCGGCCACGCGAGGTTTCGCCGAACGCGGGCCACGCGTTGAGCGAATGATTCACCAGTGCCGCGCCGTGCCGAATCGGCAGCATCATGTCGGCGAAAGCCTGGTAAGTAGGGTATGCGAACAGGTTCATAACCTTCGCACGAATGCGTAAGAGGAAAAAGAGCACGAATATAGGCAAGTCATGTGCCAATGATAGGCGCGCACGGGCGGCGGTGCCCCGCGTTGGCATAGCATTTGCGCGCCTTAAACGAGCGCGCCCGGATTGCCGCGCTTTGGTGCGCCCGCGCACGGCAGCGTGCATGGCATCGCCCGGCGTCGACGAACGCCTCATCGGAGGAGAAACGTATGACGAAAACGACGCTCACCATCAGCAGCAAGAACTATTCGTCATGGTCGCTGCGCGGCTGGTTGCTGACGAAATTCAGTGGCTTGCCGTTCGAAGAGATCGTGACGCCGATCGACGACCCTGTGGCACGCGCCGAACTGCTGCTGCTGTCGCCGTCGATCCTCGTGCCGTGTCTCGTGCACGACGGCATCAAGGTCTGGGACACGCTGGCGATCGCCGAATATCTGAACGAACTGAAACCCGAAGCGGCGCTGTTGCCGAAAGACATTCGCGCGCGAGCGCATTGCCGCTCGATCTGCGGCGAGATGCACTCGGGTTTCGCTTCGTTGCGCTCGGCGTTGCCGATGAACCTCAAGGCGCATTTTCCGGGCTTCAAGGTATGGGCGCGCGCGCAATCGGATATCGACCGGATCGTGGCGATCTGGGGCGAGTGCCTGAAGGAGTACGGCGGTCCGTTTCTGTTCGGCGAGCGCACCGCGGCGGATGCGATGTACGCGCCGGTGGTGACGCGCTTCGTCACCTACGACGTGAAGCTCGACCCTGAGATCGTCGAATACGGGCAACGCATCATGGCGCTGCCCGAAATGCGGCAGTGGATCGTCGACGCGCAGCAGGAAGTGGAAGAGATCGACGAACTGGACGTCGAGTTCTGAGGCACGGCGACAGCGAAAACGGGCGACGATAACGGCGCGTGAGAAGCAACGCGCCGTCGCTTCGGCAGGGTTCAATCGCGCCCGCTTCCCAGCTTGAACACGCTCACCACCTGCGCGAGACGCGCGGCCTGCTCGCGCAACTCGGCCGCGGCGAGTTCCGCTTCGCCGACGATCGTCGCATTCTGCTGGGTCGCCTCGCCGATCTGCGTGACGGCGAGATTGACCTGTTCGATGCCGCCCGATTGCTCGCGCGACGCCACGCTGATCTCGCCCATGATCGCGCGCACCTGGCCGACCTGTTGAACGATGCCTTGCATCGTGGCGCTGGCTTCCTCGGCGATGCGAAAACCGCTGTCGACGGTCGCCGTGGAGGCCGCGATCAAACTCTCGATCTCCTTCACCGAAGCCGCGCTGCGCTGCGCGAGCGCGCGCACTTCCGAGGCCACCACCGCGAAGCCCCTGCCGTGTTCGCCGGCGCGCGCCGCTTCCACCGCGGCGTTCAAGGCGAGGATATTGGTCTGGAACGCGATGCCTTCGATCACGCTGGTGATCTCCGATATCTTCTGCGACGAGCGGCTGATTTCACCCATCGTCGAGACCACGCGTTCGACGGCGCGGCCGCCTTCGAGCGCGGCATCGGCGGCGCGCGTGACGAGCGTGTTGGCTTGCACGGCGTGGTCGGCGTTCTGCTGCACCGTCGACGTGATCTGCTCCATGCTGGCCGCCGTTTCCTCCAGGCTGCTTGCCTGCGTGGCGATGCGCGCGGCGATGTTGCCGCTGCCGGTGGCGATCTTTTCGGTGCCGTGCGACATGTCGGCCGACGCGTTGCGCACCTGCGAGACGATGCGCGCAAGACCTTCGCCGATGCCGTCGATCGACTGCATCAGGCGGCCGATCTCATCGGCGCGCGCGTTGCCGGCTTGCGCCACGCGCACGCTCAGATCGCCCGCCGCGAAACGCTCGGACGCCTTGGCGGCTTCATCGAGCGGACGGCTCACGAGGCGGCGCACCGCGAACAGGAACACCACGGCGAACACGCCGACCAGCGCGAAGCCGATCAGCAGGAACTGATTGCGGGTGGCGGTGACGTCGGCCATCACCTCGTCGCGCGGCGCGACGCCGCCCACCAGCCATTGCCATTCCGGCACGGTGACGAACGACACGAACTTGTCGCGCGCGCCGCTCTCGCCGAGCGTCGCGTCGGCCGAGCTGTATTCGAGCCGGCCTTCCTTCATGTCGAGCATCTGCTGATACGGCGCGTTCGCGTTGTCCGCGTTCTGGCCGGCGGCGGCCGGATGAACGATCAGCTTGCCGCGATCCGCGCCTTTCGACGCGTTGAGCACGAAGTAATAACCGCTGTCGCCGATCTTCAGCTTGCGAATGCCTTCCTCGACCGACTGGATTTCCTTGTCCACCTCCACGCCGACGAACAGCGCGCCGATCACGCGGCCGCTTGCATCGGTGACGGGGCGATATTGCGTGATGTAGCGTTTGCCGAAGAGCGCGGCGAGTCCCGTATAGGACTTGTTCGCGACGACCAGCGCATACGCCGGTCCCTTGCGGTCGAGCAGCGTGCCGATCGCGCGTGAGCCGTCCTGTTTCTTCAGCGATGTGGTCACGCGCACGAAGTCGTCGCCGCTGCGTGCGAACACGGTGGCGATCGCGCCGCTGCGTTCCAGAAACTGGTCGGGGATCGTGAAGTCCATGTTCAGAACTTTGTCGCCGGCCTTCATGGTGGGAGCGGCGACGCCGTTGACGTCGATCTTCTGCGTTTCGTCGAGCGTATAGGTGGGAGGCAGGAAGCTCGCGAACAGCGACGTCGAGCGATCGACTTCGGTCGATAGCGCCTTGTCGAACAGCGTGATCATCGCCGCGATGGAGCGGTCCTTATCGGCAATGCGTTCGAGCACCTGATCGCTGACCTGCTTGCCGGCGGTGCGCGTGAGCGCCAGCGCGAAGGCGGCGAAAATCAACGCCACCAGCACGCAGGAGAGCACGGCGAGCCGGGCGCCGACGCTGGCGCGGCGCAATGAGAGAAGTTCCATGGGCGGTTGCGGAGTAAGGGAAGAGAAGCGCTGCGCGGACCATGCGTAGGCATATCCGGCATCGGTGTCTTGTTTACGACCGCACCGCCCGTTTTCTTTAGCTAATCGAAAGCGTCGGGTCATTGCGGAACATCGCTTACGAGATGTTCCGCGCTTGCTCGCTTCAGCGGCCCGGTGCGCCGCGCCAGCCGCGCAGCAGCAGCGCGTTGGTGACCACGCTCACGCTCGAAAACGCCATTGCCGCGCCCGCCAGCATCGGGTTCAGCAAACCGAAGGCGGCGAGCGGAATGCCGATCAGGTTGTAGACGAAAGCCCAGAACAGGTTCTGCTGGATCTTGCGCCAGGTCTTGCGCGAGATGTCGATGGCGTCGGCCACCAGCGCCGGGTCGCCGCGCATCAGCGTGATGCCGGCCGCGTGCATCGCGACGTCGGTGCCGGTCGCCATCGCAATGCCGATGTCGGCGGCGGCGAGCGCGGGCGCGTCGTTGATGCCGTCGCCGGCCATCGCGACGATGCCGGCGCTGTTGATTTTCAGGTCGCGAATCACGCGGGCTTTGTCGTCGGGCAATACCTCGGCGTGGAACTCGTCGATGCCGAGCGCTCTCGCGACGCTTGCCGCGCTGCCGTGGTTGTCGCCGGTGACGAGCACGCTCCTGATGCCCATCCGCGCGAGACGTTCGACGGCGGCGCGCGCGGTCGGTTTGACGGTGTCGCCGAAAGCGATCAGCGCGAGCGCGGCGGGCGCTTGCGAATCGCGCCGCATCAGCCAGGAGACGGTGTTGCCGTCGGCTTCGAGTTGTTTGGCGCGTGCGGCGAGTTCCGGCTGCGACGCGATGCCCAGTTCGTTGAGCCAGCGTGTGCTGCCAAGCGCCAGCGTGTGGCCGTCGATGTCCGCTTCGACGCCGCGGCCCGGGACCGCGCGTGCGGCGCTGGCGGCGAGCGCCATAGCCAACGCGGGTGCCGCGACGGCGGCGGAGTCGGAGGCGGCAGCCTCGTCGCTCGTCGACGGCTCCTCAGCCGACGCCGACATCGCCGCTTCATACGCCTTCACCACGGCCCGCGCCAACGGATGATCGCTGTGCCGTTGCACCGCGGCGGCGAGCGCGAGCGCCTCGTCGCGGCCCATGCCGCCGATCGGTTCGAACGCCGTCACCGACGGTTGGCCGAGCGTCAACGTGCCGGTCTTGTCGAACGCGACGATATTCACGCGATGCGCGGTTTCCAGCGCCTCGGCGTCCTTGATCAGCACGCCGTGCTTCGCCGCCACGCCGGTGCCGGCCATGATCGCGGCCGGCGTCGCGAGCCCGAGCGCGCACGGGCACGCGATCACCAGCACGGCAACTGCGTTCAGGATCGCGGTTTCGCCGCCCGCGCCGGCGATCAGCCAGCCCGCCAGCGTGAATGCCGCGATCGCCAGAATCGCCGGCACGAAGATTTCGCTGACCCGGTCGACCAGCCGCTGGATCGGCGCCTTGTCGGCCTGCGCGCTTTCCACGAGCCGGATGATTCGCGCGAGCGTCGTTTCCGCGCCGATCGCGGTGGTCGTCACGGCAATCGCGCCTTCGCCGTTGATCGAGCCGGCCGTGACCGGATCGGCCGCCTGCTTCGGCACCGGCAGGCTTTCGCCGGTGATCAGCGATTCGTCGATGTGGGTGCGGCCTTCGAGCACCGCGCCGTCGACCGGCACGCGCTCGCCGGGCCGCACGATCACTACCGTGCCGACGCGCACCTGCGCGAGCGGCACGTCGCGTTCATCCGCGCCGACGCGGATGCGCGCGCGATCCGGGCGCAGCGCGTTGAGCGCGCGGATGGCGTCGGTGGTCTGGCGCTTGGCGCGCGCCTCGAGCCACTTGCCGAAGCGCACCAGCGTGATGACCACCGCCGAAGCCTCGAAGTACAGATGCATCATGTCGCCCGGATGGGTCGCCAGTTCGTAGACGCTGATGCCATAAGCCGCCGACGTGCCGAGCGCCACCAGCAAATCCATGTTGCCCGCGCCGGCCCGCACGGCGCGATAGGCCGCGCGATAGAAGCGCGCGCCGAACACGAACTGCACGATCGAGGCGAGGCCGAATTGCAGCCACGGCGCAAGCATGACGTGAACGCCGAACCATTCGCCGATCATCGGCGCGGCGAGCGGCAGCGTCAGCACGGCGGACGCGAGCACGGCCGCGAGTTCGCGGCGAGTCTGCTCGCGTTTGCGGTCGGCGGGGAGGGCGCTGCCGGCGTTGTCCTCGGCCGGTGCTGTGTCCGGCGGCGCGATCAAGGACGCTTCGTAGCCCGCTTTCGTGACGGCGGCGATCAGCGCCTCCGCTTCGGTGGCCGCGTCGCTCAGATTGACGGTTGCCGTTTCGGTCGCGAGATTCACCGACGCGCTAGCGACGCCCGGCACCTTCGCCAACGCTTTTTCGACGCGCATCGCGCACGACGCGCAGGTCATGCCGCCGATCGTCAGCTCCGCGGTTTGCGGCGTTTGGACGGACGCCGCGTCGTCGGCGCGTGCTGACGGCGTGGCTTCGTAGCCCGCCTTGCGCACGGCGTTCGCGAGCGTTTCGAGTTCGACGGTGGCGTCGCTGTCGATGCGGGCTCTTTCAGTGGCGAGATTCACCGACGCGCGCACGACACCCGGCACTTTGGCCAGCGCCTTTTCGACGCGCATCGCACACGAGGCGCAGGTCATGCCGCCGATGTCGAGTTCGGCGGTGCGGGCGGGCGTGGCGGCAGCCTCGGCGGAGCGCTGTGGGTTGGCAAGTTCAGTCATGGTGGAAGGCTCGTGGCGGCATGAGGCCGCGTTCTGAACCCAGTATTAACCTTCCTATGATGGCAAGGTCAAGGAGGAATCATGGGTGGACCGAGGCAGCGGTGAACGAAAAAGAATCTCGGCGGCGCGCGCCGGGCGGGCTGACAAAAATCGTCAACCGCACCGCAAATGCACGTTGTTCGCTCGTTACAACCGCTATTGCGACCTTTGCGCTTGCCTGGCGGACAAGGATACGATACAACCCCGATGTTGTCGGCATCGCCACCGCGGACTGGCTGCGCTGGGTCTTGCGAGACCACGCGGACAGATTCGCTGCGTACCGACGTCTCCCTTAGGGCAGCACGTTCCGCCACCTGAACGAATGATAAAAAATCGCCGAGAACTGTTTACGCTTCACTGGACCTGCGCATCGCTCGCGGGCCTCGCACTTCTGGCGGGGTGCGCGTCCACCCCGTCCGCGACGCAAAAAAATACTGGCTGGATCAAGGACGAAGTCGCCGATTCTTATGTGTTCGGCTATCCGCTGGTGCTGATGGGCGTCGCACGCGACGCGGCGGTCGGCACCGATCCGGGCCAGGCGCCGCTCAATACGTTGCGCCACGCCCAGGCATTGCCGCCGATCGGCGCGGCGTATCCGTTGCAGCCGAGCCTCGATACGCTGGATTCGACTGGTTGGCTGGACGTGGGCAGCGAGCCGGTGATCGTGTCATTGCCCGACTCGCGCGGCCGTTACGTCGACGCCCGCGTGCTCGACATGTGGACCAACGTCGTCTGGTCGACCAGTTCGCAGTTCGCCACCCGCGCCGCGGGCATCAAGGCGCAAACGATTGCGTTCGTGAGCCCCGGCTGGCAGGGCGACTTGCCCAAGGGCGTGAAGCGCGTCGACGTGCCGACCCGCAACGCGTGGGTGAGCGTGCGCATTCAGTCGAACGGCACGCGCGACCTGACGGCGGTGCGCAAGCTGCAGCGCGCCATTCGCGTCGCGCCGCTGAGCGTCTATGCAGGCGACACGCGCTCGGTGTCGATCGCTGCGCCACGCGTGAGTGCCGCCGATGCCGCAGTGGGCGCCTCCGGCACGCCGGCCGCGCAGGTCGCCGCGCTCGACGCCAACGGTTTCTTCAACCGGCTCGCGCAGGCCTTGCCGGACAATCCGCCGACGCCGGCCGACCCGCATGCACTGAAATTCCTTTCGGACCTGGGCGTGACGCCAGGCGAGCCCGTGAAGCTGCCGAACGCGCCCGAGGCCGTCGCGGCCGGTCTCGCCGATGGTCACGAGCGCGTCGTCACGCAGCCGTCCAATCTGCTGACCGGCAACGGCTGGAACTGGTTCGGCGACGGCGTGGGCAACTACGGTCCCGATTACGCGCTGCGCGCTTATGCCGCCGCCACGCAACCGGGCATCGGCACGAAGGACGACGAAGTGCGCGCGGTCGTCACCCAGGACAGCGACGGCCATGCGCTCAACGGCGCGAACCGCTACGTGATTCACTTCGCGCCGAACCAGTTGCCGCCGGTGCGCGGCTTCTGGTCGATCACCGCCTATACGAAGGATGGCGCGTTGGGCGAAAGCGCGCCGGCGCGTCTCGCGGTCGGCGACCGCAATGGCGCGCGCCGCAATCGCGACGGTTCGCTCGACGTGATCGTGTCGTCCACGCGCGGCAAGAGCGGCAACTGGCTGCCCGCGCCGCGCGCGGATCTGCAACTGGTGCTGCGTCTGTACGCACCCAGGCCGGAAGCCACCGACGGCAGTTGGCAACCGCCGGCCGTCGTGCGTCAGTAGACCGCTTCAGTCGACTCCTTCAGCGGCATGCATCGCTGCCATGCGGCAGCGATGTGACAGCAACGCATGAGCGGGGTATGAAGCGCCGCATGTCCGCCGCTGTGGCGCGACGCACATGCGGCGCTGTCGCGTGGAGCATTGTGTAAGCACGCTTTACATTGCTGTCTCGTGCGAGGTTCCAGACTTATACTGCCGCTTGCGGGATTTTCGTTTCGCGGCGGGCTTGCCGCCGCATTACCCAAGACCGAGCATGGCAAGCCTCAATAAAGCGTCACTAGCCTCTTCCATTCAGACCGTGCGCGAGGTCGCGCAGTCACGCCGCACTCGGCGCGTTATCATGGGTCTGCTGATTTTCCTCGTAGCGTTCGGCCTGTTGGGTTTTTTCGCGGCGCCGCCGCTGATTCGCCATATCGCCGAACAACAGCTCAGCAAACAACTCGACCGGCCGGCCAGCATCGGCCGCATCGCGCTCAATCCCTACACGCTCACGCTCGAAGCCGACCGCGTGCATATCGGCGAGCGCGGCGGCGCGGGCGATTTCGTGGATATCGCGCGGCTCGTCGTGCGGGCGTCGTGGAGTTCGCTGTTTCGCGCCGCGCCGATCGTCGATGAAGTGCAACTCGATTCGCCGCGCTTTCATATCGTGCGCTACGACGCGCAACGCTTCAATTTCACCGACCTGATCGAGAAGTTCGCGAGCCAGCCGAGCGCGCCCGATAGCAAGCCGACGCTCTTCTCGGTGTCGAACATTCGTCTGGAAAACGGCCAGATCACGTTCGACGACAAGCTGCTCGGCGCGACCCACGTGATCGATCAGTGGAAGCTCGGCATTCCGTTCATCGCCACGCTGCCTTCGAAAACCGATATCTTCGTCGAACCGCTGCTGCGCGCGCGCATCGACGGCAGTCCGCTTGCCATCGACGGCAAGACCAAGCCGTTCGCGGCGTCGCGCGAGTCGGAAGTGTCGCTGCGTTTCGACGGGCTCGATGTGCCGCGGCTCATGTCGTACGCGCCGGCCAGGCTGCCGGTGATCGTGCAATCCGGCAAGCTCTCCACCGACCTCAAGCTCAACTTCGTGATGTCCCACGACGCGCCTTCGTTGCGCGTGGCGGGCACCGTCGATATGAACGACGTGGACGTGCGGGACCCGGGCAAGGCGCCGTTCTTCGCCGCGCGCACGGTGCATGTGGCCGCCGCGACGCTCGAGCCGCTCAAGAGCCTTTATCACTTCGACGATATTCGTATCGACGCGCCGAGCGCCAATCTGGCGCGCGACAAAAACGGTGTGCTGAGTGTGGAGCGGATGTTCGCGCCGACGCCGGCGGCTTCGGGAAGCGCGGCTGCATCCGCATCCGACGCGACTGCGGCGAAGCCCGCCGCTAGCGCGCCGGCCGCGGCATCAGGCGCCAGCGCCACGCTAACGGTCGGTGCAAAGGCCGCCCCGCCGCTGGATCTGTCGATCAAACGCTTCGCGCTCAACGACGGCGTAGTGAACGTCCACGACGAAGCCGGCTCGCGGCCTGTCGACCTCGGCCTGCAAAAGCTGGCCGTCACGCTGACCGATTTTTCGACGCTCGCCACCGCGCCCGCGCATTACACGCTGAACACGGACTTCAAGGGCGATGGCGGCTCGCTCGGCGCGGCGGGCGCGTTCGGCCTCGTCGCTCAAACGGCCAGCGCCAAGCTCGACCTGAAGTCATTGAAATTGCCGCTGCTGCAACCGTATCTCGACACCGCGACTGCCACGCAAGTGCTGGACGGCGCGCTCTCCGCCAGCGCGAATGTCGGCGCGAACTGGTCCAGATCGCCGGTGGCCGTGATGGTCGCGGATACGCAACTGGATCTGCAATCGCTGAAGCTGGCGGCGCGCGGCAGCAAGGAGCCGGTCATCTCGCTCGCGCAAGGCCGCGTGACGGTCAAGCAGGTGGACGTGGCGGCACGCACGGCCGACATCACGGGCGTCGACACGACCGGCCTCTTGGTCAACGCGGCGCGGCTGAAAGACGGCAGCATCGACCTGGCTTCGCTCGCTGGTCCGCATGAAACGGAGCAGCGGCGCACGGCGACGCACGCGGTCACGAAAGCGCAGGCGGAAGCGCCCGTATGGCGTTACAAGATCGGCGAGTTGAGCCTGAAGGACGCCACGGCCAATTTCACCGACAACACCACGCCGCAGCCGGTCAAGCTGAACATCGCGCCGCTGCAACTCAAGGTGCGGCAGATCAGCGACGACCTCAGCCGTGCGCTGCCAATCGAGCTCCAGGCAACACTCAACAAGAAAGGCACGCTCGGCTTGACGGGCAACGTCACGGCCACGCCGCTCAAGCTGGCCGTCAAGGTGAACGCGAACCGGCTCGACGCCGCGGCCTTCGAACCGTATTTCGGCAGTCAGTTGAATGCGGTGATCGCGAGCGCGCTGCTCAATGCAAACGGCGAACTCGCGGTGACTCAGGCGAAGACGTTGAAGGCGAGCTACCACGGCGACATGGCGCTGGTCGACGTGCGAATGCTCGACAAGGCGACTTCCGACCGGTTCGCCGGCTGGGGCTCGCTCGCGCTGTCCAATCTGAAAGCCGACTACGACGAGCGCGGCACCGTGGTGGACGCGGGCCGTGTCACGTTCACCAGGTTCTACGGGCGCGTGCTGCTCGACGCGCAAGGCAAGCTCAACCTCAATCAGGTGGTCGCCCATGAAGGTGGCGCCGCCCAATCGCTCACGCGCGACGGCAGCGGCGCCGATCCGGTGCCGTTGACGCCGCAAGCGTCGTCGGCCGTGGCGGCGGCGTCCGCGCCGGTCCCGGCTTCGGCGGCCACGCCCGCGATCGTGCCGGTGGCGACGGCGACCGTCACGGCCGCCGCGCCGCCGCAAAGCCCGGTGAAGCTGCACTTCGGCCAACTGGTGTTGCAGCAGGGCCGCGTGACGTACACGGACAACTTCGTCAAGCCGAATTTCACGGCCAACCTGGTCGGCATTCAGGGCACGGTGGGCGCGTTCGGCACGCAATCGACCACGCCCGCGCCGGTGGACATCGCCGCGAAACTGGCGGCCAACGGTCCGCTGTCGATTCGCGGCACGGTCAATCCGCTGGTTGCGAAGCCGTCGCTCGACCTGACCGCCAGCGCGCACGATATCGAGCTGACCAACCTCACGCCGTATTCGGCGAAATACGCCGGTTATCCGATCACCAAGGGCAAGCTGAACGTCGACCTGCATTACACGCTCGAGAACGACCAGTTGAACGCGAACAATCACCTGTTCATCGATCAGCTAACGTTCGGCGATCACGTCGAAAACGATACGGCGACCAAACTGCCGGTGCGTCTCGCCATCTCGCTGCTGAAAAATTCGCGCGGCGAAATCGACGTGAATCTGCCCGTGTCCGGTTCGTTGTCGAATCCCGAGTTCAGCATTGGCGGCCTGATCTGGCACGCGGTGCTCAACCTGTTGCAGAAGGCGGTAACGTCGCCGTTCTCGCTGATCGCCAATGCCTTCGGCGGCAACGGCGAGGAATTGGGTTACGTCGAGTTCGAGCCGGGCTCGGCGAAGCTCTCGGACGCCGACAGCAAGAAGCTGGACACGATCGTGAAGGTGCTCGCCGACAAGTCGTCGATCCGGATGGACGTGATCGGCCGGGTCGACCCGGCCATCGACGAGCCCGCCTTGCGGATGCGCTATGTCGATCGCCTCGTCAGGCAGCAGAAGATCAAGGATGTGGTGGGCAACGGCGAGAGTGTCGATGTCTCGACCATGACCGTCGATCCGCAGGAATACGACAAGTATCTGACCAAAGCCTACAAGTCGGCGGACTTCAAGAAGCCGCGCAACTTTGTCGGCCTGACCAGGAGCCTGCCGGACGACGACATGAAGAACGCGCTCGCCGCCAACGCACCGATCGACGAGGCCAGCTTGCGCCAGCTCGCGCAGCAGCGTGCGCAAAGCGTGCAGCAGTATCTGGAGGGCAAGATCGACAGCAGTCGTGTGTTTATCGTCGCGCCGAAGCTGAACGCCGAGGGCATCAAGGACAAGGGCGCGACGACGCGGGTGGATTTCGGCTTGAACTGAGGTGTGTTGTAAGCGCCCGCTCGCCGCTCGACAGGGGCGGCGGCGCGCGCTTCAGTGCGAATCGACCGGCGATCCGCGCGGCCGCGCCGATCAGGCCGCGCGCGTCGGCGCCTTCAACGCGGTTCGCTCGATCACGCGCGCGAGCGTGTCGAACGCCGGCCCGATCTTTTCGTTCGCCACGCACGCATAACCCAGCAGCAGTCCGCGCCGCGCGGGGGTGGCGCTGCTGTAGTAGGCGGCGAGCGGCCGCACGATCACGCCGGCATCGAAAGCCGCGACTGTCACCGCGCGATCGTCCGCGTGATCCGGCAGGCAGAGCACCAGATGCAGGCCGGCTTCGTCGCCTATCACCGGCAGTTCGTTGCCGAAACGCGCGGTGATCGCGTCGATCAGAATCTGCCTGCGTTCGCCGTAGAGCGCGCGCATGCGGCGAACGTGCGAGGTGAGATGGCCGTCCATGATGAAGTCGGTCATTACCGCCTGCTGCATCAATTGCCCTTCACGATAAAGCTCGGCCACGCCGGTGCGAAACGTGTCCACCAGATGCTCCGGCGCGATCATGTAGCCGATCCGCAAACCCGGAAACAGCATCTTCCCCAGGCTGCCCACGTAGATCACCTGGCCCGCGTCGTCGAGCCCTTGCAGCGAGGCGAGCGGCCGGCTGCCGTAGCGGAACTCGCTGTCGTAGTCGTCCTCGATGATCCAGACGTTGTGCTGGCGCGCGTATTCCAGCAGCGTGCGGCGGCGCGCGAGACTCATCACCATGCCGAGCGGATATTGATGCGACGGCGTGACGAGCGCCAGGCGCGGCGGCTGTTGCAAATCCTGCTCGCTGGGGTTCAGGCCTTCGTCGTCGACCGGGACCGGCACCAGCGTGATCCCCGACGATTGCAGCACGCTGCGTGCGCCCCAATAGCACGGCTCCTCGACCCACGCGCGATCGCCGACGTCGGTCAACAAACGCACGGCCAGATCGATCGATTGATGAATGCCCGTCGTGATGATGATCTGATCCGGCGTGCAATTCACCGAGCGCGCGACGCGCAGGTAATCCGACAGCGCCCGCCGCAACGGCCGGTAGCCGCCGCCCGGCGCATAGGTGAGCAGATCGGGATTGGCTTCTTTCCACAACCTCGCCTGCAAGCGGCTCCACGTGCGCGCCGGGAACTCCGCGACGTCGGGCACGCCCGGCATGAACGCGCCCCACTGCTTGGCGGAGACGCCGGCCTGATCGATCAGGCGCCGCCCGCGAGTCGAGAGGTCGCTGAGACCGCGTTTTGGCGGTTTCGGAGCCTCCGCGGCCGGATCGCCCGGCGCATCGGCACGGGCCACCGCCGGCTTCTTGCGCGCGTTCACCGCCGCGGCGTCCGGCCGCGTGTCAGCCACATACGTGCCGCTGCCGGTGGTCGAGATCACGTAGCCTTCGGCGGTCAACTGATCGTAGACGTGCAGCACGGTATTGCGCGCGATGCCGAGGTCTTCGGCCAGCGTGCGGGAGCTCGGCAGCTTGGTGCCGGGCGGTAGCTGGCCGGTCAGAATCGCCTGCTGCATGAGCCGCAGCGTCTGCCGGTAGACCGGCTCGGCGGCGGTGCGGTCGAGTCGCGCGGCGAGCCAATCCGACAAAATCACGGTGTCCAAGTGGTTCTATCCGGAATAATGAAATGGTTCCATATTGTAGAACCGTAAGAGACTATAGTGGGCCACGCAATTGACGCTATCCCTCTGTTTTGCAGGGGGAACCGGCCGGAGCGCAGCAACCATCTTGCATGGGACCGGAGCTGGCGCTTCAGCGCTTACTCCGGTCGACAGAGGAGACTAGGGCGATGAAAACCGATGACGTGATCGTCAGCTTTCGAGGTGTGCGCAAGACCTATGACGGCGAAACGCTGGTCGTCAAGCAACTCGATCTGGATATCTATCAGGGCGAATTCCTGACGCTGCTCGGGCCGTCGGGTTCGGGCAAGACAACTTGTCTGATGATGCTGGCGGGCTTTGAATTTCCCACCGGCGGCGAGATCTGGCTCGACGGCACGCTGCTCAACACCGTGCCGCCGCATAAGCGCAACATCGGCATGGTGTTTCAGAACTACGCGTTGTTCCCGCATTTGACGGTCGAGCAGAACGTCGCGTACCCGCTTACCGTGCGCAAGCTTTCTGCCGAAGAACGCGCACATCGTACGAATAACGCGCTGAAGATGGTGCGCATGGAGAGCTTCGCCAAGCGTTATCCGGCGCAGCTTTCCGGCGGCCAGCAGCAGCGTATCGCGCTGGCGCGGGCGCTGGTGTTCGAGCCGAAGCTCGTGCTGATGGACGAACCGCTCGGCGCGCTCGACAAGCAGTTGCGCGAACACATGCAGTACGAGCTCAAATCGCTGCACGAGAAGCTCGGCGTCACATTCGTCTACGTTACGCACGATCAGGGCGAAGCCTTGACCATGTCGGACCGCGTCGCGGTGTTCGATAAAGGCATCGTGCAGCAACTGGATACCGTCGACCGTCTCTATGAATCGCCGTGCAATGAGTTCGTCGCCAATTTCATCGGCGACAGCAACAAGCTGCGCGGCACGATCGCGAACGTGGACGGCGAGTACTGCGAGTTTCATCTGATTGACGGCACGCGGCTGACGGGCCGCAATATCGGAGGGGCGCGGGCGGGCACGCCGGCCGTCGCGTGTATCCGGCCCGAGCGCATGAAGCTTGCGAACGGCGTGTCGCGCGCGGGCGCCAATGCGCTGAGCGGCGAGGCGCGCGGGCTGATCTATTTCGGCGACCACGTGCGCATGCGTTGCGGTCTGCCGGAACAGGACGAGTGCTTCGTCAAGGTGCCGCTCGGCACGGAATTGCTCGATACATTCGCGCCCGGCGCACCGGTTGCGCTGGAGTTTGCGCCCGAGCATCTGCGGGTTTTCGCGGGGGCGTGAGCGCGGTCAACGCATGATTCGTCGGACGCACGCAGTCGAAGTCAGCCGCACATAACAAGCCGCACCGTACCTAGCTTCACGCATACCACCAAAGGAGAGCAACACACCATGAGCAAGATCGGGAAATCGCGCTGCGCCATCGCTGTCGGTGCTGTGGCGCTCGCGCTGGGAGCCGCGCAAGTCAATGCCGCCGAACTGACGGTCGTCAATTTCGGTGGCGCGAACGGCGACGCGCAAAAGGCCGCGTTCAACCAGCCGTTCGAATCGCAAACGGGCAACAAGGTGACCGCCGTCGAATACAACGGCGAGCAGGCCAAGGTCAAGGCGATGGTCGAAGCCAAGCACGTGAACTGGGACGTGGTGGAGGTCGAATCGGGCGACATCGGCCGTGGCTGCGACGAAGGGCTGTACGAGAAGCTCGACTGGTCGAAGATCGGCAAGAAGTCGGATCTGATTCCTGAAGCGCCGCAAACCTGCGGCGTGGGTTTCTTCGTGTGGTCGACGGCGCTCGCGTATAACGCCGACAAGCTGAAAACCGCGCCGGCCGGCTGGGCCGATTTCTGGGACGTCAAGAAATTCCCGGGCAAGCGCGCCATGCGCAAGGGTGCGCGCTACAACCTGGAGTTCGCGCTGATGGCGGATGGCGTCGCGCCGAAGGATGTCTACAAGGTGCTCGCCACCAAGGCGGGTCAGGACCGCGCGTTCAAGAAGCTCGACGAACTGAAGCCGAACATCCAGTGGTGGGAAGCGGGTGCGCAGCCGCCGCAGTTCCTCGTCGCGGGCGACGTGGTGATGTCCACCGCGTACAACGGCCGGATCGACGCCGCGCAACGGGAAGGCAAGAACCTGAAGGTGGTGTGGAACGGCAGCATCTATGACCTCGACTATTGGGGCATTCCGAAGGGTTCGCCGAACAAGGCGCTGGCTGAGAAGTACATCGCCTATTCGATCTCACCGAAGCCGCAGGCGGAATACGCGCATCACATCGCCTATGGTCCGGTGAACGTGGCGGCGATCAAGGCGCTCGATTCGAAGACGCTCGCGAATCTGCCGAACTCGCCGGAAAACGGCAAGAATGCGGTGCTGCAGAATCTCGGGTTCTGGACCGATCATGGCGATGAACTGGAGCAGCGTTTTTCGTCGTGGGCTTCGAAGTGATTTGTTAGTTTTGGGTGGGACCAGAGTTAAGCGTTGAAGCGCTCACTCTGGTCGATAGCTCTGCATGGGGTGGGAGTAAGCGCTAAAGCGCTAACTTCCATCGACAGCTTTGCATGGGACCAGAGTAAGCGCTGAAGCGCTAACTCTGGTCGACAGGAGACGGGTGTGACTACGATGACGATTGCCGCCGATTCGACGCCTGAATCAACCGGCCGACTCAAGCGCGAACTGAAAGCCGCGGAATCCAGAAAGCGTGCAATGGCGCTGCTGCTGATCGCGCCGCTCGCGATTTTTCTGCTGCTGATTTTCGTCGTGCCGATCGGCGCGCTGTTGACCCGTGCCGCGCAGAATCCCGAAGTGGTTAGCGCTCTGCCGCATACGCTAGGCGCGTTGAGCGGTTGGGATCGCAAATCTCCGCCGCCGGATACCGCGTATGCCGCATTGGCCGTCGACCTCACCGCGGTCGCCGATAGCGACGGCATGGGTGCGCTGGCGCGGCGCCTCAACGTGGAGATTCCCGGCTATCGCTCACTGGTTGCAAAATCCGCGCGCGCCATGCCGTTCGTCGACGATAACAGCCAGCCGTTGAAACTGACGCCCGCCCAGATTCATGCGAAATTCGTCGAACTGGACGAGCGCTGGAACGACATTGCGTACTGGCAGGCCATCGCAAAGAATGCCAGCGTGTATTCGCCGTTCTATTTACTCGCTTCGCTGGACCATAAGCAGGACGCGTTCGGTCACATCATCCCGACCGATCCCGATCAGCAGATTTATCTCGCCGTGTTCAGCCGCACCTTTGTGATCGGCGCGGCCGTGACGTTTTTTGCGCTGCTGCTGGGCTATCCGCTCGCGTACTGGATCTCGACGCTCTCCGAGCGCCGCGCGAACCTGGTGATGATTCTCGTGCTGATTCCGTTCTGGACGTCGATCCTCGTGCGCGTCGCGGCATGGATCGTGATCCTGCAAAGCGAAGGGCTGGTGAATAAAGCGCTGATCGGCAGCGGACTGCTGCACGATCCGCTTTCGCTGCTGTTCAACCGCACCGGCGTGTACATCTCGATGACGCACATTCTGCTGCCGTTCATGATCCTGCCGCTGTACAGCGTGATGAAATCGATCCCGCCGACCTACCAGCGCGCCGCGATCTCGCTCGGCAGCCATCCGTTCGCCGCGTTCTGGCGCGTGTACGTGCCGCAGACTTATCCGGGCATCGGCGCGGGCGCGCTGCTGGTGTTCATCCTGGCGATCGGCTACTACATCACGCCGGCCTTGCTCGGCGGACCGAACGATCAGATGGTCAGCTATTACGTCGCGTACTTCACCAACGTGACGATCAACTGGGGCATGGCGTGCGCGCTAGGCGGCTTGCTGCTCGCCGCGACACTCGTGCTGTACGTGATTTACGGGCGCTTCACGCGTTCTTCATTGAGCCTCGGCTGAACCGGAGCCTACTGCGATGAAACTTGCCAAGCCCCTGTTCGCGCCGCATACGTCGTGGGTCGAGCGCGTGTGGTATTTCGCATTGCGCGCGCTTGCCGTGCTGACGCTGCTGTATCTCATTCTGCCCGTGTTGGCGATCGTGCCGCTGTCGTTCTCGTCGAGCACGTTCCTGGTGTATCCGATTCCGGGTTGGTCGCTGCGCTGGTATCAAAACCTGGTGGCGTCCGATGAATGGCGCATGGCCGCCAAGAACAGTTTTATCGTGGCGCCGTCCGCGACGGTGGTCGCGACCGTGCTCGGCACGTTGGCCGCGATCGGGCTGACCAAGGCGAACTTTCGTGGTAAGGCGCTGCTAATGGCCGTCCTGATCTCGCCGATGATCGTGCCCGTGGTGGTGGTCGGTGTCGGCATGTATCTGTTCTTTGCGCCGCTCGGGTTGGCGAACACGTATGTTGGCCTGATTCTGGCGCATGCCTCGCTCGGCGTGCCTTTTGTCGTAACCACGGTGGCGGCGACCTTGCAGGGATTCAATTACAACCTCGTGCGCGCCAGTTTGTCGCTGGGTGCCAATCCGGTCACGACGTTTTTCCGCATCACGTTGCCCGTGATTGCGCCGGGCGTGATTTCGGGCGCGCTGTTCGCTTTCGCGACGTCATTCGATGAAGTGGTCGTGACGCTGTTCCTCGCGGGCGCTGACCAGACGACATTGCCGCGGCAAATGTTCACCGGTATCCGCGAGAACATCAGCCCGACCATCGCTGCGCTTGCGACGATTCTGATCGTGTTTTCTACTTGCCTTTTGCTGGCGCTCGAGTGGCTGCGCGGAAGAAACGCGGCGCGGGCGGTGAAAGCGTGAACATCGGCTTGAATGGATGACCGCCAGTCGAGTAGCAAGAGGAAGTCGCTGCCGGGACGCCTTTGGTACTCGCTTCGCGTAACAGTGACAGTGGGAATGCCTCGCCTAGCCAACTGGAGTGGACCGAACACGCAACCTCGGTCGGAAAACGAGCGTGGCAATTGACACTCGCAGCGCTGGCGTTCGCCGTACTGGCTGGCGTGTGTTTGTCGCGAGCCGCGCTAACGCGCATTGCCAAAAACAACAAACTGATTGTCTCCGAGTGGGCCCGCCGATGCGAAGCAATCGAGGCGCGGGAGCGGACCACACGCGCCGCGGCTTCGCAGCAGGCGAGCGCTGACCTAATGCGAGAGCGGCGCAGATTCCTGGGCGTGGTGCGTTTCTATATCGAAGCGCCATTGAGCGCGGTTGCGGATTTATTCGAGCCGCTTCAAGTGGTAACCAAGCCGTCCGCACAATCCGCACAGTTGCAGGCGATTCAATCCGCAATGCGCATCTGGCGCCAAACCCTTCGTGATCTGTTCGACAATTCACCTCTGGAATCGCGCGCTTTCGTTCTCGACGAAAGCGCGACGAACGTGCGCGAGTTCATCAAGAGTGTGATCACGCTCCTTACACCATCGACTACGCATCAAGGCGTGCGCTTGAGCGCGAGCGTCGACCAAACGGTGGCGGCGGTGATTATCGTCGACGGCACCCGTCTCGGTCAGATCCTTTTCCATTTGCTGAACCGTGCGATCCAGTCGGGCATGCACAAAGAGATTGCGCTTGTGGTGCGGGCCGACTCATTGAACCTGGGTTCGCAGCGCATTTTTTTCAGCATAAGGGTCGGCGGCGGCAAGCTTGGCGGCACTGATGCTGATGAATCGCGCACGAGCGAAGGTTTCGGTGACGCTGATGCTTCCCTGCCGCTTTGCCAGTTGCTCGCTCAGCGCATGCGAGGTGAACTTTCCGTCGCGAGCAGCGCGGAGGCTGGCGTTTTCGCGACCTTCAATGCGCCGTTCGCCGTCGAGCAATGGGAATCGGAGCGAGAGGCAGATGGCAATACACCGTTGCCTGCAACGTGCAATGCCGTGCATGCCGATGCCGCTTCAACAGTTGCTTCCCATGAACCTTTCGGGCGCCGGTATCTGACCGCGCTGTCAGAAGAAGGTGTCGATCTGCCCTCGTTTCTGGATGGCTGGCGTCGTGCAATGAATGACGACCTCACACGCCTCGCCACATTGCGTCGCCCGGAAGACGATGAGCACCTGCCTGCCTTGCTGCATCGATTGAGCGGCGCCGTCGGTCTGGTCGGCGCGCGTGGTTTGATGGAAGCGCTGCGGCGCGCTAGCGCCTCGCCGCGGGAACGCAACGCCGGCGCGATCGACGCGCTCGCGGAACGCACCCGAACCCTTGTCATGCAACTCGGCGCAGCGCATGACCCACAACGGAGCACCGTACGATGAACAGACCGCTGGCCTTGATCGAAGGCGATCTGGCGCTTCCCAGCGCGCGGTCGCTCGCGGGCTTGCCGCCGCCTTACGGCTCGGGCCGTCGGCCGGTACAGGCGCGGCGAGAGCCGCAGCCTGCGGCGCTCACCGCGGCGCAACGGGCGATCCAGCACGCCGTGCAACGTGCGGAGCCATTGGCATCCCGCAGCCGGCTTCCGTCAGACGCGAAGTATATTTTTCTCTATAAGGCGCCACAGCGACGCGACTATTCCTATAGTTTCGACGCGCAGTTGGCCGAAGCCAGGCGTTATCTCGATGCGGGTAAGCAGCGCTCGTCTTCGTCTCGTGCAGATCATGTGGCCGGCGCGGCGATCTTCGTGAGTTGCAGCATTGCGCTGGCCTGGCTGTTGATCACAAGTGCGACGCCCGACGCCGATAGCGCGACCACGCTGGCCGCGACGCTGGATCCCGTCACGAGGGCCGACGTGCGGCATTCCGAAGGTGCTGTCAAGCTGACGCAACCGGTGGTTGAAACAGCGTCGACAAGTGCGGAGCGCGCGCCCGCAGCGGCCAGCTCGGTGCCGACGACAACGTTGGCAAACTCCAGTGCGGCGGCCATGGCGCCTGCAACTCGCGCGAAGAACGATTCCGTTGCCGCGAAGGCAGTACCGCCAGCCAAGCCAGCACAATTGGTGCGGGCTGACGCGCCGCGTGTAAAGCAGCCACTCGTCGCACGCGCGACGACACATGGCACGACGACGAATCGTTTTGCAACGGTCGATCGCAAAGCTGCAATCGCGCGCTTGAGCGAGACGCAAGTCGACAAGCGCCTTGCATTGACCCGATCCGCTCGTCCGGCCAGCCAGCCTTCGATCTCGCAGCAACCCGAGTGGATTGCGCGAGCGTCGGCTAACCACGATTCCGCCGAACAGGCGGCCCTGCTCGACTGGGCGAAGCAGCAGCGCGCGAAGGTTACAACGCGGGCGTCGACGCCAGTGCCGGGCAACACGGACTGGAACGCCCGCATGATTCAGCGCAGGATCACCGACAACCCCGACGCTTTTCGGTCAGACTTCGGTCCAAAGTAGTCGCCGCATTCAACGGCCGGTTGTCCGCGGTTGCTATTTCGAGCAACGAAAAAAAAGCCCGGCCATTTGGCCGGGCTTCTAAAGTCGGCTGCATCCTCCACAGAATGCAGCCCCTGCAAAACAGCAAAGCCGTTTGCGCTACCGCCGAAGTTAGGCAGCCAGCAGCGAGCGCAGTACGAACGGCAGAATTCCACCGTGCTTGTAGTAATCGACTTCGATCGGCGTGTCGATACGCAGCAGCACCGGAACGCGCTTTTCCTTGCCGTCCTTGCCGCGAATCACCAGCGTCACTTCTTGTTGCGGCTTGAAGTCCGCGCCCAGGCCTTCGATGTCGTACGTTTCCTCGCCGGTGATGCCGAGCGATTGCACGCTATCCGAGCCCTTGAACTGCAGCGGCAGAACGCCCATGCCGACCAGGTTCGAACGGTGGATCCGCTCGAAGCTGCGTGCGACCACGGCCTTCACGCCTAGCAGTTGCGTACCCTTCGCAGCCCAGTCACGTGACGAACCCGTGCCGTACTCTTCGCCTGCGAATACGATGGTCGGCGTGCCGGCGTCGATGTACTTCATCGCTGCGTCGTAAATCGACAGCTGTTCGCCACTCGGCTGGTGAATCGTCAGGCCGCCTTCCACACGCGAGCCGTCTGCCTTCGCCGGGATCATCAGGTTCTTGATCCGGACGTTTGCGAACGTGCCGCGCATCATCACGTCGTGGTTGCCGCGGCGGGAGCCGTAGCTGTTGAAGTCGGCCTTCTGCACGCCGTTTTCCTTCAGCCACTTGCCTGCCGGCGAGTCTTCCTTGATCGAGCCAGCCGGGCTGATGTGGTCGGTCGTGACCGAGTCACCGAAAATGCCCAATGCGCGCGCGTTCTTCACGGCTGCGATGCTGTCGGCCGGCGTCATCGAGAAATCGTTGCCAAAGAACGGCGGCTCGGCGATGTAGGTCGACTTCGGCCAATCGTAGACCTGGCCTTCTTCGCCTTCGATCTTGCTCCACAGGTCGCCCTTCTTGGTCAGCGACGAGTAGTTCTTGCGGAACGCGTCCGCATCCAGCGCGAACTTGAGCAGTGCGTTGACTTCTTCGCTGGTCGGCCAGATGTCGCCCAGGTAGATGTCCTTGCCGTTCTTGCCCTTGCCGACCGGTTCGGTCATCAGGTCGCGCGTGATGTTGCCGGCGATCGCATAAGCGACAACCAGCGGCGGCGAGGCCAGGAAGTTCGCGCGGATGTTCGGGTGAATACGCGCTTCGAAGTTACGGTTGCCCGACAGAACCGCTGCCGCGACGATGTCGTTCTTCGTGATCGCTTCGTTCAGTTCCGGCGTCAGGTCGCCTGCATTACCGATACAGGTCGTGCAGCCGTAAGCGGCAAGCGTGAAACCGAGCTTGTCGAGGTACGGCAGCAAGCCGGTCTTCGTCAGATATTCGGTGACGATGCGCGATCCCGGCGCAAGCGAGGTCTTGATGTGCGGCGCGACCGTCAGGCCCGCTTCCACCGCTTTCTTCGCCAGCAGGCCGGCGGCCAGCAGCACGCTCGGGTTCGACGTGTTCGTGCACGACGTGATCGCGGCGATCAGCACGTCGCCGTTCTTCACGTTCACGCCGTTGCTCGTCGTGTATTGCGCGTCCAGATCGGCTTCCTTCTTCGCAAAGCCGTTTTCCGCCACTGGCTTCGAGAACAGGTCGCTGAAGGTCGACTTCACGTGACCGATTTCGATGCGGTCTTGCGGGCGCTTCGGGCCTGCCAGCGACGGAGCCACCGTGCCGAGATCCAGCGTAACGACCTTGGTGTAGTCGATATCGCCGTCCTTTGGAATACCGAACAGGTTTTGCGCCTTGAAGTAGTTCTCGAAGGCCGAGATTTCCGCGTCTGTGCGGCCCGTGCCCTTGAAGTAGTCGATGGTTTTTTCGTCGACCGGGAAGAAGCCCATGGTTGCGCCGTATTCCGGCGCCATGTTGCCGATCGTGGCGCGGTCCGGCAGCGACAGCGAGCGCGTGCCTTCGCCGAAGAACTCGACGAACTTGCCGACCACCTTTTCCTTGCGCAGCAGTTCGGTGATGGTCAGCACCAGGTCGGTCGCCGTCACGCCTTCGCGCAGCTTGCCCTTCAGGTTCACGCCGACCACGTCCGGCGTCAGGAAGTACACCGGCTGACCGAGCATGCCGGCTTCAGCTTCGATACCGCCCACGCCCCAGCCCACCACGCCGATGCCGTTGATCATCGTGGTATGGCTGTCGGTGCCGACCAGCGAATCCGGGTAGTACACGGTATCCGCGCCTTCGGCTTTCTTGTGCACGCCGCGTGCGAGATATTCCAGGTTTACCTGGTGAACGATGCCGACGCCCGGCGGCACGACCTTGAACGTGTCGAAGGCCTGCATGCCCCACTTCATGAACTGGTAGCGCTCGTTGTTGCGCTGGAATTCCAGCTTCATGTTCAGGTCGAGCGCGTTCTTTTCGCGGAAGTGATCGATCTGCACCGAGTGGTCAACCACCAGATCGACCGGGACCAGCGGCTCGATCGACTTGGGGTTCTTGCCGACGCGTTGCGCGACACCGCGCATTGCAGCGATGTCGGCGAGCAGCGGCACGCCGGTAAAGTCCTGCAGCACGACGCGCGACACCACGAACGGGATTTCGTCGACGCGCGCGGCGCTCGGCTTCCAGTTAGCGAGTTGCGTGATGTGTTCTTCGGCGATCTTCTTGCCGTCGTAGTTACGCAGCACCGATTCCAGCACGATACGGATCGAGACCGGCAGACGCTCGATCTTGATGTTCAATGCCTTGCCGAGTTGCGGCAGGGAGTAGAACTTGCCTTTGCCGGAACCGCTGTCGAATTCCTTGAGCGTTTTGTGGAGGTTGTGGGCCATGGTGTTTTCCTTGGTTTGATCGCGGAACTACAGTACTTAACTTTGACTAGATGATGTACAGATCGACGTACTCATGAACCGGCATGGCTTCGAGCCTTGCCTGATCCAGCGATACGTCGAGAATCGCCAGTTGTTGCTTGACCGGAAAGCGGCGCGCGAGGTTGGTCCTGAACTTCTCGACCAGCAACGGAATTCCGTCTTCGCGACGACGCTTGTGACCGATCGGGTATTCGACCACGACTTCGTCGAACTTCGATCCGTCGTTGAATTCGACCGTCAGTGCATTGGCGATCGAACGCTTCTCGGGATCGTGGTAATCCTGCGTGAACCGCGCGTCTTCGACGCATTCCATCCTGGCGCGCAGCACATCGATACGCGCGTCCTGCGCGATCGAATCTTCGTAATCCGCGGCCGTCAAGCGGCCATGGATCAGCGGCACGGCGATCATGTACTGGATGCAATGATCGCGGTCGGCCGGATTGTTCAATGGACCCTTCTTGTCGATGATGCGGATCGCGGCCTCGTGAGTGCGGATCGTGATCTTCCTGATATCTTCCACGCGCCTGCCTTGGGCGGAGAGTTGCGCATGCAGCGTCATCGCGGCTTCCACCGCGGTTTGCGCGTGGAACTCAGCGGGGAACGAGATCTTGAACAGCACGTTTTCCATGACGTAAGAGCCATACGGGCGCTGGAATCTGAACGCATTGCCCTTGAAGAGCACGTCGTAAAAGCCCCACGTTTTGGCCGTCAGCACCGACGGATAGCCCATCTCGCCGGTCTTCGACATCAGCGCGAGACGCACGGCGCGCGACGTCGCATCGCCCGCGGCCCACGATTTGCGCGAACCGGTGTTCGGCGCGTGACGGTAGGTACGCAGCGGGTGTCCATCGACAAATGCCTGCGATACCGCGTTGATCAACTCGTCGCGGCTTAGGCCGATCAACTGGCCGACCACGGCGGTCGAGGCCAGCTTCACCAGCAGCACATGGTCGAGCCCGACCTTGTTGAAGGAGTTTTCGAGCGCGATACAGCCTTGAATTTCGTGCGCCTTGATCATGGCGATCAAAACGTCTTTCATCGTCAGCGGCGCTTTGCCCGCTGCGACGGCACTGCGCGAGAGCCAGTCGGCCGTGGCCAGGATTCCGCCGAGGTTATCGGATGGATGGCCCCATTCGGCCGCAAGCCATGTGTCGTTGAAGTCCAGCCAGCGGATCATTGCGCCGATGTTGAAGGCGGCCTGAACCGGGTCCAGCTGGAACGACGTGCCCGGCACCTTCGCGCCGTTGGGGACGATCGTGCCCGGCACGATCGGTCCCATCAGCTTGGTGCAAGCCGGGTAGGTGAGCGCCTCGAGTCCGCAGCCAAGCGTATCGATCAGGCAGTGACGCGCGGTTTCCAGCGCGAGCGTGCTACCGATCTGTTCATTCCGCACGTAATCGACGATATCGACCAGGACTTTGTCCGGGGCGGGTCGCACGTTGGAAATGGGAGCGGACATCGAGGCCTTTCCTGGTGAGGAAAATTAGTTGCTGGTCTTGTCGATCGCGTTCGATTGCGTCGGAGCCGGCGCGCCTTCCAGCATCGCCGCCGTCTTGCATTCGTCGGCGAGGCGCGAGCTGTCCTTATCCGAGAACAACATGGCTTTGGTCGGGATCACGATCAGATCCATACCCGACGCAGCATCGTGGAAACGGTCCGCGCCCGTGGTGGTCGTTGCGCGCGGCAAGTTGTAGTTCTTGTTCGCCCAGTGAACCGTGACGATCTGGTCACGCTTCATGTCGCCCTTGAGCTGGAAGGCCAGACCTTCGTTGCACAACCACTTTTCCGCACCTTCCGGAATCGGGTCGATCTTCGCTTCCTTCGCGGGATTCGGCTTGCGCTTGATCAGGCGCTTGGGTTGCGGCTTTTTCGGCGTGGCTTTCGTGGCAGCGGGCTTCGTGGTCGTCGCCGTTTGCGCAGCGGCGTCAGTCGCGACGGTCAACACCGTCGTGGACAGGGCGCCAATCACGGCGGCGATCATCAGCTTTTTCATGGAGAAAACCTTTCTATCTAATTTCAGTTGAACGGTGCGGGCTACCGGTCCAGGCCGACCGCAAGGGTTGAACTGCACGCGCTTTGGAAGCGCACAGCGACCGCTATTTTCTCCTATTTAGCGGCACGAACTTCAAATTCTCAGGTCCGGTGTAATTGGCGCTCGGACGGATGATCTTGTTGTCGATGCGCTGCTCGATGATGTGCGCGCTCCAGCCTGCCGTGCGCGAGATCACGAAGAGCGGCGTGAACATCGCCGTCGGCACGCCCATCATGTGGTACGAAACCGCGCTGAACCAGTCGAGATTTGGAAACATCCTTTTCACTTCAGCCATCACTGTTTCAAGTCGCTCCGCGATGCTGAACAGCTTGGTGTTGCCCGCTTCCTTCGAGAGCTTCCGCGCGACTTCCTTGATCACCTTGTTGCGCGGATCGGAAATCGTGTACACCGGGTGGCCGAAACCGATCACCACTTCCTTGTTCTCCACGCGACGGCGGATGTCCGCCTCGGCTTCGTCGGGTGTCGGGTAGCGCGACTGGATGTCGAACGCGGCTTCGTTCGCGCCGCCGTGCTTCGGTCCGCGCAGCGCGCCGATCGCGCCGGTGATCGCCGAATAGATGTCCGAGCCCGTGCCCGCGATCACGCGGCCGGTGAAGGTCGACGCGTTGAATTCATGCTCCGCGTACAGGTTCAGCGATACATGCATCGCGTCGACCCACGACTTCGACGGCGCGACGCCATGCAGCAGATGCAGGAAATGGCCGCCGATCGAGTCGTCGTCAGTTTCGACCTCGATGCGCCTGCCGTTGTGCGAGTAGTGATACCAGTAGAGCAGCATCGAGCCGAGCGAGGCCATCAGTTTGTCGGCGATGTCGCGCGCGCCCGGCAGGTTGTGATCGTCCTTTTCCGGCAGCACGGTGCCGAGCACCGAGACGCCCGTGCGCATCACGTCCATCGGATGCGCGGCGGCGGGAATCCATTCGAGCGCGGCCTTCACGTTCGCGGGCAGGCCGCGCAGCGCCTTGAGCTTCGTCTTGTAGGCGCCCAGTTCGGCCTGGGTCGGCAGTTTCTCGTGGACCAGCAGGTACGCGATTTCCTCGAATTCGCACGCGCCGGCGAGATCGAGAATGTCGTAGCCCCGGTAGTGCAGGTCGTTGCCGGTCTTGCCGACCGTGCACAGCGCCGTATTCCCCGCGGTCACGCCGGACAGCGCCACGGATTTTTTCGGTTTGAAGCCGCTTTGGGCTTCGTTCCCGCCTTGTGCGCCGGCGGTTTGCGTCGTATCGCTCATCTCCCGCTGTCTCCTTGGTGCCTCTGTGCCGCTTGCGGTCGTCTTGCAGCGTGGGTGCCTGCTTTGCGCCGCGGCAGGTCATGCCGTGATCCGGCCGAATCGCAGTGCATATGGGCGCCGTTGAACGCTGCGGCGCCGGCTGTCGCATTGGTCATCGCCTTCATGAAGCGGTTTGCACGTTAGCGCCCACTTTCGCAAAGAGCGGCGCGGCGTCTTGCGGAACGGCGCGGCCAGTGGATTGCGCTCGGCGAAGTACGGACCAGTAGTAGCGGTAGCTGGCGCGGTCGTGCAGCGTGTCGTGATGGCGCGTCGGTCCCCACTGCGCGGACTGCGCGGCCAGCAGGATTTCGGTTGCGGTGGCGATTTCTTCGTCGCGCGGTGCGAACGCGGCTACGATCGCCTCGATCTGCGCCGGGTGGATGCTCCACATGCGCGTGTAACCGAACTCGCTGCGGGCGCGGGCGGCATCGTTGGCGACCACGCCCATGTCGCGCACTTCGGTGCTGACGTTGTGCGATGGCACTTTGCCGTACGCATGGCAGGCTGCCGAAATTTCCAGCTTCGCGCGCCGCACCAGCGGGTGATCGAACTGGCCGGGGGAGCGCATCGCGGTATCGGGAATTGCGCCGTCGTGCGCGGAGACGAAGTCCATCAGGCCGAAGCTCAGTGCTTCCACGCCTGGTAGCGCGGCCAGATCGAACACACGCATGAGCGCGCCGTGGGTCTCGACCAGTAATTGCACCGGCACCGGCTGGGCGATGCCGAGTTCGCATCGCGTCGCCTCGATGAACGCGACCATCTCGGCGGCGTCGGGCAGGTTGCGGATCTTCGGCAGGGTGATGTAAGCGGGTGCTCGTCTCGCCGCACGCAGAATGAGGCGGACGTCGTCGCGCCAGTGCGCGTGATCGAAGTCGTGAATGCGCACGCCGACCCGGCCGAAGCGGTCATGCTCGCTTCCCAGCAGGGAAGCGACCAGCTCAGCGTGTTCCGCCTCCCTGCCGACCTGCGCGCCGTCCTCGCAATCGAGCGTGATGTCGAACACCGGGCCCAGTTGTTGCTGCCACGCGAGCGATTTCAGCATCAGCTTTTCGCTGCCGGCGTAGTGATCGCAGGCAGGCAGCACAGCGGGCGGCACTTCGCCGTCAAACAGCACTTCGGCGGGTGTGAGGGCGCGCATCTTCGGCGTCAGGGTTTGGGGTGGTCGTGTTTAGGGAATCTGATTCGGGCGCGCTCTGCTGACGCTCATTGCGCAGCGGCGCAAAACGCGCTCGGATCAGATGCGAATAGCTGCATTCGCACGTAAAAAACCGGAACTCACTCGCTGAGGCGACGCCCGGGAGTGCCCCCGGACATGGCGTTTCGCGGTGCGCCGCCGAGGGGACCGCCATGCTCAAGAGGATCCCAGCAGAGCGAAAAAACTTCGGGCGGCCCAGCGTTTTCTCACGAGTTCCGGTTTGCCTGCATCAGGCGCTTAGCCGAGCAGATGCTGAACGCCTTCGCGCTCTTCCAGCAGTTCCTGCAGCGTGCCGTCCATCTTTTCGCGCGAGAACGCGTCGATTGCCAGGCCTTCGACGCGCTTGTACTCGCCGTTTTCGCACGTGACCGGCACACCGTAGATGATGTCTTCGGGAATGCCGTACGAGCCGTCCGACGGGATGCCCATCGTGACCCACTTGCCGTTCGTGCCGAGCACCCAGTCGCGGACGTGGTCGATTGCAGCGTTAGCCGCCGACGCCGCCGATGACAGGCCGCGCGCTTCGATGATCGCCGCGCCGCGCTTGCCGACGGTCGGGATGAACGTGTTGCGGTTCCATTCGTCGTCGTTGATCAGCTTGGTCAGGTCTTGACCTTCCGCGGTGGCGAAACGGAAGTCCGGGTACATGGTCGGCGAGTGGTTGCCCCACACAGCCAGCTTTTCGATCGAAGCGACCGGCTTGCCCGACTTGGCCGCCAGTTGCGACAGCGCGCGGTTGTGGTCCAGACGCAGCATGGCTGTGAAATTCTTCTTCGGCAGATCCGGCGCCGACTTCATGGCGATGTAGGCGTTCGTGTTGGCCGGGTTGCCGACCACCAGCACTTTCACGTCGCGGCTGGCGACTTCGTTCAGCGCCTTGCCTTGGACGGTGAAAATCTCGGCGTTGGCCGACAGCAGGTCCTTGCGTTCCATGCCTTTCGAACGCGGACGCGCGCCGACCAGCAGGGCTACGTCGGCGTCCTTGAATGCAACCTTCGGATCGTCGGTGATCACGACGCCCGACAGCAGCGGGAATGCGCAATCATCCAGTTCCATCACGACGCCTTTCACGGCGCCTTGCGCTTGCGGCAGATCGAGCAGTTGCAGGACAACCGGTTGATCCTTGCCGAGCAGGTCGCCATTGGCGATGCGGAACAGCAGGGAGTAAGCGATTTGACCTGCGGCGCCGGTGACGGCAACGCGCTTTGCGGGCTTAGCCATTGAGAAATCTCCAGGACGATGCGTTAGACGCTAGGGAAAACGCCATTCTATATGGGCGTTCAGCGAAGCGTTGTGAAACACGGCGGAATTCACTACTCGCGGACAGCCCCGAAATGCCGAGGCCGTGCGGCGCGCTGCGGCAAGACCGCCATGCCGGAAACCTTACTCACGAGCAGGGGGTGGATAGGGGTAGCGCCGGATAGCCGCTGCACGGTGCGGGCTCCTGCAAACAGCGCGTTTCGGCACGCGTCTGGCCAACGAATGGCGGCGAATCGAAACCGGGACTGCGTGGGAACAGCATGGTGCAGAGTGACTGCCGGTGCGCTACGGCGCGGCCTGAAAAGATGCGCCGAAAAACCCGCAAACCCTTGCTCGGAAGGGAGTGTAGGAGTCGTCAGACACAAAGTCAACATTATCTTATGTCTTATATAAGACATATCTATTGAGGGGAAAACCCTAGACGTGGCCCAGCCCTTTATGATGAAATGCGCGCATGAATTCGAACCCGGCGAACACCACGAATCCGAATGGCTCCAGCGCCACGGGAGAAGGTGTATCCGCTGCCGTGCCCGCCGCTGCGTCGCCCACCTTCAGCCCGTTGTATCAGCAGATCAAGGGCTTGATTACGCAGAGCCTCGAAAGTGGCGAATGGAAACCCGGCGAGATCATTCCTAGTGAAGTCGAATTGGCGGCCAGATACAAGGTCAGCCAGGGAACGGTGCGCAAAGCGATCGACGAACTCGCCGCCGACAACCTGCTGGTGCGCCGCCAGGGCAAGGGCACGTTTGTCGCAACGCACAACGAAGACCGCGCCCAGTTTCGCTTCCTTAGATTGCTGGCCGATGACGGCGCGGAACATCCGCACGTCAGCCGCCTGCTGGAATGCCGGCGTTTGCGAGCATCGGCGGATATCGCCCGGCAGCTCGATCTGAAACCCGCCGATCCCGTGGTGCTGATCAAGCGTTTGCTGCAGTTCGATGGCGAAGTCACCGTACTCGACGAAATCTGGCTGCCCGGCGCGGTATTTCGCGGACTCACACTCGAGCGGCTGTCGGAGTACAAGGGTCCGCTCTACGCGATGTTCGAGACGGAATTCGGCACGCGCATGATCCGCGCAACGGAAAAAATCCGCGCGGTGGCGGCCGAGCCAACGGTTGCGGATCTCCTGCGCGTGCCTGCGGGCTTCCCGCTGCTGTCGGTCGAGCGGGTGTCGTATACGTATGGGGATCGGCCGGTGGAAGTGCGGCGAGGTTGGTATGTCACAACCGGGTATTACTATCAGAACGACCTGAGCTGAGTCGGGCTGAACGAGGCGCGGCGTCCCACACGCACGCCTGTTTGAAGGCACCTTTATCGCGCACGCTGTAACGGACCTGTCGTGGTTTTCGCTGCAGCGCGATATAAAAAGGCGCTAAAATCGCGGATTAGTGTGACTACATAGTAGGGGTCTAGCATGGCTGAAGCCGTAAAAAAACCGAGGCCGGAGTTCCGGAACATCGGTATCGGGCAGATATTGACGGCATACCGTCTCCCGCTAGCGGGGCGAGTTTCGATCTTGCATCGCTTAAGCGGTGGTCTGCTTTTTGTTTTTCTTCCGTTCCTGCTGTACCTCTTCGATCAAAGCCTGACTTCCGAACTGAGTTTCGAGGTCTTCAAAGGTTTCCTCTCCAACGTCATCGTCAAGCTCATCACGCTCGTTCTTGCGTGGGCCTTCCTGTTTCACTTCTGCGCGGGCGTCCGTCACCTCGTGATGGACACGCACCGCGCGGTCACGAAGGAAGGCGGCAAGCAAACCTCCATCGTCGTTCTCGTCGTGTCGTCGCTTCTTACGATTGCATTCGCGGCAAAACTGTTCGGAGTTTTTTAAAAAAATGACAGCTAATAACCGAATCGGTCCGAAGCGTCTCGTCGTCGGCGCACATTACGGTCTGCGCGACTGGCTCGCCCAGCGCATTACCGCCTGCGTGATGGCGATCTACACGGTGATCCTGCTCGCATGGTTCTTCGGCGCGCGCGATTTCTCGTACGAAGGCTGGGCCTCGATCTTCGCCACGCAATGGATGAAGCTCGCCACGTTTGTCACGCTGCTCTCGCTGTTCTATCACGCGTGGGTCGGTATCCGCGACATCTGGATGGACTATGTGAAGCCCGTGGGCATGCGCCTGTTCCTTCAGGCGCTGACGATCGTCTGGCTGCTCGCATGTGCGGGCTACGCTGCGCAGATTCTCTGGAGAGTGTAAAAGAATGGCTGCAATCAAGAATTCTCTGCCGCGTCGCAAGTTTGACGTGGTTATCGTCGGCGCGGGCGGCTCGGGAATGCGTGCTTCGCTGCAACTGGCGCGCGCCGGTCTGTCGGTCTGCGTGCTGTCCAAGGTGTTCCCCACGCGCTCACACACGGTTGCTGCTCAAGGCGGCATCGGCGCCTCGCTCGGCAACATGAGCGAAGACAACTGGCACTATCACTTCTACGACACGATCAAGGGTTCCGACTGGCTCGGCGACCAGGACGCGATCGAGTTCATGTGCCGCGAGGCACCGAACGCAGTCTACGAACTCGAACACTTCGGCATGCCGTTCGACCGTAACGCCGACGGCACGATTTACCAACGCCCGTTCGGCGGCCACACCGCGAACTACGGCGAAAAGCCGGTGCAACGCGCTTGCGCGGCTGCTGACCGTACCGGTCACGCGCTGCTGCACACGCTGTATCAGCAGAACGTGGCGGCCAAGACGCAGTTCTTCGTCGAATGGATGGCGCTGGACCTGATCCGCGACGCCGAGGGCGACGTGCTCGGCGTGACCGCGCTGGAAATGGAAACCGGCGACGTCTACATTCTCGAAGGCAAGACCACGCTGTTCGCCACGGGCGGCGCGGGCCGGATCTTCGCGGCATCCACGAATGCGTTCATCAACACCGGTGACGGCCTGGGCATGGCCGCGCGTTCGGGCATCGCGCTGCAAGACATGGAATTCTGGCAATTCCACCCCACCGGCGTGGCCGGTGCGGGCGTGCTGATTACCGAAGGCGTGCGCGGCGAAGGCGGCATTCTGCGCAACTCGAACGGCGAGCGTTTCATGGAGCGCTACGCGCCCACGCTGAAGGATCTGGCGCCGCGCGATTTCGTCTCGCGTTCGATGGACCAGGAGATCAAGGAAGGCCGCGGCGTCGGTCCGAACAAGGACCACGTGCTGCTCGACCTGTCGCACATCGGCGCGGAGACGATCATGAAGCGTCTGCCGTCGATCCGCGAAATCGCGCTGAAGTTCGCGAACGTCGACTGCATCAAAGAGCCGATTCCGGTCGTGCCGACCATTCACTATCAGATGGGCGGCATTCCGACGAATATTCACGGCCAGGTCGTGGGCACGTCGAAGGGGCACGAAGAGCCGGTGAACGGTTTCTACGCAGTGGGCGAATGCTCGTGCGTGTCGGTGCACGGCGCGAACCGTCTCGGCACGAACTCGCTGCTCGACCTCGTGGTGTTCGGGCGTGCCGCCGGTAACCACATCGTCAAGCACGTCAAGGAAATCAAGGAGCACAAGCCGCTGCCGGCCGACGCCGCCGATTTCGCGCTGTCGCGCCTCGACAAGCTCGAGAAGTCGTCGTCGGGCGAGTATACGCAAAACGTCGCGAACGACATTCGCGCGACCATGCAGAAGCATGCCGGCGTGTTCCGTACTTCGGCATTGCTGTCCGAGGGCGTTGAACGCATCCGCGAAGTGGCTGAGCGGGTCGACAGCATCCACCTGAAAGACAAGTCGAAGGTGTTCAACACGGCACGTGTCGAAGCGCTGGAAGTGGCGAACCTGATCGAAGTGGCGCGCGCCACGATGGTCTCCGCCGAAGCGCGCAAGGAAAGCCGCGGCGCCCACGCGCAAAACGACTTCGAACATCGCGACGACGAAAACTGGCTGCGCCATACGCTGTGGTTCAGTGAAGGCGATCGCCTCGACTACAAGCCGGTTCACATGCAACCGCTGACGGTCGAATCGGTTCCGCCGAAAGCGCGGACCTTCTAAGGCACAAGTCAAAGGAATTCAGAAATGGCTAAGCGTACATTTGAAATCTACCGCTACGATCCGGACAAGGATGCAGCGCCGCGCATGCAGTCGTACGACATCGAAATCGACTCGCACGAACGCATGCTGCTCGACGCGCTCGTCAAGCTGAAGGCTATGGACGAAACGCTGTCGTTCCGCCGTTCGTGCCGTGAAGGCGTGTGCGGTTCGGACGCAATGAACATCAACGGCAAGAACGGCCTGGCGTGCCTCACGAACCTGAACGACCTGCCGCAAAAAATCGTGCTGCGTCCGCTGCCGGGCTTGCCGGTCGTGCGCGACCTGATCTGCGACTTCACGCAGTTCTTCAACCAGTATCACTCGATCAAGCCGTACCTGATCAACGATACGCCGCCGCCGGAAAAGGAACGTCTGCAGTCGCCCGAAGAGCGCGACGAACTCGACGGTCTGTACGAATGTATCCTGTGCGCTAGCTGCTCGACCTCGTGCCCGAGCTTCTGGTGGAACCCGGATAAGTTCGTCGGTCCGGCCGGCCTGTTGCAAGCCTATCGTTTCATCGCGGACAGCCGCGACGAGGCGACGGGTGAACGCCTCGACAACCTGGAAGATCCGTACCGTCTGTTCCGTTGCCATACCATCATGAATTGCGTCGACGTTTGCCCGAAGGGCCTTAACCCGACCAAGGCGATTGGCAAGATCAAGGAATTGATGGTTCGCCGCGCTGTCTGAGATGGACGAATCATCACATCAGTCCGACCCTCTTCGCCGCGCGCGCCTTCGCTGGCGCGCACGGCGGGGCTTGCTGGAAAACGATCTGATCTTTGAGCGTTTCTTCAGCCGATATGAGCATGACCTCAGCGACGCCGACGTAGGCGCACTCACCCGCCTGCTAGAGCTGAGCGATAACGACCTGATGGACTTGCTGCTCGCGCGCAAGGAACCTGAGGGCGACCTTGCCGACCCGGATGTGATCCGGGTGCTGGAGCTGCTGCGCAACGCCTAACCGGCTTGAGCGCCGCTTGTCCGTTGTTCCAGGCGTGCAATTATCGAAACCCTGTTTCCATACTTCGATTGAGGATGTGCTATGACCCCGTCAGATGTTAAAGCCACGCTATCGTTCAGCGACAATTCGCCGAGCGTTGAAATGCCGATCTACAAGGGCACTCTCGGCCCGGACGTGATCGACATCCGGAAACTGTACGGCCAGACCGGCAAATTTACGTACGATCCGGGCTTCATGTCGACGGCGGCCTGCAACTCGGCGATCACGTACATCGACGGCGACAAGGGCGAACTGCTATACCGCGGCTACCCGATCGACAACCTCGCGGAAAACGCCGACTTCCTCGAAACCTGCTACCTGCTGCTGAAGGGCGAACTGCCGAACGAACAGCAAAAAGCGGAGTTCGTGAAGACCGTTACGAATCACACGATGGTGCATGAGCAAATGCACTTCTTCTTCCGCGGTTTCCGTCGCGACGCACATCCGATGGCGATTCTGGTCGCGGCAGTCGGCGCGCTGTCGGCGTTCTACCACGACTCGCTCGACATCAACAATCCGCGTCACCGTGACGTGTCGGCCATTCGCATGATCGCGAAGCTGCCCACGCTGGTCGCGATGGCGTACAAGTACAGCATCGGCCAGCCGTTTGCGTACCCGAGGAACAACCTCTCGTACAGCGCGAACTTCATGCACATGATGTTCTCGAACCCGTGCGAAGACTACAAGGTCAACGACGTGCTGGTGCGCGCGCTCGACCGTATCCTGATTCTTCACGCAGACCACGAGCAGAACGCATCCACCTCGACCGTGCGTCTCGCCGGTTCGTCGGGCGCCAATCCGTTCGCGTGTATCGCGGCCGGTATCGCTTGTCTGTGGGGCCCGGCGCACGGCGGCGCGAACGAAGCCGCGCTGAACATGCTGGAAGAAATCGGCTCGGTCGACAACATTCCTGAGTTCATCAAGCAGGTGAAGGACAAGAACTCGGGCGTGAAGCTGATGGGCTTCGGTCACCGCGTCTACAAGAACTACGATCCGCGCGCGAAGCTGATGCGCGAAACCTGCCACGAAGTGCTGAACGAACTCGGCCTGCACGACGACCCGCTGTTCAAGCTGGCCATGGCGCTGGAAAAAATCGCGCTGGAAGACGAATACTTCGTGTCGCGCAAGCTGTACCCGAACGTCGACTTCTACTCGGGCATCGTGCAGCGCGCACTGGGTATTCCGACGTCGATGTTCACGTGTATCTTCGCGATGGCGCGTACCGTCGGCTGGATTGCACAGTGGAATGAAATGATCGCCGATCCGGAACAGAAGATTGGCCGTCCGCGTCAGCTGTTCATTGGCGATACGCAGCGTGAGGCGAAGCCGATTGCGCAGCGTTAAGCGGTCGCGTCACCGCGCGGCACGCACGCTGTGAAGCCTGCGAGCCGCGCGGCTGCAAGTGGTAAGAAAAACGCCTCAACGGAGCTTCCTTTGAGGCGTTTTGCTTCTGTCCTGAGCGGTGGCCGACGTGGATCAACCTTGCAGTGAACGGCGCATCAAGCGGCCGAACGTGCTTTACGTCGCGAACCGTTAGCTTTCGTACGCTCCAGTGACGGCGAGCGCACCCCAAGCGCTTGCGGTTCCGCTGAGATTTGCGGCGCATGCCCATAGGTTTCGAAGAAGCGCCGGTACGCACTCGGCGTCGTGCCTCGCGCCGAAAGAAACTGTCGATTGAAATTCGCCAGATTCGGAAACCCGGCCTTGGTGGCGATTAGCGCGATGGGCCAGCTTGTGTCGGTCAATTGCCGCGTTGCGTAACCGATGCGCAGCCGGTTCAGATAACGTCCCACGCTTTCGCCGACGTGCCGCACGAAGTAACGGTGCAGCGAGCGCTCCGAGAGATTGGCTACCTCGCATAATTCAGCGATACGCAACCGTTCGTGGAAGCGTCGATCGAGCAGATCCAGTACGCGATTCAGCCGTTCCGCGTCTGATGAGCTGCCGCCGGCAGAGGCCGTGGGCACCAGATCAGCCTGTTGAGCGGTTCGCGCCGGTTGCGCGCCGCTGCCCCGTTGTTGTCGTCCGTTCCGCCCATGCGCAGCCGGTGACGCCAACGGCTCCGACTTTGCGTCGGCGAGACAGGCGAGCACGTCCAACGCGGCACCCAGCCGCACACGCGGCGACTCATTCAGCAACGCACCCAACTGCGCGCGCATGAGCGCCGCGGCTTCGGGCGCAAACCGCAATCCTGGCGCGCCGCGTCTCAGCAGCGTACGCAATGACGCAAACTCCGGACAACAATCCGCCACCCGTCGCGCCCAGTCGCCGCTGAACCATATGACAACCGCCACTTGCGGCTCGCGCGCATCGATAGGCTCCGTCGACGCCCACGTGTGCGGCATATCCGGCGGCACGAGCACGAGATCGTCGCCGCTGTAATCAGCGCTGTGATCGCCGACGAAACGACGGCCGCGGCTATTCATCGTCAGCGTGAGTTCGTACTCGGGATGGTGATGCCATTCGAACGGGATCTGCGCGAGCTGCCGGTGGTAGACGCGAATCGAACAGCCGTCCGGGATGGTGACGCGTTCGTACTGAGGTTTCACGGGACGCAACCTGGCCGCGCGTGGGGTAAGCGGCGAATGTCCAAATTGTATCGATAATTGGCCGGATGAGATGCATGCTGGGCGCCAAAGATGCCTAATCTGGACGCACCCCATCCCGACAAAACCGATGCAAGGAGACAGGCCATGCCGCTCGTGATCGACAATCTTCCCGACGCGATCCGCGCTACGAAGCGCGCGCTGCAAACGGCGTTACCGAACCACAGGCAGGTGTTCGACGAAGTCGATAGCGCGATCAGGCAGCAAGTCGACGCCATCCGTCGCGAGCACGACCAAGGGCGTGACGCGATTCCCGTTTTCGACTATTCGGCGATCGTTTCCGGCGACGTCGACCAGGCCGCCATCGCCCGCATCAAGACGCGCGGCGCATGCGTCGTGCGACGCGTGTTCGATCCGCAGCAGGCAAGCGACTGGAACGACGAAATCGCCGACTACGTGCAGCGCAACAAGCTCGACGACAAGCTCGCGCACCGCGCCGAAGACAAATACTTCGGCAACCTGTCGTCGAGCAAGCCGCAGATCTATGGCGTCTACTGGTCGAGGCCGCAGACGCTGGCGCGTCAATCGCAGCAACTCACCAACACGCGCGTGTTCCTGAACCGCCTCTGGACGTCGGAGAGCGCAGGCAGGCAGCACTTCGATCCCGAGCGCATACCGGTCTACGCCGACCGGATTCGTCGCCGGCCGCCCGGATCGGAATCGCTGGGTTTGTCGCCGCACGTGGATGGCGGCTCCGTCGAGCGCTGGCTCGATCCGAATTTCCGCAAGGTGTATCGGCACGTGCTGTCGGGCAACTGGCGCGCGTACGATCCGTTCGACGCCGCATTCCGTCCCGACGTGCAGGAGATTCCCTCCCCGGCGGTCTGCTCGATGTTCCGCACCTTCCAGGGCTGGACCGCGCTGACGCCGCAAGGGCCCGGCGACGGCACGCTGCAATTGATCCCGATCGCCAACGCGATGGCCTACGTGATCCTGCGCGCGCTGCAAGACGACGTGCCCGACGACGGGCTCTGCGGCGCCCAACCGGCCCGCGCGCTGTCGATCCAACCGGCGTGGCACAGCCTGCTGCTCGAAGCGGTCACGCCGATTCCGCACATGCAGGCCGGAGACGCCGTGTTCTGGCATAGCGACGTCGTGCATTCCGTGGAAGACGCGCACCGCGGCAACGGCTACAGCAACGTGATGTACATCTCGTCCGCGCCCTGGTGCGCGAAAAACGAGGCGTATCTCAAGCGCCAGTTGCCGAGCTTCCTGCGCGGCGAGAGCCCGCCGGATTTTCCGGCCGATCACTTCGAAACCGACTTCATCGGACGCGCGGAAGAAAGCGACCTGACTCCGCTGGGACGTGCGCAATTCGGTTTCGATCTCGCACGCTAAGCGTTCGCACGCACGGGGGCGGCGCGTGGGGCGCCACTCCGCACCCTTGCCGGGTAACGCCAATACAGGTATCGACACTACCACCCAACTCACTGTTTTTTATCGGTTTTTTCGATGGCGTGGGGCACAATGCGAGCCGCTGCATGGCATAATCGACCGACACGGTCAGTCCGCAGTCACTACTACCCCGCATACCATGGCACAGACTCTCTACGACAAATTGTGGAACACACACGTGGTCCACACGGAAGAAGACGGTACGACGATTCTTTATATCGACCGTCACCTGCTGCACGAAGTGACCAGCCCACAGGCGTTCGAGGGCCTGAAGCTGGCTGAGCGTCCGGTGTGGCGCATCAGCGCGAATCTGGCGGTGTCGGACCACAACGTCCCCACCACGGATCGCAGCCACGGCATCGCCGATCCGGTTTCCAGGCTGCAAGTCGACACGCTCGATTCGAACTGCGACGCCTACGGCATCACGCAGTTCAAGATGAACGACCTGCGCCAAGGCATCGTGCACATCATCGGGCCGGAGCAGGGCGCTACCTTGCCGGGCATGACGATCGTCTGCGGCGACTCGCACACGTCCACGCACGGCGCGTTCGGCGCGCTCGCGCATGGCATCGGCACCTCGGAAGTCGAGCATGTGCTCGCCACGCAAACGCTCTTGCAGAAGAAGAGCAAGAACATGCTGGTCAAGGTGGAAGGTCCGTTGCCACGCGGCTGTACCGCGAAAGACATCGTGCTCGCGATCATCGGCAAGATCGGCACGGCGGGCGGCACCGGCTACGCGATCGAATTCGGCGGTTCGACGATTCGCGCGTTGTCCATGGAAGGCCGCATGACGGTCTGCAACATGGCGATCGAGGCGGGCGCGCGCGCTGGCATGGTCGCGGTGGACGACACCACCATCGAATATTTGAAAGGCCGCCCGTTCTCGCCGGAAGGCGTCGAGTGGGATCACGCGGTCGAGTACTGGAAGCAGTTCAAGTCGGACGAAGGCGCGCAGTTCGATCGCGTGGTCGAGCTGAACGCTGCCGAAATCGTGCCGCAAGTCACGTGGGGCACGTCGCCGGAAATGGTCACGGCAGTAGACGGCCGCGTGCCGGACCCGGAACGCGAGAAGGACCCGGTCAAGCGCGACGCCATGGAGCGCGCGCTGAAATACATGGCGCTCGAACCGAATGCGCCGATCGAGTCGATCAAGCCGGATAAAATCTTCATTGGGTCATGCACCAACGCGCGCATTGAAGACATTCGCGCCGCGGCTTACGTCGTCAAGAAGCTCGGTCGCCGCGTTGCGCCGAACATCCGCCTCGCCATGGTCGTGCCGGGCTCGGGTCTGGTGAAGGCGCAAGCGGAGCGGGAAGGGCTGGACAAGGTCTTTACCGACGCCGGTTTCGAATGGCGCGAGCCGGGTTGCTCGATGTGTCTCGCGATGAACGCCGACCGGTTGGATCCGGGCGAGCGTTGCGCGTCCACGTCGAATCGTAATTTCGAAGGTCGTCAGGGCGCCGGTGGCCGTACCCACCTCGTGAGCCCCGCAATGGCCGCAGCCGCGGCCATTGAAGGGCATTTCGTCGATATTCGCAAGCTTGGATAAAACGCATCATGAAGAACATGAATCGCATCACTCTACTGCGCCGCTTCGCGCTCGGTACGCTGGCTGGGTTGCTGCTCGGTCTGACGGGCTGCAACACGGTGCACGGATTCGGCGAGGACATGTCGCACCTCGGCAATTCGATCAGCAACCACGCTGACAAATAAGCGGTTTTTGATTTTTGCCGGCGATGCGCCGAGCGGTTCGACAGCCGCCACGCGCATCGCCCGGTCTTGAAACAGGCGCAAGCGTCATGGATAAATTCATCGTACACACCGGCGTCGTGGCGCCGCTCGATCGTGAGAACGTCGACACGGACGCGATCATTCCGAAGCAATTCCTGAAGTCGATCAAGCGCACCGGTTTCGGGCCGAACGCGTTCGACGAATGGCGCTACCTCGACCACGGCGAGCCGGGTCAGGACAATTCGAAGCGCCCGCTGAATCCGGATTTCGTGCTGAATCAGCCGCGTTATCAAGGCGCGTCCGTGTTGCTGGCGCGCAAGAATTTCGGCTGCGGCAGCTCGCGTGAACACGCGCCGTGGGCGCTGCAGCAATACGGTTTCCGCGCGATCATCGCGCCGAGCTTCGCCGATATCTTCTACAACAACTGCTTCAAGAACGGCCTGTTGCCGATCGTGTTGACCGAACAGCAAGTCGATCACCTGTTCAACGAAACGTACGCGTTCAACGGCTTCAAGCTGACCATCGATCTGGAAGCGCAAGTGGTGCGCACCTCGGACGGCGGCGCGGAGTATCCGTTCGAAGTCGCGGGCTTTCGCAAGTACTGCCTGCTGAACGGTTTCGACGATATCGGCCTGACGCTGCGTCACGCGGACAAGATTCGCCAGTTCGAAGCGGAGCGTATTGCGAAGCAGCCTTGGCTGGCTCATCGCATTGTCGGTTAAAGCGCCGCTCGCTGATTCGCGCTTGAACGTCCCAAGAAAATCATCAAGGAATTCGCATGAAGATCGCAGTGTTGCCGGGTGACGGCATCGGCCCCGAAATCGTCAAGGAGGCCGTCAAGGTCCTGAACGTACTCGGCGAAAAGTTCGAACTCGAAGAGGCGCCGGTCGGCGGCGCGGGCTACGAAGCGAAGGGCCACCCGCTGCCCGATTCAACGCTGGCGCTGGCGAAGGAAGCCGACGCGATTCTGTTCGGCGCCGTCGGCGACTGGAAGTACGACAAGCTCGAACGCGCGCTGCGCCCCGAACAGGCGATTCTCGGTCTGCGCAAGCATCTGCAACTGTTCGCGAACTTCCGCCCGGCGATCTGCTATCCGCAACTCACCGGCGCTTCGTCGTTGAAGGAAGAGATCGTTTCGGGTCTGGACATCCTGATCGTGCGTGAACTGAACGGCGACATCTACTTCGGCGCGCCGCGCGGCGTGCGTGAAGCGCCGGATGGTCTCTTTGCCGGCTCGAAGGAAGGCTTCGACACGATGCGCTATTCGGAGCCCGAAGTGCGCCGCATCGCGCACGTCGCGTTTCAGGCGGCGCAAAAGCGCGGCAGGAAGCTGACCTCGGTGGACAAGGCCAACGTGCTCGAAACGTCGCAATTCTGGAAAGACGTGATGATCGACGTGTCGAAGGAATACGCCGACGTCGAGTTGTCGCATATGTATGTCGACAATGCCGCGATGCAGTTGGTGAAGGCGCCCAAGTCGTTCGACGTGATCGTCACCGGCAACATGTTCGGCGACATTCTTTCGGACGAAGCGGCGATGCTCACGGGCTCGATCGGCATGCTGCCGTCGGCGTCGCTGGACAAGAACAACAAGGGCTTGTACGAACCGTCGCACGGTTCGGCGCCCGACATCGCCGGCAAGGGCGTGGCCAATCCGCTGGCGACGATCCTCTCGGCCGCCATGATGCTGCGCTATTCGCTGAACAAGGCGGAGCAGGCGGACCGCATCGAAACCGCGGTGAAAAAGGTGCTCGAACAGGGGTATCGCACCGGCGATATTCTCACGCCGGGTTGCAAGCAGGTCGGCACAGTGGCAATGGGCGATGCGGTGGTTGCCGCGCTGTAAAAACAATGTCGCCGGTCTGAAGCAATAGTCGGATTGTCAAACGGGCTGTCAAGCAACCTTTAAAGCGTGAATCCGCCTCGAAATGGGTGGATTCGCGCGCAATTCGGACGATAGCGGCGACTGGCGTCGCCAAATTTCGGTTTTCGTGTATATTGTAGCGATGGCGCGGATCTCTCAAATCTCCTCGATTTCGACCATTCACGGTCAAATCCACGGCAAAACGGCACGTGTGGTTGAGCTCGCCATTACTACCAAAACGATTACCCCGAAAACGATCACGAAACGCTGATCGTCCGTCGTGCCCGCTCATCTTCCCCGCGCGGTCACTGCGGGCAAAGATGCGGGGAAGTCTCCATTCGAAGGGTATGAAGTCATGAACGTAGGTCTCGTAGGTTGGCGCGGCATGGTCGGCAGCGTCCTGATGCAGCGTATGCAGCAGGAAGGCGATTTCGACTTGATCGAACCGGTGTTTTTCAGCACCAGCAATGCGGGCGGCAACGCGCCGTCGTTCGCCAAAAACGAGACCAAGCTCAAAGATGCGACAAGCATCGAAGACCTGAAGAAGTGTGAAGCGATCATCTCCTGTCAGGGCGGCGATTACACGAACGAAGTGTTCCCCAAGCTGCGTGCGGCGGGCTGGAATGGCTACTGGATCGACGCGGCTTCGTCGCTGCGCATGAAGGATGACGCGGTCATCATTCTCGATCCGGTCAATCTCGACGTAATCAAAAACGCACTGGTCAAGGGCCAGAAGAATTTCATCGGCGGCAACTGCACGGTCAGCCTGATGCTGATGGCGCTGGGCGGCCTGTTCCGCGAAAACCTCGTCGACTGGATGACGGCCATGACGTATCAGGCCGCTTCGGGCGCGGGCGCGCAGAACATGCGCGAACTGCTGCAGCAAATGGGCACGCTCTACGGTGCGGCCAAGGAAGATCTGGCGGATCCGTCGTCGGCGATTCTCGACATCGACCGTCGCGTGCTGAGCGCGATGAACAGCGACCGCATGCCGACAGACAACTTCGGCGTGCCGCTCGCCGGTTCGCTGATTCCGTGGATCGACAGGGATCTCGGCAACGGCATGTCGAAGGAAGAGTGGAAGGGCGGCGCGGAAACCAACAAGATTCTCGGCAAGCCGGCCATGGGCACGCCGGGCTCGATCCCCGTAGACGGCCTGTGCGTGCGGATTGGCGCGATGCGCTGCCACTCGCAGGCGCTCACCATCAAGCTGAACAAGGATGTGCCGCTGGACGAAGTGAACAGCATCCTCGCCTCGGGCAACGACTGGGTCAAGGTCGTGCCGAACGAACGTGAAGCATCCATGCGCGATCTGTCGCCCGCAGTGGTGACGGGCACGCTGACCGTGCCGGTCGGCCGCGTGCGCAAACTGGCGATGGGCGGCGAATACCTGTCGGCCTTCACGGTCGGTGACCAGTTGCTGTGGGGCGCAGCCGAACCATTGCGTCGTATGCTTCGCATTGTGCTCGACAAGTAAAGTAAACTACGCGCTCACGACGCGTAGAAAACTCAAGAAGCGTCGCGCTTGCGCGGCGCTTTTTCATTGTGTGCTCCGATTATCTTGTCTCCTTCCAACCGCAAAAAAGGGCTGCGCGCTGAAGCGCCAGGAGTCCCGATGAATCTTCGACTCTCTTCCCTTCGGGCTATGTTCATTCATCGAGTTACCGGCCGATTGACGGGTCGATTGGCGGCTGCCGTCGTTTTGGCGCTTGCGCTGACTAGCGGTGGCGTCAGCGGCGCAATCGCGGCGCCCGCCGAGGCGGCGAGCGCGCCGGACGCCGCTTCAGTTTCCTATGCGGCCGGCGGCCAATATACGGTGAAGCCCGGACAGTCGTTGAACGACGTCGCGATCGCCGTCACCCAGTCCCGCGACCGCGCGACGCTCGCACGCGCGACGCGCGCGTTGTTCGACGCGAATCCGGGCGCTTTCATGGGGCATGACCCGAGCCGGATGCGTGTGGGTGCGGTGTTGACCGTGCCGGCACTGGATGCGTCGGGTGCGCTGGCGGCTTCTGCGGCGGCTGCGGGCTCTGGCGCGTCGGCGACCACGGCGGCGTCGGCCGCTTCGGCTCCCGTGGCCGCGGCTGCTTCGGCGCCGAATGCAGCGGTGGCGGTCGGGGCGGCGAGCGGCGCTTCGCAGGTCAATGCGGCTGCGGCGCCGGTCACGCCCGCGGTTTCGGCAACAGGCAGTGCGGCGAGCGAGGCAAGCCCGACGACGTCGGGCGGCGCGGCGGTGAGCGGAGCCGCGTCGTCGGCGCCGCTCGCAGGTTCGCAGACGGCGGCGTCGGCCGCCGGCGGCGCGCATGTCTGGTCCGGATCGATCCAGCCGTCGGCCAGCGAGGCTGCCGAAGGCGCATCGGCAGCCATCACAGGCGCCGCCCCGGTGGCGTCAGCCGTGCAATCCGCGTCGCAGCCTCGCGCGCAGGTGTCGAGCCTGCAGCAATTGCTGGCGTTGAAAAACCGCGTGTTGATGGAGTTGCAAAAGCATGGCATCGGTGGCGCGCCGGCGGCCACGGGCACTGCGTCGACGAGCGGCGCGCAGCCGGCGGCTGGCGCTTCAGCCGCCGCGGTGGTGTCGGGCCACGGCGGCGCGGCGATCCCGGCATCGAACGAAGCTGGCATGTCTCAAACGAGTTTGAGCGTGGCGGCAGCGATTGGCGCTGCGCTGGTCGTGCTGCTGGGAGCCTTGCGTCTGCGGCGGGCTAAGCGCGAGCGGCTTGCCGGGGCGGAAGCTGCGTCGGCGGATGCCGAAGCCGCGGCGCCGGCATCGGCGAAAAGCGCGGATTTGCATCAGGTCGAGTCGGCCCATGAGCCGACTCCGGTACGTGAGGCGTCGGATGTAAGCGACGACGACGCGGTGCGGCAGGCGGCGGCGCTTGCCGCCGCTGAACGCGAAGCCGCCGAGGGCGAGGCGGCGGCGCGCGAGATGGCGGAGCGGATCGCAGCGGAGCGCGAGGCGGAAATTCTCCGGGCGGCCTCCAGGGAGGCGGCGGCACGCGAAGCTGCTGAGCGGGCGGAGGCAGAGCGCCTTGCGGCGGAGGCGGCGTCGGTGGAACAAGCAGCGGCGGCGGAGCGAGCTGCGGCGGAACGTGCGTTGGCGGAGCAGGCGGCTGCGGAGCGAGTTGCGGCGGAACGTGCGCAGGCCGAGCAGGTGGCTGCGGAGCGTGCGGCTGAGGAACACGCACTCGCGGAACGAGCGGCGGCAGAGCGAGTTGAGGCGGAGAAGGCAGCGGCGGAACAAGCGGCGAGAGAGCAGGCGGCCGCAGAGCGTGCTGAGGCGGAACGTGCTGAGGCGGAACGTGCTGAGGCGGAGCGTGCTGAGGCGGAGCGTGCTGAGGCGGAGCGTGCTGAGGCGGAGCGTGCTGAGGCGGAGCGTGCTGAGGCGGAGCGTGCTGAGGCGGAGCGTGCTGAGGCGGAACGTGCTGAGGCGGAACGTGCTGAGGCGGAACGTGCTGAGGCAGAGCGTGCAGCAGCAGAACACGCAGCAGCAGAACACGTCGCAACTGACGAACCCACACCGGGCGCGCCAGCTACAACGCAGGATGCAGATACACGGTTGTCGAGCGAACCGCACGAGCCTCTGAACGTACAGTCACAGGCGACCGGCTTCGCGAAGCAACACGTCGAGCCGCATACGACTTCGCTGTCCGGCGAGCCGTACAGCGAGACCTCAGCGCCTCCGCTGTCCGAGAGCGCCCCGCCAGCGCATCAGGAAACAGCGCACGTCGCCCCCCCCTATCAACCGTCCGACGAGCAACCACCGTCGACGCAAACAGCGACGCCAGGCGGCGCGCCGGCGTTCGAGCCCGCGCCCGTGTCGCAAGCTCAGCCCGCGCCGGCCATGCCGACCGAATTCCCGCGCGACGCTGTCGACGCATTCGGCAGTCTCGACATGCCGTTGCCGCCTCGCGCCGAACCGGGTGCGGAAAGCGTGCGTGCCGCGACTTCGCCGGAAGCGGCCCCACAGCATCCGGCCGTACCGCACGACGAGGAAGACGCCCCACATATCGCCGACGAAATTGCCGCCGGCACCGGGCGTCACGCCGCCATCGCGGGTCTCGGCGCGGCCGGCTTCGGGGCGTTGAAGCTCGATTTCGACCTCGAGTTGCCGCCGAGTCCGGCTCAGCCGTTGCCGGCGTTTACCCAGGCCGATCTCGTCCGCATCGCCCGCAACAAGCTCGACCTTGCCGCCGAGTACATCGAACTCGGCGATCTGTCCGGCGCCCGCGCGCTCATCAACGAAGTCATCGAGGCAAACGACCCGGCCACGCGCACCGAGGCCCGCGCGTTGCTCTCGACGCTCGCACCGTTGTCGTGAAGCGTATTGCACTAGGCGTCCAGTACGACGGTTCGGCATTCTTCGGCTGGCAGTCGCAGCCGCACGGCCAGACCGTGCAGGACGAACTCGAACGGGCGCTGCGCGAATTCGCGCAGACGCGGGTGCAAACCGTCGTCGCGGGTCGCACGGACACGGGCGTGCATGGTCTCGGCCAGATCGTGCATTTCGATACCGAACTCGATCGCGCGGACGTTTCCTGGGTTCGCGGCACCAATTCGTTCTTGCCGAAGACGATTGCGGTGCAGTGGGCCAAGCCGATGCCCGACGAATTCCACGCGCGTTTCTCGGCGTTCGAGCGGACTTATTACTACGTTCTGTATGTTCATCCGGTGCGCTCGCCCATGCTGGCGACGCGGGCCGGCTGGGTGCACACGCCGCTCGACGTGGACGCGATGCGCGCTGCCGCCGCGTATGTGATCGGCGAGCACGATTTTTCGGCGTTCCGTTCGTCGCAATGTCAGTCGAAGACGCCGTTCAAGCATCTGTATCAGATCGACGTCGTGCGGCAGGGCGACTTCATCCATTTCCGCTTCCGGGCGAACGCGTTCCTGCATCATATGGTGCGCAACCTGATGGGCTGTCTGGTCTACATCGGCCGTGGCCGTCGCCCGGCCGAATGGATGGCCGAGGTTCTGGCGAGCCGCGACCGCGAATACGCCGCACCGACCTTCATGCCGGACGGCTTGTATCTCGCGCAGGTGGGCTATCCTGAGCATTTCGCCGTGCCCGCGCCGCAAACGGGCAGCGTGCCGTGGAGCACCGTATGGACCGAGCAACCGAAGACATGAACTCAACCGACAAACTACCAGACGAAACCGGCGCCGCCGTGCCTCATCGCACGCGCATCAAACTGTGCGGGTTGTCCAGGCCGGAGGATGTGACCCACGCGATCGAACTCGGCGCCGACGCAATCGGCCTCGTCTTTTATCCGCCGAGCCCGCGCTCGGTGAGCGTCGCGCAGGCCGTCGAACTGGTGCGCGATGTGCCGCCGTTCGTGTCGGTGGTGGGTTTGTTCGTCAACGCCACGCCCGACTGGATTCGCGAAGTCGCGAGCAACGTCGGGCTGACATTGTTGCAATTTCACGGCGACGAGACGGCGGAACAGTGCGAATCGCTCGCCGGCGTTGCGGGTTTGCCTTGGTTGCGTGCGCTGCGCGTTGCGGCGGATACTCAGCCGGCCGATTTGGTAAAATCGGCGCTTAACTATTCAGCAGCCAGCAGCTTTCTCTTCGACACCCATGTCGAGGGCTATGGCGGCGGCGGGAAGGTTTTCGATTGGTCACTTATTCCAGCAGAGCTCGCGCGTCGGGCCGTTTTGAGTGGTGGGTTGAACGCGCAAAACGTCAGTGATGCGATCCATCACGTGCGCCCGTACGCGGTCGATGTCTCGAGCGGCATCGAAGTGCCGGGCGCCAAGGGCGTGAAGGATCACGCCCGGATGGCGGCGTTCGTACGCGCGGTGCGCGCAGCGGACGCCGAATGACTCCGGCGGCGCGGCTTTCGCATAGCAAGGCCGCGCGCCACACTGAGAAGAGTGATCACATGTACAACTTGCCTGATGAAAGAGGCCATTTCGGCCAATTTGGCGGCGTGTTCGTCGCCGAAACGCTGGTTCACGCACTTGACGAGCTGCGCACCGCCTACGAGAAATATCAGAAAGACCCCGAATTCGTCGCCGAGTATGAGCGCGAATTGAAGTATTTCGTCGGCCGTCCGTCGCCGATTTATCACGCGCAGCGCTGGAGCGAAATGCTGGGTGGCGCGCAAGTTTTTCTCAAGCGGGAAGACTTGAATCACACCGGCGCCCACAAAATCAACAACGTGATTGGCCAGGCGCTACTCGCCAAGCGGATGGGTAAACCGCGCGTGATAGCGGAAACCGGCGCGGGCCAGCATGGCGTCGCCACGGCGACCATCGCAGCGCGCTTCGGCATGGAGTGCGTGGTCTACATGGGGTCGGAAGACGTCCGCCGCCAGGCTGCGAACGTGTACCGCATGAAGCTGCTCGGCGCGACCGTCGTGCCGGTCGAGTCGGGCTCGCGTACGTTGAAGGACGCGCTCAACGAAGCGATGCGCGACTGGGTGACGAACGTCGAAAGCACGTTCTACATCATCGGCACAGTGGCGGGACCGCACCCGTATCCGATGATGGTGCGCGACTTCCAGCGGGTAATCGGTGACGAATGCAAGGTGCAAATGCCCGAACTCGTCGGCCGCCAGCCGGACGCCGTCATCGCGTGCGTTGGCGGAGGTTCGAATGCGATGGGTATCTTTTACCCGTACATCGACGACGCTTCGGTGAAGCTGATCGGCGTGGAAGCGGCCGGCGACGGCCTCGAAACCGGTCGTCACGCAGCCTCTCTGATCGGCGGCAGTCCCGGCGTGCTGCACGGCAACCGCACCTATCTGCTACAAGACGAGAACGGTCAGATCATCGAGACGCATTCGGTATCGGCGGGTCTCGACTATCCGGGCGTCGGCCCGGAGCATGCCTGGCTAAAAGAGAGCAATCGCGCGCAATACGTCGGCATCACCGACGAGGAAGCGCTCAAGGCGTTTCACGATTGCTGCCGCATCGAGGGCATCATTCCGGCGCTGGAATCCAGCCATGCGCTGGCCTACGCCGCGAAACTCGCGCCGACGTTGCCCAAGGACAAAGTGCTGCTAGTCAATTTGTCGGGCCGTGGCGACAAGGACATGCATACGGTCGCCGAGCGATCGGGCATTCAGTTCTGAGCGCCGCGACGATGCGCGACGAGTTCGACGAGCCGCAGCCGGCGCTTGAAACCACGCCGGCCGCCGGGACACCGGCGGCCGAGGCCCCTGCATCCTTGCTACCGCAGGTGCCGGCCGGCATCCAGCTGTTGAACCGCGATTTCCTGACCGATGTGGCGAACATTCCCGACGGGTCGATCGACCTGATCCTTTGCGATCCGCCCTACGGGCTCGGCAAGGATTATGGCAACGACTCCGACATGCGAAGCGGCGACGATTTTCTCGCCTGGACGCGTGGCTGGCTCGAGCTGGCTATTCCGAAGCTCAAGCCGTCGGGTTCGCTCTATATCTTCTGCACCTGGCAGTACGCCCCGGAAATCTTCAGCTATCTGAAGACCAAACTCACGATGATCAACGAAATCATCTGGGACCGGCGCGTGCCGAGCATGGGCGGGACGGTGCGCCGATTTACCTCGGTGCATGACAACATCGGCTTTTTCGCGGTGTCGAAGGATTACTACTTCGACCTCGATCCCGTCCGTATCCCGTACGATGCCGTCACGAAGAAGGCACGTTCGCGTAAGTTGTTTGAAGGCAGCAAATGGCTGGAGCTTGGCTATAACCCGAAGGACGTCTGGTCGGTATCGCGGCTGCATCGGCAACATGCCGAGCGCGTTGATCACCCTACCCAGAAACCTCTGGAAATTGTCGAGCGCATGGTGCTGGCAAGCTGCCCAAAGGGCGGGCGCGTTCTCGACCCGTTCATGGGCAGCGGCACCACCGCAGTCGCTTGCGCCCGTCAGCAGCGCGAATTCGTCGGCTATGAGATCAATGAAAGTTACTGCGCGATAGCGCGTGAACGCGTCAGTGCCGCGGCAGCCCCTGCCGCGCCCCGCTCGGTTAAAGCCAGGGCTCAACGGCAGACCGAAGTGCAATGAGCAACGTGCAATAAGCGCAGTAGCCCAAAACCGAGAATATTTCCATGTCCCGTATCAAGAATACGTTTGCCGCACTGTCCGCCCAAGGCAAGAAAGGCCTGATTCCGTTCATGACGGCCGGCGATCCAGACCCGGCACGTACAGTCGAATTCATGCACGCGCTTGCCGCTGGCGGTGCGGACGTCATCGAGCTCGGCGTGCCCTTTTCCGACCCGATGGCCGATGGCCCGGTCATCCAGCAATCGTCCGAGCGCGCGTTGGCGCAGGGCGTCTCGCTGCGCCATGTAATCGCCGACGTCAAGCGTTTCCGTGAGACCAACGACAAGACGCCCGTCGTCTTGATGGGCTACGCCAATCCGATTGAGCGCATGGGCACCGAGGCCTTTGCCAAGGCGGCGAAGGAAGCCGGTGTCGACGGTGTGCTGGTGGTCGACTACCCGCCTGAAGAGTGCGTCAAGTTCGCCGAACAGATGCGCTCCTCAGGCATCGATCCGATCTTTTTGCTTGCGCCCACCTCGACGGATGAGCGCATCGCGGAAGTCGGCAAGATCGCCAGCGGCTACGTCTACTATGTCTCGCTGAAAGGCGTGACCGGAGCGGCAAATCTGGACGTTTCCAGCATCGCGAGTAAAATCCCGGCCATCAAGTCGCGCGTGCCCTTGCCGGTGGGCGTCGGTTTCGGGATCCGCGACGCGCAAACAGCGCGTCTGGTGGCGGAGGTGTCCGATGCCGTCGTGATCGGTAGCCGTATCGTGCAATTGCTCGAACAAGCGGCCCCGGAAGCTGCCGCCGAGGCGCTCACGCGTTTCGTCGCCGAAGTGCGCGAAGCGCTCGATAGCGTCGCGACTGCCCGATAACAGTCATTTTTTGTCGTCTGAAGTGTGAGCGGCGGGTCCGTCCCGCCGTTTGCGCAACCGCTGACCCCAGAAGGATTCAATATGAGCTGGCTCGACAAGCTGCTGCCGCCGAAAATCAAACAAACCGACCCGAAGAACCGCAAGGGGATTCCGGAAGGCCTGTGGATCAAGTGCCCGTCGTGCGAAGCCGTGCTGTATCGCAACGACGTCGAGGCCAATCTGCACGTTTGCCCGAAGTGCGAGCATCACATGCGCATCGGCGCGCGTGAGCGGCTCGACGGCCTGCTCGACGCCGAAGGCCGCTATGAAATCGGCCAGGAAGTCGTCCCGGTGGACGCGCTCAAGTTCAAGGACAGCCGCAAGTACCCGGATCGCCTGAAAGAGGCGATGGACGACACCGACGAAACCGACGCAATGGTCGTGATGGGCGGCGCCATCCACACGTTGCCGGTGGTGGTCGCATGCTTCGAGTTCTCGTTCATGGGCGGCTCGATGGGTTCGGTGGTCGGCGAACGGTTCGTGCGCGGCGCGCAGAACGCGCTCGAACAGAAAGTGCCGTTCATCTGCTTCACCGCTTCGGGCGGCGCGCGCATGCAGGAAAGCCTGTTGTCGTTGATGCAAATGGCGAAAACCACGGCCATGCTCACCAAGCTCGCCGAAGCCAAGCTGCCGTTCATCTCCGTGCTGACCGATCCGACCATGGGCGGCGTGTCGGCAAGCTTCGCGTTCCTCGGCGACGTCGTGATCGCAGAGCCGAAGGCGCTGATCGGCTTTGCCGGCCCGCGCGTGATCGAACAAACCGTGCGTGAAAAATTGCCGGAAGGTTTCCAGCGCGCCGAGTTCCTGCTAACGAAGGGCGCGATCGACATGATCGTCGACCGTCGCAAGCTGCGCGAGGAACTGGCGCAACTGATGGCACTGTTGAGCCATCAACCGGCGGACGCGGTCGCCTAAGCCGCGATCGCCATTGGCCGCCGCGCCGTGCGAGCGCGGTCATCGTCAGGAAGCAGTCAAAAAATAGCGCGCCGCATGAGCAATCAAGCGGCGCGCTGTCATTTCCGCGATAATCACGGTCTCGCCATCGAGCGCCGAGCGCCGGTTGCTCGCGCGGCCAGATGCGGTTTTGTGCGCATAAAGTCTGCGAAACAGGCGCTGCCGAGCGATTGTTCGAGCGCCGCCATGGCGCGCCGCGCCGGGCAATCGGCCGACCCGCGCACCTCCATCACACTGCCTAACCGATTCACTCGCGATTCACCCGATGACCACATTCCCCACCCTCGACGCGTGGCTCACGCACCTCGAATCCGCGCATCCGGTCGGCATCGACATGGGATTGGCGCGCATCAGCCAGGTTCGCGACGCGATGCAGTTGTCGTTCGCGTGCCCGGTCATCACGGTGGGCGGCACGAACGGCAAGGGTTCCACCTGCGCGATCCTCGAATCGATTCTGCTGCGCGCGGGTTTCACGGTGGGCTGCCACACGTCGCCCCATTTGCTGTCGTTCAACGAGCGGGCGCGCGTGAACGGTGAAATGGCGAGCGACGCCGATCTGCTCGCGCACTTCGAAGCTGTCGAAGCCGCGCGCACGAGCCTCGCCGAACCGGTCTCACTGACTTACTTCGAATTCACGACGCTGGCGATCATGAGCCTGTTCGCCTCGCGCGGACTGGACGCGGTGATTTTCGAGGTCGGTCTGGGCGGCCGGCTGGACGCCGTCAATATCATCGATACGGACTGCGCGATCATCACCAGCATCGATATCGATCACGCGGACTATCTCGGCGATACGCGCGAGAAAATCGCTTTCGAAAAAGCCGGCATTTTCCGCCCCGGCAAGCCGGCGATCTGCGCGGACCCGGTGCCGCCGCAAACGCTGATCGATCATGCCGAAAAGATCGGCGCCGAACTGTGGCTGTTCGGCCGCGATTTTCGCTACGAAGGGCAGGCCGGCAGCGAGCGGCAGCAATGGAGCTACGTCGGCCCGACCATGCGCCGCTCGGCGCTTGCCTACCCGGCATTGCGCGGCGCGAATCAGCTGATCAACACGTCGGCCGCGCTGGCCGGTCTGGAGGCGCTGCGCGACCGTTTGCCGGTTTCCGCGCAGGACATCCGGCTCGGCCTTGCCAATGTCGAATTGCCGGGGCGCTTCCAGGTCCTGCCCGGCAAGCCGGCCATCGTGCTGGACGTCGGCCATAACCCGCATGCGGCCGCCGTGTTGACGCAGAATCTCGGCAACATGGGCTTCTTTCCCTATACCTACGCGGTATTCGGCGCCATGCGCGACAAGGACATCGCCGGCATCCTGACGCATCTGAAAGGCGAGATCGACCATTGGTGCGTGACCGATCTGCCGACTCCGCGCGCGGCGTCGGCCGAACAACTGGAAGCAGCCTTGCGTGACCTCGGCGTCAGCGACGACGCGGACAGCAGCGTGACGCGCTACGCAACACCGGCCGAGGCTTTCCAAGACGCGCTAAAACGAGCGTCAGAGAATGATAGAATCGTGGTTTTCGGCAGTTTCTATACGGTAGCTGGCGTCATGTCCTACCGTAAATCGCAGCAACACTGAACGAGCGCCAGGCTCGAACCAAGCGATTCATGGGAATTTTCTCGTTCGGCAAGAAAGACGACGCGCCTAGCCGGCGTGGCGCAAACACCAGTTCCACTCGTGCGGCCCGGGGCGAGCGCGTGGAGCGGCGAACCCGCCGCACGGAGCGCACCGTCGATGCCGATGCGATGCTGCTTGACCCCACATTGCCGGAAAAACAGCGTGCGCGGCGCCGGCTCGTCGGCGCGATCGCGATGGTAGTAGCGGCGGTGGTCATCCTGCCGATGGTGCTGGACTCGCATCCCAAACCCGTCACCGACGACATTTCGATCGACATCCCCAGCCGTCCGGCGCCGAAGGCCACGAGGACCAACGAGGACACGCAGGCCGGCGTAGCACCCGACAATCCGACGCCCGACGCGGCGGCTGCCGCTTCCAGCCTCACACCGGCGCCGGCAACGGCCGCCACGCAACGTGAGCAATCCGGCGCGGCGCGACAGCAAACCGGGCAGAGCGCCGAAACAAACGCGGCGTCCGCAGCCAAACCGTCAGCGAAACCGCAAACACCGGCCGTCGCCGCCAACATCGCGCCTGCGGCCCCCGCCAAGCCGGCGGCCAAACCGCCGGCCACGCGCGGCGCGGCGACCGCTGCCGCCGCTAACACAGACGACTCGAACACCACCGCCGCCAGCGCTGACGCCAATTCCGGCACGCCGGCATCGCCGCCGGGCAGCCGCTTTGCCGTCCAGTTGGGCGCATTTGCGAACGACGCCAGCGCGCGTAATTGGGCAACCAAGTTGAAAGCGGCGGGTGTGCCCGCATATATCGAACATGGAAAGCAGGCCGACGGTACGACGCTCACGCTATTGCGCGCCGGTCCGTTCGCCGACCGTGCGGCCGCCAGCGCTGCGATTGCAAAAGTTCGCGAGGCCGGCTTGACGTCGGGCGCGAACAGCGGCGCCGCACAGTAAGCGAGCGATGTTCACTGCATTCGACTACGCTGTAATGGCGGTGATTGGTTTGTCGGCCTTGCGCGGCACGTGGCGCGGGTTTCTGTCCGAGATATTCGGGCTGATCGGCTGGATCGCGGCATTTTTCATTGCTTGCCGCTTCGTCGGTTATGTCGTGCCGTACATTCCGTCCACCTGGCCGGGCGGTGCGTTGACTCAATGGCTGCTGGCCTTCGCGCTGGTCGCGATCGGTGTGGTGCTGGTGGCGAGCGTGCTGAATGCGTTGCTGAGCCGTATCGTGCAGGCAACCGGCTTGAGCGGCGTGGACCGCTCGCTCGGTTTGATGTTCGGCCTCGCGCGCGGGGTCGTTCTGGTGGTGATTCTGGTCGCCCTTGCAGGCTTGACCGAACTGCCGCAACAGGAATTCTGGCGCAACGCCTTGCTTCGGCCCTATGCGGTCGAGGGCGTGCACGTAATGAAACCGCTGCTTCCGGAAACGCTTGCTGCCTACGTCCGTGTTTGACGATCAGCCGAGCAGTCGAGGGAACGCAGCAGGACTCCGGCGCAAACCGGTTGCCCTAAGTACCGGCGCATAGCAACGCGCACCATTGCGTAACACCGTGGGCACCCGGCGGCCATGACGAATTTCGTACCTTTGAAGGACATGCCATGTGCGGCATCGTAGGCGTAGTTTCCCATTCTCCGGTCAATCAGCTGATCTATGACAGCCTGCTGCTTTTGCAGCACCGCGGTCAGGACGCCGCCGGCATCGCCACCGCGAACGGTAGCAATTTCCACATGCACAAGGCTAACGGCATGGTGCGCGACGTGTTCCGCACGCGCAACATGCGCAGCCTGCCCGGCACGACCGGTATCGGCCAGGTCCGCTACCCGACCGCCGGTTCCGCGTCGAGCGAAGAAGAAGCCCAGCCGTTCTACGTGAACGCGCCGTTCGGCATCATCCTCGCGCACAACGGCAACCTGACCAACTGGCAGCAACTGAAAGATGAGATGTTCCGCATCGATCGCCGCCACATCAACACCAATTCCGACACCGAAGTGATGCTCAACGTGCTCGCGCACGAATTGCAGCTCTCCAGTTCTGGCCTGCAACTCGATCCGGCCGCGCTGTTCAAGGCGGTCTCGGGCGTGCATCGCCGGGTGCGGGGTTCGTATGCGATCGTCTCGCTGATCGCCGGCTACGGCCTGCTCGGTTTCCGCGACCCGTTCGGCATCCGCCCGCTGTGCCTCGGCAAGCAGGAAACGCCGGAAGGCGTCGAGTGGATTCTGGCTTCGGAATCGGTGGCGATCGAAGGTATCGGCTTCGAGTTCGTCCGCGACATCGCGCCGGGCGAAGCGATCTTCATCGACCTCGACGGCAATCTGCACTCGCAGCAATGCGCGACGAACCCGAGCCTGAACCCGTGCATTTTCGAACTCGTGTACCTCGCACGTCCCGATTCGGTGCTGGACGGCGTGCCGGTCTACAACGTGCGTCTGCGCATGGGCGACTATCTCGCCGAAAAGATCAAGCGCGAGCTGCCCGACGTCGCGATCGACGTCGTGATGCCGATTCCGGATTCGTCGCGTCCGGCCGCGATGCAGGTCGCGAAGAAGCTGGGCGTCGAATACCGCGAGGGCTTCTTCAAGAACCGCTACGTGGGCCGCACCTTCATCATGCCGGGCCAGGCGGTGCGCAAGAAGTCGGTGCGCCAGAAGCTGAACGCGATGGGCATCGAGTTCAAGGGCAAGAACGTGCTGATCGTCGACGACTCGATCGTGCGCGGCACCACCTCGCATGAAATCGTGCAGATGGCGCGCGATGCCGGCGCGAACAAGGTGATCTTCGCTTCGGCGGCGCCCCCGGTGAAGTTCCCGAACGTCTACGGTATCGACATGCCGACCCGTGGCGAACTCGTCGCCCATGGCCGCTCGGACGACGAAGTCGCGCGCATGATCGGCGCCGATCATCTCGTCTATCAGGACGTCGATGCGCTCAAGCAGGCGGTGCGCGACATCAACCCGGCGTTGAAGGAATTCGAAGCGTCCTGCTTCGACGGCAACTACGTGACCGGCGACGTCACCACCGAGTATCTCGATCGCATCGAAACCGCGCGTCTCGCACCGTCCTCGCAATCGGACCGCGACGCCGCGAGCGAAGCGATCGACGGCGGCGGCCCGGCACGTTCGCAACTGCATCTGCAACTGTCGGTGGGTTGAACGGTTGCGCTCGCGGCATGGCATGGCAGTGGCGCACTGCACGCCGCGCCGCGAGCGTGTTAGCATGACGGCTTGCGTCGATTTGATCTCAGCTTGCGGACGCGGGGCAACCCGAAACAGCTAAAGCGAATGGTGGAAAAGCCGCAGTCATCCGCCTCCGCTCCAGCTTTCCCCGCACATGAAGCCCGCTTATGCCGACGCAAAAGCGGGCTTTTTTGTTGCTGCCGTTCGCGCACAGTTCATTCACCTGAGCCACGCGCGCCGAACGCAGCCACGGAACATTGGAAACCAGAACCAACATGGACGACTCCCTGAACTTCGACACGCTGGCAGTCCGCTCGGGCACTGTGCGCAGCGGCTTCAACGAACATTCGGAAGCGATTTTCCTGACCTCGAGCTTTATGTTCACGAGTGCCGCGGACGCCGCCGAACGCTTCAAGAATTCCGAAGAGAACTACACGTATTCGCGCTTCACGAACCCGACCGTCACGATGTTCCAGGACCGGCTGGCCGCGCTCGAAGGTGGCGAGGCGTGCATGGCCACGGCTTCGGGCATGGCCGCGATCATGTCGGTGGTGATGTCGACGTTGCAGGCGGGCGACCATCTGGTGAGCTCGCAGGCGCTATTTGGCTCGACGCTCGGCATGTTCTCGCAGATCTTCAGCAGGTTTGGCATCGCGACCACGTTCGTCGATCCGACCAATCTGGATGCGTGGAAAAATGCCGTGCGTCCCGAAACGAAGATGTTCTTCCTCGAAACGCCGTCGAACCCGTTGACCGAAGTCGCCGACATCGAAGCGATCAGCAAGATTGCGAAAGCGGCGAACGCGCTGTTCGTGGTCGACAACTGCTTCTGCAGCCCGGCGTTGCAGCAGCCGCTGAAGCTCGGCGCGGACGTCGTGATGCATTCGGCCACCAAGTTCCTCGACGGCCAGGGCCGCGTGCTCGGCGGCGCGCTGGTCGGCTCGAAGAAATTCATCATGGAAAAGGTCTTCCCGTTCGTGCGCAGCACCGGACCGACGCTGTCCGCGTTCAACGCCTGGGTATTGTTGAAGGGCATGGAAACGCTGTCGCTGCGTGTCGAAAAACAGTCGGCGAATGCGCTCGAAATCGCGCGCTGGCTCGAAACGCATCCCGCCGTGAACCGCGTGTTCCACCCTGGGCTCGAATCGCATCCGCAGCATGCGCTGGCGATGCGTCAGCAGAAGGCGGGCGGCGCGATTCTCTCGTTCGAACTGAAGGGCGACACGCCCGAGCAGATGCGCGCGAACGCCTGGCGCGTGATCGACAACACGAAGATCTGCTCGATCACCGGCAATCTCGGCGACACGCGCACGACCATCACGCATCCGGCCACCACCACGCACGCTCGCGTGACGCCGGAAGCGCGCGCGGCCGCGGGCATCAGCGAAGGCTTGATCCGTTTGGCAGTGGGTCTGGAAAACGCTGGCGACATTCGCGGCGATCTGGCGCGCGGCCTGGCAGGTTGATCGAGCGGTTTGAACGCGGGGAGCGGGTCGCCTCAGCCGGCGGCTCGCGCAGTGAAACTCAGTGGCGCAACGCGCGCCACTGACCGGGCGCCAGCCCGAAACGCCGCGTGAAGGCGTGCGTATAAGCGCTTTGATCGCCGAAGCCGATTTCCAATGCGATATCGGTCAACGAGAGGCGTGGATCGGAAAGCAGCGTGAGCGACGTGTCGAGCCGCAGGCGCTGCAAATAGCGATGCGGCGTTTCGCCGAACGCTTCAATAAAAAGCTGATGAAAGCGCCGCATGCCGAAGCCGCAATGTGCGGCGAGATCGGCGATACGCAGCGGTTCCGATAGATGCGCGCGAAGCCAGCGGTCGATTCGCGCGAAGTCCAGACCGGCGCCAGGTGCAGGGACACCCGCGGCTGTCGTGCCCGCGTCGGCCACCAATGCGGCACCGAGTCGCGCGGCCGCGTCCCAATGAAAGCGCCTGGTATGCAGGTGATCGTCGCCTGCCGCACCGCCGGTGGCGTGCGCCGCGATCCGATGCACCAGTTGCGTGAGCGACGGGTCCACCGCAACGGCTCGCGCGCGGTCGAACAAACGCTCCGGCACGGCCAGCGAGGCGGCCGGCAAATCCAGCACCAACTGCCGGTTCTCGCCGACGCCCGCATAGTCGTGCCGCGCACCCGCCGGGATCAGCCAGGCGGAGCCGGCGTCGATCTGTTGCGCGACGCCGTCCACCGCCATCACCATCGCGCCGTCGAGCCCGAGCACGACCTGATGAAAGTCGTGCACGTCCGACGCTTCGACCGCGCCGTAGCGGCGCAGCGAAACGCTGGGTGCGGTGACGGCGGCGTGGCCCATCGGCGTGACTCGTTGGCGATGCGCAATTACAAAACAGCGAAAAACTTAAACGCCGAGCAATTCGACTTCGAACACGAGCGTCGCATTCGGCGGAATCACACCGCCCGCGCCGCGCACGCCGTAGCCGAGTTGCGGCGGAATCGTCAGCTTGCGCGTGCCGCCGACCTTCATGCCTTGCACGCCTTCATCCCAGCCCTTGATGACCATGCCGCCGCCGAGCACGAAAGCGAACGGGTCGTTGCGGTCCTTGCTCGAATCGAACTTCTGACCGTCGGTCAGCCAGCCGGTGTAGTGCACGCTGACGGTCTTGCCGGCCACGGCTTCGGCGCCGGTGCCTTCGACGATGTCTTCGTACTTCAGGCCGGATTCGGTTGTTACTGTCGACATAGTCGCTCCTCAGGTCAAAAACGTAAAAACCGACATTGTAGGCGCGTTGGCGCCGCATGCCGAGGATTGCCGCGTGGCATGCCGATTGCGACCAGACTGGCCATCCGGCCAGGCTGGCTGCGCCAGGCCGCATGCCTATAATGGGGCTTCTTCAAACCATTCATGCAACGCCTGAGGGCTCGATCGTGACCACGTCTTACGCCGGCTCCGCCGGCGAACAGCCGGCTCCTTCCGGCTTCGCCGTCTCCGAACGCACTGCCCGCCTTCGTGCGGAAACCGCGCTGTTCATGCGCGATCATGTGCTCTCGCTGGTTTCGCACGACTTGCGCGGTCCGTTGAACGCCATTCATAGCTGGGCCTACGTGCTCGAGCGCAAGCTCGACGCGAACGACGCCAATGCGCAACGCGCCGTCACCGGCATTCGTAACGGCGTGGACCAGCAGGTGAAGCTGCTCGAGACGATCGTCGACGCCACGCGCGCCGAGACGAAATCGCTGGCGCTCGCATGCGCGCCATTTCCGCTGCATCCGCTGATCGACGAAACCGTGGAAGAGGTCCGCTCGGGATTGGCTCGCGCGCGCGGCGTGGAGGTCAAGGTCGATTCGCAACTCGCCACCGAGCAGCTCAACGGCGACCGCGAGCGACTCGCCGGCGCCTTGTGGGTGATGCTGACCTTCGCGGTCGAAGCAAGCGCGCAGGGCGCCACGGCCGCATTGGCCACACGCGCGGACGCGACGAATTGGCACGCCACCGTCACGTACGACACGAACGCTACCGCGCTGAACGATCCGTCGTTGCCTCATGTGCTCGAAGCCTTTGCGCGCAAGCAGGCGCGCGAGCCGCGCGAAGCCAAGCGGATCGCGTGGGTGCTGGCGCTCTGCAAACGCGTGGCGGAAGCGCACGGCGGCAGCTTCGAGCAAAGCGACGCAACCGAGAGCGCAGCGGCCACGCTCGCGCTGAAGGTGCCGCTAAGCGCGGCCGCAGCGAGGTGAGCGACCGCCGACTGCGGCGCTTTCCCACGCGCCATTGAGGTTTCAACGAGCTTTCACCCTCTATACTGACAACTTTTGTTGCCGGAGCCCCCAGCTTTGATCCAGGTCGTCGCCCTTATCGGTGCGTTGTTGCTCGTTGCCCTCAATGGTTTTTTTGTCGCCGCGGAATTCGGCCTGGTCAAGTTGCGGCAGACGCGGGTGCAAAGCCTCGCCAACCGGCACGGCCTGCGCGGACGGCTGCTGGCAAAAGTTCACGGGCGTCTCGACGCGTATCTGTCCGCCTGCCAGCTCGGCATTACGCTCGCTTCGCTCGGGCTCGGCTGGATCGGCGAGCCGGCGTTCGCCGAACTGCTCATGCCGGTCTTCAGCCTGATCGGCGTGGAGTCGGAAAAGCTGATCCACGGCATCTCGCTGTTCTTCGCGTTCTCGTGCATTTCCTTTCTGCATATCGTGGTGGGCGAACTCGCGCCCAAGTCGCTGGCGATTCGCGAGGCGGAGAAAGTTTCGCTGTGGACCGCCATGCCGCTGTACGGTTTCTACTGGGCGATGTACCCGGCGATCTGGGTGCTCAATAGCAGCGCCAACGCGGTGCTGAAATTCGCGGGACTCGCCGAGGACCACGGTCACGACTCGCACTATTCAACCGACGAACTCAAGCTGATTTTGCGCGGCCGCCGCACCAACGTCGCGAGCGAGCTGGGTTCGCCGGAGGGCGCATACAGTCAGGACGAGTGGAACACCATCGCGCATTCGCTCGATTTCTCGCGCATGACTGTGTCCGACCTGATGCGTCCGGCCTATGAAATGATCGGCTTGCGGCTCGATCTGCCCACGCGCGAAAACATGCACGTCGTGGCGCAGCATCGCTTCAGCCGCTATCCCCTGTTCGAAGACGCATCCGGCGAGCGCGTGGCCGGCATGATCCATCTGAAAGACCTGCTGCTGGCGCGGCACGCGGGCAGCACGCTCGACGACCTCTCCAAGTACGCCCGCCCCGTGCAGTATGTGAAGCCGGAGATGCCGGCGCTCGAACTGTTTCGCCGCTTCCGCAAGGGTGCGCCGCATTTCGCGCTGGTCGGTCACAAGAACTCGAAGCCGATCGGCTTTCTCACGCTCGACAACCTGCTCGGCGCGCTGGTCGGCCAGATTCACGACGAATTCCGTCAGGGCGACGCCGACTGGTCGCGCATGGACGACGGCACGTTGATGGGCAAGGGCAGCTTGCCGGTGGTGTCGCTGGAGCGCGCGCTGGGCATCGATATCGACGAGGGCAAGGCCGAATCGGTCGGCGGCCTCGTGATTCAGGCGCTGAACGATCTGCCGTCTGAAGGGCAGAGAGTGGAGTTCGACCGCTTCGACGTGGTGGTCAAGAAAATGAAGGGACCGCGCATCGTGCTCGTGCGCGTGTACCCGAAAATCTTCGACGACGAAGGCGGCTGAGTCACGAGGCGGTGAACCGCCGCCCTAACTGCGCGGCACGCCATCCTCCACCAGCAGCGCAATCGGCATCGCCGCCAGCGCGTCGCGCAGATACAGCAAGCCGTTCTCTCCCGCCTTCGGCGCGGCCGGACTCAGCCAGTCGAACAACGCCCTCGCCGAAAGGTCGGAGGGCACCTCCACCGCCGTATCCTCCCATTTCGCCGGTTCGACGAGCGGCAAATCGCTATCCTCGCCGAGCAGGCCGGCGGCGAGCCGGCTAGCCACCACCACCGCCCACGCGTTGCCATGCCGTCGCGCAAACGCGATCACATGCGACGCATGCGCGCCACGCACCGCGAGCGGCAGATACGCACTCTGACTCAGCAACTCCGGCAGATGCGCGCGCAATGCCAGCACGCGCTGCACCACCGCGAGCTTCACGCGTCCATCGCGCCAACCCGGCAGAAATTCGGACGGCGGCGTCTGCGCGAGCCACCCCTCGCGTTTCGCGAAATCGACGGGACGGCGGTTGTCGGGATCGACCAGACTGAAGTCCCACAACTCGGTGCCTTGATAAAGATCGGGGATGCCAGGCGACGCCAGCCGCAAGACCGTCTGCTGCAAGCTGTTGAGCGCACCGGCTCGGCCGATCCGCGCGACGAACCCGGACAACTCCGCGAGGAACCCGTCGCGCCGCTGCGGCGCCAGGATGTCGAACAGAAAATCGCGGCAGCCGGCTTCATATCCTTCGTCGGGCGCGAGCCAGCCGGTTTGCAGCTTCGCCTCGCGCAGCGCCTTCAACTGCCACTGTGCGACGCGCTCGGCCAATGCCTTGATGCCGGCCTCGTCGTCCGGCTGCAGATCGGGCGGCCAGCAGCCCACCAGCGTCTGGTACAGCATCGCCTCGGCGGCGGGGCCGGGCGCCCAGTCATAGCTCATATCCTGGCCGACGCTGCTGACCGGTGTGCCGTCGAGCGCGCGGCGGTGCGGCGCGTTCAACGTGGACCACGCGCGCAAGGTCGAGCCCCAGTCGTGCGCGATCTCGCTCAAGACCGCGAGTCGCGCGCGCACGTCCTCGCCGCGTTTGTGATCGTGCGTGGCGGTGGCGAGCATCGCATGAGGAAAGCGCTGCGAGCGCTCCAGGTTGGCCGCATGAAATTCCTCGACCGACAGCGCGAACTCGCCGGGATCCGCGCCAACTTCATTGCGCGACAACAGACGGCCATAGCGATAGCACGCCGTGTCCTCGACCGCCTTCGCGGCGACCGGCGCGGTCAATTGCGAAAACAGGATCTGCGCGGTGCGCCGCGCGGAACCCGAGTGACCCGGCGGCCCGCCGTTCTGGCCCTGCTGCGGTTGCGCGCCGGCCCGCGCGGCGGGCGCTTCCTCGGCGCTGCCGCCCAGCCATGCGTTCACGCGATCGAGTGCGACATGGTCCGCGCGCGGCAGCGTCTCGTTCGCGCCGGCGAGCGCCTGCTCGAAATACACGTTGTCGGCGGCGCTGCGCAAACCGTTCTGCGGATAGATGCGATACACCGGAAAATGCACGACCAGTTCGGTCAGCACGCGGCGCAGCGTGGTGAAGGTGAAATCGCGTGTGCTCAGCGAATCGCGGGCGATGCGATGGAGCGCCCGTGCCGCGCGGTCCAGTTCCGCCGACAGGTTTTCGACCAGAATCTTGCGCCGTGCCGCCAGCGCTTCGTCGGCAAAGCGCGGGCTGCGGCCGGTGAGTTCGGCCCACGTTTGCGCGAGCGGTTCCGCGCCGGCCGGATCGTGCAGAAGCGCGCCCACGTCGTTCATGAAGTCATAGCCGGTCGTGCCGTCCACCGGCCAGTCGTCGCGCAAGCGTTCGCCGCGCCCGAGGATCTTTTCGACCACCACATACGGCGCGGTGTCGCGCAGTTCCGTGAGACGTTGCCGCACGCGCTGACAGTACTCGCGCGGCTCGGCCAGGCCGTCGACGTGATCGATCCGCAAGCCGTCCACCACGCCTTCCTGATACAGCCGGAAAACCAGCGCGTGCACCGCGTCGAACACTTCGGGCCGTTCCGCGCGCACGCCGGCCAGCGTCGAGATGTCGAAGAAGCGCCGCCAGTTCACTTCATCGGAAGCCGTGCGCCACCATGCGAGGCGAAAGTGCTGCCGTTCGATCAGCCGATGCAGGCGGTCGCGCGTGACGGGTTCCTCGGGCGCGTAGGTCTGCAACACGAACTCGAGCGCCGACGTGCCGTTTCGCGCGACGAACTCGCGCAGCATCTCGCGCGCCTCGGCGGCGCGCGGCTGATCGGCGGGCTGGGTGGTCAATCCCTGGAAGCGCTCGGCAAGCGCGCTGAGATCGGCGCGGTCCGCGCTTTGCAGCATCGACGCGTAATCGGTCGGACACACCGGAAACACATGCGGCCCGTAGCCGATATGAAAGCGCCCGCTGTCAGCGGAAAAACGCAGCGCGATGCGGCCCGCCGCGAGCTCGTCGCCATACGGCGCGCCGAGCGTCGGCACCAGCACCTTGCCGCGCAAGGCCGGATCGGGCGAATGCCAGTCGACATCGAAATGGCGCGCATACGCGCTGTGGCGGCCCCATTCGAGAATGTCGAGCCACCATGCGTTGCTCGACCCGCCCACGCCCATATGGTTCGGCACGATATCGACGATCAGTCCCATGCCGTGCGCGCGCAGCTTGTCGGCGAGACGCCTGAGGCCCGCTTCGCCGCCGCATTCGGCGTTGACCCGCGTGTAGTCGACGGTGTCGTAGCCGTGCATCGACCCCGGCTCGGCGGTCGTGACGGGCGACGCGTACACGTGGCTGACGCCGAGCGCGGCGAAATAGTCGACGTGCCTCGCGGCATCGTCGAAGGTGAAGCCTCGATGGAACTGGAGGCGCAGCGTGGAGCGTGGGACGGTCATGGCGTATCAGGCTCCGGGGAAGCGCTGGAAGCGTTGGAGGCGCTGGAGGAGGGAACGGTTGCGGCGCCACGCGCGCGGTCCACCGCGAGCAGACGATCGCAGAAGGTGTCGTCCGTGAACAGCGCGTCGACGGGCAAGCTCATGCGGCGGCGCCAGTTCGGATGCTCGTCGATCGAGCCCGGCAGATTCGGCTGCTCGACCTGCGCGAGCAAATCCTCGAGCGGAAACGTGACGAGCGGTCCCGGCGTGGCGGCGACGAACGCGAGCGCTTCGTCCACGGGCGCTTCATCCGGCGGCGGCGCGGCCACGTCGGGCGCGGCCACGCCGGCCTGCTGGAACGCGCGCCACAGCGCGGCGCGGTCGTTCGCGCGGTCTTCATGCGCGGCTTGCTCGGGATCGCGGCCGTCGGCGCGCGCCATCGTCTGGCCGATCCGGTTGCGCCACGTGATGTCGCTGCCGCGCCACCAGCCGGCCACGGTCGGCAGATCATGCGTGGTGGTGGTGCCGACCGCGTTGCGGTCCCATTCGCGCGGCGGCTTGAAACCCTTGCCGTCGTGCCCGCCCTCGAACCACAGCACGCGAATCCCGGCGATGCCGTGCTCGTCGAGCCGTTCGCGAAAGCCGGGCGGCACGGTGCCCAGATCCTCGCCGATCACGATCGCGCGATGCCGCCACGATTCGAGCGCGATGAGGCGCAGCAGATCTTCGAGCGGATAGCGCAGATACGCGCCGTTGCGCGCGCTTTCGCCCTCGGGCACGAGCCATAGGCGGCGCAAACCGAGAATGTGGTCGATGCGGATGCCGCCCGCGTGCGCGAACGCGGCGCGCAGCATGTCGATGAAGGCCGAAAAACCTTGCGTGCGCATTGCGCGCGGCGAGAACGTGGTGAGGCCCCACGCCTGCCCCGCCTGATTGAACAGATCGGGCGGCGCGCCCACCGACACCCCTTGCAGCATGTCGTCGCAGTACGACCACGCATGACTGCCGGCGCTATCGCAACCCACGGCGAGATCGGCGATCAGGCCGACGGCCATGCCCGCATCGCGCGCCGCATGCTGGGCGTGCGACAAACCCTTCGCGGCGAGCCATTGCAGAAACAGATGAAAGTCGACTTCATGACGATTCGCTTCGGCGAAGGCCTCGACTTCCGGGCTGCGCGGATCGCGCAACGCGGCAGGCCAGTTGCGCCAATGACCGTTGCCGCCTTCCTGCGCAAGTTGCCACGCTTGCAGCGCTTCGAAACGCGCGTGGTCTTCGAGCGCGCGTCCGGCCCGCTCGCAGAAGCCGTGAAATTCCAGCGCGCGCGGCGCATTCCGCGCGCGTTCGTGCGCGCAGAAATTTTCGTAGAGCGTGCGCAAGACCTTCAGCTTCAGCGTGACGGCGTTCGGCCAGTCGATCAGCGGCAAGGCTTCGAGATTCGACCACGCGTCGCTGGCTCCAGCGGCTTCGAGCGCGGCGCGCGCCGCGTCCGCACCGAACACGGCAGCGGGATCGATATGCGTGACGTTCAGCCACAAACGCGACGACGGCGAATACGGACTGAAGCGGTTCGGCTCCGCGCTGAACATCGCGTGCGTCGGGCTGACGGCGAGCGCATGCGCGCCGCGCTTCGCGCTGCCGATCGCCAGTTGCGCGAGCGCCGAATAGTCGCCGATGCCGCCATCGCCCGCGCGTCGCAAGCCATATAGCTGCGCGGCGATGCTCCACAGCAGCGGTGTGTGCGCGGCGCTGTCGCCATGCAGCGTGCGCCACGCGTCGGCGATGGTATAGCTGCGCCGCGGCGCCACCGCCAGCGTCACGCGTTGCTCGTTGATTACCAGCGTGTGATAGCCGGGCTCGTCGATCGGCGCGAGCAAGGCTTCCTCGCCTTTGGGCGCCGTGAAGCGGCCGTCGATGATCGAGCCGCTTTCGAGCTCGATCCGATAGTGGCTGCCGGATTTGATCGGCGCGGCGGGAAACGCGATGCCGCGGCCGACCTGCGCGGTCATCAGCGGCGGCAGTTTGCGGCCGGATAACTCGGCTTCCAACGCGGCGGCGCTCTGGCGGATTTGCGTCGCGTTGGCGCACGGCAGACCCATCCGTTCGAGCAGCACCGTGAGCGTGTTCTCGGGCACGTGTTGCGTCTTACGATGCGCATCCTGCCACTCCACCTCGAAGCCGGCGCGCGTGGCGAGCGTCACGATCGTGTCGCTGGGGCGTCGGGTGCTGTTCACGCGTGGTGCTCCTGTTGGCCGACAACGCGGGCATCGTGGCCGATCGCGTAGTCGCTCACGTCGCCGGTCAGCCATGCAACGAACGCATTCGGCGGCAGCACGTTGACGTCGACCTGTTCGCGCACGCGCGGCGGCGTTTCGAAAATCACCTTGCCGGCGGGCACGTCGTTGAACGGCACGCTCTCCTTCGAAAGATTCAACGCCACCGACAAGGTCTCGCCGTCGCCGAGTTGCCAGCGCGCGACCAGCGCATGGGCGTCGGCGCCGCCTTCGGTGCTCAGCACGGCCGCGCCGAGCGCCTTGCCGTGCCTCAGACGTGGCGTGATCAATTTCGCCCGCACGGTGAGCGCCGATTTGTAGAAGTGCATCCAGTCGAGCCGATCCTTCGCCTCGTCGGTTTGCGCGGGCGGCTGAACGGGCTCCGGCGGCGACGAAGCGATGAACGTCTGTTCATCGTTCGGATCGGGAATCTGCTCGCGCCGCCTGGCGTCGCTGAACGCGGAGAAGCGTGCGAACTCGCGGCGCCGTCCTTCGCGCACGGCGTTGGCGAGCTCGCCGGTGTAGTCGGTGAAAAACAGGAACGGCTGCGTGGAGCCGTATTCCTCGTCCATGAAGAGCAGTGGAATGTGCGGCGACAGCAGCAGCAAACCGGTGGCGGCGCGCAATGCGTCGTCCGACGTCAGCTTGCGCAGACGCTCGCCGAATGCGCGGTTGCCGATCTGATCGTGGTTCTGCAGGAACATCACGAACGACGTGGGCGGCAGATGCCTGCTCGATTCGCCGCGCGGCGCGCCGTCGTGCAGCGGCGACGGATCGCCCTGATACGCGAAGCCTTCCGACAGCACACGCGCCAGCCGGCGGATCGGCTGATCTTCATACGCGTGGTAATAGCCTTCGGTTTCGCCGGTCAGCAAAACGTGCAGCGTGTTGTGCGCATCGTCGTTCCACTGTGCGCTGAAATGGGTTTCCAGCAGGCTCGCGCTGTTGTGTTCGTTTTCCAGCACCAGATGCACATGCCGGCCATGCTGCACCCGCGCGCGAATGTGGTCGGAGAGTTCGCGCAGCCACGCATGACTGTCGATCGCGTGCACCGCATCGAAACGCAGACCGTCGATGCGATATTCGTTGATCCAGTAGACCGCGTTGTCCGTGAAGAAGTCGCTCACTTCACAGCGCTCGAAATCGATCGCCGGACCCCAGGGCGTATGCGTGCCGTCGCGGAAGAACGAGCGGGCGTATTCGTGCAGATAGTTGCCGTCCGGCCCGAAGTGGTTGTAGACCACGTCGAGAAACACCATCAGGCCGAGACCGTGCGCGGCGTCGATCAGCGCTTTCAGTTCCTCGGGGCGGCCATAGGCGGAATCCGGCGCATACGGCAGCACGCCGTCATAGCCCCAATTGCGCTTGCCGGGAAAATCGTTCAACGGCATCAACTCGATGGCGCTCACGCCGAGTGCGACGAGCGCCGGCAAGCGCTTCTTCACGCCCGCATAGCCGCCCATCGCGCCGACATGCAATTCGTACAGCACCGTTTCTTCCCACGGCCGGCCATGCCAGTCGGCGTGTTCCCAGCGATACGCGCGCGGGTCGATGACCTCGCTCGGCCCATGCACATCGTGCGGCTGAAAGCGCGACGCCGGATCGGGCACCGCATGCTCGCCATCCAGCCGGAAGCGGTACAGCGTGCCCGCGCCGCCGTTGACCGTGGCTTCGAACCAGCCGTTGCCGGTGGGCGCCATGTCGTGCGCGCCGGCGGCCGGTCCGCTTTCGATTTCCACCTGGACGCTCTTGCACGACGGCGCCCAGAAACGGAAGCGGGTGCAGGGATTGGTCCCCGCGGCGCCCACCAACTGAGCGCCGAAGGGCAGACAATGCGCGTGATGATGCGCGTGAGGATCAATCGGGCTTTCTGACATGAGTCGTCACCATTCGGTTTTGCCTGCGTGCCGCGTGTTACCTGTCCGTCGTGTCTCTCCGGGCTCCGGGGGCGGCTCGACGCTGCCGCCTTTTTCACGCCATGCATGCCGTGCCTGTCGCGACGCGCTTGCCGCCTAGGCGGTCGGCGACGTATCGCTGCTGGGCGCATGCGCACCCGGATCGGGCGGCAGCGCGGTCAACAGCCGCGGCCCATGTTGCGCGCCGGCCTTCCAGCCCGCCTGCCAATCGGCCTCGCCCACCGGTTGCGCGGCCAGCATCACGAGGCTATGCGCGGCCACCTCCACCTCGGGAACCGCCAGTCGATGCGGCGCGCTGTCCGGCTCGGCAGTGTCTAGCAGCACATGCCATTCCAGGTGTGGTGGCGGCGGCGCGAAGCGCAGCGTTTCGTCGCCCGCGTTGAGCATCATCAACAATACTTCGGTTTCGCCGTTCAGGCCCGGGCCCGCGCGCCGCAGCGTGAACGCGCGGCCTTCGGGGTCCTCCCAGGCTTCGATCGTGAGCGGGTCGCCGTTTTCGTCGAACCAGCCGACGTCGAACAGGCCCGGCAACACTTCACGATCGCCGAACAGAAAGCGTGTCTCGCGCAGCAGCGGATGATGCTTGCGCAACGCGATCACGCGCGCGACGAACTCGGTCATCTGACGGCCGTCCGGCGCTTGCGCGCGTTCCCAGTCGATCCATGATAAGTCGTTGTCCTGGCAGTACGCGTTGTTGTTGCCGTTCTGCGTGCGCAAGGATTCGTCGCCGGCCAGCATCATCGGCGTGCCGAGCGCGATCAGCAGCGTGGCGATCAGCGAGCGCGCCACGCGCTTGCGCGTTTCCAGCATCTCGGGATCGTCGGTCGGGCCCTCGACGCCCCAGTTGCGGCTGCAGTTTTCATTGTGACCGTCGTTGTTGTCTTCCTGATTGGCTTCGTTGTGCTTCTGCTCGTAAGCGGTGATGTCGGCCAACGTGAAACCGTCATGCGACGCCACGAAATTGATCGACGCCCACGGTTTTCTGAAGCGCCGGTTGAACAGATCGGCTGAGCCCGTGAGACGCGCGGCGAGATCGGGCCGCAAGCCCGCGTCGCCGCGCCAGAAACGGCGCACGGTGTCGCGAAAACGGTCGTTCCATTCCGCGAAGCCCGGTGGATGATTGCCGAGCTGATAGCCGCCGGGGCCGATGTCCCACGGTTCGGAAATCAGCTTGCGTTGCGACAGGATCGGGTCCTGGCGCAAGGCGTCGAAGAAACCCGAGCCGGGATCGAAACCGTGTTGCTCGCGGCCGAGCGTCACGCCGAGATCGAAACGGAAACCGTCGATGTTGAACGCCGTCGACCAGTAGCGCAGCGAATCCATCACCATTTGCAGCACGCGCGGATGCGGCAGATTGAGCGTGTTGCCGCAGCCGGTGTCGTTGATATGGTGGCGCTCGTCGCCGGGAATCAGGCGGTAGTAGCTCGCGTTGTCGAGGCCGCGCCATGAGACGGTGGGCCCCATCGCGTTGCCTTCGCAGGTGTGGTTGTAGACCACGTCGAGAATCACCTCGATGCCGGCCGCGTGCAACTGCCGCACGGCAATGCGCATTTCATCGAGCCGGTGCGTGCTCAGGTACGAGGGCTCCGGCGCGAAAAACGCCGCGGTGTTGTAACCCCAGTAGTTGCGCAGCCCGCGCTCCACCAGAAAGCGGTCGTTGAGAAACGCATGCACCGGCAGCAATTCGACGGCGGTCACGCCCAGTTTCAGCAAATGCTCGATGAACTCGGGCGAAGCCAGCGCGGCGAAGGTGCCGCGCTCGTGCTGCCGCAAGTCGGCGCGCAACATCGAGGCGCCCCGCACATGCGTTTCGTAGATCACGGTCTCGCCCCAAGGCACGTTCGGGCGCTTGTCGTGCGACCAGTCGAACGCTTCGTCGATCACGACGCACTTGGGCATGGCCGGCGCCGAATCGCGCCGGTCGATGGAAAGGTCGGCGCGATTCGAATGCACGCGATAACCGAACAGCGCATCCGACCAGCGAAACTGCCCGACGAGCTTGCGCGCGTACGGATCGAGCAACAGCTTGTGCGGATTGAAGCGATGCCCGTGCTGCGGTTGATACGGCCCATGCGCGCGGAAACCGTAGGCGGTGCCCGGATGCGCATTCGGCAGATAGCCGTGCCAGATTTCGTCGGTGCATTCGGGCAGCGGGAAGCGGCGGAGTTCCTTGCGGCCGGTCGGCTCGAACAGGCAAAGCTCGATTTTCTGCGCGTTCGCCGAGAACACCGCGAAGTTGACGCCGAGTCCATCCCAATGGGCGCCGAGCGGATAAGGCGAGCCCGGCAACAGCCGGTCGGGCATTGCATGCGACATGTTCCCCTTCCTTGTTCTGATTGATGAGCGCCTATCCTGGTCCTGATGCGACGAGCGCGCGGCCGTTGGCCGCGCGCTCGTCCTTGCAGCATCCGCAATCAATCCGCGCGCAATACGATGGTCGCGAGCGGCGGCAGCGTGAGCGATGCCGAATGCGGCCAGCCGTGGCTCGGCATGGCCTCGGTATGGATCACGCCGCCGTTGCCCATGTTCGAGCCGCCGTACACGCTGGCATCCGTGTTCAGCACCTCCGACCAGCGGCCGCTCTGCGGCATGCCCATCCGGTAACCGAGCCGCGGCACCGGCGTCATGTTGCAGACGACCACGACTTCGCGGCCCGCGCGATCCGTGCGGCGCCACGCGAACACGCTGTTGCCGCTGTCGTCGCCGATCAGCCATTCGAAGCCGCCCGGCTCGCTGTCGAGCAGGTACAGCGCGGGCTCTTCCCGATAGAGCCGGTTGAGATCGCGCACCAGCATCTGCACGCCGTGATGGTTCGGATCGTCGAGCAGATTCCAATGCGGCGACGCGTCGTGATCGAACTCCGCGAACTGGCCGAATTCGCCGCCCATGAACAGCAGCTTCTTGCCCGGATGCGTCCACATGAAGCCGAAATACGCGCGCAGATTGGCGAAGCGCTGCCACGTATCGCCCGGCATCTTGCCGAGCAGCGAGCCTTTGCCGTGCACCACTTCGTCGTGCGAGAGCGGCAACACGAAGCGCTCGGAATACGCGTACACCATCCCGAAGGTCATGTTGTGGTGATGGTACTGTCGATAGACGGGGTCTTCGGCCATGTAGTGCAGCGTGTCGTGCATCCAGCCCATGTTCCACTTGAACTGGAAGCCGAGCCCGCCGTCTTCCACGCGCGCCGTCACGCCGGGCCAGGCGGTCGATTCCTCGGCGATCGTGATCGCGCCCGGCACACCCGGCACGTAGCCCACTTCGTGATTGAGCCGCTTCAGAAACGCGATCGATTCGAGATTCTCCCGGCCGCCGTAGATGTTCGGCACCCATTCATCGGCGGCGCGCGAATAGTCGCGATACAGCATCGAGGCGACCGCATCCACGCGCAGGCCGTCGACGTGATAGCGCTTGAGCCACGCCAGGCCCGAGGCGATCAGGAACGCGCTCACCTCGTGGCGGCCGAGGTTGTAGATCATCGTGTTCCAGTCCTGGTGATAGCCTTCGCGCGGATCAGCGTGCTCGTAAAGCGGCGTGCCGTCGAAGTCGACGAGACCGTGCGCGTCGTTCGGAAAATGCGCGGGCACCCAGTCGAGAATCACGCCGAGTCCGGCTTCGTGCGCCTTGTTGACGAAGCCGGCGAACTGCTCCGGCTTGCCGAAGCGCGCGGACGGCGCGAACTGCCCGAGCGGCTGATAGCCCCACGAACCGCCGAATGGATGCTCCGCGACCGGCATGAATTCGACGTGCGTGAAGCCCATGCTCTTCACGTAGGGAATCAGCCGCTCGGCGAGCTCTTCCCAGTCGAGGCCGCGCTGACCTTCCTCGGCGATGCGCAGCCACGATTCGGCATGCACTTCGTAGATGGAGATCGGCGCGCGCGGCGTCTGCTTGCCGGCGCGTGACTGAATCCAGTCCTGATCGGTCCACGGAAACTGCTCGACCTCGTCGACGTGCGCGACCACCGAGGCGGTGCCGGGCGGCTTCTCGGTTTGCATCGCGCAGGGGTCCGCCTTCAGCGGCAACGGATGGCCGTCGCGAGAGAGCAACTCGTATTTGTAGCGCGTGCCGGCGCCGACCCGCGGCACGAACAACTCCCACACGCCTGCCTGGTGGCGCAGCCGCATCGGATGACGGCGGCCGTCCCATGCATTGAAGTCGCCCACCACCGAGACGCGCCGCGCGTTCGGCGCCCACACGGCGAAGCGCACGCCCGGCACGCCGTCGATTTCCATCGGCCGGGAGCCGAGGCATTCGAGCACCGCATACGGATCGCCGCCGGCGAGACGCCCCAACGGTTCGTCGCCGAGAACCGGGCCGAATGAATACGTGTCCTCGATTTCCTGCACCACGCCGTGCCAGTCGATGCGCAAGCGATACGGCGCCGCCGAGGCGACGCGCCCCGTGAACAGCCCGGGCCGCAATTGCTGGAGTTCGCCGAGCGGCGAACCGTCGGCGCGCGAGATCACGCTGACGTGCGCGGCGTTCGGCAACAGCGCGCGCACCATCGGACCCGCGTCCGTCTGATGCAAGCCTAGCTGCGAGAAGGGATCGGGATGGCGCGCTTCGACGAGCGCGTCGATGTCGAGCGGTTGAAGGCCCACGGCCGGATCGTGCTCACTCATAATCGCCCTCGGCCGGATGAGGCGGTGTGGCGGCGCCAGGCGCCTGGGTTGGGGCGTCGTGCGCGGGCGGTGCGCCGGTGTCGCCGAGCAAACGGCTGGTGAGCGCGGCGAGGCCGCGTACCGGCAAACTGAGCCACGTCGGACGGTTGGCCGCTTCATAACGGATTTCGTAGGCGGCTTTCTCGATCAGGAACAGATCGAGCAAGGCCTGTTCGGCCTCGGGCGCCACCAGCGGCGCCGGAGCGTTCGCGGCGGCGGCGCGATATTCGTTGAGGAACGCCTCGGTGGCGTGCGCGCGGAAACGGTCGAACAGCGCGCGCTTGCGATCGGCGGTCTGCTGCGGCGCGCTTTCCGTGGTGGACTGCGCCGCCGCGCTCGCATACGACAGCGAGCGCAGCAGGCCGGCGACATCGCGCAACGGACTCGACTTCTGCCGCCGCTCCTCGAGCGAACGCGCGGGCTCGCCTTCGAAATCGATCAGATACGCGTCGCCCTGCGCGACCAGCACCTGGCCCAGGTGGAAGTCGCCGTGAATGCGGATGCGCAGCGCCTGCGCGTCGTCCTGCACGAGTTTGTCGACCGCCTCGACGAGCGCCGCGCGCCGGTCGATCAGGCTTTGCGCCAGCGCCTGGGTTTCGGGGTCCAGCATCTGCGGGATGCGCGGCGCGAGCAGATCGAGCGCGGCGGCGAGCATCGCCTGCGTGCCGTCGATCCAGGCCTTCACCTGTTCGGCGCTGGCGGGCTCCGGCGCGAACGCCGGGTCGTCGGAAGCCGAGGCGAGCGCCACGTGCAACTCGCCGAGCCGCCTGCCGATGATGCCGGTCAACGCGCTGTAGCCTTCCACCAGGATCGCTTCGTTGTCGCGGTCGGGCACTTGCGCTTCCGTGTCGACGGCGACGGCGAGTTCGTCCACCGAGCGGCGCAGGTAGTCGAGCGACCAGTTCCAGGCGTCGCCCTGATTCTCGATAAAGCCTTGCAGGATGGCGAGCGTGTGCGGCACGCCTTCGGGATCCACGCGCACCACTTCGCCGTACAGCGGCGCGGTGTTCGCGTAGCCGAGCTGGGTCAGGTAGCGGCTGATTTCCGCTTCGGGATGCACGCCGCTCACGAGGCGGCGCACCAGCTTCAGCACCGCGGCATCCGCGATGATCAGCGAACTGTTGCTTTGCTCGGCCGCCAGCCAGCGGATGTCGGGCCGCTCGCCGAGATTGTCGAGTTCGGCGAAACGCTCGGTCGGGATGAACTGGATCTCGCTCTTCTGCACGGTCGGCACGACAGCGCGTTCGCGCAGCTTGCGCAACACGCCGTGCGCGAAGATCGGCAGCGCGAACGCGTCGGTCAGATGGCCGACGTTGCGGCCGCGCCGCACGCGCGCCAACGCCAGTTGAATGAACAGCGGCGTGGTGGTTTCGCCGCCCCACGTGATCGCGATCGGCACCACGTAGCGCTCGGTGTGCTTGCCCACGTCCGCTTCGATTTCGGTGAACGCGAAGCCGCCGTTCGGAATCGTGGTCAACGCGGCGAGGCGCACCGCGTGCATCTTCTGATCCTTCGACGCGAACCAGCGGCGCCGGCTCAGCCATGACGGCAACACTTCGGATTCGAGCAGCCGCACGTTCTCCGGCGTCGGCCCGGCCTGGCCCTCGCGGATCACGATCGTGACGAATTCGGGCAGCGGTTCCGAATGCGCTTGCGCCCACGTCGGACGTTGACCGCCGGGGCACAGCATGAACCACAGGAAGCCATACGGCGGGAAGGTCAGCAGATACGTGAGTTGGCCGATGGCCGGGAACACGGAATCGGCGGTCATTTCGATCGGCACCGCGCCGTTGAATTCCGACAGATCCAGTTCCACCGCTTGCGGCGCGCGCGACAGATTCGCCACGCAGAGAATCGGCGGCTCGTCCGGCAGCTCGCGCAGATACGCGAGTATCTTGCGGTTTTCCGGCTTCAGAAAACGCACCGTGCCGCGTCCGAACGTCTGCTTGGCGCGCCGGGTGGCGAGCATACGCCGGGTCCAGTTGAGCAGCGAATGCGGATCGCGGCTTTGCGCTTCCACGTTCACCGCGTCGAAGCCGTACAGCGAACCCATCACCGGCGGCAGCACCAGTTGCTCGGGATCGGCGCGCGAGAAGCCGCCGTTGCGATCGGACGACCACTGCATCGGCGTGCGAACGCCGTCGCGGTCGCCGAGGTGGATGTTGTCGCCCATGCCGAGTTCGTCGCCGTAATAGATCACGGGCGTGCCCGGCATCGACAGCAGCAGCGAATTGATCAGTTCGATGCGGCGGCGGTCGCGCTCCATCAGCGGGGCGAGACGGCGGCGAATGCCGAGGTTCAGCCGCGCGCGGCGATCGCTCGCATAGGTGTTCCACAAGTAGTCGCGCTCGGAATCCGTGACCATTTCCAGCGTCAGTTCATCGTGATTGCGCAGGAAAATCGCCCACTGGTTCGACGGAGCGAGGTCAGGCGTTTGCCGCATGATGTCGGTGATCGGGAAGCGGTCCTCGCTCGCGATCGACATGTAGATGCGCGGCATCAGCGGGAAGTGGAATGCCATGTGGCATTCGTCTTCTTCGCCGAAGTATTCCTTCACGTCTTCCGGCCATTGGTTGGCTTCCGCGAGCAGCATCCGGTTCGGGTATTCCGCGTCGATGGTCGCGCGGATCTTCTTCAGCACCGAATGCGTTTCGGGCAGGTTTTCGTTGTTGGTGCCTTCGCGTTCGACCAGATACGGCACCGCGTCGAGCCGCAGACCGTCGATGCCCATGTCGAGCCAGAAGCGCATGACCTGCAACACCTCGCGCAGCACGGACGGATTGTCGAAGTTCAGATCGGGCTGGTGCGAATAGAAACGGTGCCAGTAATAAGCGCCCGCCACCGGATCGTGCGTCCAGTTCGACGGCTCCGAATCGATGAAGATGATCCGCGTTTCAAGGTACTTCTGATCGGTGTCCGACCACACGTAGTAGTTGCGATGATTCGAGCCGGGCTTCGCGCGGCGCGCGCGCTGGAACCACGGGTGCTGATCCGAGGTGTGGTTGATCACCAGTTCGGTAATCACGCGGATGCCGCGTGCGTGCGCTTCCTGAATGAAGCGCTTGACGTCGGAGAGCTGTCCGTAATCCGGGTGCACGTTGCGGTAATCCGCGATGTCGTAACCATCGTCGCGTCGCGGCGACGGATAGAACGGCAGCAGCCAGATCGCATTCACGCCGAGCTCGGCGATGTAATCGAGCTTCGCGATCAGGCCCGGAAAATCGCCGACGCCGTCGTTGTTCGCGTCGAAGAACGACTTGATGTGCACCTGATAGATGATCGCGTCCTTATACCAGAGCGGATCGTCGCTGAGCGCGGCGGGCTTGCCGCGCCGCGACGTCCGCGTTCTGGCCGCGCCGCCGGTGGCCGCGCTCGTATGAGCTTGCGACGTGGTTTGGGCTGGGTCGTCACGCTTCATGTCGCACCTTCCGTTGGGATTGGGTTGCCAGCGTCTGCGTGATAGTCGCTGTCGGCTTCATCCGGCCGGTCGGCGGGCAGGCCGCCGAGCGGCGCGATGCGCCAGATCGAGAACGGCTGGCCCGAGCCGAGCTGGACGTGCTGCCAGCGGCCATGCCATTCGAAGCGCGCGCCGGTCATCTGATCGGTGACTTCCAGCGCGGCGTGCTCGTGCAGGTTCCAGCGCCGGAATGTCTCCCACGACAGTTCGATATCCGCGCCCTGCTCGTTGAGCGGGTCGAGGTTGATCGCGACCACGATCACGTTATCGCGTGCCTCGGTCGCCTTCTCGAAGAACAGCACGTGGTCGTTGTGCGCGGGCAGGAAGGTGAGACCCAGATGCGTTTGCAGCGCCGGATTCGCCCGGCGGATCCGGTTCAACGCGCTGATCTCGCCGACGATGTTGCCCGGCCGGTGCCAGTCCCACGCGCGCAGTTGATACTTCTCGGAGTCGAGATATTCCTCGCTGTTCGGCAGCGCGGCGGCCTCGCACAATTCAAAGCCGCTATACACGCCCCACAGGCCGGCCAACGTCGACGCCAGGGCCGCGCGAATCAGAAAGCCCGTGCGTCCCTGCGACTGCAAATGCCGCGGGTTGATGTCCGGCGTATTGACGAAGAAGTTCGGCCGGTAGGAATCGCGCGCATCGGTTTGCGTCAGCTCGCTCAGGTACTCGATGAAGTCGCGCTTCGACTCGCGCCACGTGAAATACGTGTACGACTGCGAGAAGCCGATCTTGCCGAGCCGGTTCATCATGCGTGGCCGCGTGAAGGCTTCCGCGAGGAAGATCGTGTCGGGGTAGCGCGCGCGCACGTCGTCGATCATCCATTCCCAGAACGGCAACGGCTTGGTGTGCGGATTGTCGACCCGGAAAATATGCACGCCCGCTTCGATCCAGAACAGGATCACGTCGCGCAGCGCGAGCCACAAGGCGGGCTTGGCGTCGTGCGCATAGAAGTCGGGATTGACGATGTCCTGATACTTCTTCGGCGGATTCTCCGCGTAACGCAGCGTGCCGTCGGGACGCCAGGCGAACCACGTCGGATGCTCCTTGAGCCACGGATGATCCGGCGAACACTGGATCGCGAAGTCGAGCGCGATTTCGAGGCCGTGCGCGTGCGCGGCGGCGAGCATCTGCTTGAAGTCGTCGAGCGTGCCGAGCTGCGGATGCACGGCGGTGTGCCCGCCTTCGGCCGCGCCGATCGCATATGGGCTGCCCACGTCGCCCGGCTGCGCGTTCAGCGTGTTGTTGCGCCCCTTGCGATTCGCGAGGCCGATCGGATGAATCGGCGGGAAGTACAACACGTCGAAGCCCATGTCGCGGATGCGCGGCAGTTTCTTCGTGACGTCGGCGAAGGTGCCGTGACGCGATTCGTCGTCGCTCATCGAACGCGGGAAGATCTCGTACCAGCTCGCGAAGCGCGCGGCGGCGCGGTCCGCGTCGATCTTGTAGACCACCGGGTCGCGGCTCAGGAACGGGCGGTGGCGCGCGGCGGTCATCGCTTTCGCCGTGGCCGGCGCGAGAATCAGCGCGAGCTTGGTTTCGACGTCGGCCTTCGTGAACTGCGTGACGATCCGTTCGAGCGGCTCGGTCACCGCGCCTTCCGCCGTTTCCACTTCGGCCAGCACCAGCGCGAACAGATGCGCGGCTTCGTCGAGTTCGAGCTCGACGGTTTGGCCCGCCTTCAGCTTCTTCTCGATGTGCTCGACCAGCGACGCGAAGTCGTCGCGCCACGCGATCACGGTGAACTCGTGACGGCCGAGGCGTTCGAGCGGAATGCGCGCCTTCCAGATGTCGAGGCCGGCGGGCTGCGCCGGAGTCATCAGCACTTCGTGCCAGGCGGTTTCGTCGGCGGCGCGCCAGATCACGGCTGCCGCGATCTTGTCGTGACCTTCGGCGAAAATCGCCGCGCTGATTTCGGCGCGCTCGCCCACCGAGCGCTTGGCCGCGAAACGGCCATGATCGACCGAAGGCGTCACGCTCTCGATCGCCACGCGCGGCGCATTGAGCGCTTCGAGCACGGTCTTGTGGCCGCTGCGCTTGCTGTTCGGCTTGTCGATCGGCGGCGCGAGACAGATCGGCTTTTCGGTTACCGCGCGGAACAGGCGCGCCGCGCCGGGCGCGAGCGTGAAGGGCGTCAAGGTGGCGGGCGTGACGTGGCCGGGCGCGTCGAGCGGCATGAAGCGCGTGAAGTTGCCCGGCACGCCGGCGAGAAAGCGCGCCGGATCGACGCGCACCGGCGCGCCGAGTTCGGGATTGATCGCGATCAGGATCGCCTCGCCGGCATCGCGCAGGTCGGCGTGATCGGCGCGCAGCAGGACGGCCGCGGGCGCCCCGGGTCCGCTGAGCGGGCGCAGTTCGCCGTTGGCTTGCAGCGACGAGGTATGGCGCACGATCTCGTTCAGACGCGCGATCGGCTCGGAGAGATCGAATTTTTTTGCCTGGCAGGCGAGTGCGTACTGCGAGGCGTCGCCGCGTGTTTGCGACATCGGTTCGGTCACGCCGTATTCGAAGCCCATCGGCATCATCCAGCCGGTGCCGATCGAGGCCGCCGTCAACAATGCGCGACGGTAGGCGCGTTCGACGATGGCGGCGTCGTGCGCATCGCTGAACTCGGTGGCGAGGCGCGTGCCGTACGGCGCTTCGGAAAACGCGACCGGCCCGGCGATGCGCGCGAGCGCGGCGTGCTCCTCGACCATCCAGCTCGAACGAAAGTCCCACCAGCGCACCGATGAGAACACGCTGTCGAAGCCCGCGCCTTCGAGGTCCGGCAGATCGCTGCGCGAGAGACCCGGCGTCGCGGCGAGAAAACGCACGTTGGGATGCTTCAGGCGCACGGCATCGCCGAGTTGGCGCCAGACGGCGCCAGGCACGCGATGCGGCGAGTCGAAGCGAAAGCCGCCCACGCCGGCGTCGGCCAGCGCGAGCAGTTGCCGCGTCCACCAGTCGGCCAGCGCGGCGCGGCTGCCGGCATCGTTGAAGTTCGCATACGCGACGTTGTCCTCGCGATGCACATGGCGCGGATCGAGCCGCGCCTCGTCAGACTCGAACGGATGGAACCAGTCGGCGTGTTCGGCGTATAGCGCGCCGTCGGCGGCCATCCGGTCGATCACGAGATCGACCAGCAAAGTCAGGCCGTTCTGGCGCGCGGCGTCCGCGAGCGTGCGGATCGCGTCGGCGGCGGCTTGCTGAGTCTTGAACGCCGGATGCAGCCGGGCGTGATTGCCGACCACCTGTCCGTGGCCGGCCTGCCCAGGCTCGAAGAGGCTGCCGATCAGCGCGTGATCGAAGCCCAGCGAGGCCGCGTGAGCGAACCGCGCAGGCCACGCGTCGAGCGGACCAACTAGAAGTGAATGAAAAAAGTAGATCCGCGGCGCGTACCTGTTCGGAGATTCCATCGGTCGTTTCCAGATTCGTCCTGCTGCGGTGTGGATGCAATGGGCATGCGATCACAACGCTCGTTGGGCTTCCAGGGCCGGGTACCGCGCGATGAATGAAGCGTAGGCGCGTATCGGTCAATGTAGTGCAAAGATCGTCACGCCGCTGGCCAAGTGAAGCGCATTTTGACGCCAGGCGTCGGACGCACGGGTGGGCCAGTTCAATGCGCGTAGGCGCAGCAAGGCTTGTGCCAAGCGTGTCGCGAGCGGAACGTGGGATGCGCGAACGTGCGCCCTGTCGGGAAGCGCGCTGAAAGGTGGAAGCGAAGCGGCGTTCGCTGGCGGGGACGGCCTGCGTGTAAAACGGGCGAGGTGGTCCGGGTTTTACACGAGACGGTTGAGACGGGGATGGTTACTGCCGCGCGCGAGGCGCGGTCACGAACCGAGCAGCCCCGCCGCGATATTCACGCAAAGCCCAAGCACCGCGACGTTGAAGTAGAACGACAGAATGGATTGCGCGAGCGCGGCGCGGCGAATCGAGCGCGAGCGCAGCACCACGTCGGCGGTCTGCGAGGCCACGGCGATGGTGAAGGAGAAGTACAGGAAGTCCCAATAGTCCGGCTCGAGCGCATGGTCGGGAAACAGGAGCGCGGTTTCCGTGGCGTCGGTGTCGTAGTAGAGCCGCGCGTAGTGCAGCGCGAAAATGGTCGGGATCATGAACCACGCGCCCATCAGCGTGAGTCCGGTGAGCACGTAGTGCCATACGGTCGAGGCGCCGGCCGTGCCTTTTATCGAGGCCAGTTCGAGCACGATCGCGGCAATGCTCGCGACCGTCGCCACGCAGATCACGAACAGCACCACGCCCGCGTTTTCATCGTCGCGTCGGGCGAAGGCGCGGACCCGGCTTTCGTCGGCCGCGGCCATGTGCACCCAGATCAGCAGCAGATAGCTCCAGACGGCTGCGTCCCAGCCGGCCAGTATGCGGACCATCGGCCGCGCCGGCTCGGGCACGAACAGCGTCGCCACGATGCCGACGACGAGGCCGGCCAGCATGCGCGGGCGATTGCGAAAAACCTGCGGATAATATTTTGCGGGCATGGAATAGAGGTGGGGAGACGTCCGTGCCGCGGATTCTACGCGGCCTGGAGCGCTCGCCGTGCGTTAGGATCGGCAACGCGCATACGTATTCGCCCACGCGGCATTATCATGAACACATGGCTTCCGTACTCGTCAACTCCGTTCAGCATCATTCGGCCAACCAGAGCGGCCGCGACTTTGTAGTCGGCGACCTGCATGGCTGTGTCGATGCGTTGCGCTATCTGCTGCGCACGATCGCGTTCGACCCGGCTTGCGACCGGCTCTTTTCGGTGGGCGATCTGGTGGACCGCGGCGCGCATTCCGAGCAGGCGTTGGCGCTGCTCGACAAGCCGTGGTTCTTCGCCGTGCTCGGCAATCACGAAGACGCGTTATGCGCCGTCGCGGACGGCCGCTTGCGGCGTCAGTGGTGGTATGGAATCGGTGGAACGTGGGCGGCGGATTTGCCCGACGAACGCTTGCAGCACTACGCGGAACGTCTGCGCACGCTGCCGCTCGTGCGCGTGGTCGGCAGCGGCAAGGAGCGCTTCAACATTTTGCACGCTGAATTCTTCGGCACCGACGCCGATCTCGACGCCGGCAACTATTCCGCCGAAACGCGCCAGCAATTGCTGTGGGGCCGCGAACTGGCGTTGGGCAACGGCGATCCGTCGCTGCAACGCGGGCTTTCGCTCACCTATTGCGGCCATACGCCGATGCGCGACATTCAGCAGATCGGCTCGCAGGTATTCATCGACACCGGCGCATTCGGACCGGGCGGCAAGCTGACAATTGTCGAGCCGTTGGCGTTGCAGCGCTGGTCGATCTCGGTCGAAGCCGCGCTCGCCGAGGGCGCCGACGCGCTCGCCTTGCCTTGATGGCTTGCCGCGGCGCTTGCCGGGTCCATCAGCCGACCTGGCTGAGCTCGAACACCATGTCGACGCTCGCGCCGTTCCAGTTGTATTCCAGATACGCCGCGTGGTGGCAGTCGCGCAGCAGCGTCGTTTTGAACGCGGCGAGGCACTCGCCGCCGTCGTCCCGCACCGACGGATACGCGATGCCCGGCGCGCCCGCCTCGCGCACGGCCCGGCCGAGCGACTGTCCGGCGAGATAATCGTCCGGCGACAGCACCGCGAGATCGAGCGAAGCGTCGTCGCGGATGTCGACCACCTCGCCTTGCGCGAGCACCGTGTAGAGGCGCATTTGCTGGCGCATCGGCGGCTCGGCGGTCGCCTCCAGAAATTTTCCCGTGTGGTAGCGCGTTTCGGCGATAGCCGTGGCGCGCGAGCGGGCGCAATAGAACACGCCGTAGGTGCCGTCGGAGAAACGGCTGCCGAGCGGATTCAGATGGGTGAGCGCGGCCATGATCGGCCCGTAGCCGGGCCCGAAGCGGCGCTCTTCGCGCGGCACCAGATCGAGTTCGCCGATTTCGGTGCGCAGACGGTCGTTGGTCATGGCCTCGAGCGCGTATAGCGCGTCGAAGTCTTCCGGCGAAGCCACCCGGTCGAACAGATTGACGGCCGGAAAGCGCGTGGGAATCACGCGATACGCGGGCGACCAGTCGAGCGGCGCGGTGCGCCAGCGGTCCTGCCAATACGGTTGTGTCACGCCCAGCCGCCTCGCATTGCGTCGAGATACTGGCGCACGGCCACGAGGTCGCTGATGTTGCCGGCCAGCATGCGGTCCAGCGCGCGGCGTCCGCCGAACGGCGGGGCGCTATTGGGGCGCTTGATCCATGCGTCGGCGGCGCTGGGTTGCGGCAGCAGGATTTGCAGCGCCTTGTAGATGCCGAGCAGCAGCGACAGGCGCTCCAGCGTGTCGCGCCCGAGGCGGGCCGTTTCGGGCGCCGACTTCCATTTGAAGTACGTGGAGCGGCCGGGCGAGCCGAGCAGCACGATTTGCTCGTCGGCGCTCAGGTTCCAGTCGCGCGCGATGTTGAAGAACGCGCGTAGGCCCGCCGCGGACATTTCCGTGAGCGTGGGTTCCGAAACGGGCCGGTGGATCGGCGGTTCGGACTGCGTGGCGCGGGCGGCATGAGGCATGAGCGGGTAAGTCCTTATCTGTACTTAAAACCAATACTAGTCTAAAAAGGGATTTTTGCAAGGGAATATAATCCCGGCTCGTTATGAGACGCCGAAAATTAGGAGAAGCGGGAGATGTGGGTTCGAGCAGTAGCAACGGCGGTTGCCGTGTGGTGCGTGTCGGGTGTGGCAATGGCAGCCGGCTATCAGGAGGTGTGGAACCCGCCGGAGGCGAGCGCGCATGGCGCGAAGCCGGCGAGGAAAGCGGCCGGCGCGGGCAAGGGCAACCCGGCGGCCGGTTCAAGGGCTGCGGTCAAGTCAGGTTCGAAGCATGCGACGAGTGGTCGGCACACGACGCAACGCATCGCTTCGTCTACACAGGGCGGCAAGAAGGCCGCAACGCATGGCAGCGTGAAAAAGGCGGCAGCCAAAGGCGCGACGAAAGGCGCGACAGGCGCGATCAAGGGGCCGGCCGCGGGCAAGCCCAAGTCGCCGCAAAAGACTGCCGTGATGGCACAGGCCAACAAGCCGCACGCACAAGTCGCTCAAGCGAAATCGGCCCAGCCGAAGCTCATGCATGCCAACGTGGCCCAGGATCGTCCGGCACATGCCCAGGCGGTCGAGGTCGCGGCGAAGCCGGCCGCACCTCAGGCGACCGCACCGGCCAAATCGGTCAACGTCAGCGCCAATCCGGCCGACGCCGCGACCAACCCGGCCACCGCCAGCAGCGGCTCGCTGCCGCCGATTCTTCGCTGAATTCGGATCGACCCGCGCGGTGATGACGCGCGGCGCATGCCTCAGACGCTCGCCAATCCATTCGCCACCAACCGCAAGGTTTCCGCCGACCGCGTGTCCCTGACCCGCGAATGCAGCGTCACGCGCGACTGCGGCAGCGGCGGCAAGCCTAGCCGCGCGCCGACATCGGCCAAACCGGGGGGCGCCACCCTGCGCGCCAGCGGCGACACGGCGAGCCCCGCCGCGACCGCCGCTCCAACGGCCGCCACACCGCCGCCGACGAACACTTCCTGCCACGCAATGCCCGCCGCCGTCAGCGTGCGCAGCGCGACGTCGCGCACATTGCACGGCGGGCTCAACAGAGCCAGCGCCAACGGCTCGCCGACGCGAGGCAACCATTCCGGCGTGGCGAGCCAGCCGAGCGGCTCGCTGAACAGCACCTGCGCGTCGTCGCGCGGCGGCTGGTCGACGCCGTAGCGAACGATGACCGCGTCGAGGCGGCGCTCATCGAATTGCGCGAGCAGCGACGCGGACGTCCCCATGTGCAATTCCACGATCAAACCCGGATCGTGCGCGTTGAGTCTCGCGAGCAAGCGTGGCAGGTCCGCGCCGGCGACGTGCTCGCTCAGTCCGAGCGCGAGCCGTCTGCGCTCCACGGACAGCGCACCCAGCGCGCGTTCATGCGCGTTCAGCAGATCGCGCGCGGCGCCGAGAAACGCGTTGCCGTCCGCGGAAAGGCGCACGACGCGCGGCGTGCGCTCCAGCAACTGCTTGCCGAGGTGCGCCTCCAGCCGCTTGAGCTTCAGGCTGACGGCCGATTGCGTGGTGTCGAGCGCATCCGCGGCGCGCGTGAAACTGCGCAGATCGGCAACCAGAACGAACGCTCGCACGGCATCCAGATCGAGAACTTTCATTTTGAATGGATATGAATGAAATGATCAACGATGTCTGTTCATTATGAATCAGTGCGCCTAAGCTGGGTTTATCCAATCAACCGCAGCGAAGGAGTTTGACCATGCCGCTCACACGAATCGCCCTGCGCGCCGGCAAACCGGCCGAATACCGGAAGGCGCTGACCGACAGCATCCAGCGCGCGCTGGTCGGCACGTTCAACGTCCCGAAGGACGACGTCTTCATGCTTCTCAGCGAGCACGAGGCCGGCAATCTGATTTACGACAGGCAGTATCTGAACATCGAGCGCAGCGATGATTTCGTCGCGATTCAACTCACGGTGAGCAACACGCGCACGCTCGAGCAGAAGAGGGCGCTGTACCAGCGCATCGCGGATGAACTCGCGCAGTCGCCGGGGCTGCGGCGAGAAGATGTGTTCATCAGTCTCGTCGAGGTGGACAAGGAGAACTGGTCGTTCGGCAACGGGATCGCGCAGTACGCGGTTTGAATGCCGGGACCAAACTCACCGCGTGTGAGATGCACGCGTGCTGAACGGGCGGGGTCTATTTCACTTGACCATGCCGCCGCCCGTTGATCTTTAGAAGCGGCGCGCGGCCGTCAAGCGATCGTATCGACCACGCCGCCGTCCACGCGCAACGCCGCGCCGGTGGTCGCCGAGGCTTGCGGCGAGCAGACGTAGACGACCATGTTCGCGACTTCCTCGGTGGTGGCCGGCCGCTGGATGATCGAGCTGCCGCGATGCGCGCGCACGAACTCGGTGCCGACCTGCTCGACGGTCTTGCCTTGCTCCTTCGCCGTCTCTTCCACCATCGAGCGGAAGCCGGCCGACAGCGTCGGTCCCGGCAGCACGGAATTCACGGTCACGCCGCTGCCGGCGGCGTGCTTGGCGATGCCGCGCGCGATGCTCAGTTGCGCGGTCTTCGAGAAGCCGTAAGCGAGCATATCCGCCGGAATATTCAGGCCGGACTCCGACGAGATGAACACCACGCGGCCCCATTTGCGTTCCATCATTCCCTTCAGGTAATGGCGCGTGAGCCGAACGCCCGACATCACGTTGACCTGGAAGTAGCGCTCCCAATCGTCGTCCTCGGTGGTGAAGATGTCGCCGGAGCCGAACACGCCGAGGTTGTTCACGAGAATGTCCGTCTGCGGCACGGCTTTCGCCAACGCGTCGCAGCCCTCGCGCGTGCCGAGGTCGCCGGCGAAGCCGCGCAGCTTCGCGTGCGGCGCGGTCTTGCGGATGGTGTCGATGGCGCGCTCCACGGCGTCCTGCTTGCGTCCGTTGATGAGCGTTTCCGCGCCGGACGCTGCAATGCCGGTGGCGATCGCGAGGCCGATGCCCGCCGTGGATGCGCTGACAATCGCGGTCTTGCCCGATAGATCGATATTCACTGTCTTGCTCCTTGCTGAAGTTGCGGCGCACGGATTCAAGCGAAGGCCCAGGCCCGCCGCGCCGAAAATGGAAAGGGCGAGGTGTTCGATGCTTCGCGCTCGAGTATCCCATCTATCCGTTTTCGAGTTCGGCTCGCTGCCATTGGCGTATCGCTGCGTGCGCGTCCGGTCGCTCACGTGCGCGTCGTTATAATGATTCGCTGCCTTTCTCCCGCTCATCAAGCGGTCTCAGCCATGACGTCCAAGTCCACCGATTCTTCCCACGAACCGCTCGAACTGGGCGGCTCCGTCTGGTTTCAGGCGGGCGAGCAAACGCTCGGCGGCGCGTCGCGGATCGCGCTGCTTGCGGCGATCGGCGAGACCGGTTCGATCACCAGCGCCGCAAAGGCGGTCGGCATGAGCTACAAAGGCGCGTGGGACGCCATCGACACGATGAACAACCTCGCCGGCGAGCCGCTCGTCGTGCGGCTGACCGGCGGCAAGGGCGGTGGCGGCACCACGCTCACGCCGCGCGCCGTGAAGCTGATCGAGACGTTTCGCGCGGTGGAGCGCGAGCATCGGCGCTTTCTCGAACGTGCGGGGGCGGCGATTGAAGGTTTCGCGATGGATTGGGATCTGATCGGCCGCATCGGTGTAAAGACGAGCGCGCGCAATCAACTCTATGGCACGGTGTCGGCGATCACGCGCGGCACGGTGAACGATGAGGTGTCGCTGGCGCTGCCCGGCGGCCAGTCGATCGTCGCGGTGCTGACGCATGAAAGCGCCGAGACGCTGGGGCTCGTCGAGGGTACGGCGGCGTTTGCGTTGATCAAGGCTTCGTGGGTGGTGCTGCTCATCGAGGACGAACGCGGCGCGCCGCTGAAACTTTCGGCGCGCAATCAGTTGCGCGGCACGGTGCAGAGCGTGAAACGTGGCGCTGTTAATGCCGAGGTGTCGCTGCTGCTGGACGGCGGCGCGGTGATCACCGCGGTCGTCACCAATGAGAGCGTCGACACGCTCGGCCTCGCGGAAGGAAAAAGCGCCGTGGCCGCGTTCAAGGCGTCGAGTGTGATTCTTGGCGTGAGGGATTGAGGCGCGGACGGTTTGAAAGGCTCGCAAGGCCGCGAAAACCGCGCGCCCGGTCAAGGCTCGCTGCGCACGTAGCCGGTGAACGGCTGATTCTCACGCACGCAGCCGTCGGTCGCCTGCACGACCTGGTCGCCGAACGCGGCGACGTCATCGGGATCGTGCGTGATCAGCACCATCGGAATATCGAGCCGCGTTTGCAGATCCGACAGTTCGCGCCGCATGTGCTGACGCAGCACGCTATCGAGCGCCGAAAACGGTTCGTCGAGCAACAGCAGGCGCGGTTGCGCGACAAGCGCTCGCGCCAGCGCCACGCGCTGCTTTTGTCCGCCTGAAAGCTGGGCGGGATGATTGCCCGCGACGCTTCTCAGTTCCAGCGCGTCGAGCCAGTAATCGACCTGCGGATGCGCGATCCGCGCACGCGGATTGAGCCAGCCTTGCTGCAAACCGAAGCCGATGTTTTGCCGCACGTTCAGATGCGGAAACAGCGCGTAATCCTGAAACAGATACGCGATCTTGCGCGCTTGCGGTCTCAGGTCGACGCCGCGCGCGCTGTCGAACAAGGCGTCGCCGTTCAGCGTGATCTTGCCTTCGTCGGGACGCAGCAGGCCGGCGATGGCCTGCAAGGTCAGCGTTTTTCCCGCGCCGGACGGCCCGAACAGCACGACGCGCTGCGTGCTCGCCTTGAACGAGACGTCGAGCGTGAAACGGCGCTCGGCGCTCTCGAAAGTTTTGCGGATATCGACGGCGAGCGGCATGTCAACGCGAAGCGAAAAGCGTGTGCTGCGGCACGAGGCGGCCCGCGAGCAGCAGGATCGCGACGCACGTCACCGAAGTCACGAGCACGAGGAAATTCGCGGTGCCGTCGTCGCCCGCTTGCACGGCAGAATAGACCGCCACCGACAGCGTTTGCGTGCGCCCCGGCAAATTGCCCGCGATCATCAGCGTCGCGCCGAATTCGCCGAGCGCCCGGGCGAACGCCAGCAGGCCGCCGGCCAGAATGCCGCGCGCGGCGAGCGGCAGCGTCACGCGAAAAAACACCGCCGTCTCGCTGACGCCGAGCGTGCGCGCGGCCCGCTCGAGTTGCGGATCGACGGCTTCGAAGGCGGCGCGCGCCGATTTCAGCACGAGCGGAAAGGCGACCACCGTCGACGCGATTACCGCGCCCTGCCAGGTGAACACCAACTGAATATCGAAGCGGTCGAGCCAGGCGCCGATCACGCCGCGCCGTCCGAGCAGCACCAGCAGGTAGTAGCCGAGCACGGTGGGCGGCATCACGAGCGGCAGCATCAGCAGCGAATCGATCACGTCGCGCGCGCCCGAGCGCCAGCGCGACAAACCGAAGCCCGCCGCGACGCCGAACACCAGATTGAGCGCGGTGGCCCAGCCCGCCACTTTGAGCGACAGCAAGAGCGGAATCCAGGCCTGTTGCATGAGCGTGCGGTGCTTGCGTGAGGTTAATGGAGGTTAATGCTGGAAGTTAATGCGCCGGCTTGAAACCGTACTTCGCCAGCACGGCCTGGCCGGCGGGCGACAGCACGAAGCGCGTGAAAGCCTGCGCGTCGGCGGCATGGCGGCTGCCTTCGACTTGCGCGATCGGGTAGGTGATCGGCGTTTGCGTCGGCACGGTCATCGCGATCTTGACCTTGTCCGGCATGACCGCGGCGTCGGTGCCGAACACGAAGCCGGCGTCGACTTCGCCGCGCGACACGTAGTCGAGGCTTTGGCGCACGTTCGCGGCGAGCACCGCCTTGGCGCTGACCGCATCCCAAATGCCCGCGGCCTGCAGCGCGCCTTGCGTGTAGCGGCCGACCGGCACGGACGCCGGGTCGCCGTACGCGATGCGCTTGACGTTCGCCGAAGCCAGTTCATTCAGTCTGATGGGCGCGAAATGGCTGTCCGTTGGCACGATCAGCACCAGAGAGTTGGCGGCGAAATCCTTGCGCGTGGCGGGCACGATCACTTTTTCGGCGGCCGCCTTGTCCATGGCTTTCTGATCCGCGGACGCGAACACGTCGGCGGGTGCGCCCTTGACGATCTGCTGCATCAATACGTCGGAGGCCCCGAAGTTAAGCAGCACCTTGGTGCCGGGATGCTGCTGCTCGAAGGCCTCGCTGACCGCCTTGAACGCGTTGGTCAGGCTGGCGGCGGCGGAGACGACGAGTTCGTCGGCGCGTGCATTGGCGCTGACGGCAATGGAGACGGCGCTGACGGCGAACAGCGCATGTTTCGCAAGGCGACGGGACAGGGTCATGAAAGCTTGGATGTCCGACATGGGCCGGAGCGGCGGGTTAAAACGCTATCGTAATATAGACGCCGTTATAGCGGTAGGCATGACGCTGCTTCGGCGGGCCGCGGCAAGCGGCGAGTAAGTCAGCGACAGCGTATTTTTCAGGCGTCGGAAGAACGCGGCCGCGTGAGCCTGTTGAGTGTTTGCGAGAGCGGCGCCGTGGCGGGGCGGACATCGCGCACGGCTTTCCATTTCGCGCGAATGAACGGCCTCTCATGTCCGGACACCTTCAGTGCGATGTGCGTGACCCAGCGGTGCGTGGGCACGTGCACGCCGTGCATGAGCACCGCGAGAACCATCAGGCTCGCAGTGACCCCCAGGGCGGAAAGCCGGCCGGGCTCCGCATTCCACGCCATGCGCACGAATATCAGCGCGGCGAGCGCGCCGACCAGACAGCCGGTGACGGCCTCGGACGGCGAGTGAGCGCTCAACACGACTCGCGACAACCCCACCGCGATACCGGCGGCGAGGCCGAGCGCAACGCCGAGCAGCCGCGGCACCGTGCGTGTGGGCAACAGCATCAGGAACAGAGCGACCGGATAAACGGCGGTGGACAGCATCGCATGGCCGCTGACGCCGGTGAAATCCAGTTCGCGCACGCCGACACCCCAGCCGAGGAACGCCAGCTTGGTTACGGTCACGACGCCGATGGCGGTGCCGAGCAACAGCAACCAGCCGGCGGCCATGCGCCAGGTGTAGCCGAGCGCCAGCCAAAGCGCGATGGCAAACGCAAGCGGCAGCGTCATACCGGCGCCGCCGAGGCTGGTGATCGAATACCACAGGTTGGCAGGCAAATCGGGCATGGCAAAAAGGCGCGACCAAGGCCGCGTAGAATTGGTTGTATGAATTAACGCGTGAACGGCTTGAATCGCCGACGCGGGAAAGGCCTGCGCATCAAGATCAACTGCCAGTATAGACGCGGCGCCGCACTGCGGTCTCGCTGCGCGTCGCGCGTTTTATCCGCGGACGTTGGCTGGCGAACATGTCTTGCCGCGATTGGACGCCTGGTCCGCCGCAAGGTTCGCCGGTGACGAAATTTCCGACTTGGGCATCGCTTTATGCTGTCAGCATCGCATGAGGATTGGTGTTATTGTGCATTGCACAACAAAATGCCGTTCTAGCGAACGGACCCCGTCCCTTTTTGCGAGGTTATCCGCCGATGGCAAAAAGTCTATCGAAAATCTGGCTGCGCGGCCTCAAGCGATTGCTCGCGATCCAGACCGAACACGCTCACAAAACGACCAAGCGCATTGCCACGCGGCCGGCGCGGCCCGCCACCAGCAAGCCCTCGGCGAAAGTTCGTCCGATCAAGCCGACGGAAGCGCTGCGCGCGCCCGCCAAACGCGAAGCGCCGCGCACCGCGCGTGAATCGCGCGTTCGTCCGCGCGCCTCGGCATGGGCCAGCGGCTCATGGACGCGTTCGTTTCACTCCGCGCCCGCGGCGCCGGGGCGGCTCGTCAACCACCTTCAGTACGGGCTGTATATCCCTTCCGGCCATGCGCTCGAGGCCATGCCGCTGGTGGTCATGCTCCACGGCTGCACGCAATCGATCGACGAATTCGCCGCGGGCACGCGCATGAACGTGTTGGCGGACCGCTTTGGCTTTGCCGTGGTTTATCCGGAGCAGTCGAAGCATGCGCATTCGCATCGTTGCTGGCACTGGTACGACTCCAGCGACAGCGCCGGCGGCGCCGAGACGCGCGCGGTGGTTTCGCTGGTGGACGCGCTGGTTGCCGAGCATGGTTTCGACAGCGAGCGCGTGTATGTCGCCGGGATCTCCGCCGGAGCCGGCCTGACGGCGCTCCTCGCCATCAACTATCCGGAACGTTTTGCCGCGGTCGCGCTGCACTCGGGCCCGGCTTTCGGCGAGGCTCACTCCGGCATCACGGCAATGGACGTGATGCGGCGCGGCGCGCGCGGCGAACCGGCCGAACTCGTCGACGAAATCGCCGATATGAAGCAATACCCCGGCATGCCGGCGCTGATCATCCATGGCGACGCTGATCATGTGGTCGCGCCCGTCAATGCCGAGCAATTGGCGGTGCAGTTTCTCCGCCTGAACCGGATCGTCGACGAAAGCGGCGCGCGCAAATCCGGCGACATACGCGAAGAACGCAAGGGCGGGATGGTGATGCGCGATTATGTGCGCGGCGGACGGCGAGTGGTTCGGCTATGCCGGGTGCAAGGGCTCGCTCACGCCTGGAGCGGCGGCGACGACGCGTTGCCGTTTCACTCCGCCAAAGGTCCGGACGCGAGCGCGTTGGTGTGGGAGTTTTTCAGGCACCAGCGCCGCACGGGCGCAGGCCGGGCGGCGGAAAGCACCGCCACAGCGGCTTCTGCGGACGCACGGTGACTTACGAACAACGCTTCGAAATGAAATGTTGGCTAAGCCTAGGGTTTTCCCTATAATACGGGTTATCCCCTAGGCGTTAACGCCTAACATCATTGCCGAGGTCGACCATGTACCTGCTTACCCGCCTTTTCCTGTTTCTGACCAAGTCGCCCGATCAACTCGCGAAGGAACGCGCTGACGCGTTTCTCGCCGAGGCAACCGATCTCTACGATCTCGAATTCCGCATGCGCAAGCTCGACCGTGACATGAACGTCCGTCAGCCGTCGTGGATGACCCAGCACTAAGCTGCGTAGGTTGAAGCACCGGGTATCGAAACGCCGGTGCTTGCGGTGCGGCTACCGAGTTACAGCGGCGTGAGTGTCAGCCGCCGAGACTAGGCGCGTAGCGCTTTGTCTAATTCGTCCAGCGCCGCAAGAATGAACTCGATGCGGCGGTCTTGCGGCTGTGCATCGGCATGGCGAGCCTGCCAACTGTCGATCAGCGGTTGCAGGATCGCCGTGTCGAACATAAATACGCACCAGACGCGCTCGCAATGCTTGAGCGCCTGGTAGAGCGCGTCGTTGTCCGTGCTGCGCAGGTCGCGGTGAATCCAGACCAGACCAGTACTGAAAGTGTCGCTCGGTCGTCGAACGCGTGTCATCGGAGATTCGCGGGTTGGGGGCGATGGTCGCGGGGCGGGAAAGTCGACCGCGCAAAAAAGACCCACATCAGGCGACGACGTTACTGATCGCCTTGATGATTCGCAAAGCCGGTCGCGCGCGACCGACCCAGCAAATTAGCGGCAACAGTCGGTGCCGCACATTACATGCCGCGTTCGCGACAAGAAAACGGCGTCCGCGCCGGTACTGCCGGGCGCGGGCGCCGCTAGTCACGATGCGGTTTTGCCGCGCCATGTCCACAAATCACATCTATCCGCGATTCACGCGGTCGGCAATTTACGCAACCTGCAAACGAACCGCGACGTTGTTGCGCGTAGCGTTCGAATACGGGCAGACCTGATGGGCCGCATCAACCAGTTCCTTGGCAGCGTCCGCGGCGAGGCCCGGCAGCGAGATTCGCAAATCGATGTCGAGTGCGAAGCCGCCGTTGTCGTTCGGACCGATGCCCACTTCGGCGCTGACTTGCGTATCGGCCGGCAAGGTCTGCTTGCGCTGGCCGGCGACGAACTTCATCGCGCTCAGGAAACAGGCCGAGTAGCCCGCCGCAAACAGTTGCTCTGGATTAGTGCCCGCCGCGCCGTTACCGCCGAGTTCGCGCGGCGCCGCGAGCTTCACGTCCAACGCATTGTCCGACGACACTGCACGACCGTCACGGCCACCGGTGCTGGTTGCGCTTGCTTTGTAGAGGATGTTCATTGTGCTGCTCCTTTATTTGGGTGGTCAGGGTCCGCATGTTTGCCGCTGATGCTTTGCCCGCCTTCTGACGGACGCGTGTTGAAGCGGCATGCGACTAAGATAGTACACAAATGATTAGTGTGCAAATGAAATTTCGCATCACGGCGATAGCATGCCTTTAGCAGCAGACCAACTATTGGTCCATGTAATCGCTGAGAGTGGTGCGCAGGCGTGTCAGATCATCGCGCAGACGCAGCAGGAATTCCGGCGTCTGCTGGGTCGCGCAAAAGATTTCCGCCGGCACTTCACGTGCCTGACGCTTGAGTGCGGTGCCGGTTTTGGTGAGCCGTATGTACACGAGCCGTTCGTCGTCGACACCGCGTACCCGTTCCACCAATCCTTGCGCCTCGAGACGTTTGAGCAGCGGCGTGACCGTCGCCGAATCGAGGTTCAGGCGCGTGGCCATGTCCTTGACCGTGACGTCATCGGTCTCCCAGAGCACCAGCATCGCCAGATATTGCGGATACGTGAGGCCGAGCTTGTCGAGCAACGGCTTGTACGCTTTCGTCATCGCGAGCGAGGTCGAATAGAGGGCGAAGCAGAGTTGTTCGTCGAGCGTGAAGGGCAGAGCGGGGCGCTGAGTCATGATGCATCTCGTGTAAAAGAGCGTGCAAATGGATTGCGTGCGAACCATTGTGCCGCAAATCGGCGTGTGTTGACGAATGCTGGAGGGCAGATGGAAGCGGCACAGAGGTGTGCCGAGCGGACGGAGCGCGTGGGCGGGCGCCGCGACGCGCGCCCGCGGAGGATATCGTTCAAGCCGCCGGCGTGGTCGGCAAATCCGGCGCTTCGGGCGTCTGCACGCCGAAGCAACCGCGGTACGTTGCGTAGAACGAGCAATACAGCATGGTCGTGACGATCATCGTGGCGGGCATCAGGATCGCGAACGCATAGTCGCCGGCGCCCAGCGCCTGCATCAACGCAGACAAACCAAGCGATACCGTCATCGCCACCGCGAACCACAGCGCGCCGAATACGATGAACGCCCCGCGATTGCGCCAGCAACTGACGAAGCTGAAGAACATCGCCTTGATGGGCGGCACGTCATGCCACGCGGCGAGAATCGGTGAGAACCAGAACAGCATCGCCGCCGGAATGTAGAACGCGAAGGCGGTGAGAACCGCAAGCGGCATATTGCTGTTGGCGATTGCTTCCTGATCCATCGTCGCGCCGCCGAGCATCACCTTCAGCAGCATGCCGCCGTCGGCGAGCGCGGAACCGGCCAGCACCAGCGCCATCGCGACGACATACAGCACGCCGAGCACGAGCAGCCGTTTGGCGACCACTGGGCCGTAAGAGTGAAAGCCGTCGACGAGGATCGTCGGGAACACGGGTTTGCCCGCGATCGTATTGCGGCATGCCGCCATGAAGCCGACCGCGACGCCCGGAATAAACACCAGCGGCAGCACGCTGCCGATCACCGGAATCTGCGACACCAGCGTCATCACCAGCAGGTACGTGAAGAACAGCGTCAGAAACGCGAGCGGGTTCTTGCGGAACAGCCAGATACCCTGCCGGAACCACACATAGCCGGTTTTCGCGGGAACTTCGATCAGTTGCATGAGGTATGAATGCCTGGAAGTGGAACGCCGCAAAGGCGTTCGCGCAGAATGCGCTCGAAATGGCCGGGGTCGTGCGGTTTGAGGAGTTCGGCCGCGCGCGGCAAATGAAAATCATACAGGCGCGAGACCCAGAAACGGTACGCGCCCGCACGCAGCATATCGCCCCAATGGCGGTTTTCTTCGACGGTGAAGGGGCGCACCGTTTGATAGGCGCGCAGCATCGCTTCGGTGCGCGCGTCGTCCAGCTTGCCGGTGGCGAGGTCGACGCACCAGTCGTTGACCGTCACGGCGACGTCGAACAGCCACTTGTCGCAGCCGGCGAAATAGAAGTCGAAGAAGCCCCCGAGCCGTACTTCGTGGCCCGTATCCGGCGCGGCATGCGCGAACAGCGCGTTGTCACGGAACAGATCGGCGTGGCATGGGCCTTCGGGCAGCGCGGCGTAATCCGGGGAGGCGAAGAAGGCTTCCTGATGCGCCAGTTCGGTTGACAGCAGGTCGCGTTGCGCGCCTTCCAGAAACGGCAGGACGATCGGCACGGTTTCCCGCCACCACGGCAGACTGCGCAGATTCGGCTGATAACGTGCGTAATCGCGTCCCGCCAGATGCATGCGCGCGAGCATCTGCCCGACCTCGATGCAGTGTTCGACACGCGGCGCCAACTCCGGCGCGCCCTCGAGCTTGGTCACGATGGCGGCGGGCTTGCCATGCAAGGTGCCGAACAGCGCACCGTCTTCGCGCGGCATGGGGTCCGGCACCGGCACGCGGTGCGACGCCAGATGCCGCATCAGGTCGAGATAGAACGGCAGTTGTTCGGCCGTCAGCTTTTCGAAAATCGTGAGGACGTATTCGCCGCGCGTCGTCGTCAGAAAAAAATTGCTGTTCTCGATACCGGACGGGATGCCGCGAAACTCGACGACTTCGCCGAGATCGTAATGGCGCATCCATTCTGCGAGTTGGGGTTCGGTGACAGCGGTGAAGACAGCCATGCGGGAAACGTCGGATCAGGTTGGTCGGGCTGGCATGGTTCGGCCAGTGCTGAATGTGGCAAGTGTGGTGGCAATGCCGTGACAGATGCGGTGCCGAAGGCGTTGTGAACGGAGTACCGGTTTGAAAGACGTTCCGGCGTCGCACTCCCGGAGGAACCCCGACGCCGCATGAAGCAAGGCATGCAGCCCAGGACGCCAACACGACGCCCCAAGCAACAACGGCACGGTCCGGCCACCGTGCCGACGATACATCAATACCTGAGATTCACCGACGGCAAACGCGTGCTCGCACGACCGTTATCACGCACGGTGGGCGAAGTATCGAGCGGCGCGCTCATCTGGTAGCGCGTGCCGAGATTCGAGCGCACGTTGATCTCAACGGGCTTGCCTTTGTCGCGGTATTCGGTGATTTCGGTGCCGTTGGCGCTACGTTCGTGGAAGCTCGGGGTGCGCGGAACATTGATTTCGACCTTCGAGCTGACCTGCGCGGCCGGACGATTGATCTTCTCCAGATCGGGCAGACCGGCCCGTTCATTGGCGGACTGGGGCGCGCCGGCGGGCGGAGTGTCATCGACGGGCTGGGCAGCCATCGCGGCGTTGCCAAAGGCAAGGGCCAGTGCCACGGCGACGGGAAGGAGCGGCTTCATGGTGATTCTCCAATAGGTGCCCGCGATTCTAGCAAATCCAGGCCAGCTTCCGGGCGCGACAGCCTTATTTTGCGCCGCTTCGGCGCGGCGCGCCGCCCCTGTCGCGACCGCTGTTGCAGCGGTGGAAACAAGCGCCGCGCGGTCATTTGGCGATCGCGGGTTCCGTGGTAATGTCGTCTCATCAATCGAGGCCAACGAAGATGAAAAACGATACCAACCAACGCGCGGTGCAGACTCCCGCGCACAGCTTTCCAACTGAATCCTTCGACGACGCCACCGAGGCCGTCACGCGGCTGTCGGCGATCTACGAAGCGAACACCTCGTTCCTGCGCGACGCCTTCGCACGCTATCGCCGCAACGAGCTGTTCGAGAGCCGGGTGCGCGCGTGCTACCCGTTCGTTCGCGTATGCACCGAGGTCAACACGCATATCGACTCGCGCCGCTCGTATGGTTTCGTCGCGGGCCCAGGCGTGTTCGAGACCACCGTGACGCGCCCGGACCTGTTCGGCAACTACTATCGCGAGCAATTGCGATTGTTGGCGAAAAACCATCACGTGCAGATCGAAGTGGGCGTGTCCGACCAGCCGATTCCGATTCACTTCGCGTTTGCGGAGGGCATTCATCTCGAAGGCGATCTGGACCGCGAGCGCCTGTTCCTGATGCGCGACGTGTTCGACACGCCCGACCTCGCATTGCTCGACGACCGCATCGTCAACGGCACCTATGAGCCGCCGCCGGGCGAGCCGCATCCGCTGGCGCTGTTCACGGCGGCGCGGGTCGATTTCTCGCTGCATCGGCTGAAGCACTATACGGCCACGTCGCCCACGCATTGCCAGAACTACGTGCTGTACACGAACTACCAGTTCTATATCGACGAGTTCGTCAAGCTCGGCCGCACCATGATGGCCCATACCGACGACGAGGAACTGCGCGCCTATCGCAGCGAATACACGTCGTTCGTCGAACCCGGCGACGTGGTTACGTACAACGAGAATCTCGGCGAGCAGGCGCAGGAAGGCACCGCGCCGCCGCGTCTGCCGCAGATGCCCGCGTATCACCTCAAGCGCGCGGACGGCAGCGGCATCACGATGATCAACATCGGCGTGGGGCCGTCGAACGCGAAAACGATCACCGATCACATCGCGGTGCTGCGTCCGCATGCGTGGATCATGCTCGGCCACTGCGCGGGTCTGCGTAATACGCAACGTCTCGGCGACTACGTCCTCGCCCACGGCTACGTGCGCGAGGATCACGTGCTCGACGACGACTTGCCGCTGTGGGTGCCGATTCCGGCGCTCGCCGAAGTGCAGGTGGCGCTGGAGCGCGCGGTCGCGCAAGTCACGCAACTGGACGGCGTCGAGTTGAAGCGCGTGATGCGCACGGGCACCGTGGCGAGCGTGGACAACCGTAACTGGGAGCTGCGCGATCATCGCGAGCCGGTGCAGCGGCTCTCGCAAAGCCGCGCGATCGCGCTCGATATGGAAAGCGCGACGATCGCCGCGAACGGCTTCCGGTTCCGTGTGCCTTACGGCACCTTACTGTGCGTGTCGGACAAGCCTCTGCATGGCGAGCTGAAACTGCCCGGCATGGCGGATCAGTTTTATCGCGCGCAAGTGGATCAGCATCTGCAGATCGGCGTGAAAGCGATGGAGTTGTTGCGGATGAACGGGCTGCATCGTCTGCATAGCCGCAAGCTGCGGAGTTTCGCGGAAGTGGCGTTTCAGTAAGCAGCGGGTTTTCAGTTCAGGCGGCGCGGGCGAGCGCAAGCGCGCCCCGCTGGCATTATTTGCGCGCCGCGCGAAATGCTCAAGGCTGCCCAAATCCGGTCAGCCCGATCAAGCTCCCGGCCGCCAGCAGCCACAGTGGATGAATGCGCGTTTTCAACGCCATGACGGCGGTGAAAGCGGTAATCGCCCACGCAATCGCCGTCGGGTTCGACGCCTCGGCGATCAGGGCCGCGCTTGCCGCGACGATGCCGGCCGTCACCGGCACCAGCCCCATTTGCGCGTGACGCCGCCACGGACGGTCCTTGAAGCGGTCCCACGCATGCAGCGCGAGTATCGTCACGATCGACGACGGCCCGAACTTCGCCACCGACGTCACGAGCATCCCAGCCCATCCGGCCACGTGCCAGCCGACCAGCGTGACGACCATCAGATTCGGCCCCGGCGCGGCTTGAGCGAGTGCGAACAACGCGCTGAATTCGCTGGCCGGCATCCAGTGATGCACCTCGACCACCTGACGCTGCATCTCCGGAAGAATCGTGTTGCCGCCGCCGAACGCGAGCAACGAAAGCTGGCTGAAGATGATGGCGAGGGAAACGAGCGTGTCGGTCATTGTGCATTCCTCGCCGCGAGGTAGATGCTGAGCGGCGTCAGCACGAGCATGGTGGGCAGAAGCGGCAGGCGCATGATCGCGATCGCGATGAAACCCAGCGCCGCGATGAGGGCGCCCATCGGCTTGTTGCGCAGCGGCAGCAGGATTTTCACGGCCATCGAGATCAGCAGGCCCGCCGCGGCGGCGGCGAGCCCGGCGAACAGATGGCGAACGTGCGGGTCGTTTTGCGTGTTCTCGTACAGCACGCCAAGGCCGATGACCACCAGCGACGGTCCCGCGATCAATCCGAGCAGGCCGGCCAGCGCGCCGGGCACGCCGCGAAAGCGCATGCCCATTGCCACCGAAAGATTGATCACGTTGCCGCCCGGCAGGAATTGGCAGAGGCCCAGCAAGTCGGTGAATTCCTCGGCGCTCAGCCAGCGGCGCTGCTCGACCAGCGCGCGCCGTGCCAATGGCAGCGCGCCGCCGAACGAGATCAGCCCAAGGCCGAGAAAGCCGCTGAAAATTTCCCGCACCGTGGGCGTGGGCGCGAGTGCGGATTCGGGCGAGGTCAGTTTGTGGTCCATGTCGCTAGCTTCCAGGTGAAGCTCACGAGGTTAGCGCCGAAGCGGCGGCCAGCAAAACGATTTTTGAGCGCGCCTTTGTGATCTAGAATCACAAGCATGTCCCGTAATCTTCCTCCTTTTCCAGCGCTGCGTGCCTTTGAGGCCGCCGCGCGGCACGAAAGCTTCACCGCTGCCGCGAACGAACTGCATGTGACGCACGGTGCAATCAGCCGTCAGGTCGCGGCTTTCGAAACGTGGCTCGGCGTGCAAGTGTTCCAGCGTCGCGGCAAACGCGTGCGTCTAACCGAAGACGGCCGCCGTTATCTCGGCACCGTGCAGGCGGCGTTCGACAGCATCGCGCTCGCCACGGATCAATTGCGCGACACCGGCGTCGTTCATGTGCTGCGCGTGAGTGCGTTGCCGACCTTCGCGATGAAATGGCTGCTGCCGCGTCTGCATCAGTTTCAGCGCAAGGTGCCGAATGTGGAGTTGAGGTTGTCGACCTCGAACGCGCCGGTGGAAACGCTGGACAGCTTCGACGTCGCCGTGCGGCGCGGGCCGGCTCATTGGGCGAACTGCGTGAGCGGGCATTTTCTCGGCGAAAGCGAGCTGCCGGTGTGCAGTCCCGCGCTGCTGCAGCGCCTGCCGATCAACACAGCCGACGACCTCGCCAAACACGTGCTGCTGCATTCCGACACGCGCCCCGACGCCTGGCGCCACTGGCTATCGGCAGCCGGCGTGACGGCGAAGTGCCGCAAGAAGCAGTCGTTCGATCACTTCTATCTGGCCTTGCAGGCGGCGGTGGACGGGCTCGGCGTGGCGCTCGGCCCGTTGCCGTTGCTGGCGGACGAACTTGCGTCGGGGCGGCTCGTCGTGCCGCTGGCCGCCCCGCGTATCGACGCACGCGGCTATTGGTGGGTGGCAAGGCGCGAGGTCGCGCATGCGCCGTTGGTGGCGCAATTCTGCGAGTGGCTGCAAGCGCAAGGCGACCAGACCGATGAAACGGAAACGGGCGGCCTGGAAGCCGCCCGCTAGCGCGCGTGTGCTGATTGGCTATTCAATTCGCGCGGTTGAGGCGCGAAAAGCAGGCCATCACAGATAGAACATCCGGTCTTCATCCGACTTGGCCGGATGCGGTTCGGCTTCTTCGCGGTCTTCGTAGAACTTCAGCACCGCCTCGAGCACCTGGTCCGGATCGTCGATCACCTGCATCAAGTCCATATCGGTCGGATTGATCAGGCCCATCGGCGTGAGCGAATTCTTGAACCACGCGAGCAGACCTTCCCAGAACTCGGCGCCCACCAGGATGATCGGCACGTGACGCGACTTCTTGGTTTGGATCAGCGTGAGCACTTCGGCGAGCTCGTCGAGTGTGCCGAAGCCGCCCGGCATCACGATCACCGCATCCGAATTCTTCACGAAGGTCACCTTGCGCGTGAAGAAATGACGGAAGCGCAGCGAGATGTCTTGCCACTGATTGCCCGATTGCTCGTGCGGCAGTTCGATGTTCAGGCCGACCGACGGTGCCTTGCCTGCATGTGCGCCTCTATTGGCCGCTTCCATGATGCCGGGGCCGCCGCCGGAGATCACCGCGAAGCCCGCGTCGGACAGCTTGCGCGCGATTTGCGTGGCCAGTTTGTAGTACGGCGAGTTCGGTTTCAGGCGCGCCGAACCATAGATGCTGACAGCCGGGCGAATCTCCGAGAGGTACTCGGTCGCCTCGATAAACTCTGCCATAATCGTGAACATCTGCCACGATGCGCGGGCCTTTTTTGCCGTTGCGCGCTCTTGATCTGCGAGTGATCGCAGACTCGGAATCACTTTTCTCTTAGTCATAATGCCTGAAGAACGAAGCCTTGAAGGTAAGACCCTGCTATTGGTCGACGGTTCGAGTTATCTGTACCGGGCCTACCATGCGATGCCTGATCTGCGCGGGCCCGAAGGTGGTCCGACGGGTGCGCTCTATGGAATGATCAACATGCTGCGGCGCATGCGCAAGGAAGTCACAGCAGAGTATAGCGCGTGCGTGTTCGACGCCAAGGGCAAAACGTTTCGCGACGACTGGTACGCCGACTATAAGGCGAATCGCGCGGCGATGCCGGACGATCTCTCGCGCCAGATCGAGCCGATTCACGTCGCCGTGCGCGCGCTCGGCTGGCCCTTGCTGATGATCGACGGCGTCGAGGCCGACGACGTGATCGGCACGCTCAGCACCGAGGCGGAAAAGCGCGGCATGAAGGTGATCGTGTCGACGGGTGACAAGGATCTGGCGCAGCTCGTGTCGGATTATGTCACCCTCATCAATACGATGACCAACGAAACGCTCGATCGCGCCGGCGTGCTCGCCAAGTTCGGCGTGCCGCCCGAGCGCATCGTCGACTACCTGTCGTTGATCGGCGATACCGTCGACAACGTGCCGGGTGTCGAGAAATGCGGGCCGAAAACCGCGCTCAAATGGCTCGCGCAATACGAGACGCTGGATGGCATCGTCGCACATGCGGACGAAATCAAAGGTGCGGTAGGAGACAATCTGCGGCGAGCGCTCGATTTTCTGCCAATGGCGAAGAAACTCGTCACCGTCGAGCGCAATTGCGATCTGACCGACCATATCGTGTCGATCGAGGAAAGCCTGCAAAGCCAGCCGGAATCGCGCGCGGAGTTGCGCGAGGTATTCACGCGCCACGGCTTCAAGACCTGGCTGCGCGAAGTGGAAATCGCGGACGCGGTGGAAGGTCCGGAAACGGACGTGTCGCCGGCGCTTACCGTCGACCACGAACGCCACTATGAAGCCGTGCAGACGTGGGAGCAATTCGACGCGTGGCTCGAAAGGCTCAACGCGGCCGAGCTGACCTCGTTCGACACGGAAACCACCTCGCTCGATCCGATGACCGCTCAGATCGTCGGTCTGTCGTTCTCGGTGGAAGCCGGGCGTGCCGCTTATGTGCCGCTCGCGCATCGCGGCCCGGACGCGCCCGTGCAATTGCCGCGCGACGAAGTGCTCGGCAAGCTCAAGCCGTGGCTCGAAAGCGCTGAACACAAGAAGGTCGGTCAGCATGTGAAATACGACGAGCAGGTGCTGGCCAACTACGGCATCGAAATGCGCGGCATCGAACACGACACGCTGCTGCAATCGTACGTGCTGGAATCGCACCGCACGCACGACATGGACAGCCTCGCGCTGCGCCATCTCGGCGTCAAGACGATCAAATACGAAGAGGTGGCGGGCAAGGGCGCGCAGCAGATCGGTTTCGACGAAGTCGCGTTAGACAAGGCCGCCGAATACGCGGCCGAAGACGCCGACATCACCTTGCGTTTGCACCAGACCTTGTATCCGCAAGTGGCCGCCGAGAAAACGCTCGAGCACGTCTATCGCGACATCGAGGTGCCGACCTCGCGCGTGTTGCGCAAGATGGAGCGCACCGGCGTATTGATCGACGCTGAAAAGCTGCGTCAGCAAAGCAGTGAAATCGCCACGCGGCTGATCCAGCTCGAAAGCGAAGCCTACGTGCTGGCCGGCGGCGAATTCAACCTCGGCTCGCCGAAGCAGATCGGTCAGATCTTTTTTGAAAAGCTCGAATTGCCGGTGGTCAAGAAGACCCCGAGCGGCGCGCCGTCCACCGACGAAGAGGTGCTGCAAAAACTCGCCGAAGACTATCCGCTGCCGAAGATCCTGCTTGAACACCGCGGTTTGTCGAAGCTGAAATCGACCTACACCGACAAGCTGCCGCGCATGGTCAACGCCACCACGGGCCGCGTGCACACGAATTACGCGCAGGCCGTCGCGGTCACGGGCCGGCTGGCGTCGAACGACCCGAATCTGCAGAACATCCCCGTGCGAACCGGCGAAGGCCGTCGGATTCGCGAGGCGTTCATCGCGCCGCCGGGCCACAAGCTCGTGTCCGCGGACTACTCGCAGATCGAGTTGCGCATCATGGCGCACATTTCCGGCGACGAATCGTTGCTGCGCGCGTTCTCGCAGGGTGAAGACATTCACCGCGCCACCGCCGCGGAAATTTTCAGCGTGACGCCGCTCGAAGTCTCGAACGATCAGCGGCGCGTGGCCAAGGTCATCAACTTCGGCCTGATCTACGGCATGAGCTCGTTCGGTCTCGCCTCGAATCTCGGCATTACGCGCGATGCGGCCAAGCTGTATATCGACCGCTATTTCGCACGGTATCCGGGCGTCGCGCGTTATATGGACGAAACGCGCGTGAGCGCGAAGGCCAAGGGCTACGTCGAGACCGTGTTCGGCCGCCGCCTGTGGTTGCCGGAGATCAACGGCGGCAACGGTCCGCGCCGCCAGGCCGCCGAGCGCGCCGCGATCAACGCGCCGATGCAAGGCACGGCTGCCGACCTCATCAAGCTGTCGATGATCGCGGTGCAGAAGTGGATCGAGGACTCGAAGATCGGCACGCGCATGATCATGCAGGTGCATGACGAATTGATTCTCGAAGTACCGGACGAAGAGTTGTCCGACGTGCGCAAGCGCTTGCCCGAGTTGATGTGCGGTGTCGCCGACCTGAAGGTGCCGCTGGTCGCCGAGGTGGGCGCCGGCCTGAACTGGGAAGAAGCGCATTGACAAGCCTGTGACGGCGCGCGCGATAGCGGTGGGTATCGGAGATACCGGGCGATATCGTCGTGCGCATGTCACACATCCGTATTGATGGCTTGTGACAAACCGTGCGGCTCGCGGACAATCGCTGAAAGACAGCGCGTTTCACGCGCGCCGTCGCGACGCATAACCCATCGGCAAACACGGAGAGTTCAATGCATCGTTTCATCGTCGTTGGCGGAGGCGCGGGGGGGCTGGAGTTGGCGACACGCCTGGGTGATCGCTATGCGCCCCACAAGAACAAGGGCGGCGTGCGGGCGCAGGTCACGCTCGTCGACCGCTATCCCACCCACATCTGGAAGCCGCTGCTGCATGAAGTCGCGGCCGGCAGCATGGACCCGTTCACGCAGGAGCTCGAATACGCGGCGCAGGCGCGCTGGCATGGTTTCGAGTTTCAGCAGGGCGACCTGACGGGACTCGACCGCGCGAACAAACGCATCACGCTCGGCACCGTGCTCGACGACGATGGCGCTGAGCTGCTGCCGGAACGCCAGCTCGAATACGACACGCTGATCATTGCGATTGGCAGCACCACGGCATTCTTCGGCGTGAAAGGCGCGCCCGAATTCTCCCTCGCGCTCGATACGGTCGGCCAGGCCGAGCGTTTCCGCAAGCGGCTGATCGCGGCATGCATGCGCGCCGAGCATCAGGTGCATGAACCCGTCGAATCGGGACCGGGCACCTCGCCATCCACGGAGCCGCGCATCCAGGTGGCGATCGTCGGCGGTGGCGCGACGGGCGTCGAACTATCGGCTGAACTGCGTAACACGGCGCAGGTGTTGTCCGCGTATGGCTTGCATAAGCTCGATCCGCGGCACGACGTCGGCATCGTGCTGATCGAGGCGGGACCGCGCATCTTGCCGGCCTTGCAGGAACGTGTCTCGACAGCCACGGCCGAACTGCTCACCAAGCTCGGCGTGAAGCTGATGACCGGCGAGACGGTGGCCGAGGTCGCGCCCGGCATCATCCGCACGGCCAGCGGCAAAACCGTGCGCGCCGATCTGACGGTGTGGGCGGCGGGCATCAAGGCGCCGCCGATTCTGAGCGAACTCGACGGCCTGCCGGTCAATCGGCTGGGCCAGCTGAACGTGCGCCGCACGCTGCAAACCGAAATCGACGACAACATCTTCGCGCTCGGCGATTGCGCCGCCTGCCCGTGGCCGGGCAATGAGCGCAACGTGCCGCCGCGCGCGCAGGCGGCGCACCAGCAGGCGAGCTTTCTGCTGAAGGCGCTGGCGGCGCGGCTCGACAATAAGCCGCTGCCGGAGTTCACGTACCGCGACTTCGGCTCGCTGGTGTCGCTCGGGCACTTCAGCGCGGTCGGCAATCTGATGGGCGGCGTGATCGGCGGCAATATGCTGATCGAGGGGCTGTTCGCGCGCTTCATGTACATGTCGCTGTACCGGCTGCACATCGCCGCCCTGCACGGCTATGCGCGGATGGTGCTCGATACCTTCGCGCACTGGCTGCGGCGCACCACGCTGCCGCGGGTCAAGCTGCACTGACGGCGCTCGGGAACGTTGCAGATGCAACAGGACGCGCGCGAGGCGTATCCTGTTGCCTCCAACGTTCAACCGACTCACACGAGTCAACCGCGAGGAGCGCCGCATGCTGAAACCCGATATCGACAGCCTGGTCCCGCACGTTCCCTTCAATCGACGCACCTTCATCAAGGCCGCGCTCGGCACCGGTTTTGCCGCGGCTGTGTTGCCGGTGTCGGCGCAAACCATCCATACCGATAGCGACGGCCTCGAAGCCGGCGAAGTGTCCGTGCGTTCGGGCGATACGATCGTGCCGGCGTATCGCGCTCAGCCGAAAGGCAAGACGCATTTGCCGGTGATCATCGTCGTGCACGAGATTTTCGGCGTCCATGAACATATCGCCGACGTGTGCCGGCGCTTCGCCAAGCAGGGTTATCTGGCGATCGCGCCGAATCTGTATGAGCGGCAGGGCGATCCCATGGTTTACAAAAGCATGCAGCAGCTCAACGAGCAACTCGTCAGCAAGGTGCCCGACGAGCAGGTGCTGGGCGATCTCGATGCGGCTGTCGCGTGGGCCGGCGAGCATGGCGGCGATCTGAATCGGGTTGGCGTGAACGGGTTCTGCTGGGGCGGGCGGATTGCGTGGCTGTACGCCGAGCACAACCCGAAGCTGAAGGCGGGCGTCGCCTGGTACGGCCGCGTGACGGGCGACAAGAGCGCGATGACGCCGGCTAATCCACTCGATCGCGTGGCGGACCTGCACGCGCCGGTGCTTGGCCTCTATGGGCGGCAGGATCAAAGCATCCCGCAAGACACGCTTGAGCAGATGAAGCAGGCGATCGCGCAAGGTCCGCAGGCGGGGCGCGGTTCACAATTCGTCGTCTATGACGACGCGGGTCACGCGTTTTTCGCGGATTACCGGCCGAGCTACAAGAAGGCCGATGCCGAAGACGGCTGGCGCCGGGCGCTCGCCTGGTTCAAACAGCATGGGGTGGGTTGAGGCTCAAGCTTGAGGCGTTTGGCCGAAGCGGGCGCCCGCGATGAACGTCGGGTCATTTTTGCCCTGCATGAATTGAAAAGGCCGTTGCTGCGTAAAAGCAGCAACGGCCTTTTGCCAACAACCGGCTCAGTTCACGTTCAAGGATTCGGCCCGGTGGCAACCGGCCGCTTCGGATCCGAACTCCATTCGCTCCACGATCCGGCATACAACGCCGCGCCGTGCAGACCGGCGACTTCCATCGCCAGCGCGTTCACGCATGCGGTCACACCCGAGCCGCATTGCAGGACCACATGTTCCGGCGGCGTGTCGGCGAGCAGCGCATGGAATTCCTCACGCAGCGTGTGGGCCGGCTTGAAGCGGCCGTCGGCGGTGAGGTTGTCCTTGAAGAAGCGGTTGAGCGCGCCGGGGATATGGCCGCCGACCGGATCCAGCGTTTCGTTCTCGCCGCGATAGCGATCGGGCGCGCGCGCGTCGACCACCACGCGTTCCTTCGAGCCGAGGTTGCGCTCGACCGTTTGCACGTCGACCGTGACCGACAGCGGCGCGCCGGCTTTGAAATCGCCGGTGTTCTGTGCCGGCGCGTCTTGCGTCAGCGGTTGGCCGGCGGCTTGCCAGGCTTGCAGCCCGCCGTCGAGCAGCGCGACCGCGTCATGTCCGAGCCAGCGTAGCAGCCACCAGGCACGGGCGGCGTACATGCCGCCTTGCGCGTCGTAGGCGACCACTTGCTGGCCTTGCTTCAGACCGCGCGATTCCAGTGTTTCGACCAGCCGCGCGCGATCCGGCAACGGATGACGCCCGTTCGTGCCGTTCTTCGGCCCCGACAGATCGCGATCCAGGTGCAGATAATGAGCACCCGGTAGATGTCCTGCGAGATAAGCCTTTTCGCCCGCTTCGGTGTCGGCCAGATCGAAACGGCAATCGACGACGAATACGCTGCCCGGCGCGGCGGCCAGCCGCTCCGCGAGATTGGCCGCGGAGATCAGAGTGGTGTAGTGAGTGTGGGGCATGACGTCGTCTCCTCGATACAGGCGATGGCGGCTGCTTCCGGCGGCTTGACGCCGTTGGCGGATGGCAGGGCTATGTTGTTAGTCTAAACAAAAAAAGACGGACCGAAGTCCGTCTTTCCATGCATTGCTGGTGCCCGCGCAAGAATCGGATCGAGCGTGGGGCGAGCACCGGTCAGATCGCGCCGAGCTCACGCCGTAAGAACTCGTGGAAGTGCTGCATGCCGTCTTCCATCGGGCTCTGATACGGGCCGACCTGCGATTCGCCGCGTTCCATCAGCGCGCGGCGGCCGGCGTCCATGCGCTCGGCGATTTCGTCATCTTCGCGGGCTGTTTCCATATAGGCGGCGCGCTCGGCTTCGACGAACTCGCGTTCGAACAGCGCGATTTCCTCAGGGTAATAGAACTCCACCACATTGGTGGTCTTCTGCGGACCGCGCGGAATCAGCCATGACACCACCAGCACGTGCGGATACCACTCGATCATGATGCCGGGGTAGTACACCATCCAGATCGCGCCGAATTCGGGCGGCTGTCCGCCGCGGAAGCGCAGCACTTCGTCGTGCCATTTGCGGTAGGTCGGGCTGCCCGGCTGTTCGAGCGACTTGTGCACGCCCACCGTTTGGACGCTGTACCAGTCGCCGAACTCCCACGTCAGGTCGTCGCAATTGACGAAGCTGCCGAGGCCCGGATGGAACGGCGCGACGTGGTAGTCCTCCAGATAGACCTCGATGAAGGTCTTCCAGTTGTAGTTGCACTCGTGTACTTCGACGTGATCGAACATGAAGCCCGAAAAGTCGAAATGTTGCCGCGTGCCGAGCCGCGCAAGATCGCGCGCGACGTCGCGCCCCTGCGCTTCGAACAGCAGGCCTTGCCAGTTTTGCAGCGGCGTGGCGCCGAGATTCAGGCAGGGGTTGTCCGCGAAATGAGGTGCGCCGAGAAGCTGGCCGTTCAGATCGTACGTCCAGCGATGCAGGGGGCAGACGATATTCTCCGTCTGGCCGCGGCCGTTGAGCATGATGGCCTGCCGGTGACGGCACACGTTCGACAGCAGCTCGACTTGCGACTGCTGGTTACGGACGAGTACACGCCCCTCGCTCTCGCTGGGCAAGGCAAAATAATTCCCCGCTTCCGGCACCATGAGTTCGTGCCCGATGTAGCGTGGACCTTTCTTGAAAAGGGTGTCGATTTCGCGCGTTAGAAGCGCTTCGTCAAAGTAAGCCGTGACTGGCAGCTGGCTGTGAACAGACCGCAACTGCAATGCATTGCTCAGATTGGACATTCCCACTCCCGATGAAGACGTGAAAGCAGTGAACAACCCAACCATCGAAGATTCGATTTAGGGAGCCCGCAATTATACCCGTTTCCCCTTATGTGGGGCGCTTAAGTGCCTGATTTGGGTCAAAAATGTCAAGGAAGTTCGCGCTTTTCGCCGCAGACCGATCGTTTTTTTTCTGCGAGACTGCAAGGGCGGCGCGTTGGGCGCAGGCGGGACGCAGGGTGGCGAGCGGATCGGAAATTGCGCTTTTGCCGTAGAATGTCCGACTTGTTTTAATTTTGCGATTATTCATGGCGAAGACCGCGTCGAACGATCCTGCTGCCGCGCCTGCCGAGGGCGTCGACACCACGCCGCTGCCCGGGAATTACGAGGCTGCGCAGGCCGAACTGGAAGGGCTTGTCGCGCGCATGGAAGGCGGCAATCTCAGCCTCGAGGAATCGCTCGCCGCTTATCGGCGCGGCGCGGCGCTGGTGGCGTTTTGCCAGCAGCAGCTCGAAAAGGTCGAGCAGCAGGTGCGCGTGCTCGACGGCGAGACGCTCAAGCCGCTGCCTATGAATAACGCAGGCACAGCCGCTGCTGAAAGCGGGGACGACTTATGACATTCGAACAATGGACCCGCTCGGTGCTCGAGCGCGTCGAAACGGCACTGGAACACTACCTGCCCACCGAGGCAACCGAGCCCGCCAGGCTGCACGAAGCGATGCGTTATGCGGTGCTGGGCGGCGGCAAGCGGGTTCGTCCGCTGCTGTGCCACGCGGCGGGCGAACTGACCGGCGCGCGCGCCGAGTGCCTCGGCGCGGCGGCGGCGGCGCTGGAAATGATCCATGTGTACTCGCTCGTGCATGACGACATGCCCTGCATGGACGACGACGCATTGCGTCGCGGCAAGCCCACGGTACACGTCAAATATGACGAAGCAACGGCATTGCTGGTCGGCGACGCACTGCAATCGCAGGCTTTCGTTGCGCTGACATCGGACGTTCTGCCGCCCGCGCAGCAGGCATCGCTCGTGCGCGAACTGGCGTTGGCGAGCGGCTCGATCGGCATGTGCGGCGGTCAGGCGATCGACCTCGCAAGCGTCGGTCATACGCTCACGCGCGCGCAACTGGAAACCATGCACCGGATGAAGACCGGCGCGCTGCTGCGCGCCTCGGTGCGCATGGGCGCGCTCGCCGGCGAAACGCCGGGCGCCGAGGCGATGCGTTCGCTCGATGCCTATGCAGCCGCCGTGGGCCTCGCGTTCCAGGTCGTCGACGACATTCTCGACGTGACGACCGATTCCGCGACGCTCGGCAAGACCGCAGGTAAAGACGCGAAGGACGGCAAGCCGACCTACGTGTCGATTATTGGCCTCGACGCGTCGCGATCGCTCGCAGCACAGCTGCGCAGCGACGCCCATGCTGCCCTCGCGCCGTTTGGCGCGCGCGCACAGCGTCTTGCCGAATTGGCCGACCTGGTGGTGAACCGGGTTAGCTGAGCGCGAAAGCCCGCCGCCGCGCACCTTTGCTACGGGGTGCATGTATGAAGTGCGGGCGCGTAAGTTTTCCTACAATGGAACGACGATGTACGACTTGCTGAAAACCATCGACGACCCGGCAGCCCTGCGCCGCCTCGATCGCCGCCAATTGCAACCGCTTGCAGACGAGTTGCGCGCCTTTGTGCTCGACAGCGTATCGCAGACGGGCGGCCATCTTTCGTCCAACCTCGGCACGGTCGAGTTGACCATTGCTCTGCACTACGTGTTCGATACGCCGCATGACCGCATCGTGTGGGACGTCGGCCATCAAACGTATCCGCACAAGATCCTGACGGGCCGCCGCGACCAGATGCACACGCTGCGCCAGTTGGGCGGCATCTCGGGCTTCCCGAAGCGCGACGAGTCGGCATACGACACCTTCGGCACCGCTCACTCCAGCACCTCGATCTCGGCCGCGCTCGGCATGGCGATCGCGAGCAAGCTGCAAGGCGACAACCGCATGGGCATCGCCGTGATCGGCGATGGCGCGATGACGGCCGGCATGGCCTTCGAGGCGATGAACAACGCCGGCGTCGAAGACGACGTGCCGCTGCTCGTCATCCTCAACGACAACGATATGTCGATCTCGCCGCCGGTCGGCGCGCTGAATCGCCATCTGGCGCGTCTGATGTCGGGCCGCTTCTATGCGGCCGCGCGTGCGGGCGTGGAGCGCGTGCTGCGCGTCGCGCCGCCCATGCTCGATCTTGCTCGCAAGCTCGAGGAGCACGCGAAGGGCATGATCGTGCCGGCCACGCTGTTCGAGGAGTTCGGCTTCAACTACATCGGCCCGATCGACGGTCACGACCTCGATTCGCTGATCCCCACGCTGCAGAACATCAAGGAATTGCGCGGTCCGCAATTCCTGCACGTCGTCACGAAGAAGGGCCAAGGCTACAAGCTGGCCGAAGCCGATCCCGTGCTGTACCACGGCCCGGGCAAGTTCAATCCGGCTGAGGGCATCAAGCCCGCCACCACGCCGTCGAAGAAAACCTACACGCAGGTGTTCGGCGAATGGCTGTGCGACGCGGCCGAACTGGACGCGCGCGTGATCGGCATCACGCCGGCCATGCGTGAAGGCTCCGGCATGGTCGAGTTCGAGAAGCGCTTCCCGGACCGCTACTTCGACGTCGGTATCGCCGAACAGCACGCGGTGACGTTCGCCGGCGGCCTGGCCGCGGACGGCATGAAGCCGGTGGTCGCGATCTACTCGACCTTCCTGCAACGCGCTTACGACCAGCTGATCCACGACGTCGCGCTGCAGAACCTGCCGGTGGTCTTCGCGATCGACCGCGCGGGTCTCGTCGGCGCGGACGGCGCCACGCACGCGGGCGCTTACGATCTCGCGTTCCTGCGCTGCATCCCGAACATGACGGTGATGGCCGCATCCGACGAAAACGAATGCCGGCAGATGCTGTACACGGCACTCCAGCAGCCGAACCCGACGGCGGTGCGCTATCCGCGCGGCGCCGGCACGGGTGTGGCGACCATCAAGCAGATGGCCGCCCTGCCACTCGGCAAGGGCGAGATTCGTCGCGAGACGTCGCAGCCGGCCGGCAAGCGCATTGCGATTCTGGCGTTCGGCACGATGGTGGCGCCGTCGCTCGCCGCCGCCGAACAACTCGACGCCACGGTCGCGAACATGCGCTTCGTGAAGCCGTTGGACGCCGACCTGGTCCGTGAACTGGCCGACACGCACGACGCTATCGTCACGGTCGAGGAAGGCTGCGTGATGGGCGGGGCGGGCTCGGCTTGCGTCGAAGCCCTGCTCGCGAGTGGGGTTATGCGGCCCGTACTACAATTGGGCCTCCCGGATCGCTTCATCGATCATGGGGATCCGGCCAAGCTGCTGGCGGCGTGCGGTCTTGACGGCGCGGGCATCGCCAGGTCGATTCGCGAGCGCTTTCTTTCCAGCGGCGCGATGGCCGGTCAATCATCGGTGAAGCGGGTCGCTTAGCCTGGTTGAGTCGCTGGTTGCGTCGCTCGTCCGTCCTGCGGTGCGCTATGCCGCGGCGATAGCGGCCCAAGCAATCTCCAACTTGAATCGATGGGCCATCGGGCCCATCACCCAACGCCGGCAGGAGCCGGCGTTCGCCATTGCGCGTCGAGATCCGCATGGCATGTGAGGACAAAAAGATGAATCAGATGAATCCCGCCTTCGTGATGCCCGATGTGCAAAGCACGCCCGATACCCGTCAGATTCCCATTCAGCGGGTCGGCGTCAAGGCGGTGCGTCATCCGCTGACGGTGCGTACGCAAGACGGCGAGGTACAGCCGACGGTCGGTATGTGGAATCTCGATGTGCATCTGCCGGCCGATCAGAAGGGCACGCATATGTCGCGTTTCGTGGCGCTGCTCGAAGAGAACAAGGCGCCGCTCGAGGCGGCCACGTTCCGCACCATGCTTGCCGCGATGCTCGAAAAGCTCGAAGCCGAGGCGGGCCGCATCGAGGTGTCGTTTCCTTACTTCGTGAACAAGACCGCGCCGGTCTCCGGCGTGCAAAGCCTGCTCGACTACGAAGTCACGTTGACGGGCGAGATTCGTAATGGCGCGACGCGTCTGTTCATCAAGGTATTGGTGCCGGTCACGAGCCTGTGCCCGTGCTCGAAGAAGATCTCGCAGTACGGCGCGCATAACCAGCGCTCGCACGTCACGATCAACGCCGAACTGGCGGGCGAGGTGGCGGTGGAAGACCTGATCCGTATCGCGGAGGAAGAGGCGTCGTGCGAATTGTGGGGCTTGCTCAAGCGTCCGGACGAGAAGTTCGTCACCGAGCGTGCGTATGAAAACCCGAAGTTCGTTGAAGACCTGGTGCGCGACGTCGCGCAGCGTCTGAATGCCGATGAGCGGATCGTCGCGTATGTGCTCGAAGCGGAGAACTTCGAGTCGATTCACAATCACAGCGCGTATGCGGTGATCGAGCGGGATAAGCGCGTGCCTTGATGCACGAGTTCGGCTAGCCGCTCGCCGGATTCAACGAAAAGCCGCTGTCAGAAGCGGCTTTTTTAATGGTGTCGCGGTTTTGCCGCGGCATTAGCGCGCCAAGGAAGTCAGGTCCCAACGCGGCTTGACGGTGAACGCGTAGTCTTTTCCCGATTGATCGGGCCAGCGTTGCAGCCTCAGTGCGCCGGCGAGCGCGATCATCGCGCCGTTGTCCGTGCACAGCGACAAGTCCGGGTAGTGCACATAGAAATTGCGCTTCTTCGCGGCAGCGGAAAGCGCCTCGCGCAACTGCCGGTTCGCGCCCACGCCGCCCGCCACGACCAGCCGGTTGAGCCTGGTCCGCTTGAGCGCGGCCAGCGACTTGGACGCCAGCACCTCGACCGCCGCGTCGACGAAAGCGCGCGCCAGGTCGGCCTTCGCCTGCTCGCAGATGTTCGCGCCGCCAAGTTTTTTTGCGTGCGTAAGCACGGCGGTCTTCAGGCCGCTAAAGCTGAAATCGAGGTCGCCGGAATGCAGCATCGGGCGCGGCAGGACCACGGCGCCGGGCGTGCCGAACTCCGCCATGCGCGAGACTTCCGGGCCGCCCGGATAACCGAGACCAAGCAGCTTGGCGGTTTTGTCGAAGGCTTCGCCGGCGGCGTCGTCGAGCGTTTCGCCGAGCGTTTCGTAGACGCCCACGTCCGTCACGCGCATCAACTGCGTATGACCGCCGGACACCAGCAGCGCGACGAACGGAAACGGCGGCGGTTCATCCACCAGCAGCGGCGACAGCAAGTGCCCTTCAAGATGGTGAATGCCGATGGTCGGCTTGTCCCATGCCATCGCCAGCGAATTGGCGATGCTCGCGCCCACCAGCAGCGCGCCCGCGAGGCCGGGGCCCTGGGTATAAGCGATCGCGTCGATGTCGCCACGCGCCGCGCCCGCACGCTCCATCACCTCTTCGAGCAGGGGCAGCGCGCGCCGGATATGGTCGCGCGACGCCAGTTCCGGCACCACGCCGCCGTACTCCCGATGCATCGCGATCTGCGAATGCAGCGCGTGCGCGAGCAGGCCGCGCTCCGTGTCGTAGAGCGCGAGACCGGTTTCGTCGCAGGAGCTTTCGATGCCGAGAACGAGCATGGTGAGGTGAACCTGAAAGGACGCGCGGCAGGCGTCCGCAAGTGAAAAAGCAAGCCTGAAAGTATAGCAGCGCGGGCAGGCGGCCGCGGACGCGCAGGTACAATGCGGCCCCATGGAATCCTTCGATATCGCAGTGATCGGCGCGGGCGCGGCCGGGATGATGTGCGCGGCCGTGGCCGGGCAACTCGGCCGCCGCGTGGTGCTGATCGACCACTCGCAGCGTCTCGCGGAAAAAATCCGGATCTCCGGCGGCGGCCGCTGCAACTTCACGAATCTGTATGCCGGGCCGGCCAATTATCTGTCGGCGAATCCGCATTTTTGCCGCTCGGCACTGGCGCGCTACACGCCGCGCGACTTCATGGCGCTGCTCAAGCGCCATCACGTGACATGGCATGAGAAGCACAAGGGGCAACTGTTCTGCGACCAGACGAGTGACGCCGTCATCAATGTGCTGAAGAACGAGTGCGACGCGGGCGGCATTGCATGGCGCGCCCCGCTGTCGGTCGAACAGGTGCGGCAGGATGCCGAAGGACGGTTCACGCTGGACACGCACTCGGGTCCGATCATGGCGCGCGCCCTCGTGATCGCGACCGGCGGTTTGTCGATTCCGAAGATCGGCGCCACCGATTTCGCCTACCGTCTCGCCAAGCAATTCGGCCACAAACTGATCGACACGCGCCCAGCACTGGTTCCGCTGACCTTCGCGCCCGCCGACTGGGAGCCGTTCGCGGCGCTTTCCGGGGTGTCGCTGGAAGTGCGGCTGGCGACCGGCGATAAAAAGACCGGCGCCGAATTCAACGAAGACCTGCTGTTGACGCACCGCGGCCTGTCCGGCCCCGGCGTTCTGCAAATCTCGAGCTACTGGCAGCCCGGCGAGCCGATTCACATCGACCTGCTGCCGGAGCAGCAGGCCGTGACGGCATTGCTCGAAGCGAAAACCGGCACGAAGCGTCAGATTGCGAATCTGTTGTCGGACTGGGTGCCGCAGCGGCTCGCTCATGTGTGGCTGGAGACCCACCAGATACCCGCCGAAGCGCGCGTCGCCGACTTGCCCGACAAGACCCTGCGCCGCATCGGCGAGGCTTTGTCGCGCTGGACGCTCACCCCGAACGGCACCGAAGGCTACCGCAAGGCCGAAGTGACGCGCGGCGGCGTCGACACGCGCGACCTGTCGTCGTCGACGATGATGAGCGCCCGCGCGCCCGGTCTGTACTTCATCGGCGAAGCGGTGGACGTGACCGGCTGGCTCGGCGGCTACAACTTTCAATGGGCGTGGGCGTCGGGCGTGGCGGCCGGCCAGGCGGCCGCGGAGTACGTCCGCGGGGCTTGACGGCGCCATGGCTTTATGAGAAAGCTCTGCTATACTCCTGAACCTTTACAAAGTTCCGTTATTGAAAAATGACGACCATCCGCGTAAAAGACAACGAGCCGTTTGAAGTTGCCATGCGCCGTTTCAAGCGCACCATGGAGAAAGCCGGCTTGTTGACGGAACTTCGCGCCCGCGAGTTTTACGAAAAGCCTACGGCTGAGCGCAAGCGCAAGAAGGCGGCTGCGGTGAAGCGTCATTTCAAGCGTCTGCGGAGCCAGATGCTGCCAAGGAAGTTCTACTGATTCTGGCGTTGCCGCGGTTCCTGTCGAACGGAGCGGCGACATCCAACGGTGAAGGCGCAACTGGCGCCATCACGGAAAACACGGCCCTTCGGGCCAGCCGGCAGGGTCGCATCCACTACGCACATTGCGCCAACCCGCTTGAGGAAGCAGTCCCAAGCGGGTATCTGTGTTGATGCAATTGGCGGCGCGGCCGGTTTTTCAATTCCAACGCATTCAGGTGAGTGATGAGTCTCAAAGACCAGATCAACGACGATATGAAGGCCGCCATGCGGGCGCGCGAGACCGAGCGTCTCGGCACGATCCGTCTGCTGCTGGCCGCGATCAAGCAGCGTGAAGTCGATGAGCGCGTCACGCTCGACGACGCTGCCATCACCGCTGTCATCGACAAGATGATCAAGCAGCGCAAGGACTCGATCAGCCAGTTCGAAGCGGCCGGCCGCACGGATCTCGCCGACAAGGAAAAGGCCGAACTGGCCATCCTGTCCGCTTACATGCCGGAGCAGATGTCCGAGGCGGAGATCGTCGCCGAAGTCCAGGCCGCCGTCGCGCAAACCGGCGCGGCCGGCCCGCAGGACATGGGCAAGGTCATGGGCGTGCTCAAGCCGAAACTCGCCGGCCGTGCCGACATGACCGCCGTCTCGGCGCAAGTCAAAGCCGCGCTCGCGAAGTAATTCCCTATTTCCAGTCCGCGCCTGCCGCCGCCCGACGGCTCGGCTCGCGCGGCCTCGAGCTTTTCAGGCAGCGTCATTTACTGTGATTCCACCGTCATTCCTGCAGGACCTGCTGAACCGCGTCGATATCGTCGACGTGGTCGGCCGGTATGTGCAGTTGAAAAAGGGCGGCGCGAACTTCATGGGGCTGTGCCCGTTTCACAACGAGAAGAGCCCTTCGTTTACCGTTAGCCCGACCAAGCAGTTCTATCACTGCTTCGGCTGCGGCGCGCATGGTACGGCCATCGGTTTCCTGATGGAGCATGTGGGCTCCTCGTTTCCCGAGGCGGTCAACGAACTCGCGCAGTCGGTGGGTCTGACCGTGCCGAACGAGCCTTCGCCGGGGTATGGCGGCGGCGGTGGGGGTTCCGGCGGTTATGCGCCGGCGGCGTCAAAGGCGGTGACCACGGCGCTCTCCGAGGTCATGCAGAGCGCCTGCGACTTTTACCGCAAGCAATTGCGCGGCGCGCCGGTCGCGATCCAGTATCTGAAGAAGCGCGGCCTGACGGGCGAGATCGCGGCCCGCTTCGGGCTCGGCTACGCGCCGGACGGCTGGCAGAACCTCGAAGCCGCTTTCCCGAACTACCGTGACGACGCGCTGGTCGAGTCCGGCCTTGTAATCGTCAGCGAAAAGTCCGACGCACAGGGTCAGAACCGTCGATACGACCGCTTTCGCGAACGGATCATGTTCCCGATACGCAATGTGAAGGGGCAGGTGATCGGCTTCGGCGGCCGCGTGCTGGACGGTGGCGAGCCGAAATATTTGAATTCCCCGGAAACGCCTCTATTTAACAAGGGCAGCGAGCTGTACGGGCTATTCGAGGCGCGCCTGGCAATTCGCGAACAGCATTACGTGCTGGTGGTTGAAGGTTATATGGACGTGGTTGCGCTGGCCCAGCTAGGGTTCCAGAACGCGGTCGCCACGCTCGGCACGGCCTGCACGCCGATTCATGTCCAGAAACTGATGCGCCAGACCGACACGGTCATCTTCAGTTTCGACGGCGATTCGGCGGGACGGCGCGCGGCGCGCCGTGCGCTCGATGCCTGTCTGCCGCATGCGGCGGACAACCGGACGATCCGGTTCCTTTTTTTACCGTCCGAGCACGATCCGGACAGCTACGTGCGTGAATTCGGCACCGAGGCGTTCGCCGAGCAGGTCGAGCGTGCCATGCCGCTCTCCCAGTTCATGCTGAACGAAGTACTGACAGGCAAGGAGCTGGACCAGCCGGAAGGCCGCGCCCGCGCGCTATTCGACGCCAAGCCCCTGCTGCAGGCGCTGCCGGCCAATGCGTTGCGCGCCCAGGTCATGCATATGTTCGCCGACCGGCTGGACGTGCCGTTCGACGAAGTGGCGGCGCTGTGCGAGGTCGATTCACGCATCGCGGCGGCGGCCCGTTCGGCCCCGGCACGCAAGGACCGGCGCAGCGTGACCGGGATCGAAGAGAAAACGCTGCGCAATCTGGTGATGTACCCGCGCACGGTGGCGGTGCTCGACGAAGAGTCGGAACAGGCGCTTCTGAGCGTCACCCGGCACGGAGAGCTGTTCGAGGAAGTGACGACGCATGCACGCGCGCTGGGCGATTCGGCGGAATTTCAATTGTTGTCGGATCTGTTGCGCAACGGCGCAAACGCCCCAACTTTCGAGGAAATCTTTCGCAAAATTCTAGACTATGATGAAAACGTCCGGGATTTGCTGCTGAAGGATCCGGAAGATGCGACCGTCATCGAGGAACGGCGCGAGCAGGAACGGATCGTTGGCGAAGAACTGAAGGCGGCGATTCTGAAGATGCGTTACGACGCTTACTGCGATCGTCTCGAGCAGCTTTCGCGGCAATCCCGGCATACGCCGGAGGAGTTCGCGGAACTCTCGGAGCTGAATCGGAAGCGGGCTGACATGAAGCGTCAGCTTGGGTTGTAGGCGGAACGCCGGAAACCTGGGTGGTATAATTAAAGGTTTCCAGCGGTTTGTTTTTCAAAGGGTTTTCCTAGCAAAGGCGAAAAGGCGATGCGATGGCAAAGACTTCAGACGGGACCACGGGCGGAAAGAAAGCGGCAGGCACGCGCTCCAGGGAGCGGACCGGAAAGGTCACCGAAGCCAAGTTAGCTTCTTCCGCCAAGAAGGCGTCTGCCGTCAGCGTTGCGCCGGCTGCGGGGAAGAAATCCTCGACCACTTCAGCTGCGCGAGCGGAGCCGGTCAGGGCGGCGAAAGCTGTATCACCCGCGGCCAGGCGGCCGGGTGTCAGAAGCGCAAGGGAAGCGGCTGCCGCGAAGGACGATGCGGTAGTGCGCGAGACTCCAGTATCCACGGTTCAACCGGCTGTTGTCCACCAGCCGCGAGTCGAGACTACAGCCGGTACGGCGAACTCCATGACGAAAAAGCTGAATGAAGTACCCGTCGATGACGACGCAACCCAGAGCGAAGAAACCCCTGCAGCCGTTCCCGGCAAGGTGGAAAAGGTCAAGGCTCGCGATCGCCGTGCCAAGGAAAAAGCGCTGCTGAAAGACGCGTTCGCGTCGTCGCAGCCCGGCACGGTCGAGGAAATCGAGGAGCGCCGCTCCAAACTGCGCGCGCTGATCAAGCTCGGCAAGGAGCGTGGTTTCCTGACCTACGCTGAAATCAACGATCACCTCCCGGACAACTTCACGGAAACCGAGGCGATCGAAGGCATCATCAGCACGTTCAACGACATGGGCGTGGCGGTGTACGAGCAGGCGCCGGACGCTGAAACGCTGCTGCTGAACGACAACGCGCCGGCAGCTTCGTCGGACGACGAAGTGGAAGAGGAAGCGGAAGTCGCGCTTTCCACCGTCGACTCGGAATTCGGCCGCACCACCGACCCGGTCCGCATGTATATGCGTGAAATGGGTACGGTCGAACTGCTTACGCGTGAAGGCGAAATCGAAATCGCCAAGCGGATCGAAGACGGCCTGAAGCACATGGTCATGGCGATCTCCGCGTGTCCGACCACGATCGCCGACATTCTGGCGATGGCTGAACGCGTCGCGAACGAGGAAATCCGTATCGACGAACTGGTCGACGGTCTGATCGACGCCAACGCGGAAGATGCGGACGGCTTCTCCGCGCAAGAGGCCGAGGCGATCGAGAGCGAGGACGAGGAAGTCGAGGAAGAAGCCGAAGAGGACGAGGAAGAAGACGACGGCACGGCGCAAGCCACGGCCAACGCGGCGCAGATGGAAGCGCTCAGGCGTGCGTCGCTCGAAAAATTCGCCCTCATCAGCGAATGGTTCGACAAGATGCGCCGCGCGTTCGAGAAGGAAGGCTACAAGTCCAAGTCTTACCTGAAGGCGCAGGAAACGATCCAGAACGAACTGATGACGATCCGCTTCACCGCGCGTACCGTCGAGCGTCTGTGCGACACGCTGCGCGCGCAGGTGGACGAAGTGCGTCAGGTCGAGCGTCAGATTCTGCATACGGTGGTCGACAAGTGCGGCATGCCGCGCGCCGAGTTCATCGCACGCTTCCCCGGCAGCGAAACGGATCTCGAATGGGCCGACAAGATCGTTGCCGAAGGTCACGCGTACAGCGCGATCCTCACGCGTAACATTCCGGCGATCCGCGAACAGCAGCAACGTCTGCTGGATCTGCAAGCACGCGTGGTGCTGCCGCTGAAGGACCTGAAGGAAACCAACCGTCAGATGGCGGCGGGCGAGTTGAAGGCGCGGCAGGCGAAGCGCGAGATGACCGAGGCGAACTTGCGTCTCGTGATCTCGATCGCGAAGAAGTACACGAACCGTGGTCTGCAATTCCTCGACCTGATTCAGGAAGGCAACATCGGTCTGATGAAGGCGGTGGACAAGTTCGAATATCGCCGCGGCTACAAGTTCTCCACGTACGCAACGTGGTGGATTCGCCAGGCCATCACGCGTTCGATTGCGGACCAGGCGCGTACGATCCGGATTCCGGTTCACATGATCGAAACGATCAACAAGATGAACCGCATTTCGCGTCAGATTTTGCAGGAAACCGGTCTCGAGCCGGATCCGGCAACGCTGGCGGAAAAGATGGAAATGCCGGAAGACAAGATCCGCAAGATCATGAAGATCGCGAAAGAGCCGATCTCGATGGAAACGCCGATCGGCGACGACGACGATTCGCATCTGGGCGACTTCATCGAGGATACGAACACGGTCGCGCCGGCGGATGCGGCGTTGCACGCCAGCATGCGCGACGTCGTGAAAGACGTGCTCGACTCGCTGACGCCGCGCGAAGCGAAAGTGCTGCGCATGCGTTTCGGTATCGAAATGAGCACCGATCACACGCTCGAGGAAGTCGGCAAGCAGTTCGACGTGACGCGTGAACGGATCCGTCAGATCGAGGCAAAGGCGCTGCGCAAGCTGCGTCATCCGAGCCGCTCGGACAAGCTGAAGTCGTTCCTCGAAGGGAATTGACCGAAGCGCGCGACGTGCGGCTGGCGATCTAGCGCTGTGAAGGGGCTGTTGCGGTTGTTTCGCGCCGGCGAAGCGGTTGCGCAGACCCCTTTTTCGTGTAGTATGTCGGCCAATCAGCGAATAGGCCCGGCCTTGAGACCGGGTCTTTTTCTTGGGCCGGACGCCGTGCTGGTTGCAGGCAGCGGACTCATAATCCGCCTCCGAAAGGACATCGTCGGTTCGACTCCGACCCGGCCCACCAAGGATGTAAAAGAAGGGTTCCGAGATTTCGGAGCCCTTTTTTATTGCATGAAGCCGGCTATCAAGCGCGGCAATATGCCACTTCTATGGCGGTGTCAATCGGGCTGAGCAATTTGATTCGGTTATTTAGAAGGCGGCCTTTATCCGTCGTCTTCTCACCGACACCGCGAATTGCCGCTGATTTGATTCCCGACTGCGTCGTCCTACTGCCCGCTCAAGGTTCTTCGCAACCGCTGCCCGGGAATATTCGTTGCGCGTGGAACGGCGGGAGGCATTCCCATCCAGAGGACGTTCCCGTCATGCAAACCGATCCCACCATTGATCCCATCGCCGATCCCGCCGGCCAGCCGCTCGATGAGCCAGATGAGCCAGATGAGCAACCGCGTCCGTCGCCAGACAGACCGGACACGCAGCCGGAAACCGATCCGCTCGCACCAGGCAGTTCGCCCGAAGACGAAGAGACGCTTGGCCGATCGCAAGACCAAACCATAAGGCTGGCCAGACTGAAAGTAGGGGAAACTCCCTGTAAAAAAGGGTACGGCAGCGCCGTTAAGTAAATCAGGAAGGCTGTTAGATGTTTGCCGTCCGCTCTCAGCACGGGTTTTGTCACGCGGCGGCCGGCGCCGCAATTCACCTCCGGGCAACGCCCGTGCTGAAGGCTTCCCTCTTTCAGCGCATTGGCTTTTTCCAAGCAAAGTGATGTCCGCTTTAGCTCAGGAATGCGTGACCGCCTAAAACGGCGGTTCTTATCCGCGCCGCCCCATGTGCGGCGCCGACCGCCACCGGGGCCCGGTCCACAGACTGCCGAGCGGCTAAGATCAAATTGTCGGTCTTAGAAGAAGAGCCGGAATTCAATCAAAAAATGATTGCAAGGCAATCCACGGCGATAAGATCGCGCCCTTTCTTTATCCAGATGATGGCGACTGTCTCAAATCTATTAAGTTCCAAAGTTTCTAAAATAAATTTATGCCGCATTCGAACGGCAGAGCAATTGGCGATGTTCTTTAGCGAATCAAACTTCTTACTTCGGCCCGATTAAGTCTGGAGTGTTAAAACGCTGTTGCAGACGCACAACTTTTATATTGATTGGTTGCGGATAATTTACGTCTCAGGCAGACGCGAGACATCTTCTCTCTTGCGCTAAATGGCTGAAATACAAGGACTATTACTCATTGCAGGTTGATTGTTGCTGATTCGGAAAAATCATGTTGTGCGAATTGCAGGCGTCGATACCAGGGTGTCCACCTACACTCACGCTTCGTTTCAGAGGGTGCCTGGCTGATCCGAAGCGGTTCAGCAAACGGGGCGGCGGCGTGTGATGCAGGCGCCGTTGAGGCAGGTCCCGCTCCCCGCGTAAATTATCGAACCTGGAGTCCCACGCATGAAAAAGAGTCTCATCGTCGTTGCGGTTGCCGCATCGTTCGCTTCCGTCGCTCACGCACAAAGCAGCGTGACCCTGTATGGTCTGCTGGACGCCGGCCTGACCTACACCAGCAACGTCAACCACAGTTCGAAGTGGGCCGCTGGCAGCGGTGGCATCAATCAAAGCATGTTCGGTCTGCGCGGCTCGGAAGACCTGGGCGGCGGTCTGAAGGCAATCTTCACGTTGGAAAGCGGCTTCAACATCAACAACGGCAAGTTCGCTAACAACAACGGTATGTTCAACCGTCAGGCGTTCGTCGGTCTGGCGAGCGACCAGTTCGGTTCGGTCACGCTGGGTCGTCAATACGATGCTGCGCAAGACTACCTGGCACCGCTGACCGCAACGGGCAGCTGGGGCGGCACGTACTTCGCGCATCCGTTCAACAACGACAACCTGAACACGAACGGCGGCTACTCCGTCAACAACTCGATCAAGTACTCGAGCGCTAACTACGCTGGCTTCACGTTCGGCGGCACGTACGGTTTCTCGAACCAGGCTGGCGCATTCGCGAACAACCGTGAATACAGCGTTGGTGCTGCATACCAGTTCCAAGGTCTGCGTTTGGGCGCGGCTTACGCACAGCAAAACAATCCGGCGGCAAACGCCACCGGTGCTTCGGACGGCGTACTGGCGAACAACTCCGGCGTCATTACCGGCAACTTCCGTCAACGTGAGTTCGGCGCAGCTGCTTCGTACGCATTCGGCCCGGCTACCGTCGGTCTCGCATGGACGCAATCGCGCGTGGACAACCTCGTCGGCGCCGCAGTGGGCCAACGCCAAGGCCGCTCGAACAACTACGAAGTCAACGGCAAGTACAACGTGACGCCGGCTCTGGGCCTGGGCATCGCTTACACGTTCACGGACGCACGCGGTTACGGTACCAACGCGGACGGCAACGATCTGAAGACCCGTTACCACCAGATCGGCCTGCAAGCCGACTACTCGCTGTCGCGTCGTACGGACGTCTACGCTCAAGCCGTGTACCAGCACGCAATGGGCGACGGCGGTGTCGCGTCGATCTACAGCGGCGACGTGTCGCAACTGCCGTCGTCGTCGAAGAACCAGACGGCTGCTACGGTCGGTCTGCGTCACCGCTTCTAAGCTTCAGCAGAAGCTGGTTGTCGTACGAAAAGGTGCCGTTCGCGGCACCTTTTTTTATGGACGCGCGGTTTGGACCGATGGCTGACACCCGCACCGTTTGCATCGATTGCGGGCCTCCCTCACCGCGCAGAAAAGCGCAAAAACAAAGGCCGTCACCGGATCAGCCCGTGACGGCCTTTTTCAATCGAAGCGGAAAGTGCCCCGCTCAATCAGGCATGTTGCTCGACCTTGAACACGGCAACGGCATGCCGGAGCCGTTCCGTCTGTTCATCGAGCGAACCGGCTGCGGCCGCGGCCTGCTCGACGAGCGCCGCGTTACGCTGCGTCACGTCGTCCATTTGCCGGATCGCGAGATTGATCTCGCCGATGCCCGAACTCTGTTCCTTCGAAGCCGCCGAAATCTCGTTGATGATCGCCGTCACGCGGTGCACCGCGTCGACCACCTCGCCGATCGTGCTGCCCGCCCTCCCGGCCAGCGTCGAGCCCTCGCCGACTTGCGCCACCGACTGGTCGATCAGCACCTTGATCTCCTTGGCCGCCGTCGCGCTGCGCTGAGCGAGATTGCGCACTTCGCCCGCGACCACCGCGAAGCCGCGGCCCTCTTCGCCGGCGCGCGCCGCTTCCACCGCGGCGTTCAGCGCGAGGATATTGGTCTGGAACGCGATGCCTTCGATCACGCTGATGATCTCGCCGATCTTGCGCGAACCCTCGGTGATGCCCGCCATTTTCTCGACCACGTCGTTGACCACCTGACCGCCGCGCGCGGCGATATTCGATGCATCGGTCGCCAGTTCGGACGCGGTCGCCGCATTGTCGGCATTCTGTGTGACGGTCTTCGTCAGTTCGTCCATGCTGGCGGCCGTTTGCTGCAACGAAGCCGCCTGTTCCTCGGTGCGGCTCGACAGATCGAGGTTGCCTGCCGCAATCTCCTTCGAGGCGACGGTGATCGTCTCGGCGGAGGTCTTGATTCGCGCGACCGTGGCGGCAAGCTGATTGCGCATCTCATGCAGCGAGAACAACAGGCTCGACGTGTCGTCGCGGCGCAGGTCGATGTGCGTGGCGAGATCGCCTTGGGCGATCTGCATGGCGATGGCCGCCGCGCTGGAAGGCTCGCCGCCGATCGAGCGCGACACATTGCGCACCACGCGCGACGCCACGAACGACACCAGCACGCCAAGCAGCACGAGCATGCCGGCCGAACGCCCGAGGGTTGCATAGAACTGCGCCTGGATGTCGTCCATATAGGCGCCGGCGATGAAATCCCAATTCCACGGAACGAAGCGCTTCACGTAGCCGATCTTTTCGCTCGGCGCCGTTGCGCCGGGTTTAGGCCACCAGTAGCGCAGATATCCGGCGCCCGCCGCCGAGCCGCCGGCCTGGGCGATGTCCTGATACAGCGCGTTGCCCTTGGCGTCGCGAAAGGCGCTCATGTCCTTGCCGTTCAGCTTCGGGCTCATCGGATGCGTGATCATCACCGAATCGCCGCGCACGATCGTCACGTAGCCGGACGTGCCATAGCGCTGCGCATTGATGCGGGCGATGGCCTGCTGTTTCGCTTCGTCGACGGAGAGCTTGCCGGCGTCGGCCTGCTTCGCGTAGTCGGCGACGATCGATACCGCCATGTCGGTGACGTCGGCCAGATCCGCGCGCCGCGCGTCCATTTGAGCGCTACGCGCTTCCAGCGCGTTCACAACGGTCACGATCAGGAGCGCCACCCAGCAAAGCAGCAACGGGACCCACAACTTCTGTTTGAGTGTCAGACGGTTCATTATCAGCTTGGCCAGGACGTTGAGCTCGGAATGGGGAAGGGCTGCAATCTGCGCTGCATAGCTCGCATAACGGCTTTTGCGGTGCTTTCTTTATCCTGATGCTCAAAATGTGGGCTGATAGAAGGCGGGTCGCCGCTGAACGCGCGGCGAAACCGTGCATGGAAAATGCGCGTAAGCGCTAGATCTGTTCACGGCCGAACGCGTACAGGCGTTCGAGATCGAGCACCTCGATCTGGTTGTACGAGAGGCGCAGAATCCGCAGCTTTTCCAGGTTTTGCAGCGCCTGATTGATCCGCTGGCGCGATACGCCCGCCAGGAGGCCGACTTCTTCCTGCGAAATGGCGAGCGTTCGGCCCGTGTCGGGATAGAGATCGGGATTGAATAATTGCGCGAGCGACTGCGCGACGCGCGCATCCACATCCAGCAACCGGCTGTTCTGGATCGAGGCGATGAATTCGCCCATGCGGTTGTTCAGTTGCCGGATCACGAAGCCGGTGAACGGCAGACTCGATTCCAGAAGTGCATGGAATGTGTCGGACGGCACGAACATCGCGAGCGAAGGCTGAATCGCAGCCACATCGTATTTGCGCAATTCGCGCTTGATCACGCTGCCTTCGCCGAACCAGCCGCCGGGCGGCACGCCGGAGAGCGTGCAACTGCGGCCCGACGCGTTGTAGATCGCGAGCTTGATGAGGCCGGAATGCACGCCGATCCAGTAGTTCGACGGTTCCTGGCGGCGCGCGACCCACGCGCCGGCTTCCAGGTGCTCCGCGTGCGCGCTGGAGAGCACCATGGCCTGGTGCTCGGCGGCGAGCGCGCGAAACCAGGCGCAGGTGGCGAATAGCCGCGGCAGGTCGGCGCACGCTACCCGCGCCGGCCGGTGCGAGCGAGCGTCCGACGGGGCGGTGAGAGGAGCGTCGTTCATGAGCGGTTAAGGATACGTATGCCGGCAAAGCCGATTCACAAAAGCCGGCGCGCGCTACTCTGTCATTTGAATGACAGACAGTTCACCATGACAGTTGCTAGGCTTGAATCATCAATCAAAACAATCGACGGCGCGGCCCGCGCCTCAGGAGACGACGTGATGAAGCACATGTTCGAAGAAGGCCTCGAGCGGCGCGAGGCCAATTATGTCCCGCTGACGCCCATCGATTTCATCGTACGCGCAGCCGAAGTCTACGGTGAGCGGCCGGCGGTCGTCCACGGGGAGATTCGCCGCAACTGGCGCGAGACCTATGAACGCGCGCGGCGTCTTGCCAGCGCGTTGCGGCAGGCCGGCATAGAACGCGGTGACACGGTCGCCGCCTTGCTGCCCAACATTCCTCCGATGATAGAAGCGCACTTCGGCGTGCCGATGGCCGGTGCCGTGCTCAACACGCTGAATACGCGGCTCGACGTGCCGTCGCTGCTGTTCATGTTGCGTCACGGCGAGGCGAAGGCGCTGATCGTCGATACCGAGTACGGCGAATTCGCGCATCGCGCCGCGCTGGAGTTCCCCGATCTTCACGTCATCAGCGTGGCGGACGCGATGCCCGCCGACCCCGGCAAATTCATCCGCGCGACCGACTACGAAGCGTTGCTGCAATCGGGCGATCCGCAATTCGCGTGGACCATGCCGGCCGACGAGTGGGACGCCGTCGCGCTGAATTACACGTCGGGCACGACTGGCGATCCCAAAGGCGTGGTCTACCACCATCGCGGCGCTTATCTGAATGCGCTCAGCAATATCCTCGAATGGGATATGCCCAGGCATGCAATTTACCTGTGGACCTTGCCGCTTTTCCACTGCAACGGCTGGTGTTTTCCGTGGACGGTGGCGGCGCGCGCCGGCGTCAACGTCTGTCTGCGCAAGTTCGACGCGAAGACGGTGTTCGACCTGATCCGCCGCGAATGCGTCACGCACTATTGCGGCGCGCCGATCGTGCAGAGCGCACTGGCGAATGCGCCGGCCGAATGGCGAGACGGCATCGAGCATCGCGTGTCGACCATGGTGGCCGGCGCGGCCCCGCCACCGGCCGTGATCGCGAAGATGAAGGAAATCGGTTTCGATCTGACGCACGTGTACGGACTCACCGAGACCTATGGGCCGGCCGCCGTCTGTGCGAAACAGGAGGAGTGGGAAGCGCTCGGCGACAGCGAACGCGCCGAACTGAACGCGCGGCAAGGTGTGCGCTACCACCTGCAAGCGGCCGTGACGGTGCTCGACCCGGACACGCTCGCGCCCGTGCCTGACGACGGCGAGACGATCGGCGAGATCATGTTCCGCGGCAACATCTGCATGAAGGGCTATCTGAAGAACGAGCGCGCCACCGAGGCCACGTTCAGCGGCGGCTGGTTCCACACCGGCGACCTGGGCGTGCGGATGCCCGATGGCTACATTCGCATTCGCGATCGCAGCAAGGACATCATCATTTCAGGCGGCGAGAACATTTCGAGCATCGAGGTCGAGGACACGCTGTACCGTCACCCCGCGGTATCGGTTGCCGCCGTGGTGGCGATGGCCGATCCGAAATGGGGCGAGGTGCCGTGCGCATTCGTCGAACTCAAGGAAGGCGCTCAGGTGAGCGCGGAAGAGATCATCGCGCACTGCCGGCTCTTTCTTGCGGGATACAAGTTGCCGAAAGCGGTGCGCTTCGGCGAATTGCCGAAGACGTCGACGGGAAAAATTCAGAAGTTTGAACTGCGCGCGCGAATCAAGGCGGAGCAGGGCGAGTAAGGCCGCCTGCGATTGCAAAGCGTGTCGCATGGCGCACTACGTCATGTCGCGAGATGCGCGCGCAAATCATGCGCGCGTCATCGCGTAGAGCCGTGGGCCGCGCGCTTAACCGCGCGTGTCGACCCAGTTGCGTGCCCAGCTTGCCGAGTGCTGCAAAGCCTGTTCTTCGTTCGTGAAGTAATCGAGCGAATAGAACTGGTAGCGCCCTTCGGCACGCGCGCTGTCAGCGCGTTCGAGCAACAGGTTGGATGAAAAGCTGCCGTCGGGCAAACGATGCGCCGAGGGTTGGACGGCATAGCCGTTGTAGTGATGCCTATGTTTGTTTGTCATTTTATTTTAATGATGTACGAGTGCGTGCCTGCCGGGCGGACCGTTGTACGAGTCACGCGGACGAGCCGATTCAAGCCATTGCAAGCCGAATCACGACGCAGTCGGAAAGCGAAAAAAGGGCGTTGAAGCCAGAGGGAGAATGAGAGGTGCAACGAGGCGTTTGGCGCTTTGGGCTTGCTGCGAAAAACACGTGCAGCTAAAAGCGATCGCGCCAACTGTGGGAGACGAAGCTCCGCGAGGATGTCGCTGCAGCCCGATGCCCGTTGCCGGACACCGAGCCCTTCAAACTTACAGCGGCTTGATGTTAGCCGCTTGCAGACCCTTCGGGCCTTGCTTCGTTTCGAAGCTCACCTTCTGATTTTCAGCGAGCGTCTTGAAGCCGTCGCCGCTGATTTCGGAGAAGTGCGCGAACAGGTCGTCGCCGCCCTTGTCCGGGGTGATGAAGCCAAAGCCCTTGCTGTCGTTGAACCACTTAACGGTACCGGTATCCATGAAGAATCCTTGAGGAAAAAATAGAAAGATTTGCTCTGTTGAGGAGCGCTTGAAGCGTCAAGGAGGGAGAGGACAACGAATACCGCTGAGGAGCGAACATTGATGAACAGCAATCGAACTTCTTGAACTTCGATCGCCACAGTAACCGCCGGGGCATGCCAGCGTCAACACTTAACTTGTAACTGTTTCGGAAAGGGCCTATTGCTCCTCGCCGGGGCATACCTTGCGGCCGTGGTTCGGCGTGTCGCGCGATGCGGCACCATAAGCGGCTCGGCGCGCCAAGCCGAACGACGGCAAGCGAGCTTTCAGATGCCGACTTTATGTGCCGTCAAAACGAGGCGCAGTCCAAGCGCCGCAACCGCGCCCGCCGCGACGCGATCGATCCACGCTTTCCACCGCAAATAGACTTCGCGCGGCCGCTTGCTCGAAAAGCACAGCGCGACGATCGTGTACCAGCCGGCTTCGATAGCGAAGATCGCGGGCGGCAATGCGAAGTAGGACCACAGCGGCGGATGTTGCGGAAGCAGGGCCGCGAAGATACTGCCGTAGTAGACGGCTGTTTTCGGATTGCTGAGTTGCGTGCTCAGGCCGATCCAGAAAGATTTGCGCACATTGGCCGGGGCGGCTTGGGCTGCATCGAATGCGAGCGGTTTGGCCGCGCCGCGCCAGATTTTCGACGCCAGGTAGATCAGGTAGAGACCGCCCGCCACTTTCAGGCCGATGTACAGCCATTCGACAGTGGCGAGCAACGTGTATAGGCCGAGCAACGCCACGCCGCTAAAGAACACGCCGCCGATGCCCATGCCGAGCGCGGTGGCGAGACCGTCGCCGCGCGATAGCCCGATGGCATTGCGGGCCACGATGACAAAGCTCGGGCCGGGGCTCATCGCACCGAGCAGCAGCGCGGCGAGAATCGTGACGATAGCGGTCGATGCGGGCATGTTGTGTGTCTCCTGTACGCTCGGATGTTAATCAATGAAACATAGCATGAGTGGGTGTGGTCTTGCATTTGCGTTTTTCCGTGCGGATTGTGTTTAGCTTTGCGCCAGTATCTATCCTTGCTGTCTCAAGGTTAATTAACTGCGCACCTGCGCGGGCGGCCCTAATAACCCAATAAGAATTTGAAAACCCCCACATCGCGGGCAAAGCAAACCCTCGCTGCAAACATAAGAAATTGGATGCTAGAATTGCCTTCCATACGCTGAAGCAGCCTCGGAACACTGAGGCAAGTCGTGGGCCGAATTCGAGCCGTTTGCCGGCCAATTCCCCGAAATCCAGGATTTGTTGGGCATGATTTCCAGGTGCGAGTTTCCCCGCATCGGGAGAGGCGTCGCGAGTTCGATTCGCACGTGCCTATCTGAATCACGCATAAGCTTCGCGTTGTTTTAGCGAACTCTTTGTATATCCAACGCGAGCATTATCAGCCGCGAAACCGGTACGTTATGAAAGAGCGAGAAGAACAAAGGCTGTTCGACCTCGACGGGAATGCGCGTGAGCGCTTGATCCTGTGGATACGCCGACGCATGGACGAATACGGCATTACGACGGAAGCGCTAGCCGAGGCGATCGAGGCCGACGCAGCCAAGACGCGAGCCGTGATGTATCGCGACGCCTTCGGCAATACGTGGGACGGTCACGGCGACAAGCCGGACTGGCTCGCGCGCGCGATTTACGCTGGGCAGAACATCGATCACTTCCGTTGTTGAGGTCTGCGTTTCGGCGCTCGCATAACGGCGATGAATCAGCCGGCATATGCCTTCGCCGTTGATCGGGTGCGTGAACTGCCTTAAGATCGGCGACTCGTTGCCGACTCCGTGTCCAATCAATTCGGGCTCACACGGCACAGAACCGGAAGCTGCATGCCGTACGATCGTCGAACTCCTTCATTCGAATTTCCTGTCTATCGTTTTCCCGCGTGGTTCCGCTACGTCGCGTTGTTCGGCCTGTTGTGGCTGAACATCGGCTGGTCGTTTGCGGCGGGCCACGAGCCTGCGCGGCATACCTCTGCTGGCGTGAGCCGGCAGCTCGCACCGTCCATCGGACACGCGTCGAAAGCGCAGACCAGAACTTCAGTCAAAGCCAGGAAGCCAACCGTCCGCAAGGCGCGGCGACGTATCGCGCACAAGCGCAAGCCTGCGGCGAGCGCGCAGCGGCCGATGCATGTCGGCAGGCTCACGCTCAAGCATCGCCGGCAGGCTGCGCGTATTGCACGTATTGCGCGAGAGCCGCGCGCCGCGAGGCGCCCACAAGCGACAGCGGAACGGCGCGATGCGCGGCCGCGTGCGTCAGCGCCGCGGAACCCTTCGCATGCGTCGCTGCGTCTATTGGCGCGCTGCGGCTACACGCCTAAATCGCGAGCGTTGCTTCATGCAAAGGCTGTCTATGTCGTGGACGAGCGAACGCATACCGTTCTCGCCGAAAAGCAGGCCGACCGAGTCATGCCGATTGCTTCGATATCCAAGCTGATGACGGCCGTGGTGTCACTCGATGCAAGGCACAAGCTGAACGCGCCGCTCAACGTCACGGTCCAGGATCAGGATTTCGACAAGTTCACCGGCTCACGCCTGGGCGTCGGTTCGACCTTGTCGCGGCATGACATGTTGCACATTGCGTTGATGTCGTCGGAGAACCGCGCCGCGGCTGCGCTCAGCCGCGATTACGCCGGCGGCCGGCCGGGTTTCGTCGCCGCGATGAACGCGAAGGCTCGCGCGCTGGGCATGCGGCATACGTCGTTTGTGAACGGTACGGGCTTGTCGCCGCAGAACGTTTCGACCGCGCGGGACTTGTCATTGCTGGTGGAGGCGGCGAGCCGTTATCCGTTGATTCGCGCTTACTCCACTGATCGCAAGCAAATCGTCTTGCCCGGCAGCGGCCGCGCGCGGCTGAGTTATCACAACTCGAATGCGCTGGTGCGAGGCGGTGACCGGTCGATCGTGTTGCAGAAAACCGGTTTCATCAACGAGGCGGGGCACTGTGTCGTCGTGCGGATGATCGTGCATGGCCGGCCCGTCGATATCGTGGTGTTGGGTGCGTCCGGCGCGCGCGATCACATTGCCGACGTCGCGAGAATCAGCCGCTGGCTGCGGTGCTCGTTGAAGTAACTGCTCTCGACGGGCGCAAAAAAAAGCCCGCGCGAGGCGGGCTTAACTACTCGGAGTTTCGTGATCCAGTCGCCAGACGGATCAACGTCAGTGTAAGTGAAAGCAATCTGAAAGTATAGAAATTCTGCTTCACAGGTCGAAAAATACGGTTTCCCGATCGCCTTGCATGTGGATGTCGAACCGGTACACGTTGGCCATGTTCGGTTCGCGGCGCGCGATCAGCGTGCCGCTCCGCTCCGCCGGAACCGCTGCCAACACGGCATCGTGCTCGTTTGCCTCGGCTTCGTCCTCGAAATAGATGCGGGTAAACGTGTGCAGCAGCATGCCTCGCATCGTCACGATCACATTCAGATGCGGCGCTTGATCCGGGCTCACGCGGCCCGGTTTGACCGTTTCCACGATAAAGCGCTGCTGCGGATCCGTACCCGTGCCGACGCGTGCGAAGCCGCGAAAACCGGTCTTCAGGATTTCCTCGCGCGATTCCGGAAAGCGGCCGTCGGCATCCACTTGCGACATTTCCAGCATGGCGTCGCCGATCACCTTGCCGTCGCCATCGAACACCTGGCCGACGATCGTGACGTGCTCGCCGGCCGCTTCACGGTCGGCCAGAACGGGCGTGAACAAGCTCCTGAAGTCGAAATCGTATTGCTGCGGGCACAGACCGTAAGCGAAGTACGGCCCAACCGTTTGCGAAGGCGTTTGCTTGAGAGTGGTCATGGTTTAACGCTCCATCGGCGTTTCGTTGCGGCCGCGCAGCACGATGTCGAAGTCGTAGCCGAGCGCGTAGGCTTCCTGCGTGGTGTCGAGCGAGAAGTTCGCAATCAGGCGATCACGCGCATGCTCCGGCGTGCCCTGAAAAATCGGATCGAAGGCCAGCAGCGGGTCGCCGGGAAAATACATCTGCGTGACGAGACGCGAGCCGAAATGCTCGCCGAATAGCGAGAAATGAATGTGGTTCGGACGCCATGCGTTCGGATGATTGCCCCACGGATAAGCGCCCGGCTTGATAGTCAGAAAGCGATAACGGCCTTCGTTGTCGGTGAGGCAGCGGCCGGCGCCGAGAAAATTCGGATCGAGCGGCGCGTCGTGCTGATCGTTTTTGTGCACGTAGCGGCCAGCGGCATTAGCTTGCCAGATTTCCACCAGCGTATTGCGCACCGGACGGCCGCCCTCGTCGAGCACACGCCCCGTCACGATGATGCGCTCGCCGAGCGGCTCGCCGTTGCGCACCGCATTGCGCGTCAGATCGTGGTCGAGGGCGCCGAGGTCTTCGGTGCCGTAGACAGGCACGCGCTGGTCGCGCAGCTTTTCCTTCAGCGGAATGAGCGGACGCGTCGGGCCACGTTTGACCGATGAGCCGTAGCCGGGATAGATGTACCCGGGGTGGGACGCGAAATCGCGCGCGGTGAGAAAGGACTCATCCATGAGTGTCTCCTTCGAGGAATTGTGGGTGCAACTTATGGAGCGACTTTATCCAACCGGTGCGGTTATGCAAAGTGACGTTTTCGCCCCTTTCGTATAACCTTTCGTTATGCAACGAAGCCTCGCGGACAGCCGCGTCAAATTCCGTCATCTCCAGTGCTTTCTCGCCGTCGCGCAGTTCGGCAGCGTGCAGCGGGCCGCCGAAAGTCTTTCCATTACGCAGCCGGCGGTATCCAAGACCGTCGCCGAACTCGAGGCGATTCTCGGCGTGAAGCTGTTCGAGCGCGGCCGTCACGGCGCGGTGCCGACCCGCGAGGGCCAGCTCTTCATGCCCCATGCGAGCGCCTGCGTCAGTGCGCTGCGGCAGGGCGTCGACTTGTTGGCGCGCCCGGAAGGCGCGGCCGCGGCCACGCTGGAAATCGGCGTCTTGCCGACCGTCGCCGCCGCGCTTATTCCGCCGGTGCTCAAGCGGTTCGCCGCGCTATGGCCGCGCGTGATCGTGCGTCTCGCGACCGGCGCCAACCCCGAATTGCTCGAACGCCTGAAAGCAGGCACGATCGAATTTGCGATTGGGCGTCTCGCGGACCCGGAGCGAATGGTCGGTCTCAGCTTCGAACAGCTTTTCAGCGAGCCGTTGATCGCAGTGGTGCGGGCCGGGCATCCGCTGGCATTGGGCGCCGGTTTGCCAGCCACCTCGCTGGAAGATTTTCCGGTGGTCCTGCCGCCGTTCGGCACGCTCATCCGGCAATCGGCGGAAAGCTTGTTGAGCGCGTGGGGCGTGCCGCCGCTGTCGGCGTTTGTCGAGGTGCTGTCGGTATCGACGGGCCGCGCGTTGACGCTCGAAAACGACGCCGTGTGGTTCGTGCCGCTGAGCGCGGTGGAGTACGAACTGGCGCGCGGCATGCTGGTGCGTTTGCCGTTGCCGTTCGCCGGCACCGACGAGCCGGTTGGACTGATCCGGCGCTCGGACACGCAGCCGTCGCCGGTGGGGCGCGCGCTGATCGACGCCGTGCGTGAAGTCGCGCAATTGCGCATGGCCGCCGCCGTCGAAGGCAAGCCAAAGCCCGCGACAAAGGCAAAAAAGGCGAAACGTACACGTGGAACCGCAACGCCCACGGCACGCTGAAAACCTGACCCGCCGCGCTCGTGGCCATGCACGCGGCCCGTCGATTCGCTGCAAGTGAACCGTCCGGTACAAAATGAAGGTTGCGAACGCTCGACTAGCCGGTGTACAAACACGGTGCAAAAACCGTCGCCGACCGCGTTGCCCCACTGCGGATGCCCGACGGCTCGCACCGAACATCGGAAAAAGCGTCGAAAGACTGCACAAGGAGATTGCCATGCCCAGCGACTTGCCCACTCCAGACGCCGCGCTGCGCGCCGTGTCGGCGCCTGAGCATAATCCGCTCGGCACAGCCGGCCTCGAATTCGTCGAGTTCGCCGCACGCGAGCCGAAGGCGCTCGGCGAGACCTTCACGAAACTCGGCTTCAAGGCGATTGCGCGCCACATCAGCAAGGACGTCACGCTGTATCGCCAGGGCGAGATGCATTTGCTGATCAACGCCGAACCCGATTCGTTCGCCGCGCGCTACGCCGAGGAATACGGCGCGGGCATCTGCGCGATCGGTATTCGCGTGGCCGACGCGCAGCGCGCGTTCGATCGCGCGATCGAACTCGGCGCGTGGGCGTTCGAAGGCGAGCGCCTCGGCGCGGGCGAACTGCTGATTCCGGCGATCCAGGGCATTGGCGACTCGCACATCTATTTCGTCGACCGTTGGCGCGGCCGCGGCGGTCAGCGCGGCGGCCTCGGCGACATTTCGATCTTCGACATCGACTTCCGGCCCATCGAGATCGACACCGCGCACGCCGATTTGAGTCACGTGGGCACCGGCCTCGTCGCGGTCGACCATCTCACGCAGACGGTAGGCGAGGGCCGCATGCAGGAATGGCTCGACTTCTATCGCGACCTGCTCAACTTCCGCGAGATTCACGAACTGCACGCGAACTGGCATGTGTCGGCGGAATCGCGCGTGATGGTGTCGCCATGCGGCGCGATCCGTGTTCCCTTGTATGAAGAGGGCACGCGCCGGACCAATCTGATGCACGAGTATCTGCCCGATCATCCGGGCGAGGGCGTGCAGCACATCGCGCTCGCCACTGACGATATCTTCGCGTGCGTCGAGCAACTGCTGGCGAACGGCGTTGAATTTGTCGAGCCGCCGCCGCGCTACTACGAGCAACTGGACACACGGCTACCGGGCCATGGGCTCGATGTCGAGCGGCTCAAGCGCACGCATGTGCTGGTGGACGGCGAGATCGGCGCGGACGGCGTGCCGCTGCTGTTCTTTCAGACTTTCGTGCGACGTAACGCCGGCGAGATCTTCTTCGAGATCGTTCAGCGGCAAGGGCATCACGGTTTTGGCGAGGGCAACCTCAGCGCGCTCGCGCAGGCGCGTGAGCAAACGGGCGCGTAACGCTCCAAGGCTTGGCGCTTGATCAATCGGTATCGGGATTGCCGGCCAAGCCCGGATTGACCGCGCCATACGCAGCCGCTTCCCCGAGCAGCCATTCGCGGAAGCTGGCGAGCGGCTTGCCGTGACTCAACTCGGTCGGATAGACGAGGTAGTACGCCGAGTCGGCAACCGCAGGCGCGTCGAGCGGTATCGCTAGTCCAAGCTGTTCGAGCTGCGCATCGACAAAAAAGCGTGGCACCAGCGCAATGCCGAGACCCGCCGCGGCCGCGCTGATCAGCATCGTATGAAGTTCGTAGCGCACGCCTTGCATCGTCCGGTTATCGTCGACGCCGAGGTTGGCGAACCATGCCGCCCAGCCATCGGGGCGCGTGGTGGAATGCAGCAACGGGTAATCCAGCAGATCGGCGGCGTTGCGAACAGGCCGCGTCAGCAGACTCGCCGCGCACACCGGCACGACTTCCTCACTGAACAGAAAATCCGCCGACGTGCCCGGCCATGTCGGTTTGCCGTAGTGAATCGCGGCTTCGAAATGCGTATCGCCGAACGGAAACGTGCCCGTGCGCACGCCCATATTGACGCGTACATCGGGATACTGTTCGTTGAATGCCGCGAGCCGTGGAATCAGCCATTGCGACGCGAAAGTCGGCAGCACCGCCAATTCCAGATAACCGCCGCCGCTGCCATGCGCGATGATCGACAGCGTGTCGCGATCCAGCTGCTCCAGCGCGCGCCGCACCTGCGCGCTATACACCTTGCCCGCCTTCGTCAGCACCACGCGCTGTTTGGCGCGCGCGAACAGCCGCACGCCGAGATTGCTCTCCAACGTATTGATCTGCCGGGACACCGCGCTTTCGGTGAGGAACAACTCACGCGCCGCATGCGTGAAGCTCTCGTGTCGCGCGGCGGCTTCGAAAGCGAGCAGCGCGCCCATGTTGGGGATCTTGAACTTTCGCACGTTGATTCCGAAAACGCATCAAGTGGCGATTTTATCTCGCTTTACGGCGCCGCCGCGGCTCTAAATAATCTCGCCTTCGGCGATGCCGCGCATAGACCTTGAAGCCACGCCGGCATGCCGTCCTCCAAATACACGAACGCGTCTCACCGCACGCCGCCCGGAACCGATATGCGAAACATCAAGAATGCGAATGTCGAACGACTGCTGCTGAAACTGCTCGGCGTCGACCAAACCGCGCGGCTGTTCGCCACGCTGAACCATCCGCGAATCCTCAGCGAATGCGAAGAAGGCACCGTGACGCGTGCGGAAGTCGCGCAGGCACTGAACATGGCGTTGTTCGACGACTTGCTGGCGCGCTCCGCGAATGGCCGCGAGTACACGCAGGAGACGATCGCCGCGGGCGGCGGCGTGTACTTCGACCACGGCGCATTGCGCACCGTGCGCTGGCATGAGAACGGCGCGCTGCCGCCGGGCGAAGCCGCGTTCGCGCGCATTCTGCGTCCGCTCGGCTTCAGCATCAACGGCCGCTATCCGCTTGACCGTCTCGGCATGACCGGCCGCGCGTGGGCGCACGACGACGCGCCCGATGAGATCGCGCAATTCTTCGTCAGCGAATTGCATCCCGAGCGTTTCTCGGCGGAATTCCAGCAGGCGGTGACGAATGTGATCGGCGCGTCGCGCGATCCGCTGACGCCGCAAGCCGTCGGCCATTTGTGGGAGCTCGAACGCGAAGGCGTGCTGCCGCTCGAGGCGGCGCATGCGTTGCTACCGGTGATCGTCGGCGCGTTCGCGCGTCAGCACGAGACGCCATGCGAGGCCGATTACGACGTGTTGTTGAAGGAGTCGGCGGAAATGGCGTGGATCGCGACTGAAGGCAACGCCTTCAATCACGCCACCGATCGCGTCGCGGACGTGTTCAAACTCGCCGACGACGAAAAAGCCAAGGGTCGTCCGATGAAGCTGGAAGTGGAGCGTTCGCGTTCGGGCCGCGTGTTCCAGACCGCGTATCGCGCGGACATCGTGCGGCGCGAATTCCGCGCGGCCGACGGCAGCATCGTGACGCGCGACGTGCCGGGCTCGTTCTACGAGTTCATCACGCGCAAGCGGACGTTCGATCAGGACGCGCGCCGCTGGCAAACGGATCTGCGTTTCGACGCGGGCAACGCACAGGGCATCTTCAAGATGACCGCGAACCAGGCGGCTTGACGTATCGTCGCCAGGCGAGTGCCGCGGACGTTGGCGGCGCGTCGCCAAGGCGCTTTCGTTATTTCTTGCCCGGTTCCGCGAGCGGTACGGTTGCCGGTGCTTGCGGGATGTCGGCGCTGGTCGCCATCCACAACACCTCGGCGTCTTCTTCGCTGGTGGACACCGCGGCGTGGCCGGTGCGGCTATCGAAGTACAGGCTGTCGCCGGCGTTCAGATGCGTTGGCGCGTACAACTCGGAATAGAGGCACACGCTGCCGCTGATGACGTACAGGAATTCTTCGCCTTCGTGACGGCCCCAGTCGTCGAACGCGTCGAGCGTGTGCGCGGAGATGCGGATGCGAAACGGCAGCATCGCTTTGTGCGCGAGGTCGGTGGCGAGCAGTTCCATCTGGTAGCCGCGATAGGCGTGACGCTGGCCTTCGTTTTTGCGGGTCAATGCGCGACGGCCGTTGGCGCTGACTTTGGGCGTCGAGCCGAACAACTCGCCGATTTCGATTTTCAAACCGACGACGATTTTCTGCAGCACGTCGAATGTGGGGGACATCAGGCCGTTTTCGACTTTGGAGAGCGTCGAGCGGGAGACGCCGCAGAGACGGCTCGCGGTTTCCAGCGTCAGGTCCTGTGCCTGGCGCGCGGCGCGCACGCGCCGGCCGAGGTCGGTGGTGGATGCGTCGGCGGGTTTGGTGAGGTGGGTGTCCATGGGGCCAGCGGGTTGGTAGCGCGCCTCGGGCGGGCGGGTCGTGTTTCCGATAATAACATTGGGTGAAGGGGTGGGGGGTTCTTCGGAATCCGCTGTAGAGCTAATGCCGCGTGGCGGACGCGCTGCCTGGAGTTCGATAACTTTTCTCATCAGAAACATCGCGTGCTGGGGTGGATAAAGCGTGCCAGCCATGGATGCGCGTGCTCGATATCTGCACTAAGCAAATCGGGGAGATAGGTGAGTTAGGCGTTCGGTTTTTTTACCATGCTGGCGCAGGCGCAAGTTTCATTCGAATGCATGCTTAAGGCGCGTTGCTGGATTCGCAACAAGGCAAAGCTGCTAACGCTCGCTTGGCGACCAATGCCAGTACGTCTCACCCCACGGGCTTCCTTCGATCGCGGGCATGATTTCGCCCGCTTCGAAATAGCGACGGCTCCCCGCTTTCGCTGGCGTATGCCACCAGCCCGCTTCCGGGCAAGGGCTACCGCCGCGGACATTGAGACGGACGGGCTCACGTTTCACCGGCTGCGGTACGACAGTCGGGGGCTCGGGAATCGGTGCGGCGCCGGGCAGGTCAAAGCGTGCTGCCCACGCGCGCGCGTTCTTCGTATCCGCGCTCGGCAAGTCCGGGATATAGGTATGCAAGGCGTCGGGCCCTGGATCGCGTAGCACGCGCAATACGCTGTTCACGAACACGTAGGGTTCGGGTAGACCTTCCTCGGGGGCGCCGAGACGCGGGAAATCCCCGGCGCGGATCAGCAGGCACGAGCCGATGCGTTCGATGTGAATGTCAGGACGATTCAGCGCTTCGCGTATGGCGGCCTCTCCACCCAGGCGGTCGACGAATAACTCGCCCAGGATCGTGTACCAGTTCACGCCCTTGATGAAACCCCATCGGCCGACTTTTGCGCCGGGATGTAAGCCCGGATAAAACGCCGTCATGTGGTCAACAGACTCGCCTTCGTATGAGACGGGGTCGTATTCTTTGGATTGCAGGTGCGCGGTGCTATCTATTTCCAATCCGCTAAAGCGCTCAGCAAGTGCCCATTCCTGCGGCATGTAACGGTGATAGCTGTAGGCAAGGACCGGAGACAGGCCTCCATAGCCGCCCTGCACCACGAGTTTTCCGCACACGTAACGCAGGAAGTTCTCGTACTGCGCGATACCATCGTCAATCGCAATCAGGTCCATCGGCACATTGAATTTCAGGTACGACAGGCCGGATTCCTGACCCCTGTATGCCTTCCAACCTTTTGGCGAAACATAGTCCTCGTCTGCTGCGATTCCGGTTAGCGTCTGGATGCTATTCCGCGGCTGTGTCCTGGTCGGTAGAACTGGAACGAATCACGCTCACTTCGAGATATGACGGTGTATCGACAATAGCTCGTCGTATCTTCTCCACACCTGCCGGGGCCCGCTTGGTGAACTTGCCCAGGTCGGTGTCTTTGCCTCCTTTGAGATGCTCGCCGAACAACTCGTCGAAGCGATCGAAGCAGTCGAGGATGCCTTGACGCACTTCGGGTTGAGAACCGCGTTCAAAGTACACCGTCCCAATCACGCCCGGTAGCACGCCCATGCGGTTGTCGGCAAGCCGCACGCTCAAATCTTCCTTGTAGCGTGCGAGTGCTTGCGCGGGCGTCAAGATGGTCGTCACGGGAGTCACAAACAAAGCTGCTAACTCTCGCTTGGCGACCAATGCCAGTACGTCTCACCCCACGGGCTTCCTTCGATCGCGGGCATGATTTCGCCCGCTTCGAAATAGCGACGGCTCCCCGCTTTCGCTGGCGTATGCCACCAGCCCGCTTCCGGGCAAGGGCTACCGCCGCGGACATTGAGACGGACGGGCTCACGTTTCACCGGCTGCGGTACGACAGTCGGGGGCTCGGGAATCGGTGCGGCGTCGGGCAGGTCAAAGCGCGCTGCCCACGCGCGCGCGTTCTTCGTATCCGCGCTCGGCAAGTCCGGGATATAGGTATGCAAGGCGTCGGGCCCTGGATCGCGTAGCACGCGCAATACGCTGTTCACGAACACGTAGGGTTCGGGTAGACCTTCCTCGGGGGCGCCGAGACGCGGGAAATCCCCGGCGCGGATCAGCAGGCACGAGCCGATGCGTTCGATGTGAATGTCAGGACGATTCAGTGCTTCGCGTATGGCGGCCTCTCCCCCCAGGCGGTCCACGAATAACTCGCCCAGGATCGTGTACCAGTTCACACCCTTGATGAAACCCCATCGACCGACTTTTGCGCCGGGATGAAGATGATCGTAAAAGGCTGTCATCTCCGACGAAGATGGTCCCTCATAGGAAACCGGGTCGAAGTCATCCTTGAGTAAATGCGCGGTGCTATCGATCTCCAATCCACTAAAGCGCTCAGCAAGCGCCCATTCCTGCGGCATGTATCGGTGATAGCTATAGGGGAGAATGGGCGATAAACCGCCATAACCACCACGCACGATCAATCGTTGGCAAACGTAACGCAAAAAGCTTTCGTATTGCGCGATGCCATCGGTCGTTGTGACCAACTCCATTGGGACGTTAAATTTCAAATATGACAGGCCTGCCTCCCTACCCTTTGATACGGTCCATCCAGTAGGTGCGGTGTAGTCCTCCGGTACAACAATATTCGTTAGCGTCTTAATGTTGTACTCTGCGGCGGTGTCTTGATCGGTGGCGCTGGAACGCACCACTCCGACTTGAAGATGTGACGGCGTTTCAACAATGGCTCGCCGGATCTTCTCAATACCAGTACGCTTCGAAAACTTACCGAGATCGGTGTCCTTGCCTCCGTTTAGATGTTCGCCGAACAACTGTTCGAAGCGGTCGAAGCAATCGAGGATGCGTTGCCGACCTTCTGGATTTCCACCACGCTCAAAAAAAATCGTACCAATGACACCCGGTAGCACGCCCATGCGGTTATCGGCAAGCCGCACACTCAGATCTTCCTTGTACCGTGCGAGCGCTTGCGCGGGCGTCAAGGTGGTTTTTGAATCACGAAGCGTCATATTTTGTTCTGCGTCTGTTGTTCAATCGAAAACCGCAAGCGGAAAGACTAACCGGCCGACGCCACCGCCGTCACGCCCAGCGACACAGCGAGCACAGCCAGCGCTTCTGCGCCAGCTGTTGCAATGATCGCAATCAGCGCTGCAAGGATCGCGACCAACGCTTCGGCCAGTACGATGACGACTGCAACGGCGGCGACCACGACGACGATCACAGCCAATGCTTTCACGATGGTCATGCCCACCTGCGCCCAGTCGATCTGCTTGAGCAACTCCCACGTCATATCGGTTTGGCGAACGATTTCCTGCCAACCGGCCTTGAGCTGGGCGGTGGTGTAGCGATAAAGCTCGCGTCCTTTCTCGTCGACCCATACCCACGCGTCGCTTGCTTTATCCGCAATCCAGCGACCAGCGGTAAATATCCAGGGCGCGTGCTGATGGAGAAATGCGCTGGTTTCGGCGGACACATAAGAATAGCCACGGTGAATCGCATCCCATACCGGTGCAACCGCTTCGGCGGCTTCTTCGCCGTGCCGTTCAGCCCACGACCACCATTCCTCGTACCAAGCGGGCTCTGGGATCGGCTTAACTGTACGAATGGGTACACGCTGTCGTTGCTTCTCGTCGTCAGTTTGTGGCGCTGGTAGAGGCACTGGTACCGGCACTTTCTTGAGTTCCCCATTGCAATCGCTTACATCAATAACTGTCATGCGATTTTTATAGTCACCCGCAATTTTCTGATATGCATCTTCTTGGCCTTCATTCCATGTATCGCCGGGAAATTTTACTTCTACCAGCCGAAGCATATTGTCAACATGGGGCGCGCCATCACGATCGACGGTGCCGCGACCGGGCCAGCGGTCCATTGGATTCTTTACGATAATCACATCGGGGCGCCGTAAAAATCCGGGTTTCATACCGGGCGGGAACGGGTTCAGGCTGTGGCGCCTCCCTGGTCCCTGAGACTTGTCGCTGCTTAGAAACGGAATCGGCGGTGCAAATCCATTGGATAGGGCAGTTGCCCACATATCGAAGCTCACCTCCGCCTTGTACTGCCAGAAGTAATTCGCGACTTTCTCATCGACGCGAATCGCTGAGGTCATCGCGAGCTGTTTCAGCAATCTGACAATCGTCGAGCCGTCGGGCAAGAGGACGGAAACGATCTTCGGCATCTTTAACGCGTATTCGATTTTCTCTTGCAAGTAACCCTTCGAGAACGGCGGCAACATTGCATACGTCGGTTCTTCGTTGATTATCGTGCAGGTCGAGCCCGCCGGTTGAAGTGTCGATCCCATTCGGTCAAACTCCTTTGGTGCTCAAGCTTCGTCGGCGTCGTCGAGATAATCGGCGCGGATGTCGGGTTGCCCGCCGCCTGCAAACTTCCACGGCTTGACTTCTATCTTGTCTTGTTTGAACGCCCGCAGATTCACATCCTGCGCGCTGGGCGTAAAAACCCGTACCGTTTCGCCGAAGTCGTTCGTGTGGCCGAGCAAGGTACGCCCGGAGGGTAATTTCAGTTCGTAGGCGTGCTGGATCATCGGCGTCCCGTCAGCTTCGTTTTGCAAAACGTACTGCGCCTGATAGGACGGTTGGAATTGCGGTAGCGGATAGGCTTGACTGGCCGGTCCATTGAAACTATGTTGGCTGCCCTTGAAATCTACCTTTCCAGGCGCGTGAATTTCGATGTTGCCGCCCGTCATGCGGATATAGGCACCGCCCGATGTCAGAAGAATTTCCTGTTTCGCGGCCGCTTCGATCTTCTCTGTTGCGGACAGCAGCTTCATCGTCTTCTGCGCCGTCAGTTCGAGGTTGTCCGAGTGCGCCTGAACTTCGACCTTACCCTTGCCCGCGAACAGCTTCATCCCCGCGTTCTGTACGAACAGGCTGAGTTTTCCGGCCACGCTCGCAATCAGCGATTTGCCGGTCGCGAGGTGCGTGCCCTGACCGCTTACGAAGTTGATGTGCTCGTCCGCCGATACATGGACCGATTTCTGCGTGGACAACGCGATGCCCGACGGGCTGGCGAACAGCATGACCGGCTCCCTGAACGCATTGGCACTGCCCGTTCCACCGCCCGCCGTCCTGCCACCCGACGACGAACCCGAAACATTGTTCCGGGTAGCATCGGTGAACGACTTCAGTGCCGCGTGTCCGTCCCCGAGGCTTTCAGCCTGATGCGTGGTGCTCGCCCCGGACAGCGCTTCCAGCACGCTTTCCGCATTCACCAGTTGCAAGTTCGCCTCGCGCACGTCGAGTTGCTGGCCCGCTGCCGGTTTCGCATGCGTGGAAACGTACAGACCCTGACCGGCGCGCACCGCACCGTAGGCGTCGGACTTCAGGTCGAAACCGCTGCCCAGATACGCGCCGCGTGTGTTGCCGGTCTGCGCGATCAGATAACCCAGGTGCAGATGCGCATTCGTGCTGCTGCTATAGAGGTGAACGCGGTTCTGGCCGGTCGCATCGTCCATCACCATCTGGTTGTAGCCGCTGCCCTGATATTCCTTCGACCTGTAGCCCGACAGCAGACCGTTCGAATGCCAGGGCGGTTGCGTCGCGCCGTTATACACCCGGCCCGTGACGAGCGGCCTGTCGCAGTCGCCATCCACCCATTCGATCAGCACTTCCTCGCCGATCCTCGGCACATGCACGCCGCCATAGCCGCCGCCCGTATCCGACATCGCGACCCGCAGCCAGCATGACGCCTTCTCGTCGCCGTCGTTGAGCCGGTCCCAGTGGAAGCGCACCTTGATGCGGTTGAGCGCGTCGGTGTAGACCTCCTCGTTCGCCGGGCCGACGACGATTGCCGACTGCAGATGCATCTCCGGCTTGTGATGCTCGAACGGACTGCGGTAGGGCACGGCCTTGCGTTGCGCCTCGATCTCAACGAGGAAGAAGCCTTCGCTGCCATCGGCGTGGGCGACCTTCAACGCACTGGCTGTGCTTTCATGATTCGCCCGGACCATCGCCAGTTCGCCTTTCAGGCTATGCGGGAAATCGGCGGCCTGACTCGAAACCGGCAGGTTGTTTTCAATGAACCACGACGTTGCGATCATGGCGAACTGCCGGTTCTGTTCACTGTCGGTGGCGTGCCCGGGGTGATCGTCCAGTTCGAACCAGCGGCCCGCATCCGCCTGCCTCACACCGCCTGAACCGAAGAAGCGCTTCGCCCGCGACTCCCATTCCTCCATGCGGATCTTCGACAGGTGATCGCCCCGGTCCTGGCTGCCGTAGGTGTAGGCGCCGGTGTATTCGTAGACTTCGGCCTGTTGCGGCAGGTCGCCCTGTGTGGCAAGTGTCGGCACGGTCGTGCCCTTCGGACTGGCGGACGAACCCGGTGCCTTGTAATCGAAGGTGCGCGTCGTGAGCGTGGTGCTCTGAAGCGTTCTTGTGCCCGACCACTGAACCAGTGCATCGGTTTCGCTGTTCGTACCCGCTCGATAGAACCGGATCGTCTTGGGTGAAAGCGGCCAGAACGCGTCGAGGTTGTCCGTGACGATGAGCGTATGTGACTGGCCGTCGCCAGCCTGCTCGAAACAGCCGAACAGCCCTTCGTTTTCCATCAGCCGGTGCACGAAGTTCCAGTCGTCCTCGTATTGCATGCAGAACGAACGCGCGGGCAGGGGCCGGCTCAGCGCAAAGCGGAATGCGCCCTGGGCCTGTGGATGCAGATTGAAGACATCGGTGAGGATTTCGTCGGCGGGTTTGTCCTGCCAGATCCGCGCGTCCTTGCGAAAGCGCAGGAAGTGCATCCATGAGGCAAAGCCGAGCTGATAACTCGTGAGTCCGTTATCCGAGCCGAGGCGTCGCGCGGTATGCACATAGCCGTGATGAGGCAGATAGGATTTGTCGGTCTGCTGGATCCACAGCGTGACGGGCTGGGCGATCAGCGTCTTCAGTTCAATGGCACCGGAAGTGGAAACGACATCGACCGTGAATTCATAATGGCGGCCAATCCGTGAATGGCCGATAACCCGCTGCGGCAGAAGAACATTACCGCCCAGCGGACTATCCAGTTTCAGCAGCCGGTCGCTTTGAGCGAGTCCGCCCTTTATTGCCCCGATTATGTCCTGCGCTCCCATTGCCGCCTCTTCTTGTTAGCCGACTGATTGACCGCGCTCCGCGCGATTTTACGGAACTTCAGACGAATCGACCAGAACTTGAATGTCAGTCAATGTGAGACGGCATTAATTCCCGAATTTCAATTATGCGCTTTGGATATCGGTAAAACCTATCGTGGTCTTGGCAGCTGACGGCGAGCAAAAGTCGGCCCGATTCGGTTTTGTGCTCGCGTTCACGTAGCGCGTCGTGAAGCCGCGACGTGTTGAGAGTCGAGCCTGGCTCTGGAGCGACGATGACAAAAAGCGCGTAGCCGGAACTGCAAAGTAGAACCTGATTACGCTGGATGCAGCGCCCGCCGACAACGCGGATGGCGTTTGCTCGCCTTTTGCGGCAAATACTCGCATGTGCAGCGCGTCGGTTTTTCGTGACCCTGGCCCATTAGGCGTTTGGCCGCGACGCTTGCCCAGTCCAAGGACAAAAGCCCACGCGCACTGAAAATACGCGTAGTCAAAAAACGGATCGCGTGTACCGGTTCCTACGTACGCCCGTCAGAACCGCATTGAATAATTTTTCGGCGGTGCGCTCTCTAAGCAGCAGCTATTCGATAAAGAAGATGTTATGAAAAATGGACTTCGCATAATGCGACGACTGTGCCCGTTTCGATAATCAGATCGGCGTCTCGAAAGCTTTCGCCTTTCTTTCCTATCAAAGAGACCAGAACCAAGAACAAAAACAAGCGCATGTCATCCAATTATCGTGCGGCACTAAACCACTCGATAACGGCGCAATACAAAACGTCGCGCCAATAACAAAGAGAGGCGCATCAGCGCCTCTCCTCAATCAAAGCATTCCCGCTCATCCAGCCAAACCCTCAACCCAGCGTACGCCCGAACAAACCCATGACCCACAACCCCCAAAAAACATCACCACCAAAAGCGCCTCACTCCCCACCCAAAGGCTGCGGATACGGATTCACAACCGCCGTATTCCCACCAGTCTGCGACGTCTGCGACGACCCCCCACCCGAAGAACCATACCCGGTCACATCCGCTTGAGCCGTAGCATTCTGCGCAGCGATCCTTGCTTCCGCAGCCTGAATATCCGCCGGATAATTCGCATCGACAGCGGCAGCCGGGTTATATCCAGCCTGTTCAATCTGCCGCAATTCCGCCTTCACCTGCGCGCGCGTAAGCGGCTGCGCCTGTGCGAACGAAGCCACAGGCGCAACGAAAACCACGGCGAGCGTTACAACCTTGATCAGCGATTTCATGATGCTTCCCTCCGAAAACTGTCTGTAAGGCGCCGCAGCACGTGTGCGGCAACCAATGAACAGATTCTAGGAAGCGAAAAACCTAGGGGTAAGCCCTGATCCCGTAATTCAGTCTTGCAGAAAACGATAAGTCGGAATCGTAAGAAACGCACGCCGAAACCCTGAACAAACGAAACGGCTCAAACGCCGCTGCGCACACCGACCCGATACCGAGTCACTTGCCGATACGTATCGCCGGCCTGCACGATCACCGCATCCTGCTCATCAGCCATATTCACCTGATTCGGAAAGCCGCCCGCTTCGAGGCAAAGCCCCGCATGCGGTTGATACGCAATGCCGCCGCGTCCCTTGTTGCCATTCAGCGCGTTGCCGCTATAAAACTGCAAGCCGCGCTGATCGGTGAACACAGTCAGTTCGCGTCCACTGCCGGGGTCATACGCACAAGCAACCTCGCGTATCCCCGGCGCGCTCGCCTCCCCCAACACATAGCAATGATCGAATCCGCCCGCCCGCGCAAGCTGCGCATGCGGCCAATCCAACCTTGCGCCAATCGGCGCGCTCTGCCGGAAGTCGAACGCATTGCCCGCCACTTCGGCGAGTCTGGTGGGAATCAGCGCCGCGTCGACTTCAAAGAACCGGTCCGCATCGATCGACAACACATGTCCGCGAATATCCGCGCCCGGCCGCCCCGTCAGATTGAAATACGGATGACTCGTCAGATTCAGCGGCGTCGCCGCATCGGTGATCGCTTCATAGTCGATGGTCAGCGTGCCGTCGTCGTCGAGCGAGTAACGCACTTGCGTCGTCACGTTGCCGGGAAAACCGGCGTCGCCTTCGGGCGACTCCAGGCGCATGACCAGCGCGCCATTGTCCTCGCTCACGTCCCACAGCGCGCGATGAAAACCCTGCGTGCCGCCGTGCAATAGATTCGCGCCTTCATTGCGGTCGAGCGTGTACTCGATGCCGTCGAGCGTGAAGCGCGCATCGGCAATGCGGTTCGCCCATCGGCCGATCAATCCGCCCATGTAGGTGGTGGCCGCCACGTATTCGGCGGGCGTGTCATGGCCGAGCAGAATATCGCCGAGACGTCCCGCGCGATCCGGCGCATGCCACGAGACCAGCGTCGCGCCCAGGTCGCTGATGGCGATTTTCATGCCGTGTGCGTTGCGCAGCGTAAAGAGCCGCACCGGATCGCCGCCGGGCAGCGTGCCCCACGGCTCAGAGGAGAGTTGTTCAATGCTGATCATGTCGTCGGTGGAAAAGAAAGTAAAAAGGCATGCTCAGCCAGGCGCGACCGTTGAATTGGCGCGTTCCTGATACTCGCGCGGCGTGCAACCGAGTTCACGACGAAACACCGCGTACATGTATTGCAGCGACGTGAAGCCGCAACGAATCGCCACCTCCGCGCTCGACGCATCGCGCTTCGCCAGCAGCGCTTTCGCGACATCGAGTTTATGACGCAAGATTTCCTGATGCACGGTGCACTGCCGCTCGCGCCGAAAGTACTCTTCTAGCGACGAACGCGACACGCCCACATAATCGGCAACCTGTTCGGTGCGAATGCCCTGGCACGCGTACTGGCGAATGAAATGCCGCGCGCGCATCACATATGGGCTCGCGAGCGGCTGATGCTTGGTCGATTCGAGTACGTTGATGCCGACCGGCGGCACGAGAATGCGCCGCCCCGGAAAACGCGCGCCGCGCAGCATTTGATGCAACAAGTGAGCGGCGGTGCGTCCCATTTCCCCGGTGCCTTGAATCACCGAGGAAAGCGGAATGCGCGTCAACGTGCGCGTCAACGGATCGTTGTCGATGCCGATGATCGCCACTTCTTCCGGCACTGGAATACCCGCGATCAAACACGCTTGCAGCAAATGCCGCGCGCGCGCGTCAGTCACGGCGATGATGCCGACCGGCTTCGGCAGTTGGCGCAGCCATGCGGTGAGCTGCTCGGTCGCCTGGTTCCATGACGGCGCGCTGGTCGACAGGCCGCGATAAATCTCGCTGCGGATTTGCTCGTCGCCGTGGCCGTCCGCGTGACGCAAATGCTCGAATGCCAATTCGCGCTGCTGCGCCCAGCGGTTTTCCTGCGCTTGCGGCAGGCTATACAGCGCGAAGTGTTCGAGTCCCGCGCCGATCAGATGCGTATACGCGAGCGAGACGAGCTTGCTGTTATCGGTGGCGATATAGGGTAAGTCCGGGGGATAGTGCGCCGGGTCTTCAAACGATGACCCCACCGCGACGACCGGCAACGGACAATCGCGCAGCGCTTCGCCCACGGCGGGGTCGTCGAAATCCGCGATGATGCCGTCGCCGTCGAAACGCTCGATGCCGGTCAGCCGGCAGCGAAAGTCTTCTTCGAGAAAGAGATCCCATGCCACGCGCGTGGACAGCAGGTAATTGCCGATGCCGGTAATGATCTCGCGGTCGTAGACCTTGTTCGCGTTGAACAGCAGCGCGATCCGATGGGTCGTCTGTGGTGTTTGCGGACGGGTCATGGCAATGGGCGGCGTGCAAATCGGCGGGACTCGCAACGCCATCGTCTCCTGTTGGGCGCGCCTTGCAGGCCGCGCTTTTTAAGCGTCCGGTTATTCTAGGCCGCGAATCTCGCGACGGTGCGAAACAAACGCGTGGGCGGTAAGAAACATCAAGCACGCTGCGCAATTTCGCAATTGCCGATGCATCAGGCAAGCGGCAGCATGGCGTCACCTTGTCGACCGGAGCGGCAACGTCGCGCGGTTGCAGTGCAGCATAAAACAGGAGACGCTGATGTCCTACTTCGAACACATTCCCGAGATCCGCTACGAAGGTCCGCAATCGGATAACCCGCTTGCGTACCGCCATTACGACAAGAGTAAACGCGTGCTCGGCAAGACACTCGAAGAACATCTGCGCATTGCCGTGTGCTACTGGCATACGTTCGTGTGGCCCGGCGTCGACATCTTCGGGCAAGGGACGTTTCAGCGCCCCTGGCAGCAAGCCGGCAATGCAATGGAACGCGCGCAACAAAAGGCCGATGCCGCCTTCGAGTTCTTCTCCAGGCTCGGTACGCCGTACTACACCTTTCACGATACGGACGTGGCGCCGGAAGGCGAGAGCCTGAAGGAATACAGCGAGAACTTCACGCGCATTGCGGACTATCTGGCGCGCAAGCAACAGGATACCGGCATCAAATTGCTGTGGGGCACGGCCAATCTGTTTTCGCATCCGCGTTATGCGGCCGGCGCGGCGACCAGCCCAAATCCTGAGATTTTCGCGTTTGCCGCGACGCAGGTCCGTCATGCGCTCGACGCAACCCAACGGCTGGGCGGCGAGAATTATGTGTTGTGGGGCGGCCGCGAAGGTTACGATACGCTGCTCAATACGGACCTCGTGCGTGAACGCGATCAACTCGCTCGCTTTCTCCATATGGTGGTCGACCATAAGCACAAGATGGGTTTCAAAGGCGCACTGCTGATCGAACCGAAGCCGCAAGAGCCGACCAAGCATCAATACGATTACGACGTCGCGAGCGTGCACGGTTTCCTGCTGCAATACGGGCTGGAGAAAGAGATTCGCGTGAACATCGAGGCGAATCACGCGACGCTCGCGGGGCACTCGTTTCATCACGAGATCGCAACCGCTTACGCGCTTGGCATTTTCGGCAGCGTCGATGCGAATCGCGGTGATCCGCAAAACGGTTGGGATACGGATCAGTTTCCGAATAGCGTGGAGGAACTGACGCTGGCCTTCTACGAGATTCTCAAGCATGGCGGCTTTACCACGGGCGGAATGAATTTCGACTCGAAGGTGCGGCGGCAAAGTGTTGATGCGGAAGATCTTTTCCACGGCCACGTCGGCGCGATCGATAACCTCGCGCTCGCCGTCGAGCGTGCAGCCACGCTGATCGAAAACGACCGTCTCGAACAATTCAAGCGTCAGCGTTACGCGGGCTGGAACTCGGAGCTAGGCCGCAAGATCCTGTCGGGCGACTATTCGCTGTCGACGCTGGCCTCGGATGCGCTACAGCACGATCTGAATCCGCAACACGCAAGTGGCCGTCAGGAGCATCTGGAAAACGTCGTGAATCAGGCGATTTACAGCGGGCGCTAATCAGGCGCACGCAAAGAGGCAAAGCCCGCGAAAACAGCGGGCGTGAATAAAAATCGCGCGGCCACGTCGACCGCGCGAAATAGAAGCTTTGGGTTGTCGCTTGTCCGGTCTTGCGGCTCGCAGCGCAGGCCGTCCAATCCGGTATTCCGGCTATCAGAAGAAGGAGAGAGACATGAAATTCGCAATGCGTCGTACCCTACTGAGTTCGCTCGTATGTGGAGCGGTGCTCGCCAGCCTGTCGCTTGTCGCGCCGCTCGCGCACGCAAGCAAGGATCATCCCGAGATTGGTTTCTGTATCGACGATCTGCGCGTCGAGCGCTGGTCGCGCGATCGCGACTATTTCGTCGCGGCAGCGGAAAAGCTCGGTGCGAAAGTGTCGGTGCAATCCGCCGATGCGAGCGAAGCGCGACAAATCTCGCAGATCGAAAACCTGATTTCGCGCGGCGTGGATGTGATCGTCATCGTGCCGTTCAATTCGAAAACGCTCGGCAATGTGGTCGCCGAAGCGAAGAAAGCGGGCATCAAGGTTGTCTCGTATGACCGGCTGATTCTCGATGCCGATGTGGACGGCTATATCTCGTTCGACAACGAGAAGGTCGGCGAACTGCAAGCACAAGGCGTCTACAACGCGCAGCCGAAGGGCAACTACTTCCTGCTAGGCGGCGCGCCCACCGACAACAACGCGAAGATGCTGCGCGAAGGCCAGCTCAAGGTACTGAAGCCCGCAATCGACAAGGGCGATATCAAGGTCGTCGGTCAGCAGTGGGTGCCGGAGTGGAGCGCGTCGACGGCGCTGCGCATCGTCGAGGATGCGTTGACCGCGAACAACAACAAGATCGACGCAATCGTCGCCTCGAACGACGGCACCGCAGGCGGCGCGATTCAGGCGCTGGCCGCTCAACACATGGCGGGCAAGGTGCCGGTTTCTGGTCAGGACGCGGACCTCGCCGCGGTGAAGCGCGTGATCGCCGGCACGCAAACCATGACCGTCTACAAGCCGCTGAAACTGATCGCGGGCGAAGCGGCGAAACTTTCCGTTGCGCTCGCGAAGGGCCAGAAGCCTGCCTATAACGCGCAGTATGACAACGGCAAGAAGAAGGTCGATACGGTTCTTCTGCAACCCACGTTGCTTACCAGGAGCAATGTCGATGTGGTCGTCAAGGACGGCTTCTACACCCAGGCCCAGCTCGCGAGCCAATGAGCGTAACGAGTGCGCGGTTTGCGCCGATGGGCAGGATGCGCATCGGCGCAGCCGCGCGCCTTGCAGCGAGGCATAGCGAATGACGCAACCATTGCTGACGATGCGCGGCATCGTCAAGGCGTTTTCCGGCGTGAAGGCGCTCGACGGCATCGACCTGACGGTCTCTCCGGGCGAGTGCGTCGGCTTGTGCGGCGAGAACGGCGCGGGCAAATCGACGCTGATGAAAGTGCTGTCCGGTGTCTATCCGCACGGCACGTGGGACGGCGAAATCATCTGGGAAGGCGAGCCGCTGAAGGCCGCGAACGTGCGCGACACCGAACGCGCCGGCATCATCATCATTCACCAGGAGTTGATGCTGGTGCCCGAGCTATCCGTTGCCGAGAACATCTTTCTCGGCAACGAAATCACGCTGCCCGGCGGCCGGATGAATTACGCCGCGATGTACCAGCGCGCCGATGAATTGCTGCGCGAACTCGGCATTAGCGGAATCAATGCCGCGCAGCCGGTAATGAACTATGGCGGCGGCCATCAGCAGTTGATCGAAATCGCGAAGGCGCTGAACAAGCGCGCGAAGCTGTTGATTCTGGACGAACCGTCGTCGTCGCTGACCTCATCGGAAATACGCATTCTGCTGGACATCGTGCGCGATCTGAAACGACGCGGCGTTGCCTGCGTGTACATCTCGCACAAGCTCGACGAAGTGGCGGCGGTGTGCGACACGATCAGCGTGATTCGCGATGGCCGACACGTCGCGACCGAACCGATGCACGCGCTCACCACCGACCGCATCATCTCCCTGATGGTGGGCCGTGAAATCAAGAACCTCTTTCCGCGCGAGCCGCATCCGATCGGCGACGTGATTTTCGAAGCGCGCCACGTGACCTGTTTCGACGTCACCAATCCGCGCCGCAAGCGGGTGAACGACGTGTCGTTTTCGCTGCGGCGGGGCGAGATTCTCGGTGTTGCGGGTTTGGTGGGCGCGGGGCGCACGGAGTTGATGCAGGCGATTTTCGGCGCGTATCCCGGCGTGAGCGAAGCGACGGTGGTGATGAACGGCAAGCCGTTGAAGATTCGCGCGCCCGTCGAGGCGATTCGCGCGGGCATCGGCATGGTGCCGGAAGATCGCAAGCGTCATGGCATCGTGCCGGGCTTGAGCGTGGGTCACAACATCACCCTCGCGGTGTTGCAACGCTTCGCATCGGGCGGCCGGATCGACTCCGCCGCGGAACTCGACACGATTCACACGGAGATGAAGCGGCTTTCGGTGCGCGCCGCGCATCCGATGCTCTCCATTGCGAGCTTGTCGGGCGGCAATCAGCAGAAGGCCGTGCTGACGCGCATGTTGCTCACCGACCCGAAGGTGCTGATTCTCGACGAGCCGACGCGCGGTGTCGACGTCGGCGCGAAGTTCGAAATCTACAAACTGATTTTTCAACTGGCGCAGCGCGGCATGTCGATCGTGATGGTGTCCTCCGAATTGCCCGAAGTACTCGGCATTAGCGACCGCGTATTGGTGATCGGCGAGGGCGAATTGCGAGGCGACTTCGTCAACGACGGTCTGACGCAAGAGGACATTCTCAGCGCCGCGATCCGTCCCGTGCAGCGATCCCCGAACCCAACCGCAGCGAGTGCCGCATGACGCCCGACGTTACTTCCCAACGCGCCGACGATTCAGCGCCGCGAGGCGCTTTCGGCGGTCCCCAGCGTATTCAGCAATTGTTCTCGCGCTACAAGATTCTCGCGTTGCTGATCGCCGTGGCCGCGATCTGGATTTTCTTTTCGTTGCTCACGCACGGCGCATTTGTCACGCCGCGCAATCTGTCGAATCTGCTGCGGCAGATGTCGATTACCGGCATGCTCGCGTGCGGCATGGTGTTCGTGATCATCGCCGGCGAAATCGATCTGTCGGTCGGCTCGCTGCTCGGCTTGCTCGGCGGCGTGGCGGCGATACTCGACGTGAACCGGCATTGGCCGATCGGCGTCACCTTGCCGGTGGTGATGTTGCTCGGCGTGCTTGTCGGCATGTTCAATGGATGGTGGTCGACCTACCTGCGCGTGCCTTCGTTCATTGTCGGGCTGGGCGGCATGCTCGCGTATCGCGGCATTCTGCTGGGCGTCACGGGCGGTTCGACGATCGCGCCGGTCTCCGATAGTTTTGTTTTTGTCGGCCAGGGGTATTTACCCAGGCTCGCGGGCGACACGCTCGCCGTGGTGCTGTTTCTGCTGTTGGCGTTTCTGACGGTGCGGCAGCGGCGCAACCGCGAGCGCTATCAACTGACCGTCGTGCCGGTTTGGCAGGATGTCGTGAAGGTGGTCGGCGCGGGCGTGATTCTGGCCGGCTTCGTCGCCACGCTCGACCGTTACGGCGGCATTCCGGTGCCGGTTCTGCTGCTGCTTGCGCTGCTCGGCATCTTCACGTGGATCGCCACGCAGACGGTATTCGGGCGGCGCATCTATGCCGTGGGCTCCAATCTCGAAGCGACGCGTCTCTCAGGTGTGAACACAAATCGAGTGAAGCTCGCGATCTTCGCGCTGATGGGGCTGATGTGCGCATTCGGCGGCATCGTGAATACGGCGCGCCTCGCCGCGGGTTCGCCGTCGGCGGGCTCGATGGGCGAACTCGATGCAATCGCCGCGTGCTTTATCGGCGGGACGTCGATGCGCGGCGGCTCCGGCACGGTCTACGGCGCATTGATCGGGGCACTGGTGATGGCGAGCCTCGATAACGGCATGTCGATGCTCGACGTCGACGCCTATTGGCAGATGATCGTGAAGGGCAGCATTCTCGTGCTGGCCGTGTGGATCGATGTGGTGTCGGGGTCGAACCGGCGCTGAGGTGTTGGGGGGTGCGTCAGGCGAGCGCCGACGCACCGTGCGGTGCATCGGCTGAAGTGCTTGCGGTGCCGCGCGGAAATGGCGGCTCAGCGAGCATGCGCGAGAACCGCGGTACCGCCCTTGCTGCGTCGCACTGATGCCTTTGCGGTCGGCTTCTTCGTTGCCGCAGGTTTTTTTGCAGGTGCTGCGGGCTGCTTGGGCGTGGTCGACTTGAGGTTCGCATTTGCAGCACGCCGTTTCACTGGCGCATCCGACACGCGCATCTCCACACGCATGTTTGCCGCTACCGCCATATTGACCAATGCATCGAGCGCGAACAGATTGATCTTGCCGCGCATAAGATCGGACACGCGTGGTTGCGTGACGCCGAAATGCCTGGCGGCCTCTGCCTGGCTCATGCCGGTGCGGGTGATATGGTCTTTGAGCGCCATCATCAACACCGACCGAAGTTTCATGTTCTCCGCCTGTTCCGGCGTATCTTCGATGGCATCCCAGACGCTCAGAAATTTTTGATTGCTCATGGCTTGACCTCTTTCAATTCGCGATAGCGCTTGGTGGCAAGATCCAGATCGGCTTTGCTGGTTTTCGGGGTCTTCTTCTGGAAGCAATGAAGCACGTAAACCGCATCGGCTAACTTGGCCAGGTAAATGATCCGGAATGCCCCATTTGCGTCCCGAATCCGTATTTCCCGTACCCCTTGGCCTATCGTGTTCATTGGCTTCCAGTCGTCCGGGTCGCGGCCACGCTGGACTTGATCGAGTTGATAGCCGGCGTCACGCCGCGCCGAGAGTGGAAACTCGCGCAAGTCGTCTAATGAACTACCGCAGAACGTTAGTGGCTTTGCATCGATCATACGTGAAATTATATAAAGGTTTGTATGTTGCGGCAATCGATCGAAACGACGTCGTACGAGGTTTCATGTAAACGATCCACCTGCCATTCCGCAAAATCGGCCTCACTTCACTGCCCTGACTGCTCACCCCCGCTGCACTGCAGCGTGCCGCCGCCCCGCGAATAACATTTAATGAACTGACAGACGGGCTTGAGCGCAGCGCCCACGCACCCACCATCGCGCTCGCTGCAGAACGCGCCTTTCAGTCCACCACCCACTTTCCCGTCTTATTGCTGTCCAGAAGAACAAACCCCGAGGCGCCCGCCAGCGCCTTTCGCCGCTTCCCAGCCACCGCCAGGCCGATCGACCATGTCATGTTAAAGCGCAGAACCTTCCTGCTCGGCGGCGCCGGCGCTGTCGGCGCGTTGCTGGTCGGCTGGTCGGTGCTGCCGCCGGGCCAGCGTCTGACCACCGCCGCGCCGCTGCGCATACAAGGCTCGCAGGTGGCGCTCAACGGCTGGGTCAAGATCGCCGCCGACAACAGCGTGACGATCATGATGTGCAAGGCGGAAATGGGGCAGGGCATCCACACCGGCCTCGCGATGCTGCTGGCCGAGGAACTGGATGCCGACTGGTCGCAGGTGCGGGTCGAGGACTCGCCGATCGACAAGATCTACAACAGCCTGCAAACCGTCGTCGACGACTTGCCGTTCCGTCCCGACGACGACAGCGCCGTGAAGCGCGCCACGGTCTGGATCACCCGCAAACTGGTGCGCGAGGCCGGCACGATGATGACGGGCGGTTCATCGAGCATCAACGATCTATGGCTGCCGATGCGCGAAGCGGGCGCGTCGGCGCGCGCGATGCTGATCGGCGCGGCCGCCGCGCAATGGAAAGTGCCGCCCGGCGAATGCCGTACGGAAAGCGGTCAGGTGCTGCACCCGTCGGGGCGTAAGGCGAGTTTTGGCGAATTGTCCGCGCTGGCCGCGCAGCAGCCGCTGCCGCGCAAGATTGCGCTGAAGGACCCGGGCGAATTCAAACTCATCGGCAAACCGGTGCGCCGCGTCGAAGCCGCGCCGAAAATCAACGGCACGGCGCGCTTCGGTATCGACGCATTGCCGGACGGCCTGTTGTACGCCAGCGTCACGATGTGTCCCACGCTCGGCGGCAGGGTGGCGAATTTCGACGCCACGTCCGCCGCGAACATGCCGGGCTTCATCAAGGCGTTCGCGGTCGCGCCGTACAACGGCGGCAGCGGCGCGGTCGCGGTGATCGCCGACAACCCGTTCCGCGCAATGAACGCGGTCAAAGCGATCAAGGTGGATTGGCATGAGGGCGCGGCGTCCAAGGTGTCGAGCGCGAGCGTGAACAGCCGGCTCGCGCAAGCATTGGACGACAGCGACGGCCACGCCTACTACCATCGCGGCGACGTGGATGCCGCCTTGCACGGCGCGGCGCGAACCCTCACCGCCGAGTATCGCGCGCCGTATCTCGCGCATGGCGCGGTCGAACCGGTCAATTGCACGGTGCAGGTCACGGACGGCGCGGCCACCGTCTGGGTCTCCACGCAAGTGCCCGCGCTCGCGCGCCAGCACGTCGCCAAGGTGCTGGACCTCGACGCCGATAAGGTCGACATGCACACGCTGCTGCTCGGCGGCGCGTTCGGCCGGCGGCTGGAACTCGACTTCGTCGCGCAGGCCGCGGCGATCGCGCGCGAGGGCGGCGGCCGTCCCGTGCAAACGCTCTGGTCGCGGGCGCAGGACTTCACGCACGATTTCTATCGTCCGGCGTGCGTGTCGCGGCTCAAAGCCGGTCTCGACAAGGACGGCAAACTGGTCGCCTGGCAGAGCACGTCGGCGAGTCAGGCGATCGTGCCGGAATCGCTCGCGCGCTACTACGCCGTGCCGCGCATTCCCATCGACAAAACCACCAGCGAAGGCGCGTTCGACCAGCCCTACGAATGGCCGGCCGCGCGCGTGGCGCACAAGATCGTCGAGCTGCCGGTGCCGGTCGGGTTCTGGCGCTCGGTCGGCCATTCGCATCAGGCTTTCTTCACCGAAAGTTTCACCGACGAACTCGCCGCCGCCACGGGCCAGGATCCGATTGCGTTTCGCGCCGCGCTGCTCGCGCGGCATCCGCGGCATCTTGCGGTGCTAAAGCGCGTCGCGGCGTTGTCGGAGTGGGGGCATCCGTTGACGCATGCCGCTGACGGCGCGCCTCGCGCGCGCGGCGTCGCGTTGCATGAGGCGTTCGGCAGCGTGGTCGCGCAGGTGGCGGAGGTGTCGCTCGGGCCGAACCAGCAGATTCGCGTGCATCGGGTGGTCTGCGTGATCGATTGCGGCTTGCCGGTCAATCCGAACCTGATCCGTCAGCAGATGGAGAGCGGCATCGTGTTCGGCCTGTCGAGCGCGTTGCAGAACGAGATCACCATCGAGGAAGGCAAGGTGAAGCAGGAGAACTTCGTGGATTTCCCGGTCGTGCGGATGAACGATTGCCCGGTGATCGAAACCGACATCATGCCGAGCCAACTACATCCGCAAGGCGTCGGCGAACCGGGCGTGCCGCCCATCGCGCCGGCGGTGGCCAACGCGGTGTTCGCTCTGACCGGCAAGCGCTTGCGCGCGTTGCCGCTCAAGCTCGCGTGAGATTCGCGTGAAGCCCATCGGACTCAGGGGGAAAAGCATGACATCGCTGAACATCAACGGCCGCGCGGTGGCGGTGCACGCGGAGCCGGACATGCCGTTGCTGTGGGTGCTGCGTTGCGAACTCGGGTTGACGGGCACGAAGTTCGGTTGCGGCGTGGGTATTTGCGGCGCGTGCACGGTTCACCTGGACGGCAAGGCGTCGCTCTCGTGTCAGACGCTCATGGCAGGTTTGCAGACGCAGAAGATCACGACGATTGAAGGCGTGCAGGGCAAGGAAGCGCAAGCGCTAAAGGCGGCGTGGATCGATCTCGACGTGGTGCAGTGCGGCTATTGCCAGAGCGCGCAATTGATGGCGGCCTGCGCGTTGCTCAAGCAGAAACCCAATCCCACCGATGCGGACATCGACGCGGCCATGTCCAACATCGTGTGCCGTTGCGGCACATATCCGCGGGTGCGGGCGGCGATTCACCAGGCGGCGAAGCGCCGGCCCGCTTGAGGCCACGCGGGCTCAGTTCGTCAGCATTTCCACCACGGCGACCACCACCGTGAAAATGCCGATGCATCCGCCCAATGTAGCCGCGCCCTGCATGAAGTTGGACATACGTGACCCCGTAACGTGTAGTTGAGGCACGTATTTAACCGTAAGTGAAAGGCAAAAGAAAGCTTGTCAAAAATAAATCGTAAGCTTCCAGGAGCGCGCTGGTCGCTGCGGTCGGAACGGCTTTGGCGAGCGCCGAGCGCCGAGGGCTTGGCCGCGGAGCGCAGCGTGATCGCGTGGATCGCTCAGGCCGCGAGCCCGAGCCGCACGGTCCGCGCCAGGTCGTCGAGTTGGAAGGGCTTGCGCAGGATCGTGCAGCGCTTCACGGCCAGGCCGGAGATATCCACGTCCGCATAGCCGGTTGCGAGGATCACCGGCAGATCCTCGTGCATCTTGCGCGCCGCGGCGATCACGTCGATGCCGTTCATGCCCGGCATCGCGAAGTCGACCATCAGCAAGTCGGGCTTGTCGTCCTGCAAGCGGTTCAGGCCGGCGGGTCCGTCCGCGGCTTCGGTCACGGTATAGCCGAGCATTCGCAGCGACTCGACCAGCATCGCGCGGACCTCGCCGTCGTCCTCGACCACCAGCACGCGTTTTTCGCCGACAGCGTTCGCTTCCGCATCGGCTACCGCTTCGGCCCGCGAGTCCACGCGTTCGCGCAGCGGCAGCCACACTTCCACGGTCGTGCCGACGCCTTCCTCGCTGAAGAGACGCGCGGTGCCGCCGGCCTGTCTCGCGATGCCGTAGACCTGGCTCAAGCCGAGTCCGGTGCCCTTGCCGATCGGCTTGGTGGTGAAGAACGGATCGAACACGCGCGAGACGACGTCGGCGGGAATGCCCAAACCGGTATCGACCACTTCGACCACCACATAACGGCCTTCCCCGAGTGTCGGATCGGGCGCCGCGCGTTCCTTCACGCGAATGCTGAGCTGGCCGCCGCCCGGCATCGCATCGCGCGCGTTGATCGCGAGATTGAGGATCGCCAGTTCGAGCTGATTCGCGTCGGCCTGGGTCCACATCTCGTCGCCGTGGAACTCGGTGGCGTAGTGGATGCCGGAACCGAGCGAGACGGTAATGATGTCGCGCATGCCTTGCAGCAAGGCCACCACGTCCACCGCTTTCAGATCGAGGTTGCTGTTGCGCGAGAAGGCCAGCAACTGGCCCGTCAGCTTCGCGCCGCGTTCGGTCGCGCGCCTGACGGTGGCGGCCATCGCGCGAATGCGCTCGTCGTTGGCGACCCGCCCGATCAACTCCGCGTTGACCATGATGACGTTCAGCAGATTATTGAAGTCGTGCGCGATGCCGCCGGTGAGTTGCCCGAGCGCTTCCATCTTCTGCGATTGGACCAGCACCGCCTGCACCTTGGCACGCTCGTGTATCTCCGTCATCAGCCGGTTGTTGGCGGAGGCGAGCTCGTGGGTGCGCTCGGCGATGCGGCCTTCCAGCGAATCGTTCAGATGCACCAGCGCCTCTTGCGCTTCCATGCGTTCGGCCAGATGCCGGCGCGACTCGTATTGCCGTGCGCGCGCCCGCAGCGAGGACGCGACCGCGCGCCGCAGCGTTTCCGAATTCAGCGGACGTTCGAGCACCACCACGTTGCCGAGCCGCTCGAGCACTTCGAGTCCGCGAGCGGAGCGATGCCCGACGCGATTCGCGGCGAGCAGGATGAAGGGCAAGTCGGACCATGCCGGCTGCCGTGCGAGCCAACCGAACAGATGCGAGGCGTGGCCGTCCGCGAGTGCTTCCTCGGCAATCAACGCGCTGCCCGCGCCGGCGTCCAGCGCTTCGGTCAGCGCGTCGGCATCGCGGCAGACGACGCAGGCGCGCTCGTCTTTATGCAGGACTTCGGCGATCACCTCGGCGTCGCGGCCGAACGGCGCCAGGATGAGAACGCGCTGCTCCATGACCTCACTGCCCGGACGTGTCGATGAGGTGATCCCGCGCGCCGAGCAGGGCCGTGGTGCCACGGTATGCCGGCAGGCCGGAGAGCACGCCCTCGAAGTCGCGCAGCGCCTCGCCGACTTCCACGCCGCCGTGCGCGAGCCGGAACTGGCGGATCGAGCGCTGGTGTTCGTTGGCGCGGCTCTTGACGGCGGTGACGGCCGTCAACACTTCGCCGTGATGCTCGAAGTAGCGGAACAGCACGACCACGTCGCTGAGATAGCTGATGTCGATATCGCTCTGAATTTCGCCGATGATGCCGTGCTGGCCCAGCACCAGCATCGTGATGATGCCCTGCTGGTTCAGGTAGCCGAGCAGCTCATGCATTTGCAGCAGCAGGTAGCGCTCGCCGGGCATCGCCTGGAGATAGGCGTTCAGGCTGTCGATCGCGACATACCGGGCGCCCTTGTTTTCGACCGACTGGCGCACGTCGGTCGCGAATTCGCCGGGCGAGATTTCCGCCGGATCGATCTGGCGCAGCGTGAGCAGGCCGCTTTCGACGTGCGGCGCCAGATCCATGCCGAGCGCCGCGCAGCGGATCATCAGCGTGGTGAGCGTTTCGTCGAATACGTAGTAGACGCAGCGCTGGCCGCGTTCGAGCGCCCTCAGCAGGCACGACACGACGGTGGTGGTCTTGCCCACGCCGGACGGTCCGATCATCAGCGCATTGGTGCCGGGGATCAGGCCGCCGCCCAGCAGCGCGTCGAGGCCCGGCGTGCCCGTGCTGAGCGGGTTCGGGTCGAATTCCGCGTGATGTTCCGCGGCGACGAGGCGCGGATACACACGAATGCCGCCGGTGTCGAGCGTGAAGTCGTGATACCCCTCGCGGAACTTGATGCCGCGCATCTTGGCGATGCGCAGCCGCCGCCGGTTGCCGCCGTAGTCGTGCACGATGTTGTCGAGGCTGATCACGCCGTGCGCGATGCTGTGCAACTGCACGTCGCCGGTGTCGGAGGTGTTGTCGTCGAGCAGCAGCACCGTGCATTCGCGGGTCGCGAAAAAGCGCTTGAGCGCGAGAATCTGCCGCCGGTAGCGCAGCGGGTTCTGCGACAGCAGACGCAGTTCCGAGAGACTGTCGAGCACGATGCGCGTGGGCTTGACATCATTGACCTGTTGAATGACGTTGTGCACGGTCTCGCCGAGTTCGACTTCGGCCGGGTGCAGCACGGATTGCTCGTATTGCGGGTCGAGGCCCTCGTCGGAGAGCAATTCGAGAATCGAGAAGCGGCTGAGATCCCAGCCGTGGCTGTCCGCGACCGAGATCAGTTCGGAGCGGGTCTCGGAGAGCGTGATGTAGAGGCCGGCTTGCCCTTCGTCGACACCCTTGAGTAAAAACTGCAAGGCTAGGGTAGTTTTACCTGTGCCGGGCGCGCCCTCGATGAGATACATGCGGCGGGGCGTGAAGCCGCCGCCCAGGATGTTGTCGACCCCTTCGATCCCTGATGAAAGGCGGGCCGGCGTGTCGGTGACAGGTTTCGTTGACATGGCTTGGCGATTCACGTCGATTGAGTGGCGGCATTTGGTGGGCCGGTACGGCGGGCGCGCAAGATGCGTGCCCAACCGTCGCGTGCCTCGGTCCGAGCGCCACGGGTACGGACAGTGCTGTCAGCCTGTCGACCGCTTTCAGGGATCGCGCCGATATGAACCCCGCCCGCTTCCTCGCCGCCACGTTTGCAGCCGCGTCGCTAGGCGCCGTGCTGCCCGGCAGCGCGAATGCCGACGATGCGCCCAGTCCGTGCGCATCGCTCAAACGCATCGTGGCGGCTGCGCCAGGCGGCCTGGCCTCGTTGACGCCCGACGACGGCAAGGGCGTCGCGCAACCTTACGGCGACGATGCGCAATGCTCGGCGAGCGGGGGCAGCTACCAATGCACGTGGACGCCGCATCATGACGCCGGGTCGAGCGCGGACGCGCTGCAGGCCGTCGCGGCGGATATCGCGTCGTGTCTGCCCGAAGCGACCCACGATCAGAATTCGCCGGGACGTCAGCACTTTTATTTAGGCGCGCCGGGTAAGCGGACCGAAATCACGCTGGCGCCGGCGGGTTCAGCGAGGCTGCGCCTGGTGGTGTCGGGTCAATGAGCGGCAAGCGGGCCGATATGCGTGGATTTCAAATCCGACGGCGGGCGTCGCGCTGGTGTTGTCAGTGCGACGCGGGCCACCATGTCCAGCCGCGCGATGAACGCCGTAATTCGACCGCCGACAGCGGGGCGATTTCGATGCGTGGAAATACGGCGGGCGATGCTCCGAGTGCGTGAACGAGCGCCGCGCGAATCACCGGCGCGTGCGTAATGGCGACCACGTTGCGCGGGTTTTGACGCGGGGCGCTTGTTGTACCGGTCGTTCCTTCGCTGATCGCGCCGTCCAGCGCATCGAGCCATTCTCCCAGGCGCTTCACGAGTTGACTGAACGACTCGCCGCCGTGCGCCGCGAAGTCGGGATCGCGCAGCCAGGCAGCGAGGTGCTGCGGCGCTTCATTCGCGAGATCGGCGAGGCGGCGTCCCTGCCAATCGCCGTAGTCGATCTCCGCCAACGCTGTGTGGACCGTCGCGGCGAGGCCCAACGCCAGCGCTGTATCGCGCGCGCAAACTGCGGGGCTGACGAAGACCGCGGCGGCGTCGGCAATCGCCAGGCGCTGGCGTGCGGCCTGGGCTTCGGCGAGGCCGCGAGCGTCGAGCGGATCGTCGGCGGGAAAGCGGCCCGCGCGCATGGCGGGGGTCGATGCGTGGCTGACCAGTAACAGCCTTGTGTCCATTCGATGACTTCCATAGAGGCACGCCAAGGCAGAACGCCCGCATGGACGCGTTGCGCTACCGAGTGCCGGAGTTTAGCGCGTAGAATAGCGGCACTGCGAAGTGCGGAAGCCGGTGAGAGCCCGGCGCGGTCGCGCCACTGTAATCGGCATCACGAGCCGAAAGCCAGACCTGAGCTTCGCAGCCTTCCTTTGCAATCGACTATCGGGGCGCGCTACCCCCAGGAGATGTCCATCATGACCGAAGCTGTTTTCGATCCCGCCAACCCGCCCGCCGCTCAACCCACGCCGATTCCGCTGCGCGAGTTGTTGCCTTGGGTCGTGTTCGGCGGCTTGCTGCTGTTGCTCGCGCTTTACTTCGTTGGAGCGGAACAGGGCGCCACGTCGCTGGTGCCCGGCATGTACGTGCATGAGTTCGTGCACGACGGTCGCCATCTGCTCGGCTTTCCCTGCCACTAACGGAGTTCGACATGGTTGGTAAGTTGTTATTGCGCGGGATGCTCGCAGGCATCGCCGCGGGACTGCTCACGTTCGGCTTCGCCCGGCTCGCGGGCGAGCCGCAGGTCGATCAGGCGATTTCCTTCGAGGAAAAGGCCGCGGCGGCGGCCGAGGGCGGCGAGGCGCATGAACACGAAGACCTCGTTAGCCGCGATACGCAGGCGGGCCTGGGGCTGTTGACCGGCGTGGTCACGTATGGCGCGGCGTTCGGCGGATTGTTCGCGCTCGTATTCGCCTACGCCTATGGACGGGTGGGCGCATTGAGCGCGCGTGCGTTGTCGGCATGGCTTGCGCTCGGCGCGTTCATCGCGCTGGTGATCGTCCCGAACATCAAGTACCCGGCGAATCCGCCGGCGGTGGGCGACCCCGACACGATCGGAACGCGCACCGGCTTGTTCTTCCTGATGATCGCGATCTCGCTGACCGCGATGGTGTTTTCGCTGAAGGTGCGGCGTCGCGCGGTAATGAAACTGGGCGCGTGGAATGGCTCGATCGTGGGCGGCGTGGTGTTCGTCGCGATCATCGCTGCCGTGCAATTGTCGATGCCGACAATCAACGAAGTGCCGGCGGCTTTCCCGGCCGTGCTGCTGTGGAAGTTCCGCGTCGCGGCGATCGGCATGCAGGTGATCATGTGGACGACGATCGGACTGCTGTTCGGCGCGCTGGTGGAGCACAGCGGATTGACGCGGATAGGCGCGGGGCGGGCGGCGGTGAAGTCCGTTTGATGGTTTTCTGTTGATGAAGAGTGTGGGCTCCGTCGACTGCGCCGGTTGACGTATGCCTGCTGGCTGTAGCCCGCCTCGTGCGGGCTTTTTATTGCCTGTGTGGGCCAACTGGTTACCACCGTCCTCGCGGCTTCGCTGAACTAGTCGCCAGGGCTTCGAGGGCTGTTCGACGCCACAGCGTACGCCCTGCGCGCTCCAACCCTTAACACCCAATCGAACACCCCGCGCCTTTCCCCGACCGGCTGGGTCAGCCGCTCAAACAATTGCGCAACGGCGCCGTCGAGTTGCGCAAGCACTGGCGCCTGAGCCGCCGCCTCCAAATCGAAAACCGGCAACACCGGCACACGCTCATCCAACCCGCCATCCACAGAACCAGTAGCCGCACCGCTATAACGCGCGATCAACGAATCAAGCCGCGCCACGATCGATTCCACATGCGCCGCGCGCACATTCGCGGCATTGAGCGCCACTTCACCCGACACCCCGTGCCGAGCAGAATCACTCAACACCCGCGCCCAGTGCAAACAGCACAGCAGCGATCCGGTGGCCAACTCGACACCAGAATTCCACGCCACCACGCGCTGCATTTGCAGCGGCTTCAGCGCGATTCGCAACTCATGCCAACCGCGGTCGAGCTTGCGCATGGCGACAGCGGCATCCGCCGCCAGCGCAGCGGACCCGCCCAGCCGCACGACCTCGCGCAACGCACCCAGCACAGCCGCAAGCCTCATCTCCACATGACGGCTCGCCGCGAGCGGCATCATCAGGACCGCCACCGCGAACGACACGAGACAACCCACCAGCACTTCCTCGATCCGCAATTCGACCAACGGCCCCATCGCGAAGCCCAACTCGCCATACACCAGTCCGACGAGCACGGTAATGAAGAACACGCCCGGCACATACGCGCTCAGGATGTAATAAGCCCAGCCGAACACGCAGAGCACCATGGCGGCCACAAGCAGCATCGGCGAATCGTGCAGCGGCGCGACGAGCAACACGCTGGCGAGCGCGCCGGCCAGCGTTCCCGCCAGCCGCTGCGCACCGCGATAAATCGTGTCCGCGCGTGAGCGTGTGCCGAGAAATACCACGAACGTCGTGATGACCGCCCAGAACCAGCGCTCGGGAGACAGCGACTGGCCGATCAGCATCGCGAGAAACGCGGCTGTCGTGGCGCGGGTGGCGGGCAACCAGCAGAGCCTGGCGCGCAGGTCCGCGAATCGTTGCACTGCTGAAGCCGGAGCGTCGCCGGACGCAGGCTCAAAGCGCCGCCGCTCTCGACAGTGCGCGATCTCCTCGAGCCGTTCGATCGCTTGACGCAGCACGTCCGCATTCGCTTGCCCGCGGCCATACGCAGACGCCGACACCAACGCATGCTGTCCCGCCGCGACTTCCACTTCGACGATGCGCTCGCGAATCGTGTCGGCGTCGGGTGGGTTCAGCAACGCCAGTTGCTCTTCGAGCGCGAGCGCGGCTTCGTTCAACACCGAGAGTCGTGCCGCATCCGGCGCATGCAGCACGCGCGACGCGCGCAGCGTCACCGCATGAATCGCAAGCCGGAAACTGGCGGCGGGTCGCGTCGGCACGATCGCGCGGCCGACCAGCGCGACCATCAACGGGCCGAAAGCGGAGAGCAACAGCGATTGCACGAGGTGCAGCCGCGAAGGGTGCAGATACAACCCAAGATAAAAGCACACCACGCCGAGCAGCGCGCAACCGAGCGCACGCGGACCACAGGCCTGGCAGAGCATGCCGGCGAACATCACGACGAGAAAGCCGGCATCTCCGGCGAGCGGATAAGGACTCAGCACGCTCGCCGCGGCGAAGCACACGCAGGCGCACAAATACAGAGAGAAGAGCGAGCCGAACCATGCGGACCGCCTTGCATCGCGCACGAACAGCGGCGCGACCATCGCGAACAGGACGCCGGGCGCGGCAAGGGTGATCGGTTGATGATGGAAGACCGTCCACGCGATGCTGGCCATGCCGGTGAGCAGGCAGGCGAGCGCGACACGCAGCGCGGTATGGAGACGCACGAGTCCCGGGTCCGCGGCGAGCAGGCGGTCGGCGACGCGCGAAAACGCGGCAGCAATCATGATCGATGATATCCAGGCTAAATGGTCGCGACCGGCTTGTGGCCGATTGCGACAGACCGGACGCGCGGCTGAAGGTGGCGCTGCGCGTCCGGTGGATTCGGGTTTTCCCGGATGATATCTAGCCAAAATTGCAGGAGTCGGGTTTTCGCGGCGGCGGCGGCGCAGCGGCGCTGCGCGCGCCCGCATCACGTCGCGTCGTGAAAAATCACGCCGAGCGTGTGCCGCTGTCCCGACCGCAAACGGCTCACGCCATGCCGCAAGTTCACGCGGTACGGTCCACGCGTGCCTTGCACCGGCCGATGATGCACCGCGAACACGACGGCGTCGCCCTTGCCGAGCGGCACGACTTCCGTGCGCGACTGCATCCGCGGACGCTGCTCGGTCATCACGAACTCGCCGCCGGTGAAATCCTCCCCCGGCTCGGACAACAGAATCGCAACCTGAAGCGGAAACACGTGTTCGCCATAGAGGTCTTGATGCAGGCAGTTGTAGTCATCCGTGGCGTATTGCAGCATCAATGGAGTGGGGCGCGTCTGCCCGGCGGCATGGCATCGCTCGATGAATTCCGCATGCGCGGCCGGATAACGGACGTCGATTCCCATCGCCCCGTTCCAGCGATTCGCCACCGGCGCGAGACGCGGGTAAAGCTCGCTGCGCAACGCCGCGACGAGCGGCGGGAGCGGGTAAGCAAAGTACTTGTATTCGCCTCGGCCGAAACCATGCCGCGCCATCACCACGCGGCTGCGAAACAATGCATCGCGCGGATACAGCGCAGTCAGTGCATCGCATGCCTGCGCGGTGAGCAGATTGCGCAGCATCGCGCAGCCATACGCGTTCAGTTCTTCCTCGGCGTCGAACCAGTCGATCTGGTCGATGCGTTGCGCAAGCGAGCCAATAGAGGAATTTGCATCGGGCGCGGCGGCGCGTTCAGGTTTTGGCCGCATTGCCAACGCCGATTCCGCCGATTCCGCCGATTCCGCATCCGGGTGTCGATCCTTCGCAATTGTGCTCATGAGCCGTCTCCGTCAAGCGATCATCGAGTCATCATCAAGTGTAAGCAGGCGCCCCACGCCGCGCACTCCGACTCTTGCTGTCCAATTCCTCGCTCGTCTGCGTTCGGGCAAGCGCGCAGTCGCGTGCCGGATCATTGCGGCTGTCGGCAACTCGTATTTCCAATAAGAAACGAATAGGGGCAATGCGCGCCTGCCGTCGCAAGAGCATGCGCGGGCATCGGCGGCATTCGTGCGCCACGATGGATTCGGTCCGCTATTCAAGCCCAGCAAGCGCACGCGACGGTTCCCGCGCGTCACTTCCGGGCAAACGCCCTTGCCGCCATGAAAGCCCGCGTGTATAGTTTCCTAACTTACTCTTGTTTCGCATCGGAAATTAAAGGGATTCACATGAACGCTTCCACCATCCTCGCCGACCTCGGCATCGCCCACGCGGCGCAGGCCGGCGACATCGCGGTTCATTCGCCCATCACCGGCGAACTCATTGGCCGCGTGGCCAGCAACACGGTGGCGGAAGTCGATTCGGCCCTGGCCCAGGCGAAACAGGCGTACACCGCCTGGCGCGACGTCCCGGCGCCGCGCCGTGGCGAACTGGTGCGTTTGCTCGGCAACCGTCTGCGCGAAAAGAAGCAGGCGCTCGGCAGCATCATCACGCTTGAAACCGGCAAGATCCTCCAGGAAGGCATGGGCGAGGTGCAGGAGATGATCGACATCTGCGATTTCGCGGTCGGTCTGTCGCGTCAACTGTATGGCCTCACGATCGCGTCCGAGCGACCGGGCCATCGCATGGCCGAGACCTGGCACCCGATGGGCACCTGCGTCGTGATCTCGGCGTTCAATTTTCCTGCGGCCGTGTGGTCGTGGAATGCGGCGCTCGCGCTGGTGTGCGGCAACGCGGTGATCTGGAAGCCGTCGGAGAAAACGCCGTTGACCGCGCTCGCCGTCAATCAGATTCTCAACGAGGCGTTGCAGGAATTCGGCGACGCGCCGGCCGGCCTGACCGCGTTGATCAACGGCGGCCGCGAGGTGGGCGCGAAGCTGGTGGCCGATCCGCGCGCGTCGATCGTCAGCGCGACGGGCAGCACGGAAATGGGCCGCACGGTGGGCGTGGAAGTGGCGAAGCGCTTCGGCCGCTCGCTGCTCGAACTCGGCGGCAACAACGCGGGCATCGTCACGCAAACGGCGGATCACGAACTCGCGATGCGCGGCATTCTGTTTTCGGCGGTGGGCACGGCGGGGCAACGCTGCACGTCGCTGCGGCGTCTGTTCGTGCATGAGAGCGTGTACGACAAGACCATCGAGCGTCTGAAGCAGTTGTACAGCAAGGTGCCGATCGGCAATCCGCTCGAAAAGGGCACGCTGATGGGTCCGCTGATCGACAAGCAAGCGTATGCCCGCATGCAGGAAGCGTTGCAGCAGGCCACCGCTGAAGGCGGCAAGGTGTTCGGCGGTGAGCGCGTCGAGGTGAAGGGTCATGAAGGCGGTTACTACGTGCGGCCGGCCATCGTCGAAATGCCGTCGCAAACGCCGGTGGTTCTGAAGGAAACGTTCGCGCCGATTCTCTACGTGCTGCGCTATGCGGATTTCGCCGAGGCGGTCGAGGCGAACAATGCGGCGGTTCACGGTTTGTCGTCGTGCGTATTCACAACCGATCTGCGCGAAGCGGAGCGCTTCCTGTCCGACGCGGGCAGCGATTGCGGCATCGCGAACGTGAACATCGGGCCGAGCGGCGCGGAAATCGGCGGCGCGTTCGGCGGCGAGAAGGAAACCGGCGGCGGCCGCGAGTCGGGGTCGGACGCGTGGAAGGCGTACATGCGCCGCGCCACCAACACGGTCAACTACTCGTCGGCATTGCCGCTCGCGCAGGGCATCGACTTCAATATCGGCTAAGCCCGGCAGACCGGTAGCGCATTCAGTAAAAAGCACAAAGCAGCGGCGCATTCACGCGCCGCTGTCCGCATTTTTTCAGCAATCCGTTTGCGCCGCCCGCCGTTTCAAGAGCGGCCACGCTACTCGTGGGGTAAGACGTGAGTTCCAAGGTCGTGATCGTCGGCGGTGGGGTGATCGGCAGTTCGATTGCGTATTTTCTGCGGCTCGCCGATCCGACAGTCGGCGTCACCGTGATCGAACGCGATCCGACTTATGCGCGCTCGTCGTCGGCGCTATCGGCGGCGTCGATCCGTCAGCAATTCTCCACACCGCTTTCCATTCAGATGTCGCTGTTCGGTATCGAGTTTCTGCGCTCGATCGGCGAGCGGCTGTGCGTCGACGGCGTGAAACCGTCGATCGATCTGCACGAAGGCGGTTATCTCTTTCTCGCGACGTCCGTCGGCGAGACGACGCTGCGTGAGAATCACGCGCTGCAAACAAGTCTTGGCGCCGATATCAGCCTGCTCGACAGAAGCGCGTTGCAAGCGCGCTTTCCCTGGCTCAATACGGAAGACCTCGTCGCCGGTACATTCGGCGAAAGCGGGGAAGGCTGGTTCGACGGCTATGGTCTCGTGCAGGCGCTGCGCAAGAAAGCACGGGCGCTCGGCGCGCATTATGTCGCCGCCGACGTTACCGCGCTGCATCGCGACGGCAGGCGTGTCACGCAAGTGCAAACCGCGAACGGCGAGACCCATGCGTGCGACGTGGTCGTGAACGCGGCGGGCGCCTGGTCGCGCAAGGTCGCGCAAATGATCGGCATCGACCTTCCGGTCCACGCGCGGCGTCGCAGTATTTTCAATGTCACGTCGCCCGCGCGGCTCGAACGCTGCCCGTTGCTCATCGATCCGAGCGGCGTGTATTTCCGGCCCGAGGGCCAATCGTTCATTTGCGGCACATCACCTTCCGCGGACAACGACCCCGACGATCTGCCGCTCGACGAAGTCGATCACACACTGTTCGACGACGTGATCTGGCCGACGCTCGCGCACCGCGTGCCGCAATTCGAAGCGCTGCGCGTGCAGAACTGCTGGTCCGGCTATTACGAATACAACGTGCTGGATCAGAACGCGATCATTGGTTATCACCCCGACGTCGACAACTGCGTCTTTGCCAATGGCTTTAGCGGGCATGGTTTGCAACAAGGGCCGGCAACGGGCCGCGGCGTTAGCGAACTGATTCTGAACGGGCGTTATACGACGCTCGATCTCGGCTCGTTGAGCTTCGCTCGCGTGCTCGAGAACCGGCCGATCGTGGAGAAGAACGTGGTCTAGCGTGCGCCGCGGTGATGCGGATTAATGCAACACGTAGTGCATGGATATCGGCTGCGATTGAACGGCGGCCAACATGCTCCCGATCATTTGCGCGTTTGCGCGTTTGTATTGAACACAACGTGATGTTTGCGGCTAGCTTCCTGCAGAGCGGCCAGCGCGGTATTTGCCTCAAACCCTAAGAGCGTGCCTGAAAGAACCCGGCCAGCCAATGCGGCTCGGCCGGGTTCTTTTTTATGTCGATAGAAGAAACGTGATGATTTGGCATAAAGCCTCGATCTGGTAATGCCGCGGATAAACTCCGCGCTATTTAGATTCCCGTTTGACTCAAGCCCGCCTCTCCAAAATGAAAACCCGGTTTCTAATATTTTTAATCAGAGGCATGCCGGATCGTTAAATGCGGAGAGTCACTGGTATCAGGCCAGGCATATCGGTTATCATCGCTGCCATTCGAAGAATGCCCCGAGGGATTATTCGCCGAATGTCAACTTAATGCCGTCGCATCGAACCAGAAGAAAATCAGATGAAGATGTCGCGAAGAAACATTGCAATCCTGGTAGTCGGTCTTCTGGTCGTGGCCGGCGTCGTCATTCAGGCGGTGTGGCGGCCTTTCGCACATCGCAAAGCCGCCGAAAGCGGCGAAATCATTCTCGATATTCACCACCCGGACGCCGTGATCGACAGCGAAGCGCTCTCGCGCTTGCCGCGTGACATGTTGCGCGTGCCGCTGCTGCACGACCTGCTGACTCAGGACTTCGTCGACTATTACGAATCGGGCAATACGCGCCTTTCCGCGGAAGGCGCACTGCGGCGTCTCGCCTTCGAACATCAACTCGATTGGCGCGACGAGTTGATCCGCCGCGTGTTCGACGAACCCGCGCACGTGCTGCTGTGGCGCTCACCGGATGGCCGGCTCGGCTACTGGGCAATGTCGATGCGCCGCAACGGCCTAGCCAAACTGCTGCAAGGCTTGGGCAACGTCGCGGCGAGCGACGCGCAACTGAGCCAGGTCGGCAAGCTTTCCGGCGACGTGCCGGTGTACGCGTTGAAGCTGGCGGTGGGTCGCACGCTGTTGTTCGCGGCGAAAGGCGATCGCCTCGTGGTGCTATCCGCGCCCGGCGTGCTGCTCGACGCGAACGGCGGCTTGCTGAGCGAACGCGCTGACGCGGTTTCCGACATGCTCGCCTCGGGCCATGACGACGCGGCGCGCGCTTATCGCCTGGATGCAAGCCCGGATGCAGGCGGCGATGCGCCGAAGGGCCACCGTCTGGTGGTGTCGGCCAATTACCTCTCGTTCGGTTATCAGGCATTCTTCTCCGGTATCGACGCGCTGCGCTTCGATTTCTCGCCGAACGGCGGCGCCGCTGCGAACTGGCAGACCTCGGCGCTCATCGAGCCGGGCAAGCTGCCGCAGCAGTGGAACAGCGCCGACCTGTGGCGCGCGCTGCCGGCCAATCCGGCGGCGTGCACGAGCTTGCCGGCGGACTGGAAAGCGGCGTCCGCGCTGCTCGGCAAGGTGGCCGACGGCGGCACGGATAACGCCGCCGCGATCGGCGATCAACTGGCTGGCCCTGCGGCTGTCTGCTGGTATGCGAAGTCGACGCTGGTCGCGCCGGTGTTCGTCGCTCGCCTGAAGACGCAGGACGCGGCGCGCACCGCCGCGTTGAAGGCCGCGCTCGGCAAGACCTTCGGCGACGTGATCGGCGCGTATGAAGCGAAGGCCGCGAAAGCCGATGGCGATACCGCGAGCTATCGCCGCTTGCCGGTCACCACGCGCGATCAGGGCGCCGACGTGACCGTGTGGCAACGTCCGGTTAGCGCGCGCTCGGGAACCGCGTTGACGAGCAAGGCGGCATTCGCGTCGCAGCTTTCGGCGGAACGCTATTTTCCGGTCACGCTCGCGTTGGCGCATGGCTATCTGATCTTCTCGCCGGATGCGCGTCTCGTCGACGATACGCTCGCCGTGCTCGACAAGCGCTATCCGGCGCTCGCCGATACGCTCGCGCCGCAGCGTCTGCCGCGCACGATTCTGACGCTCACGCCTTCGTCGGCGGCCGCGTTGATCGAACGCGAAGCGGGCGCGGCGTTGCCGGCCGATCAGGAGGCGGTGTTCCGCAACGCGTCGCGCACCCATCTCGCGCCGAAGCTGCACGCTTTTGCGCGCTATCCCGCGGTGTCGTTGACGCTGCCGCAGAACTTGCCGGGCTCGACCGGCTGGGTGCCGGTGGAGTGGTGGTTCGATCGCGCGAAGGCCGGTGCGGGTTCGGATGCGGCGGGCGTTGTGGAGACGCCAGCCGATCAGCCTGGCACCGAGGGCGATTAAGTGCGTCGCTTTCGTTTCCCCGGCGTGGCGTTTGCGATGGAGGCGAGTGGGCCTCGGCGCATCGTCGCGGCGCGTGCGGCCTCAACGCAAACCCCCGCAGCGCAAACCCCCGCAGCGCAAACCCCCGCAGCGCAAACCCCCGCAGCGCAAACCCCCGCAGCGCAAACCCCCGCAGCGCAAACCCCCGCAGCGCAAACCCCCGCAGCGCAAACCCCCGCCCACGACACACCTGTCATCGCACGCCGACTCTGGCTGGCACGCACTGCCTCTGCATTCGCACTAGCGACCCTGGCGCACCACGCCCACGCACTCACCGGCACCGCCGCCACGCCTGACCCCGACAGCCTCTCGCCCCGGCAATCCGCCGCCTTTCGCGCATGGTTCGCGCGCATCGTCGACCAGCAACTGCGGCGCGGCCCCACGCCACGCTGGACGCAGCGCGATTGCGCGGGCCTCGTGCGTTTCGCTGTCGGCGAGACGCTCAAGCCGCACGACGGCAAATGGCTGCGTGCAAACGGCATGACCAGCCTCGCGGACACGAGCAGCATGCCGCCCGAACTGCAACTGTCCGCGTCGCAGCGCACAATCGCCAATCGCTGGACCCAGCTCGACGGTTCAACCGGCGCCTACGCGTCGGCGATCGCACTGATTCAACGCAACAGCCGTTTTGTTTCGAAGGACGTGAACCAGGCGCTGCCCGGCGACCTGCTGTTCTTCGACCAGGGCGACGACCAGCATCTGATGATCTGGCTGGATCGCTACATCGCTTATCACACTGGCACCGTTACGCCGACCGATACCGGTCTGCGCGCCGTGGCCGTCTCCGACCTGATGCAATGGAAAGATTCCCGCTGGCAGCCGCGCGACGGCAATCCGAATTTCGTCGGCGTGTTTCGTTTGGACTTTCTGACACCATGACCCGAATGAATTCCGTCACCGCGTCGAGCGGCTGGTTTGGCAACGCGCGGCGGCGCATGGCATTCACGTTGGCCGCGCTGCTCGCGTTCATGACGCTCGCCATCGCACCGGCAGCGTATGCGGACGACGCAGCCGAGTCCAACATCGCCGCGAACCCGACGCTGCATCCAACGCCGTCGAGCAACTTCGCCTCGCAGAAGGTGGACGGCCAGCCGTTCTTTCTGCTCTCGGACGCGAGTTTCGGCAGCGATCAACTGGCGCAGGTGCGTCTCGAAGCGCCGGGCCGCGATTTCAAGGACGCGCTGCAAGCGTATGGCGGCGCGGACATCGTCGTGTATCGCGTGCCCAAACCGCTCGACTTCTTGAAGGCGCAAAAGAATCTGCACCGGCTGAACGTCGCGCCGAATTATCAGGGCGAAGGACTGGCGAACACGCTCGCGTATCTATGGGACCGCTGGTTCAGCGAAGCGCGCCGCGCATGGCAGCGCGTGTTGTCGTTCGCGACGCGCAGCAAGGCGACCGAAGCCGCGCCGCAATTCAAGCTCGGCGAACAGACGGGCAAGCCGACGCAGTTCGAGCAAAACTCGCAGTTCGCGCCGCTGCAAGGCTATGACATGGTCGCGCGTTTCCGTTATCCGATCTGGGACGCGAAGGTCATCCAGCCGCCGAAGGGCGTGAACCTCGAAGGCAGCAGCAGTAACTTCATTGAAGCCAGTTCGGGCAACGTGATGATCCCTGTCGGCAAGCTGCCGCCGGGGCTGTATATCGTCGAGGCGGTGATCGGCAACTATCGCGCGCATACGCTGCTGTTCGTGTCGGACACGGTCGCGGTCGTGAAGGCGGCATCGAGCGGCATGCTGGTGTGGACCGCGCGGCGCGATAACGGCAAGCCGGTTGCCAATACCGAGGTGAGCTGGACCGATGGCGTCGGCGTATTGCAAAGCGGCGCGACCGGCGGCGACGGTGCGCTCATGCTGCAACACGTGAGCCCCGAGCGCAGCTATGTGCTCGGCACCGATCCGCGGGGCGGCGTGTTCGTCTCCGAGAATTTCTACTACGACAGCGAGATCTACAACACCAAGATCTACGCGGTGACCGACCGTCCAATGTACCGGCCCGGCGATCCGGTGCATGTGAAGTTCATCGGCCGCACGTTCCAGAACGCGACGCAGTCGTCCGCGCCCGCCGAGGCCGACGTCAAACTCGACGTGCTCGATCCGAACGGCGCGCCGGTGGCGACCAGCAAGGTGCATTTCGCGTCCGCGACGGGCGCGGAGGCGTCGTTCACGCTGCCCGCCGATGCCACCGCCGGCGGCTACACGCTGCACTTCGATTACAACGGCGATGTGTACGGCAGCGCGTTTCGCGTCGCCGACTATGTGAAGCCGCATTTCGACGTGAACCTGTCGATGGACAAAGCCGATTACGCCACCGGCGAGCCGCTGAAGGGCAAGATCCAGTTGCGCTATCCGGACGGCAAGCCGGTGCGCGACAGCAAGATTTCGCTCACGCTGCGCGCGCAGAAAGTGACGATCGTCGACGGCGAATTGCGGTACGCCGGCTTGTTCCCGGTCAAGCTCGAACAGCAGGAGTTGAAAACCGATAGCGAGGGCAACGCAAGTCTCACGCTGCCGGCGGCGAAAGAGCCGAGCCGTTACGCGTTGACGCTGTTCGCGCAAGACGGCGCGGCGTACAAGGTGCGCGTGACACGTGAAGTGCTGATCGCGCGCGGCGCGACGCCGTATCGTCTGTCGACGGCGAAGTCGTTCTCGCAGCCGAAGGAAGCGGTCAGCTTCGAATTGCAAGCGCTCGGTGCGCTCGATCCGTCGTCGCATGCGCCGGCAAGATGGGAATGGACGCGCCTCGAATCGCAGACGCACGGCGAAGGCGCGTTGAAGAGCGGGGCGGCAAGCGGCAAGCTCTCGTTCCCGGTGCAATTCGACCAACCGGGTTCATACATGCTGTCGGTCAAGGACGACACCGGCAATCTGCTCGCCGCCGCGAGCCACTGGGTCGCGGGCGATGGCCTGAAGGCGATTCCGGGCAGCGTCGAGATCGTGTTCGATCGCGACAGGTACAAGATCGGCGACACCGCCGAAGCGCTGATCACGTTCCCGATGCCCGTCGACGATGCGTTGCTGACGCTCGAACGCGACAACGTCGAGCGCCGCGCGTTGTTGACGGCGGGCGGCGACTGGCTGCAACTTCAACGCGTGGCGCCGTCGCAATGGAAAGCGCGCATCAAGGTGAGCGACGAGTTCGCGCCGAACATGACCTTCTCGGTGCTCTACGTGCATGCGGGCGAGTACGTGTTTCAAAACGCGGGCATCGTGGTCGCGCAGCCGCAAATCGAACTGAACGTGAGAAGCGACAAGCCGGTGTACGGCCCCGGCGATACGGTGACGCTGAACTTCGACAGCACACTGAACGGCAAGCCGGAAGCGGCGAACCTGACCGTGAGCGTGGTCGATGAAATGGTGTACGTTTTGCAGCCGGAAATCGCGCCGAACATCGTCGACTTTTTCTATCATCCGCGCCGCAACAACGTGCGCACTTCGTCGAGCCTGTCGTTCATCACGTATGACCTCGCGCGTTCGCCGTTGAAGGGCGCGCCGGGCGGCCCGCAACGCGCGAACTACAACGAGCGCGGCGTGAAGGTGCTGGAGCGGCCGCGCCGCGACGATCAGGACACGGCGGCGTGGGAAGGCAATCTGAAAACCGACGCCAACGGTCATGCCGCCATGACCTTCAAGATGCCCGACTCGCTGGCGCGCTGGCGCATCACCGTGCGCGCGGCGGCGCCGAACGGCATGGTGGGTCAACGCACCGCTTACGTGCGCTCGGACAAGGCGCTGTATCTGAAGTGGAGCGGGCCGACGCATTTTCGCGTCAACGATCAGCCGGCCATCGACATGATCGCGTTCAACCAGACCGACACGGAGATGGACGCGCAATGGCTGGTCGACGGCGGCGGTCTCTCGTTGAATCAGAAAGTCACGCTCAAGCGCGGTGCGAACTATCTGCGGCTGCCGGGCGGCGCGCTGAAGGCCGGCGTGATCAATGCGACGTTGCGGCGTGCGGATAAAGACGTGGACCGCTTGCAGACCACCATCAATCTCGATGCGGGCGGCTGGCTCGATCTGCATCAGAACACCGTGGCGCTCGACGGTTCGAACAAGCCGCTCAATCTGCCAACCGACGCTCAGGATGTGAGCGTGCGGTTCATCGGCAACGCGGCGAGTCAATTCGCGCGCGTCGCCGACGATCTGATCGACTATCCGTACGGTTGCGCCGAACAGACTTCGAGCCGCCTGATTCCGCTCGCGCTCGCTCACGATGCGCTCGGCCGTGGCGACAACGCGAGTTCGACGCAAGGGCTCGACGCGCTGCTGCGCAATCAGCGGCAGCGTCTTGCGATGCTGGCGGGCGTCGGCGGCACGTTCGGCTGGTGGGGCGACACAACCGGCGGCAGCGCGCTGATGACCGCTTACGCGTATTACGCGGACTGGCTCGCGAGCCGCAGCCTCGGCATCGGCCTGCCCGCGGGCAACTGGCAGCACGCGATGGACGTCTATCGCGATGCCGGCGCGAAGGAACCGCTGCTGCATCGCGCGCTGGCGTTGTGGTTCATGCAGCAGATGGGCTTGCCGGTGGCTACGCCCGTGTCGGGCGTCGCCGCCGATTTGCTGAGCGATGCGGCTGCGATGTCGGGCAACGCGAACAACGCGGGCAAGGCGCCCGCGCGCAGCGGCGCGTATGGCGCGTCGGACAGCATCGTGTTCGCACAAGCCGATTCGCCGCGCGGCAAGCAGATGGCGACGCTGCTGGTGGCCGGCATGGCGCGCGGCACGGGCGCTCAACTGCCGGAAGCTTTCGACGCAGCCGCGAGCGCCGCACGCAGCGCGTTGAGCAACGATCCCGCGCCGCTCGTGCAAAGTCTGCTTTACCTGACGGGCGATGGCGGCGCCGCGATCGATGCATCGACGTTGCTCGCGAAAAGCAGCGCCGATTACCCGACGCTCGATCGCGCATTGACGCTGCTGTGGCTGCGCAAGGCGCTCGGCGGCGAGGCGGCGCCGGCTTCGCCGCCGTCGTTGCAAGGAGTGGGCTGGACGCGCACCGCGACGCCGACCGGCGCACCGCTCTGGAAGTGGACCGGCACAGCACGCCCCGAAGGAAATCCCGTTGGGGGACTACCCGCCACACTCGATGCCGGCGCCACTCGCACCGACGTCAACGCACTCGTGTCGTTCCGCAGTCATACGAGCGAGGACAGCCGGTTGAACATCACCGTCGAACGGCGGTTCTACAAGCTGGAACCGCTCGACGTGAAGCCTGATCCGAAGAAGCAAGCCGCGCCTGAAAGCCAGTTGGGACGCGCCGCGTTCACCGCGCGTCTGATGAAGCAGGGCGATGCGATCGACAGCAACGCGCTGTATGTGGACGAAGTCACGCTCACGCCGCGCTCGGGCAACGCCTACCACTACGGTCTGCTCGACGTGCCGCTGCCGCCGGGCGGCAATGTCGAGGCGACCAGCTGGGGCGTGTCGATCGACGGCTTGCCTGGCGCGAAGGAAGGCGGCAGCGGTCCGCAGCCGTTCCAGCGCGTCGCTTCGTATGAGATGGGTGAACTGGCGTATCACCAGCCCGTACCGTTGCTCGATCGACCCGTGACGCTGCGGCAACTGGTGCGCTTCGCATTGCCGGGTACGTTCGCGTTGCCGCCCGCGCGCTACTTCCGCATGTATCAGCCGGACGCGAAGGCGTTCGAAGGCGGCAAGAGCGATCGCGTGACGACGCTGCGCATCCAGTAGCGAGGCCGCCATGTTCAGCGCGCTTCGGCACACGCGTGATCGCCTGGCGGCGGTGCTGCGGATCGCGCTCGCCCTGAGCGTGGGCTGTGCCTGCGTCGATGGCGTGAAGGCGTATGCGGCGGCATCGTCGGTTGAAACGCCTGTTGTCGCTTCGGCGCGGAGGCTGCGCTTCGCGTGGTTGCGCGACGGCGAGAGTCAGCTTTGGCAAGTCGATGCGGGGAGCGCCGGCGTCGCCGTTTCGGCGCAGTCCGCGCGCCCCTTGCCGGCGACGCTCGAAACGCCGCTCGGCAGCGTGTGGAAGCTGTTCGTCTACGGCTATCTCGTGGACCGCAACATCGCCACGCCGGATTACACGTGCAGCGGCGGCGATCCCGAAGAAGCGTATTGCTGCATGACGGGCGGCCGCATCGACCGCGAACATGCACTGGTGCAATCGTGCGGACGTTTTTTCGAACCCGCGCGCCTGCAACTCGACGCCGCCGACTGGCGCAAGTATTGGACGGCCGCGCACGCACCCGCGTGGCTGCGCAACCTCCATGCGATGACGCCGACGCAGCGCGTCCCGGTGATCGATCTACTCGCCGCCTTGCAAGCCATGCCCGCGCGGCCGCGCGAAGCGGCGGCGAGCACGCTGGTATCGGTGCTGACGAGCGGACGCGGCGAGGGCACGGTGTCGCTGTACGGCAGCGTATTGCGCGCCAAGACGTGGACGATGCCGGACCCGGCGCGGCCCGGCGCATCCATCGGCGGCGCGGCGGGCTGGCTCGTCGACGGCACGCCGGTGTGGCTGGGCGGCCCGGGCGGCAGCGCGCGCGTGCTCGCCGCCGCCGCGCCGCGCATCGCGCCGCTGCTCACGCAAGTCACCGTGCCGGATGACGGCGCCTGCGTGCTGGTCGATTTTTTCAGCCGTTATCCGATTCGTGAAGTGCTCGGCGACCGCGGGCCGGCGGCGGCGCCGGACGGTCCGCTGCGGGGCGAGTTCCGCGTGGGCTTCGTCAACGGCAATTGGGCGCGCGTGCAAAGCCGCGGCGAATTGCGGCTCGATCGCAGCGCAACCGGAGCGCCGCAAATTGTCGGCCGCTTCGGCATGAACGATTACGTTGCTCGCGTGGTCGAGCGGGAGGGCGACACGAGCCAGCCGGAAGCGGCCAAGGCACTGGCGGTGGCGGCGCGTACCTACGTGGTGCAGCACGGCAGTCACGATCACGGTTGCTTGCGTATCGACGACAGCAGCGGCACGCAGCGCGTTCTACCGCGCGCGCCAGGCGCCGCCGCGCGCCGTGCCGCCGATCTGACGGACGCGCTCGTGCTGACCGGCGTGCCGGTTCAGTATCACCACGACAAGGCGGCAGCGGGGCAGATGAGTTGGCTCGCCGCGAAGGCGTCCGCGCAAGGCGGCCTCACGTTCGACGCGATTCTCGCGCGCACCTGGCCGCAGGCGACGTTGACTGCGTTCCAGAGTCCGCTGTCCGGCGATTGCATCGCGGTGGCCGGCGCGCAGCAATGGCTGCGGCGCAATGCGCCGTCGTGGGCGCGGCGCATGGACGGCGCGGCGGGCTACGAGACGCCCGATCTGCCCGCCGTGTGCGCCGTGCGCGAAGGGCGGCCGTATGCGGACGCGCAGCGCAATCGCGTGTACGTGTATCGCTTGCAGACGGAGGAAGACCGTATCGCGCTGGCGCACGAGTATGTTCACCTCGCGTTCCAGCATCATCCGCGTGGCGTCGATGAGACGTTCGTCGAGCGTACCGCTCGCACGCTGATCCGTACCGACAATCCGATCCAATGAATCACGACATGTGTTCTTTTTCAGTCATGTCGTGCTGGACGCGTTTCAATCAAAACACGCCGGACGAACGGCATGACAGCGGGACAGGAGCGGTAACGATGAAGGTCAAGACGACAGGGTGGGTGAAGGGCGGCTGCAGGGTGCTCGTCGTTGCGTGTTTGCAGGCCGTGCCGGCGGCGCACGCGAGCGATGTCGACTTCGCCGCGCCGTTGAACGGCTGGCGCAACACGGGCGGCGACAACGAGCGTTATACGCAGGACGTGCACTACCCCGCGGTATCCGTGTCGACGCCGGAAGGCCAGTCGAAATTCGCGCTGATCGAAGGACACATCCGCAACGCGCCGAAGAAGAAGGGCAACATGGTGGCGACGCTGGTGGTCGACGGCACGCCGTTGCCGCAGCGCGTGGAGGAAGATGGCAGGTTCTCGCGGCCCTACGCGTTTCCTTCCGGCAGCAACGGCGTCGAACTGCGCGCGCCGGACGGCAGCCGCAAGCGCGTGCAGTTCTACGACGCCTACAGCGGCAAGACCCAGCCGAAGCTGCGCGTGGTGCTCGCGTGGGACACCGACGGCACCGATCTGGATCTGCACGTCGTGTCGCCCGACGGCGCGCATACCTGGTACGGGGAACGCGTCGCGCCGAACGGCGGCGCGCTCGACGTCGACGTGACGACCGGCTATGGGCCGGAGATTTATTCGTCCGCCGCGCCGCTGAAGGGCACGTATCTGGTGTTCGTGAATTACTACGGCAGCGGCAACAGCGGCAGCGACATGACCGTCGCCCAGGTGAGCATCATCACGAATGAAAATACGCCGAACGAAAAGAGCGAAACGATGCGGGTGCCGCTGCGAAAGGCCGGCGAATTGACGCTCGTGAAAACCTTTGTCATGCCGTGAGGCGGCGTGTGTTTGCCGCTCGAGACCCCGGTGCGGTCAGCGGCTCGAATCTCAATTCGCTCAATGACTTGCGCAAGTCTTGCCCAGGATATCCACAGGCTTGCGCACGGTTTCTGTGGACAAACCGACATGGCCGGTCCCGCTGCCGATAGTCCGGGAATGCAAACGGGCGGGGGCAATCGTCGGCGTGCGCGCGGCCACACGACTCCTCGCTTCGGGCATGGCCGATGCTGTGGCAGAAGTGCTGCTGTTCTAACGGGAGAACCGACATGGCACAAGCTGAAACCACTACGAAGTCCGCTACTCAACCGCCGGGCGAGCAAGATGCGCTGGCGCTGCTCGAAGCGGACCATCGCGCAGTCGAGAAGCTTTTCGAGGCATTCGAAAAGGCGGGCGACGATCTGGAAGAGAAAGCGACGCTGGCCCAACGTGCGTGCGAGGAATTGACCGTGCACACGATCATCGAGGAAGAACTGCTGTACCCGGCGGCGCAAGCAGCACTGCCGGAGGACGGCAAGCTCGATGTCGAGGAAGCTTATGTCGAACACTTTCTGGTCAAGACACTCATCACGAAGTTCGAGACGCTGAAAGCCGGTGACAAGGGATTCAATGCGACCTTCAAGGTGATGTCGGAGATGGTGCTGCATCACGTCGAGGAAGAAGAAGGCGAACTGTTTCCGGAGTTGCGGCGCACGAAGTGCGATCTGGTCGCGCTCGGCAAGAAGATCGCCGCGCGCAAGGAAGCCTTGCAGAGCAAGCTCGATGCAGCGGGCAGCCGCTCCGTTGGCGATAAGACGTAAGCGGGTCCGCAAGATTTCCCTTGCCGGATGTCGCGTTGGGACAGGCACTGCGTTTTTTAGAGCAGTGCCTGCGTTCGTATGAAGTTTGTGATCCCCGCTCGCGTTTTTCCACGACGTCAGGCGTCGCAAGTCCAATACGGTGCCCGGTTGTAGTACGCGTGTAGGGACGTGCCCCATTGCGTATCCGTCATCGCCGGCCAGTTGTCCCTATCGAAGCCCGGCGCGCTTCCGATGCGCTCGGCGGGTGCGTCGAGCACGAAGCATTTGTCGTCGGTGTCGAGCGTGAGCGCGTTCCAGGGTATTGCATGGAGCGTGTCGCCCACGCCGAGAAAGCCGCCGCTCGAGAGCACCGCATAAGCGATACGTCCGCCGCGGACGTCGAGCATGATGTCGGAGATCTTGCCGATATATTCGCCGTCCGATGACATCACCTTGTTTCCATCTAGCGTGGAAGCGGCCATCACATCCGGACCGGGACCTTCGCCGATGCCGGTTCCAACGATCTTTGCACCTTGCCTGGCTGCCGCGGGTGCCGGTTCCTTGGGATCGAGCGTGGTCATGGTGTGCTCCTGGGAGAAACCTGGGCACAGAGCGCGCAAGGAGTATGCCCCATGCGCGTCGGCGATCGCGCCGGTAATCTCGGCAACCGTTACTGGTCGAAATTACGCAACCGTCGGCGAGGTGCGGCCGGTGCTCGCGCTTACTGTTCCTTACTGTTGCTCAAGATTCGCGCCGTGGGCGTCGATAGAACTTGTAACCCGCCGTGCTGTTGAACTTCCGCGACGGGTTGGGCAATGCATGCCTTGAGCGAAATGAACGGAGATTGCTATGCAAATCGACAGTGCGTTGTCGTCCACACTGCCGGAACCGGGACGCGCGGCGATGAAAAACTCGCGCGCGGCCGACGATGCGGCGGTTCAAACCAGGGCGACGGCTGAAACGTCCGCGCAGGACGAGGCCGTCCATATCTCTGCGGAGGGCGCGGCAACGGCGGCACAAGAGGGGAAGGCGGTCAACGACGACGCAGCAGGCGATTCAGCGGCAGAAGATGCCGCGGCGCCCAATGTTTCGGCGGTTCAGTCGTTTGCATACGGCACGCTCGGTCTCGAGCGTCCGGACGAGCCTCATGAGGAACACAACGCGTTTTATACGGCGGGTCGTTGGCTGGCAGCGGGAATCACCATCGGCGGGATCATCTCGCTGCTGGTTTGAATGGGTGTCGAGGCGGGTTTGAGGCGGAGGGGGCGCTTGCCGTGCGTGAGGCACGGCAAGCGCTGTTTCTTAGCGGTCGAGGAACGACTTCAGTCGATCGGCGCGGCTCGGGTGCATCAGCTTGCGCATGGCCTTGCTCTCGATCTGACGAATCCGCTCGCGCGTGACGTCGAACTGCTTGCCCACTTCTTCAAGCGTATGGTCCGACTTCGTGTTGATGCCATAACGCATGCGCAGCACCTTCGCTTCGCGCGGCGACAGCGAGTCGAGCGCGTCGTCGATGGCGGCGCGCAAATCGGCTTGCATGGCCGCGTCGGCCGGCGATGACGCCGCCGAATCCTCGATCATGTCGCCGAGCGTGGCGTCGCCGTCGTCGCCCACCGGCGTTTCCATCGACACCGGCTGCTTGGCGATCTTCAGAATGCCGCGCACTTTCTCTTCCGACAGCTCCATGCGTTCGGCCAGCACGGAAGGATGCGCTTCCTGACCGGTTTGCTGGAGGATCTCGCGCGAGATGCGGTTGAGCTTGTTGATCGTCTCGATCATGTGCACCGGCACGCGGATCGTGCGGGCCTGGTCGGCGAGCGAACGCGTGACGGCCTGACGAACCCACCACGTTGCATACGTGGAGAATTTCCAGCCGCGCCGGTATTCGAACTTGTCCACGGCTTTCATCAAGCCGATGTTGCCTTCCTGGATCAGATCGAGGAATAGCATGCCGCGGTTCACGTATTTCTTCGCGATCGAGATCACGAGACGCAAATTTGCCTCGATCATCTCGCTCTTGGCCTTGCGCATCTTCGATTCGGCCGCGACCATCTGGCGGTTGATCTCTTTCAGATGCTTGAGCGGCAGGGAGACGGTTGCCTCGATGTCGATCAGCTTTTGCTGTTCCGCCTGGATCGCCGGCAGATGGCGCTCCAGCGCCGCACCGTATGCCGACGCGCCGCGCGCCGCGCGTTCCGTCCAGCCGAGATCGGCTTCGTGACCGCCAAACGATTCGATGAACTTCTCGCGCGGCATGCCGCTCTTCGTCACCGCGATTTGCAGAATGTTGCGCTCGATCGCGCGAACCTGCGCGACCTGGTGTTGCACGTCGCCACACAGGCGGTCGATGGTGCGCGCCGTGAAGCGGATCTTCGCGAGGTGCTGCTGGATCTCCTCGCGTGCGCGCTGATAGGCTTTCGAGCTGACGTCGCCGCGCGTGTGCGAGGCGTTCATCTGGTCGGACAGCATGCCGACCTGAGCGAAGATCTCGAGGCAGTCGCTCGTGAGTTGCTTCAGGCGTGCTTCGTCGGCAGCCGAGGAATCGGCCGGGGCGATGTCGTCGTCGTTATCGCTGTCGTCATCGTCGCTCGTGTCCGTGTCGACGTCCGCTGCTGCGTCCGGGGCGGCGTTGTCTTCTTCGGCCGCGAGCGTGTCTTCATTCAGACCGTCGACCAGTTCGTCGATGCGCAACTCGCCGTCGGCAACCTGCTGCGCGCTCGCCAGAATCGCGGAGATCGCGAGCGGGCAAGCGGCGATCGCCTGCACCATTTCGTGCAGACCGTCTTCGATGCGCTTGGCAATCGCGATTTCGCCGGCGCGGGTCAACAGTTCGGTTGCGCCCATTTCGCGCATGTACATGCGCACGGGGTCCGTCGTGCGGCCGAATTCCGAATCGACCGTCGACAACGCGACTTCGGTTTCCTCGTCTGCCTGATCGTCCGACACCACGGCAGGGGTGTTCGAGTTGAGCAGCAGCGTTTCCGCGTCCGGGGCCTGCTCGTAGACCTGCACGCCCATGTCGTTGAACGCGCTGACGATGCTGTCGATCGCCGCCGTTTGCGTGAAGTTGTCGGGCAGGTGGTCGTTGATCTGCGCGTGGGTCAGGTAGCCTTGCTCCTTGCCCAACTGGATGAGCGCACGCATCTGGCGCTGACGTTCTTCAGCCTGCTGCGGCGGCAATTCTGCCGCCACGGGGATCGCTTTGCCCGCGCCCTTGCCCTTGGCCGTGCGGCCCGAGGGCGCCTTGGGCGTGTAGCTGGCGGCTTCGTGTTGCGAATCTTCGCGATCAAAAGGGTTCACGTATTCTCCTCTAGAGGCTTCGCTATGAGACGCAAGACGCTACCGTCAGGCGTTTCGAGCATGGCTCAACATCACCTGAGTGACTCAACGCGGTTGTTTGGGTGTGCTCTGGGGAGCAAAAAAGATGAGCCCGCTCGAAGCGGGCCGATAGACATGTGCGAAATTCGCGCGGCTCGCATTATATACGAGCTTGCGCCTTCGCGCGCGTTGTGCGCAGGTCAATTTGTCGTGCACGTTTGTCGCAGGCCCGTTTTCTGGCCCGCCGGCTACGCGGGCAGTTGCGTGTGTGGGTTTTTGATGATGATCGGCGCGCCGTGGTCAAGGGCGAGTCTCTCACTATAGACGAAGTCGTTCGTCCTCACATGCGACAGAGTCGTTTCCGCGATCTCGCTACATATAGACGAGGTGTGTTTGTGGCGACGATTGGCGCTTGCCGGAAAGAAAATTCACCAAAGGGGGTTGACGACGTGTCAGTCGTTCTCCATAATCTCGTTTCTCTGCTGCAGATGCAGCGACGCAGAACGAAGCGGTGCCGGGTGGTTGAAGTGGGCGTCGTGACGGTGGTGAATGCGTAAGCGATCTTTAAAAACTAACAGCCGATAAGTGTGGGCGCTTGATGCGCGGCGCGCGGTGGATTCTTCGGGGTCTGCCGGAAGCGAAAGTATCAAGTCTCACACAGTAATGAAAGGAAGGTTTTCCTGTTGAAAGACAGGATGATCATTCGTCAGTACGTTGAGTGAGCGACCGGTTGGTAAAACAACCGAAAAACAGTAACAGGCATTGAACTGAAGAGTTTGATCCTGGCTCAGATTGAACGCTGGCGGCATGCCTTACACATGCAAGTCGAACGGCAGCACGGGGGCAACCCTGGTGGCGAGTGGCGAACGGGTGAGTAATACATCGGAACGTGTCCTGTAGTGGGGGATAGCCCGGCGAAAGCCGGATTAATACCGCATACGCTCTGCGGAGGAAAGCGGGGGCTCCTTCGGGACCTCGCGCTACAGGGGCGGCCGATGGCAGATTAGCTAGTTGGTGGGGTAAAGGCCTACCAAGGCGACGATCTGTAGCTGGTCTGAGAGGACGACCAGCCACACTGGGACTGAGACACGGCCCAGACTCCTACGGGAGGCAGCAGTGGGGAATTTTGGACAATGGGCGCAAGCCTGATCCAGCAATGCCGCGTGTGTGAAGAAGGCCTTCGGGTTGTAAAGCACTTTTGTCCGGAAAGAAAACCTCTGCCCTAATACGGCGGGGGGATGACGGTACCGGAAGAATAAGCACCGGCTAACTACGTGCCAGCAGCCGCGGTAATACGTAGGGTGCAAGCGTTAATCGGAATTACTGGGCGTAAAGCGTGCGCAGGCGGTCCGCTAAGACAGATGTGAAATCCCCGGGCTTAACCTGGGAACTGCATTTGTGACTGGCGGGCTAGAGTATGGCAGAGGGGGGTAGAATTCCACGTGTAGCAGTGAAATGCGTAGAGATGTGGAGGAATACCGATGGCGAAGGCAGCCCCCTGGGCCAATACTGACGCTCATGCACGAAAGCGTGGGGAGCAAACAGGATTAGATACCCTGGTAGTCCACGCCCTAAACGATGTCAACTAGTTGTCGGGCCTTCATTGGCTTGGTAACGTAGCTAACGCGTGAAGTTGACCGCCTGGGGAGTACGGTCGCAAGATTAAAACTCAAAGGAATTGACGGGGACCCGCACAAGCGGTGGATGATGTGGATTAATTCGATGCAACGCGAAAAACCTTACCTACCCTTGACATGTACGGAATCCTGCTGAGAGGTGGGAGTGCCCGAAAGGGAGCCGTAACACAGGTGCTGCATGGCTGTCGTCAGCTCGTGTCGTGAGATGTTGGGTTAAGTCCCGCAACGAGCGCAACCCTTGTCCCTAGTTGCTACGCAAGAGCACTCCAGGGAGACTGCCGGTGACAAACCGGAGGAAGGTGGGGATGACGTCAAGTCCTCATGGCCCTTATGGGTAGGGCTTCACACGTCATACAATGGTCGGAACAGAGGGTCGCCAAGCCGCGAGGTGGAGCCAATCCCAGAAAACCGATCGTAGTCCGGATCGCACTCTGCAACTCGAGTGCGTGAAGCTGGAATCGCTAGTAATCGCGGATCAGCATGCCGCGGTGAATACGTTCCCGGGTCTTGTACACACCGCCCGTCACACCATGGGAGTGGGTTTTACCAGAAGTGGCTAGTCTAACCGCAAGGAGGACGGTCACCACGGTAGGATTCATGACTGGGGTGAAGTCGTAACAAGGTAGCCGTATCGGAAGGTGCGGCTGGATCACCTCCTTTCTCGAGCTAACGCGTCCAAGTGTTGAGCGCTCACGCTTATCGGCTGTGAAATCAGGCAGACTCAGGGGTCTGTAGCTCAGCTGGTTAGAGCACCGTCTTGATAAGGCGGGGGTCGATGGTTCGAACCCATCCAGACCCACCATTGTCTTGTCTGGTGTGCTGAATGCAACCCCTCTGGCGCATCTGCATGATCCCGGGGGATTAGCTCAGCTGGGAGAGCACCTGCTTTGCAAGCAGGGGGTCGTCGGTTCGATCCCGTCATCCTCCACCAATCCTCAATGCGCAGTGTTCTGTGTACGGCACAGAGCGTTTTGCATTGGCGATTGAGCCAGTCAGAGTGATACGCGGTTATGGCAACTGCGATATCGGCTGTCGTTCTTTAACAATCAGGAAGAAGTAGTAAAGAGATTCACGAAAGGGTACCTCGAGATGGGTGTCCGAGTAGGTGAATCAGGGTTGTGATTGTATCAATGTATGAAAGGGGAATCGGAAGATTGCCCTGGAATACGGCGCAACACGAATACTCAACCTGTAGCGAGCTCAACGGATCCGCAAGGACCGGGAGACACACTCGTTATAGGGTCAAGCGAACAAGTGCATGTGGTGGATGCCTTGGCGATCACAGGCGATGAAGGACGCGGTAGCCTGCGAAAAGCGGTGGGGAGCTGGCAAACGAGCTTTGATCCACCGATATCCGAATGGGGAAACCCACTCCTTATGGAGTATCCGTAGCTGAATACATAGGCTACGTGAAGCGAACGCGGTGAACTGAAACATCTAAGTAACCGCAGGAAAAGAAATCAACCGAGATTCCCAGAGTAGTGGCGAGCGAAATGGGAGCAGCCTGTACTCTTTATCTTCATTGTTAGTCGAACGCTCTGGAAAGTGCGGCCATAGCAGGTGATAGCCCTGTAGACGAAAACAGCGAGGAAGAACTAGGTGTACGACAAGTAGGGCGGGACACGTGAAATCCTGTCTGAAGATGGGGGGACCATCCTCCAAGGCTAAATACTCGTGATCGACCGATAGTGAACCAGTACCGTGAGGGAAAGGCGAAAAGAACCCCGGGAGGGGAGTGAAACAGATCCTGAAACCGCATGCATACAAACAGTCGGAGCCTCGCAAGGGGTGACGGCGTACCTTTTGTATAATGGGTCAGCGACTTACATTCAGTGGCAAGCTTAACCGATTAGGGCAGGCGTAGCGAAAGCGAGTCCGAACAGGGCGATTCAGTCGCTGGGTGTAGACCCGAAACCAGGTGATCTATCCATGGCCAGGATGAAGGTGCGGTAACACGTACTGGAGGTCCGAACCCACTAACGTTGAAAAGTTAGGGGATGAGCTGTGGATAGGGGTGAAAGGCTAAACAAACCTGGAAATAGCTGGTTCTCTCCGAAAACTATTTAGGTAGTGCCTCGTGTATCACCTTCGGGGTAGAGCACTGTCATGGTTGTGGGGTCCATTGCGGATTACTACGCCATAGCAAACTCCGAATACCGAAGAGTGCAATCACGGGAGACAGACATCGGGTGCTAACGTCCGGTGTCAAGAGGGAAACAACCCAGACCGCCAGCTAAGGTCCCCAAATATTGCTAAGTGGGAAACGAAGTGGGAAGGCTAAAACAGTCAGGAGGTTGGCTTAGAAGCAGCCATCCTTTAAAGAAAGCGTAATAGCTCACTGATCGAGTCGTCCTGCGCGGAAGATGTAACGGGGCTAAGCAATATACCGAAGCTGCGGATGCATATTTATATGCATGGTAGGAGAGCGTTCCGTAAGCCTGCGAAGGTGCACTGGAAAGTGTGCTGGAGGTATCGGAAGTGCGAATGCTGACATGAGTAGCGATAAAGGGGGTGAAAGGCCCCCTCGCCGTAAGCCCAAGGTTTCCTACGCAACGTTCATCGGCGTAGGGTGAGTCGGCCCCTAAGGCGAGGCAGAAATGCGTAGCTGATGGGAAGCAGGTTAATATTCCTGCACCATTGTTGAATGCGATGGGGGGACGGATCGCGGAAGGTTGTCCGGGTGTTGGAAGTCCCGGTCCTTGCATTGGAGAAGGCGCTTTGGCAAATCCGGGCGCGTAATTCAAGGGTGTGAGGCCAGTCACTTCGGTGACGAAGCAATCGGAAGTGGTTCCAGGAAAAGCCTCTAAGCTTCAGTTCAACAAGACCGTACCGCAAACCGACACAGGTGGGCGAGATGAGTATTCTAAGGCGCTTGAGAGAACTCGGGAGAAGGAACTCGGCAAATTGGTACCGTAACTTCGGGATAAGGTACGCCCCTGTAGCTTGATGCGCCTGCGCGCAAAGGGTGAAGGGGTTGCAATAAACTGGTGGCTGCGACTGTTTAATAAAAACACAGCACTCTGCAAACACGAAAGTGGACGTATAGGGTGTGACGCCTGCCCGGTGCCGGAAGATTAAATGATGGGGTGCAAGCTCCTGATTGAAGTCCCGGTAAACGGCGGCCGTAACTATAACGGTCCTAAGGTAGCGAAATTCCTTGTCGGGTAAGTTCCGACCTGCACGAATGGCGTAACGATGGCCACACTGTCTCCTCCCGAGACTCAGCGAAGTTGAAGTGTTTGTGATGATGCAATCTCCCCGCGGCTAGACGGAAAGACCCCATGAACCTTTACTGTAGCTTTGCATTGGACTTTGAACCGGTCTGTGTAGGATAGGTGGGAGGCTTTGAAGCGTGAACGCCAGTTTGCGTGGAGCCATCCTTGAAATACCACCCTGATCTGTTTGAGGTTCTAACCCTGGTCCGTGAATCCGGACCGGGGACAGTGCATGGTAGGCAGTTTGACTGGGGCGGTCTCCTCCCAAAGTGTAACGGAGGAGTACGAAGGTACGCTAGGTACGGTCGGAAATCGTGCTGATAGTGCAATGGCATAAGCGTGCTTGACTGCGAGACCGACAAGTCGAGCAGGTGCGAAAGCAGGTCATAGTGATCCGGTGGTTCTGTATGGAAGGGCCATCGCTCAACGGATAAAAGGTACTCTGGGGATAACAGGCTGATACCGCCCAAGAGTTCATATCGACGGCGGTGTTTGGCACCTCGATGTCGGCTCATCTCATCCTGGGGCTGTAGCCGGTCCCAAGGGTATGGCTGTTCGCCATTTAAAGAGGTACGTGAGCTGGGTTTAAAACGTCGTGAGACAGTTTGGTCCCTATCTGCCGTGGGCGCTGGATATTTGAAGGGGGCTGCTCCTAGTACGAGAGGACCGGAGTGGACGAACCTCTGGTGTACCGGTTGTCACGCCAGTGGCATCGCCGGGTAGCTATGTTCGGAAGAGATAACCGCTGAAAGCATCTAAGCGGGAAACTCGCCTTAAGATGAGATATCCCCGGGGCTTCGAGCCCCTTGAAGGGTCGTTCAAGACCAGGACGTTGATAGGTCAGGTGTGTAAGCGCAGTAATGCGTTGAGCTAACTGATACTAATTGCCCGTAAGGCTTGATCCTATAACCAGTGTGTTTCCGGTGGCGCCTCCCCGCGCCGCCACGCACGGTTGAGATCCGCGTTGTGCCCGATACACTCACCACCCCATTCCCCCTGGTGCGATGCACCAGACACTACTTCTTCCAGATTGGTCGTGTTGACCCCCGCGTCAACCTGACAACAAGTCATGCCTGATGACCATAGCGAGTCGGTACCACCCCTTCCCATCCCGAACAGGACCGTGAAACGACTCCACGCCGATGATAGTGCGGATTGCCCGTGTGAAAGTAGGTAATCGTCAGGCTCCCATGCAGAAACACAGACCCCACCCCACACCGGTGGGGTTTGTGCGTTTACGCGCGGTCAAAAGCAAGCCAACAGAGACTAGCAACCGCACCACCAAGGAACGGTTTGCTACCGCGCGAAATACGTCCATCCTCACAGCCGGTAACTCCCGGAGAAATCGGAAAGCTTTCCCTCGCCGCCTGCGCGATCCAATCCGTCAGGCCCGCTTCCGTACCGGCGTCTGATACGACATACCTGCGGTAAACCGGTCGAGTCGTTCGCTAGCATCGGTGACCGCCCAAAGAGGCGCGCTGTGCAACAGCTTGTCGTAATTCGTTGCGATTGCGGCAAAAAGCGCGAACCCTGCGCTATCCAATCCCCATTCGCCGGTTTCCCTTCCGATATCGAACACCGCCGACACCGCGCGCTCCGCCGCACCGAGTTGCTCGCCGGTCGCCGAGCCGAAGCCCGACTCCGCCAGGAAGCCGGTCAACAGCATGATCTGTGTAAGTGTCTGGGCGTCGGTCATGCTGCCGGTGCCCCGGCGCAAGGCGTCGAGCGCCAGATGCACCCGCAACGCCAGCTCATCGGCGGTCTGCCGGGCCATCGGCAGCAGCATGGTTTTGGCATGCCGCGCACGCGCAGCGCCAGTGTGCCGGGAAAACGGAATCGGTTGTGCCATGACGGTCCAATGTTTATGCCTATGCAGATGCAATAACGGCGCGAGCCGCAAAAGGTTGAGCCCTCGCTATGCATGCGCCGCAGCCGGCCGGCTCAAACGCAGTCGGGTGGCGGCTCCACGCCAATCGTCATGATCCTGCAGCGCACCCTGTGCAACTCGTGCGATCGCGCCTTCGATTCGCTTTATACCGTCGGTCGTCTCGCCAACAGCCTGCCCCATCGTTGCCCCGCGTTGGATCGCAAGCGCGCCACGCGCACCCATCCCGCGTGTCCGGACATCGAGCCATCCATACGATCCGTGACACGCGCGGCGCTCACGTTTGCTCCGCTTCATCCGATGGCGCGACACTGCGCGCCCTGACGCGTCGCCGGATCTCCGAATCCAGAATCAGACGCCCGCGCAGTTTTCCCTTCATCCGCTTCACGTAGCGTGGCGCTTCGGTCATGTGGATCACCATCAATTCACGTACCTTCTCGACGTTACGCTCGCGCGCCGCCTTCGTAATCGCCTTATGTATTTTCACGTTTGCCTGACCGAACCGTTCGTGTTCGGCTTGCGGCGTGTCGTTACGAAACTCGATCAGTTGCCTGATCATTTCGTTGATGAGCTCGCAACTGAAACGCAGGAACGGATTCGGATTCGCCGCTGCGAGGATGTCGTGAAAATTGACGTCTTCCTGTCGTTGCCGAACGATGTCGTGACCCCCGTGCGATGAACCCGGCCGGTCGCAGCACGCAATGTTCGCTTCGAGCGCCTCGAAGTCCTGCTCCGTCAGATGCGGCACCGCTCCCGCCGCCAGTTCCGGTTCCAGCAATTTGCGCACGGTGTAAATATCGTCGATCGACACATCCTTGAAGAACAGATAGTTCTGCAACAGCTGCAACGTGCGGTCGAGCGGCACTTCCACCACCATGCCGCCGCCGCTCGGGCCGGTCGTCACCTTGATCAGACCTTGCACCTCCAGGGACTTCAGTGCTTCCCTGATCGTGCTCTTGCTCACCGAAAAAAGCTGTTGCAGTTCAACCTCGCGCGGCAGCCGGTCGCCCGGTTTCAGGTCCTTCTCCGTGATGAGCCGCTTGATTTCCTCCGCGACCAGATCGCCACGCTTCTGCTGTTTGATCTCAATCGCGGCGCCCGCCTTGGCGCGGTCCATGGCCATATTCGATGCTCCTAGTTTGTCCCTGCACGATCTTTCATCGGTCCGCTCGTTCTATCACGGCTAGCGAGATCGCCCTCGATGCTGCCAGGAATTTTGCCTTATTGACACTCGAATTTATTGTACATACGATCCAATCCAGTCTATTTATCATGATAAATAGAACAAAGCCGGCGAGGTGAAAAAACTTCGCGGCGACCAGCAACTGGCGTACTCGTGTGCGCGGTGCGGTCAGTTTCGCAGTCGGTCAGTGCGTGTCTCTTTCTTAAGGAGCGTCATTTTGAATCGCCGAAATATGTTGAAGCTGGCCGCGTTGTCGGCTGTTCCGGGGACGTTGGGCTCGCTGGTCGCGCGCAGCGCGTTCGCGCAGGCCGGCACCTTGCAGTTCGCTTGTCCGGTGCCGATGTCGGGGCCGTTCGCCGCGAACGGCAAATATGCCGACCTCGGCATGAAGCTCGCGATCGAACAATACGGCAAGGTCCTCGGCGAACCGCTCGCGTATACCGTGCTCGATACGGAAGGCAAGCCGGCGACGGCAGTGCGTCGTGTGCAGGAAATCGCGCAGCAGAAGAATGCGCGCTTCTTCGCGGGAGGCATTCTGTCTTCCGAAGCATTGGCGATGGGCAAGGAAGTCCAGAAGGCCGACGGCGTTTTCATCACCACGGCCGGCGCCGATGAAATCACGGGCAAGGACTGCAATGACGCGACGTTCCGTTGGTCGGTGCCGACTTACGGTGCGATCGAGCAGACAGTGCGCCCGTTGACGCAGATGCTGCCGAAAGCAAAACGCTGGTACACCATCACGCCGCAATACGTTTTCGGCGAGGGCTTGTTGACCGCCGCCAAGGCGATATTCAAGGAGAAGGGCATCGAGCATGTGGGCAACAGCTACCACTCGCTCAATGAAAAGGAATTCAGCGGCTATTTGACGAACGCAGTCGCCGCCAAGCCCGACGTCCTGCTGATCCTGAACTTCGGTTCGCAATCGTCGGATACGCTGCGCCAGGCCGTGAGCTTCGGCATGAAGAACAATTGCACGATCCTGTTGGCGTGGGCGTCCGGCCTCGAGCAATTCGAAGCGCTCGGCGCGGATCTGTGCGAAGGCGTCTATTTCGGCGCGCAGTATTGGCACGACATCGATTCGCCGCTCAATCGCGATCTCGTCAAACGGACCAAAGCGGCATTCAAGACCAATCCCAACTACAGCCTCGCGGGTTCCTATATCTGCACGAAGATCCTGCTCGACGGCATCGTCAAAGCGGGCAACGTCGATCCGAAGAAAGTGGTCGCGGCGCTCGAAGGCATGAAGTACGACGGGTTGACGGGCCCGGAGGAAGTCCGCAAGGGCGATCATCAGGTGCTGAAGAACTACTATCTGTTGAAGGGCAAGGCGAAGAACAAGATGAAAAACGCCGACGATTACGCCGATATCGTCAGTTCGGGGCAATCCTTCCTGCCGCTCGACAAGACCGGCTGCAAGATGGTTTGACGCCTCAAACGCCGCGCGCGAGCGCGTGCGGCATGGCACGGCGCTCGCATAGCGCCTCCTCGGCACACCTTTAAACGGACGCCATGAACGTTTATCTCCTGCAGATCGTCAACGGCATCGGAGTAGGGATGCTGTATTTCCTGCTCGCGGTTGGTTTGTCGATCGTGTTTGGCCTGCTGCGCTTCGTGAATTTCGCGCACGGCGCGTTCTATCTGCTCGGTGCCTACTTCTGCTATCAGGCGATGCAGTGGTCGATGAGTTTCTGGGCCGCGCTCGTGGTCGTGCCGATCGTGGTCGGCGCGCTTGCATGGGTCGTCGAGAAACTGATTTTGCGGCACGTCTACGCGCAACAACACGAGTTTCATATTCTCGCGACGGTGGGTCTTGCACTCGTCGTGCAGGAATGCGCGATTCTCGTGTGGGGTCCGCTCGGCGATAACGTGCCGGTTCCCGACTTGCTCAACGGCGTGGTGATCTGGGGCAGCTTCGTGTATCCGAAGTATCGGTTGTTCGTGATCGGCTTCACAGCGGTATTGGCCGCGCTTCTGTGGTGGGTGTTGGAGGGCACGCGGCTCGGCAGCGCGGTGCGCGCCGGCAGCGAATCGACCGAGATGGTGTCGCTGCTCGGCATCAACGTATTGCGTGTTTTCAGCCTCGTTTTCGCGCTCGGCGCGGCAACGGCCGCATTGGCCGGCGTACTCGCCGCGCCGATTCGCGGCGTCGATCCCTTCATGGGCATCGAGGCATTGAGCGTCGCGTTCGTCGTGGTGGTGGTCGGCGGGATGGGCAATTTTCTCGGCGCGCTGGTAGGTGGACTGCTGGTCGGCATCGTGCAAAGCGTGATGAGCACGTTGTGGCCCGAAGGCGCGCGGTTGATGATCTACGTCGCGATGGCCGCCGTTCTGTTGCTGCGACCGAACGGTTTGCTCGGGAGGGCGTCATGATCGACACGTCAAAGCCAATCGTGCGGAGCGCTGCTTCCACGGCGACCCGATCGGGCGCACAGCACTCGTTGCATCGCTATCGCTTTCTGCTGCTGGCATTGCTGGTCGTGTGCGTATTGCCGTTGACGTTGCGCTCAGGCTCACTCGCCACCGAGGTGCTGGTATTCGCTCTCGCTGCACTCGGCTGCAATCTGCTGCTCGGCCACACGGGCCTGTTGTCCTTCGGGCAGGGCATTTTCTTCGGGCTCGGCAGCTATTGCGCTGGCCTCGTCCTGACTAAAACCGCATTGCCCGTGCCGGTCGCGCTGCTCGCGTCGATCGTAATCGGCGCGGCGGCTGCTGCGCTGGTCGGCTGGTTTTCGATTCGTCAGCGCGGCACGTACTTCGTGATGTTGACGCTGGCATTCGGCCAGCTATTCTATTTTCTCGCTTACACCACGCCCGATCTGACCGGCGGCGACAACGGCCTGCTCGACATTCCGCGTCCCGCGCTCGGCCTGTTCGGCAAAGCGCTGCTGCCGTTGACCTCGCCGTGGCAATACTACGGCTTCGTCGCCGTGCTATTTCTCGCTGTGTTCTGGCTCCTGATGCGCGTGTCCCATTCGGTATTCGGCCGTACGTTGCTTGCGATTCGCGACAACGAGGTACGCGCGGCCGCGGTCGGCTACGACGTCAAACGCTTCAAGCTGATGGCGTTCGTGATTTCCGGCGCGGTGACGGGTCTTGCCGGCGCGCTGCATGCGCTGATGACCGGCATTGCGCCGCTCTCCAACATCGACTATCACACGAGCGAGATGATCCTCGTGATGACGGTGATCGGCGGCACGGGCAATCTGTTCGCCTCGGTATTGGGCGCCGCGTTTTACGTGCTGTTCGCCGATTGGCTCTCGACGCTGTGGCCGCGCTGGCTGCTGCTGCTCGGCATCGTGCTGATCGCCGTCAGCCTGTTCATGCAGCGCGGACTGTGGGGCCTGGGCGAACGCATCGGGCAATCGCTGCGCCGCAAGCCTTCCGCCGAGCCAGACAACGACACAGACAACGACACGGACAACGACGCAGGCAAGGAGCCGATATGAGCGAGCCGATTCTGCGCGCAAGCGGCGTAGTAAAGCGCTACGGCAAGTTCACGGCGCTCTCCGAAGTCAATCTGCGCATCATGCCGCGCACCGTGCATTCGGTGATCGGCCCGAACGGCGCGGGCAAGACGACGTTGTTTCATGTGCTGACCGGCACCGTGCCGCTTACGGCGGGAACGATCGTATTCGACGGTCACGACGTCACGCACGAGCCGGACCATAAGCGCGTACGCCGTGGCGTCGCGCGCTCGTTTCAGGTGACGAGCCTGTTCGCCAATCTGAGCGTGCGTGAAAACCTGCGGCTCGCCGCGCAAGGTGTCGACGCGGTTCGCGCACTGAATGCGTGGACCCCGCCGCGCGGCGCGCTCACGCAAGCCGACACCGTCGACAGCGTGCTCGAACGCCTCGCGCTACAGCGCTTTAGCGAAGTGTCGGCAGGCGCGCTGTCGCATGGTCAGCAGCGGCGGCTCGAAGTCGGCATGGCGCTTGCTGCGCGACCCAAGGCGATCTTTCTCGATGAGCCGACTTCCGGCATGGGTATCGACGACCTCGACGACATGAAGCAACTGATCCGCGGCCTGCGCGACGATTACACCGTCGTGCTGATCGAACACAACATGGGCATCGTGATGGACATCTCCGACACGATCACCGTCATGCAGCAAGGGCGCGTGCTGGTGGAAGGGCGGCCGGACGACATTCGCGGCGACGAGCGGGTGCGCAGCGCCTATCTCGGCAACATGATCACCGGAGGCCGCGCATGATTCTCGACGTGCAGCAGATTCACGGTTTCTATGGCAAGAGTCACATCCTGCAAGGCGTCACGCTGCAAGTCGACGACGGCGAAACGGTCACACTATTGGGCCGCAACGGCGCGGGCAAATCGACCACGCTCAAGGCGATTGCCGGCGTCGTCGCGCCACGGCGCGGCAGCGTGACGTTCAACGGCGCCGAGATAGGCGGCATGCCGCCGCACAAGATCGCCGCACGCGGCGTGTGCTTCGTGCCCGAGCATCGCGGCGTCTTTCGTCTGCTGAGCGTCGAGGAAAACTTGCGGCTTGGCGCGCGCAAGGATTCGCCGTGGCAGCTCGACGATATCTACCGCATTTTTCCGCGTCTGAAAGAACGGCGCACCAACGGTGGCGGGCAATTGTCCGGCGGCGAGCAGCAAATGCTCGCGATTGGCCGCGCGTTGATGAACCATCCACGGCTTTTGATGCTCGACGAACCGGTCGAGGGTCTCGCGCCGGTGATCGTCGAAGAGATCGTCGCGCAGCTCAAGCTGATTCGCGCAGCGGGCGTTGCGATTCTGCTGGTCGAGCAGAACCTCGAAGTCTGCACGCAACTCGCGGATCGTCACTACATCATCGAGCAGGGCGTCATCGTCTATTCGGGCGATAACGCGTCGTTCGCCGCGGACGAGTCGATCAAGGACCGCTATCTCGGCGTCGGCGTCGCCTGACGCGCGCTTTGTCTTCAACACGAGGAAGCATCGATGCAAGCTCACGAATCAACGACCATCGCGACGCCCGCCGATCTGCGCGTGGACGGCGCGCGCCTTTGGGACAGTCTCATGCAACTCGCGCGCATTGGCGCGACCGAGAAAGGCGGTGTGTGCCGGCTCGCCCTGACCGAGTTGGACCGGAAAGCGCGCGATCTTTTCATCGCTTGGGCAAAGGAAATCGGCTGCAGCGTGCGGGTCGACGCGATCGGCAATATCTTCGCGCGTCGCGCGGGTCTGCGTGATGATTTGCCGCCGGTGATGACCGGCAGCCACATCGACACGCAACCCACGGGCGGCAAGTTCGACGGCAATTACGGCGTGCTGGCGGGCCTCGAAGTATTGCGCACGCTGGCGGAGGTCAACGTGCAGACGCTCGCCCCGCTGGAGGTCGCGGTGTGGACCAACGAAGAGGGCTCACGCTTCGTGCCCGTGATGATGGGCTCCGGCGTGTTCTCGGGCGCGTTCACGCTTGAGCATGCGTTGGAACAACGCGATCGCGATGGCGTCTCGGTGCGCGACGCGCTCACGGCGATCGGTTATGTCGGCGAGCATGACAAGCCGCACGCCGTCGGCGCCTATTTCGAAGCGCATATCGAACAAGGGCCGGTACTGGAAGCGCACGACAAGACGATCGGCGTGGTGCAAGGCGCGCTGGGTCAACGCTGGTACGACGTGACGGTGCACGGCATGGAGGCGCACGCGGGGCCCACGCCGATGGAACTGCGCCGCGACGCGCTGCTCGTGGCAGCCGATCTGATTCACGCCGTCAATCGCATCGCGTTGGACCACGCGCCGCATGGACGCGGCACGGTGGGCTGGCTCGACGTGCATCCGAATTCGCGCAACGTCATTCCGGGCCGCGTGACGCTCACGGTCGATCTGCGCGCGGCGGACGACGCGACGCTCACGGCGATGGATACCGCGTTGCGCGCCGCATGCTCGAACGCGGCCGCGAAAGCCGGCATCGCCGTGGATGTCGAGCAAGTGGTGTACTTTTCGCCTCAACCGTTCGCCGCCGAACTGGTTGCAGCCGTGAAGCGGGGCGCGGACACGCTGGGTTTTTCATCGATGGACGTGATCAGCGGCGCGGGCCACGATGCCGTCTATCTCGCGCGAGTCGCGCCCGCCGCGATGATCTTCGTGCCGTGCAAGGACGGCATCAGCCACAACGAAATCGAGGATGCGCGCGCGGACCATCTGGAAGCCGGTTGCAACGTGCTGTTGCAGGCGATGTTGAACGCCGCGGCGCGGCCGGCAGGGAGCGTCGAATCATGAAGATCCTGATTGCAAGGATGAACCACGAGACGAACACGTTTTCGCCGGTGCCCACGCCGCTCGCCGCGTTCGGCCGCAACGGTCCGAGCCGCGGCGAAGACGCGTTCAACGCGAACAAGGGCATGCAGACGGCGATGGCCGCGTTCATCGACGCAGCCGGGCGTGAGCATGCGGAGATCGTCACGCCGATTTCCGCATCCGCGAATCCGAGCGGACCGGTCGATGCGGCGGCCTATGACGCGATCTGCGAGGCGATCGTTGCGGCGGCACCGGGTTGCGATGCAGTGATGCTCGATCTGCACGGCGCAATGGTCGCCGAGAATTCGGATGACGGCGAGGGCGATCTGCTCGAACGCGTGCGCGCGGCGCTGCCGCATGCACCGATCGCGGTCGCGCTCGATCTGCACGGCAACGTCACGCAAAAGATGATCGACCACGCCGACGTGATCGTCAGTTTCAAAACCTATCCGCACGTCGATATGTACGAGACCGGCGCGCACGCGGCGCGCCTGCTGTTCGATCTCGTGCACGGCAAGGCCAGGCCGGTGATCGCGTGGCGCCAGCCGCCGCTGCTCACGCACACGTTGCGCAGCGCGACCGCCGAGGGCGCGATGAAACGCGCCGTGGACGCCGCGCGCGCGGCCGAGGCCGACGGCATGCTCGCGGTGTCGGTGCTGTCCGGCTTTTCGCTCGCCGATATCGAGGCGCCGTGCATCAGCGTCGTCGTGGTGGGCAATGGCGAGCGTGCGCAAGCCGAGGCGGTGGCAGAGCGCATCGCGCGGCAGATCTGGCGCGAGCGCGACGATTTCGTCTATCGCAGCGCGCCGCTGGCCGAATCGGTCGCGCAGGCGGCCGCGCTCGCGCAGGGCGCCGACAAGCCGGTGCTGCTGCTCGATCACGGCGATAACTGCATGTCGGGCGGCACGTGCGACACGATGGATCTGCTCGAGGAAGCGCTCACGCAGAAGCTCGACGGCATCGTGAGCGGGCCGCTGTGCGACCCGCAAGCCGTGGCGGCGTTGATGGCGGCGGGCGTCGGCAGCACGGTGACGGTGACCATCGGCAACAAGGTTGCGAGCAATGCGGTGACGCCGCGGCCGCCCGTCGCGGTGACCGGCGTCGTGCGCGCGCTGACCGACGGCGAGTACGTGATCAGCGGCCCGACCTACACCGGCCAGCGCGCCTTCATGGGACGCGCCGCGGTGCTCGACACAGGCACCGTGAAACTCGTGATGACCGAGCACACGCACGAACCGTGGGACCTCGGCGTGTTCGAAAGCGTGGGCATCGATCCGCGACGCGCGCGTTTCCTGTTGCTCAAATCGCGCATGTACTGCCGGCCGGTTTTCGTGCCGATCGCCGCGGGGCTGGTGGAATGCGATAGCCGCGGCGTAACGAGCTCCGACTACGCGCTATTCAAATTCGAGCATGTGAAGCGGCCGGTTTATCCGCTGGATACGCGGACGGAGTGGACGTCCGCGAACTGAAGGAAAGGTGTTGATGAATCGAGGTGTCGTCCGAGGCTTGTGCTGCGCGGGTGGAGTCTTTATAATTCGCGCCTCTAAAGGCTCGTAGCTCAGTTGGTTAGAGCACCACCTTGACATGGTGGGGGTCGTTGGTTCGAATCCAATCGAGCCTACCAACGCAAAAGTGGCGTGGACGAAAGCGGCTCCGCTTTCGTCCACCGTCATGTTCTCGCATCACCTCTCGAATCCACCCGCAACGCCCTTAGTTCAGGTAACTGCCGATGCCGTTGCCGACGACGCGCCGCGGTCGGGTAACTCGTCTTCAAAACCATAGAACGACTGCGGAGTCGTGCACAGGATCGCGTCGATTGCCGCTGCATCGAGGCCGAGTTCCATTAGCATCGACAGCGACTGGCCGTAGTCCGTCATCCGTTCATGCTGCGTATGAGGCCAGTCGCTGCCCCACATCAGACGCCCAGCGCCGAAATGTTCGAGCAATTGCTTCGTCGCCTCGCGGACAAAGCTTGAATCGCCAGCCGCGCAACGGTACGCGGCCGATAGCTTGACCCAAATGCGGCCGCTCTTGCCATAACGCAGCAATGCCTCGAAGCCGGGGTCTCCGATGCCTTGGTCCGGGTCGGGTCTTCCAAAATGATCGACGACGACTGGTACGCCGGCCTCCAGCAGCCGGTCGAGCATGGGCGCAAGGTCGCGCGCAGCGCGGTGCAGTTCGACATGCCAACTCAGTTGCGAGAGCCGATCGAGCAGAAGCGTCCACGATTTCGCTCGCAGATCCGGCAGCGCCTGTTCGATCAGGTTCAGCCGTATGCCGGTTACGCCTCGGCCCTGCATCTCGGCGAGCGATTCATCGGAAGCATCGGGCGCGATCACCGCGACACCTCTCAAGCGGTGCGTGTCGCGCGACAGCGCCTGCAACAGATAGCGATTGTCCGTGCCAAGAAAACTCGGCTGCACGAGAACCGCGCGCCCGATGCCGTGTGCGTCGAGCAATTGCAGATACGTGTCGAGCGTTGCATCGTAGCCAGGCGAGTAACGCCTGCCATCCACCAACGGCAAGCCTTGCTCGAAGACGTGCGCATGGGTATCGACGCAACGCGAGCGGGACTGAACGGGCGATGCCGGCGCAATCATGGTTCAGCTCCGCGGCGGATTCAGCGTCAAGCGCGCAGCGTCGCCGCTGTCGTTCGCCGATTCGGACGCCACCACGCCACGCAGACGTTTGCCACGCGTTTCGGGCAGCAGCAACACGGCGATCATCGCGAGTCCGTAGGCAATGGCCGCGTCGATGCCGATCGCGATGCCGAGCGACATCGAATGACTCATGTAGCCCACGAGAACCGGGAAACTCGCTGACGCAATGCGTCCAAAGTTGTAGCAGAAGCCGACGCCCGTACCGCGCATATCCGCCGGATACAGTTCATTGAAAAGCGGCCCGAGGCTCGCCGGAATACCGGCTGCGAACAGTCCGAGCGGGAAGCCCAGCACGAGCATTTGCGTGTTGGTCAGCGGCAGCATGACGTAGGCGAGAACCGTGACGACGCAACAGAACGCGAACAACGCAATGTTGCGCCGGCGGCCGATGCGGTCGAGCAGGTACGCGCTCAACATGCAGCCGCACCAGAAGGCCACGATCACCACGGCCAGATAGCCGCCCGTATGTAGAACCGACAGGTGCCGCTCTTTCGCAAGAAAGGTGGGTAGCCACGTCATGATCGCGTAGTAGCCGCCATGAGCGCCGGTGCCCAGCACCGCGCCGATAATGGTCGTGCGGAGCACGCGCGGCTGGAAGACCTGCATGATTTGCCCGAGCGCGGAGACCTTGGGCGCGGCGCTGGCCGGCGCGATGCGGGCCGGTTCCTTCAGATTGCGTCGAACGAACAGGACAAGGCCGGCCGGCAACAGGCCGACGGCGAACATCACGCGCCATGCGGTGTCCGATGGCAACCACGAGAACGCCGCGGCATACACCAGCACGGCCGCGCCCCATCCAACCGCCCACGCGCTTTGCACGGCGCCCATCGCCTTGCCGCGGTGTTCGGTACGGATGGTTTCCGCCATCAGCACCGCGCCGGCCGCCCATTCGCCGCCGAATCCGAAGCCTTGAAGCGCTTTGAGCACCAGCAGTTGCGGGAAGTTTTGCGCGAACGCGCAAAGAAACGTGAAGCCGGCGAACCAGAGGATCGTCATTTGCAGCGTTCGGACACGGCCGAAGCGGTCCGATAACGCCCCGGCAATCCAGCCGCCGAGCGCGGACGAAACGAGCGTCACGCCGCTGATCGCACCCGCCTGCGTATGGTCGATGCCATACGCCGCGATGATCGCGGGGATGGCGAGGGTGAACATCTGCACGTCGAGCGCGTCGAGCCCCCAACCAGCAAAGCAGCCCCAGAAGGTGTTGCGTTCGAGTTGCGAGCCTTGCTTGTACCACGTGAACATAGCCGTCTCCGTTCCCTTGCAATTCATTCAGTCATATATATGAATGCCTGAATGATCGAGGCAATGCCGCTAAAAGTCAGTGGGTAAAAACCCTCGCTCACGGTGGCCCTCTTCGATGCGGTACAGTAGTTACTCCTCTGAACAACTGTATGAATGCCATGGACACGGCCTCTTTCAAGCTGGACGACCGATTGCCCCGTTATCATCAATTGCGTGACGACCTGCTTAGCCGCATTGCCGCGGGCGAATGGACGCCGACGCAAGCGATCGCCACCGAGGCGGAACTGGGACAGTTCTACAACGTCTCCACGGGCACCGTTCGCAAGGCGATCGACCTGTTGGTGGCCGACGGTGTGCTCACGCGCAGTCAGGGCAGAGGGACGTTCATCCGCCGGCCCCGTTTCGATTCCTCGCTGTTTCGCTTCTTTCGTTTCAAGTCGCGCGACGGACAACCCGTGCGCCCCACCGCGCGCGTGTTCAAGCGCGAAATCGTGAAGCCCAGCGCGGAAATCCGCGCCGCCCTGAAGATGAAAGCCACCGAGAAGGCGATTCACCTTTCGCGCGTGCGTCTGATAGAAGGGCAGGCGGTGCTCTCCGAGGAAATCTGGCTGCCGCGCGCGCGTTTCGAGCCGTTGGCCACGCTGCCGCTCGATGATTTCGAAGATTTACTGTACCCGCTGTACGAGCGTCTTTGCCGGCAAATCGTGGCGTCCGCCACCGAAATTCTAAGAGTCGAGCAAGCCACGCCTGATGACGCCTCGGTCCTCGGTCTAGCGACCGGGAGTCCCGTCATTCTGGTGCACCGTGTCGCGTCGGATTTCGCGGGCACGCCGTTCGAATGGCGCAGCACGCGTGGGGCTGCCACCACGTTTCAATACCAGGTGGAAATTCGCTGAACCGTCTGCTTGCGCCATCGGCGCCAGCATCGCCTCTGCTGTTCACCCTACCGCATACCGGATCGACAAACCGGATAGACGCTAACCGCTCCTATCCGGGTATCACCTCATGGCGCGCGTCGCCGATTCGTACAAACATATATATGACTACATCAATTCGGCCGTTGCTATCGACGTAGCGGCCGCCGTGCCGCCCGTCGAATATCGAGAACGGCCGGCGCGGAAACGGAGCGGACATGTCCACGCAGACAGGATTTGAGCAGCAGGTAATGAAGAAAATGGCGTGGCGGCTGATGCCGCTTCTGATCGTCATGTTTCTCATCGCGTTTATCGACCGGCAGAACGTCGGCTTCGCCAAGCTGGAGATGGTGCACGATCTCGGCATGACGGAAGCCTCCTACGGCCTTGGCGCATCGTTGTTCTTCATCGGCTACCTGCTCTTCGAGGTGCCGAGCACGTTGGCGCTTCATCGCTTCGGCGCGCGGACCTGGCTCGCGCGCATCATGCTCACATGGGGCGTGGTGACGGTTTTGATGGCGTTCGCGCGCTCGCTGCCGGTGTTCTATTCATTCCGTTTCGCGTTGGGTGTCGCTGAAGCGGGTTTTTATCCCGGCGTCATCTATTACCTCACGCAGTGGTTCCCGCAGAGCTATCGCACCAGGGTACTCGGGTTCTTCACGCTGGGCAGTTCGCTTGCCAATATGCTGGGCTCGCTGGTCGGCGGCCTGCTGCTGACGCTCGGCGGCACCTGGGGATTCGCGGGATGGCAGTGGGTGTTCATCGCCACCGGTATCCCGGCCATTCTGGTAGCGTTCGTCGCGCTCAAATTCCTGCCGAATTCGGTCAAGGAAGCGCCGTTTCTCTCGCAGCAGGAGAAGGACGTGGTGATCGCCGCGCTCAAGCGCGAAGCATCGGATGAAGCCAAGGCGACACGGCCCTGGGGCGCGCTGCTCGACCCGAAGGTGCTGATGTTCGCGCTGACCTACATGCTGATGTCGACTTCGCTGTACGGCGTCACGTACTGGATGCCGACGCTCGTGAAAAGCTACGGTGTGTCCTCGTCGGTGAACGGCGTGCTGAACATGATTCCGTGGGCGCTGGCGACGCTGCTTCTGCTGTGGCTGCCGGGCAAGCTCAAGCGCGAGCGCGTGGTGCTCAAGGCGATGAGTGTGGTAGCGGGTATCGGCGTGATGTGTTTCGCGTCGAGCCTCGTATTGCCGACCGCGTCGCTGCGGTTTGCCGCGCTGTGTCTGGGCGGGGCGTGCATTCCGCTACTGTATCCGTGCTTCTGGTCGCTTCCGCCGCGCTTCTTCGCGGGCGCGAGAGCGGCGGCCAGCGTGGCGGCGATCAACGCGATCGGCAATCTGGGCGGATTCGCCGGACAGAATCTGATGCCCTATGTCGGCAAGGCGGCGCAGAGCCATGTCGCGCCGATGCTGGTGCCCACGGCGTGTCTGCTTGCGTTGGGCGTCGGCACCGGTGTCGCCGCGCTCATCGGCGCGCGTCGCAGGATGACGCTGGAGTCCGCGCCGGTCCGTTCGATCTGATCGCCTCGCGGCTAACTACTCCGCCGTCAAGGACGAAGCAGATCGAAGCCGGCCAGCACGACGACGCCGCTGACCACGATCAGCGATACCGAGTGCTGTCCGAAGTAGAGCAGGGCGGCGGCCGACCAGCTCGCCACGGAAAATGCCGCGACACGTTTCATGCTTCAAACTCCAAAAACTCAGAACCCCAAGGCTGCGGCCAGCAACCCGCTCACCACGCCGCAAGCCACCACCGCCAGCGCCACCATCGTCAGCACGCGCCGGGGGAACGAACGCCCGAGCATCGCCATCGACGGCACGCTGATCAGCGGCAGCGTCATCAGCAGGGCGCCGGCCGGACCGGCCGCCATGCCGAAGGCAAGCATCGCCTGAATGATCGGCACTTCGCCCGCGGTGGGAATGACGAACAAGGTTCCCGCGATCGATAGCGCGATGATCCACAGCAGGCTGTTGTCGATGCCCGGCCCAATGTGCGGAAACAGCCATGCGCGCGCGGCGCCGAGCGCCAGCACCAGCACGATGTATTCGGGAATCAGGCGCAGCGTCATCGTGCCGAGAATTTTTACCCAGCGTGCGAACGCGGTGCCCGGCACGTCGGCGGCGACCAGTTGCGCCATGGCCTCGCGCGAGGCTTCGGCTTCCCTCGGCGTGACCATCCGGTTCACCAGATAGCCGAGGCCGAACACCATCACGATCCCCAACGCGAGCCGCAGGCCCATCCATTGCCAGCCGAGCACGAAGCCCATGAAGATCAGCGTGGCCGGATTGAGCGCGGTATTGCCGAGCCAGAACGCGATCGCCGCGCCCGGCGCGGCCTGGCGGGCGCGCAAGCCGGCCACGACCGGCGCCGCGCAGCAGGTGCACATCATGCCGGGCAGCGACATCAGGCCGCCCTTCACCACGCTGCTGAAATCGGTTCGGCCGAGCGCACGCGCGACCCACTGCGGCGGAATCAGCGCCTGCACCGCCGAGCCGAGCAGCAGGCCGAGCACCATGGCCTGCCAGATCGCCTTGCCGTAGGCGAGCGCGTAATCGATCGCCGCTTGCCATGACGGCGCCGGCGCGCTCGCCGAGGTGCCCATCAGGATCGACTTGCCGATGGAATGCTGGCTCGCGGCGACGAAGGCGCGGTTGTAGTAGGGAAACCACTTCACGTAGAAGAGGCCGACGACGGCGATCAGCAGAAACACGATCCAGCCAAGGGCGACACGGGGTTGCCTGAGGGTTGATTGCATGATGGTTTTTAAACGTTTCTTTTTGGTCAGATGACAGCGAGCGCGCGCTTGTCGAGCTGCGCCAGCAGGGTTTTCGCCTGGTCGACGACATCCGCGTCGTTGGGCCGGAAATGCAGTTGCAATGCGTGAGGCAACTGGACGAAATGTTGATGGCTGCTGCGCGCATACGCCGGATCGTAGTGCCGCTCGATCAGTTCGTTCGCGAGTTCCGCGCGCCGGTTTTCGTCGACGAGCCGTTGCCAGCCGGTGACACGTTCGCGGCTATGCAAACCGATCATTCGCTCCAGTTGCCCCTTGAGCGAAGCCGGATCGTCGAACAGATGCGCATAGTCGTGCAGCAGAAACGCCGCGCGATCCTCGCGGCTCGACTGCACCTCGACGCAGGCGCCGCGATGGAACGTTTCGAGCAGCGAAAGCGGCAGCGAGACCGAGCCGATGCGCCGGCTTTCCGCTTCCACGAACACCGGCCGCGCGCGATCGAGCGCGCGCAGCGCGCAAACCAGCAGCGTGTCGAAACGCTTTTGCGACGGCTGCGGCACGCCGGCCCAGGCGCCGAGCAGCGAGCCGCGGTGCGAGGCCAGCGCCTCGAGGTCGAGCGTCTGCGCGCCCGCCTCGCTCAAGGCCGCGAGCAGGCGCGTCTTGCCGCTGCCGGTCGGGCCCACCAGCGCGATGTAGTCGAACTGCTTCGGCAAGGAACCGAGCGTTTCGAGCGTTGTGTGCCGATAGCTTTTGTAGCCGCCTTCGAGCTGCCGCGCCTGCCAGCCGATCATATTGAAGAGCGTCGTAACCGAGCCTGAACGCTTGCCGCCGCGCCAGCAATAAATCAGCGGACGCCAGTTGCGCGGCCGGTCGGCGAAAGTCGTTTCCAGATGGTGCGCGATGTTGCGCGCGACCAGCGCCGCGCCGATGCGGGTGCCCTCGAACGGCGATACCTGCTTGTACGTCGTGCCGACCAGCACCCGCTCCTCGTTGCTGAGCACGGGGGCGTTCAGCGCGCCCGGAATGTGGTCCTCGGCAAACTCGAGGGGCGTGCGTACGTCGATGATTTCGTCGAAATCAGCGGCTTGATCGAGTCTGACGAGTAGATTTTTCAAGGGTTACGGACAAAACGGACCGGCGGGGAAGAGTGAAATTATCGCATGCGCCGCAAACGCCGGCCGCCGAGGCTCCCAGCGCCGCTTTCGAGCTTCCGGCTCCACCTGGTGTCGTCTCTGCCGCGCCCTCGCTTGCCCCCTCGCTCGTGCCTCGATCCGCCGAAGCGTCAGACGACTTCGACGCGTCTTTCGCCGCTCACCATCTCGCCGATCACGCGCGCCTCGCCGAAACCGTCGGCGTGGAATAGGGCGAGCACTTCGTCGACGGCCTCGGGCGCGCACGACACCAGCAGACCGCCCGAGGTTTGCGGGTCGGTGAGCAGCGTGCGCGCGGTCGACGGCAAGGAGGACGGCAGCACGACGTCCTTGCCGTAAGCGTCCCAGTTGCGCCCGGACGCGCCGGTGAAAATACCGGCTTCCGCCAGCCCGATCACATCCGGCAGCCACGGCAGGTCCGCATAGCGCACGCGGGCGGTCAGATTCGAGCCGCGCGCCAATTCCAGCGTGTGGCCCAGCAGGCCGAAACCGGTGATGTCGGTCAGCGCGTGCACGCCGTCCAGCCTGGCCAGTTCCGCGCCGGGGCGGTTGAGCTTGGTGGTCGCGCCGATCATCGCGGCGTAGCCGGCGGCGTCGAGGCGGTTTTTCTTCAGCGCCGCCGAGAGAATGCCGACGCCCAGCGGCTTGCCGAGAATCAGCACGTCGCCGGCCTGCGCGCCCGCATTGCGCTTCACGCGCTTCGGATCGACCACGCCGATCGCGACCAGGCCGTAAATGGGCTCCACGGAATCGATCGAATGGCCGCCCGCGAGCGGAATGCCGGCTTCGGCGCAGACGGATTCGCCGCCTTTGAGCACGGCTGCGATCACGTCGTGCGGCAGCACGTTGATCGGCATGCCGACGATCGCCAGCGCCATGATCGGTTTGCCGCCCATCGCATAGACGTCGGACAGCGCATTGGTCGCGGCGATGCGGCCGAAGTCGAACGGGTCGTCGACGACCGGCATGAAGAAGTCGGTGGTGGCGACGATCGCCTGCGCGTCGTTCAGTTTGTAGACGGCGGCGTCGTCGGCGGTATCGTTGCCGACCAGCAAGTCGGGAAAGAACGGCAGCGGCGCGCTGCGTTTGAGCAGGTCGGCGAGCACGCCGGGCGCGATCTTGCAGCCGCAGCCGCCGCCATGCGACAGGCTGGTGAGGCGGGGCGACGCGGTTGGGGTTTCGCTTGTGGTTTGGCTCGTGGTGGCGTGGGTATCGGTCATCGTGGTGCGGATCTGAGGCTTCGAATGACCGCATTATGCGGGTTGTTCGGGCGCGGCGCAGCGACCGGCCGGCGCAACCCGGCGCCAAGGCGTCGAGCCCAGCGAGGGCCACGGCCGGTCACGTCTTATGACCGGCGCTTATTTGTTACTGCCGGCTCCCGTGCCGTACAGCCCGTTGTCGAAGCCACCGTTTCCCTGCGCTGTGTGACCTTTGCTAACGCTTTTGCCACGCGAAGTGGCCGAGCCGCCGTCCCTGGTTTGCGGCTTGTGCGACTCATGCACAGCGGAGGCCGCCGGATCGGGCGCCGAACCCATCGCGGAGGCGCGATTTTCCTGTTGCTCCGAGCCGCTGCCCTGGGTGGTCTGCGCGAAGCCGCATGGGCTCGCAACCAGCACCCCGCTGCCGAAAGCGAGCGAGACGATGAATCTGGATGGACGCGAATGGGCAAGAAGTCGGGGAGTCATAAGTCAGCCTAATGATCAGGGAGTGAGCGGGATTCACGCAGAACAAATGCAGCAGGAACGATGCCCGCTTCCCGCTCACCGGCTGCGGTGTTTCATATTTGCCCGCGCGGGCGAGGGGGTACAGTCTCGCTGCAGGACTTGATACTGACCTCTATAATCAATATCAGTACCCCACAAGAGCCGAGGCCATTAAATGCCGCATATGTCCCGGCGACAATTTCTGAAGGTCTCCGCCACCACGCTTGCCGGATCGAGTCTCGCCCTCATGGGCTTCTCCCCGGCTCCCGCGCTAGCGGAAGTCCGTCAGTACAAGTTGTCGCGTACCACTGAAACCCGCAATACCTGCCCGTACTGCTCCGTAGGCTGCGGCATCCTGATGTACGGACTCGGCGACAACGCCAAGAACGCCAAGTCCAGCATCATCCATATCGAAGGCGATCCCGATCATCCAGTGAATCGCGGCACGTTGTGCCCGAAGGGCGCGAGCCTGATCGACTTCATTCATAGTCCGAGCCGTCTGAAGCACCCCGAGCATCGCGCGGCCGGATCGAATGAATGGACGCGGATTTCCTGGGAAGATGCGCTCGACCGCATCGCCAAGCTGATGAAGGAAGACCGCGACGCCAATTTCGTCGAGGCCACGCCGGACGGCAAGAAGGTCAACCGCTGGCTGACCACCGGCATGCTGGCGGCCTCGGCCGGCAGCAATGAAGTGGGTTATCTGACGCACAAGACTGTCCGCAGTCTTGGCATGCTCGCGTTCGACAATCAGGCGCGTGTCTGACATGGCCCGACGGTGGCAGGTCTTGCCCCGACGTTTGGCCGTGGAGCGATGACGAACCATTGGGTCGACATCAAGAACGCGGATGTGATTCTCGTGATGGGCGGCAATGCGGCCGAGGCGCACCCGTGCGGCTTCAAATGGGTCACGGAAGCCAAGGCGCATCGCAAGGCAAGGTTGATCGTGGTCGATCCGCGCTTCACGCGCACGGCTTCGGTCGCGGACTATTACGCGCAGATTCGAACCGGCTCGGACATCGTGTTCCTCGGCGGGGTGATCAACTATTTGCTCACCAACGACAAGATCCAGCACGAATATGTGAAGAATTACACGGACATGCCGTTCATCGTCCGTGAGGATTTTTCATTTACCGACGGTCTGTATTCCGGTTACAACGCCGACAAGCGCAGCTACGACAAGAGCACGTGGGACTACGAACGCGGCGACGACGGTTTCGCGAAAGTGGACCCGACGCTGCAGGACCCGCGCTGCGTCTATCAGCTCATGAAGCAGCACTACTCGCGCTACACGCCCGAGCAGGTCGAGAAGATTTGCGGCACGCCGAAAGAGAAATTCCTCAAGGTGTGCGAGATGCTCGCGTCGACGGCGGTGCCGGGGCGCGCCGGCACGATCCTGTACGCGCTCGGCTGGACCCATCACTCGGTCGGCTCGCAAATGATCCGCACCGGCGCGATGGTGCAACTGCTGCTGGGCAACATCGGCGTTGCCGGCGGCGGCATGAACGCGTTGCGCGGCCACTCGAACATTCAGGGCTTGACGGACCTCGGCCTGATGTCGAATCTGCTGCCCGGCTACATGACGCTGCCCATGGAGGCCGAGCAGGACTACGAGGCGTACATCACGAAGCGCGCCACCCAGCCGCTGCGGCCCAATCAACTCAGCTACTGGCGCAATTACCGCGCTTTCCACGTCAGCTTCATGAAGTCGTGGTGGGGCGATAACGCGAACGCCGGGAACAACTTCGGCTTCGACTATCTGCCGAAGCTCGACAAGCCGTACGACATGCTGCAGGTCTTCGAACTGATGAATCAGGGCAAGATGACCGGCTACATCGCGCAGGGCTTCAACCCGCTTGCCGCGGCGCCGAACAAGGCGAAGATCGGCGCGAGTCTCGCCAAGCTGAAGTGGCTCGTCATCATGGACCCGCTCGCCACCGAGACCTCCGAGTTCTGGAAAAACCACGGCGAATTCAACGACGTCGATGCGTCGGCGATCCAGACCGAGGTGTTCCGTCTGCCGACCACCTGTTTCGCGGAAGAACGCGGCTCGCTGGTCAGTTCGAGCCGGGTCCTGCAGTGGCACTGGCAGGGCGCGAACGGCCCCGGTGAAGCGAAGAGCGATCTCGAGATCATGTCGGGGCTGTGGCTGCGCATCCGCAAGGCCTACAAGGAGAACGGCGGCAAGTATCCCGATCCGATTCTCAACATGAGCTGGCCGTACGCCGACCCGGAAAGCCCCACGCCTGAAGAACTCGCGATGGAGTTCAACGGAAAGGCGCTCGCCGACGTCACCGATCCCACCGACAAAACCAAGGTGCTCGCGAAGAAGGGCGAGCAACTGGCCAGCTTCGCGCAACTGCGCGACGACGGCAGCACCGCGAGCGGTTGCTGGATTTTTTGCGGCTCGTGGACCCAGGCCGGCAACCAGATGGGCCGCCGCGACAACGCCGACCCGACCGGCATCGGCAATACGCTGAACTGGGCGTGGGCGTGGCCCGCGAACCGGCGGATTCTGTACAACCGTGCTTCATGCGACGTCAGCGGCAAGCCGTTCGACCCCACGCGCAAGCTGATCGCGTGGAACGGCAAGACATGGAGCGGCGCGGACATTCCCGACTTCAAGGCGGACGAACCGCCCGAAAACGGCATGAATCCGTTCATCATGAATCCGGAGGGCGTCGCGCGCTTCTTCTCGCGCGACGGTCTGGTGGAAGGACCGTTCCCCGAGCATTACGAACCGTTTGAAACGCCGATCGGCTACAACCCGCTGCATCCGAACAACAAGGCGGTCGTCAGCAATCCGGCGGCGCGCGTGTTCCCGGACGACCGCGCCGCGTTCGGCACGCACGACAAGTTTCCGCATACGGCGACCACCTATCGTCTGACCGAACACTTCCACTACTGGACCAAGCACGCGCGCCTGAACGCGATCGTGCAGCCGCAACAGTTCGTGGAGATCGGCGAGGATCTGGCGAAGGAAGTGGGCGTGGTCGCGGGCGATCGCGTCAAGGTGTCGTCCAATCGTGGTCATATCGTTGCGGTGGCGCTCGTCACCAAGCGGATCAAACCGCTGATGATCGAGGGGAAAAAGGTGCAGACAGTCGGGTTGCCGTTGCATTGGGGCTTCAAGGGGCTCACGAAGCCGGGTTATCTCATCAATACGCTGACGCCTTCCGTGGGCGACGGGAATTCGCAAACACCGGAATTCAAGTCGTTCCTCGTCAAGGTCGAAAAGGCATAAGGAGCTGAGATGGCACTGCAATCACTCGATATCAAACGCCTCTCCGCCACCACGCTGCCGGAGCCGCAGATTCGCGAGCCGGCCACGGGAACGGTCGCCAAGCTCATCGACGTCTCCAAGTGCATCGGCTGCAAGGCGTGTCAGACGGCCTGCATGGAATGGAACGACTTGCGCGACGAGGTCGGCGACACCACCGGCGTCTACGACAACCCGCGCGATCTGACCGAGCATTCATGGACCGTCATGCGCTTCTCGGAGTACGAGAACACCGAAGGCGATCTCGAATGGCTGATCCGCAAGGACGGCTGCATGCACTGCGAGGACCCCGGCTGTCTGAAGGCCTGCCCGGCGCCGGGCGCGATCGTGCAGTACACGAACGGTATCGTGGATTTTCACGAGGAAAACTGCATCGGCTGCGGCTATTGCGTGACCGGTTGCCCGTTCAACGTGCCGCGCATTTCGAAGAAGGACAACCGCGCGTACAAGTGCACGCTGTGCTCGGACCGTGTGGCCGTCGGTCAGGAACCCGCTTGCGTCAAGACCTGCCCGACCGGCGCGATCATGTTCGGCACCAAGGAGGACATGAAGCAGCAGGCGGCGGAGCGGGTCGTGGATCTGAAGGAGCGCGGTTTTCAGAACGCCGGCTTGTACGATCCCGCCGGCGTGGGCGGCACGCATGTGATGTACGTGCTGCATCACGCCGACAAGGCCAATCTGTACCACGGCTTGCCGCAGGATCCGAAGATCAGCGCGATGGTTTCTCTGTGGAAGGGCCTCTCGAAGCCGCTGGCGCTGGCCGGTATCGCGTTCGCGGCGGTGGCGGGTTTCTTCCATTACACACGCGTTGGCCCCAACGAGGTGACGGAGGCGGAAGAACTCGAAGCCCAGCGTGAAGTCGACGAAGTACGCCGTTCGCGGGAGGCATCCGATGAAACACCCTGAACACACCACGCTGAGAGACGTGAAGGGCAACGGCCTGATCGTGCGCTACACGCCGAACGAGCGCACGAATCACTGGATCACCGCCATTACGTTCGTCCTGCTGGCGCTCTCCGGTCTCGCCATGTTTCATCCCGCCATGGCGTGGCTCTATGCGCTTTTAGGCGGCGGGCAGTGGACGCGGATTCTGCATCCGTTCATCGGCTGCGTGATGTTCGTCTCGTTCCTGATTCTTGCGTTGCGCTTCTGGCATCACAATTATCTCGACAAGGCCGACATGCAGTGGATGAGGCAGTTCGACGACGTGCTCAACAATCGCGAGGACAAACTGCCGCCGATCGGAAAGTACAACGCCGGTCAAAAGCTGCTATTTTTCACGATGGTGATTTGCCTCGTGCTGTTGCTGCTCAGCGGCATCGTGATCTGGCGGCGTTATTTCTCGTTCTATTTCCCGATCGAGATCATCCGGCTTGCGGCGGTCGTGCATGCGGTAACGGCGTTCGTGCTGATCGTCGGCATCATCGTGCATATCTATGCGGCGCTGTGGGTCAAGGGATCGATCGGCGCGATGACGCGCGGCACGGTGACTTACGGCTGGGCGAGAAAGCATCATCCGAACTGGTTCAAGGAAACCATCGGCAAGTGAGAGGCAAATAAGAAGCAAACAAGCGGTACGGCTTTTAGCGCACCGCACCCGAGCCGCCGCTCTTGTTCATGGAACCGCGGCGGCTCTTCAGTTTTAGCGCAATGGCAGCGCAATTGTCAGAGGTCGATACCTTGGTTCAACGCATTCTTGAAGCCGGCGATATCGAGTCGCTCGATCACTCGGCGATTCCCCGCATCCGCACGCCTGAACGGCTCGCGGTGTTCGCGCCGCGTGCCGCGCGGCTGCGTCAGTTGGCGGCGCTCGACAATCCGATCGCCGGCTATTTGCGCCTGATGGCCGTGCTGGCCGACGCGCAGCAAGCGGTGATGGCGGGCTTCAAGGCGAAGCCGCCCAGCCCCGAATTGATCGCGAGCGCGCAACAGCATTCCATGCCGCTGATTCCCGCGCTGTCGGGCGCGCGCGATCCGGCGTGGCGCGATGTCTTGCGTCAGTTGCTCGACAAGGTCGAAGCCGCGGGGCCGCTCACGCCGCCGCTCGAAGCGCTCATCGGCCGGTTGCGCACGCTCGACACCGCCGCGCTCGAATCGCAGGCCGACGCGATCTTCGCGCAGCGCTTCGGCGAGGTGGACCCGGCGAGCGCGCCGTTCATCGTGGCCGCGCTGCAAGTGGTGTGGACCGATCTCGCCGCCGATATCGACAAGCGCGAGGTGCCGTACCTCGAAACGCTCGGCCTATGCCCCGTATGCGGCTCTCACCCGGTGGCGAGCACGGTGCGCGTGGGCGGTGTGTATGACAATTACCGCTACCTGCAATGCGGCTTGTGCGCGACCGAGTGGCACATGGTGCGCTCGAAATGCTCGAACTGCGATTCGACCAAGGGCATCGCCTATCACGCGGTCGGCTCGCCGGACGTCGACGACGCCACGCGGGAAGCCGAATCGCGGAACGCGGCGTTAAAGGCGGAGTCGTGCGACGAATGCCATACTTATCGGAAGATCGGCATTCAGTCGAAAGACTACGATTTCGATCCGTTCGCGGACGATCTCGCCAGCCTCACGCTGGACCTGCTGATGGGGGCGGAGGGATACCGGCGTGCGTCGCCGCATCCGTGGCTGTGGCCGGAGCAGGCCGACGCCTCGGCTGAGCCTTCCGGCGAATCCGCTTAAAAGCGACTGAAACGACTGGAAGGGATTGCCTCGTGAGCGATGTAAGCGGCTCTGAATTGCGGGCGCTGATGGCGCGCGTGCCGTCGGTGGAAAAGGTCATGGCGTCGGCGGAATTCGCCGCGCTCCTGAACGAATTCGGCCGCACCCAGGTGTTGACCGCGCTGCGCGAGGCGCTCGATCAGTGGCGCGTGAGCGCGCAATCGGGCAGCGCGTCCGTGAGCGCGCTCGACGCCGCGCAACTTCAGGCATCGGTGGAAGCCACGCTGCGCCGGCGCAACCAGTCCCGCTTGCGCAGCGTCTTCAATCTGACCGGCACGGTGCTGCATACGAATCTCGGCCGCGCGTTGTTGCCGGACGAAGCGGTGCAAGCCGTTGTGAAGGCGCTCACGCAGCCCGCCAACCTGGAATTCGATCTTGGCACGGGCAAGCGTGGCGACCGAGACGATTTGATCGACGAACTGATCTGCGAACTGACCGGCGCGGAAGCGGCCACGGTGGTCAATAACAATGCCGCCGCGGTGCTGCTCACGCTGTCCGCGCTGGCTGCGAGGAAAGACGTCATCGTGTCGCGCGGCGAACTGGTCGAAATCGGCGGCGCGTTTCGCATTCCCGACATCATGAGCCGCGCGGGCGCGAAGCTGCGCGAGGTCGGCACCACGAATCGCACGCATCTGAAAGACTATGCGGAAGCCATCGGCCCGCAAACCGCGCTGCTGATGAAGGTGCACACGAGCAACTACGCGATCCACGGCTTCACCAAGGAGGTCGGGGTCGGCGCCATCGCGCCGCTCGCGCATTCGCATGGCCTGCCGGTTGCCGTCGATCTCGGCAGCGGCACGCTGGTCGATCTGAGCCAGTGGGGGCTGCCGCACGAAGCGACGGTGCGTGAAACCGTGGAAGCCGGCGCCGATCTCGTCACATTCAGCGGCGACAAGTTGCTTGGCGGTCCGCAGGCCGGATTGATCGTCGGCCGGCGCAATCTGATCGCCAGAATCAAGAAGCATCCGCTCAAGCGTGCGCTGCGCGTCGGCAAGCTGACGCTCGGGGCGCTCGAACCCGTGTTGCAGCTTTACCGCGCGCCGGAAAAACTGGTCGAGCGGCTGACCACGCTGCGCTTGCTCACGCGTCCCGCCGACGAAATCCGCTTGGCCGCCGAGCGCGTGCAGCCGTTCCTGCAGCGCGCGATCGGCGAACGCTACGCCGTGGCGACGGAGCCGATGTTCAGCCAGATCGGCAGCGGCGCATTGCCCGTGGATGTGTTGCCGAGCTACGGCCTCGTGATCAGAACGGCTGACGGCAAGCGCGGCGGCCGTCAGTTGATCGCGCTCGAAAAGCTGTTGCGCGAGATGGCGCGGCCGGTGATCGGCCGTATCGCGGACGATGCGTTGCGCCTCGACCTGCGTTGTCTCGAAGCCGCCGACGAAGCACAGTTGGTCGAGCAACTGAAGGGCACGCACGCATGATCGTCGGCACGGCGGGGCACATCGATCACGGCAAGACGAGTCTCGTGAGAGCGCTGTCGGGCGTCGATACCGATCGTCTCAAGGAAGAAAAGGCGCGCGGCATTTCGATCGAGTTGGGCTACGCATACGTACCGCTCGAGAACGGCGACGTGCTCGGCATGATCGACGTGCCGGGACACGAAAAGCTGGTCCACACCATGACGGCGGGCGCGAGCGGCATCGATTTCGCGCTGCTCGTGATCGCCGCCGACGACGGCGTGATGCCGCAAACGCGCGAGCATCTGGCGATTGTGGAACTGCTCGGCATCGAGCGGGGCGCCGTCGCGTTGACGAAGATAGACCGTGTGGATGCGCAACGTCTGCGGGAAGCGCGCGCCGAGGTGGCGGCGTTTCTGAGCGGCGGCGTATTGCAGGACGCACCCGTGTTCGATACCTGCGCGACCTGTGCCGACGATCCCGGCGTGGCCGCATTGAAAGCGCATCTGCATGCAGCGGCGGCAGCGTGGCGTATGAAGCGCGACGACGGCCTGTTCCGTCTTGCGGTCGACCGGGTTTTCACGCTGGCGGGGCAAGGCACGATCGTGACGGGAACGGTGGTGTCCGGCAGGGTGGATGTCGGCGATACGATGCTGCTCGCGCCGAAGAATCAACCTGTGCGCGTGCGCGGCATTCATGCGCAGAACCGGCCCGCTACGCGCGGACGCGCAGGGGAGCGCTGCGCGCTGAATCTCGCGGGCATCGAGAAAAGCGCGATCGATCGCGGCGACTGGGTCGTCGATCCGCGCTTGTCGCAAGCGTCGGAACGTCTCGACGTCATACTGACGCTGCTCGCCGATGCACCGCTCACGCTGGAACATTGGGCGCCGCTGCACGTGCATCTCGGCACCCAGCATCAGGTTGCGCATGTCGCGCTGCTCGACGGCGACACGCTAGCAGCCGGTCAGCGCGCGCGCGTGCAACTGGTGTTCGAGCGGCCGGTGTGCGCGCTTCCCGGCGACCGTTTTGTCGTGCGTAACGCGCAGGCGAATCGCACGGTCGGCGGCGGACACGTGCTCGATCCGTTTGCGCCTTCCCGCAAGCGTCGCTCGGCGGAGCGGCTGGCATGGCTGGACGCGATTCAAGGCATGCTCGACACGGGTACGCTGGATGCGCTGCTCGCGAGGGCGCCGCATGGATTGTCGCGCTCGTTGCTGGAACGGCTGACCGGCATGCCGGCGGCCGCGCTTGAATTGCCGCCGGATACGCACGCGGTGGAATTGCCCGGCCATGACGCCTTGCTGGTCGCCGATGCGGCGTGGCGGGCGTTGGCGTCGCGGCTGATTGCCACGCTCGCGCAGTACCACGAGCGCTCGCCGGATGAACTGGGCCCGGACGTGTCGCGTCTGCGGCGCATCGCTGCGCCGCTCGCGAGCGACGCGTTGTGGCGCGCGCTGGTGGACGACGCGGCGGCGCGCGGCGAGGTCGTGAAGCAGGGGCCGTGGCTGCATCTGCCGGATCACGCGGTGACGCTCGACGACGCCGATCGCGCGCTCGCGGCGGCGGTGCTGCCGGCGGTGAAAGCAGGGCGCTTCGATCCGCCGTGGGTGCGCGATCTGGCGAGCGCACATGGGGTCACGGAGGACCGCATGCGTCAGTTGATGCGCAAGCTTGCGCGGCAGGGCGAGCTTTTTCAGGTCGTGCGCGATCTCTTTTATCACGCTGACGTGATTCGTGAACTGGCTTCGATCGCGGCGGACGAAGCGCGGAAAAACGCGGGTACGGTTGCCGCCGGGCCTTTTCGCGACGTGACCGGTCTTGGCCGGAAACGTGCGATCCAACTACTGGAGTTCTTCGACCGCGTTGGGTATACGCGCTTTCACCGTGGGCTGCATTTGATGCGCACCGATAGCCGTTGGCTGGTTGGCTGAACGCCTGTCCGTGAGACGGTCAGGTGGTGCGCGCGAGCGAGCACGGAGTGGTTCGAAGCGAATATAATTTGCGCGGCTGTGACGATGCCAGTCGGCGTCGATGTCGCTGCTAGTAGCCAGGCATTGTCATGGCAGTTCAATCACCGTAGGAAGGCATTCGTATCCGGTGGTGCGGCTGGGCTTCAAACCCAGTTGAGGGCGTCAGCCGCTCTCAGGTCGGTTCGACTCCGGCTGCCTTCCGCCAGTCAAATTTCCCGGGCATTTCCACACTTTCCCGGAAGCGCCACATCGTCGCAATATGTCGGCTATGCGCCATTGGCGTGCTACGGCGGCCGTCCGCGGTTGCGCGGAAAATGGAAGCGGTCCGGGCAACCGGGCCGGCCGCGCGCGCAGTTGCTCAGAACCCCACACCTACGCCGACGCCTACCCCACCGCCGAGGCTGCCGCCTCCCACGCCCACGCCTATGCTGGGGCCCGGCGGGTAGTAGCCAGGCCCATACGCAGGATCGCTGTAACCGTACGGCGGGGCAGCAACACATCCCGAGACGGCCGCCACCATCGCCAGGATGCCGAAAAGTCTGAGCATGATCATCTCCCTTGCACGAACTGCGCAGCAAGAGATGATCCCGTTTACGGCGGGGTTAACTAGGGCACGTTCACACTAATGATTTTTGCCTGTAAACTTCGGGCATGGAACTCACCGAAGCCCAATTTCGAAAGGTCGAACATTGTTTGCCGCGTCAACGTGGCAACGTCAGCATGTCGAACCTTCAAGTGTTGAATGCAATCCTTTATGTTGCTGAGCATGGTTGCAAGTGGCGTGGTTTGCCCGGGCGTTTTGGTCGGTGGCACACGATCTATACGCGGATGAACCGTTGGTCCAAAAGCGGCGTACTGGATCGCGTATTTACCGAATTGCAGCGTGCCCAGATCGTTCGTGTCAGGATCGAAGCCGTCTCGCTGGATAGCACGATCGTAAAGGTGCATCCAGATGGGACTGGCGCATTAAAAAAAGTGGACCCCAAGCCATCGGCAAGTGCCGAGCCGGATGGACTACCAAGATTCATATGGTTGCCGCGGATGCTCGAACAGCCATAACGTTCGCACTTTCCCCCGGCCAAGCCGGTGATGCGCCCCAGGGACGGGCCTTGCTACAAAGCCTCGGGCCACCGAATCGGCCACTGCACTTGCTGATGGACAAGGCGTATGAGGGCGACGAGACGCGACAACTCGCGCTTGACCTAGGCTTCATCCCAGTTGTCCCGCCAAAAAGCAATCGCCTTGAACCATGGGAATACGATCGGGAAATGTACAAACGTCGAAACGAAGTGGAGCGACTGTTCCGAAGACTCAAAGGCTTCCGCCGCATCTTCTCGCGATTCGACAAACTGGATGTGATGTTCATTGCCTTCATCAATTTCGCGCTTATCGTCGATGGACTCAGATAGTGTGAACACACCCTAGAACCCCCGGCAATACCTCGCAAGCGCCGTCAGCAGAGTGCGCTCGTCAAGGTCGTGACAACGACCTGGGGCACGCTCCGGCCATGAACGGTCGTTTGGCAGTGTGAGCCAAATCGTCGATGGCCCGCGGCGCTCGCCGCTCGCCATATCCTGTCGGCAAGCGGTTCAACCCGATGCGCCGGGCGCAGAACATCCCGCGCCCGGGTGCGTGACGGGAGTACGAGGTTCAGCTCCCTTGCAACCGGATGTCACGCGACGACGCTCCGACATACACCGTCCCGCCAGGCACATATCGCCAGCCATTGCGCGACGTGTCCCACACGCTCTGCATCCGCGGCGTGACCGTGATGCGAACGTGGCGTGCCTCGCCGGGATTCAGGCCGATCTTCTCCCAGCCGACCAGACGTCGCGGCGGCTCGTCGCGGTAGGGCACGCCGAGATACACCTGCGGCACTTCCGCGCCCGCCATACGGCCATCGTTGCGCACCGTAAACGACACGTCGATCGCGCCGTCAGGGCGATGTTTGACCGAAAGCCCCGAATACGAGAAATGCGTGTACGACAGCCCGTATCCGAACTCGAACATCGGCGTGATGTTTTTCGCGTCGTACCAGCGGTAGCCCATGTTCAGCTTCTCTGCGTAGACGGGATCCGGCTCGAACGCGCCGCTTTGCCCCCACGTCGGCGTATCCTGATCACGCACCGGGAAGGTGACGGGCAGCTTGCCGGAAGGATTGACCTTGCCGAACAGCACGTTCGCGATCGCATTGCCGCCGCCTTCACCCGGATACCAGGCCTCCACGATTGCCGCCACGCGATGCTTCCACGGCATCAGCACCGGGTTACCGCTTTCCACGACGACGATCGTGCGGGGATTGGCGTGCGCGACCGCGTCGACGAGTGCATCCTGGTTCGACGGATTCGCAAGGCTCAGGCTTTGCAAATCGCCAAAATCTTCACCCGCCGGCTGCGCGACGACGACAATTGCGACATCCGAGCGGGCTGCGAGCGCCGCCGCCTGATCGATCTCCTGTTGCGTGTACGCGCGAAACGGCGTCTGCTGATCGCTGTTGCCGGCAAAGCTCACCTGCGCCGACGGCGCGAGCGCGCGAATCGCTGCAACAATGGGCGTGTTCAACTTCAGCCACGGATTGGTCCACCAACTGCACCCGGTCGATGTGCCGAACGTCAAGCCGCCGCAACCCGCGAATGCCCCGGTGACCGGATCACGTGTATTGCCTGACCCGCCGCCGGTCAGCACGGCTGCATCAGCGTGTCCCCCAATCACCGCGATCCGTGAGAGCGAGGCTGCGGAGAGCGGCAACTGGTTGTTGTCGTTCTTGAGCAGCACCATCGACTGCTCAGCAACCGCCTGCACGAATGCATTCGCGCCAGCGAAGTCGATGGCGGCGCCCCCCTTTGGAGGATCGTCCATCACGCCCGTGCGGATCATCACGTACAGCTTGCGTCGCACCATGTCATCGAGTCGCGCGGTCGAAACCGAGCCGTTCGCAATCGCCTGCCGAACCGCGTCCGGCGTCAGATAAACGGTCGAGCCGACATCCTCTTCCTCGTCGAGACCGGCGTTGATCGCTTTCGCCGTGCTGTGCGTCGCCCCCCAATCCGATTGCACCTGCCCTTCAAAGCGCCATTCGTTCTTGAGCACGTCGTTGAGCAGATGCGCGTTCTCGCACGCATAGTCGCCATTGAGCCGGTTGTAGCTGCACATCACGCTGCCCGGCTGTGCGCGCCTTGCGGCGATTTCAAACGGCAACAGATACAGCTCGCGCAGTGTGCGCTCGTCGATCTGGCTGTTGCCGCCCCCCCGGTTATGTTCCTGCTCGTTGCCGGCGTAGTGCTTGATCGTGGCGATGACCTTCTGGCGCTGCGTGCCGTCGGTGCGCTCGGCGAGCATCTCCCCGGCGAGCAGCGGATCTTCGCCGAGATACTCGAACAGCCGGCCGCCGCGCGGCTCGCGCGCGAGATTGGTTCCGCCACCGAGTCCCATCCCGAAGCCCTGGGCGCGCAGTTGTATCGCCACCTGTTTGCCGAAATCGGAAGACAGGCGGCGATCCCAGCTTGCCGCAAGCGCGATCGTTGCCGGGAAGGTCGTGCTGGCCTGCGATGTGCTGCCGGAGCCTGCCGCGGAGTCGACCATGTTCAGATCAGGAATGCCGAGACGCGGTACGCCCTGAATGTAGCCCGCGCCACCTCCCGGCACGGCCGACATTGCGTATTTCGAATGAATGAACTGGAGCTTTTCGTCGAGCGTCATCCTGCTGACGAGGGTATCGGCGCGCCGATGCGCGGCCGCCGATCCGAACGCGTTCATCGCAATTGAAGTGGGTAGGAAATCGAGTGGAAAGTCGGGTACATCCGCACGCGCAGCGGCGCACACGGCCGCCGCTAAAGCGGCCGCCAGCCATAGTTTCTTCTGCATATCTGTCTCTCCGGGGATTCTGCTTTTGTTGGAATGCGGAAGCGGAGCGAGTCCGGCAGGTTCACGCCGGACACGAAGGCTGGCGACGCAGGGTAGCTGCGCAAACGTTTGCCTGCCCGGACGGAATCGGGACCATCGGATGGACTGTAGCGACTCTCCGTACTCAACAATTTAAGAATGTAGTCTGACTACAGCATCAGTACTTTTACCGATACGACGCGTTTTTATGCCGAATGAAGGCTATCCGTTAAAACGATTGGCGATTAAACGCAATGAATGCGCAAGCTCCAATGCATTGAGCACGACGAGTGCTGATTATCCTGTTGGCATTGTTTGAAGCGGCGATTGCGTGCTTCCTGCCGGCTCGACCAAGATGCGCTCCAGAAACCGGTAGACAAGTTCGAGTGGGTTCGCGTCAGCAGCTCGAACTCGAACACGCCCAAGCGGGGCGGCTCGAAACGTAGAAGCGTTAGCTCTATGGGTAGACTTCTGCGACCGACACGGCCGCGAGCATCGCCGGAGTCGGATGAGTCACGGTATCGCCGCGCGAATCCATCTTTCTACAAGCGGTGCTTGGCCAATGTGCGAAGTGGATGCCTGCAAGGACGGCCCGCGTGCCATCGGCGGTTCGGCCAGATGGCGCCGTATCGCGGGTGGAGTGCAAACGATCTTCGCCACACATCAGGCCGGCACGAGCTGGCCCTCTGAATATCTTGTCAGCACAGAAGCAAGGATCATGTCGAACGCGTTCGACGGCGCTGCGGCGCCGCGGTGGAACGGCCGGAACACCACGTCGCCCCGTTTGACCGACATGCCGCTGAGCGCGCAAACACCCCTGACGCGGGCATAGCCGGCGCGCCAGGTCTGATCAAGATAGCTGCCGCGCGTAGCGTCGCTCCAGGAAACGAGCACGGTCGTGTCGGTTTGCCATTCGATGCTTCGAATCGTAGAGTCCCTAAGCGCCGCATGCGCAACCACCGTGCGGCTGGGTCGCTCGCGGCGCCGCGAAGCCTGGTAAACCGCCGATGCAGTCTCATGCCAATGCGCGTTCAGCCGTCCGATAATCTGCGACCATGGGTCGAGTCCACACATCTCCGGTTCTCCTGCGACTTCCAGCGGCGATCGCATGCAAAGTGCAGCGCCTCTGGGTTTAAAGTCTCATGGCTGCGGGGCTCACACGAACATTACCGGGTCAAGTTGCCGTCGCTAACGGCTCGATCGTTCGCATGAAATGCGCATGCCGGCTTACAGCTTTGGCACGCTATCTCCGCCTTTGCGGCGAGCAGGCTCAAGGCACTGTGAAAGCGGGCGGCATAGGCGGCAGCAAACAACTGCTCGGGATTCGTCCCGCCGCACGGACCGCCGAGCGGTGCAGGCAAGCGCAGGTCGAGATCGAATTGGCCGTCGTCCGATCGGACTACGCCTGATGCTGGACCATGGCCTGCATCGCCGCCCGTGGCGGTCACGGTCGTCGAGTACGATGGCCACCTTCGATAGCAATGATCGTCGTGATTGTTCTCCGCGGATAGTGCGCCGGGCCGGCCTCGATGCGCCGTCAACGCATGGGTGCATCGTAGGTGCGCGGCGGCCCGTCGGGAAGGCTTGCGCGGCGACGCACCGTGTTGCTTCCAAAGCACCAATCAGAGCGCCGGCGCCGACGTCATGGTGGTCAGGCATTGCAGGTCGAGCGCGCGCGTTCGTTCAGCCATGTAGTCGATGAACACGTGGGCATAGCGGCACAGGTAGAACGAGCGACGCGCCAGGCACACTCAGGAATACGACCAGCGCGCCATCTTGCGCGATGAGTTCATGGGAAAACACGTTGCCTTGTGAGCCCCAGAGCGGGCGGGGCCTATTGGGCGTGCCAATCGACAGCCGGGTTGACCGTCTTGCCGGCAGTGCAACAACGGATGACCTCGTCGGTCGACCACAATGCGCTGCTGCTCCAGTACTTGAACAGCTCTGAAATTTGCGTCTCGTTGAAGTACTTCCGCATACGCGCCCAGATTTCATCGGACGCCGATTGTTCACTGACACCCGAAAGGTGTTCCATCCAGGCCAACGCGGCCTTCTCCGCACTACAGAAAACATCGGCGCACCGCCAGCTTCCGATATGCTCAATCTTCGATGTGGGCACGGCAGCATGAAGCGCCAAGCGAAGGCCATACTGAACGCACAACAGACAGCCGTTGATTTGCGATGCGCGCAGATCGAGAAGCGCGATCAGGCCCGCGTCGAGCGGGCCACTCTGAATAGGGGGCGTCACGATCACGCTCTTCGCAAGCTAGCTGCGCAGGAAAGACAAAAGATCCTCATTAAGCTGATCCTTGTGGGTATCCGTCAATCCATGCGGCGCGCCGGGATAAATCTTCAGGATCGCGTGAGGGACGAGTTTCTTACTCGAACGGGCGCCAATATCCACGGGAACGACCTGGTCGTCGTCGCCGTGAATGATCAGTGTCGGTCTGTCGAACTTCAACAGATCCGCCGTGAAATCCGTTTCGGAATAGGCTTTGACCGATTCGTAGACGTTCTTTAAACCACCGGTCATTCCCTGGCGCCACCATGCGTCGATCAGACCTTGCGACACCTTGGCGCCCGGTCGGTTAAAGCCGTAGAACGGGCCTGCGGGGATGTCCTTGAACAATTGGGAGCGATTGGCGATTATTGCAGCCCGAACGCTATCGAACGATTCAATAGGTACCCCAGATGGATTGCCTGGCGTTTTTACCATCAACGGCGGCACGGCTGAAATCAGCCCGATCTTCGATACGCGGGACGTACCGTGCCGGCCCACGTAACGCGCGACTTCGCCCCCTCCGGTCGAAAACCCGATAACGGCAACATCGCGCAGACCGAGCGTCTGGATGACTGTCGCGAGATCGTCCGCGTAGTGGTCCATGTCGTTGCCGTCCCACGGTTGGCTCGAGCGACCGTGCCCGCGGCGATCATGTGTAATGACTCGAAACCCGTGGGATGCCAGAAAGAAAGCCTGGTTTTCCCAGCTATCCGAGCTGAGCGGCCAACCATGGCTCAGCGTTACGACGGGACCGTCTTTCGCGCCCCAATCCTTGAAGTACAGGCTCACTCCGTCTCGGGTACGGATAACGTCACCGGTATGACCTGCGGACGACATCTGCCCGGTCGTGCCGGGTCCTGACTGCTTGCTGGCAGCCGATGCCACAGTTGTCGTCAACGTTGCGGCGATCCCGCCAATCAGCAGGTTTCGGCGTTTTGCATCGGGGGAAACATGTCCCAGGTTTTTAGTCATGGCTCAAGTCCAGGAATTATTCGACCGGGAGATGGGGGAATTGGCTTGCTTACCGGTCGAGTCATCACAATAACCACGAAGCAGTCATTGGCCTAGTTAAGCGATGCAAAACGCCGTTGATTGCTCTACGTTCACTCTATTAGAAGATCGCGGTTATTTAACGGCGCTTAACATCTACGCTAGCTAATTATGTTTGGCAAAGGCAGAGGGTGAACGGGAGCATATGAGGAGTAACCAATCCGTAACCGCAAGATCAGAACTTCAGCGCATGCAACTGATGAATCTTGTCCAGAAGCCAGTGGAAGCTAGCGTGCTCATCGGCTCCAGGCGCGGCGTTTTTCATCGCCATTTTATGCAACATGTCTTGCCGTTGTGAAAGTAGCCGGCACATTCGATGAGTCACCTCCTGGCTATCCCTCAATAGAGGTGTTACATCGTCCTTGTTCAATCTGTAAATGACGCTCCTCGTGAGCGTCACGATCTTCACCTGAACCGGCAAACCCGCGAGTAGCCCGGTCTCCCCCATCGTATCGCCGGGCCCGAGACGCACCACTTCGACCGCCCCGGCAGGTTGCTCCGTTGAAACACTGAGCACGCCCGAGCCGACGATTGCGAGACTGTCGGGCACCACTTCCGGCGTGAAAATCACCTGCCCGGCGTCGTATTCATGCCGCACCATGCAACTGGACAGCAACTTCAACTCCTCGTCGCCGATGGCGGCGAATAGTTCGATGCGTCTAAGCAGGCGCTCCTCTGCTTTTGCCACGATGGCCGTGACCGATGGCACGCCTCGTGGTTGGAGATCGACCCCCGCGGCGATAAGGTGTCGATAACAGAGGTCGTACAGCTCGTTTGTCAATGGCGTTTTTTTTGCCGTGTCGTCGACGAAGGCCGTCGCTTCGTACTGGATGGAATGCAGGGTGGATTTTCTTGCCTGCACGAAGGGAGCCGGCGCCGTCAGGATCGAACGAGCTCCAGCCAGCGCGCATTCAAGCGCGGCAATCACCGTTGCGGGCCGCTCGTCCGGCGAGATTTCCAGAGAGACAGTCACGCCATGCAAAGCGTGCGGCCGGTTGGTATTGGTGATATTTGCCTTTGCCGCCGCAGCATTGGGAATGATAGTCACATTGCCGTGCGAATTGAGCAGATGCGTTGCTCTCCAATTCATCTCGATCACCTTGCCTTCCGCGCCATCAATCGAGATCCAGTCACCCACGCGGTACGGCTCTGTGGAATTCAGCACGATCCCTGCAAAGACATCGTGCAAAGTGCTTTGAATAGCTAAACCGAGAATAACGGCCAATGTCCCCGACGTCGCGATCAGGCCGCGAACGGGTATTTCCAGAACAAACCCGGTCGCGGCTACCGCCGCGGCAAGAAACACTACAGCACCGAACACGTCCTGAAAGAGTCTTTGCTTGCGCCACGTCTGTGGCAGGAGAAGTGTGTCGAGAGCAAGAGTGAGCAGGCGGGCACCTGTCAGCCACCAGAATATCTTCAGTGCCTGCGCCGCTTCGTGAAACAGCGACGCTTCAAAATGCGTAGCCTGTCTGAAGGGGCTGAGGCCCGCGGTGAAAATGCTCCCCGTGAACACGGCGAAAATCGTGAGCCGGAGCAAGAGACGTGAAACGTCTTGCTTCGGCACTTTGAAACGCCACAGCGCCACGTCGATCAGGACGACGGCATAACCGAACACCAGGGAATCGCTCACGGAGGCTCCGAGGGGAAGAACGCGCCTGGCGGGTACTCATGCCGCTCCCGCCGGAGCCATTGTGAACGGCTAACCGCGATGCCCGAGGCTGGCTGACACACTAGCCAAATGACGCCAGCGGGTCGCCTGCCGCCAATGCATCGGCGCGATTCGGCGCCGGTGGATAGATCCACTGCGTATTGATCATCTGCTTGCGCGCTTTTCCTTCCGCGTGCGTCAGCTTTATCTGGCGATCCCAGCCTTCCGAATAGACCGCTCCCCATTCGCCGAGATCCAGACAGGTGGCATAAAACGGCTGGCTATACGCCAGCGTCGATGCGCCGATCAGGTCGGCGGCCACGTTGTGGCCGCCGAATTTCCCCATCACCATTGCGTGCTGACAAGACATCAACGCGTAGTGCCCTTCATCGTCGCTGCGCACTCGCGCCACATCGCCTGCCACAAACACGCCGGGCGCCTCTTCCACACGCAGATCGGGGGCGATTTCGACACGGCCAAGCGGGTCCAGACGCGACGAAACCTGTGCTGCAAGCGTACTCGCTCGCATCCCGCCCGCCCATACCACCGTGTGCGCTTCGATATGCGCACCTGAAGCAGTTCGGACTCCACTCGCGTCGACCGATACGACACCGGATCCCAATACCGCTTCGATGCCGAGCGAATCGAATGCCTCGGCGACGAAAGGCCGCGGATTAGGCCCGAGATCGGGACCGATCTCAGCCTGCGACCCTACGACGACCACTTTGATCGCCGCATCGGGGCCGAATAGCGCGCGCATCCGTTTAGGCAATTCGGTTGCGATCTCGATGCCGGTAAAGCCACATCCCACCACGGCAACGGTATTTCGGGCGCTTGAATCGGGAAGCTTCGCGAGCTTCCTGAGATGCTCTTCAAGTGCCGATGCGTCCTCCATGCAATCGACCGAGAACGCATACTCGGCGAGCCCTGGAATCGGCGGCCGGCTCAGCTTGCTGCCGCTCGTCAAGAGCAACCGGTCGTAACCGAGCGAGCGGGTTTCGCCGCTCGCGGCCGTCACACGCACGGTCTTGTCGCGAACAGCGATTTCGTCGACACTCCCCTCGACGTAGTTCACACCGACGGCGTCAAGCAGGGGCAAAAGCGGCGCGAACATCAAATGCGGCTCGCTTTCGTACATCCGTGGCCGGATCTGCAACTCGGGTTTCGGTGAGATAAGCGTAATGTCGATGTCGCTAGCCGTTGCGCCGGCGCGGTCGCGCACGCGAGCCGCCCCGAGTGCGCCCCACACTCCGGCAAAGCCGGCACCCACAATCAAGATCTTCTGCGACATGATTCTTGCCTTAAGTTTTCAAATTACCCAGTTGACGATGTGCGCCGGAACCCACGACAAACCGAGCCCTGTTGCACTGCGCGACGATCGCTGACGATCGCGGCGGCCGACCCATCTGCCGCCCGCCTCACGACAAATCGTAGACTTCGTCTGCGAATGGCAGTAGGCACTCAAAGGAGATCATTGTGTTGTCCCGGCGACAACAATCGACGGGCTTAAACGTCGTCAAACAATCCTGGCGAGCGCATCTTCGAGCGTCGGCCAGGAATGTTTGTCACCTTCGAAGGCAAGATTCACGATTGTGCGAATGCTCCATGGCCCTTCTGATGTGCAAGCGTATTGTTGAGCCGCAGTCACCTGTTCCTCCATTGCCTGCTTTACTCCATCGGGAAAGGCATTCCTCGCGTCTTCGACCGCCGTCTGCAATACGTGCAATACGGCTTGGCCAAAGGTCACACATTCTTCGCGCCTCGGTATTTTTCCTTTTTGCATCACCGAGTCTTTCCAGTCGTTCTGATCGGGGGTGAGGAGAACGGGAGGTCGGGCGCAGAAGTTCCGGTAGTTCAGTAAGTAGGCTTCGTGGCGATTTCGTGGATTGATCCCCAACAGCTTCCAGGCGGCATCGAAACGCTCTTTCTTTATTCCGTTCTGGTACGCCATCGCGCGCAGAAAAAATTCGTGAAAGTCTTCGAGACTGGCGGTGCAGGACGAGACCGAGTGTCGATAGTGTCCGTCCCGTATCGCGCAAGCGGCAAGTTCGAAAAGAATCTCGAACTTCTGCTGGCGCAACGCCACGATTCGCTGATGGCCGCGCGAGCATTCCGACATATACCTTCCGTCGCCGTCGGGTCGAAGATCCAGCAAAACAGAAGAAAGAACGGAATTCCCTACGGAACCTCCGTCCGGGTTGCATTCTAGGCAGACAATGGGAACCGATATCTTTGTCATGGAAATGTCTCACAGTTGGAGGTTGTTTATCGCTTTTTTCCGCATCAACTCTTCTCGCCTCATCAACAGACCACACCCGGCGGTGCGGACCTGGTTCGAGACCAGGTCTCGCTGGCACTCTATGCCCAATCGACCGCTCCTGCAGAAGAGGTGGGGTGAACCGGTTTGTACGCCAATGACTCGATGGTCTTGATGTTGTCCTGGCAGCAACACCGTGATATCCCGTTGGAGTCTTCCATGTTCGGGGTGACGCAACTACGATTGCTCGTGACGTAATGTTTCGCCGTGGAGAGATCGAGGCAATCGGTCTATTCCAATACGCACCTGAATCCGGGAATTCGGAGTCTGCTGTGAAGATGAATGCTGAGGAAAATGTCTTGCGCTCCGGCGTGATGGCAAATACCGACCGGCACGCGTGCCGCGAAGCGGTATCGTTTGGTCCGTTCACACTTTTTCCTGAAGAGAGACGCCTCGAACGATCAGGTTCATTCGTGCCACTAGGCAGCCGCGCACTGGATATTCTTATCGCGCTTATCCAGCACGCCGGACAGGTCGTGGACCGGCGCATGTTGATGTCGCGCGCGTGGAGGAATATCGTCGTGGACGAAAGCAACCTGCGCGTCAACATTGCGGGACTGCGCAAAGCACTAGGTGACGGAGAGGGCGGTGTGCGCTACGTGAAAAACGTCCCGGGTATCGGCTACTGTTTCGTTGGACAGCTTACCCGTGAACGCGTGGTTGTCGAATCCAGTTTCCAATGTGCTAAACCGTCTGCTTTAGCACATTCTGGCTGCTTCGCAACGGGAGCGGCCTGCCCGCAAGGTCGCGACGAGGTCTTGCGGACTCTTGCGTCCGACTTGGGCAGACATCGGCTTATGTCTATCGTAGGACCCGGAGGCATCGGCAAGACAACAGTGGCCATTGCTCTCGCGAAGAGACTGTCCGGCGTGTTTCCTTCGGAGATTCACCTCGCCGACCTCGGCGAAGTTGCTGATGGCGACACGGTAGCGCTTACGCTGGCTCGTCTGCTCGGGTTGGGCGATTTTCACGACATGCCCGTCACGTGCATCACGAATTATCTTTCGGCCAGGCGCGCGCTGATCATCCTGGATAACTGCGAGCATGTCATCGACGAGGTGACGTCGCTTACAACGCAGATCCTCGCGGTCTCATCCGCGACCTATTTCGTTCTGACAAGCCGCGAGGCGCTACGTGTCAGATACGAATACGTCTGCCGCCTGTCTGCGCTCGACGTCCCTCCAGGACCGGAGGCGATTTCGATTGAACACGCGCATACTTATCCAGCCGTGCAGGTATTCATTCAACGCGCACTGGAAGCGGGCGCCAGGTTTCCGCAGACAAGCAAGAGCTATGCAGCCATTGCGAAGATTTGCCGCGAACTGGAAGGCGTCGCGCTTGCGATCGAGTTTGCCGCGGCGCGCGTCGCGACATTTGGACTGGCCGGCACCATGGCGCTGCTCGGAACCCGCTCACGCCTTCAATGGCAGGGATGCCGCAACGCCCCTGCGAGGCATCGGAGTCTCGAGGCATCCATTGGATGGAGTTACGCGCTGCTGTCGGAGCAGGAGAGGTCCGCTTTCCGTCGCCTGTCGTCGTTTGAACAGCCCGCAACGCTCGAGGCCGTCCTTGCGGCGGTGGCAAACGGAACGGGCGATCTTTCGAATGCGATCGCCGTAATTGAAGGGTTGGTTGCAAAGCACATGCTGCAGGTCCAGCTTGGAGACGACGACTTGCCTCGCTATCGGCTCCCGGTTTCCGAAAGGATCTATGCACGGGAACAACTCAAACAAACTACGCTCGATAAGCGGAGCGTCGTCCAACTGAACGGCCTGCAAGGGATTTTCATCTGAAATTCGGCTGCGCCGTGTCCCCAGTGACGCTTTGAGCTACAAACGCGGGCGTGTAGCGAGAAAGATCATTTCATTAACTGCGCGAATTGCTTCTCCGCAAAATCGATAAATATCTTCGTGCGCGGTGGCATGTTCCTTCCGAATCCGTGCAGGACATGAAGAGGAACGGGTCTCAGCGCCAACTCCGGCAAGACGCGACACAAACGTCCTGCGTCGACATCTTCCTGAACCATTGCTTTCAGAACCTGTGCGATACCGAGTCCATTCAATGTCGCCAGTCTCATGGCCTCACCGCTGTCGGTATCGAATGCTCCTTCCGGCTGCACGCTGACACCGTCAGCAAACGTGACGGGCACCACGCGTCCGGCAAGTCTGTAACGAACATGGCGATGCGTACCGAGATCGGATATCGATTCCGGCACGCCGTGGCGGTTCAGGTAGTCGGGGGAGGCCACGAGCGCCAGCGGCAAATGGCCCAATTTCCGCGCATGCAAAGCGCTGTCGATGACCTCTCCCGCTCTGATGACCAGATCGAAACCCTCGCGGATGACGTCGACATGATGGTCGCTCACGTTCACATCGAACAGCAGGCCTGGATGATGCGCCATCAAGTGCCGGGTGAGCGGGTCGAGCAGAATGCGCGCTAACGCGCCGGGCACACTGATACGCAGTTTGCCGACCGCGGCCAGCGGCGTAGTCAACGCGTTGCCTGCCTCCTCGATGCCACGTATGAGCGGCGCGATGCGCTCGTAGTAGGTGCGCCCCTCTATTGTCAGGACGGTCGCCCTTGTCGAGCGCCGGAAAAGCCTGATGCCGAGACGCCTCTCCAATCTTCCAACGCTTCTCGACACAGCGGACGGCGTCGTGCCGAGCAAGCGCGCCGCTCCGGTGAACGAACCGGCCTCGACCGCTCGAACAAAGGCAGATAAGCCGTTCAGGTTCTCAACCGACATTAGTGACCCTTCGGCAAAACTGATAGCTCCGCTGGAGAACTGGGCTGTCGTCTCACCTATAGCTAAATTAGCGTTCAACGCGACGTTCGCGTGGAACAACGGAGATTCAAATGAACAGACTCACAAATAAAGTCGCCGTCATCACCGGCGGCAATAGCGGCATTGGCTTTGCGATGGCAAGGGTGTTTGTGGCCGAGGGTGCACATGTGCTGATCGTCGGACGGCGTCTGGCCGCGGTGAATGCCGCAGTGTCCGAACTTGGGGATCGGGCAACGGGCCTGACCGGCGACCTCGCCGATCCCGCAACGCATGACCGCGTCGCGTCATTGGTTGAAGAACGGTTCGGCGGCCTGGACATTTATGTCGCCAACGCTGGCGTAAACACGATCGCCCGCTCGGATCAGGTGAGTCTCGAAGCGTACGATGCACAATTCGCTACCAACACGCGGTCGGTTTTCTTCGGCGTTCAGAAAGTCGCGCCTCAACTTCGCAACGGAGGCGCCATTCTGTTGACGAGTTCGATCGCGAGTTCGAAAGTATTCGAAGGCCACGCGGCGTATGCGGGCAGTAAAGCGGCAATCGAAGCTTTCGCCCGCAGTTGGGCGCTCGAATTCAAAGAGCGCCGCATCAGGGTCAACGTGATCAGCCCAGGCCCCGTGGACACACCCATTCTTTCGAAACTGGGTATCGCCGTTGCCGATCGCCCGGCATTCGAGACCGCCGTTGCGGAGAAGATTCCGCTGGGCCGGCTGGGCCGCGCGGAAGAGCTGGCCCATGCCGCGCTCTTTCTTGTTAGTGACGAAAGCAGCTTCGTTACCGGTGTCAATCTGCACGTCGATGGCGGAATGTCGTTGGCGTGATTCGTGACCGTTTAACGGGACAACGCGAATACGTGAATCGTTCTACCGGCAGCCGATCTGCCGGGAACGGTTGCCGATATCCCAGTTCTGGCGCCCGTCAATCGTTAGTCAATGGGCGACGATATCTGGCGACATACTTCGCCTGAGCAATGACTTTCCCATGCATCTGATAGGCGACGACTGCGGGGCTCGCGGCAGGAGCCACGTCGATTTGCGCCACGTCGAGCGCGGAGGCCGTCACCACATATCGATGCGACTCCCCCTGGGGAGGACAGGGGCCACCGTATCTGGATTCGCCAAAGTCCGTCAACGTCTCAACCGCGCCTGCCGGCAAGAGCTTTGGATTGCCGGAAGCTCCTCTTTCGAGCGACGATTCAGAAGGTGGAATATTCGCGATTTCCCAGTGCGTCCAGCCGAGCCCTCCGGTCGGCGCATCCGGGTCGAAAATCGTCACGACAATGCTCTTCGTGCCGCGCGGAACGTGAGTCCATGAAATGCGCGGCGAGATGTTGTTACCGTGACAGCCAAAGCCTCCGTACACCTGCTCGTTCGAAAAGCGCCCGTTACGCAGATCGTCGACTTTGATCGTGAACGGCTCCGCGCTGGCTATCGCCGGAATGAGCGCCAGCGCCAGCGCCATTGACGCGCATAACATCGCGGGCAAACAGGTCCTCAATCTCATGATGTGCTCCTTTGAAGGATGAAAGATGCGCACAACCGGTATCAACGGCAGCGTTCGGCGATTCGTCCGGGAAGGCGGATTCGGGAACGATGGTGCGACTGCTACAGTCGCGCGCACTGCGAAGCTCGATGACCTGGAGAGTCGGTCCACCGAACTCGCGTGTCAGGCGGGCGGTCAGGATGAGGTCTTCGCACGTACCGATCTCATCGAATGCCGGTGGCGCGGGCAAGTGATCGTTTGCAAAAAACCGCCGCGAGTCTTGCGCCCTCCCGGCGGTTTTCTGGCAATCGTCAGTGCGATCTATACGACGATGGCTGATAGCCGAGCATCAATCAATAGTCCCACAGCACCGGCACGAAACGGAAGCCTCCACCGTTCTTTGCAATGTGACCGATGGAGGGGAACGCGACATGCGCCGCGGCCAGCAGGGCGCCGGTTTCAGCGGCTTCGTTGAGCAGCGCGATACGCACGTCCGCAGCGACTTCAGGCTCGTGCTCGAAACCATTTTGCCATTCGGGATGGTCGAAGTTGACTTCGAAAATCGCGTCGCCCACGAACGTCAGTTTTTCGCCGTTCGATGCGACGTCCACGACGCAGTGCCCCGGCGTGTGCCCACCCGTCACGCGAGCCGACACGCCCTGGGCAACTTCCACGGTCTGATCGAACTGCACGATGTTTTCGCTGTAGAGTTTCACGAACGTTTCAGCAGCCTTGCGGAGCGCGGGAGGAACCGTTTCCGGCATCACCGTCTTGCTGAAGTCCGGATTTTTCCAGAACGCTACTTCCCTGGCCGACACGTGAATGCGCACGTCCGGGCTCAGCTTGGCCTTGACGCCATCGACGTTCAGCCCGCCGACGTGGTCCATGTGCATATGCGTAACCACGATATCGGTGATCGCAGCCAGGTCGATGCCCGCCGATTCCAGGCGCATCACCGACTGACCGGCGCGCGTGAAGTATTCGAAACCGTCGCCCACGCCCGAGTCGATCAGGATCAGGCGTTCGCCGCTCCGCACGAGCGCGATATTCAACGCCCAATCGAACATGTCACGTTGCAGGAAACGACCATCGAACCATTCGTTGCGGTCCGCTTCGCTCACGTTCGTGGACATGGTGGAGGTCGGCAGGGGTAGAACGCCATCGCTGATCAGCACGACGTCGACGTCGCCCACGCGCACGGCGTAGCGTGAAGGCACGAGTTCGCCTGAACCTTCTTTGCCAAGGTTGGCGATAACCGGCTGCACATTGCGGGTTGTTTGGCTCATTTTCGATAGTCCTGTTGATTAGGTGGGGGTAAGCCGCACTGCGTGGTGCGGTTCACGAGCACGAATTTCGCGCGCTTGGTTTGGCTCGCGGTTCGACCGAGCGTGTGACCGATTGTAGTCAGCGGGGCGAACGGCAGTAGCATCGCGAATGCGTACACCATGTTGTCCGAAGGGCAACAATCGACGACGGACAGGCGATGAGAGGCAAGGCGAGTGACAGGCTTATTGATCCGCCGGCGCGATTCTCACAGGCGTAGTGGCGATGGCACCCGCGCACCTGAGGGCCACTTCGAACGCGCGTGGTGATTATCTGAACCAGTGTCGATCGGTTGGCGGCGACCAGAAGCGTTCCGTCAACTCGAAATGTGGCAGTGTTGAGAGCGGTCCTTGAAACCAGTCTTTCAGCCCGGCACGTAGCTTCGTGAGTGCCTGGTTTCACCGTCGCCGCTCGCGTTGGCGACGTTTTTTTTATGCCGCATGACGACGTAACGTCTGCAAAAAAATCATGTGGAGACCCATCGAAGGGCTGTCGACTCGGACCATCCCATCTTCCATCAGCCTGCACAGCATGTCGTTGACCTGTGCGGTCGACGATTCAAAACGGGCAGCCGCGCCGGCCGCATTCTACGGTTCGAGCGGCAAGATGCGGCGGCGTAGTCCACCGCATCTTGCCGGAATGCCGGACCGGTCAGCCCAACGGCCAGTTCAACACAACAAGGCTGTCGTTGTAGTCATTATCCGTACCGTCTTCCGATCCGACCAAGCCGAAGTAGGTTTTCTTGAATATGTCGACCTGCCTCGAGCCGACTTTCGATGTTTTGCCGTTCGCTGATACGACGACCCGTACTTTGCCCTTACCGGAGTTCAGAACTTGCGTCTGCAGATTTTTGTCTTGCGTGCCGTTTCCCTGGAATGTCGCTGCGGGGTTCTGATTGTCGTCGATGTAGACGTTTATCGTCTGTTCGGCAGCCGAATTGACGAGCGAGGTCACGCCGAATGCGATATTCGGCGGCAGGCTAAACACACCGTCCCGCTCGCCGCCAGAAGCCGGCTCCGGTTGCACTTGCGACGTGGCCTTCGCAAAGTAGGTGACCACGCAGCCGATGCCGAGGTTAGACGCTCCCGCCGGAAGCACGCCGGGAGCGCCCGCCCATGTCACCGTGCACGCTTCGATCTGTCCCGTGGAATCGGTCTTCACCTTGTTCATCCAACTGCCGACGTCGAAGCTGTAGGGCGAGACGGAGATATGGATAAAGACGTTGTACTGTGGCAGCGTCTCTGCCAGTTGCGCGGTCATGAATTGCCGCATCCTGTCCACCACGGCCTGTGCGCCGCTGGACTGCACCGCGGTGGCATCCGTGGCAGCGCGCTGCAGCAAAGCATAAAGATCGTCATGCGTAAATGGCTGTTGCATCTCGGTCCTCTCAGTTGGGCGTGCCTTGCTGGACAGTGACGGCGGATCGCGTCATCGCGCAGCCGGCGATTGGGGCGTGGCATGGTGCGCGCTGTAATCACCGTGACCCGCAGCAGTGACGAAACTCATGTCGCATCTATCCCACGCGAGAAGCTTACGTTTGGCACTATCGCAAGCGAACTGTCCGCTCTGGGAGCTATACAAAAACGGACAGCGGCGCTAACATCGGGCGGCCGCCGGTGGACAGCGGTCAGCTTCGTCAAGCCGCTCCATGGGGCGATGCCTGCGCTCGGCGGCCGAGGCAATCCGCTGTGCGAAAACAGCGGATTGCCTGGAACGTTGTACGGATGAATTGACTGCCTGGTGTCCGTCATCGGGGTAGTGACGCGGCTACCCCGAACAGGTCCGCGACTGTTCGTTCTTCGACGGTGGCCTTCTGTGCGACCGTACACGTCTGTGAACGACAAAGGCATGTTCGGGCGGGCGTCTGTCGGCAGGATCGCTACTTCAAGCCTCGAGGCGCTGCCTTCGAATATCGTACTTCCGGCTTCGGCCTTTCAGCGGATTCACGTGACCGTCCGTTTACCTGACGAGAAGCGACGGCGGGTGCCGGCCCGAAACGGGCGATCGAGACCTTGAGACTCGCGCTTCGTCCATGCAAGCCTAATACAGCGAATAACGGGAATGCATCTCTATCGGGATGATCGTTTGCGCGGGAACGCCTCGTCCCTCGCGCACGGACTTCAAATGCACGACAGCCGTACGTAGCAGCAGTCGAAGGTCCTGTGTCAGTAGATAGTCGATTGCGTCGGAACGCAGGAGCGGTTCCGTTATCCGGTTGACTTCGTGGGTCACGTAGATCGTTCGGCCCGTCAGGTTGGATTCGCGCAGCGCCGCAGCCAGACCTTCGTTTCCGCCCGCCACGTTGTAAACGCCATCGAGCTTCTCGTGCTCGTCCAGAAAACGCATGGTCGCTTCATAGGTCGCGGCACCGGAATCGGCGCCCTTGATGACTTCGATGAGGTTCACATTGGGGAAGCGCTGTCTTAGCAGTGAGCGGAACCCGATCTCGCGGTCTTCGTGACAGGTATAAGAGAACGTAGCAACGACCACCGCCACGTCGGGGCAAGCATGCGCCTGCAGATGCCGTCCAATGAGAAATGCAGCCGACTGTCCGGCTGCCCGGTTATTCACCCCAATATACGTATGACGTGCGTCGGCATCGACGTCGGTAATGAGCGCAACAACCGGCTTGCCTGCCGCCATGCATTCGCGTAGTGCGGCGGTCGTCGTCGCGGTGTTCGTGCAGATGATGCCGATGCCGTCGGCGGCGTCGGCCGCCTCGCGGACTCTGGCGGCAACCTCGTCGTCGGAGGCGCCGACGCACCGTACGACTGCGAGATTCGCCCCGGTTGCGGCAAATTCTGGTTCGAGCTCAGCCGCGGTTCGTGTGAGTTCGTCCGTGAATGCGTCACCTGCCTGGGCCAGCAATCTGAAGTCGTAAGTACGGTGCTTTGCGCGGGGCGACGATCGTGTCGGCGAGTTCGAGCCCAATTGCCTCAATGCCGCTTCAACGGCGCTTCGCGTGCGCGGATGCACGCCGGGCCGATCGTTCAGTGCGCGATCAATCGTCGCCCTGCTGAGCTGCGTGATCTCCATCAGTTGTTTGAGCGTCGGCTTCTCTTTCATACGCATCCCCAGACTTGCATGCGGGCCGAGGTGCCCGCATGTCCGTTATTTTGCCTCAAATTGAGGCAATCGAGGCTTTTTCATGTTTAGGGCGTAGAGAATGCACCGCCGCATCCTCTGGAATACCCTCGATACCTCAGAATGAGTCATTTTAATCTTTGACCGATGCTCATTAAGAGTCTTTAATCGGCTCAGCGATGATCAATGCTTAGTTTGGTTCATCGCTCGGTCAAACATCAAAGCACTGGAGTGCAGCTCATGTCCGTACCGCAAGACAACACGAAAACGATCACCATGGACGACTGGTACAAATGTCGCCTCGACCGGAAGGTGCTCAAGGCAGTCACGCGGCGCAACGATCGCGATGCGCTATTGCATTTCAGCGGTTTCATTTCTCTGGTCGTGGCAAGCGGCGTGCTCGCATGGCTGTCGCTCGGCACGCTGTGGTGCGTGCCGGCATTCCTGCTGTACGGAACGATCTACGCGTTCGCCGAAGCGATCGAACACGAGTTGCGCCATCGCACGCCATTCCGGAGCGAATGGTTGAACGAGTCGGTCCATTGGCTGATCTGTTTCATGACGTGGCGTGAACAGGTGTACAGCCGCTGGTCGCACGCCCAACATCACACTTACACCCATCTGACGGCGACGGTGCCATCCGACGTCGAACTGGCGGTGAAGCGGCCGCCGAACTACCTGAAGCTCGCCACCGATTTCCTGCGCATCTCGCACGGCATTCATCATCTGGGCAACATCGTGCTGCACAGCTTCGGCATCGTGTCGAACAAGGCGAAGGCGGTGGTGCCGCCCACCGAATTTCGCGCGATGTGCCGCAACTCGCGCGTGATTCTCGCACTCTATGCCGTCGTGATTGCGTGGGCGATCGTCGTGCATAGCTGGCTGCCGGTGGTCTTTCTGCTCCTGCCGCGTTCGTATGGCGCCTGGCTGCACGAATTTCTAGCGCTCACGCAGCACACCGGGCTGCGTGAGAACGAACTCGATCACCGCTTCTCGACGCGAACCCTCAGGCTGAACCGTTTCCTGCAGTTCCTCTACTGGAACATGAACTATCACGTCGAGCATCACATGTTTCCGAACGTGCCGTTTCATGCGCTGCCGCAACTGCGCAAGGCGATCGAAGCGGATTTGCCGCCCGCGTACGACGGCCTGTTCAGCGCATGGGGAGAAATCGTTCACGTGTTCAGAATGCAGCGGCACGACGCCGATTACATGGTGACGCCGCGCGTGCCGGGAAATGCGGCGGCGCACGACCCGGAATCTGTCGGCGATCAGCCGTTCGTAGCACAGACGCGCTAGGCGAAGAGGCACACCATGAACATGCTTCAATGGCATCAAGTCTGCGCATGCGATGACGTCGACGAAGAAGACGTCGTCGAGTTCGAGCACGGCGGCAAGCTCTACGCGATCTATCACACGCCTAGCGGTTTTTACGCATCGGCGGGTCTTTGCACGCATGAGACCGCACGGCTCACCGAAGGCCTCGTGTTTGGCGAGGTGATCGAGTGTCCGATGCACATGGGGCGCTTTCATATTCCCACCGGCGCGGCGAAAGGCGCGCCCGTTTGCGTGAACCTCGTCACGCACCCTGTCAGGATCGAGGACGGCAAGGTCTTCATCGGTCTCGCCGACGATTGACGCAACGCCCTTGATTATGTGATTCACGTTACTCGGGCAACGCGAGATGGGCCAATGCACAACGTCGGCAGATCAATCATAAACAAGGAGACAGCCATGAAACTATCCAGCCGCCGGGCGTTTCGCCTCGCTGCCGTCGTATTGGGTCTCGGACTGTGCGCCGGCGCTTTTGCCGAGCCCGCCGCCCGTTTTGACTTCATCTCGCACGCGCCGGATTCGGATGCCTGGTGGAATACGGTCAAGAACGGCATCAAGCAGGCCGACGAGGATTTCAACGTGCAGACCGATTACCGCAACCCGCCGAATGGCGATATCGCGGACATGGTCCAACTGGTCAATCAGGCAGCCGCGCGCAACTATGACGGTGTCGTTTCGACAATCGCCGACTACGATCTGCTGAAGAGCGCGTTTCCGAAGCTCAAGGCAAAGAACATACCGTTCATCACAGCCAATACCGGTACGGAAAAGCAGAGCGCCGACCTCGGGGCATTGCTGCATGTCGGCCAGCCCGAATACCTGGCCGGCAAGGAAGCGGGGTTGCGCGCGAAGGCCGACGGCATCAAGAGTTTTCTATGCGTGAACCACTACGCGACGAACCCATTGTCGTTCGAGCGTTGCCGCGGCTTTGCGGATGCCGTCGGCGCGGATATGAAGACCTCGGTGCTCGACGCGGGCACGGATCCCACCGGCATCGAGGCGAAGGTGAGTGCGTTTTTGCGCACGCATCCGAATACCCAGGCCGTGCTGACGCTCGGCCCGACTTCCGCCGATCCGACTATTCGTGCAGTGACCAAAATGGGGCTCGCCGGCAAGATCTGGTTCGCGACCTTCGACATTGATTCCGATGTCGCGAAGGCGATCAAGAATGGCACGATCAGGTTCTGCACAGACCAGCAACCGTATCTGCAGGGCTATATTCCCATCGCGATGCTGGCGATCATGCACAAGAATCACAACACGGACGTGCTGCAGGCGCGCGGTGAACTGGAGAAGAATTCAAAGTTCATGAAGCGTCTGCAGGACTATGGCCTCAAGCCTGTCTATGAGGCGCGCAATATCAGTTCCGGACCCGGCTTCATCACGCAACAGAACATCAGTCAGGTGTCGGCGCTGGCTGGCCAATATCGGTAATGGCGCCGGGGAGCGTGAGATGAGTTCATCCGATCCGATGGTGATCGTCGGCGGCGGGCAGTGCGGTGCGCGCGCCGCGCATGCGCTGCGTGAAAACGGCTGGGACGGCGCGATCACGTTGCTTGGCGACGAAGGACGCTTGCCATACGAACGGCCGCCATTGTCGAAGTCCCTGCTGCTCGGCCAGAAGACGGCCGCCCAGTGCGCGATCTACGACGAGGCCTTCTATCGCGAGCAGCGCATCGAACTGCGCGTCGATGTGCCGGCAGCGGCCATAGATTGTGCGCAGCGCAAGGTAGTTCTCGCCAGCGGCGAAGCGATCAGCTATCACCGGCTATTGATCGCAACTGGCGCCGAACCGCGGCGGTTCGACGTGCCTGGCTCAACGCTGCCGGGCGTGCATGCACTGCGCGCGGTGCCCGACGCGCACGCGATCGCCGGCGAACTGACGCAGGGCCGACGGATTGCCGTGATCGGTGCCGGCTTCATTGGTCTCGAAATCGCCGCGGCTGCCGTGACGCGCGGTTGCGAAGTGACCGTGCTCGAGGCGGCGCCGCGCGCGTTGATGCGGGCTGTGCCCGAGGCCGTTGCGGCGTGTCTGATTGACTGTCACCGACAGAGAGGCGTGGAGGTTCGCTTCGGCATACAGGTTGCCTGCTTGACCGGTCAAGCAGGGGTCACAGGCGTGCAACTCGCTGACGGCAGCATCGTTCCGTGCGATGCAATCGTGGTCGGTGTGGGAGCGAGCCCGCGTATCGCGCTCGCGCAGGCGGCGGGCCTCGACATCGACAATGGCATCGCCGTCGACGGCACGTTGCGCACCAGCGACCGGCATATCTACGCGGCCGGGGACGTCTGTTCCTTCCCGCATCCACATACAGGTCAGCGGATCCGGCTCGAATGCTGGAAGAACGCCGAGGACCAGGCGCGCGCTGCCGCACGCAACATGCTCGGGCATCTCGACATTTATTCGGCCGTACCGTGGTTCTGGTCCGATCAGTACGACATGACGATTCAGATCGCCGGGATTCCCGCATACGGCACGACCACGGTGGTGCGGGAAACCGGCGTGGCATCGCGAATTTTTTTCATGCTCGATGCCGGCGGCACGCTGGTCAGTGCAAGCGGAGTGGGACGGGCAGGCGAGATTGCGCGCGACGTGCGCATTGCGCAGTCGCTCATTGAGCAACGTGCGTGCATCGATCCGGCGCTGCTTGCCGATCGCGACACGAAGCTGCGTTCGCTGCTGGTCGCGGAGGCGCAATGAGTCAGCGCCTGCTGGTGTTCCAGTCGCTGTGGGCGATGGAGCGGCGACACACCGACGGCCGCGAACGTTCGCTAGAACAGAATGTGCGGATGATCGCCGGCGCGGGCTTCGATGGCCTGAGCGCACATTACACAGACCGCACGGCGGTCCGGCGACTGGCGCAATTGCGCGCAGACCATGGACTCGACGTAGAAGGCCAATGCTTTCCACGCACGGTCGACGATCTGCAGCCGGTGCTCGAGAATGCGGTCGAATTCGGTGCTCATCACATCGATCTGCAACCTGACGTGCGTCCTCGCACCGTCGCGGAATGTGTTGCGCTGATCGACGGCTGGCAGCGGCTCGCCGAACAGGTGGACGTGCCGGTCTACATCGAGACGCATCGCGACCGCATGACCACGGATCTCTACTTCACGCTTGATCTGCTCGATGCACGCCCCGAGCTGAGATTGCTCGGCGACATTTCGCATTATCTGGTTGGACGCGAATTCGCCTGGCCGGTGTCCGACGAAAACCACAGCCTCATGCACCGGATACTCGATCAGTCGTGGGCGTTTCACGGCCGCGTCGCGAGTCGTGAGCAGGTACAGGTCGAGCTTTCATTTGAGCCGCACCGGATGTGGGTCGACCTTTTTCTCGACTGGTGGCGCTACGGCTTCACATCGTGGCGTCGGCGGGCAGGGGAGCACGACACGCTTGCCTTCACCTGCGAACTGGGGCCCAAACCTTACGCGATCATCGGCCGCGACGGCAACGACATAAGTGACCGGTGGGCGGAGTCGCTGTTGCTGCGCGACTGGATCCGGACGCTGTGGCGGGATGTGGAACTCGAGGGGCCCGCCGCGCGTGAGACCATGACAATAATTGATCGAAAAGCCCAACGCGAGTTGCGGTAAACCGGGAAGCGATGACATCGATGTATGCCTCCAGGCAAGGTGCCCACCTCTGTCACCGCCGGGGGCGACATACCATGCACCCGTCCATCTGCCATTGACTGTTGTCGCAGAGACAACACCGTGAGTTCCTTCGCAGGACTTCCGCCGCAAGACGACCACGCTTACGCTTGGTTCCACGGTGACGGGGCACGCTGTCTGATGCAAGCCGTGAAACGCAACACTGCAAAAGAAGCGTCCAAACACACCTAGCACGTCTTCGCTGCCTTGTGCACGCACGCCATTGGCCGCGACAGCGAAAGCTGTCGCGATGCGTGTTACGCAGCACCTCACCAACCGAGGAACGATCCGTGACAGAAGAAGATATCCGCAACAACGCTTTTGCGATGCCCGTGCACAATCCGGCGTATCCGCGCCCACCCTTCCGCTTTCTCAATCGGGAGTACTTCATCATCTCGTATGAAACGGACATGGATGCGCTTAAGGCCGTCGTTCCAGAACCGCTAACGGTCGACAGCGCAATCGTCCATTACGAATTCATCCGCATGCCTGATTCATCGGGGTTCGGCGACTACACGGAAAGCGGCCAGGTGATTTCCGTGCTGGATGAGGACGGCAATCGAGCCAACTTCACGCACGCGATGTATCTGGACGACGAAGGCCCGATCGCAGGCGGACGCGAAATCTGGGGATTTCCCAAGAAGCTGGCTTCACCGAAGCTCTGCGTCGATGGCAAGGACACGCTGCTCGGCACGCTCGACTACGGAACGCAGCGCGTCGCCACCGGAACGATGGGCTACAAATATCGCGAGCTCGAGAGGGCGGCCGAGCGCCGCAAGCTCGCCGACACCCCCAACTATCTGCTCAAGGTCATTCCGCACGTCGATGGCTCCGTACGCATTTGCGAACTGGTGCGCTTTTTCCTGCGCGACGTCGATGTGATCGGCGCGTGGGAGGGGCCCGCGGCGCTCGAGTTGCATGCGCACGCGCTCGCATCGGTTGCCGAGCTGCCGGTTCGCAAGGTGATTGGCGCACGTCACGTCATTGCAAATCTCACGCTCGACGTCGGCGAAGTGGTTTATGACTATCTGGCCCCCGCCGAGTCGTTGAAACTCGCGGTCAACCAGTAAGCGCTCGGAGGACGTATGGCATTGAATGATAAGGTCGCGCTCATTACGGGCGCAGCAAGCGGTATCGGCGAAGCGTGCGCGCGTAAGCTCGCGTCGGACGGCGCGACGGTCGTGATTGCGGATCTGAATCTCGCGAACGCTCAAAAGGCCGCTGAAGATATCGTTGCTCACGGCGGCAAAGCGATCGCCGTTGCAATGGACGTAACCAGCGAGGAAGCGGTCGATGCGGGTGTGGCCGAAACGGTGAACCGGCTGGGCGGCATCGACGTGCTCGTGTCGAACGCGGGCATCCAGATCGTCAACCGGATCGAGGACTACGCATTTTCCGACTGGAAGAAGATGCTGGCGATTCACCTCGACGGTGCGTTCCTCACGACCAGGGCCGCCATCAGGCATATGTACGCGTCGAACAAAGGCGGCGCTGTGATCTACATGGGCTCGGTACACTCGCACGAGGCGTCGCAACTGAAGTCGGCTTATGTGGCCGCGAAGCACGGGCTGCTCGGTCTCGCTCGGGTTGTCGCGAAAGAAGGCGGACCGCGTGGCGTGCGCGCCAATGTCGTGTGTCCGGGCTTCGTCAGAACCCCGCTGGTCGACAAGCAGATCCCCGAGCAGGCGAAAGCCCTGGGAATCTCCGAGCAGCAGGTCGTGAAGGACGTGATGTTGAAGGAGACGGTCGACGGCGAATTCACGTCGCTAGCCGATGTCGCGAACACGGTTGCATTCCTCGCCGGCTTCGAGTCGAACGCGCTCACCGGGCAATCGATTGTGGTCAGCCACGGCTGGTTCATGCAGTAAGGAGACAGCCATGAATTCGAGCCAGCGTAACAAGCTGCAGGGGCCCCATCGCATCAAGCTTCCCGCCTATGACGAAATCGGACTCGTGCTGCAGGGCGGCGGCGCACTGGGCTCGTATCAGGCCGGCGTATATGAAGGTATGGCCGAGGTCGGCGTGGAGCCGACGCGAATATCCGGGGTATCCATCGGTGCGCTGAATACGGCGATCATCGCCGGCAATGCGCCCGCGAGTCGAGCGGAGGCGCTGCGCGGCTTCTGGAACACCATCAGTCAGCCGGCGGATGTTTTCTCACATCTCGGCGCGCGCATTCCGGCGTGGCCGGGGCTTGCAGACATGGGGCGCAGGTGGTCGAGCGCATGGGCCGCGACGCGTACGCTGGTGGAAGGTCAAAACGGATTCTTCTCCCCGCGCATGCATGTGCCTTTCGCAGGGCTCGGCAGGAAACGTCCTGACCAGGTCAGCTATTACGACACCTCGGCGTTGCGTGAAACGCTTTTGCGGTACGCAGACTTCGATCGCATCAATGACGGGAACATTCGCGTATCCGTTGGCGCGGTCAACGTCCGAACGGGCAATCTCGTCTACTTCGATAATTCGAAAATGCGCCTGGCACCGGAGCACTTCATCGCGTCCGGCGCGCTGCCGCCGGGCTTTCCGGCCGTCGAGATCGACGGAGAGTTCTACTGGGACGGGGGGCTGGTTTCGAACACGCCACTCACCGAGATCATCAGGGAAAGCCAGCATAAAGACACACTCGTATTCCAGGTCGATCTGTGGAGCTCGCGAGGCAAGCTGCCAGGCGACTTCCTCGACGTCAGCGAGCGCACCAAGGACATTCAATATTCAAGCCGTACACGAGCGATCACCGCGTTCATGTCGCAAAACCAGAAGCACGCGCAGATGATCAAGGCGCTGCTCGAGCATATTCCTGAAAAGGTGCGGCTTGCGCACCCGCTGTTGCGGGAGGCGCAGAAAACAGCGGACGGCAGTGCGGTGAATGTCGTGCACCTGATCTACAAGAACAAATCGTTCGAGGGGCACTACAAGGACTATGAATTCAGCAAGGATACGATGCGCGAGCATTGGGCGAGCGGTCTCGAGGATATTCGCCGTTCATTCGGACACCCCGAGTGGTTCGATATCCCGAGCCGCGAAATCGGCTTCGTCACGCGGGACGTGCACCGCTATCGGCAGGAGGTCAACGAAATCGCCGGACAGGGCAAGCAGGCGTTGCCGCCATCGAAACGCGCGTCGGAAGAAGAACTGTCCGGCGCAAAGTAGCGGTTATCGACTCCCTCCTTGCGGCTATGGTCCGGCAGTTCGCTCCTGGCGTAGTGTGCCCGAGCAAGTCCACTGCGGCGACATGCGGTTTGCCGCATTGCTGGTTCAGGTGGCGCGATGAACGATCTTCAAGACGGGTACATGCAAGCCACAAGGAGAGCACCATGATGTCGCATGAATTGATCGCGCGGTACGGAATCTTAGTCGTATTTCTGAATGTGCTTGGCTCCTCGCTCGGCCTGCCGTTGCCTGTCTTACCGACATTGATCACCGTTGGAGCCAGCACTGCGCTCGCCATGAACCTTGCGTCATCCACGTACCTTAATTTCGCGACGATACTAGGCTCCGCTGTGATCGGCGGCGTGCTGGGCGACCTGGTCTGGTTCCAGGGCGGCAAGCGATACGGCGAGCGCACGCTCCATACGGTTTGCAAACTGTCGCTCTCGCGCGAAACGTGCGTCAGGAAAACGGAGCGCTTCTTTGGACGCTGGGGCGTTCGCGTGCTGATCGTGGCGCGCTTCGTACCTGGCTTGTCGCTCGTTGCCGTGCCGCTGTGCGGTGCGATGGCCGTCAGATTGCGTTCCTTTGTCTTGCATGATTGCGTGGGCGTTGCGCTGTGGGCATTCGTCGGACTGGCGATCGGTGCGCTATTCGCGTCGCAGATCGATGTGGTTTTCGTACTCATCTCACGTCTTGGCTGGCAGGCGTTGATCGTGATCGCTACCGCGCTGATGCTTTACGTGTTGTATCGATACTGCCGGAGAATCATGCTGGCGAAAGCCCTCGAGAAGGCCCGGATCAGCGTGGCCGAATTGCATGCATTGCTCGCGAACAATCCGCGGCCAATCCTTTTGGATATTCGCTCCGCCGAGCGGCGAATGCTCGATCCGTTTGTCATTCCAGGCGCAGAGTTTGCCGATGAACAAAAACCGCGGCAGATCGTGGAGCGCTATGGAGCGAACCGGACACTCGTCATCTACTGTTCGTGTCCAAACGAAGTCTCTGCCGCATGGATGGCCGGGCGGTTGCGACAGGCCGGTGTCAAGCTTGCATTGCCGCTTACCGGCGGTATCGATGCGTGGCGCCTGGCGGGCTTCGACGTCGAGCCGATAATAGCGGTGAGCGACGCTGCAATCAGCGAAGAAGAGACAAAACTTTTCGCGCATTGATTCCAGGGGGTGTCGAAAACTTTGGCCACCCCGCGAATCGAAAAAATAAGGCTGTCAGCCCGCGTCCGCACGTGGGAATTCAAGGTAGACGGTCTCGCCCAGCGGCGCCAGCCCGTCGCGCTGCATACGTTCAACGACTATATGACAGAGCACACGAGAGCAATCGATCTGGTGTGTCTGACGACGAGAACGACGTTATCAGCGGGCGAATGATGACAGTAAGGCGATTCGCGACGTGAGCTAACCGACCTGCGCGACTGAAGCTCTCGTGCGACTGTGTATGACGTGCTCGCGAGGAGCGCCCCGCCGTCACGGCGACAGGGCACGGTCGGTTTCGTCCACTATAACGATGCGGCTTATCGCCCACCGGGGGGCAGGGACCTCCATGGTTGCCGTCAGCTCCTGCCGCGCCGGTGTTCTGGAAGTCGTTCGTGCGGGGATTGACGCCGATGGGCAAACGGGACGGAGCGTTGCCGGCGCCTTCGGGCAGTTGTGCGGCGGCTGCGGGAATGTTGTAGACCGTCCAGTGCCGCAAGTACGGGTGACAGGTCTCCACCGGTACAGCCGAAGACGTTGAGCACGAACCTGCGGCAGACAAAAGACAGCAGATTAGCTTCCCCGGGTATGCGAGGCGGTCCTGCTCAGTGAGCGCCGGCCGCCCCGCCGCCACCCTTGCCGGGCTTGGTGAGCCAGACCAGCGGAATGATCACGATGAAGATCATCGACGAGAGCCAGAAGATATCGTTCAGTCCGAGCATCGCGGCCTGGGCATTCTGCAAATATTCGAAAAGCGCCGCCGCCTGATCCAGGCCGCCGCCGAGCGTCGCGTGGAGGTTCGCGACGGCGCTCATATAGTCGGGGTTGTTCACGCTCGACTGTTCGGCGAGTCGTGCATGGTGCAGGATCGTGCGATCGTTCCAGCCCGTGGAGATCAACGACGTGCCGACGCCGCCCGCGAACACGCGCACAAAGTTGGACAGGCCGGCGGCCGCCGGAATCTTGTCGGGTGACAGCCCGGACAGGATGATCGCGGTAAGCGGCGTAAAAAACAGCGCCATCGGAATGCCTTGCAGCAGCGTCGGCAGCACCAGGCTATAGGGGTCGACGCTCGCCGTGTAATGGGAGCGCATGAAGAACACGCCCGCAAAGCCGAGGAAGGCCAGCGTCGCGAGCACCCGTGCATCGGACTTCGGCATGATCTTCGCCATCACCGGTGCAAGCAGCACGGCGAAGATCCCGAGTGGCGCCGTCACGAGACCGGCATCCACCGAACGATAGCCTAGGTAGCCCTGAATCCATTGCGGCAAAATCACGAGATTCGAGAAGAACACCGCATACGCGACCGAAATCGCAATCGTGCCGCCGCGGAAATTGCGCATTGCGAAGAGGCGAAGATCGACGATCGGGTTCTTCTCCGTGAATTCCCAGATCAGGAAAAACAGAAAGCTGACCGCCGCGACGACCGCGAGAATGCAGATCACAGGTGAGCTGAACCAGTCGAGATCCTTGCCCTTGTCGAGCATGATCTGCAGCGACGCCACCCATGCGATCAGCGACAGCAGGCCGACCTTGTCGATGGGAAGCTTGCGCGTCGGCGTCTCGCGGTCGCGATAGATGATCCACGTCACGGCGGCGGCGAACAGGCCAACGGGAATGTTGATATAGAAAATCCACGACCAGCTATAGCTATCGGTGATCCAGCCGCCCAGCGCAGGACCCGCAATCGGCCCGACCGTGGCCGTCATCGCCCACAGCGACAGCGCCGTCGCGCTTTTTTCCTTCGGATATGAGCCGAGCAGAATTGCCTGCGAAAGCGGAATCAGCGGACCCGCCACGGCGCCCTGCAACACGCGTGAGGCGAGCAGCACGATCAGATTCGGCGCGACGCCGCACAGCCACGACGAAAACACGAATAGCACGATGGCGGCCACGAACAGCCTGATCTGGCCGACGCGCTGCGTGAGCCAGCCCGTCAGCGGAATCGCGACGGCATTGGCCGCGGAGAACAGCGTGATGACCCACGTGCCTTCGTCGACGGATACGCCGAGGTTTCCCGAGATGGTTGGAATCGCAACATTGGCAATGGATGAATCGAGCACGTTCATGAACGTCGCGAGCGCGACGGCGATTGTCGCAAGAACCAGCTTTGCGCCTGTGAGCGGCGGCGGTGCAAGTTGCGTCGAAGGATTCATCTTGCTTCCAGTCTGAAGTTTTCGACAGGTCCGGCGTGTCTATCTGGCCTGTCAGACGATTGAATGAACCGGAACGCGACTGCCCGGTGCGCTCCGGGATGCGATCTAGCCGGCGTGCTGTGTAGTGCCGCTCTGGTCGCTTGCATCGCGCTTTGCGGGAGGCGTCGACAATACGACGTTGCCCGTGGACCCTGCATGCAGAGGGACGATGTTCCGCGCGATGATCTTCTCGATCTCGGCATCTGCCTGCGCGCCGTATTCGGTAAAGACATCCGTGCGATATGACGTGTTCATGGCCGCGCCGAGTTGCCGTCCCGTGTTGCCGCGCGTATCCACATCGACATCCATCGACAGACCGATGCGCAGCGGATGCGCTTCGAGTTCTTTCTGATCGAGCTGGATGCGCGCGGGCAGACGCTGGACGATCTTGATCCAGTTGCCCGTCGCGTTCTGCGCGGGCAACGTCGCAAAAGCGCTGCCTGTGCCCGCCGAGAAGCCGACGACGCGGCCGTGGTACTCGACCTTGCCGCCATACACATCGGCAGTCAGCGTGACGGGTTGACCGATGCGCATGTTGCGCAACTGGCTTTCCTTGTAGTTCGCATCGACCCACACGCCGTCGAGCGGCACGATCGCCATCAACGGCGTGCCCGGCGACACGCGCTGGCCGACCTGCACCGAGCGCTTCGCGACATAGCCGGTGACGGGCGCGGGCAATGTGTTGCGCGCATACGCGAGGTAAGCGTCGCGTACTTTCGACGCGGCGGCTTGCACGTTCGGGTGCTGTTCGATCGTCGTGCGGTCGGTCAGCGCGCGATTGGCTTCCGCCTGTTGACGCGCGGCGTCTAGCGCGGCCCGCGCGGCCGTCACGGTGTCGCGCGCGTGCGCGATGTCCTCGGCCGAAACGGCGCCCGTATCGGCGACGGCCTTGCGGCGGCGCAAATCGTCCTGCGCGCGGGCCAGATCGGACTGCTTCTGCGCGACGTTCGCTCGATAGAAATCATTGTTCACGTACAGGCTGCTCACCTGACGCACGGTCTGCCCGAGCGTCGCTTCGGCATTGCCGAGCGCGACTTTCGCATCGGCGCTGTCGAGCGTCACGACCGGGTCGCCCGCCTTTACGATCTGCGTGTCGTCGGCATTCACGGCGACGACGGTGCCGGCCACCTGGGGCGTCAGTTGCACAAGGTTGCCGCTGACGTACGCATCGTCGGTCGATTCGTGGTAGCGCGCATAGGTCATGTAGTAAGCGCCATAAGCCGCCGCCGACACGACGACAGCCATGCCCAGCAGCGCGAGCAGCGTTTTGCGCTTGCCTGTGTCAGGTTCGTTTGCAACGGAATCTTTCGTCGGTGTCGCGTCATATTTAGCGCCCGTTGCTTGCGTCTTTTGGCGCTCCGTTGCGTTGATTTCGCTCATTTCAGGTCTCCGGCAGATTGGGTGGGCAGCCGCTCAGCGCGCGGCAACGACAGGCGTGTTGGATGCGGACGCATCGGCGCGCGGCGGCGCCGCGGAGTTCGCGTTCGACGTGTCGACGAAACCACCGCCCAGCGCGGAAGCCAGCGCGATCTGCTGGTCACGGCGGCTCATGCGCAGATTCGCAACGGCCTGATCGGCGGAAAGCGCGTTGACGTCGGCGTTCAATACGGTCAATTGATTCGTCAGGCCCGCCTTGTATTGCACTAATGCGAGTTTGTAGGCCTGGCGCGCGGCGTCCTGTGCCGCCTGCGCATCGACAAGCTGTGCGTCGGTCGAGCGCACGTCGGCCAATTGCGTCGCCACTTCGCTCAGCGCGGTCACGAGCGCCTGGTTGTAGGTCGCGACGGCATGGTCGAAATCGGCATAGCGGCCCTTGAGCCTGGCGCGCAACTCACCTGCGTCGAAGATCGGCAGATGGATGGCGGGGCCGACGGATGCCGTGCGGCTCGCCGCCGTCAGGAAGCGGCCGAAGCCGAATGCGTCGAGCCCGATCGCAGCGCTCAGATTGATGTCCGGATAGAACTCGGCCTTCGCTTCCTTCACGTCGTGCGTCATCGCGTCGACGCGCCACCGCGCGGCCACGATGTCCGGGCGGCGGCTTACGAGATCGGCGGGCAGGTTGTCGGGGAGCTTCACTTCGTCGGCGATGCCGAGCGTCGGCCGCGCGATCCGCAGTCCGCGATCGGGACCGGCGCCGAGCAGCGCGGCGATCTGATAGCGCGTCGTGAGGACCTGTCCGTCGAGCGACGTCAGCGCGGCGCGACTCGTCGCGAGATTGGCCTGCGCGGTCTTGCGTTCGACTTCCGTATCCAGTCCCGTCGCAATGCGCCCTGCAGTGATGCGGTCGATCTGCTCGCGATGCGTGACTTCCTGTTGCGCGATGTCGCGCAAGACATACAGGCGTGCGAGCTGGTTGTACGCGCGGGCAATCGATGTTGTCAGCGTCAGCTTGACGACTTCAGCATCGGCCCGGCTTGCCTGAAGTTGCGAGATCGCCGCCTTCAGCGCTTCGCGGTTCTTGCCCCACAGATCGAGATCGTAGGAAGCAGTCAACAAGCCCTTGTTCTCCGTCTGCCACGAGCCGCCATTCGGAGGCGGCACGAGCGCCGTGCCCGAGTACTGCTGGCGCGTGAGCGAATAGTTCGCGTCGATACGCGGCAGCGTGCCGGCTCTCGCCGTTTCGCTATATGCGGAGGCGGCTGCCACGCGGGAATGCGCCTGATCGAGCGTCGGGCTGCTCGTCAGCGCTTCGTCGATCAGCGCCTTCAGTTGCGCATCGCCGAACTGATCCGCCCAGTTGGCTGCGGGCCAATGGCCCTGTTCGGCAGGAATGCTTTGCTGCGTTGCATACTGCTGCGGATCGGCCGTTTTTGCGTCGCCATGGATTCCCGCGTAGTTCGCACAGGCTGACAGCACCGCGGCAACCAGCACCGATACGCCCGCTTTCAGTGCGCGTGAAGCGCGCCGTTCGGTGTTTGACTGAATGCTCATTTTCTGGCCTATCAGATCGTTGAGTAAAAGCGTTCCCCGTAGAGAATCGGGGTACACGTCCGGTGCGACATCGACGACACGCGGTACGACCTAAACCGTGACGGTCCCGGCGAGCCGGTTTCGCGCGGTCACGAAGGGCATCCATTCCGCTCTCGCAAGCGCGACGAGCGTCTTGATACCGGTCCATGGATTCCTTAGGCATTGGCGTACCTGCTCACTCCGCCCGACACCTAGAACACACCATGTGCAGAAGTGTTCGCAGTTATTGGTCAGCAATCGATACCGGTCTTCGCCGAGGCGGGACCTGGCCCTCTCCACCGCATCAAATCCGGTATAAATGGCGTCTGGTTCTGACTGAACCTTGATCCCTTTTCCTGCTGCAAAGGCGCGCAACGGAATATATTCAATGGGGCGCCGTTTCGCGGAATGATGAAAGCCTCCGTAGTGAATAACCAGTCCATTCCCCGCATAAATTCCGTGGTGTGTGTAGCCTTCGCGTTCACTAATAAGATGCGTACCCACCGCGATAGCGCGTTCTGTGCTGGTCGGCTCAGGGGAAGTTACGAGCCAATCGACATGTGGAGTTTCCATGGCGTGCCACCGATGTCATATCCGTGATGAATTCAGTACCTTCCCCGGATCGAAGACAAAGCGAGTCTTTCCGAGGGACTAGCCTCAGGAAAAGCGATCGCCTCATCACGGTGGATTGACATTCACTCGCCGCCGACAAATCGGCGGTCAGGAAGATCGGGGCGTGCGGCCACCCTCGAGCACATTCCGCGAATCGCCAGTCAAGTTGGATGGTCAGCTTGCCAGCCGCATCATTCAGACCTCGTGCCTCGCTGGAGACAGACGATCGGATCTGGAAGGCCTGTATGAGACTTCAGAAAATGCCGCTGAACGAGACAGCAATTGCGAGCCCGACACTGACCGCGGAAAGCATGATCCAGCCTACAAACACCGACAGGGGTCCGGGATGAAACATGGCGCCCTCCACTAACGATCTCAACGATCGTCAACTCAATCGATCACGAAGCCATGTCGGAATGGTAGGTGCCGCGTCCGCGTCGCGGTAGATACGCACCAGACCACTCACTGTTGCCGCGTAGACACCAATAGGTGCGGCCGCGGTAGCCGCGGTGTTGCCCTGAGGTCAGCGAGGCTGAGCGGCACCTTGGTGGAAACTGGCGGCCAGGCGGATGATTGAGGCAGCGCCACGATACGGACGCACTGTGGCCTTCAACGCAACGTTTGAAGGCGCAAGGGTTCAAGGTGGACTGCAATGGGTATTTCGTCGACTATCAGGATTCTTCGTGGACGAAGGTTGTTGAAGCCTTCAGGCGGCCATCATCGCCGTCAATATTTTCGTTCGAAGTGGGTGGCGTTTGCGACCGCGAAGCACATCCACAATGCGATCGCACCGCTTATGGCGGTGCATGAATAGCTTCACGCCTGATGCTCGCGTTCCAGATAGTCTGGATTGAATTCTCCCAGACAAAGCGAGTTGAGCGCCCGAATCTGCTCCGTCATGAAATCGACAAACACGCGAATGCGTGACGGCAAATTCTGTCGGCAGAGATAGCAGATGTAGTGGCCCCGATCGTCCGGCACGTTGTGCCTCAAGGCCACGACGAGTTCATTGCGCGCGATGTAATCGCGTATCTGATATCCCGGCATCTGGGCGATTCCGCGACCTTCCAGGACTGCCTGCAATACCAGGTCCGCGTCGTTGAAAGTCAATCTGGCGGTTGGCAAATACTTTCGCATGCGACCGTCGACCTTGAAATCCCACTCGAAGACGCGACCGCTCAATCGCAGATTGATGCAGTCGTGCTGCGCCAGATCTTCCAGCATAGATGGCAGCCCGCGCTCTTCGGCATAGGCGCGGGAAGCGCAGAGCACCATCTGCATTGGAATCAACTGTTTCGCAATGATGCTTGAGTCCTCGATGCGTCCATCGCGAAACGCAACGTCGATCTGTTCAGCAGCGAAATCGGCTGGCCTGTCATCAAGGCTCAGATCTACCGCGATATCAGGGTAGAGCTCGGAAAACTTGAAAAGCAGCGGAGCAACCACCTTGCGTCCAAATCCAACTGTCGAGCGAATTCGAATGAAGCCACGAGGCGGACCCTGGCGAAGGTCCAACATGTCATTCATTGCCTCGACGATATGGGTCACGCCCTGGTTGCAGTTCTCGAAGAACCGTTCGCCCTCCTGCGTCAGGTTTGTGGTCCTTGTCGTTCGGAGAAACAGACGCGTGCTTAGCTGGGTTTCGAGCTTTTGAACATTTCGGCAGACGGCCGAGCGTCCGATCCCCAATCGTTCACCGGCTTTCGCGAAGCTTCCCTCGGTCGCGACCGCCATGAACGCGATGATCCCTGCGTAGCTCGTCGCGAAACAGGTAGACAGCGCATCAGCGTTGTTGGGTAAGCCAACGCGGAAGCCTCGCTGCGATGTATCCGATTGATCCATTGATGGCCCCACTACTGACACATGAACGGATAAGCCGTTCGAGGCGCCGGTAATGCGTTCTGGCGCGGACAACGACTCTCCTGTTGCAGCGATGAAGTGACCGGGATCGACGCTTTCCTTCCGCTCAGTCTCACCTCGATCTTCGTGCAGCCACGGAAACCGGATGCCCGACTATCACCTGGCGGAATGGCCGCATTCCGCATGCGGCGCGGTCACGCTAAAGTCTAGCACTTGCCTGTTGCAACCAATTGCCGAATGGAGGCGGTCTCGTCTAGTCAACCGCTTCGAGTGCGTGACGGTGCGCTCCCGTTTCACGCGGCCATTTGGATTGTCGCCGAAACGGAAACATCATGTCTCCTCGTGCGACGCTACCGTTACCATCCACGCTCATCTACCATAGTGCGGGATTGTACCGTCGCGTAAGGGAAAACAGGTGGCAGGACGCTCGACTGATTTACTATACGATCGTTCGTTCCATGCAGTTCGTCCCGCCCTGGCAGACGGTGCTTGATCCCGCAGGTGCAGCGCGCTTCATATGGCAGGCTTCGGCGGATCGACGACTGAGAGCCGGAACGCGCATCACCAAATTCGAGACCGCACCATGGACGACAAGAAGCTGCAAGCCCCCCCGCTTTCCCTCCTCGACAGGTATCGGGGCCGGGATTTTCATCCGCTGTATACAACGAGTGTCACCGTTTCGGGCGGCGAGACGGGACACGGTCGCGCATCCGGCGTCGCCCGTTCGGATGACGGAAATCTCGTCGTCGAACTGCGGCTCCCTACCGAGTTCGGCGGACCCGGTAATGGGACCAATCCCGAGCAGTTGTTCGCGGCGGGGTTTGCTGCGTGTTTTCACGGGGCGCTCAACCTGATCGCAAAACGCGCGGGAATGGAGATCAACGACATCGTGGTGGAGGTACAGGTTTCGTTCGGTCGCGATCCCATGGATGGCGGTTATGCATTGGTCATTGACCTCCGTGTCAAGGTGCCGGGCGTTGACCGACGCATGGCGGAAGAGATGGTCCGAACAGCGGAACGCCTATGTCCGTATGCAAAGATGGCTCGGCAAGGGACTGTCAATATCGTGACCGTTGTCGACTGAGTCAACGCCCGTTGTGCGGCAGTTTGATCTGTCGATCCCAGCCTTCCGGGTAAACAGCAGCCCATTCGCCAAGGTCTAGGCACCGACACCACGCCAGATCCAGGTACGGCCTCGACGCCCAGCGAGTCGAAGGCCTCAGATACGTACGGCCGGGGATTGGGACCGAGGTCGGGACCAATCTCGTCCTGAGGTAGCGACCTCATCTCTTTGATTGGTGCCGGGCGGGCAACGCCGTGTGTCTGGTTGCGTGCCTACCGCAACAGGTAGCACCCGCCTATGATCGTGACGTGCTTTCACGAGCGTAGCGCATGCTCGGGGCAGCCAGAAATCCCTGATCTTTCCTCAACTGCATTCGAGCCCGAATGGCGCATCGAGTGGTCGATAAAGGACAGCAAATCATGAAAATCGTCGTCATCGGCGGCACCGGCCTTATCGGCTCGAAGGCCGTCGCCATTCTGCGCCAGAACGGCCACGAGGTCGTCGCTGCCTCGCCCAGGAACGGTATCAACAGCATCACTGGAGAGGGGCTCAAGGAAGCCGTGGCCGGTGCGCAGGTGGTGATCGATCTCGCCAATTCACCATCGTTTGAAGACAAGGCGGTGCTGGAATTCTTCGAAGCTTCCAGCCGCAACCTTCTCGCGGCTGAGGCCGCAGCGGGCGTCCGACATCATGTCGCGCTATCCATCGTCGGAATCGACCGGACGCCCGCTAACGGCTATTTCCGCGCCAAAGTCGCGCAGGAGAAGCTGATCGAAACCTCCGGCATTCACTACACCATCATCCGCTCCACACAGTTCCTGGAGTTCCTCGGCGGCATCGCCGCGTCAAGTGCGGACGGAAACGTAATCAGGGTTTCGCCGGGCCTGTTCCAGCCCATCGCGGCCGACGACGTTGCGGCGATCGTTGCCGACGTGGCACTCGCGGCGCCGCGAAACGATATCGTCGAGATCGCCGGCCCGGAAAGAGCGCCGTTCAACGAAATCATCGCCCGCTATCTGAAGGCGGCCGGCGATCCGCGCGAGGTCGTGAGAGACCCCAAGGCCCGGTATTTCGGCGGGCTGGTCGAGGAGCAGTCGCTCGTGCCGTTGGGCGAGGCGCGTCTAGGCCGCATCGGTCTCGACGAATGGCTGCGCCACTCGCAGGCGGGAGCCTGAGAACATCACGGGCGCCCGCGTCCAGTCCCGCCCGGGCGCTCGCATCGCGGATTCGCCTTGGTCTAACGCCTTCCAGGCGGCCAGTTCCGTCCCGTGATTGGTCGCCGCGACTCACTAACCATCATGCGTACCATTCAGATCCTGCTTCAAACGACCATCCTGCCCTGCAACGACGACTGGTCGATTGCGCGATTCAGCCGCCTGGCGGAATTACTGCGGACGTATCAAGATCCCAAAGGGCGCGTGACGTTCAATGTCGTTGCTCGGGACCGCGAGCAGCTCGGGCAGCCGGACCCGATTCTTTCCCGTCTCGATGAGACCGGGTTCGACGAGTTGTGGTTATTTGCCGTTGACGAAGGCGACGGTCTGACCTCGGCGGATTGCGAGGGAATCACGCGATTCCGGCGCGCGGGTCGCGGCCTGTTGGTCACGAGGGATCACATGGATGTGGGGAGCTCACTGTGCACTTTAGGCGGAGTTGGCAAGGCGCACCGCTTTCACACGCGCAATCAGGATCCCGACCACTCCCGGCGCGTGGCCGACGACCCGTTCTCAACCCACATCTCCTGGCCCAATTTTCACTCGGGCAGAAACGGAGACTTTCAGGAAGTCACGATCGTTGGCCCCATACATCCAGTATTGGCGGACCCCGATGCTCCTGGCGGCGCAATCCGGTTCCTGCCAGCACATCCCCATGAAGGCGCCGTCGACGTTCCTGACGACGAACCAGCTAGAGTGATCGCACGAGGCAAAAGCAAAGTAACAGGAAAGAGTTTCAACCTTGCAGTCGCATTCGACCCTTCTGTCCGGGGAGGTCCCGCCGTCGCTCAAAGTACTTTTCATCATTTTGCCGACTACAACTGGGACGCGCGACTCGGTTGTCCGAGCTTTGTGAGTGAGCCTCCCGGAACCGGAATGCAGACCGAGCAGCAAGCCCTGCGGGACGTCCACCGCTACTCTGTCAATCTCGCGCTGTGGCTGGCTGGCGCTCTCTGAACCTGTCATTCGACAGTTGAAAGAAGCGGTTTCCGTCGATGCCTATATCGAGCTGCCGGCAGGTTTCCGTGAACGCAGCGCCTCTTTCGTGAGAGAGAACCCGCAACGCATGCCGGTCATGCCAGCCGCAAGCCGGATGCGCGTGCCTGCCGGCAGCGCGATCACTTCAGGCATTCCTGCAGGAGCGCTTTGGCGCGCTCGGCAGACAGGCCGCGAATCTTCACGCGCCGCTTGCCGATTTCCACCTCGATCTCGCACACGGGCGCCGGCATCGGTATGCTGCTGCTCATTGCTTCCGATGCTACTGTCGGCTCCGGCGCCCGAAGTACCCATGCCGGGTCGCCTCGGGAAACGGTCGGACCGAGCCGCTTACTTGCAGTGGAATCGTAGAGCTTTACATCCGGCTCTATGGTAAAAATTCACGCTCAGCTTTCTCCAACCGCTCGTCGATTCCCATATCGGCAATCTCGTACCGGCCTACCGTCCATCTCTTGCAGCAACACCACCCCATGAAGTTACTGATGGCACTGACACGACACCTTTTCGTGAGCTTAGGCAACGCGCTGCCCAGGTACGACCCTTTCAATCACATCCGTGCTTCGCTATACCGCAGGGCCGGCATGTCTATTGGCAAAAACGTGACGATCGTCGGGCCGTTGACCGTAGAGCGGAGCTTGAACGAGGAAGCAATTCGCGGCATCTCGATCGGAGACCGGACGTATCTCAACGCTAATACGCGCCTCGCCTGTCGCAACAGCCGGATCTCGATCGGCATCGACGTGCTGATCGGGCCGCACGTATCGTTCGAGACGGCGACGCACGATATCGTGTTTGTCCCCAAACTCGGGCGGAGGCTCGACCACCATGAGATTCGCGTCGAAAACAAGGTTTGGATCGGTGCGGGGGCGACGATCCTGCCCGGAGTGACGATTCACGAGGCAGCGGTGGTTGCAGCCGGTGCCGTGGTCACGAAGAATGTGCCGGCCTATACGCTCGTCGGCGGCGTGCCGGCGCGAAAAATCAAGGATATCGCCCGCACGTGACGGTCGCTCGCGCCGCGTTACGTCGGCGGTACTACTGCAATCTGATCGTTTCCCGACGTGGCCGATTCAACGGCGTCAGTTGGCGCGAGACGGCCGCATCGGATCGAAGCCGCGCTTAAGGGTTTCCCTACCGCAAGATCAGCATCGCCCTGATCTTTTTTCTTCATGCCCTGACAGCGCCGCGATAACCGTCCACATACGATGGGACACGCATCCATTGGTCTGCTTTCGAGCGCCACCATGGTCTCCCTCTCTGTATGTGCAAAAAAATGCGACTAAGCCAATGGCCAATGGCCAATGACACGAAGTGAGACCTCGCCGGCTACCCATATAGCGGCGACGCGGCATTTATCCGGTGCAACGCAACTCGGGGTGCGGACACGTCATCCGCGTTCCCCGATATCAGGAAGACGCCTCGTTAGCGAAACTCAAACAGATTTGCGAGGACAAGACGCATGCCGCCGTTCAACGAGCGCAACCCCGTGGAAGATAAGAACCATTGCGAGAGGCCGCCCCTGCATTGGAAAACATACTGGGAGAACGAATTACGGCCGGACGATCATGCGCAACTCGCTGAGTTCTTTCGAGTTGTTTACGGGGCCGTGAACCGGTCGAACGCGCAAATTTTCGAAGGCAACCGCAGTTGGGCCGGGGCGAGGCCCGAACTGCGAATCATCGGTTACGATGCGCACGGAGTCGCCGCCCATTACGGCGTGCTGCGCAGGTTCATCAGACTCGGCACGGTCGATCAGTTCGTTGCGGAAGTGGGGCTGTACGCGGTTCGCTCCGATCTCGAAGGTTCCGGAATCAGTCGCCACGCCGCAATGAACGTCGTCTATCCGACGCTACGAATGCTGAAGGTTCCTTTCGGGTTCGGGACGGTACGTCATGAGTTGAGACAGCATCTCGAACGAATGGGACGACATGGGCACGGGCGCGTTCTGTCGGGCATGCGCGTGCGATCCACGGCCCCGCAAGTGGCGTTCGAAACCCCGCAAATGCGGGTTGAAGACGTGCTGGTTGCTGTCATTCCGATCGAATGCTCGATGGACGATTGGCCTGCTGGCACGCTCATCGACCGCAACGGGCCGGAGCTATGACGCGCATCCGTGAACGACGCTCCTCGTGCTGCGCATCGGCTGCGTTTGAACTGGACAGTACTGAAGCCAGGGAACGGGCGCAGGCGATTTTCCTGACGTTCGATGACGGGCCCAATCCGTTTTCCACGCCCGATTTGCTCGACGTGCTCGCGGAGCACGAGGTCACCGCTACCTTCTGCGTCATTGGCGCTTACGCAGCCGAATATCCCGACCTGATCCGCAGGATCGTTGCGGAAGGCCACGGGCTGGTCAATCACACCATGACGCATCCGGACTTCTCTGAATGCACACCGGACGAGATCGACCGGCAGCTAGGCGGGGCGAACGAAGTCATCGCGTCGATCTGCCCGCAGGCATCCCTACATTACGTGCGCGCGCCATACGGAATCTGGACAGCGCAAGCGCGGGCCGCATCGGCGAGGCTGGGACTCGAACCGCTGACCTGGACCATAGATCCATGCGACTGGTCATGCCCTGGCGTCGACGCTATCGAACAGGCCGTACTGGACGCTGCCTGCCCCGGTGCCGTCATTCTGCTGCACGACGGTTGCCCGCCGGACGAACTGCCGCCGGACGGTCATCGCGGCTTGCGTGACCAGACCATCATGGCGGTCCGCCGCCTGATTCCGGCGCTGCATGATCGCGGCTTCGTATTTGCGCCGCTCCCCTGTCGCTGCGCGACATCACCTCGCAATACCCACATTGACATGCCATGAGCACGCTCGCTATCGTCGGCGCGATCGCTGTCCTGTCGTATGCGGCGCTCGCCATCGGCTACAAAGGCATACAGGCGCTATACATTCTGCGGGCCGGGCGTTCGACGCGCGCGCGGTGCGCGGCACCGCCCGCAAACTGGCCGAGTGTCGACGTGATTGTCCCGTGCTACAACGAGGCCCCGGCCATCCTCGCGGCGTGTTTGAGTTCGCTGGCGGCACAGGACTACCCGGGCACGTTGCGCGTCTATCTCGTGGACGATGGTTCCAGCAATCGGGATGTCGTCGTGCCAGTGCGCGAAACATGGGCCGACGACCCAAGGTTCGCCTTCGTTCTGCTTCCGCGCAATGTCGGCAAGCGCAAGGCCCAGATCGCCGCGATACATCGCTCGACCGGCGAACTGGTGATAAACGTCGACTCGGACACCGTCATCGCCCCGGATGTCGTGCGCAAGTTGGTCGACGCGATGGCCGATCCCACCGTCGGTGCCGCCATGGGTCAACTGGTCGCGCAAAACCGGAGCGCCACCTGGCTCACGCGGCTGATCGACATGGAGTACTGGATCGCATGCAACGAGGAGCGCACGGCGCAGGCCCATTTTGGCGCCGTCATGTGTTGCTGCGGCCCATGTGCGATCTACCGCCGGTCCGCCATCGCCAGCGTGCTCGAGCAATACGAGACGCAGTATTTCCGCGGAAGACGGAGCGATTTCGGCGAGGACCGCCACCTGACGATTCTCATGCTGATGGCGGGACTGCGCACGGTGTATGTTCCCGATGCGATAGCGGCGACCGTGGTGCCGGAGCGATTTGGGCCTTATCTGCTGCAACAGCTTCGCTGGGCGCGCAGCACCTACCGCGACTCGCTGCTTGCGAGGCGCCTGCTGCCACGCCTCGATCGCTATATCACCGTCGACACGATTGGCCTGCAACTCGGTCCGCTGTTGCTGGCGTTCTCGGTGCTGACGGCATTCGCGCAAATTGCGTTGAGCGCGACTATTCCGTGGTGTGCGATCGTCGTCCTCACCGCGATGACCGTCCTGCGCTGCGGCGTTGTCGCGTGGCGCGCCCGGCAACTGAGATTTTTAGGCTTTACGGTGCATACCTTCGTCAACATTTTCATGCTGCTGCCGGTGAAGGCATGGGCGCTGTTGACGCTCGACAACAGCAATTGGCTGTCGCGCACGACACGTGCGACTGCGCCCGACGAGCACAAAGCGCAAATGCCGGATGCCGCTTACGACGGGGAAATCGTTGTCTGCTCGCAGGCCGAGTCGACGGAGCCCATGTGATGAGGCCAGAGGCCCATCCGGTCTTCATGTGTCGCCCGACCTGCTCACGCCTTTTTTATCGACACCATGGCCTCACCTGCGATAGAGCTAAATAGAGTCGTCAAGACGTATGGCGGTAAGACGGTTGTCGATGCGCTGTCGCTGACGGTGCCGCGGGGACAATGCTTTGGACTTCTCGGACCGAACGGGGCGGGCAAGACCACGACGATGCGCATGCTGCTGGGTATGGCTCCTGCGGATGCGGGCACGATCGCCGTGCTCGGCAGCCGGATTCCCGCGTACGCAGATCTGACGAGGACACGCGTTGGCGTGGTGCCGCAATTCGACAATCTCGATCTCGAGCTTTCAGTGCGGGAGAATCTGCTCGTGTTTGGCCGCTATTTCGGCATGAGCGCACGAAAAATCGCGTCGGTGATCCCTGAGCTGCTGGAATTCGCGTGCCTCGAGAGCAAGGCCGACGCCCGGGTTGCCGAGCTGTCGGGGGGCATGAAGCGACGTCTCACGCTCGTGCGCGCCTTGGTCAACGATCCGGATTTGCTGGTCCTCGACGAGCCGACGACGGGGCTCGATCCGCAGACGCGGCATCTGATCTGGGGACGCTTGCGTGAACTGGTGGCACGCGGCAAGACAATTTTCTTGACCACGCACTTCATGGAGGAAGCCGAGAGGATGTGCGATGCCCTGTGTGTGCTCGAAAAAGGGCGAAAGATCGCTGAAGGAAGACCGAGCATCCTGATCGCGGAGCAGATCGGTGCCGATGTCATCGAGATTTACGGGCCGACGCCGCCTGGACTGCGCGCACGAATCGCTGCCCACGCGGCGCATATCGAATCCGCTGGAACCACGCTGTTTTGCTACGCACCCGACGTCGAGGCGGTTCGACGCGAACTACGCGGCTGTGCCGGACTGCGATTCGCACAGCGGCCCGCCAATCTCGAAGACGTCTTCTTGCGCCTGACTGGCCGGGAACTGCGGGACTGAACCCATGAGCGATTCGCGCCTGCCCGTGTGGCCAAGGAATGCCTGGAACTGGGGCGCCGTTTGGCGCCGAAACTTCCTGGCCTGGAAGAGGCTGGCATTCGCCTCCATGGTCGGCAGTCTCGCCGATCCGATGATGTATCTTTTCGGGCTCGGCCTGGGCCTTGGAGCCATGGTCGGGCGCGTCGACGGCACATCGTATATCGCGTTTCTCGCAGGCGGCATGGTCGCATCGAGCGCGATGCTGACGGCAAGCTTCGAAACGATCTACGCGAGCTTCTCTCGCATGCACGTTCAGCGCAACTGGGACGCGATCCTGCACACCCGGTTGACACTCGGCGACGTCGTGCTGGGCGAAGTCGTGTGGGCCGGTAGCAAGGCGCTGTTGTCCGGCACCGCAATCATGCTGGTTTCGGCAGTCATGGGTTACTCCGCGTGGCCCGCAATGCTCTTCTCCTTGCCCATCATTGCCATTACCGGCCTGGCTTTCGCGGCCCTCGCGATGATCGTCGTTGCGGTCTCGCCGAGCTACGACTACTTCGTCTTTTATCAAACGCTCGTATTGACGCCGATGTTGTTCTTCTGCGGCGGCGTGTTTCCAATCGCTCGATTGCCGCATGGTTTCCGGCAGGTCGCGGATCTGCTCCCGCTCACTCATGCGGTAGCGCTCATCCGTCCGCTCATGCTCGGACGTGTCCCCGACGAGGGCTGGTGGCACGCGGGGTCGCTCTGTGTGTACGCGCTGTGCGCGTTTCTCCTTTCGACCGCGCTCCTTCGTCGGCGTCTCATGCGCTGATCAGAAGCGCGCGAACGCATTTTCGGATGGTTGAGTCTCTTCCCGCTTTATCGCGGTGGAATTGACCGGCAGGGGACGCACTGAGACAGCGGATCATCAGCCATGAAGCCGCCGATGCGAGAGCGTCGAAACACGCGAGCACGGCTACTGCGCCATCCGCAGATCCGCCATCGTCGCCGCAAGAAAACGCGCCGCCTCGCCACCCGTGACGACCCGATGGTCGAATGTCAGACTCAGCGGCAAGATCCGATGCACGGCGGGAACGCCGGCTACCGCCACGACCTGCTCGTGAATGCGGCCGGCTCCGAGAATCGCGACAGTGGGCGGCACGACAATTGGAGCCGCATATTTACCGGCGATCATGCCGAAATTCGATAGCGTGATCGTATTGCCGCGCAGTTCTTCCGGTGGGATCCTGCGTGCCCGGATGTCGGCTCGCATCCGGTCGAGCCCGCCGCGCAGATCCGCTGCGTCGCGGTGCGCGACGTCGCGCAACACCGGCACGAAGAGGCCATCCGGCAGATCGACCGCGATGCCGAGATCGATCTTCTCCAGCACGTGGCGCCGCCCCGTGTGTCCCTCGAACCATGCGTTGAGCCCCGGCTCGGCGCGGCATCCGGCCACCAGCGCACGGATCAGCCGGATCGTGACATCGGTATGCGGCGGCCATGCCTCGATGTCGGCGTCGTCGATGACGGTCGCCGCCGCCACTTCGCTCTGCGCGCGCGCCATGTTCTGCGCCATCGCGCGCCGCACGCCACGCAGCACTTCGGGTGGCCCGAGCGCGGCGAGGACCTTCTCGACGCGCTGCACGTCAGCCGCCGTGACGACACCGTCCGGCCCCGATGGCGTCACCATCGCCAGATCGATATCCAGCTTGCGCGCGAGCGCTCGCGCCGCCGGGACCGCCTTGATCACGCCGGCACCCGCACCCATGCCGCCGCCAGGCGCCGCCGGCGCTTCGCGCACCACATGCTGGCCGACCTCCATGTGGCCGACCACGGTGCCGGCATCGGCTTCGTCGCTTTCTCCTTCGAATGCGGCGAGCGGCGCGCCCAGATGCACGACGTCGCCCGGCTGGCCGAACAGCTTCGCGATACGGCCGGATTGAGGCGATGGAATCTCGACAATCGCTTTCGCCGTTTCGACCGACAACAGGGGTTGATCCGCGCGAACCTCGTCGCCGCTCGTGACGTGCCACTCGACGATCTCCGCTTCCTGCAAGCCTTCTCCGAGATCGGGCAGTTTGAAGACTTTCATGGCTTCACGACGCCTCCAGAGTCTGCCTGGCTGCGGCGACGATCCGCTCCGTGCCTGGCATATATTGATTCTCGAGTCTGTACAGCGGCACCACCACGTCGTATCCGGTGACACGCTGCACCGGCGCGAGCAGCGAGTACAGTCCGCGCTCGGCGATATCGGCGGCAATTTCCGCGCCGACCCCTCCGGCTCGCGAGCCTTCGTGCACGATCACACAGCGTCCGGTTTTCGCCACCGACGCGAGAATGGTGTTCATGTCGAGCGGTTTGAGCGTCGCCACGTCGATCACCTCGACCGTCACACCTTCCTGCGCAAGCAGATCGGCGGCGGCCTGCACTTCCTGCAATGCGCCCCCCCAGCTCACCATGGTGAGGTCCGACCCAACGCGCAACGTCAGGCAGCTATCGAGCGGCAACGCTTCGCCGTTATCCTCGACTGGCTGCCTGAAGAGCCGGTAGAGCCGCGTCGGCTCGAAGAAGATCACCGGATCCGGATCGCGGATCGACGCGAGCAGCAAACCGTACGCGCGTGCAGGAGACGACGGTGTCACGACGCGCACTCCGGGGATGTGGGCGAACAATGCTTCAGGGTTTTCGGAATGATGCTCCGGCGCGTGAATCCCCGCGCCGCACGGCGCACGAATCACGAGCGGGCACGTCAGCCGTCCGCGTGTTCGATGCCGCAGACGCGACGCGTGATTCAGAACATGATCGATGACCGGATAGATGAACCCGCTGAACTGGATCTCCGCGACCGGCTTCAAGCCCATCGCCGCCATGCCGATCGCGGTGCCGGCGATGCCGGTTTCAGCCAAGGGCGTATCGATCACCCGCTGCGCACCGAATCGCGCCTGTAAGCCGATCGTCGCGCGGAACACGCCGCCGTTCACGCCGATATCCTCGCCGAGCAGCACGACGTCTGGATCGTGCGCCAGTTCGTAGGCGAGCGCCTGATTCAGCGCTTCGACCATGTTCAGATCAGCCATGGCGGTTCCCCGCGGGAGGCGCGAATCGCTGCGCCATCGCCAGTTGCTCACGCATCGCCAACGGCAAGGTCTCGTACAGATGATCGAACATGGCGGAGGTGTCCGGCGGTGGTTGCGCCAGATACGCGTCGACGGCCTGCTCGACCTGCGCAAGACACGCGCGGCCGAGTTGCTCGTCCTGGGCCTTGTCCCAGACGTTCGCGCGCATCAGGTAAGTTCGCAAGCGCAGCAACGGTTCGTACGTCCATTGCTTGCTGAGGTCCTCGGCGTCGCGATAGCGTGTCGCGTCGTCGGCTGTCGTGTGATCGCCAAGGCGATAGCTGAGCGCTTCGATCAGCGTCGGGCCATCGCCGCGGCGAGCCTTGGCGAGCGCCGCGTGGACCACCTGATGCACCGCGATCACGTCGTTGCCGTCGACCTGCAGCCCATCGATTCCCGCAGCGATCGCTTTTTGCGCGAGCGTTTGCGCGGCGCTCTGGCGGCTGCGTGGCACGGAGATCGCCCACTGGTTGTTATTGACCACGAGAACGAGCGGAGCCTGCCAGACGCCGGCCATGTTCATTGCCTCGTAGAAGTCGCCCTTGGACGTGCCGCCGTCGCCGAATATCGACACCGCGACGCGCGGTTCGCGACGCAACTGGAACGCGTAGGCCGCGCCGGCGGCATGGCACACCTGCGTGCCGATCGGCACACAGTTCGGGAAATCGTGGCGGGGCACGCTGAAGTCGCTGCCGCGTTCGTCGCCGCCCCAATACAGCAGACTTTCCGTCATGGTGACGCCGCGCAGCAATTGCGCCGCGTGATCGCGATACGAAGGAAACAGCACGTCGTCGGGCTGCATTGCGCTGGCGACGCCGACACCAATCGCCTCCTGGCCGACTGACGATGCGAAGGTGCCGAGCTTGCCGGTACGCTGAAGCGCCACCGCCTTGGTGTCGAACGCCCGTGTCAGCACCATTGCGCGATAAAGGGGAATCAGCGCCGTCGGGTCCTGTGCAAACGCAGGCAACGGCTGAACAGGCTCCCCGTCGGGGCCGAGGTATTGCGTGTAGCCGATATGAAAACTGGCAGTCGCGGTCATGACCGCCCTCCATGTTCATTCAGATATCGTATCCGTGTCGGAGTTCACGTGCATGAGCGCTACCGCACGAACACCGCTGCCTTGCGTACTCGAACCGCAGCGCGTGCGAACCCGATTCTGGACGATGCCGGCGTGCACAAGGGGGCTACGGGCTCGCCTCGTTATTCACAGGCAGCAAGTGAGCCGGGCATACGAACCGACCCCAATGCACGATTGCCGCGTTGCATCATCGGATGAATGGCACGCGCCATCGATTGAGTGTGCCCGGTGTGTGTATTGCGGCTCCGCGGATGCCTGCCATAACCGATACCGGGACCGATACACGGCAACGCCTCGCACCGCCACTTTTGTTCGCGCGGAACTTATGTCACGATAAAAGTCTCGCTTCGATTTCCGTCAAGACTCGCGCAGAGTGCGCACCGACGAACGCCTTCAGTCACGGACAAGGTATGAAGCGTGGCGATGAGCGACTTCAACGTGCTGAACACCACCTCGGGAGCTTTGAACAAAGCGGCTTGGACTTCGGCTCCGCGTCGCCTGTTGGCACTCTTGCTCATCGCCTTGATCTTCCCACCGGCCCCGGCATCCACTGTTGCCGCCGAGGAGCGCGCCATGACTCTCACGCTGACGTCGCAAGCCTTCCAGCAGAACGGGGAGATTCCCCCACACAATACCTGCCAGGGCGCCGATGTTTCCCCGCCGCTCACGTGGTCCGGCGTGCCTTCGAACGCAAAAAGCTTGGCGCTGATCGTCGACGACCCCGATGCGCCGGACCCGGCCGCGCCGAAAATGACTTGGGTACATTGGGTGCTTTACAACATCCCGCCGACGGCCATCGGGCTATCCGAGGGCGCTGCTGCGGGCGGATTGCCGCGCGGCACGCTCGAAGGCACCAATGACTTCAAACGCGCTGCTTACGGCGGCCCGTGCCCGCCAGTGGGACGCCACCGCTATTTCCACAAGCTGTATGCGCTCGACACCGTGCTGCCCGATTTGAAAAGCCCCAGCAAGGCGGCGCTCGAAAAGGCCATGCAGGGGCACTTACTGGCGCACGCCGAACTGATCGGCACCTATCAGAAGCGATGAGCGAAAGCGTTGTTGCATAACTCGCGTTTGAAGACGACGCAACTCCGACATGGCCGACTTCATGCAAATTCGCACGCGTGAAGATCAAGACGCGAACATCCGCCTCGATTTTCGGAGATGCGGCAGTGATTACTGACGGATCGCGAAGACGTGTTCGTTCGCCGGATCGGGGGGGCCTAAAGTCTGGTCGTTTGCTCTGCTTTTGGGCGCACGCCGCGGCCGTTCTAGCGCCGAGTGACGCTGAACCGTCGGCGAAACTCACCGGGGGTGAGCCCCGTGACTCTGATGAAAATCTTGCGAAACGCGCCGGCGTCTCCGTAGCCCACTTCCCATGCAATCGTCTCGATGCTCGACGTCGTGAACTGCAGCCTTTCGCGCGCTTTGCCGACGCGCAACTGCTGACAGTAGTCGATGGCCGTCAGCCCGGTTGCCTTCCTGAATCGTCGCAGGAAGGTTCGCTCTTCGAGTCCGGCAGATGAGGCGAGCGACGCAAGAGTGATTTCTTTGGCCCCGGTAGCCTGGAGCCAATGCTGCGCTTTCAGCACGGCGGCGTCGCCGTGGGTCAGGTTCGGGGAGAAAGCGCTGTAATAGCGTTGCTCGCGCCCGGGAGGATCCACCAGAAGAAACCGAGCCGTCTCGGCCATGATGGTCGGCCCCAGAAAACGGTCGACCAGCTTCAGACCCAGGTCGATCCATGCCATCAAACCGCCGGCGCAGATAATATCGCCATCATCGATGATGAGCCTGTCGATATCGAGGCGCACATCTGGAAACCGCGTGCGGAAGATGTCGGCGTGAGCCCAGTGCGTCGTCGCCGTCCGTCCGTTGAGAAGCCCTGTTTCAGCCAGCAGGAAAGCGCCTCCGCACATGGAGCCGAGCGTCGTCCCCGTCTGATGATGTTCGACTAACCAGTCAACGAATGGCGCCGCGTCGTCGTGACTGATCTGTCCGCCAAGGCTTGGCGGCAACAGAATGACTGCAGGTGACCTGTCTGCATTTTCGCCCTTGCCAGAGTCTCTGACAGGTGCCTTGCCGCGTGTACGGGTTCGCCACTGACTGACCAGCAGAAGGGCCGATCCCTCACTGTGACGTTGCGCGACGAAGCCATTCGCGACTTCGAACAGGTCACTCAGACCATGTATCGCCGCGAGTTGCGCGCCCGGATAGTGGACGATGCCAATTTCGATTGTCGGATGTAAAGCCATGTGTCGGTATTGCCACGTTTAATGTCGATTTCGACACTGGTGATGATCCTGCGCGAGCCTCATGATGTCCAGACTTTTCCGTCGTCAACCAGAGGGGCGTGCAATGGCAGATCAGGTAGCTGAAAGCGTGATGGCGATTCCGGAGTGGCGGATCGCCGGCGAGTGGTTAGACGTGTGCTCGTGTAACACACCCTGTCCCTGCACCTTCGCGCAAGCTCCGACCGGCAATCACTGTGAAGTGCTATGGGCGTACAGAATCAATGAAGGCTACTACGGCAAGACGCCGATGGCGGGCCTGAAGGTGGTCCTCCTTTCCGGCTTTACCGGAAATCTTTGGGATGGCGCCAAGCTCGAGACAGGGGTGTTCTTTGACGAAGCCGCGAACGAGGATCAGAGGCGGGCGCTCGTGGCGATCTTCACGGGCCAGGCTGGAGGTTGGATGACACAGTTCGTGCCGGCCAAGGTAAGCGCGGTGCGGGGCGTGGAGTTCGCCAACATCTCGGTGGAGATCGACGGCTCGCTGGAACACTGGAGCGTGACGGTGGGCGACAAGGTGGATGCGAGCGGCGTCGCGCTGAGCGGGCCAACCTCGGATCCGACGAAACGGCTGCAAAGCTTCAACCCGCCGGGCAGCGAAGTCGGTCCGACCGACGGAGCCGTGACGTGGGGCAAGAGCGTGAATGGCCGTTGGAAAGGATTCGGCTTTGACCAGAACATCCCGGCGGGTCAGGCGAGCAAGCATATCCCGTTCGACTGGCATGGTCCGGACGCGCCATGAGGGCCGTTCCTTCCTTATCGCGATCAGCGGTGTCCGCGTTAGGCCGGGGCCAACCCGTACTCGGCTGGACGATGGTCGTCCTGCTAGCCAGCCTCGCAGCCTGGCTCGGCGTACTGGTATTCATGGCCGGCATGGACGAGGGACCGGGAACGCCGCTACACAACTTGCCGGCCTTTCTCGTCGGCTGGGTAGTCATGCTGACCGCGATGATGCTGCCGTCGGAATTGAATTACGTCGCGGCATTCGCGGCAGTGCTCAGGTCGCGTAACGGGGTATCGGTCGCGCCTGTGCGTCTCGTCGCCAGCTTCATTGCAGGCTACGGCGTCGCGTGGATCGCCTACGGCCTTGCCGCATACCTCCTGGATTTGCTGGTTCGAACTATCAGCCCGGAAATGATCGCGTGGAATCGCGCGGGTCCGTACATTGCCGGGACGGTGTTGGTCATCGCTGGTGTCTATCAGATCTCGTCCCTGAAGCATGTGTGCCTGACGGGATGCCGCACGCCTCTTTCGTTTTTTGGGCGCTACTGGCGGGAAGGTAGCGCGGGCGCCGTTGCCATGGGTGTCCGGCACGGCCTGGTATGCGTCGGCTGCTGCTGGGCTTTGATGGCAGTGATGTTCGCGGTCGGCGTCATGAGCCTCACCTGGATGGCATTGCTGACACTGTTTATGTTCGCTGAGAAGGTTTTGCCCAAGGGCGAGAAGCTGGCAATTCCAATCGCCAGCTTTCTCTGGGCAATGGGAATCTGGATTGCGGTGTCGCCCGCGACGGCGCCGCTGCTCAAAAATCCCATGATGTTTGCCGGTATATGCCAGGGGAACTGATCGCAGGCAACTGCGCTTCGTTTGAACCACGATAACTTGGCGGGTATCGAGAGCACAACTTCATTCGCGCTGAAGGACGAACGCAGTGTCGGCAGCGACCGCGTGTCAAAGTCACAGCGCTCTTACTTTGCAGTCACACATCATTTTGGAGCAGGAAAATGACGATGAAGTACAGCGAATTTGAATTCAGGACGCAACCCTGGTTTGACCAGGATAATTTTCAGGGCTTCAACGAAGTCATCCCGATGAAGACGATGATCATCTGCTGTTTCGATCCGCGAGCGTCGGAAGTACCCCAGGTGGTCGCCAAACATTTCGGTGATGAGATTTACCCGGGCGAGAACATTCTTGACGAACGTGGCAACAAGATCGGACATACCCGGACGCTGTTTGCTGTTTACTGCGCGGCAGGTCGTGCCGCGTCAGGTTTGCAGTCGGCCGCAACGATGGACTACCTGTTCAGCGTGCAGAACATCGTCGTCGTCCACCACTCATTCTGCGGCGCCACGGCCTTCAGGCCTGACCAGCTCATCGGGAAGTACCACGACTGCCATCACACCGACATCTCGACGATGTTCGATCACGATAGTCTCGCGATCATGAACTATGAGGAATCGCTCAGGCACGACGTGAAGCTGCTTCGCGACAGCCCTGCCGTGCCGAAACATATCAAGCTGTATGGCTTTTTCTACGAGATCAACAGCGGTGAGTTGATCGAGGTCGTGCGCGACGTGCCGTCTCGCGACGGTACCGGGCGTATCGCCTGATACTTTTCTTGAATCTGCTCGTCTTCTGCCATCGAAGCACGCGCGCGGGTATCGCACCGGCAGTGCAGGATAAGCAGCTAATGTCAACCGGACTGCATCGGCTCGGCGCTTTTGCCGAAGCGCCGAGCGTACTCTGTGGGGCTCACGCCGAAGCGGCGTGTGAATGCCTTCCTTAGCACGTCGACGCTGTGGTAACCGTTCCGACGACAGACGTCGTGCATCGATCGCTCGCCAAGCGCAAGTGAACGGCAAACGGATTCCAGCCGGACGTTTTCGACATATCTTGCGGGCGTGGTCTGCAATTCTCGTTGAAACATGCGTATCAACGTTCTGACGCTCGTTGAAGCTCTGGCTGCCATGACCTCGACTGTGAGATCCATATGCAGATGCTCACCGATCCAGAGGCATAACTCGCCGAGACCTGGGCTGTGCGCGCTCTGTGACTGAAGTGCGAAGCTGAACTGCGCCTGTCCGCCGGGGCGACGGAAGAACAGGACCAGATTCTTCGCAATCTCCAAGGCGAAGTCATTTCCCAGATCTTCGCTGACCAGCGAGAGCGCGAGGTCGATTCCAGACGATATGCCGGCCGACGTGTACACATTGCCGTCTTTCACCCAGATAGGAGCCGGGTCGACCCGTACCTTGGGATAGCGCTCCGCCAGGCGCCGTGCCACGCCCCAATGCGTCGTCGCCCTGCGTCCGTCCAGCAGGCCTGCGGCAGCCAGGGCGAATGCTCCAACACATATGGAGCACACGCGACGTACTGTCGGTGAGCGGGTCCGGATCCAGTCTATCGCTGCCTGATCGATCTGTTCGAACGTCCTGGAGCCCGCAGTCACGAGTAAGGTATCAATCGGCTTGTTCGCATGACCCTCCTGCTCGAGCGTGCTATGGCCTTTGAGGCCAATACCTGTTTCGCTGTCCAGGTGCACATCAACCGCTGAGCAAACCAGTTCCAGCACGTATGGGGCAGATTCACCGCCGTGCAGTTGATTCGCCCAGGCGAATACTTCCGCTGGACCGATCACGTCGAGCGCATCCACTGGTGGCAGACCCAATATGACGACGCGCTTCTGTCCCGGCTCTGCAGGCGGGGCGACCGGTTTCGTCCGTTTTCTCATTGAAAGAGGCGCTGCGTATCGGGACATAGGGAGAACGATTGTGGCAGAAATCGTCCGCGATCTGTCAATTGAGCTATTGACGAACCGCCTACACTGGATCGCTCTGTAAGTTCGCATGACCCGGAGGGTATGCAATGCGTCAACGTGTGATTGTGGGGGAGGTGAGTGCTCCAGATTCGGAGATCGCCACGAAGGCGGCTTTGCTCGTCGAGCGCGTCCATTCCAGAGCGATGATGCATCACGTGCATCGGACATGGTGGTTCGCCGAATTCCTGGGTAGGAAGCGAGGTTTGAAATACGATCGGGAAGTGGTGTATCTCGCATCGCTGCTTCACGACCTTGGCCTTACGGATGAATTTTCTGCCGACCAACGCTTTGAGGTGGATGGTGCCGACGCGGCCAGCCGCCTTTTGCTGGCCCATGACTACCCGGAAGCGAAAACGCAACTCGTGTGGGACGCCATCGCGCTTCACTCCGCTGGCGGCCTCGCCGACCGCAAGCAGCCGGAAATCGCCCTCGTCTATATGGGCGCACATCTCGACGTCTTCGGACTGTTTCTGGACGAAGTCACGCCGTCGCTGATCGATGACACGCTCGCGCTCTATCCGCGCGTTGGATTTAAAGCGGCGTTTACCGAAGCGCTGGCTGAAGTCGCCAGAAGAAAACCCCATACAACCGTCGGTACCGGGATCGCCGATATCGGCCGTCGCCATGTACACGGTTTCGAGATTCCGAACGTGTGCGACCTGATTAATGATGCACCGTTTGAAAGCTGAGGTAGCGCACCGCTGGCGCGCTCTCCGCCAGGGCGGCCGCGCTCCTGTTTCTGCATTACTAAGGCGGGTCAAGCCGAAGCTGGGATGGCGTGTTCCGTGACCTGGCGGGCCGATATCGGTCGGTAGCTATGGATCACCGCGGTTGGGGTCCCGAAGGTCAAGAGGAGATGCGCTCATGGCAATCCGTCTTTACGGAGCACAAACAGGCAACAGCCGAAGAGCGGCCATCGCCCTGGAAGAGGCTGGCATTTCGTATTCCGTCAGCCGGGTGGATTTGAGGGCCGGGGAACACAAGACTGCTGCGTTCCGGGAGCTTAATCCGCGTGGCCTTGTCCCGATCATGGTCGAAGAAGGCAAGGCAGGGACGGGCCTCGTCGTTACCCAATCGAACGCGATCATGTTCTATGCGGCGAGTCGATCGCGGGAGAGGCTAACGCCCGATCCGGGCCAGGAGGTAGCCTTGTTTTTCGATCGTCTGTTCTATTTCATTACCGAAGTGATTGCGCCGAACGGCAGTGCTTTCGCGCTTACGCAACAAGGCAACGAACCGGGCGCTCAATTTCTTGCTGCTCGTTCCATCGAGGCGCTCGTTCAGGCCGAACCATTCTTGGTCGACGCCCCCTATATCGCCGGTGATAGGTTCACACTCGCAGACATCGCGGCCTATACGTGTGCCTTTGCTGTGAGGCAGGACCTCGATTGGTCCGAACTCCCTCTGCTTCGCGCCTGGTACGCAAGGATCAGTGCGCGGCCAGGCGTCGTTCGCGGCATGGCAGCTTTTTAGCGCGGCCTTCTTCCAGGCTCCGTGAGAGGCGAGGTGTTTCGCTCAAGGCGAACAGAAGCTGTCCGCAAAAAAACTTGCATATAGGAGCATATGCTTCTATAGTGCCTCACATGAGCCAATGCTCTTAACCCTTCGGAGGATCAAAACCATGAACGAATCGACCATTCTTGTAAGCGGCGCAACCGGCCGTACCGGCGGTGCAGCCCTCGACGAATTGCTGCGGATGGGTAAGCGCGTCCGCGCTTACGTGCGCTCGGATGATGAACGCGCAGCGGCGCTGCGGGCGCGCGGCGTTGACATCGCCGTCGGGGATTTCACCGACATCGACGACATCCGCGCAGCCATGGAGGGTGTCAGCTCCGCCTACTTCCTTCACCCGATCGCACCGGGGATTGTCGGAGCGGCAGCCTATTTCGCGCTGGCCGCCAAGGAAGCCGGCGTCGCTGCGATCGTCAACATGTCGCAGATTTCAGCGCGGCGCGAGTCGACCAGCCATGCCGCGCAGGACCACTGGATTTCCGAGCGGGTCTTCGACTGGTCCGGTGTGCCTACCACGCATCTGCGCCCCACATTCTTTGCGGATTGGCTCGTCTATCCGCATTTTGCAAAGCAAATCTGGGCCCGGAAGAAAATCGATTTTCCGTTCGAAAACGGTCGCCACGCTCCAATCAGCTCGGACGACCAGGGCAGGGTCATCGCTCACATTCTGGCGAATCCGGCAGAGCATCGCGGCAAGACCTACACGCTCCACGGCCCGGTCGAGATGAACCACACGGAAATCGCCGCAGCCATGAGTGAGGTGCTCGGCGCGACGATCGAATACGCCCCGACTTCGATCGAGGATTTCAAGCAACAGATGGAGCAGGTGTACAAGTTCCCTCCGTTCCTTGTGCAGCACCTCGTTGAAGTCGCGCAGCACTATCGTGAAGGGGTGTTCCAGGGTACTAACGATGCCGTCGAGAAAATCACCGGCACGCCGGCGCTTTCGGTCCCGGCGTTCATCGGAAAATACCGGAGCGCGTTTGCCTGACGAACGCGCGAGGCGCCTGGGCAATTTAACCAACGTTGAGGAAGACACGAGATGCTGCCGGAAAACCAACCCATCGGGATCGATCAATGCAACTGCTTTACGGTGAGGAAGGCCGCCCGTCAGATCTCGCGCCTTTACGACGCTTTTCTCCAGCCGTCCGGCCTTCGCATCACGCAGTTTCTCATCCTGGCGACCCTGAATGAGCAGCAGAGCGCTTCGGTCAATGCGCTCGCCGAGCGACTCGACATCGAACGGACAGCCATGGGAAAGATGATTGGCTTTCTGGAGCGCGATGGTTTCGTGACGATGCGGCCGTCTCCCACGGACGGTCGCATCCGTATCGTCGAACTCACCCCGGAGGGAACTGAACTTTTTGAACGGGCGGCGCCGCTCTGGCTTGAAGCGCAGCATCAGTTCAGCATCATGAACGGGCCCAAAAATGTGGCCTCGCTACGCCGCAATCTTTCGCGGATGAAGGTCGACAATGGGGCGGCTTCTTCCGTCGAATGATCGCCTCTCTGTTTGTTTCGTCGACTGTGCAGTTCGCATCGGCCGTACCTTGCGTTGCGATCCCAAACGTAGCCTTGCGATAAGTCAGCTTTGCAAACGGCAGACTGACCGCGCGAACGGCTTGACCATACAGAGGTAATGAAATGTCGAAGACATGGTTCATCACAGGTGCAGGTAGCGGTTTTGGCCGGGAGCTTGCAGAGCTTCTTCTCCAGCGCGGCGACCGCGTCGCGGCGACGGTTCGTAAGCCCGATGCTCTCAACGACCTTGCCGCCCAGTATGGCGAACGTCTTTGGGTCGCCATACTTGACGTCACGGACAGCTCAGCGGTGCGTAAGGTCATCGACCGCGCGTTTTCGGAACTGCAGAGTATCGACGTCGTCGTAAGCAACGCGGGCTATGCGCTCTTCGGCGCGGCGGAAGAAGTCGGCGACGCGCAGATCGAGCGGCAGATCGATACGAATCTGCTCGGTTCGATTCAGGTCGCGCGTGCGGCGATCCCGAATCTGCGGCGGCAAGGTGGCGGTCGAATCATCCAGATCTCGTCGTCGGTCGGCCAGGCGGCGTACCCGACGATGGGTGTTTACGCCGCGACAAAATGGGGCATCGAGGGTTTCTTCGAAGGCACGATGCCGGAGATCGCGCCGTTCGGCATAGAGGTAACGCTCGTTGAGCCTGGCGCATCGCGCACGAGCTTTGCCTCATCGAGCGCGGACATGGCGCAGGCATTGGACGTATATGACAAGACGCCCGCGGGCGAATTTCGCCGCATGGCCGCGACAGCCGGCCTCGCGATGTTTCCGGGCGATCCGCGCAAGGTTGCGGCGGCGATAATCGCGTCGGCGGACCTGCAGCCTGCGCCGAAGCGGCTCACGCTGGGCAGTGACGCATACGCACTCGTTCACGAAGCCCTGACCGAGCGTCTCGCCATGCTCGAGGCCCAGAAGGAACTGGCGCATTCGACCGATGTAAACGAGGCGCCGCAAGCATAGCCGCCAGCTACTTCTATACAGACCAGCCCGGCGATTCCAGAGATGAGATCCGTGCAGGTGGGCAAATTGCAGCCATTGGGGGTAGGCGATGTTCTCGTGCGGTTGATCGCACGTTCGATGGTTGGCATCCGCTCATCAAACGCTTTCATAGGTATGGCGACGAAAGCGTTTCACTTCCGTCGTGCCGGCGGCGGGATATACGGAGCTGCATTCATCACCTTTCCGATTCTCTATCAGATGTATTTCGGCGACACGTCCCACGCCGAAGCTCAGTCCGCGTTGCCCCAAAAGACACGTGGCTCCATTCATGACGTTTGACCTATCGTTTTCGATTGCTTGCGAACCTAGGATGACCTCGAGTCTCGAAGACTCAGGTTGTTCCGAATCACACCCAGTTCAACAGTGAGGTACGCAATCATGGTGTACGTACTCGAAATGTCTACCGATGCCGATATTCGTCAAACGCAGCTTGATGCGGCGTGGGGGAATGCGGTCACCCGATATTCATGGGCGCAGGTCAGCCAGGGAGGGCTCAATATTCCCGCTGGCTCGACGATCATCGTCGTGGCGCATGGCAACGACACCGAGATCGGGAACGCGGCTCCCGGCACGGTGGATATCAATGAATCTGTTTTTCTCGCCACGGTGCATGCGTGCATGGCTGCGAACGCGGCACCGGCGCGCGTGTATTTGTCCACATGCGGCACGGGCCTTGCCATCTTTACGGCAAGGGTCCGTCTTGCGGCGACGCATAACCAGGTGTGGCATGGGGTGCAACTGCTCGGACACCACGATGCAGTCGCTGGTCCGGTGCCGCCCTCGACCGCGCTGGCGTGGACCCAGATTTTCTGAGGTTGCGGGGAAGGGTGCCAAACGCGATCCGGGCGAGTGCTGCCGGACGCAGGCGTCGCGGACGCGGCTGGCACTCCGCTCGGGGCGATGAAGCGCACGAAGTCTTCGCGACGATGATCCGCGAGCGTGATCGACACTATCAGCAACTCGCCGGGCTTCTCGATCCGAACTAGCGCGCCTTCGAATACATGTTCAAGAAGCATTGATGCGCAGCCTCACGAAACTCTGCGGGTCTCGTCGAGCTACGACGTGATGACCTCGGCACATTCGATCCCGCGACGCATGACCAGCCAGCACCTTCCGCTGCGAACCCGAGTTCGATAATCGGTTCAGCGGAGACTAACGTAGCAACCCGACACAGCAACCGTCTTGGGCCCTTCACCGCAGACTGTGCCGCCAGCATTACCAACAACGGGCGGATTGTGTTTTTTTCCCGCGCAAATCAGCGCCACCCTGACTTTTTGCGCTGGTCAAATACTCGATATGAACAGAGATCGCGCAGCTCCGGCGGCTCGTCCCCAGTATTGCCTTCCAGGTCTTCAGTGAAATCATCGTGCAATGCGCAGGAGCAAACAATGACCGTGGCCTTCGTGCTGCATCGCGCCGACGGCGCACCGCTTTCAACCTCGTTCCGCAGGGCGGCGTTCGGCAAGGACGACCCCTTTGGGCGAATTCGCGAAATCGCGTGGGAAGGACCGGACTCGATGATCGCGGGTCGCGCCAGCCTCATTGGCGAGCTCGACGTCGCGAGCTTTCCCCACCTTGAAACCATCGTCGTGGTCGAAGGAGAGCTCACCCTGGAAGCGGCCGGAGAGGCCCCGTTGGTGCTCGGTCCGCAAACCGGTGCTGTCATCGGGGCCGGTACGGCGCTTCGCGTCCGGGCCGAATCCCGCGTGCGTTTCGTGTTTTGCGCGGCCGCTTGCGAGAGGCCGACGAAGCGCGGGCTCATCCCCCTGCGCGCCGACGCCGACTTCAAGCCGTCCGCTTCGCTACCGGCGGAGGTGCTGCTGGGCCCGGCCCCGCAATGCCGTAGCGACAATGTCTTCACCGACGACGCCGCGGAGTACCTCGCGGGCACGTGGGATTCGACGCCCTACCACCGGGTTGTTCGCCCGCATCGCGTGAACGAGTTCATGCACCTCCTGGCCGGCAGCGTGCGGTTCGCGGCGCCTGATGGCAGCGTGCTGTCGCTCGGCGCCGGCGACGCGCTTTTCGTGCCCCGGGGTGCACCGGTCGGCTGGGAAAGCCGCGACCGGGTGGCGAAGTTCTACGTTGTTCAAAACGTCCAAGCTTCAATCGAGCGAGATTAATCATGTCCCCTCCGCTGAACCACATCGAGACTTCGCCCACGTTGCCGGCCGCGGCCGACGTGGTCGTGATCGGGGGCGGCATCATCGGCGTCTTCACTGCCTACTACCTGGCGCAGCGCGGGCTTTCAGTCGCCCTGGTCGAGAAGGGCAGGATCGGCGCCGAACAGTCGAGCCGCAATTGGGGCTGGTGCCGGCAGCAGAACCGCGACGCCCGCGAATTGCCGATGGCGAGCAAGAGCCTCGATCTCTGGGAACGCTTTGCCGCCGAAACCGGCGAAGACACGGGCTTTCATCGCTGCGGGCTGTTGTATCTGAGTAACGACGAGGCCGAACTGTCCCGTTGGTCCAGTTGGCGTGCCTTCGCGAAGACCGCCGGAGTGACGACCTACATGCTCGACAGCCGCCAAGCCGCCCAGCGGGGGCAGGCGACCGGCCGCGCCTGGAAAGGCGGCGTCTTCTCGCCCAGCGATGGCACCGCCGATCCCGGCAAGGCTGCGCCGGCCGTGGCACGTGCGCTCATGAAGCTCGGCGGCAGCGTCCACCAGCACTGCGCGGCCCGCGGCATCGAGCTGGAGGGCGGGCGGGTCAGCGGCGTCGTCACGGAAGCCGGGGTCATCAAGACGAGGACGGCTGTGCTCGCCGGTGGCGCCTGGGCGTCCTCGTTCTGCCGCCAGCTCGGCATCCGTTTTCCCCAGGCCTCGATCCGCCAATCCATCCTTAGCGTGTCCCCCGTGGAAAATCGCTTGCCGGACGCCCTGTTCACCTCCGGCGTGTCCGTGACGCGCCGCAACGACGGACGCTACGCACTGGCGATCAGCGGCCGCGCGCGCGTAGACGTGACGCCACAGTTCATGCGCTTCGCCCCACAGTTCGTGCCGATGTTCGCCAAGCGCTGGCGCAACCTTCTTCCGGGCGGCCTGGAAGGCATTCGTGGCGGCCACGAAACGCTGAAGCGGTGGCGGCTCGATGCGCCGACTCCCATGGAGCGGGTGCGCATTCTGGATCCGAAGCCCGATCTGCCGACGGTGAGGGAAACCTACCGCCGTGCCGTCGAACTGCTGCCCGAACTTGGCGAGGCAAAGATCACGCACGCGTGGGCCGGCTTCGTCGACAGCACGCCGGACGGTGTTCCCGGTATTGGCGAAGTGCCGGACATGCCGGGATTGATTCTGGCGGCAGGCTTTTCCGGACACGGTTTCGGCATCGGTCCCGGCGCGGGCCACCTGATCGCGGACCTTGCCACCGGCGCCGAACCGATCGTGGATCCCATACCGTATCGGCCCAGCCGATTCAGCGGCTCCGCATGGGGCAAGGTCGCTGATTTCTAGGTCGCGTCATGGACGCGTTCGCGACTATCGCCGCCTGCATCACCGCACGCGAATAGTGCCGCCTTGCACCTCGGCTGTGCGCGACGACGCTAAAAAAAGCGTCGTGCCGCCGAGAGAATCCGCCACGACACATCGCTTTCTCCCGCTTCGCGGAAGCCAGGCACTGAGTTTTCCTATGTGGCACGGCATGTGCATACAGAGCCGCATAGGATCAAAGTCGATCTAGCTTCATTCGAAGTACACGCAACAACCCCTACGGCATTTTGGACAACGGCGTCCCCCGAACCCGGTCATCTGACCGGGCTCGCGGGACGCTTTTTCTTTTTGTGGAACGACGATGACGGACAAAGCAACTCGCATCGAACTCTTCAGCCTGCGCACGCCACCGATGCGCGCTTTCCATCTGACCTGGATGGCGTTTTTCGTCTGCTTCTTTGCATGGTTCGCCTGTGCGCCATTGATGCCGCTCATCAAGCGCGAGTTCGGGCTTTCCGTCGATCAGGTCGCCAATATCAGCATCGCGGCGGTCGCCGTCACGATCCTCGTGCGTCTCGTGGTGGGTCCGCTATGCGATCGCTACGGCCCGCGCAAGGTCTATTGCGGGCTGATGCTCGCGGGTGTATTTCCGCTGCTCGGCGCCGCGCTTTCCACCGGCTACGAGAGCTTCCTGCTGTGCCGTCTGTGCATCGGCGCGATCGGCGCCTGCTTCGTCATTAGCCAGTACCACACGTCCATGATGTTCGCGCCGAACGTGGTCGGCACCGCCAACGCGGCGACCGCCGGATGGGGCAATACCGGCGCGGGCGCGGCGCAGGCACTCGTGCCCTTGCTACTGGCGGCGATCATGGCGCTCGGTGTGGAGCACGCCTCGGCATGGCGCCTCGCGCTGGTGGTGCCGGCCCTCGCGATGCCGGTCATGGCGGTGTGTTACTGGCGCTTCACGCAGGATTGCCCGCAAGGAAACTTCGCGCAACTGCGAGCGCGCGGCATTCCAATCGAGGGCGGCAAGAAGGGAGGTTGGGCGAGCTTTCGCGCGGCCTGCGCGAACTATCGCGTGTGGATGCTGTTCATCACCTACGCAGCCTGTTTCGGCGTCGAGGTTTTCATTCACAACGTCGCGGCGATCTATTACGTCGATCATTTCCATCTGTCGCTGAAGGCCGCGGGCATGGCTGCCGGCAGCTTCGGCCTGCTGGCGCTGTTTGCCCGCGCGCTAGGTGGCTGGCTGTCGGACAAGGTTGCCACGCATCGAGGTCTCGGCGTCCGTTCAACCTTGCTGTTCGGGCTGATGGTCGGCGAAGGCGTGGGCCTCGTGGCCTTCGCGCACGCGGACGGCATCGCTCTCGCCGTGATCGCCATGCTGGTGTTCGGTCTGTTCACGCACATGGCTTGCGGCGCGACCTACGCGCTGGTGCCGTTCATCGACCGTAAGGCGTTGGGCGGCGTGGCGGGCGTGATCGGCGCCGGTGGCAACGTCGGCGCGGTGGCCGCCGGGTTTCTGATGAAAGGCATCGGCAGCGTCCAGCAAACGCTGGCGATGCTGGGTGTCCTCGTCACGTTGTCCGCTTTGTGCGCGCTGGCAGTGCGTTTCAGCAGCGAACACACGGCACGCGAGGCGGCGCTCAGAGAGCGCGCGCTGGCCGCCGCCAGCACGCAAGGCGTTGCCAGTTGACGGACTCGCCCTCGCGCGAGCCTTCACCGATGAAGCCGCGACAAGTCGCGAAGACGAGCGCCCCACCGACTCTCGCGGCGCGAAACACGCCGCGTCTGAAGTGGCGCGTTGCACGGAGAAGGTGCTGCGTCGCACCATCATTGCGCCTCCGTGCATCGGAATGCGTCAACTCCCGCTGACCGGTCGCGCGTTGCGATATGTGTCGCGAGCCCACCGGGCGGGGCGGCGGCGCGGTTTTTCGTCGTTTGGCATGGGCTTTGCGTTGAAGAGGCGGCGGATCAAGGGCGATCCGGCCAGCTTGCAGCAATAGGTTTCTCCCCCGATCACTGTTTTTGGACAACGGCGTCCCACGAATTCAGTCGCACAGGCGATTGCATCCGCGGGACGCTTTTTTATTTTTCCGAATCACTTTCGCCATCTGCCACGCGGTGGCGAATCCAGCCCAGCACATTGAGGAAAGCGCGGTCATGAAAATCATCGTTATCGGTCACGGGATGGTCGGTCACAAACTGGTCGAATGCCTCGCGCAGGACGCGGCGCACGGCCTCGACATCACGGTGCTGTGCGAGGAACCGCGTCCCGCCTACGACCGCGTGCATCTGTCCGAATTTTTCTCGGGCAAGAGCGCGGACGACCTGTCGCTGGTCGAGCCCGGTTTCTTCGAGCGCCAGAACGTGCTGCTGAAGCTGAACGCGAAGGCCGTCTCGATCGACCGCGCCGCGCGCACCGTGACGGTATCGACCGGCGAGACGCTGCCGTACGACAGGCTGGTGTTCGCCACCGGTTCCTATCCGTTCGTGCCGCCGGTTGAAGGCCGCGAGCGCGCCGACTGCTTCGTCTACCGCACCATCGACGATCTCGAAGCGATGCAGGAATGCGGCGCGCGCTCGAGGACCGGCACGGTGGTCGGCGGCGGGCTGCTCGGTCTCGAATGCGCGAAGGCGTTGCGCGACATGGGCCTGCAGACGCACGTGGTGGAATTCGCGCCGCGCCTGATGGCCGTGCAGGTCGACGAAGGCGGCGGCCGCGTGCTGCGCACGAAGATCGAGGAACTCGGCGTGACGGTGCACACGCAGAAGAACACCACGGCGATCGTCGATGGCGAAAACGGCACGCACCGCATGCAGTTCGCCGACGGCACGCATCTCGACACGGACATGATCGTGTTCTCCGCCGGCATCCGTCCGCGCGACGACCTCGCGCGCGACAGCGGCCTGACGCTCGGCGCGCGCGGCGGCATCGTGATCGACAACGCCTGCCGCACGAGCGACCCGCACATCTACGCGATCGGCGAATGCGCGCTGTGGAACGGTCAACTGTTCGGTCTCGTCGCGCCGGGGTACGACATGGCGCGCACGGTGGCCAGGCAGTTGCTCGGCGAGCCGGCCGAATTCGCCGGCGCCGACATGAGCACGAAGCTCAAGCTGATGGGCGTGGACGTCGCGAGCATCGGCGACGCGCACGGCACGACGCCAGGCAGCCGCGCCTACCAGTTCAGCGACGAGCGCAAGCAGGTCTACAAGAAGCTGGTGGTGTCGGAATGCGGCAAGTATCTGCTGGGCGGCGTGATGGTCGGCGACGCCAGCGAATACGGCACGCTGCTGCAGATGATGCTGAACCGCATCGAGCTGCCGGAAGCGCCCGAATTCCTCATCCTGCCGCAAGGCGACGGCAAGGCGAAGCCGGGACTCGGCGTCGACGCGCTGCCCGCGGCCGCGCAGATCTGCTCGTGCAACAACGTCTCGAAGGGCGATCTGTGCGCCGCCGTCTGCGCGGGCGCGACCGACATCGGCGCGCTCAAGGGCGCGACCAGCGCCGGCACCTCGTGCGGCGGCTGCGTGCCGCTCGTCACGCAGGTGATGAAGGCCGAGATGAAGAAGCAGGGCCTCGCGGTCAACAACCACGTCTGCGAGCACTTCCCGTTCTCGCGCCAGGAGCTGTATCACATCGTGCGCGTCGAGGGCGTGCGCAGCTTCGGCGAACTGCTCGCGAAGCACGGCCGCGGGCTCGGCTGCGACATCTGCAAGCCGACGGTGGCGAGCATTCTCGCGTCGTGCTGGAACGAGTTCGTGCTGAAGAAGGAGCACGCGTCGCTGCAGGACACCAACGACTACTACCTCGCCAACATCCAGCGCGACGGCACCTACTCGGTCGTGCCGCGCATGGCGGGCGGCGAGGTGACGCCGGACGGCCTGATCGCGGTCGGCCAGGTGGCGAAGAAATACGGCCTCTACACGAAGATCACCGGCGGCCAGCGGGTCGATCTGTTCGGCGCGCGCGTCGAACAGCTGCCGTTCATCTGGGAAGAACTGATCGCCGCCGGCTTCGAATCGGGCCATGCATACGGCAAGGCGCTGCGCACCGTGAAGTCGTGCGTGGGCTCGACGTGGTGCCGTTATGGCGTCGGCGATTCGGTGGGCCTCGCGGTCGAACTGGAGAACCGCTACAAGGGCCTGCGCACGCCGCACAAGATCAAGTTCGGCGTGTCGGGCTGCACCCGCGAATGCGCGGAAGCGCAGGGCAAGGACGTCGGCGTGATCGCCACCGAGAAGGGCTGGAACCTCTACGTGTGCGGCAACGGCGGCATGAAGCCGCGCCACGCGGAACTGCTCGCGTCGGACCTCGATCGCGAAACGCTGGTGCGCTACATCGACCGCTTCCTGATGTTCTACGTGCGCACCGCCGACCGTCTGCAACGCACCAGCGTGTGGCGCGAGAGCCTCGAAGGCGGCCTCGATTATCTGATCGACGTGGTGGTCAACGACCACCTGGGCGTGGCGGCGGAACTGGAATCGGACATGCGGCACGTGGTCGAGACCTACGAATGCGAATGGAAGAAGGCGGTGACCGATCCTGAAACGCGCAAGCGCTTCCGCCATTTCGTCAACAGCGATCAGGCCGATAACACCGTGACGTTCGTCGAGGAGCGCGGACAGATCCGTCCCGCGACGCCGGTCGAACGGCAAGCGAAGCTGGTGTCGATTCCCGTGGTTGTCGAGACGGTCTGATTTTTTACCCCACTCATTTTGCTCATTCACTGAGGAGTTCCGCGATGAACAACGACCGCCTGCCGCGCGCCTGGACACCGATCTGCACCCTCGACGACATCGTTCCGAATACGGGCGTCTGCGCGCTCGTCAACGGCGAACAGGTGGCGGTATTTCACGTGAACAGGCATGAGAAGGATGCGGAGGACACCGCCGTGTACGCGATCGAAAACTTCGATCCGGGCTCGCAGGCGGCGGTGCTCTCGCGCGGCCTGATCGGCAGCCTCGGCGAACGGCTCGTGGTCGCCTCGCCGATCTACAAGCATCACTTCGATCTGCGCACCGGCGAATGCCTGGAAGCGCCCGAGAATTCCGTCAGCGCATACCCCGTGCGCGTGCAGAGCGGCACGGTGTGGGTCGCGGCATGAAACGTGAAGTCGACGTGCAGACTTCGGGAGGCGCATCGCTCAGCGCGCCTTCCCGCCCGCGCCTCGTCGTGATCGGCAACGGCATGGCGGGCATGCGCACCGTCGAGGAATTGCTGAAGCTCGCGCCGGATCTTTACGACATCACCGTATTCGGCGCGGAGCCGTACGGCAACTACAACCGCATCCTGCTTTCGCCGGTGCTGGCCGGCGAGAAGACGGTCGACGACATCATCCTCAATACGCGCGACTGGTATGCGCAGAACGGTATCCGGCTGCATGCCGGCGATCCAGTGATTGCGATTGACCGCAGACGCCGCATCGTGCGTTCGCAAAGCGGCGTCGAGGTGGGCTATGACCGGCTGTTGCTCGCGACCGGCTCGAAGCCTTTCCTGATTCCCGTGCCGGGCCACGACCTGCCGGGCGTGATCGCGTTTCGCGATATCCAGGATGTCGAAACGATGCTCGCCGCGGCGCGCAGTCATCGCCACGCCGTGGTGATCGGCGGTGGACTGCTCGGGTTGGAGGCGGCGAACGGACTCATGCGCCAGGGCATGTCGGTCACGGTCGTGCATGTCATGGACAGCCTGATGGAGCGTCAGCTCGACAGGAGCGCGTCGGCCTTGTTGCAGCAGGCGCTGGAACGCAAGGGCTTGCGTTTCCTGCTGCGGGCTAACACCGCGGAAATCGTCGGACCGGAGCGCGTCACCGCCGTGCGTTTCGACGACGGCACGGAGATTCCCGCAGACCTCGTCGTGATGACGGCCGGCGTGCGCCCGAACATCGACCTCGCGAAACAGGCGGGTCTGCACTGCGAGCGCGCGATCGTCGTCGACGACACCCTGCAGACCTACGATCCGCGTGTCTACGCCGTCGGCGAATGCGTGCAGCATCGCACGGCGACCTTCGGCCTCGTCGCGCCGATCTGGGATCAGGCGCGCGTTTGCGGCGCACATCTCGCCGGCGCGGGCCACCGCCGTTACGTGCAGCGCGCGACCGCGACCAAGCTGAAAGTGACCGGCGTCGAACTGTATTCGGCCGGCGACTTCATCGGCGGCCCGGATTCCGAGGACCTCGTGCTGCGCGATCCGCGACGCGGCGTCTACAAGCGCCTCGTGATCGAGGACAACCGGGTGGTCGGCGCCGTGCTCTATGGCGACGTCAAGGAAGGCGCGTGGTATTTCGAGCTGATCCAGAACCGGACCGACATTTCATCGCTGCGCAGCCAGTTGCTGTTCGGCAAAGCCCTCTGCGAGACGCAGCCCGCCTGAACCGGAACGCAACGTGAGTTTTCCCATCGCTATTTCCAGCGCGTCCGATGGCAGCCGCGACGCTGTCAGGACCACTTGTCCCTACTGCGGCGTAGGCTGTGGCGTACGCGCGACCCCGCGCCCGGACGGCCCGCCCGAGATTGCCGGCGACGAACGCCATCCGGCAAACGCCGGCCGCCTGTGCGTGAAGGGCTCGGCGCTCGGCGAGACGGTCGGACTCGACGGACGCCTGCTGCAGCCGAAACTGCGCGAGCCCGGCGGCGGCGCATTGCGCGCCGTGTCGTGGAGCGATGCGCTCGACACGGTCGCCGGCGGCTTGCGCCGCATCATCGATCGGCACGGCCCGGAGGCGGTCGCGCTCTACGTCTCGGGACAACTGCTGACGGAGGACTACTACGTCGCCAACAAGCTGGTGAAGGGGTACATCGGCAGCGCGAACATCGACACCAATTCGCGCCTGTGCATGTCCTCGTCGGTGGCGGGGCACAAGCGTGCGTTCGGCGAGGACCTCGTGCCGGTGTGCTACGAAGACCTCGAACTCGCGGACCTGGTCGTGCTGGTCGGATCGAATACCGCGTGGTGCCATCCGATCCTGTTCCAGCGGATCGTCAAGATCAAGGAAACGCGACCCGATATGAAGGTCGTCGTGATCGACCCGCGCTATACCGCGACCTGCGAAATGGCCGACCTGCACCTGCCGCTGAAGGCGGGCACCGATGTCCGGCTGTTCAACGGGCTGCTCAGTTTTCTGGCGGAACACGACACGACGGATGCGGGCTTCGTCGATGCGCATACGACCGGCTACGCGCAGGCGCTCGATGCCGCTTCGACCGACGTGACGAACGGCTTCGACCTCGCGCAATGCGCGGAGGCCTGCAAGCTCGACCCGCACGATCTGCTCGAGTTCTATCGGCTTTTCGCGCGAACCGAGCGGGTGGTGACGGTCTATTCGCAAGGCGTGAACCAGTCGAGTTCCGGCACCGACAAGGTCAACAGCATCATCAATTGCCATCTGCTGACCGGCCGCATCGGCAAGCCGGGAATGGGCCCGTTTTCGTTTACCGGCCAGCCGAACGCGATGGGCGGGCGTGAAGTGGGCGGCCTCGCGAACATGCTGGCGGCTCATCTGGAACTCGACAATCCGCGTCATCGAGAACTCGTGCGGACGTTCTGGGATTCGCCCGCCATCGCGCAGCGGCCGGGACTCAAGGCGGTCGAACTGTTCGAGGCGATCGAGCGCGGCCAGATCAAGGCCGTCTGGATCATGGGCACGAACCCGGTCGTGAGCCTGCCCGACGGCGATCAGGCGAAGCGCGCGCTGGCGCGCTGCGAACTCGTCGTCAGCTCCGACATCGTCGAGAACACGGACACCAATGCGTTCGCTCACGTCCTGCTGCCGGCGCTCGGCTGGGGCGAGAAGGACGGCACCGTCACCAACTCCGAGCGCAGGATCTCGCGCCAGCGCGCGTTCCTGCCGCCGCCGGGCGAAGCGCGCGCCGACTGGCGCATCATCTGCGACGTCGCTCAGCGCATGGGGTATGCCGGCTTCGATTTCTCGGATGCGCATGAGATCTTCGACGAGCATGCGCGGCTGAGCGCCTATCGGAACGACCCCGGCAACGGTGGCGCGACCGCTGACAGCCATGAGGCCGCACGCGAAACACAAACCGACGGTAACGTGCCGCGCGTGTTCAATCTGGGCGGGCTCGTCGCGCTCGGCCGCGAGCGTTACGATGCGCTGCAGCCGATCCAGTGGCCGGTGCCGGCGGCGAGCGGCGCGGCGCCGCACGGCACCGCGCGTCTGTTCGGTGATCGCCGCTATGCCCACGCGGACGGCAAGGCGCGTTTCGTCGCGACGCCGCCGCGCGATCCGATCCACGCGCCGGACGACGACTATCCGCTGACGCTGAATACCGGCCGGGTGCGCGACCAATGGCACACGATGACCCGCACCGGCAAGTCGGAGAAACTCGCCGGTCACGTAACGGAAGCCTTCGTCGATCTGCATCCGCAGGACGCGCTGTCGTGCGGCGTGCGCGAAGGCGAACTCGCGCGCGTGTCGAGCCGCTGGGGCACGATGGTCGCGCGCGTGCAGCATGGTGGCGGCATGTCGCGCGGCAGCGTGTTCGTGCCGATCCACTGGAACGATCAGGTCGCGTCCGACGCGCGCATCGGCGCGGTGGTGAATCCCGTGGTCGATCCGGTTTCCGGGGAGCCTGAGTTCAAACACACGCCGGTGCGCGTCGACAGGTTCGACGTCGCCTGGCACGGCTTCTCGCTGAGCCGTCGCGCCCCGGTGCTGGATGACGTGACGTACTGGACGCGCGTCCACGGCGCGCAGTTCGTGCGCTATGAACTCGCGGGGCGCAAGCCGCTCGCCGATCACGGCGGCTGGGCGCAAGCGCTGTTCGGTATCGACGATCCGCACGCCGACTGGCTCGAGTACGAGGACCGCACGGCGGGCGTCTATCGCGCCGTGCACCTGGTGGACGAGCGTATCGAGAGTTGCATCTTTGTCTCGGCGCGTCCGCAATCGCAGTTGCCGTCGCGTACGTGGCTCGCGGGCCTGTTCGCCAAGGACAGGCTCGATGAAGCGGATCGTGCGGGTCTGCTGGCAGGACAGCCGATCGGCAAGGGCGCCGATACGGGGCCGACGGTCTGCTCGTGTTTCGGTGTCGGACGCAACACGATCTGCGCGGCGATCCGCGAACAAGGGCTCAAGACCGCGGCGGAGATTACCGCGTGCCTCAAGGCCGGTGGTAACTGCGGGTCGTGCGTTCCTGAACTGAAGAAGCTGCTGGTCGACACCGAGCTTGCACGGTTGAGCACCGTCTGATCATGATGAAGAGACTCAAAACCCTGATGGCCGCGATCAAACCCGGCAATAATTTTCCGGGTCGCCATGACGACGGCGAACTCACGCCCGCAGGCTCAGGGAGTATCGGCGAGCCACACCTGCGGCATACGGCGAGCCTGCGCTCCTCACAGCCGGGCGAACGCGGGCGGCATGAACGCGCACGGCGCCGCACCCGCAACCCTGGTGCGAACATGGGGCAGTCGCACGCCGAGACGCCCTGTTCGCATCGTCATCGATTGCGCTGAAACGAGGCCTGTACCGGCGCGCGGCACGTTGCGAACAACTGTGCGATTAACGCCGCAGTTCCGACATGATCTTTTCGGCGAGAAAGTCGCATGGCGGCCGCTTCGATTTGGCACTCCGCGCAAGTATGAGCTCCAGCGCGGCGATCTCGGGCAAGCCGTGCGCGTGGCCGAGCAAGGTCAGATGAGCAGGCACCGCGCATTGCGCGAGCGGCGCCACTGCGAGTCCGGCCTCGACCATGCTGAGCAGGCCGAGCAGGCTCGGGCTCTCGTAGGAGGTCCGATAGGTGATCCTGGCCCGCTCCAGACTGCGGATCGCGTTTTCGCGGGCGACGCTACCCGGCAGGAACACGGCAATCGGCAGCGGCCGTTCGCGCCAGATGTCATGCGAACTCGGCGCCGCGGCCCAGACCATCGGTTCGTGCCGGATGAACTCGCCCGATAGGCCCTTCACGCGTGTCCCGCAGACCAGGTCGACCGAGCCGTCCTTCACCATCGGCGCGAGCGCCACGCTCGGCAGTCCGACGACCTGAATCTCGACCTTCGGATATTGGGCAGAAAATTTCTTGAGAATCGACGGCAACAGTGACGACGCGTAGTCGTCCGGCACACCGATGACGACCCGGCCGGTGACGTCGGGCCGGACCACCGCCGCCCATGCTTCATCGCGCAGCGCGAGCATGCGCCGCGCGAACGTCAGCAGGACCTCGCCGTCTTGCGTGGGGATCACGCTTCTCGGCTTGCGCACGAAAAGCGGCTTGCCGAGCGCGGTTTCGAGCGTCTTGATCTGCATGCTCACCGCCGATTGCGAGCGATGCACGACGTCCGCCGCACGACTGATGTTCCCCGTGTCGGCGACGGCGACGATCATTGTCAGAACGTCCAGATCGAGTGCTTTCATTGGTATCAGATAAATCGATAGATGCCATCAATATTACGCGATTTTCTTAGGTTATTGCGTCGTGCATAGTGCTGTAAAAGGAGCCCATGCATGAACGCGCGAACCGACCCCTCAATACTTGCTGTCCCGGAGTTGTGCTTTGCCACCGTCCCCTCCGGCATTTGCGTGCCCTATGTGGTCAGCGGTTCGGGAGCGCCACTGGTGTTCGTGCATGGATCGCTTTGCGATTACCGCTACTGGAGCGGTCAAACGGATTTTCTCTCGAAGCATTTTCTCTGCGTTTCGGTCAGTCTCAGCCATTACTGGCCGGCTTCCGATGCATGCATTCAAGGGGAATTCGGCTGGAAGACGCACGTCGCGGAGCTTGCCGAGTTCATTGCCGCAATGAACCTCGGACCGGTTCATCTGGTCGGGCACTCGCGGGGTGGCTGCGTCGCCTTCCACGTGGCGCGCGAGTATCCGCGATTGGTTAAAACGCTGACGCTTGCTGATCCGGGCGGCCCGTTGCAAATCGATCGGGCGCCGGAAGCAGCGCTGCCGCCCGCGACCAATGTGCTTCGCGCCAAGGTTGCCGATCTGATCGAGAGCGGTGCGATCGATGCGGGACTGGAACTATTCGTCGACTCGGTGAGCATGCCCGGCTTCTGGCGCAAGAGTCCCGCGAGCTTTCGCACCATGGCGATCGACAACGCCGTCACGTTGCCGAAGCAGTTTAGAGATCCTTTGCCCGCGTACTCACATGACGCGGCGCGTGACGTGAAGTGCAGGACGTTGCTGATCGAGGGCGAAAAGAGCCCTCGCATGTTTCGCAACAACGTTGAAAAGCTCGCGGATTGGATCGATTACGCGGACAAACAAACCATTGCCGGCGCGTCGCATGGAATGAACGTCGCGAAACCAGCGGTATTCAACCGGCTCGTCCACGCCTTCGTGAGCGCCTGATAGTACAGGTTAGTACCGGTTAGCGCCGGTTGGTCCCGATCGCGCGACGACGCGCAGGACAATCAGAAAGAAGATCAGCCATGGACCATTTTCTGCGCGCCAGCCTCGCGCGCGAGTTGCATGCGCGGCCGTTTCTCAGGATCGGCGGATCAGTGGCGCTTACCCACTTTGCCATCTATGCCGACGGCGACCCTTCCGTTCACGAAGCACTGCTTCGATCGCTGTGCAGACTGACCGGCCTCGCGATTCCCGCCGAGGGAACGACGCATTACTCGGCACGGTGGAATGACGAGAAGCAATTGAAATGGGAGAGGCACACCGAATTCTCCACCTTCACGTTCGTCGCGCAACGCCATGACGCGGACTACTTTTCCGATCTGGCGGAGGAACATGTCCCCTCTGAATGGTTTCACGGTTTTGAAGGCAAGCGGTTCGTCGCTGCCCGGATGGAACTCGTGTCGGGCGATGCAGCCGGTGCGGCGCGTCAGAGCGTGCGTCAGTGGATCGACGGCGCCATTCTGGTGGGCAGCACGGTGCTGGGCGGCGGACAGGTTTACTGCGACTGGACCATCCGGTCCGACGGCTTCTCGCGATTTCTCGTGATCGACGATGGCTTCCGGGAAGAGCAGGGCGGACGTCTCCTGCAGCGCCTCTACGAGATCGAGACATACAGGATGATGGCCCTGCTGGCGCTGCCGGTCGCCCGCGAACTGGGCAGAAGTCTCGACGAATTGCAGTCGGCGCTTCAGCCGTTGATGCACAGCATGGACACGAGCCAGGGGCGCCGCAACGATGCCGAACTGCTGGTGCGTCTCACGCATCTTGCCGTGCGCATCGAGTCACTGGCGGGGTCGAGCGGGCGCTTCAGCGCGTCGCGTGCTTACGAAAAACTCGTGCTTGCGCGCATTCACGAGCTGCGCGAAGAACGCATTGAAGGGACGCCGACGATCGCCGAATTCATGGAGCGGCGCTTCGCTCCGGCGATGGAGACGTGCAAGACGGTCTGGGCGCGCCACGAGCAATTCGCTGGACGGGTGGCGAGAGCCGTCGATCTGCTGCGCACGCGCGTCAACCTCGCGCAGGAAGAGGACACGACCCGCTTACTGGAAGGCATGAATCAGACCGCGCGCAGCCAGTTGAGGCTGCAACACGCGGTCGAGGGTCTGTCCGTGGCCGCGATCTCCTATTACGTTCTCTCGCTGGCGTCGGCCGGGTTCAAGGCGCTTCATACACTGCATTTCCCTCTCGATCCGGAACTGGCGGAAGGATTGTTGATTGCCCCCGTCGTCTTGCTGGTCATGATCGCGATCCGGCGCAGCAAGGGAAGGCACACGGTGCGCAAGCCGGAATTGCCGACATCGGTATGAAAACCGCATCTGCAACGTGAGCCCGAAAGCGGAACTGAGCGCGTCATGGAACTCACCGATTCAGCTCCTCGAGTCGAACGCCGTTGGTCCTGGGTCCGAACACGCCGATCGCCACGGCAACGACCAGCATGCAGCCGGTGATGCCGGTGAACACACCCGCAACGCCGAAATCGCGTAACAGGAAGGCGATGAAGAACCCCGACATCATCGCCCCGATGCGGCTGACCGAATACACGATACCGCTCGCACGGCAGCGCACCGCGGTCGGAAAGAGTTCCGCCTGGTACGCGTGGAAGGATACGGAAATGGTCTGCCCGGCGAGACTGATCAGCACGCCGAGAATGATGAGCGGCACGGCTTCCTTCACTTGCCCGAATGCCAGGCCGCAAACGATCACCGCAAGCGCCCCGCCGACGATCAGCCATTTGCGCTGGATCCTGTCGGCGTAGAGCATCGCGAGCATCGGGCCCGCCGGCATCGCGAACGCGATGATGAACGAATACAGCAGGCTCTTCGTCACGGTGATGCCCTGGCCGATCAGAAGCGTCGGCACCCAGTTGGCGAAGCCGTAATAGCCGATCGCCTGGCACAAGTTGAAGATGATCAGCATGATGAAGCGCGAGCGGTACGGCGGCTGCAACAGCTCCGCAAACGACGCGCGCCGATGCGCGGGCTGCTCGATCACCGGTAGCGGAGGCGGCAGCGGCTGGCCTGTCTCGCGCGTGACGATCGCCTCGATCTTCGCGACGACCCGCTCGCCCTTCTCAACGTGGCCGTGCGTCGCGAGCCAGCGCGGGCTTTCCGGCACGGCGCGGCGGATGAACCACACGAGCACCGCGCCGATCGATCCCGCGAGCACCACGACACGCCATCCGTCGATGCCGAACACCGTCGTCGGCACGAGCCAGTACGAGAGGATCGCCGCGACCGGCGCGGCCGCGAACATCACCATCTGGTTGAACGCCATCGCGCGGCCGCGCATGTGTTGCGGGACCAGTTCGGTGACGTAGCTGTCGATCGTGATGATCTCCACACCCACGCCGATGCCCGTGATGAAGCGCCACAGGATCACGCCTTCGGGCGTCGTCTGGAAGGCCATGATCGCGGAGCCGACCGAGTACCACAGCAGCGAAAAGGTGAACACGGCGCGGCGCCCGTAGCGGTCCGGCAGCCAGCCGAACCCGAAGGTGCCGACGAAGAGCCCCGCGAACGTCGCGGCGATGAAGCCGGCGATGCCGGTGAAGCCGAAGAACGCGCTCGTCGTGGTCTTGAGCAGACCGCTCTTCGCCATGCCCGGCGCGATATAGCCGGTGAAGATCAGGTCGTAGACCTCGAAGAAGCCGCCGAGCGAAATGAGGAACACGAGCATCCAGAGATGCCGCGTGATGGGCAGTCGATCCATGCGCGCGGAGATTTCCGCGCCGGGGTCGATGCCGATGCGAACGTTCGGCGACGCAAGCGGGGGGCTGCCCGCGGTGACGGTCTGCTGCATGTTTGTCTCCTGCTTTGTGCACCGGCGGCATTCTTTTGTGTGCACGCTTGCCGGTATGAAGGTGATGGGCCGCACGCTGCTCGCGCACGGCCCAAGCGATCTGCCGTTTAGTCCGCTCCGTGATTCGATGCGCGTTCAGCGCGCAAGCTCATGCGCTCACCCGGCTCTTCAGACGCGACAGCACTTCCTGCGTGTGCTCGCCGACGCGCGCGAGCGCCTGGCGCACGCCCGGACGCCGGCCGCCCATCGTCAGCGGCAGGAGCACGACTTCGGTCACGCCGCCGTCGTCGGTTTCCATCGGCACGAGGCCGCCGCTCGCCTTCAGATGCGGGTCGTCGAGCAGTTGCTCGGGGCGCACGATCGGCGCATACGGAATGCCGGCCGCTTCGAGCTTCGGCGACAGTTCTTCAACGCGATGATCCTTGAGAATGACGCCGAGAACGTCGAGCAACTCGGGGCGGATCGCGACGCGCAACGCATTGGTCGCGAAGCGCGGCTCGGCTGGCAGATCCGGGCGGCCGAGCACCTCGCACAGCGTGATGAACTGCTTGTCGCTCACCGCGCCGATGAAAAGCTGCTCGCCGTCCGCCAGCGTGAACACGTCGTAGACGCTCCACGCCGACACGCGCGCAGGCATTGGCGGCGGCGGCTCGCGGGTCATCGCGTATTGCTGCATGTGCTGCGCGCAGAGGAACACGCAGTTCTCGAAGAGTGCGCTCTGTACTTCCTGGCCTTGGCCGGTGCGTTCACGCTCGCGCAACGCGGCGAGCACGCCGATCGCGCCGAACATGCCGCCCATGATGTCGTTCACCGACGTCCCCGCGCGCAGCGGCCGACCGATCGGGCCCGTCATGTAGGAGAGGCCGCCCATCATCTGCACGACTTCATCGAGCGCGAGGCGCTTCTCGTACGGCCCTGGCAGAAAGCCCTTGTGCGACACGTAGATGAGGCCGGGGTATGGCTTCGACAGCGTGACGTAGTCGAGGCCCAGCTTTGTCATCAAACCGGGGCGGAAGTTTTCGAGCATCACGTCGCAGGTGCCGATCAGTTCCACCGCCGCTTCCTTGCCCTCCGGCGTGTTGATGTCGAGCACGACGCTCTTCTTGTTGCGGTTGAACGAGCGAAAGAAGCCGATCCCCAGACCCGGCAGCTTGCGGGTCTTGTCGCCGCCGGGCGGCTCGATCTTGATGACCTCGGCGCCGAGATCGGCGAGGATCATGCCGCACGTCGGCCCCATGACCATGTGCGTGAATTCGATGACGCGCACGCCGTCGAGGGGAAGTCGGGTGTCGTTGCTCATGATGTCCTCAAGCGTTGAGCGCAGCCGGAACCGCGAAGGTTTTGGGCAGTCCGGCGAGCCACAACGCGCCGTGAAGCGTTTCGCCTTCGAGCCATCGCGCGACCTTCGCGCGCAGTGCCAGCAAGGCGGGAATATCGATGCCGGTTTCGATGCCCATGTCGGCGAGCATGAACGCCAGGTCCTCGCTCGACGCGTTGCCGCTCGCGCCCGGCGCATGCGGACAACCGCCGATGCCGGCGAGCGTCGCATCGAAGCGTGCGACGCCGGTTTCGAGCGCCGCGTACACGTTGGCGAGCGCGAGGCCGCGCGTGTCGTGGAAGTGGCCGCACCAGAAGCGCTCGCCCGCAACCTTGCGGGCCTTCTCGAACAGATCGCGCACGGCGGCGGGTCCGGCGTAGCCGACCGTATCGGCGATGCTCACGCGATCCGCGCCTGCATCGAGCAAGGCCTGCATGCAGCGCAGCACCTCGGCCTGATCGACGCGGCCCTGGATCGTGCAGCCGAACGCCGTGCCGATGCCGCCTTCGATCAGCGTCTTCGAACCGGCGGCATCGCGTGCGGCCCGGATGCGCGCCACTTCGGCGACGACTTCATCGGGTGTCTTGCGCAGATTGGCGAGGCTGTGCTCGTGGCTCGCGGAGAGCGGCACGAGCAGCACGTCGGCTTCGCTATCGATGGCGCGCTCGGCGCCCTTGAGGTTCGGCACGAGCACCGAGACTACGAGGCCCGGCAGCGTCTTCGCGTAGGCGACGAGTTCAGCGGTGTCGGCGAGTTGCGGCAAAAGCCGCGCCGGCACGAACGAGCCGACTTCGATTTCGCGCTGGCCGGCGGCGTAGGCGTCGCCGATCCATTCGATCTTGTGTTTCGTGGGAAGCATCGTCTGGATGCTTTGCAGGCCGTCGCGCAGACCGACTTCGCGAATGACGACGTTCGTGGGGAACGAGGGCATTGAGTGCTGTCTCCGTTTGTCTCGTGCCGGTCGTCGGGTTGCCGGCGTTGTGCTAACTTTAGACATTCCAACGAAACCTTAAAGCGGTATTTTGGAACGGTTGGCGTTCCAATCGGGAATGTCTGAGCGAGCGACCTGGAGACTGCGAATGCGCGACATCGACCTCAAGACGCTGCGGCTTTTCGTGGCCGTGTGCGATCACCGCAATATCGCGCGGGCGGCGGACGAGGCGCACATCGAGCCGTCCGCGATCAGCAAGCGCATCGCGCAACTTGAGAGCGAACTGGGCGTGCCGCTGCTGTCGCGCTCGCGGCGCGGCGTCCAGCCAACGGCGGCGGGCATCGCCTTGCTCGAACACGCGCGCAACGTGCTCTTCACGATGGAGCGCATCGCAAGCGACGTCGCCGCATTCGGCGGCGGGTTGAAAGGACGCGTGAGCGTGTGCGCGTCGGCCTCCGCGATCGCGGAGGCGCTGCTCGACGACATCGCTTCATTCATGCGCGAACCCGAGTATCAGAACATCCGGGTCGATGTCGAGGAACGACTGTCGTCCGATCTCGTGCGGCAGTTACGCGAAGGCGCGGCGAGCATCGGCGTGTGCTGGGATAACGTCGACCTGCAAGGGCTTCAGCATCGTCCGTATCGGCAGGACCGGCTCGCGCTCGCGGTCCATCGCGATCATCCGCTCGCTGGCGAGGCGTCGCTGCGCTTCGATCAGACCTTGCAGTACGAGCATGTCGGATTGCTGCCGTCGACGGCCGTTCATACGATGCTGCAGCGCGCGGCGGCGAGCGCGGGCACGACCGTGTCCTACCGGGTGATCGTATCGAGCTTCGATGCGGCGTTTCGCGTGGTCGCGGCCGGGCTCGGGATCAGCGTCGTGCCGGTGGAGGTGGCCGAGACGTATCGGCCGGCGCTTGGAATCAGGATCATTCCTCTCACCGATGCCTGGGCACATCGCCGTTTCGTCGTGTGCTTCAAGAGTTTCGATGCGTTGCAGCCGGCCGCACAGCGCATGGTTGACTATCTGGTGAGCCGGGTCGAACGTCCGTCGACGGTGAAGTCCTGAGAGCCGCGACGATTGCGGTTCGAGATCGCATCGTGATGCCACGGCCCGTGCGCTGTAAATGAAACGATGTTGGAACGATGTTGCTCAGACGATCTCAAGCGCCAGCGCCGTGGCCTCGCCGCCACCGATGCACAGGCTCGCCACGCCGCGCCTCGCGCCGCGCTGGCGAAGCGCGCCCAGCAGCGTCACGATGAGGCGCGCGCCCGTTGCGCCGATCGGATGACCCAGCGCGCAGGCGCCGCCATGCACGTTCACGCGCTCGTGCGGCAGCGACAGTTCACGCATCGCGGCCATGACGACCACGGCGAATGCCTCGTTGATTTCCCACAGGTCCACGTCGCCCACCTGCCAGCCCACCTTGGCGAGCAACTTCTGGATCGCGCCCACGGGCGCAGTGGTGAACCAGGCCGGCTCCTGTGACTGTGTGGCGTGCCCACGGATGAGCGCCAGCGGTGCCAAACCACGCGCGCGCGCGGTGGACTGGCGCATCAGCACCAGGGCCGCCGCCCCATCCGCGATCGAACTGGAGTTCGCCGCCGTGACCGTGCCGTCCCTGGCGAAGGCGGGCTTGAGGGTGGGGATCTTGTCCAGTTGCGCCTTCGCTGGCGCCTCGTCGTCATCGATGCGTTTCTCGCCGCAGCGACCCGGCACGGTCACGGGCGTGATTTCCCAGCGGAACAGGCCGTCGCGCTGCGCCTGCTGCGCGCGCAGCGTGGAGGTGGAAGCATAGACGTCCTGCTCCTCACGCGTGAAACCGAAACGGCGCGCGCAGTCCTCGGCGAAGGTGCCCATCAGGCGGCCGTCGGAGGCGGCGCCGTAGTGATCCTCCAGGCCGTCGAAGAACATGTGGTCCAGCATCTGGCCGTGCCCCAGGCGCTGGCCCGAGCGGGCCTTGGGCAGCAGGTAGGGCGCGTTGCTCATGGATTCCATGCCGCCGGCCACGATCAGTTGTTGACTCCCTCCCAGCAGCAGGTCGTGCGCCAGCATGGTTGCCTTCATCCCCGAGCCGCAGACCTTGTTGATCGTGGTGCAGCCCGCCGAGACCGGCAAGCCCGCCGCCAGCGCCGCTTGACGGGCGGGCGCCTGGCCGAGGCCGGCGGGCAGCACGCAGCCCATGAGCACCTCGTCCACGGCCTCCGGCTGGAGCCCGGCCCGATGCACGGCGGCACGGATGGCGTTGGCGCCCAGTTGGGGCGCTGTCAGCGAGGCGAAGTTGCCCTGGAAACCACCCAGCGGCGTGCGGGTGGCGGCGACGATGACGACGGGATCATGGGAAGTCGAAAAGGCAGGCATGCGAGTCTCCATCCGCCGCTCGATGGCGGCGTTGCAAGGGGTGAGGAAAGTTTGGTGGTCGATGAATCAACTGACCCAATCCGGATTCGGCGAGTCGGGTTAACTGGAGCCGACCGAAGCCAACGAAAGCCAACGGAAGCAAGGCGGCAGCAGCAATCGCCATGCGTACGCCAGAGGCTGAATTCATCTGGCCGCCATGCGAATGGCGCCGTCAAGGCGAATCACCTCGCCGTTGAGGTAGGTGTTGTCGAGGATGTGCAGCACAAGGCCCGCAAACTCATCCGGCCGTCCAAGGCGCGCGGGAAAGGGGACCATCTTGCCGAGGGCGTCTTGTACCTCCGTGGGCATGCCTTTGAGCATCGGCGTCCCCATGATGCCGGGCGCGATGGTGACCACCCGAATGCCATGGCGGGCCAATTCGCGCGCGATAGGCAGCGTCATCGCCACGACGCCGCCTTTGGAGGCGGCGTAGCCCGCTTGCCCGATCTGACCATCGAAGGCCGCGACTGAAGCGGTATTGATGATGACCCCGCGCTCGCCATCGGTCTCCGGCATGTTCCCGGCCATGCAGGCCGCGGCCAGCCGCACCATGTTGAAGGCGCCGATCAGGTTGATCTGAACGGTGCGCGCGAAACTTTCTAGCGCGTGCGGGCCTTCACGTCCGAGCACTTTCTCGGCGGGTGCGACGCCTGCGCAATTGATCAGGCCATGCAGCGTGCCGAAGGTGTCGCGGAATGCGGCCAACGCACTCTCCGCGCTGGCTGCGTCGGATATGTCGGCCTTGGCGAAGCAAGCATGGCTGCCCAGTTCCGCCGCCAGGGCGGTCCCGGCGTCGTGGTTCAGGTCCACGAGCAGCACGCGGGCGCCGCCCGCCACCAGACGGCGCGCCGTGGCGGCGCCGAGCCCTGAGCCGCCGCCTGTGACGACGAAACCTTTATGTTGAATCCGCACTTCTGTCTCCCGGGAGTGAGCACACGTTCGCGACGATCTACTGGCTGGTGATGCTAAGCGTCAGGCGAGAGTAAGCCCATGCCCATGGACCTCTTCATGCATGAGCCTTTCGGACATGTCGTGGGATTCGATTGCCGCGATGCTCGTCGGCCGATGACTGGTGGCGCCCAGTCGTGGCAGGTTTCGCTGGCGCCCGGCAGCGATTAACATCAGTGCACTTCTGTGGGTGGAACCTGACCATGAATGACGCTCAAGACAAGGGCACAACGTCTATCGGCCTGGTGCGTGAAGCGATTCTGGTCGCCACGCAACGTAATCTGGATGTGCCGGCCGCACTGCAGCACGCCGGCATCGCGGCGGAATTGTTGAATGCCCCGAGAGCCCGCGTGCCCGCGTTAGCTTTTTCGCGCCTATGGGCGGCGCTGGCCGAATTGATGGACGACGAGTTTTTCGGTCTGGACAGCCATCCATTGCGCCGGGGCAGTTACGCGCTGATGTGCCACGCGGTTCTGCATGCCGAGAACCTGGAACACGCGTTGCGTCGCATGCTGAAGTTTCTGCGTGCGGTTCTCGACGACATTCATGGGGAGCTACGCTGCGAGGGCGAGCATGCATTGATCATCCTGCATGACGACGGCCTGACGCGCCGCCTGTTTGCCTACGGTACGTGGTTCATCCTCGTGCACGGGCTTGCGTGTTGGCTGGCACGCAGACGGATTCCGCTGATCGAGATGAGGTTTCGCGCTTGTGCGCCAATCGATGACAGCGACTACCGCATGCGCTTCTGCGAGGACGTGACATTCTCCGCCGACGAAACCCTGATCCGGTTCGATCGCAGTTTCCTCGATCTCAAACTGTCCGGGACGGAAACGAGCCTGCATGCGTTCCTGCAGAACGCGCCGGCCAATATCCTGGTTAAATATCGCAACGAATCCAGCACGACTGCCGTGGTAAGGCGCCGTTTGCGAAACCAGGTCCCTGACGAGTGGCCCGACCTCGACGCGCTATCGCAGTTGCTGAATCTGTCCTCGGCCACGCTGCAACGCCGCCTGCTGGCCGAAGGCACGAGCTACCGGCAACTGAAAGACGAATTGCGCCGCGACATCGCCATCGAGCTGTTTTCCAGCAGTTCTCTCACGGTCGCCGAAGTCGCCGCGCGCACCGGATTTCAGGAAACCAGTGCATTTCACCGGGCTTTCAGGAAGTGGACCGGGGCCAGCCCCGGAATGTATCGCCACGGCAGGGCGGCTTCCTCTGATTAGCGCGGCATGTCCAGAGACCTCATTCAAGCTGAAGTGCGCGGACATGGATCGCGAGACCAACCAGGCTGACACTGCGGTTGCAACGGTGCCAACGGTCCAGCCAACAACGACTTATTGCTGAGGATTCAGCGGTTGCCGCTGCGAAGAACGCGACATAACGAGCGTCACGCACGGAGACAACATGACTCTTATCAGCACGACTTCCACCAGTTCGGCAGGCCTGGTACATAAAGGCGCACACAGCGTTGGCCCGAGGGCTTTCGTTCGTTCCCGTCTCATTCCGGCTGCGGCTTGCCTGGTACTCGCGTCCTGTGGCGGTAACGACCTGGCAACCGGGGAGTCGGCAACGACTGCCGAAGCCGCCTGCAACGCGCTTCTGAACAAGCAGTTTGAAGGAGCCACGATCACGAAGGCCGCCCTGGTTCCCGCGGCCGGCTCCGTGCCCGAAGCCTGCGTTGTTCGCGGTGAACTGCCCAAGGAACTCGCCTTCGAAGTCCGAATGCCTACGACATGGAACAACCGTGTGCTTTTCATGGGCGGCGGCGGTTTCGACGGCATCATCTACGAGACGGCATATAGCCCCGGCGTCGCTGAGAAGGGCTACGCCACCATCGCGACGAACCACGGGCACGATGCGGCGAAACATCCCCAAGGCTCCTTCGCGCTCGACGCGCAGATGTTGGAGGACTATGCCTACGCTGCCGTGCCAAAAGTGCTCGCCTCCGCCAAGGCAATTCTGCACAAGCGCTATGGCGGTTCTCTCGACAACACCAGGTTCGTCTATGAGGGATGCTCGGGCGGCGGGCGGCAGGCTTTGATTCAGGCTCAACGCCACCCCGATCTGTTCGACGGCATCATCGCCAGAGCCCCTGCAAATGCGTACACAGGTCAATTTCTCTGGTACCAAAAGATCCTCAGGCAGCTTGCAAAGCCGGGCGCCGCCTTGAGCGTCGGCAAGGTGCGGACTATCGCCAACTTCATGCAATCCCGGTGCGACGAACTGGATGGACTGAAGGACAACATCATCAGCAGGCCGGAGGCCTGCAAGGTCGACCTGACGGCACTGAGGTGCAATGCCGCCGACTCGGACGCTTGTCTCACCGACGCGCAACTCGAGTCCGCCAGAACGTTGTACGAGCCGACAAGCGTCGCGGGCGGGCGATACACGTGGCCCGCTTTCCCCCAAGGAGGCGGGGAGACCGCTGACGACGCTTCATGGCAAGCCGTGGGCGGAACCACCTATCAGATCCTGGGTGGGGACTACATGCGGTATTTCGTTGCGCAGGATCCTTCGGTCGATCCACTGCTCGTGGAGCCCCAGGCATACGCCACGCGGCTCGACTATCTCGCGAACCTGATCGATGCGGTCAACCCCGATCTCGGCGGCTTCAGGGCTCGCAACGGAAAACTGATGCTCTTTCACGGAACGACGGACTGGCTGATCACCCTGAATAACACCACCGACTACTACAACAAGCTCGTTGTTTCGGCGGGCGGGCAATCCGCGGCGGATCAGTTCGTCGAGTACTACGTGCTTCCGGGGAATGATCATTGTGCCGCCACGCCCAACGGTGGCCGTGGACCCGACATGGTCGATCTCGTGAATCCGATGTTCGAGTGGATCGAGAAGGGGGTCAAGCCATCCAGCCGCAAGATCGTCGCCACGCGCAGCGTCGATCCCGGGAAAGGAATGGAGCGGCCGCTCTGCAGGTATCCGCGGTACCCGGCGTACAACGGGTCCGGCGACCCGAACGCAGCGTCCAGTTTTACGTGCGTATCGCCGGATTAGCAGCCAGGTCGCCGCAGGCGGTCGCAACGACGGCCATGTCCATTCGTCACGGGTGAACGCCGGCAACGCCGGTGTTCGGCGACCTCATTCAGATTGAAGTTGATGGACATGGACTGCCAGCCGCGTCCATCTCACACTGATTACAGCCGGGTACCAACGGCCGATCCGAGCCGCGACAAGGCCGCTCATCGAGGGCGCCGTTGGAGCCCGCGTGGACTTCATCCACGACATTAAACCGAAGGAGACGACATGAACCAGATAGACGTGCACTCACTCGCGGGTCAGGCCAGATTCAATGGCTTTCATACCCTTGTCCTGTTCTGGTGTGTGTTGATGCTGATACTCGACGGCTACGATCTTGCCGTCGTGGGTGCGGCACTGCCGTCGATCATGAAGGACATGCGCATCGACGCGACCAGCGCCGGCGTCATGGCCGGCTCGACGCTTTTCGGCGTCATGCTCGGGGCCATTTTCCTTGGCACGCTGGCTGACCGTTTCGGTCGACCCATGATGATGTGCGTGTGCGTGGCCCTGTTCAGTCTTTTCACGGCGGCCGCCGGGCTGACGAGCGATCCCATCAGTTTCAGCGTCACGCGATTCATCGCCGGCCTGGGCATTGGCGGAGTCTTGCCGATCGTCACCGCGCAGATGGCGGAGTTCTCGCCTAACGCGCTGCGTACGCGCTTGGTGACGCTGGTGTTCGCGGGATATTCCATTGGCGGGATTCTGGTGGCGCTGACCGCAAAGCAGCTTATCGGCAGCTATGGCTGGCAATCCGTCTTTTTTGCCGCGGGCCTGCCAGTGCTGCTGATCCCGTTCATCATCAAAACGATGCCGCACTCGATGACCTTCCTGGTCAAAAGCGGCCGGCGCGACGAACTGCGTGCGGTGATGAAGCGGTTGGTGCCCGACTATCCGTTGAGCGGTCAGGAGCAGTTTGCAGGGTCTTCGTCGGACAAAAGCAAGGACGCTTCGGTGCGACGGCTCTTCCAGGATGGCCGCGGCTTCAGTACCACGATGATCTGGGTCGCGTTCATGACGGGCCTCTTCATGGTCTACGCGCTCAGTTCGTGGTTGACCAAGCTGATGGCCATGGCGGGATATAGCCTGGGTTCGGCTTTGAACTTCGTGATCGTCTTCAACGTCGGCGCGATTGCCGGTGCGATCTTCGGCGGTTGGCTCAGCGACAAGGTCAACATCAAGCGGGTGCTGATTGCGTTTTACATCGTCGGGGCGGTTGCGCTGTCACTGATGGGCTACACGAAGTCGACCGTGTCGTTGTTTGCCGTTGTGTTCGTCGTCGGCGCATCGACGCTCGGTACGCAATTGCTGGCCTACGCTTATGCGGGCGACTTCTATCCTCATGCGATCCGCTCTACCGGTGTCGGCTTTGCTTCCGGCGTGGGCCGGGTCGGCGCCATCGTGGCTCCGGTGCTCATTGGTTGGCTCGTCTCCTTGAAGCTGCCGCTCGAACAGAATTTCATGGCAATCGGCGTGGCTGGCCTCATCGGTGCGGCGGCGGTGACGCTGATCAATCAGACACGCGCCGACTCGCATCGCTCGAACAGCGTGCCTGTTGTCGCGGTTCAGGGTAGCGCGGGGCGCTGACGTTTCCGTCCTATGCCGCTTCATGGCCGGGATGCGTGCGAACAACGCGGCTCGTATGGGGCTCTACCCTCGACAAACACGACATGGCTCAGTGCAGATCAACTTTCAATGCCGGCATCGAAATGGACCGTCTATCTCCTTCTCCCTTGAGCTCGCTTGCCGACGTGAACCGGGCCGTCGATTGGGCACTCGTCACGCGGCGCAGCGTCCGTGCTTTCCTGCCCACACCGGTTTCTCGCGGGCAAATCGAGTCCATCCTCGACGTTGCCCGTTTCAGCGCGACCGGCGTGAACATCCAGCCCTGGCATGTGCATGTCGTGACAGGCGCGACGAAGTCGCGCCTGTCTGCCGCCATCAACGAGATCAATGACGATCCTGCGCGCAGTTCCGATCTGGACGAGCCCTACGACTACTACCCACGCGAATGGATCGCACCGTATGTGGATCGCCGGCGTGAGGTCGGTTGGAACCTGTATGGCCTGCTGGGCATCGAGAAGGGCGACAAGGAGCGGATGCATGTGCAGCACGGCCGCAACTACCGCTTCTTCGACGCACCCGTCGGCCTGTTCTTCACGGTCGACCGGGTCATGCGTGAAGGCAGTCTGCTGGACACCGGTATGTTCCTGCAAAGCGTGATGATTGCGGCCCGGGCGCGAGGCCTCGACACCTGCCCGCAGGCGGCTTTCAACAAGTTCCACCGTGTCATCGCCAACGAACTGTCCATTCCCGACAACCACATGTTGGTGTGCGGAATGAGCCTGGGTTATGCGGATCACAACTGCATCGAGAACTCTCTCGTCACGGAGCGCAGTCCGGTCGGCGATTTCACTACTTTCTACCAAGAATGAATGGAGACAAAGTCATGAGTGCAACGGCCTATTCTCGAGGACTCGAGAAGAACGCGGCAAACCACGTTCCATTGACGCCACTGACCTTCCTCGATCGAACCGCCGACGTCTATCCGGATCGAACCGCGATCGTTCATGGCGGCTTCCGGCAGACGTGGGCGAGAACGCGCGAGCGTTGCTATCGCCTCGCGTCGGCGCTCGTTCAGTTGGGGATCGAACCGGGCGATACGGTGTCGATCATCGCGCCGAACACGCCGGCCATGCTCGAGGCACACTTCGGCGTGCCTCTCTCGGGGGCTGTGCTCAACGCCATCAATTGCCGCCTCGATGCCGACGGTGTTGCATTCATTCTGCGCCACGGAGAATGCAAGCTTCTGCTGGTGGACCGCGAACTGGCTCCGCTGGTCGAGAAAGCATTGCAGTCGGTTCCCAATCCGCCGCGTGTGATCGACATCAACGATCACGAAGCGCCTGACGGCCCCGCCATCGGGGAAACTGATTATGAGTCGCTGCTGGCGAGCGGTGATCCGGCATTTGCGGGCCGCCGTCCGCTCGACGAGTGGACGCCCATTGCATTGAACTACACCTCAGGCACAACCGGCGATCCGAAAGGCGTCGTTCCGAGCCACCGCGGCACCTATCTGATGAGCCTGTTGCAGATGACGAACTGGCCGCTCCCGCGTGCGCCGATTTACCTGTGGACGCTTCCCATGTTCCACGCGAACGGCTGGTGCTTCACATGGGCGATTACTGCGGCGGCGGGAACGCACGTCTGTTTGCGCAAGGTGAATGCCGCGAATATTCTCACCGCCATCGCCGAGCACGGGGTCGATCATTTTTGTGCGGCGCCGATCGTGCTCTCAGGCATCGCGAGCATGCCTCAATCGGAACGGCAGCCGCTGCCGCGTCGGGTGCGCGTCCTTACCGCCGGCTCGCCGGCGCCGGCAGCGGTTCTGGAGGCCGTGGGCGCGATGGGATTCGACGTCGACCATGTCTTTGGAATTACCGAGATCTCCGGCACGCCCATCAGCTGTGCCTGGCACGACGAGTGGGATACGTTGTCGCCGGAGCAACAAGGGAAACTGAAAGCGCGGCAAGGGGTACGCGCGGCGGCGTTCGAGAAAATGTCGGTCGCCGATCTCGCGACGCTCGAACCGGTGCCCGCCGATAGCAAGTCTTGCGGTGAAGTTCTGGTCCGGGGGAATACGGTGATGATGGGATACTTCAAGAATGCCGACGCAACGGCGAAAGCTTTCGCCGGCGGTTGGTTCCATACCGGCGATCTTGCTGTCGTTCATTCCGATGGCTATATCCAGATCACCGACCGCTCCAAGGACGTCATCATCTCGGGTGGAGAGAACATTTCGTCCGTCGAGGTGGAGGAGGTCATTTATCGCATCTCGGGCGTCCTGAACGCGGCCGTGGTCGCGCAGCCGGATGACAAATGGGGCGAGACGCCTTGTGCGTTTATCGAACTGAAGCCGGATGCCTCCCACATCACGGAGCAGGATGTCATCTTGTTCTGCCGGGAGCGACTGGCGCATTTCAAATGCCCGCGTCGCGTGATTTTCGGGGAATTGCCCAAGACCGCTACCGGGAAGATCCAGAAGTTTCGTCTGCGCGAGCAAGCGGGCAGCCGGGTAGCGATCACGAGGCTGGCGGGATGAAGCTGTGGGTCCGCTGAGCGCGCCATGCGCTGTAAAGTGCGACTACGGTCGGTCGAGTGCGGCCGTATTCGCGCGTATCGGTGCGGCGTATCGGTGCGGCGTATTGGTGCGCGCGCTGGTCATGATGTTCGAGAGGGAGGTAAAGCGTGCAAAGCTTCTCAGGAACAGCGTTCGATCTCGGCTCCTATGCGTTGGTCGATGAGCCGTTGCCAGAGCCCGAACACGGCCAACTGCGGATTCGCATCGAAGCAACGGCTCTTGGTTTCGTCGACGGGCTGATGATGCAAGGCCGCTATCAGATCAAGCCGCGCTTGCCTTACGTGCCGGGCGGAGAAATTGCCGGCGTGGTCGACGCCGTCGGTTCGGGCGTGACGGGGCAACTTGTCGGTGATCGCGTCGTCACGTGGCAGCTTGGCGGAGGCCTGGCGGAATACGTGGTGGTCGACGCCGCCGACGTGGACGTTGTCCCCGGCGAGCTGCCGATGCCCGTTGCCGCAGCCATGCTGGTGGACTATCAGACGGCACACTATGCGTTGTTCGATCAGGGACGGTTGACGGCCGCCGATACGTTGCTCGTGCTTGGCGCGGGTGGTGCGGTGTCGTCCGCCGCGATTCAGCTTGCCGTGCATGCCGGGGCGCGCGTGATCGCGGCGGCGTCGAGCGAGTTCAAGCGTCAAGCCGCATGCGAGCTGGGTGCAGTGGCTGCGATCGACTACAGCCTTCCGGATTGGCGGGAGGCGCTCAAGCGAGTCGCGCCGGAAGGCGTCGATGTCGTGCTCGACCCGGTCGGCGCAAACATGCTGGAGCCGGCGTTCCGCTCCCTGGCCAAAGGCGGCCGCTATCTCGTGATCGGGTTTGCGGGTGGCGCCATTCCGTCGCTTCCGGTCAACCTGGCGCTTCTCAAGAACGCGACCTTGCATGGCGTCGATATACGGTACTTCCTGGCCAACCGGCCGGAACAGGCGCGGCGTGTACGCACCGCGCTGTTCTCGATGGTTGCCCGCGGCCACCTTCGGCCGCCTGCGACCATCACTTTCGCTCTCGCAAATGCAAGAGACGCTGTGCTGGCAACATTCGACCGCGGCAGGCGCGGGAAAATCGTCGTGCTTCCCGGCGCGGCCGTCGGTGCGAGCGACGCTGGCTGACGCATGCCGCTCGATGCCGGGGGTTTGTTCACCGAGCGCCAGTGACCTGAACCGAACGGGGGCCGGGATGATTCATCGCCCTATCGGCGGACAGCATCACTGAGTTGCCCGATAACGCTCCGCAGCCTCTCCCTGACGGATGTCGGAGAGCAAAACCTGGCGTGCGGAGTCGAGCGCGTCCCAACGCTCGGCGACGTGAAGCGGCGGTATCGTGACCAATTCGCGGCGGTCGAAACCGACCAACGCCGCGTCGACCAGTTCACCCACTTCCATGACTTCGGGCAGCGTGTTGATGTCGATGCCGGCGCGCTCCCATATCTCGGTGCGCGTGGCCGCCGGCAACACGGCTTGAACATAAACGCCCTTGGGCGCCAGTTCCAGGCTCATGCCCTGCGACAGGAACAGCACGTACGCCTTGGTCGCGCCGTAGACCGACATGCCGAACTCCGGCGCGAGACCGACCACCGAGCCGATGTTGACGATCGCGCCTTCGCCGGCCTGCGCGAGGCGCGGGGCGATGGCGGCCGCAAGCCGCGTCAGGGCGGTGATATTGAGCGTCACCAGACGGTCGATGGCGTCGGCGGTCTGCTCGACGAAGCCGCCTGATTGAGCGAGGCCGGCATTGTTGATCAGGATGCGGATACCGGCGTCTTCGCGCAGACGGGATTCGACCGCAGCCAGATCGGACGGCTGCGTCAGGTCGGCCCGGAGCACCTCGACGTCGATTTTCGTTTCGTCGCGCAGGCGGGCAGCCAGTGCATCCAGCCGCGCCTTGTCGCGCGCGACGAGAACGAGAGGATGGCCGCGGCGCGCGAGGCGCTCGGCATAGATCGCGCCGATGCCGGAGGAGGCGCCGGTAATGAGGACAGTGGGGAGGGTGTTCATCTTGTCGGTTCCGTGGGTTGGGTGTGGACCGTCGCCGCCCAGCAATCGGGGCGGCCGTGCCGGTTGATTAACTAGTGCTGGCTTCGGCCAGCGTGGGGTAGTCGATATAGCCTTCGGCGCCGCCGCCGTAGAGTGTGGCCGGGTTCAACGTCGCCAGCGGCGCGCCGGCTTTAAGGCGCCCCACCAGATCCGGATTGCCGATGAACGGGCGGCCAAAGGCGAACAGATCGGCCTTGCCGTCATTGAGGCTGGCGGTGGCGAGGCCGAGGTCGTAGCCGTTGTTGGCGAGATAAGTCTGCTTGAAGCGGCTGCGCAGTGCGGCGTAGTCGAACGGCGCCACGTCGCGTGGGCCGCCGGTGGCCCCCTCGACGACATGCAGGTAGACGACGCCGAGCGCGCTGAGCTGCTCGACGATGTAGTCGTACTGTGGCTGCGGGTCACTGCAGGCGATGCCGTTGGCTGGCGACACCGGCGAGATGCGCACGCCCGTGCGGTCGGCGCCGATTTGCTGAACGACTGCGGCAGTGACTTCCAATAGAAGGCGCGCACGGTTCTCGATGGAACCGCCGTATGCGTCGGTGCGGTGATTCGCCCCGTCCTTGATGAACTGCTCCAGCAGATAGCCGTTGGCGCCGTGAATCTCGACGCCGTCGAAGCCCGCCTCGATCGCGTTGGCTGCGGCCTGGCGGAAGTCGTTCACGATGCCTGGCAGTTCGTCCAGTTGCAGCGCCCGCGGCTCGGAGACATCGGCAAAGCCGTTGTTGACGAAGGTCTTGGTCTCGGCGCGGATGGCCGAGGGCGCGACCGGCGCGGCGCCATCCGGCTGCAGATCGACGTGCGAGATGCGGCCGACATGCCACAACTGCACGAAGATGCGGCCGCCCTGGGCGTGGACCGCCTCGGTGACCTTGCGCCAGCCGTCGATCTGATGCTGGGTGTACAGGCCTGGGGTGTCCTGATAGCCCTGGGCCTGAGCGGAGACTTGGGTGGCCTCGGTGATGATCAGGCCCGCCGAGGCGCGCTGGGCATAGTAGGTGGCGGTCAGATCGGTGGGCACCAGCCCCTGGCCCGCACGATTGCGCGTCAACGGGGCCATGACGATACGGTTGGACAGCGTCAGCGCACCGAGAGTGCAGGAATCGAAGAGCGACTTGTGGGTCATGTCGTGCCTATAGCGTGGATGTCTGGAGAACCCGGGGCGCGGGATGCGCGCACATGTGAGCGCCGGAGTCGTTCTTCCGGCGCCGATAAACGAATGCATCGCCATTCCGATGCGATTCGCTTAATGATGATGCTCGTAATCAAAAATGTCAACGTCTTTGATGATGAGCGACATCAATGTATAGTGAGGACTTTAGCGTGGCGTTAGCCGAAGAGAGAGGCCCTGAACATGAAGGTCACTAAAGCGCAGGCGCAGGCGAACCGGGCGCACATCGTCGAGACCGCTTCGACGCTGTTTCGTGAGCGGGGCTACGACGGGGTGGGCGTGGCGGATTTGATGGCGGCCGCCGGCTTCACCCACGGCGGCTTCTATAAGCACTTCGGCTCCAAGGCCGACCTGATGGCGGAGGCCGCGGCCTGTGGTTTTTCGCAGTCGGCGGCCAAAACCGCGGGCGCCGACATTGCCGCGTTCATCAAGCAGTATTTGTCGCGAGAGCACCGTGACGATGCTGGCACCGGCTGCACGATGGCGGCGTTATCCGCGGACGCCGCGCGTCAGCCGAAGCAGGTCAAGCAAGCCTTTGCCGATGGTATTGAACGGCTGCTGGCGAGTTTTGAAAACGAACATGGCGCCAGGAAGGTGGCGGCTCGGCGAGAAGCGCGAGCGAGAGCAATCGACGCGATTGCGCAGGTCGTGGGCGCGGTCATGCTCTCACGAGCCTGTCCCGATGACTCGCCTCTGGCGGACGAAATTCTCGATGCCTGTCAGTCAGCAGCGCTTTCACGCCTGTGCGCGCCGAAGAAACCCTAGCGCGGTCGCAAGTCGGCAGCCGTGGTCGCTCAGCCGCGCTCCGTTAGAACGGCCTGCAGGTTTGCGGTAAAGCGGAAACCCCGCTTCGAATGATGCGCGTGCCGACCGAAGCACTCAACGAGACGTATGCCGCCGGCTCACAGGCCGTCGGCTCTCACGTTAAGTTCGCCGGTGCTCGAATCCAACCAATCATTGCACATAAGAAAATCAGCGGACGTTCGAATCCTGCTGCTCGCGCAGCGCGAAAAAGGCGCAAACGCGATTGCCGATTTGCATAGTCGAATTCGTCGTTTTGCACGCAGGAACGGCATGGCTACCATGCAAGGCTTCAGCCAAACCGGCAAGGAGGCCGCAGCCTTTTATGTCCACCCAGTCCGATTCGATCGCGGCGCGAGGCGAGGCCGGCGATACGGCTTCACGCGACGTCATCCGCGCCACCCTGATAGCCGGGCTCGCCGCGTTAGCCTGGTTGACCAGCGCGGCGCTGACCGAGTGGTGGCCGAGTCTCGACGACTGGCCGTACACGAACGAATTCATCGCGCTCAAACTGCTGCTCGCGGCATTCGCGGCGGCAACCGCGATCGCGGGATGGCGCGGTCCTTCCGCGACGGCGGCCACGCCCACGCGCATCGGCGCATGGCTTCGCGCGATGCCGTGGCTGCTCGCGCTGGCGCTCGGCGTGAGCGCATGGGAAGCCGTCACGGCGCAACTCGAATGGCTGCCGCGGCCGTTCTTCGCGCCGCCGCAAGCGCTGATCGGCGTGTATGCCGAGGACTATCCGCGGCTCGGCACGAGCGTCGTGCATTCGTTCGGTTTGCTCGCCTACGGCTATGTGCTCGGCGCGGCCGCGGGCTTCGTGACGGGCGTGAGCATCGGCTGGTCGCAGGCGGTGAGTTACTGGGTGCATCCGGTGCTGCGTCTGATCGGTCCGTTGCCGGCCACCGCATGGCTGCCGCTGGCGTTCTTCTTCTTTCCATCGAGCTTTAGCGCGAGCGTGTTCCTGATCGCGCTGGCGACCGCGTTCCCGGTCGCGGTGCTGACCTGGTCGGGCGTGGCCGGGGTGAATCCGGCTTATTACGACATCGCGCGCACGCTCGGCGCGAGACCCGCTTTTCTGATTCTGCGCGTGGCGATTCCGGCCGCGTTGCCATCGGTGTTCGTCGGTCTGTTCATGGGGCTGGGCGCGTCGTTCTCGGTGCTCATCGTCGCGGAAATGATGGGCGTGAAAGCGGGGCTCGGCTGGTATTTGCAGTGGGCTCAGGGCTGGGCCGCGTATTCGAATATGTATGCCGCGCTACTGGTGATGGCGCTGATGTGTTCCGGCCTGATCACGTTGCTGTTCCGTCTGCGTGACCGCTTGCTGGCCTGGCAAAAAGGATTGCTCAAATGGTAGCCGTAGCCGAAGCATTGAATCGGTCCGCCGCTGTCGCGGCTCCGCTCTCCGGCGGCGCGCGCATCGACGTGCGCCACGTCAGTCATCAATTCGCGTTGCGCGGCGCGGCGTTGCCGGTGCTGCACGATGTCAGCTTCACCGTGGAGCCGGGCGAGTTCGTCGCGCTGCTCGGCCCGAGCGGTTGCGGCAAGTCCACCTTGCTGCGGCTCGTGGCCGGACTCGATACGCCGACCCAAGGCAGCGTGCAGGCCGACGGCGCGGCGATCACGGGACCCGATCCGTCGCGCGTGGTGGTGTTCCAGGACCCCACGTTGTACCCGTGGCGCAAGGTACGCGGCAACGTGGGGATCGGTCCGCAGGCACAACGCGCACGCTTTGCATGGCGCGGCGGCGCGCAGGAAGAACAGGCGCAACGGCGCATCGACGCCGCGCTCGAACTGGTCGGTCTCAGCGATTTCGCCGAGGCGTTTCCGCATCAACTGTCGGGCGGCATGGCGCAGCGGGTCGCGCTGGCGCGCGCGCTCGTCAACGATCCGGCGCTGCTGGTGCTGGACGAGCCGTTCGGCAAGCTCGACTCTCTCACGCGCATCCGCATGCAAGGTGAACTGGCGCGGCTCTGGCAGGACGCTCGTTTTTCCGTACTGCTGGTGACGCACGACGTGGAAGAAGCGCTGCTGCTCGCCGCTCGCGTGATCGTCTTCAGCGAGCGGCCGGCGCGTGTGATTGCCGAAGTGCGCAACGACGCGCCGTATCCGCGCCACCGCGACGATCCGAAACTGGTGGCGCTGCGCCGCGAGGTGCTCGCGCAACTCGGACTCGACACCTGAACGGCTACCACAATCGATAAACGACCAGAGGAACAACCCGACCATGAACCACCCCTACGATCGATCTCCGCTCAGTCCGGCCCGCCGCGCATGGTTGCGCAACACGGCCTGGCGCGCGGGCGCGGCGGCACTCGGCGGCGCGTCGCTGAGCCTGTCGAACCCGCTTGCGCTGGCGCAAACGCCGCGGGCTCCGCTCAAGCCGCTCAAGCTCTCGTGGAATGCCGGCGCGATCTGCACCGCGCCGGTGGCCGTCGCGGTGAAGCAGGGCTTTTTCGAGCGGCACGGCTTGCAGGTCGAACTCGTGAACTTCTCGGGCTCCACCGACCAGTTGCTCGAGGCAATCGCGACGGGCAAGTCCGACGCGGGCGTCGGCATGGCGCTGCGCTGGATCAAGCCGCTGGAGCAGGGCTTCGACGTGAAACTCACGGCCGGGATTCATGGCGGCTGCATGCGTTTGCTGGCGACGCGCGCGTCGGGCATCGTGGATCTCGCGGGATTGAAGGGCCGTACGATCGGCGTCAGCGACATGGCGAGCCCGACCAAGAACTTCTTCGCGATCGTGTTGAAGAAGCTCGGCGTCGATCCCGAGCGCGACGTGAACTGGCGTCAGTATCCGGCGAATCTGCTGGGCGAGGCGCTGAAGAAGGGCGAAGTACAGGCCATCGCGGACGGCGATCCGACCATCTGGACGATCCGCGAATCCGATCATCTGCATGAGGTGTCGAACAATCTGTGCGGCGAATACCAGACGCGCTCGTGCTGCGTGCTCGGCGTGCGCGGTTCGCTGGTGCGCAAGGATCGCGCCACCGCGCAGTCGTTGACGCAGGCGTTGCTCGAAGCCACCGAGTGGACCGCCAATCATCCGGACGACGCAGCCGCGATCTTTTCGGCCTACACGCCGTCCGCCGATGTCGGGCAATTGGCTGCTATGCTGAAGAGCCACACCGATCGCCATCATCCGGGAGGCGATGCGTTCAAGAAGGAAATCTCGCTCTATGCCGACGATCTGAAGGCGGTCGGCGTGCTCAACAGCGGAACGGATTCGAATCGTCTGGCGGAGCGGGTGTTCTCGAACGTGCTGGCGTAGCGTCGCGTTTCGAGCGGCATGTTTCATATGCCGCTGTTTGACGTTATGCGTTCCCCTGCTAAGCATAGTTGAAACGCTCGCTTATCCGCGCGGCCCGGCATTGCTACGATCGCAGCTTCATCGTACCCATCAGAGCGGAATTTCGAGCCGTGACATTTTCCATCTTTCGATTGCTCGCGCGAGCGGCGCTGATTTCGCTGCTCGTCGTGGGCGCCGCCCATGCGCAAACCGCCGGCACTGCCGCAACGCCGGTCAAGCTGCGGATCGGCTATCAGAAGTCTTCGACGCTCATCACCATCCTCAAGGCGCGCGGCTCGCTGGAGCAGGCGCTCGCGCCGCTGGGCGTGAGCATTAGCTGGAACGAGTTCGCGAGCGGCTTGCCGCTGACCGAGGCGCTCAACGCGGACGCGGTCGACTTCAGCGCCGACGTGGCCGATACGGTCCCGGTGTTCGCTCAGGCCGCTCACGCAAACTTCGTGTACGTCGCGCAGGAAGCGCCGTCGCCCGGCGCGCAGGCCATCATCGTGAAGCGTGACGGGCCGCTGCATACGCTTGCCGATCTCAAGGGCCGGCGCATCGCGGTGACCAAGGCCGCGGGCAGCCATTACCTGCTGCTCGCCGCGCTCGCCAAGGCGGGTCTCGCACCCGCTGACGCGCGCATCAGCTATCTGACGCCCGCCGACGGACGCGCCGCGTTCGAGCGCGGCAGCGTGGATGCGTGGGTCACCTGGGACCCGTATGTCGCGGCGGTCGATAAAACGCCGGACGTGCGCATTCTCGCAAACGGCGACGGGCTCGCGTCGTATCAGCGGTACTACCTCGCGTCCAGCAGCTTTGCCGCGGCACACCCCGAGGTGATCAGCACCGTGTTCGCGCAGTTGTCGTCGGCGGGAGCCTGGGTTCGCAGCCACCCCGAGGATGCGGCGAAGCTGCTCGCGCCCATCTGGGGCCTGGACGCGGCGACGATCGAGCGTGCGAATGGACGCCGCAGTTATGCGGTGCATGCGGTGGACACGCGGAATTTCGGTGAGCAGCAAAAGATCGCCGACACCTTCTATCGAGCGGGGCTCTTGCCGGCGCCGGTCGAGACGGCCACGGCGCTGCGCTGGAACTTCACCACGAAGCGGGCCGAAGCGGCGGGCGCCGCGGTCACCGCTTCCGGCGGATAGAAGCGCAAGGGAACATAACGCACACGATGCGCTGAGGCGCATCGCACGTCGAGCGATGGAGCGGTGGAGTGTGCCGCGTCGTCAAGCATCCGGCGCGATTAGCGTTCGACAGGTTCTCCGAATAACAATCCACAAAAGCTTGTTTGCGCTCGCGTTTCCGGCTGGCTAGATTCGTTCGCATGGCAATGAATCGACGGAGGCCGCCGTGACCGCACTTTCAGCGACGCTTATCTGGGGCGCGCTTCGACATCCTGTGCGAAGCCTCGCGAAGCACTGGCCGAAGCGAGCGGCCTATACGGTTGCCAAGTCTGAATCATCTTCCGACGTGACAGCCGCGGCCTATCGTTGCCAATTGCCCGAGCGGCCCGAGCGGCCCGAGCGCCTCGAACGCATCGCCGCTTACGCACGCTGCGGCTATTTCCATATGGCGTACATGCCGGGCCTGTTTGTCGTGCCGCTCGAGATTCCGCCGGAGTGACGTGCCATCGGCGGCGGCAGCGTTCGAGCATTTTTCCTTGCTGACGTAACTTTTAGTAAGTTGGGCGGTACTTACGCACGCGACAACTTATTAAAAAGGAAAAACTCATGGCTCTCGTGCGTTCGACGCTATTCAAATTGACCCTATCCGCCGCGCTCGCTGCAAGCCTCGCCGGCTGCGGCGGCGACGGCAATTCCGTTCAACCGGTCGGCTACAAGTCGAGCGTCGTGGTATCGGACGGCGGTGTTCCCGCTTCGAACACCGACGCGAACCTCAAGGACGGCTGGGGGATCGCGTTCAACCCGCAAGGCTTCGTGTGGGTCGCCGACGCGGGCTCGCAAAAGTCCACGCTGTATGACGGCAACGGCGTTCCGCAACAACTGGTCGTTTCGATCCCGGCGGGAACGAACGGCCCGGCAGGACCGACGGGAATCGTGTTCAGCGGGGCGAACAACTTCGCGGTGAGCCAGAACGGCGTGTCGGGAACGAGCGCATTTGTCTTCGCGACGCTCGCGGGCACGATCGCCGCGTGGTCTCCGACAGTCAATCTCACGTCGGCAGTCACCGTCTACGATGACGCGGCCGGCGCAGCCGAGTACACCGGTCTCGCGATCGGCGCCGACAACGGCGCCGGCCGTCTCTACGCTGCCGATTTTCACAACAACAAGATCGACGTGTTCGACAGCGCGTTCAACAAGCTCACGACGAGCGGCCGCTTCGTCGACCCATCGTTGCCCGCCGGTTTCGCACCGTTCGGCATTCAGGCCATCGGCAACAGTCTCTTCGTTGCATACGCGAAGCAGGACAGCAGCGCCAGGAGGTCCGTGCACGCGGCGGGTCAAGGCGTGATCGATGTATATGACATGAGCGGCGCGTTGCAGAAACGTTTCGCAACGGGTGGCGATCTGAACGCACCGTGGGGCATCACGATCGCGCCGTCGAACTTCGGGCCGTTCAGCAACAAGCTGATCGTCGGCAATTTCGGTGACGGCACGCTCCATGCCTTCGATCCGCAGACCGGTGCGGCAGCAGGCGCGTTGACGCAAAGGAGCGGGGCGCCGATCACGATTGCGGGTCTGTGGGGCATCGCCTTCGGCAACGGATTGAACGCTCAACCCACCAATACGCTGTTTTTTGCCGCCGGTCCCAATAGCGGCAGCAACGGCGCTTACGGACGACTCGACGTCGATCAGTAACGCTCGCAAGCATCGGGTTCAAGGTTAGAACCTGGCAGCCGGTCTCGGCGTCGCAGTGCGGGCGCCGGCCGGATCTGAGCTGTTTTGCATAAGCAAACCGACACGCCTAACCTTCGCGGCAAGCACACAAAATTCGCCCGTCCGTTTCGCACAGCGCATTGCGCGCGATACGGTTGGAAGCCTCGACACCCTGTTCAATAACACGGAGGCGTCGATCAGTAGATCGGCGAGCAGAATAAAGTGATTTCGCGGCGGGAATTTGTCAGGAAGTTCGCCTTGGCGGCCTGCGCGGCGCCAGCTTTGGCGCCCTTCGATGCGCGAGCCGACAATGCGGCTAATGCGACGAATGCTGTGCCGACTCTTCTCTGGCTGAGGCGGGGTAGCGAGGAACGGCAGATCGACTATTCGACCGCCGAGGGATATCGCGCGGTTTCCTGGTTGATGCGGGATGTGAAAGCCAACGTGGTCGGCAATCCGGACTGGAGGCTTTTGCAGCAGTGGTCATGGATGCAGGCCTGGCTCGCCGCGTATGGCCATCATGCGCGATTCGACGTCCATTCGGGCCTGCGGACACCGGCCACGAATACTTATTTCGAGGGTAAGCGGGCATCCTTCCATCTGCCTGACAGGAATATGGTTTTTCGCGCAGGCGACTTCAGCACGCCCGCGGCGCCGAGCGAATACATGGGGCGGCTGGCTTACCTTTCGCAACAGGGTGGCGTGGGTTTCTATCAAACGCGTGACTTCATTCACACTGATGTGCGGGGTCGAGTTGTAACGTGGCGCGCCAGGTAGCAATCAAAATCGCGGTTCCCTACCTATGCGTGCACTGCCAGTGGAAAAATGCTGCTACAGTGCCGCGCTATTACTTCGTCATCCCTTCGACGACACATAACGTTCCGACGGATGTTCATGCGCAACCGTGTTGCCCGCTCTCTGCGTGAGCGAGTGCTTCCTTTGATCCATGCGATTGCCGCTGCATGCTGCGCGGCTGCCGCGGCGCCGCTCGCCGCTCACCCGCATGTGTGGATCACTTACGAGAGCGTCGCGCGGATGAATGGCTCATCACTGGACGCCGTGCAGGAGAAATGGACCTTCTCGCAAGGGTTTCCGGTATCGATCGTCGGCGATCTGAAAGATATGCCGAAATCGGGACCGCTCGGCCCGAAGTACATCCGTATCTTCAGGCAGCAGGCGTTTGATTCGCTGAAGGGGGCCGACTATTTCGTGCATGTCTTTATCGACGGCAAGGCCGCGCGTTTCGGCGAGGTCCGCGACTTCGCCGTCTCTATCGAAGGCGGACGGATTGTTTACACGTTTGTGTTGCCGCTCGCGGATAAGGTCGACGTGAAGTTCGCTCAGGTGCAACTCGGCACATGGGACGAAACTTTCTTCGTCGATTTTCAGGCGCCGTCCAGAAACGGGGCGCCCGTCGTCTTCGATGCGACAGCGCAAAAGAACTGCACCGCGCAACCGTTCGAAGACAAGGTTCACACGCTATTCGGCGGCGCGATTTCTCCGCTTTCCACGAGGCTTTCATGCTGATCCCTGACGGGCGCCGCGGTATTCGCCGTGGTGCGTTCGCGCTCATGTTCCTCATGATCACGGTCGTGCAGACCGCGAGTGCTGAGACAGTCGATGTATTTGGCAGGACATCGTCAGGGGCGCCAGGCGCCGCCAATGTACCGGCGCCGATGTCGCACAGAGGCGCTGAGCAGCCTGTCGCGATGCCGGAGCCCGTGCGACGCGCGATTGCGGCAAGTGTCGCGCTGCAAGGCCGCCTGAACGCCCAGCTTCAGGAACAACTCGTCGAGCAGCGCAACGGCGCGAGCATGCTGGCCGCGTGGACCCTCATGCTGCTGTCGTTCGGCTACGGCGTCCTGCATGCGCTCGGACCGGGGCATGGGAAGATAGTCGTGAGCGCGTATCTGATGTCGCATCGCGCTCGCGTTGGGCATGCCATCGCGCTAAGCGTATGGAGCGCCTGCGTGCAGGCGATCTCCGCGATTTGTCTGGTCGGCGGTGCGGCGTGGCTCGCGCGCGAGGGCGTGGGCGGCGTGCTGACGCGAGCGGCGGCGCTGGATCTCGTCAGCTATGTCTCGCTGCTTTGCGTCGGCCTTATCACTGTCTGGTCAATCGTCACGCGTCGCGACTGCTGCGACGAGCGGCGCATCACGCTGATCCCCAAACGTCGCGCGGGCCTGTTTGCAACCAGGCGCGACGATAGCAACCTTCAGCACGGCCGTTACCTTGGTGCAAGTTCGCTGACGAGCCGGCGCGCGCAAGCCTGGACGAATGTCAACGAAAACGCGGGCAACGTCTGGATCGCGCGGCAGATTGTCATGACGGGACTGGCGGTGGGCGTGCGGCCCTGTGTCGGCGCGATCTTTGTACTCATTGCGGCGCTCGCCAACGGCATTTTCATGGTGGGCGTGTTGTCGGCGCTCGCCATGGCCGCAGGGGTTTCGCTAACGGTATTGGCCGTGGGCCTGGCAAGCCTCGGCATCAACCGGGCGGTGTCGAGCCGTAGCCTTGCTCGCAGGCAGGTACTGGAAACGATCCGCACGCGCTTCGCGCTCGCGGGCGCACTGATCATCACGCTGTTCGCTGCATGGCAGGTGTTCGCGTTGCTGTCCGGCTTACAACTGGCTGCGCTCGCCTGAAAATCCGCAGCGCTTGCAGCGCACTCCCCGGTAAAATCCCGGACCTCTAAGCGGAGTAATTCTTGCGGAAACTGCTACCGTCGATCGTGCTGGCTATCTTGACTGCGTCGGCGATGATGTTGGGCCCGGTCGAGGCAGAAGCGCATCCTCACGTCTGGGTGCTGTACGCGCTGAACCTGCAGATGAACCGCGGTTCCGTGACCGCGATCGACGTGGAGTGGATGTTTACGAACGGCTTCCAGGCGCTGCTGCCGATCGACCTCTCCCGCTATCCGAAGAACGGTGTGCTGTCGGCGAAGGACATCGAATCGCTGCGTGCTTCGGCATTCCAGTCGCTCAAGAACGTTGGCTATTTCACGCATGCCTATGTGCAAGGACGCCCGGTTGCGCTTGGCGAGCCGCAACGCTTCAGCATTGCGATGCGCGACGGCAAGCTCGTGTATACGTTCAGGATGATGCTTGCGCAGCCTGTGGACACGACGCGCACGCCACTAGAACTGGGCGTCTGGGACGACGAGTTTTTCGTCGACTTCGAAATGAAAAAGGACGGTGTGAAGCCCGTCGCGGCCAGTGCGGCATGCCGGGTCTTCTATACCCCGGACGCCGATCACGCCGTCTATTACGGCACTTATGCGCCGATGGCCGCGACCGTGGCCTGCTGATCAGGCATCGCGCGTTCGCAAGATATAGCCCAATCCTCGCAAGGTCATGATCTGCGCGGTCGAAACGGACAGATGCTTGCGCAGGCGGTGAATATAAACGTCGATTGCGTCGACGCTCGGCTCATCGTCGAGACTGAATACGTTCTCCATTAGCGTCGCCTTGGATACGGTTTTCCCATGTCTCAGCATCAGCGTTTCGAGAATCGCATGTTCCCGGCGGCGTAATGGCAGCGGTGCGTCGTTATGACGGAATTCGCGGCTATTGAATTGATAGTGCAAATCGCCGCAAACGAGCGACACGTGTCTTTCGGAACACTGCCTTCGCACCAGCGCCTTGATGCGCGCAACGAGCTCGCGCGCATCGAACGGCTTGACGACATAGTCGTCCGCACCGGCTCCAAAGCAGTCGACCTTGTCGTCTATCGATCCATGCGCCGTCAGCATCAGTACAGGGACATTATCGCCGCGCCGTCGCAAACGGGTGAGCAAGTCCTTTCCGCTCATGGCGGGTAAGCGCATGTCGAGCAGCACGACGTCGTAGCTCTGGTTGGCCAATATCGCCTCGGCTCGCTCGGCATCGGGCACGCTGTCCATCACGAAGTTCTCCGCACGCAACAGTTTGACGATCCAATGTGCGAGTTCGGCGTTATCTTCCACGAGCAATAGTTTCATCGCGATGTCCTCAATGGCGCCATGCCGCCCGAGTCGATCGCGCGCGCAAGCTCAGCGTCAATCCAAATCTCCGTTTCATTTCTCGACCTTGATCGCTGAAGATCGCATGCCTCGCGTCCATGGCGCGATTCTATGAGGCCGAACCCTTCTCGATGCTTTCGCATGGCAACGCTTTTCGTACGGGATTTCCATGACGCGGTTTCTTTCATTTAGTAATTGGAATTAATGCTGTCGTTGCGACGCAACCAGAGCCTTGTCACGTCTATCAGTGAAATCACCGAGCGATACAAACGGCGCGGGAAAGGCGGGTGAAGGGTTGGCCTATTTAGGATTGCGCACTGCGATGCCGAGCCGACTATCAGCGGAGCGGCCACACGCAGAGGCCTGAATAAAAAGAGCAGGCTTTCAACGTAGCAATTCGAGGAGACGGACTTGAGGAAAACATACTTCACGCTGGCTGTCGCGGCCACCGTATTCGGGGCGAGCGGCGCGTACGCTCAATCGAGCGTCCAGCTCTATGGTCTGATGGACCTGAGCGTGCCGACTTACCAGTCGCATGCGGACGCGAACGGCAATCATGTCATCGGCATGGGGATCGGCGGCGAACCGTGGTTCAGCGGCAGCCGTTGGGGCCTCAAGGGCGCGGAGGATATCGGCGGCGGCACCAGGATCGTCTTCCGTCTGGAAAGCGAATACGTCGTGGCCAATGGCGAAATGGAAGACCCCGGCCAGATTTTCGATCGCGACGCATGGGTCGGCATTGAAAACGACACGCTCGGCAAGATTACGGCAGGCTTCCAGAATAGCATCGCGCGCGACGCAGCCGCGATCTATGGCGACCCGTACGGCAGCGCGCAGTTGACGACGGAAGAGGGCGGCTGGACGAACGCCAACAACTTCAAGCAGATGATTTTCTACGCGGCCAGCGCGACTGGCACGCGCTATAACAACGGCGTGGCGTGGAAAAAGCTCTTCGGCAATGGCATTTTTGCGAGCGCCGGTTACGCGTTCGGCAATTCGACCAGCTTCGGCGCGAATTCCAACTATCAGGCGGCGCTGGGTTACAACGGCGGCCCGTTCAACGTATCGGGCTTCTACAGTCACGTGAACCGTGCCGGCATAACGAATCAGTCGTTTTCGGTGGGCGGCAACTACACGTTCGGTATTCTGCGCGCCAATGCCGGCTACTTCCGCTATCTCGGCAATCAGGCCGCGCTGGGTCAGCGCCAGGACAACGCATGGACCGCGTCGCTCAAGCTGTCGCCGAAGGGGCCGCTCGATTACGAGCTTGGCTATCAGCAGATGCGCGTGAAAAACGCCGCGTACAACGCCGACGGCGATATTCCGAACGCGAACATCGGCGCCTTCGACCCGAGTTCGGGCTTGCATAACGGTTACAAGGAAACGCTGTACTGGTCCGCGTTCTATCATCTGTCCAGGCGCACGGAGGTGTACCTGGCCGGCGACTATATGAGGCTGCATGGCGGCTATACGGTCGGCGGCACGTTCGGCGCGTCGAACCAGGTTGAGTTGACCACGGGGGTTCGGACACGCTTCTGATCAGGCTTCGCGCGGCGGTGCCGGCGTAGCGTTTCGCTACCTTCGCCAACTCTTCGTCGCGCGAGCGGAAAAGGAAAGACCCGTCCGTCATTGTCATCATCAGACGAAAAAGGCTGGGCGTCCGCTCAGCCCCGGCGGAACCCCGACGCTACCGACACTCGAGGCAGAGTAAGGGTCCCGAATCCCAACTGCTGCCTAACGAGGTGAATGATGAGTCTGCAAATCAGTCCGACCAAGGTCGTCCCCACATCGGAGAACTGGCATTCCAGTGCTTCGAGATCCGGCGGCGCCGGTAACCAGGGGATCGAAGCGATCCTCCAGAAAATTTTGCGCCTTCTCCAGCAATTGGCATCGAATCAGAATGGTGGCAGCCAGTCGGGCGAATCCAATGGAGGCGGAAGCAAGGGGCATCATTCGCACGCATCGCACCACGAACACAAACATGCTCGCGATGCCAATCAGGACGACGCAAGCTCGGGCGACAACGGCAATCGGACGTCCGCGAATAACGGCGCCGCGAATGATCCGAACACCCATTCGAGCAAATCGTCAGCCTCACCAACCGACAACGCGCACGGCAACAAGAACTCGGGCGCGAACGACCGGCGAGTGTCCGCCACTCCCACGACCAGCACCGCCGCGCCGCAATACGTGGCTTCCGGGCCGCAAGCCACGCCGTCCTCCACGGCGGCAAGCTCGGGCGATCATTCGCGCGAAACCCTGGCGGCGGGGCACGGCTGGGGCGCACAGAACGGTGGCGTCACGGGCGGGTCGAAGGCCGATGCGGCGCACGTGTACACGGTGTCGACGCGTGAGCAACTGCTTGCCGCGCTCGGTGGAAACAATGCGACGAACGGCTCCAACGCCACTCCCAAGATCATCCAGATCAAAGGCAACATCGATCTGAACGTCGACAGCAACGGCAAGGAATTGGCTAAGGGCGATTTCGCGAACGAGAAAGCGCAATTGGCGCACGACATGCTGAACGTGGGCTCCAACACCACGATCATCGGCCTGGGCGCCAACGCGGGCATCAGCGGCGGCGGATTCAATCTGAGCAATCAGCACAACATCATCGTGCGCAATCTGGCGATGACCTCGCCATTCGATTTCTTCCCCGGCAAGGACGCTGAAGGCAATCCGCATGGGCGCGTTTACAGCATCGAGGCGAAGGGCACGCAGAACCTGTGGGTCGACCACAACACGTTCAAGGACGGCGCGACGCCATCGGGCGCCATCAGCGGAGATCAACTGGATTTTACGGACGGCGCGAACTATGCAACGGTCTCCTACAACCAGTTCCAGAGCCATAACAAATCAATCCTGATCGGATCGAGCGACGGCATGACGAGCGACCGCGGCAAACTCAACGTCACCATCGATCACAACCTGTTCGCCGGCGTATCGCAGCGCGATCCCCGCGTGCGCTTCGGCAACGTCGAGGTCGCCAACAATCTCTACCAGGACAGCTCATCGCAAGCGAATCGCTTCCAGTACAACCTGGGCGTCGGTGTCGAGTCGAAGATCACGTCGCAGAACAATGCGTTCGAAACGAACGGCGTCAATGAGGAAAATCTCGTGAAGCGCTTTGGCGCCTCGGGCCATCTGACCGATTCGGGTTCGCTGGTGAACGGCCGGTCCGTCAATCTGTCGTCTTCGCCGACTGGAAGCGGCCCGGGAGCAGGATCGATCGCGCATCTCGATCCCACCAACGAGGTTGCGGCAATCGTGTTGGCTCAGTCGGGTGCGGGCAAGATCGACCTTGGAGCATAAGTAAAGATCAGAGCCGCGCGGACACACGCAATGTTTATCCGCGCGGCGTCGCCGCAAAACAACGGCGCACGTCAGTACGGCGATATCCACGGATGCAAATGGCTGATACGCGCGCCTTGGCCGCGCACCCATTCGAGTGCGTACTGGCTCGTGCCGGTGCGCGATTCCTCGACGCCGCGCGTGCTGTTGCGCACGCCGTGGCCGATGGTTCGGCCGTGATGGCACAGCGCGTCGATGCGCCCGCCCGGATAGCCTTGCGCAATCTGCTCGAAGGCTCCACGGTCTTGCGCAAGCAGCGCCGAGCGGGGCTGTTCGATCTCGTGACGCGCGACTTCGGCAATGACACGCAGCACCCCGGCGCGTGAAACGAAGGTGCCCGTGCGCATCACCTTGTTCATCCGCGTGTGCATCTGTTCGGTTGTCTGCCCGACGTGCACCTTGACCACGCGTTCAAGCGCGCCGCGTGAGATCACCTGCAATAGCGCCGGCTCGCGTGTGGCTTTGTCCCAGAGTCGACCGATGCGGTTTTCGAGCTGTTCGCTCTGATTGCTCCGGGCAGCGCGCTCGCGTATTTGTGTCTTGCTTCCTTCGCGCAGATGCTTCAGTGTCTGGTGGTGAGCCGACAGTTGCTGACCGATATCCTCCACTTCATCGGATACGGTCATATGGCGTGCGCTGAGCTTTGCGTAATGCTCGAACTCTTTCTTGTGCTGCTCCGCGTATTGAAGTATTTCGCCTTGCAGACGCCCGATGCGGATTTCCAACTGATCGATATCGACACGGCTCGGACCTGCTCCAACCGTATCGAGCTCATCTGTCTTCGGCTTCGGCGCGCCTTCGCGCGTGAGCCTGTTGCGCTCGGCGTTCACTTCGTTGATCTTGTCTTTGTAGTAGGCGTCGAGCCGGGGCGCCACGCGCTGGCCCAGCGCTTCAATGTCGTCGATGTCGATGATCCCGGCGAAGCGTTTCTCCACCGCCTCGATCATGGCCTGAAACGCCGGGCGATTCGCGGTGAGCGCGGCGGTCACTCTCTCGACCTGCTCCGCCGCGAGCGCGATGTCCGGACCGATCAGGCGCAACTCACCGAACGTCACGCCGGGCGATTGACGTTGCACCGCGGCCTGGAGGTTCTGCTGCGCGTTCCTGAACGAGCGAAGTACCTCGCGTGTCGCGATTTGCGCGGGTGTCACGCCCAGCCAGCGGCGAAACCCATTCATGTAGTCCATTGTCTTGCCTTGCCGCCGCGCAACCGTCGCCACGCGCAAGCAACGGGCGAAGTCCTCCACCAGTAAAGCCTCGACGACGGGATACAACGGCTTGAGCCGCGGATGCAACACGAGCGCCATGAACGCCTGCAACGCTTGTTCCGCGTCGACTTGCGGTTGCGCAGCACCGCTTTGCGCGATGCGATCGAGCGCGGTGGCGAAAGACTCCTCGAACTGGCGCTCGAGATCCACCGGACGGCGCGACCTTCGGCCTTGCGCGGGCTGCAGAGCGTGCAGCCATTCGGTGACCTTGCCCGCAAGTTCGGGACTCACGGTATCGATCATTTCGAAGGCGCCGACGTCCGCCAATGCGCGCAGCGCGTCGCGGCTCGCGACGGCTTGCACTTCATGCGCCGCCTTGCCGCGGCTGCTCTTCAGGAGTTGGGCCTGTTGTCCCAATGCGGCGATGCGTTGCTCGTGCGCGGCGCGCAGCTCGGCGCGGCTCGTGGCGACTGGCGACGGACGAGGTGCGGTGGGCGCGTCGGCGGTACGGGCTTCATGCAATTGTTCGAGGCGGCTCGACTTTTCCTCGAGTGACGCGTTCAGTTTTTCGACGGCCGCACGCGCGTGTTCGCACTGTTTGCCGAGCGTGTCGACCGTGCGCCGCGCAATGTCGCGGCGGGCTTCGAGCCGCGTGATGGCCTGCTGCACGTCGGCTTGCGACATCTCGGGCGCATCGGGCGCATCGGCCGCATCGGCCTGAGGCGGCGCCTTCAAAGCGAGCAATTGAGCCTCGGCTTCGCGGATTTCGTTGGCGAGTGCCAGCACCGCGTCGATATCGCGTTGCCTCGCCGCGAGCACGGTCGCACGGCTCGCAGGCTCCGGCGCTTGCTGCGCGAGGGGCGTCGCGTCGATCGAGGACGATGACGACGCGCCTTCAGCCGCCGGCGCACGCGCCGGCAAGCCGGCGATGAGCGGGTTTGCGCCGGCGCGCAAGCCGCGTCCCCGTGGCGTGGGCTGCCGCGCGCCGGGTTGTGCTCCGCTCGTCGCGGCTTCTTGCTCCGGCACTTCGTGAGGTCGTTGCGGTGATCGAATCGGCTGAACCATATGCATCCTTTCGTCGGGCGGCGGCTCACCGATGCTGCCGCCCGAAAGCAGAGATATCCGCGACGCATGAGCCTATGACGCGCCCATTGTGATGGCCGGCATTCCGCAAGCAACGAAGAGGCGGCGAACAGGCGGCGACGGTGGCGAACCGCCGAGCGAGCATCGGGCGGCATCTTTGCCGACAGCGCAGCCGTACCGCGTCCGCACCAGCACCGAATAACGAACTGCGCACTGGAACTGTCCGCGGCCAATGCGAACGGCATGCCCCGGAATCCAAGGTTTACCTGCGCTGCATGGCCAAGCCGTGAACTGTCACAGGTACAGTTGGCTGTCTGTAGTCGCTAACTGTACCTTTCAAAAGGGTACAAACCACCTATTATTCGCGCATCCACTTCCGGCAGAACGAGAGCACCAGGAGAACGAAGATGATCGCGTATCCGACCCATCCATGTGACGCGCTGTTGGAATCATTCGAGCGGGATCGCGCCAGTTCGGCTCGCCTTCCGCGAAGTCTGCCGGTGCGGGTATGGGGCGTGTGCGCGGTACTGTTGGTGGCCGGCATGGGCGTCTATTGCGTGCGTCTGGAGGAAGTGTCCGCGTGGCCGGTGCGGGCGAGCATTGCTCTGCCGCTCATCGTGATGACTGTTCTCGCGATGAGCGTTGCCACTCTGGCGAGCCTGAAGGTGTCCGAGCTTCTGGACTGTCTGAAGCAGCTCACCGCCGCAATCGAGGCGGAGGATGGCGAGGGTACAGGGGCGGCGCTATCCGAACACGGTCCGCGGGCCGTTGCGGATCTGGCTCGCGCGATCAACCGCTCCGCACGTCATCGCGCGGGGCGACAGGCGGAATTGCTTCAGGTGCTCGCCGCCTACGCGCACGATCAGCGCACACCGCTGACACGGATGGGCATGCGCTGCGAACTGCTCGACGACCCGGCGGCGCGGGAAGCCTTGCAACGCGATCTCGCGGAGTTGGCCGAACTGGTCGAGGCCAGCCTCTCCTGCGCGCGCATGCAGTGCAGCGCTGGAGAAAAGACCCAGCGCGTCGACGCGGACGATCTGCTGGGCGCACTGATCGGCGACTACCAGGACGCGGGCCGCACGGTTGCGCTGGAGGGACGCGTGGGGCGTCCGGTCGTCACCTGCCCGCATGCGTTGCGCCGTGTGCTCATGAATCTGATCGACAACGCGCTGCGCTACGGCGGCGACGCGCGCCTGTGCGTCCGGGTCGAAGCGCGCCGGCTGGTGCTGGCCGTGGTGGACTCGGGACCCGGTATCGTCCCCGCGCAGATGGATGCGGTGTTCGCGCCGTGGTACAGGTCGCCGGAGACCGCCGCGCGTGCGCCGGGTTCGGGATTGGGGCTGGCTATCGCACGGCGTCTGACGCTGGCGATGCGCGGCGAGCTTCAACTGGAAAACCGGCGCACGGGAGGTCTCGAAGCGCGGCTCACCTTGCCGCTGGTCGCCGCCTGAGTGCGCTCGCTTCAATTCTTTTTATCCTGCTTTGTCACGCGATACGTTTCGATACGCCGCGGACATACACGAGATACATGACCCACTTCTAATGGCTACATGGCGTCGGTTTAGCCAGATCGACAACGGCTCCGCGCATTCTCAGCAATATCGATCGGAACAGATAAGGGAGCTTAAACATGAGTGGCAGCAAAACCTGGTTCATCACCGGCTGCTCAGGCGGCTTGGGTCGTCAGCTTGCCGAGGCCGTACTCGCTAGCGGTCATACGCTGGTGGCAACGGCGAGGGACGTGGCGCGTCTGAATAGTCTGGTGGACGCATATGGCGATCGGGTTCGCGTGATTCCATTGGATGTCACCGATCCCGCCGCGGCGCGCGGTGCTCTTAATGTCGCCGTGGAGCAATTCGGCCGCCTCGACGTGCTGGTGAACAACGCGGGCTACGCCGATCTTGCGTCGATAGAAGATGTCAGCGACAAGGCGCTGCGCGACCAGATGGAGGTCAACTTCTTCGGCGTGTGCAATGTCAGCCGCGCGGCGCTGCCGATCATGCGCCAGCAACGAGCCGGCCACATCATGCAGATCTCCTCGGTCGGCGGACGAGTGGCGGGTCCCGGACTCGCCGCCTATCAGGCAGCCAAATGGGCAGTGGGCGGTTTCTCCGAAGTGCTGGCCAAAGAGGTGCGCGATTTCGGCATCAAGGTAACGATCGTCGAGCCGGGTTCGATGCGAACCCAGTGGGCCGGTTCGTCGATGAACATTGCGCCGATCAGCGACGCGTACAAGCCGGTCATCGAACCGGTTGCCGCACGGCTGCGCCGCATCGACGGAAATCAGCCCGGCGATCCTGCGCGGATTGCCCGGGTGCTGCTCGACATTGCCGGCTCGCCGACGGCGCCCTTGCGATTGCTGATGGGCAGCGACGCCGTCGCGGCTGCCGGCGAAGCGGCAAGATTCCGCGCGGAAGAGGACGCCCAATGGCGTGAAGTGAGCGAATCGGTTGCGTATCCGCCGGTTCACGCTGAATGAAGCTGGCCGGATGATTTGCTGGTGGCAATGGTGTACTGGAACTCGAACGACTTTTTCTCATACCTCGAATAAAGGATCATGAAATCATGAAACTCAGACTACTCGCCATGAGCAGCGGCCTTGCTATCGCTGTCGCGGCTTTCGCGTACACGCCGGCATTCGCGGCGGACGCGGCGGCTGCCGCATCGGATACCACCGTTGCGGCCGGCACGCAGGCAACGCCGACCAGGAAGTCGGTTCGCGCGGCCAATCGCGCATTTTCCAAAACGGTCCAGAAGGCTATTTTCAAAACCGCGGGTCTGCAGGACACGACGATCGCCGTTTTCGGCAATGCGAAAACCGGGCACGTGACGCTGGCCGGTCAGATCTCAAGCGAGGATCAGGACGCGCTGGCTGTGGATGCCGCCAGGAAAGTGCAGGGCGTTAGCTCGGTTAGCAGCAAACTGACGTTGCGCGAGCAAGGCGGCGGTTAAACGGTAGCCGCGGCGGTAGCGGCGTCACCGATACGCGATATCCGCAACTGCAATTGCGGATATCGCGTTGCGCCGTTTACGGCGCCACCGCACGCAGAGCGTTGACGAATCGTTCGTCGGCGAGATAGCTGACGTTGAATCTGCAATATGCCGACACCTGATCCGATGCCGGCGAAAAAACGGCGCCGGGCGCGAGGATCACGCCCCGTTCGAGCATGGCCTTCGCGAGCTTCATCGAGTCGGGCCATTCGGGCAAGGACGCCCACAAGTACATGCTTTGCTCGCTTTCCTTGAAGATCTCCGCGCCCAGTTTCTTCAATGAATTCTTCGCGCTCGCTGTCGCGCGCCGCAGCTTTTCCTGAAGCTGATTCGTGTGCCGCAGGAAATGACCGTCGCTGACGATAGCGGCCAGGGTTCGCTCGCTGTATTCGGAACTGCTCACGTGAATCAGCATTTTCACGTCGGCAAGATCGCTCGCGAGTGCCGCATTGCATGCCAGAAAGCCGACGCGCAACGCGGCGGAGACCGACTTCGAAAAGCTGCCGATGTAAATGGTGCGGCGTAACTGGTCGAGTGTGGCGATGCGCGTCAATGCGCGCGGTTTCAGATCGGCGAACGCGTCGTTCTCCACAATCACGGTGTCGTGCATTTCGGCGAGTTGCAGAATGCGATATGCCTTTGCCGCGCTCGTATCCGTGGCCGTGGGATTGTGTCCCACCGATTGCGTGAAGAACAGCTTCGGCCGATATTCGATCATGCAGCGCTCGAGCTCGGCGAGGTTGGGGCCGTCGACTTCGCGCGGCACGCCGATGATGTTGGCGCCGCTCAATTTCAGTTTGCCGAAGAGCGGGTAGTAACCGGGATCGTCCACCAGCACCGCGTCGCCAGGCCGCACGAAGTAGCGCAATACGAGGTCCATTGCCTGATTCGCGCCATGAGTGAGGACGATCTGCGAAGGCGGGGCCTCGATTTCGTATCCCGACAATTTCTGTTGCAACGACTGGCGCAGCGGCAGATAGCCGTAGCGGCTCCCGTATCGAAAGAGCGACGCGACGCCGGTGCGTACCACCCGTTGATGGTACTGATCGAGACGGGTCGCTTCCAGCCATTCGATAGGCGGGAAGCCTTCGCCAAGATTGAGCACCTCGGGCTTGACCTGCAATTGTTCGCGCATCAGCCAGACGGTATCCATCGCCCGGTCGAGCACGCCTGTTTCATCGGCCTCGGTGGCGGCCTTCACTCGCCGCGCGACATAGAAGCCCGAGCCGCGACGCGGTTCTATCAAGCCCCTTGCCGTGAGCATTTCGAATGCGCTGATGACGGTGTTCTTGGAGCACCCCGATGCGTCGGCATATTCCCTGATCGAGGGTAGCTTGGCGCCGGTGGGAATAACGCCTTCTTCAATCTGTTTGGCGAGATTGTCTGCGATGGAACCGGATAGGCTGACATTGGCGCGCAGGCTCATCGTCGCTCCGCGGGAAATGGAAAGTGTTATGGGTATGGCGCTGGAACTGTAAGCTCAAACTGTACCTTTAAAAGGGGTACGGTCTGCCTATTATTGATCCTTTAATTCATGGTCGCAAGCGCGAATCAATTCAGCGACCGTCACCGGAGGACAATTAATGGCAATCGATTCGACGCTTCCGAATTTCCGCTCACTCAGTCCCGAAGAACGTCTTGCGCAGGTCTGCAAGGCGGCAGGTCTCGACGCTTCGCAGCACGCGCAATTGGCCGGGCCGGGTGCGCTCTCGCTCGAAACGGCCAACGGAATGATCGAAAACGTCATCGGCACTTTCCAGTTGCCCATGGCGGTAGCCGGCTATTTCCAGATCAACGGAAAAGACGTGATCGTGCCGATGGTGGTCGAGGAACCTTCCATCGTCGCCGCTGCTTCATTCATGGCGAAGCTCGCGCGAGTGGGCGGCGGCTTCCATACCTCGAGTACGGGACCACTGATGCGCGCACAGGTACAGGTGGTCGGCATAAGTGACCCGCATGGCGCGCGACTCGCGATTCTCCAACGCAAGAACGAACTGATCGGCCTCGCGAATAGCCGCGACAAAGTACTGCTCGGTTTGGGCGGCGGCTGTCGCGACATCGAGGTACAGGTCTTTCCGGATACGCCGTGCGGCCCGATGATCGTCGCGCATCTGATTGTCGACGTGCGCGATGCGATGGGCGCCAACACGGTCAACACGATGGCGGAGTCGGTCGCCGAGCGCGTCGAGATCATCACCGGCGGCAAGGTGCGCTTGCGCATTCTCTCCAATCTCGCCGACTTGCGACTCGCGCGCGCCTATGTGCGGTATTCGCCGGACACGCTCGCCACGAAAGAGTATTCAGGCGAAGAAGTCATCGACGGCGTGATCGAAGCGTATCTGCTGGCCGCCATCGACCCCTATCGCGCGGCGACGCATAACAAAGGCATCATGAACGGCATCGATCCGGTGATCGTCGCGACCGGGAACGACTGGCGCGCGGTGGAAGCGGGGGCTCACGCCTATGCGGCCCGGAGCGGCCGTTATTCATCGCTCACGATATGGGAGAAAGCGGAGAACGGCGATCTCGTCGGGACGATCGAGATGCCGATGGCGGTCGGGCTGGTTGGCGGTGCAACGAAGACGCATCCGCTCGCGCGTCTCGCGCTCAGGATAATGGACGTCGACTCCGCGCAGGAACTCGCGGAGATTGCGGTCGCCGTCGGCCTGGCCCAAAACATGGGAGCCCTGCGTGCACTGGCGACCGAGGGCATTCAACGCGGTCATATGACATTGCATGCGCGCAATATCGCCTTGGGCGCGGGCGCGACGGGTGGGGATGTTGACTGGCTAGTCCAGAAAATGATAACTTCAATGGACTTTCGCACCGACTTCGCAAAAGAAGTACTCAACGGTCCACGCGATGCATGACATTTTCGAGGGCTCGATTTGCCGGCATCCGCAACGGGCGGTCTCCGGCAAGCGGGCGCGGCCAACGCATGGGTCGCGTTCGTCACCCATCACGATTTCAGATGGTGTTGTATTCAGCAGGAACCGGAGAGCAATGTAGCGAAGTGTTTGTCCGTCTCCGCGAAGAATGCGTACGCTTTGAATAAACACTTCGATCAGGAGAGAGACAATTGGAACAACCCAGTGCCAGTGCAACGCCGGCCGCGAGAGACGGTTCCGGCATTCGCGCGCGCGCCGACGCATCGGCTTTCGTGCTCGCCGAAGTATGGGGCGACACGGTCGACCTCCGGCATCTGGCGTGGTCCGTGGTACTGGGTGTAGCCCTGAGTGTCGCGGCGTTCGAGGCCGGTCAAGCGGTGTTGTCCTCGGCTGCGCGCGATCCGGCAATCGTGCGTGCCTATGCCATGCTGATCGGACTCGGCGGATGCGTGGCGGCGGGCGCGCTCAGTGCCGTTTTCTTCCCGCCAAAGCGCGTCGTGATCGAACACACGGTCGACGAATCGGACCGGCTGCGGGTGCTCGATCAACTCGGTGAAGAATGCGGCGGCATCGGATCGCTCTCCGATCTTCCGGCTAGCGCCGTGGCCGAATTGAGGGAGCTGGGGCTGTACGATCCGTTTGCCGCCTACGAGGCTTCCCGAGTAGCCGGGCACGAGGGGAAGCGCTGATGGACTCGCTGCTTCACGCGCTACCCGTGGCTCTCGCAATGGGACTGATAGGCGCCGTCGTGTTCGCCGCGATCGGCCTCGTCTCAGGCACCGACGAAACCACGACCATCGCGCCGCTGACCTTGCTCGTGGCCTTGCTCGGCGTGCCGCCGGCCGGGGTATTCACATTTTTCATGTCGGGCGCGATAGCCAAGCATATGACGCACGCCATTCCCACCGCGTTGCTGGGCATTCCGGGCGACACGATGGCTGCGCCGCTTCTGCAGCAAGCCGCGATGCTGCGCTCGCTGGGCGTGCCGCATATCGCCTTGCGCAAGATGATATCCGGCGCGATCGTGGCGGCCTTGGTCGCGGTGCCTTTCGCCGTGCTGTTCGCGGTCATGCTCGCGCCCTTCGGCGGGGTGATCGCGAGCGCCGCGCCGTGGGTGTTCCTGTTCGCGGCAGTGTGCATCGCCTATTGTTCGATGGGTCGATGGGCTTCGGTGCTGTTGCTGATTCCGTTTGTCTTGCTGATCGTCGGGCTTCAGGCGCTGACGCGCAGTCATGGGGTCAACCTGAGCGTGAGCTATTTTCTCGGCATTGCCATTGGTCCCTTGATTACCGACCTGTTCTCGATACTCTCGCCGGCGGAAAGGCGGCGCATGCGTCGCGATAGCATGTCGAGATTCGCGCTGGCACCGGACCTCAAGGGTTGGCGCGGGTACTTTCCCAATCCGCTCAAGGTGCTCGACCGGCAGCAGATTGCCTATACCGTGGCGACGGCAGCAGTGTCGAGTGCAACGTTTGTTTTCAGCCCGGTCGCAATGACGGTGCTCATGGGCGAAGTCGTCGGCGCGCGAATCCGGCACGCGTACCAGCGTCTGACAACCGTCATCGCCGTGCGGAACGGCGTGACCGAAGCCACTTATATTGCCGAGGCGCTGATTCCGCTCATCGCGTTCGGCTTGCCGCTCAGCCCGGTGGCGGCGGGGCCCGCCGCGCCGCTCTTCAATGCGCCTCCGCGCTTTACTGTGAATGAAGCAACCGGACACATCGACAACCTGCATACGCTGATGTCGACGTGGCAGTTTCTGGTGTTCGGCTTGCTGTCGGTTCTTCTGGCGGCATTGATCGCTTATCCGCTCGCCATGAACCATGCGCACCGCGCGGCTTCCTTCGTCGCGCGCAAGCTGAGTCATGAGGCGATAATCGCGACGTTTTCCGGCCTGATCGCGGTGATCGGTCTCTGGGAAGGACAGTTGCTCGGGCTTGCCGTGATTCTCACCGTCGGCCTTTTTGGCGGATTGCTCGCCCGGCTGTTTGCGTTTAATACCGGCGTCCAGTTCATGGGCTATTACGCCGCCGTGCTAAGCGTGCCGGCGATCAGCAAGCTGTTCTGACGCGCACGCCTCACGCCGCTGGCGGAGGCGCTTCGTGCGCGTTCATCGGTTCGATTCGATACCGCTGCGAAATCAGCCTTGTTTTCTGTCGAGGCCGAGCAAGCCGCGGATCTTGCCTTCCGTTTCCGCATAGCGGCCCTCGCCGAAATGGCTGTACACCAGTTTGCCGTTCTGGTCGAACAGATACAGCGCGGGCCAGTATTGATTGCCGTACGCATCCCATGTCGCGTACTGGTTGTCCTGCGCGACCGGGTACTCGATGCCGAAGCGTTTCACCGCATTCTTCAGATTGCCGGTGTCGCGCTCGAACGAGTATTCGGGCGTATGCACGCCGACGACCACCAGTCCCTTGTCGTGATAGCGGGCGTACCAGTCCTTGACGTGCGGGAGCGTGTGCGCGCAGTTGATGCAATCGAATGTCCAGAAGTCGACGAGCACGACCTTGCCGCGCAATTGCGCCTTGTCGAGCGGCGCACTGTTGATCCAGGTGCCAATGCCCGTGAAAGCCGGCGCGGACGCTCCGGTTTGCAGCGAGGACGTCTGGCCGGTCGCGCCGCCGGTATAGGCGAAGCCGGCGAGCAAGGCTGCGCCGGCCACGCCCGCGACGATGGCGGCCATCTTGAGACGATCGAACATGAAGAATCTCCAATGAGTCAGTACCTGAGCGTATTGGAGCGCATGGAAGTATCTGGCTTGTGTCCGCCGCGGGCCGGTGTGAAATTCTTCGTGTCGCTAGCGCGGCCAGATACGTTCGGATACAACGAGGACGGCGGCCCGCGGCCGGATGGCGGCGCTTTGTATCGCCATGTGTCGCGGGCCGCAATCGATACATTGCGTTGCGCGTTGCCCGTTTGCTGAAATCCTTCCGATACATGAGAGCGGTGGAATACGGCTCATGGCCCGTTACGCCGTTTCACGCGGCGTTCGATGCCGGTCCGTCCAATTGCCTACTGTCTGGATACCGATCTCATGTTACTCATCGTCATCGCATTCCTCGCGGGCGTGTTCACTATCCTGAGCCCCTGCATTCTGCCCGTCGTGCCGTTCGTGTTCGCACGCTCCGACCGGCCGTTCGTGACGGACCGCCTGCCTCTTCTTGTCGGCCTCGCGGGCACCTTTGCGCTGGTGACCGGGCTCGGCACGGCCGGTCTGAGCGGCGCGGCGCAACTGAGCGAGTACGGGCGCTGGATATCGCTCGCACTTTTCGCGGTATTCGGCGCAGCGCTGCTGTTCCCGGAGATTGCGTCGCGCCTGTCGCGCCCGCTCTCCGGCCTCGCCGACCGCTTCGTCGCGAGTTCGCAAGGCCAGGGCGCGACGCGCCGGATCGGCTCGGCGGTGTTGCTCGGCGCGGCGACTGGCCTGCTGTGGGCACCGTGCGCGGGACCCATTCTCGGCCTGATCCTGACCGGCGCCGCGCTGCATGGCGCGAGCTGGCAAACCGGGGCGGCGCTCGCCGCCTACGCCGGCGGCGCAGCGTGCTCGCTGGCGGTCGTGTCCGGGCTGGGCAAGCGCTCGCTGGATCTGCTCAAGCGTTCTTTCGGCCTCGGCGAGGGATTGCGCCGTGCAATGGGCGCACTGGTGCTGCTCACCGTGGGAGCGATCGCGCTGGGCATCGACACGCGGATTCTCGCGTACGTTCCGTCGGCTCCGACCAACGCTATCGAGAGCAGGCTGGTCAATCTGCTCGCAACGAAAAAGCCGGTGCCCGCAGCCGCGCAAGCGGACCGCATCGTGCGCGTGTCGAGTACGTCGAACGTGTCGAGCGTGTCGAACGTGTCGGGTGCCTCGACGCCTGCCGCTCTGCCCGTGCAGGGCCGCCTGCCCTCGCTCGACGGCGCGACCTCATGGCTGAACAGCGCGCCGCTTTCCAGCGACGCGTTGCGCGGCAAGGTTGTCGTGGTCAACTTCTGGACCTACTCGTGCATCAACTGTTTGCGGACTTTGCCGTATCTGAACACATGGGCGCAGCGCTATCACGACGACGGCCTCGTCGTGATCGGCGTGCACACGCCGGAGTTCGGTTTCGAGCACGACGCGGGCAACGTCGAACGCGCGCTGGGCGACCTGAACATCCACTACCCGGTGGCGATCGATAACGGCTACCGCATCTGGCAGGCGTTCGGCAACCAGTACTGGCCGGCGTTTTATATCGTCGATGCGCAGGGCCGCATCCGCTATCACCACTTCGGCGAAGGCGGCTATGACGAAGCGGAACAGGCCATCCGGCAACTGCTGGCCGACCACGGCGGTTCGCTGCCCGCCGCGGCCCGGCAGCCGGTGCAGGCAACCGGCGCGCAAGCCGCCGCGGACCCGGCGGATGTCGGCTCGGGCGAGACCTACGTGGGTTACCGGGAGGCGCAGGGCTTCGCATCGTCACAGCGCGTGAAGCGCGATGCCGCGTTCGCCTATACGCTGCCCGCGCAACTGCCGCTCAACAACTGGGGGCTGGCGGGCGAGTGGAACATCGGCGCGGAGTCCGCCGTGCCGACCGCGCGGCAAGGGCGCATCGCTTATCGCTTCCATGCGCGCGACCTGCACCTGGTGCTGGCGCCGACCGCGGATGGCAAGCCCGTGCGCTTCCGGATCACCGTCGACGGAGCGGCGCCCGGCGCGGCGCACGGTGCCGATGTGGCCAGCGACGGTACGGGAGTGGTGACGAGCGCGCGTCTGTATCAGCTCGTGCGTCAGCCGGGTCCGGTGAATGACCGCACGTTCCAGATCGAATTTCTCGATCCAGGCGTGAAGGTGTTCAGCTTCACATTCGGTTGATCATGCGGCAGCCTGGCAATCGAGGTGCCGCGATGGAATAAACCGATACGCTCGATTGTTATACGAGGCTCGATCCGCGCTTTCGCGACACGGGACTGTCTATTCAAATGAGAGCAATCAACATGAATTCGTTTTTTTCGTCCGTGCTCAAGCCGCTCCACGCCGCTTGTCTGATCGCCGGCGTCTGGAGTCTTCAGGCGCATGCCGAAGTGAAAATCGGCGTAACCGTGTCGGCTACAGGGCCGGCTGCGTCGCTCGGCATTGCGCAGAAGAATACGATCGCCTTGCTGCCAAAAGAAATCGACGGGCAGAAGATCGACTACATTGTGCTGGACGACGCTTCCGATCCTACCCTCGCGGTCAAGAACACCCGCAAGCTCACTAGCGAGGATCACGTCGACGCATTGATCGGCTCGACCATCGTGCCCAATTCGCTGGCGATGATCGACGTCGCGGCGCGGAGTGAGACGCCGATGATCGCATTGGCCGCCGCTGCATCGATCGTCGAGCCGATGGATGCGAAGCGTGCGTGGATCTTCAAGACCCCGCAGAACGACGCGCTCATGGCCGGCGCGATCGTGCAGAACATGGTGGCGCATCACGTAAAGACCGTGGGCTTCATTGGTTTTTCCGATGCGTATGGCGAAAGCTGGCTCACTGAATTCAGAAAGGACGCTGAAAAGGCCAACATCAAGCTTGTCGCAAGCGAGCGCTTCGCGCGCAACGACACGTCGGTAACGGGACAGGTGCTGAAGATCGTCTCGCAGAACCCGGACGCCGTGCTGATCGCCGCGGCCGGCACACCCGCCGCGCTGCCGCAGAAGACGCTGAAAGAGCGCGGCTATAAAGGCGTCTATTACCAGACGCACGGCATCGCCAATAACGATTTCCTGCGGGTTTGCGGCAAGGATTGCGACGGCACGTTGCTGCCAGCCGGCCCGCTGCTGGTCTCCGATCAACTGTCGGATTCGAATCCCGTAAAGCGCAGCGCGCTTGCCTACCGGCAGGCATATGACACGGCATACGGCGCCAACACGGTATCGACGTTCGGCGGCAACGCATGGGACGCGGGCTTGCTGCTGCAACATGCCATACCGCAGGCGCTGAAAAAAGGCCAACCCGGTAGCGAGGCATTCCGCGAGGCGCTGCGCTCGGCGCTTGAAAACACCACCGATCTCCATACATCGCAGGGCGTCGTGAATATGACTGCGGCCGATCATTCCGGCCTCGACGAGCGAGCCCGCGTGATGGTGCGGATCGTTGGCGGCGCGTGGCGGCTCGCTGCGAACTGACGCCCGATGATCTATGTGCGCGGCTTGGCGGGCAGACCGTTTCGGCGCGACGCTACGCCAATGGCAGCGTCACCGTGATGATGGTCGACCCGCACAGACGTTCGGCCAGATCGAGATGAATCGGCCGTTCTCTCCACCAGCGGGCCAGTCCTTTCTGCGCGCGATGTCCGACTACGACGATGTCCGAATTGAAGCTCGCCGCATGCCGGGAAACCGCGTCGACGGTTCGTCCGAAAACGATGTGCCCATGCGCGGTAATGCCGTTGTCGGCCAGCTTGCAGATCGCGGTTCCCAGGGTATGGCGGGCGAGTTCCTCCAGGCGACTATAGGCAAGCTCGCCGAGCATGCCCGCGGAATGCGCGTTCGCGCTGACCGAATCGACGACCGACACGACGTCGACCCGTGCCGACAACGCCAGGGATAGCTCCGAGCAGCGTGTCAACGCGGCTTGCGCTTCTTCTGTTCCGTCGTACACGAGTAGCATTTTCGAAAAGGGTGACATGTTCTGTGTCTATTGCAGGTTGGGGCCGAGATCTGGCCGGAGCCCGATTTTTTCGCCGGCGCAAAGCGCGCGGTGGCTGACACAAAACACGTGATCCAATGGATTTATTCCCGACTGACCGAAGCCCCGCCGCAGAGCCCGCCCGCCATGAACGCTACTGCGAGCCACGGCGCCGCGGTGCGAAGGCGCGAGCGGTTCGAACGCACGGTGTGCGCCTGTGCGAGTTCGTCGATTTTGCGCGGGAGGCTATCCGGAACCGGCGGCAATGCCTGATGTTGAAACGCGCGTTGATACGGCAGCACCGACGCTTCGAGCAACGCAACGCGTTCCGCAATATCAGCCGATGTACTCATCGCCTTTTCGACTTCCTCGCGCTCCCGCGACGTAAGTTCGCCATCCACATAGGCCATGAGCACGATGTCGTCCATTTTCATGCTCCTTGGTCCTCGCTATCCGCCGCGCTTTGCACGCGCTGCTCTTTTTGATCGCTGAACAGGGCGCCGATGGCCTGGCGAGCCCGCGAAAGCCGGCTCATGATCGTGCCGATCGGCACGTCGAGCGCTTCGGCCGCCTCGTTGTAGCTGAGTCCCTCCACGCCCACCAGCAGCATCACCACGCGCTGCGCTTCGGGCAATTGCTGCACCGCCTTGACGATCTGCCCATGCATGGCCTGCTGTTCCGGCGTCCGCGCAGCCGGATCGGCGACGGTTTCGAGGAAGTCGTCGTCCCAATCCATGCCCGAGCGGCTACGCACGCTACGTGCGCGCAATTCGTTGATCCAGGTGGACTGCACGATCGAGAACATCCAGCTAAGCGGCGCGGTGCCGGGTTGCAATTGATGTGCGCGTTCGAGCGCGCGCACGCAGGCGCGTTGCACGAGATCTTCAGCGTCGTGACGGTCGCCCGAAATGCGCAGCGCAAATGCCCAAAGACGCGGGAGCATCGACGGAAGCATGGCGGACAGGTCGGCTGCGGTCATCGACGTTGGCCCTCGTCCGATGCACGGCAGCCGGCGTTCATCGGTCCTGCGGAGATACGCCTGCCCACGAGGCGAAAGCGCTGCCGTCGGCTTGATTCATATTGCGGGCCCGGCGTCGGCTTCGAGCTTCGACGCATTGGGACTGGTTGCACTATCGGGTGAGTGTCCATGAGTTCAGGCGAGTGGGGCGGGCAAGCCTGCCTGGCCGCGATTGCCGCGTTCCCATCCGCCGCGCTCAGGCGTGCGCGAGGAAGGGATAGGTGAACAAGCCGAACTGAAGCAGGTTCAGTCCGAAGTGCGTGAGCATCGCGGATCGCAACCCGCCGGCGCGATAGGCCAACCCATAGCCGATGCCGGACAGGCCTGCCAGCAGAACCAGTTGGGCGCCGCCCTGAAAGTGCGCGAGACCGAATAGAACCGCGCCGGCGACGAGCCCGAACCACTGGGCATGGCGTCGCGACTTCATCAGGCGGGTTATGCCTTCCTGGATATAGCCACGGAAAAAAGCTTCTTCGGCAAAGGCAACCAGCAGCAAATTGTTGAGTGCCCACAGCCACGCAAGATGCGGCCACTTCGGCGCCCACGCAATCGATCCGGCGTAAAACGCGATGGAGAGGCAGACAGCGGAAGTGACGGCGCAGGCAACGATCGCCGACATCGCCATAACGGAAAGTGGTTTCCTCGACTGCACCCACGGATAGGTCAGAAGCAGCCAGAATCCGATCAGCGGCTTGTCGAAGTTCAGGTACATCGTATAAGGCGCGGCATCCGGCGTGAAACGTGCGGCGTCGATGACTCTCAGGTTATGAAAGCCCGGCAGCCCATGTTGAAACAGACCGATTGCAACGACGACAAAAACGGCGTTGCAGAGCAACCTGCCGACCGGCGATGGATTGCGCCGCAGCAGAACACCCGTGCCAACCAGAAGCACGAGAGGAATAACCGCGAGTACCTGCAACTGTCCCAAGGCAAAGGCGAGTCCGTAGCCGATTGCCAGAAGACCCATCGTCAGTGAGCGAGGCGCTTGAAAAACCGCCGCGAAAGCGGCAAGAAACACGGCAATCCACGGCAATGCGGCCATTTGAAAAAACGTCCCGAGATTGATTAAGCGCTATTGATCGATCCGCGCCGTGTTGCCATGCGGCAAGACGGTCGTGCGATGGTAGCCGACTCCTTCATGAACCGGAGCGCTCACTCCAGCGCCGGTCGCGGCGATCGTCGCGACCGGCTGCCGGCCTAGCGCAGCGTGCGGAATGCCGAGCGCACTTCGGTGGCGAACAACTGCGGCTCTTCCCACGCCGCGAAGTGGCCGCCCTTGTTGACCTCGTTGAAATAGATGAGGTTGTGATACGCGCGCTCCGTCCAACTGCGCGGCGCCTGATAGATCTCTCCGGGGAAGATCGTCACGGCAGCCGGCATGGAGATGTCCACGGCATTGAAGTTGTTGGAATGATCTTCCCAATAGATTTGCGCCGCGGAGGTGGCGCTGTCCGTCAGCCAGTAGAGCGAGATGTCGTCCAGAATCTCGTCGCGCGTGAGTGAGCGTTCCGGTACGCCGCCGCTATAAGTCCATTGGGAAATCTTGTCGTACATCCATGCGGCCTGGCCCACGGGCGAATCGGCGAGCGCGTAGCCGACGGTCTGCGGCCGCGTCACCATCATCGCGGAATAGCCGCAATTGTCGCGATAGAAGACGTTCAGCGAGTCATAGGCGGCCTTCTCTTTCGGCGACAGATTGCGCGGCGCGGGTTCTCCGAGAGCCAGCAAGGTCGCGATATCCGGTGGCACGGTCGCGGGCATGTTGACATGAATGCCGATCAGGCCTTTCACCTTCTGCATGGCCATGCGGTGCGAAATCACCGAGCCGCAATCGCCGCCTTGCGAGACGAAGCGCGTATAGCCGAGTCGCGCCATCAGTTCGCCCCATGCGCGCGCGATATGGTTCGAATCCCAGCCGGTGGTCTTCGGCTGTTCGGTGAAACCGAAGCCGGGTAGCGACGGCACGACGATGTGAAATGCGTCGTCGGCGCTTCCGCCGTAGGCAGTGGGATCGGTCAGCGGCGCAATGACCTTGATCAGTTCGAAAATCGAGCCGGGCCAGCCGTGCGTCATGATCAGCGGCAGAGCGTGCTCATGACGGGAACGCACGTGAATGAACTGCACGTCGAGGCCGTCGATTTGCGTCATGAACATCGGCAGCGCGTTCAGTTTCGCTTCGCCCTTGCGCCAATCGTAGTCGGTGCCCCAATACTTCGCGAGCACCTGCATTCTGGCGAGCCGCACGCCTTGCGACTCATCGTTGACAGTCTCCTTGCCGGGCCAGCGCGTGGCCGCGATACGGCGGCGCAAATCGACGAGGTCGGCTTCGGGCACGTTGACCTTGAACGGGCGGATCGTGCTGTCGCCGGTGGCGGCGAACAAGGAGCCCGGAATCAGTCCCATCGCGCCGACTGCGACCGAAGCGGCGAGAACGTGACGTCGAGTTGGAGAAAACGGTGTTGATGACATGTTTGAAATCCTGGCGCTATGAAGGAGCCGGCGCACCGATCGCGACGCGCCGTGATGTTCACGAGGAGAGCGCCCCACTGCCGGGCTTGCCGATGGTCCGGCCGGCGTGGAGCGCTAGTCAGGCAACAGACGAATCGGCCGACCGTGACGAACGACCGGCGATCGACGATCAGTGATGCGCATACGGCGAGAGCGACGCGTCGGGCCCGATGCGCGCACCCGATTGCGACGTGGTGTCGTGCATGCCGCCATACGATTGCGCGGCGGCATCCGCACTGGCCATCGACTCGGCCTGTTCGGCATGGACGGTCAGCGCGCTTTGGCCGCGCTGCGACGCAGGTGCGCCGACGAGCGGATCGTAGTGAGGGGCGGGACCGTAGCCGCTGCTGGCGAAAGCGGGGGAGACGATTGCAGCGCCGGCGGAGAGAACCGCGGCGAGAACGAGACGCTTGATCATGATGAAACCTCCACGAATCGAATCGAAAGAGAAGTGCTTGGTGATGGGATCGGACAAGGTTGAAAAGACACTGCCGATCGTGAATGAATCCGCCTGACGGGGCGCGACTCAACTGCCTTGATAGAGCTTGTTGAGCGCCGCGAGTTGTCCGTCTTTCTCGGCGCGCACCAGTTCCTGACGAACCTCCGCACGCGTCTTTACTTTTTGAGCGCTCTGAACCGGCGCCCATTGATGAACTTGTTGAACGTCGTTCGCGCCGGCATTCACGTCGACGGAATTAGCCGCATAAGCGGAGGCGGTCGTGGCGAAAGCGGCAAAAGCCAAAACGATCATCGATACTTTCATGTCATTCTCCTGAAGCAAATCAAGTGGGAAGATCCGCCCGGGCATCTGGGAAGCGGCGGCATGCGGTGATGTCTGCTTGCGCCTTGATCAGATTCCGTCGTTGGAAGCATTAGAACCAGGCGACGTATCTGGCTTGTGTCGTGAGAACGGGCTATTGCAATGCTGTGTATCGGTTGCAACGTCGTACACATTGAGAAACAAATCGGGTGCTTACCGAGAGGCGAATAGATCGGGAATAGATATTCGGCGGCGCGTTGAACGACGTCCGAACGGCCGCGTTTGTATCCCAATGTATCTGAGCGCCGGCGCGTTACATAACGTTGCACCGGCGCGCATTGCGGACATAAGCCAGATACGTCCGCCGGGTTTAATTCATCCATGCCAGTTGATCTGGCCTGGCTGACCCGAAACGCAAACGGGCGTTTGCGTGAAAAGAACTTCTCTTGAGGCGGACATCATGAAAGTCATTCAATCGCTTATCGTCGCCGCGGCTGTTGCCGGCCCGATTTACGCCAGGCCGTAACGGCAAGCCTCGGGTTCAAACGCCGGCGCGCCGCGCCGACACCGTTCATATTCTTTCGTCCGCTTGTACTTGATTCGACCATCGGCTTGCTTCACCGCCCTGGTGGAGCGGGTCTCTCTCAAGTCCAAGCAGGCTTTTCGAAGCTCTCGTACATAAGGGGAAATAAACCATGTCTGAACAGATCAATACCCGGAGACGGCGTCTCCTCGGCACGACGGTTGCGGGCGTCGGCCTGATGGAGCTGGGATTGAGCGGACTCGCGCAGGCGCAGTCCAGCGGCATGAAGTCCGGGGCGAGCGCCGCTTCGTTCGACGACCTGCGGCAGATCAACGCCGGCACGCTCAACGTGGGCTACGCGGAAGCGGGTCCGCGCAACGGGCCCGTTGTGATTCTGCTGCACGGCTGGCCGTACGATATCTACAGCTACGCCGAAGTCACGCCGTTGCTGGTCGCCGCCGGCTATCGGGTCATCGTGCCGTATCTGCGGGGCTACGGCAGCACGCGGATTCTTTCCGCGGACACGCCGCGCAACGGCCAGCAGGCGGTTATCGCGGTCGACATCATCAACCTGATGGACGCGCTGAAGATCGACAAGGCGATCTTCGGCGGCTTCGACTGGGGCGCGCGCACGGTGAATATCATCGCCGCGCTGTGGCCGGAGCGCTGCAAGGCGATGGTGTCGGTGAGCGGTTATCTGATCGGCAGCCAGGCCGCCAACAAGGGACCGTTACCGCCGAAAGCGGAACTGGCATGGTGGTATCAGTTCTACTTCGCCACCGAGCGCGGCTACGCCGGCTACGATGCGAACCGCCGCGATTTCAACAAGCTGATCTGGCATACCGCTTCGCCGAAGTGGGATTTCGACGAAGCGACCTACGGGCGCTCGGCTGCATCGTTCGATAACCCGGACCATGTCGCGATCGTGATCCACAACTACCGGTGGCGTTTGGGGCTGGCGACGGGCGAGGCGAAATACGACGAGCTCGAAAAGCGTCTCGCGACCGGGCCGACCATCTCGGTGCCGACCATCACGATGGAAGGCGACGCCAACGGCGCGCCGCATCCCGAGCCGTCGGCCTATGCGAAAAAATTCACCGGCAAGTACGCGCACCGGAACATCGGCGGCGGCGTCGGGCATAACCTGCCGCAAGAAGCGCCGAAAGCATTCGCCGACGCCGTCATCGACGTCGCCCGTTTCTGAGCAGCGAACGGGAGACCGACAAATGCGAAGAATCCGGACTGCGCATGTCGTGCTCAACGCGGCGCTTCTGCTTGGCGCCGTGGCGAATCACGCCGTGGCCGAACCCGCGAAATCGGCGCCTTCGCCGATCTATGGCGTGACGATTCCCGAGGGTTACCGCAAATGGCAAATGATCGCGCCGGCCGAGGAAGCCGCGCCGCTCGACGAGCTACGCGTGGTGCTCGGCAACCCGGCCGCGATCAAGGCCATCGAGAACTCGACGCTGCCGTACCCTGACGGGACCATCCTGGTGAAACTCGCGTACAAGCGCAAGCAGTCGCCCGAGTTCCCATCGGCAACGATTCCCGGGACGCCCACCACGGTGCAGGTGATGGTGAAGGACTCGCGTCGTTATGCGTCGACAGGCGGCTGGGGCTTCGGCCGGTTCGTCAACGGACAACCGGTCGACGCCGCGCAACATCAAACCTGCTTCGCGTGCCATGCGGCCAGGGTGAAGGACCGCGACTACGTGTTCACGCGCTTCGCACCGTAGCCGCACCGGCGGGAAAGCGGCGGCGTGCAGCGACAAGCCGCCGCCGATCGTCAGGCTCGCACCGCTCAGGAACGCGAGGTGCGCGAAGTGCGCGACGAACGCATTACAAGCGCACTACGAGCGCGCGACCAGCCGCTCGAGCGCGAATTTCGCTATGCGCCGAAGCGCGGCCGGCGACATGCCTGCGCGGGCATTCAACTGAATGCCTTGCAGGGTGCTGCCGATGAACAGCGCCACGTCTTCCGCGTCCATGTGCGGATCGATCTCGCCGTTGCGCTGCGCCTCTCCGATGCGAGCCAGAAGAGGCTCCCTCAGCCGCTTCGCGCCCGCAGCCCGGATTGCGTTGACCTCGGCATCCGTTGCGCCGAATTCAGCGGCGCTATTGACGCCCATGCAGCCGTTCGCGCGCTCGGCGGCGTCGGCCGGTATCACGCCCAGCAAAAGCGACTTGATGCCGGCCAGCGCGGACGAACTGCGCGTCAACCGTTCGATGTGGGCCGCGACGCTGTATTGCTGATAACGATCGAGCGCTTCAAGGTACAGCTTGCGCTTGTCGCCGAACGCGTTGTAAAGACTCTGCCGGCCAATTTGCATGGCCGCGAGCAGCTCGTCCGTGGACGCTGCCGAATAACCCTTGGACCAGAACACGCGCATGGCGCGATCCAGGGCTTCGTCTCGATCGAATTCACGTGGTCTCACCATTTATCAAGCCCGATACTTGTGGACGATGCAGTCAATAAACGGAAATTATAGGCGCGGCGCTTTCCGCTTGCGCGATCCTTGCGCTCGCGCACTGGCGAACATCGGCATGCGCTCCTGAATCCACTTCAGCAATTCGAGCGGCCCGGCGGCAAGCGGCCGGTCGATCTTGACGAGCACCCTGGCCTGCGCGCTGTCGAACAGGGGATGTGCAATCGGCACGGTGGTCAGTTCGTTGTTTGCGAGTTCACGGTACGCGGCGAATTCCCCGATCAGCGTCATGAAATTTTCCGCTGTCACGAAGCGCTTTAGCGCGCTCAGCGAGTTGGTCGTGAGGGTGGGGCGAATCTTCACGTTCTCGGTCAGCTCCGCCATTGCCACGACATGGCCGATGCCGAATGTGGATGGCATGAGCGCCAGCGGATAACTTTGCAGATCGTCGAGGCTCGCCGGGCCACCCCGCCTGGCAAGAGGATGATCTTTTCTCAGCAGCAGCACAACCGGCTGTCGCGAACTGGCCCGATACTCGATTCGCGCGTGAGGCGGCGGATTAAAGGCGAGGCCGATGTGCGCCCGGTTTTCCGCCACTTCGTCCAGCAAGGCGTCCACCGCCAGCATGGTCATGCCGATTTCCAGACCGGGATAGCGCGTGCAGAACGGCGCCAGCACGTCGTCGACGAAGGTATCGACGAAGCCTTCGCTCACAGCCAGTTGAATCTGCCCGGTTTGAAGACCTTTCAACGCATGTAGCCGGTCTTCGAGCTTCTCCTGCTGCGAGCGGTAGCCGCGCCAGAATTCGAGCAGGTGAATGGCGGCTTCCGTCGGCCGGACTCCGCGCGCCTCGCGTTCGAACAGCACCGCGCCCAGTTCGTCTTCGAGCAGTTTGATCTGCCGCGTGATGACCGATGGCGACGTGTTGATGTGCTCCGCCGCGCCGCGGATGGTGCCGTGGGTGAGCACCTCGTGGAAATACCGCAGGCGCTGCTGGTTGATCTCGCGCATTTGATTGCTCCGACGCCGGAATTTTCAGGGTCCAAGGCATGGGCCGAGTGACGGCCAAGCGTTGCTCAGAAGGCAACGATACGTGAACTTAGTTGCTCTTGCTAGTCCCGTTTTGCGCTGCCACCATCGACTCAACCCCTGCGACGGGTCCAGTGAGGCAATCGGGAGACACCTATGTCAGCAATCCATCCATCGACCGCCGGCGATCCCGCCTCAGCGCTCTATAGCAAGCTCAACTGGCGGCTTCTGCCGTTTCTGGTGACCTGCTACATGTTCGCGTACCTGGACCGCGTCAACGTCGGGTTCGCCAAATTGCAGATGCAAACGGACCTCGGCTTTTCCGATGCCGCTTACGGTGTGGGCGCGGGCATTTTCTTCATCGGCTATGTGCTGTTCGAATTGCCGAGCAATCTGATGTTGCCGAAAGTCGGCGCCCGCAAGACCTTCAGCCGCATTCTCGTGCTGTGGGGCATCACGTCGGCCTGCATGCTGTTCGTGCGAAGCGTGCCGGCGTTTTACGCCATGCGCTTCCTGCTCGGCATATTCGAGGCGGGCTTCGCGCCGGGCATGATCTATTACCTGTCGCGCTGGTACGGGCCTGCCCGCATGGCGCGCGCCATTGCGCTGGTGTTCGTGGCCGGACCGCTCGGCGGCATTGTCGGCGGCCCTGTCTCGGCGTGGCTCATGACGAGTCTTGCCGGGGTCGGCGGTCTTGCCGGCTGGCAGTGGATGTTTCTCGTCGAAGGTCTGCCGTGCATCGTGCTCGGCGTGCTGACGCTGCGGGTGCTGTCCGACCGGCCCGCGGACGCGCGCTGGCTGACCGACCACGAAAAAGGCCTGCTCGAGCGCGAAACCGCACCGACCCGGCATGGCACGGATTCGTTCAGGGCGGTGCTGAAGAACCCCCGGATCTATGTACTCGCGCTCGCCTACTTCAGCATCATTTTCCCGATCTACGCGATCAGCTTCTGGCTGCCGACGCTGCTCAAGGAGCAGGGCGTCAAGGACACCATTCGCCTCGGCTGGTACACGGCGATTCCCTACGTGGCGGCCGCGGTCTGCATGTATCTCGCGGGCCGCAGTTCCGACCGGGCGGGCGAGCGGCGCTACCACTGCGCGATTCCCGCGCTCGGCGCGGCGCTCTGCATGATCGCCGCTGTTTTCGCCGATGGAAGCGCGATGCTCACGCTCCTCGCGCTGACCGTGGGAACCGCATGTCTGTGGATGGCCTACACGGTTTTCTGGGCGATACCGGCCCAGCTCGTCGAGGGGACGGCCGCGGCCGGCGGCATCGCGCTCATCAATACCGTGGGATTGTCCGGCGGATTCTGGGGGCCGGCGGTGGTCGGCTGGACCAAGGCCGGCACGGGCAGCATGCATGCCGGTCTGCTGGTCATGGCCTGCGCCGCCGCGCTGGCGGCCGTCCTGATACTGAAGTTCAAGTTGACGCTCAGGCGGGAACAGCCGGTTTTGCCACACAGTGCATTCGAGCAAGAGGTGAACACATGAAAATCCTGATCGCGGGTTTCCAGCATGAAACCAATACCTTCGCGCCCACCAAGGCGTCTTACGAGAGCTTCGTTCAGGGCGAGGGCTTTCCGCCGATGGTTCGCGGCGCCGACGTACTCGGGCTGCGCGATGTCAATGTGCCGATCGGCGGATTCATCAAGGTCATGCAAGCGCATGGACGCGAACTGAAACCGGTGATCTGGGCCGGCGCGAGCGCGTCGGCGCACGTCACGACGGATGCGTTCGAGCGGATTGGCGGCGAGATCATCGCCGCCGTCGAGCAAGGCGGTTTCGATGCGATCTATCTCGACCTGCACGGCGCGATGGTGACCGAGCAGCACGACGACGGCGAAGGCGAGTTGCTCGAACGCGTGCGGCGGATCGTCGGCGATCGCATGCCGGTGGTCGTGTCGCTGGACCTGCACGCCAACGTCACCGCGCGCATGTTCGCGCATGCCAGCGCGCTCGTGGCTTACCGGACCTATCCGCACGTCGATATGGCGGAAACCGGCGAACGCGCCGCGCGGATTCTCGAGGATCTGATGTGGGAGCAGCGCCCGTTGCATCGCGCGATGCGTCGCGTGCCCTTCCTCATTCCGGTGAACGGCATGTGCACGCTGGTCGAGCCCGCAAGGGGGATGGTTGGCATGCTGGCTGATCTGGAGACGCGGCCGGTCGTGTCGGTGTCGTTCGCGCCGGGCTTTCCGGCGGCCGATTTTCCCGAATGCGGTCCGACCATCTGGGCCTATTCGTTCGAGGAAGAAGTCGCCGAGCGAGCCGCCGACGCGCTGCTCGCGAAGATCGTCGGCGAGGAGTCGCGCTGGGAGGTGCCGTTTCTCGCGCCCGACGAAGCCGCGCTCGAAGCGATCCGGCTGAGCGCGTCCGCATCGCGACCGGTCATCATCGCGGACACGCAGGACAACCCCGGCGTGGGCGGCGATTCGAACACGATGGGGATGGTGCGCGCGTTGTTGCGCAACGGCGCAACGGACGCGGCGGTTGGTGTGATCTGGGACGCCGAGGCCGCGGCCGCCGCGCATCGGGCCGGCGTGGGCGCGCGCATTGCGCTGCGCCTCGGCGGTCGATCGGGTGTCGAGGGCGATTCGCCGCTCGAGGCGCTGTTCGAAGTCGAATACCTGTCGGACGGCCGCTTCCGTTTCGACGGCCCGATGCTCAACGGAATGGAAGGCGAGTTGGGACCGGTCGCCTGTTTGCGCGTCGAGGGCGTGAGGATTGCCGTGAGCTCGGTGAAGATGCAGGTGTTCGATCGCAATCTGTTCCGCGTGGCGGGCATCGAACCCGAACGGATGAAGATTCTCGTGAACAAGAGTTCGGTGCATTTTCGCGCGGACTTCGAGGCTATCGCCGAGGCCATTCTGGTGGCGAAAGCGCCCGGACCGATGGCCGCCGATCCGGCCGATCTTCCGTGGGAACGTCTCGATCCGGCCATGCGTGTCCGGCCGCTGGGTCCGTCGTTCAGCGAGTTGAGTCCGGTAGCCGGTTGATTCAAATGCGACGCGCTGGGGTCGGCAATCGTCCGCTGCATGGCGGCCGATTTGTACCGCAATGTATCCAGGCCGTACCGGGATAAACACGCTTGCATTGGAGGCGTTGGCGAAAACATTCCAGATACGTCGGCAGGTTCAAATGTCTTCACGCAAGGTTGATTCGCAACACTGCGTTCGAGTCCGGTGACACGGCGGCGCGCAGGTTTCGGCTTCCGCGCTTGTCATCCGAACTTCCGACCTTTGAATGCCGTCGTTTTCTGGAGAAAACTCATGAAGCTCGTTCAATCCCTCCTGGTGGCAGCGCTCGTTGCCGTTCCTGTCGCTTCGTTCGCCCAGTCGGACCACGCGTTGACGCGTGCCGACGTGCGCGCGGAACTGGTCCAGCTTCAGAAGGCCGGCTACAACCCGGCCAGCGACAACACCCAATATCCTCAGAACATCGAAGCCGCCGAGGCGCGTATCAATGCGCAGAAACATTCGGCGACAGCGGCATATGGCGGCGCCGAACAAGGCAGCTCGACTGCGGGCGCGCGCTCGACAATGACCCACACGTCGGCACCGGAGCAAGCCGTTGTCGGTCTCGGTTCGATCTATGCGCACTCGTAATCTCCATGACGACGGCGCGCGTTCGAGTGCGCCGTCATGGGGATGGTCGATTCAAAACCCATTCAACTCAGTCGAAAAATACCCATGACCACGCTTCTCAAGAAATGCCTCGGTTCCGCGCTGTTGCTCGGTGGACTGTTCGCATTGCAGGCTTCGCACGCAGCGCCGCCGCAGGATTTGAAGGGCAAGAACGTCGTGCTGGTGCACGGCGCATTTGCCGACGGTTCCAGTTGGGAGAAAGTGATTCCGTTGCTCGAAGCGCGCGGCCTTCACGTGGTGGCGGTTCAAAACCCGCTGAGTTCGCTGGCCGACGACGTTGCCGCGACGAAACGCGTGATCGACCAGCAGACCGGCCCGGTCGTTCTGGTCGGCCACTCGTGGGCGGGCGTCGTGATCAGCGAAGCCGGCAACGACGACAAGGTGAAGAACCTCGTCTATGTAGCCGCGTTCGCGCCCGACAGCGGCCAATCCATCGACGACGTGACGAAAGGCAAGCCGGCGCCCGCATGGGCCAGCGAATTGCAGAAGGACTCGGCCGGCAATCTGACGCTGTCGACCAAGGCGGTGCTGGAAGATTTCGCGCAGGACGTGCCTTTGCCGCAACGGCGTGTGATTGCGGCAACGCAAGGGCCGTGGGCTTCCGCATGTATCGGCCAGAAGGTCACGACGGCGGCGTGGCACGACAAGCCGTCCTTCTTCGTGGTGGCCGGTCAGGACCGGATGATCGATCCGAACCTGCAACGGAGCATGGCGAAGACCATCGGCGCGCACGTCACGATGGTCGATGCGAGCCACGTCGCGATGGTCAGCCAGCCGAAGGCAGTCGCCGACACGATCATTGCCGCTGCGAAAGCCGCGCAATAAGCGCGGCGAGATTGCCGTAGCGAGCCGCCAACGATCGACACCGCGCCCGGAAGCGAAATCGACCATCTGAACGGCTATGTCTTGCGCCGTGGACGCGCGCTCGGTATTCCGACGCCGGTGAATCATCTGCTTCTGACGTCGATACAAGTGCTGGATAATCGGCAGGTCGCCGATAGGTAGGTCCGCACATGAAGGCTCGTTTCCGCATTCACCGCTCGATAGTCCGTCTCACTCGCCTGCCGCCTCGCGCTGTCGGCCGGGCGCGGATGCGATGAGCGCGCCGATCTACATGTGGCTGCTCGCCGTACCGCTTGCCGGGTTGATCGCGTATGGCGTCGCGATCGTGCTTCTGTTCTGGCTGCAAGGGCGCCTGATTTATCCGCCCGAGCGAGTGCGCCGCCCCTCGGGTGCGCCGCAGGGCGATGGGCGCATCGGCAACGTCCGCTTGCGAACCGTCGACGGTGTCGAGTTGATGTGCGGCTACGCAGCCCCCGCGCACGCGGATTCCGCCATCGTCGTTCTGTTTCATGGCAACGGCGAGGACATCTGGCAGCGCGAGCACATTGCTCATGATCTGCTCGACGCCGGATACGGCGTCCTGCTTGCCGAATACCGCGGCTACGGCGGCTCGGCGGGGCGGCCGCACGAGGCGGGTCTGTACGCGGACGGGCGTGCCGCGCTGGAGTTCGCCGCGCAACGCGCGCGCCGCGTCGTCGTGCACGGGTATTCGCTCGGCACGGGCGTGGCGGTGCAGATCGCGATCGAATACGCGCTTACGGCGCTGATTCTGGAGGCGCCGTTCACCAGCATCGCCGATGTCGCGGCGACGTGGTTTCGCTGGCTGCCGGTTCGGCGCCTCGTGCGCGACCGGTACGACAGTCTGTCGAAGATCGGCGCGGTGCGCGCACCGGTGCTGATCTACGGAGGGAGCGCGGACGGTGTGATTCCCCCCGCCCATTTTTCGCGGCTGCACGCGGCGCTCGACGCGCCAGGGCGGCTCGTGATGCTCGACGACGCAAACCATGTCGACGCATGGGAGCGCGGCGGCCGCGACCATGTATTGCGCTTCCTGCACGAACACCGTTCGCACAGCCCGCGCGCGCCGCGAACGTAATCGCGCCGCGGGTCGACCGGTCGACTCCCGACCTATGACCGCTGGCTATCACCCCATGCCATCTTTTGATTGGCGCGGTAAGTCTTCGTCGCCCACACTTGCGAAATTCGGCACACGAGCAAAAACGGCGGAACATCGTGAACAGGAAAGCGGGCATGTATCGCCCCGGCGGGGTTCGCGCATGACGCCGCGAGACACACAGCGAGCACACAGCGAGAAGCGCAATGCACGATGACACAACGATCCACGATGCACGCGCAACCGGCCTCGTGCCGGCGGGCGCGGCGTTGGAACGGCTTTGCACCGGCGCGCAATGGGGCGAGGGACCGGTATGGCTGCACGAGGACGCCTCGGTGCTGTGGAGCGACATTCCGAACAACCGCATCCTGCGTTGGAACGAGGCCGACGGCATGACGGTATGGCGCGATAACGCGGAATTCACCAACGGCCATGTTCGCGAGCAGGACGGCTCGATCCTGCATTGTTCGCATGGACAGCGGGCGATCGTGCGCACGCGTTTCGGCGCCGGCCTGTCGAATCCGCTCGACGAGATCGTGGTGGACCGCTACATGGGCAAGCGGCTGAATTCGCCGAACGACGTGGTGGTCAAGCGCGACGGCACGATCTGGTTCAGCGATCCGCCGTATGGCATCGTATCGGACCGCGAGGGACATCGGGCCGAGTCGGAGTTGGGCGACAACTACGTGTTCCGGTTCGATCCGCGCACCCGCGAACTGACGATTGCGACGGACTTCGTCGAGGAGCCCAATGGCCTCGCGTTCTCGCCCGACGAAACGGTGCTGTACGTCTCGGATACGTCGGCGGCGCTCAGAAGCGACGGCGGCGGCCACCATCACATTGTCGCGTTCGACGTCGTCGATGGATGCACGCTTCACCATCCACGGATTGTCGCGGTGGTGACGCCCGGCCTTGCCGACGGTTTCCGCGTCGACGAAAACGGCTGGATCTTTACGAGCAGCGCCGACAGCGTGCAGGTCTATCATCCCGACGGCACGAGGCTCGCGCGCATCGGCGTGCCGGAGAAAGTGGCGAATCTCACGTTCGGCGGAGCAAACGGCAACGTGCTTTATATCTGCGCATCCACTTCCCTATACCGCATACGCCTGAACACGCGAGGAGCGACGTGAGTACCAATAACACCCTGCTGCTGGTGGAAAAATGCAGTCATTGCATTAGCTGGTACGACATCGAATCCGGCCGCCGTGTGCATTCGGTGGCGCTGCCCGATTTCCCGCACGAATTCGTCACCGACCGCGACAATCGCCACGCCTGGGTCGGGCACTACGGCGTGGAGACGTCCGGCCATGCGGGCCCTGGAGGCCACGCGTTGCTGCAGATCGACATTGCCGCGGGCAAGCTGGTGCGCACCATCGACCTGTCGCCGTTCAATCGCATTCACGGCTTGCAAATGGACGAGGCGGACCGCCTTTATGCGCTGAGCGAGGAGAAGGCCGCGCTCGTCGTGCTCGATCACCCGGCCACGGACGAGGCGCCGAGGCGAGCCGTGCCCTCGGGCGGCATCAAGAGCCATCTGTTCGCACTCACGCGCGACGGCCGGACGGCCTATTGCATGAACCTGCTCTCGCATACGGTCACGAAGGTCAAGCCGTGGGACCCGCTGGCCGTTCCGCTCGCCTGTCATCCCGGACAAAAGCCCGAGGGTTACTGCCTGAGCGGCGATGAACGCACGCTGTATGTGAGCAACCGCTGGAGCCGTTCGCTAACGGCGATCGATACGGAGACGATGCAAGTGGTGCGCTCGGCGCCGTCGCGCGACGACCCCACACGCATTTACCGTTGGAGCGATACGTGTCTCGTCGTGACCAACTACGGAGAACGCAGCCTGTCGATCGTCGATCCGGCGACGCTAGCGGAGATCGATCACATTCCCCTGCAAGCGCGCGCGATTGCGCTGTCGTTCGATTTCGAAAGAGGCGTCGCATTCGTCTCGCAGGACGACGATCGCGTCGGCGTGTTCAACATGCATGCGCGACGCTTCGAACGGTATATCGCGACGCAGCGCGAGCCGGACGTCTCGAAGGTCGTGCGCACGGCGCTCTAGGTCGTTCGCGCAGACCTGCGGATCGCCGGCCGGCATTCGAAGCCGCCGGCGCGCGTTGCAACCGATCGGGCAACCGATCGGCCACCGATCCGCAACCGGTCGGCCACCGATCCGCAACCGATCAAAAACCGGCCTTGGCGGCGGCGCGGATCGCGTCGATGACGATTTGCGTGGCGGGCGTGGCGCGGCGATTGGACCGCAAGATCAGGCCATACGGCGCGAGGCGTCCGCGAAAGCGTGCGGGAACGACCGCCAGCGTGCCTTGCTCCTGATAGTAGCGGGCCACCGATGTCGGCAACACGGCGATCATGTCCGCCGCGAGCAACAGCGACAAGGTGGTGAGAATCGATGAGGTTTCGATCGTGTTTTCGGGCAGCGCGACGCGGCTATGACGAAAGGTTTGATCGATGATCTCGCGCATCGGGCTCGGATGCGGCTGAATGATCCACGGGTACTCCGCCAGCTCGCCGAGCCGAACCGGCGGCGTTCTCCCGCACACCGGATGCCGCGGCCGCGTGACGAGCGACAGCGGCTCTTCCCCCAGGGTCTCGAACGTCAGGTCGTCCGCCGGCCAGCCGTTGGGAACGCGCCCGACCACCAGATCCAGTTGATCTTCCTGTAACGCCTGCACCAGCACGTCGCTCGTATCGATCTGCACGGTGATATGCAGCTTCGGATGCGCTTCTTTCAACGCCACGATCGTGGTGGTCAACAGATCGGGCGACGGCGCCATCACCGCGCCGAGGCGGACCGCGCCGACATTGCCCGACTCGATCGCCACCAGTTCCTCGCGCAAGGTGCCGAGGTCGGCGAACACCACCCGCGCATAGCGGATGACCGCTTCACCGAAGATAGTCGGATCGATGCCTCGGGCGTGCCGCTCGAACAAGGTCACGCCCAGCAGGTCCTCGAGTTCGTGCAGGGCCTTGGTGGCGGCCGGCTGGGTCATGCCGATCTCGTCCGACGCGCGGCGCAGCGACCCGTGCTCCCACACCGCGAGAATCAGTTGAAGGTGGCGCAGGCGCAGCCGGGTTCGAATACTGGCGGTGGCTGGAATCATGGAGCGATAACTGGCATGAATCGGTATATAGCATTGTTTCATTGGTAAGTTATTGGGCATTCTCGCACACTACGAAGATGGCGCCACAGGGGACAACCCGTAAGCGCCCGCCAGCATGCGCTCTCACGAGCATGCAGCCGCTACCAACCCGGTTCCTCGAACCCCGGAGACTTCGCATGAAAATCAAACATATCCGCACTCGCGTATTCGAATGGAAAGGCAAGGTCGTGCCGCCGCAGGCGCATTTCTGCACCAATGCGGTCGACATCCTGTATGAGCGCGGCGACGCGATGGGCTCGTTCCGCTTCCACGGCTGGCTGGTGGTCGAAATCGAGACGGATACGGGTGTCGTCGGCATCGGCAATTGCGCGCTCGCGCCGCGCATCGCCAAGCAGATCGTCGACGAATACCTCGCGCCGATCGCGCTCGGCGAAGACCCGTTCGATACGGAATACATCTGGCAGAAAATGTATCGCCGCACGCTCGCGTGGGGCCGCAAGGGCATCGGCATGGCGGCGATCTCCGCCGTCGACATCGCCTTGTGGGACATCATGGGCAAGGTGGTCGGCAAGCCGGTGTTCAAGCTGCTCGGCGGACGGACCAAGGAAAAGATCTGGTGCTACGCGTCGAAGCTATACAACAACGACGACCGCGACGCCTTCCTCGGCGAGGCGCAGGGCTACCTCGACGAGGGCTTCACGGCCATGAAGATGCGCTTCGGCTATGGACCGAAAGACGGCCCCAAGGGCATCGCGAAGAACCTCGAACAGGTGCGCTTGCTGCGCGAACTGGTGGGCGACGAAGTCGACATCATGCTCGAGTGCTACATGGGCTGGACGCTCGAATACGCCCGGCGCATGTTGCCGCGCCTCGCGGAGTTCAATCCGCGCTGGATCGAGGAGACCGTGATCGCCGACGATGTCGAGGGTTACCAGGAACTGAAGAAGATGAACATCATCCCGATCTCGGGCGGCGAACACGAGTTCACCGTGTACGGCTTCAAGGATCTGCTGGAGCGGCGCGCGGTCGACGTGATCCAGTACGATACCAACCGGGTCGGCGGCATCACGGCGGCGCGCAAGATCAACGCAATGGCCGAGGCGTGGTCCGTACCGGTGATTCCGCACGCGGGCCAGATGCACAACTACCATCTGACGATGGCAAGCACGGCGAGCCCGATGGCCGAGTACTTTCCCGTATTCGACGTCGAGGTGGGCAATGAGCTGTTCTATTACATTTTCGAAGGCGAGCCGCAGCCGCAGCAAAGCTTCCTCCAATTGTCGGACGAGACGCCGGGGCTCGGTTTGCGCCTGAGCGACAAGTATCTGAACGACTTCAACATCATTGAATGAGCCGGCGCACGTGCCTATTGATATGACCGACCCGACCACGATTAGCGGCGAGATGCCGATTGGCGCACGCAGGGTGCGAGGCGAAGCCGGAAGTTTCCGCGCGCTCGATCCCGCCACCGGCGCGATGCTCGAACCGGCGTTCGGCTGCGCGACAGAAGCCGACGTGGCGCGCGCGTGCGAGTTGGCTCATGCGGCGTTCGACGCGTATCGCCGCACGCCGCCCGGCATACGGGCGGCTTTCCTCGAAACGATTGCCGCCAACATGCTCGCGTTGGGCGATGTGCTCATAGAGCGCGCCTGTGCGGAAACCGGCCTGCCGCGCGCGCGCATCGAAAGCGAACGCGGGCGCACGGTGGCGCAGTTGCGCCTGTTCGCGGCGCGAGCGCGTGAAGGCGATGGGATCGATGCGCGCATCGACGGCGCGCTGCCGGAGCGCAAGCCGCTGCCGCGCGTGGATATCGGCATGCGGCGCATTCCGCTCGGACCCGTCGCGGTGTTCGGCGCGAGCAACTTTCCGTTGGCGTTTTCGGTGGCCGGCGGCGATACCGCTTCCGCGCTCGCGGCCGGATGTCCGGTGGTGGTGAAGGCGCATGCCGCGCATCCGGGTATTTCCGAACTCGTCGGCCGGGCAGTGCAGGCGGCCGTGCTCGCGAACGGCTTGCCCGAGGGCGTGTTCTCGCTGCTGTTCGACGACGGCTTCGCCGCCGGCGCCGCGCTCGTCGCGCATCCCGCGATCAAGGCCGTCGGCTTTACCGGTTCGCGGCGCGGCGGCGTGGCGCTGATGAAAATCGCCGCCGCACGCGCGGAGCCGATTCCCGTCTACGCGGAGATGAGCAGCGTCAATCCGGTGTTTCTGTTGCCGGCTGCATTGGCCGCGCGCGGCAAGGCATTGGCGACCGGCTTTGTCGAATCGCTCACGCTAGGCGTCGGACAGCTCTGCACCAATCCGGGTGTCGTGCTGGCCGTGGCCGGCGTCGCGTTCGAGCAATTCAAGGACACCGCGGTCGCGCTGCTGGCCGCGAGGCACGCGGGCGTGATGCTGACGCCGGGCATTGCGGCTGCGTATGCAAGCGGCGTCGAGCGTCTGCACGAGCATCCGGCCGTGCGCGCGGCAGGGCGTGGCGAAGCCGAGGGCGAGGGCGCCGCGGGCAGCCGGGCCCAGGCGGCGCTGTATGCGGTCGACGCCGACGCGCTGCTCGCCGATGCATCGCTTGGCGAGGAAGTATTCGGGCCGTGTTCGCTTCTGGTCGCGTGCCGGGATCTCGCGCAGATGCGTGAAGTCGCCGAGCGCCTGGAAGGACAACTCACCGCGACGCTGCACTTCGACGCCGCCGATCATGACGCCGCGCAAACGCTGCTGCCGGTATTGGAGCGCAAGGCCGGCCGCATCGTTGGAAACGGCTGGCCGACCGGCGTGGAAGTGTGCGACGCAATGGTGCACGGCGGTCCGTTTCCCGCGACGTCGGATGGCCGCTCGACGTCGGTCGGCACCGCCGCCATCGAGCGGTTCCTGCGACCCGTCTGTTATCAGAACCTGCCGCAGCGCTTATTGCCCGATGCGTTGCACGATGCCAACCCGCTGGGCCTGCCGCGCCGCGTCGACGGCGTGCCGACGCAAGCGCCAATCAAATAACGCAATACCGTTCGAAGGAGCTTGAAATGAAACCACGCATTGCAGTGCTGCTGGGAGACCCGGCCGGCATCGGACCGGAACTGATCGCCAGGTTGCTGGCGCAGCCCGACAATCGCGAGCGCGCCGAGCTGCTGCTAATCGCGGACCGGCGCGAGCTGGACGAAGGCATGCGTATCGCCGGCGTCGAATTCCCGTACACGGTGGCCGCGGATGCGCAAAGCGCGCGCTTCGCCGAGGGCGTGCCCGCGCTGATCGATTTCCGTCTGCCCGACGACGCACCGTACGCGCGGGCCGAAGCGAGCGAGCGCGGCGGCCGCTACTGTCTGGAGGCGTTCAAGCTGGCGCTCTCGCTGACGCAGCGGAATGTCACCCAGGCCGTGCTGTTCGCGCCGCTCAACAAGACCTCGTTGCATCTTGGCGGCATGCGGGAGAGCGACGAACTGGAGTGGTTCGCGCATCAGTTGGCGTATCGCGGCAGGTATTGCGAGTTCAACGTGATCGACGAGCTATGGACTTCCCGCGTGACGTCGCACATGGCGCTCAAGGACGTCAGCGCGAGGCTGTCGGTCGAGCGCATCGTCGAGGCGATCGATCTGATCGACGGCGGGCTCAAGGGCGCGGGCATCGCGCGTCCGAGAATCGCCGTATGCGGCTTCAATCCGCACAACGGCGACAACGGCGCGTTCGGACGCGAGGAACTGGACGTGATCGCGCCGGCCGTGGAGTTGGCACGCATGCGCGGTTACGCGGCCGAGGGGCCGTACCCGGCGGACACGATCTTCGTGCGTGCGTTCGAGCAGCAAGCGTTCGACGGCGTGGTGACGATGTATCACGACCAAGGACAGATCGCGATGAAGCTGATGGGATTCTGGCGCGGCGTGACGGTTCATGGCGGCTTGCCGGTGCCGATCACGACGCCGGCGCACGGTACGGCGTTCGACATCCAGGGCCAGGGGCGCGCCAATGTCGGCGCGACGCAGAAGGCGTTCGATATCGCTTGCAGGATGGCTTCGCAACGTCTTTGATGTGCTCGGGGACGCTCGTCCCCGTTGTTCCCACGATTGCCGATCGGACCCGCGAGCGGATCAGTCGCCGATCCGATAGAAGGTGATCGCATTGTGAGCGAAGATCCGTGCGATCGCCGCATCGTCATAGTCGGCCAGCGCTTCGAGCACGGCCTCCACGATAGTCGGAAAGCTCGCGCTGAGCGACGACACGGGCAGGTTGCTCGCGAACATGGCACGCTCGGGGCCGAAGATCGCGACAGCGTCGCGAATCACGCGGCGATTGCTGTCGGCGTCCCATCGTCCGCCCGCGAGGCCGAACTCCGACAGCTTGACGTAGACGTTGGGGTTGGCCGCGAGTGCTTCGAGACCGCGACGCCACTCCGCCAGCCCCGCTTCCGATCGATCCAATGGCAGGCCGGTGTGATTGAGCGCCATGCGGATGCGTGGAAACGCCGCCGCGACTTCCGCGGCTTGCGCGAGATGCCAGAACGGTACGCGCAAATCCCACGACAGGTCGTACCGTTCCAGCGCGGCGAGTCCGTCGAGCCAGCGCGGGTCCTGCATCGTGCCCGCTTGTCCCGTCACGCGCTCTTGCGGCGAACGCGCGGTCACGGGCTTCGAACGGATGCCGCGCACTCGCGGCCAGGCCATGTGAGCGGCCAGCACCTCGTCACGATCGGGCTGCACGAACGACACATGCGGCACGACGACCGAGGGCGTTCCGCTGCGCTCATGCACCTCGTGCAGCCAGCGCGTTTCGTCGACCTGCTGCATGCGCGAGCGTTCCGCCTCGATATGCACGCTGGCGACGACGCGGTACGGGTACGTGTCGCGCTGGTAGTCGTCCGCGAGATAGTCGCGGCGCAGCTTCTCGTATTCGCCGAGAAAGAATGCCGGACCGTGATAGGCGTCCTGCAGCCAGGGATAGTGGCCGCTTGCGAGATCCCAGAGATGGTGATGCGCATCGACGATAGCCAGTTGCGTTCCGGCGCGATGCGAGGGTTGCGTTGACATGACGGGAGCCGACTGAATCGAAACGGGTTGGGCTGGGGTTGGCTTGCTGTTGACGCATTCGGCGCGCTTTCGCGCGCCGGGTTCGGGCTCCGATCTACTCGTCGCACTTCGCGGGCAGCGTTGCGGCAATCAATCCTGCCAGCACCAGCGCCGCCGCGAGACTGTAGACGCCGATGCTCGCGTTGTACTTCTGTATCAGCACGCCGACGAGGTAGGGTCCGCAGAAGCCGCCCAGATTGCCGAGTGCGTTGATCACGCCGCGCGCGCCGCCGGCCACCTCGGCGCTGAACAGTCGGGGTGGAATGGTCCAGAACACGCCGGCCGCGGCCTGAAGGCAAACACCGCTGCCGATCAGGAACGCGTACGAGACCCAGGGCGTGCCCTGAAACCAGACGGAACCGAACATGCACAGCGCGAATGCGACGATCGGCAAGGCGACGAACAGTTTCCGCTTGCCCAGGCGGTCGGACAGATTCGAGATCGCCAGCATGCCGATCATCGTGCCGACGTAAGGCAGGATCGCCAGCAAGCCGACCTTCGTCATGCTGCCGTGCGTGAGATTTTTGAGGATCGTGGGCAGCCAGAGCGTGTAACCGTAGATACCCATCTGGTAAAAGAAATTCAAGCCGATGAGCCGCCACATCACGCCGTCCGCGAGAACCTGGCGCAATGACGCGCTCTTTGCCGCGTGGCCCGCGGTGCGTTCCTGCTCCGCGCGCAATTCGCCGAGAATGTACGCGCGCTCCGCCTCGGAAATCCACTTGGCGTCGGCGGGGCGGTCGCTTGCGAAGGCCCACCACACGAACAGAAACAGCAGCGACAGAATGCCTTCCACGATGAACAGGTAACGCCAGTTCAACGTTGCGATCAGCATGCCGGAGAGCGGCGCGGTCACGATGCCCGCTATCGGCACGAACAGGATCACGAGGGCGTTGGCGCGTCCGCGCTCCTTGTCCGGGAACCAGTTGCTGACCATCGTCAGCACGACCGGCAGCATGCCGCCTTCGGCCACGCCGAGTAGAAAGCGCAAAATCAGAAGCTCGGTATTGCTGCGCACGAAACCCGTGAGTACGGAAATCACCGCCCACGACACCAGCGACCACGCGATGAATTTCTTGCCGCTGCCGTGCACCGCCAGCCGGCCTCCGGGAATCTGCAGGAACAGATAGCCGAGAAAGAAGATGCCGCCCGCCATGCCGACCATGCTCGCGCTGATGCCGAGTTCGGCGCTCATGCCGCCCGGCATCGCGAAGCCGATATTGACGCGGTCCATATAGGAAATGATGCAGGCCATCAGGATCGGTGGAATGATCCGTGCCCAGCGCCTGCTCGGAATGGCCTGCGCGTGTTCCATCGGTACAGCGCTGCTGAAAGCGTCCATGTTGTCTCCTCCTGCGCGCCGTCGTGATTTGATATCCGCGGCGCTGATTAGGGTTTTTACAGCGCGAGTATCGCGAGTCCGTCCGGTTCCTTGCCGACCGCGAAACCATGACGCAGCGTCAGCGTGGCGAGATCCAGCACGCCTACGCTGTTGTCGTTCAACGCGACGTAGGCGAGCCCGCCGTCCGGATGAAACGAGACGGCGATCGGCTTGGCCACCGTGTCGACACGGCCCAGCGCCTCCAGCGATTCGGGATCGAACACGCGGATGCTGCGCTCGCCGTAGTTGACGACCAGCAAGCGTCCATCGCGAGTGAGATAGAGGCGGGTCGGGTCTTCGCCGGTTGCCACGGTGCGCGTGACTTTCATGGTCGCGGCGTCGATCATCGAGAGCGTGTGATCGTCGCGGCTGGCGACGAACAGCACGGTTTCATCGCGGCTGAGACAGCATCCTTCGGGACGGCCGCCCGCATTGACCGCGAGCGGCGGCAGGCTGGCGTCGTAGGGATGCACGCGCGTCACCGTGTGCGACAGCAGGTTGCTGATGTAGGCCCGTTCGCCATCGCGCGACACGACGAACAGGTGACTCTTCACGCCGCCGCTCGGCACAGCGCGATCGGGCACCTGGCGCGCGTGCGGATCGGCGAACACCAGCAGCATATTGTCGTGCTCGCTCAACGCGTAGACGCGGTCGCGGCTGTCGATCTGCAAGCCGTGAATCCGCGAATACGGTTCGCAATCGAGTGTCAGCACGTGCTCGCCGCGTCGAATGTCGATCACGAATACCTGATGCCCGCCGCGGCCCGGATGCGCGAATGTCTGCACGCCATAGTGCCCGACGTAGCCGAAACGTCCTTCACGATCGACGACGAATTCATGGGGATACTCGGGAAGCGCGACGCTGAACCGCTGTTCGCCTGTTGTAAGGTCGTAGCCACCGAACGCGTGGCCGAATTTCTCCACCAGAACGGCGGTGAGTGTGTGCGGCATGCCTGTCTCCTGACGTTGCGCGTATTTCTCACCCCTCTTGCGTTGCCTGTTCAATGAGGGCATACGGCGGGGGTAATGGATGCAGGCAAAGTATCGCCAGTTTCGCAATGAGCGACCACTGAATAATTTGGATCGAGATAGTCGCGGAGGTTATCGCTCCCGAGATGGAGAGGAAGGAGGAATGAGCGCAAACCGACGATCGGCTCGCCACTCGCAAACCGGTCGCGGGTAGTCGGATCTTCGACAGCGAGATTGCAGCTACAGCCAGCGCCAGATGCCCGCGGGCCAGCCTGAAAGTGGAAGGTGAGCCCAGCTCGCCGCGAGCCAGACAACGAGGCCGCCTAACAGCGCGTGCAGGCCAAATCCGCCTAACCGCGCGCGGCCGGCAGCGATCGCCGCGAACGGCAGATAGCTCGTTTTCGCTTCCCACGCCGGCCAAAGATCGGGCTGGAGCCGCTGCTTCTTGCGGTCCTGTAATGCCGAGCCGACGAGCGCGAGCACGACGATCGCCACGGCAACGACGATGTTCTTCGCGACCGGGAACACCGCGACGTGACACACGCCCCAGAGCGCGAACGACCACATCATCGGATGGCGCGTCACCGCGTACACGCCGCGCGCCGCGTCAGGGAACGAACCGGGCCGGCCGCCGGTGGGAAACGCCGGGTTGCGGATAAAAGAGCCCATGAGCAGGATCGAGGCGATCAGCATGACCACGGTCACGACCGCCCACAGACCGTCTCCGACCGGCCAAAGCGGCGCCGTGAGCGGCGCCTTTCGATAGGCCACGACCAGCCAGGCGAACGTCAGGAGTGCAACCACCGAATAGACGCCCTGGAACGGCGCTTCGCCAATGGCATCGATCAGCCGCCGGCGCAGCAGATGCGATAAGACCAGATGACTGCCGACGAAGGCGGCTGCCGCCGCGACCACTGCATCGATGCTTCCCATTGACTCGGCTCCTCAAGTCAGTCACCAGCGGATCGTATTGCCCTGAAGAATACTAGTTGGTGCGCGGCAAAAGTCCACCCGCCGGTCACACCAGGGGCACCTGCTGACGACACACGCCGAGAACCAACTGCCGAAGCCAACGATGCACGGGGTCGTTCTCCAAACGCGGATGCCACATCTGGTAAATCGTGAAACCGTCGGTCGCCACCGGAAGCTCGAACGAATACGCGTCGACGGATGCGGCGTGTTGCCTGTTCATGAAGGAGGCGGGCAGGAGCGCCACCAGATCGGACGCGCGAGCCACTGCCAACGCGGCCGGAAAGCTCGGCACGATCGCCACGGTGGTTCGTTCCAACCCTAGCCGGGCAATCGCGGCGTCGAGAGAATCGATGACCTGGCGACCGTGCGGCGCGACTACGTGGCCGAACGCCGCGTATTGCTGCGGGGTCACGTGTCGTTTCGCTTCGAGCGGATGCCCCTTTCTGACCACCCCCAGGTAGCGGTCGCGAAACAATGCCTGAACGCGTATTTCAGGCCCGGCTTCCTCCAGCACGCCAATCTCGAGATCGGCGGAACCGTTGCGCAGATACTCCGCGTTTCTTTCCCATCGCGATGAAAAGTGCAAGCGCACGAGCGGCGCAATGGCGGTCACTTCGGCGATCAATGGCGCACCGAAGGCTTCCACGAAAGCTTCATTGGCGCGAATCGTCAGTGTTCTGCGCAACGTTGAAAAGTCCGGCGCAACCGGCGAAGGACGGAGCAGGGTCCGCGCCTCACGAACCATGTTTTCGGTTCGCTCGCGAATCTCCTCGGCATACGGCGTCAGCACCATCTGGCGCCCGGCGCGGACCAATAACGGATCGCCGGTTACAGCGCGAAGTCGAGTCAGCGTGCGACTCATGGCTGACGCACTCAAATGCAACGACCGTGCGGCGCGTGTCACGTTTTTTTCGCTGAGCAACGCATCGAGCGCGAAAAGCAGATTGAGGTCCGGTTCAGGCATGGGTTGATCGTAGTAAGCCGAGGGGGGATAGGGCGTCCGATGCATATCTTAGTTGCATTCGGCGCGGCTTCCGCCATTGCTCATGTACCGCTACATTGGCTTTGACGATTTGCTCAAGAGGACCCCATGCAAAACACACTTTCACGGAAAACCGTTCTTCTGATCGGCGCTTCCCGCGGCCTTGGATTGGCGATGGTTCAGGAATATTTGAAGCGCGGCTACCGGGTCATCGCCACCGGGCGAGCCGCGTCCACGGAAAGGCTTCGGCATATCGCGGAAGCCTCGGCCGGCGCGCTCGAAGTGGACACCGTCGATATCACGATTCCCGAGCAGGTCGCCGCTTTGCGCGCCCGCCTTGCGAATCGGCGCATCGACGTGCTGTTTGTGAACGCGGGCGTCAAGAACGACGATCGCGAAACGATAGCGGACGTCTCGACGGAAGAATTCATCCGGGTGATGGTAACGAACGCGCTGAGTCCGATGCGCGTGATCGACGCGTTTCAAGACCTTGTTCCGCCGACTGGAACCATCGGCGTGATGTCGTCGGGGCAGGGCAGTATCACCAATGCCGCCAACGCGAATTACGAAGTCTACCGAGGGAGCAAGGCCGCGCTCAATATGTTCATGCGCACCTTCGCGGCTCGCAGCGCCAGCTATTCGCGCAGCCTTCTGATCATGGCGCCGGGATGGGTCCAGACAGACATGGGTGGTCCGACCGCGCGCTTGACCATCGAGGAAAGCATTCCGAACCTGGTCAATACGATCGAGGCTTATGAAGGGCGCTCCGGCTTGCATTATCTCGACTATCTCGGGAGAACCGTTCCATGGTGACGAGCCACATAACGGAAAAGCGTGCGCTGATTGCGGGCCTGTCTTTGCCCGTTGCAATGATGTGCGCCTGTCGCGGTGCTGCTGCTTCTGTTTTCGCTTGCGCGCTTAATGTTTCGTCAGCATCCGCGGTGAGCCACGCGGCACGCTGATAGCGTGGGGTCTTTCCTGGATTCCACGGCTATGACGCGAATCTCCGGCACTGGCGGCTCTCCGCATGGACCCGCTTCCTCCCGCGACGAACAGCGGCCGCAGTCGACGTCCGCCTCGGGTTCTCGCAGGCTCGCGTCCGCCGCGTCGTCCGCTTTACCCGCGAGGCGTGTCGCGCGCGCGCAGGCCGGCGCGTCGCAGCCCGCAACGGCGAACCTGCCGCCGCGCGGACGTGCGCCCGCAAAACGCAGCCGCGACGAAAGCGGGCTCGAAGCCGGGGCGGGCGCGAGCGGTTCGGGGCCCGCTGGCGCGAAGACGCGCCGCCGCATGGGCTGCGACGTGCTGGCCGCGTCGCTCAAGATGCTGGCCGACAATCCGCTGAACGGACTGGCCAAGGTCGCGAAACAACTCGAAGTACCGGCTAATTTCATCGCGCGTTACGTCGGACGCGACGGGCTGAGAAAGGGTCCCGAAGTGTTTCAGGCATTTCCCGACTATCCGGAGTACGCCGCGTCGATCCAGGATTCGTTGCGGCGCATGGGTCGTCCCGAGGACGCCGAAGCGCTCGCGGCCGAACCCGCAACGGAGGGCCGAGGCCGTGAGCGCAAGCAGGTTACCGCGCAAATGGTGTTCGACGCCTTGTCGGCCTCGCAGCGCGACGGCGGCCGCAAACCGGCCGGCACGATGCGCGAATGGGTCACGGTGGAAGGCTGGCAGCAGCGCAATCTCGCCGACCGCCTTGCGAAAACAGCCGACTACCCCGAGTGGCGCGAGCAAATTCAGGCTTGCGCGCGGGCCCTGGGCATCCTGCCCGCCGACCATCAACTGCCCGAACCGGCGGCCAAAGCCCGGCGAGGGTTCGGCGCGGATCAACTGGTCCGCGCGCTGCGTCTCGTGCTGGAACGCAGGCAGGCGGCAGCCGGAGGCGAGCCTCGTCTGCCGGCGTGGAAGCAGCATCTGCGCGACAGTCTCGGCCTCGATACGGACACCGTGTTCAACTGGATCACCTCCGAAGGCCGGTTGCGCCGACCGGCGTCCAGCGTGTCGCAACTGCCGGGCTACGAGCAGGCCAGTGCCCGGATTCGCCAATTGTTGACCGAGCTGGGCCACGCCGACCTCGTCACGGCGCTGCCCGAAGGGGCGGGACAGCGGCAACGCATGTGCGCTTCGAAGATCGTGGAGGGGCTGGCGGCACTGGCCGACAACCCCGGCATATCGATGAAGGCCCTCGAACTGACGCTGGGCATTACCTATACGCAACTGGTCCGTTACCTCGGCATCGACGGCGCTCCGATGCCGCTCGAGCGGATCGCCGATATGCCGGACTACGCGTCCAACGTGGGAGCGCTTCGCGATGGCCTGCTGCGGCTCGGCCGCCCGGAAGTGGCGGCCGCCTTGCCCACGCCGCGAAGAGTCGCCGACGTCGCGAGTTCTTCCGGCATGTCCGCGCACGAACTGCTTAGCGTGGCCGACGCGCGTCTGCACGACGTCGTGGACGTCGCGCGAGCGCTGCGCGCCGAACCCGGCAAGCCGTTGGAGGACATCACGCGCGCGGGCGGCAGCATCAGGCCGCTCGCGCGCATCCTGCTCGACGAACAGGGGATGGTGCGTGAGGTCCCCCATATCGAGCCGATGCTGACGGGCGCCGACGCCGGCACGCGCATGCGTCTTAACCGTCTGCTCGACCGGCTCGCCGCGGCTATCGCGCCTGCCGCCGCGGCGTCCCCGGCCCAGCATGCGCCGATGAAGCCGGTCCTGCTCACGGCCTGGGGCAATGCGCCGGATCGCATGCTGATCGTGGACCGCGAGACCACTCAGCCGACGGCCGGCTCGCGCGCCCGGCTCAGGGGAATCTACGCGGCGAACCCTGGCTTGATCCAGGCACAGCGCAGCTATGAAGGCGAGCGCGTTCCCCAGGTGTTGCGTTGGCTCAGCACGGTACTCAAGCGGAGATTCCCCGAGGGTCATGAGATCCAGTGTTTTTTCCGGCCCGCCACCGGGAGCGGGCCGGGGACGATCGTCGTGTCGTCGAATCTGCGGGACGTCAATGAGCGGCTTCAGGCCTTTCTCCAAAGCGAGGATCTGGAGGTGCTGCTCGACGAAGCAGGCGCGCAGGGTCCCGCGGATCAGACGGATCGCGGATGGCGTCATCGCACGAAGCTCGCGGCCCGTATCAATCCGGCGGCGGACCCGCATCCCACGCCGGAATCCGACGAAGTTTTCGCGGCGATCGCGGCCCGCCATTTCCATGTGCCGTTGCGCGGTGAAGTATTCAACGGCATGTCGGTCAATCTGCACGCCGAGCGGCGCATTCAGAACGAGCTTGGCAAAACGTTTCAGGAGTCGGTCGACCTGAAGCGGCTGGCGGGCACCATGCGGCCTTGCGGCAGTTGCGCGGACGAACTGGGCGCCGCGCCGGAGGTTCATCGCGGGCCTTACTGGATGAACCGCTCCGCTCGGGCCGGCACGTCGAGCGACGAAGCGATGGCGCGTGACGCGCAGGCAGGCGCGGGCACGTCGATCACGCTTGCGCGCAACGGCCGGCTGACCTTCGAACACGACACCGACAGCGATTCGGATGCCGAGCCGGCCGAGTGACTGGCGAGGTTCGTCGCCGCTCGCCGACGTGGCCGAACTGGATGCACGACAGAACCCGCTTGGGGCAAATACATCAAAACAAGCTCGGGACAAACTCAGGACAAGCGCAACCGACAGCGGCATCACCGCCGCGCCGCGCCTTCACGGCCGCGCGGCAACTTCGTCCAGGTGCTCCAGCAAATCGGCGGGATCGTCATAGACGCGCAGCGCGCCGGCGCGCTCCAGTTCATCGGTGCCGTATCCGCCCGACAGCAATCCGACGCCTAGCGCGCGGCACCGCTGGGCGGCGAGCATGTCCCAGATGCTGTCGCCCACCACCACCGCTTGCTCGATCGGTACGCCGAGGCGCGCCGCGGCGGCGATGAACAGGTCCGGGTCCGGCTTCGCGTATTTGACGTCGTCGCGCGTGACGACAACCGCCTTCGCCGGATCGACGCCCAGCGCCTCCAGATTGATCGCCGCGGTTTCCATGCGGCCGCTGGTCGCCACGGCCCACGGCGTGCCGGCCTGCGTCAGCGCGGCGAGCAACTCGCGCGCCCCCGGCAGCGGACACACCTGGGCGCGCAGCCGTTGATAGGCGTCGGCGTGAGCGCGGCGCAGCCGTTCGCCCAGTTCGGCGCTGATTTCGTGGTGCGTTTCCCGCAAGAGCTGGTTGGTGAAGAGGCCGCCGCTCATGCCGATCTTGCGATGAATCCGCCACACGGACAGCGGAATGCCTTCGCTGTCGAGTGCTTCCTTCCAGGCCAGCACGTGCTGATAAACACTATCGACGAGCGTTCCGTCGAGATCGAACAGAAACGATGTCTGAATTCGCATGATGGACTCCGTGGGTAACCGTTTGCGCCAATAATAGTGCAGCATTCCGGCTGAAGCATACAGGCTCCCTTCGGCGACACGTCGCCGCCGGTGTCGATTCGCGCGCGCAGGCTGCGCTGGTTTTCATGCAAGAGGACATCCGTTCATGGACAACGACGCACATGCCTTTAACGGGCTGCGCCCGCGACTGCAAAAGATTGCGTATCGAATGCTGGGGTCGGTCGCCGAGGCCGAGGATATCGTGCAGGACGTCTGGCTGCGTTGGCATGCCGCGGCGCGAGAACATATCGAAAACGCGGAAGCGTGGCTGGTCGCCGTCACCACGCGCATGTCGATCGACCGGCTGCGCGCGGCGAAGATTCAGCGCGAACACTACACGGGCATCTGGTTGCCCGAGCCGCTGTTGACCGACCCCCCGGCTACGCCCGAGGAAGCCACCGAGCGCGCCGACGAGGTCTCCGTGGCTTTTCTCGCGCTGCTCGAGCGGCTGACGCCGGAAGCACGGGCGGCCTTTCTGCTGCGCGAGGTTTTCGACGCCGACTACGACGAAGTCGCGCAAGCCATCGGCAAAACGGAGGCGGCGTGCCGTCAACTGGTGAGCCGTGCCAAGGCGCAACTGCGCGACGAACGTCCGCGTCACATGGTGCCGCGCGAAACGCATCTTCGCCTGTTGCGCATGTTCGCGCAGGCGCTGGAGCGCGGCGAGTTTCCGGCGATCAACGCATTGCTGGCCGAGGACGCGACGCTGTTCGGCGACGGCGGCGGCAAAGTCCAGAGTTTCCCGAAACCGCTGGCGGGCGGCCGGCGCATCGCGCAGCTTTTCTACGCGTCGTCGCGGCGTTATGGCAGCGAACTGAGCGTCAAGCTCGTGGTGCTCAACGGCCAATGGGCGCTGCTGCGCTTTATCGAAGGCCAACTCGAATCGGCACAGTCGTTCGAAACGGACGGCGAGCGCATCGTTCGCATCGACGTGCAGCGCAACCCCGAGAAGCTCGCGCGCATCGCGGCGGTCCACGCCGGCGGCTGAGCGCCGGGTGTCCCGTGAACGCGCGTTTATGTCGATATTGGTGCCTGGCGGACAACACTGTGAGCCCGCCCGCCCGCCTACCGCGATGCCCCGCGGCCACCTACGATGACCTCGTGCGGCTCATCGCCGCTCAGGTCACCCGCCATGCAGGGTGTTCGCTCATCGTCGCCGGGAGAAAATCATGTCGCAGCGCCTCAACTATATTCAGCAATCGCCCGAACTGTTCAAGAAGTTTTTCGAAGTTAGCAATCTGCTCAAAGATTGCGCGATCGAAGAATCGATCCGCGATCTGGTATCGATCCGCGCATCGCAACTCAATGGCTGCGCCTTTTGCCTCGACATGCACGTGAAGGAAGCGCATATCCACGGCGAGCGCGAACTGCGCCTCCATCACATCGCGGCGTGGCGCGAGTCCACGCTTTTCGCACCGCGCGAACGCGCCGCGCTCGCGTGGACGGAAGTGCTGACCAGGCTGCCCGAACACGGCGTGCCCGACGAAGTCTACGAGCGCGTGCGCACCCAGTTTTCCGAAAAGGAACTCTCGGACCTGACGTTCGAAGTGATGGCGATCAACGGCTGGAACCGCGCCAACGTCGCGTTCAGGACGGTGCCGGGTTCGTCCGACAAGCTCCTCGGTCTGGACAAGGCGAATCTCGCCTGAGCGGACGCGCTTCGCCGTCTCCGCCGCTCTTTCCCTGGTTCAGGCCCCCAGGCCCGCATGGGCGGGCCGCGTCGTTCAGGAACAACCATCATGCGAAATTTGAAACATACCGCTCTGGCAGCGCTCGTCGTCGCGGGCTTGTCGATGGGCGTGGCCCGCGCCGAGGCGCCTCACGCCATCGTCACGCCGTTGACGACGCAGCCGCTTGCCGACTATCCCGGCAAGGAAGTCACGATGATCACCGTCGAATATCCGCCGGGTTCCGTGGACCCGGTCCATCGGCATCATGCGCACGCCTTCGTGTACGTGCTGGAAGGGTCGATCGTGATGCAGGTGAAGGGCGGCAAGGAAGTCACGCTGACGCCCGGCCAGACCTTCTATGAAGGTCCGAACGACGTGCACACGGTCGGACGCAACGCAAGCGCGACACAGCCGGCCAAATTCGTCGTCGTGTTGCTCAAGGACAAGGGCGCGCCTATCCTCGTTCCCGAAAAGTGAGCACATCGGCGAGCCGCATTAAAACCGGCGGCGTTTTTCACCGGGTCTGTCACAAACAGTAGCGCTGATACGTCTAGTCGCTATGGACTTCACGACTCGCGCTCCCATGCCAGATCAATCACCACGCCGCCCTCTTGTCGGCGCCGACGACCCGTTCGCAAGCAGCTTCGCGACCAGCTATGCCGGCGTCGTTTCCTTCCTGGCCGTTGCCAACGAAGGCAGCTTCGCCCGCGCGGGCGACCGGCTCGGCATCGGCCGCTCGTCGGTTAGCCGCAACGTGCAGAAACTCGAGGCCCAACTCGACGCGCGCCTTTTTCTGCGCACCACGCGCAGCACGTCGCTGACGCGCGAGGGCGAACTGTTCTACGAGAACTGTCAGCCAGGCATAGCGCGCATCGCACAAGCGCTGGAGGACATGCGCGAACTGCGCAACGGGCCGCCGCGCGGCCATCTGCGGATCGCCTCGACGCCGGGCTTCGGCCGCAAGATCGTCGCGCCGCTGTTGCGGGGCTTTCATGCGGGCTATCCTGAGATCGCGCTGGAATTGTTGCTCAACGATCGGCCCGCCGACTTCACCGCCGATCGCGTCGACGTGTCGTTTCGCGACGGGCGCATGGAAGACAGCGGAATCGTCGCGCGCCAGTTGATTCCGATGCAGATGCTCGTCTGCGCGTCGCCCGCTTATGCACGCGTACACGGCTTGCCGCGGCATATCGACGAACTGGACAAGCATCGTTGCATCAATTTCCGGGCCGCGTCCGGTCGTATCAGGGAATGGGCGTTCAAGGTCGACGGCCTGTCGCAGCGGCGCCAACTCGCCGCGCAGCACACGTTCAACGACCCGGATCTGATCGTGCAAGCGGTGCTGGATGGACTGGGCATCGCGCAGTTGCCCGCGTATCAGGTGTGCGACCTGCTGCGCGACGGACAGTTGCTTAGCTGTCTCGCGCAGCATGCGCCGGACGACGGCGGCCATTACCTCTGCTATCTCAGCCGAAAGCAGCTTCCGGCGCGCGTTCGCGTGTTCATCGACTACATGACGGAACACACGCGAGCGCTCGACTTGCAGTGCCTGACGACGATGGCAATGACAACGGCAACCACAACCACGTTATCGACGGTCGAATGACGGCGCCTCGCCCGCGATGCCTGGATTGATGCGCCCGATGCAACACGGTGCGTGCCTCGGCGGCGCTACCGCATGACGCAATACATGCCTACGATGCTTGATGTACGGATGAGACGCGCGTCGCGGACCATCCGGCAAAGCACCGGCAGGCGCATCGCGTAAGGCGCTGTGAAGCCGGAGTCGACAAGTTGGCGGCGGCGCAAGAGCCGCGCGCAAGCGCATGGAGAAGCATCATGAAGATCGTCGTGATCGGTGGAACCGGGCTCATCGGCAGCAAAGTCGTCAAGAACCTTCGCGCGCGCGGTCATACCGTCGTCGCGGCGTCGCCCGCATCGGGCGTGAACACCATCACTGGCGAAGGGCTAAACGAGGCGTTGACCGGCGCGAATGTGGTGGTCGATCTGGCCAACTCGCCGTCGTTCGAAGATGCCGCCGTGCTCGCATTCTTCGAGACGTCCGGGCGCAATCTGTTTGCGGCGGAACTTGCCGCGGGCGTACAGCACCACGTCGCACTCTCGATCGTCGGCGCGGACAAGCTGCCGCAAAGCGGCTATATGCGCGCCAAGGTCGCTCAGGAAACGCTGGTCCGCGAATCGGGCGTGCCCTATACGATCGTCCGTTCAACCCAGTTCTTCGAATTCCTTGGCGGCATCGCGCAAGCGGGCAGCGAGGGCGAGACCATACGGCTGTCGTCCGCCTTGTTTCAGCCGATCGCATCGGACGACGTGGCCGCGGCCGTCGCGGACTTCGCCGCCGGCGAACCGAACAACGGCATCGCGGAGATCGCCGGCCCGGAACGCGCTCGAATGGCCGACATGGTGCAGCGTTTTCTTTCGGCGACGCACGATTCGCGCAAGGTCGTCGCCGATGCGCACGCCCGGTATTTCGGCGCCGAGTTGCAGGACGACTCGCTCGTGCCAGGCGCCAACCCGCGTCTCGGCAAGCTGAATTTCGACGCGTGGTTCAAAGAGGCGCAAGCCACGCAATAAGCCATGAGCCGACGAGGCGCGCCATGACCACCTTGCGTCCACCGCCGCTGTCGCTGCTAGACAAATATCACGGGCAAGACACGCAAACGCTCTATTCGACCACGGTCACCGTGACGGGCGGCGACGCGGGGCACGGGCGCGCGTCGGGCATCGCCCGTTCCGACGACGGCAATCTCGCCGTCCACTTGCGATTGCCGAGGGCGCTGGGCGGGCCTGGCGGCGGCACCAATCCCGAGCAACTGTTCGCGGCGGGTTACGCCGCCTGCTTTCACGGCGCGCTGAGCTTGCTGGCGGCGCGGGCGGGCATTCCGATTCCCGACGCCTCGGTGGACGTCACCGTCGATTTCGGCCGCGATCCGATGGACGGCCTGTTCATCCTGACCGCGCGCACCCTGATTCGCCTGCCCGGTGTCGAGCGCGCCGTCGCGGAGGAACTGGTGCGCAACACCGAACGCTTTTGCCCTTACACCAAGATGGCGCGCCAGGGAATCGAGAATGTCGTCGCGCTCGCGCAGCCGGACGACGCCGGCCAATCATGACGCCAGCGCCGCTGGAGCGGCTTGGTTCAACGTTCGGGCTTCACCCGAGCGAGGGCAAAGGCCGATGCCGCCGCCGCTTACGCCGCGCATGAACCGAATTCCATCGGGTCTGGACGCGGCTACAATGCGCCTGAGTTCAGTCCTCCTCGTCGCTCGCCGAGGACATAGGACAGTGCGCAACAATGCGTCGAATGGCGTATCGGGTTAACACGCGATGCCTTCACGCGACCGTCCGGGAATAAAAATCACATGCCGGCGGTTGTAGTCACTGTCGGTCACGGATTGCGGTTACTGCGGGAATTCATTTCACAATGGCCGATCCCCTCATCGCGAAGCGCTTCGAAACGCTCGTATTGCCTCATATGAATTCGGCCTTCAACGTCGCGCGATGGCTGACGCATGACGACCAGGACGCTCAGGACGTGGTCCAGGAGGCGTATCTGCGCGCGTTCAGGTTTTTCGGCGGATTCCGCGGCGACGATGCCCGCGCATGGCTGTTGAGCATCGTGCGCAACACCTTCTACACGTGGTATCAGCAGAACCGGGGTCATGCGCCGGACACGCTGGAGTTCGAGGAAGACATGCACAGCCTCGAGGCCGGCACGGCCAACCACGACGACGGCCCCGAAGCCATGCTGATACGCAGCCAGAGTCAGAAGCGCGTGCATCAGGCGTTGCGGGGCTTGCGTCTGGAGTACCGTGAGGTGATCGTGTTGCGGGAGCTGGAAGAATTGTCGTACAAGGAAATCGCCACCATCGTGGGCATCCCGATGGGGACGGTGATGTCTCGCCTCGGGCGCGGCCGTCAGCAACTCGCGGCGCTGCTCGCGCCGACGGACCAGGAGGCGTGATGGATCACGAACAGGCGGTCGAACTGCTGCCCGGCTATCTCGATCAGGAATTGAGCCTCTCGGAGGCGCTCGAATTCGAGCGTCATCTGGCCGGCTGCGAACAGTGTCAACGGGAATGTGAACGTCACCGTCAGGTGAGTGCGCGACTCAGGCAGGCCGACTTGCGCGTCGAGGCGCCGGCGGAACTGGTCAAGCGCGTCAAGGCGTCGTTGCCGGGACGGCCGACGCCGTGGCAAAGGCTGGTTGAGCGTTTCGGTTGGCGCAGTGGCGATGGCGCCGTGCAATGGGCGCCGCTCGGCGCGATGGCGATCAGTCTGATCGCGTTGAGCTGGAGCGCGGGTTTGTATCTTTCGGTGCCCTCGGGCGAGACGCGTTTTACCCAGGAACTCGTGAACAACCATATTCGCTCGCTTCAGTTCGACCACCTCTCCGATGTGATTTCAACCGACCGGCATACCGTCAAGCCGTGGTTCGACGGCAAGCTGGATTTTGCGCCGCCTGTCGTCGATCTGGCGCAGCAAGGGTATCCGCTCGTCGGTGGGCGGCTCGATTATCTGAACGGGCGGCCGGTCGCGGTGATGGTCTATCGCTACAAGCTGCATCCGATCAATCTTTATGTGTGGCCGGGCAACGACGCGGGCGCGGCGCCTCGCGTCTACCAGCAGCGGGGCTATCATCTCGCGCACTGGAGCGCGGCGGGCATGAATTACTGGGCGATTACCGATGCCGGCGACGCGGAACTGAACGGCTTCGTCACCGACTTGCGTGCGCATCCTGCTTCGTAGCCGTTGCATCCGGCGTGCTTCCTGGTCGCGGAATAAAACGAACGAGGCGGCAGTCTACCTCTTGCAAGCAGACAGGAAGTGCCGTTGGATGATCCGGCGGTCAACCTCCTGACTTTCAGCCAGGAGGACATCATGTCGTCAGATTCGCCGTTCGATCCGTCGCGCCGCGGCGCGTTGAAATGCCTCGCCTTCGGTGGCGTGGGCACGCTGTTCGTTTTAGCCGGCGGTGTGCTCACGCCGGTCGAGCTAGCGCTCGCCGCGGACGCGAAGGATTCGCCCGCCGCTTCGGGTGTTCCGCTGTTTCTGCAAATCAGCGACACGCACATAGGCTTCAGGAAGGAAGCGAATCCGGACGTTGCGGGCACGCTCAGGCAGACGATCGACTTCGTCAACGCGATGCCGGTGAAGCCGGCGCTGACGATTCACACCGGCGACATCACGCATCTTTCCAGGCCCGAGGAGTTCGACCTGGCGGCCCAGTTGCTAGCGGGTTTGAATATCACCGAGTTGCATACGGTGCCGGGCGAGCACGATGTCACCGACGGCCCCGGGACCGAATACTTCAAGCGTTTCGGTCAAGCCTCCGACAACAAGGGTTATTACAGCTTCGACCACCAGGGCGTGCACTTCGTCGGTCTCGTCAACGTGATGCATTTCAAGCCTAACGGTCTGGGCGGGCTCGGCGGCGACCAACTCGCCTGGCTGGAAAACGATCTGAAGGGCCGCTCGTCCAGCACACCGGTTGTGGTCTTCGCGCACATGCCGATGTGGACGATCTACGAGCCGTGGGGGTGGGGCACCGGCGATGCCGGCGAGGCGATGAGCCACCTGAAGCGCTTCGGTTCGGTCACGGTGCTGAACGGCCATATTCACCAGATCGTTTCGAAGGTGGAAGGCAATATCACTTTCCATACGGCGCGTTCGACGGCCTTTCCGCAACCCACCGCCGGCAACGGCCCTGGACCCATGCCGCTGACCGTGTCGAGCGATCAGCTTCCCAGGATGCTCGGCGTGACCAGCATCAGGATCACGCGTCATCCGCTCAAGGCCGCGCTCGCCGATACGACGCTCGTCTGATTCCCGATACCTCGCTGACAGGATTCGCTCATGTTCAAGACTATCTTTCGCCGCGCCGCCGTGGCCGTGGCCGTGCCCGGGATTGCGGTGCTCATCGTGGGGCTGGCTTTCGGCTCCACTGTCGCCCAAGCCCAGGACACCGATACGGTGGTCATCAAGAATTTCATGTTTTCGCCGATGTCGATCACGGTCAAGGCCGGGTCGACGGTGACCTGGAAAAATCTCGATGGCGAACCGCATACGGTGGTCAACGATGCCGGCATCTTCCGTTCCGCCGCGCTCGATCAGGACGACACGTATCAGTTCAAGTTCGACAAGCCAGGTGTGTACAAGGTGTTTTGCGGCATACACCCGAATATGAAAGAGACGATCACCGTGCAATAGCGGCGTGTGGTCGAACGGCGCGCGGCTGCCGGCGGCACATCGACGCCGGTAGCCGGGCATAGCGCTCGATCACTGCTTCTCGTACCACGAGTAGGTAGCCAGCGTGCTAACCGGCGTGCCGATCTGCAAGGTGACGTCGCGCAGCGAGGTCAACTCGATGTCGCGCACGTCGCCCATGTAGCGGCGCGAGTCGCCATTGTCGTTGAGGTAGGCGACCACCGTTCCGCTCACGCCCGCCACGTTCGTGCTGGTCAGCGGCTGGCCCCAGATGTCGAAGAACTGGCCGAGCGTGAAGGTCTTGAAAGTGGGCGTTTCGATATGGATGATGCCGGTCTGGTCGTGCGTATGCATCTCATAGTTGCACTGCGACAGGACGCCCACGTTCATGGGCAAGGCGAGCCACTTGCCGTCCTTGAAGATCGCGAGATGAGCATGCACGTGATACAGCGCGCTCATGTTGGGCGCGCAGGTCAGACCGTCCACCGGCGCTCCCGTGCCGCCCGTCGACGTGTTGCCGTTCGGCCAGAAGGCGTCGCCCAACACACCGCCGAAGGCGAGCGTGATCGGCTTCGGATCGATCGGCGGCGGATCGGTCCATGCGTAGGTGGGAATCTGGGTCAACGGCGTGCCGATTTCAATGGTCACTTCGCCATGCGCGGGTAGCACGAGGCCGGCAAGGTCGCCCGTGTATTGCGTGAGGGTGCCGCCATCGTTCACATGGACCGTGACGGGCGAGCCGCTTACTCCGGCAACGTCGGACGTGCCGAGCGTTTCGCCCCAGATCGAGAAGAACTGACCGAGCGTGTACGATGCGCCGCCGCTTGCGTCCATGCGAATCTTGCCGCTCGAATCGTCCGTGTGCAGCGGATACACGCAGCCCGTCTGCGCCGACATGGTCGGCTTGACCACGCCGATGTTGGCCGGCAGCGCGAGCAGGCGGCCGTTCTGATAGATGGACAGATGCGTGTAGGTATAGGCATTGCCGGGCAGGGCGCAGTTGAGTCCGCTCACGCTTTGGCCGAGTCCGCCCGATGAGGTGGACCCCGAAGGCCAGAAGGCGTCGCCGAGCGTCGTGCCGTCGATCGCCGGTGTGGCGGCGGCCAGCTTCGGCTGGCTAGTGTCGGGACTGGATGCGCCTGAGGCGGGAGCGGACGCGCCCGTCATACTGCCCGCGCCGCCGCCGCCGCCACCGCCGCCGCAAGCCGTCAGTATCAGGAAGACGCCGATAGCGAGGAATCGTGAACCCAGCCCTGCCAACATGTCGTACTCCGCCTTGTTGGTTAAAAGAGGAATTCGTACAAGCCGATTTATTCGGAAGCTGGCGCCCCGCGAGTAACGATGGGTTGACCGGGACGACCCACGGTCACGCGTCGCGGACGGCAATCGAATGCCGCCAGAGGGGTCACGCATTCACGCGAAATTGCGTGACACATGCGGGCTTAGCGTAACAGATGCGCTCACGAACCGAACCAACTGAACCACAACGTTTCGCGCCTTTTCATGTCGCATTTACGCGTGTCGGAGGTGGGTTCGCTGCGAGGCGGTGAAATACGATGGGTGTGACTGAACATATGCCCGGCGCGCCTCGATGGCGGCCGGCATTTTCTACTGGCTGGCGTGCGTGGAATATTCCACGGCGCGCAAACGCTCCGCCGACGAAGGCATGCCGGAGCAACGGCTTTGCGCGCGCGTGGCGGCGTGGTGGTCAGTCGGGAATCTCAGGCTCGACCAGTCTTGCCAACTGAACCAGCGACTCCTGCCAGCCGAGATAGCACATCTCCACGGGAATGACCTCGGGCACGCCCTCCTGCACGATGGTCAAGTCGGTGCCGCACGACACCTGCCGCAATGAAACGGTGACCTGCATCTGGCCGGGCAGGTTCGCGTCGTCGAAGCGGTCCGAGTAGCGGATTTTCTCGAACGGCACCAGTTCGAGGTACTCGCCGCCGAACGAGTGGCCGTGGCCGGTGCTGAAGTTACGGAAGGACATCTTGTGCGTGCCGCCCACGCGCGCATCCATGTGATGGACCTGACAGGTGAACCCATAGGGAGGCAGCCACTTCGCTATCGCATCGGGTTCGAGAAAGGCCCGATAGATGCGTTCGGGAGTGGCGCGCAAGACGCGATGCAGATGGATGGTTCCGGTAGTCATGGTGAGATCGCCTTTCACTGGAGAAGTTGGACACACTCCTACGACGATTCATCTACACCGATATCGACATGGATCGAGATCGGGAGAAACCCGCAGGCGCCGCCACGCTACCTCGGCGCTGCGATGCAGCACATGGCATACCGGTCGCGCGGAGCGGACAGCGAACAAGGACGCCGCTGTCCGCGCGCGATCTTACTTGCGCTTGAGCTGCGAGAGATCCCGCACCGCGCCGCGGTCGGCCGAAGTCGCCAGCGCGGCGTAGGCCTGCAACGCCTGCGACACCACGCGCTCACGGTTCAGCGGCAGCCAGGCCTGGTCGCCGCGTGCCTCCATGGCTTGCCGGCGGCGCGCCAATTCCTCGTCCGGCACCGCGAGGTGCATCTTGCGGCTGGGAATGTCGATCTCGATCACATCGCCGTCTTCCACCAGACCGATCGTGCCGCCTTCGGCCGCTTCCGGCGACGCATGCCCGATCACGAGCCCCGACGACCCGCCCGAGAAACGGCCGTCGGTAAACAGCGCGCAGGTCTTGCCCAAGCCCTTGGATTTCAGATACGACGTGGGGTACAGCATCTCCTGCATGCCGGGGCCGCCCTTGGGGCCCTCGTAACGGATCACGACCACGTCGCCCGCCACCACCTTGTCGCCGAGAATGGCTTCGACGGCGTCGTCCTGGCTCTCGAACACGCGCGCGCGTCCGGAGAAAATCCATTGCGATTCGTCGACACCCGCGGTCTTGACGATGCAGCCCTTCTCCGCGAGGTTGCCGTAGAGCACGGCGAGGCCGCCGTCTTTCGAATAGGCGTTCTGCTTGCTGCGGATGCAGCCGCTCTTGCGGTCGGTATCGAGCGACGCGAAGGTGGCTTCCTGGCTGAACGCGACCGTGGTCGGAATGCCGCCCGGCGCCGCGCGGAAAAAGGTCCGCGCTTCGTCGCTCGCGTCGCCGGCGACGTCCCATTTGGCGATGGCGTTGCCCAGCGTGCCGCTATGCACGTTGCCGCACGACAGATCGAGCAGATCCGCGCGTGCGAGTTCGCCGAGAATGCCGAGAATGCCGCCGGCGCGATGCACGTCCTCGATATGGTATTTGTCGGTGGCGGGCGCCGCTTTACACAAGCACGGCACTTTGCGCGAGATGCGGTCGATGTCGGACATCGTGAAATCCACGCCGGCTTCCTGCGCCGCCGCCAGCAGATGCAGCACGGTATTGGTCGAGCCGCCCATCGCCACGTCGAGCGCCATCGCGTTCTCGAAGGCCTGCTTGCTGGCGATGCTGCGCGGCAGCACCGAACTGTCCTCTTCCTGATAGTAGCGGCGGCACAGGTCCACCACCAGGCGGCCGGCCTGTTCGAACAGGCCCTTGCGCCATGCATGCGTGGCGACGATCGTGCCGTTGCCGGGCAGCGCCAGGCCGATCGCTTCGGTCAGGCAGTTCATCGAGTTTGCGGTGAACATGCCCGAGCAGGAGCCGCAGGTGGGGCACGCGCTGCGCTCGACTTCGGCCACTTCGGCGTCGCTGATCCTGGGGTCGGCCGCCTTGATCATCGCGTCGATCAGGTCGATCTTGGCGATCACCTGGCCGTCGGTCGGCGATTTGACCTTGCCCGCTTCCATCGGACCGCCGGAAACGAACACGACGGGAATGTTCAGGCGCATGGCTGCCATCAGCATGCCCGGCGTGATCTTGTCGCAGTTGGAGATGCAGACCATCGCGTCGGCGCAGTGCGCGTTGACCATGTATTCGACCGAGTCGGCGATCAACTCGCGCGAGGGCAGCGAATACAGCATGCCGCCGTGACCCATGGCGATGCCGTCGTCCACTGCGATGGTGTTGAATTCCTTGGCGACGCCGCCGGCCGCTTCGATCTCCTTCGCCACCAGCGCGCCCAGGTCGCGCAGATGCACATGGCCCGGCACGAACTGGGTGAACGAGTTCACCACCGCGATGATGGGCTTGCCGAAATCGCCGTCCTTCATGCCGGTGGCGCGCCACAAGGCGCGGGCGCCGGCCATGTTGCGGCCGTGCGTCGAAGTTCGTGATCGGTAATCAGGCATCCAGGTTCTCGCGTATTGGGGTGATTGGAATGGGTATCGCACTCGACTCAGCCAACGCGCCGTTTTGAGCGCTGCCGAGGGCTCGCGGCCCGGAACGGCGTGCGGGGCGTGCGTTGGGAAAGTACGAATAGTGCGAGAGTACCGTTAAGACGTCCAATATCTTTTTCGGGGGCGATTAGGTCGAAAAAGGTATTAATTGGCCGCTGCGACCCGCGCGAGCGCAAACCTCTCGTTCATGTGAGCGCCGGCGTGAAGGCGGTGTAGCGCGGATCGAGGTCGCGCGCCGGACTCAATGCGTCCAGATGTGCCCCAGCGCGGCGGCATGGTCGGCGGCATGTTCCGCGAGCAGCCGGCGCATGGTCGCCAGCAGTTCCGGCACCTCGACGGGCTTGCGCAGAAAGCCGTCGTACCGCACGAACGCGGGCGGGCTCGGCTCGGCCGACACCAGGATAAACACCGTGTCGGCGAGACCGGGCGTGTTGCGGATTTGCTGGCACAGCGCACTGCCGGACATCACGGGCATGCGCCAGTCGGCAACGACGACATCGACGTTGGCCGAGCGCAGGATATCGAGCGCGGCCCTGCCATCCGGCGCGGCTTTCACATCGAATCCGTCATGCTCGCAGCAGATTTCCCAGGCTGCCAGCGTCTCGGGTTCGTCGTCGACCAATAGCACCGTCGTCATGTTTCACTCCGTCCTGGGCGGTATCCGCGTGGACGTCAGGAAGGGTTCCTGGCTGCTGCGATCCGTGGCTGCGATACCTTTGTACATACTAATAAATCCAGCATGTTTTTGAAGCGAAATTTTTCGCGCGACGACGGCTCGAACAATCGGAACGGGGCGCGGAACCGCGCCACGATGCGCGCATAATGCAGAGATTCCTTTCTTTGGAGAGGTGGAGGCACATATGGCTACGTTTGCTATCGACGGCGTGCGCATCAACCCTGCAACCGACCGTGTCACACACGTGCGCTGGGCTCCCATCGACCTGAAGACGCACGACTCGCTATCTCCGAGCGCGGTGGTCGAGGTGGCTGAGGTGGTCAGGGCGATTCAGGCGGGGAACATTTGCTGGTCCCTTTTCACGCTTGGCGGCGCGAGATTTCTGGGTCCCAAGATCAAGATCGTCGCGCATACCAACGGCCCTGACGGGATCGACACCGAGGTCCCCGATGGGAGCATCGAAAAGTCCATCGACGATCTTCCGCAGGTCTGACGCGGCGCCGATACCGGCAGCCGGTCCGTAGGGAAGTCACGCAAGCGCGGGTTGAGGAGGAGGCCGGCTCAAGCCGGGCCGCTTCCTTGATCCGCCGATTGACGCGGCCGGCTCCGCCGGCGGTGTCGATCCGTCGCGGCATGCCGTTCCGGCGGGGCGATCAAACCTCGAATTTCAAGCGGGTTTTCGTGCTGGCGGTACGCCGGTTTGCGCCGGCTGCCGGACGACGAGCACCGGGATCTGACTGTGCGTCAGGACCTTCTGCGTCTCGCTGCCGAGCAGGAACGCGCGCATGCCGCTTCGACCGTGGGACGCCATGACGATGAGATCGCAGTTTTGCCGCGCTGCAACGCTGATGATTCCCTCGTAGGGATGCGCGCGGTTCATCGCCACGGTATCGCACTCGACGCCGGCATGCGCAGCCGCTTCCGCGACGACCGCGAGGTAGCCGTCCGCCTGCTGCCGGGCGATCTGAATGATGCGCTCCTCGTTGTCGGCGATCATTTCGGTGCCGTAGGCGAGGACGTGAAATTCAGGAATGACATGAAGCCCCGTGAGCTTGGCTCCATTTTCCACGGCGAGCGACACCGCCATGCGAATGGCGGCCTCGGAGAGCGCCGAGCCGTCGGTCGGCACCAGCAGATGCTTGAACATACGTTTTCTCCCCGCGCCTGGACCCTTCGCATTGACAGCGTGTTTCCGGCCCTAGCTACTGCTTCAACTGTAGTTCGTCCGCGCGCGAAAACAAGGCGGCACGCGCGCTCGCTAACGGTCGTGCTCGAGCGCTTTCAGATAGGCGTCGCCGGCGTCCTGAGCAGCAGCGCGCATCGCGTAGGTCTCGTTCGACACCAGCGAACGCTTGACCTGTTCGGCGCCGAAGTCGACCAGTGTGATGACCCACACATAGGCGCCGGACTGCTCGGCCGTTTGCACGAAAGCACGCACCTGCTTGCTGTCGTTTGCCTTCATTTTCATGGTGAGCTCCTGAGCAAGAACCGCGCAACGAAAGCGGCTCTCGCAACGTGTGCCCGCTGGATTTACGGGAGTTTGCCGATAACCGCGCCGATTTCGCTCTTCGTGAAGGCACGCAGCGTTTGCGTGCGGACGTTGCCCGCGGAGCCGAGCGCGAAGCCGAACGCGGCGAAGTTTTGCTCATCCTGTGCCTCGACGATGGTGACAATGTCGTATTGCCCCAGCGTCCAGAAGACCTCTTTCATTTCGCAGCCAAAGCTTTTGGCCAGCTCCGCCACCTGGCCGGCGCGCTGCGGGCTGTTCTTGATGGTGCGGATACCCTGATCGGTGAACTGTGCAAGAACCACATACGTTGCCATGACGATTCCCCTTACGATTAGTACGAGTCGGGATTCATACGCGCAAGCACGCCCGATCGTCATACTCGAAAGCGTTCCGCGCGTAACCTGATTTTAGGCAATCGAAGCGTGTGTCACGGCGGTTTGGCTTGCCTCGCAGTGGGGAAGGCGTGAAGCGCAGACACAGGGCCCGCGCGATGCTGCCGGCGCAGCGGGAACGTTCGCCGCGCCCTCGCATCGGTTCATGGCGCGATGCCGAAGCCGAAGTAAGCTCGCTGCGAACTCACACGGTCGACGTTGCCGGAATCAGGGCGGCCTGGCCGCGATGCGCGCCGGTCTCATCGCGCAGTTGCCAGACCACCGCGTTTTCGATCCAGAAGCGCTTGCCCGACCTGGTCACGCGCATGCCGCGATAGGCGGCGACGAATCCATCGCGTTGCACCTGTTCGAGAAAGGCTCGACGTTCGTCGCGATCGGGTGCTTCCGCCGATAAGCGCGACGGCAGCGCCGTCAATTCGTCCCAGCCGTATTCGAACAGTCTCTGAGCCGTCAGGTTGCCGTACACGAACACCGGGTCCGCTTCGGTGTTGTGCGCGAGCACGCCGAATGGCGCACTTTCGTAAAGCCATCGTGCCGCGTCTTCGATCGGCACCTGCGCGGGAACAAGCGGCTTGCCGAGGAGGCGTGCGTAGCTATGGGAAAGCAGGTTAAAAAATTCGCGATCAGTCTGTAGGTTCATGTTCGTCGTTCGCTGCGTGGCGGTCATATGCATCTTCTCCTTGAGGCGCTCCAGGCCGACGGCAGTATAACGGCGTGCCCGTGCGCTCGCGCGGCATCCGATTCGCATAGGTCATGAGGATGGAACCCCACGCTTTCGACTAGGGGTTTCCGCTTATCGCGTGAGCCGCCCAACGCGTCGTTAACCGAAGTATGCGTAGGGCCGGCCAGATATCGGATGTGCCCGCGCGCAGCAACAGGAGAGATGTCATGAGCTTGCCCGTTCGTACCGCCGCCGTCGCTCAGTCGACCCATTCCAATGCGCGTGAAGCCGTTCGGGAAGTGCACGCCGCGCTCAATGCGTGCGAGGGCGCATTGGTTTTATTCTTCTGCTCGAGTCATTTCGACCTCGAATCGCTCGCGGATGAAATCGGCCATTGCTTCGAAGGCACCGAGGTCATCGGTTGCACGACGGCCGGAGAAATCGGCCCGGCCGGTTATCTCGACCACAGTCTCGTCGCGGCCGTGTTGCCGCGCGCCTCGTTCACCGCCGTGACCGGGCGTCTGGACAATCTGCGCGACTTCACGATCGCACGCGGCCAGGCCTGCGCGCTCGACGCGCTGCATGACCTCGAAGGCCGGGCGCCCGAAGCCGACAGCACCAATACGTTCGCGCTACTGCTGATCGATGGGCTTTCCGTGCGCGAAGAACCGGTGACGCGCACGCTGCAAAGCGCGTTGGGTGATATTCCGCTGGTCGGCGGCTCGGCGGGCGACGATCTGAAGTTCGAACAAACGCGCATATTCCACGACGGGCGGTTCCATCGCGACTGCGCGGTGCTGGTTCTCGGGTCGACGCCGCTGCCGTTCAGGATCTTCAAGACGCAGCATTTCCGTTCCGGCGATGAACGGCTCGTCGTGACGGGCGCGAATGCGGAGTTGCGCACCGTAAGCGAAATCAACGGACTGCCGGCCGCGGCGGAATACGCGCGGCTGATCGGCGCACGCGTGGAGGATCTCTGCCCCGGCCACTTCGCGGCGGCGCCCGTTGTCGTGCTGATCGACGGAACCGACTATGTGCGTTCGATCCAGAAACTGAACGCCGACGGCAGCCTCACTTTCTATTGCGCGATCGAAGAAGGTCTCGTCCTGCGCGTCGCTCGTGGGCTCGATCTCACGGAAAATCTGCGCACCATGTTCTCGGGGCTTCGCAGCGAACTCGGCGAGCCTCAACTCGTGCTCGCGTGGGACTGCATTCTGCGACATCTGGAAATGGTGCAACAGGGTACGCGCGATGTGGCCGGGCGTTTGTTCCAGGACAATCGATCGGTGGGCTTCAGCACGTATGGCGAGCAATACGGCGGCGTGCACGTCAACCAGACCTTGACCGGCATCGCGTTCGGTGGCGGAGGGGAGGTTGAACGTGCCTGACGCCTCGGCTGTCGCCGCCGTATCGGATGAATGCGTTGCCCTGCAAGCGGAAATCGTGCGCTTGAACAAGATGGTCCGATCGTTGATGGACCGCGCGGAGCGCAGCACGATTGTTTGCGGGTCGGACTTCAGCCTGTTCCAGATGGCCGTCACGCTCGAGGACCAGGTCCGGCATCGCACCCGCGAACTCGAGGACGCCCTGCGCGACAACAAGAAGATCACGCATGCGCTGGAACGCACCCAGCTTCTGATGAAGCAGGAAATCGAGGAACGCCGGCGCGGCCAGGTCGAACTGGAGCGGGAAAAAGAGGCGCAACGGCGCCTGATCGACCAGTTGGCCGACGCGCATGTCAAATTGCTGCAATCGGAGAAGCTTGCGTCGATCGGACAGCTCGCTGCCGGCGTCGCGCATGAAATCAACAATCCGATCGGCTTTGTCGATTCGAATCTTGGAACGTTGAAGAAGTGGGTGCGCAGTCTGCTCGACGTCATGGCGCTGCAAGATTCGCTGCTGACCGGGCTCGATCCCGAGAGCCGGGCTCGCCTCGATAAAGCGCGCAAGGATGCCGATCTCGAGTACCTGATCGAGGACATCAGCGTGTTGATCGATGAATCGATCGAGGGCACCTCGCGCGTGAGGCGGATCGTGCAGGATCTGCGCGATTTTTCCAGGGCGGGCAGCGAGGACTGGTGCGTCGTCGACTTGCATGCGGGTCTGGAGGCAACGTTGAATGTCGTGCGCAACGAGATGAAGTACAAGGCGGAGGTCGTCAAGGATTACGGGGACTTGCCTTCGATCGAATGCATGCCCTCGCAGATCAACCAGGTGCTGATGAACCTGCTCGTCAATGCGACGCAGGCGATTTCCGAGCGCGGCACCATCATGATCCGCACGCGTCGCGATGGGGACGGTGTGTCGATCGCCATCGCGGATACCGGCATAGGCATGTCCGCCGAAGTGCAGGCCAAAATATTCGATCCGTTCTACACCACGAAACCGGTTGGACAGGGCACCGGGCTCGGTCTCTCGGTTTCGTATGGCATCGTGGAAAAGCACGGCGGCAGGATCGCCGTTGAAAGCAAGCCGGGGGAGGGAGCGTGCTTCACGGTGTGGCTTCCGCTCACGCAGAACCGCGAGACCACCGGGCAGCCTCGACCCCTTTAGCGGGATGTTTGGCAAGATCCCTAGCCAAACCCGGATGGTAGAATCATGTCCCACTCCGCCGATCACTCGCGAGAGGAATTCTCTTCCCATTCGACTTGCCGCGACCCGCCAGGAATGCGATGAGTGACACCCTGCAAGCGCCGTTTGCCGTTCTCTTCGTGGACGACGATGAGATGTCGCGCCAGCACTTCACCCGCGCGGTGAGCGAAGACTATCGCGTGCATATCGCCCGTGGCGCCGACGAGGCGATGGCGGTGCTGAAAGAGCACGCGGCGGAGATTGCGGTATTGGTCACCGACTTCCGCATGCCGGGCCGCGACGGCGACGATCTGCTGCGGCAGGTGGCGCAGGACTATCCGCAAATCGTGCGCATACTCGTGACCGCCTACGCCGACAAGCACATGTTGTTGCAGACGGTCAACAGCGGCGATGTATTCCGCATTCTCGAAAAGCCGCTGCGAACGGAAACCGTGTGCGAGGTCCTGCAATTGGCAATGGCGCGCTACACCGAGCGCGAAACGCGTCAACAGCGGCTATCGGCGATGGACGAGACGCTTGCCTTCCTCGCTCACGAACTGAATACGCCGTTGGCGACGATCTCGCTTTTTGCGCGCGCCGTCGAAGCCGATGTTGCCGAGCAGTACGACCCGGAACGGCAAAAAGAAATCGCCCACGCGGCGAGATCGATGCTCAGCAACGCGCAGTACTGCCTCACGCTGATCTCGTCTTTCTGGGCGACGGTGCATAAAAGCGGCGGCCAGCAGTCCTCGGCGGGCGGTGGAGTCCGCGAGGTGAAAGCGACGCGATTGATCGCCACCTTGCTCGATACCTATCCGTTCGTCGCGTCGCAGCGGGAGTGGGTACAGGTCGACGTGCAAGGCGATTTCGTCGTGCACGCGATGCCCAACTGCGTGGCGCTCGTGCTCTCCTCGTTGTTGTCCAACGCGCTGCGCGCACTCGACGGAACAAGCGCGGCTTCGTTGCGCCTCGAAGTCGTGGCGAGCCCCGAACCGGAGATCCGCATTCGCGACAATGGGCCGGGAATCGCACCGGAAATCAAGGCGCGTCTTCTGCTGGACCCCGTCACGACGTATGCAGGAGCCGGCGGGCACGGCATGGGCATGATCTTTTGCAACCGCATCATGCGATCCTTCGGCGGCAGTCTGCGAATCGAATCCACCTTGGGCGCGGGCACCACGGTCACGATGGTTTTTCCCGCTTCGAAAAGCCGGGCGCGGGCCGCTGACGAAAAGCAATCATCCGGCAGCGAGATTGCGTCGCCATGAGATCGAAGTGACGGGCATCAGCTATCCGTCGCTCAACACGTCGCGCTGACCGCCGCGTGCTCTCGCCGAAACGAAATACGCATGCAGCGCGTCGGCCGAGCGCTCGCCCAACATCGAAATCCGCGCGAGCCAGTCGGCCTCGACGGGCCATTCGCCTTCAATCATCCTCGGATAAATCTGCCGCGCGAATTGGTGCAGCGCCTTTGCGCCGATATTGCCGCTGACGCCAAGAAGAAGATGCAAGGCTTCGTGTGTCGATTTGAGATCGTGGGCCGCGGCGCTCGTGGCAAGCCGCGCCACCAGCAGGCGAATCTGTTCGATGCCGTTGACGAAGGTTTGATCCAGCAAATCGAGCGCCACCAGTTCGTCGAGATGTTTCTCGTCGAGCAGCGCGCTGTCCGCGATTGTCTCGCGCTTGCCGATCGGCATGATTGGCGGTTGCGAAGGATCGGCCCGCGTCGGCGCCTTCAATGCGCGTTGCCGGGCAAACTGCCTTGCAAGCGAGGCATACAGGGAACCGACCTGCACGGGCTTGACCATGACCTCGTTCATGCCCGCGGCGAGGCATGTCTGCACGGCCTCGATATCCGATTGGCTGGTCAACGCGATGATGGGAACCTCGGCATACGAGTCGGCGCGAACGCGAATCAGCGCGGTGGTTTCCACGCCGCCCATTCCCGGCATGTTCATATCCATCACGATGGCGTCGATGCTGCTGTGCTGCTGCAATCGAGCCAGCACGGCCTGTCCATGTTCGGCTTCGACGACGGTCGCGCCGCATCGCTCCAGATACGCTTTGGCAACGAGCCTGCTGTAGGTGTCGTCGTCCGCCACCAGGATCGACTTGCCGGCGAAGCCGTCGAAGCGCTGGCTCAACGGGTACTTTCGACTGCCGTTTTCGAACAGCGTGTGCAAGGAGGTGATCAGTTCGGGCACGCTGCTGGATTTGCTGATGACTTCGTCCATGCCCGCTCGGCGGGCGAGGGCCCGTGCCACGTTTCCGGGCTCGGCCGTATAGGCGGCGATCAGCACATTCCAGTTCGGATACGCATGCCCGGCGCGAATCTTCTCGGTGGTCGTGTAGCCATCCGGAACCGGCATGTTGATGTCCATCAACACGAGGTCGTAGTGCGAGGGCTGCCGAAGCGTGGTCAATGCCGCTTCACCGTTTTCGGCCTCGCTCACGTGGGCGCCCACTTTCGACAATGCGCGCGCGGTTTTCGCCCGCTGGGCGGCGTCGTCGTCCACGACCAGAATGCGCTTGCCGGTAAAAACCGGCTCGGCGCGTTCAAAGATCTTGCGCTCGTAGTCCGCGACTTCGCTTTCGGAGACGACGGGAAATCGCAGCGTGAATTCGGTGAATTCCCCGACTTCGGACCGGCAGCCGATCGAGCCGCCGAAAGCGCGCATCGCACGCTGACAATAGGCGAGTCCCAACCCCGTCCCCGCGGAATTGCCCGCCGTGCGGAAAGGCTCGAAAAGATGCGGCATGATCTCGGGCGAAATGCCGGGGCCCGTGTCGCGAACCATGACCGTCTGCCTGTCGACCGTGAGCGTGAGCGTGGCCGTTGGATGCGTGGCGATGTGATGCAGGGCGTTCTTGATCAGATTGAACAGCGTGAACAGATAAACGGTTTCATCGACCTTGAAGGTGAAGTCTTCCAGCACCACGAGCCTGACCTTGCGGCGCTCCTTGTCATCGCCGAAACCATATTCGTCCAGCGCTTTACGTGTCGTGGCCGCGGCGCTCAAATAGGTGAGGTGATCCGAGCGGATGGGTTTTGCGCTGACTTCGTCCAGCGTCATGGCGATAATGCGCAGGCCCCGCTCGATCGACAATTGGCCGTGGGCCAGATGACGATAAAGCGCGGCCGCATTGTCTTGCGACGACACCGGCGAGTGGTTGGACTCGGTCGCCGCGGGCAGCGCCTCTTCCACGCGATCCAGAACGTGCCTCAACTGGCTGAGGGGATTGCGCATTTCATGGGCAATCGAGCCCGCGAGGGTCTGCAATGCCCGGTTCTTTTCGACAAAGATGCGTCCCTTGCTGATCGCATGACTGAAGGCCATGCTGCACAAGACCACGACCGGCAGCAGTGCGAGGTCGGACTGATTGGCCGCGGTGAGAACGATCGGCGCGGGAGAGGTGAGCACCGCGGCGAGCGAGCCGGCAAATACGCCTATGCCGATGCAGGCCATCAGCAAAAATGGGCTATCGATGCACAGCGCCATGATGAAGATCATCATGACCTCGGTCATCATCCACATGGTGGAGAATGAGTTTCGGATCGCGAGGAACGTGCAAACGAATGGCAGGACGTAGATCAGACAGCAATGCCAATAGATCAGCAGGTAGTGGTTGAACCGCCTCGGCCAATGCGCCTGGAAAATCAGGGGAATGCAGATGAGCGCCGCGCTTAGTCGAAGGAAGAGGTTATCGTAAGGCTGCGGCAGGACATAGGTCCAGACGAGGTAATAGATGGGATGGCACAGGAGGCCCAGTGCGCCGCCCCATCGAATTGCAAACCGGCTTCGTTCCAGCACATCCCGCATGCTCTCGCGCGATATCACCATCAGGCCTCCAATGACACTCACGATCCCATCAGTTCATGCTTGCCGCGATGTTGGACGTCCAGGACGATCGGCGAACCGTCTTTGCCGTGAAAAGGCCCGACCGAAAACCCGTACTTCTTCAGAAGACCGTGCGTATAGGAAACCGACCACACGGGAGGGCTGCCGATAATGAAATCGGAAGCGATGCCTTCCTGCCAGGCGGCGTAGCCTTCGGCGAAACAGGTGTAGCAATCGCGGGTGGTCGGCAGTCTGAACGGGAACGTGGTGTCGAGTCCGGCGGGGCCACGCGCGAAGCACTCAATATATAGCGTATGGTCGCGTGACGCGAGTTCCGCTTCGACGCTCGCGGCCCGCGGATGCGAATCGTCGATCCAGAACTGCGCCCGCTTGAGATCGGCGGCGGTGAGGTAGGGCACGCTGGTACTGCTGGCGAGGATCGCGCCGTCGAAATGCGGCAATGGAGTGTCGGGACTGAAGGTGTGCACCGAAACCCGGGTTTTACCGAGCAGATCCGCTGCCAGCAGCTCCCTGGCTTGTTCCGCGAGCAGGTTCGCCTTGTCCGGCAAGTCGATCAGAACGAGTTCTTTCGGCGCGTCCTTGTAAAGCATGTATTTGGCCACGGTAGTGCCGAGCCGCCCGGCCGCGCCGAATAGCGCGAGCTTCGTTTTGCCGAATTCGAGGTCGAGTTCATTGCAGCAGTGAACCGCCCAGTCTTTCAGCATCGCCGCGGTGGCCGCATGGCCCGTCGTGATGTGAGGCGGCTTGGTATGGCGGGGAAGCGCGCCGTAGTTGCAGGCATAAGGCGTGGAGGCGCCCATCGCCACCATGTTCAATCCCGCCTGCTTCGCCAGTTCCAGAGCCGGAAAAAATTGCGTCTCCCGAAACCGCTTGATGCCGCGCGGGCTTCCAAGCCACAACTCGAGCGGAACCGGACACGCAATATTCGCCCCTATGACTTGCGATGCCGAATAGATGGGCGATGCAATAAAAGGCTCGGTTCTCCAAAGCTCTTCTTCGAACGACGCGTTTCGGTGTTTTACGTTGTGAAATGAAAACGACAGCGTATCCCAGTCTGTAGCGTGAAATAGAAACCCGACGCCGCCTTGTCCGGCCGGCAGATTCTCTCGTATCTCTTCCGGGCGAATGACGCGTTTCAGCGCCAGCGGTGCACTACTCGAGTGCGGATCGGAGCCGGCCCGTTGAGCGGAATCGGTCGGCGCTTCTTTGTAAAGAGAAGTTCTCATTTGGTTTTCCCGTGGGTTGAACTCGCGCTGGAAAATCAGCGCAGCGGCGCCGGTCAAGATGGACCGGCGCTCCTTCAACTTTAGAGAAATCCGCTACTGTGTGTCCGTTTGTTCGTTCGCGAGCATGCCGGCGCCGATATCCCGCTGCCGACCGCCGTGCCCGCCGGCCTGCGGATCGCGACAGAGGCCGTCGCGCTCGCGGACGTGGGCGCTTATTGGACAGATATCGACAGTCTGCGGCGCACCGTTTTCATTCCCCGCCGCGACGATTGACGGCAGGGCCGCACGCTCATGGATTCCCGTTCGACTGGACTCGCGGTCCGGCATTCGCGCTTGCCTGCTCCTCCAGCCACTCGTGCCACACGGCCATCAGGACCGCCAGGATGACGGGCCCCATGAACAGGCCGACCAGGCCGAAGGCCGCAAGCCCGCCCAGTACGCCGAACACGACCAGCAGAAACGGGATCTGGGTCGCGCTGCTGATTACGAGCGGACGGATCAGGTTGTCCACCCAGCTCACCACCAGCGCGCCCCACAGCAAAAGGCCCACGCCGGCGATTGTTTTTCCGGTGACGAGGAGCCATACGCCGATCGCCCCCCAGACGAACGGCGTGCCGAACGGTATCAACGCGATCAGCACGGTAAACGCGGCCAGCAACACCGGCGCCTCCATCCCGGCAACCCAGTAGCCGAGGCCGGCAAGCGCGCCCTGCGCCAAGGCCGTCAGCACGAGCCCGTAGACAACCGCCTTGGTCGTGCCGCCGATGGAGGCGAGGTAGGCGTCGAGACGGTTGCCGAGAAAATGCCGTAATACGCGGCGCACCTGGTCCAATGCGCTTTCGCCGTCCCGATACATGAAAAACAGCGTCAACAGCGCAAAGCCCAATTTGGTCGCATTGCGGCCCACGCCGCCGACCAGTTGGCCGGCCTCGCCGGTCCACTGCCCGGCCCACTCCGCGACTTGTGCGCGAAACGCCGCAGGATCGGTCGATACCTGGTTCAGTAGCTCCTGGAGCCACTGCCCGAGCCACGGAATGCGAGCAATCAGTTCCGGCAGTTGGTGCGGACCGTGAGCGAGGAATACCGCGACGGCCTGATAGGCGGCGACCAGTTCGCCTCGCAACAGCACGATCAGCCAGATCAACGGCACGACGCACGCCGCCGTGAGCACGACGGTCATCAGCAGCGCGCTGGCGTTGGCGTTGCCACGCATCAGCGAGCGCAAGCGGCGATAGGCGGGCCAGGTCACGTAGGCCAGAATGGTGGCCCATGCGGCGGGCACGAGGAACAGGTGCAGCACCACGTAGCTCAACACCACGAGCCCGCCGAGAAGAAACGCGAGGATGATGCGCTTGACCAGCGGCATCGGATGACTTTCGTCCATGAAACGCCTTTGCTGTATGTCCGTTCTCATCACGTGCGGATGAGAGCGAACCTGTGTCCGGCAACGAGCAGCCGCAAATGGAGCGGCATCCCATTTCTTCGATGTCGTTGATGAAAGGTTATCGTAATGACAGTGGGCCGGGAAGGGGCGACGCTCAGGGACGATTCAAGCGTTGAACAATTCGCTGCGCGCCGCGTCGATGATCATCGCGACCGCCGGATGACTGATGCGGCGCTCGATCGAGATCGCAAAGAATTCTTCGACGATGGTGTTGATCTGCCCGACCATCGTCAGCTTATGTTCCGCCTGTAACTGGTTCTCCAGCACGGTTGGCGCGAACAGCAGGCCGCGGCCCTCGCGGCCGAACGCCATCGCCATTGCCCCGTCGTCGAATTCGCCGACGATGCGCGGCGAAATCGCGCGCGACGCCAGCCAGTGATCCAGCTTGCGGCGCACCGCCGATTCCGTGCCGGGCAGCAGCAGCGGCAACTGGCCGAGCGACATCGGAAAGCGTTTGCGGCCGCCTTGCAGCAGCGCCTTGGCGCCGAAGCAGCTAAGCGTCGAACGGCCGAGCCGGTGATTGAACGCCTTGATGTTGACGTCGGCGGGAATGGGCGCGTCCGCGATGATCAGGTCGAGGCGGTGCACGGCCAGTTGCGCGAGCAGCGCATGCAATTTGCCTTCATGACAGATCACACGCAGCGAAGCGGGCGCGCTCAGCGCCGGTTCCAGCAGCCGGTACGCGATCGCCTTCGGCACCGAATCCGCGATGCCGACGCGGAACCGCGATTGCGTGCCGACCTCCTTTTCGCGCCGCACCGCGCTTTCGAGTTCCGAGCCCAGCGAGAAGATCTCATCGGCGTAATCGAGCGCGAGCCGGCCCGCGTCGGTGAGTTCGATCGAGCGGCCGCTCTTCTTGAAGAGCTTTTTATCCAGCGCTTCCTCGAGCAGTTTGATCTGGCCGCTAAGCGTCTGCGGCGTGATGTGCAACTGCTCGCCGGCGCGGACGATTCCGCCCGCATGCGCCGCGACCCAGAAGTAATACAGATGCTTGAAGTTCACACGTGCCTCCCTTGACCACGCCACGTTACGTTTTTCTCGAAGCATCAGCAACAAAAATACGAATTTTCCGTTGTCTCGGATTCGGTTAGATTCAAGCCTCGCCCCGAGGCGTCAGCGGGCGGCTAATGACAGATGACAGAGGTGACATATGGCATCGGTTGCACAATTTCTGCGGTCGAAGGCTTCCCAGACCGTGTGGTCGACCCAGGCATCGGCGTCGGTGTACGACGCGATAGCAATCATGGCTCACCGCCAGGTCGGCGCGCTCATCGTGGCGCACGAGGGGCGCATAGCCGGCATCGTCACGGAGCGGGACTACGCGCGAAAAATCGTGCTGATGGACCGTTCATCGCGCAATACGCCGGTGCGCGACATCATGTCGACGGCGGTGCGCTACGTCAGCCCGGAGCAGACAACGGAGGAATGCATGGCGCTCATGACGGCGCACCGCATACGTTATTTGCCGGTGATCGCGGCGGGGCAGGTGATCGGCATGGTGTCGATCGGCGACCTGATCAAGAACCAGATGTCGGAACAGGAACACACGATCCGGGAACTGGAGCATTACATCCACGGCAATGGTTTGCAGACCGCGCATGGCGGATTGCAGGCCAACCGGCTGCAAGTTTAACGACCGAAAAAATATTACTGTCCGTAAGGTCGTCGCGAGGAAGGATGACGCGCAATGCGGGCAGCCCACAGGCACATCAAGAGAGGTTTTATATGTACACGCATACCATCGATCAACTGCGACGAGTTGCCAGTAAGGTGACGCGCGGGACCGCGGCGCTCGGTCTCGCGGGCGTGCTCGCACTCGGCGCGGTGGCGTCGAACGACGCCGAAGCGAAGCGGGTGGGCGGAAGCCAAAGTATCGGGCGCCAGTCGCAAATGGCGTCGCCGTCTGGTCAAGGGCAACGAAGCCAGCAGGCTCAACCGGCGCAGCAGTCCGCTGCGCAGGCGCCTGCCGCCGCGCCGGCGCGTAATCGCTGGATGGGCCCGCTCGCCGGCCTCGCCGCCGGCTTGGGCATTGCCGCGTTGCTGTCGTCGCTCGGCCTGGGTGAGGGGCTCGCGCAAATGCTGTCGAATGCGCTGCTGATCGGCGCGGTGATTTTCGCCGGCGTCATGCTATTCCGCTTCATCGCCAATCGGCGTCGTCCGGATCTGGCGTACGGGCACGGCGCGGGACATGGCGCAGGGCAAAGCGCCGCGAACCGGCAGCAGACCAACGGCTCGCCGTTTCTGAATCGAACCGGTGAGACGCAGCCCGACACGAACTTTTTCGGCTCGCAACGCGCCTCGACGGGAGCGATTGGAATGGCGGGGGCGGTGAATGCGCCGGCGACTTCGCTCCAGTTGGATCAGGCCGAGTTGCTGGTTTCGGCAAAGACCATGTTCATGCGCCTGCAAAGCGCATGGGACCGCAACGAGCAGGGCGATCTGTTCGAGCTGACCACGCCGGAGATGTTCGCGCGAATCAAGCAGGATCTGGAAAGCCGCGGTAGCCAGCCGAACCGTACCGAGGTGCCGCAACTCGACGCCGAAGTGCTGGGTGTGGAGAACAATGCGGATGAGACTTTGGTCAGCGTGCGCTTTCACGGCCAGATGCGCGAAGACGGCGCTCAGAACGCCGAGCCGTTCCAGGAGGTTTGGAACATTGTTCGCGGCACGCATGGCGACCAGGCGTGGCGACTGGCCGGCATCCAGCAGTTGGATCGCTAACGGCGGCATTGCGCTCGATAGCAGGTGACGGATCGAACGCGGCGGCGGGCGTGCATCAATGGATGGACGCCCGCCGCTTAACTAAAAGACTGGCCAGCGAAATGGCCGCATTCCTGATGAACCGCGCTCATTCGTGACGCGCTCCCGCCGGTGGGTAACCGAACTCGCGCGAATACGCTCGCGAGAACGCCGCCGCGCTGCCAAATCCCACACGCAGAGCCACCGACTTGACGCGGGCGCCTTCCGCGAGCGCCCGATGCGCGAGCTTCAAACGCCACGCGCTCAGATAAGCGGCGGGCGTCGTCCCCACGGTTTCACGGAACGAAACCATGAAGCGGCTGCGGGACATACCCGCGATTTCCGCGAGTTCCTCGATCCGCCAGATGCGCGCAGGCGCGTCATGCAGGGCGACCAGCGCCCGATGAAGCGCAGGATGCGAGAGTCCCGCGAGGAGTCCCGGTTGCGTCGCGCCATTGTCGATCGCGCGTCTGAGGATCATCAATACGATCACCTCGCATAGACGGCCAAGGGCGGCCGTTCGTCCGCAGCGCGCGTCCAGCGCCTCTTCCACAAAAGCGTCGGTAATCGCCCGAAGCGTTGGCGCTTCGCTCAGGCCTACCTGAATGTCTTCAGGCATTGCCGAAACGATCGGATTGACCGCGCCGCCGAAGTACACGGACGCGGCCACGAGCACGTTGGATGGCGACGCCTTGACCGCCCGTTCACCGGTAAGAAGCGCGACCTGTTCGGCTTGCCGATGCGAGTTGCCGAGAACGAGCAGCAGGGCATCGGCATCCGGCTCGCGCGATTCCGATAGCTGAACGGAGAGATCGAAAGCGCGGAAGAAAGCCGACAGACGATCGACTTTGGGTGTCGGGCTGGGACGTTCGATCATGTAATGTGGATTTTTCATGCGTTTGAGTGTGAGAAAGTCTAACTCAGGCGCCGATCCGGCGCGCGCCCGCCACCCACTGTCGAAGGAGATTCTCCATGCTGGTTCCCCGTCAGAAAGCCCCCGAACTGACTGTCGAGACGCTGGCCCACGGTCAGTTCCGTCTCGCCGCCGAGAAGCCGGAACGCATGACGCTGATCTGTTTCTATCGGGGCCTGCATTGCCCCATCTGTGCGACCTATCTGAAAGAACTGGAGCGTCTGACGCCCAGCTTCGCCGAACGGGGCGTCACAACGATTGCGATCAGTTCGGACGACAGAGACCGCGCGACGGCGATGGCCGAAAAAATTGGCGCAGGCAATTTGCGTATCGGCTTTGGACTGCCGCTCGCCGACGCCCGCCAATGGGGCTTGTATATATCGACGTCGCGAGGCAAAACCTCGATCGGCATCGAGGAGCCCGCGCTGTTCTCGGAGCCCGGCGTGTTTCTGTTGAAGCCGGATCAGACGGTCTATTACCTCTCGATCCAGTCGATGCCGTTCGTGCGGCCCAATTTCAGCGAGCTATTGCAGGCGCTCGATTTCGTCATCAAGAACGACTACCCGGCTCGGGGTGAGTACGTGGGCGAGGTGTGAGGGCATGAGCCAGGCCCGCGTTCCGTGTTGCTGATCGACGGCGCACGCGCCGCGCCGCAGTCATCCGGCGATCGGCTCCGCGCTATCGCCGGGGAGCAGCAATTGCGGGACTTGCGAGAACGACCATCCGTCCGGCAGGCGATCGAGTATCCAGATCATGTCGAACCGGTCGCTGGGCCAGATGGCGGGAACCGCGGGCGCTCGGGGCAGGTGTTCGATCAGCGACGGCAGGACTTTATGCTCCCACGCGATCAGCACGATACCCGGTTGAGCCAGCGCGTCCCGCATGAGCGCCGGCCCGTCGTCCTTCTGATGCGCCGTGACGTACTTCACGCGCGAGGTTGCCCGCAGCAGCGCAACCAGCGGCGCGACGGTCTGCATCGCGCGCTTGCTCCTGCTCGCCGGGCCGGTTCCCGGAGCAAACACGGCGGACGGCGTCAGTCGCGCCGCACGCGCCTCGTCGATTGGACAGAAGAAGCGCGCCAAGGCGCCGGCACGCTGCCAGCCGCGAACCGCGAGGCTCTCCTCGTCCGACGTGCCGTCCGCTTCGACGCCGATGCCTTCGTCGGCCCCCGGCTTTTCCGCGTGCCGAATGAAGATGATCCGCTCAGGTGCCATGTTGCCTCCGCGATATGACTGGCTGGGCGCATGAGTTGCGAACGCCGCCGCCGCATTTGAAGCACGAAGCGCAAGCCGCGTGCCACGTAAGCTCGGCGGCGCGACAGCGTCTACGCTTCATCTTCCCAATCGCGCCATTCGACGTCGTGCGTCTCGAGGTAGCCGTTCACGGCTTGTCCGACGGTGGGGAAAAAGTGCTGCTCGCCGATTGCGTCGAACAGGCCATAGTGTTTCAGGCTGTCCTTCACGGGCCCCTTCATCTCCGCGAAGCAGAGCGTCACGTTCAACGCGAGCAGTTCGTCGCGAAGCCGCGCGAGCGTGTCGGCGGCGGTGAGGTCGACGTCCGTCACCGGTTCGGCGGCGATCACGATCCACGCGGTCTGGGTCGGCGCCTCGCGGACCGCCTGTAGCATGCGCTCGCGAAAGATCTCCGCGTTGGCGAAGAAAAGCGGCGCGTCCCATCGCAACAGCACGAGCCCCGGAATGCGGCGGGCCTCCGGATGCCGGGCGAGGTCGTGATAGCCCTTGATCCGGTCGACGCGGCCGAGCACGGCGGAATACGGACGCCAGCCGCGCCACAGGAACCCGAGAATCGCGAGCGCCAGCGCAATGCCGATGCCGTTCACGACGCCGATCAGCGCGACGCCGGCGAGGCACGCGATGGATTGCACGAACTCGCTCGGTCTGAGCCGGTAAAGCCGCCACACGCCGCGCACTTCCAGCAGCCCGAGGCACGCGGCGATCACGACCGCGGCAAGCGCCGCCTGCGGTGTGTCGCGCAGCGCCCGCGGCGCGAACAGCAGCAGTCCCGCAACGACCAGCGCGGCGACCACGCCGGTCGCCTGGGTTTTCGCGCCGGCCGCTTCCGCGACCGGCGTGCGCGAGCCGCTCGCGCTCACGGCGAAGCCATGCGCGACGCCCGCCGCGATGTTGGCGAGCCCGAGCGCGACGAACTCCTGATTGCGGTCGACGGCTTCGCCGCTGCGCGCCTCGTAGGTCCGCGACAGGATGCTGATGTCGGTGAACGAGACGAACGCGATGGCGGCCGCGCCGCCGGCGAGCGTCGTCCATTCGTCGAGCGCGAGCGCGGGAATGTGCAGCGCCGGCAGTCCTTGCGGCATGTTGCCGATCACCGCCAGCCCGAAGCGCGGCGCGAGATTCAGCGCGGCGACCGCAAGCGTCGCGCCCGCGACCGCGACGAGCACGCCGGGCATCTTCGGCCAGTAGCGCTTGCAGCCGAGGATCACGGCCAGCGCCGCAACGCCGATCGTCAGCGCCATGCCGTTGATCTTGCCCGCGGCCACGCCGCTCGCCAGCTCGCGCACTTGCGCGAGGAACGACGCTCCCTGCACCTGGAAGCCCAGCAGCTTGGGTATTTGTCCGACGACGATGGTCAGCATGATGCCGTTGAGGTAGCCGTAGCGAATCGGCAGCGACAGCAGTTCGGTGACAAAGCCCAGCTTCAGCATGCCGACCGCCAGGCAGATCGCGCCGGAGAGTAGCGCGAGGCCGCCGGCGAGCGCGATCGCGTGTTCCGTGTTGCCGTGCGCCAAGGGCGCGATGCTTGCCGCGATCAACGCGACCAGCGCCGAGTCGGGACCGAGCACGAGAATCCGGCTCGGGCCGAACAGCGCGTAGGCGAGCAGCGCCGCGAGCGACGCGTAGAGTCCCGAGACGACGGGCAAACCGGCGGCTTCCGCGTAAGCCATGCCGGCGGGCACCAGCACGGCGCTGAGACTGAGGCCCGCGATCGCGTCGTGCGGCAGCCATGCAAGCCGGTAGCCGCGCGCCACCGCCAGCCCGTTGACCCAGCGCGAGACGATACGCCCGGTACGGCTCGACGGCCGCTCGGACTCGCCGGTGTCAGGTTTCATGAAAACCCTCTCACTCGAAATTGATTCGATGGTCGCTCAATTTCTTGCGTGAGGCGAGACGTATCGCTAGCGGACTGGTTGCACCGCAGCGAGCGCTGTTATTCCGTTTCGCTGTCGTCGGTGTCCGCATTGGCGCTGACCGACTCCTGGTTCATTGCCGCGGCCGCGAGTGTCGTTGCAAGCTCGGGATGCGCCTCTTTCCGCTCGCTGTAGCGATCGGTCAGGTAGTCGGAACGGTCGCGCACCAGCAGCGTGAACTTGTACAGCTCTTCCATCACGTCGACCACGCGATCGTAGTAAGCCGAGGGTTTCATTCGGCCGCTGGCGTCGAACTCCTGCCACGCCTTCGCCACCGACGACTGATTGGGGATCGTCACCATGCGCATCCAGCGGCCCAGAACCCGCAGCGCATTGACCGCGTTGAACGATTGCGAGCCGCCGCACACCTGCATCACCGCGAGCGTGCGGCCTTGCGTGGGACGCACGCCGCCGCTTTCGAGCGGCAGCCAGTCGATCTGGTTCTTGAAGACGGCCGTTAGCGTGCCGTGACGCTCGGGGCTGCACCACACCTGTCCTTCCGACCACTCGGAGAGCTTGCGCAACGCCGCCACCTTCGGATGATCGGCTGTCACGCTGTCCACGATCGGCAGATCGTGCGGATCGAACACGCGCGTGTCGGCGCCGAAATGACGCAGAATGCGTTCGGCTTCGAGCGTGAGCAGCCGGCTGTATGACGTGGGGCGCAGCGAGCCGTAGAGCAGCAGAATCCGCGGCGCGTGTCGCGAAACCACGGGCGCTTCGAGCTTTTGCAAGTCCGGCGTGTCGAGGTGCGGGGCGCTGACGTTGGGAAGATCCTGCGTCATGAGCGGGTTCTCCGTCCTTCGCTATCGATGACCTGTTCGCCGTCTTCCTTCGTGAAAGAACCCTTTTGCGCGGCGGGCAAAATGTCGAGCACGATTTCGGACGGCCGGCACAGACGCGCGCCGAGCGGCGTCGCGACGAACGGGCGATTGATCAGGATCGGATGCGCCAGCATCGCGTCGAGTAGTTGCTCGTCGGTCAACGACGCGTCGTCGAGTCCCAGTTCCGCGTAGGGCGTGCCCTTTTCACGCAGCGCGGCGCGTACCGTGAGGCCGGCGCGGGCGATCAGATCCTTCAGCGTCTCGCGATTCGGCGGCGTTTTCAGGTACTCGATGATTTCCGGCTCGATGCCGGCGTTGCGGATCATGGCCAGCGTATTGCGCGACGTGCCGCAATTCGGGTTGTGATAAATCGTGACGCTCATAGCGGTTGTCCCTTGTTGCCGAGTTTAGCTTCGTACCAGTGCTGCGAACGATTGACGACGCCGACCACCAGCAGCATGACCGGCACCTCGATCAGCACGCCGACCACCGTCGCCAGCGCCGCGCCCGAATGAAAGCCGAACAGGCTGATGGCCGTGGCCACCGCAAGCTCGAAGAAATTGCTCGCGCCGATCAAACTGGATGGACCCGCGACGCAATGCGCGACGCCGAGCCGGCGATTGAGCAGATAGGCGAGGCCTGAATTGAAGAACACCTGGATCAGGATCGGCACCGCGAGCATGGCGATGACGAGCGGCTCATCGACGATCGCCTGTCCTTGAAAAGCGAACAGCAGCACGAGCGTCGCGAGCAGCGCGCTGATCGAATACGGGCCGAGGCGCGCGACGGTCTGCCGGAAATGCGCCTCGCCTTTCGCGAGCAGATGCCGGCGCAGCCATTGCGCGAGCACGACCGGAATGATGATGTACAGCGCCACCGAAATGATCAGCGTGTCCCACGGCACCGTAATGGCGGACAGCCCGAGCAGCAGCGCGACAAGCGGCGCGAAGGCCACGATCATGATGGAGTCGTTCAACGCCACTTGCGAAAGCGTGAAATACGGATCGCCCTTGCAGAGTTGCGACCAGACGAACACCATCGCCGTGCAGGGCGCGGCCGCCAGCAGGATCAGGCCGGCGATGTAGCTGTCGAGCTGATCGGCGGGGAGCCACGGCGCGAACACATGGCGGATGAAGATCCAGCCGAGCAGCGCCATCGAGAACGGCTTGACCAACCAGTTCACGAACAGCGTGACGCCGATGCCGCGCCACTGGCTTCTCACCTGCGTCATCGCGGCAAAGTCGATCTTGACGAGCATCGGAATGATCATCACCCAGATCAGCACGCCGACCGGCAGATTGACCTGCGCCACTTCCATGCGGCCGAGCGCCTGAAAGAGTTGCGGGAGCATTTGCCCGAGCGCGATGCCGCCGACGATGCACAGCGCCACCCACACCGTCAGATAGCGCTCGAAAAAACCGATCGCCGGCCGAGCGCTGGCGCTCGCCGTTTCAGTGCTGCTCATTGGATTCCTTTGCGGGTTTTTCGCCGATGGCGCAGCAATCGGACAAATCGCTCGCGGCACAGGTCGCGCCGGCGCAGCAGTTGTCGGTGAGAAAGCCGATCAGCCCCGTCATCGCGTCGAAGTTCGCCGTATAAATAACGAACCGCCCCTCTTGCCGCGGCTTCACCAGGTCTGCGTGAGACAGATCTTTCAGGTGAAACGACAGGCTCGATGGAGAAAGGCCGACTTGCTGCGCAATCTCGCCGGCGGCCATGCCGCCCGGGCCGGCGACCACCAGCAGGCGAAAGATCGCGAGGCGCGAGTCATGGGCGAGGGCGCCGAGGGCGCGTACAACGAGGGTCGAGTCCATGCCCGCCACGATAAGCCATTTGTTTCGTCATTTCAAGAGTTCTTGAATTGACGAATCGAAGAGGCGATGCAGGCCATTGACGACCGCCGCGGCGCCGTTAAGCGGACATCGTTCACGTCCTCAGCAATAAAACAAACCATCTGGACGGTTTACACGGGGAATCGCCGATGTTAGTCTGCGTCCTCGGATGCTCGCGCATGTTTTGGCGCGGCTGCGTGAACCTGCAATCGCGCTTCCAGAGGAACAATGGACAACCCCACCCGCTCAGAACGTTCTCGCCACGCGGCCATTCAGGCGGCGCTCACCATCGTCGCTCGCGACGGTCCGGGACGTCTGACGTTTGATGCTACCGCGCGCGAAAGCGGCATGAGCAAGGGTGGATTGATGCATCAGTTCCGCACCAAGAGCGAGGTGCTGAGAGCGTTGCTCGACCACCAGACCGAGTACTTCGAGCAATTCTCCCGGGACTATCTGGCTGCGCTCGGCTCCGCCGCGCGCGAAGCCGATCTATTGGCACAGATCGCGACATTGCGTGAAACGGTTACCCAGCCGCACTCCGTCGCCCTGGCCGTACTTGCCGCGCTCGTGGAAGATCCGACGCTTTTGTCTCCCGTTCGCAAGGGCAATGCGGCGAAGGTCAAACGTATCAGGAGCGAGGCAGCCGATCCCGACCTGGCGCTGCTGCGCTGGGCCGCGGCCAATGGCCTCGCATTGACGGCTCTGCTGGGGCTTTGTCCGTTTTCGGTAAAGGAGCGTGCGCGGTTGTTCGATCGCCTGCTGGATGAACGCCAGTGGTCGGCTATTGCTCACGTCAAAGGCGGGCCACGCGCCGTACCTGTATCGCGCCGTTCCAGCACTTCGCCAAACGAACGCGAATTGATTGTTGAGCGTTAAAAACTTCTGACTCAGGCGTCGCCGGGCATCAGCCACGGGCAAATCCCAAGCTTCAGATACAAAACAAACCGTATAGCTGGTTTTAACGAAGTAATTTGCCGTACCCCACAGGGAATCGAAACTGGAGATCTGAATGTATAAGTCAATGAAGCCGCGGCATCTGCTGATTGCCGCCATTTGCACCGCCTTGATCGGCTGTTCGAGCGTGAAGCCCGTTGCGTATTCGGGGATCGCCTCGTCGTCCTCGTTGCAACCGAATCAGCAGGATGAGTCCGGGCGAGTGCCTTATCGCTTTGCGACTCAGGTGGATTGGCGCAAGTACGGCCGGGTGATCATCGATCCGGTCGTGGTTTACCGTGGCGCCGACAATCAGTTCGGCGACATGCAAGACAAGGATAAAGCGGCCCTCGCCGGTTACATGCAAACAACGTTTGCCGAAAAGCTGCGCACGCGTTTCGAACTGGCGAACGAGCCGGGCCTGAGCACGCTGCGCCTGAAGCTGACGCTGACGGGCGCGGCCACCACGACGCCGGTGATCAGCACCTTTTCGCGCTTCGACATTGCGGGCGGCATTTACAACGTCGTTCAAACGGCCCGTGGCAAAGAGGGCGCTTTCACGGGCTCCGTCAGCTATGCGGTCGAAATCTACGACGCCTCGACCAACCGCCTGCTCAATGCCTACGTAACGAAGCAATACCCCAATCCGTACAACCTGGGCGCGAGTTTCGGATCGCTCAGCGCGTCGAAAACCGGCATCGATAAAGGGGCCGACGCGCTCGTCGCGCAATTCAAATGAACCAGGTTTGCCACGCGACATAACCGGTGGAGGCGGCCGGCTCGCGCGGCATTGACCGGTCTCCACGGCGCTGCATGAACGTGGCCGCGCCGGCCGGGTATAAGGCGCGCGCTTCCCGGAGCGTGCGGCCGCTAGCGAATGCAAAAAATGAAAAAAGCCAAATTGATTGCATGTCACGAATGCGACTTTCTCCAGTGGGAGACGCCGCTCGTCGAGAACGGTGTCGCGCGATGCCAGCGATGCAATGCAACGCTCTACCGCTGCTTGCCGGCAACCTATGATCGCGCGCTCGCCCTCACCCTGGCTGCCGCCGTGCTGTTCGTGGTGGCGAACTGCTTTCCGATCGTCGGCCTGTGGGTCAATGGCGTGCTGGTCGAAACCACGCTTTTCGGGGCGGCTTATTCGCTGTACCTGGACGGCATGTGGCCGATTGCCGGACTCGTGTTCGTCACAACGCTTCTGATGCCGGCGTTGAACATCGCGTCCGTGATCTATGTGCTCATACCGTTGCATATCGGCGGCCTGCCTCAACGTTCCGAGATCGTGCTTCGTGTGCTCCGCCATGTTGCGCCGTGGGGAATGATCGAAGTGCTCATGCTCGGCATGCTGGTCGCGCTCGTCAAACTGCAGCACATTGCCTCGGTAGTGCCCGGCGTCGCGATCTGGGCATTCGGCGCGGTCATGGTGCTGCTCGCGGCAGCGGCCGTGACATTCAATCCGCGCGATATATGGGCGCGCCTCGATGCGGTGCAGGGCCGCGGCATGCCGCCTGCGCTCGCTTCCCACGCCACACAAGTGACCGCCGCGCGTGCGGGTCTGTTCGTGTGCCACGATTGCGGCTTGCTGTCGAAGCCGCTCGTTCACGGTCACGTCGGAACCTGCCCGCGTTGCAGCGCGGCGCTGCATTTGCGCAAGCCCAATAGTCTTTTGCGCACCTGGGCATTTCTGTTTGCCGCGATGATCCTTTACATCCCGGCCGTTCTGTTGCCGGTCATGGTCACCAGTACGCTGTTCGGCGCGCAATCCGACACAATCCTGAGCGGCGTTGTTTATCTCTGGACCTCGGGATCATGGCCGCTTGCCGCTATCGTTTTTGTCGCAAGCATCGTGGTGCCCATGCTCAAGATTCTGTCGTTGGTCTACCTCGCGTGGAGCACCCAGTTGCGCTCTCCGCTGATTCCACACACGCGAACGCGTATTTACCGCGTCGTGGAGAGGGTCGGCCGCTGGTCGATGCTCGATATTTACGTCATTACCATTCTGGTTGCGTTCGTGCAGTTCGGCACCGTTGCCTCGGTCGATGCGGGTCCTGGCGCCATCGCATTCGGCGCGGTCGTGGTGCTCACCATGTTCGCCGCGCTGTCATTCGATCCCCGGCTGATATGGGACGCCGTGGAGCCGGAAGGTGAATAGATCGTCAGCGCAGAACGGAACCGCTATTCCCGAAGCCGTCGCGATCGAACCATCGAAGTGGCGCATTCAGTTGATCTGGCTGGTGCCGCTGATCGCCGTACTCGTTGCCGGTTGGCTGGTGGTGCGTTCCGTGATGCAAACGGGCCCGACCGTCACGATCCGCTTTTCGACCGGTGAGGGCATCGAGGCCGGCAAGACCAGGATCAAGTTCAAGAACGTCGACGTGGGCATCATCAAAAGCGTCGAGCTTTCCGACGACCACAAGACCGTGCTGGCCAGCGCGGAGATGTCGCGCAACGCTTCCAGCATGCTCGTCGACGATACGCGGTTCTGGGTTGTCCGGCCGCGCATTGCCGGCGGTACGGTATCGGGTATCGGAACGATATTGACCGGCTCTCACATCGGCATGGATATCGGCACTTCGAAAACAGCGCGTGGCGATTTCGTCGGACTGGAGTCGCCACCGGCTCTCGCATCGGGCACGCCGGGGCGGGAGTTCGTGCTGAAGAGCGAGAACCTCGGTTCACTCGATATCGGCTCGCCGGTTTTTTTCCGGCGCCTTCAGGTCGGGCAGATCGTTTCATACGCGCTCGACGCGGACGGCGTCGGCATGACGCTGCACGTTTTCATCAATGCGCCCTACGACAAGTACGTCACCAGCGACAGCCGCTTCTGGCACGCCAGCGGCGTGGATATGACGTTGGATGCGAGCGGCGTGAAGATCAACACCGAATCGATGGTGTCGCTTCTGATTGGCGGCCTCGCATTCGAGACTCCGCCTGACGCGACGCCCCGAATCGAAGCAGAAGCGCGGCACGAGTACAAACTTTTCGCCGACCGTGCCGAGGCGATGAAACGGCACGACGCAATCGTCGATAAATACGTGCTGAACTTCAAGGAATCCGTGCGCGGCTTGGCCCTCGGCGCGCCGGTTGATTTCCGCGGCATCGTCATCGGCGAGGTGTCGGCGATCAGCTCGCATTTTGATCCGGCGACAAAGGCGTTCGATATCCCCGTCGAAGTCAGCATTTTCCCCGAGCGTTTGATTTCTCGCGATGACGCAGGACGCGCCGTCGGGCGAATACCGTCGGAGCGCAACGCGTTTGCGGACTACCTGGTGACAAAAGGAATGCGTGCGCAACTGAGAACAGCGAGCCTGCTGACGGGCCAACTCTATGTCGCGATCGATTTCTTCCCCGCGTCACCGAAGGCGAGCATGGACTGGAACAAAAAGACGCCCAAATTGCCGACCGTGCCGGGCAACTTGCAGAGTTTGCAAGACTCGATCACCACGCTCGTGGCGACGTTGAACAGGATTCCATTCGAGGGCATCAGCCGCGATCTGCGCAAAACGCTCACTGACGCGGACACGCTGATGAATACGATCAGCACCGATCTCGCGCCCGACGCCAAGGCGACGCTGAGCGCGGCGCGCGAAGCGCTCACGTCGGCGAATCGCGCGTTGCAAAGCGACTCGCCGTTGCAGCAGAGCAGCGCCGAGACAATGCGCGAGTTGTCGCGCACCGCGGCCTCGTTCCGCTCGCTGGCGGAGTACTTGCAACGCCACCCGGAAGCGCTGCTGCGCGGCAAGGTCGAGGACAAGTAATGCGTCGATATGCAACGCTACTGCTGGGCGTGTTCGTGCCGATGCTTCTGGCGGGATGCGCGAGTTCGCCGGCGTCGAGGTTCTATACCTTGAGTCCGGTTCAGGCTGTCGCGCCGCCGCAAGGCGCCAATGCGATCGCGATTCAGATTGCTATCGACCCGGTTACAGTGCCCGAACTGGTCGATCGGCCGCAAATCGTTTCGAGGCTGGATGCGAACCGCGTGTCGATTAACGAGTTCGCCCGCTGGGCCGAGCCATTGAAGAGTCAGATTCCGCGCGTGCTGGCCGCGGATCTCACGCGGCTCATGCCGGGCGCGATGATCTCCACCTATCCGCAGCGCGTGGACGATGACGCCTACCGCGTGTCGATCGACGTGCAGAGCTTCGATTCCTCGGCGGACGGCACGGTAACGCTGGCCGTGATCTGGTCCGTGCGCGCGCCGAGGGGAGGGCGGAGAGTGAACGGGCGCTCGGTCGTGCGCGAGTCGGCAAGCGCGCCAGGCTACGACGCGCTGATCGAGGCGCACAGCCGAGCGCTCGCGTCGGTGGCGAGAGATGTCGCGGTGGCGGCGCAATCGCTCACGCCGCCATGAGTTTCTGACCCACGGCTTGCGCACCAGCAACCAACCAGCGACCAACCACCAACCATTCACGCGGACATCTTCCCATCGGACTCGTCGTCCGCATGGTCCACCGCCGCGCCCGCCGCATCGCGCATGCCATACGCGGTCATCAGCCGATACAGCGTGACGCGCGAGATGCCGAGCGCCGTCGCGGCTTCGCCCAGCCGGTTGTTGTAGCGCCGCAAGGCGGTTTCGATCGCGCCGCGCTCGGCCGTTTCGCGGATATGGTCGAGCGTCGCGGTTCTCCTGTCGGCAGGCGATTCGAGATCGAGGTCGTGCGGCGTCAGCAGCCGGCCTTCGGCCATCACGAGCGCATGGCGCACGCGATTGATCAACTCGCGCACATTGCCGGGCCAGTGGTAGTGGCGCATGGCCTCGATCGCCGACGGCGTGAAGCCATGAATCTTGTGCGTGCTGTCGGTCTTGTACTTCTGCAGAACGTGGTGCGCGAGCACTTCGATATCCGCGCCGCGCTGGTTCAGCGGCGGTTCGTCCACGCGCAGCACGCACAGGCGATGGAACAGGTCGGCGCGAAAGCGTCCGTCTTCTATCGCCGCTTCGAGGTCGACGTGAGTCGCCGAAATGATGCGGATGTCGACCGCAATCGGCTCATTGCCGCCGAGCCGCTCGATCTTGCCTTCCTGCAGGAAGCGCAGCAGGCTCGCTTGCGCTTCGAGCGGCATGTCGCCGATTTCGTCGAGAAACAGCGTGCCGCCGTTGGCCGATTCGATGCGGCCTATCTTGCGCCGGTCCGCTCCCGTAAACGCGCCGCGTTCATAACCGAACAACTCTGACTGGAGAAGATTGTGGGCAATCGCACCGCAATTGATCGCCACGAACGGCGCCTTGCGGCGCGGCGAGCGACGGTGGATCGCGAGCGCGGTGAGTTCCTTGCCGGTGCCGGACTGGCCGGAAATGAACACGCTGGCGTTCGTGTTGGCGACCTTGCGGATGGTGCTGAATAGCTGCCGCATGGCCTCGCAATTGCCCACCATCTCGTCGTCGTCCGCGAGCGGGGTTCCGGCGGCGGTGTCGAGATAATCCAATGCCGCCATGCCCCGAGCGTGCCCGAGCACGCGTGCGATCGATTCGCGCGGCAACGGCAGCGTGACGTAGTCGAAACAGTAATTGCGGATCAGCTCGCGCACCGGCTTGCTGGCCGCCTGGCCATCGGCCGTGACCGCCACCCAGCCGATCGCCGTTTGGCTCAGGCAGGCCTTGAGCACGGAAAAGTCGCGCAGCGTGAAGCCGTCGAAATCGATGAGCCCCGCGGCGACGCCGGTCTTCCTCGTCGCGGCCTCGGCGCTGGCGGGGGTTTTCGCCACGACCACGTCCCAGCCGGCCGCGCGCAGGTCCGCGAGAAGCGCGTCGTCCGGTGTGCGAGCAACGCAGATCAGACGGCGCCGAGTGTCGGGCAGGCGCGCGGGAGCCGGCCCGGCCGGACCGGCCGTCGCGCAGACGACCGTTGCAGCGCGCTCGGATGACTTTCGCACGGTACGTCCCCCTTCATTCTTGCGTCGGTGCGCGCCCGCACACCTGTTGCCGCGAGGAGCGTGAAACGCCCCCTCGGCAATAACGTCCGGATTCGCCCCTGGACGTATCGGTACTTTCCCCGGCGACATGCGATGCACGAACACCCGATGCACACCCGCCGGTTCGAGCACCTCCTAACCGCCGCCGCTCAACGTGGGCAGCAACACCCGGTAGATGTGGATGAACGCGGGCCCGAGCAGAACCGTGAGCAGCGCGGGAAAGATGCAGAAGATCAGCGGAAACAGCAATTTCAGCGCGATCTTCGCGGCCTGTTCCTCGGCGCGCATGCGACGGCGCGTGCGCAGCGTGTCCGACAGCACGCGCAACGACGAGCCGATACTGGTGCCGAACCGTTCGGCCTGCACCAGCATCGCGCAAAACGAATCGACATCCTCGACGCCCGTGCGCAGCGAGAGATTGCGTAGCGCCTTTTCCTTGGTAAACCCGGAGCGCATTTCGAGCAGCATGAGTTGCAGTTCGCTCGCGACCACCGGGCTGCGCAATTCGATTTCTCCCGCCACTTTCATCAAGCCCGCGTCGAGGCTGAGACCCGCTTCGACGCACACGGTCAGCAGATCGAGCGCGTCGGGGAAGTCCTCGAAGATGGTCCGCTTGCGCCACGCGATGCGCCGCGTCAGCACCACGTTCGGCAGGTAGTAGCCGAACGCGGCGAGCAGCGCGAGCGTGCCCATGAACATGTACTGTTGCGCGAAGAACGACGTATTGGACAGCAACACGAGCGCGATCAGCGGCAGCACGAGCGCAAGGATGGTCTTGGCGGCGAAATAAAGCGCGGCGGCTCCCTGCGTGCGCCAGCCCGCGTTCATCATTTGCACGCGCAGCGCCGAGTTTTCCCAGCCTTCGGCCGGGATCGACAGCTTCGAGATCGGCTGCGAAATCTCCGCGAGCTTTTCGAGCCAGGCGGACCCGGTCGACGTACTGCCGGGTTCGGACATCGGCAGGTTCGCGCCGCCCGCCTGCTCGATGCGCCGGCGCATATCGCGTGGCGAGAGCAGCAGCATCGCGGCGAATGCCGCGCCGAACACCACGGCGAAAAGACCGGCCAGCAACAGCATATGCATCGAGTCGAGCGTTTGCATGACAACTCCCTGGTATCTTGTTACGCGACACGCCTGCGAGGCGGGCGCGTCAGACGCGAATCTTGACGATGCGCCGCATCCACATCACGCCGAACAGCATGGAGAAGGCCAGCGTCTGCAGCATCTTGATGCCGGCCGGGTCCTGCCACAGCACGTCGAGAAAGCTGGGGTTCAGGACCATCATGAAGCCGGCGGTGACGAACGGCAGCAGGCCGAGGATCCACGCCGACAACTTGCCCTCGGCCGACAGCACGCGGATCTTGTCGAACAGCTTGAGGCGCTCGCGGATCAGCGTCGCGATGCCGTCCAGCACCTCGGCGAGATTGCCGCCCGTTTCCCGCTGAATCAGCACGGCGATCACGAAGTAGCGCAGATCGCGAACCGGCACGCGCGTCGCCAGATTCAACAGGGCTTCGTTCAGCGAGACGCCGTAGTTGATCTCGTCGAACGTGATGCGGAATTCGCCGCCCATCGGCTCGGCGAACTCGGTGCTCACCATGCCGATCGCGCCCGAGAACGCGTGCCCCGCGCGCAGCGCGCGGCTGATCATGTCGGCGACGTCGGGCAACTGGCGTTCGAGTTGACGCAGCCGCTTGCTGCGCCGCCGGCTCACGTACAGGAACGGAATCGCCGAGGTGGTGAGCGCGCCGAGCGCGGCGAACAGCGTCGGCACCGGTGCGAACGTGGCCGCCCCGAGCACGGCGGCCGGCAGCACGAGGCTCGCGCCGAACAGCCGCGCGATCGACCACTTGAGCCCCGACTGCTGGATCCACAAGTCGAGCGTCTGGATGCGCGGCAGCCGCATCAGCAGCTTGTCGAGCGTTTGGGACTCGCTCAGCATGCGGTTCTTCAGGATCGTGAGGCGATCCTTATGCACCTGGCCGCCGGCGGACAACGCGCGGATTCGCGATTCGATCCGGCGCGCGGAAGGGCCGTGACGATTGTTCCACCACTGGTAGCCGCCCTCGAGCGCGAGCACGACAGCGAGGAACAGCAAGATGGCGAATGCGTAGAAGATCGGGTTCATGCAGGTCTCCTGAGACCGCGACGAGTCAATGAGCGGATCGGCCTCGCCGGATCAACGGGTTTCGAAGTGCCGTCCCGGATCGTAGGTCTGATCGGGCAGGTTGATGCCGAACGCCTGCAGGCGCTCGGCGAATTTGGGCCGCACGCCGGTCGCGCAAAAGTACCCGCGCACCGAACCGTTTTCGTCGATGCCGGTCCGCTTGAACGTGAAGATTTCCTGCATGTTGACGATGTCGCCTTCCATGCCGGTGATCTCCTGAATGCTGACGATCTTGCGGCGTCCGTCGGTCAGGCGGGCCGCCTGTACCACCACCGAGATGGCCGACGAAATCTGCTGGCGCATGGTTTTGGTCGGCAGCGACAGGCCGCCCAGGTTGATCATGTTTTCGAGGCGTGTGAGCGCATCGCGCGGCGTATTCGCGTGGATCGTGGCGAGCGATCCTTCGTGACCCGTGTTCATCGCGTTGAGCATGTCGAGTGCTTCCGGCCCGCGCACTTCGCCGAGAATGATGCGGTCGGGCCGCATCCGCAGCGCGTTGCGCACCAGCGTGCGCTGCGTGATCTCGCCGCGCCCCTCGATGTTCGGCGGGCGTGTTTCGAGCCGCAGCACGTGCTGCTGGCGCATCTGCAGTTCGGCGGCGTCCTCGATCGTGACGATGCGTTCGTCGTCGGGAATGAAGCCCGACAGCACGTTGAGCAGCGTGGTCTTGCCGCTGCCGGTGCCGCCCGACACCAGCACGTTGACCTTCGCGCGCGCCAGCGCATCGAGCACCTCGGCCATCGGCGGCGTCAGGCTTTGCAACTCGATCATGTCGGAGACCTGCAACGGATTGACCGCGAAGCGCCGGATCGAGAGCAGCGGTCCATCCACCGCCGAGGGCGGAATGATCGCGTTCACGCGCGAGCCGTCCGGCAGACGCGCGTCGACCATCGGGCTCGATTCGTCGATGCGGCGCCCGACGCGCGACACGATCTTCTCGATCACCTTCATCAGATGCGTGTCGTCGTAGAACGTCACGTCGGTCAGTTCGAGCCGACCCTTGCGTTCGACGTAAGTGTGCTGGTACGTGTTGACCAGAATGTCCGACACGGTCGGATCGCGCAGCAGGCTTTCCAGCGGACCGAAGCCGAACATCTCGTCGTACACGTCGATCACCAGTTGGCGGCGTTCAAAATCGTTGGCCGGCGCTTTCTCTTCTTCGAGAATGCGCGTGATGAGCGTGCCGATTTCCTGGCGGACCTGATCGGTCGGCAGGCGAGCGAGACGTTCGAGTTCGACGCGCTCGAGCACGCACTGATGTATTTCGCGTTTGAGCTTCTGGTAAGCGCCCCGCGCCATCTGATTCGACGAATGGTGGCTGCTTTCGCGCTCGGCGAACGGCTGCACGCGTTGAGCGGAAATCTGTTCACGCAGCGACATGGTGTGTCTCCCTGTTGTGTATCACATAGCCTTGAGTTTCGGCGCCGGCTGGCGGCCGAAGAAGCGGCTCAGCAGCGGCTCGCTTTTGACGCGGCTGCCTTCGGGTCCCGCCGAGAGGCTGACGATGTTGCCGGCGAGCGCGAGCAGGCTGCGCGACACGCTGCTAGTGCGGCTCACCTTGGTGATCGGCACGCCGTGATTCACCGATTCCAATACCGTGTCGGTATCCTCCGGGATCACCTGGTACGGCCGCATGCCGAGCACTTCTTCGAGCGCGGCGCGCGCGCGTTCGCCGTGGCGCGTGTAGCGGTTCAGCAGCAGCCGCGTGCGGTCGGCCGGATAGGCGAGCGACGCGAGGATTTCCTGCAGACGCCGGCCGGCTCGCACGTGCGGCATGCTTGCCTGCAGCACGAGATGAATCTGGTCGCTGCGATCGAGCGCGAGGATGGACAGCGCGTTGACGGACTGGCCCAGGTCGAAGATCACCATGTCGTAGCGCGGAACGGCCACGCCCAGGATCCATTCGAGCCTTTCTTCCTTGATCTCCGACGCCTTGATCGGATCGCCCGCGCCGGCGAGGATGTGGAACGTGTCGCTCACGTGCACGAGGCAGGCGTCGAAGAAAGCCGCGTCCATGCGCTCGACCTGAGCGCACATTTGCGGCAGCGTGGAGGGCGCTTTTTCCTCGGTCACGAGAAACGCGGCGTCGCCGAAAAGCTGATTGAGGTCGATCAGCAGCACGCGCTTTTTTTGCGTCTCGGAGATCGCATGCGCGACGTTGCTGGCAATGAAGCTGGTTCCCGCGCCGCCCTTGCAGGACAGGAACGAAACGATCTGCGTCTCGTGCGCGCCATTGAGCGCCCGCTGACTCTCGATGCGCGAGAGCGCGTCGCCGAGCGAGGCGCGATTGAGCGGCCAGCCGAGCACGTCGCGAAAGCCCGCGCGCATGGCTTCGATCAGCGTCTGCGGCGACGCGTCGGGAATCAGCAGAATGCTGGTGACGTGGGTGCGCCCGCTGCAGAGCCTCGCGACGACCGGCAGTTCCGCGGCATCGAGCGACGCGGCGTCGACGATCAGCACGTCGAACGCGTCCAGGCTGTCGCCGCGCTCGATCAGCAACGACGGCCTGCCTGCCACGCGCGTGGTGCGATAGTTGCCGCACTCGCCGATCAGACGCACGATTTGCGCGAGCCGCGTGGCGTCTTCCGAAGTGATGAGAATGTTGATCATGATCGTGGTGGCCTGGTTATAGGAAGTTATTGACAGACGGTGCCGCCGGTCGACGTCGCGAGGCTTTCGCGCGGCAGCGTGGTGGTGAGCGGCGGCATCGTGAGCGTGAGCGGCACGAACGGAATCATGGTTTGCACGCTGACGTTGGTGACGCTGACGGTAACGAGCCGGCATGTGTTGCGCGCCGTGGCGGGGTCCGCGTCGCAGCCGGTCGGCGTGTACGCGACGTTCACGTTGGACGAGGCGAGCAGGGGCAATAGGCTGGTCATCTTGCTCTTGATCACCGCCGCGTTGGCATCGCACACCACGGCGGTGCGCGCGCCGAGACGCACCGCCTCGCTCGCGGTGTTCCAGTAAAACAGCACGCGGCTGAATTCGCAGATGCCGATCAGCACCGTGCAGAGAATGCCGGCAACCAGTGCGAACTCCACGACGGCGGCGCCGCGCTGCTTGCGCAGCCGCCTCGATACGGATAACGGTAGCGGGTTCATGACACTTGCCTCATCACGGTAACGATGTTGCCGAACGTCAGGCCCACCAGGTTGAAGTAGGTGAGGAGCGGCGAGTACGGATACCCGGCGATCTTCACTTCGACCAGGTTGATGCTGCCGGCGGCGTTCGAGGGGCCGACGCCGTTGTCGTTGTCGTAGGTCGGGACGTTGGCGAACTGCGGCGGGTCGGACGGATCGGTGCAGCCGCTCGTGTGCGCGCTGTCGCATACGACCACCATCGAAGTCGTCAGGCCCGACACGAGTTCGGTTCCGCTGCCCGACGAGGGGCACGTCGTGCTGCCGTAGACGGCGAGGCACTGAGCCTGCGCGAGCGGGTAGGCGCTATCGGTCGGCAGGTAGGTGGACAGATAGCGGGCCGCGTCGCGCGTCGCCTTGGTGAGCGCTTCGTACTGGTAGATCGCGTGACCGAATTCGGCCACGCCGGCCACGAGCGTGACGAGCGGAATCAGCACGATGGCGAATTCCACCGCGGCCGAGCCGCGCATGCGCGCCAAACGGGAAGAGTGTTTTTTCATGACGGCCCCTATTGCAACAGCACGGGAACTTGCGGTCCGACCGAGCTGCCGGAGCCCGGCACGCCCTGGGTCGCGCACGGGCTTCCCGCCATCGACGACGAACCGCGGTACTCGAGATGGACAGGCCCGGCGGTGCCGGTGGAGCCCATCGGATCGAGCATCAGCACGCAATCCCACGTCACGACCGGGGCGCTGTGGGCGCTTGCCAGCGTGCCGCAATCCAGTTCGGGGGCGAGCGCGAGACGCCGGTCGGCGCCGAGCGGATAGTTGCCGGCGCTGTACGAGCCCTTGGTGTTGACGCCGGAGAGCGTGTCGCCCTGATAGCTCTGAAACGTGTTGCGCTTGCTGACGAAGTCGCTATAGGCGTTGAACGGTGGGCTGAAGGTGCTCGCCGTGTACGCATATCCCGTGAAATCCGGCGCGCCGTCCTGAGGTCCCTTGAACGAGGTGCCGTAGATCCCGAAGCGCGTATTCCATGCACCCGCGTCGGCGACCTTGTTGCCGGTCGAACCGATGCTCGCGCCGACCGCGGGCAGGCTGCAAAAATTCCCCGTCAATTCGTTCTTGATCGCGACCGCATTGCTGCTGCCGTCGAGGGCGGCCCAGCCAAAGTTGCCGGGGCCGTCTGCCGGCGAGGAGCCGCTTTTCGACGCGATCCACTGCCCGATCGTATAGCTCGCGCCCACGATGGGCGGCGTGACCTCCGTTCCCGGCTTGCAGATGAAGACCGGAATCGCGCAGGTGGTTTGCGCCGCGCCGACGGTCGCGACCGCCGAAGCGGAAACCGTCGCGTTGGCGATGGTCGCGCCGGTGAATGCGCCGAGCACCTGGATGAACCAGTGCGCGATGTTCGACTTCGACGTCGTGCATTTGGCGTACTTCATGCTCGCCGGGCTGGCGACGGCGCTCTTCGGCAGGAACGGGTTGCTCAGCGAATCGCTGAACAGCACGCTGCTGTCGGTCGTCAGTTGCACCGCGCCGCTTTGAAACAGCGCGTAGTTGAGGTGGCCGGCCGTGATGCCGGCGGCCTCGGGCACGGACAGATTGACGGTGGCGCCGGTGAGATCGCGCGCGGCCGCCAGCGCGCAGGCATCGGCGCTGTTCTGCAACTCGCTCTTGGCGACGTACAGCTTGCCGAGATCGAGTGCGAGACCCACGAAGCCGATCAACGCCACCAGCGACACCGCGACGATGATCGATACCGCGCCGCGTTCGCCGCGGCGAGCCGCGCGGTATCCCCCTGATTGTTTTACGCGATACATGACGCCCCCCGGTGCATGGTGTCGTTACTGGCTGCCGCCCCCGCTGCCGACGCCGATGACGAATGCATTCGGTGTCGGCACGGGTTGTTGAAACGACTTGTCGTAGGTGTTCATCGCCGAGGCCGCGGCCTTGCCGTCCACGCCCTGTGCCGCTTGCGCGTGTTCCGCCGCGTGCGGATCGATGATCTGCGCCTGGGTGACGCTTTTCAGCGCCTCGCCGATATGCGCATCCCAGATCGGCGTGCTGGTCATGCAACCGCCGAGCGCCGCGCAGACCGGCACGATGAGCGCGGTCCAGCGTGCGAAAGCAAAGTGTTGGTGTTTCATGAGATTCCCCTTGGCGTCACATCAATGTTGGAGCGCGGCGCTCGAAGCGTCCGCTTTCGCGACTTCCTGCTTCGCCGTGCGCGCGGCGATCCGTGCCGCCGCGCTTTCGATACGGGCGGCGCGAGCGGCCTGCGCGGAGTCGGCGGATGGCGTCGGCGTCTCCGCCAGCGGTTCCACGGTGACCGTCGTCGCCGGCACCGCGGCCGACGTGACCGGTGGCGCGTCGGGCTGCCGCAGCACGGTTTCCGTCGGTTCCTGACGCGCCGGCGCGGGCGTGGGCTGCGGTGCTTGCGGCTTCACGGAAGCCGGCGCGGTAGCGGGTGCGGTAGCAGGCGCGGCGGCGGGTGTGGCGTTGGCAGGCGCGGCGGCGGATGCGGCAGGTGTGACGTTCCCAGACGCTGCGTTCTCCGGCGTCGCGGCGCTGGGCGCGGCGGTCGCTGCCGGCGCTTTCAGCTTCGGATGACGGCCTTCCATGTTGCCGGTGGCGTAGACATCGACCGCGTTGGCCGGCGAGAAGCTGTCGGTCGGCAGCGGGTAGTCCGCGGTCTGCAGCGGCTTGACGAGGTGCGGCGTGATGATGAACACCAGCTCGGTCAGGTCCTGCTGGAACGACGTGCTGCGGGCCAGCGCACCGAGCACCGGAATTTCGCCGATGCCGGGCACCGCCTTCAGCGCCCCGGTGACGTTGCTCTTCATGAGTCCGCCGATTGCGAACGACTCGCCGTCGCTCATCTGCACGACCGTGGACGCGCGGCGTGTCGTAATGAGCGGCAGGATCGACACGCCGCTCACGTTGGTCGCGCTGAGCGTGATGCCGGTCGGCGAGAGTTCGGAGACTTCAGGCGCGACCTTCAGGCTGATGCGGCCATTGGCGAGCACCGTCGGCGTGAACTTCAGGCCCACGCCGAATTCCTCTTCCTGCAGCGTGATGGTCGTCGCGCCCGTGCTGCTGCTCTGCGGCACCGGAATGAAGATCTTGCCGCCCGCGAGGAAGGTGGCTTCCTGTCCGCTGATCGCGACTAGGTTCGGTTCGGCGAGAATCTTCACGAGGTCGTCGGTCTTCTGCGCGTCGACCGCGAAGCCGAACGGCCGGTTGTTCGCCTTGTTGCCCGCGGCGAAGCTGGTTACGCCGGCCAGCAGATTGCTCACGAGCGCGCCGCTCCATGAGCCGAAGCCGCCCTGAATGTTGAATGCGGCGCCCATCTGATTGATGAGCGTCTTCGACACCTCGGCGACCTTCACTTCGAGCATCACCTGTTGCGGCGCATCCACCACCATCATGTTGATGACGTCGGCGGGTTTGCTGGTGCTCGAGCTTTGCTGGGCCACATTGTTGCCGTTGCCCATCGTGCCGGTGCCGCTCTGCGATTGCTGCGTGGGCTGGGCGCTCGCGTGGGCCTTGGCGATTTCCATCGCCTGCTGGGCAGCCGGCGAGCTCGACACGTGGCCGCCGAGCACCAGGTTGCCCGCCGCGGTCGACACGCGGATGCCGCGCTCCGCGGGCAACAACTGCCCGAGCGATTGCTGCACGCCGTTGGCGTCGATGTTGACGATCACGTCGATGATCTGGCAACTGCCGCTGCGTCCCTGCACGATCATGTTGGTCGTGCCGACCGCCATGCCGACGAGGTACAGCGTGCGGGGCGATACCAGCGTCGCCTGCACGATCGTCGGATTGCCGAGCGTGCGGTTGCGGACCGCTTCGGCGAGCGGCAGCAGGGCCGACTTGCCGACCGGCACGACGACGCTGGTTTGCTCATGGACCGCGCCGGTGCAGTCGGGGCCGCGCAGCGGCGCGGCCGATCCGCCGGCCGGCGTCGGCGCCGCGGCGAGCATCATCTGCCCGGGCACGCGGCCGCCCGGCAAGGGCGTGTTCGGCCGCGCTTTGGCGAGCGCCGGACCCTCGAATGCTTCCTGCGCCACGCTGCCTTGCGCAACCATTAGTCCGGCGCACAGTGCCGAGGCGACTACGACGCCACCCAGCGAGCGGCCACGCTTTGCGCCGCCGGATGAGAACCCCAGTTTCGTTTTCATTTCTTCATCCCCCATTCCCGACATCTTGTGAATCGAGATTTCTGATCTTTGCTTTGGTGTCAGCTGCGGCGTTCCGTCTTCGCGGATGCCGCCGCGTCCGGTTTAGAAACATTCGACACTGCCCAGCACACCCGAGAGCACGCCGACGCAATCGCGCTTGACGGCCGGCCGGGCGGCGTAACGCACCTTCGCCGGCTGGACCGGCAAGGCGGCCGGCGCCGAGGCGGGCACGGCCGCGGAGGTGCCGAGCAAGGTGAATTTGGTGGCGCCGACGGTCGGCAGCGTGGCCTTGTCGATCTGATTGCGCAGCACGAGCGAGAGCGTGCCGACGCTGCGCGCCAGATCGAGTTTTTCCGCCTGCACGGGCGAGACTTCGAGCGTGACGGCGTTGACGACCTTCGGCGCGGTATCGTCGCGATTCACCTGCTGCGCCACCGCGAGCACCAGGATCTTTTCCAGCACGATCTTCGAAATGCTTTGCTGATCGGCCTTGCCCGGTTCCTGCGTATTCACGATCACGTCGACGTAGTTGCCCGGCAGCGCGAAGCCCGCCACGCCGACCACGTCGTTCACGCGCACCGTGATCGCGCGGTTGCCTTCGCCGATCACGGCCGACAGGCCGCCCTTGGTGCCGATCGGCGCGAGCTTCGATTCGATCACCGGCTCGCCGCGGCCGAGACTCGTGCGCACGACGCGGCCCTCCAGCGCTTTCGGATCGGTGAACGCACCGGGCGGCACGCTGCCCGTCGGCCAGTTGACGGTGCGGATCAGGCCGGCGTTGAGCGGCTCGCCGAGATTGACGTCACCCGCGGCGACCGCGATCGGCGTGATGGCGCTCGACGAGGTTTGCATCAGCCACCGCGAGGCGAAGACCACGGCAGCGAGACCCGCCAGGACGGCGATGGCCAGCATGACTAAAGCGCGACTGTTTTTCATGGTGATACTCCTGCGTAGGTCGTTGGACACTTGCCGGTCAACCGGCGGCCAACTGTCGGCCCGGCCGGTCGGCCGCGGGTGGGTAAGAGGCGTCGTGGTCGGTCGCGATGCCGAAGTAGTTATGCCAGGCGTCGCGCAGTCCTTCTTCCGTCACTTCGCGCGCCGCGCCCCGGTAGTGCGCCGCGGCGGAAAACAGATCGAGCAGGTCGCCGGGATAGCAGGCGAGGAACGGTCTGCCGCTCGGGAAGTGCAGGTTGTGCAACAGGTAATCGAATACGGCCTGGCTCGCGGTGAGTTCCAGCGCCGCGCAGCGGGCGTTGAAGACCGCGCGGTAGTCGTCGACCGATAACGGGCCGACGTACAGCTTCGAGCCGAGCCGGCGCAGGAAGGCGTCGTCGAATTCGCTCGGCGTGAGGTTGCTGGAGAACACCGGCCAGACGTCGAACGGCGCCATGAAGCGCGAGCCGGATTGCAGCGTGAATTGATCGACGCCACGATCGAGCGGCATCAGCCAGCGATTGAGCAGTTCATGCGGCGCGATGCGCTGGCGGCCGAGGTCGTCGACGATATAGAGCCCCATGCTCGCCTTCATGTGCGGCGGCGCCTGATAGAAACCGGCCGCGGCGTCGTAGCGCAGGTCGAGCCCCTCGAGCGTCAGTTCGCCGCCGGAGATCACCACCGGGCGGCGGCACATGCGCCAGCGCCGGTCGGCGGTCGACGCCGGCTCCTGCTCGGGCGCGTCGCGGTGCACGAGCGGGTCGTAAAGCTGAATGATTTCGCCGCCTACGAAGAGCGCGTAAGGAATCGGCACGTTGCCGCGCAACAGCAGGCCGAGCCGCTCCGCGAGAAAGGTCTTGCCGCTGCCCGCGAGGCCGTGCAGCAACAAGGGCCGTCCCGCATTGAGCGAGGCGGCGGCGGCGTCGAGCAGCGCCGGATCGATGACCACGTTGTGGAACGCGGCCCGCACCTCGGCTTGCGTGATGCGCAGCCAGCGCACCGAATGTTCGCGCACGCTTTGCACATAGCTTTCGAACACGACGGGTGCGGGGCCGCAATAGCGGCAGCGCGCCATGTCGTCCTGCGCGAGCGTGCGGCCGCTGTCCGTGAGACGAACCTGCACGTCCATGTCGGTCGCGCCGCGGTGCGTGATCTCCAGCAGATGCTCGCGCACGAGAAAGGCCAGCACTTCATCGAGCACGCCGATGGACAAACGGTGCCGCTCGGCGAGTTCGGCGAAGCTCGACTTGCCGTGCAGCAGCGCGGACTTGAGCACGAGGCGGCTCACGAATTCCAGAGGCAAGCCCGTTTCGGCCAGCGTGCGCGGCGCGCGCAGCGACACGGCGGATTCCTCCGCGCGACGCCCATGCGAGGGCGCCGGCTCGGGAAGGCGCGTCACCTGGGCAAGCGTCGCGCTTTCGATGTTGTGCTGGTTCATCGCTCTTTTCTCCAGCGCCGTTTGCCACTGGCGCTACAGGCTGTACCGCTGTTAGCTGCCTCGTATCGAAGGCAACCCCGGATTGCTCGGCTACGCAGCCGATGCGAACAACACACCTAATGTCCCGGCGGCAATGGCGACGCCGTAGGGCAGTGATCCAACCGATTCGACCTGCAGGTGCTCACGATTCCTCGCCCGTTGTGCGGGGCGCCACGCGCTCGTCGTCATGCACCAGAGATTCACGAGCAACTGCCGCATGCGGCCTTGACGCAAGGCGACCCACAGCGACCAGATTCCGCCGATGACGAACGTCGCCAGCGCGATGCGCACGGTCAGCGCCGGTCCGACCCAGGCGCCGATCGTCAGCAGCAGCTTGACGTCGCCGGCCGCCATGCCGCGCAGCAGATAGAACGGCAGCAGGACCGCGAAGCCGGTCAACGCGCCCATCAACCAGTCCGCGCCGCCCGCAAGCGGGCCTTGCAGCCAGAGCTGCACCACCAGCGCGGCGGCGAGGCCGAGCGCGATGATCCGGTTAGGTATGCGCCGGCTGGTGATGTCCGTGCTGGCGGTCACGATGGCCAGCGCGATCACGCATGCGGGAATGGGTTGGGGCGGCAGTAACATGACGTGTCCGGTCTCGTTCTTCTGCGTTCATGCGAGCGCCGCCGCGACCTTCGTCGCGATGCGCTGATAGAGATCGCTCACGGAGCTGCCCAGTGAAGCGACAGCGCCGAGGACCGTCACCGCGATCAGCGACGCGATCAACGCGTACTCGATCGAAGTCACGCCGCCTTCGTCTCGCAGAAGCTGCTTCACTACGTCGCTCCATGCATGCATGGCGATCTCCTGAATGGGTTCGTTGCCGGGTCCCGTTTGGCAACGGGCCCGCAACGATCTTAAGGAAGACGGGAGAGACGGAAAAACCGCTCACCCGTCAATCCCGTCTCTACAGTTCCGAGCCGATCGTGGTGAACACTGAGTCCAGCTTTTCGCCAACGGTCTTGACCGCACCGATGATGACGACCGCGATCAGCGCGGCGATAAGTCCGTATTCAATGGCGGTGACACCATCTTCGTCACGAACGAAACGCTTGGCTTGGGCGATGATGTTTTGCATGGCTAACTCCTTTGGATGGCAACAATAAGCCCTTGACCTGAACAGGCTGAGGGAAGGAACTACAAAGGAACTACAGGGCACTACGGAAAAAACCGGCGTCGAATCTAGACCTGACGTGTCGGTGCGCGCGCAAGAGCGTGCATACCGGTCGGGGCCGAGGATTCCTTGCGAGGAAACGGATAGGGGAGCGTGAGCGCGGCCATCGGCCTGGCGCACGGTCCGTGAAGATCACCTTCAGCGCGTTGGTGCGCGCCGCGGACGATCGATGCAATGGCAGCAGGGAACGTAGCGTTCGAGTCGCTGTTGCGACGGTGGGTCCGCCGCTTGGTTTGATGGTTCTTCATCTCGTGGTCCTCTGCTTCGTTGCTCGTTATCGGCTTCCGGTGTGAGCTGGAGCCCGCTAGTCAGTCGGCGACCACCCTCTGTTCGATTGCACGCGCTGTGATGTTCTTGCAGCAGCGCATGCGGACGAACTTCCCCGTGGCTGACTCCCGTCGCGGTTCAGGCTCTCGCTCGTCGCTGCTGCCTGAATCGCATCGGTCGTCACGTCGTCGACTTCCGCGCTTTCCCCTTTGCAAGCTCCAGGCCAGCGACCCCAAATGCCAGGAAAGACGGCGTTGACGCCGATTCGCCCGCGCTTCGGTTGCGTTCCTGAAGCACAGGTTGTCTCCGATCTGCGACGTTTTCGGGTGCCGGCCGGCCACGCTGAAAAACCCGCGGAGGCCCGCCAATCAAGGCGCTGCGCAAAATTTCTAGCGATTTACCCTGGGACGAGTTCAACGCCTCGGCGGTCGATATCGGGAGGTTTTCAATCGGCTTGCCAGCCCAAACCGTTGCATGCGTGAAACATGACCTCTTCGGCACGCTCGAAATCGCGTCGAATTTCCGCTTCGAGGGGTTGATTTCGGACCTGCCTCGGCTGGGGAGGAAAACGATGGGTTGAAAGTCTGAATATTTCCTACAACAATGAATCGACCGTAAGCGCGCGACGTTCACTTCGTTAGCTTAGGAATAGAAAGAAAAAACGAATCGACCGGATGAGTAGAAAAACATTCGGACCTCATGTGAGGCGGGGATCATGTACTTTGCAGATCGGGGACCACTCGATGCGGACCGTCGCATCCACGGCTGGCTGACTCGCGAGCGCGTGCTGCTGTACAGCTGCGCGATGCTCGTCGTGTGCGCCATCGTATTGGCGGCCTGGGCCTGGACCAGTCACGGCTTCATGGCGGATAACACTACGCGTCCGGGCATCGATTTTTCGGTGTTCTGGACCGCGTCGCACATGATGCTGAACGGCACGCCGGCCGCCGTCTACGACTATCCGACGTTTGCACGCGCCGAGTCGGCGCTATTCGGCGCATACGTCAATCACGGTTTTTTGCCGTGGCTCTATCCGCCGACGCTGCTGCTGCTCGTCGCACCGCTTGCCCTTTTGCCGTACGTCGTTTCCTATGTGCTGTTCATGGGCGTTTGCGCATGGCTTTTCGCAATCGGCACGCTCGGCGTGAGCGGCCTCGCCGCGCACTTCCATCGCCCGCGAATCGCGGCGCTCGTCGTGCTTGCCTATCCCGGTGTGTATATCGCGGCGGTCGTCGGACAAAACGCGCTGCTCACCGCCGCGCTGATGGCGTTCGCCGTTCGCTGGAATGAGAAGAATCCGGTACTGGCCGGCATTTGCATCGGCTTGCTCGCGATCAAGCCGCAATTGGCCGTGTTGTTCCCGATCGTGCTGATCGCGACGCGCGCCTGGAAGACGATGGGCGCAGCCGCGATCACCGCCGCCACGTTTGCGGGCGTCAGCGTCCTCGTGTGCGGCACGCAATCGCTCCACGCGTTCATGGCCAGCGCCAGCTTCGCGCGAGAGATGGTGCTGGAGAGCCGCATGCTGTACTGGTTCGCGTCTCCGACGCCGTTCGCCACGATGCGTCTCGCGGAAGCATCCATCGTCATGGCTTATGTCGTGCAAGGCGGCGTCGCGCTGATCGCTGCCGCAGCCACCTGTTACGTATGGCGGCGCACGCCCGACCTGCGCATGCGAGCCGCGGTAATCGCCGTGGCGACGATGCTCGCCAATCCCTACCTGTGGTTCTATGAACTGACGTGGCTCGGCGTCGCGCTCGCCTGCCTGGTGGTAAGCGGTCTGGAAAAGGGCTGGCGGCGCGGCGAGCAGACCATGCTGGTGATCGCGTGGCTGCTGCCGATCTACGAATACCTCAATCGCCTGACACTGCTGCCGCAAATCGGACCGATGGTGCTGCTGCTGGTGCTGCTCGTCATCGTGCGGCGCGCGCGGCTTGACACAGAGGTGACGGCATGAATCCGCACGCGTTCCGTCATGCGCCGTCGAAGTCACGGCCTTTGCCCGCATTGCAAATGGCGGGTCCGCGGCGGCGTCCGCATTGGCTCAATGCAAACCGGCTGCGGCTCTATCCGCTCGTCGTGTTCGCCTGCTTCGCATTGTTCGTTGCGATCTATCTGTTCCGCCTGAACACGCAGAGCGGGATCAGTCCGCTCATGGTGGACTTCCTGCCATTCTGGAGCGCGGCGGTCATGGCTCTGCAGGGGCATGCGGTCGACGCCTATAACGTGCACGCGCTTTCGCTGATCGAGATCGGCGCGATGCCGCATTTCGCGACGGTCGACGGCATCCTGCCGTGGCTGTACCCGCCCAATGCGCTGCTCATGATCGTTCCGCTCGCGCTGCTTCCTTATAAGCTGGCGGCGGTGGTGTGGCTCGGCGGCGCGTATCTGCTGTTCGTCAAGACGATTCGCACGATCTTGCCGGACCGGCAGGCCCTTCTGCCCGCGCTGTTCTTTCCGGGCGCGCTGTTCGTCATCACCGTCGGGCAAAACGGTTTGCTGACGGCCGCGCTCGCCGGATGCGGCCTCGTGTGGCTGCGTCGCCGCCCGGTCGCGGCGGGCATCTGCTTCGGCCTCTTGTGCATGAAGCCGCAACTGGTGGTGCTGTTCCCGCTGGCGCTGCTGTGCTCTCGTTCGTGGCGCGCGCTGGCCGCGATGGTGGTGACGGCGGGGGCCACACTCGGCTTCTCGCTGCTCGCATTCGGCACCGGCACGCTGGGCGCATTCCTGCATAACACGGGGATCGCCACCTACAGCATCGAATCGGCGCACGCGACGCTCGCCCGCATGCCGACCCTCTTCGCGCTCGCGACGCTGCTGCACGCGCCCGCGCTGCTCGCTTATGCGGCGCAGGGCGCGTGTGCGCTGCTCGCCGCGGCGGCGGTCTGCTACGCATGGGGACGCGAAAGCTCGCACGCGCTGCGCGCCGCCACGCTGGTCTGCGCGAGCCTGCTCGTGAGCCCCTATCTTTACGACTACGACCTCGCCTGGTATGGCGTGTTGATCGCGTGGTATTGCCGGCATGCGCTGGCCGAAGGCTGGCGGCGCGGCGAACGCGAATGGCTGGTGGTCCTGTGGATCGCGCCGCTTGCCGGCATGCTGATCGTCGCCATGGGGCCGTTCCAGTTCATGCCGTTGATCTCGCTGACCACGCTCGCGATGCTGGTCGGGCGCATCGCGGTCGAACGGCGCGCGGCGCCGGTCTTGCAAGCTTATGTGGACGAGTGAGGAACGAGTAACGGCTCATCCGCACGAGGCGTCAAATCAGAATTACGGGGAGGTCATCATGCTTGAACATAACAATATTCCATTGATTTCACTGGTGGTGCCGTTCTACAACGAAGGCGAGGCAGTCGGCCATTTCTTTAGCGAGATCGTTCCGGTGCTCGAAGGCATCGAATCGACGCGCTTCGAAATCGTCTGCATCAACGACGGCAGCAACGACGGCACGCTCGACAAACTCATCGCCGCCAGCGTGCGCGACCCGCGCATACGCGTGATCGACCTCACGCGCAACTTCGGCAAGGAGGCCGCGCTGACGGCCGGCATCGACGAAGCGTGGGGCGACGCGGTGATTCCCATCGACGCGGATTTGCAGGACCCGCCGAGCCTGATTCCGGTGATGATCGAACACTGGCGCGCAGGCGCGGAAGTGGTGGCCGCCAAGCGGGCCAACCGCGCATGCGACACCTTCGCGAAGCGCACCGCCGCCTCGATCTACTATCGCGTTCACAATGCGCTTTCCGAAGTGAAGCTGCCGGAAAACGTCGGCGATTTCCGTCTGATGGACCGCCAGGTGGTCAACGCGCTGCGCAATTTGCCGGAGCGGCGGCGCTTCATGAAGGGGCTCTTCGCATGGGTCGGCTATCGCACCGTGATCGTCGAGTATCAACGCGAACCGCGCAGCGCGGGCCGTTCGAAATTCTCCGGATGGCGCTTGTGGAATTTCGCGCTCGAAGGCATCACGAGTTTCAGCACCGTGCCGCTGCGCAGTTGGACCTATATCGGTCTCGCGATCGCGACCGTGGCTTTCGTGTACGGCGGGTTCATCATCGGCCGCACGCTGTGGCTCGGCAATCCCGTGCCGGGTTATGCGTCATTGCTTTCCGTGATGCTGTTCATGGGCGGCATCGAGTTGATCGGCATCGGCGTGGTCGGCGAATACATTGGCCGCATCTACTACGAGACGAAGGGGCGGCCGGTCTATCTCGTGCGCCGCCGCTATCAGGAGAACAGCAAGATCAGCACGCTGCCGGTCGGGCGCAACGGTTCGCGCGCGTCGAACATGGTACGGATCGACGCGGCACGCAAGCGCGTGCGCTTCGCGAGCCGCTGAACGGAGGCGCGAATCATGTCCCCCGACGCTTATCTTCAGATGGCCGAGACCGAGTCCGAACATTGGTGGTTTCGCGGCCGGCGCGACGTGTTGCGTTCGGTGTTGCGCCGCCTCGCGTTGCCGCCGCGTGCGCGCGTGCTCGAAGTGGGTTCGGGCACCGGCGGCAACCTCGACATGCTGGCCGAATTCGGCAGCGTGAGCGGAATGGAAATGGACGAAACGGCGCGCAGGCTGACCGCGCAAAGCACCGGCGCGCGTTTCGATATCCGCGCCGGGCGATGCCCCGACGATCTGCCGTTCCACGGCGAGCGCTTCGATCTGATCTGCTTTTTCGATTGCCTCGAACACATCGCCGACGACGTCGCTTCGCTCGAACGCATGCGGGACGTGCTGGCCGTGGGCGGAAAGGTCGTGGTGACGGTGCCGGCCTATCAATGGCTGTGGAGCGCGCACGACGTGCATCTCCATCACCATCGGCGCTACAGCCGGGCGACGCTGGCGGCGTGCGCCGCAAAAGCGGGGTATCGCATCGAGCGCATCACGTACTTCAACACGCTGCTGCTTCCGCTCGCGATTGCCGTGCGTTTTGTCGATCGCCTGTTCAGGCGCGGCGAGTCGAGCGGCGACTCGGTGCCGTCCAGTGCGGTGAACGCGCTGCTTTACCGGATCTTCCGCGCCGAGCGTCACTGGGTTTCACGCGGCGCATTGCCGTGCGGCGTGTCGCTGCTCGCCGTGCTGAGCGCGAAGTGACGCACAGGGTGAAGCACCCATGACGAAGCGCACGGAGTTGATACGGCTGATGCGCTTCGGCGTATGCGGACTCTCGGCGACAGGCCTGCATATCGCGATTGCCGTGGTGTTGATCTCGCGCGCCGGTGTCTCGCCGACGCTCGCCAACACGGTCGCGTTCGCCTGCGCGACCTGTTGGTCGTATCTGGTGAATACGCTGTGGAGCTTTTCGTCGTCGCTTCGCGTGCGCAACGTTTGGCGATTCATCGCCGTGTCGCTCGGCGGTGCCGCTTTGACCGGCCTTGTATCGACGCTCGCGCAAGTTGCGGGAGCGGGGCCGTGGATCGGGATTGCTCTCGTGGTTTGCGCGGTCACGCCGCTTTCCTTTCTCACGCACCGTCGCTGGACGTATCGCTAGCGCGCGGCGGCGCGCGCTTATCTCGTTGGTCTTCAGCGCCGGCTTCGCGCGGCGGGCATGCGGGATGCTCGCCTGCCAGCCAGGTGGAGGCGAGGCGCGGCCCCGGAACGATCGTATCCGTCATGATGCGGGCGAGCGGTGCGCGGGGGTGCCAGGCGGCTCGCCCTTTCCATCGCTAGACAGTGAGCCGCGCCATGACTTCGAGACCGCTGCAATTCGCGCACAAGCCAGGAGGCACACGCAATTTGCGGGGCGTCGCCCTAACGGCGCTCAAACGCTTTTCATCCGACCGCTGCACGACACTCGCCGCGAGCATCGGCTTCTATTCGGCTTTCTCGCTCGCGCCGACGCTGCTGATCGTGCTGACGGTGGCCGGCTGGTTTTTCGGCGAGTCGGCCGCAAGCGGCAGGCTGTTCGCACAAGTGCGCGACGTCATGGGCAAGGACGCGGCAATGGCGATGCAAACCATTGTCGAACATGCTCACCGCGCGAGCGGCGGCGGTCTCGCCGCGCTCGTGTCGACGGGGCTGCTGATCGTCGGCGCGTCGGCCACCTTCAGTTCGCTGAACACCGCATTGGATGTCGTTTTCTCAGCGCGACAGCGCTCGGGCATGGCGGGGCTCGCGCTGCTCGTGCGGGCGCGGCTCATCTCAGTGGGCCTGGTGCTCGGCGTCGGCTTCCTGCTGGTCGTCTCGCTCGTGCTCGATGCGGCGATCGCTTATGTCGGACATCGGATACTCGGTGACTCGCCGCTGGCCGTCGCGGCGCAGATCGCGCAGACCGTGTTCGGCTTGCTCGTGCTATGGGCCGCCTTCGCCGCGCTATTGCGCTGGCTTCCGGATACGCGCGTGCGGTGGACTCAGGCATTGAGCGGCGCGGCGGTGTCGGCGGTTCTCTTCACCGTGGGACGGCGGCTTTTCGGCATCTATCTGGCTTATGCGGGCACGGCGAACTCATTCGGCGCGGCGGGCTCGCTTGCGGTCTTGATGATGTGGCTTTACTTTTCGGCGGCCGTATTCCTGCTCGGCGCGGAGATAGCCGCCGCGATGGGCGAGCGCCGCGACCCTCGCGACGATCGACGGAATGCGAAAAAACCTCCCGGCAAGGTAACGGGCAGCGCTCACGAGTGACGGCCGGGTGCGCCGTCGCTCGCGCTGCATGGCGTCGGGCGGGAAACCCGGCATCGGCTAAACGTTGCTTGCATGACAGGCGATAGATCACGGCGTAACACGAATGAAACCCGCGATGCTCTGGCTACCATTGATCCTCTTAAGACCGACGCAGATAACGGTGGGTCTGATCTACGTCGCCGTCAAGATCGACATCATGCGGCGGATGGAGGACGGCGCGCGCAAGCGCTTCATGGAAAAGCACGCGATCAAATGCGCGCGCGCCGCGGACGGCTCCTTGCATATCGTCGATCATCATCATTGGGCGCGAGCCTGGCATGACTGCGGCATCGAGAAGGTTCCCGTCGAGATCGTGGCGCACTTGCCCACGGATTGCTCAAACGGCATCCGGGCCGCGCTCGCTGAAAGAAGCTGGCTGCATCCCTATGACGAATTCGGGCGGCGTCGCGACGCCAGCGAGCTTCCCGTCACGGTAGGACTGATGCGCGACGATCCGTATCAAAGTCTTGCGGCGTTGACGAGACGCGCCGGCGCCTATCGCAAAGCTCACGCGACGTGCAGCAGCTTCATCTGGACGGACTTCATCCGCGGCGCCGTGCAACTGGAGGGAAGCGACACCGTTGCTTTCACGAGCGCGCTTCTGGCCTCGATAAAAGCCGCGCGCAGCGATGCGGCGCGAGCGCTGCCGGGGTTCATCGGCAATCGCGATCAGTAGGGCTTCGTTGCGCGCTACCGCTTAACCCGCGCCTAACCCGCGCTCAACCGTTCTCATCGACCCATTCGATCGCCCAGCGCCGCGCGTATTCCATCGCATCGCGTTCCGAAGGAAACTGCCCCAGGTCGCCTGACCATTTCTGCTCGACCAGTTGCGTGCCGTCGGCGGAGCGGCGCAACAGTTTCGCGCGTGCGAAGTAGCGGCCGCCTTCGCTCAACGGCGTGGCGTCGATATGAAAATCCTTGTAGTCGAATTCCATCGCTTCCCCGCCGTGCTGTTGCGATACGTGTTGGCGCAGCAAACGTTGCGCCCGTCACGGCTCTTCACCGCTGACGCGTATCTTTTTCCACCGACTCGCGGCATCCGCGCTTCGCTCGGGGCATCGCACCGCCCGCGTCGCTGGCACACGCCATGCGCGTTTGCCGGCATGGGTGGCCTTCAGCAAGGAATCGGAATGCGAGTCGCACAGGTTTCGCCGTTGTACGAGCGCGTGCCGCCGCTGGCCTATGGCGGAACCGAGCGCGTGGTCGGCTGGCTGACCGACGGCCTCGTCGAACGCGGCCACGACGTGACGCTGTTCGCCAGCGGCGATTCGTCCACCGCTGCGCGCCTCGTGCCCGGCAGCGCGTGCGCCGTGCGGTTGATCGAGAACAGCGCCGACGCGCAGGCGTTTCACTTCGCGATGCTGGAAGAGGTGGTGCGGCGCTCCGCCGAGTTCGACATCGTGCATTTCCACACCGATTACCTCGGCTTCCCGTTCGCGCGCCGGCTGGTTTGCCCGAGCGTGACGACCTTGCACTGGCGCATGGACGTGCCCGGCCTGGCCGACCTGTACCGCCAATTCGCCGACATACCGCTGGTCTCCATCTCGAACGCGCAGCGCGCGCCGGTGCCGTGGGCGAACTGGCGCGCGACCATCGGTCATGGCTTGCCCGAGCGGCTGTATCGCTTTCGCGCCGAAGCGGGCGGCCATGTCGCATTCCTCGGCCGTATCGCGCCGGCCAAGCGGCCCGACCTGGCGATCGAGATTGCCGCGCGCGCCGGTGTGCCGATCGAGATCGCCGCGAAAATCGACAACGGCGACCGCGACTACTACGAGGAGCACATCGCACGCCTGTTCGACATGCCGCACGTGCGCTTTCGCGGCGAACTCGACGACGCGGGCAAGAGCGACTTGCTCGGCGGCGCGCGCGCGTTGCTGTTCCCGATCGATTGGCCCGAGCCGTTCGGTCTTGTGATGATCGAGGCGCTGGCATGCGGCACGCCGGTGATCGCGTTCGGCAACGGCTCGGTGACGGAAATCATCGAGGACGGCGTGACCGGCTTCATCGTCGATTCGGTCGAAGAAGCCGTCGCGGCGGTGAAGCGTGTCGGCATGTTGAGCCGCGTCCGTTGCCGCGAGGAATTCGAGCGGCGCTTCACGGTTCAGCGAATGGTCGACGCATACCTCGGCGTCTATGAAGAACTCCGCAACGCGCGCAGAGCCGGCGAGTCTCGCGGTACGCGCGAGGCGGACATGCCCGCGCCGATGCAAGCCGCTGCTGCGCCTAAGTGAGTCGAATGAGTGAGTCGAACGAGTGAACCGAATGAGCCAATCGAAGGAGGAAAGAGGATGCGATTTTTCGCCGTTGCGACCGACTACGACAACACGCTCGCTTCCAACGGCCGCGTCGGCGACGCGGCCTGGGCCGCGCTCGACCGGCTGCGGGCCTCGGGGCGGCAAGCCATTCTCGTCAGCGGACGGGAACTGGATGATCTTCTGACTATCTGTCCGCGGCTCGACGTGTTCTCGCGCGTCGTCGCGGAAAACGGCGGCGTACTGTACGACCCGTCGAGCGGCGAACGCCGCCTGCTCGCGCCCGCGCCGCCTCCGCGCTTCGCGGAAGAATTGCGCAAGCGCGGCCTGCGCGATTTCAGCGTCAGCGAAACGCTGGTTGCGATGATGCGGCCCAACGAACAAACCGCGCTCGCGGCCATTCGCGATCTCGGCCTCGAATTGCAGATCGTTTTCAACGGCGACGCGGTGATGATCGTTGCGCCCGGCGTCTCGAAGGCGAGCGGACTGCAAGCGGCGTTGAACGATCTCGCGCTGTCGCCGTTCAACGTGGTCGCGATCGGCGACGCCGAGAACGACCATGCACTACTCGCTGCGTGCGGTTTTCCGGTGGCCGTGGCGAACGCATTGCCGGCCTTGAAAGAACACGCGGTATGGGTCACGCGCCAGGCGGCCGGCGCGGGTGTCGCCGAGTTGGTCGACGCGCTCGTCGCCGACGATCTGCGCAGCCATGCGAGCCCCGCGATGCGCAATCAGGTGACGCTCGGCCAGCGCCGTGACACGCCCGACGAAGCGCCGCTCGGCTTCCCGGCGCACGGCACGATGGCGTTGCTGGTGGGCGAGTCGGGCTGCGGCAAGTCCACCGCGACCGCCGGCTTGCTCGAACGGTTGACCGCCGCCGGCTGCCAGTTGTGCATCGTCGATCCCGAGGGCGACTACGGCGGCGACGACAGCATCATCGCCGTGGGCGACGCGCACACCGCGCCGCCGCTCGACGAGGTATTGCAACTCTTGCGGCGGCCCAGCGTGCCGGTTGTCGCGGCCAATTTGCTGCGGGTGCCGCTGGATGAGCGGCCAGGCTTTTGCGCGGCCTTGCTGCTGCACATCCAGCAATTGCGTCTGCAAACGGGCCGCCCGCATTGGCTCGTGTTCGAGGAAGCGCATCATCTGTTTCCCGCGGACTGGGCGGGCGTCGCGCAGACGATTCCCGAGGCGCTCGAAACCGCGCTCGCGATCACGGTGTCGCCCGATCAGGTGTCGCCCGCGTTCCTGCGCCAGGTGAACACGGTGCTCGCGATGGGGCGCGACGCCCGCGCCGCATTGGCGCAATTCGCGGCGGCGGTCGGCCGTCCCGCGCCGACGTCCACGGCGTTGCCGTCCAAACCCGGCGAAGCGTTGTTGTGGCGCGTCGACGACGAGGCGCAGCCGCCTTGCGTCGTTTTGCTCGAGCCGGGCAACGAGCATCGCCGCAGACATCGCCGCAAGTATGCCGAGGGGATGCTGATTCCCGAGCGCAGCTTTTACTTTCGCGGCCCGCAAGGCGCGCTGAATCTGCGTGCGCACAATCTGATTCTGTTCCTCGAGATCGCCGAGGGTGTCGACCCGGCGACGTGGCAATTCCATCTGGAGCGCGGCGATTATTCCCGCTGGTTCGAGAACGAAATCGGCGATGCCGAATTGGCGCAGGAGGCGCGGCAGATCGAACGGGATCGTCACCTCAGCCCGGCGGAGAGCCTCGACTTGATTCGAGCCGCCGTGCAGGCGCGCTATACGCAGCCGGAAAATCCGTCGCTGCCGGCCATACTGTCCAGTTCGACGCAAACGGGACAGGCGGCGGGCGAATAGACAAACGCGCCGATAGATTTCAGCGTTCAGCGGCAAGCACATCGCCATGCGGGGAATGGATTTTGCAGCGCCTCGGCAATCTCATTGCCGGAGCCCGCCGATGACCAGTGAATCGAAGAAACCGCTCGAACAACGGCGCCGCCTCGGCGGATGGCTGCCCGATAAGGAAGCCGAACTCGTCGCGTTCAGGAAGGAACTCGCGCGGCGGGCGCGGCAACGCGCGGCCAGCGCGCCGCGCGCCCACGTGGTCGATGAACTGCGTGCGTTGATCGAAGGCGACACGGTGCTGCGAATGAATCTGAGCCGGGCGATCGACCAGGCGCAGTCGGCCGGCTACGAACTCGGCTATTCGACGATCGGCGAGCTGATCGACATCATCGACTACGTGACGACGTATGCGCCGCCCTTCAGCGAGTCGAGCCTGATTCACTGTCCGCTCAACGCGCTGCTCGACTGGCCGATGTGCATGCCCTCGGGGTATGCCGTGTTTCGCGACCCGGCGTTCAACGCGCGACTCAAGCGCGTTCTCAATGTGTGGTGCGGTTTCCTGAGCGGGCCGCATTCGAGAATGCATCTGAACGGCTCGCCGGATGGATGGTTCTGCGAGGAGGCGCAACAGCGGCTGGGCATCTCGCAGTTCCTGTGCGATCCGCACGAACCGCATTGGGGCTTCGCCTCATGGAACAGCTTTTTTACCCGCCAGTTCAAGCCCGGCGCGCGCCCGCTCGCCGAAGCGGCGGATAGCAAGATCATCGTGAGCGCCTGCGAGGCATCGCCGTATGAAGTGCGGCACGGCATCAGGTTCGAGGACAGTTTCTGGCTGAAGTCGCAGCCGTACTCGGTCAGGGAAATTCTCGAACGCAGCCCGCGCGAACTCGCCGAACGCTTCGTCGGCGGCTCGATCTATCAGGCTTTCCTCAGCGCATTCAACTATCACCGTTGGCATGCGCCCGTTGCCGGAACGATTCGTGAAGCGTACCAGGTGGATGGGACCTACTATTCGGACGCCGAGTCGGAAGGCGAGGACCCCGGCGGGCTGAACGATTCGCAGGGCTACACCACGGCGGTCGCCGCGCGCGCCGTGATCGTGATCGACTGCGACGATCCGGCGATCGGGCAGGTGGGCTGCGTTTTCGTCGGCATGGCCGAGGTGTCGTCGTGCATGATCGACGTGTTCCCAGGCCAGCACGTGAGCAAGGGCGAGGAACTGGGCTTCTTCCAGTATGGCGGCTCGACCTACTGCCTGATATTCGAACCGGACGTGATCCGCGGCTTCGTCGTGCAACCGCCTTTCGACGACGCGCAGCCGATCCGGGTCAACGCGCATCTCGCGACAGCGCGATAGCGCGATAGCACCGCGGCAGCGCTGCGAAAGCGCGCGGCCGGAGAGGCGCGCTCAATCGATTTCGGCCGCCGTCTGCGCGATGCTGCGCACGGCGCTCACCGCCGACTCCAGCCGTTGCAGGCTCGCGCGCAGCGGCGCGACGCTGCCGTCGCCGTGCTTCTCGCTGTGAGCGAGCGCCTCGCGCAGCAGAACCACGCGTTCCTGCAAGCGGCGTATCGACGCCCACAGCGCGTCTTCCGTGCCGTCTTTCTGCGCATGAGCCAGCGAGAGTTCGGAGAAGGCGTGGCCCGTATGGCACCTGAAGCGCAGCGGCTCGCCATCGTCGAGCCGCCACAGAATGCCGCCGCATTCCGGACAGGTGAGCGCGCTGCGTTTGCCGATCGCATCGAGATCGGCGGGCTCGGAGCGCAGGCCCAGCGCGATGCGGCTTTCCAGCGCGGCTTTGTCGGTCGAGTGTTCCATCGTCGGGTTCTCGGGAGCGGGGGCCTTCACCGCGGCAACGATCGCATCGCCGAGCTTGTCGATCGGCGCGATGACGTCGACGCGGGTGGCCCGCAATGCGCTGCGCGGCATCGACGGGGCGACGCAGTCAGCCGGGTCCTGAACCATCGCGACGCCGCCGGCGGCCGTGATCGCGCGCAAGCCGGCTGCGCCGTCATCCAGATCGCCGGTGAGCACGACGCCGATCGCGCGCGAGCGATATTCGACGGCGGCCGAGCGGAACAGCGGGTCGATCGCCGGCCGGGCGAAGTTTTCCTTGGGGCCGTGCGAGAGCCGCACGCGGGTCTGATGAATCAGCATATGACGGTCGGGCGGCGCGACGTAGACCGTCGACGGCAGCACCGCCTCGCCATCGCGCGTATCGGCGACGCGCAACACGGTCTCCCTCTGCAACAGTTGAGGCAGCACGCTGTCCCAACTGCCGATGTGCATCACGATCAGCATGGCCGCGTCCATGTCGGGCGGCAAGGATCCCACCAGCGTTTTCAGCGCCGCGAGACCTCCAACGGAGGCTCCGACGACGACGACTCTTTTTGCAGTCATGTCGGCCTTATGTTCGTCATCTTTGAACCGATGACTCGCAATTTTCGATCCGCCAGGTATGAACGCCGTCGGCAAGCCCTGGCAGCGCCTGAAAGCGGGAGACGCAGCCCGCCGCGGCACGCGCCGGCCATGCGCGCAGACGACTGCGGCTTGCCGGCACTTTGCAAACCTTACCCGGTTGCGGTGAGGAGGCTGGTGGAGCGGCTCCTGGCCGATCGACGGGCCGCTTTCGGGCCATCTCGGCTTCGCGGCACAAGCGTTGCTCCACGGCGGATGAAGCGACCGCAATGTGGAGATGCGCATGGCACACCGGGACCCGTCCCGCACGCAAGACGGCGCGCCGCCCATCGACGCCGCGAACGGACCCTCCGTGAGTAGGCCCGCGACGCACGACAGCCCGCGCGCGAACGAAGACCCGCCTGTCGGGCCGGCCGTCCCCGGCGAAGCGGGTGGAACGATGCATCTGACGCATCGGGGCGTCGACATGACGGTGAGCGCGCGGCAGAACCCGCAAGGCGCATGGGTGGACGTGATCGTCGCGTCGCAAGCGGGCAAGCCGTTCGCGTTGCCCGACGCGCAGCCCATCACGCCTGAATGGCTGACGCGCGAGGAAGCGTTGCGCGCGGGTGTCGAACGCGGCTGCTTCCTGATAGACCGATGCCTGCGCGACAGCGGCCCGGACCGCGACGTGCTCGATTGGGAGGCCAGGCAATGACTCTTCTCGCCAGCATCATGCGCCGCGCGCTCGTGTCGGGCAGCGCGGCGGGCAGTGCCGCGGCCGTCGCCGCCGCGGCGCGCGCGCCCGCGGAAGGCAGCACGCCCTTCGCGCCGATCAACGCGGTAACGCACAGCTTGTGGCCGCGGCGGGCCTTCAGCGAGACCGGGCCGAGCGCGCGTTTCACGCTGACCGGCCTCGCGATTCACCAGGCCGCGGCGGTGTTCTGGGGCCTGCTGTTCGAAGCCCTGCTGGCCCGCCGGCAAAACACGCACGGCGCGCGTCCGGGCGCCGCGGCGATCGCGGCGGCGGCCGGCACCACGGCGGCAGTGGCTTACGTGGTCGACTATCACGCGGTGCCGAAGCGGCTCACGCCCGGTTTCGAGGCGCACCTGTCAGGGCGTTCGATGTTTCTGATCTACGCCGCGCTTGCGGCCGGTTTCGCGGCGGCCGCGCTTCGCCGCAAAGAATAAACAGCGTCCACGGCAAAGCGGAACGCCGACCCTTCCCGCGCCGGCGCATCTTGCGATGCTTGCGGGTTCGCATCAAGGAGACCGTCATGGAGTTCAAGTACAAGTCCTGCACGATTCACGCGACCGCGAGCCTCGACGGCGACGCGATCGTCGCCAATGCGCGAATCTATATGCCGTCAGCGGACGATTGCCCGGCCGGCGATACCCATGAGATGGAGTTCCACCGCGATTTCCTCGATGAACACGAGGCGATCGAATTCGCGCACGAGCGCGCCGTCGCGTGGCTCGACGAACATTGGGACGCGGAGCTGGACCGTCCGGTTGGCGCCTAGCGAAGCGCGCTAGCTGCATAGCCGATAGGCGCCCATGTCCAGATGGAAATGCGCGCGGTGCAACGCGTCGTAGTCGGGGCCGAGCACGGCATTGAACACGCTGCAAGCGCCGTCGTGCGCAAGCTTGACGAACGCGCCCGCGCGCGTGTCGCTCGCCCAGCCGCGGGCGACCGTGATCCGCGTGCCGTCGGTCAGCACGAAGCCCTCGATATCGATCGCATTGGCGAACGCATGCTGGCTGAGCGAGCCTTGCGCGGCACGGGCGACGTTCCTGCACGCGTAGCTGCCTACGTGCAGAATCTGCCGCACGTCCTCGCCATACACCGCGCGCGCGGCCGGCTGCAAGTAGTGGCGGTCGTACATCGCAAGGCCGAGTGCGAGCGGACAGGTGGCAAGAAAACGGCTGCTCACCCGCGCTTCGTCCAGGCGCTCGACGCGCAGCGCGTCATGCAGCGCGCAACCTTCGGGCGTGGCCTGATCGGCGACCGGCGCATACGTCAGATGCGAGGTGTTCAACGCGGCGCGGCAGGCCTGCGGATCGCGCGTCGCGCGCCACAGCTTCCACGAAGTCAGCGGGCCTGGCGGCGCCTGAACGTTCAACGGTGCAAACGGATTCCAGCGCTCGGGGATCGATACGCGCTGAGTGGCGACGAGCCACGCTCCCACGAGCGCGGCGCCGGTCAATGCCAGCAGGACAAGGCGCAGCATGCGCTCACAGCGACGCGGCGGCGCTCACAGCGCGCGGCACGCTTCCGCGCACGCACGGCAGGCGTCGCTGCATGCCTGGCAATGCGCCGGAGGATGACGGCCGCATTCGTCCGCGCATGAATCGCAGATTCGCGCGCACAGGTCGCAGAAATCACGCATGAATTCGGTGTCGCGCGCGAGCGCCGCCGACGTGAACCGGCACAGCGATGCGCAGTCCAGATCCAGCCGGATGCACTTTTCCATCTCGGGCAGCGCGCCTTCGGCGATGCACGCCGAAGCGCAGTTCTCGCACGCCCTGGCGCACTTGTCGAGTGCTTCGATGCAGCGGTCGGCGTCGTTCATGGTCGACTCTCCTAGGGTTTGGCGGCGCGGGGCCGCGAGCGTTGTAAGTACTTCCCGGGCGGTTGAATATTTGACCGCGCTTTGAAATCACAGACGCGCGATCGATGTGGCGTATCGACCCACGCGGCCGATTCCTCGCCGGATGCCCGTTGCAGGCAAGCAGCATCGACTGTTCCCACGCGGCGCATCCCGCGCATTTGGCACGCGCATTGCTCGTCAACAGGCGTGACATGTCGAGCGATCGAGCGTGCCTCGCGCGCCCGACGAACAGGTGCCGGCCGGCATCGTGAAGCGCGCAGTTTGACGAACTCAACTGGAGGTCATCATGCCGTTAAAGAGAGGAACTTCAAGAGAGACCGTCTCGCACAACGTCAAGACGGAAACCAAGCATGGCAAGTCGCAAAAGCAGGCGGTCGCCATTGCGTTGAATCAGGCGCGCAAGTCGGGCGCGAAGATCCCGAAGAAGAGCGGCAAGTGAGTGCCGCCGCTCGCGCGTCATCCTCAACACGGGAGTCGTTATGAGCAATACCAAGCAGTCCAACACCCAGCCGGCCAACCCGAAGGAGCCGGCCAAGGAAAAGGCCCAGCAGCAACAGAACCAGCAGAAAGCGCCGCAGCACCAGGGCGGCCAGCGGCAGCCTTGAGTCCAACGGGGAAATGAGCGGTGCGCCGTAGCGGGCGCACCATGAGTCGCGCGCGGCGCTTGAACGGCCGCGCGTTTTTATTGGTACTTTCCCCAGCGCCGCTGGGCTCATCGGCCAACCTGGCCCAGGCATGCGTCGCACGATCCCCGCTCCTGCTTAGCAGGCTACGGGTCATTCGATCGTCATAACGTGACGTCATGGACCCTCAAACAATTCCGGCGTTGTCGCGGCAAATTAGACTCACTATATTTTGATCAAACGCGCGGTATAAGGCCCGCTCCCCTTTGCGTTTCCCGCATCGCCGCCGTTTTCGCCGCCGGCGCGAGGCGCCGACGAAAGCCGCATTACATAGACGATATTTTTCGCTCACCCGCTCACCCGTATCGAGGACAAAGTCGTGATCAAGAAGCCAACGTTGCGCCCGCTTGTCGCTGTTCTGATCCTTGGGGTCGCGAGTCTCGCGACTGTGTGTCCGACGCCCGCCTTCGCCGCGGGAAAAATCACGTTCGTCTCGCAAGGCGGCACGTATCAGGAAGCGCAGACCAAGGCGATTCTCGACCCGGCGGCGAAGCTGCTGAACATCACCGTCAACCAGGACAGCATTCCGGACGCGTGGCCGCAAATCAAGGCGCAGGCCGCCACCGGCAAGCCGATCTGGGACGTGGTGGATACGCCGACATCCAACTGTCTGCGCGGCGGCCGCGAGGGTCTGCTGGAAAAGCTCGATTTCTCGAAGATCCCGAACGGCGCCGCGATGCCGGAGAAATACCGCACGCCGTACTCGGTCGCCTATGAGTTCTATTCGACGGTGATCGGCTACAACAAGAAGACGTTGAAGAAGGTGCCGCAAAGCTGGGCCGATTTCTGGAACGTGAAGGCGTTTCCCGGCTCGCGCGCGCTGCGCAACGATCCGCAGACGGTGCTCGAAGCCGCGCTGCTCGCCGACGGCGTGCCGCGCGACAAGCTCTATCCGCTCGACGTCGATCGCGCGTTCAGGAAGCTTCAGCAGATCAAGCCGGACGTGACCGTGTGGTGGACCTCGGGCGGGCAGTCCGCGCAATTGCTGCACGACGGCGAAGTGGACATGACGATGATCTGGAACGGCCGCGCGAGCGCCGTGCGCAAGGACAATCCCGATGTCGACTTCACCTTCAACGACGGCATTCTCCAGAACACGCAGTTGTGCGTGCTGAAGAACGCGCCGAATCTCGCCGACGCGATCAGGTTCGTCAACGCCGCCGTCTCGCCGGAATTGCAGGCGAATCTGCCGCGTTATATCGACTACGGTCCGGGCAATCCGGCCGCCTTCAAAACGGGCAAGATCGACGCGAAGCGCGCGAGCGAACTGCCGAGTTCGCCGGAGAACGCGGCGAAGCAGGCGCTCATGTCGGAAGATTGGTGGGCCTCGGACGCGGGCATCCAGGCGAAGGCGCGCTGGCTCAAGTTCATGCAGTGAGGCGGGTCTAACGCATTGACCGGCGCGCGGGCCGCTGAACCCAGCGGCTCGCGCGCAAGGTCGTTTCCTGTCGCAGCTTCCATCGCCCGCGCATTCATCGAACGTGATCGACTATCTGATTCTCGGCGGCGGCTCGGCCGGCTGCGTGCTGGCCGCGCGCTTGTCCGAAGACCCCGGCAAGACGGTTTGCCTCATCGAGGCGGGCCGCAATATCTCGCGTACGGACATGCCCGCGGCGGTGCGCAGCCGCTATCCGGGCCGCGCTTATCTCGACACGGCGAACATCTGGCGACGCCTGAAGGCGCGCATGAGCGCGTCGGCGACGACACGCCGCTACGAACAGGCGCGTTTGCTCGGCGGCGGCTCGGCGATCAATGCGCTAATGGCCAATCGCGGCGCTCCCGCCGACTACGACGAATGGCACGCGCTCGGCGCGCACGGCTGGACCTGGAGCGCGTGCCTGCCGTATTTCCGCAAGCTCGAACACGATTGCGACTTCGGCGGCGAACTGCATGGCGCGAGCGGTCCGCTTCGCATTCAGCGCGCGAAGTGGGCACGCATCTCGCCTTTCGTGCGCGCGGTGCTCGCCACGCTCGACGCACGCGGCCACGTGCGGCGCGACGATCAGAACGGGGCGTGGGAGGACGGCACGTTCATCGGGGCGATCGCGGTGAGCGAGGCGGGCGAGCGCATTCCGACTTCGGTCTGTTATCTCGACGACGCCGTGCGGGCGCGGCCCAATCTCACGATCCGCACGGGCAGGGTGGTCGAGCGTGTGCTGTTCGACGGCAAGCGCGCGGTGGGTGCGCGCATCGTCGGCGGCGAAGCGAACGACGGCGCGGCCGAGGATGTGCTGGCCGCGCAGGTGATCGTTTGCTCGGGCGCGATCCACAGTCCCGCGCTCCTGATGCGAAGCGGCATCGGACCCGCCGCCGACCTCGCGGCGCTCGGCATCGAAGTGCGCGCGGATCGGCCGGGCGTCGGCGGCAATCTGATGGAGCATCCGTCGATCGCGGTCTCCGCCGTCTTGCCGCGCGCGGCCCGCACGCCGTTTCCCGATGAACATCACGAGCAGGCCATCGTGCGCTTTTCGTCAGGCGTGCGCGATACGGTGCCCGGCGACATGCACGGCGCGATCCTCTCGCGTTCGGGCTGGCATTCGGTCGGTTATCGGCTCGGCACGATCTTCTTCTGGGTGAACAAGTCGTACTCGCGTGGGCGCGTCACGCTCACGTCGGCGGACCCGCATGGCGAGCCCGCCGTCGACTTCAACATGCTGTCCGATCCACGCGATCTCGAACGGCTGAAGCTCGCGCTGCGCTTCGGCGCAACCACGCTGGCCGATCCGATGATGGCGCAACATCGCGCCACGCTGTTGCCTTCGAGCTATTCGCCGCGCGTCGCGAGCGTGGCCGTGCCGGGTGCATGGAACGCGTTGCAGCGCGGCACGCTGAGCGCGCTGCTGGATATCGCCGGTCCGCTGCGCGGGTGGCTCGTGCGGCGCGTGGTCACCCAAGGCGTGACGCTCGACGATCTGCTCGCCGACGATCACGCGCTCACGCGTTTCGTCACGCGTTCGGTGGGCGGCACGTGGCATCCGTCGGGAACCTGCCGCATGGGCGCCGCCGACGATCCGCTCGCCGTGTGCGATGCGCGCGGCGCGGTGTACGGCGTCGACGGGCTCTATGTGTGCGATGCGTCGCTGATGCCGTCGATACCTTGCGCCAACACGAATGTGCCGACCATCATGATCGCGGAGCGCATCGCGGACAGGCTGCGAGGGCGCTGATCGCCCCGCGCGCCTTCGCTTAAGTTGCCATCAATCGCCAAACCCCACGATTCCCTTCACTTCGAGAAACGCCTCCAGGCCCCACTCGGCGTATTCGCGCCCATTGCCCGACTGCTTGTATCCGCCGAAAGGCGAGCCCGCATCCCACGACGGATAGTTCAGATACACGCTGCCCGCGCGCAACCTGAACGCCACGCGCCGCGCGCGTTCCAGGTCGGCGGATTGGACATAGGCCGCGAGGCCGAAAGGGCTGTCGTTGGCCATGGCAATCGCCTCTTCTTCGTCGCGATACGGCATGATCGCGAGCACCGGTCCGAAGATTTCCTCGCGCGCGATCGTCATCGAGGGCCGCACGTTCGCGAACACGGTCGGCTGCACGTAATAGCCGCGTTCGAGACCCCGCGGACGGCCGAGGCCACCCGCCACGACTCGCGCGCCTTCCTCGATGCCGGCCGCGATCAGCCGCTCCACGCGCTCGAACTGCACGCTGCTGACCACCGGCCCCATGGTCGTGCGTTCGTGATCGGCGGGGCCGACGCACTGCGCCTCTGCCGCGCGCCGTGCGATCTGCGCCGCTTCGTCGTGACGCGCCGCGGGCACGAGCATGCGCGTCGGCGCGTTGCACGACTGACCGCTGTTGCCGAAGCACGCGTTGACGCCCGCGGTCACGGCCGCTTCGAAATCCACGTCGTCTAGCAGGATGTTGGCCGACTTGCCGCCGAGTTCCTGGTGCACGCGCTTGACGGTCGGCGCGGCAAGCTTCGCGATCTCGATGCCCGCGCGCGTCGAGCCGGTGAACGACACCATGTCCACGTCGGGATGCGCGGCAAGCGCCGCGCCGACGCTCGGCCCGTCGCCGTTGACGAGATTGAAGACGCCGGGCGGCACGCCCGCGGCGTCCAGGATCTCCGCGAACAGCAGCGCGTTCAACGGCGTGACTTCGCTCGGCTTGAGCACCATCGTGCAGCCGGCCGCAATCGCGGGCGCGGCCTTGCAGACGATCTGATTGATCGGCCAGTTCCACGGCGTGATGAGCGCGACCACGCCCACCGGCTCGTGATTGATGAGCGTGGTGCCTTTCCTGCGCTGCCAGGCGAAGCTCTCGCAAGTGCGGATCAGTTCTTCCAGATGCCGCCGGCCGATCCCCGCCTGCCACGCATGCGCCATCGCGCGCGGCGCGCCCAACTCGCGCGAAATCGTCTCGCCCATTTCGTCGTGGCGTTCGAGAAACACGTCGAGAATGCGGCGGATCAGCGCGAGGCGCTCGGCGGGCGTGGTTTGCGAGAACGAGGTGAACGCATGTTTGGCCGCCGCCACCGCGCGATCGATGTCGGCGGGCGTGCCCATCGCCACTTCGGCAATCGCTTCCTCGGTGCAGGGATCGATGACGGGCAGGCGAGCGGCGCCCGACGGCTCGACCCATTTGCCGTCGATATAGAACTTCAGTGCATTGGTCATGGCGTAGAGGGTTTTTGAAGGATGGGCTCAGGCGCGCGCCGCGCTGGAGCGGCGGCTCACCACGACGATCATCACGAGGCACAGCGTCAGCGCGGTAAGCATCGTGCTGATCGCGGCGATGGTGGGGTCGATCTCGTCGCGCAAGGTGACGAACATGCGGCGCGTGAGCGTCTGGTTGGTGCCGCCCGACACGAACAGCGCGACCACGGTTTCGTCGAGCGCCTGGATGAACACGAACACCGCGCCGGAAATCACGCTCGCCTTGATCTGCGGCAGCGTCACCGCCATGAAGCTGCGAAAGCGGTTCATGCCGAGGCTGCGCGCGACCATCTCCTGCGTGCGGTCGAAGGTGCGCAGATCCGCGCCGACCGAAATCAGCACATACGGCAGCCCGAGCATCGTGTCGGCGAGAATCAGGCCGCCGAGCGTATTCACATAGCCCGCCTGCGAGTAGACGAAAAACACGCCCACTGCGACGATGATGATCGGCACCATCAACGGCAGCATCAGCAGCGTGCGCAGATAGCGCATGATCCAGTGCGTGCCGTTCTGGATCGCGTAGGCGGCGCACACGCCGAGCGGCGTGGCGATCAGCGCGGCGGCGCTCGATGCGATGAGCGTGGTGCGCGCGGCGTCGATCCACGCGGGGTTGTCGAAGAACGAGTGATACCAGCGCAGCGAGTAGGCGGGCGGCGGGAAGGTCATGAAGCGCGTGTCGGAAAACGACAGCGGCACGACGATCAGCACCGGCACCATCAGGAACAGCAGGATCAGCACGACCGTCGCGCCGAGCACGATGCGTCCGAACGAGAGCCTGTTCATTTCGCCCCCAGGGTTTTTTCGAGCGGCACGACGCGGCTCGCGGCATAGAAGATCGCGCCCACGCAGACGAGCAGCACGACGCTCACCGCGCTCGCCGCGCCCCAACTGTTGTAGATCTCGACGTTGCGGCTCACCACCATCGACACCATGATCGACTTGCCGCCGCCCATCAGTTCAGGCGTGATGTAGAAGCCGAGGCACAGCACGAATACGAGGGTGACGCCGGCGAATACGCCGCTCATCGAGAGCGGCAGGAACACGCGCAGGAATACGTGCAGCGGCGAGCCGCCCAGGCTCGCGCCCGCTTGCGAGAGATTCGGCGGGATTTTCTGCATCGCCGAATAGAGCGGCAGCACCATGAACGGCAGCAGGATATGAACCATCGCGAGGATCGTGCCGAACTGGTTGTATGCGAGTTGCACGGGCCGGTCGATCAGGCCCGAGGCGATCAGCGCCTTGTTGACGAGCCCCGTGCGCTGCAACAGCACGAGCCACGCATAAGTGCGCACGAGCACGCTGGTCCAGAACGGCAGGATCACCATGCCGAGCACGAGCGCGCTGAGTTTCGGCGGCAGCGAGGCCGCGAGATACGCAACCGGATAGCCGAGCGCCAGCGTGATGACGGTCACGACGATACTCAGCTTGAACGTGAGCAGGAACGTGTCGACGTAGGCGCCCGTGAACATGCGCCGATAGTTGTCGAGCGTGAAGCCGTCGTGCCAGATGGATTGCCACGACAGCCACGCGAGCGGCACGACGAGCAGCACCACGATCACGAGGAGCGCGGGCGTCATCAGCAGAAGCATCGTGCGATCCTCGCGCCGCTGGTGGCGCGTGGCGGGATCGGACTCGGTGGCCTGGATCAAGGTGGGTTCCTGGAGCATCCGCTTGGCGGTTGTCATCATGCACCTACAGCGTCGAGAAACTGATACCACGCGGCGACGAGCCTCACGCCCGGCGCGCGCAGCGAATGAAAGGGCACGGGGCGCAGGCCGGGCGCGGCGAGCAGCGAAAGCTCGGGCGTTTCGCCGAGCGCGAGCGCGGCGGCGTGTTGTCCGAGCAGACTCGCCATCGCGACGCCTGCTCCGTTATACCCCAGACAAAAGGTCGTGGCGTCGTCGCTGCGGCCAACGTGCGGCAGCGAGTTGAACGTCATGCCCACATAGCCCGACCAGCGATACGCCACGCGCAGGTCCGCGAGTTCGGGAAAGAGCGCGATCATCGCGCGCTGCAACGCGTCGAAGCCGGTCGTTTGGCCTTCCTTGCCGAACGCGTCGCGTCCGCCGAACAGTATGCGGCCGTCCACCTTGCGGAACCACTTCATCATGCGCCGCGTTTCGGTGTAGCTGCGGCGCTCGACCATCAGGCGCGCGTCGAGTTCGGCGGGAAGGCGGGCGGTGGCGATCATCGCGCTGCGAAACGGCACCAGTTCGCGCTGATAGGGCGAGGTCGCGGGCGTGAGGTCGGAGTAGGCATTGGTCGCGACGATCACCTGTTTCGCGCGCACCGTGCCGCCGGGCGTGCGCAGCGTGACGCGCGTGTCGCCGGGCGCGCGGCGCATCTCCAGCACCGGTGTCGATTCGTGGATCGGCACGCCGCGCCGCGTGATGCCGCGCGCGAGGCCGCGCACGTATTCGAGCGGCAGGATCGTGCCGGCGTCCGCGCTCAGCACGCCGCCGACAAAGCCCCTGGAACCCGTCTCGCGCGTGACTTCATCGCGCGATTGCACGGTCATCGAGGTATCGCCGAGGGTCGTGCGCACCCAGTCGGCCTCGGCGCGGATCGATGCGAACGCGCGCTCGGTGTGCGCGCAGCGCAGGCTGCCGGTGTGCTCGAAGCAGGCGCGTTCGAGCCCGAACTCGTCGACCAGCGATTCGACGACGCGCACGCCGTCGTGCGCGAGCCGGTGCATGCGCTTCGCGGTGTCGAGGCCGTGCAGCGCGTGGATCGCCGGAAACGACAGCCTGAACTTCGACGACACCACGCCGCCGTTGCGCCCGCTCGCGCCCCAGCCGACCGGGTTCGCATCGAGCACCACGCATTCGACGCCGCGCTTTTGCAGCGCATAGGCGGCCGCGAGGCCCGAGTAGCCCGCGCCGATCACCGCGACTTCGACGTCGAGATCGCGCGTCAGCGGCGTGCCGAGCGCCGCGCTTGCATCGGGCGATGTGGCGGCGAGCGCGCGCCAGAGCGAGTCCGGCTGGTTAAGCGGCTGCTTATCCGGCTGGTTAAGCGGCGCGGGCATGAGGCGCGATGTCGTCGGCGCGGGCATGGCGTTACGCGGCGAGGCGCGCTTCGGCTTCGACGGCGTCCGCGAGCGCGGCGAGCGTCGCGAACCTGAACGTCGGCGTGGTGACGGCCTCGGGCACCGGCGTCGCGCCGAAGCCCTTGCTGCCCTGACGGCGCTCGATCCAGCAGGTCGCGTAGCCGAGCTGCGTGGCGACGCCGATATCGTGGTACTGGCTCTGCGCGGTGTGCAGGATTTCGCTGAACTTGTAGCCGAAGGCCGCCTGGCGGCCGCGGTTGTACGCGAAGAACTGCGGGTCCGGCTTGGCGACGCCGGTTTCGTCGCAGCACACGGTGTCGTCGAACGGATCGCCGAGCGTGTGCGCATACGCCGACAATGCGACGCGGTCCGCGTTCGTCATCGCGACGAGGCGGTAGTGCTTGCGCAAGCGCTTGAGCGCCGCGACCGAATCCGCGAACGCGGGCCATTCGAGCACGTCGCGCTGGAACGCGGCGGCCGATTGCGGGTCGTCGGGCAAATTCAGTTCCTTCGCCAGCGACAGATACACGTTCGCCATTTCGTGGCTCGAACGTCCCGGGAACGCCGCGCGGCCGCGCATGTACGGCTCGAAGATCTGATCGTCGCTGAGGTCCTTCGCCGCTGCGCCGCCGAGGCGCCGCACGGAGGCGAGCACGCCGCGCTCGAAGTCGATGAGTGTGCCGACGACGTCGAACGTCAGGACCTTGAAATCGGTGAGCTTCATGAAATCATCCTTTTGCGGTTTGCTGTGATGCGGAGAGGGAAAGGCCCGCGCGCGGGCGGCTGGAAAGGTTGGATTGGCGCATAAGCGTGCAGGCGTGTAGGCGTTGGTTCAGGCGGGCACCACGATCGTGTCTTGCGGATCGAGCGTGACGCTCATGTGCGCGCCCGGCTGCGGAACGCGGCGGCGCGCATCGTGGCCGCCCGGCTGACGGAGACTGATGGCGGTGCCGTCGGCGAGCGCCGCGAACACACGCAGGCTTTCGCCTTGATAAAGCACTTCGGTGACGCGGCACGACAGGCGGTTCACGCCGTCGCGCGCGTCGCCGTTGTCGATCACGAGCTTTTCGGTTTGCACCGCGAGCAGCAGCTTGTCGCCGCGCGGCAGCGGGTGCGCGGTGCGCAGCACCGTCTCGCCGAGACGCACGGCGTCGTCGCCCGCGCGGGTCACGTCGAGCAGCGTCGCCTCGCCGATGAAACTCGCGACGAACGCATCGCACGGACGGTCATAGAGCCGCTCGGGCGTATCAATCTGCACGAGCCGGCCGTTCTTCAGCACCGCGACGCGGTCGCTCATCGTGAGCGCCTCGCGCTGGTCGTGCGTCACGTAGACGATCGTCGCGCCGAGCTTGCGATGCAGCCGCCGCAATTCGATCTGCATGGTTTCGCGCAGTTGCTTGTCGAGCGCGGAAAGCGGCTCGTCCATCAGGATCAGTTGCGGCTCGAACACCATCGCGCGGGCGAGCGCCACGCGCTGGCGCTGGCCGCCCGAAAGCTGGCCGATGCCGCGGTTCTCGTAGCCGGAGAGTTCGACCATCGCGAGGGCGTCGGCCACTTTCCTCGCCCATGTGTTTTTCGGCTGACGGCGCGCGCGCAGCGGAAACGCGACGTTCTCGCCGACGCTCATGTGCGGAAACAGCGCGTAGTTCTGAAACACGATGCCGATGTCGCGTTTATGCGGCGGCGCAAATGTAATGTCGCGCTCGCCGACCCAGACCGCCCCCGAGCTCGGCTGCACGAAGCCGCCGAGAATGCCGAGCAGCGTGGTCTTGCCCGAGCCCGAGGGGCCCAGCAGCGAGACGAATTCGCCTGGGGCGATCTCCAGCGAAACGTCGTCGAGGGCCACTACCGGGCCATAACGCTTCGCTGCCGATCGGATCGAAACACCTGTTTTCGCTCGTGCGTCCATTGCGTTCTGTCTCGCTGAAGAAGCCTGCGTTAGAGAAAATATAGGCTGCGTCTATTTTGGCGGCAATTCCCAAATTGTTGGAGAAGGCATAACATGAGGTCATGCCTAACCTGCGTAAAAAACTGCCGAGCGCCAATGCGCTGTTCGTGTTCGAAGCCGCCGCCCGCTGCGGCAACTTCACGCGCGCGGCACAGGAACTGTATGTCAGCCAGCCCGCGGTGAGCCGAATGCTCGCGCGCATGGAGGACCATCTCGGCGTGCGCCTGTTCGAGCGCGTGCGCGGCGGCATCGAGCTGACCGAGAACGGCAGGATTCTTTACCGGAAAATTTCCGAGGGCTTCAACGGCATAGAAGGCGCGATCCGCGAGATCGAGGCGAGGGCGACCGGCGTGGAGTCGGTCACGTTGTCCGTTTCCACGGCCTTCACCACGCACTGGCTGATGCCGCGCATGAACCGGCTGAACCAGGCGTTTCCGAATGTCGACCTGCGCTTTCAACTGATTTCAGGGCGCATCGGCGGGCCGCTCATCGACGTCGATCTCGGCATGCGCTTTCTGCGCGAGGACGAGATCGGCGAGAACAGCGTGCTCGTGATGCCGGAGACGCTGCTGCCGGTGTGCAACCATCGCTACCATGAGACGGCGTCGACCGAGGCGGGCCGCGAGCACGGCGACACGGTGATCGTGATGGACGACGGCGAGCGCGGCTGGCATGAGCGCTTCGGCGAGTTCGCGGCGCACGGGCGGCATCCGGCGAGCATGCTGAGCTTCAACGATTACGCGATCGTCGTGCAGGCCGCGTTGCTCGGGCAGGGTGTGGCGCTAGGCTGGCTCAACGTGGTGTCGCACTGGCTGCTGGAAGGCGCGCTGTTGCCGGCCGAAGAACAGGTGATCGTCACCAACCGGCGCTGCTGCCTGGTGTGGCCGGAGGGCCGGCCGTTGCGGCCGGTCGCGGCGGAGGTGCGCGACTGGATCATCGGCGAGACGCGCGCCGACGTGCGCGCGGTGGATAGCCGATATCCGAAGCTCGGGTTGCGCGGGTTGCTGGGTGACGCGGGGCTCGCGATCGGGTCCTGATGCGGGCCGCGTGGTTCGATTCCGCGCCGCGCCGAAGAAGCGGCGGCGGCGCGGCTGGCAGATGAGGTGAGGTGAGGCGAGTTGCGGTAGGCCGCGGCGGGCCTACCGATGCGCTAGATCACGGGCCGACCCGCAGAACCACGCCGGACGAAATCTGCACCATCAGATAGTCGCCGCCAATGCCGACCCACGAATAGCCGCGTGGAGGCGGAGCAAGGTGGTAGTCGCGCCAGTTGTCGATCACGTACTGGCGATCGCGGTATTCCGGAGGCAGGCGATCGCCCTTGCGCCAGTGCCCGGGCGCGTTCGCCGAATTGCCTGGACCGTCGGCGCCGTGTCCGGGCGGCGCGTCTTTCGGGCCGTGCCCCTTCGATCCGTGACCATGATCGCCTTTACCCGAGTTGCCGTGGCCGGACTTGTCGTGCGGCGGTTGTGCGCTCGCGAGCGACGATGCCAGCATGCCCGTGACTATCAGCGACGCGAGAAGCATGCGCGATTTCTTCATTGCTTATCTCCTGTTAGGTGGTTGCCCGACGGCCCAGGCATGAAGCAGCATCCCGGCGACAGTCATCGGACCTCAGAAGCACTGGGTCAGGGGCATGATAGCGAACTGTCGGGGATTGATCTACTTGTGTTGGGTGAGGGTGGACACATTGCAAAGGAGCCAATGAGTGGCCGAAATATCGAGTAATGCCTTGAAAGATGGCCTGACTTCCGCGCGCTTGAAACTCGTGCGGGCGGAAGCCGCGTTCGCGCCGGAGCTTCGTGATTACTCCCTTCGCAATCGCGAGCACTTGCAGCCTTGGGAGCCCGCACGCCCGGATTCCTTTTTCGAACTCGAGGCCGTCAAGAACCGACTGGGCGCGATGAGTCGTGACAATGCCTTGGGCAATGCCGTTCATTGGTTGCTAACGCGTAGGGACTCGGCGGAAGTGATCGGCGAATGCCACTTCACGAATATCGTCCGTGGTCCATTCCAGGCATGTCATCTCGGCTTTTCTCTCGCGAAACATGCGCAAGGTCAAGGGCTGATGCAAGAAGCCCTTACGGTAGCGATACCGCATGTGTTCAATGACGTCGGATTGCATCGCATCATGGCGAACTATCGGCCTGAGAACATACGCAGCGGGCAATTGCTGAAGCGGCTAGGGTTCGAACGCGAGGGACTCGCGCGAGCGTATCTGAAGATCAACGGCGCGTGGGCCGACCATGTACTCACGTCGCTGATCAACCCGAGTGCTACATCTTGACGACCACCTTTCCCTTCACGCGTCCTCTCTCGACATAAGCCAGCGCCTCGTTGGTCGACTCGAACGGGAAAACCCGATCGATCACGGGCTTTATCGCACCTGCGTCGACGAGCGCGGCGATCTGACCGAGTTGCTCCCCATTCGCACGCATGAAAAGAAACGAATAGCTGACGTGATGACGTTTCGCCGCCTTTCTAATGCGGTAGCTCAGAAAGCGCATCGCCGTTTTCAGGAACAACGAGGCACCTATCTCTTTGGCGAAATCAGGATCAGGCGGACCCGCGATTCCAATGAGTTTGCCCCCCGGCTTGAGCACTCGCAGCGACTTCTCGAGCGTGTTTCCGCCTTGTGTGTCCAGCACCACGTCGTAGTCTTTCAGAATGGCCGCAAAGTCGTCTTTCTTGTAATCGATGACGACATCCGCGCCGAGTTGCTTCAACCACTCGGCATTCGCCGCGCTCGCCGTCGTTGCGACAGTCGCGCCCACATGCTTCGCCAGTTGAATCGCGAAGGTGCCGACGCCGCCCGAGCCCGCATGGATGAGTACTTTCTGCCCTTTCGCGAGTTGGCCTTTTTCGATCAGCGCCTGCCAGGCGGTCAATCCCACCAAGGGCATTGAAGCCGCTTCTTCCATGCTGAGTGACGTGGGCTTGAGCGCCACGCCGTCTTCCTTGACCGCGATGAATTCCGCGAAAGTGCCGATGCGGTCCTTATGCGGTCGCGCAAAGACTTCATCGCCCGGCTTGAATCGCCGCACGTGCGGTCCGACGCGGACCACCACTCCCGCCAGGTCGTGGCCTAAAATCAATGGCAAACGATAAGGCAGGAGGAGCTTGAATTCCCCGTCTCTGATCTTCGAATCGAGCGGGTTCACGCCGGCGGCGTGAATCTGGATCAATACGTCGTCCTCGCGCAGTTCGGGAACCGGCATATCGCCGGCCCGTACGCCATTCTTGCGTCCATATCGATCGACGACGAATGCCTTCATCACAGTTCCTTATTGCTCATTGCATTACATTGTTTCGCGGGTTGCGGCTTTAAAACGGGAGAGGTAGTCACGCGGCCTACGTTGCCAGCCGCAAATCCTTGCGAACGCCGGCGTCCACCAGGCCCGCGGGCGCGAACCTGCGTAGCAATTGCAGACGGCCGGCGAGTCCGCCGGCCGTATAGCGCAGCTTCGGGCGAGCCGCGCTGGCGGCCCGCAGTACGGTTTCGGCCACGACCTCGGGACCGTCGGCATTCTCGACCACCTCTTTCACCCGCTTGTCGACGGCCGAGCGCACCTCGCGATATTCGTCGAGCGGGGCGTCGGGCGCCATGAAGTTCGCGTCGAAGGCCGTCTTGACGTAGGCGGGCTCGATGACCGAAACCCGAATGCCCTTGGTACGCAACTCGTGGTCGAGCGACTCCGAGTAACCCGCGACCGCGTGCTTGGTGGCGGAATACAGCGCCATATAGGGCATCGGCAGAAAACCCAGCACGGAGCCGATGTTGATGATGCGGCCGCTGCCGTGTCGGCGCATATGGGGCACCACGGCGCGCGTCATGCGGACGATCCCGAAGAAGTTCGTATCGAAGATCGCTCGGGCCTGATCGATCGAACTCTCTTCCGCGGCGGCCGGGGCGACGCCGAAGCCCGCGTTGTTCACCAGCAGGTCGATGCGGCCGTGCAGGCGCAGGACTTCGCTGACCGCCGCTTCCACCAATTCCTCGCTCGTCACGTCGAGCGGCAGCATCTCGAAGGTCCGTTGGCCGCCTTGCGCACCGCGCCGGCTCGTGCCGTAGACCGTGTATCCGGCCTGCGCGAGCCGCTCGGCCGTGGCTTCGCCGATTCCCGACGACGCGCCGGTAACGAGCGCTATTCTGGTTTCCATGATGTTCTTCCGATAGTGAGCGATGTGAGCGATGTCCGATACGTGGGCGGCGGGGCTTTCATCCTGCCATTTGTATGATTGTCATCATATTTCAGGTGCAGCGAAAACCGGCGCCGGGCCGGGCGGATTCACACATCAGTGGGCGCGAGTTTTTTCAATGCGGTTTCAAGAAAACTATCCGTGAGCTTTGGATCGTCGACGGCGCGCGCCAGCATCAGGGTGCCGACCATCGTGGCGACCGTCATCAGCGCCTGTTCGTGTGCGCCCGGTTGGCCCCAGTCGGGCAATTGGCGCGCGACGACATCGATCATTTCCTTGATGCGGCGGGTGGCCGCGCGCCGCACGACGGGCGCCTGGCGCGGCATCTCCGAGCCGAGCGCGGAGACCGGACAGCCCGTTTCCACGCTTTGGCAATGCTCTTTCGACAGATACGCGCGCACGATCGCCGGCAACGCCTGGTCGGGCGCCACGGAGGCCGCGATATGTTCGGACATGGCCACGGCTTCGGCGCCGGCGCGGTCGGCCGCTTCGGCAAGCAGCACTTCGCGCGACGGAAAGTGGGCATAAAAGCCGCCATGCGTCAGGCCGGCCTCCTTCATGATGTCGGCCACGCCCGTGCCGGCGTAGCCGCTGCGCCGGATCGCGCGGGCGGCCACCTCGACGATGCGCTCGTGTGTGAGTTCCTTGCGGCTGGCGGTATTCCGCTTGACTGGGGGCTTCTTCATGATGGTCATCATATACTAGTTTCGACACCTGCGTTTTTCCCGCGCCACGGCCGGCGCTCAAGCCAACGCTTCGGCAGGGCTGCCGGCTGGTCGCGATGACTTTACAATCCTGCGCTTAGATCCACAAAACGGGAACCGCGCCATGAAGTCCATCATCGCATCGTCGCTTATCGCAGGCATCGCCGCGATGAGCGCGCACGCGAACGCCGAAACGTCGACCGGCAATGAAACGCCGAAACAGCAGTGCGCGATTGCCTACGTGACCGGCATTGGCGGGACGGCGCAAAGCCTTCGCGAATACCTGTCGAGTTCGAACCGGTATCGCTATCTGGCCGAGAATCCGATTCAGTGCAAACTCTCCGATGAGGGCCGCGCGTCCGGCTGCGTCGGCGTCACCAGCCTTCGGCACGAGAGGGTGAGCGTGTACGACGACAGCGACGACGCGACAATGACCGTGGTGGCGCGCGTGGAACTCGACAGGGGAACGTATCCGGTGATCATCGTCGTGCCGAGGCAAGACGTGAAGTGCGAGGAGTGAATGCGCGGAGCGGCCGCGGCCGCCGTTCATCCAATCGCTCAATCGTTCAATGGTCAGAGGCCGATCGTTAGCGCAATGCCGACGCGAAACCGCGATCGACAAGCAGTCCAAGGAGGGAAAACCCGTGTCCAGGACATCCGCATCCACGCTGTTTCCAGTCTTCGAGCGCGCGGTGATCAGCCTGTATGACGGCGGCGTGCTGTCGCCCGCGGTGCTTGAGCGTGTGATTGGCGCGTTCGCCCAGACCGACATCGACTGGCGCACGACCCCGACCGCGCGCTCCGTCGACGGCCGCACGCTGCGCGACATCGTTGCCCAGACGATGCTTCCGGGCGATGCGCCAAAATCGGCGTCGAGTTCGTTTGCGGCCGTGATCGGGCACATCGCCGGAGCAAAAGTATCCGAGGACGACACGCAGGCAACCTCAGAAGAGCGTGAACCGTCGCGCGGCAAACCAAAGAAAGCGGCTCGATCAGACGAAGCCGGGAGCAGCGACGACAACAACGACAACAACGACGCAAGCTCCGAAGAACTACTCGCCCAATTGTCGGGTAACGCGCCAAGGGGTAAGCGTAAAGCCGAGGGCAAAGCCAGGCCCGCCACCGACTCGACCCGTTTCAACCCGCTTCTGAACGCAGCGCTGCCGCACAAAAAGAAAGACTGACGGCGCGCTCTTCGCGACATCGCAACGGCGGTTCCGCACCCCCGCGCGAACCCATGCGAGCGCAGACCGCGCATCATCCGCGCGTCCGCCGGAACATTCGTGAATGTGAGCAACCGAAGCCGCTACGGTCTCCGTCTCTCGTCGAAGCCGCGGCTTCATGCGGGCTTCACGACCCATCGGCGCATGCGCTCAATGCGAGTTGTTGAATGCGAGCTTCCGCTTATATTCTGACGTCATCGGCGCTGGCATAGGGCCGCCGCCAATGAGCGAGAGACCGATGATGACCGCCTTTATCGACAGCATGAAACTCAACCACTTGAGCTTCCCCTCAGCCGACACTCCCGCGACCGCCAGGTTCTTTGAACAGCACCTGGGTTTCACTATCGCGGGAACCTGGGACCAGTCGTACATTCTCAAGCGCCCCGGCTTCGACGTGGTGATCGATCACGCGAGCGGCGATGCGCCGGCATGGCCCAAGGCTTTCCATGTCGGCTTCGAACTGCCGAGCCTCGATGCCGTTCACGCGTTGTATGAGCGCTTCAAGACGGAGGGTGTCGAGATGGAGACCGAAGTCTTCAACAATGGCCGCGGTTCGCGCTTCTTTTGCCGCGCGCCGGGCGGCGTGATGTTCGAAATCAACACGCGCCGCGACGCCGCGCCGGAATATCGCGGCACATTCGACGACTGAAAGTCAGCCATGCGTAGCTGAAGCGCTGGGGCCGGGGACATTCAGTGCGCGTGCTCGCAAGCGGTGTCGCCGGCGTATTACTATCGTGGTCCCATGACACGGATTTCGAGGTGAGAAGAACCATGAACCCATCGGAACGCATCGACCAGATGATCGCGGAACTCACGGACTGGCGCGGCGAAACGTTTGCCGGCATCCGCAAGAGCATTCTCCAGGCCGACCCGCGGATCATCGAGGAATGGAAGTGGATGGGAAGCCCGGTATGGTCCCGCGACGGCATGATCGCGGTCGCCAACGCGCATAAAGGCAAGGTGAAGCTGACCTTTGCCCACGGTGCGAATCTTCCCGATCCCGATCAACTCTTCAACGCGGGACTCGAAGGCAACGCGAGACGCGCAATCGACTTTTTCGAGGGCGACAAGATCAATGCGCGCGCGCTGAAAAATCTGGTGCGCGCCGCTATCGATTTCAATCACACCAGCTTGAAGAAGAACGCGCCTGCTCGGGCCAAAAGTGCGCAAAAGTGAAAGACCCGAAGCAATGGCCGATTGAATCGGCCATTGCCCCACGCACGTTCCGTCAGCCTGCTGAGATGTCCGTTCACCACGTCCACGCAAAGCGGTGATTCGCCGCTTCGGCTCGACCGGTTCGCGCCGCTGGCCCGGCCGCGCATAACGGTCATTATTCAGTCACAAACCTCACGCACTATGACCGCCGGCCTCCAACGGCCCACCGAGCTGCGCGCTGGCCCTCCCTGACCACCCCCGAAGATCCACGCGAGCCACGCACGCATGGGCGACGCTTAGCGCGAGGCACGTCCAAAACAAGCATTCCCTTCAAGGAACATCATCGTGTCTCGTTCAAGACTTCTTGCCCTGACGGCGATCGCCTCGTCGCTCCTGTTCGCCACGGCGGCGCACGCAGCCGTGGACCTCATCGCGGTCGGCCAGTTGAGCGGCTTGAGCGGCGATTTGTCGAAGGAAACGGCGGCGCCGCTGGAGAACGGCGCGGCGGGCAATCTGCTGGGCGGCCTGGGTTCGGGCATCGCCTACGCGGGATGCCATACGTTTGTCGCGGTGCCGGACCGCGGCCCGAATGCCGTGCCGTACAACGCGGCCATCGACGACACCGCGTCGTACATCAACCGCTTTCAGACCTTGCGCCTGCGCCTGAAACCCGGCGCGGCGGGCGCTGCGCTGCCGTACACGCTGACGCCGAAACTCATCGGCACGACGCTGCTTCACGCGTCTGAAACGCTGGTCTACGGAACGGGCGCCGCGGCCGGCGTGCCCAACGGCGCGCCCGCGCTGAACCGCCGCAATCGCACTCACTACTTCACCGGCCGCTCCGACAACTTCGACCCGACGCGCCTGTCGACCAACGCTCTCGACGCACGCTTCGATCCCGAAAGCGTGCGTGTGAGCAGCGACGGCGAAAGCGTCTTTATCTCCGACGAATACGGTCCCTACGTCTATCGCTTCGATCGCCGCAGCGGCCGCCGCACCGATACCTACAAGCTGCCCGATACGTTCGCCGTGTCGACGCTCGCCGCCGTCGGCAGCGACGAAATCTCGCAGAACGCCTCGGGCCGCGTGGCGAACAAGGGGATGGAAGGTCTCGCGATCTCGCCGGACGGCAGGACGCTGTTCGGCGCGATGCAAAGCCCGCTGATTCAGGACGGCGGCACGAGCGGCGGGTATACGCGCATCGTCAGGATCGATTTGCGCAGCGGCAAGACCACGCAGTTTGCCTATCCGCTGACGAACATCGGTACGGCGGCGAAGCCGAAGTATCCGACCATCAGCGACGTGGTGGCCGTCAACGACCATGAATTGCTGGTCGACGAGCGCGACGGCAAGGGACTCGGCGACAACTCCACGGCGGCCTTCAAGAAGGTGTTTCACATCGACCTGACAGGCGCGCAGGACGTGAGCAACGCGAGCAGCGAGGCCGGTCTCGCGCCGTATGCGGTGCGCAAAGCCTTGTTCCTCGACGTGGTCGCGTCGTTGACCGCGCACGGCTATAGCGCGAACGACATTCCGGCGAAACTGGAAGGCCTGGCGTTCGGCCCCGACGTGGTAGTCGGCGGCGTGAAGAAGCACACGCTGTTCATCGCCAACGACAACGACTTCCTCGGCACGGTCACCGATACGAATCATCCAGCCGGCATCGCGAACCCGAACCAGTTCTTCGTCTTCGCATGGGATGCGAGCGAGTTGCCCGCCTACGTGGCGCAGACGCTGCCGGGCGCGGACGACGATCGTCGCGGCGACGGTCATGGTCATTCGGCCCAGGCCTGTGGCCGCGACGGCGACGACGAGCATTGAGCCAAGGCGCGGCGAGCGCCCCGGCGTTTTGCCGCGCGCCGGTTTTCCGCAAGGCTGAAGCCGGCGCCACGCATCGTCGATGAGCGGATCCGTCACCATAATGGCGGTTCCGCTCTGCATAACAGCCGCGATATCCGTCCTTTTTGTTCTACGCTATAAGCGCGACACGCAGCGCGTCCTGGCGTTCGTCCCGAGGTTCGTCCGAGGTTCATCACACCCCGCGGCGGGTTTCTTTCAGGGAGCCGCCGCACGCGCTGCGCCCGCTAATGGGCCCCTGCGCCATGCCGTTCGACAAGCCGGAGCCCGATCGTCAGTCAGGCTGCTCGCCTGATTGCCAACCAACCAGCCGGGGCCGCCGACGGCGTACCCTGGCAGCACGCTTCATGGAGGATGACGATGTCGATTCGACTAGGCGAAGAAGCTCCGGATTTCACTGCGGAAACCACCGAAGGGACGATCCATTTTCACGAATGGATCGGCGACCACTGGGCGATCCTGTTTTCTCATCCTAAGGATTTCACGCCGGTTTGCACCACCGAACTCGGATACATGGCCCGGCTGAAGCCGGAATTCGATAAGCGCAACACGAAGATCATCGGTCTTAGCATCGATCCCGTCAGCGATCACGAGAAATGGGTCAAGGATATCGAGGAGACGCAGGGTCACGCGATCAACTACCCGCTGATCGGCGACGCCGACCTGAGCGTCGCGAAGGCCTACGACATGATCCATCCGAGCGCGAGCGGCGGCCCGCGCACCGCCGTGGATAACGCAACGGTGCGCTCCGTGTTTCTGATCGGCCCCGACAAGAAGGTCAAGGCGATGCTCGTGTATCCGATGAGCGCGGGCCGCAATTTCGACGAAGTGCTGCGTCTGCTCGATGCGCTGCAGCTCAACGCGAAACACACGGTGGCGACGCCGGTGAACTGGAAACCGGGGGAGGACGTCATCATCCCGACCTCCGTTTCGAACGACGACGCAGCGAAGAAATACCCGCAAGGCTTCAAGACGGTGAAGCCGTATCTGCGTTACGTCGAGCAGCCGAAGTGAAACCGGCGCGGGTTAGCGCACCTCGCGGTTAAGACGAAGCGCCGTTCTCCACAGTGGCGGCGCGGCCACCGGCGCCGGGCCTTCCCGGCCTGGCGCCCCGATACGGCCGACCATGCCCGCTCGGCGAACGCCCGCGGCATCCAGAGCCAAATAGCGGTTCGAGATAACGTTATCGGAATCGAATCATTCTCAAGGCCCGCTTCGCTCGCTACGCTTGGCGAACTATTGCAAAGCGAGGGCGTATGGCCGCTTCTGTTCCCACATCGTTTTCCACGCGACGGCGCACGCTGAAGCTATTAGGCGCGGCGCCCGCACTGAGCGCCTTCGCCGTGACCGGCGTGTTGCACGCGCACCGCGCGCAGGCCGCCGAAGCCGCCGCCACTTCCACCACGCTCGTTCTCGGTGACCAGGCCGGCGGCACGCGCGCGCTGGCGGAAGCGGCGAAAGTGCTCGACGGCGCGCCCTACGCTTTTCGCTGGGCCAACTTCCAGGGCGCCGCGCCGCTCTTCGAAGCGCAACGCGCGGGCGCGGTCGATCTCGCGCCGGCGGGCGACTTGCCGGTGCTCGCGGCGGCGGTGGGCGATCCGAGCTTGAAGATCGTCGCGACGCGCGTGGGCTCCGGCGCGCAACTCGGCATTCTGGTCGCGGCGGATTCGAAGATTCGCACGGTCGCAGATCTGAAGGGGCGCACCGTGTTCGTCTCCTCGGCGCGCGGCAGCATTTCGCAGTTTCAGTTATACGGCGCGCTGGCTGAAGCGGGGCTCTCGAAAGAAGACGTCAGCGTGCGTTTCATCTTGCCGGTCGATGCATTTGCCGCGTTCGCATCGGGATCGATCGAAGCATGGGCGACGTTCGATCCGTACTACGGCATCGCGGTGCAACGCGGCGCGCGGATTTTGCGCGACGGCACCGGCATCAACAGCGGTCTCGGTTTCATCACCGCCTCCGGGGCCGCGCTCGCGGACACGCGCAAACGCGCGGCGATCGCGGACGTCCTGCTCAGGCTGCAACGCGCGGGCGATTGGGCGCTGGCGAACCCCGACGCCTACGCGCAAATCTACGCGACGCTGACGCGCTCGCCGCTCGATGCCGCGAAGCGGATCACGCAACGCGCGTCGCTGAAACAGCACTTCATCACCGAGGCGGATATTGCCGCGCTGCAAAAGGTGGCGGACAGCGCGAACCGCGACGCGATCCTGCCGCGCCGCATCGACGTGCGCGCGATTGCGGACACGCACATCGCGAACGTGTGAACTGTGGCTGAGCGCGTTCGCGTTCACGCGCCGGGTGTGGCCGGTTGCACGTGAGCCGGCCGGCGAGCGCAACGGCCGCCGCAAGGGCCACCGCTATCTAGCCGGCGCTAGCGGGAGCCGCCAAAGCCGCGCGCGTGTCGAGCGGCGGCATGGTGTCGAACGCCGCCCGGCGAAGCGGTTTGCCTGAGCGCGAGCGCAGCGTCCCGATGGTCTCGAACAACGCATCGACGTCGGCGCTGCCGGATGCCGCGTCGAAACAGAGCGCGATTCGTTCGAGCAGTTCAAGCGCCGCCTCGGTTCGGCCTTCGTCGCGCAGCAGCGCGGCGAGCGCCATCGAGGCGCGCAGTTCCCACATCCTCGCGCCCTGCGTGCGGGACAGTTCGATCGCCTTCGCGAAGCATGCCGACGCGTCACTGCGCCGCGCGTTGGACGCATTCCCCGCATAGGCCTGCGCGCGCGCTTCGGCGTGTGCCGCAAGCCCCAGCACGCGCCAGATTTCCGGCAGGAAAATCAGCTCGCCGTTGCTTTCGCAGAATGCCAGCGCTTCGTTCAATCGGCTGCGGGCTTCGTGGATCTGCCCGGCCGTGACGAGCGCCTCGGCGTAGGCGACGATGAACAGCGTGATCAAACGCCGGAAGCCGCGCGCGATCAACGCGTCGAGCGCCTGCGCGAGAACCGGTAGCGCCCGCTGCGCGTGTCCGTCGAGAATGTCGCGATACGCGGACAGGCAGTCGCAGTAATCCAGCCACACCTCGGAGCGATGCAGCGCGGCTTGCGAGCGCATGATCTCCAGATAGGCCGCGCCGCCGCTCAGATCGCCCGACAACAACGCAAGCGGCGCCGCCGCCGCGCCGAGCACATGCGTGAGCGACGGTTCCATCGTATGGGGGCGCACCAGGCTCACGAGTTGATCGACGAGCGCCAGGGCCTCGCCGACATTCCCTTCGAGCCACGCGATTCGCGCGAGCGTGCCGTTGCAATAGACGAGCGGATCGACGGCGAAGCTGCCCACCCGCTGCGCTTTGCCGTCGAGCGAGACGATACGTTGCCTGACGTCGAGCAGCGCCTGCCGGGCTTCGCCATGCCGGCCGAGACAATGCAGCGAAATGGCCACCAGTTGATCCGCCAGGATCTGTTGCCACGGGTTCTCTTGTGCTTGTGCTTGTGCCTGCGTGAATTGCTGGAACCGCTTCGCGTACTTCATCGATTCGTGGATGTTTCCGCCGGACATCATCGTGTTCCAGAGGCCCCATAGCGCGCGGGCATGAAACGCTTCGTCGCCGCACGCCAGCGCGAGCGCGAGCACGTCGCGCCACAATTCCGCCGACCGCCCAACCGCGCCGTGAATGTAGGGCAAGGCCGACGCCAACGCCGCGCGCACGCGCATTTCGCTGACGGCGGCGACCGATGCGGCGGGGAGCTTGTCGAGCGCGTCGACCGCTTGCCCGGTGCGCGCGCAGCACTCCGCGATCATGCCGGCGTCGAGCAGCGCGCCGGCCAGATTCGACGCGAGTTCGACGCCGAGCCGCACGTCGCCCTCCGGGGAGAACGCCCAATCCAGGGCGCTGCACGCGTCGTCGAGCGAATGCTGGAAAACCGCCGCGTGATCGGCGGCGCTCGAATCGGTGCTGCTCGCCGCGCCGGCAGCCGTCCGCGCCGGGCGAGCCTGCAAGCAGCAGGCGAGATAGCGCGCATGGCGCGCGGCCAGATCCTGCCGCTCGCCTTCCGCCTGGAGCTTTTCGAGCGCATAGGCGCGCGTCGATTCGGAGAGGCGATACCGCGCCACCGGACCGTCGAATTCGACATTCACCAGCGATTTGGCGAGCAGTTCGCTGATGCCGTTGATCGCGCTCGCGACCGTCAAGCCGGCGTCGCACACGACCGCGCACATGGCCTCGAACGTGAACAGGCCGCCGAACACCGCGATTCGTCTGAACAGCGACTGCGCGCCGGCGTCGAGCAGCGCGAAGCTCCAGTCGAAGGTCGCGCGCAAGGTTTGATGGCGCGGCAGCGCGGTCCGATAGCCGCCCGCGAGAATCGCCATGCGATCGTCCAGCCGCTGATACACGCCTTCCACGCCGAGCGCCACGACGCGGGCCGCGGCCAGTTCGAGCGCGAGCGGAATGCCGTCGAGCCGCCGGCATATCTCGCCGACCAGCCGCAGTTCCGCACGCTCCGCGCCCACCTTGCGCTGCAACGAGTTGGCGCGCAGCAGAAACAGATTCACGGCCGACTGCTGCAAGATCTCCGCGTCGCTCGAATCCGGTTGCGGCACGTCGAGCGGGTCCACCCGAAAAATTGCTTCGGGCATGATGCGCAGCGGCTCCCTGCTCGTGACGAGCACGCGCAGCGAAGCGCATTCCGCGACCAGCGCCTCGACGACTTCCGCGACCTCGTCCACCAGGTGCTCGGCGTTGTCGAGCACCAGCAGCCGGCGTTTTTGCGCGAGCGCGGCGGCCATTTGTGCAACACCCGGTGCAACACCCGGCGCGACGTCTGCCGCAGCCACTCCGCAGCCTTCGGCGATGGCGGCGAGCACGCCGCCGTGCGCGGTGAGCGCGGCGAGTTCCACGAAGCACACTTCGACGAAATCCGCGGCGGCGTGACGGGCCGCTTCGATCGCGAGACTGGTTTTGCCGATGCCGCCCGCGCCCACCAGCGTCAGCACGTGCGCGTGCGCGAGCATCGCGCGGATTTGCCGAACCGCCGCCTCGCGGCCCACCAGGTGCGTCTTGGGCGGCGGCAACGGGCATGCGGCAGGCGCGGGCGCGAAGGATTGCCCGGGCGTCGACCGGTTCGATCGGCGCACCAGTTGATAACCGCGCCCTGGCACGGTGAGAATCAGATCGCGGTCCGCGCCCAGTATTTTTCGCAGCGCGGAGAGGTGCACCTGAATATTGTTTTCTTCGACTATCGTGTTGGGCCAGACCGCGTTCATCAACTCGTCTTTCGTGACGAGGCGCCCGCCCGCCGATGCGACCACCGCGAGGATATCGAACGCACGGGAGCCGAGATGCACCGGTTCGCCGTCCTTGCGCAACGTGCGCATCTCCAGATCGATGTGAAAGCGGCCTAATTCGATCATGTCGTTTTCAGGTTCCGGGCAATGAGCGTGATAAGGCAACGGTGCGGCTCGATCGTGGCGTCACCCGCCTTTGCATGATTTCCATCCGGCGAGGCGCGCTCGAACGGCCATCGTCGACGTGATCGAAAGTACCTTGGCGAATCGCGCGTGTCTTGTCGGTTAGTGCGATGCTTTGTATGAAAGTCCATTGGCATGAAACAACGGCGGCGCTCGATCGTTCAATCGGCGCCGGCTCGACGCATGCGTTGCAAGCGGGTCAGTTGCAGGCTTGCCGGCGCCACGCGCCGGGCGGCACGCCGACCCATTGCGAGAATATTCGCGTGAAATGACTCTGATCGGAGAAGCCGCAGGCGATGGCGATTTCCGACAGGGAATAGTCCGAATGCTTCAGCAGGTCGCGGGCGTGGTCGATACGCCGTTCGAGCAGCCATTGATGCGGCGTGCGATGCGTGGTCTCGCGAAACGCGCGAATGAAGTAGCTGCGTGACAGATTGCACGCGCTTGCGATTTCCTCGATCGAAACGTTGCCTTGCGACTTTGCGAGCAGCATGTCCTTGGCGCGTGCTTCCTGCAAACTGGAGAGGCGGCGGCTTTTCTTCTCCGATTGCGGCGGCGCGTTGCCGTACCGATCGAGCAGATGGGTTCCGATGGTGACGCCCAATTGTTCGACGAAGAGCGGGCTGGCCTCGCTCTGCCGGTCGAGCGTGAGCGCCAGCACCTGGGCGAGATGGCCGAGCACCGGGTCCTTGTGCCCGGCCAGCGGCGCGAGCCGCGGCACGCTCGCGCCGCTTCGCTCATAGCAGGCGTTCGCCATGAAAGCGCGCGACAGTTCGATCAGCACGAAATCGAAGCCGCTTTGCAAGTCGGCTTTATAGTCGTCCGCGAAGTCGCGAATGTAGATGCTGTCCTGTTCGAAGTCGTGCGAGGTCCAGCGGTGGCCCGAGAAAATACGCCGGCGATGCCCGGTTTTCAGCGACACGCCAATCAGAAAGCCGCGCTCCGAACCGTGCATGGCAACGGCGCTGGCCTTGTTGTCGCGCGTGCATTTGCGATGGAACCTGAACTCGCCGGTGTCGAGTTCGAGATCGCGGTACAGGTGGCTCGACAGGCAGCCGAGCGAGTCCTTCGGGCGTGCGGCCGTGGCGGCGGATGTCTGAGTATCGTCAAGCATGGATCGTCACCTCGATTCGTCGCGCAGCGGTCCCGCTACCTCGGTAATTTAACCGAAAATAACGAAATGTAATTATTCGTCATTATGGCTTACCGGTCGCAATCGGTCGAATGACGAGTTCAATCTCCAACGCACGCGCGGCGCGTTTTTCCGGCGAGCCAGGTTCGCCAGGAAAACGCGCCGCGCATGGGCAACGAGCGTTGCCCCGATTCATCCCGGGATCAGCGCCCGGGCTTCGGCATCAGCTTTGCAAGAACTCCAGCAGATCGGCGTTGACCTTATCCGCCAGCGTCGTGCACATGCCGTGCGGCGCGCCCGGATAAACCTTCAGCGTGGCGTTCTTCACCAGCTTCGCCGAGAGGCGCGCCGAGTCGTCGATCGGCACGATCTGGTCGTCGTCGCCGTGCAGGATCAGCGTGGGGACGTCGATCTTCTTCAGGTCGGCGGTGTAGTCCACCTCGGAGAACTGCTTCACGCATTCGTACTGGCCGAGTATCGAGCCGAGCATGCCTTCGCGCCAGAACTCGTCGATCGTGCCTTGCGAGGTCTTCGCGTTGGGCCGGTTGAAGCCGTAGAACGGCATGGCCAGGTCCTTGTAGAACTGCGAGCGGTTCGCCGCCACGTTCGCGCGAATGCCGTCGAACACGGACATCGGCAGGCCGTTCGGGTTGCTCTCGGTCTTGACCATGATCGGCGGCACGGCGCCGATCAGCACGGCCTTGGCGACCCGCGAGGTGCCGTGGCGGCCGATGTAATGCGCGACTTCGCCGCCGCCCGTCGAATGGCCGACGAGCGTCGCGCCCTTCAGGTCGAGCGCGTTGATCACCGCGGCCAGGTCGTCGGCGTAGGTATCCATGTCGTTGCCGTGGGACGGCTGATCGGAGCGGCCGTGGCCGCGGCGGTCGTGGGCGATGACCCGATAGCCCTTCTGCACGAGGAAGAGCATTTGCGCGTCCCACGCGTCGGCGTCGAGCGGCCAGCCGTGCGAGAACACCACGGGCTTGCCGGCGCCCCAGTCCTTGAAGAAGATCCGCGTGCCGTCTTTTGTGGTTACCGTGTTCATCGTGTGTCGCTCTCCATGCTGTGAGTGGGATGCACTGCCTGCGTGCGGATTGCCGCCGGCCGCCGCGGCGGCCATCGCGACGCCCGGCGCGGCCATGGCGGCGACTGCCGCGCCGGCCGCGCCAGCGCCCGCAACCAGCAGTTGCCGACGATTCGCCGAGGGGATTGCGGATGGGTTAGCCAAATTTCTCTCCAGTCTTGACGTTGATGAATCGCTGTTCTTGACGATGCATGATGCGACATCGCAGGTTTCAATCGTAAGACTGCGCGCACTGTATTGAACTTCAGATTGCTTAAATCTTCTTAACGGGCATGCCGTCAGGCGTCGATCCGGCGGCGCAGGCCGTCTCCGGCGAGCGGCATGTCGCGCAGGCGCTGGCCGGTCGCGTCGAACAACGCATTGCCGAGCGCGCCGGCGGTCGGCCCCATCGACGCTTCGGCCGCGCCCAGAAACGGTGCGCCGGGGCGGTCGAGCAGGTGCACGTTCAGGCTGCGCGGCACGGCGGAGAACCGCAGGATCGGATAGCTGCTCCAGTCGAAGCTGCGGATGCGCCGCGTGTCGAACTTCAAGGCCTCGTAGAGCGTCCAGCTCGCCGACTGGATCACACCGCCTTCGATCTGGTTGCGGATGCCGTCGGGGTTGACGATCTGCCCGGAGTCCACCGCCACTTCCGCGTGTTCGAGCGTCACCTGACCGGTCTCGCGCACGACGGCAACCTCGACGGCGATCGCCACGTACGCCATCAGGTTCTTGTACTTGCCGAACGCGAAGCCGACGCCGTGATTGGCCTTGCGCGGCGCGCGCGGCCAGCCGAATTTCTCGGCGGCGAGGCGGATCACGTCGCGTGCGCGCGGGTCATGCAGATGCTTCAGACGGAACGCGACCGGATCGGCGCCCGCCGCGGCGCTGAGTTCGTCCATGAAGGACTCGATCGTGAACACGTTCATGTGCGCGCCGAGCGAGCGCATCGCCGAGGTATGCAGCGGCATGGTCGGCGAGAAATGGTTCATCACGCGCAGGTTCGGAAACGTGTACAGCGGAATCGCGTTGCGGTCGCCGCCGCCTTCGGGCTGCACCATCGGCACCGAGGGCGCCGGCGTGAACGGCTTCTCCAGCAACTGCGCCGGAATCAGCCGGCCGGCGTTGACGATCCGCTCGTTGTGCGAGCTGCTCCACAGCGCGTAATCCCAGTCGACGATGCCGCCGCCGGCGTCGAGCGAGGCCTTCGCTTGCGTGACCATCGCGGGCGTGTAGTGGTCCCACGTGTGTTCCTGTTCGCGCATCCATTGCACGCGAACCGGGCGGCCGGCCATGTCGCGCGCGATCAGCGCGGCGTGCGCGGCGACGTCGTCCGCGCCGTTGTGGCCGTAGCAGCCCGAGCCTTCGACGTGGACGCAGCGCACGTTCTCTTTCGGCAGCGCGAGCATTTCGGCCAGCGCGTCGCGCAGCGGATAGACGCCTTGCGAGTGCGTCCACACGGTCATGTGGCCGTCCTTGAACTGCGCGACCGAGCACGACGGCCCGATCGAGCCGTGCAGCATGTAGCGCTTGGTGTAGGTCGCGCTCAGCGTTTTGAGCGGCGCGCCCGCCGGGCCATGCGTGTTGGCGATCTCGATGTGTTCGGTGGAAATCTGTTTGAGATCGCGGTGCACGGTGGCGGGATCGGGCAGCGCGTGCCCCGCGCTCCACTGGCTGCCCGCCGCGAGCGCGCGTTGCGCCTGCACCGCCTGCCATTCGCCGCTGGCGACCACGGCCAGCATGCTGCCGTCGCGGATCACGTCGACCACGCCCGGCATCTTCAGGACATCGGGCGTGTTGGTGCGCAGCAGTTGCGCGCCGTACACCGGCGGCAGCACCACGCGCGCATGCAGCATGTCCGGCATGACCATGTCCTGCACGTAGCTCGGGCCGCCCGTCACCTTGCCCGGTATGTCGAGACGCGGCAACGAGGTGCCGATCACGCTGAAGGTCGCGGGATCTTTCAGCGGCGACTCGGGTGTGGCTACGCGATGCAGGTCGACCAGGCCGACGGCTTCGCCATAGGTCATCGATCTTCCATCGGGCGCCTTGATGATCGCGTCGTGCGCGCTCAACGCGCTGCCGCTCACGCCGAAGTGTTTGGCCGCCGCGCCGACGAGCAGCCCGCGGACCTGCGCCGCCGCGTTCAGCAGCGCGCTGCCGCTATCGGCGATGGTGTGGCTGCCCGCAGTGAGTCCTTCGTCGGGCGACGCGCCGGTGTCCGCGGTCAGGAAGGTGATCAGCGACGGCGCCATGCTCAGTTCCTCGGCCGCGACCTGGAGCAGCGCGGTGCGCACGCCCGTGCCGAGTTCCACCTTGCCGGTATAAACGGTCACCCTGCCGGCGGGATCGATCTTGATCCACGCGTCGAGATAGGGATTGGTTTTCAGGCTGCCCGCCAGCTTCTCGGTGGCTTTCGCGATGTGCACGGCGGCGCCTTCGTCGGCGATCACTTGCTGCGCGAGCGCCTTCGCGCCGGGGAACAGGCTGAAGCTCACCGCTAGCGCGCCGGACATCATGAAACGGCGGCGTCCTTCGTCGATGCCGTTGATGTCGTCGATCCTGTCGATCTTGTCGTGGACGCTCATTGCGTGCCTCCGTGGTTCGCCGTGCGTGGTGGCTTCGCGGCGGGCACGCCGTCGCCGGCCGGCAGATGCGCAACCTCGCGGATCGCCGCGAGAATGCGCATATGCGTGCCGCAGCGGCACAGGTTCGGCTCCATATGCTCGCGCAATTCGCTTTCCGTCGGATGCGGATTGCGATCCAGCAGCGCCTGCGCGCGCATGATCATGCCGGCGATGCAATAGCCGCACTGCGCGGCCTGATGCTCGATGAACGACTTCTGCAACGGACCGGGATGCTCCGCGGTGCCGAGACTTTCCACGGTGCGCACGGGCCGCGCGCCGATCGACGAAACCGGCACCAGGCACGAGAAAACCGCTTCCCCGCCGACGATCACGGTGCATGCGCCGCATTGCCCGAGACCGCAGCCGAACTTCGCGCCGTGCAGGTGCAGACCGTCGCGCAACGCATAAAGCAGCGGCGTGGACGGGTCGATATCGAGGGCGTGCTGCACGCCATTCACGGTAAGCGTGATCATCGCGCGTTGTTCTCCTTTCTGACTTTCGCCACGGTGGCTTCGACGTCGTTCCACGGGCCGCGCTGCGAATACGCGGCGCGAATGTAGGCGGCGAGATCGGCGATTTGCCGGTCGCTATAAATCTCACCGAAGGCCGGCATGTAGTTCATCGTGTCCGCGCCGTGCCAGCCGATGCCGCCGAGCATCATCTGGATCGCGTTGCGCGGCGTGGCGGCATTCACCGCGGTGCTGTACGCGAGGGTGGGGCGCTCGCCGATTGCCTGCATCGGCGCGGCGGGTCCGTGGCATTGCGCGCATGACGCGCCGAACAGGATCGCGCCGCGCTGCGCCGACGCGGACGTTTCGGCTTGCGTTCTGCCTTGCGTTTCGCCTTGCTCAGCAGCCTGTGCCGATACGTTCGCGACAGCGGGCCGCGGCTTCTGAAGCGACAGGATGTAGGTGGCGATGGCCTCCACGTCCTGCTCGGGCACGCTGGCGAGATCGCGCGTGACGGGCAGCATCGGGCCGGCCGCCGCGCCGTGTTCGCTCGCGCGGCCGCTGCGCAAATAGGCGACGAGCTGCTCTTTCGTCCACGGTTTCGGCGCGCCGCCGAGCGCATTGAGCGCGGGCGCTTCCCAACCGTCGACCATCCCGCCGTCGAACGCGTGGCCCGACTTCTCGCCGCCGATCGCGTCGAGCGGCGAATGGCACGAGGCGCAATGGCCGAGGCCATCCACCAGCAGCTTGCCGCGATTCCATTCGGCGTCTTTCGACGTCTCCGCGGGACGCTCGCCGGCACGCAGGAACAACACGTTCCAGAATGCCAGCAAGGGCCGGAAGTTCAGCGGGAAGATCAGGTCGTTAGGCGGCGCGCTCGCGCTGACCGGTTCGCGCGTCATCAGATACGCGTATGCCGCGGCAATGTCGGGATCGGACATGCGCGTGAAGTGGATGTACGGAAACGCGGGATACAACAGGTGCCCGTCGCGCGCCACGCCGTGACGCACGGCGCGCGTGAACGCTTCGAGCGACCAGTTGCCGATGCCGGTCTGCACGTCCGGTGTGATGTTGGTGGCGTAGATCGTGCCGAACGGCGTGGCGAGCGGCAGGCCGCCCGCGAACGGCTTGCCGCCCTTGGCCGTGTGGCACACGATGCAGTCGCCCAGCGCGACGACGCGCGCGCCCGCGAGCCTCGTCTGCGAATCGAACGATGAAGCCGGCGGCGCACTGAGCGGCGCGATTGCGGGCTTCCACATCGACCACACGGCGACGATCAGCGCGGCGACGATCAGCGCGCCGGTTGCCGCTAGCAAGATTGGCTTGCGAGTCATCAGGCACCTGTCAATGAAGTATCTCGAGCAGCGTATCGCCGCCGTCACGCGAATTCCTTAAAGCCACGCTTAAACGTTGTGAAACCGTACCGTGACCGGTTCCGCTCACGCGCTGTGCCGCGCCGCATGCGGACGGCCGATCGCCAGGTAGTGAATCAGCGCGACGAGCGGGAATGCCGTGGCGACGCCGGCGACCAGCGTCCATCCGCCGTGCTCATAGAGGGGACTCGCGAGCGCCGAGCCGAACGCGCCGCCGACAAAAATGCTCGTCATGTACAGCGCATTCAGACGGTTTCGGCTCGCGGCATGCAGCGCATAGATTTCGCGCTGGCCGAGCACCATGTTCATCTGCACGGCGAAGTCGAGCACGATGCCGGTCGCGACCAGCCCCACCACGCCCCACGCGGGATGGATCAACGCAGGCGTATAGGCGAGCGCGCCCACCACCAGCGCGATCAACGTCGCGCGCACCGTGTGGCCCGCGTCGGCGAGACGTCCCGCAACCGGCGCCGAGGTCGCGCCGATCGCGCCGACCAGCGCGAAGATGCCGATCGCGGTTTGCGAGAGTCCGAACTGCCGGGTCAACTCGATCGGGATCGCGGTCCAGAAGAGGCTGAACGAAGCGAACATCAGCGCCTGATACAACGAGCGGTGGCGCAGCACCGGCATCGTGCGGATCAGATGACCGAGCGAGGCGATCAACTGGAAGTACGTGGCCTGGTGATCCGGCTGGCGGCGCGGAATAGTGAGCGCGAGCACGCTGGTGACGATCGCCATCAACACCGCCGCCGCGGCGAATACCGCGCGCCAGCCGAAGTGCCCGGCCACCACGCTGGAGATCGGGCGCGCCAGCAGAATGCCGAGCAGCAGTCCGCTCATGATGGTGCCGACCACCTTGCCGCGCGATTCGTCCGGCGCGAGATGGGCGGCGAGCGGAATCAGGATCTGCACGGCCACGGAACTGAAGCCGATCAGCAGCGAAATTGCGAGCAACCCGTCTGGCTGGTGCGCGAACGCGGCGGCGGCGAGACTCACGATCGATACCAGCGCGGTGGCGATCATCAGCTTGCGGTTTTCCAGCAGATCGCCGAGCGGCACGAGAAAGAACAGCCCGAGCGCATAGCCGATTTGCGTGAGCGAAACGATCAGGCTCGCGGTGCCGCCGGACATGTGAATGTCCGGCGCGATCAGTTCGGTGATCGGCTGCGCGTAGTAGAGATTCGCGACGATCGCGCCGCAGCAGAAGGCGAATAGCGCGATCAGGCCGCGCGTCAGTTTGACGGGGCCTGGGCTTGCGGCGGTGATGGATGCGTCGGTCGACATGAGCAACTCCTGAAATGAAAAAGCGGGAAAGCGGAAAGAGCGGGAAAGCGGAAAGAGCGGGAAAGCGGAAAGAGCGGGAAAGCGGAAAAAGCGGCGGAAAGAGCCTCGGATCTAACCGGCGATATTCATCAAACGGTCGCCGAGCGAAATGCCCAGATCGGTCATGCGCTTGCCGCGTTGCAACTGCTGGCTCTCCCAACGCGTGAGCAACGCATCGATGCTCGTGTCGGCTTGCCTCGCACCCGCCAGCGCGAGCGCGAGCGCATGCGCGTTGGCCGCGGCCTTGGCGGTGCTGCCCGCCGTATGGGGACGCGGCACCGATGCGGCGTCGCCGATCAGCACCACACGTCCGAACACCATCCTGGGGGTGCGCAGGTCGACGATCGGCTGCATGAACGGCTCGCCGGTTGCATCGACCAGCGCGCGAAACGTCGGCCCGAGCAAGGCTTTTGCATCGAGCCGAAGCTGCTCGACATCGGCGTGCTTGGCCGTGCCCGGCGGCAGCGAGAAAGCGCGCGCCGCGCCGTGACGGTCCACCAGCAGTTCATTGAGCCGGGCGCGGTCGTACTTGCGATACCACACCCAGTTCCAGCGACGCTCGCCGGCCGCGGTCGAGTCGTTTTCGCCGGGAATCAGATAGGCGAGTGCCGAGTGTTCGTCGCCTTGCTGGAACGTAAAGCGCTCGCGCAAGATGTCCGCGGCGAAGAGCGGCAGATCGGGTTCGGCGACGAGTCCACGCCATGCCGCATAGCCCGCGTAGGCCGGCACGATCTCGGGCAGCAGGCGGCGCCTGAGCGTCGAGCGGATGCCGTCCGCGCCGATCAGCAGATCGGCGCGCTCGCTGCGGCCGCTTTCGAAGCGCGCGACGATCTGCTCGCCGTCCATGCGGAAGTCGCTAAAGGTCTCGCCGGTATGCAGGCGCGCCGCGGGCAGCGCGTTTCTCATGGCGCTGTACAGCAGGCTCCATGAAGTCTGCATTTGCGGCATGAACAGTTGCTCGACGCGCCTGTCCTCGCGATCCAGATAGATGCGTTCGCCCGACGCCACGCCCGGCGGATCGGGCAGGGCGACGCCCGCGAAATGCAGCGCGTCCAGCACGTCCGGTTGCAGCACGATGCCGCCGCCGCGGCTGTCGAGCTGATTGGGCGAGGTCTCGAACACGTCCACGTCCCAGCCGGCCGCGCGCAAGGTGGTGGCCGAGAACAGTCCGCCGAGCGAGCCGCCGATCACCACGGCGCGCGGTGCGTCGAGCGCGTTCATGCCGCGCTCCGTTGCATGGCGGCACGCAGCGCGTTCGCGAACACGGCGCCCGGTTGCGCGCCGCTGATCAATTCGCCGGCAATCGAGATCGTCGGCACCGAATGAATGCCGAGGCGCTCCGCCTCGTCGCGTGCGGCCTCGATGTGCGGCGTGCCGGAAGCGGCGAGCAGATAAGCGCGAACTTCATCGGCATCGAACGCGTGTTCGGCGGCGATGTCGATCAGCGTGTCCAGCGAGCCGATGTCGCGGCCTTCCGAAAAGTAGGCGGCATAGATGGCTTGATATAGCGCGGCGGTCTGCCGGGCTCGATTGAGCGCTTGCGCGAACTGCATCAGACGATGCGCGAGCCGCGTGTTCGGCGTGCGCAGCACCTTGTCGTAATTGAACTGCGCGCCCGCCGCGAGACCCGCCGCGGCAACCTGCGCGTCCATGCCTTGCGAGCGCGCCCAACTGCCGAACTTGCGGGTGCGATAGTCGCGCCGGTTCATGCCTTCGGCGGGCATCGCCGGATTCAACTCGAACGGCACATAGCGGATCGCCACGCGCGCCTCGGCGCCCGACTCCGCGAGCGCCGCGGCGAGATTGCGCTGGCCGATCCAGCACCACGGACAAATGAAGTCGTAATGGACCTCGACCTGAATGGTTTGCATGCTGCACCTCTCGCTAAGTAACGACGACAGGTTATTCGTTGCGCGCCATTGAGTGAATACGTCTAGAATGCAATCCCCCGTTGCGTGTGACGCAACCAAACCCGCATTGAGGCCGTGCATGGACAAACTCCTGGCCCTGAATACCTTGCTCGAAGTGGCCGACGCCGGCGGCTTTTCGAAGGCCGCGCAACGTCTCGGCGTGGCGACCTCGTCGGTCACGCGTCTGATGGATGCGCTCGAAACCTCGCTCGGCACCGCGCTGCTGACCCGTACGCCGAGAAAGGTCAGCCTCACCGACGCCGGCATTGCCTACGTCGAACAGGTCGGCAAGGTGCTCGACGATCTGGCCGAGGCGGACGAAAGCGTGTTCGACAGCGGCGCGTCGCCGGTCGGCGCGCTGCGCATCGCGGTGCCCTCCGCGTTCAGCCGTCTGCGGCTCGCGCCGCACCTCGCCGCCTTTCTCGCCGAGCATCCGCGCGTGTTTCTCGACGTCGTCGTGGCCGATCACTACGCCGACCTCGCGCTCGACAGAATCGATATCGCGATCCGCATCGGCCTGCCCGATCGCGACGCGAATCTGGTCGTCAGAAAGCTCGCGGACAATCCGCGCTATGTCGTGGCGAGCCACGACTATCTCGAACGCAGCGGCACACCGCCTACGCCGCAGGCGCTCGATTCCCACGAGTGCCTGCGCGTCGCCTATGGCGGCGGTTACCGCACGCGCCAGGTCTGGAGCTTCCGCCGCGACGGCGCGGAAGAGCGCGTCGAAGTGCGCGGGCATCTGCTGTCGAACAGCATCGACATCCTGCTCGAAGCCGTCCTCGCCGGACGCGGCATTGCGTTGCTGCCGGAATGGCTCGTCGCCGCGGAGATTCGCGCGGGACGCCTGATGCGGCTGTTCGAGCAGTTCGAGGCGACGCCGCACAATGGCGACGCCGTGGTCTATGCGGCGTATCTGCCCAATCGCCGCCATTCCAGCAAGGTGCGCGCGTTCCTTCAGTTTCTCGGAGCGCGGCTTCAGTCCGCGCTGGAAGGCTGACGCACCGCGCGCGTGCTTACGAATGGCGTCCCGATTCGAACAGGAACCACACGCGCTGCTCCGCTTCGTCGATCCAGTTTTCCAGCAGGCTCGCCGTGGCGACGTCGCCGTATTCGTCGCATAGCGCATGCGTTTCGCGCATGTAGCCCGCCAGCGCCAGGTTGTCTTCGCGCAATTCCGCGAGCATGTCGCTGGGCGTGACGAACTCCGCGTCGTTATCGGCGATGCGTTGCAGCTTCGTGATCTGCCCCGCCGAGCGCAGCGTCTTGCCGCCGATCTTGCGCGCGCGTTCCGCGATCGGGTCGGTGGTCGCGTAGATCTGATCGGACTGGTCGTCGAGCAGCAGGTGGTAGTCGCGGAAGTACGGCCCCGACATATGCCAGTGGAAATTCTTGGTCTTCAGATAGAGCGCGAACACGTCGGCCAGCAGGGTCGTCAACGCGGCGGCGATGTCGCGCGTCGCGTCTTCGCCGAGGCTGGTCGGTGTCTTGAGCGGCGCGGCGCGATGCGCGGCTGCGGTCTGTGCGTCTTTCATGGCGGTTCCTTTTAGATGTCGATAAGTGCGGCCGAAGGTCCTGAATCCGGCAACTGAAGTGTGAAACGGCGCGCACGTAAAGTCCTGCACAAAACATGAATTTTTCTGAAGCGGCTTGAAGCGGCTTGTAGAGCGGCTTTCGAGGCGGCAACCAGGATCGGGCGCGCGCGATTTCCGTTGCGGGCTCATTTCTCCAGAACTCTCAATTAAGAACGATTAAGGGCTTTGCCAAGGACTTGGCCAATGGCCGTCGATAGACTGGCCTCAGTTTTTCGCGCACTTCAACGCAGTGCGGCATGTCCATCAAACCCTTTCAGGATCTACACAGCCATGTCAAACCCCAAACTCGAAGTTCTGACACCTGCAAACTCGCAGATCATCTTCATCGACCAACAGCCGCAAATGGCGTTTGGCGTTCAGTCCATCGACCGTCAGGTACTGAAGAACAACGTGGTCGGACTCGCGAAGGCCGCGCGCGTGTTCAACATCCCCACCACCATCACGACGGTGGAGTCGGAAAGCTTCTCGGGCTACACCTACCCCGAACTGCTGGACGTATTCCCGGGGCACAAGGTGCTCGAACGCACGTCCATGAATTCGTGGGACGACCAGAAGGTGCGTGACTCGCTCGCCGCGAACGGCCGGAAGAAAGTCGTGGTGGCGGGCTTGTGGACCGAGGTGTGCAACAACACGTTTTCGTTGTGCGCGATGGACGAAGGCGACTACGAAATCTACATGGTCGCCGACGCATCGGGCGGCACGTCGAAGGAAGCGCATGACTACGCAATGCAGCGCATGATTCAGGCCGGCGTGGTGCCGGTCACGTGGCAACAGGTGCTGCTCGAATGGCAGCGCGACTGGGCGCACAAAGAGACCTATGACGCTGTCATGAAGATCGCCAAAGAACATTCGGGCGCATACGGAATGGGCGTGGACTACGCGTACACGATGGTGCACAAGGCGGCTCAGCGTACGGCTGAGCAGCACGAAATCCTGGCGCCGGTGCCGGCTAAGGTGAAGTAACAGTCGCGTCACGCCGTCTCGCGGAATTCGAGCGTCTACCGGCGCTCTGGATTCCGCGAGACGGCTGGTTTCTGAATGCTTCATGGAAGCGGGCGTCACGAGCGCCCGCTTCCATGAATCGCTCCGCGCGTGAAAAGCGGAGCGCTCCCTATGAGGATCGCCATGACTTCCACCACTTCCGCGCCGACGCCGGCCGAAGTCGTCTTCTTCAACGGCAAGATCGCCACGCAGGACGACAAACGCTCGTTCGCGGACGCGCTCGCCGTCGCGAACGGCCGCGTGATCGCGGCCGGCTCGCGCGACACCGTGATGCGCCACGTCAACGACAACACGCGCCACGTCGACCTGAAAGGCCGCACGGTCATTCCCGGTCTCAACGATTCACACCTGCACGTGATTCGCGGCGGCCTGAACTTCAACATGGAACTGCGCTGGGACGGCGTGCCGTCGCTCGCGGATGCGCTCGACATGCTGCGCAAGCAGGTGGCCCGCACGCCCGCGCCGCAGTGGGTGCGCGTGGTGGGCGGCTGGAACGAATTCCAGTTCGCCGAGCGGCGCGGACCGACGCTCGAAGAGATCAACGCGATCGCGCCGGATACGCCGGTGTTCATCCTGCACCTGTACGACAGCGCGCTCCTGAATGGCGCTGCCTTGCGCGCGGTCGGCTATACGAAAGACACCCCCAATCCGCCCGGCGGCGAGATTCAGCGCGACAAGCGCGGCAATCCGACGGGCATGCTGATCGCGCGGCCGAATGCGGGCCTGTTATACGCGACGCTCGCAAAAGGTCCGAAGCTCGCGCCGGAGGATCAGCGCAATTCCACGCGCCATTTCATGCGCGAACTGAACCGCCTCGGCGTGACGAGCGCGATCGACGCGGGCGGCGGCTACCAGGCCTATCCCGACGACTACGCCGTCATCATGGACATGGCGAAGCACAATGAGCTGACCGTGCGGATCGCGTACAACCTGTTCACGCAAAACGCCAAGCAGGAAATCGAGGACTTCGCGAAGTGGGTGAAGATGACGAAGCCCGGCGAGGGCGACGACTTTCTGCGCGTGAACGGCGCGGGCGAAATGCTGGTGTTCTCCGCCGCCGACTTCGAAGACTTCCTGGAGCCGCGCCCCGATTTGCCGGACACGCTCGAAGCGGAACTCGAAGGTGTCGTCAGGCTGCTGGTGGCGAACCGCTGGCCGTTCCGTCTGCACGCAACCTATAACGAATCGATCGAGCGCTTCCTGAACGTATTCGAACGCGTGAACGCCGACATTCCGTTCAACGGCTTGCGCTGGTTCTTCGACCATTGCGAGACCATCACGCAAAAGAATATCGACCGCGTGCGCGCGCTCGGCGGCGGCATCGCGATTCAGCACCGCATGGCTTACCAGGGCGAGTACTTCATTCAGCAATACGGTGAGGAAGCCGTGAAGCGCACGCCGCCGATCCGCCACATGCTCGATGCGGGCCTGCCGGTGGGCGCGGGCACGGACGCCACGCGCGTCGCGAGCTTCAACCCGTTCGTGTCGCTGTACTGGATGGTGTCGGGCAAGACGGTCGGCGGCACGGCGATGTACACGAGCGAGAACCGGCTCGACCGCATGGAGGCGCTGCGCCGCTATACGGTCGGCAGCGCGTGGTTCTCGAATGAGGACGACCGCAAGGGCGCGCTCGTGCCCGGCCAGTTCGCGGACTTCGCGGTGCTCAGCGACGACTATTTCACGGTCGACGAAAGCCATATCAAGTATCTCGAATCGGTGATGACGGTGGTGGGCGGCAAGGTGGTCTACGCAGCCGACGACTTCGCGCCGCTCGCGCCGCCTGATTTGCCGGTCAGCCCGTCGTGGTCGCCGGTCGCGGAGTTCGGCGGCTACAGCCGGTACAAGCCGACCGCGGTGGCGTGCGTGGACGGCTGCGTGAATCTGTGCGGCGTGCATGCGCATGCGCACGGCTGGGCCTGGCGCAAGAACGTGCCCGTCAGCGATTCGAACGGCTTCTGGGGCGCGCTGGGCTGTAGCTGCTTCGCGTTCTGATCGTTCCGATTGTTCCGGTTGTTCCGATAGCCACGGTTTCATGCCGCCACGCGAGCGAGGACCTTCATGCCGACCCTGACCGACGGCGTGCTGTACGGGCTAGGCATCCTGGTCCTCGATTTCCTCGCCTGGCGTTTCGTGGCGATCAGGCGCGAGCAGGCGCGTCTCGGCTTGCGCGCGCTGATGTTCGGGCTATCGACCTACGTGCTGTTCAGGTCAGGCATGAATCCGCTGCGCGCCGCGCCGTGGGAGGATCAGCCGCTGCGCCATCTGCTCGCGCAGATGCTCGAAGTGGTGTGGTGGCTGCAAGGCGCGCGTCTCGTGACGATCGTGCTGGATCGCACCGTGTTGCCCGAGTCGTGGCACAAGGAGCGTCTGTTTCAGGACGTGTTCGGCGCGCTGGTGTTTCTCGCGGCGGCGGTGGGCGCGATCGCGTTCGTGTTGCAACTGCCGGTGCGCGGTTTGCTCGCGACCTCCGGCGCGCTCGCGGTGGTGCTCGGCCTCGCGATTCAGAGCACGCTCAACGACGTGTTTTCCGGGGTGGTGCTGAACGCCACGCAGCCGTTTCACATCGGCGACTGGGTGACGATCGGCGACGTGGAAGGCAAGGTGGTGGAGAGCAACTGGCGCGCGACCAGCCTGCTGAACGGGCAGGGCAATATCGTCGTGATCCCGAACAGCGTGGCGGCGCGCACCAACATCGTCAACGCGAACCAGCCCTCGCATACGCACGGCATCAGCGTGGTGCTGCCGGTCAAGCCGACGATCCGGCCGGCCACGGTGTTGCAGGCGCTGGCCGACGCCGCCGCCAGCTCCGACGCTGTGCTCGCCGATCCCAAGCCGATTGTCAGCGTGCGCCGCGCGACCAACGACGCGATCGAGTACGAGATCGTCTGCTACGTCGATACCCTGAGCAAGAAGATCGACGTGCGCAACGATCTGTTCGATCTGGCGCACCGGCATTTGCTGTCGCGCGGCGTGGTGTTGCGGCCGTTGTCGGTGCCCGAGCCTGCCACCGAGGCGACGGACGAAAAGCACCGGCTGCTCTGCAACGTATTGATCTTCCAGACGCTCGACGACGGCGAAATAGCCGAACTCGCGGCGAAGCTGACGAAACACGAATTCGACACCGCCGATACGATCTACGCCGCCGCCGATGAAAGCGGCCACGAACTGCACATTCTCGCGCGCGGCGTCGCGAGCGTGAGCGTGCCGAAGGGCGGCGGCGAGATCGAATTGCGACGGCTCGCGCCGGGCGATTCGATCGGCCAGTCGGGCATCCTGGCGGGCGTCAGGTCCGGCGTGATCGTGCGAGCGCTCACGCGCGCCACGGTGTTTCGCCTCGACAAAAGCGCGTTGACGCCGATCCTCGCGCGGCGGCCCGAGGTAGCGAAAGAGATGTGCCGGCTGCTCACGGAACACCATGAAACCGAGAAGATGCTGCTCGCGTCGCCCGAGCATGCCGATCAGCACGCCGGCGGCTTGCTGCAATGGATACGCGACGGTCTGCGGCGCTTTCATGAACTGGCGATTTGAGCGGGGCCCGCAAAAAAAGCGCCGCGCGAATTAAGTCTTTTTAAGGAACGGCCAAAGTCTTTATTGGATTAATTCGCTACGCTGCATCGGACAGTGGGCAAGCATCGCGCGGCGGAGCGACCGAGGAGCGAGGATGGGCGATAGGGAGGAGGTGACATGAAGAAAATGATTGCGGGAGTCGAGATTCCCGATGGTGCGATGGCTGGGGCGGCAACCACCCAGATGCGCGCCACGGAATCCGAGTTGATGTTTCAGCATGCGTTGCGGGTCTTTCTGTTCGGCGCGCTGACCGGCTATCGCAAGCGCCTGAGTTTCGACGCGGAATTGCTTTACGTGGCCGCGCTGTTTCACAACGCCGGTTTGAATGCGCAGTACCGGCACTCGCCTTACCGATTCGAAGTGGATGGCGCGAATGCGGCGCGCGCGTTCGTGCGGCAGCACGGCGCGGCGGAAAGCGATATCCACGAAGTATGGACGGCGATCGCGTTGCACACCACGCCCGGCATTGCGGAGCATATGTCGCCGCTCGTCGCGCTGACCCGCGCCGGCGTGCAGATGGATGTGTGCGGCGACGGTTACGACGAATTCACCGCGCAGCAGCGCGACGAAATCATGCAGGCGTGTCCGCGCGAACTGGACTTCAAGAAGAAGATCATCGAAGCCTACGCGCGCGGTATGGAGCATCGTCCCGAGACGACGTTCGGCACGGTGAACGCGGACGTGCTGGACCGCTGGGACCCGAACTATCGCCGGCTGAATTTCTGCGGTCTGGTGCTGGGTTCGGACTGGCCGAATTAAGGCATTTGCAGGTATCGAAAGGAAAGGAAAACGCAATGGGCTACGTCATTTCACTGGGAGTCGGCTTCGGCGTCGGACTGCTTTACTGGCTGCTCAAGGTGCAGTCGCCGGCGCCGCCGTTAATCGCGCTGGCAGGTCTGCTCGGCATGGTGCTGGGCGAGCACGCGATACCGGTCGTCAAGGCGCAGTTGTTCGCGCAGACGCCGACGGTTCAGGCCGCGCCGCCAGCCGGGACAGCCCCGGCGGCTTCGGCGCTGCAAAAGCCGAACGCGCCCGGCGCGGCGAAAGAGGGCGGTTGATGCCGTCGGCACGCGTCTATTCCTGTCGAGGAAATCGTCCGTGAACAAGCATGAAGACACGATTCTCGCGATGATCGCCGGCTATGTGGACACGGTTGGCTTCATCGCATTGTTCGGCCTGTTCACCGCGCATGTGACCGGCAACTTCGTGCTGCTCGGCGCGGAAGTCGCGGGCGTGGGCCAGGGCGCGCTGCTCAAGCTGCTGGCGTTTCCGTCCTTCATCGTGGGCATTGCGTTGGGCAGCGTGATTTTCAAGTTCACGGAGCGGCATCAGTCGCCGAATGCCGCGAGCGTGCTCTATCTGTTGCAGGCGGCGCTGCTCGTTTCGTTCCTCGTCACGGGCATGCTGATCACGCCCGCGATGGGATCGGACGCCTCGATGGTGCTGCTGTGCGGCGTGCTCGGAACGATGGGGATGGGCGTACAGAATGCGCGCGGCAAGCTGCTCCAGGTGAGCGGCCTGCCGAATACGGTGATGACCGGCAACGTCACGCAAATCGTGCTGGATGTGATCGAGCTGATTCACCGGGGCGCGGCGGGCGGACATGGCCAGCAGGTTAGCGAACGCCTCAAATGGACCTTGGCGGCGATGTGCGGATTCGCGGCCGGCGCGATCCTCGGCGCGCTCGCTTATATGCAGTTTTCGTTCGTCGCGATTGCGCTACCGGTGGCCGTGCTGCTTGCTCTCGCATGGAACAGAAGGGCGGCGCCCGCGAGCCATTAGGTCACGGCGATACGTCGCCGTCGCTTGAACGCGCGCGCGGTTTCCACGGATAACTCACGCGGCCTCGCAGGGGGCCGGTTATTCACGCTATTCAAGCTATTCATTATTGCCAACACAATCGGGTTACAACACATGTTCACATCGCTGAAACGCTTTCGTCCCGTCGCGCTTCTCTGCGCCGCGCTGCTGATCGGCTTCACGCCGGTCTCGTCCGCATTCGCCGATGCCGGGCCGCCTGAAGTATCGAACGGCAAGACCGCGCTCGCCGCGAAACATGCCGACGTTTCCGTGGGTCCGCAATACGACACCACGCACGTCTATGTCGCCTCCGCCGATCTCGACGCGTTCGTCACGAGCTTTGTCGCGACGTTCGGCGGCAAGGCTTCGCCGCGCGCGGTGTTCACGGTCACGCCGACGCCGAGCAAGACGGCCTCGCAGTACGTGCAGACGCCGGTCGGCATGCTGTCGGTATTCGGCTTCGAAACGCCGATTCCCTATCCGTTCGGCAACGAGCGCACCGGCTATCTGGTGACGAACATCGATCAGGCGTTGAAGGCGGCGCGCGCGGCGGGCGCCGACGTGCTCGTGGATAGCTTCGACGATCCGATCGGCAAGGACGCCATCGTTCAATGGCCGGGCGGCCTGACGATGCAACTCTACTGGCACACCAAGGCGCCCAGCTACGCGCCCTTGCACAGCGTGCCGGATAACCGCGTGTATGTGTCGCGCTACGAAGCCGACAACTTCGTGCGCCGCTGGCTGCATTTTTCGCACGGCAAGGTGGTGTCGGACACTCCGCGCGCCGACGCGGGCGTGATTGGCCGGCCGGGCGAGACCATCCGCGAGATTCGTCTCGAATCGGGCTTTGGCCGCATGGTGGTGTTCGTCACGGACGGCAAGCTGCCGTTCCCGTTCGGACGCGAAACGACCGGCTATGCCGTCGACGATCTGGCGCAGACGCTGCAGCGCGCGCAGGCGGCCGGCGCGAAGGTGCTGTACGCGCCGTATGGCAGCGCATCGGGCAAGACGGCGATGCTGGAATTCCCCGGCGGCTACATCGCTGAAGTGCACGATGGCCGCTAAAGCGAGCGCAACGAAGGCGCACAACGCGCGCGCCCGGCGGGCGCTGCGCGCCGCGCGCGCGCTGCTGGTCAGCACGGGGCTGGCGGCGGCGCTGCCGGCTTCGGCGGCGGACACCGCGCTCGGCAGCGCCGACGATACCGCCGCGACCAGTGCCGCGGCTAGCGCTTCGTGCGCGCGTCCGGTGGTCATGTTCAATCGCTGGCAGGAAAACTGGTCGGCGCTCGCCAATCCGTGCGTGCCGAAACGGCCTTTCGATTCGCTGAAGTACATTCCGCTGTTCGGCAATCCCGATGCGTATATCTCGCTCGGCGTGGTGTTGCGCGAGCGGCTGGAAGTCAACGACGCGCCGCTGTTCGGCCTCGGCTCCGGGCGCGACGACACCTATCTGCTGCAACGTCTCGAAGTTCATGCGGATGTGCGGCTCGGCCCGCACGTGCAGTTCTTCACGCAATTCGAGGATGCGCGTCCCTATGGCAAGGACAACGTTTCGCCGGTCGACAAGAACCCGCTCGACTTGCGCCAGGCGTTCGTCGCGATCACCGAGCCGCTGGGTCCCGGCACCGTGAAGGTCCGCGTCGGGCGGCAGGAAATGGCGTTCGACTTGCAGCGCTTCATCTCCGTGCGCGACGGCCCGAACGTGCGCCAGGCCTTCGACGCGATCTGGGCCGACTATGAAACCGGCCCGTGGCGCTGGATCGCCTACGCGACGCAGCCGGTGCAGTACCGCGACAACTCGGATTTCGACGACGTGTCCAACCGTCACCTCACCTTCAGCGGCGTGCGCGTGGAGCGCCAGGGCGTCGGTCCGGGCGATCTGTCCGCGTACTACTCGCGCTACAACCGCAGCAATGCGCGCTTTCTCGACGCGGCCGGCGACGAGCATCGCGACGTATTCGACGCGCGCTATGCCGGCAAGGTCGCGCAGATCGACTGGGACGTGGAAGCGATGTATCAGTCGGGGCACGTGGGCAACAAGACCATCGGCGCGTGGGCGGTGGGCTCGCTCGCGGGCTACACGCTGGCCTCGGTGCCGTGGACGCCGCGCGTCGGCATTCAGGTCGACGCCGCATCCGGCGACCGTCATCCGGGAGACGGCCGCGTCGGCACGTTCAATCCGCTGTTTCCGAACGGCTACTACTTCGCGCTCGCGGGCTACACCGGCTACACCAACCTGATTCACGTCAAGCCGTCGCTGATCGTCAAGCCGAACAGCAAGCTCACGCTGCTGGCGGGCGTGGGCCTGCAATGGCGGCAGACCACCGCGGACGCGGTGTACGGACAGGGCTCCTCGGTGGTGCCGGGCACGGCGGGACACGGCGGACGCTGGACCGGTTTCTACACGCAGTTGCGCGCTGACTGGGCGGTTACCGCCAATCTCGCCGCCGCGCTCGAAGCCGTGCATTTTCAGGTCGGCCCGTCGCTGCGCGAACTGGGCGCGCGCAATGCCGACTACGTAGGGGCCGAATTGAAGTTCGGCTGGTAAGCGCAACGCCGTCATTTTGCGGGACGTCGTCGGTTCGACGAGGCCCGAGAGAGGTCCATTGTCATGAGCACCCCCGATCTACCGATCGACGCGTCCGTACCGTCGGAACTCGAGATTCCGTATTCGTCGCTGGAATATAGGCAGCATCAGATGTTTCCGCGTCTTTCGCCGGCGGAGATTCAAAGTCTGCGGCGCTTCGCGAAGCCGATGTCGTTCAAGGCCGGCGAACTGATCTTCGAAACCGGGCATGTCGCGCTCGGCCTCTTCGTGCTGCTGCATGGGCGCGTGCGCATCTATTCGCGCGACAGCTTCGGGCGCTCCACGCTCGTCACCGAACACGACGACGGCCACTTCATGGCGGAGATGGCGCAACTCTCCGGCAAGCCCGCGTTGATCGACGGCGTCGCGTTGACGGATGTGGAAACGCTCGTGATCGACCCCGACCGCCTGCGCGCGCTGATCGTCGCCGATGCGCAACTCGGCGAGCACATCATGCGCGCCTTGATCTTGCGGCGGCTCGGTCTCATCGAGCAGGGCTTGGGGCCGATCATCGTCGGCAACGGCGACGACGCGCGGCTGGTTCGCCTGCAAGGCTTCCTGCGGCGCAATGCGTACCCCGCGACGGTGATCGACGCGCGCAGCGATCCCGAAGCGGTCACGTTGCTGGGCGGCATGACGACCGGCCCCGGCGATTTCCCGCTGGTGTTCTGCGCGAACGGCAACGTGCTGCGCGCGCCGGACGAAGCGCAACTCGCGTCGTGCCTCGGCCTCGTGCCGACCTTCGAGCCATCGCACGTGTACGACGTCGCGATCGTCGGCGCGGGTCCGGCGGGACTCGCGGCGTCCGTCTATGCCGCGACGGAAGGCTTGTCGGTCGCCGTGTTCGATCAGCGCGCGCCAGGCGGCCAGGCCGGCGCGAGTTCGCGCATCGAAAACTATCTCGGCTTTCCCACCGGCATTTCCGGCCAGGCGCTCGCCGCGCGCGCGTTCCAGCAGGCGTTGAAGTTCGGCGCGCATCTGGCGATTCCCGGCAAGGTCGTCGACGTGAGCCGGCAGGAGGGCATCTTTCTGCTGACGCTGCTCGACGGCCAGCGCATCAGCGCGCGCACGGTGGTGGTCGCGAGCGGCGCCGCCTATCGCAAGCCGACGGTGCCGGACTTCGAACGCTTCGAGGGGCGCGGCACGTATTACTGGGCCTCGACGATCGAAGCGAAGCTGGTGAAGGGCCAGGACATCGTGCTGATCGGCGGCGGCAATTCGGCGGGCCAAGCGGTGGTGTTCCTCGCCAACTTCGCGCGCAGCATCCGCATGCTGATTCGCGGCAGGGATCTCAACGCGAGCATGTCGAAGTATCTGATCGACCGCATCGGCTCGTTGCCGAACGTCTCGCTATGCACCGGCTGCACGCTGCATTCGCTCGAAGGCGACGAAGCGGGACTCACGCATCTTCGCGTGCGTCATGAAGACGACGGCAGCGACGAAGTGCTCGCGTCGCGCCATCTGTTTCTCTTCATCGGCGCGGACCCGAAAACGGATTGGCTCGCGTCGAGCGGCGTGGAGCTGGATAACCGCGGCTTCGTCGTGACCGGCTTTGCGCGCAGCGAGCATGGATTGTCCGAGGCCAGCGCGCGCTATCCGCTCGAAACGAGCGTGCCGGGCATGTTCGCGGTCGGCGACGTGCGCTCGGAATCCGCGAAACGGGTGGCCGCGGCGGTGGGCGACGGCGCGGCGGTCGTCGCGCAGATTCACGCGTATCTGAGCCAACGGGCGGCGGCGCCGGTTCAGCACGTTTAATAAAAATTAGCGACTGCGTGGCCCGCGCGGTCGTTATGCTTTTCTCATGCACACGGCAAACAGGGATCGAATGATGAAGCGGCTTCAGCGCGTTTGGGCGATGCAGGTGGGCACCTGGTGCGTGCTGATGTTGAGCGTCGTCGCGAGCGGTACCGCGTTCGCCGCCGCGCCCCAGGTCAAGACCCAGGGGCCGGGCTTCTACCGGATCATGCTCGGCGCGTTCGAAGTCACGGCGCTGCTCGACGGCACGCATCCGTTTCCGATCGACACGGTAGTGGAAGGCGTGCCGAAGAATGAAATCGCCCGCGATCTCGCACGCGATTTTTTGCAGGCGCCGGTTCAAGGCTCGATCAACGCGTTTCTGATCAATACCGGTTCGAAGCTGATTCTGATCGATTCCGGCGCGGGCGTGCTGTACGGCGATTGCTGCGGCAAGCTGCTCGCCAACCTGCGCGCGGCGGGCTATCAACCGGGGCAGGTCGACGAAGTGCTGCTCACGCATCTGCATAAGGATCACGTCGGCGGTGTCGTGTCGAACGGTGCGATGGCGTTTCCGAATGCGCTCGTGCGGGTGAGCCAAACCGAAGCGGATTACTGGCTGAATCCGGCCAACAAGTCGAAAGCGCCGGCTTTTCTCAGCACGTTCTTCGACGCCGCCATCGCCTCCGTCGCGCCTTATGTGGCAGCCGGACGCTTCAAGCCGTTCAGCGGCGACGTGGAACTCGACGCGGGCATCCGCTCGATCGCGTTGCCGGGCCATACGCCGGGCCACACCGGCTATCTCGTGCAAAGCGATTCGAAGGATCTGCTGGTGTGGGGCGACATCATCCACGTCGCGTCGATCCAGTTGCAAAACCCGGTCGCTTCCGTCGAATACGACACCGACGCGGCCGACGCGCGGCGCTCGCGCCGCGCGGTGCTCGAACTCGCCGCGAAGCAGCGCTATCTGATCGGCGCGGCGCATATCGCGTTCCCCGGCCTTGGACACGTCAGGAAAAACGGGCGCACGTATGACTGGGTGCCGGTCAATTACGAGGCGGCGCCCGGTCAGTAGCACCGGCGCCTCGCGCGCTCATTACTTCGAGGAACACGAGATGAATACGGAAATGGAAAACGAAGCGATCGACATCACGCATCACACGCGCCGTGCGAACGGCATCCGGCAGCACTACCTCGATGCCGGTAGCGGTCCGGTGGTCGTGCTGCTGCATGGCTTTCCCGAAACGGGCTTTGCGTGGCGCCATCAGATTCCGGTGCTGGCTCGCCACTATCGCGTCATCGCGCCGGATCTGCGCGGTTATGGCGAGACCGACAAGCCCGGTTCGGGCTACGACAAGCGCAACATGGCGCTCGATATCGTCCGTCTGCTCGACGAACTCGGCATCGGCAAGGTCGCGCTCGTCGGGCACGACCGCGGCGCGCGCGTGGCGACGCGTCTCACCAAGGATCACCCCGAGCGGGTCGACCGGCTCGTCGTGATGGATAACGTGCCGACGCGGGTGGTCGCGCAAAACATGAATCCGCAGACCGCGCGCGCCTACTGGTTCTTCCTGTTCCATCTGGTGGCGGACCTGCCGGAAACGCTGATCGCGGGCAAGGAAGCCGAGTGGCTGCATCACTTCTTCGCGGACTGGTGCTACAACCCGCACACCATCGAAGGCGCGGACTTCGAGACTTATGTGAAGGCGTATAAGCGCCCCGGCGCGGTGCGCGGCGCGATGGCCGATTACCGCGCGAACGCGGAAGACGTCGCGCAGGATCTCGTCGATGCCGACACGAAAATCGCGTGTCCGACCATGGCGCTATGGGGCGAGGACTTCTACGCGGTGGGCGGCATGTTCGACATGAAGGCGGTGTGGGAAAGCATGGCGACCGATCTGCGCGCCGAGCCGATCGCGCGTTGCGGACACTTGCCGCAAGAGGAACAGCCGGAGCGGGTCAATGAACTGCTGGTGGATTTCTTGCGCGACTGGACCGGTGCCTGAGCGGGCGGCGGGCGTGAGCGTGCTAAAGTTCATCGCGGTTCATCGCGCTTCATTGCACCTCATTGCACTTCACGAACGGCATGCCCGCTGGTCTCGCCTGCGACCGGCCGGCGCGAACGCCGCGGCTCGATGGAACGAAGCGAGTAACACGCTAGGGAGAAGCGCGATGCAGATCGAAAGCCCCTTGAAGCCACGCACGGATGCGCTTCGACCGGAAGCGGGCAGCCGCCGTGAAGGCTGTTGCGCGGCCGCCGAGAACCCGGCGGCATCATGCGACGCCGGCCGCGATGCGCGCGCCCCCGTGTGGGATCACGTGATCAGCCGGCTGCTCGCCGGCTATCGCAGCGAAGCCGAAGGCGAGGCGTATCTTCTCAGGCCGCGGATCGATCGCGCCGCCTTGAACGCGCCGTCGCGGCACGTCCAGGTCGAGGTGATCGAGCGTTTGTCCGACACGTCGATCGCCGTGCTCTGGCAGGACGCCACCCGCTGCCGTTACGCGGACCAGGTGTGGATCGCCTGCCGTGCGCGTCTCAAGGGACGCTGCGCGCTGAGCGGCGCGATCATCCGCCGTAATGATCCGATCTACAAGCCGAGGGTGCGCAGCGCGGTCCCGGTGAATGCCGGAGCGATGATTCTCGCTTCCGTGATCGCATGCATGCCGTGCATGGGAATGAAGGGCGACGCGCGCTAGCGCGTCGGTGGTTCGGCAACTACATCGCGGCCGCATTGCGTCGCTCCGTGCGCGCTCTCACAGTACAAAAAATTCGAACGATAGGTTCATTTTTTTCCGCGCATGGGCACCCGGCCTTGGTCTAGACTTCGGGGCACAACGCCGACCGGTCCGTCGGCGGTGGTTCTTTTCCCCGCAAGTCCTGGATATTCCCGCAATGATCCGCATCGGCCCCCTTCAGGTGGACCTTGCCAGTCGAGAGCTGTTTCTCGACGGACAGCCTGTGCGCATCGGCAGCCGTGCGTTCGACATCCTCGCCGTGTTGATCGCCGCCAATGGCGCGCTCGTATCGAAGAACGACATTCTCAAGCAGGTATGGCCCGACACGATCGTTGAAGAGAACAATCTTCAGGTGCATATGTCCGCGCTGCGCAAAGTGCTGGGCGAGAGCCGCGGCCTGATACAGACCGTCTCCGGGCGAGGCTACCGGCTGGTGCTGAGAGACCCGTCCGCGATCCTGGCCGGCAAGCCCGACGCCGCGGAGCGCGCCGCGCCCGCGCTCACGGTGCCCAATAATCTGCCCGCGAGTTTGTCGGCGCTGATCGGCCGCGAGCAAGCCATCGAGAACGTTGCGCTCGCGCTCGCCTCCGCGCGCACCGTCACGCTCGTCGGCTCGGGCGGCATCGGCAAGACGCGGCTCGCGATCGAGGTCGCGCGCAGCCTGCTCGCGGACTTTCCCGACGGCGTCTATCTGGTATCGCTCGCGTCCACGTCGGATTCGAACAGCGTGCTCGCCATGTTCGCCAACAGCATCGGCGTGAAGGCGGCGGCCGGCCCGCTCACGCTCGCGCGGGTCAGCAAGGAGCTGGGCGGACGGCGCGTGCTGTTCGTGCTCGACAATTGCGAGCACGTGCTCGGCCCCGCCGCCGAACTGGCCGAGACGTTGTTGAGCGTAAGCGCGGCCACCCGCATTCTCGCCACCAGCCGCGAGCCGTTGCGCGTCGCCGATGAGCACCTGTACTGGGTCGCGTCGCTGGAGGTGCCCGGCCAGGACGATCAGAGCGAGGACGTTCTGCAACGCAGCGCGGTCAAGCTGTTCCTGTCGCGCGCCCGCGCGATGGACGCGCGGTTTTCGTCCGACGAGCGCAGCATCCATCTGACCGGCACCGTGTGCCGCCGGCTCGACGGCATTCCGCTCGCGATCGAACTTGCGGCGGCGCGCGCCGCGATACTCGGCATCGAAACGCTCGCCGATCATCTCGACGACCGCTTCAACATGCTGACGGGCGGCAACCGCACGGCATTGCCGCGCCACCAGACCCTGAAGGCGACGCTCGACTGGAGCCATGCGCTGCTCGACGAAACCGGGCGCGCCACGCTTCGCTGGCTCGGCATCTTCGTCAACAGCTTCACGCTGGAAGCGGCGATCGCGGTCGCCGGAGACGGCGCATCGAGCGACGCCGAAGTGGTCGCCGCGCTCTCCGGCCTGGTCGAGAAATCGCTGGTGGTGACCTGCGTGGTGCGCGGCAAAACCGGCTATCGCCTGCTGGAAACCACGCGCGCCTATGCGCTGCAAAAGCTGGACGACAACGGCGAGCGGCGTCTCGTCACGCTGCATCACGCGCGCTACTTCGCGAGCCTGCTCGAACGCGAAGCATCGGCCGGCAGGAATCCGGCGAGCGCTTACGCGGACGCATGGCAGCAGCAGATGCGCGATCTGCTCGACGACCTGCGCGCCGCGCTGGCCTGGGCGCTCTCGCCGAAGGGCGACCAGGCGCTGGGCGAAGCGCTCGCGGTGAAGGTCGTATCGTTGCTGTACGAGCTTTCGCTGGTCGACGAATGCTGCGCGTGGGCGCGGCGCGCGCTCGACACGGTGGCCGCCGCGCATCAGGGCTCGCGCGCGAGCCGGCATCTGCGCGTGCGCATGCAACTGCTGGCCGCGCTCGCCGCGGCGCTCGTCTATGTCAGCGGACCGAACCGCGAGACCCTCGGCATCTGGGCCGAGGTGCTGGCGCTGGCCATCGCGCTGGGCGAGCAGCGCTTCGAAGCGCGCGCGTTGTGGGGCATGTGGAACGCAAGTCAGTCGTCCGGCGCGGCGCGCAATGCGCTCGCGTTCGCGCAGCGCTTCGGCTCGCTCGCCGCCGAGACGGGCGACGCGAGCAACGCGATCCTCGCGTACCGGCTGCTCGGCATCGCCTCGCATCACGCGGGCGATCAGCAGCAGGCGCGGGCGTCGCTGGAACAGTTTCTACAGCACACCGGCAGCTTGCGGCATCGGCTGCCGCTCGGGCAGTCCGTCGATCAGCGCGTGGTGGGCCGCGCGACGCTGGCGCGCGTGCTATGGCTCCAGGGCTTGCGCGATCAGGCGCTCGGCATGGCGGCGGAGTGCGTGGTCGATGCCTGCGGGCAGGAACAGTCCATCGTCACGTGCTACGTGCTGGTCGAGGCCGAGGTGCCGCTCGCGCTGCTGGCGGGCCTGCGCGAGCGGGCCGCCGAGGCGATAGCGTTGCTGCGCGAGGTGTCGGCGCGCGCGGGCCTGAGCGTGTCGCAAGTGTGCTGCCGCTGTTTCGACGCCTACCTGCGCTCGCTGGACGAAGCCACGCCGCCGCATTTGCAGGCGTTCGGCGCGGCGCTGGACGAGATGGACGCGCTCGAATACGGCGCGCCGCGCGCGCTGCTCGCCGCGCAATACAGCCTCGCGCTGGGCCGCGCGGGGCGGCGCGACGAGGGCATCGCCGCGGTGGTGGAGGCGCTCGCGCAATGCGACGAAAGCGGCGATCACTGGTACACGGTCGAACTCAGGCGCGTGCATGGCGAGTTGCTGCTGATGGCGTATGCCGGCGAGCCGCCCTATGGCGACACGGCGACCGACGCCGAAGCGTGCCTGAGCGCGGCGCTCGACGAATCGTTGGCGCAAGGCTGCCGCTCGCTGCAATTGCGGGCGGCGACCAGCCTGAGCCGGCTTTGGCATGCTCAGGGCCGCAACGGCGAAGCCGGGCAGTTGCTGAAGTCCGCCTGCGCGCGGCTCACCGAAGGGCTCGATCTCGATGACTTCAACGAGGCGATCGCGTTGCTGCGGCTTGTCGATGAAGCGCGCGGCGCTGCGTCACGAGCGGACCCGGATGTGGGCGCGGACCCGGACGTAGATACGGACATTACGGCCCGCCCGTTCGACGAACCGCCGTCGGGCGAGATCAACGAACCCGGCTAGAAGAACCGGCTAGAACGTCGCTCACCCTTGCAGTGCCCGCTGTCGCGCCACGTCGTCGATCAGGTCCGGCCGGTCCAACTGCTCGACCCACCATTGCAGCGCCTTGCCGCTTTCATCTTCGCGCCATGCGAGATAGAAATGCGTGAGCTCGCGCATGCCGAGCACTTCTTTCTTCACCAGTTCGCCCCGGTTCATCGGCTCGATCGCAAGGCATTCGGGAATCGTGCCCGCGGCCAGCCCCTTGATCTGCGCGGCGAGCTTGGCTTCGAGCGTCGGCACCGTCAGCACCTCCTGATTGGCGGCGAGCGCGATCGTGCGCGGCGCGAGCTTGCGCGACGTATCGCCGATCGCGACCGCGCGATGGCGCGCGACGACGTCCAGCGTGAGCGGCTCCGGCATCACTGCGAGCGGATGATCGGGCGCCACCACGAACACATGCCGCAGCGAGCCGATCGGCTTCGCGACCAGATGAGGAATCTGCGGCGGATCGCCCGCCGCGCCGACGATCAGATCCGCGCGGCGCGTCAACAGCGCGTCCCACGAACCGCCCAGCACTTCGGTCGACAGATGCAGCCGCGTGTCCAGCTTCAGCTTGTAAAACTCGCTGACGTGCGGCCAGATCAGGTCGAACGGAATGATTTCATCGACGGCGATGCGCAACTCGGATTCCCAGCCGTGCTGGATTCTTCTCGCCTTGCATTCGAGGTCTTCCGCCGCTTCCAGCAGCCGCCGCCCTTCCTCGACCACCACGCGCCCCGCGTGCGTGAGCGTCGCGCGCCGGCCCGTGCGGTCGAACAGCTTGACGCCGAGATCGAGTTCGAGCTTCTGAACCAGGTAGGAGAGCGACGAGGGCACCCTGTGAAGCGTTTCCGCGGCGCTTGCAAAGGTGCCGGTTCGATCGATCGCATCGAGCGCCTGGAGGACTTCAAAGGATAGGTTCATGACGAGGAGGCGGATTGTCGGGGGTGTCGGCGGGACGTTCAGGATACTGGATTTCAGCGCGCCCGCCGTGCCCGGCGCCATGGCCGGCTCCGTGCCGGCCGCATGCCGTGCGCCGCGTCGAGCAGATCGATTCAGGTGTTTTCAGCCTGGTTTCAGGACATTTACTCCGCCTTCCCCTAGCTTTAGCTAACTCGATTTAGCTGACTCGACTCGCACAGGCCGCGCACGGCGGCGGCGAGTATTCTTCAGATCAGTCAGGGCGCCGCCGCGATGTGCGCCGGCGCCCGGCTGATCTTCAATTTCCGTGACAAGGAGTCAAGCATGGCCAACAGCACCATTGCCGGATATCTCGCGGGCACGCTCGCCGCGGCGGGCGTCGAACGGATCTGGGGCGTGACGGGCGACAGCCTGAACGGACTCGCCTACGCCCTCGATCAAGCCGGATCGATCCGCTGGATGCACACGCGCCACGAGGAAGCCGCCGCGTTCGCCGCCGGCGCCGACGCGGCTTCCACCGGACGCCTCGCCGTGTGCGCGGGCAGTTGCGGACCGGGCAACCTGCATCTGATCAACGGCTTGTTCGATTGCCATCGCAATCATCAGCCGGTGCTGGCCATCGCCGCGCATATTCCGTCGACGGAAATCGGGCTCGGCTACTTTCAGGAAACGCATCCGCAGGAACTGTTCAAGGAGTGCAGCCATTACGTCGAGCTGGTGTCGTCCGCGTCGCAGTTTCCGCGCGTGCTGGCGCGCGCGATGCGCACCGCGATCGAGGAGCGCGGCGTCGCGGTGATCGTGTTGCCGGGCGACGTCGCGTTGTCGGAGGGACCCGCCGAACTGCCGTCGTGGACGCACAGCGCGCCGCCGACGATCATGCCCGCCGAGGCCGACCTCGATCGCCTCGCGGCCATGCTCAACGAGTCGGACGCGGTGACGATCATGTGCGGCAGCGGCGTGCAGGGCGCGCACGACGAAGTGGTGGCGCTCGCCGACACGCTCGGCGCGCCGGTGGTCCACGCGCTGCGCGGCAAGCCGTTCATCGAATACGACAACCCCTACGACGTCGGCATGACCGGGCTGATCGGCTTCAGTTCGGGCTATCACGCGATGATGTCGTGCGACACGCTGCTGCTGCTCGGCTGCGACTTTCCTTATCGCCCGTTCTATCCGGCCGATGCCAGGATCATCCAGATCGACTGGAAGGGCTCGAAGCTCGGCCACCGCGCGCTGCTCGCGCTGGGGCTGGTCGGCACGGTCAAGGAAACGATCGCGGCCACGCTGCCGAGGCTCGATCGCAAGACCGACCGCGGCTTCGTCGACAACGCGCGCAAGCACTATGCGTCGGCCCGCAAGGGGCTGGACGATCTGGCGACGCCTTCCGGCGCGGGCCGCCCGATTCATCCGCAATATCTGGCGAGGCTGATCGACGAAGCCGCGGACGACGACGCCATTTTCACCGCCGACGTCGGCACGCCGACCGTCTGGGCCGCCCGCTATCTGACGATGAACGGCAAGCGCCAACTGCACGGCTCGTTCAACCACGGTTCGATGGCGAACGCGATGCCGCAGGCGCTCGGCGCGCAAGGCGCGCATCCGGGCCGGCAGGTGGTGTCCTTGTCGGGCGACGGCGGTTTGTCGATGATGCTCGGCGATCTGCTCACCGCGCGGCAGCTCGATTTGCCGATCAAGATCGTCGTGTTCAACAACAGCCTGCTCGGCTTCGTGTCGATGGAATTGAAGGCGGGCGGTTACCTCGATACCAACGTCGACCTCAGCAAGACCGACTTCGCGGCGATCGCGAAAGGCGCGGGCATTTTCAGCGTCCGCGTCGAGGAATCGGAAGACGTGGCGGGCGCGCTGAAGCAGGCGTTCGCGCATCCGGGCCCCGCGCTCGTGGACGTCGTCACGTCGAAACACGAACTCGCGATGCCGCCGAAGATCGAGCTCTCGCAAGCGAAGGGCTTCAGCCTCTACATGATGCGGGCGATCCTGAGCGGGCGCGGCGACGAGATCGTCGAACTCGCGCGCACCAACCTGCGATAGATCCGGCGATGACCCCGCATGCCGGCGGCGCGGCGTGGCCGCGACTACGCGACGAGCTCAAGACGTACTGGAGCGACGACGCGCCGCGCTTCCTTCACATGGCGAAGGTGGCGCTCGCGGCCGCCCTCGCGATGGGGCTGTGCATGCGTCTGGAACTGCGCTCACCCGGCACCGCGATGGTGTCCGTCGTCATCGTGATGATGCATCAGCAAAGCGGCATGGTGATCGCGCGCGGCTTCTATCGCGGCTTGGGCATGGTATGCGGCAGCCTGGCCGGGCTCGTGCTGATCGCCTGGTTCGCGCAGCAGCCGCTGCTGTTCTTCATCGCGCTGGCGGCGTGGATCGGCGCGTGCGTGTTCGGCGCGTCGTACTACCGCAACTTCCAGTCATACGGCTTCGTGCTGACCGGCTACGGCACGGCCATCACCGCGATACCGGCCTGGCCCGATCCGTATGGCGTGTTCGACAACGTGGTGTACACGGTCAGCGAGGTGGTGATCGGCGTGGTCTGCGCAAGTCTGGTCAGCGCGCTGGTGTGGCCGCGGCGGGTCGCGCCGGCGCTGTATGCGTCGAGCCAGAAGAACTTCGCGAACCTGCTGGATGCGCTGCATGCCATGCTCGAACGCGGGTCCGCCGCGGCCGGCTTCGATACTTTTCTCGGCCTGATCCGCGAGCGCGCGGGCGTGGAAAGCCTGCGCAGCGGCGCGGTGTTCGAGGACCCATCGATCCGCCTGCACGGCCACGTGTTTCTCGATCTCGACAGAAGTTTTCTCGACAGCGTCGCGTGGCTGCACGCGCTGCATCAATTGAAGGCGCGCGTGGCCGCCGAAGCCGAGCCGCGCGCGCAAGCCGCCGTCGACGCGCTGATCGGCGGGTTGCTCGCGATCGTGCCGCGCGGCTCGCCGGCCGGGGCGCTCACGCTGGAACGGATCGAGACCTTGCCGGGCCGGCTTGCCGCGTTCGAACAGGCGTTGCCCGCGCGACTGGGCACGCTGCTCGATTCGCTCGCGGACGTGTCGCCGCGTCAGCGCCAGTTCGTCGCGACCACCGGCGCGGCGCTGTTTTTTTCGATCGCGGATCTGCGCGTGCTGTGCAGCAGCTACGTCGAAGCGCGCAGCGCCGACCGGCGCCCGTGGTCGCAATCGGTGCTTCAGGCGCTCGGCCGCATCGGGCGCATCGGCACCACGCGCGCGACGGCCAATCGCACGGCCGCGATGATCGCCGGCATGCGCGCGGCCGTCGCCGTGTCGCTGGTCGGCGCGGCGTGGCTCGCGTCCGGTTGGGTCGGCGGGGCGAGCGCGATCGTCGCGGTGGCGATTACCAGCGCATTGTTCGCGCTCGCGCCGAACCCCGCCGTCGCGAGCTGGCAGATCTTCTGCGGTTGCCTCGCCGGCTGGCTCGCGGGCTTCGCGTTCAATTTCTTCCTGCTGCCGCGCCTCGACGGTTTCGTGTTGCTGGCGTCGTCGATGGCGATCTTCGTGATGGCTGGCAGCTACATCAATACGTTTGCGAAAACGGCGGTTCTCGGGCTGGGTTTCAGCATCTATTTCTGCTTTATCGTCGGCATTTCGAATCCGACCGTGTACAACCCGAGCGCCTATCTCGACACGGGTTTCGCCTTGCTGTTCGGCATCGCGGCCGCCGCGGTCGCTTTTTCGGTCATCGTGCCGCGCGCGGGCGACTGGATCACCGCGCAATACCTGAAGCAGATTCGCGCGCTGGTGGCGCACACCGCGCCCGACGCCGAACTCGACGATGAACTGCTGTTGTCGTTCGAGGCGCATCTGCGCGATTTCATCATTCAGATCGCGTCGGCGCCGGCGGACGCGCGCGTGGACCGCAATGGCCTGATCGGCTGGGCGTTCGCCGCGCTGGAACTCGGCCGGGCGATGATCCAGATGCGGCTCGACACCGAACAACTCGGCGACACGCTGCCGGCAAGCTGGCCGGAGGTGCAGCGCGCGTGGCTCGCGGCGCTGGCCGAGGTGTTCACCGCCATGACGCCGCAGGCCGGCGAAAACGCCGTCGCCGCGACCCGGCGCGCCCTGGTTGCGCTGCCGTTCGCGCAGGACCCGGCGGTCGGCCCGATGCTGCTCGCGCGCTGCCGGATGCGGGCGCTGCTGCACTTCACCGAACTCACGTTGCAGGACGAGAGCTTGCCGCTGTGGCGCGCGGCGAAGGCGGCCGTATGAGGACGCTTGCCCTGCCGCGCGTGATGGCGTTGGTCCGCGGGCTGCTTGTCAGCGCGTGGACTCGCACGTTCGCGAGGGCGGGAATGCGGGCGCGCCCGCCGATGCAACCGCTTCGCTCCCTCGCGCCGGCGCTTGCCGCCGCGCTCATGCTGTGCGCGTGCATCGACAGCGGCGGCATCCGTCCGCGCGAATCGCTGCTCGATCCCGCGACGCTCGACCCCGGCGTCGCGCTGCGCGACACGCAAGCGGACGCGAAATGGCCCGACGACGGCTGGTGGCGTCAATGGAACGATCCGCAGCTCGACACGCTGGTGCGCGACGCGACCGCGGGCAACCCAGGCTTGCGCGCCGTCGAAGCGCGCGTGGACGCCGCGGCATTCCAGGCCAGCATCGCCGGCGCGGACACGTTGCCGCAACTGAACGCCGGCGGCGACTTCCAGCGCCGGCGCTACGCCCGCTACACCACGCCCGCGCCGCCGGGCGGCACGACGGTGTGGAGCAACAGCGTCACAGCGGATCTCTCCTATGACCTCGACCTGTGGGGCAAGGCGCGCGCGCTTCGCGAGGGCGCGCTCGACAACCTGCATGCGGCGGCCGCCGACGCCCGCTTCGCGCAACTCGAATTGCAGACCGCGATGGTCCGCGGTTATGTGCGCTTCTCGCTGCAATACGCATTGCTCGATGTCTACCGCGCCATGCAGGACCAGCAGCAGCGCACGCTCGACATCGCGACGCGCCGCTGGCGCGCGGGTGTCGGCAGCCAGTTGGAGGTGAGCGAGGCGTCGACGCAATACGCGATGAGCACGACGCGCGCGCAGCAGGCCCAGCAGCAGCTCGCGTTGAGCCGGCTCAGCATCGCGGCTCTCGCGGGCAAGGGACCGGGTTTCGGCGATTCGCTGCGCCGGCCGAGCCTTGCGTTGAGCGTGCCGGTGGCGCTGCCCGCGCGCTTGCCCGCCGAACTCGTCGGCCATCGGCCGGACGTGGTGGCGGCGCGCTGGCGCGTGCTGGAAGCGGACAAGGGCATCGACGCCGCGCACGCCGATTTCTATCCCGACATCGATTTGCTGGCGACCGCGTCGTTCGGTTCGGCGGCGACCTTCGGCGGGTTCCTGAACTTCCTGAACAGCGACGGCATGGGTCACGGGGTGGGCGCGGCGATCTCGCTGCCGATCTTCGACGGCGGCCGCCGCCGCGGCCGTTACGGCGTGGCGGTCGCGTCGCGGGACGCGGCGGTCGACGCGTACAACCAGAGCGTGGTGAACGCGATGCAGGCCATCGCGGCGCAGGTGGTCTCGCTGCGCTCGCTCGATGAACAGCAGGCGTCGATTGAAACCACGCTCGATGCCGCGCGCCGTTCGTTCCGGCTCGCCGATGCCGGTTATCGCAGCGGCATCACCGAGTTTCTCAACGTGCTGGCCGCGCAGAACGCACAACTGCAACAGGCGGAAAGTCTCGCGACGGTGCAGGCGCAGCGCCTCGACGCGTGGGCCTTGTTGATGAAGGAGCTGGGCGGCGGTTATGGGTCGACGTCCGCGACGTCCACGACGTCCGCCTCGTCTGAACATGCGTCGCAAGGAGCGGACGATGCCCGGCGAAATTGAACTGTTCTCGCTGCTGGTGCCAGGGCTGCTGCCGATCCTCGTGGGCTGCGTGGCGGTTTTCGTCGTCGTCGATTTGCTGCTGGCGCGCGTGGGTGTGTATCGCTACGCGTGGCACCCCGGGCTCTTTCGCGTCGCGCTGTTCGCCGCGATGTTCAGCGGCGCTTCACTGCTGCTGTTGCGGCCATGAATCCCGCGCGCCTGCACGCTTGCCAAAGCGAGGCTCCCAGCAACGCTCCGAAGGCTCACCGCACTTAACGCTCAAGCATAGAAGATGAAAACGCAATCCCTCCTGCGCGCGCTTGTCACCCTCACGCTTTTGCTGGTGGCGATCGTGCTGGTGCGCCTGCTGTGGCTCGACTATATGTACGCGCCGTGGACCCGCGACGGCCGCGTCCGCGCGAACGTGGTGCAGGTCGCGACCGACGTGTCGGGCCTCGTCAGCGAAGTGCGCGTGAAAGACAACCAACGGGTTCGCCAGGGCGACATTCTGTTCGTGCTCGACCCGGCCCGTTTCCGCTATGCGCTGGCGCAAGCCGACGCGGACCTCGAGCGGGCGCGGGCGCAAATGGCGCAGGCGCGGGCGCGCGTGGCGGGCAGCGAAACCGACTTGGCGATGAAGCGCGCGCAGGCGGCGCGCCGGGCGAATCTGGGCGGCGACGTGATCTCCGACGAAAGCCGTGCCGATGCGGCCTCGCTCGCGCGGCAGTCGCAGTCCGCGTATGCCGCCGACGTGGCTGCCTACAGCGCCGCCGAAGCCATGTACAAGGCCGCCGTGGTCGCGCAACAGACGGCGGCGCTCAACCTCGCGCGCAGCGAAGTGCGCGCGCCCGCCGACGGCTTCATCACCAACCTGAACCTGTATCCCGGCGATTTCGCCACGGCGGGCGTCGCGCGCATGGCGCTGATCGACTCGCACTCGTTCTGGGTCTATGCGTATTTCGAGGAGACCAAGCTGCCCAACGTGCAGGTCGGCGATCAGGCCGTGGTGCGGCTGCTGTCGGGCGGCGAGGAGATTCACGGGCACGTCGACAGTCTCGCGAGCGGCATCGCCGATCGCGACAACCCGTTTAGCAACGGCGATCTGCTCGCGGACGTCAACCCGATTTTCACGTGGGTGCGGCTGGCTCAACGGGTGCCGGTGCGGGTGCATCTGGACCGGATTCCGGCCGGCATCAAGCTCGCGACCGGCATGACCTGCACGGTGACCTTGAAGCCGCGGGCCGGTCAATCCGCTGCTGCCGAGGGCACAGGCGCGGCGTCGTGAACCGGCACGCGCTGCGATCGTGCGAATTGGAAAACGGCGCGCCGCGAACTGGCCCACAGTGTTCAACAGCGCGACACAGGCAGGGCGCGTAGGCGGATATCGGCAGACATCGGCAGACATCGGCGGATCACGCCGGCCGCGCCGTCACCGTGTTGCCGACCATCGGTTGGAATCAACTCATCTGGAGAAGAACATCATGAAGGCAAAGTGGGCAATCGTATTTCTGGCAGCGTCGGCGTTCGGTGCGCTCTGCCAGCCGGCCAGCGCGCAGGTGGCGGGTGCGCAGACCATCGGCGTGTCGGTCGAACAGGATCAACTGATCGTCGAAGGCTGGAGCGCGAAGAAAAGCCTGCTCGGCAAGGCGATCTATAACGACAGCGGCGAAAAGGTCGGCGTGCTGCACGACATCATCATCGCGCCGGATAACGCCGTGTCGTTCGCCATCGTGGCGGCCCATCAGTTTCTCGGCGTCTCGCAGCACGACGTGGCGGTGCCGATGTCGCAACTCGATTATGTGAGCGGCAAGCTCGTCTGGGCCGGCGCCACGCGCGACGCGCTCAAGTCGATTCCGGCGTTCAGGTATACGAAGGTGCGCACCGTTCCGATCGCACGCAAGGACTTCGGCCACCATTGAAGCGATGACCGCGCCACGGGCTTGCCGCGCGAGCCCGTGGTTCAGGAAAGCATCGGCCCCTGCCTGTCTAGACAAGCAGGGGCGGGTGCGTTTGTGCGATTAAGATAAGTTAAGTACCGCATCGACGCGGGCTCGCGCATGATGTGCATCACATCAGGTCCGCGCCGCTTCGTTCCGTTTTTGTACGCCGGCGCTCGTCGCGCGCGGCTTGGGATCGCCGCCGTTCATGGTCACGAGCGATCCTGAGAACGCGTGCCGCGTTTTACCTGTCCGTCCAACGACAGCGACCGTATGAGGAACGAGGTGGAAAGCAACGAAACCGATAATGGCGATGCCGTGGTCTACGTGGTGGACGACGACGAGTCGATGCGCGAATCCTTGCGCCGGCTGTTGCGCTCGGTCGGGCTGAAGGTCGAGATCTTTGCTTCCGCGCAGGAGTTTCTCGCGTTCGACATGCCCGACGTGCCGAGCTGCCTCGTGCTCGACGTTCGCCTGAAAGGACAAAGCGGCCTTGTCGTGCAGGAACAGGTCACGGCGGCGCGGCTCGGCTTGCCGATCGTTTTCATGACCGGGCACGGCGACATCGCGATGACCGTGAAGGCGATGAAGGCGGGCGCGCAGGATTTCCTGGCCAAGCCGTTTCGCGACCAGGACATGCTCGACGCGGTCGAGCAGGCGCTCGCCACCGACGCGGCGCGGCGCGAGGCGAGCCGCTCGGTCGCGGATCTGCGCCGCTGCTACGAATCGCTGACGCCGCGCGAGCGCGAGGTCATGGGCTTCGTCGTGACGGGGTTGATGAACAAGCAGATCGCGGCTGAGATGAACCTCAGCGAAATCACCGTGAAGATCCATCGCGGGCAGGCCATGAGGAAGATGGGCGCCCGCTCGCTCGCGGACTTCGTGCTGAAGGCCGAGGCATTGGGCATCACCTCGGTGCCTGTGGCGCGCGCCGCGCGCGGCTGAGCGCGCAGTTCACCACGCAGTCGAGTGCGCGGCTCGCCGGATAGCGCGACATGAACCCCCCGCGTTTCATCCGCTTGCGCCGCATGGCTTACGCAGAATGGCTTACGACGACGCGCCGCCGACCCGCGCCTTCGCTTCGGATCGAAGCAGCACCGCTCATGCATTTCACTTGCTCCATGCCCGTGGCCGGCAGGCTGCGGCGTGCCGTGTCACGCCCGGCGGCATGATTAAACCTAGATATGAGTCGGCCCTACCATTGGTCGTTTCGGGCAACCGTATGTAGGCTGGTTGACGGGTTTGCGGTGCGTTACCGTGGAGTCATCGCGGCGCCTGTTTTTCGGGGCGTTGCATCACCACTGTATCGGATGGCTAAACCATGCTCAGCCCGCTGCCTTTGTATGCCGAACCCGCCTCGCATGCCGTTCACGACGACCGGGCAAGCCCGATCGGCATCGAGCGTCAATGGCGCTCTCCCGCGCATGCCGACACCGGTGCGCCGCCGCGCGATCTCGTCGTGTCGCGCTGGATTCACAACGATTCCGCTCCGCTCGCGGTCGCCAGCGCCGGCAGCGCGGCGCATCACTGCATCGCGGTGAACCTCAAGTGCACCTCGCTGACCTTTGCCCATGCCGGGCGCACGCTGGTTCACGGCCGGCTCGGCGCGGGGGCCGCGCAGATCACCGCGCCCAGGGTGCCGTGCAGCGCCGTATTCGAATCGCCCGCCGACGTGCTGCATCTGTTCGTCTCGCAACAGGTGCTCGCCGAGTGTTACGAAGACCGCTTCGGTCGTCCGCATGCCGGTGAAATACGTATCGACGAGCCGCGGCTCGTGCGCGATCCGGCGCTGGAACGGCTGGGGCAGGCGCTCGCCGTGTCGCAGTCGGACGACGCCGTGCTCGGCAAGGTGTTCGCCGAGAGCGTCGGCCTCGCGATCGTCTCGCGCGTGGTGGCGCGCCACTTCGGCGAGGCGAGGCGTGAGACCCGCGCGGCCCTTGCGTTGCCTTCATGGCGGCTGAACCGCGCCGTCGAATTCATCGACGCGCATCTCGCCGACCCGATCGGACTCGAGGATATCGCGCACAGCGCGGGACTCACGCGAATGCATTTCGCTTCGCAGTTTCGCGTCGCGACGGGCATGCGTCCGCACGAATATCTGGTGCGCCGGCGCATCGAACACGCCCAGCGCCTGTTGCTCGAACCGAAACACAAAGTGCTCGACGTCGCCTTGAGTTGCGGCTTTCGCACCCAGGCTCACTTTACGACGGTGTTCAAGCGCCTGGTCGGCGATACGCCGTATTGCTGGAGGACCCGGGTCCATGTCGATCGGTGAGCGAATTCATGCGTTTCTCGCGGTCAGCGAAACCTTCTTGCGGCAGTCCGATGACGCGGCGTCGCGCGACGGCCTCGACCATCAACCCGATTTCTGGAAACTGGAGAGCGAACATGCAGGCGAATGCGAAATGCAGCGACGATCCGTGGATGCGAACCATCGGTCTGTTGTCGGTCTTGTCCGGGGCGCCTGATTCCGGCATGGCCGAAATCGCCGCGCTGGCGGCGGGGCGCCCACGCAAAGGCGCGATGCCGCCGTTCATGAGCGCACGCAGCGACGTTCAGGTGCAACTGATCGACCGGCCTTCGCAATCCACCGCGACGATCGCATGGCGCGACTCCACCCATTGCTCCTATGGCGACCAGGTGTGGCACGCCTGCCGCGCGCGCATGGCCGGCGTGTGCGCGATGAGCGGCCGTGCGATCCGGCCGGGCGATGCGATCTACAAGCCGCGTCCGTGCCGTCCCGCGCCATTGAACACCGGCGCGATGATTCTGCGCTCGGTGCTGCACGAAGCCGACACGCTCTGAACTTGTCCGCTCGAGCGCCGCGACATCGGCGCTCACACTACCCGCGCCGGCCGTCCATGCGAAATCGCATCGACGGCCGGCGCATTTTTATTTGCCGCCGCGCCTGCTTCCCTCATTCGCCCGCCTCCGAGCCGCCCACCACCTTGCCACGGAAAATGTAGTACTGGTAGAGGTTGTAGCCGATCATCACCGGGAAGATCAGGCCGATGCCGATCAGCATGAAGACGAGGGTCGCCGAATCGGACGCCGCTTCGACGATGCCCAGCTTGCCCGGAACGAAGTCGGGAAAGAGGCTGATCGCGAGCCCGGCGAACGAGAGCACGAAAAGCGTCACCGACGCGCGAAACGGCACGCCGGCGCTGCCGAGATAGAGCGACGCCATGATCGCCGCGAAGGCGAGTGCGGCGGCGGCGCCGAGCGCCAGCAGCAAATGGAACACGCCGGGTTGGGTCCAGCGCTCGTGGCCGACCTCGCTGAAGAACCAGGTGGCGGCGGTCAGCAGCACGGCGGCCGCGACGGTGATCGACGCGCAGAGCAAGGCAAGGCGGCGCGCCCATTGTTCGAGCGTGCCCACGGTTTTCTTGACCAGATAGGTCGCGCCGAGCAGCGAATAGCCGGCCACCACGCCGAGCGCCGACACGGCGACGAACACGTCGCCACGCGCGCCGGGAACGAATCCGGTGATGACCTTGCCGAGCACGATGCCCTGCGCGAGGGCGGCGACCAGGCTGCCGATGCCGAACACCTTGTCCCACCACGGACCGTGCGCCACGCCATGACGGAATTCGATCGCCGCGCCGCGCATGATGAGCCCCGCGATCAGCGACATCACCGGCAGATACAGGTCTTGCAGAAGCAGCGCATACGCGTCGGGAAACGCGCCGAACAGCGCGCCGCCCACCACCACCAGCCACGTTTCATTGGCGTCCCAAACGTGGCCGATGGTTTGCACCATGACGTCGTGATCCTCGCGGCGTTTGCGCAACAGGCTGAGTATGCCGATGCCGAGATCGAAGCCGTCGGTGATCACGTAGAACGCCAGCATGAGTCCGATCAGGCCGAACCAGGTGACGGCGAGCATCGTGTGAGTGGAGCTGTCCATGAGATATCCTCGCGACGAAAATGTTTTAGTACTCGGTGAGCTTGACCGCCGCCTCGGCGTTGAGAGGAGCGGGCGGGTTCAACGTGAGGTCCGGGCCGGTCTTCAGCCAGTTGCGCGCCAGCACGAAGAACGTGACGAGCAGCACGACGTAAAAGGCAACGAACATCGCCATGCTCAGCGTGACCGACGAGGCGGCGACGGCGGACACCGCGTCTTGCGTGCGCAGCAGCCCGTACACCACCCAGGGCTGGCGTCCCACCTCGCGCACGATCCAGCCGGCCTCCACGGCGACGTAGGGCAGCGGAATGCACAGCACCCACGCGAGCAGCAGCTTGCGTTGCGCGAGCAACGCTTCGAGACTGCCGCGCGTCCGTCGCAAGACCCAGACGGTCCAGAACGCCAGCAGCATGAAAAGAAAACCGATGCCCGCCATCACGCGGAACGCGTAATAGAGGAGCGGAATCATCGGCGGCTGATCGGCGCGCGGGAAATCGGTGAGCCCTTTCACCTGGCCGTGCAGCGTATGAGTGCCGAGCACGCTCAGCATGCCGGGCACTTCGAGCGACCAGTCGTTGCGCTGCGCGTCCTGATTCGGCCACGCGAGCAGCGACCACGACGCGCCGGTGCCGGGCGCGTTGGTGATCCAATGCCCCTCGATCGCCGCGCCCTTGGCCGGCTGTGTCCTGAACACGCTGCCGCCGCTCGCGTCGCCGAGCCAGATCTGCAGCGGCGCGGCGAACACCAGCACCGTCAGCGCGAGCCTGAACGAGCGCGCGAAGAACTCGGGATGACGCCGCCTGAACAGATGCCACGCCGAGATGCCCGCGATCACGAACATGCCGGTTTCGATCGCGGCCACCCACATGTGCGTGACGCCCCACACCATGTCGGGATTGAAGATCGCCGCCACGTAATCCGTCACGACGAGCTTGCCGTTTTGCACCGTGACGCCGGCGGGCGTCTGCATCCACGAATTGGCGACCATGATCCAGAACGCGGAGATGCTGGAGCCGAGCGCGACCATCGAGGTGGCGAACAGATGCACGCCGCGCGGCACGCGTCCCCAGCCAAGCAGCATCACGCCGATGAAGCCGGCCTCCAGCATGAAGGCCATCGCGCCTTCGAAGCCGAGAATGTTGCCGAAGAACTGCCCGCTGTAGCGCGAAAAGCCGGCCCAGTTGGTGCCGAACTGAAATTCCATCGGAATGCCGCTCACCACGCCGACCGCGAAATTCAGCACCAGCAGCTTGCTCCAGAAGCGCGCATGCCGGTAATAGACGACGTTGCCGGTTCTGAGCCACAGCACTTCGATCAGCACGAGAAAGGCCGACAGACTGATCGTCAGAATCGGCCACAGGATGTGGAAGATCGCCGTCATCGCGAACTGCGCGCGCGACAGATCGAGTACGTCACTGACATGCATGGTGGGCTCCGGCGTTCGACATGAGGCTCAAGCATGGGCTCGGGTCGCGCGCGGCACTTGTTCAAATGCCCCGCTGTTGCCGATTCGCACGCTGGCGGACGCGCATGCCGCGCCATGCGCGTGGCGGCGCGCCGTGCATTTACGAAACCTCGCGGACGATTCGAAAGCCCGGCGAGTCGCGTCGCCGAATAATGGTGTCGAACGTGGGCCGCTGCGCGAACGCACGAAGACCCGTCCGCAAGAAAACCGGAGAACGACGATGCGATATGTGAACGAGTCACACCACGAGATGAACGGCGGCGAGTTGGGATATTGGACGCGGACGAACCGCGCCGCGCTGCACGACCCGCACGCGCACAACATGCCGGCTCCGCAACCGGCTCTCGGACGCTGGACCCGCTTCGTCGTGATCGCGACGGGCGTGTGGTCGCTGTGCGAGTTGCCGTTCGAAGTCTGGGCGAGCCGCTCGGCGAGCGAGGCGGCCGCGTGCATCGTCGCCAAGCTGCTGTGGGTGGCGCTGGTCGGTTTCGTTCTGGCCGGAAACCGCGCGGCGCGGATCGTCTACGCGTTTCTGTGCACGATCGGATTGATGGCGGTGGCGTTCGGCCTGCCTGCCGAATACCGGGTGTTCCCGCTGGGCTTCGTTCTATCCTCGGTGGAATGCGTGTTGAAGGCGAGCGCGTTCGTTTGCCTCGTGTCGGCCGGCATCTATCCCGACGAGGCGTGAGCCGTGACGCGTGCCGCTGCCCGCGCGCATCGGGTTATACCAAGGTGTGAATGCCAGGCCGTGATGCCGCGGCCCGCGCTGGATGCCCGAGCCGCCAGGGCTTGCCGGCTCGCGATCCGCGCCGTTTGCGGCGCGTCGCGGGCGAGAGTGGACACAAGCGCGAGCACAAGAGCAAGCACAAGCGTGCGGCAAGCGCCGGCGTCATATCCCTATGGATAATGGTTTCAGAGGAGATTCCCCCCTACCATGCTTCTGACGACAAGCGCTTCGCCCCCGACACGGGATGCACGGGGCGGCGTCTTCGAACGTGCCCGTTCCGCTAACCAACCAGGCGTGAGTGCAGCATGATAAAGATCGGTCGAGTTACCGTATCACTGGAAATGCGCGAGATTTACCTGGACGGTCAACTGGTTCAGGTGGGTTCACGCGCGTTCGACATCCTCGAACTGCTGATCAACGCGAGAGGAAAGACCGTGACCAAGGACGAGATTTTGCGTGAGGTGTGGCCGAAGTCGGTGGTCGAGGAAAACAATATCCACGTGCAGTTGTCGGCGCTCAGGAAGATTTTCGGCGCGGACAAGGACGTGATCCGCACGATATCCGGGCGCGGCTATCGCCTGGCCGCGCCGGTCGAGGAAAGCGCGACGCTCGGCATGGCCGACGCCGGCGCCATCCATGCCGGCCGCACGGAACCCGGAAAACTGAGCGGCCTGCCGGTGTGCCATGCGCCGCTGATCGGGCGCGATGCGGCGATCGCCGAGATCGGCGGCGCGCTGACGGGCACGCCGATCGTCACCTTGCTCGGGCCGGGCGGCATCGGCAAGACGCAGCTCGCCATCGCGGTTGCGGCGGTTGCGGCAGTCGCGGCGACCGCGGACGTCGAAGTGTGCTTCGTCGCGCTCGCTTCGGTGGAGCGCGGGCAGTGCATCGTCGGCACGCTCGCCGAAGCGCTGGGCGTTCGGCGCGGCGATGGCGCGGACGATGCCGATGGCGCGCTCACGCCCGAAACCCTCGTCGCCGCGATCGCGGGGCGCAAGCTGCTGATCCTGCTGGATAACTGCGAGCACGTGATCGAGTCGGCGGCAACGGTGTGCGAACTGCTCGTTCAGGCGAGCGCCGAGGTCCGCATTCTCGCGACGAGCCGCGAACCCCTGCGCACCCGCGACGAAAAGTTCTACTGGGTGCCGCCGCTCGACACGCCGGATCTCGACGCGTCTTCGCAGCGCATTCTCGCCTGCGCTTCGGTCGGACTGTTTCTTGCGCGGCTCGATGCGCTCAATGCCGATTTCACGAGCGAGCGCGACAGCCTCGACATGATCGCGACGATCTGCCGTCGGCTTGACGGCGTGCCGCTCGCGCTCGAACTCGCGGCGGCGCGCGCGGGCGTGTTCGGGATTCGCAAGCTGTTGTCCGAGATGGACGACCGCTTCCGCTGTCTGACCGGCGGGCGGCGCACCGCGCCGGCGCGGCAGCAGACATTGGCCGCGGCGCTCGACTGGAGCTACCGTCTGCTCGACGAGACGGAACGACTCGTGCTGCACCGGCTCGGCGTGTTTCCGGCGCGTTTTTCGCTGGACGCGGCTTGCGCGATCGCAACGTGCGAGCGTCTGTCGCGCAACGAGGTGACGGAGGCGATGGTGGGGCTTGCGTCGAAGTGCCTCGTCATGACAACCTTCGACAGCACGGTCAAGGCGTATTTCCTGCTTGAAACGACGCGTGAATACGCGCTGTGCAAGCTATACGAATCGGGCGAGGCGGACGAGGTCCACGCGCGCGGCGCCGATTATCTGGAGCCGGCGTACGAGCAGCGTTACACGCGCGGCGTCGTTGCGGGCGCGCCCGGCCGCGAGCGTGCGCTGAGTTCGATCGCGCCGGGATGAACGGCGCGCAATCCTCGGCGAACCCGCGCCGAACCCCTGCGCACCCCGGCCGCCGCGGCAATCGCGCCGAATATGATCTACACGCATGATGTGGGCGCGCCTCGCGCGCCCTTGGAGTCCAGGCAGCCATGAGTTTTGTTTGCATCGTCGACGATGACGCCTCGGTACGGAGCGGTCTCGGGAATCTCCTGAAGGCCGTGGGCTATACGACCGTGTCCTTTTCATCGGGCGAGGACTTCCTTGCCTCGCCCGTCGTCGACGATGCGTTGTGCGTGTTGCTCGACGTGCGGATGCAGGGCATGCAGGGGCTCGACGTGCAGCGTCGACTGAACGCGGAGCATCGGCGGGTTCCCATCGTGTTCATGTCGGCGCACGGCGACGATGACACCGTGCAGCGCGCCATGCGGCAGGGCGCGGTCGGCTTTCTGCGCAAGCCCTTTGCGGAAGAAATGCTGCTCGATTCGATCGAGCTTGCGATCGGACGCAAAGGGGCGGCGAATTGAGCACGGACGCGATCATCGAGAGCCCCGGTCCCGGCCCCGGCGAATCCGCCGTCGTCATCCACTTCGATCAGGCGTGGTTCGATCAGCTCCTGCTCGAACCGCTGCTGATCGACGGCAACATCGTGCGGTATCGCGCGAGGTCGTCTGACGGATTGCAGTCGTGGCTGATCGCGGCGGCCACCGACGTTCCGTCGGAAGCCGTTTTCCGCCGTTTGCAGCAGGAGTTCGCCGCCGCCTCCAGACTCGAATCGACGTGGGCCGTGCGGCCCGTCGCGCTCTTGCGGCTAGCCGAGAGCCCGGTTCTCGTGTGCGAGGATGGCGGCGGCGCGCTGATTCACCTCGCGGCGGACGGAACCATCGCGCCCGGCCGTTTCCTGCGACTGTCGGTGGGCGCGGCCCGCGCGTTGCGGCATGCGCATTCGCGCGGCGTGCTTCATCGCGACCTCAAGCCGGCGAATCTGCTGGAAGGCGCGGACGGCACGGTGCGGCTGCTGGGCGTGCGCGACGCGTCCAGCGCCGCCGGTGAGCCGGCTGCGGAAGCGCACGACACGCTATACGGCACGCTCGCCTACATGTCGCCCGAACAGGCGCGCCGCGCCGAGCGTCACGCGGACGAGCGCAGCGATCTCTATTCGCTCGGCGTGACGCTCTACGAACTGCTCACGGGGCGGCTGCCATTCGAAGCGAACGACGCGGTGGAGTGGGTCTACAACCACGTCGCGCGTCAGCCCGCGAACCCGCTGCAATTTCGCCACGCGATTCCCGAGGTGCTCGGCGCGATCATTCTGAAGCTGCTCGCCAAGAATCCCGACGAGCGGTATCAGAGCGCGTCGAGTCTCGAAGCGGATTTGCGCCGCTGTCTCGCGGACTGGAACGAAATGCAGCACATCGTGCCGTTCGAACCCGCGGCCGAGGACAACGTGAGGCACCTCGCGGTCACGCATCGTCTGTTCGGAAGGGCGAACGAACACGACACGCTGCTGGAGGCGTTCCGGCGCAATGCGCGGCAAGGCAGCCCCGAACTGATCCTCGTGTCCGGGTATTCGGGCGCGGGCAAATCGGAACTGGTGCGAAGCGCGCACCGCGCCACGGCCCAGTCGCCCACGCTGTTCGCTTCGGGCAAGCTCGAACAATACGGACAGAACGCGCCCTACGCGCCGTTGATGCAGGCCGTGCGCTCGCTGTTCCAGCGCATTCTCGGCGAACCCGAGGCCGATCTGCAACGCTGGCGCAACGTGCTGCGCGAGGCGCTGCAATGGCAGGGCAAACTGCTCGCCAGTTTCATTCCCGAACTCGAACTGGTGCTGGGCGCGCAGCCGGAGGTGCCGGATCTGCCGCCGGTGGAGGCGCAGCTTCGTTTCCGGGCGTTGCTCACGCGGCTCATTTCCGTGTTCGCCACCGCGCAGCATCCGTTGATCCTGTTCTTCGACGACGTTCACTGGTTCGACGACGCCACGTTGAATTTCATCGCGGGCTTCGTCACGAATCCGGAGATCAGGCATGTGCTGCTGATCTGCGCGTATCGCGACAACGAGGTCGAGCGTTCGCCGAAGTTCAAGGCTTTCCTCGACGCGCTGCCGGGCGGCGCGGCACGCGTCACGCGGCTCGCGGTCGCGCCGCTCGATCCCGCCAACGTCGCCGCGTTGCTGGCCGACGCGCTGCATTGCGCGCCCGCGCAGGTCTTGGCGCTCGCCCAGGTGGTTCACGACAAGACAGGCGGCAATCCGTTCTTCGTCAAGCAACTGCTGCTGGCCTTGGCCGACAATCAGCTGATCCGTTACGACGGGATCGTGGGCCGCTGGACGTGGGAGCTCGAACGCATCCGCGAGCATCAGTATTCCGACAACGTGGTCGACCTGATGGTCACGCGCGTGGCCCGCTTGCCCGCCGACGCGCAGGCCGTTCTGCGGCTGCTGGCGTTCATGGGGCGGCGGGTGGACAAGACCACGCTGTTGCGGATCGACCGTGACGCCGATGCCGAACTGGAGCGGCGCCTGCGTCCCGCCGTCGAAGCGGGGCTCGTGCTGTCGGACAGAACCGGCTTCGCCTTCGCGCACGACCGCGTGCAGGAAGCGGCGTATGCGCTGACCGATGTGCGCGACCGCGCGGCCGAACATGCGCGCATCGCGCGCGTGCTGTTCGAGGAGTTCAACGTGCGCGAGGTCCGCAAGTCGGCCTTTGAAATCGCGCATCACATTCAACTGGCGCAGGCGGCCGGCGCGTTTCATTCGCTCGATGCCGACGAAACGCGCGTGTTCAGCAAGATCTGTCTGCAAGCGGCCCGCCACGCGAAGGAAGCGATCGCGATTCAATCGGCGCTGAACTACCTGGACGTCGCGCAAAATCTGCTCGACGCGAGCGGCGACGACTATTCGCGCTCGCTCGGCTTCGAGGTCGGCCTGTTGCGCGTGCAGTGTCATATCCTGAATGCCGACTTCGAAGCGGCGGGCGCGCGGATCGAGACGCTGCTGCGCCAGGACCTGCCGGTGATCGCGCGCGCCTCGGTGTACAAGCTCAAGGTCGACATGCAGCAGCATCTGTCGGACTACGAGGCCGCGATCGAGACGGCGCTGGAAGGCATCAAGCTCTTCGGCCGCGACATGCCGCGTTATCCCGAAGCGGCGGATGTCGACGCCGCGTATAACCGCCTGAACGAATCGCTGCGCACGCGCAGCATCGCGTCGCTGGCCGAATTGCCGGCCTTGCAAAACGAGGCGATCGAATCGGAACTGAATCTGCTGGCGAGCGTCTATGCGCCGGCCTCGTTCGTGAACGAACGGCTCGGTTTCCTGCACCTGTGCCACATGGCGCAGTTGACGATCGATCATGGCGTCACGGCGGCGTCGGCGCATTGTTTCGCCTGGTTCGGCGTCTATGTGGCCGACTTCTTCGGCCGCTACGAGGAAGGCTTCGAATATTCGCGGCTCGGCCGCAGGCTGACCGAGCAACGCGGCTACCAGTCGGCGGTGACCAGCACGCTCGTTGCGCTCGACCAGGTGAGCGTGTGGACGCAGCCGCTGCCCTACGTGCTGGAATGCGCGCGCGGCGCGTTCGAATCGGCGCGTCCGAGCGGCGATCTGACGATGAGCTGCTACGCGTGCAATCACATCGTGTCGGACCTGCTGACCCAGGGCGTGCCGTTGGATCAGGTCGACAAGGAAATCGACGTGGGCCTTTCGTTCGCGCGGCGCGTGCGTTTCAAGGACGTCGAGCACATTCTCGAACTGCAAAAGCGCTTCGTGCATAGCCTGAGCGGCGGGCCTGGCCTGCCGGGCAATTTCGGCATGGTGGTCGATGGGCGAATGACCTTCGACCCCGCGCTGCTCGACACGCAGATGACCACCCTGCGTTTCTGGATCTGGCTGTTCAAGGGCGTCTCCTGCTATTTCCACGGCGACCATCACAACGCGGCGTATTGCCTGAGCGTGGCCGGCGAGTTGAAGTGGGCGACGCCCGCGCATATTCATCTGCTGGACTATCACTTTTATCAAGCCCTCAACCTTGCGAAAACCTGCGCCGATCACAACGAGGCCGTCGAGAAGATCGAGCCGCATCTGGCGAAGCTGAGGCACTGGGCGCGGATCAATCCGGCCACCTTCAAGGACAAGCTGCTGATCGTCGAGGCCGAGGTCGCGCGGCTCAAGGGCTCGCCGCTCGAGGCGCTGGCCTTCTACGAGCAGGCGGCGGGCGCGGCGGCGGAGAACGGTTTCACGCACAGCCACGCGCTCGCTCATGAACTCGCGTCGCTGTGCTGCAAGTCGAACGGGCTTTTCACCGCGGCGCGCCATCATCACCGCTGCGCGATCGAGGGCTATACCCGCTGGGGCGCGCTTCTCAAGGTCGAGCAGCTCGAACGCGCCGAACGTCCGCTGCATCATGCGTTCGAGCGGCCTGGCGCGGCGCGCGCCGCGGTCGAAATCGCCGACGCGCAGGAGCAGTTCGATCTGGTGTCCGCGCTCAAATCGTCGCAGGCCTTATCCGAGGAGATCGTGCTCGACAAGCTGGTCAGAACGCTCGTGACGTTGGCGATCGTCCACGCGGGCGCGCAGCGCGGCGCGCTGATGTTGCTGAAGGACGATGTGCCGGTTATCGAGGCGCATGGGCAGGAGGAGCCGGGCGGCGTTCAGGTGACGCTATCCGGCGAACGCGCCGAGGGCTCGTACATTCCGCTGTCGGTGTTCTATACGGCGCTGCGCACGCGCAAGCCCGTGGTGGTGGAAGACGCGCGGCGCGATGCGCGCTTTTCGTTCGATACGTCGCTTGCGGAACGCTCCGTGCGTTCGGTGCTGTGTCTGCCGCTCGTCAAGCAGGGCAACGTGATCGGCGCGTTGTACCTGGAGAACAACCTGACGGCCGGCGTTTTCACCGCGAGCCGCACGTCGGTGCTCGAATTGCTGGCGTCACAGGCGGCGATTTCGCTGGAGACGGCGCGCCTCTATGCGGAACTCGTCGAGGAAAACAAGCGCAGAAAGCAGACCGAGTCGGCGTTGCGAATGAGCGAGGAGGCGCTTGCGCTGGGGCAGAAGATCGGCCGGTCGGGCAGCTACATCTGGAACAGTCTGAGCGGCGAACGCTACTGGTCCGATGAGCTTTACAACGTGTTCGGCTGGCCGATGGAGAGGGGCAGCCCGAGCGACGAGGCGATCATCGAACGCATTCATCCCGAGGACGTGGACGCATACCGCGAAGCGGTGGAGCGCGCCACGCGCGAGCGCACGCCGTTCCGCATGAAATTCCGCGTGCGCGTGCCCGGCGGCGCGGTCCGGCACCTGGAAGCGCTCGGCGAACCTTCGGGCGTGAGCAACTTCGTCGGCGTGGTGACGGATTACACCGAGCGTCACATGACCGAACTCGCGCTGCAAAACGCCAAGATCGAACTGGCGCGCGCCTCGCGCGCGACCACGATGGGCGAGCTTGCGGCTTCGATCGCGCATGAGATCAATCAGCCGCTCGCGTCCATCGTCTCGAACGCGAGCGCGGGCGTGCGCTGGCTGAACCGCCCGGAGCCCGACATGCACGAGGCGCTGGCCGGCTTGCGCGATATCGTCAAGGACGGCAAGCGCGCCGGCGACATCATCCGCTCGCTGCAATCGCTCGCCAAGGAAGCGAAGCCGAGCCCGGTGCCGACCTTCGTCGACAGCGTGGTGCGCGAGGTGTTCGCGCTGGCGGCCGCCGAAATCGAGCAGAAGGGCGTGAACGTCAGGCTCGATCTGGCGTCGCGTTGCGCGGTGCTGGCCGATCGCGTGCAATTGCAGCAGGTGCTGTTCAACCTCGTCATGAACGCCGCGGATGCGATGAGCCATCTCGACGCGCGGCAGCGCTTGCTGAGCGTCGCCACATCGGTCAACGGCCAGGGTTCGGTGACGGTGTCGGTGCAGGACAACGGCTGCGGCATCAGCGCCGAGATCGCGCCGCGCATTTTCGACGCGTTCTTTACGACGAAGGAAACCGGCATGGGGATGGGCCTCGCGATCTGCAAGTCGATCATCGAGGCGCATGGCGGCACATTGACCGCCACGCCGGGCGAGCCGACGGGGACGGTGTTCGGATTTACGCTGCCGGTGGCCGAGCACCCGGTTTTGCCTTGACCGCCGAGCCGGTTCGCTCGCGGCGCAGGGCATTTTTAACCAGGACAGCCTCTTAAAAGACTGAGTATGCCAGGCGCAATCAGTCATTGACGGGAGCGCATCGAGGTGCCGCACAACGCATGAAAACGAGCCGGAAGTAACGTGCTGGCGGGACGGCGCGCTCGACGGCGCGCGTCTTGCCACCGCCCGCTACGGCAAGCACAAGTTCGATCGGCACCTGCACGACGAACTCCTCATCGTCGCCACGAGGCGCGCGCGATAACCGCGGGTGATCGCCGTATCGAAACAATTCATTGGTCAACCATCCGGCGCTCACCTAATGTCCCACAAAACTGGGCGCATACCGGCTCGAACGCATCAAGCCTGCCGGCACGCGCCATACGCGGCGTCGTGAAAAAAAACGGAGGAGACAATGTTTCATCGACCCAGAGTCAGTCGAGCGATTCTCGCGATCATGTGCGGGATGTCGTTCATCATGTATCTCGATCGCGTCAATCTCTCGGCGGCCGCGGGCCTGATCCGCGATGATCTGCATCTGAGCAATACCAACGTGGGCCTCGTCTTCGCGGCGTTCGCCTACACGTATGCAATCTGTCAGGTGATCGGCGGCTGGGTCAGCGACCGCTTCGGCGCGAAGCTGACGCTGGTCGTCTGCGCGAGCATCTGGATCGTCGCCACCGTCGCCACGGGGCTGGCGGGCGGCGTCGAGTCGCTGTTCTGCGCGCGCATGTTGCTCGGCGTCGGCGAAGGCGCGGCCTTGCCCGCGCAGGCGCGTGCCCTGACCAACTGGTTTCCGTCCAGCAAGCGCGGCTTCGTGCAAGGTCTCACCCATTCTTTTTCGCGGCTCGGCAACGCCATTACGCCGCCGTTTGTCGCCTTGCTCGTCGCGTTCTCGTCGTGGCGCGCGTCGTTCTTCGTGGTCGGCGCATTGACGCTGGCATGGGTGCTGGTCTACGCATGGTATTTCACCGACAATCCGCGCAAGCATCGGCATATGACGGCGCAGGAAGAAGCGGAATTGCCGCCCGCGGGCAAGGTCGCCATCGAAAAAACGAGTGAGCCGACGCCGTGGCGGCGTCTCATCAAACGCATCGGGCCGACCATGCTCGTGTACTTCTGCTATGGCTGGACCGGCTGGCTCTTCTTCACGTGGCTGCCGACCTTCTTCATGCACGGGCGCGGGCTCGATCTGAAAAGCTCCGCGATGTTTTCGGCCGGCGTGTTTCTGTCCGGCGTGGTCGGCAATACGGCGGGCGGCGTGCTCAGCGATCGCGTGCTGAAGCGCACGCGCAACGTGGTCGCCGCGCGGCGCAACGTGATTATCGGCGCGTTCCTCGGCGCGCTGGTGTTCCTTGCGCCGGTGATGGTCGTGAAATCCTTGCCGGTCATGGCGGCGTGCATGAGCCTTTCGTTCTTCTTCCTCGAAATGACGATCGGACCGGTCTGGGCCGTGCCGATGGATATCACGCCCAAACACGTCGGCGTGGCGAGCGGGCTGGTGAATGCCGGCTCGGCGGTGGCGGGCATTTTCACGCCTATCGTGTTCGGTCTCGTGGTCGATCGCACGGGCAGTTGGACGCTGCCGTTCGCCGGTTCGCTCGGGCTGCTCGCCGTGGGGATCGTCGCGACGTTCTTCATGCGGCCGGATATTCCGCTCGACACGGCGAGCGCGCCGGCCGATGCGAGTGGTGGCAATGATCTGAGGTTCGCCGAGCGTCCGGGCCAGTGAGACGAGATGTGATTGCCGTAACGGCCGCGGCTGGAAGCCTCTACACTGTGGCTTCAATCCGCGAACCACTGAGGCAATGGCATGCAACTGACCGACTTCGATACGCTGACGTTCGATTGCTACGGCACTTTGATCGATTGGGAAACGGGCATTTTCGAGGGCTTGCGGCCGCTGCTCGAACGCGTCGCGCAGCCGCTGACGCGTGACCAGGTGCTCGAAGCTCACGCGCGGCATGAGTCGTCGCAACAGCGGTACACGCCCGCGCGGCGTTATCGGGAACTGCTGTCGATCGTCTACAAGCGTCTCGCGGAAGAATGGCAAGTGCCGTTCACGCTCGCGGACTGCGTGGCTTATGGCGAGTCCATTCGCAACTGGCCGGCCTTTGAAGACTCGGCACAAGCGCTGCGGTATTTGAAAAAGCACTACAAGCTCGTCATCCTCTCGAACGTGGACAACGAAAGCTTTGCGTATAGCAACGCGAAATTGCAGGTGGAGTTCGACGCGATCATCACGGCCGAAGACGTCGGTTCATACAAGCCGTCGCCGCGTAATTTCGAGTACATGCTGGAGAAACTGGGCGAGCGCGGAATCTCGAAAGAGACGATTCTTCACACGGCCGAGAGCCTGTTTCACGACCATAAACCGGCGAACGCATTCGGTCTCGCGTCGTGCTGGATTTATCGACGTCATGCGAAGCAGGGCTTCGGCGCGACGATGGACCCCGGGTCACAGCCGAGGATCGACTTCCGCTTCAACAGCATGGCCGATCTCGTGAAAGCGCATCAGGAAGCTTTGCAGCGCGGGTAGTGCTCGAAGCAGAGGCTGCCGCCTCGGCGCATTGTTGCAGACGGTGCGATGGCGTGTCGGCGGCAGCGGAATTCAGCAAGCACGGCGGCGTATCAATCGAGCCCGCCCTGGCACAGATATTTGATCGACAGGTAATCGTCGAGGCCGTACTTCGAGCCTTCGCGGCCATAGCCCGATTCCTTCACGCCGCCGAACGGCGCCGCTTCGCTCGACACCGCGCCTTCGTTGATGCCGATCACGCCCGCTTCGAGCTGGCCGGCCACGCGGTGGATGCGCCGCACGTCCTGCGTGTAGAAGTAGGCGGCGAGTCCGAACGGCGTGTCGTTGGCGAGGCGGATCGCTTCGGCTTCGTCGTCGAAGCGGAACAGCGGCGCCACCGGGCCAAAGGTTTCCTCGCAGCACACCAGCATGCCGTCGCGCGTGTCGGTGAGCACCGTCGGCGCATAGTAGTTCGGGCCGAGTTCGGTCAGGCGCTTGCCGCCCGTGAGCACTTTTGCCCCTTGTTTGACGGCGTCTTCCACGTGGCTCGCGATCTTGTCGATCGCGCGGGCGTTGATCATCGGACCGATCTGCGCTTGCGGGTCGGTGGCCGGCGCGACCTTCAGGGCGGCGACGCGTGTCGCGAGCAGGTCGGCGAAACGCGCATAGACGCCGGCTTGCACATACACGCGGTTCGGGCACACGCAGGTCTGGCCGCCGTTGCGGAACTTGGCCGCCATCAGGCCCGTGACCGCCGCGTCGAGATCGGCGTCGTCGAATACGATGAAGGGCGCGTTGCCGCCCAATTCGAGCGACAGTTTTTTCAGCGTGGCCGCGGATTCGCGCGCGAGATGCTTGCCGACCGGCGTCGAGCCGGTGAAGGTGATCTTGCGCACGCGCGCGTCGGCGAGCCAATCGGCGACCGCCGCGATGCCGTTCTCACGCGAAGCCGACAGCATGTTCAGCACGCCGTTCGGCAAGCCGGCTTCCTGCGCGAGCGCGGCCAACGCGAGCGCGGTGAGCGGCGTATCCTCGGCGGGCTTGGCGATCACGGTGCAACCGGCGGCGAGCGCGGGCGCGATCTTGCGCGCGATCATCGCCAGCGGGAAATTCCACGGCGTGATCGCCGCGACCACGCCGACCGGTTCCTTCACCGCGCTCATGCGCTTGCCGCGCTGCTGCTGCGGAATCAGGTCGCCGTAGATGCGCGTCGCCTCGTCGGCGAACCACGCGACGTAGGACGCACCGTATGCCACTTCGCCGCGGCTCTCCGCGAGCGGCTTGCCTTGTTCCGTCGACATGAGTTTCGCGAGGTCCTCAGTATTGGCGACGATCAGCGCGTGCCACCGGCGCAAGATCTCGGCGCGCTCGCGCGGCAGCTTGTCGCGCCATGCGGGGAACGCACGTGCGGCGGCGTCGGTGGCGGCGCGGGCATCCGCCGCGCTGCTGTTCGCGACTTCGGCGATCGTCTCGCCGGTGGCCGGGTTGGTGACGGCGAAGCGGGCGCCGTCGGCGGCGCCGGTCCATGTGCCGTCGATCAGATTGAGCGGGCGGATCAGTTCGTTGCGCGTCAAGGCGAGAGACATGCGAGTGCTCCTTCAATGCGGCGGCGCGGCCGCTTATTTCGGGTCGGGTGATGGATCGATGCTACGCGTGCGGCGCAGTCAATGAAACCGCCTGGCCGGGGCTTTCACGGTGTGCGCGAGGTTTTTTTGGGGCTGGCGCAGCATTTTATGCTGCGGGGTGTTCCCGCTGCTGAAATGGCTGTTAGCTCGAAGTCGGCGCAGCGGGTTCCTTTCGCCTGATCGGGACGAAGCCGACCCTCAGGCCGAAGAGCTTCGCCACGCTATTGAGCGAGTCGACGGTCGGATTGCCGGTCCCGCGCTCGATGTCCTGGATCACCCGGCGGCTCACGCCCCGGTGCGCGGCGAATTCCGCCTGGGTGAGACCGGTCATCGCGCGCATCGCTTTAAGGGCCTCGGGAATGGTCATGTCGCCCGCGTCGATCCTTTCGTAGAAAGCGCGGCGCAGCGCGTTCTGCTCTTCACGGGTAGGTCGGTTCCGGCGCGGCATGGTCAGCTTGTGGTGGTTGAAGGGCTTTGAGTTGTCGAACCTGCGTATCGATGTGCTGCGTCAGGAACTCGATGATGTCGTAATCGACGCCCTGCGCTTGCATGATGCCGGGCAGGCGTTCGACCCGCGCGGCAAAGCGGCTCAATGCCTCGACGAGCATGCGGCGCTCGTGAGCGGGTACAGGTAGCGCCGCGAGCACGTCGCCCCAGTCCGTCAACTCAACCCCGGTGTCCGGCCGATACCACCTCAATACGCGCGGTATCAAATCGGGATCGAGGTACATTGGCGCGAAGTCGAACAGGGGTGTGAGCCGGACTTTGCCTTCGGCCGACTGCACGGCCGTATTGCGCGCGTGATTGTCCGTGTTGCGCAGCGCCAGATTGAGTACGTCCCGTTTGATGAATTCGAGCGTTTCTGCTGCCGGATCAGTCACGACCTTGCGGATGGCAGCCACCACGTCGAAGAGACTTGGACGCAGATCGAAGCCGGACAGCCCCAGAATGGATGCCACGCTTTCCTGATGGAGGCGCGCAACTTTCCCGTCGCTCGCGCTTCGATCGAAGCGCGGGACCAGCAGCACGTCGCCGTGAAGGGTCGGCAAATCCGAGTGCGTGCGGATACCGAGCGCGGCAGCCACCCGCATGTAGGCAGCTTCGTTGCGCAGGACTTTTTCATCGGCCGCACTATTGCCGCGCGGCAGTTTCGCGATCAGGTGCTGCGTGGCTTCGGCGTCAGGCAAGACGGCGTCGCCATGCAGCAGGCCCGCGCGGTCCCGGGTGAGCAGATATTTCGGCGCCGCGCCCTGGACTCCGGTGGTGCCGGTGCCCAGCATGCCGTGCAGGAACATCTTTTCCTTGAACTCGTCGCTGCGCACGACGACTTCGTCGATCGTCAGGCCGCGCAGGCCACGCGCAGCCGGGTGCCGCGCCACGTGCGCCTCGAAGTAGTTGGCGGCCTCGGCGACGCGGATTCGGCCGATCGGATTGAACGCGCCCGCGCCAAGCAGCGGAAAATCAGCGTCGGGGCCGTCCGCGAGTTTTAGCTCGCCCAACAGAAAGCGACGCCCCGCCCCCTGCGGGACGAGGTCGTAGAGGAAGGCGGGCATGGTCCGGGCTGCGCGGATTTCCATATCCACGGGCTCAGCCAGGGATAGCGGGGTGTCCGCGCGCTCGATGGCGTACTCAACCAGGTAATTCCACTGGCAAAGGCCACCGTTGAACTCGATCTGTGCGCAGTCGACCCAGCGATTGTCCAGGAATATCTGCAGGGTGCAATTCATGAGGTCACTCCTAATGCCTCATAAATGTAGCACAATACGGCCGGGAAGGGTTTATACGCCTCTTATAAGAGCTTTTTAGCAGAATCGGTTGCCGACAACTTACCAAGGCCGCCTCCCTTCCCACCCAACAGTGAAAACCCGCTTATTCCCTCCTCCGCACCCCCGTCGACGCGCGCACGACCAGTTCCGGCGGCGCGGCCAGCACCATCGACGGCTGCCGTTCCGGCGTCTCGATCAACCGGATCAAACTTTCGATCGCCAACTCCGCGATCGCCGCGGTTTGAATCGCGACCGTGGTCAGCGCGGGGTGCACCTGGTGCGCGAGCTGAATGTCGGTAATGCCGATCACCGACACGTCGTCCGGCACCGCGCGGCCGAGCGTGATCAACGCTTGCGCCGCGCCGATCGCGAGCAGATCGTTGGTCGCGAAGATGGCGGTCAAATGCGGCCGGTTCGTCATCAACTGCATGCAGGCGGCGTAGCCGGCATCGATCGAATCGCGAATCTGCAGCACGGCGGCGGCGTCGGTTTCGATGCCGGCTTCGCGCATCACCGCGCGAAAGCCGTTCGAGCGCGCATCCTGCAAGCCGCCGCAACCATCGCCGATCAAAAGCCCGATCTCGCGATGCCCGAGTTCCAGCAGATGCCGCGCGGCAAGCGCGCCCGCGCGCGCGAAATCCACGGCGATGCAGGGCAGCGCGGGCGGTGTCTCCGGGTGCTCCCACATGGCGAGCAGAATCGGCGCGCTATGTCTCGCCGACGCGCACAGATCGTTGATCTCGATGTCCGTGTTCATGACGAGCACGCCGTCCGCCAACGTGCCCGCGATCTGGTTCAGATACGCGCGGCCGATCTCGGCGTCGTCGTCGGTGTTGCAAACCATCAGGAAGCGGCCGGCTTTGCGCGCCGCGCGCTCGGCGGCCAGCACGAACTCGGGGTAGAAGGGGTTCGAGATGTTCGAGAGCATCAACGCGAGCGTCGACGAACGGCCCTCGGCCAGCGCGCGCGCGTTCAGATTGGGCCGGTAGCCGAGATCGGCGATCGCCTTCAGCACGCGTTCGGCGGTTTCCGGGCGGACCTTCTCGCGGTTGCGCAGCACGTTGGAAACGGTGGCGGCGGTGACGTGCGCGCGCTTCGCCACTTCGGACAGGGTGACCATGGTTTGTTGATCCCAGATTCAGGGAATGTGATTCAAATGTTGCAAGCGGCGGGCGAGGTTGATACTTTCTCGAAAACGCAGCAAGACACAAGGAGACGACCATCATGAATTCTTTCCCCGCCCTCGAATTTAAGCGATTAAACGCCTGCCGCACAAGGCCCGCCGATTTCTTTTTCCACGAAATTTAAGCGGTTAAATCCGCGCGGAGGCAGCATGGCGACGATCCGTCTCACGAATGTGCAGAAGTCATACGACGACCATCCGCCGGTGATCCGGCGAGTGAACCTCGACATCGCGCAGCATGAGTTCTGCGTTTTCCTGGGGCCCTCGGGCTGCGGCAAGTCGACCTTGCTGCGAATGATCGCCGGTCTCGAAGACTTGAGCGAAGGCGAATTGCACATCGGCGGGCGCCTGATGAACGACGTGCCCTCCGCAAAGCGCGGCGTGGCGATGGTGTTCCAGAGCTACGCGCTGTTTCCGCACATGACCGTGTTCGACAACATGGCGTTCGGCCTGAAGCTCGCGAAGCAACCGAAAGACGTTATCGAGAGCAAGGTGCGCGAAGCCGCGCGCATTCTGCAACTCGAGGACTTTCTACAGCGCTACCCGAAAGCGCTCTCGGGCGGACAGCGGCAGCGTGTCGCGATCGGCCGGGCCATCGTGCGCGAACCCGGCGTGTTCCTCTTTGACGAACCGCTGTCGAATCTCGACGCCGCGCTGCGCGGCCAGACGCGTGTCGAAATCGCGCGGCTGCATCAACGGTTCGCGAATGCGAGCGTGGTCTACGTGACTCACGATCAGGTCGAAGCCATGACGCTCGCCGACAGAATCGTGCTGCTGCATGCGGGCGCCGATGCCGAACGCTTCGGCAGCATCGCGCAAACGGGCGCGCCGCTGGAGCTGTATCACCATCCGAAGTCGCGCTTCGTGGCGGGGTTCATCGGCTCGCCGCGCATGAATTTCGTGGATGCCGTGGTCGACTCGATCGAGCCGGGCAGAGTGGCGCTCACGTTCGCTCAAGGCGGCGAGCGCCTGAGCGTGCATGTCGACGGCCAACGCTTGCAGCGCGGCCAGGCGGTCACGCTCGGCGTGCGGCCGGAGCATTTGCGGCTCGATGGCGACGGGCAGTTCATTCAATGCGTGACGGTGCTGTCGGAACGGCTCGGCGAGCACAGCTACATTCACGCGGATCACGCGGCCGGCTCGCTCGTCGCCAAGGCGCCGGGCGATACGCCGATCGAATCCGGCGAGCGCATTCGCATTCATGTGCCGCCTTCCGCATGCCATCTGTTCGACGCGGACGGCGTGGCTTTGCGGCGCAGCACGTTCGAGCCCGAGCGCGTGGCCGCGTGAGTCACGACGTAACGCGTGCTCGAGCTTCACCCAACCGAATTCCGCCACAGAGCGGGTTACACCGTCTGCCAGCCATTCGCTGTCAGCCAACAAGGTAGTCAAGGAGACAAAAGATGATTGCTCTTCGCCTTCGCCGTCTTGCCCATGCGTCGATTGCAGTCGCGCTGCTTGCCGGCTCGCTGTGCCATGCCGTCGCCGACGCCGCCACGCTCACCGTCAACGTATCGGCGCGCGGCAACCAGCGTTCGACGTGGCAGGACGCGTTCGACAAGTTCAAAAAAGCCAATCCCGACGTCGACCTCAAGGTGACCTATATCACCGAGGAAGCGTACAAGGTGCAAATGGGCGGCTGGCTCGCCACCGATCCGCCCGACCTCGTGTCGTGGCACGACGGCGAGCGCATGGCGTATTACGCGCAACGCGGCCTGCTCGAAGATCTCTCGCCCGACTGGAGCAAGAACGGCTGGTCGCAGCAGTACGCATCGGTGAAGGAAGCGTCGACCTATAAGGGCAAGCAGTACGCGGCGCCGCTCGGCTACGACGCCTACGGCTTCTTCTATCGCAAGGATCTGTTCGAGAAGGCCGGCATCAGGAGCGAGCCGAAAACATGGGATGAATTTCTCGACGCCTGCAAGAAGCTGAAAGCCAGCGGCGTTGCGCCGATCGCCGTCGCCGCGCGCGATAGCTGGACACTGGCCGCATGGTTCGACTATCTCGACCTGCGCATCAACGGCAACGCTTTCCATCAGCAATTGATGGCCGGCGAAGTGCCGTACACCGATGCGCGCGTGAAGAAGGTCTACACCGCGTGGAAAACGCTGATCGACGATCACTACTACATCGACAACGCGCTTTCATACGACCTCGATTCGATCGCGCCGTTTCTCGTGAACGGCAAGGCCTCGATGATGCTGATGGGCACGTTCTTCTCGGCGAGCATTCCGGCGCCGCTCAAACCGCAAACGGGTTTCTTCCGCTTTCCCGTGATCGACGCGAACGTGCCGATGGCCGAGGACGGTCCGGTCAACGTGCTGCTGATTCCGGCGAAGGCAAGGAACAAGGCCGACGCCCGCAGGCTGCTGGCCTTCATGGAGCGGCCGGAGATCAACGCCGATCTCGCGAAGGGCTGGGGCACGCTGCCGTCGAACAGCCTGGCCGCCGAACCGGACGATCCGATTTCGAAGGTCGGTTTCCAGACGCTCGCGAACACCAGGGGCGGCATCGCGCAGTTCTACGATCGCGACATGCAGAAGGAAATGGCCGACGAAGGCATGAAAGCCATGCAGCAGTTCTACAGCGATCCGTCGCAACTCGACGCGCTGCTCGCGCGCCTCGAAACGACGCGCAAGCGCATCTACAAGAAGTAAGTCCCGGAGCGCCGGCGGCCTAGCCACGGCCGGCGCTCGCCTTCGATTTTCGACGAGGCCCGATCCATGTCTGATTCCGCAGCGAGCCGCCTGCCCGCAGCCCGGTACCGTCACGTCTCGACGACGCGCCGTCACCAGCACCGCGCCGCGTTTTTCTTCCTGCTGCCGGGTTGCGCGTTGTTCTGCCTGTGCGTGATTTACCCGATTCTCAGCAGCATCTCGCTCAGCTTCTATCACTGGGACGGCATGACGCCGAAGACGTTCGCGGGCTTCGATAACTACATCGAGCTGTTTCATGCGGACACGTTCTATACGGCGCTCAGGAACAACCTGATCTGGCTCGCGCTGTTCCTGCTGGCGCCGCCGCTCGGTCTGCTGTTCGCGTTGTATCTGAACCAGCATGTGCGCGGCATGCGCGTGGTGAAGTCGCTGTTCTTCGCGCCGTTCGTGCTCTCGGGCGTGGTGGTCGGTCTCGTGTTCAGCTGGTTCTACGACCCCGGCTTCGGCTTGCTGCGCCTGATCGTCGGCCACGGCATTCCGGTGCTCGGCGATCCCAACACGGCGACGTTCGGCATCATCTTCGCCGCGCTATGGCCGCAGACGCCGTTCTGCATGGTGCTGTATCTCACCGGTCTCACGGGCATCAACCCGGAAGTGGTCGAGGCGGCGCGCATGGAGGGCGCAAAGGGCTTGCGTCTCCTGTGGCACGTGATTCTTCCGCAACTGCGGCCCGCCACGTTCATGGCCGTCGTGCTGACCGTGATCGGCGCGCTGCGCAGCTTCGACCTGATTGCCGTGATGAGCGGCGGCGGTCCGTTCGACAGCTCCACCGTGCTCGCCTATTACATGTACGACCAGGCCATCAAGTACTACCGCGAAGGCTATTCCGCGGCGATTGCCGTCGTGCTGTTCGCCATCATGCTCGTCTACATCGTGTTCCATCTGCGCCGCATGCTGCGCGAGGAACGTTGATTTCCAGGAGTCACGCGTCATGTATCCGCTTCCCGTCGAACGCTGGAAACCGCTCAATCGCACGCTGTACAAAGCGTCGCTGCCGATCGCGCTGCTCGTGTGGCTGCTGCCGATGCTGGCGGTGCTGGTCACGTCGATCCGTTCTTCCGATGAACTCTCTCGCGGCGATTACTGGGGCTGGCCCCAGCACTTCGCGCTGATCGAGAACTACGGCACCGCGCTCACGCAAACGCCGATGCTGCATTACTTCGCCAACAGCGTCCTGATCACCGTGCCGTCCGTGCTCGGCGCGATCGTGCTGGCGTCGATGGCGGGCTTCGCGCTGGCGACCTATCGGTTTCCCGGCAATACGGCGGTGCTGTTCGCGTTTGTCGCCGGCAATTTCGTGCCGATCCAGATCCTGATGATTCCCGTGCGCGACATGGCGCTGAAAGTCGGGCTCTTCAATACCGTGTGGGCGCTGGTGATTTTTCACGTGTCGTTTCAGACCGGCTTTTGCACGCTGTTCCTGCGCAATTTCATCAAGCAGTTGCCGTTCGAAATGATCGAGGCCGCGCGCGTGGAAGGCGCGAGCGAATGGACCATCTACTGGCGCATCGTGTTGCCGCTGATCCGTCCCGCGCTCGCCGCGCTCGGCATTCTGGTGTTCACGTTCGTCTGGAACGACTACTTCTGGGCGCTGTGTCTCACGCAAGGCGACGAGGCCGCGCCGATCACCGTCGGCGTCGCGGCGCTCAAGGGTCAGTGGACAACCGCATGGAACCTGGTGGCGGCGGGCTCCGTGCTGGCCGCGTTGCCTTCGGTGCTGATGTTCTTCGCGATGCAAAAGCATTTCGTCGCCGGCCTGACTTTTGGCGCAAGCAAGGGCTGAGCGCCCGTTCGAATTCATCTACCCACGAGACTCTCTCATGCAACTTGGCGTGTGTTACTACCCTGAACAATGGCCGCGATCGATGTGGGCCGACGACGCAAAGCGGATGGTCGAACTCGGCATCACGCACGTGCGAATCGCGGAATTCGCGTGGAGCCGGATGGAGCCGCGCGCCGGCGAATTCGCGTGGGAATGGCTCGATGAAGCCGTCGCCACGCTCGCCAATGCGGGACTGAAACTCGTGCTGGGCACGCCGACCGCGTCGCCGCCGAAGTGGCTGATGGACGCGCATCCGGACGTGTTGCCGGTGCGCGCCGACGGCACGCGCTGGAATTTCGGTTCGCGCCGCCACTACGACATTTCAAGCGAAGTCTATCGCCGCGAGTGCCGGCGCATCGTCACGGCAATGGCCGAGCGCTACGGACGGCATCCGTCTATCGTCGCGTGGCAGACCGATAACGAACTCGGTTGCCACGATACCGTGCCGAGCTATTCCGACGCGGCACGGGCGCGCTTTCAGGCGTGGCTGCGGCAGCGCTACGAGCGCATTGACGCGCTGAACGACGCGTGGGGCAACGTGTTCTGGAGCATGGAGTATCCGTCGTTCGACGCAATCGGCTTGCCGAATCTCACGCCCACCGACGCCAATCCGATTCATCTGCTCGACTTTCGCCGCTTCATGTCGGACGAAGTGGCGAGCTTTCATCGCGAGCAGATCGAGGTATTGCACGAGCATGCGCCGGCCGCCGATCTGCTGCATAACTTCATGGGTTTCTTCACGACCTTCGACCACTACCGCTTTGCCGACGACAACGCGCTCGACGTGGCCGCGTGGGACAGCTATCCGATCGCGCGCACCGAATCGATCGCGTTGCCGGAAGAGCAGAAGGCGCGTTACGCGCGCACCGCGCATCCCGATGTTTCCGCATTCGATCACGACCGCTATCGGGCGATCGGTCGCGGCCGTTTCTGGGTGATGGAGCAGCAGGCCGGACCGGTGAATTGGGCGCCGTGGAATCCGGTGCCGGCCAGGGGCATGGTCCGCCTCTGGGCTTACGAGGCGTTCGCGCACGGCGCGGAGCTGGTGTCGTATTTCCGCTGGCGTCAGTGCCCGTATGCGCAGGAGCAGATGCATTCCGGGCTGAATCTGCCGAACAACGAACTCTCGCCGGGCGGTCTGGAAGTGCAACAGGCGGCGCGCGAGATTGCGCGGTCGCCGGCATTGACGGGACTCGGCGCGCCCGCGCGCGCGTCCGTTGCGGTCGTGTTCGACTACGAGACGCAATGGATGTTCGAGATTCAGCGCCACGGCAAGAGCTTCGATTATCAGACGCTGGTGTTCGACTATTACGCGTCGCTGCGCGAACTCGGGCTCGACGTCGATATCGTTTCGAGCAAGGCCGACCTTTCGTCATATCGCCTCGTGGTCGTGCCGAGCATCGCGGTGATCGACGCTGCGCTCGTCGAGCAGATCGAGCGCGGCAGCGCGCACTGGGTTTTCGGTCCGCGAAGCGGTTCGAAAACCACCACCTTCGCGATTCCTTCGAGCCTGCCGCCTGGCGCGTTGCAAAGCGTCCTGCCGATGCAGGTGCTCGAAGTCGAAACGCTGCGTCCGACGCTTGCGCCCGCGATTTCCATCGGCGACGCGCAAGGCGTGGCGATCCATTGGCGCGAGCATGTTCGCGCCAATGGCGAGACCCGCATCGACGCCCAGTTCGACGACGCGTGGCCCGCGATTCTTTCGCGCGGCAAGGTGCGTTACGTGGCGGCGTGGCTATCGCATGCGTTGCATCGCGCGGTCTTGCAGCAGGCGGCGAACGAGGCCGGCATCGAAACGCAACAGCTCGCCGACGGCTTGCGCATTCGCCGCCGCGGCGGTTTGACCTTCGCGTTCAATTTCGGCGCGCAGCCGGTGCAAGCGCCCGCGCCGGCCAACGCCACATTCGTGCTCGGCGATGCGCTGCTGAAAACCGGCGATGTCTGCGCATGGCAGGACGCTTGAACCGGCATTCGGCCAGACGTGGATCAAGTCGAAAGAAGGCATCGCGGGAGGCGGGATAACAGGCGCTTCAACCCCGAACAGGCGGCCTTCCAAAAAGCCGCCATTCAACATGGAGGATGACAGATGAACCGAAGAGAAATGCTGGGATGGCTCGCTTCCGCCGCGGCCGCGGCCGGTGTCGGGGCGACGGTCGGCACGCCGGCTCTTGCTGCCGATTTGGCATTGGCCGGCCGTGGCAAGCGGTTTGCAATGGGCGCGGACGTCTCGACGCTGCTGGAACTGGAGGCGAACGGCGCGAAGTTCTACGAGCAGGGCGTGCCGCTCGACTGTCTGCTGCTCCTGAAGAAGCACGGCGTCGACTCGATCCGCATCAAGGTCTGGAACGATCCCGGCAATCCGGATTTTTTCCCCGCCGACCAAAGCCCGGCAGCCGGCTACAACAACGCCGAACATGTGCGCGTGTTGGCGCGGCGCGCCGCCGCGCTCGGCATGCGCGTGCTGATCGACTTCCACTACAGCGACTGGTGGGCCGATCCGGGCAAGCAGTATCCGCCGCATGCCTGGGCGGGCAAGGACATCGCGCAAACCTGCGCGCTGTTGTCGGAATACACGTCGAATGTTCTCAGGATGCTCGAGCGCGACGGGGTGCGTCCCGAGTGGGTTCAGGTCGGCAACGAAATCACCGGCGGCATGCTGTGGCCGCTCGGCAAGTACGATCAGTGGGACAACCTCGCGCAGTTGCTGAAGGCGGGGCACGACGCGGTCAAATCGGTCGACGAGCGCATCCAGGTGATGCTGCATATCGACAGCGGCGGCAACAACGCGACGAGCCGCTGGTGGTACGACAGCGCGATACAGCGCGGCGTCACGTTCGATGTGATCGGCCTGTCGTATTACCCCCAATGGCAGGGGGCGCTAAGCGATCTGCAAAACAATGCGAACGATCTGGCGACGCGCTACGACAAGGACGTGATGGTCGTCGAGACCGCTTATCCGTGGACCACCAGCGACGGTGATTCGGAGCCGAACGCGATGACCAACACCGGGTCGACGGCTTTCCCGCAGACGCCTGCCGGCCAGGCGCAGTTTCTCGGCGCGGTGACGGATATCGTGAAGGCGATCCCCGGCGGCCACGGCAAGGGCGTGTTCTGGTGGGAACCCGAGTGGATACCGACGCCGAACGTGGGATGGAAAGTCGGCGCCGGCGATCAGTGGGACAACAATACGTTGTTCGATTTCAAGGGCAACGCGCTGAGTTCGCTGGACGCGTTCCGCAAGCGCTAGAAGCGGCGAAATCTTTGTGCCGATAGCAGGCGCCAGCGTCCCGGCGCCTGCTTCCTTGTCCCCATCAATGCCCGCATCAATGCCCGAACGACTCCGCCTTCGGCGCATTCGCCGCGGCCGTGTGCGGCCGCACCGCCTGCTTGATCAGCAGCGCCACGCACGAAATCACGCCGGCCACCGCGATCGTCGCGAAGATACCGGCGAACGAGAAATGCCGGCGCGCCAGTTCGGCCACGAGGAACGAGCCCGCGATCCCGCCGAAGCGTCCGATCCCGAGCATCCACGCCACGCCCGTGCCGCGGCCTTCGGTCGGATAGAACGCGGCGGCGAGCGCCGGCATCGACGATTGCGCCGTATTCATCAGCACGCCCGCGACGAACACGATGAACACCAGCACGCCCACGTTGCCGACCGCCTGGCCGATGAAGTACACGCTGATCGCGGTGAGCGCATAGCAGGCCGCGATGATGCGGTTGGCGTTGAAGCGGTCCATCAGCATGCCGCACAACACCGCGCCCACGCCGCCGAGCGGGAACAGCGCGGAGATCAGCGTTGCGCGTTGCGGCGTGAGTCCGGCGTCCTTCAGCAGGATCGGCATCCAGTTGATCGACGCGTAAAAGATCACGAGGCCCATGAAGTAGGTGATCCACAGCATCACCGAGCCGATGATGTACGAGCGCGACAGCACCACGGCGAGACCCTTGCCGCCGGTTTGCGGCGCGGTTTCGGTCATCACGAAGGTGCCGGCTTGCGCCGCTTCGCTCGAAATGCGCGCGAGCGCCGCGCGAATCCGTTCGACCGGCTTGTTGTTGGCCACCATGTAGCGGACCGATTCCGGCATTTGCAACACCAGCACGATCAGCAGCAGAAGCGGCGCGACGCCGCCGAGCACCAGCACGCTGCGCCAGCCGAAGTGCGGAATCATCCACGCGGCGAGAAAACCGCCGAAGGCGGCGCCGAGCGGGAAGCCGCAAAACATCAGATTGATCAGGGTCGCGCGGCGGCGGTCCGGGCAGTACTCGCCCATCATCGTGACGGCGTTCGGCATGGCCGCGCCGAGACCGACGCCGGTGATGAAGCGCAGCACGGTCAGTTGCTCGATGCTGTTCGAGAACGCCGAGCCGAGGCAGGCCACGCCGAACAGCAGCACCGAGCCGAGCAGCATGGAGCGCCGCCCGAGCCGGTCCGACAGCGGCCCGGAGCCCAGCGCGCCGCACGCGAGACCGAATAGCGCCGCGCTCAGCACCGGCGCGAGCGCCGGTTTCGTGATGCCCCATTGGACGATCAGCGAAGGCGCGATGAAGCCGATCGCGGCCGTGTCGAAACCGTCCAGCAGGACGATGACGAAGCACATGAAAAAGATCAGCCACTGGAACGGCGAGAAGGGCTGTTCGTTGAGGAAGGTTTGAACGTTCACAGCGGTGCTGCGGTTCATGGTGGGTCTCCTGACTGCGAAAAGGCTCGTTCATGGCGGGCCTCTTCTTATTTTACGACCGCTGTCGATATTTGCTGGCTAGTTTGTTCGGATATAGAACCGTGATTCTTTATATGAACAAGTGCGACTGTAGTGAGTTTGACGAGAACGGGTCAACGCGGGATTACCCGACATCGTTTGCAAGAATGGATCAGGCGGCGCGAACCGCTGGGGATGCCGCGGCGCGCGTCGATGTGACGGCAGGCGCCGGGAGAGGACAGAATGCGAAGGGGGATTTCAAGCGCCGCGTCCACAGGTTGAACGCGGCGCGGCGCTTCATGCAAGCAAGCGGTTCAGAAGATCACATAAACCTTGCGGATGGTTTCCTCGACTTCCCACAGCCCTTCAGTGTTGGCTTCGAAAAAGAGCGTATCGCCGCTCGCGAAATGAATCGTTTCTTCGTTGTCGGGCGTGAAGCGTCCGCGCCCCGCGAGAAAGTGCATCACTTCGGCCTGTTTGACCGAGCGCCGGTACGTGCCCGCCGTGCATTCGAAAATGCCGGCGTCGACGGATTCGCTGCCCTTGATCACGCGCTGCACGCCCGACACCTGGGCCGGCGTCGTGCCGGGCAGGCCCGCGGTGCCCCAATCCTCGAGATTCTGCAGATTCACGCTCTGCTCGATGTGTTGAACCTTCATCTTCACGCTGCCTTTTGAATGTGCACGAGCCGGGTCATCGGCCGGTGTTGGCGATGGTTTGCTCGATCTTGCCCAGCCGCACGACGGTCACGCCCGGACGCAGTTGCCGCAGCGAGGGCATGACGAGCATGCAGTTGTCGTAGGGCGTGGCGACCGCTTCGCCGTTCGACCAGCCGATCACCGCGCCGGCTTTGTCGAATATCTCCAGGCCGGTGTACGGCGCCGCGAAGCGAAAGTCCATGCTGCTCGCCACCACTGGCTGCGTCACGCGAACGATGTGCTGGACGGGCGGCAAGGGCGCGAGCCAATCGGCCGGCAAATCCGTTGCATCGACCACGCCCGCCAGCAACAGGAAGCGGGCGGTGGTGTCGCGCGCCACGGCGACCGCGCTTTGTTCCCAGTGTTGTCCGCATTCGATCAGCAACGCGTTCTTCGGACTGTCCGCCATGCCGAGGTCTGCGTAGTCGCGCATGCGGCGGCCTTCGGGATGCCCTTCGTCGCAGATCACGGTGGCGGGCGTGCCGAGTTGCACCGCGAGGTCGATGCCTTTTTGCAGCGGTCCCGCGACGATCAGCGGCTTGCTCTTTTCATGCATCGAATGCAGATCGAGCAGCGCGTCGACCGTATCGATCACCGGCCGCATCTCTCTCGCGCGCGCCAGTTCGCTGGACGTGCGCGATGTGTCGTCGAGCACGGCGGCGGTCCACACGCGGTTGAAATCCTGATCGACGAAACGTGCCGCGTCGGGCTTCGCGGGATCGAAGCGCCGGTACGCGGCGACGTTCGCGAACGCCAGCGTGAGGCGCCCGCGCCGCGGCCGCAACGCGCGGCGCAGCAAGTCGTCCACGACGATCGCGCCGCACACCTCGTTGCCGTGCGTGAGCGCGTTGATCATCACGTGCGGTCCCGGCACGCCCGAGTCGAATGTGTGCACATAGGCAATGCCGGACGGCGACTGTTCATGCTTCGAAATATCGGGGAATTCGACCTCGATGGGATAGGCTTCCATGCTCATGCGCGTGTCCTGGCGTAGATGTAAGTGATCGAAACTCTCAAGCAAGCCTTGCCGCGATCGCCTCGCCCACTTCGGCGGTGTTCGCCTTGCCGCCCAGGTCGCCGGTATGCGGGCCTTCGACCAGCGTTGCCTCGATCGCCGCGAGAATCGCGTCGTGCGCCTCGCGTTCCTTGCCTGCGTGATTGCCGAGGAAGTCGAGCATCATCGCAGCCGACCAGATCATCGCGATCGGATTGGCGATGTTCTTGCCGGCGATGTCGGGCGCCGAGCCGTGCACCGGCTCGAACAGCGAGGGAAACTTGCGGTCGGGGTTCAGGTTGCCCGACGGTGCGAGACCGATCGTGCCGGTGCAGGCCGGGCCGAGATCGGAGAGGATGTCGCCGAACAGATTGGTGGCGACCACCACGTCGAAGCGGTCCGGGTTCAGCACGAAGCGCGCGCACAAGATGTCGATGTGCTGCTTGTCCCACGTCACGTCGGGATACTGCGCCGCGATGCCGGCCGCGCATTTGTCCCACCACGGCATGCTGATCGCGATGCCGTTGCTCTTGGTGGCCACCGTGATCTTCTTGCGCTCGCGCCGCTGCGCGAGGTCGAACGCGAACTTCAGCACGCGCTCGCTGCCGTGGCGCGTGAAGACGGATTCCTGCAACACGAATTCGCGCTCGGTGCCTTCGAACATCACGCCGCCCACCGACGAATATTCGCCCTCGGTGTTTTCACGCACGATCCAGAAATCGATGTCGCCGGCCTTGCGGCCCGCGAGCGGCGAAGGCACGCCGGCAAAGAGCCGCGCCGGGCGCAGGTTGATGTATTGATCGAACTCGCGGCGGAATTTCAGCAGCGAGCCCCACAGGGAGATGTGGTCGGGCACCGTGTCGGGCCAACCCACCGCGCCGAACAGAATCGCGTCTGCCGATTGCAGTTGCGCTTTCCAGTCGTCCGGCATCATCTTGCCGTGCTTCGCGTAGTAGTCGCAGCTCGCCCATTCGATGTGCTGATACTCCAGCTCGATGCCGAAGCGCGCCTTCACCGCCTCCAGCACGCGAATGGCTTCCGGCATGACTTCGACGCCGATGCCGTCGCCGGGAATGACCGCGATCCGATAGGTGTTCGACATGTTCTGCTCCTCCGTTGGGTTTTCGATTCCGGCTATTTTATTCCTGCTGTTTGAGCCTAAAATGATCGCTTTAGTTAAGCCACTGTGCACGATTCGTGCACAAACGCACTTGCCTCGTCACAGGCATGATCACGTACCTCTCAACCACCTATGAATGCCATCCCGTCACCCGATCTCGGCGATTTGCGCGTGTTCTGCGAAGTGGCGCGCAAGTCCAGTTTCAGCGCGGCGGCGGAGGCCTTGTCGGTCTCCGCGGCCTACGTGAGCAAGCGGATCAACGTGCTGGAGACTACGCTCGGCACGCGTTTGTTGCACCGCTCGACGCGCCGCGTCGCGATTACCGAGGCCGGCGAGCGCGTCTACACATGGGCTGAAAAGATTCTCGACGACGTCGAGCAACTGGTGGAAGACGTCTCCACCACGCGCCGCATTCCGGGCGGCAAGCTGCGCATTTCCAGCAGCTTCGGCTTTGGCCGCCGCTTCGTCGCGCCCGCGCTGGCAAGTTTCTCCGAGCGCTATCCGCAACTGAGCGTGCGGCTCGATCTGTTCGACCGGCTCGTCGACGTGGCCGGCGAGGGCTTCGACCTCGACATTCGCATCGGCGACGAAATCGCGCCGCATCTGATCGCGCGGCGGCTCGCGTCGAATCATCGCGTGCTGTGCGCGTCGCCCGGCTATCTCGCGCGGCACGGCATGCCGCGGCAACTCGCCGATCTGTCCTCGCACGCGTGTCTCGCGATCAAGGAGCGCGACCATCCATTCGGTCTCTGGCGTTTGACGGTGCGTGGCGAAACGGCGTCGATCAAGGTGACGGGACCGTTGTCGACCAATCACGGCGAAGTGGCGGTGCAATGGGCGCTGGCCGGACGCGGCATCGTGCTGCGTTCCATGTGGGACGTGCGGCCGCTGCTGGAAAGCGGCCAGTTGCAGCAGGTGCTGCCCGAGGTCACGCAACCGGCGAACCTGTGGGCGGTGTATCCGGCGCGGCTCGCGCAGTCGGCGAAGGTGCGGGTGTGCGTGGATTTTCTGAGCGAGGAGTTCGCGCAATGGAGTCCCCCGGAAACCGCCGGCTAGTGATGATTCTGCGAGAACAAGGTTTCGAGCGGATAGTGGCTTTTCACGAACGGCGACTTGATGATCACGTAGCTGAAGTACTTCTCGATGCCGATATTGCGTTCGAGCAAGCCCTCCACGATGCTTTGATAGTGGCTCACGCTGCGCGTGACGAACTTCAGCAAATAGTCATAGCCGCCGCTCGCCAGATGGCACTCCACGATTTCATCCACGTCGCGAATCGCATTGACGAACTTGATGAAGTCTTCACGCCGATGGTCGGCGAGCGTGACCTCGGTGAAGACGATCTGCACGTCGCCGAGCTTTTCCAACTGAATCTGCGCACCGTAGCCGATGATGTAGCCGGCTTTCTCCAGACGCTTGACCCGGATCAGGCAAGGGCTGGGCGAAAGGCCGACCGCGTCGGCAAGCTCGACGTTGGTTATGCGGCCTTTCTTCTGCAACTGTGAAAGTATGCGCAGATCAATCCGGTCCAGCTTGCAGTCGCTGCTCATCGTAACGTTGTCGCTCTGGCGATCGGGTAAGGGAGTAAGGGGCTCGGGGTGCCCTCTACTCTAGCATGCAGTGGCATGAATTTTGACCTTCAGCGCGGCCCGGACATCGGCCTGCGCGAGAACGTCGTCGAGTGTCTTTTCGAGCCGCTCGAACATCAGGTCGAAGTCCGCTTCGGTGTACGAGAGCGCCGGTGCAAAGCCGAGAATGTTGTCGCCGAATGCGCGGAAAATCAGGCGGTTTTCATACGCGGCGGCGGCGATCCGTTCCGACAGTTTCAACGCCGGGTCGAAGCCCGCCTTGCTGTCCTTGTCCGCGACGAGTTCGAGCGCGCCGAGCAGGCCGCGATGGCGCGAGTCGCCCACCAGCGGATGCGCAAGCAGCGCATCGAGCCCTCGCGCAAAACGCGGCCCGCGCGCCACGCCGTTCGCGAGCAAGCCGCCCTCGTGATAGAGGCGCAGCACTTCGAGGCCGATCGCCGCGCTGACCGGGTGCGCGGAATACGTGTGACCGTGGCCGACGACCGCTTCGGCGTCGCCGTTCGCAATGCCTTGATAGATTTCATCCGACATGAGCACCGCGCCCATCGGCGCATAGCCCGCGGTCAAACCTTTCGCCACCGTCATCAGATCCGGTTCGACGTTTTCACCCTGGCAGGCGAAAAGCGGACCGGTGCGGCCGAACCCGGTGATGACTTCGTCCGCGACGAACAGGATGCCGAGCTTGCGGCAGCTTTCACGCATGGCTTTCAGCCAGCCGACCGGCGGCACGACCACGCCGCCCGAGCCCTGAATCGGCTCGCAGAAAAACGCGGCGACGTGGTCCGCGCCGAGTTCGGCCACCTTCGCTTCGAGCGCGGCCACGGAGGCGGCGATCAGCGCGGCGTCGTCGGCGAAATCGTTGCGGTACGCGTAGGGCGACGGCAGATGATGCTGGTTCGGCAGCGGCAGATCGAAGTTGCGATGGAACGCGGGCAATGCGGTGAGCCCCGCGCCCATCGTCGACGAGCCGTGGTAGCCGCGCTGCAACGCGATGATGTGCTTCTTCGTGGGACGGCCCGTCGCATTGAAGTAATGCGTGATGAAGCGGATCGCCGAATCCACCGCGTCGGACCCGCCGAGCGTGAAGTACACATGCTGCAACGAGGCAGGGGACACCTCGACCAGTTTCCGCGCCAGTTCGATCGCGGGTTCCGAGCCGAAATGAAAATAGCCGGTGGCGTAGGGCAGTTTCTTCATCTGCTCGGTGGCGGCGTCGACAATGCTCTGCTGGCCGTAGCCCACGTTCACGCACCACAGGCCCGAGAATGCGTCGAGCAACTCGTTGCCGGCCGCATCGCGTAGAAACGCGCCGCTGGCCGATTCGAGAATCGTGACGCCGCGCGCTTCGTGCGCGCGGTAGTTGATGACGGGGTGAATCAGGTGTTTGCGGTCGGCTTCAATGAGCGCTTGAATCGGCATGATGGTTTCTCGTCGCGGGAAGGGGCTGTTGACCGTTCCATACTACTGATCCGCGACTATCGCCCGCTTGGCTAAACAATTGCCTGAAAAGCGCGCGCGCCGCGTTTTGATGCGCGGCCTTAGCATTTTCTGCTGCGGACGCTGAAAAGCGGCGGCGCGAGGGGTTGCAGCGGGTTCGATACAGCGTGCCGGGTTCAGTAGCCGCGCGTGCGGTCGACCAGGCCGAGCATCGGCAAGCCTTCGCGATGACGGCGCAGATTGTCGAGCACCACGTCGACGGCGGTTTCCGGCCGCGTCGAGCTGGCGATATGCGGCGTGATGCGCACGCGCGGATGCGTCCACAACGGATGCCCCGCGGGCAAGGGCTCGGGATCGGTCACGTCGAGAATCGCGTTGCCGAGTTGGCCGCTTTCCAGCGCGGCGAGCAGGTCCGGCTGATTCAGATGCGGACCGCGCCCCGTCTGAATCAACGACGCGCCGCGCGGCAGCTTCGCGAACAGCCTGGCATCGAGCAGCCCGCGCGTGGCCGGCGTGAGCGGCAACAGGCAGATCAGAATGTCGGTGCGCGCGAGAAACGCATCGAGCGCGCCTTCGCCCGCATGACAGTCGACACCCTCGATCTCGCGCGGCGAACGGCTCCAACCCGCGCATGCAAAACCGAACAGACGCAGCCGTTCCAGCACCGCGGTGCCCAGCACGCCGAGTCCGAGCACGCCGATCCGGCGTTGGCCGGCGGGCCCTGGCGGCAGTTCGCGCCATACCTGTTGCTGCTGCTGCAACGCGTAGTCGAACAGATTGCGATGAATCGTCAGCACGGCCTGCGTGACGTATTCGACCATGCCTTCCACGATGCCCGGCTCGATCATCCGCACCACCGGCACATGCGCGGGCACGCGCGACAGATCGAACTGGTCGATGCCCGCGCCCACCGAGAACACGACTTCGAGGTTGGGAAAGGTGCGCGTGGGATCGTCAGGCGGCTGCCAGGCGGCGAGGTAGCGGATCGCGGCGGGATCGCCGACTTCGGGCCAGACGTGAAACGGCAAGTCCGGCGCTTTTTGCGCAAAGAGTTTCGCCCATTGCGCGCCGCGCGCCGGATCGGCTTTATAGAGGAAGGCCATGCGTCAGAAAATCGCCTGATTGATGATGCCGTATTGCAGATAGCGCGTGTCCTTGCCGGCCGCCGTGCTTGCGCCGCCGTTCGCGAGTTCGGCCGGCGTCGCGTTGCGAACCATCCGCACGACGGTATCCACGCGCGGCAGCCCCAACTGTTCCAGCCAGTCGGTGAGCCCGCTCTCGCCGGGCGTATCGACGCGCACGAACACGCCTTCGTTGAGCGCCAGCCAATGACTGATGAGCGCCTTCGCGCGGCTCGAATCCTCCGACGCGGGCGCGACCACCGGTCCGATTGCGAAGCCCCGGCCGAAGCGGCGGAACAACGCGAAGCCGATCAGTTCGCCGTCGCGGTCGAGCGCGATGCCGTCGGCGGCGCTCAGCAGCGCGGGCAAGACTTCGCCGCGATCCATGCCGCTCGCCTGCGAGGCCAGCTCGATCAGCCGCGCCGTATCGCTCGATCCGAGCGGACGCAAACGCTCGCCCGCCGGCAGCGACACCAGCGGCGGCTGGAATGCCGCGCCCTGATGCTGATCGAGCGTGCCGATCGCGCGAAAGCCGAGCTTTTCATAGAGCGGCTGGCCGGCGGGCGTCGCGTGCAGGAAGGTGACGCGGCCGCCGAGTTCCTCCAGCGCCAGTTCCATCAACTTTCTGCCGATGCCGCGCCCCTGGTGCGCGGGCGACACGATCACCATGCCGAGCGAGGCGCGCTCGGCGCCGTACTTCCAGCACAGCGCGGTGCCGATCACGCCGCTGGCGTCTTCCGCGACGAAGCCCACGCCCAGTTGCTCCACGAATCGCCAGTCGTCCGCGCGATGCGGCCATTTGAGTTCGACCGTGAGCGCGTGCGCGGCGGCGATGTCGTCCTGGGTGAAGCCTCTGTAGCTAATCGAATCGTTGATCGAAGCGGACACGCGGTACTCCCTGTCGTTCGGAGCGGGTGCAAGGCACCGGCTCCTGTCCATGCAAGATAGTTGACTGAAGACTTACGCCGTCACTGTGTCATTCAGTGTGCGGCGTGACTAGGACGATCTTTTTATCCGGGCCGCCTGTCAAGGCCGTGGAGAAAATCGATGCAAAACGCCCAGTCTGGGCATGCATTACAAGCATCTTGTGCTGCACGGCGATTTTTGTCGGCGACATATGCCGGGGCCGTGGCTCTACGATTTTGTCATCGCGGCGCAGTCGTGACGACGCGCCGCACGGAACCACCAGGCAGCCACACAGGACACTCTTCTCATGGACAGCTTCAACCCAGACGACGTCGCGGTTCGCAGCGGGCATTTCATCGGCGGCGAATTCGTGGACGTAGGCGAGCGCCGCATCGAGGTGGCGCGTCCCTCGGACGGCGTGGTCTACGCCTCGGTGCCGCTCGCCGACGCGGAGATGGTGGACCGCGCGGTCGAGAACGCGTGGCAGGCGTTCAGAACGAGCGGCTGGGCGCGCATGGCGCCGCGTGAACGCGCCAGGATCCTGCGCCGTTTCGCCGACCTGGTCGATGCCGATGCGCCCACGCTGGGCCGCCTGGAAGCGCTCGGCTCGACGCGTCCGATCGCGCAGGCCATCGGCTGGGACGTGCCGTTCACCGCCGAGGGCATCCGCTTCTACGCCGAGTTCGCCGACAAGCTCGGCGGCGACGTGGCCGCCACCGATCACGATCATCTCGGCATGACGATCGCCGAGCCGTATGGCGTGATCGGAGCGATCGCGCCGTGGAATTTCCCGCTGGTGATGGCGTCGTGGAAGATCGCGCCCGCGCTCGCGGCGGGCAACGCGGTGGTGCTCAAGCCCTCGGAGATGACGCCGTTCTCGGTGTTGCGGCTCGCCGAACTCGCCGTGCAGGCGGGCGTGCCCGCGGGCATCTTCAACGTGATTCAAGGCGACGGACGCGTGACCGGCGACGAGCTGGTGCGTCATCCGAGGATCAGCAAGGTGACCTTCACCGGCTCCACGCGCACGGGCGCGTCGATCATGGCGGCCTGCGCGAATAGCGGCACCAAGCCGGTCACGCTCGAACTCGGCGGCAAGAGCCCGCAAATCGTCTTCGCGGACGCGCCGCGTCTGGACGACGTCGCGCGGCGCATTGCCGGCGCGATCACCGGCAATGCCGGCCAGGTGTGCGTGGCGGGCTCGCGTCTGCTGGTCGAGCGCTCGCTGGCCGAACCGCTCGCCGAGCGCATCGGCAGGATCTTCGCCGAGTCGAAAGCGGGCGCGACGTGGGCCGCGGGCACCACGCTCTCGCCGATCATCTCGGCGCCGCAGGCGGCGCGCATCGAGGCAATCGTCGGGCGCACGCTCGAAGCGGGCGCGACCTTGCGCTATGGCGGCGTGCGAGCCGACGGCGGCGCGCACGGCGCTTTCTATACGCCTACGTTGCTGACGGACGTCACGGCTCGATCGGAGGCGGTGCGCGAGGAAGTCTTCGGCCCGGTGCTGACGCTGCAAACCTTCGACACCGAGGAGGAAGCGCTCGCGCTCGCCCAGCATCCCGAGTACGGGCTCGCGGCCGGCGTGCATACCGCCGACCTGGGCCGGGCGCTGCGCTTCGTGCGCGGTCTCGAAGCGGGCACGGTGTGGGTCAACCGCTACGGCCGCACGTCCGACTTCATGATCCCCACGGGCGGCTATAAGCGTTCCGGCATCGGCAAGGACCTCGGCCGCCAGGCTTACGAGGCGAACCTGCGCTTCAAGAGCGTGCTGATCGATTTGCGGGTTTGACGGCGAACGCCGGGCGTCTCGTCTTGCATCGCGTCGCCTTTCGCGGCGCTGCATAACGGCGGTAAACCGGGCGATGAAACCGGTGGTAAACCCGATGCGAAATCCGCTGCAAGCCAACAGCCACGGGGCTTGCAGGAGAGCACGGCACACTGTGCTGCGCGACGGCCCCAAAACGCATGGTTTGTGTCACCGGCAGCGCGCGAATCAGGAACATCTATGTTTTTGCGCTGATTAAATCTTTTACAGGACTGAGCAGGATGGTTGCTGTTCCAGCCATCGGGCTCGCTGCAAGTTCACCCCAACGAAAGGACTGCACCATGATCGATTTCGAACCGAAGTACATCACCTTCGATTGCTACGGCACGCTTACCAGATTCCGCATGGCCGAGATGACGCGCGAAATGTACGGCCACCTGCTGAACGCCGAGGACCTGGAGAAGCTCGTCGCGTTCTACTCGGGCTATCGCCGCGACGAAGTGCTCGGCGCATGGAAGCCGTACCGCGACGTGGTCGTGAACGCGCTGCGCCGCGCCTGCAAGCGCCTGAACGTCGAGTTCGACGAAGCGGGCGCGGAGAAGATCTATACCGCGGTGCCGACCTGGGGTCCGCACCCGGACGTGCCGGAAGGCCTCGCGCGTCTCGCGAAGAAGTACAAGCTGGTGATTCTGTCGAACGCGTCGAACAACCAGATTCAGAGCAACGTCGACAAGCTCGGCGCGCCGTTTCATGCGGTGTTCACGGCGGAGCAGGCGCAGTCGTACAAGCCGCGCATGCAAGGCTTCGAGTACATGTTCGATCAACTGAACTGCAATCCCGAAGACGTGCTGCACGTTTCGTCGAGCCTGCGCTACGACCTGATGACCGCGCACGACCTGGGCATCAAGCACAAGGCGTTCGTCAACCGCGGCCATGAACCGTCGACCCCGTACTACCAGTACTACGAGGTCAAGGACATTCCGCACCTGGCCTCGGAACTCGGTCTGTAAGCGGCTTATTGCGCAATTCAAGGACAGTCTGGATGAAGCTCGATTCCTATTGGCTCGACACCGCGCCGCCGCTCCTCTCGGCGTGTGAAGGCCCGGTCGACGGCGGCGCCGACGTGGTGGTGATCGGCGCCGGCTTCACCGGACTCTCGGCGGCGCAGGCGTTGGGCAAGCGCGGCGCGTCGGTGACGGTGCTCGACGCGGGGCGCATCGGCGGCGGCGCATCCGGGCGCAACGGCGGCCAGGTCAATACCGGCGTCGCGCAGGATTTCGTCGCGCTGGCCGCGCAACTCGGCATGGAGCGGGCGCGCGCCTGCTACCGCGCGTTCGCCGATGCGGTCGATACCGTCGAGCGTCTGATTCGCGAGGAGAACATCGACTGCGATTACCTCGCCACCGGCAAGCTGAAGCTGGCGTCCAAACCGCATCACGTTGCGCATCTGGAGAAAACGGCGGCGCTGATCCGGCGCGAAGTCGATACGAATATCGAACTGCTCGACCGTGAACGGATTCGCGATGAAGTGCAGTCGGAGAGTTTTTACGGCGGCTTGCTGCAACGCCACGGCGGCCAGATGCACATGGGCAAGTTCACCGTCGGTCTCGCGGATGCGGCCGTGCGCCACGGCGCGAAGCTGTACGAACACGCGGCCGTCTCCGCAATCGTGAAAGACGGCGCGGGCTACAGGATCACCACGGCGCGCGGCGAAGTGCGCGCGAGGCAGGTGCTGATCGCGACCGGTCCGTCGCGGCATGGTCCGTTCGGCTGGTATCGGCGGCGTCTCGCGCCGGTCGGCTCGTTCATCGTCGTGACGGAGCCGCTTGCGCCGGAACTGCTGGCGCGCGTATTGCCCAGGCGGCGCGCGTATACCACCACGCGCCTGATGCACAACTACTTCCGCGTGACGCCCGACGCGCGCTTGCTGTTCGGCGGCCGCGCGCGCTTCACGGCCTCGGAGCGTCCGTCCGATGCGAAGAGCGGGCGCATTCTGCAAGAAGGTCTCGCCGCGATGTTCCCGGCGCTTGCGAATGCCCGCATCGACTATTGCTGGGGCGGTCTGGTGGACATGAGCGCCGACCGTTTGCCGCACGCGGGGCAACACGACGGCATTTATTTTTCGATGGGTTATAGCGGCCACGGCACGCAAATGTCGACGCACATGGGCCAGGTGATGGCCGACGTGATGGACGGGCGCGAAGCGCGCAATCCGTGGCGCGAGTCGGAGTGGCCCGCGATTCCGGGCCACACCGGCAAGCCCTGGTTCCTGCCGCTCGTGGGGACGTATTACCGTATCAAGGACATCTTTTATTGAGTTCCCGTAGTTCCATTTGCCAATTAAAACCACGCAGCCATCCCTGCAATCCTCGCGGAGAAGTTCGATGAATAAGGAAAACTCGCAATACGGCGCTTTTGAACTCGACAACGGGTTGGAGCGATTGACAGCCAAGGGCGCCTCGCGGCGCGACGTGCTGCGTGCGATGGCCGCGGCCGGCATGATGTCGGTGACGGGCGCGGGCCTCCTCACCGCGAGCGGCGCGGCCTTTGCGCAAGCCAAGCCGAAGCAGGGCGGCAAGATTCGCGTGGCGACGCAGTCGGCTTCCGCAGCCGACACGCTCGACCCCGCGAAGGGCGCGCTCGGCACCGACTACGTGCGTTGCAACATGTTCTACAACGGCCTGACCGAACTCGATTCGCACCTCGGCGCGAAGATGGCGCTCGCCACCTCGCTGGAGACGAAGGACGCCATCGTGTGGGTCGCGAAGCTGCGCCCCGGCGTGCAGTTCCACGACGGCAAGTCGCTCGCGCCCGCGGACGTGGTCTACTCGATCATGCGTCACAAAGATCCGGCCACGGCGTCGAAAGCGAAGACGCTCGCCGACCAGATCAAGGAAGTGAAGGCCACCGGCCCGAACGAAGTGACGATCACGCTGGAAGGCCCGAACGCCGATCTGCCCGTGATTCTCGCCACCTCGCATTTCCTCATCATCAAGGACGGCACCAAGGAATTCAAAACGGCGGTCGGCACCGGCCCGTTCAAGGTCAAGGAATTCGCGCCGGGCGTGCGCACGGTCGGCGTGAAGAACGACAAGTACTGGAAGCCGGGCATGCCGCATCTGGACGAAGTGGAGCTGATCGGCATCGGCGACGAATCGGCGCGCGTGAACGCGCTGCTGTCCGGCGACGTGCAACTGATCAACGCGGTGAGCCCGCGCTCCACCACGCAGATCAAGAACGCGGGCGGCTTCTCCGTGCTCGAAACCAAGACCGGCCAGTACACCGACCTGATCGTTCGCGACGAAGGCGGCATTACCGGCAACGACGATTTCCGGCGAGGCATGATGTACCTGATGGACCGCGAGCAGATTCGCCGCGCGATCTTCCAGGGCTACGGCGCGATCGGCAACGATCAGCCGATCGATCCGACCAACAAGTATTACCTCGCCGGTCTGCCGCAGCGCACCGTCGATCTGGACAAGGCGAAGTTCCACTTCCAGAAGGCGAAGGTCGGCAGCGCGCCGATCCAGATTTTCGCGTCGCCGGCAGCCGAAGGCTCGGTGGAAATGGCGATGCTGCTTCAGCAGGTCGCGCCGCAAGCGGGGCTCAACCTGCAGGTGTCGCGCGTGCCGGCGGACGGCTTCTGGTCGAACCACTGGATGAAGCATCCGCTCGTGTACGGTTCGGTGAATGCGCGGCCGAGCGCCGACGTGCTGTTCACGCAGTTCTTCAAGTCCGACGCGCCGTGGAACGAGGCGAACTGGAAGAGTCCGAAGTTCGACCAGATGCTGGTCGCGGCGCGCGGCGAGCCGGACGACGACAAGCGCAAGAAGATCTACGGCGACATGCAGGTGCTGGTGCATGAAACGGGCGGCATCGGCATTCCGCTGTTCCAGAGTTCGCTCGATGCTTACACGACGAAGCTCAAGGGCCTCGGCTCGATTCCGCTGGCCGGTTTGATGGGCTTCATGTTCGCGGAAAACGTCTGGCTCGACGCCTGAGCGCTTTCGTATTTTCGTATCGCTGCAAGTTCGGCCCGCCGGTCTGACGAACCGGAAAGCCAGGGTCGGTCATACGCACGCCGCGCGTTCTGGTTTTCGCGGCGTGCGGCTTCAACCTAAAGGCGACTCTCGATGAAAGCACACGCGCAACGACTCATCGCCGCGCGCCTCGGCCTCGCGCTGCTGACGCTGCTGCTGGTTTCGGCGGTGGTGTTCGCCATCACCGGCCTGCTTCCCGGCGATGCCGCGCAGCAGGCGCTCGGCCAGGCGGCCACCCCCGAAGCCGTCGCGGCATTGCGGCATCAATTCGGCCTCGATCAGCCGGCGCTGCAACGCTACGTCGAGTGGCTCATGCATATTGTCACCGGCAACTTTGGCACTTCGATGTCAAACAATCTGCCGGTCAGCGAATTGATCGCCACGCGCCTGCCGAACTCGCTGGTGCTGGCCGGTCTCACGTCGCTCGTCTCGGTGCCGATCGCGTTGCTGATCGGCATTTCGTCGGCGATGTTCCGCGGCTCGCTGCTCGACCGCACGCTCAACGTGCTCACGCTTTCCACGGTGGCGGTGCCGGAATTCCTGGTCGCCACCATCGCGGTGCTGATCTTCGCCGTCAAGCTGCGCTGGCTGCCCGCGCTGTCGTACCTGTCGGAAGTGCATTCGTTCGGCGCGCTGCTGCGCATTTACGCGATGCCCGTGATGACGCTGTGCTGCGTGATCGTCGCGCAGATGGCGCGCATGACGCGCGCCGCGGTGCTCGATCAGCTCAATTCCTCGTATGTCGAGATGGCGATACTCAAGGGCGCCTCGCCCGTGCGCGTGGTGTGGCGGCACGTATTGCCGAACACCATCGGCCCGATTGCCAACGCGGTGGCGCTGAGCCTGTCGTATCTGTTCGGCGGCGTGGTGATCGTCGAGTCGATCTTCAACTATCCCGGTCTCGCGAGCCTGATGGTGGATGCCGTGACGAACCGCGACATGCCGCTCGTGCAAGGCTGCGTGATGGTGTTCTGCGCGGCGTATCTCGCGCTCGTGCTGATCGCCGACCTGTGTCAAATCGTCTCCAACCCGAGGCTGCGCCGATGATGAGCCAACCGACCAACCCCCATGTTCCCCACGCCGGCACGGAACTGTACGAGGTGAGCCGCGATGAACTCGTCGCTGATTCGGCGCCGCCGGACGAGCCGACCCCCGCGCCGAAAACCGGTGTATTGAAACGCCTCGTGCACCGCTTCTCGCTGCTCGGACTGATCGGCCTGCTGCTGGTGGCGTTCTGGCTGCTGATCGCATTCGTCGGTCCGCTCATCGCACCGTACAAAGGCGGCGCGCTCACGTCGACGGAAATTTTCGGCAGCTATGGCGCGGCCCATCCGCTCGGCACCGACTATCTCGGCCGCGACATGCTGAGCCGCATTCTCTACGGCGCGCGCTACACGGTCGGCCTCGCGCTGGCGGCGGCGCTGCTCGCGAGTTTGATCGGCACGTTCTTCGGCCTGCTCGCCGCGGTGTCCGGGCGCTGGGTCGACGAGATCCTGAGCCGCCTGTTCGACGCGATCATTTCGATTCCGAGCAAGGTGCTCGCGCTCGTCGTGATCGCCGCGTTCGGTTCGTCGATCACGATGCTGACGACCGTGGCCGCCGCGGCGTATATCCCCGGCGCGTTCCGCATTTCGCGCTCGCTCGCGATGAACGTGATGAGCCTCGAATACGTGCAGGTGGCCCGCGCGCGCGGCGAGGGCATCTTCTATATCGCGCGGGTCGAGGTGCTGCCGAACATGATTCATCCGATGCTCGCCGATTTCGGCCTGCGTTTCGTGTTCATCGTGCTGCTGCTGAGCGGGCTGAGTTTTCTCGGCCTCGGCGTGCAGCCGCCGAATGCCGACTGGGGCTCGCTCGTGCGCGAGAACATCGGCGGCTTGTCGGAGGGCGCGCCCGCAGTGCTGATGCCGGCCGTCGCCATCGCGACGCTGACCATCGGCATGAACCTGCTGATCGACAATTTGCGGCGTCGCGGCCGCAGCCACGGAGGCGCGTGATGGCTGAACGGGACATGATCGAAGTGAAGGGCCTGCGCGTGGTCGCGGGCGCCGCGCCGGCAGCCGTGACGGAGATCGTCAAGGGCGTCGATTTTTCGGTGAGGAAGGGCGAGGTGCTCGCGCTGATCGGCGAGTCGGGTTCGGGCAAGACGACCATCGCGTTGTCGCTGCTCGGCTATGCGCGCGCGGGCTGCGCGATTAGCGGCGGGTCGGTGCGCATCGGCGACGTGGATGTGCTGTCGCTCGACGCGAAGGGCCGCCGCGCGTTGCGCGCGCGCACGGTGGCCTATGTGGCGCAGAGCGCGTCGGCGGGTTTCAATCCGGCGCGCACGATCATGGATCAGGTCACCGAGCCGGCGCTGCTGCATCAGTTGATGACGAAAGACGCCGCGCGCGCCAAGGCGATCGGCCTGTTCCGCTCGCTTGCGTTGCCCGCGCCGGAAACGATCGGCGAGCGCTATCCGCATCAGGTGTCGGGCGGGCAGTTGCAGCGCTTGATGGCCGCGATGGCGCTGATCACCGATCCGGCCGTCGTCGTATTCGACGAACCGACCACCGCGCTCGACGTCACCACGCAGATCGAAGTGCTCGCGGCCTTCAAGAAGGTGATCCGCGAACTCGGCACGACGGCGGTGTACGTGTCGCACGACCTGGCTGTGGTTGCGCAGATGGCCGACCGCATCGTCGTCTTGAACGGCGGCGCGGTGAAGGAAAACGGCGCGGTCGCGCAAGTGCTCGACGCGCCCGTCGACGCCTACACGCGCCAGTTGCTGGCCGCCACGCGCCGCCCGGAAGCCGCGTTGGAAACGCCGCCGCAGTCCGGAAAACACGTGCCGCCGCTGCTCGAGATTCGCGGACTCGCGGCCGGCTATGGCCGCCTCGACCGCTTCGGCGCGCCGGCCGTGCGCGTGCTCGACGACGTCAGCCTGTCGATCGCGCGCGGCAGCACGCTCGGCGTGATCGGCGAATCGGGTTCCGGCAAGACGACGCTCGCGCGCGTGGTGGCGGGGCTGGTGGACCGGGCGCGCGGCGAGGTGCTGTTCAACGGCGAGGCGTTGCCCGCGCAACTCTCGCGCCGCACGCCGGAGCAATACCGGCAGATCCAGATCGTGTTTCAGAACGCCGATACCGCGCTCAATCCGAGCCATTCGATCGCCGATATCCTCGCGCGGCCGCTCGCGTTCTATCACCATCTGCGCGGCTCGGCGGCGAAGAAGCGGATGCTGGCGCTGCTCGATCTGGTCAAGCTGCCGGCCTCGATCGCCACGCGCACGCCGGCCGGACTTTCCGGCGGCCAGAAGCAGCGCGTGAACCTGGCGCGCGCGCTCGCCGCCGATCCCGCGTTGATTCTCTGCGACGAAGTGACGTCCGCGCTCGACACGGTGGTCGGCGCGGCGATCCTCGATCTGCTGGCCGAATTGCGGCGTGAACTGGGCGTGTCGTACATGTTCATCAGCCACGACATTTCCACGGTGCGCGCGATCTGCGACGAAGTGATCGTGCTGTACGCGGGGCATCGCGTGGAAGCCGGGCAGCGCGACGTGCTCGCCGCGCCGCCGTATCACCCGTACACGGGCTTGCTGGTGGACTCGGTGCCCGCGTTGAAACCCGGCTGGCTCGACGCGCGCCGCGAGATCAACGCCGCCGCGTTGCCGCCGCTCGGCGAGAGCGCCGGGATTCCCGAGTTGTGCGCGTTCCGCGCGCGCTGCCCGGTGCGTATCGACGGCATGTGCAACATGACGCCGCCTTCGCTCAAGAAGCTGCCTTCGGGCGCGGAAATCCTTTGCCATCATTCGACATCCGAGCTGAATCGCCTGCAGACCCTGGAGGCCATTCCGGCATGAACGGACGATTCGTACGGCTTGCGGAGCAGGGCCGCAAGACCTTTGCGATCACGGTGGACGGCGTCGTGCGCGAAGCCGCCGAGGGCGACACGCTGATGGTCGCGCTGCTGACCGGCATGAACACATTGCGCGATTCCGAATTCGGCGACGGCCGCCGCGCCGGTTTCTGCTTGATGGGCGCGTGCCAGGACTGTTGGGTGTGGACGGCGGCGGGCGAGCGCGTGCGCGCGTGCAGTACGCCGGCGGCGCCCGGCATGTCGATCGTGACGAAACTCGCCGAAGCCGGGGAGGGCGTATGGCCCCGCGCGTAGTCGTCATCGGGAGCGGGCCGGCGGGCGTGCGCGCCGCGCAGGCGCTCGTCGAGGCGGGGCTGCGGCCCACCGTCATCGACGAAGGGCGGCGCGACGGCGGACAGATCTATCGGCGGCAACCGGAAGGGTTTTCGCGCAGCTACGACACGCTTTACGGCACCGAGGCTGAACGTGCCGCTTCGCTGCACGCGAGTTTCGATGCGCTGAAAAGCATGATCGACTATCTGCCGGAAACGCTCGTGTGGAATATCTCGCCGAACGCCGTGCATCTGGTGAGCGGCACGCGTTATCGCACGCTCGCGTTCGATTCGCTGATCGTATGCAGCGGCGCGACCGATCGGCTGATGCCGGTCAAGGGCTGGCACCAGGCGGGCGCCTATAGCCTCGGCGGCGCGCAGGTCGCGCTGAAATCGCAGGGCTGCGCAATCGGCTCGCGCATCGTGATGATGGGCAGCGGTCCGCTGTTGTACCTCGTCGCGGCGCAATACGTGAAGGCGGGCGCACAGGTGGCCGCGGTGCTCGATACGTCGACGCTCATGCAGCGCATGGCCGCGTTGCCGCGTTTGCTGGCGATTCCCGCCGCCTTGAAGAAAGGCATCGCATTGACGCGCGTGCTGACGCAAGCACGCGTGCCCGTTCATCGCGGCGTGCAGCCTGTCGAAATCAAGGGCTCGCCGCACGACGGCGTGAGCGGCGTCGAGGTGGCGTTGCCCGCCGGCGAGCGGCTCGAGATTGCGTGCGACGCCGTGGCGCTCGGTTATCACTTGCGCCCGGAGACGCAACTCGCGGACCTCGCGGGTTGCCGCTTCCTGTTCGACGCCGATACACAGCAGTGGCTCCCGCAAATCGACGACGACGGCCGCGGCAGCGTCAAAGGCGTCTATCTGGCCGGCGACGGCGCAAGGGTGCGCGGCGCGGACGCGGCGGAACGTTCGGGACGCCTGGCGGCGCTCGCGGTTCTGCACGATCACGGCATGCACGTCGAGGGCATGGAGCGCTTGCGTCGCGAACTCGCGCGCTTCACGCGCTTTGCCGCGGGTTTGCGCGCGGCCTTTCCGTGGCCGGCGAAATTCGCCGCGTCGCTGCCGGATGAAACCATCGTCTGCCGTTGCGAAGCGATCACGGCGGGCGAATTGCGCCGCGTCGTGCGCGCGACCGGCGCGCAGGAAGCCAATCGCGCGAAGGCGTTTTCGCGCGTCGGCATGGGACGCTGCCAGGGACGCTATTGCGGCCACGCGGGCGCGGAGATCATCGCGGCGGCGGCGTCCGTGCCCTTGGCTTCGGTGGGGCGCTTGCGCGGGCAGGCGCCTGTCAAGCCGCTGCCTGTCGCGTTGACCGAGGCTTCGACCGAAGCGTTGACCAAAGCGGCCAGCACCGAAGCAAGCGCGGAGATAAGCGAATGAGCGCGGCGACCCAGAACGAAGCCGATGTGATCGTGATCGGCGGCGGCATCATGGGCACGACGACCGCGTTCTTCCTGCGTCGGCGCAAGCGCTCGGTGATCCTGCTCGAACGCGGACTCACGGGCCAGCAGGCGAGCGGCGTGAACTTCGGCGGGATTCGCCGGCAGGGGCGCGCGCTGCCGCAACTGGCGATGGCGAACCGCGCGCTGCGCACGTGGCAACGCTCGGCGGAACTGCTCGGCGAGGACATCGAGTTTCTGCCGGTGGGCCATACGCGCGTGTGCTACCACCAGAAGGACGTCGAGAACTTCGATCAGTACGCGATCGACGCGCGCGCCTACGGTCTCGACCTCGAAGTGCTGCACGGCGAAGCGCTGTTCCGGCGTTTCCCGTTTCTCGGCCGCGAGGTGCTGGCCGCCTCCATTTCGCCGTTCGACGGTCATGCGAATCCGCGCCTCGCCGCGCCCGCGTTCGGCCGGGCCGCCGCACGGCTCGGCGCGCGCGTGGTCGAGAACACGGAAATCGTGCGCGTCGAAAAAGAGGCTGGCCGGTTTCGCGTGCAGAGCGCGCGCGGCGACGTCTATTGGGCCGCGCAGCTCGTGATTTGCGCCGGCGCCTGGGCGAGCCGTCTGAGCGAGCAGTTCGGCGAAGCGGTCCCGCTCACCACGCACGGGCCGCAAATGTGCGTGACCGAACCGGTGCCGTATGTCTTCAAATCGTCGATGGGCGTGTTCACGTCGATCAAGGAAGAGAGCATCTATTTCCGGCAGATTCCGCGCGGCAACATCATCGTGGGCGGCGGGCCGCCCGGTCCCGCGGATGCGCTGACGTGCCGCGCATCGGTGCTGCCGATCAACACCGTGCGCCAGCTCGCGCAAATGCGGCGGCTCGTGCCCGCGTTGGCGCCGCTCAATGTGATTCGCGTGTGGAGCGGCGTCGAAAGTTATCTGCCCGACGGCGAACCGGTGATCGGTCCGAGCAGCAAGGTCGACGGTCTCTTCTATGCGTTCGGCTTCAACGGCGCGGGCTTTCAGATCGGCCCCGGCGTCGGCGAGACGATGGCCGAACTGCTCGGCACCGGCAACGCCGCGATTCCTCTCGACGTGTTTTCCATCGCGCGGTTCGCGAAGCAGCCGGCGGACCGCTCGACGGCCGCGGCGTCATGAAACAGTCCATCAGCCTGAATGCCGCGCGGGCGTTCATCGAAGCGCATTTCGACGAACCGGTGACGCTCGCGCAACTGGCCGCGTTGTCCGCGTTGAGCGTGTCGCGTTTCGCGACGGTGTTCCGGCAGCAATACGGTTCATCGCCGTATCGCTATCTGTGCGGGCTGCGGATTCAGCGCGCGCAGACGCTGTTGCTCGCAGGCGTGCCGGGGTCGGTCGTCGCGACGGAGGTCGGCTTCTTCGATCAGAGCCATTTCGGGCGGCATTTCAAGCGCTGCTGCGGGATGACGCCGAGCATGTTCATCGCGCGCGCGGGGGCCAAGGCGACCCATGCGACCAAACAGGGCGACGCGATGTCTACTGTGTCGCGTTCAGCTTCCGCCATAACGTCGTCTTGCTGATGCCGAGCGCCTCGCACACCGCGTCGCGATCGCCGTCGTGCGCGGCGAGCGCGGCGCGGATCTCGTCGGCTTCCACGTGACGGCTGCGCTCGCGTAGCGTGAGCGCGGTTTTTTTCGCGCGTGCGTGCGGCTCGAAGATTTCTGGCGCGACGGTGCGCAGTATGTCGCGTGTGAGGATGGATTTGGCATCGGCATGCGTTGCCGCGTGGGTGTCGGTGCCGGCGTCCGCGTCCGCCAGTTCGACCGCGATCCGTTCGGTCACGTTCTGCAATTCACGCACGTTGCCCGGCCATGCGTAACGGCCCAATGGCTCGGCAAGCTCCGCAAGCATGCGTCGAGCGGCCTCCGCATCGGGCAGGCGCGCCGCGAGCCTTGGTTCACGCGCCGCGGCTTGCAGCAGCAGTTCGGCGGCGAGCGGCAGCAGGTCGGTGGGCCGCTCGCGCAGCGGCGGCAGCGCGATGCTCAGAATGTTGAGCCGGTAGTACAGGTCCGCGCGAAAACGGCCCGCCGCGATGCCCTCGGTCAACGCGCGATGCGTCGCCGCCACCACGCGAATGTCGACGCGCGTCGGCTCCGTCGAACCGAGCCGCACGACTTCGCGTTCCTGCAGCACGCGCAGCAGCCGGCTTTGCAACGACAACGGCATCTCGCCGATTTCATCGAGAAACAGCGTGCCGCGATGCGCGACTTCGATCAGTCCCGCCTTGCCGCCCTTGCGCGCGCCGGTGAACGCGCCTTCCTCGTAGCCGAACAACTCGCTTTCCAGCAAGGCCTCGGGAAACGCGCCGCAATTGATCGCGACGAACGCGAAGTCGCGCCGCGCGCTCAGTCGATGCATGCTCTGCGCGACCATTTCCTTGCCGGTGCCGCTCTCGCCGAGAATCAGCACGGTGGCGTCCGATCGCGCATAGCGCCGCACGAGCGAGCGCACCCGTTCGATCGATGCGGATGCGCCGACGATGTCGTCGAGCCGGTAGCGCGCGCTGAACTGCTGCACGCGTTGCCGCGAGCGCAGCGTGCGGTCGAGTTTTTCGACGGCGCGCGATTCCTGAAACGTCAGCACGGTGCCGGCCGCCGCGCCGCTGCTCGCCAGCGGTCCGCGATGCACGACGTAGCTCGTGCCGCGCACCGTGCAAAAGCTGTCGCCGTCCGAGTCCGGCAAGCTGCCCGCCAGGTCGGGCGCGAGTTCCAGTAGCGGGCGGCCCGCCGCCTTTGCCGCGTCGAGGCCGAGAACGTCGGCGAGGCGTTGATTCATCGCTTCGACGCGGCCTTGCGCATCGAGCGCGACCACGCCGTCGCGCAGATGTTGCAGCAGATTGTCGAGCCGTTGGCGGCGAAGCGTTTCGCGGCGAGTGGCCTGCGCGACTTCGAGCGCGGTATCGAATGCGGCGCGCACCGACGCGCGCGAATAGAGAAACACCGCGCCCATGCCCGCGCTTGCGGCGAGATCGGTCACGAGTCCGGGACCGACCACCACGTCGATGCCGCGATCGCGCAGATCGAGCACGACGCTCTCGGCGTCCTGCGCCGACTCATAAGAGGCGAACGTCACGTCGAGTTCGTAAGCGGCCGTGAAGCGGCGCACTTCGTCGGGCGTGTCGCCGTGCGTGACGAGCGCGACCCGCGCGCCGTCGCGGCGGGCTCGCGCGAGCGCGTGCATCACGTCGAAGCCGGTCGGGTTGATCAGCACGACGGGAACCGCGACGCGCGTTTTCAGATACGCGCCGCTGGAGCCGCCGGCGATCACGACATCGGGACGGCCCGCGCCCGCGGCGTCGATTTCGCGCACCGCATCCTCGAAGCCTTGCGCGACGATGCGCAGATCCGCGGTTTCGACATATTCGCCGGCGATGTCGAAAAACAGATCGCGCAAGCGGCTGATGCTGACGGCCCAGATGCGCGGGCGCTGGGGAGAGTCGAAATGGGGCGTGCTCAAGGTCGGACGGCTCCTGGCGAGGCTTCGGCGGGTGCCGTCATTATGCGCGCATCGGTTTCTGATTTGAAATTGGAATTTCATTTGTGAAATTCGGCGCGGCGCGCGGCGGCCTGCTCTTTTTTGAGAAATCAGGCACTTAGGCCGCTCGGCGCCGCCTGGCCCGTTCTTTGCAATTTGGACTTCCATCCAAAATTTCCCCATGCATCTGGAGACGAACTCATGAGCGAAGCAGACAACAGCACGCCGAACGCGGGCGCGTTCAAACCGAAAAAGTCCGTGGCGCTGTCCGGCGTGACCGCGGGGAATACGGCGCTGTGCACGGTCGGCAAGACCGGCAACGACCTGCACTACCGGGGCTACGACATTCTCGACCTCGCCGGCGCGTGCGAATTCGAGGAGATCGCGTATCTGCTGGTCCACGAAAAACTGCCGACCCAGGCCGAACTGGGCGCCTACAAGACGAAGCTCAAGGCGCTGCGCGGCCTGCCCGCGAACGTGAAGGCCGCGCTCGAATGGATTCCCGCCGCCGCGCATCCGATGGACGTGATGCGCACGGGCGTCTCGGTGCTCGGCACCGTGCTGCCGGAAAAGGACGATCACAACCTGCCGGGCGCGCGCGACATCGCCGACAAACTGATGGCCTCGCTCGGCTCGATGCTGCTCTACTGGTATCACTACTCGCACAACGGCAGGCGCATCGAGGTCGAAACCGATGACGATTCGATCGGCGGCCACTTCCTGCATCTGCTGCACGGCGTCGCGCCGTCGAAGTCGTGGGTCGACGCGATGCATGTATCGCTGAACCTGTACGCCGAGCATGAGTTCAACGCGTCGACCTTCACCGGCCGCGTGATCGCGGGCACGGGCTCGGACATCTATTCGGCGATCACCGGCGCGATCGGCGCGCTGCGCGGACCGAAGCACGGCGGCGCGAACGAAGCCGCGTTCGACATCCAGTCGCGCTACCCGACGCCGGACGACGCCGAGGCGGACATCCGCCGTCGCGTGGAGAACAAGGAAGTGGTGATCGGTTTCGGCCACCCGGTGTACACGATTTCCGATCCGCGCAACAAGGTGATCAAGGAAGTCGCGCGAAAGCTCTCGAAGGAAGCGGGCAACACCAAGCTGTTCAGCATCGCGGAACGCCTTGAATCGGTGATGTGGGAAGCGAAAAAGATGTTCCCGAACCTCGACTGGTTCAGCGCGGTTTCGTACCACATGATGGGCGTGCCGACGGCGATGTTCACGCCGCTCTTCGTGATCTCGCGCACGGCGGGCTGGAGCGCGCACATCATCGAGCAGCGCATCGACAACAAGATCATCCGGCCGAGCGCGAATTACACGGGACCGGACGATTTGCCGTTCGTGCCGTTGGCGAAGCGGGTTTAAGGGCGTTTGAAAAACGCGCAAGCCGCGAACGTTGAATGCGTGAAAGCCTGGCTGCAAGCTTTGCTCCTCCATTGCGTCCAAAGAGCGCGACGCGATGAAGTTAAGCCTTGGCTCGCCCATACCCCGAGCCAAGGCTGTTTTTTGCAGCGCGTTCACGAACGCCGGCCGCAAACCTGCACGCTACGCGAGCTACACTCCACTTACTGTTTGACCGACCCGCCAGCGAAGCGCCGCGTTGAAAAGGCGCGGTGGATCGTGATGCACGGCCGCCGCCACCGTCCCCGAATCGATACTGTTTTTCTCAAGCCATGAATACTGCAAACCGCAAACGCCTTCCCGGCACCCGGCTCGATTTCTTCGACACGCGCGCCGCCGTCGACGCGATCCAGCCCGGCGCTTACGACAAGTTGCCGTACACGTCCCGCGTGCTGGCCGAAAACCTGGTGCGCCGCTGCGATCCGGTGATGCTCGTCGCGTCGCTCAAGCAGATCATCGAACGCAAGCGCGAGCTGGATTTCCCGTGGTTCCCGGCGCGCGTGGTGTGTCACGACATTCTCGGTCAGACCGCGCTGGTCGACCTCGCCGGTCTGCGCGATGCAATCGCCGCGCAAGGCGGCGATCCGGCGCTGGTCAACCCGGTGGTCCCCACGCAACTCGTGGTGGATCATTCGCTCGCCGTCGAGTGCGGCGGCTTCGATCCCGACGCGTTCGCGAAGAACCGCGCGATCGAAGACCGTCGCAATGAAGACCGCTTCGATTTCATCAACTGGACCAAGCGCGCGTTCAGGAACGTCGACGTGATTCCGCCGGGCAACGGCATCCTGCATCAGATCAATCTGGAGCGCATGAGCCCGGTGGTGCAGGTGAGCGACGGCGTGGCCTTTCCCGATACGCTGGTGGGCACCGATTCGCATACGCCGATGGTCGACGCGCTCGGCGTGATCGCGATCGGCGTGGGCGGTCTCGAAGCGGAAAGCGTGATGCTGGGCCGCGCGTCGTATATGCGCCTGCCGGACATCGTCGGCGTGGAACTGACGGGCAAGCCGGGCGAGGGCATCACGGCGACCGACGTGGTGCTCTCGTTGACCGAATTCCTGCGCAAGGAAAAAGTGGTCGGCGCGTATCTGGAGTTCTTCGGCGAAGGCACGGCGCGGCTGACCTTGGGCGACCGCGCGACCATCGCCAACATGGCGCCCGAATTCGGCGCCACCGCCGCGATGTTCTACATCGACGAGCAGACCATCAAGTACCTCAAGCTCACGGGCCGCGACGACGAACTGGTCAAGCTGGTCGAGACTTATGCGAAGGAAACCGGCCTGTGGGCGGATAGCCTGAAGAACGCCGAGTACGAGCGCGTGCTGAAGTTCGATCTCTCCAGCGTGGTGCGCACGCTGGCCGGTCCGTCGAATCCGCATCGCCGCTTGCCGGTGTCCGAACTCGCCGCGCGCGGCATCAGCGGCAAGGTGGAGAACGAGCCGGGCCTGATGCCGGACGGCGCGGTGATCATCGCCGCGATCACGAGTTGCACGAACACCAACAACCCGCGCAACATGATCGCCGCCGGGCTGCTGGCGCGCAACGCGAACCGGCGCGGACTCACGCGCAAGCCGTGGGCGAAGACCTCGCTCGCGCCGGGCTCGAAGGCGGTCACGCTGTATCTGGAAGAAGCGGGGCTGCTGCCGGAACTGGAGCAACTCGGCTTCGGCGTGGTCGCGTATGCGTGCACGTCGTGCAACGGCATGTCGGGCGCGCTGGACCCGGCGATCCAGAAAGAAATCGTCGAACGCGATCTGTATGCGACCGCCGTGCTGTCCGGCAATCGCAACTTCGACGGCCGTATTCATCCGTATGCGAAGCAGGCGTTTCTGGCTTCGCCGCCGCTGGTGGTGGCGTATGCGATCGCGGGGACGATCCGCTTCGACATCGAAAAGGACGTGCTGGGTATCGACGCCGACGGCCAAGCCGTCACGCTGAAGGACATCTGGCCGTCGGATGAGGAGATCGACGCGGTGGTCGCTTCGAGCGTGAAGCCGGAACAGTTCCGCAAGGTGTACGAGCCGATGTTCGCGGTTTCCGTCGACACCGGCGAGAAAGCGAATCCGCTCTACGACTGGCGGCCGATGAGCACCTACATTCGCCGTCCGCCGTACTGGGAAGGCGCGCTCGCCGGCGAGCGCACGCTCCAGGGCATGCGCCCGCTCGCGGTGCTCGGCGACAACATCACCACCGACCACCTGTCGCCGTCCAACGCGATCCTGGCGGACAGCGCCTCGGGCGAATACCTCGCCAGAATGGGCTTGCCGGAAGAGGACTTCAATTCGTACGCGACGCATCGTGGCGACCACCTCACCGCGCAGCGCGCCACCTTCGCGAACCCGACGCTGAAGAACGAGATGGTGCTGGAAGACGGCAAGGTGAAGGCCGGCTCGCTGGCTCGCATCGAACCGGAGGGCAAGGTCACGCGCATGTGGGAAGCGATTGAAACCTACATGGAGCGCAAGCAGCCGCTGATCGTGATCGCCGGGGCCGACTACGGCCAGGGTTCGTCGCGCGACTGGGCGGCCAAGGGCGTGCGTCTTGCCGGCGCGGAAGCGATCGTCGCGGAAGGCTTCGAGCGCATTCACCGCACGAATCTGGTGGGCATGGGCGTGTTGCCGCTGGAGTTCAAGCCCGGCGTGAACCGCATCACGCTCGCCATCGACGGCACGGAAACCTTCGACGTGATCGGCGAGCGCAAGCCGCGCGCCGACCTCACGCTGGTGATTCATCGCAGGAACGGGGAGCGCGTGGATGTGCCGGTGACGTGCCGGCTCGATACCGCCGAGGAAGTCTCTATTTACGAAGCCGGCGGCGTGTTGCAGCGCTTCGCGCAGGACTTTCTCGAATCGTCGAAAGCGGCGGCTTGATCAACAAGACGCCAACCAGGACACCATCAACATGGCCCACCAGCCTCAGATCAAGATTCCGGCCACCTACATGCGTGGCGGCACCAGTAAAGGCGTGTTCTTTCGCCTGCAGGATTTGCCCGAAGCCGCGCAAGCGCCGGGCGCGGCGCGCGACGCGCTGCTGCTGCGCGTGATCGGCAGCCCCGACCCGTACGGCAAGCAGATCGACGGCATGGGCGGCGCGACGTCGAGCACCAGCAAGACGGTGATCATCGCCAAAAGCAGCAAGCCCGATCACGACGTGGATTACCTGTTCGGCCAGGTCTCGATCGACAAGGCGTTCGTCGACTGGAGCGGCAACTGCGGCAATCTCTCGGCCGCCGTGGGACCGTTCGCGATCGGCGCGGGCCTCGTCGACCCGAGCCGCGTTCCGCGCGACGGCGTGGCGGTCGTACGCATCTGGCAGGCGAATATCGGCAAGACGATCATCGGCCACGTGCCCATGACCGACGGCGCGGTGCAGGAAACCGGCGACTTCGAACTCGACGGCGTCACGTTTCCCGCCGCCGAGGTGCAACTCGAATTCATGGACCCGGCCGCGGAAGAAGAAGGCGCGGGCGGCTCGATGTTCCCGACCGGCAATCTGGTCGACGACCTCGAAGTGCCGGGCGTCGGCACGCTCAAGGCGACGATGATCAACGCCGGCATTCCCACCATCTTCGTGGAGGCGGCAGCGATCGGCTATCGGGGCACCGAGTTGCAGGACGCCATCAACAGCGACGAAAAAGCGCTGGCGATGTTCGAGACGATCCGCGCGCACGGCGCGCTGCGCATGGGCCTCATCGAGCATCTCGATGAGATCGCGACGCGTCAGCACACGCCGAAAATCGCCTTCGTCGCCAAGCCCGCCGACTACGTGGCGTCGAGCGGCAAGCGCATCGGCGCGGGCGATGTGGATCTGCTGGTGCGGGCGATGTCGATGGGCAAGCTGCATCACGCGATGATGGGCACGGCCGCGGTGGCGATCGGCACGGCGGCCGCGATTCCGGGCACGCTCGTGAATCTCGCCGCCGGCGGCGGCGCGCGCGAGGCGGTGCGCTTCGGGCATCCGTCCGGCACGTTGCGCGTGGGAGCGCAAGCGAGCCGCAACGGCGACGAGTGGACCGTCACCAAGGCCATCATGAGCCGTAGCGCGCGGGTGCTGATGGAAGGGTGGGTGCGCGTGCCCCCGCCGGCTTGACGGACACGCGACGCCGCAACTGAGCCGGCTTGCACCGGCCAGCAGGTGCAAGCCGGCCGCGACGACACGATTCGCCGTCGCGTGGGGCACGCACTGTCCCGCTCAAATCACGTTGATGACCACGTCGATATTGCCGCGCGTCGCCTTCGAATACGGACACGTTTGATGCGCGGTGTTCGCGAGCGCTTGCGCGACCTCGCGGTCCAGACCCGGCAGGCTGACGTTCAAGCGCGCCCGCAGGAAGTAGGCGTTGTCCGCCACGACGAGATCCACTTCGGTGTCGACGGCGGTGTCCGCGGGAACGGCGACTTTCATTCGCGCAGCGGCCAATCCGATCGCGCCGAGGAAGCAGGCGGACCAGCCCGCCGCGAACAACTGCTCGGGATTGGTGCCGGCGCCCGACGCGCCCGGACTCGTGAGCTTGATGTCGAGACGGCCGTCGGAACTGCGCGATGCGCCGTCCCGGCCGCCGGTCGTGTGGGTCTTGCCTGTGTACAGCACTTTTTCTTGCGTCATGACGATGCCTTCGTGAAGTTGAGGGGCGACAGTCCCTGAACGGACTGACAAAAAAACGGAAATAAAACGCCCGGATAGCCGCGCCGCGCGTGGCGTTCGTCTGCTATCCGCGGTTGCCTGATTAAAGCGCGCCGAGGTATCCGGCTCGTGTCGGCCGGCTCGTGTCGGCATAACGGACTATTGCAAGGTTCTGTGTCCGTACAACCCGCCGATACGTTGCAATACGAATCCGCGCTCGAACCGCGCACGCGCGGTCACTTTTGCGCCAGCAATGCCTTGATCGCCGACTCGGTTTCGGCGTAATCGCCTTCGCCGAAGTGTGTGTAGACCACCCGTCCTTTCTTGTCGATCAGGTAGAGCGCGGGCCAATACTGGTTGTGATAGGCGCTCCACGTCGCGTACTCGTTGTCCTGCGCGACCGGGTACGTAATGCCGAAGCGCTTGATGGCGGTCTTGACGTTTTCCGTGCTGCGCTCGAACGGATACTCGGGCGTATGCACGCCGATCACCGCAAGACCCTGATCCTTGTATTTCTGATTCCAGCTTTTGACGTAAGGCAGCGTGTGAATGCAGTTGATGCAGGTGTAAGTCCAGAAGTCGACGAGCACGACCTTGCCGCGCAACTGCTGCAAGGTCAGCGGCTCGCTGTTGAGCCATGTGTCGATGCCGGTGAATTCCGGCGCGGGGAGGCTCGTGGCGGGCGTGTCGGCCAGCGCGGCGCCGCTGCTGGCCGCGGCGGCGGCCAACACGGCGGCGGCGGTCAATGTCTTGAGCGTGGTGACCATATCAAAGTCCTTAAAGTGCGCAAGGGTCGAAGGGAGTGGCATGGCTGCTATTGAAACGCCCGCACGTATCCGGCTTGTGTCGGCGAAACCCCGCCTGTGCAATGTTTTGTGTAGCGCGGCAGGCCGGATACATTGGGACACAATTCGCGCGTGACGCTCCGCTATAACGCAGTCATCGCTTATCGAGGGGAGCCGTATGAGTCACGAAAGCCACGAACCGCTGAAGGGAGCCTGTCATTGCGGCGCCGTCCGATTCGAAGTGCGCACCGCCGTCACGCCTGCCGCCCGCTGCAATTGCAGCCTGTGCCGGCGCAAGGGCGCGCTGATGACGCCGCCGTTCGCGGCGGGCGCGCTGAACATCCTGAGCGGTGAGGACGCGCTCACGCTGTATCAGTTCAATACGCGCGTCGCCCGGCATTACTTCTGCAAGCATTGCGGCATCTATCCGTTTCATCAGACGCGCAAGGACCCGCACCTGTGGCGTGCGAACATCGGTTGCCTTGAAGGCGTCGATCCGTATACGCTGGATGCCGGCGTCAACGACGGTGCGAGTCTGTCCGTCGTGGAGGACGCATGAAGCGGCTGCTTGCGATCCTCGCCTTCCTCGCGGGCGGCGTCGCGGCGGAAATGGCGCACCCCGTGCAGTGCGAACTGGTCAATGCGAGCCGGGTGCAGATGAAACGCAGGAGGCAATGAGCTGTCGATGGAAACCACCGACCACGTGCTGATCGTCGACGACGATCGCGGCATCCGCGAACTGCTCGCGGGCTATCTGGAGAAGAACGGCATGCGCGTTTCGCTGGCCGCCAACGGCCGGCAGATGCGCGCCGTGCTGGAGCACGGCGCGCCCGATCTGATCGTGCTCGACCTCATGATGCCAGGCGAGGATGGCCTCGTGCTGTGCCGCGAACTGCGCGCGGGCAAGTTCCGCGCGGTGCCGGTGCTGATGCTCACGGCGCGCAACGAGGAGGCGGACCGTATCGTCGGGCTCGAAATGGGCGCGGACGACTATCTGCCCAAGCCCTTCGCCGTGCGCGAACTGCTGGCGCGGATTCGCGCGGTGCTGCGCCGCGCGCGCATGCTGCCGCCCGGCATGGAGGTCACGGAATCGGCGCAGATGCTCGCTTTCGGCGACTGGCGGCTCGACACCACCGCGCGCCATCTGCTCGACGCCGAGAACACGATGGTCGCGTTGAGCGGCGCGGAGTACCGTCTGCTGCGCGTGTTCCTCGATCATCCGCAGCGCGTGCTCACGCGCGATCAGCTGCTCAATCTCACGCAAGGCCGCCAGGCCGATGCCTTCGACCGCTCCATCGACCTGCTGGTGAGCCGGCTGCGTCAGCGTTTGCGGGACGTGGCGCGCGAGCCGCGCTACATCAAGACGCTGCGCAGCGAAGGCTATGTGTTCAGCGCCGCCGTGACGCATATCGAAGGCCCGCAATGAACGCGCGTTCGCTGTTGCGCTGGCCGCGCAGCCTGTTCGCGAGGCTCGCGCTGATCCTGTTCGTCGGCCTCGCGCTCGCGCAGACGCTGTCGTTCTGGTTGACCATGACCGAGCGCGATCAGACCATGACCAATGTGATGATGGGCTATATCGAACGCGAGGTCGCCAGTTCGGTCGCGCTGCTCGATCATTTGCCGCCCGCCGAGCGCGACGCCTGGTTGCCGCGGCTCGCGCGGCGCAGTTACAGCTTCATGCTCGAGCCGGGCGTGGGCGGCGGCCCGCCCGATGCGCGGCTGTCGGCGCGCGCGGCGGAATCGATCGCCGAAGGCATCGGCAAGCGCTATGCGTTGACGGCCAACGCCGTGCCCGGCGAGGCCGAGCATCTGCAGGTGCACCTGAAGCTGAGCGACGGCGCGCCGCTCACCATCGACATGCACCCGATGTCCGGCGCGCCTTTGTCGCGCTGGCTGCCGCTGGTGCTGGCGCTGCAACTGGCGGTGCTCGCCGCGTGCTGCTGGCTGGCGGTGCGGCTCGCCACGCGTCCGCTCGAACGGCTGGCGCGGGCGGCCGATACGCTGGGCCCCGACCTGAAAGCGGAGCGCCTGCCGGAGAACGGACCGGACGAAGTGGCGCGCGCGGCAAGGGCGTTCAATGCGATGCAGGACCGCGTGGCGACCTACATGACCGAACGCATGCAGATTCTCGCGGCGATCTCGCACGATCTGCAAACGCCGATCACGCGCATGCGTTTGCGGGTCGACGTGATGGACAACAGCGCAGAGGGCGCGAGACTGCAGCAGGATTTGCAGGAGATGGAAACGCTGGTGAAGGAGGGCGTGACCTACGCGCGCACGCTGCACGGCGCGACCGAGGTGCCTTGCCGGATCGACCCCGACGCGCTGTTCGACAGCCTCGTGTGCGATTACGTCGACGCGGGGCAGGACGTGTCGCTGAACGGCCGCATTTCGACCGCGCTGGTCACGCGGCCGCAGGCGCTGCGCCGGATCGTCGGCAACCTGGTCGACAACGCGCTGAAGTTCGGCGGCGCGGCCGAGATCGGGCTGGCCGCGGCGGGGAACGGGCAGGTCACCGTGTCGGTGCTCGACCGCGGGCCGGGCATACCGGCTGAATCGCTGGAGGCGGTGTTCGAACCGTTCTACCGGCTCGAAGGGTCGCGTAACCGGCACACGGGCGGCACCGGGCTCGGCCTTGCGATTGCCCGCCAACTCGCGCTGGCGATGGATGCGACGCTGACCTTGCACAATCGTCCGGGCGGCGGGCTGGAAGCGCGGCTGGTGTTGAAGAACCTCGGGTAGTGGCGCGGGGCCAGGACGGTCGATGTCGGGACGGCGCGCGAAGGCGGCCCGGCTTTCTAACCGCGCTGGCCAAGCCCCGCGAAATCGACGCTCCTCGCTTCGCAAGCCTGGGTGAACACCGCGTCGTAGCTCGAGAAAAACACCGTGCGCGTTCGGGCGAGCATCCTGAACAGATCGACCAGCGCGGCGCGCGCGGCGGCGTCGAGCCCGCCGACCGGTTCGTCCGCGATGAGCACCCTGGTCTCGCCGAGCGCGGCTGCCGTGAGGAACATCTTTTTTCTCGTGCCGAACGACATCTGTTCGAAGCGTTTGTCGAGATGCGGCGTGAGACCGAAGCGCTCGGCCAGCGCCAGGATATCGCCGCCGACCGCCGCGTTTCTCGCCGAAGCCACCGCGTTCAGATACGCGCGACCGGTTTGATCGGGGTACGTCATGCAGTCTTCCGGCACATACGTCAGCAACGATTTCGCCGCGGCCGGCGCGGTGCGCAGCGAATGCCCGCCGATCCAGACTTCGCCCGCGTCGGGCTCGATCGTGCCGGCGATAATGCCGAGCAAGGTGGATTTGCCGCTGCCCGATTCGTCGTCGAGGGCCACGCAGCCGGACGTGCTGTCGTAGCGCAGTCCTTCGAAGAGGATGCGATCGCCATAGCGCTTGCTGAGGTTGTCGAATCGAAGCATGGGTTGGAGCGGGCTCGGCGAAGAATTGCGATGGTGCGCAGTGTAGCAGCGCGAGTTTTTCGCCTGCGGATCGGGCCGATCCAAGGGCGGCTAAAGTCGCGTGTTTCAAGACCGTTAATGCGGAGAGGCCGGCACGGAAGCCGGGTCTCTTCCGTCATCTTCCCGAACCCTTCGACAGACGCTTCAAGCGCCCCTCATGCACACTGCCGCCGGAAACACGGCTACGCCGTCCCGCGCCGAACTTCGACGTATCGTCACGGCGATCGTGATCGGCAACGGCTTCGTCGCCTACGACTTCACCGTCTACAGCTTTTCGGCCGTCATCATCGGCAATCTGTTCTTTCCGTCGGACGATCCCGGCTCGTCGCTGCTGCTCTCGCTCGCCACCTTCGGCGCGGGCTTCGTGATGCGCCCGCTCGGCGCGCTGATGATCGGTCACATTGCCGACAGCCACGGCCGCAAGGCCGGCCTCACCGTCTCGCTCGCGCTGATGACGCTCGGCACATGGCTGATCGCGTGCCTGCCCGGCTATGCGTCGATCGGCCCCGCCGCGAGCGTGCTGATGGTGCTCGCGCGCCTGATGCAGGGGCTCGCGGCGGGCGGCGAGATCGGCCCGGCGTCGGCCTCGCTGATGGAGTCGGCGGGCCGTGGGCGCCGCTGCTTCATGGCGAGCTGGCGCGGGGCCAGCCAGGGGGCGGCCGCCTTCGCCGCCGCGCTGGTCGGCGCCGGCACCACCGCGCTGCTGTCGCCCGCCGCCATGCACGACTGGGGATGGCGCATTCCGTTCGTGCTGGGCGGGCTGATCGGTCCGGTGGGCTGGTATTTGCGCCGCCGCATGCCGGCCGGCGCGCCGCCGCGCCGCGCACGGCTGAATCCGCGGCGCATGTTCGCCGAGCACACGCGCCCGCTCGTCTGCGGAATTCTGATGATGGCGGCGCCCTCGGTGAGCATCTACCTCACCGTGTTCTATATGCCGGCCTACCTCGTTCGCACGCTGCATCGGCCGCCGGTGGTCAGCCTGCTGACGGCGTGCCTGTCGGGCGTCGCGATTCTCGTGGCGACACCGCTCGTCGCACGCGCGGCCGACCGGCTCGCGAGCCGCAAGACGCTGCAATACGTGTCGCTGGCGGCGTCGCTCATCGCGGCCTGGCCGGTGTTCTGGGCGCTGACTCACGGCGTGAGCGATCTCGCCGCGCTGGTCATCATCACGGCCTACGTCGCGCTGGCGGTCAACAACGCGGGCGCGAGTTCGGTGCTGATGATGGAGGCGTTTCCCGCGCATCGGCGCGCTAGCGGCGTGTCGGTGATCTACAGCTTCGGCGTCGTGCTGTTCGGCGGATTTTCGCCGTTCCTCGTGACGTGGCTCATCAATCTGACGGGCGATCCGATGATTCCGGCGTGGTATCTGATGGGCGCGACGGCACTCGCGCTGGCCGCGCTGAAGCAGTTCCCCGAGAGCGCGGCGCCGCAGGCGCGCACCGCCTGCGCCGTGCCCCGGCCGCCGCTCTGATTGCTACGCCGGGGTGCCTGCTTGCAGGGCGAGTGCGCGCCCGCGCATGTCCTGCGGACTCATGTCGAAGGCGCGCCGGAACGCGCGCGTAAAGTCGGACGCGCTGTGAAAACCCAGCCCATAGGCGATTTCCGCCACCTGCAACTGCGGGAAGCGAACCAGTTCGTCCGCGGCTTCCCGCAGCCGGCGATTGCGGATATAGGCGCCGAGTCCGCCCTCGTGCTCGAACCAGCGATAGATCGTCGCGCGTTTCAGTTGCAACGCCTGAACCACACGCGTGGGCGTGAGTTCGCCGTCGTGCAGGTTGGCTTCGACGTAGCGGCGCACGCGGCCCATCAACGCCGCCTGTAGCGCGGCGCGGTCCGCGCCCGTCAGGCGCGCCTCCTGGCGAAACACGGCGGTCAGCAACTGCGCGCCGGCGTGCAGGGCCTCGCTCGCGCTGCCCGCATCGAGCCTGGGGATTTCCCTGGCAAGCGCGGCCAGATGATCCAGCGCGAGGCCGGTGAGCGGCGAGCCTTGCTGAACGATGCGGCCGTGAAGCGCCGCGCCGTCGCGCAATTCCTCGTCGACGATCGCGGCCGGTACGAACACGCTCAGCAGGCGGCACCGGGGGCGTTCGACGCGAAACGGCTGGTTCAGATCGAACGCGACGATGCCTTGCACCGAGCCCGGCGCGCTGCGCTTCCTGTGCATGCCCTTGACGTGGCCGATTTCTCCTTCGAGAAAGAGCTGGAAGACGTAATCGCGCCGCGAGTCGGTGGAGACGCGGGCCACCGAGCGTTCGAGCAGCATCGGATCGGTGCGGCAGTCGGTAAACACGATGCCGCCGACCGCATACAAATCGATTTCACCGCGAAATCCCCCGGCGATCCGCTCTTTCGACGGCGGGGCGTCGACCACATGGCCCACGCGCTGGCGCCAGGCCAGAAATTGCTCGCCGGGCGCGAGTTCGTGCGTGCTGAAACGGTTCACCGAGACGACGGAGCGCGAATCGGCCGTGGCGGCCGCGGCCAGATGTGGCGGCAAGGTGCGCTGGTTCATGGGTCCGATGCGGCAAGCGGGGGATGCGGCGGCGGGCGGTATTTCGGCTGCCGTCGCCGGAATTTGAGACGGATGGTAAAGCCTAACAAAAAACCTACGTTAATGTCACACGATTAGCTGCAGATCGTTTTCGCCGACGGCGCGGCCGAAATCCACTGCCCGGTCCCGTGAAATCGCAACTGCGCGATCACAGAGCGTTGGTTCGCCGCGGCGCGGAGGCGAGGTCCACGCCTGGCCAATCTGGCAATTCACCGGGGCATGGAACGATGAACGGCACGAAGCGGCAACCGGGCGGGCGGTATCCGGCGAGCCTGGCGGACATACAGTTGGAGCATCTGGAGAACATGGTCGAGTACCTGTCGCGCGAGGGCGGCGCCGGCGTACCGTATCCGCTCGGCCAGGACTACTGGGAAAAACGCATCCGCGCGCTCGAAGAGACGCATGAGCTGATTGGCAGCCAGCGGCAACGTCTCACCAGACTTCTGACGAGACTGGGTAACGAAGCGCCGGTCGCGAACCGTGGACGCGAAGGTTGAACAGCAGATTGACAGCGCGAGACCAGATCGATGCCGGCCTGCATCGAAAATAAAAACGAAGAGCCTGGGAGAGAAGCGGCGATGATGCGAACGGGCCCGAAGAGGCCCGTCGCTCATTGGTGCGGGCGTCGAACGCACGCCTTCGAATAAAGCGGCTTCGCGAGCGCGGCCATGCAGCCGTTTTCCTCGATCCCAATCGACTCCAATCGAGTCTATTTGCCGTAAATCTGACCGCTTTTAAATAGGGCGCGGCTAATTGTAGGTATCCAAAGTACACAGCGAATAGAGGGCTGCTAAACTGTGCCCGGAGCAGCGTATCTCGTATTTCAACCGATCGCTCGTTCCCTAAAAATTCCGGCGGGCGCAAATCCCCGGATAGACGGTGGAAATGGGCTTTTTCCGTGATTTGGAAAAAGCGGCGCCACGGCATACTCACCTGCATGAGTGCCGCTAAAAGGGCGCAGGCCTGGGGCGCTCTTCAGGCTGCAGGGTGTCGCAGCAGTCGATCCCCACACATCTCTACTCCTCTGACTTTTACAAGTATTGGGGCTCGCTTTGAGCCCGTTTTTGGAAGTGACTCATGAAGCCGGGAAAGAACTCGCTTGGGAAAAGACGCGCACGCAAACTCGCGATTGCGGTAGGTGCGGCGCTCATCGCCGCGTTGCTCGCATTCAGCTTCTGGCATCACCAGCAGCGCAACGCGCAAGCCGCACCGGCGCTGACCGGCGTCGCACAGGACATGCGCCACGATCCGTCGGCGTGGACGCGCGAAGAGAAAGACGCGTCGCAAATGATGCGTGATGTGCGCGGCGCCAACGTCGCGGCGATCGGCGTGAGTCCGAACGCGATCCTGGTGTCGAGGCGCGACGGCTCGAAGTACTTCGTCACCGATAACAATGCGGCGTTCTCGCATGCGCTGCTGCTCGACGAACCCAAGTCCGGCGAGGCCGCGCCGTATCAACTCGTCTGGCTTCCCGATGCGGATATCCGCACCGGCGGCGCCACCTGGATTCGCGTATTCGAGCAGACCCGCGACGCGATCAGCGTGCTGCTGCCGCTGCTGCTGATCGGCGGCATGGTGTGGTTCATGCGCCGCGAGATGCGAGGCGGCGCGCAGTTGCTCAGCAAGGCGCCCACGCTGCGTTTCGACGACGTGATCGGCGCGGGCGAAGCGAAGGCCGCGCTCGCGGACATTCGCGGCTATCTGTCGGACCCGAAGCAATTCACGTCGATGGGCGTGCGCGCGCCGTGCGGCATTCTGATGGTGGGCGGTCCGGGCGTCGGCAAGACGCGGCTCGCGCAGGCGCTCGCGGGCGAGTGCGGCGCGAGCTTCATCTCGATCACGGGCAGCTACTTCAGCGCGAAGTACTACGGCGTCGGCATTCAGAAGGTCAAGAATCTGTTCGAACTCGCGCGCAAGAACGCGCCCACGGTGATCTTCATCGACGAGGCCGACGGTCTCGCCAAGCGCACCGATACCGGCGGCGGTCCGGTGGAGGCCGAGAGCAATCGCATCATCAATCAGTTGCTCGCGGAAATGGACGGCTTTGCTTCGAACGAAGGCGTCATCATCGTCGCGGCGACCAACCACCCCGACAATCTGGATGAAGCGTTGCGCCGGCCGGGCCGTTTCGATCGCACCGTGCAGGTTCGTTTGCCCGATCGCGAGGACCGGGCGAAGATCTTCCGCTTCTACGCGGAAAAGCTGAAGTCGAAATCCGCCGACATCGACTACGATCAACTCGCTCGCCTCACCACGGGCCTGTCTCCGGCGACGGTCGCGATGGTGGTGAATCAGGCGGGGCTCGTCGCGCGCAAGGCCGGCGACACGGAGATCGCCTCGAAGCATTTCATGGAAGCGATCAAGATTGCGCGCATCGGCGACGTGAGCGGCGCCGAGCGCGCGCTGAGCGAGGATGAACGCACGCGCATCGCCGTGCACGAAGCAGGGCACGGTCTCGTCGCGGCGCTGCTCGGCACGGGCGTGCTCGAAGAGGTCACGATTCTGCCGCGCGGCGGCGCGTTGGGCGTGGCGCTCATCACCAAGGCGCAGGACAAGCACCTGTACCGCGAGACCGAGATTCGCAACGAAATCCAGGTGTTGCTCGGCGGGCGCAATGCCGAAATCCTCACCTTCTCCGAGGCATCGAGCGGCGCCGCGTCGGATTTGCAGGAGGCGTCGCGCATCAGCCTCGACATGGTTTCGAAATTCGGTTTCAACAGCGACGGCGACCTGTTCAGCCTCGCGGCGCTGCCCTCGCAGTACGCGGGTCTGCAGATGAAGAGCGCCATCGAGCACGCGAATGTGCTGCTCAAGGAGTTGAACGAACTCTGCTACGGTCTGCTGCACGCTTACGAACCGGTGCTGCGGGCCATCGCGGACGAATTGCTCGAACAGGAAACGGTGCCCGGAGAAACGGTCTATCGGTTGATCCGGGAACACAAGAACTCGCTCAAGATCGTCCACGAGCCGGCCGCCGCCTGAAGCGGATTTTGTAGAGCGCGGGGTCTCACGCGAAGTCGGAAGGGCCGGGCGGCGGCACGCCCGGCGGCGTTTCGGTTTCGCCTAACGGGTTGTGTTTGGCCTCGTCGTCGTGCGGCGGGGTTTCGCCTTTTTCCGGCAACGGCTGATCGAGGCCCGGCTCGACTGGCGTGGGAAATGCGTCGCCAACGGGCTTGGAGACCTCGGTGGGCGGGCCGCCGGGGTCTTCATCAGGCTTCTGCTCCTGTTCGTTCGGGGGATTGGGCATGTTTGCCATGACGAATCTCCGGTTGATGTGATGCCCTCATTCGTCAGCAACGCCTGTGCCACCCTCGCCGCATAGGCGGTCTTATCAAACGGCGTCGGAAGCGGCGCCGTCCTCCCTCAACGTGGGCTCATTGCGAGCCGCGCGCGCGATAGGTGCTTGCGCCGCGGCGGGATTTGTCGCGTCAGCCGGCGCACGCCGCGTCTTCAGACGAAGGATCGGCTCTTCGATCAGCCGCCACGACAGCAGCGCTATCGCCAGCGAAATCGCAAACGACGCGATGATGCCCGCGACATGCGCCCACATCGGCACCGCGCCGCCGAAGAACGCCACCGCATGATGGTTGCGGGTCAGGTCGGGAATCAGGTTGTGATAAAGATAAAAACCGTAGCTGACGCGCCCGAAGCCCACCAGCCAGCCGGTTTCCAGCAGGCCGATCACCACCGCGTTGCGGCAGCACGCAATCGAACAGACCAGCGCGGCGATGCAGAGGCCGTATAACGCGCTCACGGCGGTGAAAGCGAATGAACTGTCGAACTCGCTCCACGCCGGTTCGGTCGCGCAGAAACCCACGAGGCACAGACTCAACACGAACAGCGTCGCGCCGTGACCGAGCCAGGCGCGCAAGCGGCTCGTGTTGCCCGCGATCATCAGGCCGCCGATGCCGCCCAACGCCAGCAGCCAGAAATTCGTCAACGGGTGCGTGTAGATGGTGATTTCCTGCCAGTGCGCCGCGCGCATCGCGAAGAGCGACACCAGTCCGGCGGCGATGATCGCGAGGCATACCGCGCGATGCCGCCGCGCCGCGAGCAGCAGCAATAACGGCGCGAACACGAGATAGAACTGCTCCTCGATCGCGAGACTCCACAAATGCGAGTAACGCCCCGGCCAGTAATGCAGCACGGAGCCGATCCAGACGTTCGACAGATACGCGAAGTGAAACGGCATGCCGCTCGCCAGTTCGGGACTCGCGATGCCGAACGCCATTAGCACGCACATCACGATCAGCATCAGGTAGTAAATCGGAAAGATGCGCAGCGTGCGGCGGAACAGGAAACGCTTGAGCTCGGCGCCGAACCGGCTGGCGTTTTTCTCGATGCGCGCGCGCTGTGCGGAGAGGATGCCGATGATCAGAAAACCGCTCAGCGCAAAGAAGATCCATACGCCGAGATGGCCGATCTCGCCGATGTCGCCGAACAGGCGGTGCTGAAAAAATACCATCAGGACCGCGATTGCGCGCAGTCCGTCGAAGCCGGCAATTCTGTTGTTCATGTGGTCTTCTTCCAGAGCGAAGGCGGCGCGCGCGGCGCTGCGCTTCAGGGCGGTAGTGGAAGGACCGGCGCGCATCGGTGACGGCAAAGTCAGCGGCGGCGAATAGAAGGCGTCGCAATGACGCTCGGCGAGCCGGCTGATCGCGGATCAGCGGCAGCGTGTCCGGTCCACATGAGTGGCCGCCGTCGAAGGGTGGCATCGCTCGCACTGCGCGATGTCCGACGGGCGTGCGTGAATTCATCCTACGATGAAAAAAAGCGAAAAAAATCGCATAGGCGGTTCAGGGATTTTTTTTTGCGGCTATTAGCGGCGGCATTGGCGTTTTGAACGTCGAAAGCCGCAAATCTTTCCGCAAACCGGGTGCGTGAAGCCCCACTCTTACCGCACGCCGACAGTTGAATTTCAACTCGCCGCCACGCGGTTCGATGTGTCAGGCGAGTTGTCAGCGAGCGCCGCGACGCTGCACGGCGCCGGCGGAAACGTTCTATTCTGGTCGCTTCGTATGACAAACAGCGAGCGACATGTGCGGCTCTCACCGCGCGCCGCATGCGCGCGCGATCCAGCGAGAACCCGAATGGAAACACGCCACGGGCGCCCCGAAGGAAGTCCCCGAACGGGACGTTCGATCGAAGTGGATTTCTTCCGCGGCATCGTCCTGCTCGTGATCGTGCTGGATCACATTCCCGGCAGCACGCTGTCGCATCTGATGTTGCACGCCTACGCGTTGTGCGACTCCGCCGAAGTGTTCGTGTTTCTCGGCGGCTATGCATCGGCGGCGGCGTATACGGCGGTGCTCGCGGGTCGTGGCGAGAGCGCGGCGAGAATGCGCTTCGTCAAACGCTGCTGGGAAATCTATCGCGCCTATCTGTTGACGGCGGTATTGACGCTGCTCTCCGGCGCGGTGCTCGCGCTGCTGCGCCTGAATCAGCCGATGGTCGAGCTCACCCATTGGCAGCCGTTCGCGGCCCAGCCGCTGCGCGAAGCGTTCGATATCGCGTTGCTGCGGCGTCAGCCGTATCTGTCGAGCGTGTTGCCCATGTATATGCTCTACGCGCTCTGCGTGCCGTTCGCGGTGCCGCTCGCGCGCCGCTCCGCGCTCCTGGCGCTGGCCTCGAGCGCGGCGATCTGGGCGCTCGCACGGCCGCTCGCCGCGCTCTTCGCCATTGACGACATGGCCGAGTGGGCTTTTAATCCGTTTGCGTGGCAGTTGGTGTTCGTACTCGGAATCCTGTGCCGCGTGCAGCCGATCAGCGAGCGCTTTCACGCAGGCGGCACCGCGCGCTGGTTCACGCGCGTCGCGGTGATCGCGGTGCTGGCGTTCGCTATCATCCAACTCTTCGTGCTGACGCAACCGCTGCCCGGCGCCTTTAAACAGAACCTGTCCATCTACCGCGTGATCAACTTCATCGTCATTGCCTGGCTTGCCGCGCAGTTCGTGCGCATGGGCAGCATCGCGCGGCTCGCACGGCGGCTGCCCGCCGTGGTGGCGGTCGGCCGCACCGGGCTCGTGTGTTTCGTCATGGGCACGCTGGTGTCGTTGGTCGTCGATACGGCCACGCCGCATGCGTTGCACGGTTTTCGCGGCGTGCTGATCGGACTCGGCGGCGATCTGGTCGCGATCGGCGCACTCCTGATGATCGCGCGTGGCTGGAGCGGCTGGAAAGGGCAGCATGCGCGGGCGGTCGCGAGCGGCGCGGGTTGCGGATGAGCGCGTATCGGCGCGGTGCGCGCGGTAGGCGGGATTCGCGCACGGCCCGCTGGGTCGTCGGCGCGCTGTCGTGGCTGAGCCTGGGCTTGAGCTTGAGCTTGAGCCTGGGCGTGCGGCCCGCGCTGGCCGCGTCGACGGAAGCGCCGCTCGCGCTGCGTTGCGCTGGATTCGCGGGCGCGGTGCTGCCGGCCGAACTGATCGCATTGCCGACCGCCGGCGCGCTGATCGAGAGCGCGGTGATGGTCGGCGCCACCGCGCCCGGCAATCAGCAAGGCGGCGAGTTTTGCCGCATCACCGGCCGCATCAAGGGGCTGAAGGCCGACACGCCCGATATCCGTTTCGATCTGAATCTGCCGCGCCGCTGGAACGGCCGCGCGCTGCAAATCGGCGGCGGCGGCTACAACGGCGTAGTGGTGAGCGGCACCGGCGTGATGCCGTTTTCGCCGGATCGCGCGCCGCTCGCCCAAGGCTATGCGACTTTCGGCGACGACTCGGGGCACGTCGGCGATTCGTCGCTCGCGGTGTTCGGCCTCGTCGACGAAGCCGTGACGAACTTCGGCTACGCGCACCTGAAGAAAACGCACGACGTGGCGGTTGCATTGATCGCGCGCGCGTACGGTCAGCCGCCGCAGCGCATGTACTTCGCGGGCGGCTCGACCGGCGGGCGCGAAGGCTACACGGTCATGCAGCGCTTTCCCGACGACTACGACGGGGTGATCGCCAATTCCCCCGCGCTCAATTTTTCCGGCGTGCGGCTGCTCGGCGTGAAGCTCGGCCATGCGGAATACGCGACGCCGGGCGGCTTCATTCCACCGTTGCTGCTCGAACGCGTGTATCAACGAACGATCGCGGCTTGCGACCGGCTCGACGGCGCGGCGGACGCCATCGTCAGCGACGTCGCCGCTTGCCGCGCGCACGAAGCGGAGATCATCGCGTCGTTGCGCTGCGCGGGCCGCGCGCCCGCGACCGACGAATGCCTCACGGACGCGCAACTCGCCACCTTGCTCGTGATGCGCGACGGCCTTTCGCTGCCGTACCGGCTGGCGTGGGACGTGACCGGCTATCGCGGCTACAACATTTTTCAGGGCACGCGTTTGAACGGCACGCTCGGGCTCGGACATCAGGCGGCGCGTTTGCCGGTGCCGACGTTCCTCGCCAACGGCTACCTGTTCGCGCAAGGCGACGGCTACGTCCGCTATTTCGTCGCGCGGGACGCCGGCTTCGATTCACTCAGGTTCGATCCGCAAGCTCCGGGCAAGTATCGCCAGCAACTGGTCGCCTTGTCGCAGACCATCGGCTCGATGAACCACGACCTCGCCCGCTACATTGCGCGCGGCGGCAAGCTCATCACGCTGCAAGGCCTCGCCGACGAAGTCATCAGCCCCAATCAGACGATCGCCTACTACGACGCATTGGTCGAGCGCTTCGGCATCGACCAGGTCAACGGGTTCATGCGGCTCTACATGGTGCCGGGTTTTCAGCACGGCGGCGGCGCGTTCATTCCCTCGGTGGATCTGTTGGGCGCGCTCGACAATTGGGTCACGCGCGGCGCGGCGCCCGAAACCTTGACGGCGACCGACATCGCGGCGGCCACCAATGGACGCTCGCGTCCGTTGTGCCGTTATCCGCTGTTTCCACGCTACGCCGGCAAGGGCAACGTGAATCTCGCCGCCAGTTTCGTGTGCGCGGAACCGTGATGCGTCTCACGCGTAGTGCTTGAAAAAACCACAAGGGCGTTGAAAGAGAAAACCTGTCCCGGTGGCCGGCGCCGATCGTTCGTTTGCAGCTCGACGAAAGAGGGCGGCGGCGCCCGTTTTAGGCGCCGCCGCCCCGGTTGCACGGGATCGGCTCGATAGAGCGTCGCTTGCGGTTACTGGCTGCCTTGCGTCGCGCCGCTCGTCCCGCGATTCATGTCGTCGCTGGTGCCGCTGCGCGTACCGTTCTTCATGCCTTTGTGCATGCCGCTGTTCGAACGGTCCGTCGGCAGGCTGTTGGGCGTGGCGCCGGTGCCGGTGCCCATGCCGCCGCCGGTGCCGGTGCCGGTCACGCCCGGCGAGCCATAGCCCGAATCGCTCGGGCTCTTCATCGTGCCGGGGCCGACGCCAGGTGTCGCGGTGCCGGTCACGCCCGTCGTGCCGCCGCCCGCGCCCACGCCGGTGCCGCCGCTGCCGGTCCCGCCCGCACCGCCGCCGGCCTGTGCATACACGCCGCCCGACAGCGCCATCACGAGCGCCGAAGCAAGGATTGTCCTGGTCATGTGTTTCATGGTTCACCTCCATGGAGTCGGATTGATGCCACGCAAGCGCATGTCGCTCGCATGGACGAACTGCCGCAAGCGATGTGCCCCGGACCGAACGGTGCGTCGCGGACAACGCGGCGGCGCGGCCCCGCACGCGCCGCTTGCGCGGGTTCGAATCGAATCCGGGGCTGCGCGGCAGCGTGTCTTGAATCGAGCATGGCGCGTTCCCGAAACGGTGCTTCGGAAGCCATTGAACCGCTGTGGCAGGCGCGTGGCCGCGACGTGTTCCGGCACCAGAGAGCGCTTTTCGGGCGCGCCGCGACGTCGCGCTGCACGCTTTGCCACTTTCCATTACATTGCGGGTGCGGTCGCGTGCTCGCGACGCTTTTTCCAATCAAATTACGGTGTCTGCCATCATCGAATCCATGCAGCCAATCGTCTCGGTCACCAATCTGTCGAAAACCTATGCCAGCGGTTTTCATGCACTGAAGAACATCAATCTGGCCATCAACCGAGGGGAAATTTTCGCCTTGCTCGGGCCGAACGGCGCGGGCAAAACCACGCTCATCAGCATCATCTGCGGCATCGTGAATGCGAGCGAAGGCCGTGTGACGGTGGACGGCCGCGACATCGCGGCGGACTATCGCGGCGCGCGTTCGCTGATCGGCCTCGTGCCGCAGGAACTCACCACCGACTCGTTCGAAACCGTCTGGGCCACCGTCTCGTTCAGCCGCGGACTGTTCGGCAAGCCGAAAAACCCCGCTCACATCGAGAAGGTGTTGCGCGACCTGTCGCTGTGGGAAAAGCGCGATAGCAAGATCATCACGCTGTCGGGCGGCATGAAGCGCCGCGTGCTGATCGCCAAGGCGCTCTCGCACGAACCGCGCGTGCTGTTCCTCGACGAACCCACCGCCGGCGTGGACGTGGAGTTGCGGCGCGATATGTGGAAGCTGGTGCGCTCGCTTGCCGCGAGCGGCGTGACGATCATCCTCACCACGCACTACATCGACGAAGCGGAGGAGATGGCCGACCGCATCGGCGTGATCAACGCGGGCGAGATCATGCTGGTCGAGGAAAAGACGGAGTTGATGCGCAAGCTCGGCAAGAAGCAGCTCACGCTGCAACTCGAGAGTCCGCTCCACGAGTTGCCGCCCGCGCTGGCCGGCTACGGGCTCGATGTCGCGAAGGGCGGCAACGAGCTGATCTACACCTACGAGGGCGATGGCGGGCGCACCGACATCATCGCGCTGCTCAAGGCGCTCGACGACGCCCGCATCCGCTTCAAGGACCTGCATACGACGCAAAGCTCGCTCGAAGACATCTTCGTCAGTCTGCTCCGGGGTAACCAATGAACATTCATGCAATTCGCGCGATCTACAAGTTCGAAATGGCGCGCACCTGGCGCACGCTGATGCAGAGCATCATCGCGCCGGTGATTTCCACGTCGCTTTACTTCGTCGTGTTCGGCGCGGCGATCGGCTCGCGCATCAAGGAAGTGGACGGCATCAGCTACGGCGCGTTCATCGTGCCGGGCTTGATCATGTTGTCGCTGCTGTCGCAAAGCATTTCGAACGCGTCGTTCGGGATTTACTTTCCGCGCTTTACCGGCACGATCTACGAGTTGTTGTCGGCGCCGGTCTCGTATCTGGAGATCGTCGTGAGCTACGTGGGCGCGGCGGCCACCAAGTCGATTCTGCTCGGGCTGATCATTCTCGCTACCGCGGGTCTGTTCGTGCCGCTGCAAGTGCAGCACCCGTTCTGGATGATCCTCTTCCTGGTGCTCACCGCGGTCACGTTCAGTCTGCTCGGGTTCATCATCGGCATCTGGGCGGACAGCTTCGAGAAGCTGCAACTCGTGCCGCTGCTGATCATCACGCCGCTCACGTTTCTCGGCGGCAGTTTCTATGCGGTCAATATGCTGCCGCCGTTCTGGCGCGCCGTGACGCTGCTCAATCCGATCGTTTATCTGGTGAGCGGATTTCGCTGGAGCTTCTATGGACTCGCCGATGTGAACGTCGAGGTGAGTCTCGGCATGACCGCGCTGTTTCTGGCGGTGTTTCTGGCGATCGTCGCGTGGATCTTCAAGACCGGTTATCGGCTCAAGAGTTGACGTGGGAGCGGGCGGACGTGACGGCGCTTGCCGTCACGTCACTTCGCGTCACTTCGCGTCACGTCCATCGGCTATGACACGTAGGCTTGCGCGACGTTGATCAACTGCACGCGGTTGCGCACCTTGAACAGTTGCCGCAAACGCCGCAGATGGTAGTCGACGTTATGCGGCGACAAGCCGAGGAAATAGGCGATTTCCTTGTCGCGCTGGCCCTGTACGACTGCCTTCAGCACCGCATGCTGCAAGTCGCTCAGCGCGACGCGCGGCGGCTGCGCCGGCGCGATGCCGATCACGCTCCTCGCGTGCGTCCAGATGAATTCGTGAATCGTGTGCGCGAACATCAATGTTTCGGCGACGATCGATTCCGTCATCCAGCGCGGATTGCCGATTTCCGAATTGAAGCACAGGCTTGCGCTCAGTTCCGGCTCGGGCAGCGGCATCTGCGTGAGGATCCCGCTCTTGCGCCCGTTCGCCTCCAGCATGTCGATCAGGCCGCCGAGCCGCTCGCTGCGCAGTTGCGCGCGCGGCAGGTCGGCACGCATGTCGGCCGTGCTCCACAGAAGCGGCATGCCGGTCGGGGAGGCGAGCGCCACGCGCGGGTCGAGCTCGAAATAACGCTCGCGGAAATAACGCGTGAGCCACGCCTGCGACTCGTAGCTGGTCAGCACGAACATCGTCTTGTGATGCGCGGTGGTGCGCGTGGCCGAATAGCTGAACGACTCGAAGCCGAGCTGCTTGATGCGCCGCCGCACGAACTCGATGCGGTCCTGCGCGCTGCCGAAACGCACCAGCGGACTGATGACCGGCGCCCGCCGCGCGGCGGGCGAGGGAGCGAGCGACGGCGTGCCGATCTCCTCTTCGGTGAAGAGCGTGAGAAAACCCGCGGGCGCCATGCCTGCGGTGCGGTTGGGTGTCCTGGATGCTTCAGCCGCGTGGGCCGATTTCTCGCGTGGCCGCGTGCCGGCCGGGTAAGCCGGTTGCGCGGTCAGCGCCGAGTTGTATGCCGCCGATGCCTGCCCGGCTTCGCCTTGCGGCGAGCCGGTCAGCCAGTGCGGCAGCGTATCGCATTCGTGTTCCATGAAACGGTAGCTCCGGCGTTCAGAACGCATGAAGGAAGACAAGCTGAATGATTAGCTATTTCCAAAAATTACGGTAGCCGGTTCCTTGCTATCATTTTTGGGATCTTGCGCTGACAGCAGGCCGGCAATGCGGCTGTGACAGGTTTTCTCATCTGCATACGGCACCTCCCTCGTAATGGACGACGTGATGGCACGAATTCCGAAGCTGACAACGACGCTCGCCTACGACCGCTACATGGCGGGCCAGAAACTGGTGTCGAGCGTGGAGCGCCCGTGGCGGCACCTGGTACTGCGCTCCTATCTCGAACCGGTCGAGCAGGAACTGCTGGAGGCGCCCGGCTTGCAGGACCTCACGCTGATGACGCTCGGCAGCGGCGCCGAACATCTCGAGCGCAACCTGAACGGGCGCTGGGAGAGCGCCGAGCTGCGCGTGGGCGACGTGTGGTTCGTGCCGCCCGCGCCGATCTCGTGGCGCTGGCGGTCGACCAGCGATGAGCCGCTGTCGACCGTCCATTTGCATATCGAGCGTGGCCTGATCGACAGCGTCGCCGATCAGATGGAACTCGACGGCTCGCGCGAGCTGTCGCTTGGCGACGCAATGCAGTTCAAGGATCCGCTGGTCGCCGCGATGATCGACGCGTTGCACCGCGCCGCGGCCGATCCGGCCGACTCGCGTCTCTATGTGGACGCGCTGGTTCACGCGCTCGCCGCGCATCTTCTGCAGCATTACTCGCGCGGCCGGCAAGCGCGGGGTGCCATGCCTGCACAGCGGCCCGACAGGCTGGTGCCGCGCCGCATCCGCCGCGTGACCGACTATATCCGCGCGAATCTGGCCGCCGATCTGGCGATCAGCGAACTGGCCGCGCAGGCCGGGTTAAGCAGTTTTCATTTTGCGCGCGTGTTTCGCCGCGAGACCGGGGAAACGCCCCATCAGTTCGTCACGCGCTTGAGGCTCGAGCAAGCAGCGAGGCTTTTGCGCGCCACCGGGCAGACGGTGCTGCAGATTGCGATTGCAGTTGGTTTCGAGAGTGCCAGTCATTTCTCCGTGCAGTTCAAGCGTGGCTACGGCGTGACGCCGCTTGCCTACCGGCTGCGCGGCTGAAGTACGGATTGCGCGGCTGGAAGTGGCCGGTTGCCCGGCAGGCGATGTCTGAGCGGCGAGCCGCCGGTGGGTGCGGGACATGGACCCCGCCAATGTCTTTTTCCAGGGCCGGCGACGCTGCTCGGCCGCACGACCCCACCGCAGGCGCTGCGGCTGGTGGCCGGCTATGTTTTGCCAGCAAGGCGCAAAGCGCGCAAAGTGCAACGCGCCGCCTTGCTGGAAACCACGTACGTTGCACAGTGTGCTGCGCATTGCGCGGCTTGCAAACTACGAACTTTCGTGACAGTGCCGCGGCCGGACCTGGCATGGCCGTGCCGTGCCGGGGTTACGGCCGTCTTTCGCGCGTGGCCTTGCTGCCTGGTGCAACTGGCCTGACGGCATGGACGGGAACTGTATCTGTCGAAGCCTTGCATCGGACGACAGAATAGCGGGCTTGCCCCAAAGCGCATGGCACGCGGGCGCGGCAGGTTCCAACGGGCGTCTTTCCGATCATTCCGTTCCACGGCCACGCCGCCACACCAGGATATCTAGCGATGCCCCGACTCCGAATCACTTCCTGCGGTTATGTGTTTATCGCCGAAACGCATCCCGACGCGCCGCAAACCGTGGCCGCCTTTCAGAAGCTGCTGCCGTACCGTCAGAAGATCATTCACGTGCGCTGGAGCGGCGAAGGCTGCTGGGTGCCGCTCGGCGACTTCAAGCTCGAGAACGACGGCGCCGCGGTCGGCTTCGAGAATCACACGAGCCATCCGTCGGTTGGCGACATTCTGTTTTATCCGGGCGGCTTCAGCGAAACCGAGATTTTGATTGCGTACGGATCGTGCTGCTTCGCGAGCAAGATGGGGCAACTCGCGGGCAATCACTTTCTGACCATCGTCGAGGGCAAGGACAAGCTGCGCGAACTCGGCACCAAGGTGTTGTGGGAAGGCGCGCAGGACGTGGTGTTCGAAAAGATCTGAAACACCGGCGGCGTCGGCGGGCGCGGGCGGCATCGGGACCGCGCTCGCGAACCGTGGAGCCGCTGACATGAAAGCGCGGGTCGACGACCTGTTCGCATACTCGATGGCGCCTGGGCGGCAAAACATCCGCTCGCGTTGGTCTCGCCCTCCGCCCGGTCCGGGCGCTGCTTCCATCTCGCCGTCGAGAAAACGGCTGACCATCTGACTCCGTTCCCACCACGAACCACTTCTCCCTGAGCGCGAGTGACCGGCCCTCGAGGGTGGCGCGTGACGCCTGCGCTTACGTTAAAGAATTTCGCCGCGCGTGAATTGGCGTTTTCTGCGGTTGTCATTTGAGACAAATTAGGCTTTATCTTGGGTTTGCCTAATTTAATTTAGTTTGAATTAAGAGGTTTGGCATTTTCCGTCTTAAATCCATTATGCCGTTTGTGCTAATTAAAGCTAAAAATTAGCTTTTAGGATTAATCGTATTCGCGATATTGCGCCGTGACGGCAGACTGCCTCCATCGCCTTTATCGGCCGAGTGAAAGCGCGATGCGATCTTGGTTCCTTTTGTTTTATAGCGTGGAATTGAGATTGCATAAGAAAAATCTCGGTAAATGAACTTTCGATTAAAAGATTGGGAGGAATGTTGAACCGGACTTATAAAACCGTATGGAATAGCGCCACTCGCACCTACGTCGCGGCTTCTGAAATGACGAAGAGCAGGGGCGCGAAAGGCGCGTCCGCATGCACGACACTGATGGCCGCTGGTGGAGGGCTTTTGAGCGCGTTGGCGTTTTCGCTGCCGGCCGGCGCCGCGGAATGCGAGTCGCCGGCGCAATACTGTTCGAGCGCCGCGGAGGCGCTTGCGGCTCAAACCGGAGACGGGGTCACGCCGCCCGCCAACGATGCGGCCACCCCCGCGGAGTTGATTGCCGCGATCAATAACGCAAGCATATTCGCCAGCAATCCGATCGTTGCGCCGGCTACCCAGCCGGCGGTTGTCGCATCGAGCCTGGCTGCCATGCCCGCGCCGCTCGCAAGCGCGCCGGTGACCGACTATATTGCCGTCAGCCCGAATGTGGTCGGCGGCACCAGCACCAGCACAACGAGTTCGCTGAACGCAATGGCGATCGGGCCCGCCGCGGCGGCGAGCGGCATCAACGCGCTGACAGTCGGCGCCGGTTCCGGCGCCGCCAAGGACGGGACCACGGCGGTGGGCTCGGGCGCATTCGCGGTGTCGGCGAACGCGACCGTGATCGGTGCGTATTCGTCGGTGGCAGCCAACGCGGATAATTCGGTGTCGATCGGGTACTCATCCCGTTCGAGCAAGGTCAATGCGACGTCCATTGGCTCCTTCGCTAGCGCCGCCGCAAACGGTGCCGTCGCCATCGGCTACAAAACATTTATCCCGTCTTCCGGGGCGGATTCAGTGGTGCTGGGTTCCTATTCCTCGGCCACCGCAACGGGTTCGGTGGCGCTCGGCACGGGCGCGGTGGCAGACCGCGTCAACGTGGTGTCCGTGGGCAACCTCGCGCAAGGCCGGCAGATCGCCTATGTCGCGGCAGGCACGTTGCCTACGGATGCCGCCAACGTCGGCCAACTCTCGAGCGTGACCGGGGCGCTCGGCGGCGGCGCGTTCATTGACCCGGCAAACGGCGCGGTCGTCGCACCGGTCTATACGGTCGGCGGCGCGACCTACAACGATGTCGGCGCCGCGCTGGCGGCGGTCGCATCGGGCAGCGCGGTCGAAAGCGCGGATTCGCTGCGCTACGACACCGCGAACCATGACGTGGCGACGCTGGGCAACCCCGGCATGCCCGTCAAACTGACGAACGTCGCGGACGCCGCGCTGAACGCGGAGAGTTCCGACGCCGTCACCGGCGCGCAGCTTTACGGCACCAATCAGGCAGTCGCGCAAAATACCGCCGACATCACCAACATCAGTAACGGTAGCGCTGGCCTGCTGCGGCAAAATCCGACCTCGCGCGACCTGACCGTCGCAAAGGACACGGCCGGCAAGCGTGTCGACTTCACGGGCACCGCGGGGCCGCGTGAACTGCTCGGCGTGGCCGCGGGTACGACCGCAAGCTCCGCGATCAATCTGGGCCAGTTCAGCCCGGCTGTCGCATCGCTTGGCGGCGGCGCAACCGTCAGTGCCAGCGGTTCGGTAACCGGCCCGACGTATCGCGTGCAAGCCGGCACGCAAACCACGGTGGGCGGCGCGCTCAGCTCGCTCGACACGGGCCTGACGTCGCTGGAAACCCGAATCAATAGCGGCACCGTCGGTCTGGTCACGCACAATCCGAGTACTCGCGACATTCTGGTTGGCGCGGCCATGTTCGGAACCCGCGTCGACTTCGCCGGCGCGAGCGGCACCCGCGTGTTGGACGGCGTGGCGGCCGGCGCGGTCAACGACGCCAGCAGCGAAGCGGTGAACGGCGCGCAACTTCAGGCGAACACCGCGAGCACGGCTGCGGCGCTGGGTGGCGGCGCCCGCGTCGCCGCGGACGGAACGGTCACGCGCCCCGTCTACGACATCGGCGGAAAGACATACGGCGACGTGGGTGCCGCACTTGCGGCGGTGGTCTCGGGCAGCACGGAGGCTGGAGCCGATGCCGTTCGATACGATTCGGCCGAGCACGCTTCGGTGACATTGGGCGGCACTGCGCCGGTACAGGTGACGAACGTGCGCGCCGCCACGCTCGACGCAGCCAGTCTCGATGCCGTCAACGGCGCGCAACTGTACGAGACCAACGAGGCCGTCGCGCGGAACACGGATGGCATCACGAACCTCGGCCAGCGCGTCACCGACAACACCACGAATATCACCCACCTCGACGCGCGCACCACGACGATCGAAGGGAATGTGAGCCACATCGCGAACCAGATCACGAACGGTGAGCTCGGACTCTTGCGGCAGGATCAGGAGTCGCGCGATCTCACCGTCGCGAAAGACACGGACGGCGCTCGCGTCGACTTCGGCGGCACTGCCGGCTCCCGGGAGTTGATCGGGATTGCGGCGGGCACCACGGATACGTCGGCGATCAATCTGGGCCAGTTCAAGCCGATGGTGACCGCGCTTGGCGGCGGCGCGCAGATCAACGCCGACGGTTCGGTGACCGGCCCCACGTACCAGGTTCAGGGCGCCACGCAAACCACCGTCGGCGACGCGCTCGGCTCGCTCGACACCAGCCTCACCACGTTGCGGCAGAACATGGAGACCGGCGGCATCGGCATCGTCACGCAAGATAGTCTGTCGCGCGTGATCAACGTCGGCGCGACGACCGACGGCAATCTGATCGACATGGCCGGCACGGCAGGCAATCGGGTCGTCACCGGCGTAGCGCGAGGCGCGGTCAGCGCGAGCAGCAACGATGCGGTCAACGGTTCGCAACTGCACGCGCAGGCAGCGAGTACGGCTGTCGCGCTCGGCGGCGGCGCAACCGTGAATGAGGATGGATCGGTGACGGCGCCGTCGTACAGCGTGGGCGGTGCGGTCGTGAGCAATGTGGGCAGCGCCATCACCAACCTGGACGGCCGCGTGACGCAGAACAGCAGCGACATCATGAATCTGCAAACCTCCGTCGGCAGCATCAGCGGGACGGTGGCGAATGCGGTGCAGTACGACAGTTCGGCTCATGACAAGGTCACGCTCGGAGGCACCGCTGCCGACGCGCAGAAGGTCCAGCTAACCAACCTGAAGGACGGCGATATATCGGCCACGAGCAGCGATGCGGTGACGGGTGCGCAGCTCTGGAGCACCAACCAGCGGATCGGCAATCTCGATCAGACGGTGCGGAATAGCCAGCAGAACGGCAGCGCCTATCTCGCCACCAATAGCTCCGGTAACGCGGCGCAGGCGATCGGCAACGGTTCGGCGGCGATCGGCGGAGGCGCGATAGCATCGGCGCCCAACGCAGTGGCGGTCGGCGAGGGTTCGGTGGCCGATCAGACGAACACGGTGTCGATAGGTTCAGCCGGTAACGAGCGCCGCATCACCAACGTCGCGGCGGGACAGGCGCCCACCGACGCCGTGAACATGCAGCAGTTCCAGGGCAGCATGAGCGACATGGCGCGTAACGCGTATTCGGGAACGGCGTCGGCTATCGCGCTGGGCATGGTCCCCGAAGTCGACGCGAACAAGAACCTCGCGGTCGGTGTCGGCACGGCCGGCTACAAAGGCTATCAGGCGGTGGCGGTTGGCTTGTCGGCGCGCGTCACGCAGAGTCTGAAGCTGAAACTCGGCGCGGGCATCAGTTCAGCCGCGACAACCGTCGGCGCCGGTGCGGCGTATCAGTGGTAGGAGAGAGGCGGAAGTCGGACGCGCCTTGACCGGCGCGGGTGATCCGCAGTGAGTCAGCGCCGCAGTGAGTCAGCGGCAATGAGTCAGCGGCAGTGAGTCAGCGGCAGTGAGTCAGCGTGAGCGACTCAGCGGCAGCAAGCCGGGCCGGCGGCGAGTCAAACTCCCGCCGGCACCCCGCGCGTTTTCACGACGCGCGGGGTGCTACCGCACTTACCTGAACAGCTTCATCGCTTGTGAAAGCGTATTGAACACGCCCCACGCCAACGGGAGCGTCACATACAGCCAGAAGACGGCGAGCTTGACCTTGTTGGTCGGATGCACGGCTTGAATCGTCGACATGCGGGTCTCCTTAGGCGCCTTTGGCGAGTTGAGCGTCGGTCATGTGATGCTTGTCGTCCACCCGCTTGACCAGCAGATTGCAGACGAAGCCGATCACCAGCAGCACGACCATGATGTGAATCGTCATCGTGTAGGCGTCCGCCTTCGCCACGCCCTGCGACACCTGGTACGCGCGGATGTAATTCACCAGCACCGGCCCGGCAACGCCCGCCGCGGCCCATGCGGTCAACAGACGGCCGTGAATGCCGCCGACGAACGCGGTGCCGAACATGTCCGCGAGATAGGCGGGCACGGTCGAGAACCCGCCGCCGTACATCGACAGGATCACGCAGTAGGCGAGCACGAAGAGGGCGATCTGGCCCGAAGCCGCGAAGCCGGGCACGAGGTAGTACAGCACGGCGCCGAGCGCGAAGAAGATGAAGTAGGTGTTCTTGCGGCCGATCCAGTCGGAAGCGGAGGCCCACACGAAACGGCCGCCCATGTTGAACAGCGAGAGTAGACCGACGAAACCGGCTGCCGCGGCCGGCGTCACCGTGTCCTTGAAGCTCTCCTGGATCATCACCGAAGCCTGGCCGAGAATGCCGATGCCGGCCGTCACGTTCAGGAACAGCACGAGCCAGATCAGATAGAACTGCGGCGTCTTCAACGCCTGATCGATATGCACGTGATTGTGCGAAATCATCTTCTTCTGCTGGGCCGCGGGCGGCGTCCAGCCGGCCGGCTTCCAGTCGGCGGGCGGCACGCGGATCGCGAGCGCACCGATCGACATCGAGATGAAATACGCAATGCCGAGCACGATGAACGTCTCGGCCACGCCGATGCTCGTTGCGCTGCGGAAATGGTTCATCAGGGCCACCGACAAAGGCGCGGCAATCATCGCGCCGCCGCCGAAGCCCATGATCGCCATGCCGGTCGCCATGCCGCGGCGGTCCGGGAACCAGCGGATCAGCGTCGAGACCGGCGATACATAGCCGAGGCCGAGTCCGATTCCGCCGATCACGCCATAGCCGAGATATAGCAGCACGATCTGATGCAGATACACCCCGAGCGCGGAAATCAGAAAGCCGCCGCCGAAGCAGCATGCCGCGGTGAACATCGTGCGGCGCGGGCCGACGTGCTCGAGCCACTTGCCGGCAAAGGCCGCCGACAAGCCCAGGAACACGATCGCCAGCGAAAAGATCCAGCCGAGGGAAGTGAGCGACCAGTCGTCAGCGGCGGATTGCGTGATGCCGATAACCTTGGTCAGCGGGCCGTTGAATACGGAGAACGCGTACGCCTGGCCGATACAGAGGTGGACGGCGAGGGCCGCGGGCGGAACCATCCAGCGTGAAAAGCCCGGCTTGGCAACGGTGGCTTCTTTGGAAAAGAAGGATGCGGAGCCTGAATTCCCGCTCGGCTCGGTGATGCTGCTCATTGGTCGGTCTCCGGTGTGACAAATGCTTTGTTATCGGCGTTTAGCGCAAATGCTTTAGGGGCCATGCCTAAAAACCGGCAGGTTTGCGCGCCGCTGATATATGTTTTTTTGTTTCATATCGCGGGCGCGGACTCGGGCTGAGACCTGCAGGGTCGAACGATAGGGCGCGCGGTTGGCCTTGGCAATATGAGATGGAAATGCATAAGGTATTGACCTGACGAAACGTCGCCGGATGGATCGAATTGGGGCGAAGCGGTAAGAAAAAGAAACGCCGCGCCCAAACAAAACGGGCCGGCCGTGGCAGCTTCGCCACGGCCGGCCCGTCGTCGTCAACGAGGGTTTGCCGGAGAATCAGGCGATCGTGCGCCCGGTTTTCATCTTTGCCGCCACGAGCACGGAGATCAGGCAGCCGATCGCCAGATAAGCGGCGACCGGGTGCCACGAGCCGCCGGCAAGGCTGACCAGCGCCACCGCGATAAACGGCGTGAAACCGCCGCCGACCACGCTCGCCACCTGATAGCCCACCCCCGCGCCGCTATAGCGATACTCGGTGCCGAACAGTTCGGTGAACATCGGCTGCTGAACGCTCACCACCATGTCGTGCGCGATATTGGCGAGCATCACCGCGAAGACCACGATCCATACGGTGGAGCGTGCTTCGAGCGCGAGAAAGAAGGGCACCGCGCTGAACATGCCGACCAGCGCGCCGACGATGTACACGCGGCGGCGGCCGAAGCGGTCCGCGAGCCAGGCAAAGCACGGAATCGTCACGCAACTCACGCCGCCCACCAGCAAGCCGATCGTAAGAAAGAACTCGCGCGGCATGTGCAGATTGGCCGTCGAGTAGTTCAGCGCGAACGCCGTCACGATGTACATGGTGAACAGTTCGGCGAGCCGCAGCGCGATGATCAGCAGGAACGCCTTCGGATGCCGCAGCAGTGCTTCCACGATCGGCAGGCGCACGCTGCGCTCGCCATGCTCGCCGACTTTTTCGACGAATTCCGTCGACTCCTCCATGCTCGAGCGGATCCACAGCGCGATCAGCACCAGCACCACGCTGAACAGGAAGGGCAGACGCCAGCCCCAGCTCAGGAACGACGCGTTGTCCATCGAACGGCTAATCAGCGTGACGAGCCCCGTCGACAATACCAGGCCCACGCCGTAGCCGACCTGCACGCCGCTGCTGTAGAACGCTTTTTTCTTCTCCGGCGCGCTTTCGACCGCCATCAAAGCCGCGCCGCCCCATTCACCGCCGACCGCGAAGCCCTGGATCGCGCGCAACGTCACGAGCAGCACCGGCGCCCACCAGCCGATGGTGGCAAAGGCCGGCAGCAGACCGATCGCGGCGGTCGAGAGGCCCATCATCATCACCGTGAGGACCAGCATGCGCTTGCGTCCGAGGCGGTCGCCGTAATGTCCGAACACGAAGCCGCCAAGCGGCCTGAACAGAAAGCCGACGCCGAAGGTGGCGAACGCCGCGAGCGTGCCCATCGCCGGGCTGACCTTCGGGAAAAACTCCGAGTTGAAGACGAGCGCGGCGACGATGCCGTACAGCAGAAAGTCATACCAGTCGACTACCGCGCCGACGAAGCTGCCGAGCGCCGCCTTGCGTGCCTGGCTGCGCGTCTTGCGGTTGTCGGCCATTGCGGATGGCTGGATGGTGGTGCTCATGACGGTGTCTCCTTTTAACCTTTGGCTGCTGGGTGGCTCGGGTGGTAGGTCCCGGCGCACTGGCCGTCGCCGGCCCCTTGCAGGATTTCCGGAAGGTTAGTGAGACGAGACGGATCGCACAATCGGCATTCGGGCGAAACTGCGCGATAATCGGACGCGAGTGCGCGAATAGCGCGCGTTTTGCGCGTTTACACCGACCGCTACCGCATTTCCGCGACGGGGGAAGCATCCGGAGCGCGCCCGTGCTACCTTGGTGACGTCGTCTGAAAAACAACGACTACTGATATACTGAATACAGAATATTGACTTATGCGGCGTTGCAGCATATGATTGAGTCATTCCTTCACTCAATCATTCGGAGTTACAAATGGAACTTGTTCCTCTCGCCCTGCTCGCCGCTGCCTTCGTAGGCTTAGGGTCTGCCGCCACTGTCCTGTTGACTCGCTGGATTCCCCAGCCGGTCGCGCAACTCGCAGCGCAACATGGCCGATTCGTAGGTTTGGGCGAACAGCGCGTCGGGGTAGCGGCAGCACGATATCGTTCACATGTTCAACATGAGGCGATGAATGTCGTCAGAACTTCAAACTGAAGCAGTGTCAACACCATTAACGTTGTCATTACAGCCGATCGGCGCAAGCGCGAGCTTGCGCGATCAGGCGTATGCGATGCTCCGCCAGGCGATTGCCGACGCGGACATCTACCAGTCCCGCGAGGAAATTCGTCTCGACGAGCGCGTGCTGAGCGAATCGCTCGGCGTGAGCCGCACGCCGGTGCGCGAGGCGATGACGCTACTGGAGCAGGAAGGTTTTCTGCGCATGGTGCCGCGGCGCGGCATTTATATCGTGCGCAAGAGCAAGCGCGAAATCGTCGAAATGATCCAGATGTGGGCCGCGCTCGAAAGCATGGCCGCGCGCCTTGCGACGCTGCACGCCACGGACGAGGAAATCGCCCGGCTGCGCCACATGTTCGACCATTTCCGCGACGCCACGCCGGCTGAACACATCGCCGAATACTCGGATGCGAATATCGCGTTTCACCAGGCGATCGTCGAATTGTCGAAGTCGCGGATCATTCTCGACACGATCAAGAACATCTTCATCCACGTGCGCGCGATCCGGCGCATGACCATTTCACAGAGCGACCGCGCGTCGCGCTCGATCGTCGACCATCTGCGCATTATCGAGGCGCTTGAACAGCGTGATACCGAACTGGCCGAGCGGCTCACGCGTCAGCATTCGCTGGATCTCGCTGCGTTTGTCGAAGCGAATTGCGACTTTCTGGATTGATGCGCTCGAGCGCTCCAATGGCTTAGCGAATAAAAAGTCCGCGGTGATCAAAACACCGCGGACTTTTTCGTTTGGCTGCGGCCTTCATCCGCGGCTCATCACCCTTCGCCGCCCACACGCCTGCCTCAGTGCCGCCCGGCTAAGCCAGCCCGGTTGTCGCCACCGTGCCCTAGGCCCATGATTCCCGCCTTCATCCGTTGCATTCCCTACCTTCTAGCATGACTGTCCCGCCGAGGCGTTCGGTATAAAACCTCGGTTGACGCAAACTCGAATTTGGTATGTGATATATCAAATATCGCGAGCGCATTCGTGACCAGGCGAGAACAGGACGGTACTCAGGAGACAACATGGGCAAAGCACTCGACGGCGTGCGCATTCTCGATTTCACGCACGTGCAATCGGGACCGACCTGCACGCAGTTGCTCGCATGGTTCGGCGCGGACGTGATCAAGGTGGAGAGGGCCGGCGTCGGCGATATCACGCGCGAACAGCTGCGAGACATTCCCGACGCGGACAGCTTGTACTTCACGATGCTCAATCACAACAAGCGCTCGGTCACCGTCGATACGAAGAACCCGGAAGGCAAGCAGGTTCTCGAGGCGCTGATTCAGACATGCGACGTCCTGGTGGAGAACTTCGCTCCGGGCGCGCTCGACCGGATGGGCTTCACGTGGGAGCGAATTCAGGAGCTGAATCCGCGCATGATCGTCGCTTCGGTGAAGGGCTTCGGCCCTGGGCCCTATGAGCATTGCAAGGTCTATGAGAACGTCGCGCAATGCGCGGGCGGTGCGGCTTCAACCACCGGCTTCGACGACGGCCCGCCGGTCGTAAGCGGCGCGCAGATCGGCGACAGCGGCACGGGTTTGCATCTGGCGCTGGGCATTGTCACCGCGCTCTATCAGCGCACGCACACCGGGCGCGGCCAAAAGGTGCTTGCAGCGATGCAGGACAGCGTGCTCAACCTGTGCCGCGTGAAGCTGCGCGACCAGCAGCGGCTCGAGCGCACCGGGGTCATGAAGGAGTATCCGCAATATCCGAACAGTACGTTCGGTGAAGCGGTGCCGCGTGCGGGCAACGCATCGGGCGGCGGCCAGCCGGGCTGGATTCTCAAATGCAAGGGATGGGAGACCGACCCGAACGCATACATCTATTTCATCACGCAGGCGCCGGTGTGGGTGAAGATCTGCAACGTGATCGGCAAGGAGGAGTGGGCCACCGATCCCGACTATGCGACGCCCGCCGCACGCCTGCCGCGCCTGAAGGAAATCTTCGCCGAGATCGAGCGCTGGACCATGACGAAGACCAAGTTCGAGGCGATGGAAATCCTCAACCGGTACGACATTCCGTGCGGGCCGATTCTGTCGATGAAGGAAATCGCCGAGGAGCCCTCGTTGCGCGAAACGGGCACGATCGTCGAAGTGGATCATCCGACGCGCGGCAAGTATTTGACGGTTGGCAATCCCATCAAACTGTCCGATAGCCCGACCGAAGTGCAGCGCTCGCCGCTGCTTGGCGAACACACCGACGAGGTCATGACCGAGCTCGGCTATTCGCGCGAGCAGATCAGCGCGTTACGTGCGGTCGGGGCGATCTAGGCCTACCGAGGTCTGGGTGCGTGCCGCCCCGGCTCGCGGGGCGGAGCTAGTGGGAAGCGTTCGATTAGCGACGACAAGCATCGCCTGACGGGCGGACCCGCTTCTGGTCCCTCTGCCTGACGCGATGAAAGCGCAACACGGAGGAGCACACATGCCGCAACCTTCCGACAGTGCCGAATGGCTCGACATGTCGTGTTTGCTTGCCGCTGTGCTCGGCATTCTGCTGGGTGTTGCGCTTGCCGCGCTCGGACAACTGCCGCTTGCGTGGCGATCGCGACGTCAGCCTGCGTGGCGCGCTGGCGCATTGGCCGCGGTACAGGTGGCGCTTTTCGCGGCGGGCACTGGCGGTGGCTGTAGTGTGGTCGCTGCCGCCGTAGTGGGCGCCGCGTTCGGCGCATGGCGCGTGCGCAAACGCGATCTGACACGGCGGCCGCTGCTCGTCGCGTTGGCCGGCATCGCCACGGGACTCGCTGTCATGACGGGCGGATTCGCGCGCTATCTGTTCTCCGCCGCGCAGGCGAATGCCGAGCGTATCGAACGTATCGAACTTTATGCCGCGGTATTCATGGGTGCGTTGATCTTCGCCGCGTCGGCGATCGCATTCTGCAAACTGCTCGGTGTGTTGCAGGCGAGCGCGGCGGCGCGTCCGGGTCACCGCATCGTCAATCTGTTTGCGCTGTTGCTATGCGGATGGCTCGGCTATGGCTTCGTCACCGAGCAGGCGCAGCCGTTCGGTTTCGCCGCGCTGCTCGCGATGAGCGCGCTGGCTTGTGCGATGGGCGTGCATCTGATGACGAGCCGCGAATACTCAAACGATCACGCGAGTAATCACGGCTCGCATGCACATGCGTTCGCTGCCCGTCGCGATGGGCTCATCGCGGGACGGTCAGGGCTGCTGGCGCGCATCGAATGGCGCGGTGGCGAAGAGCAGGCCTGGGCGTGGCGAGAGATCGCGCCGGGCAGGGTGCGTGCGGCATCCAGGCACCGTCGCGGTTGGCATGACAGCAGGAATCTGGATGGGCAAAAGCGGCGCTGTGTCCGCGATTCGGGCAGTCATTCCGCGATGCGCCGTCAAATATGAAGGCGCGTCTTTTTTTGCGGCAATGGCGGCGCGCCTGGCGAGATTGCGATCCCGCCAAAGCCCTCAGTCGCCCGCCGATGCGAACTCGCTGTAGTAATGGGCCTTCCTTTGCAGGATCAGTTGCGCAAGAAAGTCGGCATCGTACGCGCGATGGAGATGGGCGTGAAAGCGCTCGATATAGGCGGTGATACGCGCCGCTTCACCGTTGAATTCCTTGAGCACCTCGAGCATCGCATGGTCCCAGCGAAAGCGCAGACCGAGATCGCTGAAGGCGGCGTTGTAGGCGCTCAGATGCGCGTCGTCGGAACTGCCGGCGGCAGTACGGCCAGTACGCGTGCTGGCGAAAGACTCAACCGAAGCGTAGGTCATGATCGGCCTCCTGGGCTGACGAGTAATCAAACCAGCTCGCAGCATAAAAGCGCCGACGAATTTCCAATAGTTAAAGTTTTATTGGGTACCCATAGCCTAGCGTTTATATACGCTCAGTTCCCGCACTCGCGTGATCTTTTCGATCAGGTTCGCGCCTTCTTCCATCAGAAAACGTTTGAAGGCGACCGCGACCGGCGGCAGGCGTTTGTTCTTCCGATGCACGACGTACCAGTTCAACATCAGAGGAAAGCTCTCGACGTCGAGCACGACGAGGTGGCCCAATTGCAATTCGAGGCTGATCGTATGTGCGGACAGGAATGCGATTCCCATGCCGGCAATCACGGCCTGCTTGATCGTCTCGGTGCTTTTGATCTCCATGGCGATCTTGAGATTGGCGAGACGTCCGGCGAAGCCTTCTTCCATCGAATTCCAGGTATCCGAGCCGCGCTCGCGCACGATGAAGGCCTCGCTCGCCAATTGGCTCATCTTGATGTTGCGTTTGTTGGCGAGCGGATGCGTGGGCGCGGCCACGATCACATACGGGTGAGGCGCGAACGGCTCGTTGGTCGCGTCCGTTTCATGCGGAGGGCGCACCATTACCGCGAGGTCGGTTTGGTTGCTCGCGAGCTGATGCAGCAATTCGTCGCGATTGTGCACCGCGAGATTGAGCACGACGCCGGAGTAGCGGCGCGTGAATTCGGCCAGCACGCGCGGAAAGAAGTAATCGCCCGCACTGATCACCGCGACATTCAGCTTGCCGCCCGAAACGCCCTTGAGTTGCCCCATGGCTTCGTCGACTTCGTGGAACTGCTGAATGATCGCGCGGCTGTAGTGGAGCATTTCGGTGCCGGCCGGCGTCAGGTAGATCTTTTTGCCGAGCTGTTCGAACAGCGGCAGCCCCGCGTGCTCCTCGAGTTGGCGCACTTGCGTGGAGACGGCGGGCTGTGTGAGATGCAATTCCTCCGCCGCACGCGAGAAGCTCAGATGGCGCGCCACCGTTTCGAAAACCTTCAATTGCCGCAGCGTGGCATTGCGCATCGTCATGACCGATGTATAAGCAAATGTGAATCAACATAATAACAAACTTTAATTATTAGTAATTCAGCAATCACCCTAGCATGGCTCTCACATCGAAGTGGAATGGCCCGCTGCTGTACTCGGGTTAACGCTTGGAGTTGGTGGCTAGGCGCACGAAGCGGCGAAGGTTTGTGTTGCAGCGCGGATGTTAATCGATCGGGATAAGTAAGCTTACAACCACGACGATTAAGCGCCGAAGTTCTTCCCCGAAAAACAAGCTTTCGGGTCGTAACGATAAGGTGGACAGGACACGGCACGCTGGGCCGGCTGACCAGATAAATAGCGGAGACAAGGCACATGGACAACATCACTCGCCGGAAGACGGCCAGGGCGTTTTGAGCGAACCGTTGGTGGCAGCTCGTCATCGGCATGGTGTGCATGGCATTGGTGGCGAATCCGCGATACGCATGGACGCTGTTCGTCACACCGATGAATGCACGACATCAGATCCTCGCGGCTTAGCCACTGGCCCGAGCAAACGGGGAATAGCATGAAGCGCCGCGCCGCAGGTAAGTCATGAACGTCTCGCTGCAGCAGCTCAAGGTATTCGTCGCCGTCGCCCGTGAGCGCAGTTTCACGCGCGCCGCGCGTCAATTCGATCTGACGCAATCGGCGGTGAGCCGCTGTGTACGCGAGCTCGAGGACTCGCTCGAACTGAAACTATTCGACCGCACTACGCGTCAGGTGGCACTGACGAATGCGGGCGCCAGTCTCGAGCGGAGAATCGGCCGCCTGCTCGACGAAATCGAGCTGACATTGCGTGAGGAACGCGCCGCTTACGATGGCCATACCGGCGTCGTGGCGCTGGCCAGCAATCCGGTGTTGTCGTCGAGTTGGGTCGCGCAGGGACTCGCGCGTTGCACGGCGGCTTTTCCCGAACTGATCGTATCCGTGGAGGACCAGCCGCAAAGCGGCGTGCTCGCGAGTGTCGAGCAAGGCGAGGCGGATTTCGGCGTCGTCTCCACGGCTGAACCTCTCGCGGGTGATTTGTTGCACGCGCAAGTGGTCTTCACGACGCCGCTGCATGCGGTCATGCCGCCCACGCATCCGCTGGCGTGCGAGACGAGCGTTGCGTGGAGCGCGTTGCAGGAATGGGCGCTCGTCACGTTGAATGCGGATGCGGGCGTGCGCGCGGCGGTTGAACTCGCTTTCAGCGCGAATGGACTGAAACGGCGCACGGTGCAGGAATTCGGACACGTCGCGGCGGTATTGCGCATGGTCGAACTCGGGCTTGGCGTCGGCGTGTTACCCGTCGACGCGCATTGGCCGCCGTTGGCCGCATCGCTAGTGAGCCGGCCGCTCTTGCCCGAGATGAATCTCGCGACGCTGCTCGTGCATCGTCGTAACCGCTCGCTCAGACCGAACGCCGCGGCGGCCTGGGCGCAGTTCGCGGCGCTGGCCACGATGCCTTTGGCGGCCGTTGAGGCGGCGCCCTCCGCTTGTTCTCACGGACTCGTGTGGCCGGCGGTGGCGCGAAGCGGTGCCGTACTGCATGAGCCTTAGGCTTGGCATCGCGAAGCGCAGACCGCAGCCAATGGCTTCGTCCCTGGCGAGATCGTCGCGATTGAAAGTTCACCCGGTTGAAGGCGGTGTAGTTGCAATCGATCAATTGACCGGAGTATCGCGGCGTCAAAAAAGGATCGGACGCATTGCGCGTCCGATCCTTTTCCTCATCAGCTTCAAGAGCTAAGCGGTGGCCTTCAATCGCCCTGCAATGCCATCTTCTCGCGCAGTTTGACAAGCGCCAGCACCACGTCGATGGTCGGCGTGGGTTCGCCGACGAGACGACCCATCTCCTGCACCACCGTCAGAAGCGGATCGATTTCCATGGGTCTCCGATTCTCCAGATCGACCAGCGTGGAGGTTTTATGCGCGCCGACCGCACCCGCACCGTCGATGCGTTTTTCCACATCAACGCGAAAATGCACGCCGAATTGATCCGCGATGCGCTTGGCCTCGAGCATCATCGTGCGTGATACCGCGCGCGTGCCGGGGTCGCTCGTGAGGATATCGAGCGTGGCGTGAGTCAATGCGCTAATCGGATTGAAGCACAGGTTGCCCCACAACTTGAGCCAGATTTCGTCGCGGATATTGTCACGAACCGGCGCGTCGAAACCGGCCGCCTGCATGATTTCGTGCAACTGCTGAATGCGCGGCGTGCGCTCGCCGCTCGGCTCGCCGATCGGGAATTTCTTGCCGTACACGTGCTTGATCACGCCGGGTTCGACGATCTCCGCGGCGGGATACAGCACACAGCCGATCGCGCGTTCGGGGCCGAGCTTGGTCCATTGCGCGCCGTCCGGATCGATGCTCGCGAGGCGCGTGCCGGCGAACTTGCCGCCGTGCTGATGGAAGTACCAATACGGAATGCCGTTTACGCCGGTGACGATCGCCGTGTGCTTGCCCAGTAGCGGCTGCATTGCGTCGACCACGCCGGGCAGCGAGTGCGCTTTCAGCGTGATGATCACGAAGTCCTGCACGCCGAGTTCGCGTGGATCGGACGTGCAGCGTACGGGCGCGCTGAACGTTTCGCCATCCATGATCAGACGCGCGCCGTGTTCGCGCATTGCCGCGAGATGCGCGCCGCGCGCGATGAAACTCACGTCAGCGCCGGCGCGTGCCAACTGCACGCCCATCATGCCGCCAATCGCTCCCGCTCCGAAGATGCAAATCTTCATGATGCCGTCTCCTGTGACTATGTAAATCTTTTGCCCGATGCCACCTTTCACCGGTGCAAGGCGGCGGGCCACTAATCGAGCATACGGGCGCGGCGCAATCACAGATAGTTAAAGTTTCTCGATCGATGCATTAGCAATTGATTATGAAAGGAGGCGGCGCAAACCGCTCTCAAGAGATGCCGAATTCATCGGACGCGGATTGGAAAGCGATCCATTGGACCGGCTAAAGCGGCGGCCATTTGGGAAATTTCGCACTCTACGGCGATGCCAGCCAGAGCAGAATGCGCCTTCTTTAAGAATTGACCCATTGAGGCGGAACCGTGAACAAACACGCTGCAAGTGATGCCGCGAATAAGAACGTTGATTTGGCGCGTTTGGCTGAATTGCCGTCTCTCGTACCGGTGCGAGGTTTGCCGCGTGTCGAAACCGGTTCTCGGCGTTGCTGCCTGGCTGGATGCTAGAGCCAAGCACGATGCCGATCGTGATTCGTCAAGCCGGTACGCGTAACTTCGTCAATAAAGAGGGCGTGCTGGCGCGCCTGCTCGATGTGATGCTGATCCCGCTGGGCGCGGCTCTGGCGTCGCATTTCTTCATGCCGGACTCGGGGCACTTGATTGTCGAGGGTGCGTTTGTCGCATTCGATATGGCGCTCGGCATTCTGCTCTTGCCGTTGTTCGGTGTTTACGACTCATGGCGCGGCCGCTCCAAATGGCATCTGAGTCTGAACATTGTGTTCGGCTGGATCATCGTGCAGGTCTGCGGCCTTGCCTTGATGTTTCTGCTTCATCGCACAGCATCGATCTCGCGAATCTGGTGCGTGAGTTGGACCGTGATGACGGCAACGGGTCTGGTGGCGTCGCGGCTGCGCGTGCATGCAGTGCTTCAGCGAATGAGGCGCGCCGGGCGCAATTTGCGCACGGTCGCCGTGGTCGGCGCGGGCGCGCATCGCGACAGCGTGATCGCCAACATTGTGAAGTCGCCTGGCGCGGGTTTCCGAGCGGTCGGGGCGTTCAACACGCGACGGGGTAGCGAGCCGGACGTTCCGGGCTTGCCGTCGTTTGCGCACTTGCGTGAATTCGCGGATTGGGTGCGCCGCGAAAGGATCGAGGAAGTATGGATTGCGCTGCCGATGTCCGAAGAGCGCACCGTATTGCGGATCATCGACGAGTTCAGCGGCGACCTCGTCAATTTGCGCTTTATTCCCGACGTACGCGGCCTTGCGATGTTCGACCGGAACGTCGTGGACCTGATCGGCGCGCCCGCTATCAATTTGATGGCTTCGCCGATGACTCCCTACGCCCTGATTCAGAAAGCGATTTTCGATCGGCTGTTTGCCGCGGCGGTCCTGATTGCATTGTTACCGCTGATGTCGGCGATTGCGGTGGCCGTCAAGTCGACATCGAAAGGACCGGTTCTGTTTACCCAGCGGCGCAAGGGGGCGGACGGGCGTGTCTTTCGCATCTACAAGTTCCGTTCGATGAGCGCGCATGCGGAGCAGCCCGGGGTGGTTCGCCAGGCTACACGCGGAGATCCGCGCATCACTCGCGTCGGCGCTTTCTTGCGCCGTACGAGTCTTGACGAGTTGCCGCAATTCTTGAATGTGCTGCGTGGCGAAATGTCGGTGGTCGGACCCAGGCCGCACGCAATAGAACACGACGACCAATACCGGTCCATCGTCGACGGCTATATCCATCGTTACAGGATTAAGCCGGGCATCACCGGGTGGGCTCAAGTGAACGGATTTCGCGGAGAAACCGACCGGATAGAAAAGATGCAGGGGCGTGTGGAACACGATCTGTATTACCTGCGGAACTGGTCGTTCGGGTTGGATATGCGCATCGTTCTTGCGACGGTGGTGAAGGGGTTGGTGCATCGGAATGCGTATTGATGTCCGCGCATTTTCTCCGGCGTGCGGTGACGCGTCCGGCGATGTGTATCTCAATGAAACACGAATGACGTCTGCCCGAACTCGGGCAGCGAGGGCAAAGCTACGGCTTGCTCGCTTGAATAGGTTGAACACGATGTTAGCGGTAATTCAGTCGCGGCCGGTGTATCGGCTTGGGGCACTTATGGCGGCCGTCACGCTGCTGACCAGCGCGTGCGCGGTGGCGCCGGGTATGCGGATGGAAACCTCTCGAGTGCAGGATGCATCGAGCAATTCGAATGCCGCCGGCGCAGTCGGCGCAGACGTGATTCAGGAAAAAGCCAATGCGACGCCAGGCACGCCTGACATCGCGATCACTAAGGTTGATGCAGCGCTCATCTCGAGCCTCGCTCAAACCCGCAAGCAACAGCAACTGGAGCTTTCGCAGCTACTTTCGGAAGCGCCGCAGGCCTATGCCGTCGGGCCCGGTGATGTGCTGCAGATCGTTGTCTGGGATCACCCCGAATTCGCAGCCGCGCTCGGTACTTCGCAAACGCAGTCCTCGCCGCGACCTGGTGATCCTCTTGCCGGTTTCATTATCGATCAGAACGGCACTCTGACTTTTCCGTATGCAGGCACGTTGGATGTGGCAGGGCTGCGTACCGAGGAGATACAACGGCGCCTGACCGCGGCGCTCGCGAAGTACTTCGTCAAACCACAGGTCACTGTGCGAATGGCTTCTTACCGTGCGCGTCAGATCTATGTCGACGGAGAGGTGCATAGCCCCGGCGCGCTGGCTGTCAATGACGTGCCCATGACGCTTTATGAAGCAATCGGTCGTGCCGGCGGCTTCAATGAACACGCTGATCAGAGTGACCTCGTGCTGGTACGCGACGGCCAATCGCATCGCCTCAACATGACGCAATTGCTGGCCCAAGGAGTGAGCCCGTCACGACTTTATCTGAAACACGGTGATTTGCTGCGTGTCGTGTCCCGAGACGAAAACGATGTGTACGTGATGGGCGAGGTGAACAAACCCGTATCAGCGATTCCGCGTCGAACCGGACGCATCACGCTCGCGGACGCATTGTCGCAGGCCGGTAGCGTCAACGCATCGACTGCCGATGCCGCGCAGATGTTCGTGGTTCGTGGTTCGTTGAGCGGGACGCCCGAAGTATTTCACCTCGATGGCCGCTCGCCGGTCGCGATGCTGCTGGCCAAGGATTTCGATCTGCAACCGAAAGACGTCGTGTATGTGGATGGCAGCGGTCTCGTTCGCTTCAATCGTGTGCTGAGTCTGTTGATGCCGTTGATTAGCACGGGGTTGACCGCGGGAGTTATTGCGAAATGATTGAACGCGTGCTGGCCGTATGCGCCGGCAATATCTGCCGCAGTCCTATGGCGGCGGCTCTCCTCTCGCGGCGCCTTAAGTCCGTAACTGTGGAGTCCGCCGGTATTACGGCGCTGATCGGCCGTGAAGCGGATCCTCATGCCATAAGCCTGATGCGCGAACACCGTCTCGATATCCGTGCGCACCGTGCCCGGCAGTTGGTGGGGTGGATGGCGGCATCCGCCGATCTTGTCCTTGTCATGAGCCATCGGCAGAGGCAGTACCTCGAGCGTCGATTCCCGTTTTTGTCTGGACGCGTATATCGACTCGGCGACTTCTCGAATCCCCCGGGGGATTCCCTGGCAGGATTCGACATTCCGGACCCATACGGCAGGGACCGGGCGACATTCGAAGAAAGTCTGAGCCTCATCGAGGCCGGCGTCGAAGGCTGGTCCCTCCGCATCGCGGGCGTATCCGGTACAGCCGTTATGCCGGTTTCGCGTACCGACAAGACTTTGCCTTGACACTCCCTCAAAACACCCACCTTTGTTCACAATGAAATCGTTGCAGTCGCCTGAGAACGAGGCGTTAAAACATGACGATGAGCTAGATCTCATCGGGGTACTGGACGTACTGGTCGAGTACCGAAGTGCCATTCTCAAGATTTGCCTCACTTGCGCCGCACTTGCGACCGCTTTCGCTTTTCTGTTTCCGCCACGCTATCAGGCGGACATCTCGGTTCAGGTTGAGGACGGCAACGGTATGGCTGCTGCCCAGAGCCTGCTGGGCGACGTGTCGTCGTTGTTCAACTACAACTCGCCGACTTCCGCCGAGCAGCAGATCATGGCCTCGCGGCTCGTCGTGACCAGCGTTGTCGACGAACTGCATAGCTATATCACGGTGCACCCGAGCCGTTTCCCGCTGATCGGCGATTTTGTGGCACGCGTCAGTGACACGGCAATGCGCCCAGGTATTTTTGGTATCGGTGGCTGGGCGTGGGGCGCGGAACACGCCGACATTATTCAGTTCGACGTCCCGACGCGCGTGGAGGGTGACCGATTCTCGCTTACCGTGCTTTCTACGGGCCGCTATAGCCTATCCGGTCGGATTCTTGAGAATCCGTTTGTTGGCCGGGTTGGCCGGGTCGAGGTGATTCAGACCAGCCATGGGCCGATGACGCTGTTCGTGAGGTCGTTCAATGCGGCACCAGGCACCAAGTTCGAACTGTCCCGGAAATCTCGCCTTGGCACAATCACGGAAATGCAGAGCCGTCTTGACGTCAAGGAGAAGATCAAATCGTCGGGCGTGCTCATTGCAACCCTGAGGGGAACTGATCCCGTCATGATTCGGGACCAGATGCAGGCGGTCGGCCGTTACTACCTGAAGCAGAACATCGAACGCAAGGTGGCCGACGCTGCGCAATCTCTAGCATTTCTGGATGCGCAAGTCCCGGTGCTCAAGAAGCAACTTGAGGATGCCGAGGTCCGCTACACGCTGTTGCGTAATAAGCGGGGTCCGTCGATTTGACGGAGGAAGCCAAAATCGCACTTCAGCAGACGGCGGATGCAAAGACGCGCATGCTCGAACTGCAACAGAAGCGCGACGAACTCTCCTCCCGGTTTACCGGTTCACATCCTGAAGTGATTGCGCTCAACGCGCAGATCGCCACACTTCGCGCCCAGGAGAGCGTATTCGCCCAGCAGATAGAGCGCTTGCCCGATGTTCAGCAGGATGCTGTGCGTCTGATGCTGGATGTAAAAGTCAATACGGATCTCTACGCGGCGCTGCTGAATAACGTTCAGCAACTGAAACTGGTCAAGGCGGGCAAGACAGGAAGCGTGCGCCTCGTCGATTCACCGGTAGTTCCTGAAAAAATCGCCTTTCTAACCGCCCGGTGACGATCGCTATCGGCACGTTGCTCGGGCTGTTACTGGGTGTTGGTTTTGCTTTTGTTCACAACTACCTGTTCGCCGGAATTGCCGAGGCGGAGGAGATCGAGAGCCACGCCGGCCTGACCGTGTATGCAACGATTCCGGAGTCGCGCTATCAACAGCAACTCAATAAGGAGCGTAACACTCACCCGTTGGACGTCCGTCTGCTGGTGCAAGCCTATCCGCACGAACCTGCGGTCGAAAGTCTTCGAAGCTTGCGAACGGCACTTCAGTTCGCGATGCTGAACGCGAAAAATAACGTGGTCCTCATTTCCGGCCCTACGCCCGACGTTGGGAAATCATTCGTGTCGGCGAATTTCGCAGCGCTGCTGGCCGCAAGTGGCAAGCGCGTATTGGTCATCGACGGGGATATTCGCAGGGGCCATCTCCATCAATACTTCGGTCGGCAGCGCGAGCGTGGCTTTACGGACGTCGTTGCAGGGAAGCTTGCGCTGGATCAGGTCATTCATCGCGACGTGGTCCCGCATCTGGACTTTATTGCCACGGGCGGGCTGCCAGGTAGCGCAGCGGAGGTGCTCATCCAGGAACGCGTGGGGCAGATTCTCGATGCGAGCGCACGTAACTACGACGTAGTGCTCGTCGACTCGCCGCCGGTTCTGGCCGTAACCGACGCGATGGTATTGGCAGACCACTGCGCGACGGTGTTGCTCGTTGCACGAGCCGGCCGCACTCGCGTGGCGGAACTCTCGGAATCGGTCAAGCGATTTGCGCACTCTGGTATTTCAGTGGCTGGTGCACTTCTTAACGGCCTCGATCCAAAAATCCGGAAGGCGAAGCTACGGCCGAAAAACCGGAGCCTATCGGTACGTGCAGTACCGGTACGAAGAGGCGCAGCCGGCACTAGTATCTCGCTGGCGTCAGATATTGGTGCGTCTTGGACTGGGGCGGTGATGCGAGTCAATACAGCAGTTGCCGCTGAACGATCGCAATCAGTTGTCGCCCACGGTAGTCGGACTGCCCTGCGAGATCGTCGGAACTCGCGGGAGCCCGCATTACGTGTGGCGCTCGTGGTCGAAGCGGCGGGTGGCGGCGTAGCCGTCCATATCGCTGATATGGTACGCGGCTTGCGCGCCCGCGGGGGCTTCGAGGTTCACCTGGTGATTCCCATCGGAGCTCGTTTTGACGGCGTAATTCTGCGGACGATGTTCTCGCACAGTGTGATACGGTTCATCGGCTGCCGATGGTCCGCTCGATCAGCAGTTCCGATACGATCGCCTTCGCTCATTTATTCAAATGTCTGCAAAAGATCAAGCCAGACATCGTTCACAGTCACAGCTCAAAGGCGGGTGCGCTCGCCCGTCTGTGCTTAGGCCCGTGGAAACAGGTCTACACCCCACATGCCGTTTACACGCTCAATCCGTATCTGCCGCGTGCGCAACGCCGTTTCTATGGACTGGTCGAAGGATTTCTCGGTCGCATGCGCAGCGACCGAATTATCGCTGTTTCGCTCGATGAAGCGGAACATTTGCGGCAGGTATTGCGCATACCCGCGGACAAGATCGAGACGATCTTCAACGGCGTACCAACCCCTATGCTGCTTCCAGCCGTCGAAGCCCGCGCGGCGTTGGACTTGCCGAGCAACGCGGTCGTTGTCGGATTCGTGGGGCGGCTGGATCTCCAGAAGGGTGTCGACCGGCTGGTACGGGTTGCCCAAAGCCTGCTCGACCGTGGAATCGATAACGTCATTTTCGCGGTGATGGGGCCGGGGGACTTCGTTGCCGCGTCGGGTGTGAGCGCCGACGCCATTCCGCGCAACATGCGTGTGTTGGGGCTGTTCCCGGAGGCGCGTCGCTACTTCTCCGCCTTCGACATCTTCGCACTATCCAGCCGTTATGAAGGCTTCCCTTATGTCGTCCTCGAGGCAATGGCAGCGCACGTCCCAATCGTTGCCACGCGGGTCTCCGGCGCGGCCGAACTGGTTGACGCGGAACAGATGGGATTCGTGGTTCCCAATGCAGACGACATGACGGTGTTCACGGACGCCATAGCCGCGCTCGCCCAAGATCCGATGATGCGCGAACACATGGGCCGCAATTGCGAACGGGCCGTTGAGCGTTTTTCCGCTAACGCCATGATCGACCGCACGGTGGACCTCTACAGGCGTTTGCTCAAGGAGAGCAATTGATGGCAACCCAAACGCACGTGGTTCTCCTTCACGCTTACAGCTCAAGGAATTCGGGCGATGGACTGCTCGTCGACCTCTCGGTCACTCTGCTGAACGAGGCTTTGGGCGAGGGGACGCGCGTATCGATCGTCGCGGCCGATCCCGGTTCGTTCCCCCAGTACCCCGATGTCTATCCGGCGCCAGTTCTTGCGGACAGTGGCATGACCCGTCTTGGGGCCGGCGCGGCCGGTCTTATGTTTCCCATTGACAGCAACGGCCGGATGCGCGCGTTGTTGCAGCTTCTGAAGTCGGCCGATCTCGTCGTCGGCGTGGGAGGCGGATACCTGCGCGCGCGCAACTGCATCGAGGCGCTCAAGCTCGAAGCGGGCCATCTGCTGCAGATGCGCGCGGCACGTCTCGCTGACAAACCGACCGTGTATCTGCCGCAAAGCATCGGACCGACTATGCCAGCGGAACCGCTGCGCTCGCATCTGTCGGGCATGCTCAGCGGGTTTTCATCCGTGTTCGTTCGCGACAACCGCTCATTGGCCTTTCTCGAGCGCAATGCGAACACCCTGCGGGCTCCCGATCTCGCGGTGCTCGATTTCGAACGGCGCAGCGAGCAGATCATGACGCGCGCACGGAAGGCCCGTCCTGCCGTCAGCCATGTAGCGTTCGTGCTACGGCGGGCGCCGGGTTGGAGTGCGCAGCAGCGCGGGCGCTACGAGAGCGCCACGCGAACGTTGATCCATCAGCTGGGCGAAACGTGCCGGATCAGCTTTGCCGTGCAAAGTAGGGGCCGCGGCAACGACGACCTTGCATACTACCGAAGCATCGGCATCGACGGCGAACCGACGACGCTGAAAGACTTGCTCGTGAAGGACACGCCAGACGTCGTGGTATCGGTGCGCCTGCATGGCGCTCTCGAGTCGGTGCTGAATGGCGTGCCGTCCTATCACCTCAGCTATGAGCGCAAGGGTTTCGGTGCGTATGCTGATCTCGGTTTGCACGACTGGGTGGCCAACGCGGCCGACTTCGATGCCGGGAAGGTTGCCGCGACGATCATGGCGCCGGATGCGATTCGCGCTTTCTGGGCGAACGCCTCGTCGGGTTTCGAGCGGATCCGCAGCGGACGGGACAGCATTCTCGCCGCGCTGCGCACCGCGAGAAACGCATAGCGCGGTATTGTCATGCACCTGCTCATTCGCCTGACGCTTCGCATCGCATCGCTGGCGCTGAAATTCGTGCTGACGATCGTCGTCGCACGCACGCTCGGATTCGCAGCCGTGGCCGATTATGGTCTGGCGCTCGCCGTATCGGTCGTATCGTCCAAATTACTCGGTCTGGGATTCAGCACCGAGATCAACCGGCGACTGAGCAGCGTGAACCCGGTGGGCGCGATCCGCGACGCGCGCCGTTTGCTCCTGCTCTATTGCGTCGTGTACGCGGTGATTGCCGCCATCGTCGCGTTTCTGTACGACAGCGCGGGTTTGGGTGCATTTCATCGCATCACGCCTGGCATTCTCTGGGGCGTGGTGCTCGTGGCGTTCTCCGAGCATCTGGGGCTTGAGACGACCTCGTACGTCTTTTCGCTGCATCGCCCGAGGCTGGGGTCGGCGCTGCTTTTCATCCGTACCGGCGCATGGGCGGGTGTGGCGATTGTCGGCCTGCTCGCCGGCGGGGTCCGTTCCGTCGAGATGATTTTCACATTGTGGTGCGGGACGAACGTCATCGCCGCGGTCGCGGCGTGCTGGTGCGTGTGGCGTTCAGGGCATGCAGGGCACGAGGCGGGATCGCAGCGGGAAACACCTGCCACCGACGGCGCGCGAAGCGTCCGCTCGGTATGGATCGCCGGGTTGCCATTTTTCGTCGCGACGACCGTGCTATCCGGTCTGCAATACGGTGAGCGGTTTCTCGCGAGTGGTGTCGTGACGGCGGACAAACTCGGGCGTTATGTTTTCGCGTGGTCGATCGCAAACTCGATCCAGACGATCGCCTACGCGACGATCGTCGTGACGGCGGGACCACGGCTGGTGCGCGCGCTGAGTGCGGTCGACGGTGACTTCTGGACGGTGCTGCGAGCCTCGGCGCGATCGAGCGCCTGCATTTCGATCCTTGCCGTCGCTGGGATTCTATTCGCCAGCCAGCCGATCTTTCGGCTCGCTGGCGAACCCGCTGACGGCCCGGCACTCATGATGCTGCTCACGCTGCTCGTCTCGTTCGTTCTGAGGTCCATCGCGGACGTTTTCTGGAGTGGCGCGGTCGCGCTGCGCCTCGGGAAGCCGGTTGTCATTGCGATTTCGGTTGTGGCGGTCGTAAGTATTCCGCTCGAATGGATGCTGGTCACGCGGCTGGGCGCAATCGGCGCGGCATTGGCGCACCTGACGGCGAGTGTGGGGATCGTGGCGATACTGGTGCTGATCGTCATGCGTGCCCGCGAGACTCCCGTCGTCGTGGACAGCAATAAGGAAGCGTTTTATGTTTCGTAAGGCACTTAACGCCGGTCCGCGGCTCAGCGTGGGTGTCATCCGGCTCATCGCCAGTCTATCCATCCTGCTGTATCTGATGATGTACGCGAAGGCGGGCGTGTTTTTGCCCGAGTTCGTGTTCCGCGATTCGGAGAAGATCCAGTCGCAGATCGGTGGCTCGAACACGTATCAAGATACGTCTTTCGACGCAGTTGCGAAGTTTTATGCTTCGCTCGGTGATCTCGGTACCAATGTCTTTGTGGTGAGTATCGGTGCGCTATTTATCTGGCTGATGGTTGGAAGCTCGAAGCGCCTCGGCGGCCTGCTGATGAATATGGTGCTGATCGCGCCATGCGTGTTCTTCAATCTGTTCGTGGCCAGCAAGGACACGCTCGTCGTCCTGATATCGGTGGTGCTGTTTCTGATCGCCCGAAGGTGGAGCGTGGTGCATGTCGCGCTCGCCGCAGCGGTGCTTTATCTCGGATACGCGTTAACGGTTCGTATCTATTTCGTGATGATTCTCGCGGTTGCCGCGGGCGCATGGATATTCCGCTCAGCATCGCTGCGACTAAAGACGTTTCTGGTTCTCGCGGGCGTGGCGGGGCTGTACCTGCTGCCGGATGCCGCCTACTACGTACTGTTGCATCCGCGCGATATGGCAGTCGACTATCTGGTCGCGGGCTCGCCCTACGGCGCGCGCACCGGCTTCTACAACCTGCTGGAGCCGACCTCGTTCGCAGCATTCTGCGCAGACTATTTCTACGCGATCCTCAGACTGAACGTTCCCGTTCTGTTTTCTCCTGAGCCCAAGGAGTTCGTGATGCTGATCTTCGTATGGATCGCAATCGGCGCCGTGTTCGGCCGCAAGAGCGGCCTCGCGGCGGGCATCGACACACGCGCGATGGATGTGCTCGCCAGTCTTGTCATCGGGCACATGGCCGTATCGATGCTGTTCGAGCCGGATCTGGGTAGCTACACACGGCACCTTTCCAGCGTCGCGCTCTTTTGTGCATGGCGGCTCAGCGCTCTGGCTGTCCGCTCGCGGGCCCCGAATGGCCAAACGCCGGCGGGTTGTCCGCCGGTCGATTCTCAACCACAGTCATCGGCAGCTCAGCAGCGATATGGCTCAACCGAAGAGGCGTATAACCCATGAGTACGATAATTGACCGGCCGCGAGTTTATGACAACGTGCAGGGCGCACGCGCGCTCGCCGCGCTTGTAGTCGTCGCCTATCACCTCGGTGTATTGCCGTTCGGACAATGCGGCGTCGACATATTCTTCGTAATCAGTGGCTTCATCATGTCGCTCGTCGCGCCGGGCGAGGGGCGCGACTTTCTGCGCAAGCGCCTCATCCGCATTCTGCCGCTCTATTGGCTGTCGACTATCGGCGTATACATCATTGCAACGATCAGGCCGCACTGGTTGAACACGACGACTGCAGACGCCATATACCTAGTGAAGTCGCTCCTATTCATCCCTTACGTTAAGGACAACGGTCATTGGGGACCGCTCAACCTCAATGGGTGGACGCTCGAATACGAGCTGCTTTTCTATCTTGTCATCGCAGTCGCGATCAGCGTGGTACGTCCGCGCTTCGCTACGGCGGTTGCAGCTGCCGCGCTTGCTTTATATAGCTTGCTCAATGCGCTGGTCAAACCATCGAATCTCATCGTCGACTACCTCGGGCAACCATTTCTGCTGGAATTCTGCCTAGGGGTCCTCGCGTACTGGACCGTGCAATTGGCGAGAGTCGAGCGTATTTCGCGGTGGTTCTGGCTGGTCAGCGCTGTAGCGAGCCTTGCAGCGATGCCTGCGTATTTCATGTTGTATGGCGCACCAAGCGGATTTATGCGCACGGCGGTGTATGGCGTGCCGGCGTTCGCGTTCATCACGTCCCTGATCGCAATGGAAACGGGAGGCTGGAGCACGCGGAGCAGGCTTGTTGCTCGCCTTGGGGCTGCCAGCTACGCGATCTATCTGTTGCATCCCTATGTCGTCGGCTTTCTGCGAAAGGTGTTGACGATGCAGACGAATCTGAACTCGTGGAACGGCGCGGCGACGGTCTTCATCGTGATCGCTGTGGTGTGCGCGGCCAGTGACGTGTGTCACCGTCGGATTGAGAAACCCGTGCTTGCGTGGCTGAATCGCTGGTTTGGACGACGGGAACCTCTTGGAGTGACTATCAGGTGATTTCATTTCAACGTTTATCGAAAGTAGGCGTGATCGCGTTTTGCATGTGCAGCGCCGCCATGCAAGTGCAGGCGAAGAAGCAAGACTGGATTTCAGATCACGAAGGCGCCTCCAAGGTTGGCGTTCAGGTAAAGATCGAGCGGTTTACGCCGACCACGGCGAAACAGATCAAAGCCACCGGATTTAGCTTCGTTCGCTTTGGGGTGTGGACGAATTCAATGCAGACAGCGGAATACCAAAAGAAGGTGACTGACGCGTTTAACGCTGCTCAAGCGGCAGATTTACCCGTCCTTCTGACGGTGCGTTCGACGATCCCGCTCGCGAGGTCTTCGAACGATGAGGCGGCGCGCAATGCGCAACTGCGCGACTCAGCGAAGCAACTGATCAACGTAGTGGGCAGCCTGGCTGGCGCAAATGGTAGCGATCTGCTCGCCGTTGAACTCTGGAACGAACCGGAGTTGCCCACGTTCTGGCCAACTGGCGATGTCGATTCCACATTTCCAGTTTATATGCAGGCGGTGTGCAGCGGGTTGAGGGCCGTTCTCGGCACGACTCCTGTCATCGGATTCGGTTTTGCGACGGTTCCTGCCTCCGGGTCCCACTCCGATAAGCTATTGCAAAGCATTCAATCGCCGTCGAGCCATTGCATCGACGCGGTTTCATATCACGCGTACGGCATGAGCGAATCGCAGATTCGAGAAGCATCCGTGTACGTGCGTTCCCGATATGGACTACCGGCGGTTATCACAGAGTGGGGCGTTTCCTCCGGGCGCAATGGGGGTATCGCCGGTCAGGCGGCAGACATCAAGTCGTTTCTCCTAAAGCGCAATTCGATGAGGACGCCGCTGATTTCAATCTACGAATGGCAGGATACAGCGCATGGCAAAAATGCACGCGAGCGCAATTTTGGCTTGGTGGATGCGTCCGATACCCAAAAACCGGCGCTACGCGCGGCGTTGACTGTCTTTGGCAAGCAATGACGGAGGCTTAACGCGGCGGCTGCGATTTTCTGATGCTTCCGGCCAGCTTGCATGCGAGCGCGGTCAATAACATGACGCAGACCAGCGTCTCGCCAAGAGCGAAGGCGAGTGCCGTAGCGATGTAACGTTTAATCCGGTTCATTCGTTCGGAGCGTTGTTTGGCAAGGACTTTATTATCCCGCGTAACGGTGATTTAAGACAAACCTGCGCCCCTTCAACGCCTCACCCCCGCCGAACCAACAAAAAACTCACCCCAACCCCCGCCAGAAACGCTCCGCAGCAACGATTAAACCACCGACGAACCGTAACCCGTACCAGCCATTTCCCAAGATACATCCCGGCCCACGAATACAGCGCGATCGCGACCCACTCGAGCACGAGAAAGCTCGCGCCCAGCACGGCGAACTGCGGCAGTATCGGCTTCGCGATATCGACGAATTGCGGTAGGAACGCGGTAAACACGAGAATCGCCTTCGGATTGCCGGCGGCCACGAAAAACTCACGACGTGCAGTCCGTCCGAGCGATGCCTCGTCCTGCTGTGTCGAGTCGATGGCAGGGGCGTCGCTGCGCCACAGTTGAATCGCCAACCAGATCAGATAAGCGGCGCCAACCAGTTTGATGGCGAGAAAGAACCACTCGGATGCATGTAGCACAACAGCGAGTCCCGTTGCGGCAAGCACCAGCATCAATGCGAACGCAACAAGCCGGCCAGTGCCGCCAACGAAAGCGGTTATGAAACCGTGACGCGCGGCCACGTTAATCGACAGTAGATTGTTCGGTCCGGGCGCGAGGTTGATCGCGAAGCAGGCGGGCAGAAAAAATAGCCAGGCGGTGATGGACATGACAGGCTCGCACGATGAACAGGCATTTCGACGCATCGCGCGGCGCAACGGCAGGCTCTCGCGACACTCCTGGATGATTGTAGCGAAACCGACTTGCATCCATGCAACGACGCCTCAATTCACCGACTTAACAAACCCCGGATCACTAATCAACGCGTCAACGCTCAGCTTCACCGTATCCTCGATAGCGATGGGACTGCTGGTGAATTTAGGCGACTTCCGGCTGACCGTTTTCGAGGTTGAGAACACGACCTTACGAGTCGCGGCATCGGTCACCACATAGCGCATCTTCAACGTCCAGAATGCCGGCGACCGCGCGTCGTCCACGGTGAATTTCTCGATGCTGCCGCTCAGCACCTTCCTGTCGTCGTTCAGATGAAAGCCGGCGACCTGCAAGCTGTTCGCGATGCCGTTGCGCACCGCTTCGTTGATGTCGCCTTTTAGCACGATGCTGGTCATTGCCGTGTTTTCGATGCGGTTCGGCGAGACGCGTCCGGTGCGAGCGGGTAGGTAGGCAAAGTCGCGCGCGGGGGCGACGATGAGCCGTCCCGTGGGCTGCGAATGCGCAACTGGGTGAGGCGCGGACGCGGCATTCAGGCCGAACCACGACCATGAGCAGGCGGACAGCATCAAGGGTAGCGCGACGGCGCCGCAGCCCTTGAGCACGGTGCGTGTCAATGCGAGGCAGGAAGGACTGAAGGTCTGCCGCAGCGACTGGATTCGTTGCTGCGACTCAGGCGCTGTGCGGGAAGAAGCGGCGGTCGAGGTCAGAGGAGCACCTTTTTAATGAATCATCGCGGTGGAGGGCAGCATGGTAACAGCGGGCCGCGCAAGCGCGTCTTGTTAATCAGCGCGCGGCGTGCCGGCAGACGAGCACGCTGAAAACCGCGAAGCCGTTTCAGAAGAACCCGGCTTTTCCCTGCGTCATATCCACGAGCGCTCGCCTGGCGTCGTCCATCGCGGTGACCGGCAAGCGGATCGTCATCCTCACGAGCATCCCGTACGCGCTATCGACAAGCGCATATTCCTCGGCTTCGAGCCATCTCCGCACTTTCGCTTCATCGGCGTAGCTGACCTCGACAGTCAACGAGACCTGAGCAATTCTCTCGATCCGCGGCGCATTCAGTAAGGCGGAAGCAATCGCATCGGTATACGCCCGCACCAGGCCACCGGCGCCGAGCTTCACGCCGCCGTAATACCGAACGACGGCGGCCAGCACGCCGTCCAGATCATGATGCCGCAGCACTTCGAGAATCGGCCGTCCCGCGGTGCCGGAGGGCTCGCCGTCGTCGGACATGCCGGACTGGCCGCCCGCCAGCAGCGCCCAGCACACATGCGTCGCGCCAGGATGCTCGTCGCGCAGACGACGCAACTCGGCCATCGCCGCGTCGCGGTCGGCAACCGGTATCGCGTGCGCGATGAAACGGCTCTTGCGGATTTCGAGTTCCGCGGTCAGCGCCGCAGGCAAGGTATAGGTGGGCAAGGCAAGGACTTCGGTGAAGGAAAATTGCGGACACACGTGGCTCCGTGAGCGCAATGGTAACGGATCGCAGCCGGCGAACCGGCAAAACGCGGATGTAAGATGGCGTCGCCGTTCTCCGCATCCACTGGCGGCTTGGAAAACGGCGCATCCCGCGCACTTTGCGCGCCTGTCTACCACGCTACGCTGCACGCCGATGAAACCCGGCACCTTCGACTACAATCCCTCACTGAACGCGCATCCCGTCCATGAAACCCAGCGCGTCAAAGGAGACAACATGCTCGATCTTTCCACCTTGGGAACCTTCATCGCCGTCGTACTTGGACTCTTTCTGATTCCGGGTCCAGCCGTGCTGCTGGTTTTAACGCGTACCGTGCACGGTGGCCGCAAGGCCGGCATTCTCACCGGCCTCGGTGTCGCCGTGGGCGATTTCGTTCATACGCTGGGAGCGGCGGTAGGCCTGTCGGCCTTGCTGATGACCTCGGCGCTTGCGTTCAACGCCGTGAAATTCGTCGGCGCGGCGTACCTCGTCTATCTGGGCATTCGCGCCTTGCGCGAAAAGCAGGCGAACGCGCAAAGGCCGGCCGTCGCGTCGGTGTCCGCTTCCAAAGCCTTCTTTCAGGCGATTCCCGCCGAAGTATTGAATCCCAAGACCGCGCTTTTTTTCCTCGCGTTCCTGCCGCAGTTCGTGCGCCCGGAGCACGGCTCTTCGTTCCTTCAATTCGCGACGCTTGGACTTATCTTCGTTGGCATGAGCGCGCTTTATACGACGCTGATCGTGTTGACCATCCGGCCGCTGGGCAGGCTCGTCAAGCGTCTGACATGGCTGACTCGCTGGCAAAACAAGATCATCGGCGTGCTGTTCATTTCGCTCGGCCTGCGTGTGGCCACGCAAACGCGTTGACTTGACCCGCCCGCGCGGTTTGCCCGCGCATCGCGCCTGCGAAAAGAACTTCGGGCTGTTAGCACAACGCGATCATGATCGAGGTCGAAACCGCAATGATGAACAGGCAGGTCGCGGTAAGGAGATCGTACGGATAGTTCATGGCATGACCGTCAAACGTGGCGAATGAAGCGCCGATCATAGGCGTGATCGTTCCACGTGACTGTCAAGCATTGCCAGATGCGGGCCTATCGCGAACGCGATTGGTTGGGTAGGAAAACGGCGCGCTGGCATAGCGCGTGAGCGTTCCGCATTAGAGGGTGTTAGGCACTTTTGTTAAGGGCTGCAAAGTGGATAAGCATAAGCACGGAGAAGACGACGAAGTGCAAACCAGCCAGGGTTTCGGGCAATCGCTCGTAGTCTCTGGCCAGTCGACGGAAGCGGTTGAGCCAGCCGAAGCTGCGCTCGACCACCCAGCGACGCGGCAACAGCACGAAGCCCTTTTTCGCCTCCGACAGCTTGATTACCTGAAGCTCGATTCCTTCATCGAGTGCCGCCTGCGCAGGCTCTTCGCCGGTATATCCCTGATCGGCGAACGCCACCTTGACCGTCTGGCCCGTGGCCTGCTGAACCTGACGCGCCAGTTCACCGACCTGCGCGCGTTCCTGTTCGTTGGCCGGCGTAACATGCACAGCAAGCAATTGCCCCAAAGTATCAACCGCCATGTGGACCTTGCTGCCGCGTTTGCGTTTGTAGCCGTCGTAACCGGCGCGAGGTCCACTCTCGCAGGTCGACTGCAGGGTCCGCCCGTCGAGAATGACCGCGCTGGGTTGACCACGACGCTCCTGCGCGATCCGGATGATCGAACGCAGGTCATTCACCATGGCCTCGAAACAGCCGGCCTGAATCCAGCGCTGCGTCTGCTGGTAGACCAGTTCCCAAGGTGGAAAGTCATTGGGCAACAAACGCCACGGTGCACCCGCGCGTACGATCCAGCGCGGCGCGTTGAACATCTCGCGCAGTTCGTAGCGGCGCTGCGGTGCGTCCTTGTTCATCAAGGTCAGGTACGGAGCGGCGAAGTACCACTCTTCATCCGATACATCCGTTGGGTATGGCCTGCGTTTTTTCATTCTGCCAGGATACCAGGTCTGACAAAAAGTGCCTAACACCCTCTAGCAGGCTGTTGAAAAGCGCCCCGTCACGAGGACCGAAGCTATGTTCAGGAGGCTTGCGCGTGCGATTTCCCGCTGAATTACCGGTTCGCCGCGCAATCTGCGCGGGGCATGCGCACGCATGCAGCCCTTGTGGCGCGCAGTCTTCGCGCCGTAGCGGCTCATCGCGTCGCTCCTTGGGGCACCACACCTGGCATTCGGGCCATGCGGGTCAGATTGCTCGCAACCATCGTCAGCTTGAAGTGCTGGTCGACACGCTTGATACCGCGATAGACGGTCTGCCGGATCCGTCCGATGGTCTTGCCCCAGCCGAAATGCTCTTCGATTCGTTTGCGGATGATCTGGCTAATCCGGTAGCCCGCATGCCGCGAAGTGCGACCGTCGATTGCGCTGCCGCCCCAACGCTCATCGTTGCGCGCGACATGCGGTGTCACGTTGCGAGCGCGGCAATCGTTCACGAAGTCGCGGGTGTCATACGCCTTGTCGGCGCCAACTGTCTTCGCATGAGCGCCTGGCACGCAATCGAGCAATTGCAACGCGCTGGCCCGCTCGGCGAAACCATCCGCGTGACTAACCACGGCGCCGACCACCAGCCCCGAGCGATTCTCCATCAGGATGTGCCCGTGGTAGCACAGGATGGCCGGGCTCTTGTGGCTCTTCTTGAACAATCGCGCATCCGGATCAGTAGTCGACTCGTGCGTGGCATTGCTACGTCGCTCGCCTTTCCAGTCAGTGTCGGCGTTGCGGCCACCGCCGGCTGGCGGACCATCGTCCGGACCGTCCTTGCGGCGGAAGCTCTTGTGACTGGCCCACGCCTGAAGCAGCGTGCCGTCCACCGAGAAATGGTCTCTCGACAGCAAGCCCCGTTTGTCCGCCAGGCTCATGACTTCGGTGAAGAACGCTTCCACGACTTCATGCTCCAGCAACCGGTCGCGGTTCTTCGAGAACACCGAGTGGTCCCACACGGCGTCCTCAATCGCCAGCCCGACGAACCAGCGGAACAGCAGGTTGTAGCGCATCTGCTCCATGAGCATGCGCTCGCTGCGCACCGAGTAGAACACCTGCAACAGCAGCGCCCGCATCAGCTTCTCAGGCGCAATCGAGGCACGGCCGGTGTCCGCGTAGATGACGCTGAACAGCCCGTTGAGCCGTTTCAATGCATCATTCACCAGCAACCGGATCGGTCGCAACGGGTGATCTGCCGGAACGAAGTCCTCCAGCTTGACCGTCGTGAACAGGGGCTCCTGCATCTCATCCATTCCGCGCATCGCATCCGCTGCCAAAGATCATGAACACGATATCCATAACGCCTGTCCCTCAAACCCCGTTTACACGGGATCCAAATTCAACAGCCTGCTAGAACGCCACGCGCGCGCCAGATAATGAAAATTTCAGTTGCGGCGAAGTGCGAGCAGGCGTTATTCGTCGCCATGCTGGCAGAAGCGGCGGCCCGGTATGTGCGATACCACGGCCTGGGCGATTTCGAACGGCGTGCTTTCCGCGGGCACCACGCGGCGGCTGGATTCGGGCGTGTGCTTCATCGTCCATTCGACGAGGCGATACGAACGTCCCCAAGGATGCTGCAGCGGGTCCGAGACCTTGCACGTGTGGATCTGGCGCACCCATTCGTTGCCGGGCATGGCGCGCAGATGCGCAAATACCGTATCTTCAACCATGGTTTGACTCCTTCTTCGCAGGCATGCAGCCCATCTTTCGGCGCGTCGGCGACACCCCTTAAAAAAAGCGCCGCCGATGCTCTGGCGGCTCAACAGGGGGATGGTGAGCGCCATGGTTGCAGGGAAGAATTAAGCCAGACTTAAGATCGGATAAAAGCGCATGCGCCAGCGCCCAGCCGTCCCAACTGTTTTACGGCAACGCCGTTTCCGAAACCGGCTTCGTCCTGCCGAGTTCCTTCTTCACGCCTTCGGCGTAACCGGGGTCGACCTTGTCGAACAGCGCCAATTGCCGGTTGACGATGTCCGGCGCGACGCCCGCCATCGCTTCGGCGATATTGCGGAAAAAACGCTCGCGCTGCGGCGCGTCGAACAGCTTGTACAACGCGCGCGGATGGCTGTAGTAGTCGTCGTCCTCGCGATGGTCATAGCGCTGGATCGCGCCATCCACGGCGAGCGGCGGCTCGTTCACCGAGGCGTCCTGCGGGAATGCCCCGAACCGATTCGGCTCATAGTTCGGCGTGTTGCCGAGATTGCCGTCCGTGCGCATGCCGCCGTCGCGATGATAGGAATTCAGGTTCGCCGTGCGCGGCGCATTCACCGGAATCTGATGATGGTTGATGCCGAGCCGATAGCGCTGCGTGTCGCCATATGAGAAGAGGCGGCCCTGCAACAGGCGATCCGGCGAGAAGCCGATGCCCGGCACGACATTGGCGGGCGTGAACGCGGCCTGCTCGACATCGGCGAAATAGTTGTCCGGATTCCTGTTCAGTTCGAGCACGCCGACGTCGATCAGCGGAAACTCCTTGTGCGACCACACTTTGGTGATGTCGAACGGATTTTCCGCGCGCGCATGCGCGTCGGCTTCCGTCATCACCTGAATGCAGAAGCGCCATTGCGGGAAGTTCTTCTTGTCGATCTGCTCGAACAGATCGCGCTGCGCGCTTTCCCGATCGCGGCCGATCAGCTCGGCGGCCTCGGCATTCGTATAGTTTTCGATGCCCTGTTTCGACTTGAAATGGAACTTCACATAGAAGCGCTCGTTTTGCGCATTGATCAGCGAAAACGTATGCGAACCGAAGCCGTGCATCTGCCGGTAGTTCTTCGGGATGCCGCGGTCGCTCATCAAGATCGTGACTTGATGCAGCGATTCCGGATTGCGCGACCAGAAATCCCACACCATGTTGGCGTCGCGCAAGTTGGTTTGCGGATTGCGCTTTTGCGTGTGAATGAAGTCGGGGAACTTGAGCGGATCGCGAATGAAAAACACCGGCGTGTTATTGCCGACAATGTCCCAATTGCCTTCTTCGGTATAGAACTTCACCGAGAAACCGCGCACGTCCCGCTCCGCATCGGCCGCGCCGCGCTCGCCCGCCACGGTGGAAAAGCGCATGAACGTCGGCGTGACCTTGCCGACTTCGAACACCTTCGCTTTGCTGTACCGGCTGATGTCGTGCGTGACGGTGAGCGTGCCGAATGCGCCGGAGCCTTTGGCATGAACACGGCGTTCTGGAATGACTTCGCGGTCGAAGTGCGCGAGCTTTTCGAGCAGCCAGAAATCTTGCAGCGTGATCGGGCCGCGCGGGCCGGCGGTTTCGGAGTTCTGGTTATCGCCGACCGGCGCACCGGCGGCGGTCGTCAAGATTCGATTCGTCATGGCGTTTCCTTTGCTTGCCTGGGCGGGGGAGAATGCATCGACCGCTTGCGTGGCGATCGATGCGCAATGGCGCGCCGGATTGCCGGATGTCCGGCGCGCGGCCCAGTCTAGCAATGCTTCTGCCGCGCCACGCAATAAAACGTTGTTAAGAGATCTAAATCGAGGCGGTTACATTACGTCGGGCGCATTGGCAGTGCGTGTATCGTGCTTCCCCGTCAAATCATTGCTAACGAATCTGTCAAACGCCCGGCGCATCCGGCGGCACCCCGAGCAACTGCAGCGCGCCGCCCGTCACTCCGCTGAACACCGGCCCCGCCACCGTGCCCCCATAGAACGCCTTGCCCGCCGGGTCGTCGATCATCACGGCGACGATCAGCCGCGGGTCGCTCATCGGCGCCATGCCGACGAAAAGCGCGCGATAGCGGTTTTTCGCGTAAGTCGCGCCCACCTGCTTGCGCGCCGTGCCGGTCTTGCCGCCGATCCGGTAGCCGGGCACCGCCGCGGCGCGCCCGGTGCCGCCTTCGCCGGTGGCCATTTCCAGCATCGAGCGAATCGCGCGCGCGGTAGCCGGCGTCGTGACCGCATGGCCGGTTTGCGCTGATTGCATGACCGCACCCGCGCCGTCGCGCACCAGACTCACGCGATGCATCGTGCCATCGCCGGCATAGGCGGTGTAGACCTGCGCCATCTGCAGCAGCGAAGCGGACAACCCGTAGCCGTAGGCCATCGTCGCCTGTTCGATCGGACGCCAGCGTTTGTACGGCCGCACCTTGCCGGACGCCACGCCCGGAAAAGTCAGATCGGGCCGCGAGCCGAGCCCGTATTCCTGATATTTGGTCCAGATCTTTTCGGCCGGCAGATTCAGCGCGAGCTTGGCGAGCGCGATATTGCTCGACTTCTGCACCGCTTCGGCGACCGTCATCATGCCGTGGTTCGAGGTGTCGTGAATCACCGCCGGGCCGATCTTGTACCAGCCAGGGGCGGTATTGATGACGCTTTGCGGCCGCACCTTGCCCTCGTCGATCGACAGCGCGACGACCAGCGGCTTGATGGTCGAGCCGGGCTCGAAAGTGTCGACCACCGCGCGATTGCGCAGTTGCCGCCCGGTCAGCCGGGCGCGGTCGTTCGGATCGAAGCTCGGATAGTTCGCGAGCGCCAGGATCTCGCCGTTGCGCGCATCGAGCACGACCACGCTGCCGGCTTCGGCGTGGTGTTTGGCAATGGCTTCCTTCAGTTGCGCATAGGCGAGTTGCTGAATGCGCCGGTCGATCGTCAGGTGGATGGTCGCGCCGTTTTGCGCGGGCACCAGCGGCCGGGTCTCGGACACCACGCGGCCGAGCCGGTCGCGGATCACCTCGCGATGACCGGGCACGCCGAGCAACTGCTCGTTGGCGGCGAGTTCGACGCCTTCCTGGCCGTTGTCCTCGATATCGGTGAAGCCGACCACGTGCGCCGCCGACTCGCCTTCGGGATAAAAGCGCTTCGAATCCGCGATCTGCGTGATGCCCGCAAGCCCCAGCTTGTTCAGATGACCGGCGGTGTCGGCATCCACCTGGCGCTTGAGCAGCACGAAGCTCTTGTCGCCGTTCAGACGCCGGCGCAATTCCGCGAGCGGCAGATCGAGCAGCTTCGAGAGCGGCGGCAGCGCGGCCTCGTCGAGCTGTTTGGGCGAGGCCCAGATCTCATAGGTCGCGAGACTGACCGCGAGCATCGAACCATTGCGGTCGACAATGCGCCCGCGTGTCGCATCGAGTTCGATGGTGCGCTGATAGCGCTTTTGCCCTTGATCGACGTAGAAGTCCTGGTTCATCACCTGCACCCAGAACGCGCGGCCCGCCAGCGAGGCGAACGCCGCGAACACCAGCAGGACGATGAGCTTCGAGCGCCACATCGGCAGGCGTGCGGTCAGCAACTGGTTCTTCGCGACGGGCGCGTAGGGTGCGTGCTCGGACTTCTTCTTCTGGGTCATGGGCTTTGCATCTTTGAAAGACAAACAGCAATGAACAGCGGATCGGCCAGCGCCGCCCGAACCGGCGCCGCCGCTCCGATTGTAATCAGAACGTAATCTGTATGCGAGGCCTCCGCAAGCCGATCGTGGATGCGCGGCACGTCGCGCACGCCCAAGCAGCATGAAAAAAGCCGCGCGGACTTGAAAATCCGCGCGGCTCGTTCGTTCGATTAATGCGTCAACTCCGACGCGGCGTGTTAAAGAGGCGCTCCCTGCTGTCGAGCGCCTTCTTTCTTTGCGCTTCCGCTAACCTCCGTCAGCGTCCAAATTTATCCTCAAGCCGGCAGCGCAAAGCTCGAAATCGCCTCGCGCAGCACGCCCACCTGATCCTTCAGCGAATGAGCCGCGGCGGCGGCCTGCTCGACCAGCGCGGCATTCTGCTGGGTGACCTGATCCATTTCGCCGACGGCGCGATTGACCTGTTCGATGCCCGCGCTCTGCTCGCGCGACGCGTTGCTGATTTCCTCGAGGATTTCGTTGACGCGGCGCACCGACTGCACGATCTCGCCCATCGTCGAGCCGGCGTTGGACACCAGCGACGCGCCGGCCTCCACGGTATGCGTCGAGGTCTCGATCAACGCCTTGATTTCCTTCGCCGCCGTGGCCGAGCGCTGCGCGAGGCTGCGCACTTCGGCGGCGACCACGGCGAAGCCGCGCCCCTGTTCGCCCGCGCGCGCCGCTTCCACGGCCGCGTTGAGCGCGAGAATGTTGGTCTGGAAGGCGATGCCGTCGATCACGCCGATGATGTCGCCGATCTGCCGCGAGCTGCTGGTGATCTCGCCCATCGTGCGGACCACGTCGTCGACCACGCGGCTGCCGCGCGTGGCGACATCGGCGGCCTGACCGGCGAGCTGCGACGCTTGCTGCGCGCTGTCCGCGTTCTGCTTCACGTTGACCGTCATCTGGTCCATGCTCGACGCGGTTTGGACGAGCGCGGCCGCCTGTTCCTCGGTGCGTTGCGAGAGATCGGTGTTGCCGGCGGCGATTTCGGTCGCGCCGATGTTGATGTTTTCCGTGCCCAGGCGCACGCGCGAAACGGTGTCGACCAGACCGGCCTGCATCGTGCTCAGCGCATGCAGCAGACTTTGCGTGTCGCCCGGCGCGACCGGCACGCGTGCCGCGAGATTGCCGCGCGCCATCAGTTGCGCGGCTTCCACGGCGACTTCGAGATCGCCGCCGAGCGAGCGGCGGATGCTGCGCAACACCAGCAGCATCGCGGCGGTGGCGATCGCGCCGAGCGTGACGGTGATGAGAAGCCAGCGCAGCAGATTCGCATAAAACGCGCGCTGCACGTCGTCCATGTACATGCCGGTGACGAGATACCAGTCCCACGGCGTGAAATGCAACGAGTAGCTGGTTTTCGCCACCGGCTGGTCGCTGCCCGGCTTCGACCACAGGTAATCGACGAAGCCGCCGCCATCGTGATTGCCCGCCTTGACGATGTCGACGAACAGATGGTTGCCCGCCGGATCGGCGAATTGCGCGAGGTTCTTGCCGATCATCTCCTTCTTGAACGGGTGCATCAGCATGACGGGCTGCGAGTCGTTGATGGAGATGTAGCCGTCCTTGCCGTAGCGCATCGACGCGAGTGTTTCGAGCGCCTGTTTTTTCGCGTCTTCCTCCGACATCGCGTGCTGTTGGGCGAGCGTGTGGTAGCGGGCCACGATGTGGTTGGCCTGGTCGATCAACGCGGTCAACTGATCGCGGCGGTCCGCGATCATCGAGGCGCGGCTTTGCCATGCGCCGAAGCCGCCGATCAGAATCAGGCCGATCCAGAGGATGGCGATCATGGAAGCGAGTTTTTTGTTCAGAGTCATAGCGATGGGTTTTGCTTTCGCACAGTGGTCGGTCAGAGGTCGGCTCCGCGTGTTCGCTGGCCGCGGATGGTTTGTCGCTCACTCTGTTTACGGCGTAATGGCCTGCTATCCGCAGTGAGGGGAAACCCGCTGTTTCGCGTTTTTATTCGTCTGAATAAATTGGCGCTTTTCCGGTATTGAACGCATTGGCGGTTATACGTTTTTTCCGCTTGGCGCGGGTTGGTCCGGGATTTTCGGGTTTCAGGTCACGGGCGCCAGCGCATTGAAAAGTTAATGAAAACCGCGAATTAAATGCGATATTGGAAATGGGCGAATAATTCGCCCGCCAAAAAAGGATGAATGGACAAACCCTTAATCGGAGGACGGGCGCGGCTTGCATCAAGTCTCCACAAAACGCCAACAAAACCCAAAGTCCGGGGCACCGTCCGGGTCACCGCACGGGCGCAAAAAACGACACAGTTTTCCACGTAAGCGCAACGGAACATGCGCTCTGTCATCAAAAAGACAAATAAATAAAAATTCCGCTATAGTCGCCATTTTCCGGCCGACAGCCGGGCAAAAAACAGCACCAATAAGCCCGCCACAGGAGAGAACAGAACATGAACGCCCGCGAACCCGCATTCGTTTCCGCTTCCCGCAGCGCGCGCCTGCGCCAGATGCTGGTCAGCAACGAACTCGAATTCATGATGGAGGCGCACAACGGCCTCTCCGCGCGCATTGTCCGCGAAGCCGGCTTTAAAGCCATCTGGGGCTCCGGCCTCGCCATCTCCGCGCAATTCGGCGTACGCGACAATAACGAAGCAAGCTGGACGCAAGTCGTCGACAACCTCGAATTCATGGCCGACGCCAGCGACCTGCCGATTCTGCTCGACGGCGACACCGGCTACGGCAACTTCAACAACGTGCGCCGTCTGGTGCGCAAACTCGAACAGCGCGGCATCGCCGGCGTGTGTATCGAGGACAAGCAATTTCCCAAGACCAATAGCTTCATCAACGGCGAAGCGCAGCCGCTCGCCGACATGGACGAGTTCTGCGGCAAGATCAAGGCCGGCAAGGACTCGCAGTCGGACGAAAACTTTTCGATCGTCGCGCGCGTCGAGGCGTTGATCGCCGGTTGGGGCATGGACGAAGCGCTGCGTCGCGCGGAAGCCTATCGCCGCGCCGGCGCGGACGCGATCCTGATTCACAGCAAGCTCTCGCGTCCCGACGAAATCCTGGAGTTCGCGCGCGAATGGGCCGGCCGCGGTCCGCTCGTGATCGTGCCGACCAAGTACTACAGCACGCCCACCGAGGTATTCCGCGAAGCCGGCATCAGCACCGTGATCTGGGCGAATCACCTGATTCGCGCGGCCACCTCGGCAATGCAGGCCGTCGCCAAGGAAATTCATTCGAGCCAGACGCTCGTGAACGTCGAGGACAGCATTGCCGCCGTCAACGAAATTTTCCGCCTGCAAGACGCCGACGAATACTCGGAAGCCGAAGACCGCTATCTGACGAGCGGCCGCGCGGCCGGTTCGGCGGTGGTGCTCGCGGCGAGCCGCGGCGCGGGCCTCGAAGCCGTCACCGAGGACCGTCCGAAGGTCATGCTGCCGATCGCCGGCAAACCGCTGCTGCGCTGGCTCGTCGATGCGTTCAAGAAGCAGGGTGTAAACGACATCACGGTGGTCGGCGGTTATCGCGCGGACGCGATCGACACGGCGGGCATCAAGCTGGTCGTCAACGAACGGCATGCGCAAACCGGCGAACTGGCGTCGCTCGCTTGCGCGGTCCAGGGCGACAAACTCGCGGGCGACACCGTGATCTCCTACGGCGACCTGCTGTTCCGCAGCTATATCCTGCGCGACCTCGTGGAGAGCGAAGCGGCGTTCAGCGTGGTGGTGGATTCGTCGCTGACCGACGCGGAAAACGCCAGCGTGCGCGATTTTGCATGGTGCTCGGCGGCCGACGACCGCGGCCTGTTCGGCAACAAGGTCACGCTGCGTCATGTGTCGAGCGGGCAGGAGGCTTCGTCCGCGATCGCCTCGCAAACGCCGCACGGCCGTTGGGTGGGGTTGTTGAACGTGCGCGGCGAAGGGCGCGAGCGTTTGCAAGCGGTGCTCGGCCAGTTGCAGGCGCGTCCGGATTTCGATTCGCTCGACATGCCCGCGCTGCTGAACGCGCTGATCGAAGCCGGTGAATCGATCGAAGTGCAATACGTGCACGGCCACTGGCGCGGTGTGAACGACCTGGAAGACTTCCGTCGCGCCGGCGATTTCGCGCATGCGCAAGCGCCGTTCGCGGCAACGGCGGGCAACAAGGCCGCGGACGCAACCGGCGGAGCCGCGCAATGATCGAGGCGGCACAGTTCGTCGAGGCGGCGCGCGAACGCGGCTTCGACTGGTATGCGGGCGTGCCGTGTTCGTATCTGACGCCGTTCATCAATTACGTGTTGCAGGACGAATCGCTGCACTACGTGTCGGCGGCGAACGAGGGCGACGCGGTCGCGCTGATCGCGGGCGTCACGCTCGGCGCACGCAACGGCCGGCGCGGCATCACGATGATGCAGAACTCCGGGCTCGGCAACGCGGTGAGCCCGTTGACCTCGCTCACTTGGACCTTCCGTTTGCCGCAATTGCTGATCGTCACGTGGCGCGGCCAGCCCGGCGTCGCCGACGAACCGCAGCACGCGCTGATGGGCCCGGTCACGCCCGCGATGCTGGAGACGATGGAGATTCCCTGGGAGACGTTCCCGACCGAGGCCGACGCGATCGGCCCGGCGCTCGATCGCGCCATCGCGCATATGAATGAAACCGGCCGCCCGTACGCGCTCGTCATGCAAAAGGGCAGCGTGGCGCCGTACGAGTTGAAAGACGCTGGCGCGGGCACGCGCCGCGTGCCGGCGGCGGCGCGTTCGCAGTTCAGGAACGTGGCCGCGAGCGAATTGGCTTCACGTCACGAGGCGTTGAAGAAGGTTATCGCGCATACGCCGCTCGAATCGACGGTGGTGCTGGCGTCGACCGGCTTTTGCGGCCGCGAGCTGTATGCGATCGACGACCGTCCGAACCAGTTGTACATGGTCGGCTCGATGGGCTGCGTGACGCCGTTCGCGCTGGGCCTCGCGCTCGCGCGTCCCGACCTGCACGTGGTCGCGCTCGACGGCGACGGCGCGGCGCTCATGCGCATGGGCGCGTTCGCGACGCTCGGCGCGTACGGCCCGTCGAATCTCACGCACGTGCTGCTCGACAACGGCGCGCACGACTCGACCGGCGGTCAGGCGACGGTATCGTCGCAAGTTTCGTTTGCGGGAGTGGCGGCGGCGTGCGGTTATGCGTCGGCGATTGAAAGCGACGACCCGAGCGTGATCGACGAGTTGTTCGACGCGGCACCGGCGCCGCACGGCCCGCGCTTCGCGCGTCTCGCGATTCGCCGCGGCACGCCCGACGGCCTGCCGCGTCCCACCATCACCCCGCCCGATGTGAAAACGCGCCTGATGCGCCACATCGGCGCCGCTTAAGGAGTCCGCGAATGCTGCTGCTCAATCCCGGCCCGGTGACGCTCACCGAACGCGTTCGCAACAGCCTGCTGCAGACGGACCTGTGCCACCGCGAAAGCGAGTTTTTCGACTTGCAGGAAGAAGCCCGCACGCGTCTGGTCGATCTGTACGGTCTGAACGCGAGCGAATGGCAGGCGGTGTTGATGACCGGCTCCGGCACGGCCGCCGTCGAGAGCATGACCGCCGCGCTGGTGCCGCAAAACGGCAAGCTGCTGGTGGTGGAAAACGGCGTGTACGGCGAACGCATTGCGCAGATCGCCACGCAATACGGCATCGCGCATGAATCGCTGAAGCACGACTGGATGCAGGCGCCGGATCTCGCGAAAATCGCCGAACGGCTCGACGCCGACAAGGCGTTCACGCACCTCGCCGTGATCCATCACGAAACCACCACCGGCCGCCTGAACGATCTGCCGGCGCTCGCCGCGCTGTGCCGCGCACGCGGTCTGCGTTTGCTGGTGGACGGCGTCAGCAGCTTCGGCGCGGAAGCGATCGATTTCGCGGACGTGAGCCTCGACGCGGTCGCGGCGACGGCGAACAAATGCCTGCACGGCGTGCCGGGCGCGTCGTTCGTGCTGGTGCGGCGCGCCGCGCTTGCGCAGGCGGCGAGCCGCACGTACTACCTGGACCTCGGGCGTCTCGCGCGTTTGCAGGATCAGCACAACACGCCGTTCACGCCGTCGGTGCATGCGTACTACGCGCTCGTCGAGGCGTTGCGCGAACTGGCCGACGAAGGCGGCTGGCACGCGCGTCACGCGCGCTATGCCGCGCTCGCCGAGCAGACGCGCGCGGGTCTCGCCGAGCGGGGTATCGGCAGCGTGTTGCCGGCGGAGCAATCGTCGGTGGTGCTGCGCGCGTATCGCTTGCCGGCCGGCGTGTCGTATCCGCAACTGCACGACGCGCTCAAGGCGCGCGGCTTCGTCATCTATGCGGGGCAGGGCGGGCTGTCGGCGGAACTGTTCCGCATCTCGACGATGGGCAACCTCCACGCCGCCGACATCGACCGGCTGTTGCAGGGCTTTACCGATCTCATGCGCTGATCGGGGGCGGCTCGGGTTCAGGCGCCGGGCCGCTTTCGGCTCGGCGCCGATTCACGCTTCGGCCTCGCGCCAATTCATGCGTCAAGCCCACCGCGGCGCCAATCCTCATACCGGGTCTTTGTCCGGCGGTCCCTCGGGCTGCTGCGGCTCATCGGTGTGATGCCCCGGCGACGGCGGCACGAGCGGATCGGCTTCCGGGTCGCGGGTCGGATCGGCGTTGGGATCGGGAATCGGGCTGGTATGCATGTCGTAGCTCATTGCACCACCTGTGAGTGGAAAAGAAGGCGTGGCCGGCGATGAAATGCGCGCCGGCCATTTCCTTCAATCGTAGGCGATCCGGCGTGCATGGCGCCGCCTACTTTTTCAAGCGGCGGCCCACGCTCAACTGCCAGTAACGCTCGGTGGCGAACACGTCGTCGTAATTGCCCGCGCCGAACGCACGCAACTGGCTTTCGTAGGCGAGCACCGCTTCGCGTTTGAGCAGCGCGCGGCGCTGAACGTCGATGGTGTGCCCCGCGCTCGGATGCGCCGGCGTCGCGACGATGCCGCGCTGCGCGAGATCGGCGAGCCGCGCCTGCACGACGCCGGGCGTGCGCCGGTGAATCGCTTCCTCATAGCCGAACCACGTCAGATGCGACAGGCGCGGCAGGATTTCGCAGCAGGCTTCGAACACCCGCACGTGGTCGTCGTGATACAGGCCGAGCGGCATCAGCAAGGTGTTCGCGGTCGAGCGATAGATGGTTTCCTCCAGCGCCGCCGCCATCCTGCTGATCGACGGCGAGTCCGAATACTGGGCGTCGCGAAACGGCATGCGCAACGGAATCGCGTCGAGTAGCTCGAGCGCGCGGTTGTCTTCGAGCGTGCGTTCGTGAATGGCCTGATGCGCGTTCGCGAAGCCCGACTTTTCATCCCATTCGGTATGCATCTGCTGCTCGGGCGGCGCGGCGAACACCGTGCAGACCGCCGCGTCGGGATGCGCGGCGAGCAACGCGCCGCAACTGAAGACGGCGTCGTCGAAATGGGGCGAGACGATGAAGAGGCGTCGGCTGGTTTCGCTCATGGACGTGTGGTGGTGTCGAACGCGCGGGGCCGCATTCGAGGCGTAAGCGTGGGCGCAAATCGCGATGTCACCTCAGCTTAGGCGGAATCGGGACGGCTTGCGCAACATCTGATGAGCGCAAGGCGCATGCCTGGGCGCGCCGGGCTGCCGGCAGTCGTCTGCGCACCAGCATCGCGGCCACGCCGCCTACACGTTGCGCAAATCTTCCGGCGTATCGACATCGCGCAAGATGCCCGGATCGTCGACGTCCAGCCGCGTGACATGCTGCGACATCAACAGGGAGCGCGCGCCCGCGTCGCCGTCGAGCTTCAGCAGCGCATCGCGGTGCGCGACGCCGAAGCCGACCGGATGCCCGCGTTGCCCCTCGTAAAACGGCGCGACCAGCGACGCGCCGCCATCCAGCGCACGCGCGAGCGCTTCGATCGTCGTCACGGCGATGCGCGGCATGTCGGCGAGCGCGACGATCCAGCCTTCGGCGTCGTCGCTCGCCTCGATGCCCGCGGCGAGGCTCGCGCCCATGCCGCGCTCGGCGGCCGGGGCGAACACCACCTCGCAGCCGGCGTCGTTCAGCAGGCGCGCAAGGGCGTCCGAGCCGGGCCGCACCACGGCCACCACGCGCGGCACGACCGCGAGCAGCCGATGCGCGGCTTCATGCGCGACCGGCGTGCCGTCGCGCATGCGCGCGAGCAGCTTGTTGTGCATGCCGTCCGGGTCGAAGCGCGAGCCGAGACCGGCGGCGAGCAACACGCCAGTGGCGAGCGAGGCATAGGCCATGAGCGGGCACCGGGAGAAAGGATGAAACCGATTGTGCGTTGCAACGCATGACGAGGCAAGCGCGAAAGCATCCCTTCAAACCCGCACCTGCCCCATCACCTTATCGAGCGTGATCGGCAAATCGCGCACGCGCACGCCGGTCGCGTGAAACACCGCATTCGCAATCGCCGCCGGCACGCCCGTAATGCCGATCTCACCGATGCCGCGCACGCCGAGCGAGTTGATATACGGATCCGGCCGGTCAATGAAGGTAATGTCGAGGGAGCCGATATCCGCGTTCACCGGCACGTGGTACTCCGCGAGATTCGCGTTGGTGAAGCGTCCAGTGCGCGTATCGAGCGAGCTTTCCTCCTGCAACGCGGCCCCCACGCCCCACACGATGCCGCCCAGCATCTGGCTGCGCGCGGTCTTCTCGTTGAGCACGCGGCCCACGTCGTAGACGGCGACGACCCGCGGCACGCGGATCGTGCCGAGATCCGCGTCGACGTGAACCTCGACGAATACCGCGCCGAACGAGTGAAACGAGTACTTCTGCTTCTCGTCGCCGGGCTTGACGCTCGAGGCCGCCTCGATCGGCTTGCCGCCCGAGCGCGCGATGATCGCCGCCGCCGGATCGCGCTTCGCCGGCTGTGAGCGGCTCATCACCCAGCCGTTTTCCACGGTGACGTCGTCGAGCGCGAGGCCGTGCACGGGCGAGGCCTGATCCGCGAGCGCCAGTGCGATCAACTGGCTGCGCGCCTGGCTCGCGGCGTCGCGCACGGCCGGCGATACGCTCGCCGCCGATTGCGAGCCGCCCGACACCGGCGCGCGAGGCAGCGACGAATCGCCGAGCGCGAAGCGGATGCTTTCGGGCGCGAAGCCGAGCGCGTCGGCGGCCACCTGGGTCATCACGGTGTAGGTGCCGGTGCCGATGTCCTGCGTGCCGGAGGCGACCATCGCGGTGCCGTCCGGCAGAATCCGCGCAATCGCCGCGGCTTCGCTGCGGTTGGCCGGATACGTGGCGGTCGCCATGCCCATGCCGATCAGCGTATTGCCGTTACGCATCGAGCGGGGCGCGCCGCTGCGCCGCGACCAGCCGAACTTCTGCGCGCCGATCTGGTAACACTCGCGCAAGGATTTGCCCGACCACGGCTTGTTTTCCTGCGGATCGGCGTCGGCGTGATTCTTCATGCGCAGCGCGAGCGGGTCCATGTTCAACGCCGCCGCGAGTTCGTCCATGGCCGATTCGAGCGCGAACGAGCCGGTCGTTTCGCCGGGGGCGCGCATGAAGGTCGGCGTGCCGAGGTTCAACTGCACGAGCCGGTGCGTGGTGATCTGATTAGGCACCGCGTACAGCATGCGCGTGACCATGCAGCAGGTCTCGGTCCAATCCTCGATCGTCGACGTGTTCGAGATGCTGTCGTGGCGCATCGCGGTCAGCGTGCCGTCGCGCCGCGCGGCGAGCACCAGGTGCTGCTCGGTTCGCGGACGCGCGCCGACCGGGCCGAACATCTGCGGCCGTTGCAGCACGAGCCGCACCGGGCGTCCCGTCTGCTTCGCCGCCATCGCGCACAACGACACATGCGACCACGACGAGCCCTTGCAACCGAACCCGCCGCCGACGAACGGCGAGATCACGCGCACGTCGCCGGGCGCGATGCCGAACGTTTTGGCGACCGCCTGCGCCGCGCCGCTCACGCCTTGCGTCGAATCGTAGAGCGTGAGTTGCGGGCCGTCCCAGCGCGCCATCGTCGCGTGCGGTTCCATCGGATTGTGATGCTCGATCGGCGTGGTGTAGGTCACGTCGACGTGCACCGCCGCGCCGCGCATGCCGTCCTCGAAGCTGCCGCGCCGCGTATCGGTCTGCCGGCCTTGCGGCTTGTCCGGCGCATGGCTGTTCGACTTGGCCCGCGTGAAATCGAGCATCGCCGGGCTCGCCTGGTAAGCGATGCGCAACTGACGCGCGGCGTCGGTCGCCTGTTCGAGCGTGTCCGCGACCACCACCGCGACTGGCTCGTTGTTGTAGTGAACCTCGTTGTCCTGCAGCAGCGAGAGGCGGCGGCCGGCCGGCGGCGCCAACGCGGGCTTGCCGCCGTTCGGCAGGCGCGGCGCGTTCTGATACGTCATCACGAGCAGCACGCCGGGCAGCGCCTGCGCGCGGGCCGCGTCGATCGACGCAATCGTGCCGCACGCGATCGTGCTGGTGACGAGCACCGCATGCGCGAGACGCGCCTCGGGAAACTCGCCGGCATAGCGCGCCTCGCCGGTTACCTTGAGCAGACCGTCGGTGCGGTCGAACGGTTGTCCGATCAGATTCATGCGACACCTCCGGCACGGCCAGCGGCCTGGTTCACCGCGCGCACGATCGCGCGTTGCGCGAGCTGCACCTTGAAACGGTTGTCGTGTTGGGGCCGCGCATCGCGCAGCGCGGCGGCGGCGGCGTCTCGCAGCGTCGCTTGCGTGAGCGGCCGGCCGTCGAGCATCTGTTCGGCGGCGCTCGCGCGCCACGGTTTATGCGCGACGCCGCCCAAGGCGATACGCGCGGTCTTCACGCGCTCGCCGTCCATCTGCAAGGCGGCGGCGACCGAGACGAGCGCGAACGCATAACTGGCCCGGTCGCGCACTTTCAGGTAATGCGAACGCGCGCTGAAGAGCGCTGGCGGCAGATCCACCGCGGTAATCAATTCACCGGGCTGCAAGGTGGTGTCGAGCTCGGGCCGATCGCCGGGGAGCCGGTGAAAATCGGCGAACGCAATGGTCCGCTCGCCTGCCGGGCCGCTCACGCGCACCACCGCATCGAGCGCGGCAAGCGCCACGCTCATATCCGACGGGTTCACGGCGATGCATTGCGCACTCGCGCCGAGAATCGCGTGCGTGCGATTGTGGCCGTCGAGCGCGGCGCACCCGCTGCCGGGCGTGCGTTTATTGCATTGCGTGAAGGCGGTGTCGTAAAAGTAGCCGCAGCGGGTTCGTTGCAGCAGATTTCCGCCGACCGTCGCCATATTGCGCAGTTGCGCCGATGCGCCCGCCAGAAATGCTTGCGACAACAGCGGGTATTGCTCGCGCACCAGCGCATGATTCGCCGCATCGCTGTTGCGCACGAGCGCGCCGATGCGGATGCCGCCGTCGGGGAGCGTCGTGATCGTATCGAGTCCGCGAATATGCGTGATATCGATGAGCCGCACGGGCCGCGTCACGCCGCCCTTCATCAGATCGAGCAGATTCGTGCCGCCGCCGATGAACACCGCGCCGGGTTGCTGAACCGCGCGCACCGCGCCGGCGATATCGCCGGCGCGTTCGTAAGAGATTGCATCCATGCTGGTCGCTCCGTCAGGCGTTGCCGGTGCCGTTGCCATCGCTCGCGGCGCTGCCGCTCTGGCTACCGCCTTCATGCACCGCGCGCACCGCGGCGACGATGTTCGCGTAGGCGCCGCAACGGCAAATATTGCCGCTCATGCGCTCGCGAATCTCGTCGTCGGAAAATTGAGCTGGGCGGCGGCGCACATCGGCCGTCACGGTGCTGGCCGCGCCGTCGCGGAATTCGCTCAGCAGGGCCGTCGCGGAACATAACTGACCCGGTGTGCAGTAACCGCACTGGAAAGCATCGTGTTCGATGAAGGCGCGCTGCATCGGACTCAGCGCGCCGTTGGCGGCGAGCCCCTCGACCGTCGTGATGTTCTGGCCTTCATGCATGACGGCGAGCGTCAGGCACGAGTTGATGCGGCGGCCGTCGGCGAGCACGGTGCAGGCGCCGCACTGCCCGCGGTCGCAACCTTTCTTGGTGCCCATCAGGCCCGCGTATTCACGCAGCGCATCGAGCAGGGTCACGCGCGGTTCGAGTCGTAGCGCATAAGCGCGGCCGTTGATCGTCAACGTGACCGGGCGCGGCGGTACGGCGTCGCGAGCTTGCGCGGGCGGTGCGGACGGCGATTGATCTTGCGCGCGAAGGTGCGGCGCCGCACCGACCGTGGCGGCCGCGGCAGCCGATTGCAGAAAGCGGCGTCGCGCGGGTCGACGTGGGGTGGCGTTCTTGTCGCCCGAATCCTGACATTCCTTATTCGAAGACATGACGTTCAGTTGACTCCATTCAAAGGTGCATGCACGCTGGCGATGCGCCGGTATCCGACGCGCGCGATCCGACACACGGCAGGTAGCATGTTCGGTGCCGTTGCGTCTTCAACCGTATGAAAAAATCACGGAGACAGCAAAGATGACTTCACGAAAAAGAGTCACGCCGGCGCTACAGTCCGGCTCACCGGCGCGGGCGATCGCCACGGGCGTGGCGGCCGTTATCGTTCTGACCGCTTGCCACAGCGGTGACGACGACGTCAAGCCTCCGCAAGCCAACGTCTTGCCGAGCTTCATCAAGAGCGCGGTGAAAACCCAATCCTACGACGGCAACGCCGACGATCTGCTGACAGCGGGCCTCGGCAAGACCGGCCTCGCGTCGGCCACCGCGCCGGCCATCGCCAACCCGGCGCAGCCGAGCGCCGCCGAGCTGCGGCGGCTTGCGATCTGGTCGAACTATCGCGCGCTCGTCGACATGACGGCGAACGGCGGTTATGGACGCTTCTGGGGACCCAATGTCGACCTGAACGGCAACGACACGCTAGGCGAAGGCAAGATCGCCGGCAAGGAATACCTCGCATTCGCCGACGACGGCAGCGGCAAGCAGAACGTCAGCATGCTCGTGCAGATACCGGCGAGCTTCAATGCGGATCAGCCGTGCATCGTCACGGCGACGTCATCCGGTTCGCGGGGCGTATACGGCGCGATTTCCGCGGCCGGCGAGTGGGGCCTCAAACGCGGCTGCGCGGTGGCCTATACCGACAAGGGCGGCGGCAACGGCGCGCATGAACTGTCGACCAACCGCGTCACCTTGATCGACGGCACGCTCGCGGACGCGGGCGCCGCGGGCAAGGCGAGCCTTTTCACGGCGAACCTCGGCAATGTCGATCTGGCCACGTTCAATAGCCAGTTCCCGAATCGCTATGCGTTCAAGCATGCGCATTCGCAGCAGAACCCGGAGCAGGACTGGGGCAAGAACACGCTGCAAGCCATCCAGTTCGCCTATTGGGCGCTCAACGATTCGTATGGTCCGCTCAACGGCTCGGCGCACACGGTGCGTTATGCGAGCGGCAGCATCACGACCATCGCGGCGTCGGTGAGCAATGGCGGGGGCGCGTCGCTCGCGGCGGCCGAGCAGGATACGTCCGGCCTGATCACCGCGGTCGTGGTCGGCGAACCGCAGATCAACTTGCGACTGCCCGCCTCGGTGTCGGTCACGCAGGGCGGCGCGCCGGTCGGGGCGATCGGCAAGCCGCTCGCCGACTACACCACGCTCGCCAACACCTTGCAGCCGTGCGCGGCGCTCGCGCCGGCCGCAACCGGCGCGCCCTATCTGAGCGCGCTGCCGCTGGCCACGACCAATGCGATTCGCAGCGCGCGATGCGCGTCGCTGGCGAGCGCCGGCATCATCACCGGCAGCGACGTGGCGACCCAGGCGACCAACGCGCTCGCGCTGCTGCATCAGAACGGCTATCAGACCGACTCCGATGTGCTGCAAGCGCCGATGTGGGATTCGCAAGCGGTGCCGGCCGTCGCCGTGACCTATGCGAACGCGTACGCGCGTTCGAGCGTCACGGACAACCTCTGCAACTTCAGCTTAGGCACCACCAGTTCGACGGGTGCGGCCGGCGTGACGCCGGCGGTCTCGCCGATGCTCACGGTATTCGGCAACGGCAACGGCGTGCCGCCCACCAACGGCGTCAATCTCGTCTTCAACGCGGGGGCGACGGGAGCCGCGGATCATCGGCTCGCGACCGCCGACGCCAGCTACGCCGGCGCGGCCTGCCTGCGTACGCTGTGGACCAACGGCACGTTGACCAACAGCGTGGAGGCGGTGCGCGTCAACGCCAATCTGCACGGCAAGCCCGCGATCATCGTGCAGGGTCGCGCCGATGCGCTCGTGCCGATCAACCACGCATCGCGTCCGTACCTCGGGCTCAATCAGTTGACCGAAGGCGGCGCGAGCAAGCTGTCGTTCTATGAAGTGACGAACGCCCAGCATTTCGATGCGTTTCTCGGCGTGGCCGGCTTCGATACGCGCTTCGTGCCGCTGCACTACTACGATATTCAGGCGCTCAATCTGATGTGGAGTCATCTGAAGAGCGGCACGCCGCTGCCGCCGTCGCAGGTGATTCACACGGTGCCGCGCGGCGGCACCGCCGGCGCCGCGCCGCCGCTCACCACGGCCAACTTGCCGGCGATCGCGGCCACCCCGGCCGCCAATGCGATCACGGTCGCCAATGGCGCGGTGAACGTGCCGAACTGAGTGGGCGAGGCCCGCGGCGGCGCGCTTTCAGCGCGCGAGACGCGGGCCGCTCAGGCACGACCAGGCACGGCCAGGAACAAGCGATGCTACCGCTGACGAGGTCAAGCGCGTTCAGAGGAGAGCGAATGCAGTTCGACTACCGGCATTTCCACATCGACTGCCGCGCCCGCCATGCGGAAGACGGCTACTACTACGCGAGAGCCCGCATCACGCACGTTCCGCAAGATAACGGGCATTGCCGCTCGCACGATTCTGGCGACATCGACGCCTTTTCGAACGAAGCCGATGCCATTTCCTGCGCGAAGTCATGGGCGATGGAGTGGTGCGATACGGCGGCAGCCTAGATCGCCTTGCAGGGAGAACACGCCGTGGCGAAGCTCCGAATTGCAACTTTCAACATCAACGGAATCCGTTCGCGCTTGCCGGCGCTATTGCAATGGCTCGAGCGGGAGGCACCCGACATCGTGTGCCTGCAGGAACTCAAGGCGCTCGACAGCGCGTTTCCCGTCGAGCCGCTGCGCGAAGCGGGCTATAGCGCCATCTGGCAAGGACAGAGCGCGTGGAACGGCGTGGCGATTCTGTCGAAGGGAGAGGCCCCGCATGAAAGCCGCCGCGGCCTGCCCGGTTTCGAGGAGGACACGCACAGCCGCTATCTGGAAGCGGCCGTGGGCGGCGTGCTGGTGTGCTGCCTGTATCTGCCGAACGGCAATCCGCAACCGGGCCCCAAGTTCGACTACAAGCTCGCATGGTTCGACCATCTGATCGCGCATGCGGCGAAGCTGTTCAGGAGCGGCCATCCGGTGGTGCTGGCCGGCGACTTCAACGTCGTGCCCACCGACGAGGACATCTACAATCCGCGTTCATGGCTGAAGGATGCGCTGCTGCAACCCGAAAGCCGCGAGCGTTATCGGCGCCTGCTCGCGCAAGGCTGGACCGACGCGCTGCGCACGCATTTCGGCGACGAGCGCGTCTACACCTTCTGGGATTATTTCCGCCGTCATTGGGACACCAACTCCGGCTTGCGGATCGACCACATTCTGCTGAGCGCGGACCTCGCGCCGCGTTTGCGCGATGCGGGCGTCGACCGCTGGGTGCGCGGCGAGCCGCATGCGAGCGATCATGCGCCGGCGTGGGTGGAACTGGAGATGGGCGCGGCGCGCCGCAGGAAAAACGGCTGACGGGCGATCGCTCACGGCGGACCGCCCGGCGTTCATCGAAGCCGCCGAATAGCGGCGAGACCAGGAGACTAATAGTCGCGCCGCGAGCCGCCGTGCGACCACAGCGCGCCGGCCACGAAACCGGCGAGCGCGACCACCGCGAGCGTGGTGAACGGGCTTTCAGCCGTGGTTTCGCGTAACAGACTGGTGGTATTCGCGCAAAGCTGCTGCGCCTTGCCGCTCAATTCGCGGGCCTTGCCCGCCATCTGCTCGCGTGTGTCGCCGAGCATCTCGCCGGCCGCGCCTTGAACCTTGCCCGCGGCTTCCTTCACCGCGCCTTGTGCTGAATTGGTGTCCATACGTTTGCTCCCGTTGTCATATTTACGTGTGAACTCGTCGCAATTGCAACGCCGCCACACCAAGGTTCGCGCAGGCCGCCCGGCAAAAAGGGCGGCTTACGTCCACCGGACAGGGCGCAAGAAGCGCGCCCGAGGAGCCGCGAACAACTGGACGCCGGCAAAAGACTACGGCGAGCGGCGGGTGAAGCTCACCGGCTGCAAGCGCCCGGCCACCGTGGGAATGGCTGAACTCGCCGGCACGCTGTCGTCGATCGCGGTGCGTCCGCCGTCGTGGAAGAACGCCAGCTCCGCGGCCTTGTTCAGCACGAGGATGCTGATGCGCCGGTTAGTCGGTTCGTCCGTGACGCGGCTGTTCAGCGGCAGCACGTCCGCCAGCCCGCGCACTTGCAGCACCTTGTCCGCATGCATGCCGCCGGCCACCAGCGCGCGGCGCGCGGCGTTCGCGCGTTCGGACGACAACTCCCAGTTCGAATAGCCTTCCGGGCCCGCGGCGAACATCACCGCGTCCGTATGGCCGGCAATCGAAACGCGGTTCTCCACGTCGTTGAGCGCCGCGCCGATCTGCGTGAGGATCGTCACCGCGTACGGTTGCAGCTTCGAACTGCCGGACGGAAACATCGGCCGGTTCTGCGAATCGACGATCTCGATGCGCAGCCCTTCGTTCGTGATCGAAATGCGGATCTGGTCCTTGAACGACTTCAGCGTGGGGCTCTGCTCGATCAACGCGGTGAGCTTCGCCTTCAGTTGCTGCAGGCGGGCCGCGTCGGCGGGCGACACGGTCGGCGCGGCCGTGGCCGGCGGCTCGATCTGGCTTTTCTTGCCGTCGCCGGGCCGCGTATCGGAGACGTCGCGGCCGCCGCCTTGCACCACGCTGGGACGCGCCGCGGCCGTGCTGTCGTTGCCGCCGAGCATGGCCGACAGCGGGGTGTTGAAGTAATCCTCGATGCCCTGCTTGTCGTACTTCGACGTGGAGCCGAGCAGCCACATCAGCAGAAAGAACGCCATCATCGCGGTGACGAAGTCGGCGTAGGCGATTTTCCATGCGCCGCCGTGATGCGCGCCGTGGTCGCCGCCTTTCCTCGAGCGGCGCACGATCACCGGGGCCGGCGTCTCGCCCTGCGAGCCGCGCGATTTTCTGTCGCTCATCATGCCGCTCCGGTCAGGCCGAGGCCGATGCCGGCTTCGGCGTCTTGGTGGCGCGCACGGCGTCGTCGAGTTCCTGGAAGCTCGGACGGTCCGCGGTGAACAGCACCTTGCGGCCGAATTCGACGGCCACCGGCGGCGCGTAGCCCGAGAGCGACGCGAGCAGCACGGCCTTCACGCACTGATACGGTTTGGCTTCCGCGCGGGCCTTCGCATTGAGCAGGTCGGCGAGCGGGCCGATGAAGCCATACGCGAGAAGAATGCCGAGAAACGTGCCGACCAATGCGCCGGCGATCATTTCGCCGAGCACGGCGGGCGGCGCGCCGACCGAACCCATCGTGTGAACCACGCCCATGACCGCGGCGACGATGCCGAAGGCGGGCAGGCCGTCGGCCATTTTCTGGATCGCGTTGGCCGCGATCGACGCTTCCGCGTGATGCGTGGCCAGTTCCTCGTCGATCAGGTCCTGCACTTCGAGCACGTTGACGTTGCCGCCGGACATCATGCGCAGATAGTCGACGATGAAGTCGAGCAGATGATGGTCGCCGAGAATCTGCGGATACTTCTGGAAGATCACGCTTTCTTCCGGGGCGTTGACGTCGGCTTCGAGCGACATCATGCCCTCCTTGCGCGCCTTCTGAAGCAGTTCGTAGAGCAGCGCGATCAGTTCAAGGTATTTCGCCTTGGTATAGCCGCCGCCCTTGAAGCATGAAGGGATCGCCTTGAGGGTTTTCTTCAGCGTGGAAGTCGGATTGCTCACGACGAACGCACCGATCGCCGCGCCGAAAATGCAGAGCAATTCGAACGGCTGAATGAGCGCCGGCAAATGCCCGCCCACGCCTAGAAAACTGCCCAGGACGGACCCCAGCACGAGGATCCAGCCGATTGCGACGAACATACTCTCTCCGTTTGACTTGGGCGACGCACGTCGAATGGCGCACCCCTTTTTTCGAGGGTTGGCCGGTGCGTCGTAAGGTTCCGTATGTATTGGTAAACGGCGGGATTCGCGCCGGCTGAAGTGCGGGCGTGAACGAAAGAAGAAATTCGCCGGACGATTGGCTTTTGAACCGGCTGCCGGTAATTTTGCCCGTGTGCTTTGCCCGTTGCGATGCCGTCGTTGCGGCTGCAACGTTGCCGCGGCAGGTCTGCTAGCATGACAGGCAGTGTTCAACGATGGCCGGTTCCGGCCGGTGTCCGCACTCGGGCGGCACACCGGTGAGTTGTCGAATAAAAGGCCGGCAGCCATACACGGCCTGTGGCGATAAAGGGCTTACCCACAGAGGCAGGCAGCATGCGACATCTCAATCGCGCTGTTCACTGTAGGCGCGGGTTCAACGCAGCGCGCTCCATTGCCGGTTTCCTGTTGTTGTCCGTATCCACGGTCGGTCTCGCGCAGGAATTCTCGCTGTTCGGCGGCGGCTCGCGCGCGGGCAGCACCAACACCTACACCTGGGCGCTGAACTATCAGGAAGGCTTGGGGCGCTACTTCGCCGCCAGCTTCACATGGCTCAACGAAGGCCACATCCCAGGCCATCACCGCGACGGCCAGACCATCCAGCTATGGGGGCGCATTCCCGTGGGCAGCCCGCGATTCGTGCTGCAGGCGGGCATCGGCCCCTACCGTTACTTCGATACGACCACCGCCGAGCAAGGCGGAAATTATGCCGACACGCACGGCTGGGGCGTCGTGTATAGCGTGCGCGCCGCGTACTACGCGTCGAACCGGTGGATCACGCAACTTCAGTTGAATCGCGTGCACGTGCAGCGCGGGCCGGACTCGGCCGGCGTGATGATGGGCGTCGGCTATCAGCTCGATGCGCCGGCCACGCCCGGTCCGCGCGAGAGGGCAAGCGACGGGGCAAGCGACAGCGCCCACCCGGTCACGCATAACGAAGTGGCCGTCTACCTGGGCCAAACCATCATCAACTCGAGCGATTCGCCGACCGCGCTGGGCGGCGCGATCGAATACCGGCGCGGCCTCGCGAAGTATCTCGACGTGACGGTCGGCTATCTTCACGAAGGCAGCAGCCGGGAGACGCGCCGCGACGGCATGACGAGCCAGTTGTGGGCCACCCGCGCATTCCTCGACGACAAGGTCACGCTGGCGGCCGGCCTCGGCGTGTACTACGCGATCAACGGCAATGCGAACGAGCACAGCCTGGACTCGGGCTCGGGGGCCGGCACGTTCTCCGGCCTCGTGACGGTCGCGGGCGCGTATCGTCTGACCGATCACTGGGAGGCACGGCTCGCCTGGAATCGCGTGCTGACCCGTTACGACCGCGACTCGGATGTGATTTTCGGCGGAGTGGGCTACCGTTGGTGACGGCGTGGGCGTGGGCGTGGGCGTGGGCGTGGGCGTGGGCGTGGGCGTGGGCGTGGGCGTGAGGCGCGCGGCGCGATTTTTCGAACCGCCGGTCGAGGCTCGAGCGGTTGAAGCCCGCGCGAGGCACGATCAGCCGTCGATGCGCGCCTCGCGCAATGTGACGAAGCGCAGACCTTGCTTGCGGGCCGCGTCGATCACACGCGGCAGCACCGCGAGAATCAGCGGCTTGCCCTCGACGGTGAGCGCGGCGTTGCCGTCGTGCAGCAGCAGGATGTCGCGTGGCGCAAGGCCGTCGATGAGCCGCCGCGTCACTACTTGCGGATCGCGCTCGCGCGTGTCGTAGCCGCGCCGCGTCCATGAGGCGAGCCGCAGATCGAGCTTGCGCAACACGGGTTCGAGAAAGATGTTGCGCAAGCCGGCCGGCGCGCGGAAGAACATCGGCCGCGCGCCGCCCAGTTCCTCCAGGGTACGCTGCGCGGCGTCGATTTCACGCGTGAGCGCGCCCGGCAACGTCACCGAAAACGTGTGTACGTGAACCTGCGAATGGTTCTCCAGCGCATGGCCGCGCGCGACGATCTCGCGCGTGAGTTCGGGATGGCGCCGCGCGTTCTCGCCGATGCAGAAGAACGTGGCGCGCACGCCGAACGTGTCGAGCAGATCGAGCACTTGCGGCGTGACGGCGGGATCGGGGCCGTCGTCGATGGTCAGTGCGATCGCGTCCGCGTTGCGTGCGTCGGCGGGCAGGCGCGTCCAGTTCGGGCCCAGCAGCGAGGTGCGCGGCAGCAAGCCGGCCACCGTGAAAATCGCGTGATTGACGAAGATCGCGGCCAGCCACCACGGCCACGCGGCAGGCGCGAGCAGCCATCCGGCCAGCACGAACACATGCCATGCGGCGGTGGCCGTGAGCATCGCGGGATAGCCGGTGTTCGGCCAGCGGCGCGGCGGCGTGGCCTCTCCGGCAGGCGGCGGTGTCGATAGGTCTTTCATGAAGCGTGCTTCCTGTCTTCCTTCTTCCATCCTCGGAAGGCCTTGAATCGCGCGCGTGACGCGCAACGGCGAAAGATACCATTGATGCGCCGTCCGATACGGGCGCGGACAGGAACGGCAAATAATGAAAGCATGCTGAAAGACGTTATGCTTCGCGACGGCCGCCGGGTTCGCGCTCGACGTCGACGGCGGCTCGTCCATGTCTATCCATTTGTGCTTATTTCGCCGGTCCGTGCCGGTCATGCGTCCATGCGTTTGCGCCACATCGAAATTTTTCACGCCATCATGCGCACGGGGTCGCTGTCGAAAGCGGCCGAACTGTTGTGCGTGTCGCAGCCCGCCGTGAGCAAGACGCTCGCGCAGGCGGAGCGCAGCCTCGGCTTCGCGCTGTTCAATCGCGTGCATGGCCGGTTGCAGCCGACGCGCGAGGCGGAACTGCTGTTCTCCGAATCGCAGAAGCTGCAAGCGAATCTCGACGGCATTCGCCATCTGGCGCGCAACCTCGCGTTGCAACCGGAAGGGCATCTGCGTATCGGCTGTTTGCCGAGCCTCGGCTTGAGCCTGATTCCGCCGGCGGTGCAAGCGTTCCGGCGCGGCTATCCGCGCGTGTCGCTGAAGGTGCAGACGCGGCACACGGAGGAGTTGCTGAACGCGCTGCTCACGCGCGACCTCGATCTCGCGGTCGCGCTGAATCCGCCGGCGCGGCCGGGCATCACGGCGGTCGAGCTGGGGCGCACGGCGATTGTCTGCGTGTGCCCGCCCGACGATCCCGACGCGCAACGGCCAATCGACCTGCCGGCGTTCCTCGCACGGGAATGGATCAGCATCGGCAACAGCGATCCGCTCGGCGAGCTGATCGGCAATGCGCTCGACGCGCAGGAGCTGGACGAAAGCGTCGCCGCCGTCGAGGCGCAGACCTGGTACGTGGCGCGCGCCCTGGCCGCGCGCGGCGTTGGCTATGCGCTGCTCGACGAACTGACGGCGCATTGCGGTGCCGAGCCGGTTGCGATCCGGCCGGTCACGCCCGCGCTGTCGGTCGGCGTGTTCGCGCTCTGGCGCGACGGCGGGATGGACTCGCAGGCGGGCAACGCGTTTCTCGACGTGTTGCGCGCGCATTTCGCGTGAACTCCGCATGAGCCTGCGCGAACCTCCCGCCGACGTCTTAACCCTGGGTTATGGAGCCGTGCATCTGCTCATTTGATGCGCGTATTTCGTCGCGCCACACTCGCGGTGAACGGATTCCTCGAAGGTGTGGTTGCTATGCGCGTGTGTGTACTCGGTGCGGGCGTGGTGGGTTTGACGAGCGCCTATCAATTGGCGCGCGACGGTCATGACGTGACGATTCTGGAAGGCCGCGACGGCGCCGCGCTCGAAGCGAGCTTCGCGAACGGCGGCCAGTTGAGCTATAGCTACGTCGCGCCGCTTGCCGATCCTTCGGTGTTGCCGCATCTGCCCGCGTGGCTGTTGCAAGGCGATTCCGCGTTGCGTTTCGTGCCGCGCCTCGATCCTCGGCAATGGCGCTGGTGCCTGTCGTTTCTGCTCGCATGCCGCGGCGGCCGCGCGCGCCAAACGGCCGTGGAAATGCTGCGATTGGGCGCGTTGAGCCGCGAGGCGTTGCACGAACTCGTGCAGCGCGAGTCGATCGATTTCAATTACGTGCGCAACGGCAAGCTCGTCGTCTATCGGGATGCGAATGCATTCGACGCGGCGCGCCGCAAGATGGATTTTCTGCAAGCGGCCGGTTCCGAACAGCGCGCCCTCGACGCCGCCGCTTGCGTGGCGCTCGAACCCGCATTGGAACACGCGCGGCCCTTGCTGGCGGGCGGTATTCACACGCCCTCGGAAGAGGCCGGCGATTGTCATCGGTTCAGCGTGGCGCTCGCCGGCGTGCTGAACACGCGATACGGCGTGGCGATTCACTACGAGACGCCGGTTCATTCGTTCGTCACCGAGCGCGGCGCGGCGCTTGCCGTGCGCACGCCGCGCGGCGAGATTCGCGCCGATGCATTCGTGGTCGCGTTGGGCAACGGCAGCGCGCCGTTGCTGCATGCGCTCGGCATGCGTCTGCCGATGTATCCGCTCACCGGCTACAGCCTGACGATACCCGTCGCGCCCGGCCACGCGCCGCGCGTGAGCGTGACCGATCTGCATCGCAAGGTGGTGTATGCGCCGCTCGGCGAGCGCTTGCGGATTGCGGGCATGGTCGAAATCGCCGGCATGGATGTGACGCGGCGCGACCGGCGCCTCGACCTGCTCAAGCGCCAGGCGCAGGAAATTTTCCCCGCTGCCGGCAACTACGCCGCGGCGCAGACGTGGTGCGGCCACCGTCCGGCCACGCCCGACAGCAAGCCGCTCATCGGTCCCACGCCGTATCGCAACCTGTGGCTGAACACCGGCCACGGCGCGCTCGGCTTCACGCTGGCGTGCGGCAGTGCGCGCCTGATCGCGGATGCGATCGCGGGCCGCGCGCCGCCGCTCGAACCCGGCGCTTATGCATGGCCACGCTGAGCGCGGCATACCTCGCATCATGTTTCGATTGCAACGATCCGGCTGCACCCATACAACCGCCGCATAACCGCCACACAACCGCCACACAACCGCCACACAACCGCCACACAACCGCCACACAACCGCCACACAACCGCCACACGCCGCTTCGGCACAACCCAAGGAGATGCCATGAAACTTGCAGCAGCACTCACCACGATCGCCATCGCCACGAGCTTCGCCGGCACCGCGCGCGCCGAGGAACCGAGCGCCACACTGAAAAAGATCCGCGACACCGGCGTGATTTCGCTTGGCGTGCGCGAATCGTCGGTGCCGTTTTCTTACTACGATGAACAGCAGCAAGTGATCGGCTATTCGCAGGCGATCGCGCTGAAGATCGTCGACGAGGTGAAGAAGGAACTGAATCTGCCGAACCTCAAGGTGAAGGAAGTGCCGATCACGTCGCAGAACCGGATTCCGCTGGTGCAGAACGGCACCATCGACATCGAGTGCGGTTCGACCACGCACACGAAGGAGCGCGACAACCAGGCGGCGTTTTCGAACAGCTTCTTCCAGTACGGCGTGCGGATGATCGTGAAGAAAAGCTCGGGCGTGAAGGACTTTCCCGACCTCGCGGGCAAGACCGTGGTGACCACGGCGGGCACGTCGGAAGAACGCCTGCTGCGGCAGATGAACAACGAGAAGGGCATGAACATGCGCCTCATCAGCGCGAAAGATCATGCCGAATCCTTTCTCAATGTAAAGACCGGCCGCGCCGTGGCATTTGTGATGGACGATCCGCTGCTGTATGGTGCTAAGGCCAAGGAGGCGGACGCGAACGACTACCTGATCACCGGCAACTCGCCGATGTCCGAGGTGTATGGCTGCATGTTCCGCAAGGACGACCCCGGCTTCAAGAAGCTCGCCGACGGCGTGATCGCGCGGCTGCAAACCTCGGGCGAGGCGGCGGCCATGTACCAGAAGTGGTTCACGCAGCCGATTCCGCCCAAGGGCATCAACCTCAACTATCCGCTCTCCGCGGATATGAAGTCGCTGTTCGCGAACCCGAACGACCGCGCGCTGGATTGACCGCTCGTCGAGCGACGCTCGATGAAGCCGGGGCGTCGAGGCCGGCAGGTTCGCGTGCGGCGAGTTGGCCAATCGAATCTGCAAGCAAAGGAGACGTGCTGTGACGGGAACGGGAAGCAAAAAAGTCGCGCTGGTGACGGGCGCGGGCAGCGGCATCGGCCGCGCGTGCGCGCTGCGGCTGGTGGAGCACGGCTATAGCGTCGTGCTGGCGGGGCGTCGTCAGGCGCTGCTCGATGCTGTCGTCGAGGCAGCGCGGCCGCTCGGCGGCGACGCGCTGGCCGTGGCGTGCGACGTGACGGACGCCGCGAGCGTCGCCGCGCTGTTCGATACGATCCGCGAACGGCATGGGCGGCTCGACGTGCTGTTCAACAACGCGGGCCGCAGCGGTTCGCCCGTCGATATCGACGAACTCGATATCGACGAATGGCGTTCCGTGGTCGACACCAACCTCACCGGCGTGTTTCTCTGCACGCGCGCGGCGTTCGGTCTGATGAAGACGCAGAGCCCGCGCGGCGGGCGCATCATCAACAACGGCTCGATCTCGGCGCATGCGCCGCGGCCGAACAGCATCGCGTACACGGCCACCAAGCACGCGATCACCGGCCTCACGAAAGCCGTCTCGCTCGACGGCCGCAAATACGACATCGTGTGCGGTCAAATCGACATCGGCAACGCGGCCACCGAGATGGCCGAGCGGATGGCGCGCGGCATCGTGCAGGCGAACGGCGAAATCGCTGTCGAGCCGCTGATGGACGTTCAGCACGTCGCCGACGCGGTGCTGCATATGGCGCAATTGCCGCTGTCGGCGAACGTGCAGTTCATGACCATCATGGCGAGCAAGATGCCGTTCGTGGGCCGGGGCTGACGGCTGTCTTGACGACCGCGGGCTGAAAGCGCGGCGCGGCGGATCAACTTATACTGACTGCTTCCCGCCACTTCGGAAAGCGATTCGCCGTGCCCCGAGCCACACCCAGGGACGACCCGCCGCCGGTGCCGCCCGTGCGGCCCGATCTCGACGATTGTTGTCACAGCGGCTGCAATCCGTGTGTTTTCGATCTCTACGATGAAGCGCTCGAACGCTATCAGGCCGCGCTTGCCGAATGGCAGGCGCGGCAAGCACGGCAAGCACGCAAAGCGGCGCAAGCAAGACAGGGCAAGCCGTCCGCGCCGCGCCGTTAGTCAGCGTTCCGGTTCCACGCGAAGGCCGCAGTCCTACCACGTCCCGTCATGAGCGAACTTCAGCCCGCACACATCGAAACCATCAACGCATCGCATACGCTCGACGATCTGCATGACTTCGTGCAGCATTATCCGCGTCTGTTCGTGCTGACCGGCGCGGGCATCAGCACCGACTCCGGCATTCCCGGCTATCGCGACGACAACGGCGAATGGAAGCGCTCGCCGCCGATCACGTTGCAGGAATTTCTCGGCACGGCCGGCATGCGCCAGCGCTACTGGGCGCGCAGCATGGTCGGCTGGCCGGTGGTCGCAGAGGCGCAGCCGAATGCCGCGCATACCGCGCTGGCCCGCCTCGAAGCGGCGGGCCACGTGTCGGCGCTGGTCACGCAGAACGTCGACGGCCTGCATCAGCGGGCGGGCAGCCGCGAGGTGATCGAACTGCACGGCGGCATCGACGGCGTGACGTGTCTGGACTGCGGCATGCGGCACGCGCGCGCGTCGATTCAGCAGACGCTCGAAGCCGACAATCCCGCGCTCCTGAACGTTACCGCCGAAACCGCCGCCGACGGCGACGCGCATCTCGAATGGCACGATCTCGAAGCGTTCCGCATTCCGGCGTGTTCGAACTGCGGCGGCTTGCTGAAACCCTCGGTGGTGTTCTTCGGCGAAAGCGTGCCGCGCGAGCGGGTCGACGCGGCCTCGCAGGCGCTCGATGCGGCGGATGCGCTGCTGGTGGTCGGCTCCTCGCTGATGGTCTACTCGGGCTATCGCTTCTGCGTGTGGGCGCAGAAGCAGGGCAAGCCGATCGTCGCGATCAATCTCGGGCGCACGCGCGCCGATCCGCTGCTGTCGCTGAAAATCGCGGCGCCGTGCGCCGATGCCTTGACCGCGCTGGCCGGTCGCCTTGCGCTGGATTGACCGGGCCGTCCGAACCAGGAACAACCGCCATCAAAGGAACGCAGATGTTGACCACGATTGAACAGCTCGAAGCGCGCTACGGCCAGCCGAATGAACGCTCCGTGCGCAAGGAGATCGCCTACGTCAATGAAGACTATCGCGCCTTTATCGAGGTCGCGCCGTTCGTCGTGCTCGCCACCGCGGGACCGGACGGCCTCGATTGTTCGCCGCGCGGCGACACGCCGGGTTTCGTGCGGATCGTCGACGAACGCACGCTCGCGCTGCCGGATCGCATCGGCAACAATCGTATCGACAGTCTGCGCAACATCATCGTCAATCCGCATCTGGCGCTGTTGTTCATCATTCCGGGCGTCGGCGAAAGTTTGCGCGTGAATGGCCGCGGTCGCATTTCCGACGATCCGGCCATGCTGAACAGTTTCGCCGTCGAGGGTAAACTGCCGCGCACCGTGCTGCTGATCGACGTCGACGCGGTGTATTTTCATTGCTCGAAGGCGCTGGTGCGCTCGAAACTATGGGACCCGGCGCATCATGTCGAACGGTCCCGGCTGCCGAGCGCGGGTGAAATTCTCCGGCGCGTCAGCGGCGCGAATTTCGACGCCGCCACTTACGACCGCGAACTCGCCGAAAGAGTGCGCACGTCGTTGTACTGAACCGAAAGCCTGAACATGACGAATCCCCAAGCGGCGCTGCGGCAACATTCGCCTTCCGCGGAACGCAACCGCGAACCGATCCTCGCCGTGCTGCGCACGGTGCTGCCGGCCACCGGCCGCGTACTCGAAATCGCGAGCGGCACGGGGCAGCACGCGGTCTGCTTCGCCGGCGCCTTGCCGGGCCTCGACTGGCAGCCGAGCGATCTCGATGCGCAAGCACGGGCGTCGATTGCCGCGTGGGTGGCGCACGCGGGGCTGGCGAACGTGCGCGCGCCGCTCGCGCTCGACGTGCACCAGCCGGATTGGGGCGTGGACGCGCTCGACGCCGTGGTCTGCATCAACATGATTCACATCGCGCCGTGGAGCGCGGCGCAGGCGCTTTTCGCGGGCGCGGGCAGTCGGCTCGTGGACGGCGGCGTGCTGTATCTGTACGGCCCTTATAAGCGCGGCGGCGCGCATACCTCGCCGAGCAACGACGCGTTCGACCGGCAATTGCGCAGCCGCGACCCCGCGTGGGGCGTGCGCGACATGGAAGCGGTGATCGCGTTGGGCGCCGCGGCGGGACTCGAGTGCGACGAGCCGATCGCGATGCCGGCCAATAACTTCAGTCTGGTGTTCAGAAGACGGCGGGGCGCGGTGCGGGGCTGAGATACGTTCGTTGGCGGGCGTGCGCTGCGTCGCGTCGGGCACGAACTCATGCGGCAAGGCGGGCGCGCGGCAAGGGTGCTGCAAGAAGCACCGCCGCAATGGCCCACTTCCGCAAGCAATCGCGAAAGGCGAACCGCAACAGCTAACCGCAACAACCAACCGCAACAAACACCGCACTCGGCAAAAAAACTTCCGTCCGCTGCCCGCCATCAAGCGGCAAGCCGGCATTTCTTTTATGCTTTCACCCTCGACGCTCCGCCGATGTTCATTCCGGCGCGGCGTCACGACATTTTTTGGACTCTGGAGAATTCACATGGGCAAACAGGCAATCGGCGTGGTGGGGCTGGCGGTCATGGGCCGCAATCTGGCGCTCAACATCGAGAGCCGCGGCCACGCGGTGTCGGTCTACAACCGTAGCCGCGAGAAAACCGACGAACTCATCGCCGAATATCCGGACAAGAAACTGGTGCCGGCCTTCACGCCGGAAGAGTTCGTGGAGTCGCTGGAAAAACCGCGCCGCATTCTGCTGATGGTCAAGGCAGGCGAGCCCACCGACGCCACCATCGCCCAGCTCAAACCGCTGCTGGACAAGGGCGACATTCTGATCGACGGCGGCAACACGCATTTCACCGACACGATCCGCCGCAATCAGGAACTGGCGAAGGCCGGCCTGCACTTCATCGGCACGGGCGTGTCGGGCGGCGAGGAGGGCGCGTTGAAAGGCCCGTCGATCATGCCGGGCGGCCAGCGCGACGCCTACGATCTGGTGGCGCCGATCCTCACCGAAATCGCCGCCAAGGCGCCGGACGGCGAGCCGTGCGTCGCCTATATGGGACCGGACGGCGCGGGCCACTTCGTGAAGATGGTGCACAACGGCATCGAATACGGCGACATGCAACTGATCGCCGAAAGCTATGCGGTGCTCAAGCAGGTGGTCGGCCTCTCGAACGAAGAACTCGGCAAGGTCTATACCGAGTGGAATCAGGGCGAGCTCGACAGCTACCTGATCGAAATCACCTCGAAGATTTTCAGCAAGAAAGACGAGGAAACCGGCAAGGACCTGGTGGACGTGATCCTCGACCGCGCCGCGCAGAAGGGCACCGGCAAGTGGACCAGCCAGAACGCGCTCGACCTCGGCGCACCGCTGCCGCTGATTACGGAGGCTGTGTTCGCGCGCGTGCTGTCGTCGCTGAAAGATCAGCGCGTCGCCGCGAGCAAGCTGCTGGAAGGGCCGGCGGCGAAGCCGCTCGGCGTCGAGCGCGACGCGTTCGTCGAATCGGTGCGCCGCGCGCTGTATTTCAGCAAGGTGATTTCCTACGCGCAAGGTTTCGCGCAACTGCGCGCGGCGTCGCAAGAGTACAAGTGGGATCTGGACTTCGGCACGATCGCGAAGATTTTCCGCGCCGGCTGTATCATCCGCGCCCGCTTCCTGCAGAAGATCACGGACGCCTATGCGAAAGACAAGGCGATCGCCAACCTGCTGCTCGATCCGTACTTCCGCGACATCGCGAAGAACTATCAGTCGGCGTTGCGCGAGGTCGTGGTGGCCGCGATCAATGCGGGCGTGCCGGTGCCGGCTTTCGCGTCGGCGGTGGCGTATTTCGACGCGTATCGCTCGGAGCGCCTGCCGGCGAATCTGGTGCAGGCACAGCGCGATTTCTTCGGCGCGCACACGTTCGAGCGCACCGACAAGCCGGGCAGCTTCCACGCGAACTGGAACTGAGGGTTCGAGCAGGGGACCGGCGGGCGCTTGCGATAAGGGCGCGCCGGGCCGCGCGAGCGGTTCAGATCGGGTGCCGATTGTTGCCCAACCTTGCCGGCCAGATAGCGGAACTGCCGGACTCGGCCGCTACTGTTGCAATAATCGAAATTGAGTTTCGTCGTTTAAGGGGTTTCCCCTAGATGTCGACCCTCCTAAACTTCTTCTCAAGCGCTACGGGATAACAAGCCCAAGGCGATTCAAAACAAGTTCTGGAGGTTTACATCATGAAGACGCTCATTTCCGCCGTTGTCGTCGCCGCCGCCCTGGCCGCTCCTGTCGCATCGTTTGCTCAATCGAATCAGCCGGTCACGCGCGCTCAAGTCCGCGCCGAACTGGTGCAACTCGAAAAGGCCGGCTACAACCCCACGGGCGATCACATCGACTACCCGGCTAACCTGCAAGCCGCGCAAGCACGTGTCGATGCGCAAAACGGCACCACTCAAGCGGTCAACAGCGGCTACGGCGCGCCGATCGCCGGCAGCTCGCAAGCCGGCCGTCCGGTGAGCGGCAACGACCGTAACTCGGTCTACTTCGGCAACTGATTCGCGCTGAAGAGACTTGTAGAAACACCGCCGTCAACAGGCGGTGCGCGTTAATAAAAACGCCGACCGGTTTTGCCGGCCGGCGTTTTGCTTTTTGTCGTTTGCAGCGCTCGTCAACGCCGAGTCCCGCAGTCGGTTTCAAGCACCGGTTTCAAGCGCCGGTTCAGCGATTCGGCAGATGCGGAATCGCTTCATTGCTCGTCAGGCTGAGCTGGTGAATCTGCCGGTGCGCCTTGTTCAGATGCGCCTGCGCGGCCACGCGCTGCGCCTCGAGTTGCGACACTTCCTTGTGTACCTGATGCTGCCGGTTCGACACCGCATGCTCCTGCGCGCCGCGTCGCTGAAGATCGTTGCGCAGCCTTTCGGCCTGCGCCTCGGAGCGAGCGATCAGGCGCGCCAACTGTTCGTTCTGCGCTTCCAGTTGCGCGCGGCGCGTTTCGCCTTCCGAGAGCCGCGTCGCCTGTTCCTCGAAATGAAGGAAGGCGGTTTCGGCGGCTTCGAGATCGGCGGCCTTGAGCGCGCGCCACAGCGAGCCGTCCTGATACAGCGCGACGTAGTACGTCAGCTCCTTCGCGTGGAACAGCAGGCTGACCGAGTAGTCGAAGCTGCGGAAAACCCGGAACGGCGTCAGCGCTTCCTCCTCGGCGAGCCATTCGATGTCGGCGGTATCGGCGATCTGCACGCCGCGCGCGCTGACCTGCGACGGCACCACCTGCACTTGCCGCAAGGTCGTCACCGGACGCATGGGCGTGGGCGTCGGCGGTGCCTCGGGTGTGACGCCGGCCGCCGCGGCCAGCGCCGCTTCTTCCCTGTCGTCGGGCGAGACGGGGGCGGCGGTGTTTTCCCGCTCGATCTGCACGAGATGCGATGGGCCTGTCAGCACGCTGCGGCGGTTCAGGAAAGTTTTCACGGCGGTTCCTCCGGTTGACTCGCTACAACCCGCGAATGGCGCCGACGGTGAAACTGCCGGCTGCTCCGCGGTGCGAGCGGTGAGCGAAATCTGGCGGACCGGCGACGTTGTCGGCGGGACGCCGGCCGTGCGCGGGCAGCGCGGATGCGAGCCGCGAGCGCGGGCCTAATGCAGCGTACGTTGCCGGCGGGCGATGTCCTCGAACAGCGCGTCGCTCGGCTCCAGGGCAAGCAGCCAGGACTCGTCGTAGCCGCTCAGATTGTCGAGCGCCTCGCGCAGCCGCTCGATCGCGACGGCGGGAATCTCGACGCTCGCCTGCACGCCGCTCGACAACCTCGCAATGCTCGCCAACTGCACCAGCGCGTCGGCGGCCTCGGCCACGTCCGCGGCAAAAACCAGGTGCGTGTTCAGCAACTCGACCAAACCGGGCGATGACGTCACATCGTCGACGTTGAGCTGCACGGCCAGAAAGGTGGCGTTGTTCATCCTCAAATTCCTCGCGAGATTCGTGGTGCGCCGGCAGGCGTCTTGCATATTTGACTGAGTATAGGCGAGGGTCCGGATGATTCAATGCTCACAGGAATGAAGCCCGCCTGGCCGGGCGCGCCAATCCGTGGACCTTATAATGGGGCCAGCAGAAACGCCGGATCGCGGCGGGGCGGACCGCCCGTCATGCCCGCCGCATGATGAACCACGGCGTTGCATTTTTTCGAGCATCCATTGCCATGAAGATCATTCGCAGCAAGAGCTTCACCGCGACGCGCGCCTGGGGCGCGCTCGATATCGCCAACATGGGCGGCATCACGACGCGCCTGCACTGGACCGACCAGCCGTACAAGTGGCACGTCAACGACGGCGAGGAAGTGTTCGCCGTGCTCGACGGTCGCGTGGAGATGCGCTACCGGGAAGGCGGCGTCGAGCAGTCGACCGTGCTGGAAACCGGCGATGTGTTCTACGCGTCGGTGGGTACGGAGCACGTGGCGCATCCGCTCGGCGCGGCGCGCATTCTGGTGGTGGAGGCGGAAGGCAGCGTGTGAGCGCCCATGCGGCGACGCCGTGTCGCCGCGGTTGCAAGCGTAGCCGGCGGCATAATGGCGGGTTGCCGCTCACGCCCGCGCCCACGCCTGCGCGCCGGGCGGCACGGCAAATGCTGGGCTGATTGAATCCGATTGAATCAACATGTCGAGGACATCACATGACAGGACACTGGCGATTGACGGGGACCCGAATGCTGACCGTGGTCGCGCTCGGCGCGATGTTCACGGGCTGTACGAGCATGCCGTGGGACAGCACGCCGTTCTATGGCAATGCGCCCGCCCGCCCGACCACCCTCAACACGGTCCCGGTGCCGGCCGGTTTCTATCGCGTCAATCCGGGCGATACGCTGGCGGGCATCGCCTCGGCGTATGGCCATAAGCCGCAGGATATCGCCGCGTGGAACGGGCTCGCCGCGAACGCCATCGTCAATCCGGGCCAGGTGCTGCGCGTGTCTCCGCCGATGGCGTCCGGCAGTGTCGTGACGCCGCCTGTCGGCGTCGCCGGTCCGAATGCGCCGGCCGCGCCGGCCGCGCCGGCCGGCCCCACGGCTTCCGGCGCGCCGCAACAAGGCGTGCTGCTGTGGCCGCTGCGTGGACCGGTGCTGAAAACGTTCGCGCCCGGCAGGTCGAACGGCATCGTGATCGGCGGCCGTCCCGGCGATCCGGTCAAGGCGGCCGCCACCGGCCGCGTGGTCTATGCGGGCACGGGCATCGAAGCGTACGGTCCGCTCATCATCATCAAGCACGACGACTCCCTGATCACCGCCTACGGGCAGAACAGCACGCTGCTCGTCAAGGAAGGCGACGCGGTCGCGCAAGGGCAAACCATCGGCGAAGTCGGGGTGGACGGCCGCGGCGTGGCGTCGATCCAGTTCGAGGTCCGCCAGAACGGCCAACCGGTCGATCCGCTGGCGTGGCTGCCGAGGTCGGGCGGGTAAGCGAAGTGCAAGGTTCTGCTCGCCCGAGCCCGGCTGGGCCAGGGCGAGGGCGGCATGAGCGTGCGGCACGCGAGAACCTTGCGCCATGCGTCGCCCCTTCAGCGTGAGTCCAGGCGCTGCGTCGCTTAAATAATTTGAATACACTGTGTGGCTTCGCAGCCGGCGCGCCGGCTGCGATCGGCTGTCATCCCTAGATAGACGCACAGGAATTCACCATGATCGATTTGCGCAGCGATACCGTAACCCGTCCGACCCCGGCCATGCTCGCGGCCATGTCCGCTGCCGAAGTGGGCGACGACGTCTGGGGCGACGACCCCACCGTGCTGCGCCTGCAGGCAAGCGTCGCGGAGCGCGCCGGCAAGGAGGCGGGGCTGTTCTTCCCGAGCGGCACGCAAAGCAATCTGGCGGCGTTGATGGCGCACTGCGCGCGCGGCGACGAATACATCGTCGGGCAACTGGCGCACACCTATAAGTACGAGGGCGGCGGCGCGGCGGTCCTCGGCAGCATCCAGCCGCAGCCGCTCGAAAACGCCGCCGACGGTTCGATTCCGCTCGACAAGATCGCCGCCGCGATCAAGCCGATCGACAACCACTTCGCGCGCACGCGCCTGCTGGCGCTGGAGAACACCATCGGCGGCAAGGTGCTGCCCGAGGGGTATGTCGCCGAGGCGGTGCAACTCGCGCGTCAACGCGGCCTGTCGGTCCACCTCGACGGCGCGCGCGTCTACAACGCGGCGGTCGCGTCGGGCAAGCCGGTCGCGGCGCTGTGCGAGCCGTTCGATTCGGTCTCGATCTGTTTCTCGAAGGGACTCGGCGCGCCGGTGGGCTCGGTGCTGGTCGGCAGCCACGCGCTGATCGACGTGGCGCACCGCTGGCGCAAGGTGCTGGGCGGCGGCATGCGCCAGGCCGGCGTGCTGGCGGCGGCGTGCCTGTACGCGCTGGATCACAACGTCGAGCGTCTCGCCGACGACCACGCGAACGCCGCGCACCTGGCGGCCGGGCTCGAAGCGATCGAGCCGGTCAAGGTGCAGTCGGTCGCGACCAACATGGTGTTCGCGCAGTTTCCGCAGCAGCATTGCGCGCCGCTCGAAGCGTGGCTGAAGGAGCGCGGCATTCTCACGCAGATGCTGTACGCGTCGCGATTCGTCACGCACAAGGATGTGTCGCGTGCCGATATCGATACGTTTGTCGCCGCGGTGAAGGGGTATTTCGCGGCGCGGTGAGCGAAGAGACGCATGCTTCTCGAGGCCGGGACCTGAAAAGTCCGCCGGCAGAAACCGTTACCGAACGAGGGCATGAGCATTCAAAAGCGGGCGCACTGTCACAGCAGTGCGCCCGCTTTTTCTATTTCGCCGACGCCTGCACATGCGCCCCCGCGCGATGCGACGGCGCCAGTAGCCGCAGTCCGCTCGCGAGACTTGCCGCGCCCGCGAAGAAGGCGCCGGCCGCGAGCGCGAGCGTCGGACCATGCCGTCCGGCGATACCGAAGCTCAACGCGACGAGCGCCGCGCCGGTGGTTTGCCCGAGCAGCCGCGCGGTCGCGACGATTCCGCTGGCGCCGCCGCTGCGCTCGGGCGGCGCGCTCGCCATCAACGCCTTCAGGTTCGGCGATTGAAAGAAGCCGAAGCCCGCGCCGCAGATCGCCATGCGGATGCCGATGTCGAGCACGTGCGGATGCACCGGCAAGAGCGCGAGCGACGCCATTCCCGCCGACATCACCGCGAGGCCGATCGCGCCGAGCAGTCCAGGCGGATAGCGGTCGGACAGACCGCCCGCCAGCGGCGCGGCCAACGCCACCACCACCGGCCACGGCGTCATCAGGAAACCGGTTTCGACCTGGCTGCGATGCAGCACGTCCTCGAAGTAAAAGGGCAGCGAGACGAACGCGAGCCCTTGCGCGGCGAACGAGCACACGGCGGTCAGCGCGGACAACGCGAACACCGGCCGCTTGAACAGATCGACGGGCAGCATCGGCGCCGGATGACCCGTTTCACGCCGGATCAGCAACAGCCCGAATATCACGGCGACCGCCGCCGCGCTCAGCACGACTTGCGCCGGCGCGCGCTGGGCCGCCTCGCCGAGCGCGAAGATCAGCGCGGCAAAGGTGATGACGTTGAGCAGCGCCGCGACCGGGTCGAAGTTGTGCGTGCCGCGTTCCGTGTGCGGCAACGCGGGCCACGCGAAGCCCAACGCCAGCAGGCCGAGCGGCACGTTGACCGCGAACAGCCACGGCCATGCGGCCACAGAAAGAATCAGCGATGCCACCGTCGGCCCGACCGCGAACGACACGCCGACGATCAGCGCGTTGGTGCCGAGGCCGCGCCCGAGCCGATGCGGCGGATAAAGATAGCGGATCAGCGCGGTGTTGACGCTCATGATCGCGCTCGCGCCGAGCCCTTGCAGCACGCGCGCGGCGGTGAGCATCGGCAGCGTCGAGGCGAGCGAGCAGACGAGCGACGCCAGCGTGAACAGCGCGATGCCGCCGATATAAATCCGCCGATGCCCGACGATGTCGCCGAGCGCCGCGAGCGGCAACAGCGTCGCGACCATCGCGAGCTGATACGCGTTGATGATCCACACCGACGCCGCGGGCGCGGCGTGCAAGTCCGCCGCGATGGCGGGCAAGGCGGTGTTGGCGATCGCGGTGTCGAGCGTGGCGAGCGCGACCGCGAGCATGATCGCGGCCATCGCGCGGCGGTTGGCGGCGGACATGGGGCCGTCTGCCGGACGGATTGGGACGGCGGTGGCGCTGTTCTCTGACAAGGCGTGGCTCGGCGGGTAGGCATGCCGATGCGCGGCATGGTCGAGGATGCGGCGCGCAGGTGGCAGGGTTACGTGGAGAGGCGCGCGCATGACCCAGGTGCAGCGTTCGAGGCGAGCCGCGCGGCGAATGTAGCGATTGTTACAGAGTCGTGGAAATCGTGCTGGGAGATGGGGAGATGGGGAGATGGGGAGTGGAGGAAGTGGGCGGCGCGCGGTTGCGCCTTGCGCTGTTGCAACTAACGGCCAGGCCCGCCTCGCGTCCGCGAATCGGCGCGCGCGCCGCGCCATCGCAAGCCGCTTTGGCACAACCTGTCACTCAACGATGACAGCCCGATTCGAGCACGGCTTGCGGCGATCGGCTCATTCATCCCCGCGTCACCCATGCGGAAAATAATCGAACTGCGTTGCGCCCTATGCGCCCTATGCGCCCCATGCGCCCCATGCGCCCCATGCGCCCCATGCGCCCTTGACCGCCCTTGACCGCCCGCAATCGTTTGCCTGCTTTGCGGGCCGATGCACGTGCGCAGTGCTGCGCCCGTGCCGCTTGCACCGCCTGCGTGCGCAAAACCCGCGCGCCGGCGGATGACGGCGGGCATGGCATGTGCGTGAACACGCGCTCGCGCTTGCCGGTGTCCGCGAGCCGTAAAATGTCCTACTCTCTTTTTTAACCCGCCTGACCGGCACGCGCCTCCCGCCCGTCATCTGTGCGGTCCGCGCATGCCGCGTCTTTTTACCGGAGGCTTCGATGACAGCCGTCGATCTGGAATTCGACCAGCTCAACAGTACCGTCGACGCGCTACGGCGCTCAATTTCCAATCGCATGATGTATGGCGTCGGCAAGGACGCCGTCACCGCCCATCCGCATGACTGGCTGCATGCCGCCGCGCTCGCCGTGCGCGACCGGCTGGTCGCGCGCTGGATGAAAACCACGCGCCTGCAATACGAACAGGACGTGAAACGCGTCTACTACCTGTCGATGGAATTCCTGATCGGCCGGACCTTCACGAACGCGCTGCTCGCGCTCGGCATCCACGATCAGATGAAGGAAGCGCTCGCGAGTCTCGGCGTGGACATGGAAGCGCTCACCGATATCGAGCCGGACGCCGCGCTCGGCAACGGCGGCCTGGGCCGGCTCGCGGCCTGCTTCCTCGATTCGATGGCGACGCTCGGCATTCCGGGCTTCGGCTACGGCATCCGTTACGAGTACGGCATGTTCCGTCAGGAAATCGTCAACGGCGAGCAGGTCGAGGCGCCGGACTACTGGCTGCGCGCGGGCAATCCGTGGGAGTTTCCGCGGCCCGAGATCAAGTACATGGTGCACTTCGGCGGGCGCACCGTGCAGCGTGGCGAACACGTGGAATGGATCGACACCGAGCACGTGAACGCGACCGCCTACGACACCGTCATCCCCGGTTATGCGACGGACGCGACCAACACGCTGCGCCTGTGGTCGGCGCGCGCGACCGACGAACTCGACCTCGGCGCGTTCAATCGCGGCGACTACCGCAATGCGGTCGACACGAAGAACATGTCGGAGAACGTCTCGCGCCTGCTCTATCCCGACGACTCGACGCCCGCGGGCCGCGAACTGCGGCTGCGCCAGGAATATTTTTTCGTCTCGGCGACCATGCAGGATCTGATTCGCCGCTATCAGCGCACGCACAGCACCTTCGGGCGCTTCTCCGAAAAGGTCGCGGTGCATCTGAACGATACGCACCCGGTGCTCGCGATTCCCGAACTGATGCGTTTGCTCGTGGACGTTCATCACCTGCCGTGGGACAAGGCGTGGCATCACGTCACGAAGATCTTCTCGTACACGAACCACACGCTGATGCCCGAGGCGCTCGAAACATGGGACGTCGAGATGCTCGCGCGTCTGTTGCCGCGGCATCTGGAGATCATCTTCGAGATCAACGCCGGCTTTCTCAAGCATGTGAGCGAGCAGTCGGGGCATGACGCCGAGATGATCCGCCGCATTTCGCTCGTCGACGAATATGGGCAGCGGCGCGTGCGAATGGCCTATCTGGCGATCGTCGCGAGCCACAAGGTGAACGGCGTCTCCAAGCTGCATTCGCAACTGATGACGCGCGACATCTTCGCCGACTTCGCGCGCATCTATCCGGACCGCTTCACCAACGTGACCAACGGCATCACGCCGCGCCGCTGGCTCGCGCAAGCGAGTCCGTCGCTGTCGTCGCTGATCGATCAGCAGATCGGCCGGCATTGGCGCAGCAATCTGTTCGACCTCGAACAACTGCGCGAGCTGCGCGGCGACAGCGCGTTCGTCGAGGCTTTCCGCGAGGCGAAGCGGCAGAACAAGCTGCGGCTCGTGCAGCGGCTCGCGCATCACACGAAGCTGCATTTCGATCCCGACGCGCTGTTCGATCTGCAGGTCAAGCGCATTCACGAATACAAGCGGCAACTGCTGAACGTGCTGCACGTGATCGTGCGTTACAACCAGATTCGCGCGAACCCGGAGCGCGACTGGGTGCCGCGCGTGGTGATGTTCGCGGGCAAGGCGGCGTCCGCGTACCGGATGGCGAAGACGATCATCAAGCTGATCGGCGACGTGGGGCAGACGATCAATCACGACCCGCTGGTGGGCGACCGCCTGAAGGTGGTGTTCGTGCCGAACTACGGCGTGAGCGTGGCGGAGCTGATCATTCCGGCGGCCGATCTGTCGGAGCAGATTTCGATGGCCGGCACGGAAGCGTCGGGCACCGGCAACATGAAGCTGGCGCTCAACGGCGCATTGACGATCGGCACGATGGACGGCGCGAACATCGAAATCTGCGACGCCGTGGGGCGCGAGAACATCTTCATCTTCGGCCACACCGCCGACGAAGTGGACAGCCTGCGCGCCACCGGCTACCGGCCGCGGCAACTCTACGAGGAAAATCCCGAGCTGCGCATGGCGCTCGACCAGATCCGCACGGGTTTTTTCTCACCTGACGATCCGCTGCGCTTTTCGGACATCTTTCACACGCTGGTCGACTGGGGCGATCACTACATGGTGCTCGCCGACTTCGCCGCGTTCGCCAAGGCTCAGCGCGAAGTGGATGCGCGCTTCGTCGACAAACGCGCGTGGACTGAAAGCGCGATCGAGAACGTCGCGGGCATGGGGCAGTTTTCGTCGGACCGCACGATCGGCGAATATGCGCGCGATATCTGGCGGGTGAGTCCGCTCGACATGGCGTGATTTGAAGGCAGGGTTGCGCGGATTATGTTCCGCGCGCTCGCATGAAAAACAAAGGCCGTGCGATTTTTCGCACGGCCTTTGTTCTTTATCGCCCGCTGAATATCGCCGAGCGTTTACCGAATGTCACTGCACGAGCGTCTCGGTCTCGCTCGCGGCATACAGGCCCAACTGCCCGCGCGGGAAATCGAACAGCACGTCGATGTTCTGCATGCCCATCAGGCCGATCACGATACGGTTGGCGCCCGGCTTTGCCTTGACGATCTCGACTTGCGCGTCCTGATAGCGATGCAGCCATTTGCCCGTGCCGAGCGCCACGTTGTAGTTGCCCTGATTGAGCACCTTGCCCACTTCGTCGTCACCGGTCCAGTTCGGCGCCTTGTCCATTTCGACGCGGATCATCTGCGTGCTGGCGGTGGCGAACACCAGCGGCGCGCAAAAGGTCATCCTGTCGCCGACGTTCACGCAGGCTCGCGGCCATTGCGCCGTGCCGTCTTTCGAGACCGTCATCGGCACCATCGTGTAGTCCTTCGTGAGCGCGTTCGACGGACTCAGCACCAGATACGGCTTGGTGAAGTTCGCATGCACCAGGTACCGCTGACCGATGTTGCCGGGCAATGCGCGCAGCGGTTGCGTGCAGCAGTTGTCGTCCGCTTGAGCCGCGCCGACGCCGAACAGGCCCGAGAACGCCCAGCCGAATTCGGCGGTGTAGCCGTCCATTCCCACGCAGCGCCGCGCGTTTTCCTGGCACTTCACCTGGTCGACCGCCTGCGCGTCGATCTGCGCCGGCTTCGTACCCGCGATGCTGAACGGCACCTTGACCGCCGCGCCGGAAATCTGCGCGCCGTTCGTGAGCGGCAGCGAACTCGCCGGGCCGGCGTTCGGATAGCTCCTGCCGGGCAGGACCGACTTCAACACGCGCACGCCTTGTGTGCCGGTATCGAGCGCCAGATACACCGGCTTGCCGTCGATCTGGACAGGCAGGCCGAGGCGTGCGTGACCCTGATCGGCGCGTTCCACTTGCAGCGGAATCAGCAGGCCGTCGTTGCCGTTGTTGATCAGCGCGGCAGTCGAGGCGGGCGGGGTGGGAACCGGGAACGTCGTGGAGCAGCCGCTCAGCGCGACGAGCGCGCCGGTGACGGCGAGCGCCGCGGCGCCCAGATGACGGAAACGATGAAGCGGGTGCCGGCGTGCGGCATCGGGAGACGACAGGGACATAGGATCACGCTTTGTAAAAATGCGGGTCCCTGGCGAAGGCGATGCATCGTGAGCTGACCGGTAGACGGCACTGAGACAGCACGGGCGGCAATCTCAGTGGATTGCCGCGGTGTCAAGCGGGGAAACCGGGACGCTTGCGGGGCCTGCGGGGGGGAACACGCGATGAGAGGAGCGGCGACTCTACACGGCCACCCAAGCTCAATTGCAAAGATGTGTCGACGTTTGCGGGTGAGCCGCGCGGCTGGCGACGCGCCTGCGCAAACATTGATCCAGGTCAAGCATCCCCTGGACGACGACTCAAGCGTTAGGCGCTGCCTCCGCCTTCGCTTCGTCCACGGCCGCGCCGACGCGCTCGACGAACTCGCGATCGGTGCTCGACAGCGCCTCGCGCTCGCCGTTGGCGGTTTGCACCATCAGACGATGCGTGACGTCCTGGGTCAGCCACGTGAGCCAGCCCACCACGATCAGCATCGTGCCGCAGACCATGCCCGCCGGCGAATTCAGAATCCCGCCGGCAAGCGCGCCGACGACACCGACGAGCGAGATCGCGCGCGGCAAGACCTTGTTCTTCTGCACGGTGACGACCTGCACGCTCACGATGTCGCGCAGCGGAAAAACCTGACCGGCGGACGAGAGTGCGTTGCGCGTGACCGACACGCCACGATCATTGAAGGGAGTTTCCATCGAGTTCGATGCAAGCAGTTGCGAAGGGCGCAGCGTACCAGAGTTTGAACGCCGGAAATCGTGCGACTTTCTCGCCGCCGTTACCGGCCGAACGGCAGGAAGAGCCCATCAGGATGCCGGGTTTCGGAGGATCGGGGCCTAGCGGCTTTTTTCGGTGCTGCCGCCATAGGCAGCCATGAAAACGTCCAGCGCCCGGTTCACCACTTGCGTAATGTTGCGTGCCGACGTGTCCGTCGGCACGCCGAGAAGACACAGCTCAGCCAGCTCGGCTTCGAATAGCGCGCGAAGATGCGCCGTCGCGACCGTGACATTGCATTTGCGCAAGTGGCCCGCTTCGCACGACTGCTGCAGGAAGTTCGCCACCGTTTGCCAGCCGAGTTTCGGTCCGCGTTCGTAAAACAGCGCGCCCACATGCGAGCGGCCGCCTTCATGAATGGCGAGGCGCCGTACCGCGAGCAACTGCGGCTTGAGGATGGCGATCAGATAGTGCTTGCCGAAGCTCGTCAGCGCCTCGCGGATCGGCACCGATGTCTTGAGCAGCGCGAACGCCCCTTTGATTTCGTGCGCGGCGCACTCGTGCATCACTTCGAAGAACATCTCTTCCTTCGACTGGAAATAGCCGTACAGCGTCGCCTTGGACGCGCCGGCCCGCGCCGCGATGTCGGACATCGACGCCTGCTCGAAGCTTGTTTCGCTGAACACCTCAAATGCGGCGTCGACGATCGCCTGCCGCTTTTCTTCCGTTTTCTTTCTCATTCCCGAGGCTTTCCTGTGCTTTGCCGGAAGGTTCATGAAATCTGTCCGTGCGTGATGTTACCAAAGGCCGTTGCCGGACTTCGCCCCTAAAAACTGAACCGGTCAGTTTATTTTAGTTGACACGCCAACATCCGCATAACTAAACTGCACGGTATTGTTAAGGACGAGACTGAGATCGTGAAAGAAGCTGCGGTAATCGGAGAGAGGGCGCGTTCGGCACGAACCGCGAAACCGGCCATGACGCTCGTCGCGGCGCTTGTCGTCAGCGTGCTGGCGAGCGCGTGCGCGCAATTTCCCGACATGCCGCCAAAGCCGTCGCCAAAGGATGCGGGCCGCTACGAGAGCGCGCGCAGTTTCGGCACGGGCGCGGGCGAGGACGCGCCATCCACATGGCCCACGGAACAATGGTGGCTGCGCTACAACGATGCGCAGTTGAACGCGCTGATCGCCGAAGCGTTGAAGGGCGAGCCGACCCTGGCCACCGCGCAGGCGCGTCTGCACAATGCCGAAGCGTCGGCGCAGGAAGCGGGCGCCGCGCTGTTGCCTGAAGTCAGCGCGCAAGGGTCGGTCGAAAAGCAGAAGCAGAGTTACAACAACGGCGTGCCGCCCGCCTTCGTGCCGCGCGGCTGGCGTCCATACGGCTCCGCCGAACTCAACTTCAGCTACGAGATCGACTTCTGGGGCAAGAATCGCGCGTCGCTTGCCGCCGCCACGTCGGAGCTCGACGCGGCGCGCGCCGATGCTGCCCAGGCTCGCATGGTGCTGGCGGCGTCGATTGCCGATGCGTATGCGGATCTCGCGCGCCAGTTCGCCGAACGCGACAGCGCAGAAGCGGCGGTCAAGGTACGCACGCAGTCCGCGCAACTGTTCGCCGAACGCTTCGCCAACGGACTGGAGACGCAGGCCGGCGTCAAGCAGGCGGAATCGAAGCAGCAAAGCGCGCGCGCCGATCTTTTCGAACTCGACGAATCGATCGCGCTCACCCGCAACCGGATTGCCGCGCTGATGGGCGACGGTCCCGACCGTGGCCTCGCCATCGGCCGTCCGGCGGTGGATCTGGCGCAGCCGGCCGGCATGCCCGCCGACCTCGCGCTCGGCCTGCTGGGCCGCCGTCCCGACGTCGTGATCGCCCGCTTGCGCGCGGAAGCCGCGAGCAAGCGGATCGACGTCGCCAAGGCCGGCTTCTATCCGAACGTGAACCTCTCCGCGATGATCGGCTTCCAGTCGCTCGGCCTGAACATGCTGACGCGCGCGGGTTCGGCGGTCGGCAATGTCGGACCGGCCGTCACGCTGCCCATCTTCAACGGCGGCCGCTTGCGCGGCGAGTTGCGCGGCGCGCGCGCGAATTACGAGGAAGCCGTCGCCAACTACGACGAAACGCTGACCAAGGCGCTGCGCGACGTCGCCGATGTCGCCGTCAGCAAACGCGCGCTCACCGACCGGTTGCAGGCGACGCAAGCGTCGTACGACGCGGCCGCGCAATCGCATCGCGTGGCGCTCGAGCGCTATCAGGGCGGACTGTCCGGCTATCTCGACGTGCTGAGCGCCGCCGACACGCTGGTGAGCGCGGAGCGCCAGCTCGCCGACATGCGCTCGCGCACCTTCACGCTCGACGTTTCGCTCGTGCGCGCGCTCGGCGGCGGTTATCAGGTTGACGCGCAGGCCAACGCACCGGCCAATGCACCAACCACCACGCCGTCCGCCGCCGCAACGAACCCCGAAGCGAACCCCCAAGCGAACCCGAAAAATCAAAGCTGATCCCAAGGACCAGAACATGTCTCAAAGCCATTCCCCCGCGGCCGACGCGCCGTCCATGCCGAGCGCCGACCATTCGACCTATGCCGGCGAGAAGACCACAACGGCCGCCGCGCCCGTCGCTCGCCGCCAGAAGCTGTTCGCCTTGCTGGGCGCCGTCATCGTGCTGGCCGGTCTCGCGTATGGCGGCTACTGGTACTTCATCGGCTCGCGTTACGTGTCGACCGACAACGCGTACACCGCGGCCGAGATCGCGTCGATCACCCCGTCGGTGAGCGGCATCGTGCAGCGCGTCGCCGCGGTCGACACGCAGCATGTCCGCAAGGGCGACGTGCTCGTCGTGATCGACGACACCGATGCGAAGCTCGCGCTCGAACAGGCCGAAGCCGAAGTGGGGCGCGCCGAGCGCAAGGTGCGCGGCTACCTCGCGACCGACGCCGGGCTCGCCGCCCAGGTGGCGGCGCGCGCCGCCGACGAAGCGCGCATGAACGCGCAAATCGCGTCGGCCAAGGCCGATTTCGACCGCGCGGCGATCGACCTGAAGCGCCGCGAAGCGCTCGCGCATTCCGGCTCGGTGTCCGGGGAGGAACTCAGCAACGCGCAGACCTCGTTCGCGAGCGCCCAGGCGGCGCTGATGGCGGCCCGCGCCAACGCCTTGCAGGCGCAGGCGAGCCGTGCGGCGGCCATCGGTTCACAGGACGCCAACAAGGTGCTGTTCGCCGACACCACCGTCGACACCAATCCCGAAGTGCTGCTCGCGCGCGCAAAGCGGGACCAGGCGCGCGTCGATCTGCAACGCACGGTGTTGCGTGCGCCGGTCGACGGCGTCGTCGCGCGCCGCCAGGTGCAGGTGGGTCAGCGGGTCGAGCCGGGCGCGTCGCTGCTGTCCGTCGTGCCGGTGGATTCGCTGCACGTCGACGCGAATTTCAAGGAAGTTCAGCTCGACAAGGTGCGCATCGGTCAGCCGGTGGAACTGACGTCCGACCTGTACGGCGGCAAGATCGTCTATCACGGCAAGGTCGCCGGACTGGCCGGCGGCGCGGGCTCCGCGTTCGCGATGATTCCCGCGCAGAATGCGACCGGCAACTGGATCAAGGTGGTCCAGCGGCTACCGGTGCGGGTCGCGATCGACCCGGCCGATCTGCGCGCGCATCCGCTGGGCGTCGGCCTGTCGATGGAAGCGACCGTGGATACGCGCGACGGCGGCGTCGACAACGCGACGCCCGCAAGCTGAGGCCGCGCCGACCATGTCATCCAGTCAAACGCATCAAACGCGGGACATCCCGTTGCCGCCGCTGAGCGGCGGCATGCTGATCGGCGCGGCGTTGCTGCTGGCCGCCGCCAACTTCGTCGCGGTGCTGGACACGACGATCGCGAACGTGTCGGTGCCGACCATTTCCGGCGCGCTCGGCGCGTCGTCCAGCCAGGGCACCTACGTCATCACGTCCTACGCGGTGGCCGAAGCGATTACGGTGCCGCTGACCGGCTGGCTGGCAAACCGCTTCGGCACGGTGCGCGTGTTCATCACGTCGCTGATCATGTTCGGCCTGTGTTCGGCGCTGTGCGGCATGGCGACTTCGCTCGAAATGCTGGTGCTGTTCCGCGTGTTTCAGGGACTCGCCGGCGGGCCGCTGATGCCGCTGTCGCAGACGCTGCTGCTGCGCATTTTCCCGAAAGAGAAAGCGGCCGCGGCGATCGGCTTGTGGAGCATGACGACGCTGGTCGCGCCGGTGCTGGGCCCGATCCTGGGCGGCGTGATCTGCGACCGCATGCACTGGGCGTACATCTTCTACATCAACGTTCCGGTCGCGCTGATCTGCGGGTATCTCGGCTGGCGTTTGCTCAAGCGCTACGAGACAAGCCTGATGCGCGTTCCAATCGACGCCATCGGTCTCGCGCTGCTCGTCGTATGGGTCGGCGCGCTGCAAATCCTGCTCGATGAAGGCAAGGATCACGACTGGTTCGCGTCGACGGAAATCCGCGTGCTCGCAATCATCGCGGCGATCGGCTTCGCGTCGTTCCTGATCTGGGAGCTGACGGACCGTCATCCCGTGGTCGATCTGCGGGTGTTTCGTCATCGCGGCTTTAGTGCGAGCGTGATCACGATCACGCTGGCGTTCGGCGCGTTTTTCGGCGCGACCGTGCTGACGCCGCTGTGGCTACAGAGCTACATGGGCTACACGGCGACGTGGGCGGGGTGCGCCACGGCGATGACCGGCATCCTCGCCGTGCTCTCGGCGCCGCTCGCGGCCACCCTGTCGTCCCGGTTCGACGGACGCTGGCTGGTGTTCGCCGGCGTGATGTGGCTCGGCGCGGTCACGCTGTGGCGCACGCACGCGAACACCGACATGACGTTCTGGCAAGTGGCGTTGCCGCTGCTGCTGCAAGGCGTCGGCTTGCCGTTCTTCTTCGTGCCGCTCACGGGGCTCGCGCTGAGCAGCGTGGAGGAACCCGAAACGGCATCGGCGGCGGGGCTCATGAATTTCTGCCGGACCTTCGGCGGCGCGATTGCGACGTCGCTGGTCAATACCGGGTGGGAAGACCGCACGAAGTATGACCGGGCGGAGTTGTCGGGACTCGTCGATCAGGCCGGCCACTTCTCGACCATGCTGACGAATTCGGGCTGGAGCGCGGGTCAGGCGCAGGCGCAGATCAGCGACGTGGTGCAGTCGCAGGCCGTGATGCTCGCGACCAATCAGCTCTTCACGATTGCAGGCGCATGTTTCATTTTCGCCGCGCTGGCGGTGTGGCTCGCGCCGAAACCGACGCGGGTCGCCGATACGTCGCAGGCGCATTGAAGCTGCACACCGAAGCTGCGCACTGAAGCTGCACCGAAGCGGCATGCGTCTTTCGCCCTCGCGCGGAATTCGCGAGCCGTAATCAACACGGAACGGTTATGTCCAACGCAACACGCATTGTCATCGTCGGCGGCGGGATCGCCGGCATTCTGCTCGCCACGCGGCTCGGCAACCATTTCGCGCATTCGCACGAGGCGTCCGTGACGCTGATCGACAGCAGCCACACGCATATCTGGAAGCCGATGCTGCACACCATCGCGGCCGGCACGCGCGATGTGAAGCAACAGCAGGTGAGCTACCTCGCGCATGCGAGCGCGCACCGCTTCGCCTGGCAGCCGGGCGAGATGGGCGGACTCGACCGGCAACGCAAGGAAGTCCTGCTCAACGAAGTCAGGACGCCCGAAGGCGAGCTGGTGCTGGAGGCGCGAGCGGTTCCCTACGACGTGCTGGTGCTATCGCTGGGCAGCCGGGCAAACGACTTCGGGGTGCCGGGCGTGAGGCAGCACTGTCATTTCATCGACAGCCAGCAGCAGGCCGAAGCCTTCAACGGCGTGTTGCGCGCGCGCATGCTGCGCGCGGTGGTGCGCGACGAAAGACTGCGCGTCGCGATCGTCGGCGCGGGCGCCACCGGCGTCGAACTCGCCGCCGAGCTGAGCCGGGTGCTCGAAATCGCGCAAGGCTACGGCGATCCCACGCTGCGCAGCCGGTTGAGTCTCACGCTGCTCGAAAGCGGCCCGCGCGTGCTCGCCTCGTTTCCGCCGGCGATTTCCGCATCGACCCAGCAGCAACTCGAACACATCGGCTTTTGCGTGCTCACCTCGGTGCGCGTCACGGCGGCGCAGGAGGACGGATTCCGTCACGGCGACGATCGTCTGGTGAAAGCCGATCTGATGGTGTGGGCGGCGGGCGTCAAGGCGCCGGACTTCCTGAGCGAACTGGCCGGGCTGGAAACCAACCGCTCGAATCAGATCGTGATCGGCGCAACGCTTCAGTCCATCCGCGACGACCACGTGTTCGCACTCGGCGATTGCGCGAGCTTGACGCCGGAGAATCATGAGCGGCCGTTGCCGCCCACCGCCCAGGTGGCCACGCAGCAGGCGGAGCATCTGGCCCGTCATCTGCCTGGATGGCTGACGGGCGCGCCGATGCCGGAGTTCGCTTTTCGGGACTTCGGCTCGCTCGTGTCGCTAAGCGATTACGGCGCCTTCGGCACACTCGGACGGTTCGGCTTCTTCCCCGGCGGCTTCATTCGCGGACGGTTCGCGCAATTGAGCCATGCCATGCTCTATCGACGTCATCAGCAGGCGCTTCACGGTTTCGGCAGAGCGGGGCTAATGTGGACCGCCGAGCAGATCAACGCACTGGTTCAGCCGAAGATCAGGCTGAGTTGATGACGCATTGCCCGTTTTAACGCAGCGGCCCGGCATGTCGCGCTTCCAGATGGATCAGCCATGATGAACGACGACGACACCCGCCGTTCCCGCGCGATGTGGGACGAGATGACGGTGCTGCACACGAGCGTTTCCGCTATTCGCAAGGCGCAGGGCAAACGCAATCCGTCCGACTGCGAAGCGAACACCGCGGAATACGAAAAAGTGGTGACCGACTACGTGGACGACCTCGAACGCGCGATGCGCGAGGCATGGTGGGACAGATGGCCCGACCCGCAACGCTGAAGCGGCGACGCGCCGCTCAGAAGAAGTGACGAACACCCGTTGCGAAAATATAGCTGGACTTCACGGGCTGTCCATGAAGCAGTTCGCCGTAGTAGCTATAGCTATAGGCAGCGTAGAGCGACGTGCGTTTTGACAGGTTATAGATGGCCTCCATTCCCGCCCCGATGTCGCTCTTCGGAAGACGCTTGCTGTTACTGCCCGCCACGCTCGGTTTCAATACCCACTGACCCAGTGGAACACTCGCCCCAATCGACCACTCCGTAGACGAAACCCGCTCGCCCAGGGAGTACAGGTCGTATCGGGACTGCCCTGCCATTGTCATCAATGTGAAGGCGCCAAAGTCGTAGTTGAACGCACCGGTAAGCGTTGTCAGATTTCCCGTCTTCAACCGGTTTGGATCATAGCGTTGCGTGGCGGGGTCGTAATTGCTCGCGGTCGACTGGCGAAAATAGCCGAGGCCGGCGCGGATCCGGTCGCGCGCATAGACGATGGCAAAGGTGCTTGCGGTAATTGTTTTCCTCGGATCATTCATGCCGACCTGAGCGGATAAAGTGACCCCACCCATGTTCGGTGAATCGTAGCGAATGGAGTTATCCATCCGCACATGCGACCAATTGTTTGGGTCTCCAACAACGTTGTTGGCGCCAACAGCCCCTGATAACCCCGTGACTTGCCCGCTGGCGCTCGGAACCGGTGAACCGAGCGGAACCGGCCCCGCGATTCGCCATACGCGCACGAATGGATCGTATGTGTCTCCGTAACCAGGCGCCGCGTTGGATGCGACGTCATTCCAGGCGGAGTAGATGCGACCCAGACGAATCTGACCGAAGCCCCCCGTGAGCCCGATATTGGCTTGCCGATGAAAAAGACGCGCAGGCATGGAGCCGTCCGCGAGCGAGTTCTGTGTTTCGAGCACAAACGTGGCGGACATTCCGTTGCCGAGATTCTCGACGCCCTTGATGCCGAACCTCGACGCATTGATGCCGTAGGGGATCGCACCGATGCTCGCCGTCGGAGACGCCGTCACACCGAACGGATTGGCTGACGATACCGGCGCCGCAACGAGGTTCCGAAAGCTTCCAAACTGTGCTTCCGCCACGCCATAAAACGTCATGGAACTATTCGGTGCGGTTTGGGACATTGCGGGGATCGACAGACTCGAGATGCCAACCAGGAACACTATCTTTTCCAAACTATCTCCAGATTTAATTTGTTTGTATTTGCAGCGCGGGCCCAATTCATTTGCATGCCCGGGCCAGCAGGAGCCCGCTTGAAATCACACCCGCACCCAGGTGATGAATTCAAGCGTTCAATGGAAGGAAAGGAGGGCGATGTGCGGAGGCCGATCGATCACGTCATGTCGACGTCGCGACATCCCCACGCGTACGTAAACGCGAATCCGGCGAGGTAAGCGGAGAAAATGCCGACGAGGTAAATAGCCATGGCCGGCAGGGCTCCGTGATCGGATGTGATCAACGGCAGCGATACGAGGCCCGAGGGGCCGAATACCGTATTGAGGCCGATCGGGAAATGAAACCATGCAAACAACCCGATTACAAAGCCGCCAACCGCACCGCCAAAGCAGGCGGAAATAAAGGGCTTGACGCGAGGGAGCGTGACGCCGTAAATGAGCGGCTCGCCGACACCGAGTAATGCGGGCACGATCGCTCCTTTGATCTGCTTGCGCAAAACCGATTCTCGCGGCGCTCTCACATAAAGCGCGATGGCGGCGCCCACCTGACCCGCGCCCGCCATCGCCAGAATCGGGAACAACGAATTGAAGCCGCGACTTTGCATCAAGGCAAAATACACCGGGATAAAACCTTGATGGACGCCGAACATCACCGCAATCAGGAACAGCCCCGACAGTAACGCGGCACCAATCGGATTGTCGTTCAGATGCCCGAATAACCACGACATGCCGTCGAATAGCAGGACCCCGACAGGCATGATGACCACGTACGTCAACGCCCCGGCAATGAGCAATGTGAGCAGCGAGGTAAGGATCATGTCGAGGTTGGCGGGCATTCGCCGCCTTATCTGCTGCTCGATCCATGCACCCGCTATGCCCGCGATCAGAATGCCGATGATGCTTCCGCGCGGATCGATCTGAAGACCGAAGAAGTCCTGGATTCCCGCATGAAAACTGCCGCTGCCGGTCGAACCGTAATCGAGCAGAAACAGGGACGCGAGGATCGCGCCATTTACCCCTGAACCGCCAAAGGCCTGCTGGGTGTTATAGCCGACCAGAATTCCCAGAAAGCCGAACAGTCCCTTGCCGAACACGTTCATGTATGCGACCAGATGCACGATCGTGGGATTCCGATCGAGGACATTCGCCAGCATCGCCTGTTCGATGAGTGTCGCGCCCCCTAGCAACAGCCCCGCACCAAGAAAGCCGGGGATCAGCGGCGTAAAAATAGTCGCGAATTTGCTCAGGAACTGATGAATCCGCGTTCCGTGGCGCGCTTTCATGGCCTTCTTGTTATCGCGCGCGACCGCGGCCAATTGATCCGCGGCATTGTCGACAGGCGCTTCGGGGGCCGCCCTTGACTCGTGCTTCGCCAGCAGTTCCTTGACCAGGTCCGCGGCGCGCTGCACCTTGCCCGCCCCGATGACGACCTGCAATTGATCCGCGGCGGCAAGTACGCCCTGGACACAGGCGATCCGTTTTAATGCTGCCGTGTCAACGCGGTCTTGCCCGCCCAAAACAAAGCGAAGGCGAGTCATGCAATTGCTGCAACGAACCACATTAGCCGGCCCACCAATAGCATCTAATATTTCTTGTGCTGTTGTTTCGTTAATGCTTTGCATCGTCAGGTCTTCTCTCTGTGGATTGTGCTTTTGGAATGTGGTCGATTTGCATCGAGGGCCAGCAGGGCGGCTCGAACGTGCCCCTTCGTCCGGGCCAGCGCCGCTTTCGCCGCATGGAGATCGACTCCGGCGCGAATCATCACGATGGCTGTCTTGCACTGTCTGCCGCTCTCATTGACGGCCTCGCGCGCACGCTCGCGGGAACAATCGCAGGCCGCGATGACGATCTGGATTTGTCGCTCGACCAACTTTGCATTGGTCGCTTCGACATCCACCATGAGGTTGCCGAACACCTTGCCTAATCGGATCATGGCGCCCGTCGACAGCATGTTCAAAACCAGCTTTTGAGCAGTTCCGGCCTTAAGGCGGGATGAGCCGGTGACCGCCTCGGGACCCACCACGGGGGTGATGGCGATATCCGCCAGCGCGACCATCGGGCCGGTCGGATTGCAAGTGACGGCGATCGTGCGGGCGCCCAGTGAGGCCGCCCACTTCATGGCGCCGATGACATACGGCGTGCGTCCGCTCGCAGCGATTCCGACAAGAATGTCTCGCTCAGAAAATCGGATCTGCTCGAGATCACGCCGGCCCGCTTCGGCATCGTCCTCGGCATTCTCGACGGCGCCCACCATGGCAGCCGTGCCGCCGGCTATCAGTCCCTGAACGACCGACGGGGCGACACCGAAGGTAGGCGGACATTCGCTGGCATCCAGAATGCCCAGACGTCCCGACGTGCCGGCGCCGACATAAATCAGGCGGCCGCCGTGCGACAAGGCTTCGGTAATGACATCGACCGCCGCCGCGGCCGCCGGTAGAACTGCCTCAACGGCGAGTGCGACCTTCTGGTCCTCATGGTTGAGGATGCGCAGCATGGCCAGCGTATCCACGCGATCGATCTGCTCGCTGGCCGGATTGCGTTGTTCTGTGATCAAGTCATGTAGTTGAATCCGCGGCATGTCCATAGTCCTGCTATTCCATTATTCGTTCATATGGAATAGTTTGTTCCTTGAGCCGGGCAAGGTAAACATTAAAAGTGTGGATCGAGTGTCAGGGATGCCAGGAGCGCCGAGGCGCGAGCATGGAAATCGCCCGGCAAGCAGTCGCGGCATTCCCGCGCAAGGCACGCGGGGCACCCGTTCAAGGTCGTGGGGAGCGGGGAGGTTTAAACGCGTTGAAGTTAGCTGCGTCTTTCAGATCGTTGTCGAGGCGGATCGGTGTCGCCAGTGAGGAAGCGCAATCGCAGTGCTTGCCACGATCTCGCTTCGGCGCTGGCGCATCGCTTCGCAATCAACGCATCACGGCATCACCGCAAACATGGCTTCATGGCGCAAGGAAAAGAGCCGCGTCGTGCGCCGGCAATTGTCTGTTTTTCGTGCCGCTACCAGCTATGCATAGGGACCGGCGCCCCTCGGTTGCCGTGTTAACATCGCCCTACCGCTGAAGGCACCAGCAGCAGAGCACGCGAATCGACCGTCGCTTAGGGCAAGCACAAATACGACACGCGGCATCCCGCGCAACCAGCACCTGATCCGATGAAGATAATCAACCAGATCGCCCAGTCTCGCAGTCAATTTTCACCCAGCGAACTGAAGATCGCCGAGACCATCCTCGCTCACCAGGAACGCATTTCCAAAATTTCGTCCAGTGAGCTTGCTCAGTTAGCAGCGGTCAGCCAGTCCAGCATCGTCAAGTTCGTCCAGAAGATCGGGTTCAAGGGCATGACGGCTTTTCGCCTCGCGCTGAGCGAGGAGTCGGGTCGCCAGCAAGCCATCCAGCTTCCCGTGGCAACGAACTTCCCGCTGCACAACGCGATCAACAGCGACGACGACGCGCCCACGATCGCGCGAAAATTGATGCAGGAGAAGATTCGCGCACTGGTCGAGACCACCGGTAGTGTCGATTACGAGATCCTGGGAAAGATCGTGACGGCGCTGAGTGAAGCGCGGTTCGTGCACATTACCGGGCTCGGTGGCTCCATGACAGTGGGGAGCGACTTTGCGCACAAGCTCCTTAAAATCGGAGTGATCGCCCTGATCGACCCGGATAGCCATGCCCAGCTCAGCATCGCCAATACGCTGGGTCCGCAGGACATTCAGGTGGCGATTTCTTATTCGGGGCGCAGGAAAGAGATTCTCGACGCCGCACGCGTCGCTCAGCAGCGCAAAGCCCGCGTCATCGCCTTGACCAATCCGGTGGAGAATCCTCTTCGTGCGCTGGCCGACTTGTCTCTCGTCACGTTGGCGGAAGAGGATCAGTGGCGCAGTTCCGCCATTTCCTCACGCACGGCGCAAAACGCGCTGACTGATTTGATCTTCATGGTGCTGATACAAACTCAGTCATGGCGAAACGATCTGATCCGAGACACGCAGTCGCTCATCGACGAGCTCATGTAATCGTTCAGTACGCGATTTATCGTTGGGTGCTCAGCCGCCGTTCCGCGCTCGCGCAAATAATGAAAACGCCCCCGCAGGGGCGTTTTTCACAACCTCGCGACGGCAAGGAACCTACGTTCCTCGCCTGCAAGACCCGCTTAGAACTTGTGACGCAGACCGACGCGGAACGCCAGCTGGTTGTCCGCACCCGTGCCCGACGTGTTGAAGTAGCTCGTGCTCGAACCGATCTGCGCTTGCAGATCCTGGGTGCCGTTGCGGCCGGCGGCGATCTGGTAGATGCCCAGTGCGTACACGTCCGTGCGCTTGCTCAGCGCGTAGTCGATGCTCAGGTCAGCCTGATTCCAGTGGCCGCGGTTCGCATTGCTCAGGTGCATGTACGTGTAGCCCGCACCTGCCGTCAAGGCCGGCGTGAACGCGTATTTCGCGCCCGCTTCATAGGCGGCGAACGTCGTCGCGCCGCCGCTGATCGTCTCGAAGCGCGTGTTCGTGTACAACGCCCACAGCGTCGCCGCGCCGATCGAATAGCGGCCGCCCACACCGAACGTGCGCAGATCGCGGACGTTGCCGGTCGCGACGTTGGCGATGGTCGTCGAGAATGACGGGGTCGACTGGCTCGGGTAACGGATGTCCGTGTACGCCGCGCCGATGCCGAACGGGCCGTTCGCGTAGTTCAGGCCGAAGCTGTACGCACGCGACGAACCTGCAACCGGTGCAGCCGTCGTGCCGCTTGCCGGCGCGCCCGCGAATGCGCCGGCCTGGTTCGAGAAGCCGTACATCGCGCCGAACGTCAAGCCGTGGAAGTTGGCGCTGCTGAACTTGACCGCGTTGTTGATGCGGCTCGACGTGAGTTGATCCACGTCGTTGATGTGATAAGCGTAGTTACCCGCGACGGTCTGGCCGCCGGTCGAGTAGTTGCCGCCGAGATAGTCCGTCGAAAACGAGTACTGGCGGCCGAACGTCAGCGAGCCGATGTCGTTCTTCGACAGACCGACATACGCCTGACGGCCGAACATCGCACCGCCCTGGCCGAGCGTGCCGTTGCCGCTGTTGAAACCGTTCTCCAACACGAACAGCGCCTTCAGGCCGCCACCGAGGTCTTCGGTGCCGCGCAGGCCCCAACGGCTGCCTTGGGCCACGCCGTCGTCGTACTTGAAGAGGTTGTCGTGACCGGTAGCGGTCTTCGAGTTGTTCACGTAGCTGATACCGGCATCGATCACGCCATACAGCGTGACGCTGCTTTGCGCGTGGGCGGCGCTTGCGAAAACGGCGAGGGTAGCGGCGGTCAATAGTTTCTTGTTCAAGACTTTCTCCAATAAAGATTAGGCAATCGCAGCGCCGTGCTCTTTGGTCAGGTCGCGCGATGGCCCGAAATTTAAGGGACCGCAGAGTAAGGTATGTGACAGGCCGAAATTTTTTGGAATCTGTCGCGCCGGCGCGACATGCGCGTGGCTTTACGTGGCTTTTGCAAGCGGACATCACGCAAGGCGTCGTGCGGGCGGGATCGGCAATCGGCGTGTCAAAGCAGATCGCCCGCTGAAAAGCGGGCGATGTTGGGAGGTGAAGCTACGGCCTTGCGAAGCCGTTGCCAGCGTTAAGTTGTTGTCCGTTCAATTGCTCAGCAGCGAGCCGCTTCTGAACGCCTTCGCGCCGGCAATGCGCGCGAATTCGAGCCCCGCCGTCGCGAAACGCGTCAGATGCCGCGCGTACAGCACGCCGGCCACGCTGCTCTTGACCGTGACCGCGCGATCGGTCAACGGGTCGACGATATCGGCGATCTCGTGGCCGGCGTCCACCCACGTGCCGACTTCACAGCGGTACACCAGCACGCCGCTGATCGGCGCGACGAGCGGTTCGGCGCCGGCAAGGGGGGTAGCGGCGAATTCGAGCGGCGGCAACGGCGCCGGGGTGCCGTCGACCACGCCACGCACGGTCAGATATTCGATGATGGCTTGCGCGTCGTGCTCGGCGTACTCGTAGGACACCTCGCGCTGGCCGCGCAACTCGATCGTGACCGAGATCGAGCCGTTCGGAATCGGGAAGCGCTCGCCGTAGCGGCCGCGCAGATCGGACCAGCAGAAGCTGTGGATCTCGTCGAACGGATTGCCCACCGAATTGAGCGCGAGCAGCGACGCCCTGGCGTGCAGATAGCAGGCCAGCGGCTCGACTTCGGGCCACAGGTCGGGGTTCGTATAGAGGTGCATCGCGGCTTCCCAGTCGCAATGCAGATCGAGCACGACGTCGGCGTCGTAGGAAAGTTTTTGCAGCGCGAGACGTTGCGATTCCAGTTCGGTTTGCGGCTTCTCCGCGTCGAGCGCCTCGCGCATCGCCGCGCGGATCGCGTTGCGATTGGCGTCGATGTCGTCGCTCAGGCGCGCCTCGATAACCGGCTGCACCAGCGCCCCCAGGTCGTGGAAATTGCGGTTGAAATTCTGCGCGGTGTTGGTTTCGAAACGGCCCGTCAGGTGGCCGAGAAAGTGCTGATTCAGGCCGATCGGATTGGCCACCGGCACGATCACGACTTCGCCGCGCAGCTTGCCGGCGGCCTCCAGCGCGGCCAGCTTGCGGCGCAGCGCCCATGACACCAGCATGCCGGGCAACTCGTCGGCATGCAGCGACGACTGAATGTAAATCTTCTGCCCGCCGCCGGGACCGTAGTGAAAACTCGTCAGGTTGCGGGCGGTGCCGAGCGTCGGGGCAATCAGCGGATGGGTTTGGGTTTGCATGGTTTTCAAATCCGCGGGCAAGTCGGGCATGCCGCGCTATGTCGTTGATTACAGGAGGAAAGCGTGCCGTTGGTCCGGTTGATGGCGGGCCGGCCGGGGCGTATTTCGCGGCGTCTCGATCGCACGATCTTAGCCGATATGGCGGGCCGCGTGGTCTTATGCGGCCCGCAAACAAAACGGGCTCCGCGTGTGGCGGAGCCCGTTGCCTGCGAGCCCGCCGGCGCGCCTTCAGATGCGCGCGGCGGGGCATGGCAGCCTGTTTAGCTGCCGTACACGTCGAAGTCGAAGTACTTCTTCTCCAGCTTCTTGTACGTGCCGTCCTTGATGATCTCGGCGATCGCCTTGTCGACCTTCGCCTTCAGATCGGTGTCTTCCTTGCGCATGCCGATGCCGGCGCCGTTGCCGAGGATCTTCGGATCGTCGAGATTCTTGCCGACGAAGTCGTAGCCCGCGCCGCGCGGCGTCTTCAGGAAGCCGATTTCAGCCTGCACCGCGTCTTGCAATGCCGCGTCCAGACGGCCCGACAGCAAGTCGGCGTAGACCTGGTCCTGGTTCTGGTACGGCACGACCTTCGTGCCCTTCGCTTCCCAGTAGGTCTTCGCGTAGGTTTCCTGGATCGTGCCTTGCTCGACGCCAACCGTCTTGCCCTTCAGCGATTCGGCCGTCGGCAGGATGCCCGAGCCCTTCTTTGCGACGAGGCGCGTCGGCGTGTTGAACAGCTTCGACGAGAAAGCGATCTGCTCGGCGCGTTGCGGCGTCATGGACATCGACGACAGCACGCCGTCGAACTTCTTCGCCTTCAGTGCGGGGATCATGCCGTCGAAGTCGTTTTCGACCCACACGCATTTGGCCTTCAGGCGCGCGCAGATCTCATTGCCGAGGTCGATGTCGAAGCCAACGAGCTTGCCATCCGGACCCTTGGACTCGAACGGGGGATAGCTGGCGTCGACGCCGAAACGGATGGTCGTCCAATCTTTAGCGTGTGCGCCGATCGAGACGGTGGCAAGCAGAGCAACCGTCAAAGCCGCTAGCAGTTTTTTCACTGTTTAACTCCTCGTGTGGTTCAAATACGCCCGCCTGCGGTTGTGCCGCCGCGGGACGCCCGGCGCGACTGACGACCGGGCTTGGGTTGAGTCTGCCGGCCGGGGCGGCCAGCAGCGCGCGCCAAGCTTATCAGTTCAAAAAAATTGGGTAGCTAGTGAAACACCGGATGGCGCATGAGGATAGCTTCTAAAGCCGGGTTGTGCAGGGGTGGGCGGAGGGCGCCGCCGCAGTGCGTGGTTTAAGCGAATTGGATCGCGGCTCCGGCCGCGTGCCGCGCTGTGCGTTGCGTTGTAATGCGTTAGTAATGCAATTGGCTCGCCGGCCGTGGCCCGGCTACGAGTCGATCAACCAGCGCGGCTACTCCTTACTCAAGGAATCCGCGCGTGCGGGGTCGATGCTGCCGCACCAGAGTTCGCCTTTGTCCATCATCTCCGCGTCTCGTGTGCTCATTCCCGCGCAGACGCCGCGCGAGTCTTGCGCCTGACGCTGAACGCGCGCGAGTGATGCGCGGTTCATTTCGCCCTGGAGCCAGTTGCCGAAGCCCGCAATCGATCCGGCCACGACAAGCACCAGCATCCAGTCTGTTTTCCTCAAGCGCATCATCGGTTTCACCTTCAATTGCCCGCCGGGCAGGCCGTGCTTCGCGGTCCGCCGACAGCCGCCGGCGGCGGGTCGGGGCAAGTCATCGTTATCGGCAGCGGCGCGCGGGTTCTTGAGTTGCAGCGCCGCACGCGTTTTAATCGGCCGCCGGCCATTAAAGATTTCACACCGATTGCCGTTAAATACAGATGAGCGCGTTTGTTGAATCACGCCGGAACGTGTTTTTCGGACTCCGGCGACGCCAAAAACCAAAAAACGCATTGCTTGGCGCTATCATCGATGCTCCCCGCGCTCACAACGCAGCATAACGAGTGCATCTGTCTGAAGAAAGTCATCGAGCAACGCGCCCCGCAGCCAAGCGCCGCGGGTTCTGCCGCGCTCGTCCAAACGGCCTTCTGCTAAACGGTGTTGCATATGCACATGATTTCGATGGCAGATGAGATGCGCTGCGGCATACGGTCCGTTCGTGGGCGACTCCTCATGCCGTGCGCGCTTCGCCAAGCCGTTTTTCGCGCAGGTCCGGCGCTTCTGATCACGGCGTTTTTCTGCTGCGGGCTGCTGCTCGCAGGGCCGGTCGCGGCCGGCGACAGAGTGCTGCGCGTGCTCGCCTGGCCGGGCTATGCGGACGCCGACGTGGTGCGCGGTTTCGAGGCCCGCTACCAGGCGAAAGTGGAAGTCACGATGGTGGATTCCGACGAGGCGCTGTGGGCCCAGATGCACGCGAAAGACACGCCGCCTTTCGACGTGCTCGCCGCCAATACCGCCGAAATCCAGCGCTATACGCGCGCCGATCTGCTGGCCCCGCTCGACCTCGCGAGCCTGCCGAACACGAAAAGACAGTTGCCGCGTTTCCAGGCGTTGTCGTCGATCGAGGGGCTCACCTCGGCGGGCCAGGTGTACGGCATCCCATTCACGTATTCGTCGATGGGGCTGATTTACGACCGCAAGCAGATCCCCGTCGCGCCGCGCTCGATGCTCGAATTGTGGAACCCGCGGTATCGCGGCAAGGTGCTGGACTTCAATAGCGCGCAGCACAATTTCTCGTTTACCGCATTGGCGCTCGGCTACGCGCATCCGTTTCAGCTCGACGCCGCGCAGATGCGCGTGATTACCCAGAAGCTCATCGCGCTGCGCCGCAATCTGCTCACCTACTACACGTTGCCGGAAGAGGCGACCGCGTTCTTCATCGAACACAAGGTCGCGTTGATGTTCGGCAATTACGGCACGCAGCAGGTCGAATTGCTGCGCCGCGCGGGCGCGGATGTGGGCTATGTGATTCCCGACGAAGGCGTGCTTGCGTGGCTGGATTGCTGGGCGATGACGCGCTCGGCCTCGGATCGCACGCTCGCGCTCGCATGGATCGATTACATGCTCGAACCGGAAGTCAGCGGGTTGTTGCCGCAACGCCAGGGACTCGCCAACACGTTGACGGCGCCCGTGGACAACAACGCTAACGCACGCATCATGTGGATCGGCCCGGTGGAAGATATCCAGCGGCGCGAGGAACTGTGGACCCGAATCGTGTCCGGAGACCGGTCGGAGCGTTTTTGATGATACGCCCAGGCTTAACGTTCAAGTTATCGGTGCTGCTCGCGTGCATCGGCGTGATCGCGTCCGGCGCGACCGGCTATTACGCGTATCGCGCCAACCGCGCGATGCTGGTGAACGAAGCCGGGCGCAGCCTGCTGACCTCGACGGAACTACTGGGGCAGCGCTTTTCCGTCGCGATCGACGACATCGGCGCCGACGCGCTGGTGCTCGCGGGCATGCCGTCCTCGGCGGAGATCGCCCAGACCGACGACGGGCTCGGCGAGAATGCGGCGCGCGAACGGCTCGCGCAGGTGTATTCGAGCTTCATGGTCCATCATCCCGACTATCTGCAGATTCGCCTGATTACCCGTCAGCATTACGGGCTCGAACTGATCCGTTTTGACCGCGACGCCGACGGCCTCGTGCGGGTCGAGGGCAACCGGCTGCAGGAAAAAGGCCAGTTCGCCTACGTTTTCGACACGCTCGCGTTCTCGCCCGGCCGCCTGTACGCGTCGCCGATCTCGGTCAATCACGAGTACGGCGCCCATGCCGCCGAAAACAGGCCGACGCTGCGGCTCGGCACGCCGGTGGCGAACGGGAGGGGGCAGGTGGTAGGCGTCGTCGTGATCGACGTCGATCTGGCCGGCTTGCTCAAACGCTTGCAGAGCGATTTGCCGAGCGACTATCAGGTGTATCTCGCGAACGAATGGGGCGATTTCCTCGTGCATCCCGACAGTTCGAAAACCTTCGGCTTCGACAAGGGCCGGCGCGTGCTGATGCAGGACAGTTTCTCGGTGACCAAGCCGCTCTTCGAGCAGTCGCAAAGCGAAGTGCTGGTGAACGGCCTGACGTATCCGCGGCAGGCGGCGGGGCAGGTGCTCTCGTTCGTGCGCAGGCCGTTCGGCGCGTCCGAAGGCAACCGCTTCATCGTGCTGGGTCTCGCCAAGCCGCTCGAGGACGTATTGTCCGACGCCGATCTGCTCGGCAACCGGATCATTCGCATGGTGCTCGTGTTCAGCGCATTGGCGGTGCTGCTCGCGATTCTGTTCGCCCGCGCGCTCACCAAGCCGTTGCACATTCTCGCGTACGCGGCCACGCATCTGTTCGCCGAGCACGCGATGGAAACGCTGCCGCTCAAGCGTACCGACGAGATCGGCGTGCTGGCGCGCTGCTTCGATCGTCTGCGCCGCGAGATCAAGTCGCAAATGGACACGCTCCATAACAAGCAGACTGAACTCGTGCATCTCGCCACGCACGACGGGCTGACGGGATTGCCGAACCGCATGCTGTTCATGCAGAAGCTCGAGAACGCGATCGAGGAAGCGGCGCGGCGTCAGGAAAGTCTCGCGGTGCTGTTCGTCGACCTCGACCGTTTCAAGCAGATCAACGACCAGTTCGGGCACTCCGTCGGCGACAAGGTGCTGGTGGTCGTGGCGCGCCGGCTGAAGCAGGTGCTCTGCACCGCCGACGTGGTGGCGCGGCTCGGCGGCGACGAATTCATCGTGCTGATCGAGGGACCGCGTGCCGCGGAAGCGGCGCCGGCAATCGCCTCGCGCATCGTGGACACGCTGAACGAGGAACTGCTGATGGATGGGCACAACATGGCGGTGGGCGCGAGTATCGGCATCAGTCAGTTCCCCGACGACAGCGGCACGGCGGAGGAACTGCTGCTCAACGCCGACGCGGCGATGTACGCGGCTAAATCCGGCGGACGGTGCGCCTATTTGCGTTACCAGGATCTGCTCGAAGCGCGCCGGCTCGAACAACTCGAACAGGCGCGGGCGCAGGCGAGCGAAGGGGCCACAGAAGGGCACGAGGCCGAGCCGCTGGCGTGACGCGAGCGCGGTCGCGCTTCATTGCATGGCGGCAACGGCGCGACGCGCTCCGTTTTTCCGCAGCAATTGCAACGCTCCTTGCAGCGCCGTTCTGAACTCGGGGCGCGCGGCGAGCTGTGCCGGAAACACGTCGCGCACGGACAGCAGCGCGTTCATCAGCGCTTGCGGTTCGCCTTGCGCGGAGGCGGCGAGCGCCTTCAAGTCATCCGCGAGCGGATCGCTGATCTCGTAGCGCGTGCCGTCGTCCGCATGGCCGCGCAAGAACGTCATCCATGCCGCTACCGCCAGCGCAAGACGCGCGAACGGCTGTCCCGCGTCGATTCTCGCCTCGATCGTGGCGAGCAGGCGCGGCGGAATCTTCTGGCTGCCATCCATTGCAATCTGCGCGCAACGATGCTTGAGCGCGGGGTTGGCGTAACGCGCCAGCAAGGCGTCCCGATAGCCGGCGACATCGAACGACGCGGGCAGGGTGAGTGTAGGCGCGATTTCCTGCGTCATCATCGCGTGAATGAGCTTGTGCATGGCGGGGTCCGCGATCGCGGCGTCGATGGTGGCGAAGCCGCCCAGCATCGAGAGATACGCCAGCGTCGAATGCGTGCCGTTCAGCATGCGCAGTTTCGCCAGTTCGAACGGCGTGACGTCGTCGACGAGTTGCGCGCCGACAGCGTCCCACGCGGGACGTCCCGCCGCAAAACGATCCTCGATCACCCATTGCCTGAACGGCTCGCACGGTACGGGCGCCGCGTCCCGATAGCCGAGTTGTTCGGCGACGGTGGCGCGCTCGGCGTCGGTGGTGGCCGGCACGATGCGATCGACCATCGTCGACGGAAACGCGACTTCGGCGGCGATCCAGTCGGCCAGCGCGGCATCGACTCGCCGCGCGAACGAACAGACCACCTGGCGCAGCGCCGCGCCGTTGTGTGCGAGGTTGTCGCACGAAAGCACGGTGAACGGTTGGCCGGCGGCGTCGCGCCGCGCGCGCAATGCCGCGACGAGAATGCCGGGCACCGTGCGCGGCGCGAGCGGATGAGCGAGATCGTGTGCGACCCCCGGATCGTCGAGTGCGACGTCGCCGGTTTTCGCGTCGCGGCAATAGCCCTTTTCCGTGACGGTGAGCGAGACGATCCGCACCAATGGATCGGCGAGGCGCCCGAATAGCGCCGCGTGATCGTGCGGCATCGCCAGCACCTCGCGCAGGGCGCGCACGACCGTGACCCGTGCGCCGTCGGGACCGCGTTCGACGACGCTGTACAAACCTTGCTGCTCCATCAGCGCGTCGCGCTTGCCGACGTCGCCTTGCAGCGTCACGCCGCAAATACCCCAATCGCCACCCGCCGCCAGCATCGCTTCTTCCGTATAGAGCGCCTGGTGCGCGCGATGGAAATTGCCGATGCCCAGATGAACGATGCCGATAGCCGGCTCGCGCCATCGAGGAGAAAGCACATGCGTTTGCAGTGCCGGCAATACGGAGCGGGTGAGGCGAGGCAAGTTGGCTGGCGAGGGCATGGAAGGAAATCCGTCGTGTGAAAAGAGCTGGGAATAACGTCGTGCAACGGGAAAACCCTGATTTGACGATTAGCAATACTTGTATGGTAGCATCGTTCAAACGACGCCGGACAGCGTCGGCAAGGTTGTTTTTCATCTGGGCCGCTGTTCGGAACCGTCACGAAAACCGCGAGTTGCATGCCCCGCGCTCAGCACGTCCGGCACGTTTCGCAACTCGTTTCTGCAAGGAAGGATGTCATGAAAATCGTTCGCGCCGACGTGATCGTCACGTGCCCCGGCCGCAATTTCGTCACGCTGAAAATCGTCACGGACGAAGGCGTGCACGGTATCGGCGACGCCACGCTGAACGGCCGCGAACTGGCGGTCGCATCGTATCTGAAAGACCACGTGTGCCCGCTTCTGATCGGCCGCGACCCCGGCCGTATCGAGGACACCTGGCAGTATCTCTACAAGGGCGCTTACTGGCGCCGCGGTCCCGTCACGATGACGGCGATCGCCGCGGTGGACATGGCGCTGTGGGACATTCTCGGCAAGGTGACGGGCATGCCGCTCTACAAGCTGCTCGGCGGCGCGTCGCGCGAGGGCGTGATGGTGTACGGCCATGCCACCGGCCGCGACATTCCCGAAGCGCTCGACCGTTACGCCGAACATATCGAGGCCGGCTACCAGGCGATTCGCATTCAAAGCGGCGTGCCGAACATGCGCTCGGTGTACGGCGTGTCGAAAGGCAGCGGCATGTACGAGCCGGCCACCAAGGGCGCGGTCGAGGAGCAGAGCTGGTCGTCGGAAAAGTATCTCGACTTCGTGCCGAAGCTGTTCGAGGCCGTACGCGACAAATTCGGCTTCGACACGCATTTGCTGCATGACGTGCACCACCGCTTGACGCCGATCGAAGCCGCGCGCCTCGGCAAAGCGGTCGAACCGTATCGCCTCTTCTGGATGGAAGATCCCACGCCCGCTGAAAATCAGGCCGGTTTCCGGTTGATTCGCGAGCACACGGTCACGCCGATCGCGGTGGGCGAGGTGTTCAACAGCATCTGGGATTGCAAGCAGTTGATCGAGGAGCAGTTGATCGACTACATTCGCGCGACCTTGACGCACGCGGGCGGCATCACGCATCTGCGGCGTATCGCTGATTTCGCTTCGCTATATCAGGTGCGCACCGGTTGTCACGGGCCGTCGGATTTGTCGCCGGTGTGCATGGGTGCGGCGTTGCATTTCGATCTGTGGGTGCCGAATTTCGGCGTGCAGGAGTACATGGGCTTTCCCAAGGAAGCGCTCGACGTGTTCCCGCATGCATGGCGCTTCGACAAGGGCATGATGCATCCCGGCGAGGCGCCCGGCCACGGCGTCGACATCGACGAAGCGGTGGCCGCCCGTTATCCGTACGACCCGGCGTATCTGCCGGTGGCGCGTCTCGAGGACGGGACATTGTGGAACTGGTGAGCCGACCCGTTCGAGTAATCCCCTCATAGCCTTCACGCCCTCGCCATCTTCTTCTCTCGCGCGGTATTGAACGCGCCACCTTTTGCGATTCGGAGTCCACCATGCTCGCAGCCGTGCTTCACGAACCCAAACTGATCCGCATCGACGAAGTCGATCCGCCCGAACCCGGCAAAGGCCAGGTGCGGGTGCGAGTGCGCGCCGGCGGCATTTGCGGTTCCGACCTGTCCTACTACTTCAAAGGCAAGAGCGGTGATTTCGCGGTGCGCGAGCCCTTCGTGCTCGGTCACGAAGTGGCGGGCGAGATCGATTCGCTCGGCGAGGGCGTGAGCGCGGAGAGTCGCTTGACGCGTGGCCAACGTGTCGCCGTGAATCCGGGGCTGGCTTGCGGAACTTGCCGCTTCTGCGTGAGCGGGATGCCGAACCATTGCCTGAACATGCGCTTCATGGGCAGTGCCTCGACCTTTCCGCACACGCAGGGCATGTTCCGTCAATACATCGTCGTGGCGGCGCGGCAGTGTGTGCCCGTGCCGGACGGCGTCGACTTCGCTCAGGCCTCGATGGCCGAACCGCTCGCCGTCGCGCTGCATGCGGTGAAGCAGGCCGGTTCGCTGGTGGGCGCGAGCGTGCTCGTGGTCGGCTGCGGTCCGATCGGCGGCATTCTGCTGACGGTCGCGCGCCGCGCCGGCGCGCACCGCGTGGTCGCGCTCGATCTGTCGGACCGGGCCTTGCAGGTCGCCCGGCAACTCGGCGCGGACGAGGCCGTGAACGCGGCGGACACCGCCACGATCGACCCCTGGTCCGCGGAGCGCGGCACATTCGACGTCGTCATCGAAGCGTCAGGCAGTCCCGCCGGTCTCGATACGGCGCTGCGCTCGGCGCGCGCGGGCGGCACGGTGATTCAGGTCGGCAATCTGCCGGCCGGTCAATCGCCGGTGGCGGCGAACCTGGTGATGTCCAAGGAACTCCGCTATCAAGGCTCGTTTCGCTTCACCGGCGAATACGCGATTGCCGCCGATGAAATCGCGTCCGGCAAGATCGACTTGCGGCCGTTGATGACGCACGCCTTCGCGATGAGCGAGGCGAATCACGCATTCGAAGTCGCGCTCGACCGCGCGCAGTCGATGAAGGTGCATCTGAACTTCGACTGAATCCCGGCGCTTGCACAGGCATTGCGTTGGCGATGCCTTGCACGGCGAATCACATCATCAAGCCGTTCAAACGCCCGTGAAGAGGCGAACTGAAGGAGACACCCAATGATCAAGAGTCAACGCTGGTTCGTTGTCGCGCTGCTGTTTCTGGCCGGCGTCATCAATTATCTCGACCGCGCCGCGTTGTCGATCGCGGCGCCGTTGATCCAGAAAGACCTGAACTTCTCGCATGCGCAAATGGGCATCGTGTTCAGCAGTTTTTTCGTCGGCTATGCGCTGTTCAATTTCGTCGGCGGCGTGTTGTCCGACAAGATCGGCGCGAAACGCGTGTTCGGCACCGCGATGGGCGTGTGGTCGGTGTTCTGCGGCGCGACCGCGCTCGCCACCGGCATCGGTTCGCTGATCGTGCTGCGCGTCTTGTTCGGCATGGGCGAGGGGCCGTTCAGCTCGTCCAACAGCAAGATGGTCAACAACTGGTTCCCGCGCAGGGAAGTGGCGAGCGCGATCGGCGTGATCAGTTCCGGCACGCCGCTCGGCGGCGCGCTGGCGGGGCCGGTGGTCGGTTTCATGGCGGTGCAGTTCGGCTGGCGTTGGGCCTTCGTCGCGATCATGCTGCTGGGACTCGTGTGGCTCGTCGTGTGGGCCGCGATGACCACCGAACATCCGCATGAAAACGCGCGCGTGACGCCGCGCGAGGCGGAACTCATCCGCGCGGGCCAGGCGGACGAACATGTGATCGCCCATTCGGCGGACGGCGCGAAGCTCGGCCTTGGCCACTTCCTGCGCAAGCCGATCATTCTCGCGACCGCGTTCGCATTCTTCTCGTATAACTACGTGCTGTTCTTCTTTCTGTCGTGGTTTCCCACGTATCTGACCGAGGCGCATCACTTGAGCCTGCGCGACATGAGCATCGCGACGGTGATTCCCTGGGTGCTCGGCAGCGTGGGGCTCGCGTCCGGCGGCTTCATCTCGGACTTCATCCTGCGCCTGACCGGCAAGCCGCTGCTCTCGCGCAAGCTCGTGCTGAGCACCTGCCTCGGCGCCGCGGCGGTATGCGTCGCGCTGGCCGGCCGTGTCGCCAGCACACAGAGCGCGGTTGCGCTGATGTCGGTATCGATCTTCTTCCTGTATGTGACGGGCGCCGTGTATTGGGCGGTGATTCAGGACACCGTGCCGCGCGAACACGTGGGCGGCGCGGGCGGCTTCGTGCATCTGCTGGCCAATCTGGCCGGCGTGATCGGACCCGCGGTGACGGGCTTCATCGTCGAGGCGACGCATGGCGCTTATGGCAGTGCGTTCGTGCTGGCGGGCGCGATTGCGGTGCTCGGCGCGCTGTGTTCGCTGGTATGGATTCGCGAGCCGCGCGCCGGTGCGTTGAGCATGAAAAGTGCATGGTAGTATGGTGCGACGTTCGCGCGAAACCACGGAATGAATGTTCGCGGCGCGCAACGTCCCACTTGAAATCACTCGCCGCTTTTCGCTGTTTCGACATGCCGACCAAGAACGTCCACGCCGCCAAGCCTTCTGTTTCCGCCAATGCAACGCCTGGCGCCGCGCCTCGCACACGACGCCGCGCGAGCGTGCAGGCAGGCGCGCGTGCCACCCTGCCTGATCTCACTGCCAACGTTTCATTCGATACGCACGAGCCGATCGGCAAGCAGATTTTCCGCGCATTGCGGCAGGCGATTTTCGTCGGACAGATGGTGCCGGGCACGCCGCTTTCGGAGAAGGAAGTGTCCGACATGTTTCAGGTGTCGCGGCAGCCCGTGCGGGAGGCGTTCATCAAACTGGTCGAAGCTGGCGTGTTGCAGGTGCTGCCGCAACGCGGCACCTTCGTTAAGCGCATTTCGCCGCGCCAGGTGCGCGAAGGCCGCTTCATTCGCGAGGCGATCGAGACCGCGGTGGTGCGCAAGGCGGCCGTTTCGATCACCGACGCGCAGTTGCAGGCGCTCGCCGACAACCTTCGTGACCAGAAGCTCGCCGCGAAATCTAACGACACCGCCGCATTCCTCGCGCTCGACGAGGCGTTTCATTATGCGATCGCCCAGGCCATCGACTGCACGGCCGCATGGGAAACGATTCAGGACATCAAGGCGCAAATGGACCGGGTGCGCTATCTGAGCCTGCCCGACGTGTCGCCGCTCGATCTGCTGATCAAGCAGCACGCGAAGATTCTCGCCGGCCTGCGCGCGCACGATCCGGCCGCGGCTGAAGATGCGATGCGCCGCCATCTGCGCGAGATTCTGACGTCGCTCGGGCCGATTGCCGAGCGCAACCCCGCGTGGTTCGAAGCGGATGAGCCGGAGCGCGTGCCGCTGTCGATCTGATCGAACGCGTGGCGACAAGCCACGCGCCGCAAAACCACGCTCCCTGCTCCAACGCGTCAAACGATCCGTGCGCCGGCGCGATAAGTCGCGCGCGGCACCGGTAACGCGCCGAGCATCGTCACGCGCACGAAGTCCGCGCGCAAGCCCGGTTCGATCGCGCCGCGATCCTGCAAGCCGGCGGTGCGCGCCGGTTCGGCGGAGACCGTCGCCATCGCGCGCGGCAAACTCCAGCCGGCCTTGTCGACGAGTTCGAACACGGCGGTCAGCAAACTGGACGGCACGTAATCCGACGAGAGGATGTCGAGCAGGCCGGCTCGCGCCAGTTCGAGCGCCGACACGTTGCCCGAATGCGAGCCGCCGCGCACGATGTTCGGCGCACCCATGATGGTCGAAATGCCGTGCTCGCGCGCCGCTTGCGCGGCGATGCGCGTGGTCGGGAATTCGGCGAGCACGATGCCTTCGGCTCTCGCCTGTTCGACGTGCTCGATCAACGTGTCGTCGTGGCTCGCGACCGGAATGCCGAGTTGCTTGCAGCGCGCGACGATCTCACGGCGGTGCGCATCGGCGTAGCGCTCCTGCTCGATCGACAGCTCCGCGAGCGCGGTCGCGACGTGTTCGTCGCTCAGCTTGCCGTCGCGTTCCTGAAAGCGGCGCCATTGCTCGCGGTCATGCCACTGACGCTGACCGGGCGTGTGATCCATCACCGAGGCGAGCCGCAGCAGCGGATGCGCGCATAACGAATCGAATACTTCCACCACGTCGGCGGTGGCGATTTCACAGCGCAGATGCAGAAAGTGTTCGGCGCGCAGTAGATTGCGCTCGGAAAAGCGCGTGAGCGCCTCGGCGCATTGCGTTTGCAGATCGCGGCCACGCAGGCCGACGTTCGAACGCGAACCGATGGCGAGCGCGTCGAACACGGTGGTGATGCCGGCGGCCGCCACTTGCGCGTCGTGAATCACGAAGGCGGCATCGGTGTTCCATTGCACGCCCGGACGCGGCGCGAGATGCTTCTCAAGGTTATCCGTGTGCAATTCGATCAGGCCCGGCAACAGATAATCGCCGTCCCAATCTTCCGCTTCGAGCGCCGTGGTCGTGCCGCGCTCGACGTCGCGAATCACGCCGTGCTCGACGCGGATCATTCCGGTGAAAACTTCATCTCGCGTCGCGATGCGAGCGTTTCTGATCAACATCGAGTGGCTCCGTGGTGAGTCCGTTTTGAATGCCAGTGTAGTACCGTTTCATGCCGCTCACTGACGCAGGGGCGGCCTCAGTTCGAGACGGCGCGTGGCGACCTTGTGGCGCGTATCTTCATCATGAAAGATGCCGACGATCGCCGCGCCGCGCTCGCGCGCCTCGACGATCAGATCCGCGACCACGTCGCGATTCTCCGCGTCGAGCGAGGCGGTGGGTTCATCGAGCAGCAGGAGCGGATGCTCCGCGATCAAGCCGCGCGCAATGTTCACGCGCTGTTGCTCGCCGCCCGAGAAGGTGGCGGGCGCGAGCGTCCACAACCGCTCGGGCACGTTCAGCCGGGCGAGCAGCGCAGCGGCGCGCGCCCGCGCCTCGTCTTGCGCCACGCCGCGCGAGAGCAGCGGCTCGGCGACCAGCGTGAGCGTCGGCACGCGCGGAATCACGCGCAGAAACTGGCTCACGTAGCCCACCACCGCGCGGCGCAGACGCAATACGTCGTGCGGTTCAGCGCCGGTCAGCGACACCGGTTGCCCATCGTTCGCCGCGTCGCGAATCGCAATCGAGCCGCGGCTTGCGAGGTAGTTGCCGTACAGGCAGCGCAGCAGCGTACTCTTGCCCGCGCCGGAAGGTCCGACCAGCACCACGCATTCGCCGCGCTCGACATCGAGCGAGACGCCCGTGAGCGCTTCGATCCGCACGCCGCCCTGGCCGTGCAGCGTGAAGGTCTTGCCGAGGTCGACGGCGCGCAGCATCAACGCGCGGTTGTCGATGAATGGCTGCGAGTGCGCGCCTGTTTCGATGGATCGCATTGTGAGCCTCAAACCGGCAGAACCGAGGAAACCAGCGTTTGCGTGTAAGGGTGCTGCGGATCGTCGAGCACCTGATCGGTCAATCCCGCCTCGACCACTTCACCGCCTTGCATGACCATCAGACGATGCGCGAGCAAACGCGCCACGCCGATGTCATGCGTGACGATCAGCACCGACAGATGCAGCGTGGACGTCAGCGTGCGCAGCAGATCGAGCAGACGCGCCTGCACCGACACGTCGAGCCCCGCCGTGGGTTCATCCATGAAAACGAGGCGCGGCGCGGTGACGAGATTGCGCGCGATCTGCAAACGCTGCTGCATGCCGCCCGAAAACGCGGCGGGGAATTCGTCGATACGCAAGGCATCGAGTTCGACGCGCTCCATCCATTGCGTCGCCGCGTGGCGGATATCGCCATAGTGGCGCGCGCCCACGGCCATCAGCGGCTCGCCGATATTCGCGCCGGCTGAGACGCCGCTGCGCAATCCGTCGCGCGGGTTCTGCTGGACGAAGCCCCACTCGGTGCGCATCAGCAGACGCCGGCGCGGTTCCGACAAAGCCAGCAGATCGAGCTTCTCGCCATGCGTGGCGGTGTAATGGAGCGAGCCGCCATCGGCCGCGGTTTTCAATGCGAGCGTATTCAGCAGCGTGGTCTTGCCCGAGCCCGATTCGCCGACGATGCACAGCACCTCGCCCGGATACAGATCGAAGCTGACGTTCCTGCAACCGTTGCGGCCGCCGTATTGTTTGCTCAGCGCGCGCGCGCTCAACAGCGGCGTCATGCGGATTCTCCTTCGCGCGCATCAGATGCTTCGGGCGCTTCGGACGCGGGCAGCGCGAATTCGCGATCGCCGCGGCGTTCGTGGCAGTAGTCGCTATCCGAGCAGACGAACATGCGTTTGCCCGCATCGTCGACGATCATTTCGTCGAGGAAACTTTCCGTCGATCCGCACAGCGCGCACGCATGTTGCCATTGCTGCACCTCGAACGGATGATCGTCGAAGTCGAGACTGCGCACCGGCGTATAGGGCGGAATGGCATGAATGCGCCGTTCGCGGCCGGCGCCGAACAATTGCAGCGCGGGGTTCATATGCAACTTCGGGTTGTCGAACTTCGGGATCGGCGAGGGCGAAGTCAGATAGCGGTTGTTGACGATCACCGGGTAATCGTAGGTGGTGGCGATGCTGCCGTGATGCACGATGTCCTCGTACAGCTTCACGCTGATCAGGCCGTAATCGGCGAGCGCATGCAGCTTCTTGCATTCGGCGACGCGCGGCTCCAGCCGGAATAGCGGTTCGGGCATCGGCACCTGATAGACCAGAATCTGCTTGTCGGTGAGCGGCGCTTCGGGAATGCGGTGACGTGTCTGGATGATCGTCGCTTCGGTGGTGCGCCGCGTGGTCGCCACGCCGGTCGTGCGAGCGAAGAAACGGCGGATGTTGACCGCGTTGGTGGTTTCGTCGGAGCCCTGGTCGATGACCTTCAGCGTATCGCGCCTGCCGATGATCGCCGCAGTGACCTGAATGCCGCCCGTGCCCCAGCCGAACGGCAACGGCATCTCACGCGACGCGAACGGCACCTGATAACCGGGCACGGCCACCGCCTTGAGCAACGCGCGGCGCAGCATGCGCTTGGTCTGTTCGTCGAGGTAGGCGAAGTTGTAGCCGTGCGCGGCGCTGTCGTATGACGCGGTGGCATGAATCGAGTCGGGCGCGTTCATGCTGCCTGCTCCTGATCGTTCGATCCGTTCACGCTTTCACCCTGATCGCGCGTGGCGTGCCGCGCTCGCAAGCGCCGCACGAGTTCCAGCTCCGACTGAAAGTCGACATAGTGCGGCAATTTCAGATGCTGAACGAAGCCGGACGCCTCGACGTTATCGCTATGCGAGAGCATGAATTCGATGTCTTGCGCCGGCGAGCCGAGCGTTTCGCCGAGTTCCTCGGCACGCAACGCGCGATCCACCAGCGCCATCGCCATCGCCTTGCGCTCCGAGTGGCCGAATGCAAGACCGTAACCTTGCGTGAACGTGGGCGGCACCTCGCTGCTGCCGGCGAACTGGTTGATCATCTGGCATTCGGTAATGTCGATGTCGCCGATCTCAACCGATTCGCCCAATTCGTCGAGTTCCATTTCAACGGCAATCGTGCCGAAGCGTATCTCGCCCGCAAACGGATGCGAGTTCGCGTAGCCGCGCTGTGTCGCGTAACCCATCGCAAGCAGGAAGCCTTCGTCGCCGCGCGCGAGATTCTGCAAGCGCGTGGCGCGGCTCGCGGGAAAGGCGAGCGGTTCACGCGTCAGATCGTGCGGTTGCGGCGCGTCCGGCGTGGGGCGTTCCTGTTCGATCAGACCTTCGTTGTCGAGCAGCGTGACGACGCGCGGCATCGTCTCCGTTTCGGGCGGTGGTGCTTGCGGTGAACAGGCAGGGCTTGAACCCGTATCCGTCGCGGCGTGACCCTCGGCGACCAACGCGAAATCCAGCAGACGCTGCGTGTAATCGTAAGTCGCGCCCAGCAACTGGCCGCCGGGGACGTCCTTGAACGTGGCCGAAATGCGGCGCTCCACCTGCATCGCCTCGGTATCGATCGCCTGCGTATAGCCGAAACGCGGCAGCGTGGTGCGGTAGGCGCGCAACAGGAAGATCGCTTCGACCAGATCGCCGGCGGCCTGCTTGATCGCGAGTGCGGCGAGTTCTTCATCGTAGACCGAGCCCTCGGTCATCACGCGCGCGACGGCGAGGCGCAATTGCTCGCGAATCTGCGCGGCGCTGAGTTCGGCGAGCCGCGTGTCGCCGCGGCGCGCTTTGTCGAGCAGACGCCACGACGCTTCAATGGCGCGCTCTCCACCCTTGACGGCAACGTACATCAGTTCACCTTCGCTTGAGTTGTGCGCGGCAGGCCGATCAATTCGGCGCCGCAAAGCAGATAGCAATCGATGCCGCACGCAAAGAGCGGCGCGAGGGCCGCGCGTTCGCGCCAGAAACGCGCGGGTAGTCCGACGGGCGCGATGGTCTGCGTGTGCTGAATGCCGGGGCCGCTCAATACGATCGGCGTTCCGCCTGTTAGCGCGTCCACGCGGATCAGCAACGTCGCCGACTGTTCAGGCGATTCCGCTGAACCGAGTGCGAAGCATTCGAGCGCCGGCATCGTGTCGGCGTCGTGGATATACGCGAAGGCGGCTTGCGCGGCTTCGTCGGCGAGCGGCGCGCCGGTATGAAAGCGCAATGCGGAAGCCAGCGCCGCGTCCGGTTGCGCGAGCCATACGGGCGTGGCGTAGTCGCATAGCGTCAGCAGCGCGGCAAATGCGGCGAACTCGGCGCGCGTCGCCCGCGCGTCAGGCAAGACGTTTTCGATGACACCGACCGTGCCCGGTCGCGACAACGCGTCGAGCAGCGTGCGGAATACCGCTTGCGTATCGTGGACAGGGTCCGCGAAACCCGGCGTCAATTCAGCTAATGAGGCGGCCAATGCCATTCGCGAGTTTTCCATCATTCGCCCCGGACCATCGTGAAGAATTCCACGCGCGTGGCCGCGGCGTCTCGCCGCCGCTCGGCGCGCAGAGCCGCCTGCCGCGCTGCGAACGGCTCGATCAACTGCCGATGCAAGGCCGCGTGATGCTCGGGCGTTTGCAGCAACGCATCGGCCAGCGCGGCCAGTTCGGCGCGGCGGCGGTCGCGGCCCAGATGACACGCGACGCCGACGGCCGGCGCGGCATTGCCCGCCACGCGCAAACGCAGCGTGGCGCGCGTGACGGTGGCTTCGCCGAGATTGAACGGATCGCCGCTGCCGCCGACGCGGCCGCGCACCATCGCGAGGCCGATTTCAGGAGGACGCAGCCAGTCGTACGAGGGGACGGCCACGCCTTGCAACGCGCGCTCGAATGCGGCTTCGAGATCGGCGCGCGGCGTGCGGGCCAGCACGGCCATCCAGGCGCGCCGCATGGCGGAGGAAGGCGAGGCGGAAGTGGCGCTCATCGAATGTCCTGTTGATCCAGCGAGTGCTCATTTGACCACTTATTCATCTAAACGTCTAGACGTCTATGCGCGTACATCGACGTTTCATATTTCCATCACCGCTTGCGCACTACAATGCACGTCATGGCGAATATTTGAACCCAGGGGAATGACAGCACCATGACATCGAACGACAGCGCGACGCCGGGCACGACGCTCGAACGCGGCGCGGGCGTTGCCGTCTGGCGGCAGATCGAGCAGATTCTGGCCGCCGAAATCGCCGCCAGCGGTTTCGGAGAAGAAGGGCGCTTGCCGAGCGAGGGGGAACTGGCGAAACGCTTCGACGTGAACCGGCACACCGTGCGCCGGGCCATGCTGGGTCTTGCCGCATCGGGACTCATCAGCGTCGAGCAGGGGCGCGGCACCTTCGTGCAACCCGGCGCGATCGACTATTCGATTGGCCGACGCACGCGCTTCACAGAAAACTTGCGTCAGCAGAATCATGCGGCGGCGGGCAAGATGTTATCGGCCGTGCGTGTGAAGGCCGAGCCGACTGTCGCGAAGGCGCTGGGCCTGCGCGCCGGTGCGCCGGTTTACCGGATCGAATCGCTGCACGAGTCGGACGGCGTGCCGATCACGTTCGCGCGCAACTGGTATCCCGCCACGCGTTTTGCCGACTTGCCCGCTGTGCTCGAACGTACCGGCAGTATCACCAGGTCGATGGCCGAATTCGGCGTGAACGACTACCTGCGCAAGTGGAGCCGTATCGGCAGCGTGCTGCCCGATCCAGAGGTGGCGCGGCGTTTGAACATCAACCGGCAGCAGCCGGTGTTGTGGGTCGAGAACGTCGACGTGGATCTGCAAGGCACGCCGGTCAAATACGGCTTCACGCATTTCGCCGCGGACCGCGTGCAACTGCTGGTGGAGCACGACGTATGAGCGGCGCGGCGTGGAACAAGGGCGCGCGTTTTGCCGTGTATTACGCGCCGTCGCGTGAGTCGGCATGGTGGCGCGCCGGCTCAACGTGGCTCGGCCGCGACGCGGAAAGCGGCGAGCCGTGCGAGCCGCCGCAGCCGCAAGGCTTGACGCGTCCGCTGCAAGAGTTGACGGAAGCGCCGCGCCGCTATGGTTGGCACGGCACGCTCGTCGCTCCCTTTCGGCTCGCCGACGGCGTCACGCAAGACAATGTGCTGGACGCAACGCGCGCATGGGCCGAGACGCAAAGTCCCTTCATGCTGCCGGTGGAAGCGGCGACGCTCGGCGATTTCGTCGCGCTGCGTCCCGCCGATCAGCAAGGCGAGGCGAACCTGCGCGCCGTCGCCGCCAGCGCGTTGCACACGCTCGGCGCACTGCGCGCGAGATCATCCGCCGCCGATCTTACGCGCCGGCTCGCCGCGCCGTTGAGCGAACGGCAACGCGCGTTGCTGATCGAATGGGGTTATCCGTATGTGCTGGACGAATTCCGTTTTCACATGACGCTATCCGGTTCGCTCGCCGACATCGATGAGCGCGCGACGCTGGTGGCTTGGTGGCAGGCGCAAACGCCGGTGCTCGGGCCGCTTTCGATCGACCACGCCGCGCTTTTCGTCGAACCGGCGCCAGGCGAGCCGTTCGTGCTGTGGCAGCGCGTGCCGTTCAGACCCGCGAGGTGAAATAACAATGACAGGTCGTTTGATCTATGTGATGGGCCCGTCCGGCGCGGGCAAGGATTCGTTGCTGAGCTTCGCGCGCAAGCACTTGATGGGCGAGCCGATTCTGTTCGCGCATCGCTATATCACGCGGCCGAGCGGCAATGGCGAGGAGCATGTGGCGCTGAGCATCGAGGAATTCGCCGAGCGCTCCGTGCTCGGTCTGTTCGCGCTCGAATGGTCGAGTCACTCGTTGCGTTACGGCATCGGCATCGAACTCGATGCGTGGCTCGCGCGCGGTTGCACGGTGGTCGTCAATGGGTCGCGGCAGCATGTACCGCATGCGCTGGCGCGCTATCCGCGTGCGGAGATCGTGCACGTCGACGCCGCGCCGCATATTCTGGAAGCGCGGCTCGGCGCGCGGGCGCGTGAATCGGCGGAACAGGTCGCGGCACGGCTCGCGCGCCGCGCGCCGTTTTCGTTGCCCAGCGGCGTGCGCTGCACGACGATCGACAATTCCGGCGCGCTCGAGGAAGCGGGGCATGCGCTGATCGCATTTCTCAAGTCGGAAGCCGACGTTCGATAAAACGCGTTACGCCGCGGCCGCCATGCGCTCCCTGGTCGCTTCCTGCAAGCACGATACGAATTGCAGCACGGCGGGCGTGGGCAGCAGATCGCGCCGCGAAATGATGCTGAGGTCGTAATTCGGCAGTGCCTCTTCGATTTGCGCGACGCGTATGCCGAGCGGCGCGACCCTTTCCGCGAGCGGCCGCGTGAAGCAGCCGATCACGTCGGTTTGCGACACCAGCCCCAGCGTCACCGCGAACGACGACGGCGCGCGCAGCAGCCGCTTCGGCACGGGCAAGCCGTGCGCGTTGAACATCGCCATCATCACGCTGTGCGGAAAATGATCGGCGCCGACAGTTGCGATCCACTCCGCGTCGAGCAGTTCATGAAGACGCGTGACGTTCGCAAGCGGATGCCCGGCCCGCATCGCGACGACGAATTGCGTCGAGTAGAGCGGCGCTTGCACCAGATCGCTGTCGAGCGCCTGCACGTGATGAATCGCCGCGATGTCGAGTGCGCCGTTGCGAAGGCGCGCAACCGCGTCCGGTATCGTCACTTCCTCCAGATGCAGATTCACCAGCGGCATCGCGCGGCGAAACTTCGAGACGGCATGCGGCAACGCCGTTAACGCGATCGACGGCATGGTCCCCACGCTCACCTTGCCGGCGAGTTCGCCCTTCACCTGTTCGACCGCTTCAACCGTGCGCCCCACGTCGCCGAGCAACTGCTCGGCGCGCGGCAACAGCGCGTGCCCGCATGCGGTCAACTCGATGCCGCGCACGCTGCGCACCATCAGTTCGGCATTCAGCGCGCTCTCCAACTCGCGGATCGTATGCGTGACGGCCGGTTGCGTCACGCCGAGTTCGCGCGCGGCGGCACGCAGGCTGCGGTGATGGGCGGCGGCGACGAACGCTTGCAACTGCTGGAGCTTCATGAGGGTAAGCCCGTATATAAAGCGTGTTTATCGGGGTGAAAAAAACAGCATCTTATTCGAACAAAATGGCGTGGCTATAGTGCTTGCCTGCTTTTGCCCGCTTTTTGCCTGCCTGTCAGCCGATTTGTCACCCCTTTCGTCAACCGTTTAGCCGCCTCATGCGGCGTGTATCCCTGGAGCAATAGATGAGCGAAGCCGCGCGTTTTACCGAAGTGTCCGACCTGATGCCCGCCGCCGAAAGCCTGCGCGAGATTCGCCACCACATTCATCACCATCCGGAACTGGCTTACGAGGAAGTGCAAACGGGTGCGCTGGTGGCGGAGAGGCTCGAACAATGGGACTGGCGGGTGACGCGCGGCGTCGGCCAAACGGGTGTGGTGGGCACGCTGAAGGTGGGCGACGGCAAGCGCAGCATCGGCATTCGCGCCGACATGGACGCGCTGCCGATCATCGAGCAAACCGGCCTGCCGTACGCGAGCGGCACGCACGGCAAGATGCACGCATGCGGCCACGACGGCCATACGGCCATGCTGCTCGGCGCCGCGCAGCATCTCGCCGCCACGCGCAATTTCTCGGGCACCGTGCATCTGTATTTCCAGCCGGCCGAGGAAAGCGGCATCGACAGCGGTGCGCTGAAGATGATCAACGACGGTTTGTTCGAACGCTTTCCCTGCGACGCCGTGTTCGGCGTGCACAACCATCCGGGCGAACAGCCGGGCGTGCTGCTGTTTCGCAAGGGGCCGTTCATGTCGGCGGGCGACAAGGCGATCATCACCATCGAAGGCGTCGGCGGCCACGCGGCGCGTCCGCATCTGACGGTCGATCCGGTGGTGGTGGCGGCGAGCATCGTGATGGCGCTGCAAACGATCGTCGCGCGCAACGTCGATCCGTCGCAGCCGGCCGTGGTGACGGTCGGCTCGATGCATGCGGGCACCGCGAACAACGTGATCTCGAGCAGCGCGAAGCTGGAGCTGAGCGTGCGTTCGTTCAGCCCGGAAGTGCGCGCGCTGCTGAAGAAGCGCATCACCGAACTCGCCGAAAGCCAGGCCGCGAGCTATGGCGGCAAGGCGGTGGTGGAGTACATCGAGGGCTATCCGGTGGTCGTCAATTCGGACGCGGAAACGGATTTCGCGGTGGAGGTGGCGCGCGAACTGGTCGGCGACGACAAGGTGATCGCGCAGAGCGACATGCTGATGGGCAGCGAGGATTTCGCCTTCATGTTGCAGAAGCGGCCGGGCACGTTCCTGCGCATCGGCAACGGCGCGGGCGAGGACGGCTGCATGGTGCACAACCCGCATTACGATTTCAACGACCGTAACCTGCCGGTCGGCGCGGCGTTCTGGGCGCGGCTGGTGGAGCGGTATCTCGGTCGATGAAGGGCAACGGGCGACCTGCATGCGGCGCGCGTGAGACGCGCGCCTTCATCGCCATCACCCGCGCCGCGCCACCATCTCCGACACCGTCTGCGCCGCCTGCTGCAGCGGTTCAAGAAACGCCTTCACCATCTGTTTGGCCGAATTGCGCTGTGCATTGCCGCTGATGTTCATCGCCGCGATCACGCGTCCCTGGCGGTTGCGAATCGGCGCGGACAGCGAAATCAAGCCGCCTTCCAGTTCCTGATCGACGATCGCCCACCCCTGGCGGCGCACCTGCGCGATCAGCTTCTTCAACTCTTCTTTATCGGTGACCGTGCGCGGCGTGTGCGCATAGAGCGGCGTCGAGCCGAGCGTCGCGTCGAGCGTTTCGTCGTCGAGCGCGGCCAGCAGCACGCGGCCCATCGACGTGCAATACGCCGGCAAGCGGCTGCCGATCGACAGGTTGATGGTCATGATCTTGTGAGTCGGCACGCGCAGCACATAGACGATTTCCGTGCGATCGAGCACGGCCGCCGAGCAGCTTTCGTGGACCCGCGCCGACAGTGCTTCCATCACCGGTTCGGCGAGATTCCAGAACGGCATCGAGGTCAGATACGCGAAGCCCAGGTCGAGAATCTTCGGCGTGAGGCGGAACAGCCGCCCTTCGGCTTCCACATAACCGAGCGTTTGCAGCGTCAACAGAATGCGGCGGGCGCCCGCGCGCGTGAGCCCGGTGGCGGTCGCGACGTCGGTGAGCGTCTGTTCGGGGCGGCTGGCGTCGAACGCGCGGATCACGGCGAGGCCGCGCGCGAACGACTGCACATACGAGTCGCCCGGCTTCTCCGGGGCCGGTTCGGCGCTGGCGGGAACGGCGGAAGACGGCGGCAGGGCTTTGCTCATGGGCCTTGAGAGTGCGTGCGAGGAAATGCGCGCGCATCGCGCGGACTCGGCCGGCAGCGATGCGGCGCAAAGGCGTGACGATAGCTTAAGCCTTCCGTTTCGCCAACTTTGCGCGCTCTTACTTCAAAACACTCAGGGTTTGCATGGATGCACGCTGCATCGAAAATTTGTATGATGACCCGACGACATGACAAATCGAGGCATCGATGTTCGACAAGATTCCTGCCCGGGCACTGAGCGACACGGTTGCCCAGCAGCTTCTCAAGCAGATCGACAAAGGCGCGTTCCCGCGCGGCGGCAAGCTGCCGACCGAGGCCGTGCTGGCGCAGCAGTTCGGCGTGAGCCGCACGGTGATTCGCGAGGCGATCTCGCGGCTGAAGAACGAAGGCGTGGTCGAGCCGCGCCAGGGCAGCGGCGTGTTCATCGCGGCGCACGGCGCGGTCCGGCCGCTGCGCATCGACTACGCGGAAGCCGTCGAGCCCGGCTCGGTGGTGCAGATCCTCGCGCTGCGGCGCGCGATCGAGGCGGAAGTGGCCTCCGAGGCCGCGATGCGCCGCAGCGATGCCGACATGATGGCGATCGACAGCGCCCTCGCCAAAATCGACCAGGCGGTGGCCGAGGGCGAGGAGGGCGTCGCCGAGGACGTGGCGTTCCATCGTGCGATCGCGGCGGCAACAGGCAATCCGTATTTCCTCAAGACGCTCACGTTCCTGAATCAATACCTCGAAGCCGGCACGTTCGTGACGCGGCGTAACGAAGCCTTGCGCGAGGACTTTTCGCGTCAGGTGCGCGAGGAGCACGCGGCGATCGCCGCCGCGATCCGCGCGGGCGATCCGATGGCGGCGCGCAACGCGGCGCGCACGCACATGTACAACGCGGCACGGCGTCTCGCGGAAGCGGGGATTTGCTGAACCGAGCGCGGAACTGAGCCGCTCCAGGCGCCGCGGGCGCATCAGCGGTTAACGAATTTTCAGAGGTCAAGCATGTCCAGAAATGTCGGTGTCATCGGTCTTGGTGCAATGGGCCTGGGTGTCGCGCGCTCGCTGCTGCGCGCGGGTTTTCGGGTTCACGCATGCGATCTGCGCAGCGAGGTCCTGCAGGCGTTCGTCGCGGAAGGCGGTGTGGCCTGTGCGACGCCCGCCGAACTCGGCGCGCAATGCGAAGTGGTCGTCACGCTCGTGGTCAATGCCGCGCAAACCGAGGCGGTGCTGTTCGGCGAACAGGGCGCGGTCCCGGCGATGAAGCCAGGCGCCGTGGTGATTTCGAGCGCGACGGTCGCGCCGGACTTCGCGATCGACCTCGGCAAGCGCATCGAGGCGGCTGGTTTGCAGATGCTCGACGCGCCGGTTTCGGGTGGCGCGGCGCGCGCCGCGTCGGGCGAGATGACGATGATGACCTCCGGTCCCGACGCCGCCTATGCCGCGTGCGAGGACGTGCTCGCGGCGATGGCGGGCAAGGTGTATCGCCTCGGCTCGGCGCATGGCGCCGGCTCGAAAGTGAAGATCATCAATCAGTTGCTGGCCGGCGTGCATATCGCGGTGGCCGCCGAGGCGATGGCGCTCGGTTTGCGCGAAGGCGTCGATCCCGACGCGCTGTACGAGGTCATCACGCACAGCGCGGGCAATTCGTGGATGTTCGAGAACCGCGTGCCGCACATTCTGAAGGGCGATTACACGCCGCTGTCGGCGGTCGATATTTTCGTCAAGGATCTCGGCCTCGTGCTCGATACCGCGCGTCGTTCGAAATTCCCGCTGCCGCTTTCGGCGGCCGCGCATCAGATGTTCATGATGGCGTCGACCGCCGGCCACGGCGGCGAGGACGACTCCGCGGTGATCAAGATTTTCCCCGGCATCGACGTGCCGGCGGCGCAGTAAGCACGGGAGCGAGCCATGACGTCCCCATCGAAACGCGCGCTTCTGGGCTGCATCGCCGATGATTTCACCGGCGCCACCGATCTCGCCAACATGCTGGTGCGCGGCGGCATGCGCACGGTGCAGACCATCGGCGTGCCCGAGTCGAATGAAACCATTGAAGCCGACGCGCTGGTGGTCGCGCTGAAATCGCGCACGATTCCCGCCGCCGACGCGGTCGCGCAATCGCTCGCCGCGCTCCACTGGCTGCGCGCGCAAGGCTGCCGCCAGTTCTTTTTCAAATACTGCTCGACGTTCGATTCAACTGACGCCGGCAATATCGGCGCGGTGACGGATGCGTTGCTCGACGCGTTATCCGCCGACGCGGCAAGCGCGGCCTTTACGATTGCATGCCCGGCATTCCCCGAGAACGGCCGTACGATTTATCGCGGTCATCTGTTCGTCGGCGATGCGTTGCTGAACGAATCGGGCATGGAAAACCATCCGCTCACGCCGATGCGCGACGCGAACCTCGTGCGCGTGCTGCAACGGCAGACGCAATCGAAGGTCGGTCTCGTGCGTTATGACGCCGTCGCGCAGGGCGTTTCCAAGGTACGTGAAGCGTTCGGCGCACTGCGCGGCGACGGCGTGCGGATGGCGATCGCGGACGCGGTCTCCGACGCGGATCTGTACGTGCTCGGCGAAGCCTGCGCCGACCTCACGCTGATCACGGGCGGTTCCGGCGTCGCGCTGGGTTTGCCCGCGAATTTCCGGCGTGCCGGCTTGCTCGCGGAACAGGCCGACGCCGCGCAATTGCCGCGCGTCGAAGGCTGGTCGGTCGTGCTGGCGGGCAGCGCGTCCAAGGCGACCAACGCGCAAGTGGCGGCATGGCGCGAGACGCGCTCGTCGTTTCGCATCGATCCGCTAGCGGTCGCGCGCGGCGAGCCGGTGGTCGAACAGGCGCTGGCGTTCGCACAGGAGCACTTCGATAAGGCGCAACCCGTGCTGATCTACGCGACCGCCACGCCCGACGAAGTCAAGGCGGTTCAGCGCGAACTCGGCGTCAACGAAGCGGGGCATCTGGTGGAAACGACGCTGGCGTCGATCGCACGCGGCTTGCGCGAACGCGGCGTGCGCAAGTTCGTGGTGGCGGGCGGCGAAACATCCGGCGCGGTGGTGCAGGCGCTTGACGTGCGCACGCTGCGCATCGGCGCGCAAATCGATCCGGGCGTGCCGGCTACCGCGACGACCGGCGCGGAACCGCTCGCGCTCGCGTTGAAATCAGGCAACTTCGGCACGACCGATTTCTTCGAAAAAGCGCTGCGTCATCTCGAAGGAGCCGCGCCATGACCGGCGCGCCCGCACTGCACGTCAACGATGAAGCCAGGGTCCGCGAGGAAATCTGCGTGAGCGGCGCGAGTCTTTATCAGCGCGGCTACACCGTGGGCACCGCCGGCAACATCAGTGCGCGCCTGAACGACGGCTGGCTGATCACGCCCACCGACGCCTGTCTCGGCCGGCTCGATCCCGCCGAGATCGCCAAGGTCGATTTCAACGGTAACGCGGTGTCGGGCGGCAAGCCGTCGAAAACACTCGCGCTGCATCGCGGCATCTATGCGCGCAACGGCGAGGCGCGCGGCATCGTCCACACGCACTCGACGCATCTGGTCGCGTTGACGCTCGCGGGCGTATGGCGCGACACCGACGTATTGCCGCCCATCACGCCGTACTACGTGATGAAAGTGGGCCACGTCCCCCTGATTCGTTATCGACGCCCAGGCGACCCGCAAGTGACCGAACAGATCGCCGCGCTTGCCGATACCGTGCGCGCGGTTCTGCTCGAACGGCTCGGTCCGGTGGTGTGGGAGCGCTCGGTGGCGCACGCCGCCTATGCGCTGGAAGAGCTCGAAGAGACCGCGCGCCTGTGGCTGATGACGAATCCGCGGCCCGCGCCGCTTGATGAAGCAGCGCTCGAAGAACTGCGCACCGTGTTCGGCGCGCGCTGGTAAGAACCTGACATACACAATGCCGGACGACACCGCGATGCGGTGCGCACGGCAATACATCGAAGGAGACAATGCATGAGTTCCTATCAGTCCGCATCCAGCCGCCCGCTTGCAGCGGCCGTGGGGCAACCCGGCGCTGACGAAGTCGAGCGCACTTACAAGAAAGTGTTCTGGCGCATCGTGCCGTTTCTGATGCTGTGCTACGTGGTCGCGTATCTGGACCGCGTGAACGTCGGCTTCGCGAAGCTGCAGATGTCGCAGGATCTCGCGTTCAGCGAGACCGTGTTCGGTCTCGGCGCCGGCGTATTCTTTATCGGCTACTTCCTGTTCGAATTGCCGAGCAACATTCTGATGCACAAGATCGGCGCGCGAATCTGGATCGCGCGGATCATGATTACCTGGGGTTTGCTCTCGGCGCTGTTCGTGTTCGTGAAAACGCCGATGCAGTTCTACACCTTGCGCTTCCTGCTGGGTCTCGCCGAAGCGGGTTTCTACCCCGGCGTGATCCTGTATCTGACGTACTGGTTCCCGTCGCATCGGCGCGCGAAGATCATTGCCGTGTTCATGTCGGCGATTCCGGTCTCGGGCATTTTCGGCAATCCGCTGTCGGGCTGGATCATGCAGCGCTTCCACAACAGCAGCGGTTTCGCCGGCTGGCAATGGATGTTCCTGATCGAAGCGCTGCCCGCGCTCGCCATCGGCATCGCCACGATCCTGTATCTCGACAACGGCATTGCCAGCGCGAAGTGGCTGAGCGAGCGCGAAAAGCGCCTGCTCACCGATGAAATCGCCGCCGCGCAACCGCAGGAGAAAACGCAAGCGCATTCGCTCGGCGCGGTGTTCCGCGATCCGCGCACGTGGTGGATGTCGCTGATCTATTTCGCGTTCGTCACGGGGCAATACGGCCTGACGTTCTGGATGCCGACGCTCGTTAAATCGACTGGCGTGAGCGGTGCGTTCAATATCGGCCTGTTGAGCGCGATTCCGTTCCTGTGCGCGATCGTCGTGATGAACCTGATGGGACATAGCGCGGACAAGCGCCGCGAACGCCGCTGGCATCTGATCGTGCCGGCGCTGTTCGGTGCAATCGGCTTTACGGTGGCCGCTTCGTTCGCGGAGAACACGGTGGTGTCGATTACGTTTCTCTCGCTCGCCGCCGCCGGTGTCCTGACTTGCGCGCCGTTATTCTGGTCGCTGCCCACCGCCTTCATGTCGGGTGCGACCGCCGCGGCCGGCATCGCGATCATCAATTCGATCGGCAATCTCGCGGGTTTTGCGAGTCCTTACATGATCGGTTATCTGAAGGACCTCACGCATAGCACGCAAACCGGCATGTATGTGCTGGCCGGCATGCTGGTGATCGGCGCGATCGCCACCTGGCTCACGCCGGCCAAACTGGTCAATCGCTAAACCGGGTCGCGCGCGGCGCACCGATCGTTTTCGTTGCCGCGCGCCGATCCGTTTCAAAGGAGTTGCTGCCATGCCTCGCTTCGCCGCCAATCTGACGATGATGTACAACGAGCACGCCTTCCTCGACCGTTTCGCCGCCGCGGCAAAAGACGGCTTCAAGGCGGTCGAGTTTCTGTTTCCCTACGATTTCCGCGCCAGCGAAATCAAGGCGCGGCTCGATGCGGACGATCTGACTCAGGCCCTCTTCAATGCGCCGCCCGGCGACTGGGCCGCGGGCGAGCGCGGCATTGCCTCGCTGCCGGGCCGCGAGGACGAATTTCGCCGCAGCGTCGATACGGCGCTCGACTACACGCGAGTCATCGGCAATCGCAAGCTGCACGTGATGGCCGGGCTGATCGGCGCGGACGAATCGCGCGCCCGGCATCGCGACGTGTATCTGAAGAATCTCGCCCATGCCGCGAAGGCCGCGCAAGCCGACGGCGTCACGGTGGTGATCGAGCCGATCAACACGCGCGATATCCCCGGCTTCTTCCTGAACCGTCAGGACGACGCGCAGGCGATTTGCGCGGAAGTGGGCGCGCCGAATCTGAAGGTGCAGTTCGACTGCTATCACTGCCAGATCGTCGAAGGCGATCTCGCGGTGAAACTCAAACGCGATATGGCGGGCATCGGCCACATTCAGATCGCCGGCGTGCCGGAGCGGCACGAGCCCGACGTCGGCGAATTGAACTACCCGTACCTGTTCGATCTGATCGACTCGCTCGGCTATGACGGCTACATCGGTTGCGAATACCGGCCGCGTGCCGGCACGTCAGCGGGCCTCGGCTGGCTGGAGCCGTATCTGCATAACGCCTGTTAAGAGAGACGAAAAACATCATGAAAGTACTGATTACCGGCGGCGCGGGTTTTCTCGGCCAGCGCCTCGCGCGTGAACTGCTGGCGCGCGGTTCGTTGAAGGGCGCGGACGGCAAGCCGCAAGCCATTACCGAACTCGTGCTGCTCGACGTGGTGCGCGCAAGCGATTTCGGCGACAGCCGCGTGCGCGCGGAAGTGGGCGACATCGCCGAGCGCAGCGTGCTGGAACGCGTGATCGACGAGCGGACCTCGGCGATCTTTCATCTGGCCGCGATCGTGAGCGGGCAAGCCGAAGCCGATTTCGATCTCGGCATGCGCATCAATCTGGATGCGTCGCGGCTGCTGCTCGAAGTTTGCCGGCAACGCGGGCACCAACCGCGCGTGCTCTTCACGAGTTCGGTGGCGGTGTATGGCGGCGAGTTGCCCGATATGGTGCGGGACGATACCGCGTTGAAGCCGCAGTCGTCGTATGGCGCGCAGAAGGCGATCGCGGAACTCCTGCTCAACGATTACGCGCGGCGCGGTTTCGTCGACGGCCGCGTGGTGCGGCTACCCACCATCAGCGTGCGGCCGGGCAAGCCGAACGCTGCGGCGTCGTCGTTTGCGAGCGGCATCATCCGCGAGCCGTTGAACGGCGAGGCGGCCGTGTGTCCGGTGGCGGGCGCGACGCGCTTGTGGCTACTGTCGCCGCGCAAGGCGATCGAGAGCCTGATCGCCGGGCTCGAACTCGACGCCGCGTTGCTCGGCAACCAGCGCGTGCTGAACCTGCCGGGCATCTCGGTGAGCGTCGACGAGATGGTGGCCGCGTTGCGCGAGGTCGCGGGCGAGGAGGCCGTGAAGCGGATCGTGTGGGAGCGCGATGCGCGCGTGGAAAAGATCGTCGGCAGTTGGCCGGGGCGGTGGGATACGTCGCGCGCCGAAAGCCTGGGCCTTACCGGCGAGCGCAGTTTCGCCGACGTGATCCGCAGCTATATCGCGGACGAACAGATCCAGATTCGCTGAAACACTTCAAAAGCTTCGTGCCGGCGGCCCCGAGCGCACTTTCGCCGGCGCGAACGCGTCGATCTTCCGATCCTTCTCCGACTCTCGTCACAACAATAGACGGCCCGCACGTATTCCCTGGTGCGGGCCTGACCGCGCTTGACATGCTTTCGGCCACGCGCCTATTATCGTGCCAAGTTGTTCGATATACGGCCATTGCGTTCATATAACGAACTTTCTGGTAAATCCCGAACGCGTCGCCCACCATCCTGCGCTAAGCTGATCCAACGTCACCGCTGCCCCGCAGCCGATTTCCGTTGCGTTCGCGGAGCCGGTACGTCGGCGCATCTCGCCCGCGCCGCCGTGCTTTACCTCTCGCACCGCGGGGTGCGGGTCCGGGGTGCGGGTCCATCACGGCGCGGCGCACGCAGCCTATCAACTGGAGACATCACATGACCGAAGCATTCCTGTGCGACGCGATTCGCACCCCCATCGGCCGCTATGCGGGTTCGCTGTCGTCGGTGCGCGCCGACGACCTGGGCGCCGTGCCGCTCAAGGCGCTGATGGAGCGCAACCGGAACGTCGACTGGAGCGCGATCGACGACGTGATCTACGGCTGCGCGAACCAGGCCGGTGAAGACAACCGCAACGTTGCGCGCATGTCGCTGCTGCTGGCCGGTTTGCCGCAAGACGTGCCGGGCTCGACGGTGAACCGCCTGTGCGGTTCGGGCATGGACGCGGTCGGCATCGCCGCGCGCGCGATCAAGTCGGGCGAGGCCGCGTTGATGGTGGCGGGCGGCGTCGAAAGCATGAGCCGCGCGCCGTTCGTAATGGGCAAGGCGGCCAGCGCGTTTTCGCGCCAGGCCGACATTCACGACACCACGATCGGCTGGCGTTTCGTCAACCCGTTGATGAAGCAGATGTACGGCGTCGATTCGATGCCGGAGACCGGCGAAAACGTCGCGACCGATTACAAGATCAGCCGCGCCGATCAGGACGCGTTCGCGCTGCGCAGCCAGCAGAAGGCGGCGCGCGCGCAACGCGACGGCGCGCTCGCGCAGGAAATCGTCGGCGTGACGATCGCGCAGAAAAAGGGCGATCCGATCACGGTGTTGCAGGACGAACATCCGCGCGAAACCAGCCTCGAAGCGCTAGGCAAACTGAAGGGCGTGGTGCGCGCCGACGGCACCGTGACCGCGGGCAATGCGTCGGGCGTGAACGACGGCGCGGCGGCGCTGCTGCTCGCCAACGAAGCAACGGCCAGGCGCTTCGGCCTCACGCCGCGCGCGCGCGTGCTGGGCATTGCAACGGCCGGCGTCGCGCCGCGCGTGATGGGCATCGGCCCGGCGCCCGCCACGCAAAAGCTGCTCGCGCGGTTGAACATGAGCATCGGCCAGTTCGACGTGATCGAGCTGAACGAGGCATTCGCCTCGCAAGGCATTGCGGTGCTGCGCACGCTCGGCGTTGCCGACGACGACGCCCGCGTGAACCCGAACGGCGGCGCGATCGCGCTCGGCCATCCGCTTGGCATGAGCGGCGCGCGTCTGGTGACCACCGCGATGTATCAGTTGCAGCGCACGCAGGGACGGTTCGCGCTGTGCACGATGTGTATCGGCGTCGGCCAGGGCATTGCGATTGCTATTGAACGCGTGTGATGGTTTAGGCGTTATTCGAGCCGAAGCGCAGCCTCATTGAACAGCCCCGTCACGCATGCGACGGGGCTGTTTCATTTGATGCGGCGCATGGGTTCGCGGCTCGATGGATCTATGCTTGATTCACGATCGCCATCACGCCGGATCGAACCGATTTTTCAAGGAGAGCGTCAATGAAACTAGCGACGATTACCGCAACGCTGATAGCGGCGGCGCTCGCGGTGGCTCAGCCGGCGTGCGCGCAAGATGCGATGGCCAGCGCCGCGCAAGGACACGCGCTCGCCGTGGAGCCGGTGCACGTGAAGGCGGAGATCGTCGGCATCGATCCGGGCAGCCGTGCGCTCACGCTCAAGGGTCCGCAAGGCAACACGGTGATCGTGCTGGTGGGCCAGCAAGTCGCCGCTTTCGATCAACTGAAGGTGGGCGATCGGGTAGACGTGCTCTACAAGAATGCCCTGCTCGTGAAGGCGGAAAAAGTGACCGCGAAGGGCAAGGGAAAGGGCAGTCGTGAGCGCGTCGATACGCAGGCATACGCGCCGGCCTCGGGCGGTCTCGATTCGACGCGCGAGATCGAAACACTCGCCACCGTGCAGAAGATCGATCGGACCAGGCGACTCGTCACGCTGCGCGGCGCATCCCGGACGCAAACGCTCGAAGTCAGTCCCGAGGTCGATCTGGCAGACATCAAGGCCGGCGACACGATACACGCGGTATTCGTCTCGGCTGCGGCCGTGCAGGTGACGCCGCAACAAGCGGCGCAATGAGGCGCACATAAGTCGCAATGAGACGCCATAGGGCCGCCATAAGGCGCACCGATTCGCGGTGCGCCGGGCAGGCTAACGCGGCGCGGGCGGGCCCAGGCTCAACCATGCGAGACGCCCCAGCCAACGCCTGAACGCACCGGTTTTCGCCGGCAGCGCACTCGTGAGCGAGACGCGCGCGGCGCGTTCGCCGTCCGTGCTGAGCCAAACGCGTTCGCCGCGTTGCAGCCGAAACTCCTCACCGGGACCGAGCCAATGATCGTAAGGGGAGCTGACCCGGGTGAGCCAGAGGCGCGCGCCCTGTACGGCGAGCGTGCTGTCGGCGTCGACGCGCCATGTCAGCGTGGCGCCTGGCATCACGGAAAAATGCACCACCACTTTCGGCAGACGTTCGTCCTGCTGACACGCATACAGACTCGAATCGTCGTCCATGCACTGCGGGCTTGCCTGATCCATCTTGCTCTCCGTCATTGAGCCGGCAGACAGAGGCGCCCACAAAACAAAAGGCCCCTTCCGTTACCGGCGGGGCCTTTGGGGTCTTGTGTCGCAGATTCAGACTGCTAACGCGCACATGCTCCCAATGGCCAGCCGATGATGGCTCGCTTTGGGTTTTTAATCGCTACGGCGATGGAGGTGTGCGTCAACATGAAAACGAGTGTGCCGTTTTGCCGCATGGCTTGTCAATGACAGATTGCCGTAGTTCGTTCATCGGCGCGCGCGCCGCGGCTTGCAACAATCCATGTCGGGGATATGTCGCGGTGCAGTCGGGTTGCCCGCGAATGCTTGTGCTCACGCGTCGAGATGAATCTGCAAGCCCGACGCGCTATAAAGCGCGGTGGCCTTGAAGCCGTCCACCGTGACCGTCGAGAAGCGGCCTTGCAGACCGTTGCAATCGAGCAGGGCGATCGTGTCGCCAACCTTCGGCGTGAAGCCGGCGGCGAACTTCACATGCAGCGTGCCGCCGACGATCGACGTCTGCCCGCCGACCGCAAGCCGTCCCTGGTCACCCGCACCGCGATCGATCTCCAGTGTGCCGCCCGCCAGTTGCGTGTATTTGCCGCCGATCTTCACACGCGACGTTGCGTTCACGGCCACGGTGCCGCCGCTCACATACACGTCGCCCGTGCCGAATGCGTTTGCCGATCCGGCCACGAGCACGCCGCCCTGCACCTGAGTGCCGCCGCCATACGTATTCGAGCTCGCGAGCGTGAGCGAACCCGTGCCGTTGAAGGTCAGCTTGCCGGCGCCCGAGATGTCGTTGCGCCACGTGTCGGCTGCGTTGAAGCCGCCTTGCGCGGCGTCCATCGACACGACGACGTTGCCCGCGAACGCGCCATAACCGTCGGCGGCGGCGAACAGGTTCAGACGCCCCCAGCCTTCGGCGTCATCGAGTGCGGGAAAACCGGACGGCAGGGCGGTGGTCTTGAGTACGACGCGGCGCTGGTCGGCGCTCAGATACGGCAGGCGCGTTTCGAGCAGCACCTCCGCGCCTTTCGGCACGACGGCGGGCGTGGTGGTCGCGGCGCTCGGCGCGAAGCCGAACGTCAGGCGGCGCAGATAGTTGGCCTTGTTGGCCGCGTAATCCGCGAAGCGGTCGCTCGCCGGCGTGCCCGATTCGGCGAACGCGCGGAACGTGGCGGCGTTCGTGCCGGTCAGCGTGTACAGCGTGTCATGCGCTTGCCTGAAGGCCGCCTGCTTGAGCGTCGCGTTGTTCGGATCGACGAGGTTCGCGGCGACCACCGCTTCGCCGAGGATGCGTCCGCCGATCACGTCGAGCGGTGAATGCATGCCGGCGAGAATGCGGTTCTCGCCCAGTTCGAGGCCGCGGCTCAGCATTTCCTGGTAGCGCTCGGGCAACGCGTAAGCCATCGCGAGCGCGTCGCGCACGCCTTCGGCGGAATGGCCGCTCGGGAAGCCGCCATCGGTCGACGGCGTGGCGCTCTCGGCGGGCACGAGCGTCGGCGCGACGATCACGCTGCTGCTCCAGCGGTACGGTCGCGCATATTTGTAGAAGCGCTTCGCGGGTTCCGTGGAACCGTTGGTGCCGATCGCATTGATGAAGCTGACGACCGAGCCGAACTGCGCATTCGCGGTGCCGCTCACGCCGGTATTGTTGCCGCTGTCGTTGTACACGGTGGTGGTCGCGTTCGCCGGAATGCTCGTGATGCTGCTGGTTTGCTGCGCGGCGCTGCGCCATGCGGCGGTGAGCGGGCCCATGCCGTCGGAGACGCTGTAGCCCTTGCCGCGGCGGTCGTCGTAATACGCGGCCTCGGCTTGCGCGGCCGTGCGCTGCGTGGTGGCGGTGACCACATACTGGACGTTCGCGTTCAGCACCGTGGGGTTCAACGCGGTGCCGTTCGGTGTGCCGTCGCTCGGCACGCCGGTCCAGGTGGAAGCCACGACGGCCGGGAAACTGCCCACGGCGGGCGCGCTGACGCCGGCGTCGACGATATCCGTCAACGGTTGCCACAAGGTGCGAAAGCCGTTGAGCACGCGCACGCCCGCGTTGGTTTCCATCGTCGCGTAGCGCGCGTCGCCGCGCTGGTTGCTGAACGCGTTGTCGACGAACGCGGCCACCGAACTTTGTACCGGCGCGCTGTCGACAAAGCCGGGGTCGGCGGGCGCAGCGGGCACGGCCGCGACCGTCGCGGCCGAACGGGTGCCGTCGTCGATGCCGTCGCCGCCGCAGGCACCGAGCAGAAGTGCGGAGCTCGTGGCGACGAGCAGTAGACTGAAGCGAAGGAATTGCGACGAATGCATGGTGGCCGTGTCCGTAAGGTTGCGCAAGAAAGCGCGCAGTCTAGCGGGGCCGCATGAAGCTAACGTTACACTTGCCGACGCATCCCGGACCTTGCAGGCCGCATGAACGCCGCGGTTTTACCGGGGATCGACGGCTGGCGCATCCACCACCGGCGGCTCGACGATCATCAACGGGAAGCGGATTTCGAACGTGGTGCCCACGCCTTGGCGGGACGCAAAATCGATCTGCCCGTTCAGCACGCGGCACAGCTCCTTGACGATCGCGAGCCCGAGTCCCGTGCCGGGAATGTCCTCGCCCGCGGCGCGTTCGAATTCGTCGAATACGCGGTCCTTGTCCGAAGGCGCGATGCCCACGCCGGTATCCGACACGCGAATCGACCAGTGATCGGCGCCGGCCAGCGCGAAGCTGAATTCGATTTGCCCCGAGGTCGTGTACTTGGTCGCGTTCGACAACAGGTTGACCGCGATCTGCTTCAGCTTGAGCCGATTGGACGTGACCGCGCCCAGCGCCGGATCGAACGATGTGCGCAGCACCAGCCCCTTGGCCTCGATCGCCGGGCGCGATGCGGCGGCGAGCTCGTCGTAAAGTTCGCGCAGTTCGACCTGCTCCAGGGTGAGCGGCGCGCCGTCGCCGAGTACGACGGAGTACTCGACCATCTGGTCGACGAGCTGTTTCATGTCGGCGGCCTGGCGATTGGCGAGCGCCAACGCGGTGTCGGCCTTGGCGGGCGCGCGTTCGATCAATTGCAGCGCGATCGAAAACGCATTCAGGAAGTTGCGCAGATCGTGCACCACGCTACGCGTGATCTGCATCCTCGATTCATAAAGATCGCTGACGAGCCGCTGTTTCAGCGTCAGTTCGTGGTTCGCGCGTTCGAGCCGGCCGGTGTACTCGTCGATCTTGCGGTCGCGCTCGCTGACCACCTCGCGGATCGACGTGAGCGTGACCATGCTGAGCGTCTCCGCAATCAGGCGACGGGCGCGGCTTTCGTGGCGGCGCGTGAACGTGCTGTCACGCTCGGCGAATTGTTCGAGCGCTTCCACGAGCACCTGGTGGAAGAGATCGAGCTCACGCACGAGTTCCTCGATCCGGTAACCCTGGCGCCAGCGGACCTTGCCGTGTTGTCTCGCATTGCGTTCGATCGCCGGCTCGACCCGTTCGAGATCCTCGAGATCGAGCGCGGTGCACAGACCGTCGAGAATGTCGGGCAGGTGATCCGCAAGTTGCTGATAAGTGAGTTTGTCCGCTTCGACCAGGTCGGCGTCGCCGAACACGGCTTTCATCCATTGCCCGGTCAGTCGGGTCCGCTCCGAGCGAACGAAGTCGGCGAATTGGTGCAGCGGGCTAACGCGTGTGTCGGTCATGATGATGCATCGGGATCGGGTTTCTACTACTTGTCTATGCTCGAACCACACCGGACGCGTCGAACGGAAGGCGGGTCATGACGCCTCGCGAGCAAGCACTTTCGGCTGGGATGAGTGGGCGCCTGGCCGCCGGGCGCTGCGCTCCGGTGTTCGAGAGCGCGTCGCCGCCGCCGATGATTGGCGTCATTATCGCCGCAATGGGCGTTCGCGGAACAGCGCTCGCGTGGCGGTGACGCAACCGCGATGAGGTTCGACTCCGCCGCCCGCGATGGGCGAGCTCAAGCGCGCCTTGCAGCGTGGATCACCGCGGGCGCGTGCGCGTCGGCGTCACGCGCCTTTAGAAAATCCACGAACGCGCGTAACGGCGCGGGCAGATGACGGCGCCCCGGATAGTACAGAAAGGGCCCCGAAAAGCGTTGCCACCAGGGCTCGAGCATCGGCTCCAGCGCCCCGCTGTCGAGATGCGGGCGCAGCATGTGCTCGAACAGATGAATCACGCCCACGCCCGCGATGGCCGCATCGATCGCCAGGTCGATCGCGGCGCTGGGGCGCACGAGCAGCGGCCCCGACGGATTCAACTGCAGCACTTCGCCGTCGCGCTCGAAATACCACGCCGGCGTGGCGCCTCCCGCGAATTGCACGCGCAGGCAGGCATGCGAAAGCAGCTCGCGCGGGTGCCCGGGCCGGCCGTGCGCGTCGAGATAGCCCGGCGCGGCGGCGGTGGCGAAGCGCTGCGCGCGCGGTCCGATCGGCACCGCGATCATGTCCTGTTCGAGCCGCTCGTCGTAGCGAATGCCGGCGTCGCAACCGATCGAGAGTACGTCGACGAAGCCGTCTTCCACCACGACTTCCACGCGAATGTCGGGGTACGCCTTCAGGAACGGCGCGATGACCTCGGGCAAGTCGATGCGCGCCGCGCTCAGCGGAACGTTGAGCTTGAGCGTGCCGGTGGGCTTGTCCCTGAAGCCGTTCAGAACGTCGAGCGCGGCTTCCATTTCGCTGAACAGGGGCGTCAGCTTTTCGATGAGACGAAGGCCGGCTTCGGTCGGGGCCACGCTGCGCGTGGTGCGGTTCAGCAGGCGCAGGCCGAGCTTCGACTCGAGACGGCGCACGGCGACGCTCAGACTCGATGCCGACACGCCGCTGCTGCGCGCGGCGTCGCGAAAGCCGCCGGCGCGGGCGACTGAAACGAAGGCGGCAAGGTCGTTCAGTTCCATGGCGATTGTGCATATTTTTAAACAACCCGTGCACGTTAAGCCGATTTATCTAACAACGCAACCGGCTCATACTGCCGCTCAATCGTTCATCAAGGAGAGCGCCATGCCGAATTTCACTTCCGCCACCCGCACCTTTTCGCTTGCCGGTCGACCCGTGCGGCGCATGGGGTACGGCGCGATGCAACTTGCCGGGCCCGGCGTCTTCGGGCCGCCGAAAGATCGCGACGCGGCGCTCGCGGTACTGCGCGAAGCCGTGGCGTCGGGCGTCGATCACATCGATACCAGCGACTTTTATGGACCGCACATCACCAACCAGTTGATTCGCGAAGCGCTGCATCCCTACCCGGACAACCTGACGATCGTCACGAAGGTGGGCGCGGTGCGTGGCAGCGACGGCGCGTGGCTGCCGGCGTCCGAGCCGCAAGATATCGAGCGCGGGGTGCACGACAATCTGCACAACCTCGGGCTCGACGTGCTCGACGTCGTCAATATGCGGATCATGGGCAGCGTGCACGCTCCCGCCGAAGGCTCGATCGAAAAGCAGGTGACGGCGCTCGCCGAGCTTCAACAGCGGGGGCTCATTCGCCATATCGGTTTGAGCAACGTGACCGCCGCACAGATCGACGAGGCGCGGCGGATCGCGGAGGTCGTCTGCGTGCAGAACCAGTACAACCTGGTTCATCGTGAGGACGATGCGCTGATCGACGATCTGGCGGGCAAGGAGATCGCTTACGTGCCGTTCTTCCCGCTGGGCGGCTTCACGCCGATTCAATCGTCGGCGTTGTCCGGCATCGCGCAAGCGATCGGCGCGACGCCGATGCAGGCCGCGCTCGCATGGCTTCTGCATCGCGCGCCCAACATTCTGTTGATTCCAGGCACGTCGTCGGTCCAGCATTTGCACGAAAACCTGCAGGCCGCGCAATTGCGTTTGACCGATGACGTGTATGCGGAACTCGATGCAATCGGCAAAGCCGACCACAAAGCGTAATCGCGCCGCGCGAAGTCCGACGCACGCCGATAGCCGCGTCACGCCAAACTACCAGGCGTTACCGCCATTGCTGCAAGAATGACTTGGCGGCGCCTGAGTTTTCCCGGCTGCGAATGGTAAATTGAGTTGCGCGCAATCGGGAGGCGAGGTCTATGGCGATGGACTCAAATCAGTCGGGCAGTGCGTTTCCCGCATTGACGAGTATCCGGTTCATCGCGGCATTCGCGGTCGTCGTCTCTCACTACTCGGAAAACAATCTGCTGCCGTTGCCGTCGGCGATATTCGATTTCATCGACGGCGGCCGTTCGGCGGTGTCGTTGTTCTTCGTGCTGTCGGGCTTCATTCTCACCTTCACGTATCGCGACAAACTCGGGCACGGCGGCGTGCGCACGTTCTACGAAGCGCGGATCGCGCGGATCTATCCGATGATCCTGCTCGGTCTGCTGCTGTGCGTTCCCGTGGTGGCCTATCTTCTTTATACCGGCGACGCCTCCCTGATGCTGAAGTGGTATGCAATCAAGGAAGCGGTCTATCCGGCGCTCGTCGTTAGCCTCGTATGCCAGTTACTGCTGATCAACGGCTGGTTTCCGTTTTCGGCGATCAAGCAGCCGTGGAACGGGCCGTCCGACAGCGTCTCCTGCGAGGTGTTCTTTTATCTGCTGTTCCCGTTTCTGCTGCGCCGGATCACGCGCATGCGCGCAGCGCGGATCGCGCTTGTCTCGCTCGCGCTGTGGCTCGCGACGGGCGTGTGGATCGCGCTTCTGCATGCCTATATGCCGGTCTCGCGCAGCGGCGCGATGATCTACTCGATGCCATTGTCGCGGCTCTCCGAGTTTGTCATGGGGATCGCCGCGGCCATTTTCTATTTGCGGCTTCGGGCGAGCGGCACGTCGCAACACGGTAGAGGCGTGGTGCTGATCGGCGTGGCATCGTTTGCCTTGACGGGGCTCAGCGCATGGCGGCCGGCGGCGCCGTCATTTTTTCTCGACGCGCCGTTGTTCGCCGCGCTGATACTCGGCCTCGCGTTGCTGGAGCGGCCGGTCGTGGGCCTATTGAACTGGCGGCCGCTCGTTCGGCTGGGCGACGCGAGCTATTCGCTGTATCTCATTCACATGCCCCTCGCGCTCTGGTCGCTGATGCTTGGATTCGGACCGTCGAACGGCTGGATGGTGATCGTGTTCTGCATCGTGGCGAGCCTGCTCTGCTTCAAACTATACGAAGAGCCGATGCGCAGGCGCCTCAAGGCGCGCCTCGCGAGGGTGATGACACCGCTTTCCGTCGGCAAGCCGGGGCAGTCCGTGGCTCGACCGACGCACGGAATGGACTCCGGTTGATCCGATCGAAGGGCGGCGCGCTGGCTGACACGCCGTGCGTGGCGCGCTCTCAAACCGAGGCCGCGATGTGTTCCCGCAGCCATTGATGCGCCGGGTCGCGATGCGCGCGCTCATGCCATAGCATCGCCATCTCATAGCCCGGCACTTCCACGGGCGGCTCGACGGTTCGCAGCGCGCCGGTGCCGCGTACCAGCCGCGCGGGCACCATCGCCACGAGGTCCGTGCTCGCCAGCGCGGAGATCGCGAACAGGAAGTGCGGCACCGACAGCACGACCTTGCGCGTGAGGCCGGCCTTTGCAAGCACCTGGTCCGTGATGCCGACGAAGCCGCCGCCATCCGGCGACACGATCACATGCTCCAGCTTGCGGAACTGCGCGAGCGTCGGCCGGCGCTTCAAGCGCGGGTGGCCGGCGCGGCCCGCGAGCACATACCGCTCCGCGAAGAGCACGCGTCTTCGCAGCCCGGCGGGCGACCCTTCGCTCGTATGGAATGCGAGGTCGATCTCGCCCTGTTCCGCTTGCCTCGCGATGCGCGGCGGGACAGCTTCCATGACCGCGAGACGCGTGCCGGGGGCGGCCGCCCGCAGGCCGGCCAACGCGGGCAGGACGATGGTCGATTCGGCGTAGTCGGTGGCGGCGAGGCGCCACGTGTGGGTCGCCTCGGCGGGATCGAAAGGCCTGGCGGGCGCCACCGCGCGTTCGAGCGCCTCCAGCGCTTGCCGCAAGGGTTCGCGCAGCGCCTCGGCTCGCGCCGTGGGCCGCATGCCGCGCGGTCCCGGCAGCAACAGCGGGTCGCCGAGGACATCCCTGAGTTTGGCGAGATGCACGCTGACCGACGGCTGCGAGAAGTTCAGACGTTCCGCCGCGCGGGTGACGTTGTGCTCGGAGAGCAACACGTCGAGCGTGACCAGCAGGTTGAGGTCGAGCCTTCTGAGATTATTCATTGCAATACCTGCAATATCGGTAATTCATTTCCAATATACCGTGGCGGGAACTATCGTGTTTGCTTCTCACCACGATCAGCAATGAAGGCCACGATCATGAATGTTCTTATTGTCTACGCTCACCCCGAACCCAAATCGTTGAATGGGTCGCTCAAGGACTTTTCGGTCAAACGTCTCGAGCGTGCGGGGCACGTCGTGCAGGTATCCGATTTGTATGCGATGAACTGGAAAGCGTCGCTCGATGCGGACGATTTTCCCGGCAGGCAGGCCGGCGCACGTTTCGATCCATCGCTCGACTCGAAGCATGCGTTCGATAATGGCTCGCAGAGTCAGGACATCGCGCTCGAACAGGAAAAGCTCAGATGGGCCGATGCCGTCATCCTGCAGTTTCCGCTGTGGTGGTTTTCGATGCCGGCGATTCTCAAGGGCTGGGTGGAGCGCGTCTATGCATACGGCTTCGCGTATGGGGTGGGGGAGCACTCCGACACGCGCTGGGGCGAACGCTACGGCGAAGGCACGCTGGCGGGAAAGCGCGCGATGCTGGTCGTCACGACGGGCGGATGGGAGTCGCATTATGGTCCGCGCGGCATCAATGGTCCGATCGACGATATCTTGTTTCCGATTCAGCACGGCATTCTGTATTACCCCGGCTTCGACGTGTTGCCGCCATTCGTGATCTATCGGACGAGCCGGATCGACGAAGCGAAATACGCAGAAGCGCGCGATGCGCTCGGCCAACGTCTGGACGCATTGGGCACAACCGCGCCGATACCGTTCCGGCCACAGAACGGCGGCGCGTACAGGATTCCGGCGCTGACGCTGCGGGACGAGATTGCGCCGGGACAGACCGGTTTCGCGGCCCATGTCGCCTGAACGTGACAGGTGTCGCTTCTTGTCGGGGCGCTCAAGCGCAACGGGAGCGTCGCACCGTTCGCGATGCGCGGTTCACGCTCGCCGCCTGCGACATGCGCTCTGCCGTATCAATCGATGCCGTGAAACACGGCGTCGTCCGGGCCGAGATACGCGGGCGGGCGCCATGCGGCGTCGCGCATCGAATGCTGGACCAGCTTTTCGACGCCCAGCAGCACCGCGAAAATCGCCATCCGCACCGGAATGCCGTTGTCGGTCTGCCGGAAAATCGCCAGCCGTGAATCGTGATTCAGATCGACGCTCAGGTCGTTCGCGCCCGGCCGGCTGTCGCGCGGCAGCGGGTGCATGATCAGCGTATCGGTGCCGCACACGCTGTCCACCAGCGCCTGATTGATCTGGAAATCCGGCGTATAGCCCTCGAACGATTCGTCGGTGAAACGCTCTTTCTGAATGCGCGTGGCGTACACCACGTCCGCGCCGCGCAGGCCGTTGGGCAGATCGCTGGTCTGCTCGATCACGTGGCCGTTGCGCGAAATCTGCTCGATGATGTAGCCCGGCATCTCGAGCATGGGCGGCGAGACCAGCGTGAACTTGATGCCGCGATACAGCGCCAGCAGCTTGACCAGCGAGTGCACCGTGCGCCCGTACTTCAGGTCGCCCACCAGCGCGATATGCGCGCCGTCGACGATCTTGCCGAGCCGCGAAAACTCGCGCTGGATGGTGTAGAGATCGAGCAGCGCCTGGCTCGGGTGCTCGCCGGGGCCGTCGCCGCCGTTGATCACCGGCACGTTGGTGGCGCGCGCGAATTCGGCCACCGAGCCTTGTTCCGGATGGCGGATCACCAGCGCGTCCACGTAGCCGCTCATCACGCGGCTCGTGTCGTAGATCGATTCGCCCTTGGCCATCGACGAAAACGTGAAGCCGGTCGTGTCGCACACCGAGCCGCCCAGCCGGCAGAACGCCGCACCGAAGCTCACACGCGTGCGCGTGCTGGCCTCGAAAAACAGATTGCCGAGCACGGCGCCTTCCAGCACACGCGAGATTTTTCGGCGCCGCGCGATCGGCTGCATGATGTCGGCCACACGAAACAGCGCCTCGACCGAGTCGCGCGAGAACTGATCGACCGACAGCAGTTGCGGCTTGCCCTCGAACAGCATCTGACTCGCGAGCGACTGTGAGTCTACGCTTTGCGTATATTTTTCGCCCGGCTCGCCGTGCACGACGATCTCCGACACGAAGCGCTCCACGATCTCCGGCATGGCCCGCGATTCCTGCGAGTCGTCCGGCAGGAGCCAGGTGTCGAGCGCCCGGCGCGATACGCCGATGCGGCCGGCGAAGGTGTCGCGGGTCATGTTCAGGCGACGCATCGCATCGCGTAGGAAGGCTTGTTGCGGGACGCTCATGCGGGCACCTGTCGGAAGGGAGGAAGTGTACGGGCGATGTACGCGGTGCGTATATTAGTTTCCCGGCGTCAGAAGTCAAGTCATTTTGCGATGGCTTTGCCAGGCAGCGCCGGACGCGGTTACACTGCGCTTCATGCATTCCGGCCAAACGCTCCGACTCCGTCCGTCAATCGCCGCACGCCTCGCTTTCGCGAGCGCCGTGGTTGCACGCGCGAACCGCGCGGGCCTTTCAAGCGTTAGCGCCAAAGCCAAAAAACAGCCGCTCATCTGACCGGAGCACGCTGTTCCGTCAGATGTGCGACGGAACAGCCGGTCAACGCCCGCCTGCGGCATTTCCTGTCTTTCCTCCCTCGCACCGCTGTACGGAATCGATACGGTCGTCATCGAGGTAAAGACATGTCTATTTTTTCGGGTATCTGGGTTCCGCTCATCACGCCTTTCGCCGACGGCGAAGTCGATCACGCCGCGTTGCGTGCGTTGGTGCGCCGTTACGCCGACGCGGGCGTCGCCGGGCTGGTCGCGCTGGGAACGACCGGCGAGCCGGCCGCGCTCGACGCCGCCGAACAGGACGCCGTGCTGGCGACGATTCTCGACGAAGCGAACGCCGCCGCCCGCGACGCGCACGATGCGCCGGCACTGCCGGTGCTGGTTGGCGTATCGGGCAATCACAGGACGAGCATGCGCGAGCGCATCGAGCAACTGAACCCGCTGCCGATTGCCGGCGTGCTGATGGCCGCGCCGTATTACATCCGGCCGTCGCAGGCCGGCATCGTCGGCCATTTCATGGCGCTTGCCGATGCCAGCGAGAAGCCTGTCGTGCTCTACGACATTCCCTATCGAACCGGCGTGCGCATGGAACTCGGCACGCTGCTGACGCTCGCCGCGCATCCACGGATTCACGCAATCAAGGATTGCGCCGGCTCGCTCGACACCACGCTAGCGCTGATTCGCGACGGCCGTTTGCGAGTGCTCGCCGGCGAGGACATGAATCTCTTCAACACCTTGTGCCTGGGCGGCAGCGGGGCGATCGCCGCGTCGGCGCATGTGCGCCCCGAGCGGTTTGTCGCGCTGTATCGCGCGCTCGCGGCGGGCCGCCTCGATGAAGGGCGGCGCATTTTTCACGCGCTCGCGCCGCTGATGGAGGCGCTGTTCGCGGAACCGAATCCGGCGCCGGTGAAGGCGCTGCTGGCCGCCCAAGGGCTGATACGCGACGAATTGCGCATGCCGATGACGCGCGCTGGCGACGCGCTGGCCGCGCGGTTGCTCGCGCTGGAAGGTGATCTCACCTCGGCGTGAAGAAATTACATGTGCTTGCACCACATTGGGCAGGTTCGGAATATTCCGAGATGATCATTCGGCATGCCAGGTGATAATTGCGACACTTTTTTCACGATTATCACCGGGTTCGTCCGGTGCACGCCTTATGCAGTTATCCCTGTTAGTTCCGTTTGCCGATGTCTTGTCCTACTTAGTAGCAGCGCTCAATTCGTGCCATCCGCGCCGCGCACGTCGTGGCTCGCCGTGCGTGTGGGGCCGCTGATGTCCTCCGTCCTTTTTTCCGGCCGCCTGAGCAGCGGCTCTATCAGCTTTGTTACCCGCCGCACCGCTGTGATCATCGCCGCCAGCGCAGCCCTCGGCACGGCGGCGCTGGCGCTCGCCGCCGGCATCGCGATCGGCTTGCACTGGCCGGCCGAAGCATCCGGCAATCCCGACTCGGGCCGTGTCGAGCGCGACTATACGATCGGTGAACTCGGCAAGTTGAACGCGTCGGTGGCGCAGATCGAACCGCGTATTGCGCGCCTGACCGCGCAGATCGGCGCGCTGCACGATTTCGAGTCGCGTCTGAATACACCCAGGCGGTCGCCACGCGCGCCGGCCATGCCGGCTGGCGCTGAAGACCTGGCTGGCGATAGCGAGGGCGGTCCTTTATTGCCGCCGCGCCGCTGCGTCGACGTAAGCGCGCAGCCCGGCGATCGCACCGACCCCGCGCGCACCCGGCAACAACTGGACTGCATGTCGGCGGTGCTGTCGTCATTGGAACGGGAGAGCGCCGGCCTCCAGATGGCCTATAACGCGTTTCCCGGCCGCATGCCTGCCGACGGCGCGCGCTTCGGCTCACCGTTCGGCAACCGCGCTGATCCGTTCACGCGTCGTTTGAGCTTTCATTCCGGCATCGATCTGGTCGCGTCAACCGGTACGCCGATTCTGGCGGCGGCCGGCGGCCGGGTGATCTTCGCCGGCGAAAAGTCGGGTTATGGCAAGGTGGTCGAAATCGATCATGGCAATGGTTTCATGACACGCTACGGCCACGCGTCGCGCATTCTCGTGCATGCAGGCGATCTCGTACTGCCGCGCCAGCATGTCGCCGACGTCGGTTCGACCGGGCGTTCCACCGGTCCGCATCTGCACTTCGAGGTGCTGGTCAACGGCGTGCACGTCGATCCGGCCGCCTACCTCGCGCTCTTCGCACCCGCACGTCATGGATGAGCGGCGTTTCTCCCGTAATGCGATCGGCCTCACGCAGCGCGCCTATACATTGCAGCCCGCGCGTTCGCTCGGCGTTCGCGTGATGCTGTGGCTAGCCGCGTGCGCGGCCAGCGCCGCCATCGGCGCAACGGCCCTGATGGCCTGGCAAGCGCAGCGCGCCGGAGCGCTTGCGGACTCGTGCCATGCGGCGCCCGTCCCGCCGGATGTCGTGCAGGCGGAACTCGAGCGCACACGCCTTGCGCTGGCACAGGAAACAGCGGCGCGCGGCGCCGTGCAGAAAACCGCCGACAGCGCGGCTGCCGAAGTCGCGCGTTTGACCAGCCAACTGCAGTTTCTGCAAGGGCGGGGCAAGACGAAAGCCGCTTCTGCAACGGCGTCGAGCCGCTGAGCACGCTCACGCAGCAACCCGGCAACCGCGCCTGACGCAAGCGCCGGACAAGCAAGCCCACCCCCGCTCGTCGCGTGGGACATCACGCGACAACCATTTCCATTCCCGAGAGATCTTTATGTTCGGCAAGAAAAAAACCCCCGGTATCCAGCAATCCAAACTCGCCACCCTGGTCGCTCACGACGTGCGCATCGTGGGCGACCTGCAGTTCAGCGACGGCCTGCGCATGGACGGTCACGTGAAGGGCAACGTCAGCGGCGAGCCGGGCAGTCAGACGCTGCTGGTATTGAGCGACCGCGGCTCCGTCGAGGGCAACGTGCACGGTTATGACGTGGTGATCAACGGCCGGATCGTCGGAGACGTGATTGCCGATCACTTCGTCGAGTTGCAAAGCAACGCGCACGTGACGGGCAACATCTATTACCAGCAATTGCGGATGGATTGCGGCGCCTCGGTGGACGGCAAGCTCACCAAGCGCGAAACCGCGCATGCGGCGCCGCTGCTGGTGGCGGTGACGGACACGCCGTATGAGGAGCGCGAGGACCGCAAGGCGGGCTAGGCGGCCGCGAGGCGCTTCGAACCAAGCCCGCGCGGCTTGGCGGTCGCGAAGCGCTTCGAACCGAGCCGGCTGCGACTGGCGTCGCGCGAAGTTGTCGTGGCCGAGCGCTTCGTCGCATTCGCCGGCTATTCACCCATTCATTCTCCCTTGTTTGCCCACTTGTTTGGCCAAGCAAGCCGCGCGCACCTTCACCCTCCAGAACATCAGCGACCTCGCATGACAGAAAGGTCGACATCGTCGTGATCGGCACAGGCCGCACCGAAGCGACGCAGGAAGAAATCCTCCGGATCGATGCCGGGTCAGTGTCCCGATGACATTCCCGCCGGAGAGGCGGAGCCTCGATTTCGACAGCCTTACGAAACTAGTTGCATTTCGATACCAAATTGCCTACGATCCGAGTGGTTGCACATTAAAACCATTTGGCCGGCAATGCCGCCATCTGGTTCCCGCTCGAACCGCCTGTCCAGCCGGCTCTTCTTGACCCGGGATATCCGGCTGGCGGCGCGTTCGTCAAACATCGGATTTGGAAGAGTGACAATGGACATCTCATACGCCCGCTCTGGTCGAAACACGATTGCCCTCGCCGCGATTTGTCTCGCCCAGCTCATGTTCGCGCTGGAAATCTCCAGCGTCCCCGTTATCCTGCCGACGCTCGAAAGGCTGCTGCATGCGGACTTCCGCGACATTCAGTGGATCATGAACGCGTACACGATCGCGTGTACCACCGTGTTGATGGCGGCCGGCACACTCGCTGACCGCTACGGAAGAAAGCTTCTCTTCATGACCAGCCTCGTGGTGTTCGGCGTGGCGTCGCTGATCTGCGGGCTCACGCAGAGCGCCCCGCTGCTCATCGCGAGCCGTTTCGTGCAAGGCATGGGCGGCGGCTCGATGTTCATATGCCTGATCGCCATTCTTTCCAACCAGTTCAAGGAAGGCCACGAACGCATCAAGGCGTTCGGTATCTGGGGCATTTTTCTCGGTTTCGGGCTCGGTTTCGGCCCGATCATCGGTGGTGTGATCGCCGAGTTGGCTGGCTGGAAGTGGGTGTTCCTCGTCCACGTTCCGTTAGCCATTCTGACGTTCTTCCTGGCGATCGGTAGCATAGAGGAGTCGCGCGATCCGGACGCGCGCAAGCTCGACCTCGCCGGCATCGTCACGCTCTCGCTCGCCGTCTTCGGGCTCACCTGGTACATCACGCAAGGCTCGGCGCAGGGCTTCACGAGCCGCGGCTCGCTGTACATCATTGCGGCTACGATCCTGAGCTTCGTTCTGTTTCTCGTGGCCGAGCGAGTGAACGCGCATCCCATGTTCGACTTCTCGGTCTTTCGAATCCGCAAGTTTTCCGGTGCGATCATGGGTTCGATCGGCATGAACTTCAGCTTCTGGCCGTTCATTATTTTCCTGCCGATCTTCTACCAGGGCGCGCTGCACTACGACATCGTCGCGGCAGGGCTCTCGTTGCTGGCCTATACACTGCCGACGCTCGTCATTCCGCCTGTCGCCGAGCGGCTATCGCATCGCTATCAGCCGGGCGTCATCATTCCTCTCGGCATGTTCACGATCGGCCTCGGCTTCATTCTGATGCGTTTCGGCGCGAGCGCTGAACATGCCAGCGGCTTCACGATGCTGCCGGGCTCGCTGCTCGCGGGCATCGGACTCGGCCTGACCAACACGCCCACCACCAATACCACCACGGGCTCGGTGCCGTCGAATCGTGCCGGCATGGCCTCGGGAATGGACATCAGCGCACGGTTGATCAGTCTCGCCATCAATATCGCGGTAATGGGCTTCGTGCTGGTGGCGGGCATCAGCGATTACCTCAAGAACGTCCTGCCGAGCGTGTTCGACGCGGCACAGCGCCAGTCGCTCGCCGAGCACATCGCGGCCGGCAGCGTGGAAGGGCTGACTGAACGCTTCCCCGCGCTCGTGCAGGCGGACCCCTCTGGCGCGGTCCTGCACGGCGCACTGGTGCATGGCTTTGGCTGGGTCATGCTCTATGGCGGGCTCGGGGTGTGGGCGCTGGGCGCGGTCAGCCTGGTGCTGTTCGGCACGCAGCGCTCGACGCAACGCGCGAGCGTCTGATACCGGCAAACGGACGGCATGGTCCCGCGCCGCGCAAGACGGTCCGGCCGCACGGCGCGGCATGAGAAAAAGAAGGCGAACCGAACGAAAACGCGATGGAGCAGCCGATGAACGATCTCCTGAAGCACGTGCTGGATGCCTACGGCGGCCTCGACCGCTGGCATTCGCATTCGCAGTTGAGTGTAAAGAGCGCGACGGGCGGACCGTTCTGGCCGTCGAAGGGTATTGCCGAGAACCACGGCTGGGGCAACGTGACGATTCGCACGGCGAGCGAATGGACTCGCATAGCGCCATACGGTGCGCCAGATCGAACGATGACGTTCGTGCCGGAGCGGGTCGTCATCGAAGACGGCGATCGACAGATCGTGCAGGAACTCGTCGATCCTCGCGCGGCTTTCAAGGGCTACGGTCCACATTCCTATTGGGACGCATCCCGCCAGGCCTACTTCAATGGCTACGCGTTGTGGACCTATCTCGCCACACCGTTTCTGCTGGCGCAGCCGGGCGTCGAGGTCACCGAGGGTGCGCCGTCGTACGAAGACGGTGAAGTGTGGCGCGTCCTCGACGTGTTGCTGCCGGAAACGATCGCCAGTCACAGTGCGGCCCAGCGCTTTTACTTCGGACCCGACTACCTGCTGCGTCGCCAGGACTACCGCCTGGATGTCTCGGGAGGCACGCAGGTCGCGCATTACGTGTCCGATTTCGTCGAAGTGGAGGGACTGCGCTTTCCGTCGAAGCGACGTGCGTATCCGCGAGGTGAGGGCGGCCAGCCGGATCGCAATCAGTTGTTGGTGTGGATCCGCTTCGATGAGTTTCGCTTCGATTGACGGGCTCGCGAGTAGGCGCATCGCGAAGCGAACGTGGGCGGGAATCTATCCACGAAGCATTAGATAACGCTTGTGGCGGTAAAAAGAAGTTTTATAATGGAACCAGCCGTGTCGACGTTTCACACGGCTGTTCTTGTCGAAGAGGGTGGTCCGCGCGTCGTGCGCCATCTTCTAACGGGCGTAAATGACTGCTCGACGGGGAACGTAGCCGTTGAGGTCTATGTAATCGGTCGGGCCAGTTTGTCAGGCAGCTGGAGGGCCGCGATGGTGAAGCGAACGAGTCACAAGGCAACGGGTTGTCCCATCGCGCGCCCGCTGGACGCCATAGGCGACTGGTGGTCGCTCCTGATCATCCGCGATGCTTTCGATGGCTACGAGCGCTTCGGTGAATTCCAGAAGAGTCTCGGTCTTGCAAAGAACATCCTGACGACACGGCTGCGCAATCTCGTTGAGCACGGCATTCTGGAAACGGCGCCGGCTTCGGACGGCAGCGCCTATCAGAAGTATGTCCTCACGAAGAAAGGGCTCGGTCTCTTTCCACTGCTGGTGGCGTTGCGCCAGTGGGGCGAGGAGCATTTCTTCGAGCCGTCCGAACTCGATGTTCGCCTCGTCGATCGCAAGTTCGGTCAGCCTGTCAAACGGCTCGAGCTTCGTTCGCAAGACGGGCGTTTGCTGGGCCCGGAGGATGCCGAAGTAAGAAAGATCAGCAGTGGTTTGCGCGCATCGCCCCGGCCGTCGTCCGCACAGCAGGTCAACGACGGTCGCCGTAAAAAAGATCCAGCCTGACGATCCGCTTCATTGCGGTTTTGGCGATGTCCATTCGAGTCATCGCCGCTCGTCGGGTGAATGACAGTTCTTTCCAACGTTCCCGGCCGATAACCACGGTCCGAACTCGCACCGACAGCGTTGCACGAGCTGCGGTCGCGTAGGTGACGTTTCAACCTTTGAAGATTTATTCGCAACGCCAACTCTTCCCGTGAGAGTTTTTGGCGTGCGCTCGTTTTGCACTGGCCGGGTAGCCAGGTATTCGCGCATGCATAAAGGCGCCATTGCACCGGATTCGCTGCTTCAATATTATTTCCGCGCTATGAAGTAGTTACATACCAGAAGCCGAAAAAACGGAGCTATCGAAATCCGGTTTTCGATAAAAAGGTATTTGCAGGAACGTCGATTAAAATAGTTGCAAGTTGAAACCTCAACATCTATATTGTGAACCGTTGTCCTGGAGAAGATCGTTGCCAGCACGTAGTTATTAAAACTGAATAAAACGTTTTGCTGTCGCTCAAACTAGATCGGGGTGGCCATGTGCATCGTGAAGCTCATGCCTCAGGGCATTGAAGTCGCATTGCCGGCGGGGAGTCCGTTGACCGAACTCGAATTCGAGTTGTACGGCCAGGAATCTATTCCGTTCGGCTGTAAAGCCGGCGTATGCGGCGCCTGTGTCATTGAAGTGCAGGAAGGTCTGGATCATCTCGGCAATAAAGGCAAGGACGAAAAGACTTTCCTCGAATCTCTAGGTTATCCGGACGAGATATTCAGATTGGCATGTCAGTGCCGTGTCAGCGGAGCGGTAATCATCAAAGTCGCGGATTCACAGGTTTAACCCATTCCCGTAACACCTCTTTTTGCGTAGTTATTTCATTATCATCTTTCAAGGAATGAGCCATGAGTAATCGCGTTAAAAATGTCGGCTTAAAAGATCGCATTCCGTTCATTAATGCGGAAAGATCACTCCAGCTGCGTAAGCAAATCGATGCCATTATCGACGGGCAGATCGAGAACTGGTATGAAACCGTGCCGTATGCCGCCCATCTGGAAGGAAAGAAAATCGACTCCGATTATTATCAGCGTCACCTGATCGAAACCGCCTGGCGGATTCGCCTGTTGCGGGTGGTCGAGTCGAAAACACTCGCCGAAGTCGCCAAGCAGAGCCCGGAGGCGGCGCAAATCTGGGCGAACTACGAGCGCGAGGAGATGTTGCACGACGAGCTGTTCGTTCAGGACCTCGAACGCGCCGGTGTCCCCCGCGAGCAGTTTCTCGCGACCGAACCGTATCTGTCGACCAAGCTGCTCAGCGGCTACTTCTCGTATCTGCTTGATCACGAGGGCCCGCTCGGCGTGATCGCCTATTCGTATCTGGTCGAGTACGTCAACGTGAAGCTCGAGCCGCGCAAGCTCAAGGCGCTCAAGGAGTCGGTGGGCGAAACGAACATCACGGGCCAGATTGCGCATTCGCATACCGACATCAACGACGATCATCCCGGTGAAGTCTGGCAGGCGATCCGCTATCTGCTGCGCAGCGATGACGACATCGACTCGCTCAAGCGCTACCTGCGCGAGCACCAGACCGTCCTCGCGCTCTACTTCAAGGAACTCTACGAAGACAAAATTCTGCCGACGCTCAAGGCGGCGGCCTGACCAATCAGGGGAGACGAGGCGATGTCGTCCGATGGCGTTTTAATTCTGAGTCACTGCGGCTTTTCGTTCGCGGAGGACCTGATCGCGGCGATCAAGGCGCGCGGCCTGCTTCCGTTCGTGCTGAGTTCGCGGCCCGTGCCGGAGCACGGGGAACAGCGGCTGCAAACACTGCGCGATCATGCGGCGGCGGTCTTCGCGACCGATTCGCATGTGTTGCGGATGGAGGACGTCGAAGACGCCGTCGCCTCGTTGCGCGCGGCGGGCCAAACGGTGCTTGCCTGCATCAGCGTGTGGGAAGGCTACCGTCCGCTCATGGCCGAGGCCAACAGCCGGCTCGGCGTGAGCGATCTTTCCGCGCAGCGGATCGAGTTTCTGCGCGACAAGCATGCCGTGCGCAACGCGCTCCATCACGCCGGGCTTTCGCGGGTCACGGCGCGGCGTGTGACGCCGGCCGTGCTCGATGAATTGCGGCGCGACGCGCAGGCATGGTTCATCAAGCCGGTGCGAGGCATCGCGTCCTACGGTGCGTTCCGACTTTCGCCCGAGACCACATGGGCCACGCTCGAGGCGATCGGCGAGCATGCGCGGGCCGACACGGTCTACGCTTCGGCGCTCGGCGAGCACGTCGAGTTCATCGCCGAAGGCTATCTCGCGGGCACCGAATTCAGCTTCGAACTGCTGGTCTCGCACGGCAAGCCGTTCGTGCTCGGCGTCCACGAAAAGTGCGAACTGACCGAAGCGAACGGCACGGTGCTCGAAGACAGTTGCACGAGCCCGCCGGCGTCGCTTGCCGCGGGCGATCTCGCGAGCGGCCTCGACTGGCTGCGCGCCGTATTCGAGCAACTCGAACTCGGCAGCGGCTGCTTTCATGTCGAAGCGCGCTTTGACGGCGCGCGCTGGGATCTCATCGAGATCAATCCCCGGGTGGGCGGCAGCCTCATCTCGCACAGCGTGAAGGCGCTCAACGAGGAAGCCGGCATGCTCGAACTCTGGCTGGACCTGTTGCTGGAGCAAAGCGGCGGCACGCAGCACCGTGCGTTTGCCGAACGCCTGCAACGCCTCGCCTACACCGCCGACGGCACGCCGCCGAGCGAGCTCGCCACGTTCTTTCGCGTCTACTTCGCGACGCACGGCGAGATCGAACGCATCGAGACACGCACCGACGGCCGCCGCCCGTTGATCGCGCAAATCCTGCTCAAGCCCGGCGACGTCGTGCCGGCCACGCCACGCGAAGCGTTCCTCGGTCAACTGCTTTGGCGCATGACGCGCGCCGAGCGTGACGCGGCGCTTCCCGACCTGCTCGCGGCCTCCGTCACCGCGCTCGACGTGCACTACAGAACGACAACGCCCGCATTGGAGACCTGATCGTGAACGCTAACCGACCGCTGCTGCTGATCGTCGACTACAACCTGACCCGCGTGGCCGATGTCGCGCACATCGCGTCTTACGCACGCCAGCGGTATGGCGCGGAGATCGCGCTGATCCGCGCGAATCCGACCGAGCGGGACTCGCTGCTGTGCGAATACCTGATCGACCTCGATCCGCTCGCACCGAATTTCGTCGACGAGGCGCTCTACTATCTGAAGTCGTGGCGCGAGCGCCTGCGCGCCGGCATGGTGTTCTCCGACAACGCGGTGCAAAGCGGTGCGGCGCTTCTCGAACGGCTCGGCCTGGTCGTCGATTCGGCGGCGCTCGCCGCCAACGCGTACAGCAAACGCGATTACCGGGTGTGCGAGGCGCGCGTGCGCGATCTGCTCGAAGCGCAAGGCATGCTCGTGCCCGACTGCGTCGAAGTGCACGACGTCGACGACCTGGGCCGCTTCGCTAGCGCGCACGAGGGGGGCTTCGTGGTCAAGCCTTCGTGCGAGGGCAACAATCGCGGCGTCGTGATCGTGGCGCCGGGCGACAGCCTCGACGCCGCGTTCGCGGCAGTCGCGCCGTACCTGGAGCGCGGCGCGATCTGCGAATCGTTCATTTCGTTTGCGCGTGAGTTTTCGTTCGACGGCGTGGGCGCCACGCACTTCATCACCGAGAAGGTGAGCGCGCAAGGCCGCTATCCGGTCGAGGTCGCGCAAATTCTGCCCGCGCGTCTCACCGCCGCCGAACAGGCGACGCTCGTGCGGGCGGGGCGGGTCGCGAATCTGCTCGTGGGCCAATTGCGCGGTCCCTTTCACAACGAGATCAAGCTCGACGACACGGGCTTGCGCGCCGCGGTCGTCGAACCGAATCGCCGTCCCGCCGGCATGAAGATCTGGACGATCGCGCGGGAAGTCTATGAGATCGACTTCTACGCGCTGTGGGTCGACGCGGCCTTCGGCGTCGTGCGTGAGCCGGTGCTCGTCAGCGCCGGCCGACAGGCGGCGACCGTCATGCTCGGCGTGCCCGCGGACGGCCGGCTCACCCCGCCCGACGCCGACGAAGGCGCCGAACTTTTCGACCGCGCACTCGCTCGCGCCGCCGCGCTGCTGGGCACGGACGCGCTGCGGCGCGTCGAGTTCGGCTGGCTCTCCGAAACCGCGCGCTTCATTCCCGCCCTGCCGCGCGATAACGCGGACTTCGCCGCACAGGCCTGCTTCGCGCTGGAAAGCGACGTGCACGACATGCGCAGCGTGGTCGCCACGGTACGCGCGGTCTGGTTGTCGGTGCTCGCCGAGGCGTGCCACATCTTCGAGCCGGCGAACGCAGCCGCGTCGCTCGCCATCGCGTGAACGGAGAGATCATGAAGATTCTTGTCCTGCATCGCGTGCCCTATCCGCGTATCGAATACGCGCGCGGCATCGATCACGAACAGCACGACGTGACTTACCTCGGCGTCGCCGATCTGCTCGCGACGCTGCCCGCCGATCTGCGCTGCGAACGCGTGGAGCGTCCCGCTGAACTCGGTCCGTTCGAGGCGGCGCACGCGTGGATCACGCGCACGGCGCGTCCGGTCGATCGCGTGATCGCGCTGTCGGAATACGACTTGGTCGACGCCGCGCGGTTGCGCGAATGGCTCGGCATACCCGGTGCGACGCTCGAACAGGTGCGTCTGGTGCGCGACAAGGTGGTGATGAAGGAGGCCGTGCGCGCGGCGGGTCTGCGCGTGCCGCGCTTCATCGGCTTAGCCGGGTTTCTGCATGAGCCGGCCGGCACACCCTGGCGCGCGCGCACCGTGCTCAAGCCGTTGAGCGGCGCATCGAGCGAAGACGTCGTTATCTTCGAGACGCCGGCGGCCGCTGCCGCCGCGATCTCCGCGCGCCGCTGCGGCGTGGCGCGTCTCGACGCGCCGGAGCCGGCGATCGATGGCTACGAAGTCGAGGAATTCGTCGACGGCGACATCGTGCATTTCGACGGACTCGTCGCCAATCGCGAGGTGCTCACGCTCACGGCGAGCCGCTACATCGGCACCTGCCTCGGCTATGCGAAAGGACAGCCGCTCGGCTCGTATCACTTTCCCGTGTCGGCACGGATTCGCGACTGGGTCGTGGCCGCGCTCGCGGCGGTCGGCATCCGCCAGGGCAGCTTTCATCTGGAGGCCATCGAGGACGGCGACGAACTCGTGTTCCTCGAAGTCGGCAATCGGGTAGGGGGCGCCGACGTCGTGGCGACTTTCGAATATGCGACGGGCGTCCATCTGCCGTCGGAGGAGCTGCGCATTCTGCTCGAGGGCAAGCCTTCGCGTGCGCTGCCGCCGACGCAGCCGCGGACCCAGGCGCGCTGGCACGGCTGGTTCGTATTTCCCGGCCACGCGCTTGCGGGGACCACGTACGAGGATATCGGGGGCATCGCGAGGTTTCGCGGCGACCCGGCGCTCGTGCGCTGGCTCGAGTTGCCCGCGGGCGCCGCGCTGCCGCGGCGAGTCACCTACTCGGCGAACGAGGCGCCGCTCGCCGGGATCGTGGCGTACGGCAGTTGGCAGGGTACGCGCGACTGGATCGACGCCCTGTTCGCCGCGGCCACCCAGATGCGCGAACCGGCGCCGCCCGTTTGCGCCTGGCCGCACGCCGTACCCGCCGTACTGCAATGAGCGCGCGGCGCCTCGCGGCGTCCGCGCATCCCACGATCGACACAATGGAGAAACGACTGTGACCACGCAACAGCAATTGCCCGTGACGCCCGACCCGAATTCCCTGGCTGGCCAGATGGAACTGAACGCGTTCTATCTGCGCGAACTCGCGCCGCCGAGCGCGCCCGAGACCGTGCCGCTCGCCGCCGACTACGCCCGCATCCTCGGTTTGGAAACTGCCTGGAGCGACTACGAGGCCGCGCGCATCGTGCTCGACGACGTGCCCGCGAACGCGGAGCAGTTCGAGGAGTGGTACGTCACGCTGCGCAACACGCATCGCAAGGAAGTCGCGCCGTTCTTCGACTTCCTCGCGGAAGAAGCATCGCTGCCGCAGTTGTCGCTTTTCGTGAGCCTCGAAGCGCAGGTGGACGGCCGCTTCGACGACATCATCGCGCTCTCGCAACTCGGCATGGACGGCGACATGAAGCTCGCGCTCGCCGAGAACTACTGGGACGAAATGGGCCTCGGCAAGCTCGACGAAATGCACACGCGCACGTTCATGCGGGCGTCGCCGTTCTTTCGCGCCCAACTGGGCGAGCTCGACCTCGAGGCGGAAATGCCGGTCGCGGCGCTCAAGAACGGCAACCTGCTGCTGCTGTATGCGTTGCGCCGCCAGCACGTGGGGCGCCTGCTCGGCGCGCTGACGCTGCTCGAGCAGACCGTGCCGTACCGCTTCACGCGCATGCTGCGCGGCATGCATCGTCACGATGTGCCGAGGGAATTCCGTTACTACCACGAGCTGCACGTGCCGGTGGACGCCAATCACGGCAAGCAACTGGTCGAGCGCGTGCTGCTGCCGCTCGCGCGCAACAACCCACGCGTGATCCGCGATCTCTGCGAAGGCTGCCTGATCCGCTACCAGATCGAGAAGGAATATTACGCAGGCGCGCGCGACGTGATGGATCGCCGGCTGCACTGACCCGATCGAACGCCACGCATTTCTTCCAGTCAACCTCGACGATCTCTCCATGCACTCGACACTTGCTTCCGACCTCGCCAACTTCGACGCGCTGCTGGAGCGCACGCGCCGCCATGCCGTGGCGGCGCTCGCCTCTCTCGACGACCGCCCGGCCGCGCTCGCGCCGCCGCCCGCCACGTTGCGCGCCTTGCCCGAGGAAGGCGCCGGATTGGCGGGCGCGCTGGAAGAATTCGTCGCGCGCTGGAGCGCGGGCTTTTCCGGCAGCGCCGGCCCGCGCTACCTCGGCTTCGTGACGGGCGGCGCCACACCGGCCTCGCTCGCGGGCGACTGGCTCACCGGCGTCTACGATCAGAATCCGACCGCCGGCATCGACAGCGCCGCACCGGATCTCGAGCGCGAAACCATTGCGCGGTTGCGCGAGCTGTTCGGTCTGAGCGAGGCGCAGCAGGGCGTGTTCGTCACGGGCGCGACGATGTCGAATCTGGTGGGTCTCGCGCTCGGCCGCGAATGGCTCGGCGAGCGCAACGGCGTGAACGTTTCCGAGCAAGGCGTGGGCGCGCTCGGCGCGGTGCGCGTGCTGGCCGCGACGCCGCATTCGAGCGTGTACAAGGCGCTCTCCGTGCTCGGCATCGGCCGGCAGGCGGTGCGCAAAGTGCCGACGCTCGCGGGCCGCGAAGCGATCGACCTCGTTGCGCTCGAAGCGGCGCTGGCCGAGTCCGAGGGCGTGCCCGTCATCGTGGTGGCGAGCGCGGGAACCGTCAACACGGTGGATTTCGACGATCTGCAGGCGATCCACGCGCTCAAGGCGCGCTATCCGTTCTGGCTCCACGTCGACGCGGCGTTCGGCGCCTTCGCCGCGCTCGCGCCGGCGTATGCGCCGCTGGTCGCGGGGCTCGATGCGGCGGACTCGATCTGCATCGACCTGCACAAGTGGCTGAACGTGCCTTACGACGCCGCGGTGCAGTTCACGCGGCGCCGCGACCTGCAGGTGCGCGTGTTCCAGAACAGCGCCGCCTATCTTGGCATTCCCACCGACAACCCCGACTTCGTTCATCTCACGCCCGAGAATTCGCGGCGCTTGCGCGCGCTCGCGACATGGTTCTCGCTCGCCGCGTATGGCCGCGCGGGGCACGCGGAGATCGTCGCGCGCAACATCGCGCTCGCGCAGTCTCTCGGTGCGCGTCTCGAAGGGCGGCGCGGTTTTCGCCTGCTGGCGCCGACGCGGCTGAACGTCGTTTGCTTCACGCTTGCCGCGAACGCGGACGAAGCGCGCATCAACGCCTATGTGCGCGCCGTTCGCGATCTGGGCGAGGTGTTCATCACGAGCACGGTCTACGCCGGCACGTGGGGATTACGCGTCGCGTTCACCAACTGGCGGACGGGCGAGGCCGACGTTGCGCGCATCTTCGACTCGCTGTGCAAGGCGCTCGATGCCGTCGAGGCATCCGGGCGCTAATGCCGCGCCGCGATTAACCGACTTTCCATTCCAACCAAAACTGGTGACTCCATGAGCATAATTGTTGGCGTGTCCGCGCATTACCACGACGCTGCGTGCTGCATCATCAAGGACGGCAAGCTGATCGCCGCCGCCGAGGAAGAGCGTTTTTCGAAGGTGAAGCACGACAGCAGCATTCCCACGGGCGCGTTCCGTTATTGCCTGCGAGAAGCGAACGCGACGATCGACGACGTCGATTGCATCGCCTATTACGAGGACCCGTACAAGAAGGCCTCGCGCCAGATCGCGACCAACGTGCTGGATCTGCTGCAGAACCCGAAGCGCCGCTTCAGGATCGATCCCGCCCGTCCCGAACGCGACATTCGCCAGAGCCTCGGCTTCAACGGCCGGATCGAATATGTCGATCACCATCTGTCGCACGCGGCCAGCGCATTCTTCTACTCCGGTTTCGCCGACGCGGCGCTGCTGACCGTCGACGGCGTCGGCGAATGGGCGACCACCACCTACGGCCGCGGCGCCGACGCGCACATCGAACTGTTCGAGGAGGTGTCGTTCCCGGACTCGCTGGGCCTGCTCTACAGCACGATCACGGCTTACCTCGGCTTCGATGTGAACGACGCCGAATACAAGGTGATGGGCCTCGCGCCCTACGGCCGGCCGCTCTATGTCGAACAGATGCGGCGTCTGCTCGACGTGAACGAGCGCGGCCAGTACCGGCTCAACATGGAGTACTTCGATTTCCTCAATGGCGAGCGCATGTATTCGGAGCGTTTGCCGGAGCTGTTCGGCGCCGCGCCGCGCGAGGCGGAGTCGGAGCTCGGCGTGTTCCACAAGGATCTCGCCGCGAGCCTGCAGCGCACGCTCGAAGACATTCTGCTCGAGAAGGCGCGCTATCTGCACGACGCGGTGCCCGTCGAGAATCTGTGCATGGCGGGCGGCGTCGCGCTCAATTGCGTCGCGAACGGCCGGATTCAGCGCGAAGGTCCGTTCGCCAGGCTTTTCGTGCAACCGGCCGCGAGCGACGCGGGCGGCTCGCTCGGCGCCGCGGCCGTCGCGCATACACGGCTCACCGGGCGCCGTCCCGAGTTGAAGGCGCTGCCGCACGTGTATCTCGGCCCCGCCTATTCGAATGCCGAGATCCGTCAGACCGTCCGCGCGATTTTCCCGGATACCTCGATCGTCGACTGCACGGGGCGGCCCGAGGAACTGATCGCGCAAACCGCGCAGCGTCTCGCCGACGGCAAGGTGATCGGCTGGTTCCAGGGACGCATGGAGTTCGGACCGCGCGCGCTCGGTTCGCGCTCGATCATCGCGGACCCGCGCCGGCCGGAAATGCGCGACCGCATCAACGCGCTCGTGAAGATGCGCGAGGCGTTCCGTCCGTTCGCCCCTGCCGTGCTCGAAGACAAGGCCGCCGAACATTTCGAGCTCGATCATCCGTCGCCGTTCATGCTCGAAACGTGTCAGGTCATTTCGCCGCTTTCGCTGCCCGCCATCACGCATGTCGACGGCTCCGCGCGCGTGCAGACCGTCAGCGAACAGAGCAATCCGCGCTTTCACGCGCTGCTCGCCGAGTTCGACCGCCTGACCGGCTGCCCGATCCTGCTGAACACCTCGTTCAACATGCGCGGCGACGCGATCGTGCTCGATCCGGTGGATGCGGTCTGGTGCTTTGTCGTGTCGGATATCGACGCACTCGTGATCGGCGATTACATCGTCGATCGCGGCTTCAAACTCGAGACCTGGAACAAGCTGAAGGAAATCTTCACGGCGCGTGCCGCGAAAAAGCGCGTCGCGCCGGAGTCGGTCAACGTCTACACGTTCCTGTGAGCGGGCGGCTCGCCCGCGCGTCGCGTTCCTGTCACTTCAGCGGCCACCATGTCCATTCAGATCCCGCCAGGCGATTGCCCTTGGGCCATTCGGCAAACGCAGTGCTTCGACAGCACGACGCACCGGTTCGTACGCCGCGACGTCGAAATTGCGGGAGCGCGCATCCGGGCGGTCTTGCCGGCCGGCGCGTCGTCGCTCGCCGAGGGGCTCGATGGCGAACGCTATCTGTGTACGCCGGGCGTGGTCGGCATGGCGGCAGCCGGCGCCGCGCCGCCGCCGTTCGTGACGACGATGGGCTGGCAGTGCGCGCGCTTGCGTGATGTGCCGCCCGCGCGCGCCGGCGGGCCACGCGCAGTCGCGCTATTGAAGTTCGACGGCAGGCAACTCGAAGAGGTCAACAGCCTGCTCGAATGGTCGGGCGCGTCGGGGGGCGGCCGCTTCGACGGCGGCGGCGCTCATCCGGTCAAGGTGCTGCCGGTGCTCGCGAGCGCCAGCCTGCTGTCGGCGACGGAGCTCATGGAGGCGGCGAAATTCGCCCGCGCGATCGGCACGCGCATCGGCATCGCGCTCTGTGCCGATGCCGACGAAGCACGCGAATTTCGCAGCCGCTTCTATTGCTCGGAAAGCGCGCTGATTTCGTATTTGCTGCCGCAAGAGCCGCACGTCACGGTGTTCGGCGCGGCGCGCATCGACGCACGCGAGGCGCAGGCGTTCGCGCGCACGCTCTGCGCGGTCGCGCTGGGCGTGCCGGACGCCGAGCACCTGGGCCGCCGCTGGCGTCAGCATGCGCCGCTGTTCACGCAGCGCCGCGCCGCGCTGTTCGCGGGCGCGAACGGCATCAACGGCACGAACGGCGCGAACGGCATCAACGGCACGAACGGCGCGAACGGCACCAACGGCACCAACGGCACCAACGGCACCAACGGCACCAACGGGCGGCTGGCGCCGAACGCGGGCGCGTGGCAGCCCGACTACTACACGGACGCGCTGACGCGCCATGCCGCCGCCGCGCTCGGTCTGCCCGACGTGGGCACGCTCGCGCCGGGCATGCGCGCGGACCTGTGTCTGTTCGAGCGCGACGGCGCGGACGAACGCGGCGGCAGCGCGACTTTTCTCTCGCTGCTCGCGAGCCGCGCGCCGGCAGCCACGCTGGTTGACGGGCGACGCATGCATGACGAGGCGCGCGCAAGTCCGGTACGCGCCCCGGTTCTCGCGGCATGCGCGTGAGCGCGCCCGCTTCGCTGGTTTATCGACGGTTCGTCGGGTTGTCGACGTAGAAGAAACGTAGGCGAGTTCACCTGTTCTCACACACTTGAGGAGCATCTCCAAATGTCAATCCATGCCACGCGGCAGGAATTGAGCGACCGGTTTGCCGCGTTGCTCAAGCAGGACAACGCGGCGCTGTCGGTGCTGCAATTGCTGAGCGAAAGCACACAGCGCGCGGACACGCACGGCCAGGATCACTGGTCCGGTCCGTTCGCGGCGCTCGCGGAAGATTTTGCGAGTCTCAGAGGGCAGGAACCGGGCGAGGCGCGTCGCACGCGCTCGGTCAGCATCTGGGAGGAGGAAGAGGGCACCGGCGAGTTCGTTCGCGCTCGCAAGCACATCGACCTGTGGCGCTTTTGCGCGGACGTGGAGCGCATCGGCAGAAAAGGTGCGAAAAAACGCATCGTGCTGCTGGGCGAGTCGGTTGCGCGCGGCTTCTTTTTCGACCCCGTGTACAGCCCGGCCAAGGTGCTGCGCGAACAGATCACGGCTGGCGCCGAGGCGGTCGAGGTCGTCGATCTCGCGCAGAGCAATTGCGATCCGTGGTGGCTCTCGCGTATCGCGGCTTCGGTGCATCTGCTGGAGCCGGACGCGGTCGTGGTGTTTGCCGGCAACAACTGGCGCGTGGGTGCGCTCGCCAACACGTCGACTGAATCGTTCGTCGCCGACGGCGAACTGATCGAGGAAAATCTCGGTTTCTCGAAGCTGCTGGACCGGCAGCTCGAAAGCCTCGAGCGTTTCGCGGGGCAGGTGGTCGAACAACTGACGTCCTCGCTTGCGCCACTGAATGTGCCGGTGACGTTCGTGATTCCCGAAATCAACGTGGCGGATTGGAGCAGCACGCCCGCCGGCGCGCTCGACGTGCCGCTCATGTCCCCCGACGACACGCGCGCCTGGGTTGCCGCCTGGCAGGACGCGACGGACAAGCTCGCGCACGGCGATTTCGCGGGCGCCGAGGCGGCCATCCTGATCGCGCGCGGGCTCGACGGCGGCACCTCGTCGGCGAGCCTCGACTTGCTGGCGCGCGCGCAGCGCGGTCTTCACAAGCGCAGTCAGGAGATCTACCGCACGCTGCGCGAAAGCCGGGACATCATCGACGATACGCGCGTCGTTCCCGGCATCTTCGTGAACGTGGCCGAGGCGATACGGCGGCGCGCGCCGTCGTTCGGCGCGACGGTCGTCGATCTGCCGCAGATATTCGGCGATCGCTACGAGCACGAAATTCCGGGCCGCCGTCTGTATCTCGACTTCTGCCATCACACGTCGGAAGGCATGCGCGTCGCGATGGCGGCGGTCGCCCAGAAACTGCTGCCGGCGCTGTTCGGCAAGGACGCGCACCTCGACGATCTCGTCGACGCGGCCTCGAAGCCCGCGCCGCAGCATGAGGCCTGGGCGCACCTGCTCGCCGGCATTCACAACGCGCACTGGGGCCAGGACGACGAGATCTGCAAGTATCACCTCGAACGCGCGAAGCAATACGACCCGTCGATCGCGACCACCGGCGTGGCGCTTGTCCACGAGGCATACCGGCACAAGACGCCGCCCGTCCTGTTGCCCGCGTTCGACCAGCTCGTGAAGAACGACATCGCCGAAGTCTGTCTGGTCGGTTATAGCCCGCTCGCACGCGGGATCATCAAGGAGCAGGCGCTGCTGGGCGCGATCGCGTCGGTGTTTCCCGAGTTCGCGGCGCAGTCGGTCGACCCCGACCTCTCGCTCGGCGAGGTCGCGCGGATCGATCTGCTGGAGTCGCATTGGGCCGAACTCACCGACCGCAACCGCTGGTATCGCCGCGCGTACTCCGCCGTCTACGGGCTCACGAGCGCGTATGCGTTTTCATGCAACGCGCCGCGCGATCTGTCCATAGAACTGACCGCGCGCATTCCGGGCGCGCGGGATGCGGGCACGATCGCGGTCGAACTCAATGGCCGGCGCGTGGGCGACGCGTTGCTCAACGACGAATGGCTCTCGCTGCGCGTGGCGGTGCCGGCCGAGATCGTGAACGATGGCGTCAACCAGTTGACCATCGCGTGGCCGAACGTGCTGCGCGAGGACATTCGGGCGCGGCTGCGCGGCGATTTCGAGTCCGGGCAGAAGGTCGACATCCGCACGCAGTTCGGCCAGATTCACGCTTTGACAGTCGCACTCGCCGCATGACGCGAGCGACGCCCAACCGGCAGACGGAGGACGGCATGAGCGAACCGGTATGCCTGATCACGGGAGTGGGAGCGGCAACCGGCGCGTCGATCGCGCGCCGGTTTGCCCGTGCCGGCTACCGCATCGCGATGCTGGCGCGCAATGGCGAGCGGCTGCGGCGCCTCGAGCACGAGATTGCGCGCAGCGCGGCCTTCGTCTGCGATGTGGCGGATCTCGACGCGCTGGCGCGCACGCTCGAGGCGGTGCGCGAGACGCTCGGCAAGCCGTCGGTCGTTGTGCACAATGCGGTCTCGGAAACGTTCGCCACGTTTCTCGACGGCGACCCGGCTGCGCTCGAGCGCAACTTTCGCGTGAATACGACCGCGCTGCTGCATCTGGCACGCGCGTGCGCGCCGGACATGGTCCTGGCGGGCGGCGGCGCGATCGTCGTGACGGGCAATACGGCGGCGCTGCGCGGCAAGCCGAACTACGCGCTGTTCGCGCCCAGCAAGGCCGCGCAGCGCGTGCTCGCCGAAGCGCTCGCACGCGAACTCGGACCGAAGCGGGTGCATGTCGGTTACCTGATGATCGACGCGGTAATCGACGCGGCGTGGCTCGGCGAAGACGGGCGCGTGCGGCCCGCATGGGGTGAGCCGCCGCCGGACTGGGCCTTTTCGCGCGACGAATATTTCGCGCATCCCGACGCCATTGCGGACGAGGTGTTTCACATCGCGCATCAGCATCCGTCCGCATGGTCCTTCGACTATACGATTCGACCGTTCGCGGAGAAGTGGTGAGCAGCGGGAGCATGGGGAGACGCGAGCCTGGCTGCGCAAGGACGGCGGCGAACTCGAGATTGCACCGGGCGACATTGGGCGCGGATTCGGAAGAAGGGCTTCTGAGCGTATTGCCGGCAAAACCGGTCATGGCAGCGTGGCGCGATGTTACCGGAATCTGTCAATTGCGCCACTGGTCGATCGTGCAGGGGAACGGGACAATGCGTTGCAACGATCCACGCACGAGGAGCTTTACATGTCCGCTGTCTCATCCATTCCCTTTGCCGATAGCGCCGCGGCGCTCGCCCATTTCAGCGCGACGCTGACATTCGAAACCGATTGCGCCGACGTCCACGCGGCACTCGGCAGCGACGACCCGCGCTCGGTCGATTTCGTGCTGCTCGACGTGCGCAGTCCCGCGCATTTCTCGCGCGGACATGTGCCAGGCGCAGTGAATCTGCCGCACGGCAAGATCGTGGCGTCGAAGCTCGCCGGATATCCGCCCGATACGCTTTTCGTCACCTATTGCGCGGGCCCTCACTGCAATGGAGCAACGCGCGCCGCAATCCGGCTCGCCCAGCTCGGCCGCCCGGTCAAGATCATGATCGGCGGCATGACAGGCTGGCTCGACGAGGGGTTTGCTGTCACGGGAACCTGATCACGTCGCGCGCGGCTTATTACCACGGGTCTTTTATCGTGAGCGGGAAACAGCGGTGTTTCCATCCGGTGCGCTGGATAGCTGGCGCAATCGCCGATCTTCGGTAACATCGCGTCATGCACAATCATCTCGTCGTCGCGCTGGCTTACGACCGGCTTTGCACATTCGAATTCGGCTGCGTGACCGAGTTGTTCGCGCTCGAGCGCCCCGAACTCGGCGTCGACTGGTATCGCTTCGCGGCATGCGCGAGCGAACCCGGCCCGATTCGCGCGGCGGGCGGCATCACCATCGCCGCGCCGTACACGCTCAGGTTGCTGGATCGCGCCGACACGATCGTCATTCCGGGCTGGCGCGATGCGGACGAAGTGCCGCCCGAACCGCTCCTCAAGAAGATTCGCGCCGCGTATCGACGCGGCGCGCGTCTCTGCTCGATCTGCTCCGGCGTGTTCGTGCTGGCGGCCGCGGGCGTGCTCGATGGCAAGACCGTCACCACGCACTGGCGCTACGCTGAACGATTGCAGCAGCGCTATCCGCAATTGCGTGTGCAGCCGGACGCGCTCTATGTCGACGAAGGGCAAATCATCACGTCGGCGGGATCGGCGGCCGGACTCGACATGCTGCTGCATCTGGTGCGGCGCGATCACGGCAGCGCGGTGGCGAACCGGGTCGCGCAGCGGCTCGTGGTGCCGCCGCATCGCGAGGGCGGCCAGGCGCAGTTCGTGCCGCGGCCGATGCCGCAAGACGAAAGCGGACGTCTCGCCAAACTGATGGACTGGGTGCGCAGTCATCCCGCCTTGCCGCATACACTGCGCTCGCTGGCAGAACGGGCCGCGATGAGCCCGCGTACATTGCAACGGCAGTTTCGCGACGCCACCGGCATGGCGCCGTACGAATGGCTGCTGCGCGAGCGCGTGGCGATGGCCCGCGAACTGCTCGAAGCACCGGCCCCGTTGGCGATGTCGCGTGTGGCCGAACTCGCCGGCTTCGGTTCCGAGGAATCGCTGCGGCGGCATTTCCGGCGCATCGCGCTGACGAGCCCCGGCGCATATCGCAAGAAGTTCGGCGTGCAGGAGCCGGCGTAGAAAGCGTTGTCGCAAACGCGGGCGGCAGGCGCGCGTCGCCGTTTTATAAACACGACGACAAGCGCCTGCGCGAATCGCGGCTCAGCGCGCCCGAAACGCTCGACGTGCTCGCGCATGATCCGGTGAGGCTATGCGGTTTCGGCTTCAACGCGAGCGCCGACGGGGCGTTACTATCGGACGACCGGTCCCTGAGCGCCGACACGCCGCCTTTTTTTGGGGAAACAACTTATGCCAGATGTCGCGCAGATCATCTCCGCCTTCAATGCCGGCCGCGACCCCGAACGACTCGCGATGAAATACAAAGCCATGCGCGGCTCGCCGTTCGTGTTTCTGCGCGGCACCTGTCATCTGTTTTACGAACGCCTGCCGCGCGACAAGGTGCTCGACGGCGCGCCGCCGGTTTGGATTTGCGGCGACATGCATCTGGAAAATTTCGGCAGTTACAAGGCCGACAACCGCCTGATCTATTTCGACAACAACGATTTCGACGAAGCCTGCCTGGCGCCGTGTTCTTACGAACTGGTGCGACTGTTGACGAGCGTGCTGGTCGGCGCAAGCGCGCTCAAGCTGAGCCGCGCGCAGGCGCTCGCGCTTTGCCACACCGCGGTGGATGCTTACGGCGCGGCGCTCGCCTTCGGCAAAGCGCGCTGGATCGAAACCGAAACCGCGGTCGGCATGGTGCGCGATCTGTTCGACGGGCTGGCAAGCCGCACGCGCATCGCGCATCTGGACCGGCGCACCACGCTCAAAAGCAAAGCCCGCATGCTGAAAGTGGACGGCAAGAAAGCGCTGCCGGTGAGCGACGAGCGGCGCGCCGCCGTCACCGGGTTCATGAACCGGTTCGCGGCGAGTGAGGCCAATCCCGACTTCTATCGCATTCTCGACGTGGCGCGGCGAATCGCGGGTACGGGAAGCCTCGGCGTGGATCGCTACGTGATTCTCGTCGAGGGCAAGGGCTCGCCGGACGGCAACTATCTGATCGATCTGAAGGAGGCGCTGCCTTCCTCGGTGGCGCCGCACGTGGGCACGCCGCAGCCGAAGTGGCGGAGCGAGGCGGAACGCGTCGTCGACATTCAGCGGCGCAATCAGGCGGTTTCGCAGGCGTTCCTGCATGCGGTGGACTTCAATCAGCGATCGTATGTGTTGCGCAGCCTGCAACCGTCCGAGGACCGCGTTGCCTTGAGCGACTGGGACGGCAAGTTGTCCAGGCTGGAGGCGGTGATCAACAGCATGGCCGAACTGAGCGCGTGGGCGCATCTGCGCAGCGGCGGCCGGCAGAAGTCGTCGATCGCCGATGACCTGATCGCCTTCGGCAATCGCCGGGACTGGCAAGCGCCGCTGATCGAACTTGCGACGCAATGCGCGGCGCAGGTGGCCGCCGACTGGAAAACGTATAGCGAAGCCTACGATCGCGGCGCGTTCGACTTGCCGGTAAAGGCCTGAACTTCATGAGCAACGCTGTTCGCCTGACGCGGCGCGCGGCCTTTCGACTGGGCGGCGAATCACGTTCCGCTCGCGCATTCGCGCGTCGTTCAAGCCTCTCGCAATGCACGGCGCATCCCGGCGCCGCGCATGCCAGCATCGCTCCAGACAAACCCTGATTGCTGCGTCGAATCCGCCGCTGCTATCGTTCGCTGGTCCTTGTGGAAGCGCTTCCACTCCTATCAGGAGGATCCGTGGATAACGACGCATTCGCTGTATCCGACGCACTCTCCCCTCAATCTCTCGCCGATCCCTTTACGCCGCCCGCGGACTCGTCGCTATGGCGCAAGAATTTTCTGCTCGGCGCCGCCACCGCGTCGTATCAGATCGAGGGCGCGGTGAACGAGGACGGCCGCTTGCCGTCCATCTGGGACACGTTTTCGGCCACGCCCGGCAAGGTGCTCGCGGGCGACACCGGCGCCGTGGCCTGCGATCACTATCATCGCTGGGAAGCGGATGTCGACCTGCTGGCGAGTCTGGGCCTCGAAGCTTATCGGCTCTCGATTGCCTGGCCGCGCGTGATGGACGCGGCAGGCGCGCCGAACCGCAAGGGACTCGACTTCTACAAACGCCTGCTCGGGCGCTTGAAAGAGAAGGGCATCAAGACCTTCGTCACGCTGTATCACTGGGACTTGCCGCAGCATCTCGAAGACCGCGGCGGCTGGCTCAATCGCGATACCGCCTACCGTTTCGCCGATTACGCCGACCTGATGAGCCGCGAACTCGCCGGCACGGTCGACGCGTGGGCAACGCTCAACGAGCCGTGGTGCTCGGCCTATCTCGGCTACGGCAACGGCCATCACGCGCCGGGTCTCGCGAACACGCGCTTCGCGACTCAGGCGATGCATCATCTGCTGCTTGCGCACGGTCTTGCGATACCTCTGCTGCGCGTCAACGATCCGGCCTCGCAAAAGGGCATTGTCGCGAACATCGGACGAGGCACGGCCAACAGCGAGCGCGCCGCCGATCAGCGCGCCGCGCATCTGTTCGAAGTGCAGCACAACGCCTGGATTCTCGATCCGCTGCTCAAGGGCGCGTATCCGCAAGACCTGTTCGAGCTGTGGCCGGGCGCCGAGCCGCTGGTGCTCGACGGCGACATGCGGACCATCGCCGCGCCGCTGGATTTTCTCGGCATCAACTATTACTTCCGCACCAATGTCGCGAGCGACGGCGCGCATGGGTTCAAGGAAGTGCCGCTCGAAGGCGTCGAGCGCACGCAGATGGGCTGGGAGGTGTATCCCGACGGCTTGCGCGATCTGCTGACCGGTTTCAGGCGCACGTATCGGAATCTGCCGCCGATCTACATCACCGAAAACGGCATGGCCTCGGACGACAAAGTGATCGACGGCCGCGTCGATGACACGCAGCGCATCTCGTTCCTCAAGCGCCATCTCGCCGCGGTCGATGAAGCGATCAAGGCCGGCGTGGACATTCGCGGCTATTTTCTGTGGTCGCTGATGGACAACTTCGAATGGGCGTTCGGTTACGAGCGGCGCTTCGGGATCGTGCACGTCGATTACGCCACGCAGAAACGCACCGTTAAACGTAGCGCCGAGCTGGTGTCCAGGTTCCTGAAGGAGCGAGCGCACGTCAACAACGCGGGTCTATAAAGCACGTCCATAAAGCGCGTCTATAAAGCGCGTCTATAAAGCGCGTCTATAAAGCGGATGAAGCCGGTCCGCATGTCGACCCGAAACAGGGCGTCGAGCCAGGAGAAGACGGAATGAACAGCAGAAAAATGGCCGTGGCGAATGTAGTGGCGGCGCTGGCGTTATACGGCGTGGCCGCGCACGCCGAGCCCCTGAAAGCCAACGTGATTCACTGGTGGACCTCGGGCGGCGAGTCCGCCGCGATCCGCCAGTTCGCCGATGCGTACAACAAGGCCGGCGGCCAATGGGTCGACAACGCGGTGGCCGGCGCCGACCAGGCGCGCTCCACGGCGATCAACCGGATCGTCGGCGGCGATCCGCCCACGGCCGCGCAGTTCAACACGTCGAAGCAGTTTCACGACCTGATCGATCAGGGCCTGCTGAACAATGTCGACGACGTCGCCGCGAAAGAGAACTGGAACGGCGTGTTCCCGCAGTCGATCATCGACAGCATCAAGGTGAAGGGCCATTACTATGCGGCGCCCGTCGACATTCACATGCCCGCGTGGTTCTTCTATTCGAAGCCGGTGTTCCAGAAGGCCGGCATTACCGCCGAGCCGAAGAGCTTCGATGAATTCATCGCCAATCTGGGCAAGCTGAAAGCCGCGGGCGTGATCCCGCTCGCCTTCGGCGGCCAGCCGTGGCAGGAAAAAATCACTTTCGACGCGGTGCTGGCCGACGTGGGCGGTCCCGATCTCTATCTGAAGGTGTACCGCGATCACGACATGAACGCGGTGAAGTCCGATGCGTTCAGGAAGGTGCTCGCTTCCTTCAAGCGCCTGCATGATTTCGTCGATCCAGGCTCGCCGGGGCGTAACTGGAACGATGCGACCGCACTCGTGGTCTCCGGCAAGGCGGGCGTGCAGATCATGGGCGACTGGGCCAAGGGCGAATTCTCGGCTGCGAAGCAGAGCGCCGGAAAAGACTTCGGCTGCTTCCCCGGCTTCGGTCCGCATTCGCCGTATCTGGTCGCGGGCGACGTCTTCGTGTTCCCGAAAACGGACAACGCCAGCGCGATCAAGGCGCAGAACCTGCTCGCGACGGTCATGACCTCGCCGTCCGCGCAAGTCGCGTTCAGCGCGAGGAAAGGCTCCATTCCGATTCGTCCCGACGCGGACGCGAGCACTCTCGACATCTGCGCGAAGGAGGGCATGGCGATCATGAAGGACAAGTCGCGTCAGTTGCCGAATCCCGAGATGCTGCTTTCGCCTGACATGCAGGGCGCGTTGATCGACGTCGTCACGAACTTCTGGAACAAGAACCAGTCGGTCGACGATGCACAAAAAGCGTTTGCCAATGCGTTGAAGAGCTAGGTGCTCGCGATGCACGCGCTCAAGCTGCAAACCGCCGGTTCGAAGCATCGGGCCAAGCCGCGCACGAAACCGCTGAAAAAGCGTTGGCCGATCGCGGCGTGGCTTGCGTTGCTGCCGATGGTGGCGACCGTCGTGTTCGCCTATCTCGGCACGATGATCTGGACCGCGCGCGTGTCGCTCAGCAATTCGCGCACCTTTCCATCCGGCGACTTCGCGGGCTTCACGCAATACGCGCGGCTCTTCAACAACGACCGCTGGCTGCTGTCGCTGCAAAACATCGTGATCTACGGCGCGTGCTTCATCGTCGCGTGCATGGTGATCGGTTTGCTGCTGGCGATTTTCATCGATCAGCGGGTAGTCGGCGAGGGCGCGTTGCGCACGGTGTTTCTCTATCCGTATGCGATGTCGTTCGTGGCGACGGGCCTCGTCTGGCAATGGATTCTGAATCCGCAGCTCGGCGCGCAGGCCGTGTTGCACACGCTCGGCTTCGCGCATGCGCGCTTCGACTGGATCGTCGATCAGGATCGGGTGATCTATACGATCGTCATCGCCACCGTGTGGCAGGCGTCGGGTCTGGTGATGGCCTTGTTGCTCGCGGGCTTGCGCGGCATCGACGACGAACTGTGGAAAGCCGCGCGCATCGACGGCATTCCGCGTTGGCGCGTTTATGCGAGCATCGTCGTGCCGATGCTCGGCCCTTCGATCTCCACCGCTTTCGTGCTGCTGTTCGTGATGGTCGTGAAGCTTTACGACGCGGTGGTCGCGATGACACAAGGCGGCCCCGGCACGGCGAGCGAAGTGCCGGCGAAGTTCATCATGGACTACCTGTTCGGCCGCGCCAATATCGGCCTGGCATCCGCGGCCTCGATCGTGTTGCTGACGACGGTGCTGGCGATTCTCGCGCCGTTCTTCTATGCCCGCAGCCGCGCGGCGTTGCGCAAGGAGGTGTGATGAACGCGCTCGGCTCCACGCTGAAGGGCGGCACGCAGCGTCGCCGCCGGTCGACCTTCGCACCGGCGCGTCTCGGCGTCTACGCGTTTCTCTTGACGGCCGCCTTGTTCTTTCTGCTGCCGCTTTACGTGATGCTCGTCACGTCGGTCAAACCGATGAGCGAGATCCGTCTCGGCAATCTTCTGGCTCTCCCCGCGCATTTCACGCTCGACGCATGGGGCGCCGCCTGGCAATCCGCGTGCACGGGCCTCGATTGCAACGGCATTCAGGTCGGCTTCTGGAACTCGGTGCGAATCGTCGTGCCGAGCACGGTGCTCTCGATCGCGATCGGCGCGGTGAACGGCTATGCGCTGTCGTTCTGGCGGCCGCGCGGCGCGGGCCTGCTGTTCGGCGTGCTGCTGATGGGCGCGTTCATTCCGGTGCAGGTGATGGTGTATCCGCTCGTGCGCGTGCTGGCGAGCGTGCATCTGTTCAGTTCGCTGCCGGGCATCGTCGTGATTCACACGATCTTCGGCATGCCGGTGATGACGCTGCTGTTTCGCAACTACTACGCGTCGATTCCGCAGGAGCTGTTCAAGGCGGCGCGCGTGGACGGCGGCGGTTTCTGGCGCATCTTCGTGCAACTGATGCTGCCCATGTCCACGCCGATCATCGTCGTCGCGATCATCATGCAGGTGACCGGCATCTGGAACGACTTCATTCTCGGGCTGGTATTCGCCGGCACGAAAAACCTGCCGATGACCGTGCAACTGAACAACATCATCAACACGACGACCGGCGAGCGGCTCTATAACGTGAACATGGCGGCGACGATTCTGACTTCGATGGTGCCGCTCGCGGTCTACTTCATTTCAGGCCGCTGGTTCGTGCGCGGCATTGCGTCCGGCGCGGTCAAGGGATAAGACGATGACGAACCTGGCAAATATGACGGCGGTGGCCGAGGCGGCGGGCGTGGCGAACGCCCCTGAGGTCGCGGACGCGGCGAGCCTGACGCATCCGGCCAACGTGGCGGTGCGCAATCTGACGATCCGGTTGGGCGCGAATACCGTGATCGAGAATCTCGACCTCGACGTGCGCGCGGGCGAGTTCGTCGTGCTGCTCGGACCGTCGGGCTGCGGCAAGTCCACCTTGCTGCACAGCATTGCGGGCTTGATCGACGTGACGGACGGCAGCATCGAGATCGCCGGCGAGGACATGACGTGGGCCGATCCGAAAGACCGCCGCATCGCGCTGGTGTTTCAGTCGTACGCGTTGTATCCGACCATGAGCGTCGAGCGCAACCTGTCGTTCGCGTTGCGCATCAACGGCACGCCGAAAGCGGAAATCGCGCGGCGCGTGGCGCGCGCTTCCGAGATGCTGCAACTCGGGCCGCTGCTCAAGCGCAAACCCGCGCAGCTCTCGGGCGGGCAGCGGCAGCGCGTGGCGATCGGGCGGGCGATCGTGCGTGAGGCCGACGTATTCCTGTTCGACGAGCCGCTGTCGAATCTCGACGCCAAGCTGCGCACCGAACTGCGCCGCGAACTCAAGCAACTGCATCAGCGCCTCGGCGCGACGATGATCTACGTGACCCACGATCAGGTCGAAGCGATGACGCTCGCCACGCGCATGGCGGTGATGCGCGGCGGCGTGATCCAGCAGTTCGGCACGCCGGCCGAAGTCTACGCGCGGCCCGACAATCTGTTCGTCGCGACCTTCCTGGGATCGCCGGCGATGAACCTGCTCAAGGGCACGCTGGAGTCGCGCGACGGCGCGCCGCATTTCCGCTCCGCGCATTTACGGCTCGACGTGTCGGCGTATCCGTTCAAAAGTGCGCCGGCGGATTCTCTGCCTTGCGTGCTCGGCGTGCGCGCCGAGGACGTGCGGGTGCGGATGGGCGAGGCCGCGAGCGAGCGCGCAAAAGTTTCGCTCGTGGAGCCGATGGGCAACCACCGCGTGATTTGGCTCGACTATCATGGAGCGCAGATTGCGTCGATCGACCAGACCAAAATGCCGGTTGCGGTCGGCGACACCGCGGCGTTTTCATTCGACGGCGCGCATGTTTCGCTGTTCGACGAAGCGGACGGCACCCGCTTATAGCGCCGGCGCGCTGAACGCCACATCGAAAACCACCTCGCTCGACGGAGAACCGCGTGGCAACACTCAAGGATGTCGCGGCACTGGCCGGCGTGGGCATGTCGACCGCCTCGCGCGCCATTTCCGGCAAAGGGCCCGTCTCGGCCGACGCCGCCGCGCGCGTGCAGGCGGCGATCGAAGCGCTGAACTTCCGTCCGTCGTCGATCGGCCGCGCGATGGCGGCGCAATCGCTCGGCATGATCGGCATTTTCGTGCCGACGTTCTTCGGCTCCTACTACGGCACGATCCTCAAGCAGACGGATACCGAGCTGCGCGCGGTGCACCGTCACGTGGTGGTGGCGACCGGCTGCGGAGATGTGTCGCCGCGCGAACAGGCCATCGAGGCGGTGCGTTTTCTGATTGGCCGCGATTGCGACGGCGTGGTGGTGATCAGCCACGATCTGCACGACGAAGACCTGATCATGCTGCACCGGATGCATCCGAAGATGGTGTTCCTGAACCGCGCGTTCGATCAATTGCCGGAGGCGTCGTTCTGCGCCGACCACCGGCGCGGCGGCGAACTGGCGGCGCGCACGCTACTCGATTACGGGCATCGGGACATCGCGGTGATTTCGGGGCCTTTCACCGCGTCGGACAACCTGATCCGGCTCGAAGGCTTCTTCGCCGAACTGGCGCGGGCGGGCATCGCGCGCCACGACGTCACGCTGATCGAATCGGACTTCTCGCCGGAAGGCGGCTACGCCGCCGCCATCAGGCTGCTCGATTCGAAGCGGCGTTTCACCGGCCTGTTCTGCGCGAACGACACGATGGCGGTGAGTGTGCTCGCGCGCTTTCATCAGGTCGGCATTTCGGTGCCGGACGAAGTCTCGGTGATCGGCTATGACGACGATTACTCGGCGGCCTACGCCGCGCCGGGACTCACCTCGGTGCGGATTCCGACGGCGGAATTGACCCAGAACGCGGTGCGCTGGCTCGTCAATCAATGCTACCGAACCACGTGGGAGATATTCCGCGAGTTTCCGGTGAGCGTGACGATGCGCGAATCGGTGGGGCCGGCGCCGGGCGTTATGGGTTCTTCCGGCTCCGGCGAGGTGACTAGCCGCGGTAACGCGTCGTAGCCTCGATTCGGCGCGGCGCCGATGTGGCATTCAGGCATGCGTTCACATGCCGCCGCGCGAACGGCTCATGTGCCGCTGCGCAGCGACTGTTCGTAGCGCAGGCGCGCTTCTTCGTCGAGCCGCGTATCTTCGAGCTCTTGCAGCACGGCTTCGAGATCGATCGGCGTGGTGTCCAGTTCGACGCGGCCGGTCAGCTTCGCGTCGACATGCAGCGCGCCGGCTTCGAACAGCGCCCAGATTTCCTTGCCGTAGCTGGCGTCGAGCAACGCCGGCGCAAAGCGGCCGAAATAGGTGGCGAGGTTGTTCACGTCGCGCTCCAGCATGGCCGGCGCCTCGAGATTGCCGGCGGCGTCCACGGCTTGCGGCAAGTCGATGATCACCGGGCCGTCCGCGGCAAGCAGGATGTTGTATTCGGACAGGTCGCCGTGAATCACGCCGGCGCACAGCATGCGCACCACCTGATCGAGCAGCAGCGCGTGCAATTCGAGCGCGCGTTCTTCGGTCATGTCGACGTCGTTCAGACGCGGCGCGACGTTGCCGTCGGCGTCGGTCACGAGTTCCATCAGCAATACGCCGTCGGTGCAGATGAACGGCTGCGGCACGCGCACGCCGGCATTGGCGAGCTGGAACAGCGCATCCACTTCGGCGTTCTGCCAGGCTTGTTCCTGCACTTCGCGGCCGTAGCGGCTGCCTTTTTCCATCGCGCGCTGCTGACGGCTGTTCTTGACCTTGCGGCCTTCGCGATAGGACGCGGCCTGGCGGAAACTGCGCTGTTTGGCGTCTTTATAGACCTTCGCGCAGCGCGTGGAGTCGCCGCTGCGCACCACGTAGACGGTGGCTTCCTTGCCGCTCATCAATTGCGAAATGACCTCGTCGATCAGGCCCTCTTCGACGAGCGGCAGCAGGCGTTTAGGGGTTTTCATGCGGCCACCGTGAAGCGGTGGGCGGCGCGGCGGCGTGTGGCGGCTGGGTGGGCGCGCGTGGGCGGCGGGAGGAGCGGGGTTCGGGTCATGCCGGATTATAAGGGAGTCTGCTGGGCTTGCCTTTAATGCTGCGCGCCGCTGTGCGCCCGGTCACCGCGATAGCCCGTCAAACCTGAAACACGTTCTCCATCCGCTGTATCTCGGGGCGGGACAGATCGAGGGCGGCGGCTTCTTGCCGCCACGTGCTGACGGCGTCTTTTACCTCCTCTATGACGCGGCTCGCTTGCGCGTGATCCAGCCGATAAAACCCGGCGGTCTCGATCACTGTTTCGAGATCCGGCAATGCGCTCATGCCGTCCAGCGTGAGTGCATGTTCGCGCTTGGCCGGGTTTGGATTCATATCGAACGCTGGCGACAGCCGCCAGCCCGACGCTTCGCGGATGAAGCCGTGATTGCGTGGATGATCGTCGCGATTTCCTGCAATGACATTGAAGGCCACTCTTTTGAAAAGCTGAGCAAGATCTTCGTCGATATGGCTTTGCGCGCCGTTGCTCGCAAGATACTCGGCGATGTCCAGATAGCTTGCATCCGAATCCCCGTCCCGACGTTCAAGCAAGGTCATGGCGGATGCATACATGCGCCGGCTGCCCGCGCTGCGATCGAACCGTTCGACGCAGAAGGTGCCATAACGTGCGCCGACATACTTGAGTTCGGATGCAGGCACCTCGATACCCGCTTTCCTTGCCAGGCGATGAACGATGTACTCCCACGCGCCGATGTCGTAGCGATCGTCTTTCGCGGGGAATTTCGCGATCCAGAGAGCGTCGCCGAGACTGCTGAAGTTGGCCTTGGGACGAGCGCCGCCGAGCGATGTGCCAGGGGCGATCAGCATCGCAAGCCATTGATCGTATTCCGGCAGTTTTTCGACACCGGCTTCTTCGATACGCAGGCTGACGTAGGCCAGGGTCGCAAGATCGGTGACGGGTGGAGCGGCATTGGCGCTGTTGTCGAGAAAATTGCCGTCCATGTCCTGGAAGCGCAGCGCACCGACGCGTGTCAGATCGTGCACGCCAAGCAGGAAATCGATCTCCCGCAGATTACGCATTGGCCGGTTTTCGCGATCGGCTGCGCCGGCCTCGCGGCGCTCCATGAGGACACGGCCCCAACGATCCGGCGCTGAGTCCATGAAAACGCCGAATGCCGCGGACTTGGCGGGCGGGTATTGCTCGTCGGTCCACAACTCGAGACGCGGATCGAGCATGAACGCATGGCGGCTCTCTACCCAGTTCTTCGCATAAGCAAACGATACGGGCAAATCGCTGCGCGCAGCCTGGCGATACAACGTGCCGACGTGTTGAAGGTTGCCCAGTTCGGCCGTGTCGAGAAACACATGGTACGTGTCACGGGGCTTATTGCTGACCATCGGACTTCTTGGAAGTTTTCGGGGTTGCTGGACGCTCCGCCTTGATCTGGACGGCGCCGGGCGCTTTGGGGCGCGGCTTTCGCTGACCCGGCAGCTTGAGATCCTGGAGCTTGCGACCAAGTTCGTCGTCGCGGGCGACGGCATCCATGTCCTTGTCGAGGCCCAACACGCGAAGCGCTCTCATATAGGTGCCGAGCGCGATATTCGGATCGCCTTTCTCAAGGCGGTTCAGCGTATCGCGTGAGATGCCCAGCCGTTCGGCGAACAGTGCCGTTGGGAGTTCACGCCGCAGACGTGCGAGCTTGAGCCGTTCGCCGAGCGAATGGATTTGTCTTTCGACTGACGGAAAGGGGCGCGGAAAGGTGCGAGGCATGTCCGATATATTAGGCAAACACTCATATTTTGTCAAAAATATCGGACATACACCGTCGACGAGAGCGGTCGTGGTCTATAAGTAGAGAAGTGACGACGTCCGATATTTCGGACCAAATTCGCCTCTTCGTCAGGAATATTGGACGCCGGACCACGGCAAGTGCCGCCCCCAAGATTCCTTACTGGCGTAATAACCGGCAACACTGCATTGCGTTTTCCTCCCTTTAATTTGCTGGCCGATCGCCTAGACTTGCCGGTAACAAAACGTTACTGCAACGGGGTGTGAAATGTTGACCATGTTTATCATCGCCTGTCCAATCTGTATCGCCGCGCTGTTCGGGTTCGCGCGGCATGTGGATCCGCTGACGGGGCAGTTCAGGCGTTGAACCCGCGAAGTCCGACGCTACCCGGACCTTGCCTTTAAGTGCCGAGTCACGGCACGATGCGCGATAACCTAAGAAGCTGTTGCGAAATTAAGTTTTGGGTCTGTTAACTTTTCTGACTTGGTGTTAACTTCTTGTCTTGTTTTGCCTGACAGGAAGCAATGCCTAAAGAACTCATAGACGACGAATTGTGGTCACTCATCGAACCGCTTCTGCCCGCGCGAGCACCGCGCAATCGCCAGTACGCGGGCCGCAAACCGACGCCAGACCGAGCAGTGCTGACTGGCATCGTGTTCGTGCTGCGCTCGGGCATTGCGTGGAACCTGCTGCCGCAGGAAATGGGTTGCGGCTCAGGCACCGCCTGCTGGCGACGGCTCGTCGCATGGCAGAAGGCCGGTGTCTGGCAACGTATCCACGAAACGCTGCTGGCCGAACTGCGCCGCCGTGGCGAAATCGACTTAACGCGTGCCATCGTCGACAGCTCATCAATTCGCGCCATGCTGGCGGGAAAAAAACCGGCCCGAATCCCACGGACCGGCGCAAGCTCGGCAGCAAGCACCACCTCATCGTCGACGCGCAAGGCATCCCGCTCGCGGTCATCCTGACCGGCGCAAACCGCCACGACATTACGCAGCTCGATGCACTGGTCCAGGCCATTCCACATATCCGGGGCAAACGGGGACGTCCCCTGCACAAGCCGCAAATCGTTCAGGGCGACCGGGGCTACAGTTCCGAGCCACATCGGCAGCGCTTGCGCGAACGTGGCATCACGCCCGTGCTCGCAAAAATTGGCTCGCCCCATGGCAGCGGACTCGGCAAAACGCGTTGGCAAGTCGAGCGCTCGATTGCCTGGCTTCACTCGTTTCGACGCCTGAAGATTCGCTATGAACGCTACGCCCATATCCACGAGGCTTTCCTCTCGTTAGCTTGCGCCTTGATTTGCTGGACGCGCCTCAAGCCTTGGTTTAACTAATTTCGCAACAGCTTCTAAGTACGGGGCAGCATCGCGCATGCGAGATTTTCTGGGGTATATCAACGCCCGCGTCGGCGTGTTGAAAGGCGTGCTTCCGTTGAGCCGCGCCGGCGCCGCGCGTGACGCGCTAGCGGGTGTGCAGCTTGCGTCGATGGATATTCCGCAAGTGCTCGGCTACGCGCGCATCGCCGGCATGCCGGCCGTCACGGGTCTTTACACCGTCTTTCTGCCGCTTATGGCGTTTGCGTTTTTCGGCGCATCGCGGCATCTCGTCGTGGCCGCCGATTCGGCCACCGCCACCATTTTCGCGAGCCGGCTCTCCACGATGGCGCCGGCTTCGAGCGCGGAATATGCGTCGCTCGCCGCGATGGTCGCGTTGCTGACCGCCGCCTTGCTGTTCGTCGCGCGCATTTTCAAACTGGGCTTTCTCGCCGATTTCCTGTCGCGCACGGTGCTGGTCGGCTTTCTCGCCGGCGTCGGCGTGCAGGTCGGCATCGCCATGCTGGGCGATATGTCGGGCGTGCCGGGGCATGCCGCGCGCAGCGTCGATCAGCTCGCGCTGGTGGTGCGCGAGTCGACGCAAATCCATTGGCCGACGCTGGCGATTTCGCTGCTGGTGGTCGTGTCCATTCTGGCGTGCAAGCGCTTTCTGCCACGCGTGCCCGTGCCGTTGATCGCGGTCGTCGCGGGCATCGCGGCGAGCGACGTCTACGGGTTCGCCGCCCACGGCATCGCCGTGCTCGGTCCGGTAGCGGGCGGATTGCCGGGGCTGTCGATGCCATCGGTCACATGGCAGCAGATGCTCGATCTCTTCCCGGTCGCGGCGTCCTGCTTCGTGATGATCGTCGCGCAAAGCGCCGCCGCGAGCCGCGTGTTCGCCGAGCGGTATCACGAGGCCGTGGATGTCAATGCCGACTTGCTGGGCATCGCCGCAGCCAACGCGGCGGCGGCGTTGTCGGGCGCGTTCGTGGTCAACGGCAGTCCGACGCAGACCGCCATGGCCGATCGCGCCGGCACGCGCAGCCAGGTCGCGCAACTCGTGTTCGCGGCGGTGGTGGTGCTCGTGCTGCTGTTTTTCAGCCGCTTTTTGCAGTATCTGCCGCACTGCATTCTCGCCAGCATCGTGTTGACGATCGCCATCGGCCTGATCGATCTCAAGACGCTGTTTGCGATTCGCCGCGAAAGTCCCGGCGAATTCGCGCTCGCCGTGTTCACGGCGGCGGCCGTGGTGCTGATCGGCGTCGAGCACGGCATTCTCGTGGCGGTGGCGCTATCGCTGCTGCGTCACGTGCGGCACAGCTACCGGCCGCACACCATGATCCTCGCCCCCGGCCAGGACGGCGTGTGGGTTCCGGTGCCCGCCGTGCCCGGTATCGAGACCGCGCCGGGGTTGATCGTCTATCGCTTCGGCGCCGATCTGTTCTACGCGAACGATCACTTTTTCGTCGACGATACCCGCCGCCTGATCGCCGATGCGCCGAGCCCCGTGCACTGGTTCGTGATCGACGCGAGCGCGATTACCGATGTCGACTATTCGGCGGCGCGCTCGGTCGGCGAATTGTGCGAGAGCTTGAAACACGGCGGCATCGGCGTGATTTTCGCGCGCGTGAACCGTTATTTGCGCTCGGATATGGATCGGCATGGCATCACGCCGATCGTCGGCGCGGGCTGTATTTTCGGCACGCTGCATGAGGCGCTGCGCTCGGCGGGCGTGGAGAAGCCGCACAAGCACGTGAAAGATGCTTCGTAGCGGCGCGGCGGTTTTGCTCGCACGCCAACGCTATTGGAAGACGTCAAGCAAGCGTTTGCGGTTGCCGAATAGCGGCTAGTTTTTCGACGTCAGCAACTTGATGCCGGCAATGCCGAACATGATCGCGAGCGACCCGTCGAGCCAGCGCCGGATCGCCACATAGACGCGCCGTGCGGACGCGGTGGAAAACAGCACGGCATAACTGCTGAACACCGATACGCCGATGCACATGCAGCCGAGCACCACAGGCGCGGTATGCGAGACGTGCGATGCGCCGCCGCCCGGCGCCATGGCCAGCGAAACGATCGACAGCCAGACGAGGATCGCTTTCGGGTTGGTGAGATGCAACAGCAGGCCGCGCAGATACAGACGCCCGAGCGGTTCATCTTGCCGGACGGTATTCGCAGGCAACGCGCCGGCGCTGAATGCCGAACGCGCGGACTTGAACCCGAGCCACAGCAGATAAAGCCCGCCGGCAATCTTGATCGCGACGAGACATTCCGAGTAGCTGGCGAGCACCGCCGACAAACCCAGCGAAGCCAGCAGCGCCCAGAAGAACGAGCCGGATACGACGCCGAGCGCGAAGGTCAGCGCGGATTTGCGGCCGGCGCTCATTGCCAGCGACATGATCGCGAGATTGCTCGGCCCCGGACTCGCCGTGCCGACGAAGTAGGCGCTATAGGCGATCAGGACGTCGGCGGTGAGGAAGGTGCTGGCGGTCATGGGGCTTGATCCTTGGCGGCGGGCCGAAAAGCGCGAATGAAGGCGCATGCGCCGATTCTGCACGCCGCCATGCGAACCTCACAGATACAGTTGACGGCCATCGCGACAGCACAATCGAGCGTGCGCCGTGCGGCTAGTGACCCGCGGCCGCGCCGATGCAATCGGCCAGCGCTTCCGCCACCGCCTGCCGGCTATGCCGCGGCCGCTGCACGAGACCGATTTCACGGTGAAACGTCGCGTCGCCGAGTTCGAGCGCTACGACGTTGGCGGGCCATTTGCCGAGCCCCGCCGTATTCGGAATCAGCGCCACGCCGATGCCGCGCGCCACCAGTTGCATGATGCCCTGCAACTCATCCAGTTCGATCACGTCGTGCACGTTCAGGCGCGAGCGCCTCAGAAACCGATCGACCAGCCGGCCGCCGAACGACGTGCGGTCGTAGCGGATGAACGGCTCGCTTTTGAGCAGCTCGCGCCAGGAGCGCTTGCCGCGCGCCAGCGCCTTGGGCGCGAGCAGCACGAACGGCTCGGTGACGAGCGTGCGCCATTCGAGTTCCGAGGGCAGCGCGAACGGCGGTTTGATGATGACGGCGAGATCCAGTTCGCCGGAATCCACCTGGCCCAACAAACCCAGCGACACGCCGGGCACGACGCGAATTCGCCAGCCGGGCCGGTCGACGCGAAAGCGGGCGAGGGCGTCGGCGAGAAACGACACTTGCGCGGACGCGATCGCGCCTACCCGCAGCATGCCGCTTTCCGCCGCGACCGCGCCGCGTTCGGAGAGCCGCGCGTAGAGCATCATCATTTCCTCGGCGAGCGCGAGGGTTTCGCGGCCGGCATCGTTGAGCGTCGCGGAGCGGCCGGTGCGGTCGAACAGCGCGAAGCCGAGTTCCGCTTCGAGCCGCTGCATCTGCGCGCTCACCGCCGACTGCGTGAGGCCGATGCGCGCGCCCGCGGCGGAAAACGTGCCGTACTGGCTGACGGCGATGAAGGTTTTGAGTTCGCTGAGCATCGGTCGATCAATCGATTTTGGTGGTGGTCAGGTCAAATATATATCGTTTTTCACCATTTTTAGTCATGGTTAAACTGGCTCCCATTTTCCAGTCAGCGAGTTTTTACATCATGAGCGTTGCCGAAACCGTTTTGCCGCCGTTTCATCTGGCGTTTCCCGTCCATAGCCTCGCCGCCGCGCGCGCGTTTTACGGCGAATTGCTGGGTTGCCCCGAAGGGCGCAGTTCCGAAGCGTGGGTCGACTTCAACTTCTACGGCCACCAGATCGTCGCGCACCTCGCGCCGGACGAAATCGGCCACCGTCACACCAGCGAGGTCGACGGCGATGCGGTGCCGGTCCGTCACTTCGGCGCGGTGCTGTCGATGCAGCAATGGCAGGCCGCGGCCGACAAGCTGCAACAAGCCGGCATCGACTTCATCATCGAGCCGCACGTGCGCTTCAAGGGCGAAGTCGGCGAACAGGCGACGATGTTCTTCCTCGACCCCTCGGGCAATGCGCTGGAGTTCAAGGCGTTCGCGGATATGTCGTCGCTGTTTGCGAAGTAAGCCGGCGATCGAAGCCCCGCGTGCTGGAAATGGAAAGCCGGTCGACCGTGATGGTCGGCCGGTTTTTTTGTTGCTTCGAAGCGGCATACGTCTGCACGTCTAGCCTTACGTTTACCTTGCTGACATTCCGGCCATTTTGGCGCCATGCAGGCGTTGGTGCGACCGATCTAGCATAAGCGCTGATCTCTCCCTCCATCCCTCACCAGGTATCCCCCAGGCGCGTTTCATGTGGATCGTCAACGTTGCGCTTAAGCGGCCGTACACGTTCATCGTGATGGCCATCATGATCGTGCTGGCGACGCCATTCGTGCTGTTCACCACGCCGGTCGACGTGCTGCCGGAAATCAACATTCCGGTGGTCAGCATCATCTGGACTTACAACGGCTTGTCGGCGGAAGACATGGCCCATCGGATCGCGTCGGTCAACGAGCGCAGCTTGACCACCACGGTCAACGACATCGAACACATCGAATCGCAGTCGCTCGCGGGCATCACGATCCTGAAGGTGTTTTTGCAGCCGAACGCGAACATCCAGACCGCGATCGCGCAGACCGTGGCCGTCGAACAGGCGCAGCTCAAGCAGATGCCGCCGGGCGCGACGCCGCCGCTGGTGATCAGCTACTCCGCCTCCAGCATTCCGGTGATTCAACTCGGCTTGTCGAGCCCGAAGCTGTCCGAGCAGGCGCTCAACGACACCGCACTGAATTTCCTGCGCCCGCAACTCGTGACGATTCCGGGCGCGGCCGTGCCGTATCCCTACGGCGGCAAGTCGCGCCTGATTTCAGTCGATCTCGACACGCGCGCGTTGCTCGCCAAGGGGCTGACGCCCTCCGACGTGGTGAGCGCGTTCAACGCGCAAAACCTGATTCTGCCGACCGGCACGGCGAAGATCGGGCCGAAGGAATACACGATCAACATGAATGGTTCGCCGGCCACGCTGGACGGTCTCAACGACATTCCGGTGCGCACGGTGAATGGCGCGACGACCTATCTGCGCGAAGTCGCGCACGTGCGCGACGGTTTTTCGCCGCAAACCAACGTCGTGCGGCAGGACGGCCGCCGCGGCGTGCTGATCTCGGTGCTGAAGAACGGCAACGCGTCGACGCTGTCGATCGTCGCTACGCTGCATCGCTTGCTGCCGGCCGCGCGCGCGGCGCTGCCGCCCGATCTGAACATCACCGCCCTGTTCGATCAGTCGATCTTCGTGAAGGCGGCGGTGCAGGGCGTGATGCACGAGGCGCTGGTGGCCGCGGCGCTCACCGCCGCGATGATCCTGCTGTTTCTCGGCAACTGGCGCAGCACCTGCATCATCGCGATCTCGATTCCGCTGTCGATTCTGTCCTCGCTGATCGCGCTGCATGCGCTCGGGGAAACCATCAACATCATGACGCTCGGCGGCCTCGCGCTGGCGGTCGGGATTCTCGTCGACGACGCCACGGTGACGATCGAAAACATCGAACGGCATCTGCATATGGGCACGAATCTGCACGATGCGATTCTCGAAGGCGCCGGCGAAATCGCGATTCCCGCGCTCGTCTCGACGCTGTGCATCTGCATCGTGTTCGTGCCGATGTTCTTCCTGACCGGCGTCGCGCGTTACCTGTTCGTGCCGCTTGCCGAAGCCGTGGTGTTCGCGATGCTCGCCTCCTACGTTCTGTCGCGCACGCTGGTGCCGACCCTGGCGTTGCTGCTGATGGGCCACGCGCACAAGCCCGGCGCCGGCGCCGCGCCGAATCTGTTCATGCGCCTCCATCATCGGTTCGATCGCGGCTTCGAGCGCATGCGGGCCGCCTACATCGTGATTCTCAGCAGCCTGCTGGTGCGCCGCGCGCGCTTCGGCAGCCTGTTCCTCGGTTTCTGCGTGCTCTCGATGAGCCTCGTTTTCGTGCTCGGCGAAGATTTTTTTCCGAGCGTCGACGCGGGCAACATCCGCCTGCACATGCGCGCGCCGACCGGCACGCGCATCGAGGAAACCGCGCGCCTCGCCGACGAAGTCGAAAAGGTGATCCGCGAAGTCGTGCCGGCGAAACAACTCGGCACGATCCTCGACAACCTCGGCTTGCCGTATAGCGGCATCAATCTCTCGTACAGCAACGCGGGCACGATCGGCACGCTCGACGGCGAGATTCAGGTGGCTTTGAAGGCCGGCCACGAGCCGACGCAAACCTACATCGAGCGATTGCGCGCGATCCTGCCGCAGCGCTTTCCGGGCGTCGAGTTCTTCTTTCAGCCCGCCGACATCGTCACGCAGATTCTCAACTTCGGCCTGCCCGCCGCGGTGGACGTGCAGATTGCCGGCGCGGACCAGCAGGGCAACTTCGAGGTCGCGCGCAAGCTGCTGAAACAGGTGCGCATGATTCCGGGCACCGTCGACACGCACATTCAGCAGAAACTCGACGCACCGGCGCTCAATCTGCAAATGGATCGCACCCGCTTGCAGCAGCTCAATCTGAGCGCGGCCAACGTCGCGCAGAACGTGCTGATTTCGCTGTCGGGCAGTTCGCAGACTTCGCCGGGGTTCTGGTACAACAACAGCAATGGTGTCGAGTACAACGTCGCGGTGCAAACGCCGCAGTATCGGATCTCGTCCATCGACGAGTTGTTGCGCACGCCGGTGTCGGGCTCGGCTACCGGTCCGACGCAACTGCTCGGCAATCTGGTGCGGGTCTCGCCGCAGAACCAGTTCGCGATCGTCTCGCACTACAACATCAGGCCGGTGATCGACCTGTACGTGAGCGTGGACAAGCGCGATCTCGGCAGCGTCGCGGATCAGGTCGACAAGCTCGTGAACGACGCGCGCGCGCAACTGCCGCGCGGCAGTCAGATTACGGTGCGCGGCCAGGTGCAGACCATGCGCAGTTCGTTCCTCGGTCTCGGGCTCGGCGTGGCGATGGCGATCGTGCTGGTGTATCTGCTGATCGTGGTGAATTTCCAGTCGTGGGTCGATCCGCTGATCATCGTCAGCGCGTTGCCCGCGGCGCTGGCGGGCATCGTGTGGATGCTGTTTCTCACGGGCACCCATTTGAGCGTGCCCGCGCTGACCGGCGCGATCATGACGATGGGCGTCGCCACCGCCAACAGCATTCTGATGGTGTCGTTCGCGCGCCAGCGGCTCTCGGCCGGCGCGCCGCCGCTCACCGCCGCGCTCGAAGCGGGTGCAAGCCGGATCAGGCCGGTGCTGATGACCGCGTTCGCGATGATCATCGGCATGATTCCGATGGCGCTCGGTCTGGGCGAAGGCGCCGAGCAGAATGCGCCGCTCGGCCGTTCGGTGATCGGCGGCTTGCTGTTCGCCACGGTGTCCACGCTGTTTTTCGTGCCGCTCGTGTTCGCGGGCATTCATACGCGCCTCGCGCGGCGCCATCGTAACGACGGCGCGGGCCACGAAGATAACGGCAACGACGACGGCCCCGCGCCGGAGCACGGCGGCGCCGGCAAGCACGCGTAGCGTTTAACGACAGGCTTAACGACGGCTGAACCAGATAGCTGACTCAAATGACCGAAAAAACTCATGCATCGCTGGCGATTCCCGCGCGCGAGACCGAAGACGGCCACGCGTTGCCGCCGCGCCATCGCGAATGGAAGCGCGCCAAAATCACGCTGTGGATCGTGCTGGCGCTGCTCGCGGTGGGCGCGCTGCGCACCGTGATCGCAAACGTAATGGAAAGCCGCTCGATCGCCGAAACGACGAATCAGAACGCGGTGCAGTACGTGCACGTGGTGAGCCCGACGCGGGCCGACGGCGGCGGCCACACCTTGTTGCCCGGCACCTTGCGCGGCAGCGTCGAATCGCCGATCTACGCGCGCGCCACCGGTTATCTGCTGCACTGGTACGTCGATATCGGCGCGCGCGTGAAGCAGGGGCAGTTGCTCGCCGATCTGGACACGCCCGAAATCGATCAGGAACTTGCGCAGGCATTGGCGCAGCGCCAGCAAACCAGCGCGAGCCTCGGCCTCGCCAAAAGCTCGCTGGAACGCTGGCAGCAATTGCGTCAACGCGATGCGGTCTCGCAACAGGAACTCGACGAACGGCAAAGCACCTACACGCAAGGTCTCGCCAACCTCGCCGCCGCGGATGCGAACGTGCAGCGCTTGCGCCAGCTCGAATCGTTCAAGCGCATCGTCGCGCCGTTCGCGGGCGTGGTCACGCAGCGCAACGTCGACGTCGGCGATCTGATCGACGCCGGTAGCGGCACGAGCCGCGCGCTCTTCGCGCTCGCGCAGTCGGACCCGCTGCGCGTGTATGTGCAATTGCCGCAGGCGTATGCGCAAAACGTTTCGATCGGACAGAACGTGGTGGTCACGCAGGCGGAACTGCCGGGCCAGCAGTTTCACGGCACGATCACGCACATGTCCGGCGCGATCGACGTGCCCACCCGCTCGCTGCAGGTGGAAGTGACGCTGCCCAATCCCGACGACACGCTGCGCCCCGGCGCGTATGTGCAGGTCGCCGTGCCGACCGTCGCCCATGCGCAATTGATGGTGCCGGGCAACACGCTGCTGTTTCGCGCGGAAGGTCCGCGGCTTGCCGTGGTGGACGCGAAAGGAAACGTGCAGTTGCGCAAGATCGTGATCGCGCGCGACCTCGGGCAGTCGTTGGAAATCGAAAGCGGGATCGAGGCGGGCGACAAGGTCATCATCAACCCGAGCGATTCGATCGCCGACGGCGATCACGTGCAGATCGCGCAGCCGGGCAAGGACGGCGAGGGGGCGTCGTGAGGCGGGCGCTCGTTTGCCACATTTGCTGGCGCACCCTAACGGCGCTCGCCTTCACGGCGAGCGCCGCGTGGCTCGCCGCCTGCACGGTCGGGCCGGACTATCAGCGGCCGCAAGCCGACGTGCCGCCCGCCTGGCAAACCGATTCGTACTGGCGCGTGGGGGTGCCCTCGCACGCGCCGATTTCGCCGGACTGGTGGCAGGCGTTCGGCGATACCACGCTCGACACGCTGGAAACCCAGGCGCTCGCGCAGAATCAGACGCTCGCCGCCGCCAGCGCGCACTACGAGCAGGCCAAGGCGACGCTCGCGACTACCCGCGCGCAGCAGACGCCCGAAGTGGATTTGAATGCATCGGCGTCGCGTTTCAGGATTTCGCGCAGCCGTCCACAGACCAATTACGCCACGCCGACGATGTCGACGGTGCAGAACAATCTGCAACTCGGTCCGTCGATCAACTACGACACCGATCTGTTCGGCCGGATACGGCGGCAAGTGGAAGGCGCGGCGGCGTCCGCGCAGCAATCGGCGGACGACCTCGCCAACGCGCGCCTCGTGCTCACCACCGACCTCGCCACCAGCTATTTCTCGCTGCGCGAACTCGACGCCGAGATCGACGTGCTGAATCAGTCGGTGACGCTCCAGCAGAAGGCGCTCGACTACGTGACATCGCAGCACGATCTGGGCGCGGTGTCGGGCCTCGACGTGTTGCAGCAGAAGTCGCTGCTCGATTCGACTCGCGTGCAGGCGCAACTGCTGCTGAACCAGCGCGCGCAGTTCGAGCATGCGATCGCCGCGCTGGTCGGCGTGCCCGCGCCGCAATTCTCGATCGCACCCAGGGCGCTCGACGCGAAGCTGCCGGCGATCGCGCTCGGCGTGCCCAGCGACGTCCTGCAACGCCGTCCCGACGTGGCGTCCGCCGAGCGCGCAATGGCGGCGGCGAACGCGCAGATCGGCGTCGCCAAGGCGGCGTTTTTTCCGAGCTTGACGCTCACGCCCAGCATCGGCTGGGAAAGCACGCAGTTCGCGAGCCTGCTGAGCGCGCCCACGCTGATGTGGACGCTCGGCGCGGCGGCCGGCCAGGTGCTGTTCGACGGCGGCCGGCGCGCGGCCAACATTCAGTTTGCGAGCGAAGGCTACAAGGCCACCCAGGCGACCTACCGGCAGACCGTGCTCAACGCATTCCAGCAGGTGCAGGACGGCATCACCGGACTCTCGGTGCTGGACGGCGCGGCGAAGGAGTCACACGCGGCGGTGGCCGACGCGCAGCATCTGCTGGCGCTCGCCAACGACCGTTATTCGGGCGGCCTCGTCGCCTATCTGGACGTGATCACCGCGCAGCAATCGCTGCTCAACAGCGAGCGCCAGGACGTGCAGATTCGCGGCCAGCAGATGACGCTGGCGGTGTCGCTGGTGAAGGCGCTGGGCGGCGGCTGGGACGCCGGCGCGGACGTGGCGGGCCTGTCATCGCCGAAGGACGCGACGCGACAGGATTCGAAGCAACAGGATTCGAAGCAGGCGGATTCGAAGCAGGCGCTGGCTCCCGCGCGATGAGCCGCCCGGCCATGATGCAGCAGGACACGCAAGAGCGTGGCGAAAGCGTTTCGTATAATGCCGACACAAGGGGACGCGCATGAAATTGCTGATCGTTGAAGACGAGCACAAGGTGGTGGACTACCTGCGCTCCGGCTTGACGGAGCAGGGCTGGGTCGTCGACGTCGCGCTCGACGGCGAGGAAGGCATGCATCTGGCCACCGAATTCGATTACGACGTGATCGTGCTCGACGTGATGCTGCCCAAGCGCGATGGTTTCAGCGTGCTGAAGGCGCTGCGCATGCGCAAGTCCACGCCGGTCATCATGCTCACCGCGCGCGATCACGTGAACGACCGCGTGCGCGGCCTGCGCGAAGGCGCCGACGACTACCTCACCAAACCGTTTTCCTTCCTCGAACTGGTCGAGCGGCTGCATGCGCTCGCGCGCCGCACGCGTTCGCAGGAGTCGACGATGATCGCCATCGGCGATCTGTTCGTCGATCTGATTGGCCGGCGCGCGACCCGCGACGGCGTGCGTCTCGACCTGACCGCGAAAGAGTTTCAACTGCTCAGCGTGCTGGCCCGCCGTCAAGGCGACATTCTCTCCAAGACGGCGATTACCGAACTCGTGTGGGACGTCAATTTCGACAGCCATACGAACGTGGTCGAAACCGCGATCAAACGCTTGCGCGCCAAGCTCGACGGACCGTTTCCGTCGAAGCTGCTGCACACCGTGCGCGGCATGGGCTACGTGCTCGAAGTGCGCGAAGAGGCGGAGCCGTCATGAACCGTTCGATCGCCCGCCGCCTCGCGCTGATGTTCGCGCTCGTCGCGCTCTCGGTGTTCACGCTGGTCGGCACGGGCCTGTTTCTGGTGTTGCGCACGCAGCTCGAACACCACCTGCGCGAGTCGCTCGACGACCGCGCCCAGGTCGCGCGCCTCATGGTGTACCACGCGGTGACGCCGGAAAAGTGGCGCATGACCCGTGAAAAACTCACCAACATGATGCCGCACGACCGCAGCACGATGTACGCGGTGTCGAGCGCCGATCCGTATTTCCACTACGGCACGCCGGTCGCGGGCACGGTGGTGAAAAGCTGGCCCGAGGGCTACGCGCGCGTGTCCCCCGCCGGCGGCGGCGACGACATGCTCATCGCCACGCTGGCGATCCCGGCCAATGCCGCGCGTCCGCCCGTGCAATTGCAGGTGGCCGCCAGTTGTTCTCCCAACGACCGCACGATGCGCGCCTTCGGCGCGGCGCTCGCGGCGCTCTCGGCGCTGGGCAGTCTCGCCGTGCTGCTGCTCAGTTACTCGGTGACGCGGCTCGGCCTCGCGCCGCTCAGGCGTCTGACGCGGGAGGCGTCCGCCGTGAGCCCGAACAACCGCTCGCAGCGGCTGAACACCGCGTCGCTCCCGCTCGAACTGAGCGATCTCGCCAACTCGTTCAACGGCGCGCTGGAACGCCTCGACGGCGCCTATGGGCGCCTCGAATCGTTCAACGCGGACGTGGCCCATGAACTGCGCACGCCGGTCACGATCCTGATCGGCCAGACCGAAGTGGCGTTGACGCGCAATCGTTCCGTGGAAGATCTGCGCCATACGCTGCAATCGAATCTGGAGGAATACGAGCGCATGCGCGCGATCATCAACGACATGCTGTTTCTCGCCCGCGCCGATCAGGGCGAGCGCGCGACGGGTCTCGTGGAAGTGTCGCTCGCCGCGGAAGTCGCGCATACGCTGGAGTTCCTGGAGATTCCGCTCGAAGAGGCGCGCGTGCATGCGCAATTGCACGGCGACGCGATGGCGCGCGTGAACCGCTCGCTGTTCGGCCGCGCCTGCGCGAATCTGTTGATGAACGCGATCCAGCACTGCGCGCCGGGCGATGCGATCAGCGTGACGATCGCGCGTGAAGAAGACCACGTGCGCGTGGCGGTGGCGAACCCCGGCGAGCCGATCGCGCCGGCCGTGCTGGAGCATCTGTTCGACCGCTTCTATCGCGCGGAAGTCTCGCGCACCAATAGCCGCGAAAACCACGGACTCGGTCTTGCGATCGTGAAGGCGATTGCGGAAATGCATCGCGGCACCGTGTCGGCGCACAGCGCGGGCGGCGTCAATACGTTCGCGTTCTCGGTCGCCGCCGCGCGCAGGGAAACGGAGCCACAGGCGGCGCGCGCGAATGCCGGCGTGCCTGCCGAGGCGGCCGCTTATTCGTCGCTGGTAAAGGGCAAGTCGGCCTGAACCGGACGGCGCTGCCTGACCGGTTGCGCGTTGGCCGGCGTCAACGCGCTCACGCGCACGCCCAGGAGCCGCAGTTTGCGGTTCAACGCCACGCGCCGCAGACATTCGGTGGCCGCGCGGCGTATCTCGGCGGCGTCGGCGGTCGGCTCGTCCAGCGTCAGATCGCGCGTGACCGTGCGGAAGTCGTCGTAGCGCAGCTTGATGCCGATCGTCCGGCCCACGTAGCCCTTGCGCACGAGGTCTTCCGCGACCCGCACGCACAGGCCGGTAAACGAACTGGAGAGCGCCGGCCGGTCATGACGCGGATGCAGATCGCGCTCGAAGGTCGTTTCGCGGCTGATCGACTTGGGCTCCGATTCCACCACCACCGGCCGCTCGTCGTGGCCTTGCGCGATCTGCATCAGCCACGCGGAGTAACTGCGCCCGAAGTGGTCCTGCAGCAGTCCCGCGTCCGCCGCCGCCAGATCGCCGACCGTCGCGAGACCGAGCGCCGTCAGCTTTTCCGCCGCCTTCGGCCCGATGCCGTTGACCTTGCGCACCGGCAACGGCCACACGCGCAACGGCACGTCCGCCGGCGTGAGAATCGTGAGGCCGTCCGGCTTGTCGAGTTCCGAGCCGATTTTCGCGAGCAGCTTGTTCGGCGCCACGCAAATGGAGCAGGTGAGGCCGGTCGCCTGATTGACCGCCTGCTTGATGCGCGCGGCGATCTCGCGCGGCTCGCCCGGCACCTCGGTCAGATCGATATAGATTTCGTCGATGCCGCGGTCCTCGATCCGATCGGTAAACGTGGCGACCGCCGACTTGAAGAGGCGCGAGTAGTGCCGATACGAGTCGAAGTCGGTGGGCAGCAGAACCGCGTCGGGCGCGAGCACGGCGGCCTTCATCATGCCCATCGCGGAGAACACGCCGAGCGCGCGGGCTTCGTAAGTGGAGGTGGTGACGACGCCGCGGCCCGCGTAATCGCGCAGCTTCGCGAAGCGCCGGCTGCCGTCCTCGAGTGTTTGCGGCGCGCCGTTGCGGCCGCCGCCGATCACCACCGCCTTGCCGCGCAGTTCGGGATAGCGCAGGAGTTCGACGGACGCGTAGAACGCGTCCATGTCCAGGTGCGCGATGCGGCGGCTTGCAGAACTCATGGATGGATGGCGGAAACGAATGACGGCAAGGGATGACGGCAAGAGACGGCAAGAGACGGTAAGAAACGACGGCAACGGCGGCAGGCCCGGTTTGATTCGATGCGCTTGCCGTGCTGCCTGTGAAGTGGCTCGCCGCGTCGGGCGTCTGGATACGCGCCGCGCAATGAACGCGCGGCGCGCCGGATGCCAAGCCGTAATAGTACCTTGCTCCGCCTGGGCAAGGTGCCGCGCGCGGGCGATCCGCCACCGCCGCCGCGACCGTTTTACGCAAGCCGCAAGGGCTTGCCATGCCGCTTACTGCTTGATGCCTTCGGCCTGGATATGCAGCGCGGTCTGCATCTTGAAGCCGTACGCCTTGCCGAAGTCGACGCCGAAATCGTCGCGATTGAACGTCGCGGCCGCTTCCGTGCCGCACACTTCACGCTTGAGCATCGGATTCACGAAGCACTTGAACGATTCGATCTTCAGATTCACCGGCTTCGTGATGCCGTGCATCGTCAGCGTGCCGATCACTTCCACCGGCTTGTCGCCGTCGAAGCGGACCTGCGTGCCCTTGTAGGTGGCGGTCGGATACTTCGCGGCGTCGAAGAATTTGTCGGTGGCCAGTTCCGCGTCGAGCTTGTCGTTGCCGATGTCCGCCGAGCTCATGTCGATCGTCACGTTCACCGTGCCGGTCTTCGCCGCGCGGTCCAGCACCACGGTGCCGCTGCTTTTCGTGAACTTGCCGCGCCAGGTCGACACGCCGCCGAAGTGATCGGTTTCGAAGCTCGGGTAGGTGTGCGTCGGGTCGAGCTGATACGTGTCGATAGCCATTGCGTTGAACGACATGGCTGCGGCGAGCGCGCCCGCGGCGAGCAAAAATTGTTTCTTCAAGTTGTTCTCCGGGTTTCGGGAAGTACGGCGATGCTTCGGGTTTGATTCGGGTTGGAATTACTTCTTCGAGGCGACGATGTGAAACTTGATGACGACTTCGTCCGCGACCACCGACGTGTCTTTCCATTCGCCGGTGCCCACGTCGAACTGCGTGCGCCTGATCGGCAACGCGCCGTCGAAGGTCTGCGTGGCGCCCTGGCTCGCGATGGTGACCGGCACCACCACGGTTTGCGACTTGCCCTTGATGGTGAGCTTGCCGGTGATCTTGTACTGGTTGCCGCCGGCCGGCGCGATGGCGCTGGAAACGAAGGTCGCGGCCGGATAGGCGGCGCTGTCGAACCATTCCTTGCCTTGGGCCTGCTTGTTGTAGTCGTCGGCGCCGAGGTCGTAGCTGCCGGTGTCGATCGACACGTTGGCGCTGCCGGCGGTCGGCTTGGCCGGATCGAAATTCAGTTGCGCGGAGAACTTCCTGAACTTGCCGTCGACCGGCACGTTCATCTGCTTCGTCGTTGCAATCACGCTGCTTTTGCTGGTGTCGACGTCGGCATGCGCGAGGCTCGCGCCGAAAAGGGAAAGGCCGGCGATGACCGCGACTGCCGGGCGCAAGAATGGGCGAGAGAAGTTGGTTTTCATGGTGGTACGCATCCTATCGAACCCGCGTGCGTTGATTGCACACCGTCGGGAATTAAATTGCCAACAGGCCGTGGCCAATCGCCTGTTACCTGATAAACGGAATCATGCGGGCGAGCAAGCCGTCGCGATCGACGAACTGATGCTTGAGCGCCGCGAGAACATGCACGGCGACGAGCGCGAGCAACGTGTAATTGAGCAGCACATGCACCGTGCGCAGCGTTGCCTTCAGCGCCTGGTCCGGGCCGATGAAGGTGGGCAGCGGCACGATGCCGAGGTACACCACCTGAATGCCGGCGGCGGAACTGTAGAAGTAGCCGGAGAGCGGAATCGCCAGCATCAGCAGGTAGAGCACGCCGTGCACGAGATGGGCCGCGGCCTTCTGCCAGGCGGGCGTGGCGCTGTCGAGCGCCGGCGCGCGATGCGTGGCGCGCCATAGCACGCGGGCGACGGCGAGCATGAAGACGGTCACGCCGATCCACTTGTGCCACGAGAAGTACTTCAGCTTGGTGGGCGTGAAGCCGGGGATATCGGTCATGATCCAGCCGAGATAAAAGCCGCAGACGATCAATACCGCGATCAGCCAGTGCAACGCAACGGCGGGTCCGTTGTAACGGACGGGATCGGAAGAAAGCGATTTCATTCGTTGATGCTCATGGTCGTAAAGTCGCGAGTGAATGCGGATAGTAGGGATGTCAACGAAAACTGAATAGGCGGGCGGAGGGGAACAGATCGTTGTAGCCGTGACGCTAATACGGATGAATCGAGCGGTGCGGCGGCCCGGAACCGGCCGGGCGACCGGGCACTGTGTTAATTTGCCGGCTAAATGACATCAGCGTGACATCAGCGTGATACCAGCGTGCCATCAGCGTGCCATCAGCGCGCCACGTCAGGCACCGCACAAGCACAAGCACCACGACAGCCCCCATGAGGAGTTTCAAGCCATGAACAGCACCGACGAAAACAGCGCCGCGCCAGGCCCGGACTTTCTGCGGCACGACACGGCGCCGGCCACGGCTGCCGTGGAAGGCTATCTGGAACACGATGCGGCGGTCTACCGGACCTTGCTCGAATCGACCAAGGCGATTCCGTGGAAGATCGATTGGGCGACGATGCAGTTCGCCTATATCGGTCCGCAGATCGAAGCCTTGCTGGGCTGGACGCCCGCGAGCTGGAAGACCGTGCAGGACTGGGCCGCGCGCATGCATCCCGACGATCGCGACAAGGTAGTGAATTTCTGCGTCGCGCAATCGAAGGCGGGCACCGATCACGAAGCGGACTATCGCGCGCTGACCAGCAAGGGCGAATACGTGTGGTTGCGCGACGTCGTGCACGTGGTGCGCGACGCGCGCGGCGAGGTCGAGTCGCTGGTCGGCTTCATGTTCGACATCAGCGAGCGCAAGAAGACCGAGGAGAAACTCGCCGAGTTGCAACGGGAGCTGGAAGCGCTGTCGTTCCAGGACGGTCTGACCGGCGTGGGCAACCGCCGCCAGTTCGACGCCGTCCTGCACCGCGAATGGAGCGCGGCCAAGCATCATGGCGCGCCGCTGTCGCTGGTCATGGTCGACGTCGATTTCTTCAAGTCCTACAACGACTATTACGGACACGTGCAAGGCGACGCGTGCCTGAAGCGGATCGCCGCCGTCTTGAGCGCGGCGGTGCGGCCGGGGGATTTTGTCGGCCGCTTCGGCGGGGAAGAGTTCGTGCTGGTGTTGCCGAACACCGGCGCCGAGGCCGCGCGGCAGGTGGCCGAGCGCTGCCGCGACCGGATCTCGGCCGCGGACATCGCGCACGAGCGCTCGCCCTTCCGGCAAACCGTCACCGCGAGCTTCGGCGTCGGAACCATGATTCCGTCTGAAGCGGCCGATCCGATTGCCTTCGTCAACCTGGTGGATTCGCAGTTGTATCTCGCCAAGGACAACGGGCGCGACTGCATCGCGGCGGTGAACCGGGTCGGGTAGCGGCGAAGCCAGGGGGCCCGGATCGCGGGTCATGCCGCGCAGCCACGCCGCGCTCGCGCGCCAGTCAACAAGAATTCAGGACCTGTGTCGTGACCGCTATTTTTCTCTCGTGGGGTATCGCCGCCGCCGCCACGGCTGGCGTCATCGCCCGGCCGTTCAAATGGCCCGAGGCCGTGTGGGCCGTCGCCGGCGCGCTGCTGCTGGTGTCGCTCGGGCTGTTGCCCGCTCATCTGGCGATGGAGGCGGTCGGCAAGGGCGCCGACGTCTACCTGTTCCTGTTCGGCATGATGCTGCTGTCGGAAGTCGGCCGCCGCGAGGGGCTGTTCGACTGGGTCGCCGTGCTCGCGGTCAACCATGCGCAAGGCTCGCCGCGTAAGCTGTTCCTGCTGGTCTATCTGGTCGGCGTGGTCATCACCGCCTTCCTTTCGAACGACGCCACGGCGGTCGTCCTCACCCCCGCCGTGTTCGCCGCCGCGAAAAAGGCGAAGACGGATCCGCTGCCCTTGCTGTTCGTCTGCGCGTTCATCGCCAACGCGGCCAGCTTCGTGCTGCCGATCTCGAATCCGGCCAACATCGTGCTGTACGGCAATCACACGCCCGCGCTCGGCGCCTGGCTGATGCGCTTCACGCTGCCCTCGCTGTTGTCGATCGCCGCGACTTACGCGCTGTTGCGCTGGACTCAGCGCAAGGCGCTTGCCGGCATCTGCGAGACGAATCTCGAACCGCTCGAATTGTCGTCGAGCGGGCGTGTCGCGCTGGCGGGCATCGCGGTGACGGCCGCCGTGCTGCTGACGGTCTCCGCGTTCGACGTGCCGCTCGGCTTGCCCACCGCGATCCTCGGCGCGCTGACGGCGCTGGTCGTGCTGATTCAGGAGCGCAAGTCGCCGCTGCCGATGATCCGCGAAATCTCGTGGAGCGTGCTGCCGCTCGTCGCGGCCTTGTTCGTGCTGGTCGAGATGCTCGATCACACCGGCGTCATCGCGATGCTGGCCGCGCTCACGCAGCAGGGTGCGCTGCATAACGAAGTGACGACAGCGGGTTGGGCCGGCGCCGCGATCGCGTTCGGCAGCAATCTGATGAACAACCTGCCGGCGGGACTGATCGCCAGTTCGACGGTGATGCAGGCGCACAGTCCCGAGCGCGTGATCGACGCGCTGCTGATCGGCGTCGATCTCGGCCCGAACCTGTCGATCACCGGCTCGCTCGCGACGATCCTCTGGCTCAACGCGATCCGCCGCGAAGGCGAGGACGTGAGCTTCATGAAGTTTTTGAAAGTGGGCGCGGTGGTGATGGCGCCGGCGCTCGTGCTGGCGCTGGCCGCGCGCATCCTGATGGGTTGAGCGGCTGGCGGGGCGCGCGGCGGTTCATGGGTGAGCGCCGCGCGCCGGGCAGCCCGGCGATTTTGCGTTTCCGCGATTCCGCGTTTCCGCGTTTCCGCGATTCAGCGATTCAGCGATTCCGCGTTTCCGCGTTTCCGCGTTTCCGCGATCGCCGCCCACGCGTTGCGCGAGGGCGGCGCCATGCGTCATGAGCGCGTGCCCGCGGTACGCAACACGGGCTCGGCGCGGACGGTTTGCGCCGCCGACTTCTCGATCGCGCGCAGCGTCGCCTCTAGCCGTGCAACGCGGGCGCGTTGCGTGGGCATCAGCGACGACTGGTCAAACATGCGCAGGCGATTGCGCCAGTAAGACAGCGGAATGCGGTCCTGCGCGGAAATAAGCCCAAATACGTGTTCGAGATGGGCGATCTCCTGGTCGACGTTCTGATAGCTCATCTGGCGTTCCGGAAGAAGAGGTGGCTGGACAATGCGGCAAGCGGTGCGTCGTCGTGCCGACGCCGCCGCTTCGCGCGCTTGTCCGTCACGGTGAAGGCGCGGCCATCGACAGGCTCGCTTACGAGCGCGCCCGCTGGCCGCCCTCCTGGGCATCCTCTGGCAGCGGATCGGCGGTGCGCCGCTTGGCCGACTGATCCACGGGCGGCGGCGCACTTTCGCCGAGCTGTCCCTCGGCTTCCAGCTGACGCAGCGCTTTCTCCCAGTATTCGTCCGCCTTGCCTTCGGGCGACGCATCCTGTTCCCACAACTCGTAGGCCCGCGTGCGGATTCGTGCTTCGAGGTCCTGGTCCATCGTTTCGGCTCCCTTGGTGCTGGCTGGATTGCTGGGTTGCGGGCGCGTAAGCCCGCGGTCGGGCGCGCATATCGGACGTGGTCGAACCGTGGACATGCCCGCCGGTATGAGGATTCAGCAAGGAGCGTTCCGCGGTTCGCGGGTCGCGCGCGGGTTGACGTGCCTTGTTGATCCGCGATTTCCCCCGAGATTTGGCCTTGACCCGTTGCGCCCCGCCACTGGCGCGTCGCGGCATTCTTCAGCACAAGGGAAATCCACCGGGCGTGTTGCCCGGCGGCTTGCTCTATGCTGCTGCAACGGCTTTTGCGGCATCCGTCACGCCGGGACCGCAGAGCGCCCAGCGCGCCATGACATAGGCGACACGATTCCGGAATGGCCTTCGGGCAGCGCATCCATAAGAACCCGGCCTGTCATCGAACGGATCGCGGGACAAGCAGGCGACGCTCGACGGCTCGATCCAGGAAGTCAGTCATGAAAAAGTTGCTCGCCATCGTGGTTCTTTCGGCAGAGGACCGGAGCAACTGAAGGCGCCGTTTCAGCGCGGGCGCAATGCTCGCGCGCATGGCGGCGGAACGGGGCTGGGACTGGCGATCGTCGAGCGGATCGCGCGGCTGCATGGCGGCGGCTGCCGTTTCATCCGCGCGCGGGCGGAGGGCTGGAATGTGGGTGGCGTTGCCGCGGTTATCCGGCGAGGCCGCTTGAGAAAGCGGCGCCGGTTACGCGTTGGCCGTGCCGCTCAGCTTCGGTCCAGCCACGCATCCAGGCCCACGCGGAAAGCCACGCCCGCGATCACCGGCACGGTCAGCATGAGGATGATGCCGAAGTTCGGGATCGGGTCGCCGTAGGTGATCGGACCATACAGCACGACGCCCGCGACGACCGCGAAGACCAGCACGCCGACGACAACCATCAGCAGATTGCGCGCCACGATGGAGAGGGACTTGCGCTTTGCCTTGCCCGTGGTGCTGGCAGTGGGGGCGTCGTCGTGTTGGGCGGGCATGATGGTTCTCGTGACAGGGAAGATACGGCCGCAAGTCCGGCGAAAGCGGTGGTGATGAGCAATGGCGAAAACGCCGCCAAAAGCGACGGCGATCAGCAATGGCGATCAGCAATGGCAAGAGCGCAACGCCGGAACGAACGGTGGTCCCGGCGCGCGACCGGCATCATACCAGGGCGCGCCGGCTTCTAACACTTTATACCGCGCCGCGCGCGATCGAGACGACATCGCGGCGACCTCGCGGCGACATCGGCAAGACCGCTAGGACGCCGCCGCCGTATGATCGAGCCACTCCGCGAGTTCGCGCCGCAACTGCATGATGTCGACCGGTTTGCCGAGCAGACGCGCGCCGGGGATCGTGTCGCCGATCTCCGCGCTGTCGCCATACCCCGACACCAGCAGCACGCGAATCTCCGGCTGCTCGCGCAGCACGGCACGCGCGAGGTTGTCGCCGGACATGCCGGGCAGCGTGAGATCGGTGAACAGCACCTCGTAGCGTTGCGTGGGCAGAAGCGTCAGCGCTTCTTCCGCGCTCGCGACGGCGGTGCAGTGGAGACCGAGCGCGGCGAGCAGCTCGCGAAGCGAGTCGCGCGAGTCCGCGTCGTCCTCCACCAGCAGCACGCGAGCCGTGTGCCCCGTGGAACGGGCAGCGCGCGTCGAGGCGCCAGCCGGCGCGACCGCACGCCGATGCGTGTCCACCTTGGGTTGCTTGCCGCAGCCGTACACGGCGGGCGGCACGCAGGCGGCGATCTGACCATCCGCGACGCTGGCCGCGGCGGCCGCGCCGGCCACGCCCGCGCGCAACACGTGGCGCACCTTGCGGGCGAGGTCGTCGCGCCGGTAGGGTTTGGACAGCAGCGTGATGCCGGCGTCGAGCTTGCCGTGATGAACGATTTCGTCGCGCGTGTAGCCGGAGGTGAACAGCGTCGGCACCGGCGGCTTGCGCGCGGCGGCGCGCTGCGCCAGTTCCACGCTTTTCACGATGCCCGGCATGACCACGTCGGTGAACAGCAGATCGATCGGCACGTCGCTCTCGATGAACTCGATCGCCGCGTCGCCGCTCGACGCGGTCAGCACTTTATAGCCGAGTTGCGCGAGCATTTCGACGGCGGTGAGACGCACGTCGGCATCGTCCTCGACCACCAGAATCGTTTCGCCGCCGCCGGCCGGCGCCGTCGTTTGATCGACGGTTTCGACTGTTTCGGGCTCGCGGCAGCGCGGGAAAAACAGCGAGACGGTGGTGCCGCTTCCCACCTCGCTCTCGATCACCGTGTGCCCGCCGCTTTGTCTGACGAAGCCGAACACCATGCTCAGGCCGAGGCCGGTGCCGTGGCCGTCGGGCTTGGTCGTGAAGAACGGTTCGAACACGCGTTGCAGCACGTCGGGCGACATGCCGGCGCCTGTATCGGTTACCGAAAACACCACGTATTCGCCCGGCGAGAGATCCGGCTTGTCGCGGCAAAACGCGGGGTCCAGCACGCGATTCGCGGCGCGCACGGTGAGCGTGCCGTCCGCCTGCATCGCGTCGCGCGCGTTGATCGCGAGATTCAGCAGCGCATTCTCCAGCTGATTGCGGTCGGCCTGCACGTGCCACAGATCGTCGCTCAACACCGTTTCGATCTTGACGGTCTCGCCGAGCGCGCGGTGCAGCATTTCGCTCATGCCGGCGAGCAGCCGGCGCGGGTTCAGCACGGTAGGCGAGAGCGGCTGGCGACGCGCGAAGGCGAGCAGATGCGCGGCCAGTTTCGCGCCGCGTTTCACCGCTTCGGTCGCGGCGGACAAGCGGCGCTGCGTGGCCGGATTGTCGCCGGCATCGGCGGCGAGCATCTGCAGATTGCCGTTGATCACTTGCAGCACGTTGTTGAAGTCATGCGCGACGCCGCCCGTGAGGCTGCCGATCGCTTCCATCTTCTGCGCCTGGCGCAACTGGTCCTCGGCCAGCGCGCGCGCCGCGACTTCATCGGCGACGCGCTGTTCGAGCGTTTCCGTCAACTGACGCAGCGACTGTTCGGCGATCTTGCGCTCGTGAACGTCGATCAGCACGCCGGGAAAACGCGTGGGTTGGCCGTGCTCGTCGAACTGGCACTGGCCGTTCGCCTGCACCCACATGTACTCGCCATCGGGCCGGCGAATCCGGTACTCGGCGCGAAACGGCTCGCCCGTGCGGATCGCCTCGATGGTGAGGCGATCGTTGAGCGGCTGGTCGTCGGGATGGATCACCTGCGTGGCGGACCCGCGTTCGACGCCCTGCACGGCTTCCTCGACGGAAAACGAAAAGGTGCGCGCGAAACGTTCGTCGCCGGTGACTTTGCCCGTGCGCACGTCGAGCACCCAGGTGCCGAGCACGGCGCCGGTGTTGAGCGCGAGTTGCAGCCGCTCGTTGGTCTCGTGCAGTTCGGCCTCGGCGCGTTGCCGCCAGCGTTCGGTGAGCACCCGCGCGGTGGTTTCGACCACCACCGCCAGCACGCCGGCCGGCGCGCCGCTGTCGTCGGCGACCGGGCTGTAGTAGAGGTCCATCCAGACGTCTTCGGGGTTGCCGTCGCGCAGCAGCACGAGTTCCTTGTCGCGATACGACAGCGTGCCGCCCGCGAGACAGGTGCTCATGACATGACGATTGAACTCGGCGACCTCGGGCCAGCCGATTTCGACCGGACAGCCGAGCAGATAGGGATGCCGCCCGCCCGCGAAGACCGCGTAGGCGTCGTTGTAGATCATGTAGCCCGGCTTGCCCCACAGCAGGACGAGCGGAACGGGCGAGGCGAGCAGCAGTTGAACGGTGGCGGTCAGACTGCGCGGCCAGTGTTCGATCGCGCCGAGGCCGGTGGCGGCCCAGTCGAATGCGCTGATGCGCTGCGCCATCTCCCCTCGCCAGCCGGGGCAACCGTGGTCTTGTGCCGGAAAGGGCATGCTGCGCTCCACAGAGGTCACGTCGATGAGAGGCCCGCTCCACCGCTGCGCATCATGCGTTCGACTTCCCAGCGGAAGCGGGGCGAATCTTCCGCCGTGGGCAGCGGGCCGGCGCGACGCTGCCGGCAGCGTCAATTGTAGGCCACAACGCCCGGCTCGTGACGCGCCCGGCCTGTGTGCCGGGGGGTGAGTCGAGGATTGAATCGATGGAGCGTGCGAAGAACGTTGTCGCGAGTTTTAGCGGCGCTTTCGTGGAGTTCGTGAACTCGCTGACGGCATCTTCAATTGCACGTCGCCGCTCATCACTTCGATGGACACCGTGAATGCTTCGATCAACGCGCCGCGTTTCAACTGCCGGTGGTGGACTCGATGGCGAAAGGCATTGAGGCGAGGATATTGAACAGCGGCTTGCAGATGCGACTCGCCGCGTTATACGCGCCACGTGATGCCGCTACCGTCGAGGCAGCGCGCCGGAAAGCGGCATCACGTGATCGCATGGTGTGAGCCAGCGCCGCCGATTCAATGCACGAGGCGCGGAATCCTGATCTGGCCAATCTGCTCCACTTCTCCGAGCCCATTGATCACGCACGCCTGACCGAGCAGCACGTCGTAGTTCAGCCCCGCGCCCCTGAGTTGTTGCGCACTGAGCCCGCCGCTCGTATGGCCGATATAGACCCAGTATTGCAGCGGCTGACTGCCGACGTCGATCTCGCCCGCGTTGAGAATGATGCCCACGTGTTTCTCGGCCCGATAGTGGTCGGGCCGGGCGTTCTTGTCGTCGTCGGCTTTCCATTCCTCGATGAAGCTGTCGTAGCGGCTCGCGCGCAAGGAGACGAAATCGTAAGCGAGCGCGTCGTTGAAGACGCCTTCGAGAAAGGCCCGGCGCGCTCCGTCGGCGCCCATCGCCTTGCACATCGCGCCGAGCAGGTCGCTGTTCAGATTGGCCGCCGCGCGATTGAAATGCTCCGGCAATCCCACGACGTACCAACTGGCGCTTCGTTCCGACTCGTGCATGGCGGGCATGCCGAACTCCATCCGCATACCGCGTTCATCCCAGCCGAGGAAGACGCGCATCAGGCATTCGATGTCGTTGGAGAAAAGCCATTCGCCCGGTTGGGTTCGAGATTCCCCCGGATCGTCTCCCGCGCAACTGATTGCGAAGCGCGGACGCCCGATTTCGTTGACGTATTCCTCGAATTGCTTCCCGCACGGAAGAACGGCCCTAAAAACCTTGGTGACTTGCAGGGGGGGCTTCATCATTTTAATACCTCCTGACTGGATGTCCTTGGCAGACGAGAAACGAAAATACTCCAAATTATTTACGACAGGAAGAGGGTATCGGTAATAAAAAACGTTCTATGGAATGGCATCTTTTATTGTGCGGTGCGATTAAAAAATTCAGATTGAAATTCACTCATTGTCATGCTCTTATGTTTGGCTTGGTTATCGCAAGACAGGGGATTTTATTGAGATAGTCTATAGAATGAATGGAGAATCCATTTCAAAGGGAAAAAGTAAAACCAAGCAATGGAATTGGTGCGTACAGGGCTATGAAGATTATTGGCCGGATTGGGCTTGAATTTTTTCATTCGATGGCATAAAGACTTTCGCGACCGAATTGTTGAATCGGCCCCGCGCATGCATGCGACTACTTCGGGCAAAGCGGCGTTTTTAACAATCTCGCCAGTCGTTGCCGGAACCTGCCGGTTCTTTTTTGCGTGAAGGCATAAATATTGGTCATACGATTGCCGATATACAGTGGCAGAGTGACCTGGACCCACCTGATATTCATCAATATGCCTTTTACCTCAACGCAGAAACCGCCCGATTCAGGCTTGCGCGAACGCTTTCACCGGCGATCGCTGGAGCACCAGCGTCCGCTTTCGACCGTGACGATGGCCTTCACGGTTGTCGCGTTCCTCTGCTTCGTGGCGGCGCGCGACCTCGTCGACGGTCCGGCCGTGCCGCTGGCCTACCGGCTGACGTGCGCGCCGGTGCTCGCGCTGCTGGTGCTGGCGATCCCGCGCGCAAAGTCGACGTGGTTGTTCGGCACCGTCGGCGTCGCGTATTCACTGGTGCTGACGGCGGGCATTGCGCTCAATATCGTCGGGGTCCAGCAGCCGCTGTTATGGGCGCTGCCCGCGATGGTGGTGATACCCATCTGCGCCGCGCCTTTGTGGCTCACGCCAACGCATTACTTCGTCGGCAGCGCGCTGTTCTATGTCGCCGCGTTCGCCTTGCTGTCCGGCGAGCCGCGCACGCACGACCTCGACGTGGTCGCGTGGATGTGGATCGCGGCCATCGGCATGCCGACGTCGGCCGTGTATCACTTCGGCTTTTACCGGTTCCGGCGCAATCACTTCTTGCTCGAGAGCCAGCTCGCGCAACTCGCCGCGACCGATCCGCTCACCGGTTTGCAAAACCGCCGCTCGTTCGTCAAGCAGGCCGAGCGTCGCCTCGACAATTCGCAGCCGGGCGCGCGGGTTAGCGCGATCTTTCTGGACATCGACAACTTCAAATCGCTGAATGACCGTTTCGGCCATGCGGCCGGCGACCAGGTGCTGTACCAGGTCGCCCAGGCGCTGATGGAGGAAACCGCCGCCGAAGACAGCGTGAGCCGGGTCGGCGGCGAGGAGTTCGCGGTGCTGCTGCAGGACGGTCTCACGGGCGCGCTCCAGACGGCCGAGCGGCTGCGCGGCGCGATTGCCGCGATCGAGCGGCCGGACGGCTATCTGACCGCGAGCTTCGGCGTGGCTGAACATCGCAGCGGCGAGACCATCATGGCGCTGCTCGATCGCGCCGACGAAGCCTTGCTGCGCGCCAAGCACTCCGGCAGAAACCGCGTGTGCGCCGAACGCGCGCCGCCGTTCGAGCCGTTGCAACTGCTTGCCGGCGAGGCATCCGCGCAAGGCGGCGCGGCGGCGCGCTACCGGTGGGAGGATTACTATCTCGCGTCGCATTTTCAGCCGCTCTATAGCTTGTCGCATCAGAAGCAGGTGGGCTTCGAGGCGTTGCTGCGCGGCGAGCAGGACGACGGCACGCTGGTCCCGCCGATGGTGCTGTTCGCACCGAGACCGTCCAGCGACGAAGGCGCGCTCGACCGCGCGAGTCACGCGGTGCATCTCGCCCACGCGCGCACCCGATTGCCCGCCGAGGCGTGGCTCTTCCTCAACATCCTGCCGGCCACGTTCGTCGCGGATGGCTACGCCGACAAGCTCGCGGCAATGGTGTGCGCGGTCGGCCTAGAACCGGAACGGGTGATTCTCGAGATTCTCGAGTCGCACGGCGGCAGCGTCGACGATATGTCGCGGGCGGCGGCCTTGTATCGTGCGCACGGCTTCCTGATCGCCGTCGACGATTTCGGCGCGGGTCAATCGAATCTCGACCGTCTGTTCCGTATCCGGCCGGACCTCGTCAAGCTCGACGGCGAACTGATTCGCGCGACGGGACACGGCATCGAGCAGCCGATCCTGCCGAAGCTCGTGTCGCTGCTGCATCATGCCGGGATGCTGGTGGTGGTCGAGGGCGTGGAGACCACCGAGGAACTGATTCTCGCGGTGGAGTCGAACGTCGATTTCGCGCAAGGCTACCTGCTCGGCCGGCCGGCCGCGGAGATCGCGCCGCCGGAGTCGGTGCGCCGGCGCATCGACGACGCGTTCAACGTGATCGCGCAGGGGCGGGCGCATCAGCATGCGTTGTTCGAGTCGGAGGTCGAGCCTTACCGGTCCGCGTTGCGCCTCGCCGCCGACGCGTTGCTGCGCGGCGTCGCGATGGAGGAGGCGTTTGCGTCGCTCGCCACGTTCGAGCGTTGCGTGAGCTGTTTCATTCTCGACGATGCCGGCCGGCAGATCGGGCGCGAACTGCCGGGGCCGGCGTGGCGTAGCGAGGTCGCTTCGCTGCATCCGGTGGCCAATCCTCGCGATGCCCGGTGGGATCATCGGCCTTACTTTCGGAATGCGGTTCTGTTGCCCGGCGTTGCCGTGGCGAGCAACCCGTATCTTTCCCTCGCGAGCGGCAGGCCGTGTATCGCGGTGACGCTGGCGGTGCAGTTCGCCGCCGGGCGCTCCGTCATTGGGGTGGAACTGGATTGGTCGGCGCTCGGCTTGCCCTGGCCCGCCAGCGACTGAGCCGTCCGCTGCTTCGTTCTACCGGCTGCTTCAAGTCCCCGCGTCCCGACTTCCTCCCGCTTTTCTGCTGTTCCCTTCCACCACGCTCGTCAATGATCACGCCTTTGTTCGAATGAACATGCGCGTGCGGCTGACATTAACGTAAGTCGTCAGATGACATAGGCAGAATGCCCGCTCTCATGCGGCATTACGCGCTGAAATCCGCATGTTTCGTTCGAAAAACATGGTTTACCCGAGTATCAACGATCGAACAAATTGATATGATGTCCGACCATAAAAGGACAAAAATTGTTCGTTTGCGAACAAGGACATCACTGCCGGCGCGCTGCGCGCTGCTTGGCACCGAGACAAATGGAGGAGCATCTTGCGAAAAATCGTCGGTCTACGCTGGTGGATCATCGCGCTGGTTTGCCTCGGCACGATCGTCAACTACCTGTCGCGCAACGCGCTCGGCGTGATGGCGCCGCAGTTAATGACGCTGCTGCACATGGACACCAAACAGTACTCGTATGTCGTCGGCGCGTTCCAGGTCGGCTACACGATCATGCAGCCGGTGTGCGGTTTGATCATCGACCTGATCGGTCTGCGGCTCGGCTTCGCGCTGTTCGCGTGTCTGTGGTCGCTGGTCGGCTGTCTGCATGGCTTCGCGACCGGCTGGGTGTCGCTGGCGGCGCTGCGCGGCCTGATGGGGCTATCGGAAGCGGTCGCCATTCCCGCGGGCATGAAAGTGGTGGCCGAGTGGTTTCCGAATCGCGAGCGCTCGGTGGCGGTCGGCTACTTCAATGCGGGCACGTCGCTGGGTTCGTTGTTCGCACCGCCGCTCGTCGTGTTCCTCTCGTTGCGCTACGGCTGGCAGAGCGCTTTCGCCGTGACGGGTGCGTTGGGTTTCGTGTGGGCGGCGGTCTGGTTCGCGCTGTATCGCTCGCCAGCCGACCATCCGCGCATTTCGCCGAAAGAACGCGACAAGATTCTCGACGGCCAGTCGCCGGTTGCGTTGTCGGGCGAGGGCGGGCATCGCGTGCGCAAGGTGCTCGGCACGCGGCGTTTCTGGGCCATCGCGCAGGCGCGTTTCTTCGCCGAGCCGGCATGGCAGACCTTCAGTTTCTGGATTCCGCTCTATCTCGCCACCGAGCGCCACATGGATCTGAAGCACATCGCCATGTTCGCGTGGCTGCCGTTTCTCGCCGCCGACCTGGGCGGCCTGTTCGGCGGCTATCTCTCACCGTTCCTGATGAAACGGTTCCGCATGCCGATGATCGCCTCGCGCATCGCCGGCGTGGTGCTCGGCGCGTTCATGATGCTCGGGCCGGCCTGCATCGGACTCGTGGCGTCGCCGTATGAGGCGATCGCGCTCTTCTGCGTCGGCGGCTTCGCGCACCAGATGATCTCGGCGCTCGTCAACACGCTCGCCGCCGACGTGTTCGAACCCGGCGAGGTCGGCACGGCGAGCGGCTTCGCCGGCATGGCGGCGTGGATCGGCGGCCTCGGCTTTTCGCTGCTGGTCGGCCAGCTCGCCGGCTCGATCGGCTATACGCCGCTGTTCGCCGCCCTCGGCGCGTTCGACCTCATCGGCGCGACCTTGCTCATCGTCCTGATGCGCGGCGTGTCGCGCGACGCGCAGCCGCATCCCACCGATCAAAGCGCGAGCGCGTCCGCCTGACCTTGGATAAAGACACATCATGGCTTCGTTGAAAAATCGTCCGCATTTCTCGCTATCCGCTCGCACCGGCAACACGATCGTTCTGACGGCGGCGCACAACTGCCGGATCGAGCTGTTCGTGCTCGCCGACGACATCATCCGCGTGCTCGTCTTGCCCGATGGCGAACTGCATGGCCCGCGCTCGTGGGCGATCGCGCCTGGCATGGAGGACGTGCCGCTTGAAGGGCGCGAGCGGCGCGACCTGAGCGGCTTCGCCGCCACGCCGCACAGCGTGTCCGACAACGGGCGCAGTGTCGTGATCGAGACCGCTTGCATCCGCTTGACGGTGGCGCGCGACGGCGGCTTCTGCTCGTGGGCGATCCGGGACGGCGCGCAAGACGGCGCATGGCGCCACGTCATGAGCGATCGCAAGACCCAGGCGTACAACTTCGGCTGGTGGGATTCGCGCGTGTATCACTACGTCGAACGGCAGCGCGGCGAGATGTACGTGGGCCTCGGCGAACGGGCCGGCTCGCTCGATCGCGCGGGGCAGCGCTACGAGATGCGCAACATCGACGCGATGGGCTATAGCGCGCGCAGCACCGACCCCCTGTACAAGCACATTCCCTTTTACGTGACGTGGCAGCCGGAAACGGCGACCGGCTTCGGCCTGTTCTACGACACGCTGGCCGATTGCCGTTTCGACATGGGCCGCGAGCTCGATAACTATCACGGGCACTACCGGCATTTCGTCGCGGAACACGGCGACCTGGATTACTACTTCATCGCGTCGGCGGGCACGCCGTTGCATGCGGTGCGCCGCTTCACGTGGCTCACCGGCCGCCCGGCATGGATGCCCAAATGGGGCCTCGGCTATTCCGGTTCGACGATGAGCTACACCGACGCGCCCGATGCGCAGCACCGCATGGCCGAATTCATCGACGAATGCAAGGCGCACGACGTGCTGTGCGATTCGTTTCATCTGTCGTCGGGCTATACGTCGATTGGCGCGAAGCGTTATGTGTTCAACTGGAACCGCGAGAAGTTTCCCGACATCGACGGCTTCGTCCGAAGCTATCTCGACGAAGGCGTGCGCCTGTGCGCGAACGTCAAGCCTTGCTTGCTGCAAGATCATCCCGCGTTCGAGGAGGCGGCGCGCGCCGGTCTGCTGATCGAGTCGCGCGACGGCGAGCCGGCGTGGGTGCAGTTCTGGGACGAAGTCGGCGCCTATCTGGACTTCACGAATCCGGCCACGCTCGACTGGTGGAAGGCGCGCGTGACGGACAGCCTGTTGCGTCACGGCGTGGCCGCCACGTGGAACGACAACAACGAGTTCGAAATCTGGACGCCTGACGCGATTGCGCAGGGTTTCGGCGAACCGTTTCCGGCGTGGCAGGCAAAGGTTTTGCAAACGCAACTGATGATGCGCGCGTCACGCGACGCCCAACGCGAATATGCGCCCGGGCGCCGGCCCTTTCTCGTTTCGCGCGCGGGCGGCGTCGGCATGCATCGCTATGTGCAGACATGGTCGGGCGACAACTACACGTCGTGGGAAACGCTGCGCTACAACCTGAAGATGGGCCTCGGTCTCGCGATGTCGGGCGTGTCGAACAGCGGGCATGACATCGGCGGTTTTTCCGGCCCCGCGCCGGAGCCGGAACTGTTCGCACGCTGGGTCGCGTTCGGCATCTTCCTGCCGCGCTTCAGCATTCATTCGTGGAACGACGACGGCACCGTCAACGAACCGTGGATACATCCCGAACTCACGCCGCGAATCGCCGCGCTGATCAAGCTGCGCTACCGGCTGATTCCCTACCTGTACGAACTGCTGTGGCAATCGCATGCGGCATACGAGCCGGTGCTGCGTCCGATGTTCGCGGAGTTTCCGCACGATCCGCGCTGCTACGTCGACGGCGACGACATGATGCTCGGCGCTTCGCTGCTCGTCGCGCCCGTGGTGGAAGCGGGGCAGAGCACGCGCGACGTGTATCTGCCGGCCGGCGCGCGCTGGGCGTCGTACTGGAGCGGCGAGGTGTTCGAAGGCGGCCAGTCGGTCAGCTTGCCCGCGCCGTTCGAGCAGCCGGTGATGCTCCTGCGCGAGGGCGGCGTGATTCCGCTGAACGTCGCGGAACAGCACTTCGGGCGCCCTGCCGATACGCGTACGTTCATTGCCTTGCCGTTCGCGAGCGTCGGAACGGCATGCGGCGCTTGCGTGGAAGACGACGGCGAGAGCGAGGCATGGCGCAACGGCGAGCAAGGGCGTTGGCGCGTCACGATCGATAGCGACACCGACGCGCTGCGCGTCTCGATAGCGCGCGAAGGCCACCTGCCGCGCGCGCAAACGGAGGTCCAGGTACTGGTGCCCGCAAGCGAGACGCGCGCGGCTACCTGCGCGAGTGGAGCACTCATCGCCGACGAGACGGCAGGCGGTTGGCGTCATCTGACGGTGCGACTGCACGGCTGAGAGCGCAGGCATCAACGGCCTTGCTCGAACACACACATACATACGGAGACTCACCAGCAATGAACCAGATGAAGCGCATCGGCGCCCGTGTTTTCACCCTGTCATGCGTGCCGTTCGCGAGCATGGCGCTATCGACCCAGGCGGCGGCGCAAAGCAGCGTGACGTTGTACGGCGTTGTCGATAACGCGTTCGCCTACGTGAGCAACCAGCGTGGCCATTCGAACTTTTATATGAGCCAGGGCAATCTGCAGGCGAGCAAGTTCGGCCTGCTCGGCGCGGAAGACATCGGCGGCGGCACCAAGGCGATTTTCCGGCTGGAAAGCGGCTTCAATTCGCTCACTGGCGCGCAAAGCAGCGCGGGCCTCATCTTCAACCGGCAGGCTTACGCCGGCCTGAGCAACGACCGGTACGGCACGCTGACACTCGGCCGCCAGTACACGCCGTACTTCCAGATGGTCGGCGCGCTAGGACCGACGGGCGTGCTGACCGGCGCGACCGGCGCGCACCCCGGCGACCTCGATGCGCTCGATACCACGCTGCGCTTCAACAACTCGGTCACCTACACGTCGCCCACTATCGCGGGCCTCGCATTCAGCGCGCAATACGGCCTGGGCGGCGTGCCCGGCAGCGTCGCGAGCGGCAGCAATTTCAGCGCGGCGTTCCGCTACGACTACAAGCCGTTCGCCGTCGCCGTGGGCTACCTCAAGCTGCGCGACATCGCGACGAGCCAATCGTTGGGCAGCTTCGCGATCAATTCGCCGGTCAACAGCGGCTACGCGACTGCGCACAGCGCGCAACTCCTCGCGGCCGCGGCCCGCTATACGCACGACGACCTGATGGTCGGCGTGAACTACTCGAATGTGCAATATGCGCCGGGCTCCCGATCGCTGTTCGCAAGCGAGGCGGTGTTCAACACGTATGGTTTGATTTCGACGTATCGCTTCTCGCCGGCGGTGACCGTCGGCGCGGGCTATAGCTATACGCGCGCGAGCAAGGCGAACGGCGTGAGCGATCCGGCGCGCTATCACCAGATTTCGCTCGAACAGACCTACAACCTGACAACCCGCACCACGCTTTATGCAATCCAGGCGTATCAACTGGCGCGCGGCAAGTCGTTGATCGCGGCGGGCTCCACCGGAACCAGCATTGTCGACGCGGTGGCGGTGGTCGGCGATTCGCAGAACGCCACGCCTTCGTCGGGGCCGTCGCAGTTCGTCGGCATGGTGGGGTTGCGGCACGCGTTCTAGCCGCTTTTGCCGTTACTGGAGGCGGGGCTTTCGCTGAACGGCGACGGTATGCACGAAGGGCGGCGCGGAGTGCGCCGCCTGTTTAGCGCGGTGTACGGTTCGCTGTTTCCGGTTTGCGGGTTCGATCAATATCCGCCTCTCGCCGGCATCGCCGCTTCCGCGGTTTGCTTATACGACGCGGCCAGGTCCGCCGCCGCGCGGCTCAGCAAGCCGGTATCCGTGCCGACCGCCACGAACGTGGCGCCCGCCGCGAGATACTCAGCGGCAATCGCGGAATCGGGCGCCAATACGCCCGCCGCCTTGCCCGCGCTGCGTACCGTCTCGATGCCGTTGCAAATCGCTTCGCGCACGCGCGCGTCGCCCGGCTTGCCGAGCAAGCCCATCGACGCGCTCAAATCCGCTGGACCGAAAAACACGCCGTCGACCCCTTCCACGCCCGCGATTGCCGGCAGATTTTCCATGCCTTGCAGCGTTTCCACCTGCACCAGCACGCACAATTCCCGTGCCGCCGTGTTCAGATAATCCGGTATCCGGTTCCAACGCGATGCGCGCGCCAACGCACTGCCTACGCCGCGAATTCCTTGCGGCGGATAGCGTGTCGCCGCGACGGCATCGATTGCCTGGTCGGCGGTATCGATCATCGGCAGCAGCAAGGTCTGCGCGCCGATGTCGAGCAACTGTTTGATCAACGCGCTGTCGCTGCGCACCGGACGCACCACCGGATGCGACGCATACGCGGCGACCGCCTGCAATTGCGCCAGCGTGCTGCGTATGTCGTTCGGCGCATGCTCGTTGTCGATCAGCAGCCAGTCGAAACCGGCGGTGGCGAGCAACTCGGTGACGTAGGCGTCGGCGAGCGCGGCCCATAAACCGAACTGCGGCTTGCCTTCGATCAACGCGCGTTTGAAGGTGTTGTGCGGTAAAGACATGTCGGCCAACTCAAATGAAATTCAAACCGATGCCGCCCAATGGACCGTAGTCGACATGAAACGTGTCGCCGGCTCGCGCGGCAATCGGGCTCGTGAACGAGCCGCTCAGGATCACGTCGTTCGCGTTCAGCGCTTCGTCGTATCGGGCGATCTTGTTGGCGAGCCAGGCGACGCCGGTGGCGGGATGATTCAGCACCGCGGCCGCGAGACCGCTTTCCTCCACGGCGCCGTTCTTGTACAGCAGCGCGCCGACCCAGCGCAGATCGACGTCGAGCGGCCGCACGGGACGGCCGCCCAGAACGATGCCCGCATTGGCCGCGAAGTCCGAGATCGTGTCGTAGACCTTGCGCGGCGCTTTCGTTTCGCGGTCGAACTGTTCGATGCGCGCGTCGATGATCTCCACGGCGGGGCTGACGTAAGCCGTGGCGTCGAGCACGTCGAACAGCGTGACGCCGGGGCCCTTCAGCGGCTTGCTCAAGATGAACGCGAGTTCCACTTCCACGCGCGGCGCGATGAAGCGGTCCGCGCGAATGTCCTGGTCGCTTTCGATGAACATGCTGTCGAGCAGCGGCGCATAGTCGGGTTCGTCGATCTGCGACGAACGCTGCATGGCGCGCGACGTGAGGCCGATCTTGCGGCCCTTGATTACGTGACCCTCGGCCAGCTTGAGCTTGACCCATTCGTGCTGAATCGCGTAGCCGTCCTCGACGGTCATGTGCGGGTACGCGGCGGAGAAGTGGCGCAGTTGCGTGCGGGTTTTCTCGGCGTTATCGAGTTGCGCCGCAAGCTCGCGGATGGTCTGTTCGTCTAGCATGTTGAGGTCTCCATGAGCCGCTGCATCGGCTCGGCTGGGCGCTATGGCTTGAGCCGCGCGTGCAGATTGTTGTGCTTCCACGTGCCGGCTTCGCTGAATTCATTGAGTTCGAGCGATAACGCGAGGCCCCGTTGTTCGAAGTCGGCGGCGAAGTGCTGTTTGATCAACGCGAATAACGCGTCGCCGGTTGCTTTTTTAACGGCTTGCAAGCGGCCCGCGGCGATCTTCAGGTTCGCGTGCAGGAACGCGGCGTCGGGCCGGCCGTCGGCGATGCAGTACTGCTCGCAGCGCAACGCGCGCACGCGGATACCGCCGAGCGGATAAACATGCTGCTCATTCTCGCGCTGGGCGCCCAGGCAGTGAGCCAGCGTCTTGCATAATTCGCCGATGCTTTCCTCGCCGGCAAGATTGGCGCTGTATTCCAAGGTCAAATGCGGCACGTTGAACTCCTCAAAACTCAGACGGGCAGGGGCGTAACCGGAAAGATCGCGTTGATCTGGCCGGTGCCCGAACTGCCGAAATACGGCGTGACGACTTCCGCCTTGCCGTCGTAACGGTCCCAGCCGAGTGCGCCGAGCAGCATCGCGGTGTCGTGCATGCCGCCTTCGCCCCAGCATTTCTCGTTGTAGAGCGGCAGCATCTCGCAGAAGGTTTTCCAGTCGCCGGCTTCCCAGAGATCGACCACCTTGCGATCCATCAATTCGAGGAACGGGCTCCAGACCTTGTGCATGAATTGCTCGGCCGTGCCGTTGTCGGCGAAATGGTGGCTCAACGAACCGCTCGCCAGAATCGCCACGGTGCCGTCGTAACGCTCCTCGATCGCCTTGCGTACCGCGAGACCGAAACGCGCGCTAGTCGCGAGGTCGTGCCACATGCACCAGCCCGCCACCGAGACTGCCTTGAAGTGCTGGTCGCCATTCATATAGCGCATCGGCACCAGCGTGCCGTACTCCAGATCGAGCGTGGTCTCGCTGTGCGCGCGGCTTTTCACGCCGATTTCGTTGGCGACTTCCGCGATCAGATTGCCGAGTTCGACATTGCCGGGATACGCGTAGGCCATGTTCTTGATGAAGTGCGGCAATTCATTGCTCGTGTAGACGCCTTCGAACTTCGGTGCGCAATTGATGTGGTATTCGCTGTTCACCAGCCAGTGCACGTCGAATACGACGATCGTATCCACACCCAGTTCGCGGCAACGCCGGCCGATTTCATGATGACCGTCGATCGCGGCCTGGCGGCAACCTTTGTGCGGACCGTCGAGTTCGGAAAGATACAGCGACGGGACGTGAGTCACTTTTGCTGCCAACGCGAGTTTGCCCATCGCGGTCTCCTTCTTTGTGTGGCGCGAGGCGAGATGCGCTCGCGCGTCGAACAGCGGTTCAGACGCCCCAGCGCGGAATGTGATGCGAGCCGAGCGACACGCACACGTTCTTCGGTTCGAGGAACACTTCATAACTCCACGTGCCGCCTTCGCGGCCCACGCCCGATGCCTTCGTGCCGCCGAACGGCTGACGCAGATCGCGCACGTTCTGACTGTTGACGAAACACATGCCCGCTTCGACGGCGGCGGCGACGCGATGCGCGCGGCCCGTGTTCTCGGTCCAGATGTAGCTCGACAGGCCGTAGGCGATGTCGTTGGCGAGCTTGATCGCATCGGCTTCGTCGTCGAATGGAATCAGGCAGGCGACCGGGCCGAAGATTTCTTCCTGCGCGATTCGCATGCGGTTGTCGACGTCGACGAATACGGTTGGCGCAACGAAGTTGCCTTTGCGCATGGCTTCGGGCAAGTCGGGCATATCGAGGCCACCACAGGCGAGCGTCGCGCCTTCTTTGGGACCCAGCTCGATATAGCTGCGCACTTTCGCCAGATGCCCCTGGCTGATCATCGGTCCGATGATGGTGCCGTCGGCGAGCGGATCGCCCACCGCCAGGCGCTTCGCGCGTTCGATGAAACGCGCGGCAAAGCGCGCGTAAATCGAGCGCTGCACCAGAATGCGCGAACCCGCCGTGCAGCGTTCGCCGTTGTTCGAGAAGATCATGAACACGGCGGCGTCGAGCGCGCGTTCAAAATCGGCGTCGTCGAAAATCACGAACGGCGACTTGCCGCCGAGTTCCATCGAAAACTTCTTCAGGCCCGCACTTTGCACGATGCGGTTGCCGGTGGCGGTGGATCCGGTGAACGACACCGCATGCACATCGGGATGCGCCACCAGCGGCTCGCCGGTTTCCTTGCCGAAGCCGTGCACGACATTCAGCACGCCGGCCGGAATGCCGGCTTCGAGCGCGAGATCGCCGAGCATCGACGCGGTGAGCGGCGACAGTTCGCTCATCTTCAACACGGCCGTATTGCCGAACGCGAGGCAGGGCGCGACCTTCCACGTGGCCGTCATGAACGGCACGTTCCACGGCGAAATCAGCGCGCACACGCCGACCGGATGAAACAGCGTGTAGTTCAGATGCGTATCGGTGGGATACGTGTGGCCGTCGACGCGCGTGCACATCTCGGCGAAGTAGCCGAAGTTGTCGGCGGCGCGCGGCACGAGTTGCTTGCGGGTCTGCGAGATGGTCTGGCCGGTGTCCTTCGTTTCAGTCTCCGAGATCTCCGGCACGTTCTTCGCGATCAGTTCGCCGAGCTTGCGCACCAGCTTGGCGCGCTCAACCGCGGGCTTGCCGGCCCACGCGGGAAACGCATCCTTGGCCGCGCGCACCGCGGCGTCCACTTCTGCCGCGCCGCCGCGCGCGACTTCGGCAAGCACCTCTTGCGTGGCCGGATCGACGGTCTCGAAGTAGTCACGCGCAACGCTCGATTTGCCGTTGATCAGATGTTCGATTCGCATTGCCTTGTCCTTTTTTCAGCCTCGATCAAACGCGGCCGAAGTCCGCGTCGGATGCAATCGTATTGACGAGACGGCCCAGGCCGTCGATCTCGCAGACCACTTCATCGCCCGCATTCACGTTGACGATGCCTTCCGGCGTGCCGGTCAGGATTACGTCGCCTGGCGCGAGCGTCATGAAGCTGCTCAGGTATTCGATCAGCGCGGGGATATCGGTGACCAGATCGCGCGTATTGCCGCGCTGCTGCAATGCGCCGTTCACGAAGGTGCGCAATTCCAGTTGCGTGACGTCCTCGACATCCGACGCATCCACGAACCAGGGGCCCAGCACCGTGCCGCCGTCGCGATTCTTCACGCGAAGGTTGGGGCGGTAGTAGTTTTCCAGGTAGTCGCGGATCGCGTAGTCGTTCGCGATCATGTAGCCGGCCACGTGCCGCATGGCGTTTTCGCGCTTGACGTGCTGCGCCGTTCGGCCGATCACGACGGCGAGTTCGCACTCGTAATGCATGAAGGCGACATCGGCGGGGCGGCGCGTGACGCCACGGTGACCGATGACCGTGCCCGGTCCCTTGAGGAACACGAGCGGCTCTTCCTGCTTCGTGAACTGCAATTCCTTTGCGTGCTCGGCGTAGTTCAGGCCGAGCGCGAAGATCGTGCCGACTTCGATCGGCGCGAGCCACACGAGCTCATCCTCGCGACGCACGCGGCCGTCGGCGAGGCGCACGCCGTTGGCGTCGGGCGAGGCTTCGTGAATCGCGCCGGCATATGCAACGCGGCCGCGCATCATGGCTGTTCTCCGGCTTGTTCCCGTGCGTCGATTAACGACACGTCGAGGGGCGGCCATGTGCCAATGGACAGCGTGGCCGTGTCGCCGATATGGGCGACGGGTGATCCGTAGGGCACGCCCAGCGTGATGACATCGCCTGCGGCAAGGGTCATGAAATCGGTCACGTCCGCGAGCAATTGCGCCACCTTGCGCACCGACGACGCCGTGCTCGCCGCGAAGATCTCGCGTCCATTGAGCGAAACCTTGATCGCGAGATCGTCGGGCGCGGGAACATGACGCGCGGCAACCAACGCCGGCCCGATCACGCAAAAGCCGTCGCGTGCGCGGAATCGCACCGAAGGACGATACACGCTGGCATGCGGCACACTCAGATCGGCGACCAGCGTATAGCCCGCGATGTAATCGAACGCACGCGCCACGCTCAGCCTCGTTGCCGTGCGGCCGATCACGATGCCCAGCGAAGCGCCGACTTCCACGCCGAGTGCATCGTCCGGCACGACGACGCGCGCGCGATGCCCGGCGAGCGTGTTGCGCGGCTTCAGATACAGAACGGGCGCTTGCGGCGGCGCTTTATATGGCGGCGCGTGCAGCGCGTCGCCTAGTGCGTTCAGCGCGGCACGGTCATTCAGCAAGGTTCCGTAGACAGCGCCGTTCACCGGCGCGCGGCAAGCAATGCCGCGTGCGAGCAGCGCGGCCACGGCGTTCGCATCGACGTCGCGCGGCAAAGCGGTGCCCTCGGGATGCAGCAGGTGGTCGGCAAGTGCGAACATGACTCGGCTGTCTCTTTGATAAACTACTAACATGCTAGTAGTATTGCGCTTGATATCATCCACGGTCAATAGTCTGTCGGCTGATCGCGGGTTTTCCCTTGCGCTTCGACGGTTGCCTTTTACTTATCTTCCGATATGTCCGCTCACGCCTCCAAACGAGTTTTGCACCGCAATCTGCCGATGCTGCTGTTGCGCGCCCGGGAAAAAATGATGGAGCAGTTCCGTCCATTGATTACCGCGCACGGACTCACCGAGCAGCAATGGCGCGTGATTCGCGCGCTCAACGAACACGGCCCGATGGAGCCGCGCCATATTTCCGACATCTGCACGATTTCGAGCCCGAGCATGGCCGGCGTGCTCGCGCGCATGGAGAGCATGGATCTGGTCACGAAGGAGCGTTTCGCGGAAGACCAGCGCCGGGTGCTGGTGTCGCTCACCGATACGAGCGTGGACCTGGTGCGCGTGATTTCGAAGGATCTCGAAGCGCACTATCGCGCGCTGGAGCGCAAGGTCGGGCCGGAGGTCGTCGAGCGCGTGTACCGCGCGGTCGACGATCTGCTGGCCGGCCTGGAGGCAGAGGATTGAAGAAGCGCGTGTTCCCTGGCGGCGGGGCCGCTCACCAGCCCTGAAAGCGCCGCCATTCCACGCTGTTGCCTTCCGGCGAAACGGCGTGATACTCGGGAAATTGCGCGCCGGTGGCGCAGGCGTGATTCGGCAGAATGCGCAGTTTCATGCCGATGGGAAAGCGTTGCGCGATGTCGTCGGCATGGCCGCCTTCGTCACCCCGCGCCGATGATGACGTTAATGAAAGAATCCCATGCTCCTGATTGGCGCCGCTCACCACGTAACCGGCAAGCGGCGTGCCATTCAGCAAACAGGGCTGACCGTAGCCGAAATCGTGCGATTGCCTCGACGTGCCGCGATCGCGGCTCATCGCCATCCAGCCCGCGTCGAGAATCGCCCAGCCTTTATCCGCCTGGTGGCCGATCACGGTGGCGAGCACGCTGAGCGCGATGTCTTCGAGCGCGCACACGCCCACGTTGTGCATGACCAGATCGAAGAACACGTACACGCCCGCCCGCACTTCGGTGACGCCTTCCAGTTGCCCGACCGCGAGCGCGGTGGGCGTCGAGCCGACACTGACGGCCGGGCACGGAATGCCCGCATCGCGCAAGCGTTGCGCCGCGCGCACGCAGCCGGCGCGTTCCTGCTCCGCGAGCGCGGCGAGCGCCTGCGGCGTATGCAGTTCGTAGCTGGAGCCCGCGTGAGTCATCACGCCGCCCACCTTTGCGCCGTTGTCATGCAGAATCCGGCCGACCTCGAGCAACGTGTCCTGTTCCGGCGTGATGCCCGAGCGGTGCCCGTCGGTGTCCACCTCGATCCACACCTCGAAGGTTTCGCCGTGCTGGTCGCCGAACGCGGCGACGGCCGCCGCTGCCGTGGGGTTGTCCATCACCAGCTTGAGGTCGCAGCCCTGGCGGCGCAGCGCCAACGCTCGCGGCAACTTTGCGGGGACGATGCTGACCGCGTAGAGAATGTCGTCCACGCCCGCGGCGAAGAACGCCTCCGCTTCCTTCAATGTCGAGACCGTGATGCCGCGCGCGCCGGCGGCGATCTGCGCGCGCACCACGTCGATACATTTGGTGGTTTTCACATGCGGACGGAACGCGACGCCCAAGGCGTTCATGCGCCCCTGCATCCGCGCAATGTTCTTCTGCATGCGGGCGATGTCGATTAGCGCGGCTGGGGTATCGATGTGGTCGAGTTTCATGCTTTCGCGGAGAACGGAAGGGTTTTAGAGCGCGCCGAAGCGGCTGAGCCACGGCACCAGCGAGTCGAGCGTCGGCGACTCGATTTCCGGCGACTGCGCGCCCGTCACGAGCGGCAGACCGACGTGGTTATGCCAATACGTCCGCAAGCCGACAGCGGCGGTGCCGAACATGTCGTAGCTGGAGCCGGCCACGAACGCGGCTTCGTGGGCTTGCACGCCGAGTTTTTCGAGCGCGAGCCGGTATGGCAACGGGTTCGGTTTGTACACGCCGGCTTCTTCGGCGGTAACGATTGCGTCCCAGCCGATCGGCAAGAGATCGGCCGCCTGCTTGCCGAGGCGCGCGGAGCAGTTGGTGACGACCGCCAGTTTGCAATGCGGCTTGAGCGCCTGCAGTGTTTCCAGGGCGCGGGGCCACGGCGCGAGTTCCAGCCAGTCCGCTTCGAGCGTGAACGCGGCGGATTCCGGCAGGCCGACTTTTTCGGCCGCGTTGCGCACCAATTGTTCATACGCAATGTAGCGGCCGCAGCCATAGGTCAGGCGCAAATACGCGGCGCGCCACGCACGACCCGCCTGCTCGGAACCCGCGGCGCGATTCCATGACGACCATGAATCGAGCAGGGCGGTCAGCAGGTCGAACAGGACAGCCTTGGGATAGGCAGCGGGGACGGCGGCGGAAGTCATGATCTGGACCGGCGGTGGACGGTGCTTCGATTATAGGGTTTCACCGCCGATGCAGCGTTCAGCCAGCCTGATTCATAGATTCAATCGAACTGAATAGAGCAATTTGCATGCTAGGTGCGCCATGAAAATATCATCGCCGCCACGGCGGCAGCGGTCTGAATCTGGCCTGTAAATACTGCATGAAGTGACGGGTACGCGCCGGCAGCCCCGCCCGTTGATGCGTGAGCGCCATGACGTTGGCATCCGGCGCCTTCCATCCGGGCAACAAGCGCACCAGCCGGCCCCGCGCGATGTCGTCGGCGACATCCCATTCCGAGCGCAGAATCACGCCGCGGCCTTCGCACGCCCACTGGCGGATCACGTCGCCGTCGTTGCAACTCAAATGCGCGGACACGCGCACGCTGCGGCGCGTTCTGCCCTTGCTGAATTGCCACAGCGAGACGTCCTCGTTGTTCTCGCGCAGCACGATGCAGGGCAGCTTGCTCAATTCATCCGGCGATTCCGGCGCGCCAAGGCGCTTGACGAGCGCCGGCGCCGCGCAGACGAATCGCGCATTCGGGGCAATCGCGTAACCGACGCGGTTGGAGGCCGGCAACTCGCCGATATGCACGACGATGTCGAAGCGATCCATGGTGTCCGTCAAAGGCTGATCGGACAGCGTGAGCGCCACGTCGATATCCGGGTTCTGCTGCTGGAAGTCGGCAATGGCCGGTGCGAGGTGGCGCCGTCCGAAGCCCAGCGGGCCATTGATTTTCAACGTGCCGACCAGGCCGCCACGGCGCGTCTGCACGTCTTCGAACAATGAATCGAACTGCTGGACGAGTTCGGCGCCGCGCTCGCATAGCAGCGCGCCTTCTTCCGTGAACTGCAAGCGGCGTGCCGTACGATTCACGAGTTGCGCGCCCAGCTTCTTTTCGAGTTGCTGAAGGCGCTGGGTCACCGCCGAGGGCGACAGCCCCAGTTTTCTCGCCGCGGCGATCAGGCTGCCGCTTTCGCGGATCGTCAGCAGGAAACGGATATCAGCCGAATCGTTCATGTCAGCGGCGTTTGAGTTCGTGAGTCTGGGAGCTTAAAGCGTTTGGGTGCGCGGTTCCAGTCCACCGTATGTCACCTCGCTCGCGTCGAGGAATGCGGTGCGTCGGTGCAAGGTAAAGTGATGGTTTTTGTAACGCAGTCGACAGCCTGAACCGCTAGAGTGTGGGCTTCTGCATCGAGGCGGGCAGTCGTTGCTTCAACGTGAAGAGAAGTCCCATGCCGTTTCCAAATCGACCGTTGCGCGGCCTCTCGGTCGCGCAAAAAGGTGACCCGTATGTCGAATGATCCATCACAACGCCAGGATGACACCGCAAGCGAAAGTGCCCTGAAACAGGGCGTATTTCTGCATACCGGCTGGCGCAGCGCCGGCACGTGGATCTGGTCGCGTCTGCGCGCGCTCGAGACGGTGACCGGCTTCTACGAACCGTTGAGCAATGTGCTCGCCGACCTGAGTTTCGCCGATGTTTCCGCTGTTCGTCCCACGCTGACCTCGGGGCATCCGCCGCTCGCCGCGCCGTATTTCGACGAGTACCGCCCGTATCTGCAAGAGGGCGCGCGCGGTGTCGCCGGATACAGAAAACGCTTCGGCACCGATCGTTTCGCCCGCGAGCCGGACGCGGAATTTCCCGCGTTGCAAGGCTATTTGCGTAGTCTGTGTGAGCGCTCCGTCGAGCAGGGCAAGGCGCCGGTCTTGAAGTTTTGCCGTTCATCGGGCCGCTTGCCGTGGCTCAAGCGCGCGTTTCCCGAGGCGCTCCATGTGAGCGTGTTGCGAAATCCCGCGTCGCAGTTCGCTTCGGGGTGGCTGCTCAACCAGCAGTGGAGCAATCCGTTCTTCGTGGCCGCGCCGTTTCGCGTGCTGGGCTTGAACCAGTCGGAGCCGTTGGTCAGGCAGGCTATCGCGGTTTGCGGCGTGAGCTTGCCGCCGGTTGCGCCCTCATCGGAGGACGCCTACGCGATGGCATGCGAGCAATATGCCCGCACGGCCGAAGGCAACAACGCGTATCGGGCTTTCATTGCGCTATGGATTCTCTGCGCGCTGCGCATGGGCGAGGGTGTCGATCTGCTGATCGACGTCGACCGGCTTGGGCAGTCGCGCGACTACGCGGCTGCTTTGCGCGCCGAATTCGACGCGCACACGGGCTTGTCGCCGGACTTCGCGAGCGCCCGCGATCTGGTCGAGGAGACCAAACGCAGCGCGCCGCGCATGGCCGGCATCGACGGTCGCTCGATGCGCGCCGTGCACTCCGCCGCGCTGAAATTCCTCAAGACGCACGGCGGCGCGGACACGCCCTTTGCCGAACTGATCCGCGAGAAGATGGTGCTCGCCAACGAACTGACCGAGCAATGGCGCTAGCTGCTTGCCGCGAACACTGCGAAGGCGGCGAACGCATCGACGGTCATCGCGATGCATCGCCGCCCGCTGCCGTCAGGCAACCGCTTTCTTCGCTTCGGCGATGGTCTGGGCGCGCTGCAGTTCATAGCTTTCCTTGTCGATCGGCACCGCGTTGGGTTCGCCCAGGTCGCTCAGCCTGACGCGATAATTTTCCCGCGCGCTCCATGCCGTCGCCGCCGCGAGAATGGTGATGCCGAAGGTAATCGCGCCGACGGTCAGCGGAATGTTGTGCGATCCGGGCGGCGCGACGTAAGCGAACAACGCCGGCAGCAGCGCGGTGATGGTCGTGCCGATGTTCTGGCCGATCGCCATCGCGGAGACGCGTGAACGGCTCGGGAACAGTTCGGGATAGAAGCTCGGAAACGTGGCGTTGTAACCCTGGTAAATGACGCCCCACATGAGGATCGATATCACGATCGCCAGCGGCACGTTGCGAATGCTGATCGCGTACAGGTAAGCGAACGAGAGCAGTCCGGCGCCGAGCGCCCCGACGATGATCGGCAAGCGCCGGCCGATCCGGTCCGACAGATTGCCCACGAACGGAATCACCAGCACCGCGACGATGTTGCCGATCACCGGAATCCACAGATACACGCTCTTCGAAAAGCCGATGCCGTACGACGCCTGCACCGCATACGCCGCGCCGAAAATGGTGGCGACCACGGGAATCACGTTCATCAGCGAGCAGCCGACCACCCGCAGCATATCCGGCAGGTTGTAGCGGAAGGCCTCCGCGATCGGCGACTTGGGCACGGCGCCGGTGGCGTCTTCTTTCCTGAAGACCGGCGTTTCCTGCACCTCGCGGCGAATGATGTAGCCGGCAACCAGCACCAGCGCGCTCAGCAGGAACGGCACGCGCCAGCCCCACGAATTGAACGAGCTTTCCTCCATGTAATAGGCGAGCGGCAGGAACACGGCCGCGGCGAGAATCTGGCCGGCCTGCACGCCCTGCAGCGTGAAGCTGGCGTAATAGCCGCGTCGTCCGAACGGCGCGTGTTCGAGAATCATCGAACTCGCGCCGGAGATTTCGCCCGCGACGGCAAAGCCCTGGATCAGACGAAGCACCACCAGCATCGCGGGCGCCAGCAGGCCGGCCTGCTGATAGGTGGGCAGCAGGCCGACCGCCATGGTCGAAAACCCCATCATGAACATGCAAAGCAGCAGCACGTTCTTGCGGCCGTGGGTGTCGCCCCAGTGCCCGAGCACGAACGCGCCGATCGGCCGCGCGACGTAGCCGACGCCATAGGTGGCGAGCGACGCGACGATCGCGATCTTTGGATTGCCCGACGGAAAGAACAACTGCGGAAAGATGAGAGCGGCCGCTTGCGCGTAGATGAAGAAATCGTAGTACTCGAGCGCCGAGCCGATCCAGCCGCTGGCGGTGGCTTTGCGGGTCTGCGAGCGATGCTCGCGGCCGTCTGCCGATGCGTTCGTTTCCATCATTGCCTCCTGAACGGAACTGTTTTCGAGCAGCTTTCAAGGCGACTTCATTGGCGTCCTTAAAGCGAAACTTTGCAAGCCAGGACTTACGGGGAGTAGGCGGGCCGCACCAGGTTCACCGACCAATACAGTTGTCAGGCGAAAAACAATACAGCGAGGCGCGGTTTTATTGCGCTGTATCGGGAATATGACCGGCACCGTCGATACAGTTGGCGGGTCTTGACGGAGCCTGCCGGCGAGCGCGCGGCCTTGCATACCGCGCCGTGCGGCGCGGCCCGATCTTCCTGCTTACGGCGCGGTGCTGACGCGTCGATCCCGAACGAGGTAAGGAAATGAATGTAGCGAACGAACAAGCGAAGCTGACTGTGCAGCAGTTGGGCCACTACATCGGCGGCGCGCCCGCCGCACCGGCGAGCGGCCGCTTCAAGGACGTGTTCAATCCCGCCACCGGCCAGGTGAGCGGTTCGGTCGCGCTCGCGTCGGTCGAGGAAGTGGACGCGGCGGTCAAGGCCGCCAGGGCGGCTTTTCCGGCCTGGAGCGAAACCGCGCCGCTCAAGCGCGCCCGCATTCTGTTCAGGTTCAAGGAATTGCTCAATCAGCATCACGACGAACTGGCGATGCTGATCACGCGCGAACACGGCAAGGTGTTCACGGACGCGCAAGGCGAAGTGGTGCGCGGCATCGAAGTGGTCGAGTTCGCGTGCGGCATTCCGAATCTGCTCAAGACCGACTTCACCGACCAGATCGGCGGCGGCATCGACAACTGGAATCTGCGTCAGCCGCTCGGCGTGGTCGCGGGCATCACGCCGTTCAATTTCCCGGTGATGGTGCCGATGTGGATGTTCCCGGTCGCGCTCGCCTGCGGCAATACCTTCGTGCTGAAGCCGTCGGAGCGCGATCCGTCCGCGTCGCTGCGCCTCGCCGAATTGCTCAAGGAAGCCGGCTTGCCGGACGGCGTGTTCAACGTCGTGAACGGCGACAAGGTGGCCGTCGATGCGCTGATCGATCATCCCGACGTCGCCGCGCTGTCGTTCGTCGGCTCGACGCCGATCGCCGAATATATTCATACGGAAGCGTCGAAGCGTGGCAAGCGCGTGCAGGCGCTCGGCGGCGCGAAGAATCATCTGGTGGTGATGCCGGACGCCGATCTCGATCAAGCCGTCGATGCGTTGATCGGCGCGGCCTACGGTTCGGCGGGCGAGCGCTGCATGGCGATCTCGGTGGCGGTGGCGGTCGGCAACGTCGCCGATCGGTTGATCGAGAAGCTGGTGCCGCGCGTCGAATCGCTGGTGATAAAGAACGGCGAACATCTCGACGCCGAGATGGGGCCGTTGGTGACCGCCGAACATAAGGCCAAGGTGGCCGGCTATATCGCCTCGGGCGTGGCGGAAGGGGCGAAGCTGATCGTCGACGGCCGCGCGCATCCGGTGGCGAGCGAAGAGGGCTTCTTCATCGGCGGCACGCTGTTCGACCAGGTCGGCACGCACATGAAGATCTACAAGGAAGAGATTTTCGGCCCGGTGCTGGCGGTGGTGCGGGTGCCCGATTTCGCGAGCGCGGTGGAGTTGATCAACGCGCACGAGTTCGGCAACGGCGTGTCGCTTTTCACGTCCGACGGCGGCGTGGCGCGTGCGTTCGGCCGGCAGATCCAGGTGGGCATGGTCGGCATCAACGTGCCGATTCCGGTGCCGATGGCCTGGCACTCGTTCGGCGGCTGGAAGCGCTCGCTGTTCGGCGACCACCACGCTTACGGCGAAGAAGGCATCCGCTTCTACACGCGCTACAAGAGCATCATGCAGCGCTGGCCGGACAGCATCGCGAAGGGCGCCGAATTCACGATGCCGGTGGCGAAGTAAGGCGGCGTATAGCGGACTCATGGCGGCCTGGAGTGGCCCATAGCGCTGTACCGAACCAGCGGCCAGCGGCTCGCCGCGCGGCAAGCCGATGCCGCCCGAGCCGCCTCACCGAATCGGCGGGTTCGCTGCTTCGCCCCGGCTGCCCGCTCGCAAGCCGCCGATCATCTCGCCGAGCCACGTCACGACGAGCGCCGTGTACGCACGCTGACTGCCTTCGTCGCTCAGTCCATGATCCGCGCCGTCGATGATCCGGTAGGTCAACGAATGCGCGCTCAGGAACGCCTGTAGATAGCTGGCGATTACCGTGTGCGGCACGAACTGATCGCGCTCCGACTCGACCAGCAGCACGTCGCCCTTGAATGCCGCCGCGGCGCGCAACGCGCGATTCTCGCCGGAGGCCACGATGCGCTTTCTATAAGCGACGATGTCATGCTTGACGTGCAGCGCGCGCTTCGGAATGTTCCAGCCTTCGTCGAGATACAGGGCGGGCACGCGCATGCCGAGCCAGCGCACCGGCCGCAGCGAGGTAAGAATGCTCGCGAGGTAGCCGCCGTAACTGCTGCCGATCACCGCGATCGAATTGCGGTCGATGAGCGGATGCTTCGCCAACGTGTCGTAGGCGGCCAGCAGATCGTTGAGGTTGGTTTCGCGCGTGACCGTCTCCTGCTCGCTGCGTGTGCGCGCGTGCCCGGTCAGGTCGAACGTGAGGCACACGCAGCCGAGCGCAGCGGCCTGCCGCGCGCGTTCCAGATACTGGTCCTGATTGCCGCCCCAGCCATGCACGAAGAGCACGCCTGGCACGGTCGTCTTCGGCGCGAGGATGGTCGCGTCGAGATGACCGGTTTCGATGGGTATTTGCACGCGGTATCTGTCCGCCGTCATGTTTCGCTACTCCCGTCTACCGTATAAAACTTCGTGATTTCGCCCGCCTGCGGATCGGTGCCGTGATAGATCAGGCACGCGCCGGCGGGCACCTCGGCGTGCGCGCCGTAGATCTCCCACGTCGACGCCCGCACCGTGTGCGCGTTGCGGTCCGCCTGGAGCACGCGCAGCGCGCCGATTTCCGCGCCGCTCGCGCCGCCCAGCCGCCACGACTGTTCGAGCACGCCGCAATAGTGCGTGCCGTTCGCGTCGGCGCCCCAGCCCACGTCATAGTTGCGCCGCGACGCGTAGAAGCCGGCGTAGTACTTTTGCACGCAGGCATCGAACGCGCGCGCCCGGGCAATGGCCTCTCGAACATCGTCCGCCATGTCGAGACGCGCGAGCGCGTCGAAATCGCCGCGCACGACGACGAGGTCCGAGCCGCCGTACACATGATGGCCGTGGTTGTTGACCGTCAGTCTCTGCACGCCGTGATAGCTCGCGGCCAGGCCGTCGAGCGTGATGCGGCCGACACTCAGCGTCTCGATGTTCTCCAGATGCCGTTCGACGACGACGCCCTCGGCCTGCAACGCGGCGTCGCCGATGTCGTCGAGTTCGGCGGCGAGCTGCTCGCCGGTTTCCACGAGCGCTTGCCCCGCGCCGCCGATGCCGTAAGGCCGCTTGATGCGCACCCGCCCGCCGGGCCACAGCGACGCGGCGGCGTCGAGCGCGTCGTCCCGCGAGAACGCCGCGTAGCCCGGCAGCACGAGTCCGCGAACCTGCTCGCTGAATTCACGCGACCAGCCGTGCGGCGCATGCCGCGCGCCCGGCGGCAATTCGTGCGCGATCAGCTTCGTCGCGACGAACGGATACGGCACCACGCCGCCGTACAGATCGCGTTCCGACGCGACGCCCAGCTTGCGCGCTTCATCCACCGTCAACGTGTCGTCGGGGACCAGGTAGCGGTCCGCCGAAGCGATGCACGCGTCATCGACGTTGCCAGCAAGTTGCGCGCCTTTCAGTTCGGCGATCTGCCGGGCAAGCTCCCATTGGGTGTCGATTTCGTGACCGCCGCCCGCCGCTTTGCGGCCCTGGCTGTACACCAGCACGATAGGGACCGGCGGTGGCGCGGGTAATGCAGAAGCCGCTGATGCGTCCATGTCGCGCTCCCGATGCGAACGATAGGCTGCCGCGGCACCGCGCGCCGAGCGCCGGCATGCCGCGTTGCTTTCATTACGCAAACGTCGTGCCGACAAACAGCTTCCTGGCTGCGTGGATACGCGGATGAACGGTCGGACCGAACCGGGCCGCCGCGGCGACATCATTCCGCCTTGTCGATCCGCTTAACCGCGGTGTTAAATATCGACGTGAAGGCTTACAAAGGAGACAAGCATGAGCGATTCGCTTCATCGTCCGTCGCTGGGTTCGGCGGTGTACTACCGGGACCCGTTCGCCGCGCTGGACTGGCTCGAAAAAGCATTCGGCTTCGAGCGCCGGATGGTCATCACGGATAGCGACGGCCGATTGGCCCATTCGGAGATGCGCTTTGGCGACAGCTACGTGATGATCGCCGGCGAATGGTCCGACGACTCGGCCAGTCCCGCTTCGATCGGCGGCAAGAACACGCAGTCGGTACACGTGCAATTGCGCGAGGGCATCGACGAACATTGCGCGAAGGCGCGCGCCGCGGGCGCGATCATCACGCGTGAGCCGGCCGATCAGTTTTACGGCGACCGCGTCTACGCCGCCCGCGATCCTGAAGGGCACATCTGGAGCTTCGGCCAAACGGTGCGCAGCGTGTCGCGCGAGGAAGCCGAGCGCGCGAGCGGCCTGAAGATCGAAGGCTGGGTGTAAGCAGAGGTGAGCCGGTCATGCGCCGATGACACGGCGCGGCCCGGCTTATCGCGGCGTGGCGTTGGTCAGCACGCGCGCGACCCGCGCGGCGATGCGGGGACGGGTGTGCCGGCCGCGACGCTCAGCGCCGGCGCGAAAGCCCGCAAGGCGGATAACGCTGTCATGGCCGCGCGAATTAGCGAGTGCGCATGCGCCGGTTGACGAAGCGCCACACGGCGCTGACGAGCAACGAACCGACGCCGAGCGAGACGCCCAGCAGCACGATCGAACTCATGTGATCGCGCACCAGCGGCACGTTGCCGAACAGATAACCCGCCGCGACCAGCGAGACGATCCACAGCGCCGCTCCGGCGCTGACGAACGACACGAAACGCGCGAACGTCATGCGTGAAACGCCGGCGACGAACGGCGCGAAGGTTCGCACCACGGCGATGAACGGCGACAGCAGAAACGTCAGGCCGCCGCGCGCTTCGTAAAACGCGTGCGCCTTGCGCAGCGCATTCTTGTCGAGCCAGCGATAGTCGGCGGTATAGACCTTTTCGCCGATCGCGCGGCCGATTGCATAGTCGACGATGCTGCCGGCCACCGTGGCGGCGAACAGCACCGGAACCACGAACCAGACGTTCAGCGCGCCGGTGGCGGCGAGCGCGCCGCAGATGAAAATCAGCGGATCGCCAGGCAGGAAAAAGAGCGGCAGAAAACCGATCTCCACGAATACGACGAGAAACAGCATCGCGTAAACGACGGCGCCGTATTCGGCGGTCAGGCCGCTCAGGTGCTGGTCGAAGTGCAGGGCGATCTGCAGAAGATGCGTCAGGTCCATCGTGGCTCGAAAGGGAAATACCGATGCTCAGGAGTTTAGTGCCGTGGCGGCGTTGGGCGCTTGTTTATTTCGCGCGGCCAATGTCAATATCGCGGCATGCCCCTGAATAAACGAACGTAGGAAACGCTCATGCAATGCGCCCACGCCGTCACTTTCCGTTTTGCCGAGCCGCACGATGCGGCCGTGATCCGTGCGATCGAATTCGAGGCGGGTCTGCGTTTCGTCAGCGTCGGCATGACGGGTATTGCCGATGCGCCGCCCATGCCGCTGGAACTCGTCGAGCGCAAGATCGCCGCGCGCGAAATCATCGTCGCCGTGGAGGCCGATGAAACACGCGTCGGATTCGTGATGTTCGAGCCGCAGCCCGCGCGCTTCTACGTGCAGGAGCTGGACGTGCTCACCACGCATGCCGGGCGGCGCATCGGCGCGGCGCTGATCGAGCAGGTCGCGCAACTCGCGCGTGCGCGAGGGGCGATGCAACTCACGCTGTCGACGTATCGCGAGGTGCCGTGGAATGCGCCGTACTATCGGCGGCTCCGCTTTCGCGACATCGAGTCAGCCGAACTCGACGCGGCGCTGATCGCGCGGCGCGAAGCGCATATCGCGCGCGGACTCGACGAATCGAAACGCGTGTTCATGCGGCGCGATCTGGCGTGAGGTTCGACGAGCGCGCGTTCGCTTCCAATGACTGAAAACAGGCGGCGCACCGCTTCAGCTTTATTACAACTGCACACGCTTCACCTCTCATTTTCCTTCGTATAACCGCCGGCAATCACCCTATTCATAACTTTCAATAGTTGGCAATCGAGTGGGTGCCCATAATCTGCACCCAATCGAGACCACGCCGCGACGATAAAGAGAAGAACGTCGAGCGTGAACCAAGAACAAGAATGCGTCTTTGCGGAATTGAACCGGTGTCGGCGCCGTCTGTTTGAAGGAACGGTCTCGCTACGACGTCTGCGAACCGCGCAAGGGCCGCAGGTGACGGCGAATCCGTTCGCACCCATCGCACCCGCCTACAGGGCATAGCATGCACAGTGTCTTTACCTGGCTTCTCATGCCGCTATCAGGCGCCGGCGAACATCACGTCGCGACCTGGCTCGCCTGGCATGGACGACTGATGGTGCTTAGTTGGGCGGTGTTGCTGCCTGCCGGTGTCCTCGCGGCGCGATATTTCAAAGTCCTGCCACATCAGTCGTGGCCCGCCGATCTCGACAACAAGACATGGTGGCGCGCGCACCAGACGCTGCAGTGGGCAGGCGTGCTGCTGATGAGCGCTGGCCTTGTCCTCGCATGGCGCAACGCACCCGGCGCTTCGTTGCTGGCGAGGGCGCATGGAACGTTGGGATGGTGCATCGGTGCGGCGGGCTGGCTGCAGATTGCCGGCGGGATAGTGCGCGGAACCAAGGGTGGCCCCAACGATCCGCGTCGCGGAAACCAGCGTTCCGGCGATTCCTTTCGAGGCGATCACTACGACATGACGCCGCGCCGCGTCGCGTTCGAACTCATTCACAAGATACTCGGCACGAGCGCGATTCTGGCTGCGCTCTTCGCGGTGGCGACAGGTCTGTATGCGGCGGACGCGCCGCGCTGGATGGCGGTCGTGCTCGCGTCATGGTTCTGCCTGCTCGGCGCGCTTGCGGTTCGCTGGCAGCGGCAAGGCCGATGCATCGATACCTACCAGGCGATCTGGGGACCCGACGAGGTTCATCCGGGAAACAGGCGCCGATCGATCGGATGGGGCATACGCCGCTATTCGGCGCGGTCATGGGAGCGCCGCTGGCGCACGCCGCGACACGACTGAACCCAACAACATCAACGTATGGAGACTTCATGTCAGGACTTGAACTGCGCCAGGTCGTCAAGCGCTTTGGTGCGACAACGGTGGTCGAGCATCTGGATCTGCGGATCGACGCAGGCGAGTTCGTCGTGCTGCTGGGCGAATCCGGCTGCGGGAAATCCACCACATTGCGCATGATCGCGGGTCTCGAGTCGGTGACCGAAGGCCAGATCCACATTGCTGGCCGTGATGTGACGCGGGTTGCACCAGCGAAGCGCGACATTGCCATGGTGTTTCAGAACTATGCGTTGTACCCGCACATGGACGTCGCGCAAAACCTGTCGTTTGCATTGCGCCTTGCGGGGCGGTCCGATTCGGACATCGAAACCCTGGTCAATGCCGCTGCCAAAACACTGAATATCGAAAAGCTGCTGTCACGCAAGCCCAGGGAGCTATCGGGCGGCCAGCGACAGCGTGTGGCGATCGGTCGGGCCATCGTGCGCGAGCCGGAAGTATTTCTCTTCGATGAGCCGCTCTCGAATCTCGACGCCAAGTTGCGCGGCCATATGCGCGCGGAACTCGCGCTGTTGCATGAGCGCCTCGGAAAAACGACGGTCTACGTGACGCACGACCAGGTCGAAGCGATGACGCTCGCTTCACGCATCGTCATCTTCGACAAGGGAAGGATTCAGCAGATCGGCACACCCGCCGAAGTCTTTTCAAAGCCGGCCAATCTGTTCGTGGCGAGCTTTATCGGCACGCCGACGATGAATCTGATTCCCGCGCGCGTGGAAGTTCATGACGGTGCGCTCACGCTGGCCGGGACGGGGTTCCAGTTTCAGGTACCCGCCGCGCGGCTGCAAACCGCATTGGAAGCGGGGCGCGACATCACGCTCGGGTTGCGGCCACAAGCGCTGCAACTCACGGGTGGCGCGCATTCGTTGAGACTGATCGTCGACGTCGTCGAGTACCTCGGCACGGAAAGCGTGCTGGTTGGCCGTCTCGCGACCGATCCGCGCGTGCGGCTCACCGTGGTCGCCCCCGGCGATTGTCACGCGCTCGCGCACCAGACCGTCGGCATCGGTTTCGATCCGCAGGCACTGCATCTATTCGACACGGCCACCACGCAACGCCTGGGACATTGACGGCAACGCATCCAGCACCATTCAGGAGACAATCGTGCAACGCAGGGAATTCGTAAAACTCGCGGGACTTTCGGTGTTCGCGGCAGGGCTTCCGATCTCCAGCAGTCACGCGCAGGATCGGTTCGCGAAGTACAAGGGAACGTCGCTCGTTCTGAGCATTCCGTCGCATCCGCACTACGAGGCGATGATCAGGCTGTTGCCTCAATTCACCGCGCTGACCGGCATCAAGGTCGAACTGGACAAGATGCAGATGCTGCGCATGCGCGACAAGCAGTTGCTGGAAATGTCGAAGCCTCAAGGCGATTACGATCTGATCAGCTACATTGCCACGTGGAAAACCGAGTACGTCAACAAGAACCTGCTGCGCGAGCTTGCGCCGTTCTTCAAGAACCCACAGTTGTCGGACGCAGGTTACGACATGGCGGACATGGTGCCGGCCTATGTGGAGAACATCGGACTCGTGGGCGGGGAGAAGGGATATCTGTCCGGCCCTGGCGCCAGGTTATACGGCGTCCCCTATGGCGCGGAGACGTCCATCCTGGCTTATCGGCGTGACGTTTTCAGCCAATATGATCTGAAGGTGCCGCAAACCTACGACGAGCTTCACAAACTGCTTTACGTCATCAAGGACAAGGCGCGGATCGGCGCATTGACCTCGCGCGGACAGGCTGGACACCAATGTCTGCAAGCATGGCTGCTGCACCTCAATCCGCTGGGCGGAAAAGTGTTTGACTATAAGTCCGGCGTTTTTTCGCCGGTCTTCAACGACGATAACGGCGTGAAGGCGTTGAGGTTTCTGCAGGATGTCGTGCAAACAGGACCGGTGGGCATTCCGAGCTACGGTCAGGGGGAAATGATGACCGCTTTCCTGGAAGGGCAGGCGGCGATGTACCTCGACGCGACCGCTATTTTCGGTCCGGTGCGGGACAAGACGCGCTCCAGAATCAGCGACAAGGTGGGGTATGCGGTTCACCCCAAAGGCAGCCGTTATTCGAGCGAAGCAGGCGGGCTTGGCCTTGCGATCCCGCGAAATTCGAAAAACGCCGAGGCGGCATTCCTTCTTCTTCAATGGCTCACATCGAAAGAACAGGACAAAGCCGTTTGCCGTGCGGGCGGTAGCCCCAGCCGGGTCTCGACGATAGCCGACCCCGCGATGACCCGGCAGTTTCCCGAATTTGCCGTATTGCGGGAACAGATCAAATACATCGATCCGGACTGGCGGCCAATGATTCCCGTTTGGGACGCCATTGTCGATCAGGCTCTCGGCGTGGGCATTTCGAACGCGCTGATTGGCGCTTCGTCACCGGCTGCGGCATTGAACGGCGAGATCCCCAAAGTACTGGAGATCATGCGAAGCGCCGGCTACAAGGCCTGAGCACGTAGATATCCCATACAAGAGGCAGCCTTCGATCGGATGCGATCACCGGCGCCGCTGTCACCGGAATTTCCTTTCATGAGAACGCCCTCCTGGGTCCCGTTGGTTTACGTGGGCCCGGCGGCGGCCGTCATGGCCGCCGCCTGTCTATATCCCTTGATCTCCGGCATTCAGCTAGGTTTCTTCGACTGGTCGATGGGAACGCCGTGGGCCGACGCCCACTGGGTCGGACTTCGTCACTTCAGGACAGCCTTTGCGGACCCTGCCGTCTGGAGTTCGTTGCGGGTCACGCTGCTGTTCGCGTTTGTTTGCGTCACCGCCGAAATGAGCCTCGGCATCGCATTGGCGCTGTTGCTCGAAGCGCCTGCGCGCGCAATGGCGTTCTTCCGCAGCATGTTCATTCTTCCCATGATGATTGCGCCGATTGCCGTGGGCCTGACGTGGCGATATCTGTTCGACGCGCAGTTTGGCTTCGTCAATGCGATCCTGCAGCACGTCGGCATGGCGCCTCACGCGTGGCTGGCCGATCCCAGCCTTTCCTTCATTGCAATCGTCGTGTCGGATATCTGGCAATGGACGCCATTCGTATTGATCATGATGCTTGCGGCCCTCGCCAGTGTCGATGGATCGGTACTCGAAGCGTCGCGCATCGACGGCGCCACGTGGTGGCAAATGACCTGGCGGGTCAAGCTGCCGATGGTCGCTCACGTGATCGCGATCACGCTGTTGATGCGCGTGATCGACGCATTTCGCGTGCTCGAGGTCATCTACATTCTCACCTTCGGCGGGCCGGGTGATGCGACGGAAATCCTTTCCCTGCACATCTACAAGGCCGCGTTCGTGAGCCAGAACCTGGGCTCCGCCGCGGCGATTTCCGTGCTGTTGCTGGCGGTCGTCGCACTCCTGTCGTGCGTGGCGCTGCGTTTTTCGAATCCACTGAAACAGGAGAAGATGTAATGCGCCGCTCTCCGTTGCTCATCGGCCTGCACTACACCGCGCTGGTGATCCTGGCCTGTCTGTGCGTGGCGCCGATCGCACTCATCTTCGTCACGTCGCTGCGCAACCAGACGCAGATATTCGGCGAGCCTTTGAATCTGTTGTTCACGCCGACGCTGGAGAACTACCGCGCGGTGCTCGGCGAGGACAATTTCGCCCGTTACCTCGGAAACAGCCTGATCGTGGGTGTCGTGTCGACGGCGCTTACGCTTCTGCTCGGCTGCATGGCGGCTTATGGACTGGCGCGTTTCCGTTTTCCGGGGCGTACCGCCGTTGCCTACGCGACGCTGATGCTGCGCACGGTGCCGCTAGCGGTACTGGCACTGCCGGTGTTCATGATCTGGAGCCGGTGGAACATGGTGAACAGCCTTTCAGGTCTGATCCTGTTGTATGTGGCGGTGAACCTGCCGTTCACTATCTGGCTGCTGTACGGTTTCGTCATTCAGATTCCGATTGAACTGGAGGAAGCCGCCGCGCTCGATGGTTGCGGGCCGATTGGGATCTTCTACAAGGTATTTCTCCCGCTGATCCGGCCAGGCCTTGCCGCCGCCGCCATTTTTACTTTCCGCATCGCGTGGAATGAATTCATCCTTGCACTCGTGCTGACCGACCGCGGAACGCGCACGTTGCCCGTTGCAACGTCGCTTTACATCACGGACATAGGCGTCGATTGGGGAAAGATCATGGCGCTTGGAAGCCTGATTGCGATTCCCCCGCTCATTTTCACGCTCGTCGCCGCGCGCCAGATCATCACCGGATTGACTGCGGGGGCGGTCAAGGGTTAGGCGTTGCAATGGAACACGGGCGCGAGGCTGGATGATCGCGCCCGCGCCTGTCTTCACGCGTCTGACGGACGCCAATTCGAACAGAGCCGCGCAGGCGCCCACACAGCGGCGCTGAAATCGCCCGGCGCAGCCCGCCTGCACGTAACCGATCGCGCCACCGACCGCGCCACCGATTGCGCCACCAAAAAAGTAAAAAAAGGCGCCTCGCGTGGCACCGGTCCGGGTGACCAGTCCAAGTCCTTATGCGGATTTTTGCAAGCGTGGTTTTTTATGTCTCGGTACATTTGCGCCGTGTTGAGCATAACCACTAATAACTAACGGGCCGGCGGTTCTTGTCAGATGTTTCTCACGGATTCGCTTTAATCAAATCATTGAGAAAAGATCTCTTATAAATCCGAATTTCACGGATCTAATTATCATGTTTAAAACTATTGCAACCGCATGTCTGCTTCTCGCGGCGATCGGCTCGTCTCAGTCTGTGTTTGCGTATTCCGGGGGATTTGTGAATTACCAGTCGTTCGACGTGAGCGGCTATCTGCAGGGGGGCAACAAGGTCGATCCTAAAACCACCTTCTCGCCGATTTTTGAATCGTTCGGTGACTATCGCTTTGGTGATCTCTACACCTATTCTATTTTCGAAACCTCGCTGCAGAACGACTATGCCGGCGGCGCCACGACCTACTATTACAAGCTCGTTCCGAGATTGAGCCTGGGCAAGCTGTTGGGCAAGGATATCTCTCTGGGACCGTTCAAGGATATTACGTTTGCCCAATGGATCTCCAAGACAGAGCACCAGGGCTATAACTACTTTCCCGGCATCGGCATCGATTGGCAGGCTCCTTGGATCGGCTGGCTGCGCACGATCTATTACTGGGAAAGAAATCCCGGCCTGGGCTGGAATGACCGGCGACTTCACATAGATTATGGTTTCCCGTTTTCGACGAAACTGGGCGATTTCCGGATTGTCGGGACTTTCGACCATACCTTCGGTTTGCACGGCCAGGCCGAGACGACCGATTTCAAACCGGAACTCCACTACGACCTCGGCAAGGAATTGGGCCAGCCCGGCGGGCATTTGTGGCTGGGTATCGTTCTGAATCCGATCAGGAACAAGTACAAGATCCAGAGCACGGAGTACTTCCCCACCGATCAATTCAGCTATGGCGCGCTGATCAGATACAGCTTCAATTGAAGCCCGAATGATTCGGAACGGTCTTAATTAAATATCAGCTTGCGAGGCATTGCATGAATAGCTATAGCAGAGGTTATCAGTGGGCCATACTTGCGCTATTGAGCGCGATCTATTTCATGATCACAGCGGCCACCTTCACGTCGTTGGGCGTGGTACTGCCGGACATGATCAAGGAAATGCAATGGAGCTGGTCTAGCGCCGGACTGGGGTTCACGTTACTGGGTTTGGCCTGCGGCCTGTCGAGTTATCTGCCGGCCATCTTCATCCGCCGAGTTGGCGTGCGGCCGACGTTTCTGGCCGGCACCGTCATCCTCGCCGCGGCTTTCGCGCTTCTCGCGCATTGTCACGGCCTCGCACTGTATTTCGCCGGCGCGATTCTGCTGGGCGTCGGCTTCAGCTTCGTCGCCACCGTGCCGGGGACTTACGTTATCGGCCGGATGTACAAGAATCAGGCGTTCGCGTTTGGCTTCTATTTCACGGTCGGCGGACTCGGCGGCGTCGTGGGTCCGTGGCTCGTGGTTCTGGCCGTGAATGTGCTGGGGAACTGGCGCATGCATTGGGCGTTGTCCGGCTTCTTCCTGGTGGTACTCGGGCTCCTCGCGACCGTATTGCTGCCTTCGGGTGTCCGGGAGCGCGAGCACGCCGAACAGTTGGGCAACGCGCATCGTCAGGAAGAGAACAGCTCGGTTTATCACACCGAGCAGGCATGGACGGCGCGTGAGGCAATGGGCACGTGGCAGTTTTACGCGATCGCTGCCGCCTACACCACGTTCCTGCTGGTCGGCATTACCACCAATAGCTTTGCCGTCGCGCATATCACGGATCACGGATTCAGCGCGCAGACCGCGGCCGCGCTGCTGAGCGCCGAGGCGCTGATCAATTCTTTCTCCCGTTTTATCGCGGGCCTGTTCGGCGAAAAGATCGAACCGAAGAAGATGCTGATTGCGAGCCTGTTGTTGATGGTCATCGGCACACTCGCGCTCAGCGCGGCGACTTCATTGCCGATGCTGATCGTCTTCTCGATCGGAATCGGCGCGGGCTATGGCATGACCTTTCTCGCCACGAGCGTTCTTCTGTCCAACTATTACGGACGGCTTCCGTACCTGGAGATTTTCTCCGTGGCGAATCTTATTTCGACACTCGCCTGTTTTGGTCCGTTGGTTGCCGGCCGCGTGAAAGATGAACTCGGAAGCTTCACCGGCGCGTTTTTGCTGGTCGCGATCATTCCGTTAATTATCGCGTTCGCGGTCACGCTCATGCGACCGCCCGTGAAGGGGCAGCTATTCAGCCGTAAAGCCTCTTCCGGTATTTGAGGCGCTGTTTGTCGGTAAAGCGAAGAAGCTGTTTTATTAGTTGTGGATCATAGGTGCCTAATGACATGTTCTAAAGAGTTCGGCGTTTTTCTGCCAATCGCGAAAGGCGGATGGATCATTTCGCGCAGCACGCCGGTGCTGGATGCCTCGTACCGGCAAAATCGCGAGGCCGCCATCCTCGCCGACGAGATCGGTCTGGATTTCATTATGTCGATGGCGAAATGGCGAGGTTTCGGCGGCGCCACGCAACACTGGGACGTCTCGCTCGAATCGGTCACGATGATGGCGGGGATTGCAGAGGCAACGCGTCGCGCGCGCATTATCGCCACGATGCATGCCGGCCTGCACAATCCCGCGGTTGTCGCGAAGATGATCACGACGCTCGACCAGATCAGCGGAGGGCGAGCCGGACTCAATATCGTCTCGGGCTCGTTCAAGGAGGAATTCGAGCAGATGGGCGTTTGGGACGCCTCGCTCGATCACGACCAGCGCTATGCGATGACGGCTGAATGGACCGACATCATCAAATCGCTATGGTCTGATCAACGCGTCGATTACGAGGGGCAGTTCTTCACCATCAAGGATTGCATCTCGGAGCCCAAGCCCATCGCGAATCCGCGTCCTTTCCTGGTATGTGCCGGACAGTCCGAACGAGGACTCCGGTTCAGCGTTCGCAACACCGATGCCTGCTTTATCGGTGGCAAGGACGACGCCGAGACCGGCGCTATCAGCCGGCGTGCCAAGGCGCTGGCCGAGGAGTTCGGCACCACGATCAAGACGTACTGCATGTCCACGGTGATTTGCGCGGACACGAATGCGCGGGCGGAGGCGCTCGCCCAACAGTATCGGGAGGGTCTCGATGTCGAGGCCGTGACGGGCATGATGCGCAGCTTCGGCGTGGATGTCAGCGGCAAGAACAACGCAATGGTCGAGCGGGCGAGCAATGCATTCATGACCCATACGACGATCGGCGATCCGGCCGCTTGCCACGCACAGTTATCCGCATTGCTGCGGGATTGCGAACTGGATGGCGTGATGTTGATTTTCCCCGATTACGTCACTGGGCTGACGCGCTTTGGTCAGGACATTCTTCCGCATTTGCGCGCCGAGTTCTCATGACCGCTCCTTCCATGAACGAATGGCTGGCGCCAGGCGGTGTGGCGCTCTGCATCATCGATATCCAGGTTGATTTCGGCTCGCCGGAAGGTGCGCTCGCGCAGATGGGCGTGCCGGTCGCGGACGTCGCGCCGGCCATTGAAAACGCCGGCCGCCTGGCCACGCTTGCGCGCCAGGCAGGCATCCCGGTGATCTTCGCGGGCCTGAAAACGGACCCCGCGACCGATTCGCCAGCCTGGATCAAATGGATGCGCTATCGCAACGTCGATCCCGCTTGTGCTTATGCCGTATGCCGCGACGGCTCCGGTGGCGAAGCCTTCTACCAGGTCGTGCCGGAGGCGGGCGACCAGATTGTATGGAAGCAGCGCTATAGCGCGTTTGTCGGGACCGATCTCGACAGCCGGCTTCGAGCCCAAGGCATCGACACGCTGGTGATATGCGGGTTGACCACGGAATGTTGCGTCGACTCGACGGTGCGGGATGCGTTTCAGCGAGACTGGCTGGTGGTTGTCGCGGGCGACGCCTGCGGCGCTTACCGCGATGACTTCCACCACAACACCCTCGAGGTGCTGGCGGAGAACTTTGCGGTCGTTCTCGATACGGACGATATCGTCGGTATGTGGAACGGCCGCGTCACGAAAGGATCGTAGTGTGACCTCGAAAATGATCAAGCGGCCCGCTTCAACGTTGCACCCGATTTCCGCCGAGGACAAAGCGCGCATCGAGGACGCCATCGATCCCGTTGAACTGACCGAACTGGCGCTCGAACTCGGCAATATTCCGAGCCGTTCCGGCGAGGAGGCCGCGGCGGCGGGCTATGTATTCGACTGGATGCAACGGGAAGGGCTCAAGCCTCGCGCCGTCGGGGCCACGCCCGCGCGTCCGAACATCGTCGGCGAGTATGGCGGTCGCGGCGATGCGCCCAATCTGCTGTTTACCGCGCATCTGGATACCGAAAGCCCGGCGGGCTCGGCCGCGCTCGACGGCTACAAGTACCGTCAGGAAACCGTTCAACGCAAGGAATGGACGCAGTGCTGGCTGCAGGACAATCGCCTGCACGGTTACCCCATCACGAACGACCGCGGGCCGATGAGCTGCTTTCTCATTGCCGCCAAGGCACTGCGCAAGGCCGGCATCGAACTGTCCGGCAGGCTTTACCTGACTGCCTGTCCCGGTGAGATCGGTCCCGAGCCGATCGAGGAATATCAGGGTATCGACTACCTCGGCAAGGATATCGGCGCGCATTACCTGTTCCATCATGGCGGCGTTGCGGCCGACTATGCGATTGCCGCTGAAGGGACCGACTACGGCATCACGTGGCAGGGTTGCGGCTATGTGTTGTTCCGTATCCGCTTGCTGGGCGAGAGCGCGTTCACGCCCGCGCTGACGTACAACCCGGATTGCGCGTCGCATCCGAACCCCATCTATCGAACCGGCAAGCTGATCGAAGCCTTGCACGCATGGACGGCGGACTACGAAGTGCGCAACCGGTATGAAACGGAGGGCGGCCTATCGGTTCCCAAGGTCCAGATCGATTCGATTCGAGCCGGCGTACCGCATACGTTCGGAAGCGGAAGCGAGGTATGCGCGCTCTATCTGGAAGTCGGACTGACCGCCAGGCAAACCGTCGCGCCAGTGCAGCGGGAATTGGAGCGCTTGCTGCGCTCCCTGCATCTCGGCGAGTTCGAGATCAGTCCCCTCGTTGTGCGCCACGGGTATCGGGCCGACGACGAGGCCGTCGCGCCACTCGTCGGCGCGCTTGGCTGCGCGACCGAGATGGTCCGCGGGCAGCCCCTGGCGCGGGCGGACCCGATCTATTCGAGCATGTGGCGCGACCACAATGTCTTCAACATGCACCGGATTCCCGCGGTCACGTGCGGCATTCCGCGCGTGTTGCCCACACCCGAGGACCTCGCCCGAAGCGCGCAGATTTACGCGCTTGCCGCACTCGCCATCTGCGGACGCATGGAATAGCACCTCATCCAAAGTAAGAAACCCTGACAATGAAAGACTCATCGACCCAGTCGAGTGTGCTCGCCCTGCCGCAAGGCGCGTTCAACTCGAAAGAGCAGAGTGCCGAGTGGCGCGAGACCATGGCGGACTTCCCGAGCGGCGTCACGATCGTGACCGCGATGGAAAACGGACGGCCGCTAGGCAGCACCGTGAGCGCGTTTTGCAGCCTGTCGCTTCGTCCGCGTCTGTTACTCGTATGCATGGACCTTCGCAGCCATACGCTCGCGGCGATCAATAAGTCGCACGCGTTCGCAGTCAATATTCTTTCCGATCGTGCGCAGTCTCTGGCACTGAAGTTCGGGGCGAAAGACGGCGACAAGTTCTCGGATGTGGACTACGAGATAGGGGACATGGGTTGCCCTTTGCTGACGGATTGCTGCGTGAACATCGAATGCCGTCTCGGCGCGAGCTATATCGAGGGCGATCACGCGATCCTGACAGGGCAGCCCGAGCGGATCGTGCGTGAGCCGACGCGCTCGCCGCTCGTCTACCATCGCGGCGCATTCAGGGCATAGCCGAATGGCGTTGACGGAGAAAGCCGCCCGGTGCGTCTTTCTCCGCATGACCGGCGCCTTTATACCGGTTGCTCTTCCAGCAATTGTGTCCGGTATGCGCGGGGTGAACAGCCGTATTCGGCGCTAAACGCCCGGCTGAAGTAAGCGAGATCGTTGAACCCCCAACGAAAGCAGATTTCCGAAATCGACAGCGACGCATTCGCCCTGCTCGACAAATCCTTCCTGCACTGTTCCAGCCTGCGCTTGCGGACGAACTGGCTGAAGCTCGAATTGGCCTGCGAGAAAATCTTCTGGACGTAGCGCGGCGATACGTTGTTGCGACGCGCCACCTTGTCGAGACTCAGATCGCAATCGCCCAGATGCAGATCGATCGAATGGCAGAGTTCCTGGAAATGCCTGGCATGACCGAGATCCTTGAAGCCGTTGAGCGCGGGCCGTCTTGCGAGGCAGTAAGTGAGCAATTCGGAGAGCGCCATTTCCACCGGATGGAACGACGTCTCCGTCAGACTCTCCATTTGCGCCGCCACTGAAGACAGAAAATCGGACAGGACGTGATTGATGCCTTCCTGGCGGGAAATGGTTCCGGCCTGGATCGCGAGCGGATTGAGCAGCCGCTTGTAGAACACCTCATGAGGCATCTCGACGGTAAGAATCTCGAAGTCGCTGCTCAACAGCAACTCCACGCGGTCCCCGCCGCCGGCGCCGTACAGGATGTCGCCGACTTCCAGCGCGTGCGTTTCGCCGCCGATCCGCAAGGCCGCGTTTCCTTCCAGGATCAAGGCAATCCAGAGGTTGGCGGAGGTCGTCCCGCTTGCGGGGTAATCTCCGGCGATCGCTTGCGGAGAGCCGGCCAGTTTGACGAACTGCATGCCGAGCGGGGACCGGTTGTAGCTCACCTCGCCGCGCAGGCCGTCCCTCAATGTTTCGCTGGACATCGACAGATATACCCTTTGCAGCGCATCTCGCCAGATCTGCTCCCGGTGTTCGGTGGCATAGGCGGACGTGCACAAGCTCCAACTGTTCATTGCGACCCCTCATAGAACGCTAGCCATTGCAAAGCAAATTCCGAGCCCATCAAACGGCGTGGTGAAGGGCGCTTTCCGGCGTCTTTTCAGCGAAGCCTGCCCCAGCTTCATGCGATTCGCACAACCGTGGGGCGGTGCGAGCCGTCGGCGAATTGAAGGGTAAGGCGTTTAGGCCTCGCAGGCCCATTGCCGGCCCATCGTCGGTCCAAATGGGGCTAAACTCGAAACGGGATAAATTCCCGGAGCAAATCATGATCAATGCCGACCCCAAAAGTACTTTTCGCGGCCTCCCCTTGACTCCCGAGCAAGACGCCGAAGTCAGGCATTACATAAAGAAAAAGAAGCAGCATGGGGCGCCGTGGGACACACCGGAACTGGCCGCCATGCTTCGAGACATGCTGGAGCCGCCGGGCGACGAAGACGAGGACGAAACACTCGATACCACCGTCGATGAAGCGTTGGCCGCCACCGAACGCGCGACGGCTTCCATCGACGAGTCGATGGACCCGATCGAAGCGAGCGAGGAACGACATGCCGCGATGGAAACCGAGGGCATGAAGGGCCCCAAGCGTTGAACCCGAAGCCGCATTGGCGAGTCGTAGCAGACCAGTCAGCATGATCGACCGACGGCGCGCCCTCGCTTGCGGGCGGCGGGTGCCATTTGAACCCAACAACATAAGAACCTCATGAGTCGACTAGTCGTCGTTTCGAATCGCACCGCCGATCCGCGCAAGCCCGCGGCTGGCGGCCTTGCCGTAGCGGTACGGGAGAGCCTGCAACAAACGGGCGGACTCTGGTTCGGCTGGAGCGGCAAGATTCACGAAGCGGTGGACGTCGCGACAACGGGGCAGGGCGACGTTCATGTTCAAACGGCCGGCAACGTCACGCTTGCCACGCTCGATCTGAGCCGCGAAGACCACGACACGTATTACCTCGGTTACGCCAACGACGTGTTGTGGCCGGTGTTTCACTACCGGCTCGACCTCGCGAATTTCGACACGCGCTTCGCCGCGGGCTATCGCAGGGTCAACCAGTTGTTCGCGCGGACGTTGTTGCCGCTCCTGAAACCGGACGACCTGATCTGGGTCCACGACTATCAGTTGATCCCGCTCGCGGCCGAGTTGCGCGCGATGGGATGCACCAACCGTATCGGCTTTTTCCTGCATATCCCGATGCCGCCGCCGCTGATCATGGCCGCGATTCCCGAGCACGAATGGCTGATGCGTTCGCTGTTTGCCTACGATCTGGTGGGTTTCCAGAGCGAAGCGGACCTCACGCATTTTTCTCACTACGTCGAATCGGAAGCGCAAGCGCAGCGGTTGAGTCCTGATCGCCTGCGGGCGTTCGGCCGAACGCTGCGGGTCGGCGCGTACCCCATCGGCATCGACGTCGACGACTTCATTCGTCTCGCCGATTCGAAGGAAGGGCGCGACATGTTCGCGCGCATGCGCGAGGAGTACTCGCGGCGTCGTCTGCTGGTGGGCGTCGACCGCCTGGATTATTCGAAGGGCTTGCCGCAACGCGTTCATGCTTTCCGCGAGCTGCTGACCTTCTACCCGGAAAACCGCGACAGCGCCACGCTGATCCAGATTGCTTCGCCGAGCCGCGAGGACGTCGGCGCCTACGACGATCTGCGGCGTCAAATGGACAGCCTGTGCGGCGCGATCAATGGCGATTTCGGCGAGCTGGACTGGATGCCGGTGCGCTACATTCATCGCAACGTGGCCCGCAAGCGTCTGCCGGGCCTTTATCGCGCGAGTCGCGTGGCGCTCGTCACGCCGTTGCGGGACGGCATGAATCTGGTCGCGAAAGAGTTCATCGCCGCACAAGACGCCGCCGATCCGGGCATGCTCGTGCTCTCGCGCTTTGCCGGCGCCGCGGAGCAATTGAAGGAAGCGCTGCTGGTCAATCCGTACGACACGCAAGGCACGGCGCAGGCCATTCAGCGCGCGCTAACCATGTCGCTCGACGAGCGGATCAACCGGCATGAGGCCCTGCTTCGGCGAATCCGCAAGTTCGACGTGCACTGGTGGAGCTCGACGTTTCTGCGGGCGCTGGAAGATTGCGAGTCGCAGGAAGAGGGACAAGATCAGACCCGCCACGCGGCGCCCTGCGGAAAGTGAAACTGTTCGAGCGACTCGGCTCGCATCTCGATGCTGTAGCCGGGTTGTTGCGGCGGCATATAGCGTCCGTTGCGAATCACGACGGGATCGACAAAGTGCTCGTGCAAATGGTCCACGTATTCGAGCACGCGATTCTCGAGCGACGCCGACACGCAGATGTAGTCGAACAGCGAGATGTGCTGCACGTACTCGCATAGTCCGACGCCGCCCGCGTGCGGACAGACCGGCACGCCGAACTTCGCCGCCATCAGCAACACCACGAGCACCTCGTTGAGCCCGCCCAGCCGGCAACTGTCCACCTGGCAAAAATCGATCGCCTGTGCCTGCAATAGCTGCTTGAACATCACGCGGTTATGGCAGTGCTCGCCGGTCGCCACGCCGATCGGCGCGACGCGGCGGCGGATCGCCGCGTGCCCGAGGATATCGTCGGGGCTGGTCGGTTCTTCGATCCACCACGGGTCGAACTCCGCGAGACGGCGCATGTTGGCGATCGCTTCGTCGACTTCCCACACCTGGTTCGCGTCCATCATCAGCTTGCGATCCGCGCCGATTTCGTCGCGCAGAATGCGCGCGCGCCGCACGTCCTCGTCGAGATTGCCGCCCACCTTCTGCTTGAAATGCGTCCATCCCTGCGCGACGCCTTCGCGAGCGAGGCGGCGGATTTTCTCGTCGTCGTAACCGAGCCAGCCCGCCGACGTGGTGTAAGCCGGATAGCCGTGCGCGAGCATCTGCGCTTCGCGCTCGCCCCTGGTGGCCGCATGGCGGCGCAGGATCGCCAGCGCTTCGTGCGGCGTGAGCGCGTCGGTCACATAGCGGAAATCGAGGCACCGCACCAGCGCCTCGGGGCTCATGTCCACCAGAAGCTTCCACACCGGTTTGCGTTCCGTTTTGGCCCACAAGTCCCATACGGCGTTCACGACCGCGGCGGTCGCGAGATGAATCGCGCCTTTGTCCGGGCCGATCCAGCGCAATTGACTATCGGACGTGAAGGCGCGCCAGAACGAACCCATGTCCGCGACGATCGCTTCGAGTGTCTTGCCGACGACGAGCGGCGCCAGCGCGTTCACCGCGGTCACGCAAATTTCATTGCCGCGGCCGATAGTGAAGGTGAGGCCGTGCCCCGCGAACTGTTCCGGCGAATCGGTTTCGAGCACGACGTAGGCGGCCGAATAGTCGGGCGCGGCATTCATCGCGTCGGAGCCGTCGAGCGAGCGGGAGGTCGGGAAACGAATATCCCTAACGGACAGATTCGTGATCGTGGTCATCTCAACGCCCCCAAAAAAGGTGACGGGTGCGATAGCCTGGACGGCATGCGGGACCTTGGCGGCGCAGCGCCGCCGACATGCCGATGACCAGGGTGCATACCAGGTTATACCAAGCGTTAGCACGCGTTGACAGCACCGGTTTCGGCTCCTAGCATGCTAGCATGTTAGTCACAAATCACGACCTCCGTGAGCCTTTCGATCCATGAAGTCAGCGGCTGCCGACCCCTATGGCGCACTGCAAAAACTGCAGGGTGGGGAGCGCAGCAGCTTGACCGATGCAGTGGCGGCGGCATTGCGCGAGGCTATCGTCACGCTGGCTTTGGAGCCGGGAATGATGATCGACAAGCAGGCGATCTGCGAACGAATGGGCGTGTCGCGCTTTCCGGTTTCGGCGGCGCTCGCCAGGCTGGCAACCGCCGGTCTCGTCGAGGTATTGCCGCAGCGCGGCACGCGCGTGAAGCCGATCGTGATTCACGATATTCGCCAGCATCTGTTCATTCGCAGCGCGCTCGAAGTCGAAGCCGTGCGCGGCCTCGCGTCCACCTGTTCCGAGGCAACGCTCGCGGCGCTCGCCGCCAACCTGGAGAAGCAGCGCGAGGCGGTGACCGGCGGCTTGCGCCATGAATTTCACCTGCTCGATCTGGCGTTCCACGAGATTCTGCTCGACGCTATCGACCTGCCGCGCGTCAAGGAAATCGTCGCCACGTCGCGCGGCGCGCTCGACCGCGCGCGCCAGTTGCTGGGAAGCCCCGAACGTCAGATTCAAACGCTCGCGGAGCATGTGCGCATCTTCGAAGCCATCGCGGCGCGCGACGCCGAAGCGGCGGCCCGCGCGATGCACGGTCATCTGGATCAAGTGGTGGCGGAGTTGCAGCGTTTTGCCGGCGAACGGCCCGGTTTGTTCGAGGCGTAAGCCGGGCCGTTGCGCGGATTTCGCAGAGCCCACCGGAGCGCCGCGGTCCGCACGCGCCGGGGTGTGCGGTTAGTCGGACCTTGGCCGTGGCGTAGTCAACTCGGTATGGAGGAGACAAAAAATGAAATGCATCAAACGTGCAAGCGTGGCCGCGGCTTTCGTGGTCGCGGGGTTCATGGCGGCAGGGCATGCGCTCGCCGCCGGGGAATTCCAGGGCGTCACCGTCAACGTCATGACGTTCGTGGGGCCGCAAATCGCGGAACCGCTGCAACGCCGCGCGCCTGAGTTCGAAAAGCTCACGGGCGCCAAGATCAACATTCTGACCGTGCCGTTCTCCGACCTGTATCAGAAGCTGCTGACCGACTGGGCCTCCGGCACGAACTCGGTGAACGCCGCGGTATTCGCGCCGCAGTGGATGGTCGACTACACGAAGGGCGGTTTCCTCGAAGACCTGTCCGCGCGCGTCGCTCGCGATCCGGCATTGCAGGAAGACGACGTCATGCCGTTCTTCCGCGATTTCTCGCAGCGCTTCAACGGCAAGACCTATCTGATCGCGCTCGACGGCGACTTCCAGATGGTCTACTACCGCACCGACATTCTCAAACAACTCGGCAAACAGCCGCCGAAAACGTGGGACGAGTACCTCGACATCGCGAAGGCGGCGAACGGCAAGGTATTCGGCGGCGACGGCAAACCGGTGGCGGGCTCCTGCATTTCGAAGAAGCGCAACGCGCAGGCGTACTGGGCGATCATCTCGATCGCGGGCGGCTACATTCAGTCGAAAGGCACGGCGCAAGGGGCGTTCTTCGATCCGCGCGACTTCAAGCCGCTCGTCAACAACGACGCATTCAAGGCCGCGCTCAACGTCTATAAGCAATCGACGCAATACGGGCCGCCGAACGAAATCAATCTCGACGTCGGCGACACGCGCAGCGCGTTCATTTCCGGCCACTGCGCGCTGACGCTCGATTGGGGCGATATCGGCGTGCTGGCGATCGACCCGAAGCAGTCGAAGGTGATCGACAAGGTCGGCGCGGTCATGCTGCCGGGCTCGACGAAGGTATTGAACCGTGACACCGGCAAGCTCGTGGCGTGCGACAAGAACACCTGCCCGTATGCGGTGGACGGCGTGAACCACGCGCCGTTCGCGGCATTCGGCGGCTGGTCCGGCGGCATCAACGCGAAAGCGAGCCCCAAGGTGAAGGACGCCGCCTACGCGTTTCTCTCGTACATGAGCCAGCCCGCGCAAGCCAATGTCGATGTGACGATCGGCGCGACCGGCTTCAATCCGTATCGCCGCTCGCAGTTCACGGATATGTCGATCTGGAAGAAGTCGGGCATGAGCGACGCGGCGGCGGCCTCTTATCTCGGCGCGATCAAGGCCAGCCTGCAAAGCCCGAACATGGTCATCGATCTGCGTATTCCGCAGAACCAGCGCTATGAGCAAGTGGTGCTGGACACGGCGGTGGCGCGTTTTCTCGCGGGCGAACTCGACGCCGACGCCACCATGAAGGCGATCCAGACAGGCTGGGACGAAATCACCGACGACGCCGGCAAGGACGCCCAACTGAAAGCCTACAAGGCGTCGATCGGCGCCCATTGACTCATGCAATCCTCGTCGCGCGTTTCGTCATCGGCTGCATCGCGACGCGGGTCGCGCAGGTCGGTCGCGGCCAACTGGCTCGACCGCCAGGCGCCTTATGTATTCGTGCTGCCGGCCGTGCTGCTGATTCTCGGCTTTTCGATCTTCCCGCTCGTCACGTCCGCGTATCTGTCGTTGATGCGCTTCGCGCTCGGCGAGGGCGGCTACGAACTGAAGTTCGTCGGCATGCGCAACTACGTGAGACTGTTTAGCGGCAGCCAGCAGTTTCACTTCGTCGGCGTATTCAGGCCGCCGGGCGTCATCAGCATCGCGGTAATGGCCGCCGCCGCGCTGGCGATCGGCTGGTGGCTCGTCCGCTATCTGCGCGGCGGGCAGCGCTCGGTGATCGGCGGCATCGGCCGGCTGATCGCCGCGGCGTCGCTGCTGGCCGTCGTGTGGCTTGCCGCCAATACCACTGGCGACGGCGGCGCGCTGGGCAGTTTGATGGTGACGCTCTTTTACGTGGTGTTCGGCGTGGCGCTGCAATTCCTGCTCGGCCTCGGCCTCGCCTACCTGTGCACGCTGCCGCTCAAGGGCGGCCGGTTTTTCCGCATCCTGTTCTTTCTGCCGCTGATGGTGACGCCCGTCGGCATCGCCTACATGTTCCGCATGATGGCCGACACCGCGGTCGGCCCGCTCGCGCCGCTCTGGGCATGGCTCGGCCTCGGGCAGATCGCGTGGGCGGCGGACCCGTGGCTCGCGCGCATCGTGGTCGTGATCGGCGATACGTGGCAGTGGGTGCCGTTCATGTTTCTCGTGTTGCTGGCCGCGCTGGAAGGCACGTCGCGCGATCAGATCGAGGCCGCGCAACTCGACGGCGCGTCGAGCTGGCGCATCTTTCGCGACGTGATCTGGCCGTCGATCGCGCCGGTCGCCGCGAGCGCGGTGCTGATTCGCCTGATCGAGGCGTTCAAGGTGGTGGACCTGCCGAACGTGCTGACCAACGGCGGCCCCGGCATCGCGACGGAATCGATGACGTTGCACGCTTTCATCGAGTGGCGCACGCTGAATCTCGGCAGCGCGTCGGCGGTCGCCTACATGTTGTTCTTCGTGTCGACGATCGCGTGCGTGTCGTTCTTTCAACTCGTCGTGCGGCGCGCGCGGGGGCGGCAATCATGATCAAGCGCCTGTTCGTGCCCACCAGGCTCGATGAAATCCCGATCGGCACGCGGGTGATCGCCTATGGCCTGCTGGGTCTATGGACGCTGGTCGTATTGTTTCCGTTGTACTGGATGGCGATCACGTCGTTCAAGCTGCCCATCGACGTCTCCAACGGGCCGGCCTACGTGCCGTTCGTCGACTTCAAGCCGAGTCTCGATGCGTGGCATTACATCTTTGTCGATCTCGGGCCGGACACGTATCGTCCGTACATGAACTCGCTCGTCATCGCCACGCTTTCCACGGTCGCCGCGGTGTTTCTCGGCTCGATGGCGGCTTACGCGCTCGCGCGCATCGAGTACAAACCGCCGGTGGCGGCGGTGGGGCTCGCCGTTCTCATGCTGGCGCTGGTGGTGGCCGCCGTCGGCTGGGGCGGGGTGGACCTGCGTATCGCGGTGGCCGTGTGCGGCGCGCTGTTCTTCCTGCTGCTGCGCCCGATTGTCCGGCGCGCAAGGCGTCATCTCGCCAACGACGACATCATCTTCTGGATGATCTCGCAACGCATTCTGCCGCCGGTCGTCACGGTGATTCCGATCTACCTGACCTTCAAGAGCGCGGGCCTGCTCGACACGCGCACCGCGTTGATCATTACCTACGCAACGGCGAATCTGCCGATCGTCGTCTGGCTGATGTTCGATTTTTTCGCCAGCGTGCCGAAGGAAATCGAGGAGAGCGCGCAGATCGACGGCGCGACGCGCTTCGCCATTCTGTTCGGCATCGTGGTGCCGCTCGTCGCGCCGGGCATCGTGGCGACCGGCCTGCTCGTGCTGATTCTTTCGTGGAACGAGTACCTGTTCGCACTTTTCCTCTCGACGGCCAACGCGCAGACGCTGCCGCTTCTCGTCGCCGCGCAGAACGCCACGCGCGGGCCGCAATGGTGGAACATGTCGGTGCTGATCCTGATCATGATCCTGCCGGTGATGCTGCTCACGCTCACGCTGCAGCGCTTTATCGTCAAAGGCATTCTCGTGGGGGCCGTGAAAGGATGAACGATATGCAGACGCAGGCGTCACGCTCGCCACAACACGCGAACCCGGCGGGGCAGCATTCGAAAAGCGTCTCGCTGCGCAACGTCAGCAAGTTCTTCGGCGACACGCGCGTGCTGCACGACTTGTCGCTCGACGTGCGCGCCGGCGAGTTTCTGGTCTTGCTCGGCGAGTCCGGCTGCGGCAAGACGACGGCGCTGCGCATCGTCGCGGGACTCGAATCCGCGAGCGAGGGGAGCATTTACGTCGGCGAGAACGACGTGTCGCAGCAATTGCCGCGAGATCGCGACGTCGCGATGGTGTTTCAGTCCTACGCGCTCTATCCGCATAAGACGGTGTTCGAGAACATCGCCTATCCGCTGATCGTGCGAAAGCGCGCGAAGGCCGAGATCGACGCGGCCGTGCGCGAAGTCGCGGCGAGCGTGCATCTCGAACCGCAGCTCGATCGCTATCCGCGCCAGCTCTCGGGCGGGCAGCGCCAGCGCGTGGCGCTCGCGCGCGCCATTGTGCGCCGCCCGGCGGCGTTTCTGATGGACGAACCGTTGTCGAATCTCGATGCGAAACTGCGCGGCCATATGCGCGCCGAACTGAAGCACATGCAGCACGAACTCGGCGTCACCACGATCTACGTCACGCATGACCAGATCGAGGCGATGACGCTGGCGCACCGTGTCGCGCTGATCGACAAGGGCGTGCTGCAACAACTGGACGCCCCGGCGCGGATCTACTCCGACCCGGCCAATCTGTTCGTGGCGGGTTTCATCGGCTCGCCGCCGATGAACTTCTTGCGCGGCACGCTGGCGAACAACCGCTTCGAGTCGGAAGGGCTCGCCATCGCGGCGGACGTGAACCATCAGGGGGAGGCGGTGCTCGGCGTGCGCGCGGAAGACTGCGCGCTCGTCGCCGCGGGCGAGGGCGAGTTCCGTGGCCGCATCTATTCGGTCGAGTTGATCGGCGACCATTCGCTCGTCACGGTCAACGTGGGCGAGCAACAGGTCGTCGTGAAGGTGTCGAACATGTTTGCCGGCGAAATCGGCACCGAGGTCGGCTTGCGCGCGAACCGCGAGCGGGTTTATTTCTTCGACCAGGCTTCGGGCAAGCGTATCCGCTAGCGATGACTTGCGGTTGCTCGCGCGCGTCACGCCGGGAAGCGCTTCTTTAACGCTGGCTAGCGGGCTACGTCGCGTTGGCCGAGTCCGGCAACGGCAACGGCGATGCGATCGCGTCCGTCTTTGCCTCCACGCTTCGGCCGGCAAGCAGCGCGGGCGCTTCTTCCAGCGAATCGATCAAGCCATCGCATGCGAGCGCCCCGACACCCTGCGCACCCGCATATCCGTAGCGCACGATGAACACCGGCAGAGCCGCCGCCCGCGCGGCCGCGACATCGACAGGCGAATCGCCGATCAGCACGCCGCCTTCGGGCTCGACGCCGAGCAGCCGGCAGGCGTGCCACAGCGGTTCGGGTGCGGGCTTCATCTGCGCGATCGAGTCGCCCGCGACGAGCGCATCCAGATAGCCGGCGAGGCCGGTCATCTCCAGCAGCGGCGCAGCGAGCGCTTCCGGCTTGTTGGTGACGCACGCGAGCCGGTAGCCGCGTTGCCGCAATGCGCGGAGCCCGGCTGCCACGCCGGGGAAAACGTCGCCGTGCCGTCCGTTGGTGTCGGCGTAGTGCCGATGGAATACCGCAAGCGCATGCTCGATGGCGACTCGCTGATCCAACGCGGCCGCTTCGAGCGAACGCCGAACCAGGTTGGGCACGCCCTTGCCGATAAACCCGACGACCGTCGCGAACGGCAACGGCGCGGTGCCGAGTTCGCCGAGCATGCGGCTGACGGCCTCGACGATGTCCGGCGCGGTGTCGATCATCGTGCCGTCCAGATCGACCAGCACGGCCTTGCGTTGCAGGTTCGTCATCGCTATGCGCCTCGCGGTGAATGGAGCGTGTTCGATGCCTGAGCAGCGGTCGGCGCAAGGAAAGAAACGTCGCGGCTCGCTGGCATGCCGCGCGGCATGTACGGCAGCGGAGGTCTCGGACTCATCTCACGCCGCCTCGGACACGGCGTGCCGATGCCAGCGTCGCAACGTGGCGAGGTCGACCCAGCCCGGCGTTTCATCCGGCGCGAGATGCGGAATCGGCGCATGCGGGTCGCCCAGATGAGGCAGCACGGTCAGCGCCCCGTCGAAGCATTCATGCGACGTGTATTCGCTCGGCGTCACCACGGTGGGGACGCCCGCGGCGCGCGCGGCGGTGAGGCCGTTGACGGAGTCCTCGAACGCGATACAGTCCGCGCCCTTCAGACCAAGCCGCCGCAGCACGTCGAAATAGACATCGGGCGAGGGCTTCTTCACCCGCGTGGTGCCGGCGTCGCCAATCGCGGCAAAGCGCGCGCGCCAGTCCGTTCCCAGGGGCGCGCGCAGCAGCGCGTCGAGGTTGGCCGACGTGGTGGTCGTCGCGATCGCCAGCGGGATGCCGGCCGTGCCGGCCTCGTCGATCAGGCGCGCAATGCCCGGCCGCAGCGGCACCGCGCCGTCGCGTACCCGCTCGGCGTAATGGCGCGTCTTGATCGCGTGCACGGCGTCGATCACTTCCCTCACCCTGGCGCCGTCGGCTTCCTCCAGGTCGGCGACGCGCCAGTAGTGCATCAGGCGCTCCTTGCCGCCCGCCACGCGCAGAAGCCGCGTATAGAGCGCCTTGTCCCAGTACCAGCCGAGACCCACCTCCGCGAACGCCGCATTGAATGCCTGCAGATGAACGGTTTCGGTATCGGCGAGCGTGCCGTCCACGTCGAAGATGAGCGCTTGCATGGTTCAGTCCTTGTCCGGCGACCGCGCAGCGATGACACTGCCCGGCCGATCACGCGAGGAAGAAAGCGAGGGGCGAGGGCCGGCGCAGCGGTGTGCCATGCCGAGCGCGCCGCTGCGTCAGTCCGTTGAAACACGCACCACGATAGCGGAGCCGAATGCCGATTTGAATTCAGAGATTCTTTGAACTCCGATAACTCATGCTTTGGGTGGACGCGCGCGGCGCTTTTCGCGGGGTCGCCGCCCGCGTCGCGTCAATTCGGGAAATTCTCCCGCCCTTGTCCGTTGTCAAACGATCCCACAATGGGCTACTTTGCCTGGATGACGCGGGCTTTCGCGGCGCAGCGCTTTCACCACGGAGCACAACAATGCTGGAGACACGGTTTGCCATCACAACGCCACGACGCCGTTCGCTCGTTCTCATCGCCGCGCTCGCGGCCGCGAGCATCGCGCATGCCGCGCCGCTCGCCTATGTGACGAGCGAGAAGGCGGGCGTCGGCGTGATCGATCTGGACCAGATGACGCTGACCCGAACCTTTCCGGTAGGCGCGGACGGCCCGCGCGGGCTGAGCCTGAACGCGGACGGCACACGGCTTCTGGTGGCCAACAAGAACACCGGCGATCTGGCGGTGATCGACACGGCCTCGGGCGAGGTGGTGCGGCGCGTGAAGATCGGCAAAAATCCCGAGTTCGTCCGCGTGCACAACGGCTATGCGTACGTGACCTATGAGCCGGGCGAAGAGGGCGGCCCGCCGGGAGGCGGGAAGCCAGCCGACAAGGCGGGTGAAAAGCCCGCCGAAAAGCCCGCCGACAAATCGGCCGGCACGCCAGGCGAAAAGCCGTCAGGCAAGCCCGCCGCCGACGATGACGACGACGCCAACAAGCCGCCCGCGCAAATCGCGATCATCGATATGAAGACATGGCGCATGGTGCGCTCGGTGACGAGCGGCCACGAAACCGAGGGCATCGAGTTTTCGCGCGACGGCAAGACGATACTCGTCACCAACGAAGGCGACGATACGGTATCGGTGTACCACGCCCGCACCGGCGCGCCGATCAAGACGGTGAAGCTCGCCGCGGGCGGGCGTCCGCGCGGCATCCGTTTGTCGCCTGACGGCAAGGACTACGTGGTCACGCTGGAATCGCTGAGCAAGCTGGTGGTGATCGATGCACGCACGCTGAAGGTGGTCAAGACGGTCGATACGAAGCTTGGGCCTTACGGCGTGGCGTTCGGCCCCGAGGGCAAGCGGCTCTTCGTCGCCGCGTCGCGCGACAAGACCTTGCAGGTTTTCGACGGGCACAGCTACGAGCATGTGGCCGACGTGCCGGTCGGCCAGCGCTGCTGGCATTTCAGCTTCACGCCCGACGGCGCGAAACTGCTGCTGGCGTGCGGCCGTTCGGATTCGGTCTATGTGCTCGATGCGCAGAGCTACCAGCCGATCAAGCAGATCGGCGAGTTGCCTCTGGCATGGGGTATCGTCACCTATCCGCATGGCGACGGCTCGATCGAATCGAAATGAGCGAGCGCTAATCCTGCAATGAGCGTCCGGCGGACGCTCATTTCTCAGCGCTATTTCCACGCATACCGCAAACCCATCCACACGCCGCGCGGCGCGCCCGGCCCGACGAACTGCTCGTTGACCGCGCTCGCGCCGTCGAACGTATGGTTCGGTCCGTTGAAGAAATTTTCCCCGAGCGTGCCGAAGCTCGCATAGCGCTTGTCGAGCAGGTTCGTGATGCTCGCGAAAACCTGCAACTGCTTGGTCACCTGGTAAGACGTGTCTAAATCGATCAGCAGATAGCCCGCGAGCTTGCCGTTCACATCCTGATTGTTCTCGTCGCCCTGCGCGTAGATGCCGCCGCGCCAGGTCAGGTTCGCGCCGACGTTCCATTTGGACGTGGCCGCGTAGTCGAGTTGCAGCTTGATCGTGTTCGCGGGAATGCCCGGAATGTGATTGCCGGACTTGACCGTGATGTTGCCGTTCGCGTCCGCACTGGAATTGCTCGGGCTGTGTTCGGTCCACGTCGACCGGTAGGTCGCATCGACGTAGCTGTAGCTCGCGGTAACGGCGAGCGGCCCGAACTTGCTGTGCCCCGAAAGCTCGGCCCCTTGCCGGCGCGTGCGGCCCACGTTCTGAAAAAATCCCTCGGTACTCGACGCGCCGTTGCTGCTGATGAACTGGATATCGTTGTCGAGCGTGGTGCTGTAGACGGCGGCGCTCCAGGTCGTCGCCTGGCCCACGCGCCCTCGCGCGCCGATCTCGAAGGTCCTGGAGATCACCGGTTCGAGCGACGGGTCCGACACGAAGTCGTTCGGCAGCGAGCAGGGCGCGGCCGGATCGGCGCAGGCCAGTTCGATGGCGGTGGGCGAGCGCATGCCTTCGTTGTAGGTCGCATACGCGGTGAACGCGGAGCTCGGATTCCAGTTGATGCCCACGGCCGGATTGAAGCGCGAAAACGTATGGTGACCGTTCAGTTGCGGCTGCGTGCCGCTCGAATCGCCGATGGTGGCGTCGGCCCAGTTATAGCGGCCGGCGAGCGTCAGCGACCACTGCCTGGTCAGCGACAACGTATCTTGCAGATAGATCCCATAGTTGCTGTTGTGGGTTTTCGCCGCGGTTTCCTGCGTGAAATCGCCGAGGCCGAGCGTCGCGCGTGAATCGGTGAAGGCGGCCTCTTGCGACGCGGCGACGTAGCGCGAGTTGGCAAGATCGGCCGAGACGCCCGCGACGAACTGGTTTTCCATGCCGCCCAGCTTGCCGAGCAACGTGAGTTGCAGGCTCGCGCCATAGCTTTCCGTCGTGACCGATGATTTGTCGTTGGTCGCCTGCACGGTGTCGATATTGCCGTCGTCATCCACCGAGCCGAAGCCGCTATTCACGTTGCTGCTGAGGTTGCTGTTGCGGAAGTGCCGGTAATAGAGGCTGCCGCTCAACTCCACGTGATCGTTGAAGTAATGATCGCCCGAAAGCGTCACGTAGCCGACCTCGTTCACGTTCTGGTCGGGGTAGGTATAAGGCTGCTTCGGGTTGCCGAGAAAGGAGCGCGGAATGGTTTGCGCGCCGTGCAGATCGTTGTCCGCGCCGCCGGCGGAGAACGACAGGGTCGTGTCGGCGTCGGTGTAGCGCAGCTTGCCGAACGCCTGGCGCACGCGGCTCGCGTTCTGTTCGGCCCAGCCGTTGTCGTTCGCCACGCTGCCCGTCACGTAGTAGTCCAGGTTGGCGCCGAGGGTGCCGCCCTGTTCGATCTGCGCGGTCTTGCGGCCCCATGAGCCCAACGCCACTTCGGCCTCGCCGCCGGGGCTGGTCTTGCCGTTCTTCGTGCTGATCGAAATGGCGCCGCCGAGCGTATTGAATCCATAGGTGGGATTCGAGCCGGGAATCAGTTGAATCGTATCGATCGCCTGCTGCGGAATCAGGTCCCAGTTCACCACGTCGCCGAACGGCTCGTTCACGCGCACGCCGTCGACGAACACAGAGAGACCCTGCGGCGTGCCGAGCAGCGGCGACGCGGTGAAGCCACGATAGTTGATGTTCACCTGATACGGATTGCCTTGCGCGTCCGCGATATCGACGCTCGGCAGATTCTTCGCGAAGTAATCGGTGAGCGTGCTGCGATGCTGCTGGTCGAGCTCCTGCGCGCGGACCGTCTGCACGTTGGCGGGCACCTGCGAGAGCGGCGTGCCGATGCCGAGAAGCGGCGTGGTGCCCACCACGACCACGGGCGCGAGCGTGACGTCGGCGCTCGCCTGGTCCGGCTTGGCCGCGGCGGCGGAGGCCGCCACGGCAGGCTCCGCCTGCGCCCACGCGGTGACGCTCAGACCGGCGAGCGCGCCGCCGAAACCCAGGGTCAGGCCGATGCGTCGTCGCAAGCGGACCGTGCGGCGCGAATGGAACGGCATGTTCATGATTTGTCTCCTGCCGGGTCGATGCGCTATCGTGACTGGCGTCGCTCATGCGGGCGATGCGTCGGGCACGTAGCGCTTTCTCATGGTGTGGAGAAAAGCTTCGCATACCGGGGCAACGCGGGCCCGGGAGCTTTTCCCGATCTGGCGGGGAAGCGTTCCCAAATGCGTCGCCGGAATCGTCCGCGCGCAAGCGGGCTGCGTAGAATGCAAACGTGATGTCAAACGATCCCTCGAATTCCGATGCCACGCATCGCACGCATCCCACGCGTCGCGCTTCGCCGCATTCGACGGTGGCGCGCGACCTTGCATGGGTGTTCGTCGTGACGGTCGCGGCGGCCGCATGCGGCGCGCTGCTGGATGTCAGCGAACGCGCCTATCGCTGGACGCGCGGCGTGGAACGCTTTCAGCTCGACGAATTGCCGGGCACGCTCTGCGTGCTCTCGGTCGGCCTTGCGTGGTTCGCCTGGCGCCGCTATCGCGAGGCGCGTGGCGAACTGAACCGCCGCCGCGTGCTCGAGGAACAGGCCGAGCGCCTGCTCGCTGAGAACCGTCGTCTCGCCAACCAGGCCTTGCAGGCGCAGGAGTTCGAGCGCCGTCATCTCGCACGCGAACTGCACGACGAACTCGGCCAGTACCTGAACGCCATCGCGCTCGACGCGGCGCGCATCCGCGATCTGTCCGCGGTGCGCGAGCCGGAGATTCATCGCGTGTCGCTGGGTTTGATTCAGAGCGCGAGCCACGTGTACCGCCAGATCGGCGGAATGATCCGGCGTCTGCGGCCCATCGGCCTCGACGAATTCGGCTTGCCGAGCGCGCTCGAACATTGCGTCGACGGCTGGCGCGAGCGCTTGCCGGAGGCCTCGTTCTCGTTGACGATCGAAGGGGATTTCACGGGTTTGAGCGACGCGCTGACCATCACGCTCTATCGGCTCGTGCAGGAAGGGCTCACCAATGTTTCGAAGTTCGCCCGCGGCTCGCGCGTGGAGGTGTTCATGGTGCGCGCGCCACGCGAGAGGCGGCCCGGACAGGAGGATGAGGTGATCGACGAAATCGTCGTGACGATGGCCGACGACGGCCCCGGCGCCGACCTCGCGAAGCCGCGCGGCGGACTCGGGCTGATCGGCATGCGCGAGCGCGTCGAGGCGCTAGGCGGCGAATTTCACGTGGCGAGCAAGCCCGACGGCGGCTTTCTGTTCTGCGCGCGCGTGCCGGCTCAAGCCGGGCTGGCCGACGAGCCCGAGCCGGTGAACTGAAGCCCGAGCCGGCTCGCCATTTGCGCGAGCTGCACGCCGTTGTCGGCGCCGAATTTTTGCCGGATCACCGATTGATGGTTGGCGACGGTCTTCTGGCTCAAGCCCAGTTTCTCGGCGATGCTCGGCAGCGTATAACCCTGCACCAGCAAGCGCAGCACCTCGAATTCACGCGCGGACAATTGCCGCCCCGGCGGCCCTTCGCTGAACGCGGTGCGCAGCGCGAGCGCCTGCGAGATGTCGGGGCTCAGATAGCCCGCGCGCCGCGCGACCGTGCGCACCGCTTCCACCAGCACGTCGGGCGCGCTCGCCTTGGTCACGTAGCCGAGCGCGCCGGCGTCCAGCGCGCGGCGCACGAAAATCGCTTCTTCGTGCACGCTGAAAATCAGCACGCGGGCATCGGGCACGCGGGCGAGCATCCGTCGCATTGCCTCGACGCCGCTCGCGCCCGGCAATGACACGTCCATCACCACCACGTCGGGCCGCAGCGCGCAAAAGCGCTGATAGGCCTGCGCCGCATCCGCCGCTTCTCCGCACACGTGCACGTCGGCATTCAATTCGAGCAGGCGGCGATAACCTTCGCGCACCACCGCGTGATCGTCGACGAGCAGAACGGAGATGCCGCCGGCTGTCATGCGCGGCCTCCGGGACCGCCTTGCTCATCAGGTGCAACGAAGGCGGCGGCCGCGAGCTTGCGCGAGTTCGCGTCGTTGCGAAACAGGATGGGCTGCTCGCGTGGCTCGGGCGCTTCATGTGCTGCGGGCGTCGCCGCGCGCCGCACCACCTTCACCACGGCTTCGTGAAACGGCGACTTGTCGCAGACGGGATCGGCATTGGCCGCGTCGCCGGTGAGCAGGTAGGCCTGGCAGCGGCAGCCGCCCAGATCGTGTTCCTTCTCGTCGCAACTGCGGCAGGGCTCTTTCATCCAGTCGAGGCCGCGAAAGCGCGTGAACGCATCGCTCTCGTACCAGATCTCGCGCAGCGGCGTGTCCTTCACGTTCGGCAGCACGAGGCCGGGCAGGCCGCGCGCGGCGTGGCACGGCAGCGCCGCGCCGTCCGGCGCGACGCCGAGAAACACCGCGCCCCAGCCGTTCATGCAGCGCTTCGGCCGGCGCTCGAAATAGTCCGGCACGACGAAGAAGATCTTGCAGCGCTCGCCGTGCGTGCGGCGGTAACGCTCGACCACGGCTTCGGCTTCTTCCAGTTGCTCGCGCGTCGGCATGAGCTGCGCCTGGTTCGTATGCGCCCAGCCGTAATACTGCGTGTTCGCGAGCTCCAGATATTCGGCGCCCATCGCGAGTGCCATGTCGATGATCTTATCGACGTGCGGCAGGTTGTAGCGATGCAGCACGCAGTTGAGCACCATCGGAAAGCCATGCCGTTTGATCGACGTGGCCACGCGCTGTTTCAGATCGAAGGTGCGCGTGCTGCTCAGGAAATCGTTCAGTTCCTGCGTCGAATCCTGGAACGATAACTGGATGTGATCGAGCCCGGCCGCCTTCAGGTCGCCGAGCCGTTTGTCGGTGAGACCGATGCCGGAGGTGATCAGGTTCGTATAGAAGCCGAGCTTGCGCGCTTCTTCCACCAGCACTTCGAGATCGTCGCGCATGAGCGGTTCGCCGCCCGAAAAACCGAGTTGCGCGGCGCCGAGCGCGCGCGCCTCGCGCAGCACGCCGAGCCATTGCTCGGTGCTCAGTTCGCGGCTGTGGTCCGTATAGTCGACCGGGTTGTAGCAGAACGCGCAATGCAGCGGACAACGGTACGTGAGTTCCGCGAGCAGCCACAGCGGCGGCGCGACGCCGCCTCCGGCGGCATGCGCCTCGGCATCGGTAACGGGTTGCGAGAGATCGGTCATGACGCTATCCCAGCCAGCCGCGTGCCCGCGCGTCGGCGATGAAGGCGCGCACTTCGGGACCGAGCCCGCTGGTGTTGAACGCCTGTTCCAGATCGGCGATGAGCGCGTCGACGTCGCGCGTGCCGTCGCAGCGCTTGAGGATTTCCGCCGCGCTCTGATTGAGCTTCACCATGCCCTCGGGATAGAGCAGCACATGAGCGTTCTGCGCCGGTTCCCATTGCAGGCGAAACAGCTTGTTGATCGTCGGTCGATCGGCGGTTGGCATGGCGCCGCCGGCGCCTGGCGCGTCGTTCATTGGGGGAAAGCCTTTTCGATCGAATCCAGCATCGTCCACAGAATGTCGAGCTTGAACTGCAGGATATCCAGCGCGCGGTCCTGCTGCTCGCGCCGCGTGAAATGATTCAGCGTGACTTCGAGTCCGTGCAGCACGTCGCGCTGCGCGAGCGTGATGCGCGAGCGGAAATAGGCGAGGCCGGCGGACTCGATCCACGGATAGTGTTCGGGCCAACCCGCGAGCCGGTCGCGGTGAATCTGCGGCGCGAACATCTCGGTGAGCGACGAACACACCGCTTCCTGCCACGGCGCGCGGCGCGCGAAATTCACATAAGCATCGACGGCGAAGCGCACGCCGGGTGTCACCATTTTCTGCGACCACAGATCGTCGCGCGAGAGACCGACCGCGTCGGCCAGGCGCGCCCACGTTTCGATGCCGCCTTCCTGGTCGCCATAACCGTCGTGATCGAGAATGCGCTGCACCCAGCGGCGGCGCGTGTCGCGATCGGGGCAGTTCGACAGCACCGCCGCATCCTTCAGCGGAATATTGATCTGATAGTAGAAGCGGTTCGCGACCCAGCCGCGAATCTGTTCGCGCGAGCAGCCGCCGCTATTCATCTTCACATTGAACGGATGATGGATGTGATAGGCCGTGCCTTTGGCGCGCAACCGCGCCTCGAATTCCTCGCGGGTCCACGCCGGTTGGTTCGCGTCTGTCGCGCTGGACGGCGCCGTGCCGAAGGTGTCGTTCGCGTTCATGCCTTCTCCGTGGTTCGTGCTCGTGCCTGCGCTTCACAGGTCGAACGTCATGCCGTCGTACGCCACTTCGATCCCATGTTCGCTCAGGATGCGGCGCTCGGGACCATCGTCGACGAGGATCGGGTTCGTGTTGTTGATGTGGATCAGCACCTTGCGCGCGCCGCGTGCCTCGCCGGCGTCGAGCGAGTCGAGCACTTCCATCATGCCACCTTCGCCGGACTGCTGCAGATGGCCCATATCGGCGGAGGTTTTCTTCGACAAGCCGAGGCGGATCATCTCGTCGCCCGTCCATAGCGTGCCGTCGACCAGCAGCAGATCCGCGTCGCGCATCGCGGCGAGCACGTGCGGCTCGATCGCGCCGAGTCCCGGCGCGTAGAACACGCGCTTGCCCGACTGAAGATTGGTGAACACCAGTCCGATGTTGTCGCCGCGTTCCGGCGCATTGCGATGCGGCGAGTAGGGCGGCGCCTTGCTGGACAGTGGCAGCGCGTCGATCCGCACGTCGCGCAGCGCATCCACCGCGAGCGGCGCGCCGTCGAGCGCGATGCGATGGTGCTCGACGCCGCAATAGTGCGAGAGGATCGGCCCGACCGGAAAACCGGTGCACAGGTCTTGCCATACGGCGTCGGTCGCGTAGAGCGGCAGCGGCGCGTCGCGTTCGCGCAGCATCAGCAGGCCGGTGACGTGGTCGATCTGCGCGTCGATCACGAGCACCGCGGCGATGCCGCTGTCGCGCGCGCGGCGGGCCGGCTGCAACTCCGGGTTGGCGGCGATCTGCGCGAGCAGATCGGGCGACGCGTTGACGAGCAGCCAGTCCTCGCCGTTCGCGCTGACCGCGATCGATGACTGCGTGCGGCGCGTCGCCTTCAGCGTGCCGCGCCGCACGCCGTCGCAATTACGGCAATTGCAGTTCCATTGCGGAAAACCGCCGCCCGCCGATGAACCGAGTACCTTGATTTTCATGCCGCGTGGCGCATGCCGCGCCCCTCGTGAGCGGGTGGAATGAACATGGCGGTGAGCGCGCGCATGACGCTGTCGCGCAGCGCGGGATCGCTCGCCAGATGACCGGCGCGCATGCATTCGACGCGCGCCGTGGGCACGGCTCGCGCGAGACGCCGCAAGTTGCCGCGCGGACACACCGGATCGCGTGAGCCGTGCACCGCGGCAAGCGGCACGCCCGCTGCGGCGGCGCGGCGCGCGAGCGACAGCAGACGCGTTTCGCCGAGCCAGCAGCGATGCATCAGATAGTGCGCTTGAATGCGGTATTTGCCGATCAGCTTGCGGGTGTTTCGGCGTGAGACGCGTGCGGTGGTGGAACGCGCGCGGCGCGTCGAGGCGCTTGCGAGCACCGCGTCTTCATAGCCGCGCCATGCCAACGCGAGGGCATGTTGCTGGGCTTCGTTGGCACCTCCGCGGTGGAGCGTTATGTGACAGCGCGCGAGTAGCGCGGCGGGGCGGTTGGCGAGGTTGCTGAAGGTGTGGGGTTCGTTAGCGCTGCGGTGCTTGCTAAGGCTGCTGTGGTTGCCAATGCGGCTGTGTTCGCCAACGTCGCTGTGTCTCGCAATGCCGCTGTATTCGCCATCGCGGCTGTGTCCGCTAACATCGCCGCAGCCGCCCATGCCGCGCTCATCACCGCGCGCCGCATCCCTCAACCGCGTCCATGCCCGAGGCGCGCGCCCACGCGACGACACGAACAGCCCGCGCACTTCACGCGCCGAAGTGAGAAACAGCCCGCGCATCACCACGCCCGTCACCGACCGCGGATGCGTTCCCGCATACGCGAGCGCGAGCGCCGCGCCCCACGATCCGCCGAACACGCCCCAGCGCTCGACGCCGAGCCGCTCGCGCACCGCTTCGAGATCGTCGATCAGATGAGCGGTGCGGTTATGGCGCACGCTGCCATGCGGCGTCGATGCGCCGGTGCCGCGCTGATCGACCAGCACGACTCTGAAACGCGTCAAATCGAACAATTGCAGCGCGCCCGGCTGGCTGCCGCTGCCCGGTCCGCCATGCAACACGACGACCGGCACGCCATCGGGAGCGCCCGCCACCGCATACGCCACGCGATGCCCGTCACGCGTCGGCAGCGCGCCGCGCATCATGCGCAGCGATGCGGTAGGCGCATTAAGCGCGTTCGTCGCTTGAAGCGCCTGAAGCGCCTGAAGCGTCTCAAGCACCTGCGGCCCATGCGACGAACCACCCCGCGCAGCCCGCCTAGTCATGGCAGCATCCTCGCCAGCAGGTTGTCGCGGTCGATCAACTGATGCTTGATCGCCCCCGCCACATGCAGCACGATCAGCGCGATCAGCACATACGCTGCCGCTTCGTGAATGCCGAAGAACAGCGAGCGCAGTTCCTTGTCGTCCCAGCCCCACTTCGGCAGCAGGATGCCCCAGAAACGCGTGCCATACGTGTTGAACGACGAGCCGAGATAGCCGGAGAGCGGCATCACGACCATTGCCACGTATAAAAGACCCTGCGTAGTGCGCGCGGCGGCGCGTTGCCACGGTCGCATCGGCGGTAGCGGCGGCCGACCAACGACCGCGCGCACCATGATACGGAGAAGCACCAGCAGGAAAACCGTCAGTCCGAGTGACTTGTGGAAGGTGATCAACGACGCCTTGAGAGGCAGCCCCTTCGGCAACCCGACCATGTACAGCCCGAGCGCAAGCAGACCGATGATGCCGAACGCGATCACCCAGTGCAGCACGATCAGCGAGCCGGCATAGCGCGGCTCGCGCGCGCCGGCTTTGGCGTCGGCGCGTGGCTTCGTGGCGTGAGGCGAATGCACCGTCGTCACTCCGTCTCCTTTCGTTTGATGTGTCCATCGAACACACTAATACAGCCTCGCGTGCGCACCACTCGGGTGTTACCCGGCGATCAGGATTTCGCCCCGTCCGTCGACCGCGAGATCGCCGGCGTAGCGCGCCGGCAGCTTCATCGTGCGCCACTGCGAGAAGGGCGTGATTTCGCGCGCGAGACTGCGCACCAGCAGCGCCCAGAATACGTCGAAACCGCGGCCGCCCTCGGTGAAGGTCGGCGGCAATTGCACGGGCCGCTGCGCGAGCAGCAGCGTGCCGCGCCTCATACCGTACGCATAATGCGGGCCGAGTTCCCCCGCCACGCAGACGGTGCCCGCGACGAGCCGCGACGCGGCGAATTCGCCCGCATCGCCGCCGACGAGCACGAGGCCGCGGCGCATGCGATCGGCGAGCCGCGCGCCCGCGTCGCCGTGAATCGTCAGCGTGCCGCCGGTCATGCCTTCCATGTCGCCGGTGAGCGCGCCGGCGGCGAAGTCGCCGCTATTGCCGGCCACGCTCAGGCGTCCGCCGCGCATTTCACAGGCGGTGAAGTGTCCCGCATCGCCGTCGATGCGCAGCACGCCGCCCGCCATGTGCAAGCCGCTATAGTCGCCCGTCGAACCGTGGACGACGAGGTGGCCCGCCGTCATATGCGCGCCCACGCGGTCGAGCCACGGCTCGGCGCCGTCGATCACGAGCGTCGCGTCGGCGTGCTCGATGTGAGGCGCGTGAGGCGTGTGAGGTGTATGAGGCGCATCCGCCGCCGCACGCGCCGCCGCTGTTTCGCTACGCGACACCTCGAACACGTCGCCCACCGCGCAGCGCTCGTTGCCCGCGGGCAGCACGATGCGCTCGATTTCGTTCAAGCTCAGTTCGGCGAGCGGCGCGGGCAACAGCGCGCCCGCATCCACGCGGAAACCGGGCGGCGCTTTCACGCGCAAGGTGGTCGTCGTGCTCATGCGCGGCTCCCGTCGAGGCCGGCGGCCAGTTCGTGCAAATGGAAGTGGTACGGCCCCAGCTTGCCGCCGTAGTTGCCCGCCGAAATCCGCAGCATGCCCGCCGCGCGTCCGCGCGCGGTGGCCGCCACGATGCCCGCCGTCATCGCAAGGCCGACGTCCGCGTCGGTGAGGCCGTCGATCACGATCTCCAGCACGCAGCCGACTTCCGCGCCCAGTTCGCTGCGCGGCGAGAGGCCGACCAGCGTCGGGCAGAACGCGTCGTTGCTCGACGCGGTCGCGCCTTTGTACTTCGAACCGACCTTCGATCCCGAGCGGACGACGCCGCCAGGAAACGGCATGATCACGTTCGGCAGCTTGCGCATTGCCGCGACCGCGGCTTCGGAGGCGGCCAGCGCGGCGTCGATGTCGCGCGCGAGCAGCAGCAGATTGCCGCCGCCGACGGCCTTCACCGTCGCCGTGGTTTCTTCGCAGACGAACTCGCCGTCCATCACCGGCACGCGCCAGTAACGCGTGCCGGCGAGCACCTTCGAGATTTGCCAGCCGTCGCCGAAAAAGCGCAAGCCACGGCCGAGCGAGGCGACGTCGGAGAGCGGCGCGCGGCTCGTCGCCGGATCGATGCCGCCATAGATCGCGGTGGTCGGGCAGGTAAGCACGCATTGGCCCACGCGCCGTTCGATCTGCTTGGCCAATTCCTTCGACGACACCGCGAACAGCAGGACCGCGACCCCGGGCCGCCCATCCGGCGTGTCGCCCGGCGCGAGTTCGCGCTCGATGCCGGCCTCGCAACCGCAGCCGATCACCGAGGTCGCGAAGCCCGTCATCGCGTTGGCGGCGTTGAGCGCCCACGTCGGCGTGTGCGCGGTGATGACGAGCCGGGTCGCCTTCATCGGAAAGGCTTCCGCGAAGGTTGCGTCGATCGTGGTGCCGTTGATCTGAAGAGGTGCCGGGTCGCTCATCGTCTGGGGTTCGTGTTGGCGTGAATCAACCGTTCTGGTCAACCGTGCTTGTCGGCCGCGTTCATCAATTATTGGAGAAACATTCGACCGGCAGCAGCCTGCCGCCGCGGCAGCAATTGCAGATCTCGTCGTCGCTGATCGCCGCATGCGCGAAGTTGTTCGCGAGATTGGCGTCGCTATAGGCGCGCAGCGTTTTTTCGATGCCGCGGTCGAAATCGGGCGACACGAAATGGATGCCGCCCGTGGGCGTGGCGACGAGCGTGCCGTCGCGCGCGACCAGTTCGCCGTCCTTGAACACATACGCGGGCGAGGTGAACATCCGCTCGCGATCCGGCTCGTCGCGATACACGGCGATGTCGGCCGCGGCACCCTCGCCCAGATGGCCGCGGTCGCGCAGGCCGAGCAGGCGTGCGGGCCCGGCGCGCGTGATGATGGCGATCTCGTACAGCGAGAATTCGCGTTTCAAATGCGGCAGCGCGCTCGCCACTTGCGCTTCGGGATGCAGCTTCGCGATCTGCTCGTCGCGAAACGATTTGTCCATCAGCAGGCGGATCAGATGCGGATAGCTGGTGAACGGGCCGCCGTTCGGATGATCGGTGGTCATCGAGACACGCCAGGGATCGTCGACCAGCAAAAAGATTTCGAGTCCGATGATCCATTGCAGCGCATTCACGAAGCTTTGCTCGCGATAGCGGAACGGCACCACGCCGCAGCCCGCGTCGCATTCGATGTCGCCCACCACCCACTTGTGCGGCCGCGCCATCGGCGCGTTGCGGAACTGCATCATCGTGTCACCCGAGGCGGTGACGGTTTGCCCGAAGATGATCTGGCCCACGTCGATCGACACGTTCGGCCGCGCGTTCACCGCTTCGGCGATATGGCGCGCGCCCGACGAAAACTTCTGCGGACCTTCGACGCCGTAGCTGTGAAACTGGATATGCGTGAGATGGATCGGCAGGCCGTCGGCGGCGTCCATCGTCGCGATGGTCGAGTCGATGTTGCCGGGCACGCCGAGATTGCTCGCGTGCACATGCAGCGGATGCGGCACGCGCAGTTCGGTCAACGCGCGCGACAGCGTATGCAGCACCTCGCGCGGCGTGATGCCGTAGTGCTTGTGCTGCTCGTCCACGTTGAGCGAACGCTGGTTGAACTTGAACGCGGAGATGCCGCCGGGATTGACCACCTTCACGCCGAGCGCCTTGCTCGCGTGAATCGTCCAGCCGACGTAATCGCGCAGCCGCTCGAAGTCGTGGCGCGCGGCGAGCATCTGCAGGAACAGTTCGTCGTTGCCGAGCATCACATAGGCGCCGTGATCGATGATCGGCGTGTCGCCCATTTCGAGGTGCGTATGGCGCGCGTTGGACGGCATCATCGCCGGCTCGAACGCGGCCGTGTAGCCCATCTCGGCGTAGCGGTAGCCGGTCGCAAGCGTGCCCGGCGCGCAGACGCCGCAAGACGGCAGACGCAAGTAACGCCCCGCGCCGTCCTGCACCGATTCGTAGGCCGCATCGCGCACGGGATCGGCGCGGTGATCCTCGGGCAGCAGCAGGCGCGACAGATTCGTCTTGCCGCCGCCGATGTGCGAATGCATGTCGATGCCGCCCGCCATCACGATCATGCCGGTGGCGTCGTATTCGTGATCGACCGGCGTGTTCGCCGCAACGTCGACGATGCGGCCGTCGCGAATCGTCAGATCGCGGCGCTCGCCGTTCACGCCGTTGGTGGGATCGTAGATCGTGCCGCCTTTCAGCCGGACGAGGCTCATGGCTGCTCCTGAACGGCGGGGCGCGCATCGGGCGCATGAAGCCGCGCGGCCAGTTGCGTGGCGATCGCCTCGACCGAGGGCAGCGCGGCGCCGCGTGCGGCGGCGAGCGGCATCACGACCGAACTGTCGACCCGGAACAGATGGCCGCCGCTGTCGATGCCGGGCGTCGCAACCGGGATGAAAACCGTCGCGGCGCCGCGCGACCTGGCCGCTTCGGCGAGAGCGGGATGACCGAGCACCACCGCGGGCACGGCCGGATTGAGCGAGGCCGGCCACGCGTGCGGCCCGAAACTCGCGACCCATAACAGCGCGTCGACTTCACCCTCGGCGAGCAGCCTGCTGGTGCGATAGCGATACGGATCATGATCGAGCGGCGCGGTGCCGGCGAGCCGCCCTGGCTTCGAGACATGGGTGCGCAGCGGCAGGCCCGAGAGCCACGTCACCGTCTGATTGACCGTGAGCGCGCCGTCGTCGCCGCCGAGCGCGAGACAGCCCGCGCGAGCCGTGAGGTTCGTCGTCTTGACGATGCGGTTCAATGCTTCGATCAACAGCGCCGCGTGCGGACCGGGCAGCGCGGCGGGCTCATAAACGAACACCGTATAGCGCGCGGCGGCAATGCGCGCTTGCAGCGCGGCTAGCGTCGCCAGCGTCTCCGACGTGCCCGTTCCGTTATCGGGCAACGCGCCGGGCTCGCGTCCCACGCTCAACGCGGACCATTGCGCGAGCGTGTGATACGGATCGGCGTCCGGCAGGATCGCTTCGACGCGCGCTTGCGCGAACGCGCTCGCGGCAGGGTCCGGCTCGCAACCGACGAACACCAGGTCGCGCGCGCCTTCGGTGCCCTCCAGCGTGCGCGCGTAAAAGCGCGGATAGCGCCGCGACGGCTGGCAGCCGAAAAACACCAGCAGGTCGGCGCGGCTGCGCACTTCGGAGAGCGTCGTGAAGAACGAGCCGCGGTCCTGCAGCGCGAGTGTCGCGGCGCTCATCGCGTCGCCGTGCAAATGATCGAGGATCGCGCCGCAACCGGCCGCGAGCGTGTACAACGCGCGTGCGCCGGCGACGTCGGTGGCGAGCGCGCCGAACAGCGGACGGCGCGCGTTCGACAGCATCCGCGCCGCATGAGTGAGCGCGTCGTCGAGATTGGCGTCCTGTCCGTCGATGCTGCTCGCGCACTGCGCGTCGCTCGCGCCGTAGCACGTGAGCGCGCCGGCGAGCCGCGGGCAATCGGTGTCGGGCACGCTGAGCGTGGCGTCGTCGTGCGCATTGACGACCAGGTCGTCGCACAGCAGCGGGCAGAACGGACAGGTCCAGTCGCGCGTGGTCGACAAGGCGGGCACGTTGGCCGCGCCCGAGGGGCTCGTGTTCGACGGATCGGTCGGTGGAAGGTGCATGGCTTCGTTTTAGCAAGCTCCATGCCGATGGCCGCGGTAGTGCAACGACGCTCGCGCGGATCGAATCGCGCACCGCTAATGTGGCCGTGTGCTTAAAAGGATCGGACGGTCGTGGCACTCGCATTGCATGCGGCTTGCGTGCGTCGGCGGCTGTGGCATCGGCGGCGCCGAAACCCCGGTGCGCCGCACAGGTTGTGTGCCGATCTGGAGCAGAGTGTCACACGCGGCCGCATTGCTTTCTGTTTGTTTACCGCCGTGCGTTGTCCCGCGATTGGCATGGATTTTGTATAGCCTGCTACGTGGATTCGAAGAGCGGGAGGCCGATCTGGCGATCATGCAGTGCGGACGCCACCAGCCATGCGGTGGCGCCAGTCCGCGCCGCCGCGCTCAGATCGGCTCGATCGCGAATGCCGCCCGCGCCGATCACGGCGGTGCCCGCGGGCGCATTCGAGCGGATGCGCTCGACGCTGCGCAAGTCGGGACCGTCGTAGCTGCCGACCTGGTCGAGCGTCATGGCGATCACCCGGCCGGGCCACCATGACGATGTGGGTTCGAACGCAGGGTCGGCAAGCAACTGGCCGGCGCGATGATCGAGCGAAAGAATGGGCGAGAGGCCGGCAGCCTCGGCCGCTTGCAGCGCGTGAAGGTCGCGCAGCGACTCGGTGCCGAACACGGGCACGAGGGGCGCGAGATCGTGAGTCGTGCGGTCGTTGGGGGCGTTGCGCTCGCCGGTGTGCGAGTGGGCCGGGCCGCTCGGCTCGATGTGCTGAATGTGATTGAGGCGCTCGATGCTGTCGAATAGCGCGCGCATCGACGCAAAGTCGGCATAGCCCGCATCGAGCCAGATGTCGATGCCGGGGAGGGCGGCACGCAGCATGGCGAGCGTCGCGACATGGGCGCCGCGTTGAAGGATGGCGCCGAGGTCGGCGATATAGAGCGTGCGCGCGCCGCTTGCGGCAATGAGCGCACGGGCGATGTGAAGCGGCTCGCTGGTGGCGGCGAGCGGCGACTGGATCGGCAGATAAGCGGTCCGCTCGCCGCGCACCGCGCGCACCACGTGGCCGTCGAGCAGATCGAGAACCGGTATCACCTGCATTGGGGGCGTGCTCCTTTGACCAAGATCTTTGTCTATGAGTATCTCACCGGCGGCGGCATCGACCCGGCGCTGGCCGGCGCGGGTAGTCTCGCCGATCTGAGCGCGTTGATCGTCGAGGGGCGGGTGATGCGCGACGCGCTGGTCGCGGATCTGCGCGAACTCGACGGCGTGCAGGTGACGTTCGCCAGTTCGCGCTTCGAAACCGTCGACCCGGCGCTGGCCCATTGTAGGGCCGCGCCGGGTGAATCGATGACGGCCTTCGTCGCAAGGGTGGCGCGCGAACACGATTACGCGTGGATCATCGCGCCCGAATGCGACGGCTTGCTGCTGCATCTTTACGATGCGGTCGGCACGGCGCGCTGGCTCGGTTGCGCGAAGGAAGCGATTCGCGCGGCATCGAGCAAGAGCGTGACCGCCGCGTGTCTCGCGGCGCATGGCATCGCGACGACGCCCGCGCTCGAACCGGGGCAGGCCGATGCGCGTTCGGAGCGTCATCCGTCCGCCGGCCGCTGGGTCGTGAAACCGGACGACGGCGCGGGCGGTCTCGACACGTTCGTGTTCGACCGTTTCGCCGACGCCTGCGCGGAATACGATGCACGTGCCGCCGCCGGACGCAATCCGGTGCTTCAGGAATGGGTCGACGGCGAGCCGCTCAGTCTCTCGCTGATCTGTCACGAGGACCGCGCCGAGCTCATCAGCATCAACCGGCAGCAGATCGGTTTGAGCGGAGCCGACGCAAGCGGACCGCAACCGCGGATCGTCGAATTCGACGGCGTGATGGTGAACCAGATCGATCGTCTCGGCGACCAGGGCCGTGTGCTCGGCGACCTCGCGCAGCGCGTGTATGCGGCGCTGCCCGGCTTGCGCGGCTTTGCCGGCATCGACGTGGTGTGGCATCCCGAGCGCGGCCCGGTGGTGATCGAGGTCAATCCGCGGTTGACCGTCGCGTATGCGGGGCTGTCCGCGTCGCTCGGCGGCAATCTCGCGCGCGCGTTGCTGGCGGCGCATGGGGCGCGCATCGACAGAAGCGCGGCGGCGCGCCCGCACGGCTCCGAGACGGCCTGTGGAGCGCGGCCGTGAGCGCGGCGCAGGCAGCGCATGCGAGCCACGCGGGCGTCGATGGCGCGATTTTCGGCTGGGATGTGGGCGGCGCGCACGTGAAGGTGTCGATGGCCGATGCCGGCGGCGCGGTGCTCGACGTCGCGCAATGGGCGTGTCCGCTGTGGCAGGGACTCGAACATCTGGAGCGGACGATCGACCTCGTGTTCGAGCGCTGGCCGGCCGCGAACACGGCCGCCGCGCGGCACGCCGTGACGATGACGGGCGAAATGGTCGACCTGTTCCCCGATCGCGCCGCAGGCGTGCGGGCGATTGCCGGCACGCTCGCGCAGCGGCTCGCGACGCGCTCGCATGCGCCGTTGCAGTCGCAAACGCACGCGCGGTTGGGCTCGCGATCAGATGCACGAGCAGGCGCACAGGCAGGCGCACAGGCAGGCCCACAAGCAGGCTCACAAGCGGGCGCACAGTTGCGTTTTTATGCAGGCGAAACCGGCTGGCTCGCGCCGCAAGACTGCGCCGCCAACTGGCGTGACGTTGCCTCCGCGAACTGGCTCGCCACCGCGCACTGGGTCGCCACGCGCGCAGCCGACGCGGTGCTCATCGACATCGGCAGCACGACCACCGACATCATTCCGATCGCTGGCGGGCGCGTCGTCGCGCGCGCCGCGACCGATGCCGGGCGGCTCGCGACCGGCGAACTGGTCTACCAGGGTGTCGTGCGCACGCCGTTGTGCGGGATCGCGCACCGCATCGAATTCGCGGGCGCGGCCGTCAACGTGATGAACGAATGGTTCGCGACGAGCGCGGACGTCTATCGGCTGACCGGCGAACTGGAGCCGCACTACGACCTCTATCCGAGCGCCGACCAGGGACCGAAGACGGAAGCCGCGAGCCGTGCGCGGATCGCGCGGATGATCGGCCGCGACGCCTACGAAACGGAGCCCGCCGAATGGCGCCGGTTCGCGCTGCGCTGGCGCGAACTGCAATTGCGCGAGATCGGCGTGAACCTCGCGCGCGTGACGGCGGCGCATCCCGAGCTGGCCGCCGCGCCGCTGGTGGGCGCGGGCTGCGGACGCTTCCTCGTGGCGGCGCTGGCGCGTGAGGAGGCGCGCGGCTATGTCGATTTCGGCGCGCTGGCGGGCGTTCCCGACGCATGCTCGGAGTGGGCCGCGACTTGCGCGCCGAGCGTGGCGGTGGCGCTGCTCGCGGCCGCGCACGACCGGCATGCGGGCCGCGACGGCGCGGGCGCGGTATCGCGGGCGGCATGAGCCGAAGCGCGATGAGCCGCGCGATGGACGGCACACGGAACGGCACGGCGTGAGCTTTTGGGTGTGACAGGTAGGGCGCGGTATCGCGGGCGGCATGAGCCGAAGCGCGATGAGCCGCGCGATGGACGGCACGCGGAACGGCACGGCGTGAGCTTTTGGGTGTGACAGGTAGGGCGCGATATCGCAGGCGGCATGAGCCGAAGCGCAATGAGCCGCGCGTCGGCACAAGCAGCAAGACGACGCGAGCTTTGGTCAGACAGCGCTCGAACGCGCGAGCCAATCAGCAGGTGAAGGCACCCGCAACGAACATGCAGCGAACACACCAACGCAGTTAATCGGAAACGAGGACAACGGTCATGTGGGTGGTCAAGATCGGGGGCAGCCTGAGTCACGAGCCGACGCTGCGCAACTGGCTCGACGAGCTATGCGAGGTGGGGGGCGGGCGCGTCGTGATCGTGCCGGGCGGCGGCGATTTCGCCGACAAGGTGCGGCAATATCAGAGCGAGTGGCGTTTCGACGATCTCGTCGCGCACAACATGTGTCTGCTCGCGATGACGCAGTACGCAATCATGATGCAAGGCGTGCGGCCCGAACTCGTGCTTGCGTCGAGCGAGGCCAAGATTCGCCGCGCGTTGCGCGACGGCCATGTCGCCGTATGGGTGCCGACCGCGCTGATGCGCGACACGCCCGACGCGATGAGCAACTGGGACACGACCTCCGACAGCCTCGCCGCCTGGCTCTCGACGATGCTCAACGCCGAGCGGCTGATCGTGGTGAAGTCATGTCCGATCTTCGAGGACGAACGGCTTGAAACGCTGGCGGCAACGGGCGTGGTGGACCGCCGTTTCGTCGACTATGTGAACGACGCGAATTACGTGGTGGAGTTGCTTAACAAGGACAACGTGGCGTTGATGCGCGACCGGCTGCTGAACATGCCGGTGACGTAGTCGGCAAGCTGACATCCGTGGATGAGCAGCATGGGCGGCACGAGCGCCGCACCATGCGCCGGGAGAAGAATCCTACAAACGGGCCGCGTCCGAAGAAACGCCCGAGCCCGAAGTAGCGCCCGCAAGACCCCTATCACTGCTTGCACTGTGTAGCGCGCCGGCCAGGTCGGCGACCCGTTGCGGATCGAGCCGCGAGCGGCGCCCATCCACGCACAAGGCCGTGCGAAAGCCCGCGAAATCCGGCGCCAGCGCCCTGATCTGCGCGAGCTGCGCCCAGCCGAGCGAACCGGAGATGCCGCTCATCGCGCCTTGCTCGCGGATCAGCCGCAGCCATTGCCCCAGCGATTCGCTGTCCACGTGATCGAACAGCGTGTTGCCGTCCTTGCCCTCGGTGTCGAACATCACGCCCACGAACCCGAGCGTGGCCGCGTAGGCGACCAGTTCGCCGTCCATGCCGCCGTCGCACAGCAGCACCGGCACGACGGTCGCCGGCAGATTCGCGAGGTGTTCGAGGCAACGCCGCGCGGCCGGTCCCGGCGCCACGCCCACTTTCACATAATCGACGCCCGCCTCGCTGACCTCGATGACGCGCGCGGCGATCTCGTCGAGCGCTTCGGCCGGCACGTCGCCTATCGTCGCGCTGATCGGCTTGACCGGGTAACGGGCGCGTAGATGACGCGCGATATTCGTGATGTCGCCGATCGACAGGCCGCCGAGCGCGCCCGCGTTCGGTTCCTTCAGGTCGATCAGCTCGGCGCCGGCCTGGGCGGCGTCGAACGCCTCCTCGTGCGAGCGGACGCTCGCGAGCAATGCGGTCATCGGGTTCTCCGAAAGACTAGTGGGACACGAGTTCGGCGGACGAACCGCCGGCGGAATCGAGGCTCGCGCGGTGCCGCGCGATCGCGGAGGTGAGCCAGCCCCAGGCGGTGCGCTCGGCATCGCCCGCGGTTTTGTCGATGGCGATCTGCAGGTAAGCCATTTCGCGGTCGACCTTGTCGGCCGGCAGCATGAAGAGCCGGCTCACCAGCACCGCGCCTTCGATCACCGCCGCCTGAGCGCGGTTGAAACCGGCGAACGGCGCGTGATTCTCGCGGTGCACGCACTTCATGCGCAGCACCGGGCGCTGGTTGTCGTCGCGCAGTTCATCGAGTTCGAGTTCGGCATGCGCGAGCGACTCCGCCAGCCGGATACTCGCGACGCGAGTGGCGGCGACAGTGGGCCAATCGGTCGCGCAATGCGTGACGCAGCCCGCGAAAACGCGGACGTCGGTGGTGAAATTCAGAACCGCCGCGCGCGACGCGACGATATTGTCGAGTGTGGTCGACGGGCGAAACGGGGAAAGAATGACGAACTCGCCCTCGTAACGCGCCCCCATCGGCGCTATGTGAGGACGGCCATCGCACGCTGCCGTGGTGACGATCGTTTCGTGGATCATGATGGGAACGTGAGTCGTGACAGCGCCGAAAGGCCGGCCGATTCAGCTAAAGAAAAAGTGATCCGCGAAAGGGCCGCGCATGCGGCCCGTGCGGGCTTAACGCGTCGCGATATACATCGTGATTTCAAAACCAAAGCGCATATCGGTGTAGCTAGGTGTCGTCCATTGCATATGTGTTCCTCCATGTGGTTGACACATCGTTGCGCCGTGAACCGAGCGTGATGCCGGGCTGCATCGGCGTTGCTGACTACGCAAACTCCATGCCGGGCGCTGTACTGCAACGCGCGGGCGGCAGGCGGTTCGCGCGAAATACAGCATACGCCGAATTGCATCGGCATGCCGCTCGTGCGGGTTCGCAAATCGCCGGCCGCGCAGTGTCCCGATCCCGAAGCAAAGTGTTCCATTACGATTCGAAGGTTTCTGTCCTCCTGTCACGCCATTTGAAATCGTCGCGTGGAATATCGGCGTGGGTTGAAAACGCATTTCATGAAAACGTGTTTCGTGATGCGCAGTTGATAATGGATCGGTTAACTCTGCCAAATTAAATCGTGAATTCCCAATGATGACGCCCTTGTCTACAGTGCAACTCAAGCGCTTCGTTCTCCCGGCAGCGCGCTTGCCACAATCGAGGATACGTCATGAACGATTTCAGTCAACCGGTGATCGAGACAGCACTTGATTCGCAAAAACCGGGCAATCCTGGCAGTTCGGGCAAGCCGCGCGAACGCTACGCCGCGGGTGTCATGAAATACCGCGAAATGGGTTACTGGCAGCCGGATTACATACCGAAAGACACCGACGTGATCGCGCTCTTTCGCATTACGCCGCAACCCGGCGTCGAGCCGGAGGAAGCGGCGGCCGCCGTGGCCGGCGAATCGTCCACGGCAACGTGGACCGTGGTGTGGACCGACCGCCTCACCGCTTGCGACATGTATCGCGCCAAGGCTTACCGCGTCGATCCGGTGCCGTCGTCGTCCTCCGGCGAACCGCAGTACTTCGCGTACATCGCCTATGAACTCGATCTGTTCGAGGAGGGCTCGGTCGCCAACCTCACGGCGTCGATCATCGGCAACGTGTTCGGTTTCAAGCCGCTCAAGGCGCTGCGTCTCGAGGACATGCGCATACCGGTGGCGTATCTGAAGACCTTTCAGGGGCCGCCGACCGGCATCGTCGTCGAACGCGAACGGCTCGACAAATACGGTCGGCCGCTGCTCGGCGCGACGGTCAAGCCGAAGCTCGGCTTGTCGGGCAAGAACTATGGCCGCGTGGTGTACGAGGGGCTCAGAGGCGGACTCGATTTCCTGAAAGACGACGAGAACATCAACTCGCAGGCCTTCATGCACTGGCGCGACCGCTTTCTGTTTTCGATGGAAGCGGTGAACCGCGCGCAAGCGGAAACGGGGGAGGTGAAGGGCCATTATCTGAACGTCACGGCCGGCACGATGGAGGACATGTACGAGCGCGCCGAATTCGCGAAGGAGCTCGGCTCGTGCATCGTGATGATCGACCTCGTGATCGGTTGGACCGCGATTCAATCGATGTCGCGTTGGGCGCGCAAGAACGACATGATCCTGCATCTGCATCGCGCCGGGCACAGCACGTACACACGGCAACGCAATCACGGCATTTCATTCCGCGTGATCGCCAAATGGCTGCGCATGGCGGGCGTCGATCATGCGCATGCGGGCACGGCGGTCGGCAAGCTCGAAGGTGATCCATTGTCGGTACAGGGGTATTACAACGTGTGCCGCGACGCGCACAACGAAGTGGACCTGTCGCGCGGTATTTTCTTCGATCAGCCGTGGGCCGGCTTGCGCAAGATCATGCCGGTCGCCTCGGGCGGGATTCACGCGGGACAGATGCATCAACTGCTCGATCTGTTCGGCGACGACGCGATCCTGCAATTCGGCGGCGGCACGATCGGGCATCCGGCCGGCATTCAGGCGGGCGCCGTGGCGAACCGCGTCGCGCTCGAATCGATGGTGAAGGCGCGCAACGAGGGCCGCGACATCGTGAACGAGGGGCCCGAGATTCTCGAAGCCGCCGCGCGCTGGTGCACGCCGCTCAAGCAGGCGCTCGATACATGGCGGGACGTGAGCTTCAACTACGCATCGACCGACACGCCCGACTTCGCCGCCACGCCGAGCGTCGCGTAAAACGCCGCATTCACGGCAATCGTTATCGCGGGAACGACAGCAGTGCCGCCGCACTGCGTTGGACAACTGTCGACCCGATTCAGGCCGTCACATCAATCAACGAGGTTCGCCATGCGCATTACACAAGGCACATTTTCCTTCTTGCCGGAATTGACCGACGAGGAGATCGGCTTGCAGATCGACTATGCGTTGAGCCAGGGCTGGGCCTGCTCGGTGGAATACACCGACGACCCGCATCCGCGCAATACGTACTGGGAAATGTGGGGCTTGCCCATGTTCGATCTGCGCGATGCGGCCGGCGTGTTGCAGGAGGTGAGGGCATGCCGCGCGGCGTGGCCGCAGCACTACATCAAGGTCAATGCGTTCGATTCGGAGCGCACCTTCGAGACGATGCGCCTGTCGTTCATCGTCAACCGGCCGGACGACGAGCCGGGTTTCCGTCTCACGCGGCAGGATGGCGCGGGGCGCGTGCAGCGCTATGGACTGTCGAGCTATGCGGGCGACCGGCCCGCGGGTGAGCGCTACGGCCCGGCACGGTAATTGGATGCGGTGCGGTGCATGAATCGCTGTATCGCTCACCGCATCGCTTACCGCGTCGATCACCGCGCGAATGGTATGAACAAGGAGATGCAATGACCGAAGCTGCCGTAGTGGACACGCATGCGCCGTCCGTTGCACGAGCCGGCGCGCAGGATTCGCGTCAGGAGCCGCCGCATATCGATCTCGCGGCGCTGTATCGCGACTCCGGCATCGGCGACGTGCTCGCCGAACTCGACCGCGACCTGGTCGGACTCGTGCCGGTCAAGACCCGCATCCGCGAGGTCGCCGCTCATCTGCTGGTGGAGCGCGCCCGCGATTCGCTCGGCCTCGCGAGCGGCGCGCCGACCCTGCACATGTGTTTCTCCGGCAATCCCGGCACGGGCAAGACCACGGTCGCGCTGCGCATGGCCGAAGTGCTGCACCGGCTCGGCTACATTCGCCGCAATCATCTGGTTTCGGTGACGCGCGACGACCTCGTCGGTCAATACATCGGCCATACCGCGCCGAAAACGCGCGATGTGCTGAAGCGCGCGATGGGCGGCGTGCTGTTCATCGACGAAGCGTATTACCTGTATCGCCCCGAGAACGAGCGCGACTACGGCCAGGAAGCGATCGAAATCCTGCTGCAGACAATGGAAAACCAGCGCGACGATCTGGTGGTGATTCTCGCGGGCTACGCGTCGCGGATGGAAATCTTCTTCGAAAGCAATCCGGGTTTCCGTTCCCGGATCGCGCATCACATCACGTTCCCCGATTACGAGGAAGCGGAACTGCTCGACATCGCCGAGCGCATGCTCGCGACGATGCACTACCGCTTCGACGCCGACTCGCGGCGCGCTTTCGCCGAGTACCTCGCGCTGCGGATCCGTCAGCCGAATTTCGCCAACGCCCGTTCGGTGCGCAATGCGCTCGACCGCGCGCGGCTGCGCCAGGCGAACCGCCTGTTCGCCAACGCGATGAAGGGCGGCGCGCCGATCGACGCCGCCGCGCTCACGTTGATCGGCGCCGCCGACGTGCGCGCGAGCCGCGTATTCGACGAGCCGTCCGCCGAGGCCGGGAGCGACGCCGCTTGTGCGTCCGCGTCCGCATCCCCGCCAGCGCCGCGCGCCTTTCAGGCGCCGCCAGGCTGAACGACAACAATCCTTCAGGAGATCGCCATGCAAGACGGACGTACGACCCTTTCGAAGTTCCTGATCGACACGCTCGACCGCCAGCCCTCTCCTGCGGGGACGACGGAGACGGCGGGGCTCTCGGCGCTGCTCATCGACGTGGCCGCGGCGATCAAGTCGATCTCGGCGATGCTCACCAAGGGCGCGCTCGGCGGCAATTACGGTTCGGCGCAAAGCATCAACACGCATGGCGAGGAGCAGAAGAAGCTCGACGTCGCGACCAACGAGATTTTCGTGCAGCAATGCGAGTGGGACGGTTTGCTCGCCGCGATGGCGTCGGAGGAAATGGAGACCGTCTACGCGATTCCGCCGGGCTATCCGCGCGGCGACTATCTGCTCGCCTTCGATCCGCTCGACGGCTCGTCGAACATCGACATCAACGGCGTGGTGGGCTCGATTTTCTCGGTGCTGCGCAATCACGGCGACAAGGACGCGCCGGTCGGCGAGGCCGCGTTCCTGCGGCCCGGTTGCGAGCAGGTCGCGGCGGGCTACGCCGTCTATGGTCCGTCGACCATGCTCGTGCTGTCGGTCGGCAACGGCACGCATGGCTTCACGCTGGAGCGCGACATCGGCAATTTCGTGCTCACGCATTCGAACATCCGCATTCCCGAGGACACCGTGGAGTTCGCGATCAACGCGTCGAACGAGCGCTTCTGGGAGCCGCCCGTGCGCCGCTACGTGCAGGAGTGCAAGGACGGCCGCAGCGGCTGCCGCGCGAGCGACTTCAACATGCGCTGGATCGCGTCGATGGTCGCGGAAGTGCATCGGATCCTGATGCGCGGCGGCGTGTTCATGTACCCGCGCGACTCCAAGACGCCGGCGATGGAAGGACGCCTGCGCCTGCTCTACGAAGCGAACCCGATGAGTTTTCTGATCGAGCAGGCGGGCGGCCTGTCGATCACCGGACGCGAACGGATACTCGATGTCGTGCCGGCCACGCTGCATGGGCGCGTGCCCGTGATCCTCGGTTCGAAGAACGAGGTGGAGCGCATCGGCCGGTATCACGGCGAATACGACCGTGGCGAGGACAAGCCGTTTTCGTCGCCGCTCTTCAACCGGCGCTCGCTGTTTTTGCCCGACTTCACGGCGTGACGCGCGTGACTCGCATGACCCGGGCAACCCGCGTGCGCGCGTAATCCGCGCGGCAGCGGCGCAGCCAGCAGCCGAAAAGAACATCACCTTCCGGAGACAAGCGTATGTCCCTCAAACACCCGATCATCGCGGTAACCGGTTCGAGCGGCGCCGGCACCACGACCGTCATGAAAAGCTTCACCCACATCTTTCGGCGCGAGAAGATCAACGCGCAGATCGTCGAGGGCGACGCCTTTCACCGTTACGACCGCAACGGCATGCGTGAGGCGATGAAGGAGCACGAGCGCGACGGCGCGCCGAACTTCAGCCATTTCGGACCCGAGGCGAATCTGCTCGAAGAACTGGAGACGCTGTTCGCCAGTTACGGCGAAAGCGGCACGGGCAAGTTGCGCCACTACGTGCACGACGAAGGCGAATCGCGGCTCTACAAGCAGGACGCCGGCACCTTCACGCCGTGGGAGGACGTGACGCCGGGCACCGATCTGATGTTCTACGAGGGGCTGCACGGCGCGGCGGTGACCGACAGGATCGACGTCGCCCGGCATGCGGATCTGCTGATCGGCGTGGTGCCGATCATCAACCTCGAATGGATTCAGAAGCTGCACCGCGACCAGAACATGCGCGGTTACTCGCACGAAGCGGTGGTCGATACGATCCTGCGGCGCATGCCCGATTACGTGAACTACATCTGTCCGCAATTTTCCCGCACGCATGTCAACTTTCAGCGCGTGCCGACCGTGGATACCTCGAATCCCTTCACCGCCCGCGAGATTCCGGCGCCGGACGAGAGCTTCGTCGTGATCCGCTTCGCGCGGCCGAAGGGCATCGACTTCCAGTACCTGTTGACGATGCTGCACGACTCGTTCATGTCGCGCCCCAATGTGATCGTCGTTCCGGGCGGCAAGATGGGCCTCGCGATGCAACTGATTTTCACGCCAATGATTCTGCAACTGATCGACCGGCAGGCGCGCGCCTGAGCGCGGGGCGATCGGCAAGCCACGGCGGGACCGGTTTTTCTATTTCGTGCAAGGAGACACTTTCATGAGTGCCGTTGCAGAATCTGTTGGTGCGCCCGCGACCCGGCTCATGGCCGACGCGCTGCGCATGCTCGCGATCGATGCGGTGGAAGCGGCGAAGTCCGGCCATCCGGGCATGCCGCTCGGCATGGCGGAGATTGCCGTCGCGTTGTGGGACCGGCATCTGAAGCACAATCCGCGCGATCCGGCGTGGCCCGACCGCGACCGCTTCGTGTTGTCGAACGGACACGGCTCGATGCTGTTGTACGGCTTGCTGCATCTGAGCGGCTATGACTTGCCGATCGACGAGTTGAAGCGCTTTCGCCAGTTGCACAGCAAGACGCCGGGGCATCCCGAAGTGGGCGTGACGCCCGGCGTCGAAACCACCACGGGTCCGCTCGGGCAAGGTCTCGCGAACGCGGTCGGCATGGCGCTCGCCGAGGCGCTGCTCGCACGCGAGTTCAACCGGCCCGGCCATGCGATCGTCGATCACCGCACCTACGTATTCACCGGCGACGGCTGTCTGATGGAAGGCATCTCGCACGAGGCCGCGTCGCTCGCGGGCACGCTGAAGCTCGACAAGCTCACGGTGCTCTACGACGACAACGGCATTTCGATCGACGGCCACGTTCAGCAGTGGTTCGCCGACGACACGCCGGCGCGCTTCGCCGCGTATGGCTGGCACGTGGTGCGCGCGGTGGACGGCCATGACGTCGACGCGGTCGATCGCGCCTTGCAGGACGCGCGCGCGGCGGGCAAGCCGACGCTGATCTGCTGCAAGACGGTGATCGGCAAGGGTTCGCCGTCGAAAGCCGGTACCCACGACGTGCACGGCGCGCCGCTCGGCGCGGACGAGATCGGCGCGACCCGGCGCGCGCTCGGCTGGCCACATCCGCCCTTCGTCATGCCGGGCGAGGTCCGCACGTTATGGGACGCAAGCGAGCGGGGCGCCGCCGCGCAAGCGGAGTGGACGCAGCGCTTCGAAGCCTATCGCAGGCATTACCCCGCCGAGGCGGCCGAATTCGAACGCCGGACCCAGGGCGCGTTGCCCGCGCAATGGCGCGACGCGGTCCGCGCGATGGTGCGCGACGCCGACTGCGCGGCCGAATCGATTGCGACGCGCAAGGCCTCGCAGCAGACCATCGCCGTGCTCGCGCGCGTCCTGCCCGAGTTTCTGGGCGGCTCGGCCGATCTGACCGGCTCCAATCTCACCAACTGGAAAAGCGCCGTCGACGTGCATGCCGACGACGGCGGCCTGCAAGGCGGCAACTATCTGCACTACGGCGTGCGCGAATTCGGCATGAGCGCGCTGATGAACGGCATTGCGCTGCATCGCGGGCATGTTCCGTTCGGCGGCACGTTCCTCACGTTTTCCGACTACTCGCGCAACGCTTTGCGCATGGCCTCGCTGATGAAAACGCGCGCGATCTTCGTGTTCACACACGATTCGATCGGTCTCGGCGAGGACGGCCCGACACACCAGGCGGTGGAACATGCGGCGAGCCTCAGACTGATTCCGGGGCTCGACATCTGGCGTCCGTGCGACACGGTCGAAACGGCGCAGGCCTGGGCGCAAGCGGTCGAACGCGGCGGGCCGTCGTGCCTGCTGCTGAGCCGGCAGAACCTGCCGTTCGCGGCGCGTAGCGGCGAACAGATCGACGCCGTCGAGCAAGGCGGTTATGTGCTGCGCGACTGGCCGGACGATTCCGCGTCGCAGCCGCGCGTCGTGCTGATCGCGACCGGTTCGGAAGTCGCGCTCGCACTCGACGCCGTCGCGCCGCTTGCCGAAGCCGGCATCGCCGCGCGGGTGGTCTCGATGCCGTCCACCAGCGTGTTCGACCGGCAGCCGCGCGCATGGCGCGATGCGGTGTTGCCGCCGGGTGTGCCGCGGGTCGCGGTGGAAGCGGGTGTGACCGCGTTCTGGCGGCAATACGTCGGGCTGGAGGGCGGCGTGGTCGGCATCGATTCGTTCGGCGAATCGGCGCCCGCCGCCGCGCTGTTCACGCACTTCAATCTGACCACGCAGGCGGTGGTGGACGAAGCCCGCCGCGTCGCGCATGGCGCGCCATGATCCGTTTCATTCGATAAGAGCTCAAGGAGTTTGCGATGGCCTTCATAGCACTGCGGCAACTACTGGACCACGCGGCCGAGCACGGCTACGGCGTGCCGGCGTTCAACGTCAACAACATGGAGCAGATTCACGCGATCATGCAGGCCGCCGAGGCCACCGCGAGCCCGGTGATCCTGCAGGCGTCGGCGGGGGCGCGCAAATATGCGGGCGAACCGTATTTGCGGCATCTCGTCCTGGCTGCGCTGGAGGCGCACCCCGATATTCCGCTCGTGCTGCATCAGGATCATGGCGCGAGCCCGGCGGTGTGCCAGCAGGCGATCCGTTCGGGCTTCACGTCGGTGATGATGGACGGCTCGCTGCTGCCCGACCAGAAAACGCCGGCCGGCTACGACTACAACGTCGACGTGAGCCGCCGCGTGGTGGAGTCCGCGCATGCGGTGGGCGTTTCCGTGGAAGGCGAGCTGGGTTGTCTCGGTTCGCTCGAAACCGGCGAGGCGGGCGAGGAGGACGGCGTCGGCGCGCAAGGCAAACTCTCGCGCGACGATCTGCTCACCGATCCGCACGAGGCGCAGATTTTCGTCGAAGCCACCGGCGTCGATGCGTTGGCGATTGCGATTGGCACCTCGCACGGCGCGTACAAGTTCAGCCGCCAGCCGACCGGCGACATTCTGGCGATCGACCGCATCGTCGAGATTCATGAGCGGATTCCGAACACGCATCTGGTGATGCACGGCTCGTCGTCGGTGCCGCAGGAATGGCTCGCGATCATCCGCGAATACGGCGGCGAGATTCCGGTGACTTACGGCGTGCCGGTCGAGGAGATCCGGCGCGGCATCGCGCATGGCGTGCGCAAGGTGAATATCGACACCGACATCCGCCTCGCGATGAGCGGCGCGATGCGCAAGTCGATGGCGAATGCGCGTTCCGAGTTCGATCCGCGCGCCGCGTTGAAGGCCGCGACCGCGGCGGCGAGCGCCGTGTGCGTCGAGCGCTTCGAGGCGTTCGGCTGCGCGGGGCAGGCGCCGCGCATCAAGCCGCTGCCGCTCGAGGCGATGGCGCGCCGCTACCACTGAACCCACATCGAGAGGAAACGGCCATGCGCGACTTCCTGATTGCCCCGTCGCTGCTGTCGGCGGATTTCGCCCGTCTCGCCGACGAGATCCGCGACGTGAGCGCGGCCGGCGCGGACTGGATCCATCTGGACGTGATGGACAACCACTACGTGCCGAACCTCACGGTCGGGCCGCTCGTGTGCGCGGCGATCCGCCCGCATACGCCGGTGCCGATCGATGTGCACCTGATGACGATGCCCGTCGATCCGCTCGTGCTCGCGTTCGCGGAGGCGGGCGCGAACACGATCAGCTTTCATCCCGAAGCGTCGCTGCACGTTCACCGCACCATCGAACTGATCAAGGCCAACGGCGCGCGCGCGGGACTGGCACTCAATCCGGCCACGCCGCTCGCGGTGCTCGATCATGTGATGGAAATGCTCGACGTGGTGGTGGTGATGTCGGTCAATCCGGGGTTCGGCGGGCAGGCCTTCATTCCCGAAACGCTGGAGAAGCTGCGCAGCCTGCGCAAGTCGGTCGACGCGACGATGCAGCGCACCGGACGGCCGTTGCTGATCGAGGTGGATGGCGGCGTGAAGGCGTCGAACATCGCGGCGATCGCGGCCGCGGGCGCGGATGTGTTCGTTGCGGGTTCGGCTGTGTTCGGCGCGGATAACTATGCGCAGGCGATCGGCGGGATGCGCGCCGAACTGGCGCTTGGCAATGTCAATTTGGGTGTTGATCTGAACGATGCCGCAGGCTTCGCCGTGACGCACTGAAGCGGGTAGTCGAGGCTGGCACTTGGAGCGGCCACTTCACGCGGCCACTTCAAGCGAGTGCCCGAAGCGACTACCTGCAACTCGCAGGCGCTAGCGTTTCTTCATGGTCTCGCCGGGTGCGCACCATGCGGCGAGATCCTGTTCGGGCCGGTCGACCGCGCAGCCCCAGTCGAGCGGCTGGTCCTGGTCGAAGCGCTTGCCGAGGCGCCAGGCGATTTCCGCGCGGGCGAGTTGCACGCCCATGTAGAACGCGTGGCCGCCGTCGCTGTCCAGATTCAGTTGCGGATAGAGCGCGAAGGGGTCGTCCGCCACGCGATGGCCGTCGCGGTTGTAGACGTGGATGCCGTCGTCGCTCACCTGCACGCGGAAATTCGGATCGCGCACCTCGCGGGCGAAGTCGTCGATTTCCGCGGCGCTGTAGGGAAACGGGCGTTTGGCGTGAACCGTGGCGAGATCGCCGTTGATGCCTTTCGGCAGCACTTGCGCTTCGCGCGCGGCATGCATCACGCGGCGCGCGACGTCGGCCTCGCGCACGGCGCGCCGCGCATGCAGGCTCACGGCGGTCGTGAGCACCGCGCTCACGCGAAGCTCCGCGGCCATGCCGAGCAGCACCGCGTTGATGCCGCTCGTATCGGCTTCGGTCAACTCGGTTACGTTGCCGATGCCCATCATGATCGCGATGTCGGGATAGCGCTCGCGCAGCCCGACATAACGCGCGATCGACGCGGCGAGCCCGAACGGGATCGGATCGAGAATCGGGTCGGCGAGAAACGCGCGTCCGCGCGCGGACAGCAGGTCGATCGCGGCGTCGAGCGAGGCCGGCTCGCGCTGATCGCGCGCGACCAGAATCGGCGTCGACGGGACTTCGTCCGCGATCCACAGCGTGTCGAGGTTCAGGCTCATCAGATAGTCGGCGCCCGCGCGGCCGCCGCGCAGCAGTTCCTCGCTGCGCATCGAATCGACGCTCACGCGATAGCCTTCGGCCTTCAGCAGACGAACCGCGTCTTCGAGATGAGGAAACGGTGTTTCGGGCAGGCAGCCGATGTCGATCACGTCGGCGCCCTGGGCGGCATAGTCGCGTGCGCGCTTCGCGATGCCTTCCAGATCGAGGCGCGGCGCATCGACGATCTCCGCGAAAATCTCGGTCTCGTAGTGCGTCAGATCCATCGGCTTGGCCTCGCGACCGAAGAACTGCGGCAGATCCTTGACCTCTTCGGGACCGCGCTCCACCGGCACGCCGTAGTGCGCGCTCAACGCGTCGAGATCGCCGCGGCAGCGTCCCGGCACGATCACCCGCTGCGCCGCGAGCGGCGCGGCCACGCGGCGGCGAATCATGTCCGCCGTCATCAACGCGGCCACCTGCAGGCCGATTTCGCGGATCTCCCAACTGAACGGCGTCGGCGCCATGCTGTCGAGCACGCGTGCGAGGCTCTTCTCGGCGAGACGGCCAGTCAGGAAGACGATGTGGTCCATGTCGGTCAGGTCAGTACGCGCCGGGCAGCCCCAAGCGTGCTGACGCCCCCTCGGGGGGCAGCGACCGCAGGGAGCATGGGGGTCGTTTCAAGTACGCGCCGGGCCGCCCCAAGCGTGCTGACGCCCCCTCGGGGGGGCAGCGACCGCAGGGAGCGTGGGGGTCGTTTCATACCAGATCGAGCGTCGACAAGCGTTCACCGAGCGCCGCTTTCAGCTCGTCCAGCGAGCGAACGAGGGTCGTATATTCGAAGCGCGACAGGCGCTCGACGTTGTCGAGTTCGATCGCCCGCGGACGCAGTTCCACCCATTCGTTCGGGCTTTGCGTGATCACGGTCGGTTCGGTGTCGCATGCAAACACAATGCCCGGAATGCATTGCTTGCCCGCCTGCGCGAACATGTTGGTGGGCAGCGTATCGGAGATGCCGAACGCGCATTTGGCGACGGTGTTGCTGGTGGCGGGCGCGATCACCACCGTGTGATAGACGCCGTGGTACAGCATGCCGACCGGCACGCCGCTCGCGCTGTTGTCGCGCAGCACGCGGAAATGCTTGCGCAGCTTCGGCAGCGGCCAGCCGTAAAGCGGCAGCACTTCCTCGCCGGCCGCGGACAGAAAGAGGTCCACGCGCGGCAGTTCGAGCGCGAGCGCGATGGACTCCTCGATCATATGGCCGGAGCCGGTCACGCACCACGCAAAACGCGCATCGGGCTTGAACTCGTTGAGGTGACGCGCGGGTGCCTGGGTCATGCGGCAGCGGCGGGCGACGATCCGTTGTACGGCATGCCATCGGACGGATCGTCGGGCGACCCGTCGGGCGACCCGTCGGGCGGCGCGCCATCGAGCGGCGTGCCGTCGTGCGACAGCCGGATATGCAGCCGGCGCATCTTCCGGTACAGGGTGTTGCGGCTGATGCCAAGCGCCTTCGCGACGTTGCTGACGTTCCAGCGGTGCTCGTCGAGCAGCGACAGCACGGTTTCGCGCTCGTTCAACTGGATCGCGTTGAGCGCGGAGAGGTCCGCGTCGTCGGTCAGATGCGCTTCGAACTCCGCGGCGGCAACGTTCGGCGCCGACGGCATGCCGACGCTCGGCGCGCGCTGCGTGATTTCGACGGGCAGGTCCACGCAGCGGATCGGTTGTCCGTCACTGAGCGCGATCGCCATTTGCAACACGTGCCGCAACTGGCGAATGTTGCCGGGCCACGCATAGGTCAGGAGCGCGTGTTCGGCCTCGGCGGTCAACTCGGGCGGTTCGTCGTCGCCGGATTCGTTTTCCAGCAGATGGTGGATCAGCGCGAGTTTGTCGAGCCGCTCGCAAAGCGGCGGCAGGTTCAGTTCGACGCCCTTGAGCCGGTAATACAGATCCTCGCGGAACTGCCCGCCATGCACGAGTTCGAGCAGATTGCGGTGACTCGCGCTGATGAGCTGAAAATTGACCTTGACGGTCGTTTCCGCGCCGAGCGGCGTCACCTCGTGTTCCTCGATCACGCGCAAGAGCCGCGCTTGCAACGCGAGCGGCATGTCGCCGATTTCATCGAGAAACAGCGTGCCGGTATTGGCCTGCACGATCTTGCCGCGACGCCCTTCGCGCTGCGCGCCGGTAAACGCGCCGGCGCGATAGCCGAACAACTCGCTTTCGATCAGATTCTCCGGCAACGACGCGCAATTCACCGGCACGAACGGGCCGGCCGAGTGCGGGCTGATGCTGTGCAGCGCCTGGGCGAACACTTCCTTGCCGGTGCCCGTTTGGCCCCTGATCACGATCGGGATCTTGCGCTGAATCACGCGCGCGGCAAGCTGGATTTGCGAGGCCATGCGCGGGTCGCCGAATTCCAGATGCGCGATTTCGTCGAGCCGGGCGGGCGGCGGGCGCTTTTCGGGCGGCGCGGCACGCGGCACGGGACTGGCGAGCGCCACGCGAGTGGCGCGCCCGGCGCGGTTCTGCGGCGTCTGCGCGACGAGAAAGAAACGGTTGGTCGCGTTCGCGCTGTAGACGGTGACCGGATGGAACGAGCCGCGAATGCTGCGCGCGATCATGTCTTCGAGCGAGGCGTTGAAGGCTTCCTCGATGCGCCGTCCGCGCAATTCGCTCAAGCTGCGAAAGCCGAGCTGGAACAGCGCGCTGCGGTTCGCGGCGAGCACGGTGCTGTCGTCCGCGACGGCGAGCTTGCCGCCGTGCAGCGTGCCGACGAATTCCGGGCGGCTATGGAAGTGAATCATGTTGGCATGCCGGTAACGCGAGTCCAGCAAGCGGTTTTCGATCATTTGCCGCGACATGCCCACCAGCACCAGCGAGTGCTGCTGCAACAGCTTGGAGCGGCTCGTCACGTCGAGCACGCCGGCAATCTCGCCGCTATCGTCGAAGATCGGCGCGGCCGAGCAGGTGAGCGACGTATAGCGCGGATAGAAATGCTCGTGCTGACAGACGGCGATGCAGTCGCGTTCGGCGAGACAGGTGCCCATGCCGTTGGTGCCCGCCTCGCGCTCGCTCCACAGGGCGCCCACGCGAAAGCCGTCGGGCGCGACCGCTTCGGCGAACGGCACCGACGAAACCTGATGGACGATCACGCCGCCGGCGTCGACGAGGACCACCGCGAGTTCGGGATCGGCCAGTTGCTGATAGAGCGTGGTCATCTCGAGCTTCGAGCACGCGATCAGATCGCCGAGCGCCTCGCGGCGTTCACTCAGTTCGTACTCGGTGAGAATCGGGGGCGTGACAAAGCGTGAAGGGTCGAGCTGAAACTCGTTCATGCAGCGCGCCCACGATTGAGCGACGGGTTCGCTCGTTGGACGCGTCGCCAATTGATGATTGACTACGTTCAGAACTTCTCGGACGTGCAGACTGCTATCAGCAAGCAACGACATGGGGTTTGTCTCCGTTGCGTCAATTCGGGCACTTTGCTAAGCGTGCCGCGAGCGCCGCTTTTATCGATACTGTCATCCCCTGCGCCGCGAATTCTGACGTCCGCATGCGCACTGAAAACCGGTCCTGATGTCAGGCTGTCTTAAAACTCTACGCTCGATGACGTTTGCGATCAATACGGAGTCGCATTACTTGTGCACGGCGCGCCCGATTTTTGCTTTTATCGGGGGAGGGCTTCGGTGCGGCTGCTTGTGGCGTGCCTGTGCGTTCGCTTATGCGTTCGAATGTGCGTTCGATTGTGCGTTCGTTCATGCGTTTTTCATGCGCCGCGTCCGGAGCCGAACGCGGGAGCGTGTTGCAGGCGCGGCGCAGATTGCTTCGCGCCCTGGCTGAACTGTCCCGCATTCCGTTCCATTACACCTGACTTCACCTGTTCCACCACTTGCCGCGCCGCGGCGGAGCACATCATGGATCGTATCGACACCGTTCGTCTCGCCCGTTTCTCCGGCGCCCGCGCCGACGCCGACGCGTCAAGCCCGGCCGCGCGGCGCGACGCGCCCTCGGCGGGCGCGTCGTCCGGGCGCATGGACATCGTGTTCATCGAAAATTTCGTGGGACAGACGATCATCGGTATCGACAGCAGCGAGCAGCATGTGTTGCAGCCGATCCGCATGGATCTCGCGATCGGGGTGCCGTCCATTCGCGCCTGCACGACCGATCGCATCGAAGATACGATCAATTACGCGGCGGTGCGCGAGGCGCTGCATGCGCTGCTCGCGGCGCACGGCGTGCGCTTGCTGGAGGCGCTTGCCGAAGCGGTCGCGCGATTGCTGATTACCGACTTCGGCGCGCACTGGGTGCGCGTGTCGCTCGCCAAGCCGGCGAAATTCGACGACGTGGCGGCGGTCGGCGTGCGGATCGAACGGCAACGCAGCGATCTGGCGACGACGGGTTCCGGGCTCGATGCGGGGCTCGACAGCTACGCTTCGCTGGGGAAAGGGCTGATTCCGAATTGAACGGCTGGCGCGGCGGCGCGGCGCGGATCGCGTGGCCGCCGTGTAGAGGGTGCGGGTAGGTGCGCCGCTGGTCAGGGCGTCGGCGCACAGGGCGTCGTTCGCTCGCGTCGGGCGTTGGCGTTATGCACGTTACGTCACGCGTTGAGGTTGCGTATCGACCTCGCGCGTTGACCTCGCGCATCGACATCACGCGTTGATCTCGCGCATCGACATCACGCGTTGATCTCGCCCATCGACGTCACGCATCGACCTCGCGCATCGACATCACGCATCGACATCACGCATCGACCCCAGACCTTCACGTCACTTCGAGGCCGCCGTCTTGTCGGACGCCAACCCGCAGCTTCGATACGCCTCTGCTTGCAGCGCGCGGAATTTCTTCGTTTGCGCCTTGGCGTGGTCGACGCGAAACTCCGAACCGCCTTCGCCGCCCAGCGTCGCGTACTTCGAGAACGTGGACTGATCGACAAAATCGTCGTAAGGCAGCGCCGCGGCCATCTTGTCGATCACGCACGAGCATTTGTAGACGTTCGCGAAGTCGTGTCCGTTGTCGTCCATGCAACTCAGCACGTATTCGACGCGGCCCTGCGTCGGGTAATTGAAGCCGCCTGCCGGAGCCGCCGCGCCCGGCGCATCGCCGGCGCCCCAGGCGAGCGGTCCCGCGAGTGCGAGACAGGCGCCGGCCACCAGCGCACGACATCGTTTGCTCATCTCATGCCTCGGGTAGAACCTTCCAACGTGACGAAGACCCGCGGGGCGGGCCTTCGCTCTCTCCACACAAAACCTGCCGCGCATTCTCAGTTAGGTGCGAACGGGTGCGCGACGGTGCTCTTCTTCGCCACCACCTCGGCGGCGTTGGGTTCGCCGTTGACGGCGCGCTTGATCGCCTCGCGCGTCGCCTCGTAGTTGAACTGCTGGATCTTCTTGTCGTCGTCCGCCTCCCAGTGAATGAAGACGCCGACGCACAGGAACAGGTCGTCGGCCTCGTCCTGCGGGATCGTGCCGTCCTCGACGCTGTCCGCGACCGCGAGCGCGACGCCGTGCTGCGCGGGGCCGAACATCTGCACCGCCTGCTTGGCGCCCTTGATCGTCACCTTGTTGAACAGGATCGTGTTCGGTTTGGTGAGCAGGTTAGGCGCGACGACGGCCAGAAGCGAAGTGAAGCCATCCTTATTGTTGGTAAGCGCGTTGCAGAACGCGGTTTCTGCAGCCGAACCTCGCGGTCCGATCAGCAAGTCTATGTGCGCGACCTCGTTGCCGTCGCCGACGAGCGACTCGCCTATCAGGACGCGGTTGATCTTGGCCATTCTATTCCTCCGATGAGTGGGGTAGGGGCTTGCTGAAGTCCGCCGCCGCAACGATCCTGGTCCGCGATCGCAGAGCGGCGTGTTGATGCACGGTGGCACTAACTAACATGTTCCGTGCCAGTGCGAGGTCCGCGCGGCTCGATAGGCGCGTCGCGGTGAGCTTCGAGGCAGCCGGCGACGAAGAGCGTGGCCACCGTCAGGTCCGCGCTGGTGCCGGGGTTGATTCCTCGGGCCTTCAGTTCGGCATCCCACGTATCGAGCGATGGGGTGGGCGGTTTTTGCGGTGATAGGGCGAGCGTTCGCCGCCATTCGGTGTGTCGTTCGCGGGCGGCGCGCGTGACACTCTGCGCCAGTGCGACACCGTGCTTGCGCACAATGTGTGAGTCGGGCCAGCCGCCGAGGAAGGCGAGGAATACGTTGAGGGTGGCGGTTTGCGCGGGGGTTTGGTTGGTGGTCTCGCTGGCGATATGCGCGTCGCGCCACGCCGCAAGGCCGGTTTCAAAGATGTCGCAAAAGCCGTTCGCGTACTGACGCGCGATGCTGTCGCGCCCGGCGGCGAGCGCCATCGCGTCGCACAGGCCGACCGTGGGCGCGGCATGAACCGATTGCTCGGGCGCGTCGCCCAGGCCCCCAGGATTGGCGAGCGCGATCGCGCGGTACGCGAGGCGTGTGTCGTCGAGATCGAGCCGGGCGAGCACGCGCTCGGTGGCGGCGCGCCAGGCATCCGCGGACAACGGCAGCGTGGTTTCCTCTAGCGCGGCGGCAAGCGGCGCCACGAGCAGCAGAATGCCGAGATTCGTATTACAGCCGACCGCCTCGCGCGTGCGCGTCACCGCATCGAGAATGCGCGAGCCGACTCGCGCGCCCGGCGCGAGCAGCGCGTCGGCGGCCACCTCGGCGCTGGTGAGAAACTGCGCCGCGCTCATCCCGTGTCCTTCGCTTTGCACGCTGACATTGCCGGGCTTGGGCGTCTCCACGTCGAGCCGGCATGCCGCGAGAAAAGCCGCGCGAACGCGTTCGGGGGCAATGGCGGAAAGCAGCTCAGGCATGGCGTCCGGGCAGCGTCGCGACGGCGGAATCGCCGCCTTGCGCCAGTTCGCGGCGCGCGTCGGCGAGTTTGCGGTCGAGCAGATCGTCGACGAGCGCCGCCGCGATGTCGACCGGCGTGACCGACTGCAAGCCGCGCCACGCCGCCACGCCGTTGACTTCGAGCACGAGCGGCCGCGCCGGATCGCGCGGATCGGGAATCAGATCGACGCCCGCGTAGTCGAGCCCCAGCGCATGCGTCGCGCGGATCGCCGTTTGCGCAAGCGGCAAATCGAGTTCGGCCGGTTGGCACTCGGCCCCTTGCGCGAAGTTATGAATCCAGCCCTTGCCGCCGATACGGCGCATCGCCGCCACCGCGCGCCCGCCGATCACCAGCACGCGCCAATCGAAGCCGCTGCGACCGCCGTCGACGTAGCGTTGCAGGTAAGCCACCTGCTGATACGGCTTGAGCGAGGGCAGCGGCGCCAACGCGCCGCCGCGCGCGCGGCTCGCGCCCAGGCGCTTCAGTCCGTGGCCCTGCGAGCCGAACAGCGGCTTCAACACGATCTGGCGGCCCGCGGCCGCTTCGCGCATCAACACGCGCTGCGCGAACGCAGCCGATTCGCCGGCCCATGTCGCGGGTGTCGGCACGCCGTTGCGGTGCAGCAGAAAACTGGTCATCGACTTGTCGACGCTGCGCTCGATCGCGCGCGCGTCGTTGTAGACCGGCACACCGGATTCGCGCAGCGCGTGCAGGATGCCGAGACGCAGCGTCACCTGCTCGAACGTGCCGCCCGCGATGCCGCGCACGAACACCGCATCCGGCAGCGTGCGGCCGAAGCCCGGCAGCACCAGCCCATGCGGCTCCCACGTCGTGTCGATCCGGCAATCCGCGAGGTCGATGCAGCGCGCTTCGGCGCCGCGCGCGCGGAAAGCCTTCTTCAGACGCCCGGTGTGCCAGCCGGTTTCGTCGCACATAATCGCGATGCGCAGGTTCGCGTGCGCGTTGACCGGATTCGGATCGGGCAGCGCCAGCGTCATGGTTGGCCGTCCCATTGTTCGTGCAGCAACGCGCTGTTGAGCGCGCCGCCGTGATACGTCGCGCCGCTTTCGAGGCTGCTCACCCACACTTCGGCCGGCGCGAACAGCGCGGGATCGATCTGATAGAAGTCGTAGTTGAACGACGTGAAGATGTCCGCGAAGGGCCGTCCGTAATCGCGCGAGTTCGAAGCCGGCAATTCGGCGGCGAGCTGCTGCGCCGCCGCATCGTGCTTGACGGTCAGATGGACGCGGCCGCCGTACAGAATCGCGTCGTTGGTGCGGCCCATCGCCTGAATGCCGTCGGGCGCGGGCGGCGGCAAGGGCGCCGAGCCGCCGGCCTCGACGACCTCATCCAGCGGCACGCCGAGCACATGCGTTTTGTGCAATGCAACCTCCACCACGCGCGCCACCACCTGTACCGTTCCGGCGACAGAGTGGGTCGGCGTCATGATCAGCGTCAGCCGGTCGGGGGCGAGGCCGCAGTCGCGCAGCACCTTGTCGATCACGACTTGCGGCGGCAAGCGATCGACTTCGAGCACCAGCACGCCGCGCTCGTGGGCGTCCTTGTAGCCGAGTTCGGCGAACAGCGGCTCCTTGACTGCGAGCGCGCGCGCCGGGCCCGAACCGAGCGAGAAGAACTTCTTGCCGCCGGTCTGCTCCTTGGTCGCGGAAAGGCTCCAGCCGGCGTACTGGCTGCCGAGGCACGCGAGCACCGGCGACGAGGTGCGCACGTCGATCATGCTGGGCCAGAGCGGATGCGCGTCGAAATTCGTGCGCACCGCGACGTGCCCGAGACCGCCCATGCAGATGCGCGCGATCAGCACGCCCGCGGCGACGCTGCCCGGCGCGGCGATACCCGCGTCCGCGAGCACGGTGCCGTCGTCGGTACGCGTGAGCGCCACGCCGAGGCGCGCCGCGTCGCCGACCAGCCGTGCGACGAGCCGCTCGCTCAGCGCGTTGACGCTCAATGGCGCGGCCGTCGCGCCGGAGGGCTGCGACGATGCATCAGGAATGGCACTGGATGAAGGCATAGTCGGGTTCATGGCAGGTTTCGATTCGTTCGAGGACCAGCGCGCGCTGCCGCTCCAGCGCTTGCCGCACCCCACTCACGGATGCCGCGCGCACGAGCAGCGTGCAGACCGGCTGGCCCGCTTCCATCCAGGTGCCGGGCATCGGCACGTCGCGGCAGGCGGGGTCGTGCAGGCACGCATCGCTGAACGCCTGCGAGACGGTGAACGGATGCGGCGCGAACAGCACCTGCTGACCGGCGCGCCACGAGGCGGGCGCGAGCGGTTCGGGCGGCAGGCGGCCGTAGCGGCATGCGTCGATATGACAGGCGAGCAGCCCGCGCGGCCACGCGTGAGGCGACGCGGTTTCGTACAGCGTCATCGTGGACGAGGGGCGGGCGTTGATTTCCAGGAGTTCGAAGGTGTCGCCGTCGAGCAGAAAATCGCAGCTATTGATGCCCGTCAGGCCGGTGCGCTCGCACAGCGCCTCGATGGCTTCGCGCACGCGCGCCGCGACGCGCGGCGGCAGATCGATCGGACCGATCGAGCCCGCATGCACGAACGGCAGATCGCCCATCGTGCAGGTCAATTGTTCGGCGAAGCCGAGTAGGCGTGCGCCGCCGCGAGCGCCGATGAACAGCGCCGACAGCGAGCGGCCGTTGCGCCGCCGCTGGAAGTAGGCTTGCGCGGGCAGCGGCGCATCGCGCGAGGCCGTGGCCGGTTCGATGTGCGTGCCGCCGCAGCCGTCGGCGCGCTTGAGCAGCCAGCCTTGCGCGACGGCCGGTCGCGTGGACGAGACCTCGGGATGCGGAATATGCAGCGCGTCGAGCAGCGGGAAGAACCGTTGCGGCTCGCGCACCGCGACGCTGGCCTCCAGCGGATTGCCGATGAAGCGGGGCAAGCCGGGCGCGCGGCTCAGTTGCGCGACGAACGGTTCGAGTCCGCTGCCGTCGATCCAGCCGAGCATGTGCGGCAGGCGCGCGACGCGCGCGAGCGCGTCGACGAGCTTGGCGCCGTCGATCGTGAGCGGGCCGCCGCCGATGTCGAACCACAACTCGGACGCCTCGCGCGTGTCGCGGTCGCCGAATACGTCGAGCGCGACGACGCGCAGCCCCGCGCGCGCGGCGGACTGCGCGAGCATTCGCGCGGACAGCCCGGCCACCGCGACGAAGGGCGCATGCGCAAGCGTCGGGCGCGAGTTCATGATGGCGCAGAGCGGCGTGCCGGGCGTGACATCGCGCGCGCTCATTCGAGGCCGGCCGCGACGGCGCGGGCCTCGTCGAACGCTTGGGGGAAACCCAGGTAGACCGGCTTGCCGCCCGCGCGCATCCGCATGAAGAGCCGGTGCTCGACCTGATACTTGACGTTGCCGATCGCGAGCGCGCCGATGCCGATCGCATCCGCGTTCGGCACGCCCTCGATCGGCTTGCCGTCGTTCATCACGTTGACGCCCGCGATGCCTTCCGGCGGCACGGCGTTCACGTCGGCGGCGATCAGCAGATGTTTCGCGTGGGCCAGGTCGGCGGCGCTCACCACCTGAACGCCCGCGATGGCGGTGGCGAGCACGATCTCGGCCTCGCCCAGCGCCGCGTGCAACTGGTCCGGCGTGGCCGTGCTGATGCCCTTGGTGACGATGCCGAAGCGCTGGTTGATTTCGTCGCTGACCCGCACGGCGCGCGCCTGCTCGGCATGGCTCGCAATCGACACGTCGGCGCCGAGCGAGGCCGCCATCGCCGCCGCCACGCGCCCGACCGCGCCGGTGCCGCCGAGAATCAGCACGCGCTTGCCGCCTAGCTCCATGCCATAGGCCTTGCTCAAATGCCGCTCGACGAGCGCGACGAGCGCGGCCGCGGTCGTGTACGAACCGCTCGGGTCGGCGAACACCGAGACCTCGAACGGCGGGACCATCGCGCGGCGCGCGGTGTCGAGCATGTCGGCGGCGAGCATCACGTCGCGCCCGCCGATGAAGATGCCGGTGCGCGACACGCCCTTCGGGCCGCGCGAAAAGATCGCGTCTTGCGTGAGGTTCGCGATCATCCCCTGATCGACGCTGCAATACGGGACGATGACCTGGTAGCCGGCGTCGGCGGCCATGTTCACGTCGAACGGACTCATCTGCGGCGTGGCCGTGAACATGTGCAGGATATAGGGCCTTTCTGCGGGCTTTTCGGTGGTGTCGGACATGGCGGAAGGCTCGTTTTAGTGGCGATCTCGTGGACGGCGCAAGGCACCCGTGCGGGCGCTTGCGCGGACGTCGATAAGTGAGTGGCGCTGCGGCGAGGCGAGCGCGGCGGGGCAAATGCGGCCTGGCAATCGAGCGTCACCTGGCGTCGCTTGCGCGATGACGATGAACGCCGCGGGCTTCGCGGCCGGCCACGCCGCCGTGAGCCGCGCCGCCGTGAGCCGCGTTGCAGTGAGCCGCGCCGCGGCTAGCCGGATCGGGCCGCGCGGCGTCATGCGGCGTCGCTGCGCGGCTGCCGCGCTTCGGCGGAGCGGATCGTCGCGCCGCGATTGCGTCCCGCGACGATCGTGCATTCGATGTGCGGCATGCCGCGCGTCGCCTCGCGCGCGGTGGCGAGCGCGCGTTCGGCGTCGTCCGCGCTCGCGACGATGGCGAATCCCGTCGGTCCCCAGGATGTCTGACCGATACCCGCGGTCCGCTGCGCGGCCACCGCGCGCAACGCGCGCTCGACCTCGGGACTCGCGAACACGCCGCCTTGCACCGGCGCGAAATATTCGCCGATGGTCTGCTGCATCTCGGTCAGCCCATGCGCGAACGGCACGATATTGCGCTCGGCGGCGCCGGGCAGAATCTTCATCAGAAGGAGGTGGCAAAGATGCGCGGCGAGTTTTTGCGGAAACGGCGCGAGCGCGGCGAGGCCGCGGCGTTCTTCGGCGCCGTGCAAACCTTCGCGCGAGTTGTCGCTCACGAGCAGCACGCGCCAGTTCTCGGGAAACGGCTGGCGCGCGAGCAGCGGCGGCACGCCCGAGCGCAGTTCGCCGGCGGGGCCGCCGTCCACCAGCAGGCCGCCCGAATCGAATCCGAGAATGCCGATGCCGGAGCGTGCGCCGCGCCCCAGCAGGCTCGCAAGCTCGGTGCTGGTCGCGCTGTGGCCGAGCAGACGAATGAAGGCCGTGCCGACCGCCATCGCGAGTTGGGTGCCCGAGCCGAGGCCGGTGTGCGCGCGCGGAATATGCGCGACGTCGATGGCGACGGGGGTGGGATCGTAGGCCGCGTGCAGCCGCGCAAGACAGGTCGCGATGCGCTCGCGCTCGGCTTCCGTCACCGCGCCGTCGATGCGGTCGCGGTCCGCGACGCGCGCTTCGAGCCGCGTGCCATGTCCGTCGATGACGAGGCCGACGCTGCCGAACGCGCGCCCGAGCGACGCGTTCGGATCGAGAAAGCCCAGATGCAGGCGCGCGGGAGCATCGACCGTCACGACGGCCTGCGGCGGAAGGCGGCGAAACTGAAGCTGCATCGCGGATGTCCTCGTGTGTGCTTGAGCGGATCTCGTTGCGTGGCCGTCTTGCGGACGGCCGCGCAACCAGGCGAATAGGGCGAACGGGGTGTGCCGGGTGACGTCAAGCAGAAGCCGTACCAGGCGAATGCGGTGGCCGGCGGCAAGGCTGCACACGAGGTTCACTGCGGGCCTTGCGCCGCAAGCATGGAGAGAACGGCGCGGCCTTTCCCAGGCGGGAGGTGCCGCGCTTTGCGCCGCCACAGGGGCACAGTGTCACCGTGGCGGCGCACGACGCGTGGCATCGCTTCCGGGTATCGCGCTCAACCGCCTTGCGCGGGTTTCGGCGCGTCGTACTTGATATAGCGGAAGCGCTGGTCGTCGGTGGGCGTGCCTTCCAGCGCACCGCCCTCCAGACGCGGCTGCCACTGAATGAACGATTCCATTTTTTCGGCGAGCGTGAAGTCCTTGTCCGTGATGCCCTTCGCGGAGTGGGTCTTGAGCTTCACGATGACGAACGCATAGGAAACCGTCAGATCCGGGTGATGCCAGGCGGCTTCCGCGAGGTGGCCGACCGCGTTCACCACCATCAACGTTCCCTTCCAGCCTTCCGTCCGATACTTGCGCCGCAGCCAGCCGTCCTCCAGATACCAGTGCTGTAGCGGACCGACGAGGCGCTGCTGGATCTCGTCGTCGGAATAGACCTTTTCCGTGTTTGCCATGACCGTTGCTCCGCGCGTGATGGAACCAGTCAGCGCCGCAAGCTGCGCGCCAGCTTCGCCTTGCCGTCCGCGTTGCCATCGCAAGACGGCACAGGCGCGGCAATGCAAGACGTGCAAGGCAAATGCGCGCGGCCGATTCACCGCGCATTCGCGCGCCAGGCAGGTGACGCATGCGACGGCTATCCCGGAAGTGACACAGTATGTTCCGCGTCGTTCGGCACAGGCGGTCACGCCGTGACACCGCGGCATCGCGACGCGTGTGACCGCGAGCGCGCCGAAGGAGCCCCGCGCGCCGCGCGGCGTATGCCAACGAGCTTGTGGCCGCGAATACCGTGAAGCGCGCTTTCTTCCGGCATGGAATATGCGTTGGGGCTTCATGCGCCGCAAAGCCCGACGTCGAATCGGGAAAGGGCGCTTGATCGTTACCCGCATTGAGGAAGGCGCGCGCAGTGCGACGAGGTAGCGTGGGTCATTCGTGAGTTGAACAGCAAGACAATTCTGGAGGAGACATGAACTTACGCACCATGGTTCTTGGGCTCTCGATCCTCGCATCGGCAGCCTTCAGCTCTATCGTTGCACACGCCGATCCGCAACTGGACGGGCTCATCAAAAATCCATCTAACTGGGCTGCCCAGGCGGGCGATTATTCGAATCACCGCTACAGTCCGCTCAAGCAGATCAACGAAAGCAACGTCGGCAAGCTACAGGTCGCATGGACCATGTCCACCGGCGTGCTGCGCGGCCATGAAGGCGCGCCGCTCGTCATCGGCGACACGATGTATATCCATTCGCCGTTTCCCAACAAGGTCATCGCAATCAACCTGAAGGATCAGACATTCATTTGGCAATACCAGCCGAAGCAGGACGAATCGGTGGTGTCCGTGATGTGTTGCGACACGGTCAACCGCGGGCTGGCGTATGGCGACGGCAAGATCTTCCTGCAACAGGCCGACACCAAGCTCGTCGCGCTGAACGCCAAGACCGGCGACGTGGTCTGGACCGCGCAGAACGGCAATCCGAAGGCGGGTGAAACCAACACCAACGCGCCGCACGTATTCGGCGACAAGGTGCTGACCGGCATTTCGGGCGGCGAGTTCGGCGTGCGCGGGCGTTTGATCGCCTACGACATCAAGAGCGGCAAGATGGTCTGGACCGCATACAGCACGGGTCCCGACAAGGAAATGCTGCTGAACCCCGACAAGACGATGACCTATGCCGACGGCAAGATGGTGCCGGTGGGCGCGGACTCGTCGCTGAAATCGTGGAAGGGGGATCAGTGGAAGCTGGGCGGCGGCACCACGTGGGGCTGGTATGCGTGGGACCCGAAGCTCAATCTTGTCTACTACGGCACCGGCAATCCGGGCACGTGGAATCCGACGCAACGACCGGGCGACAACAAATGGTCGCTGTCGATCTTCGCGCGCGACCTGAATACCGGCGAAGCCAAATGGGTCTATCAGATGACGCCCCACGACGAGTGGGACTATGACGGCGTCAACGAAATGATCCTGTCCGATCTGACGATCGGCGGCAAGAAGGTGCCCGCCATCGTTCACTTCGACCGCAACGGCTTCGGCTATACGTTGAACCGTGAGACCGGACAACTGCTCGTGGCCGAGAAGTTCGACCCGGCGGTGAACTGGGCGGAACGCGTCGACATCAAGAGCGGTCTGCCGATCCGCGCAGCGGCGTATTCGACGCAGGCGGCGGGTTCCGATCATAACGTGAAGGGCATCTGCCCGGCGGCGCTCGGCTCGAAGGACCAGCAACCCGCGGCGTTCGATCCGGCGACCAGCCTGTTCCTCGTGCCGACCAATCACGTCTGCATGGACTACGAGCCGTTCGACGTGGACTACGTGTCCGGTCAGCCGTATGTGGGCGCCACGCTCTCGATGTACCCCGGCACGAAGGGCAGCAACACGATGGGCAACTTCATCGCATGGGACGCGGCGAAGGGCAAGATCGTCTGGTCCAAGCCGGAGCGCTTCTCGGTGTGGTCCGGCGCGCTCGCCACGGCCGGCGGGATTGCCTTCTACGGCACGCTCGAAGGCTACATCAAGGCGGTTCGCATCAAGGACGGCAAGGAACTGTGGCGCTTCAAGACCCCGTCGGGGATCATCGGCAACGTGTTCACCTACGAGTATCAAGGCAAGCAGTTCGTCGGCGTCTACTCGGGCATTGGCGGCTGGGCCGGCATCGGCATGGCGGCGGGCCTCGAGAAGTCCACCGAAGGGCTGGGCGCGGTCGGCGGCTATCGCGACCTCGCGAAGTACACGGCGCTGGGCGGCACGCTGTTCGTGTTCGCCATTCCGGGCGGCAACGGCTGACGCGCCGCATCAAACCGAAGCGCGCGGCCGGCGCGCCCTCGCAACGAGGGCGCGGACCGCGGCGGCTTCGGTCTTACGAGTGACCTGAGCCGCGCCCATTCGCGGATGCGTCGATGAAACGCATCGGGGCGCGGCCATTATTCAAGGAGACATGTGCATGAAAGGCCGATCAATCTTGTTGCGGGCGGCAGTGCCCGCCTTATTCGTCGTGCTGCCTGTGACGTACGCCCAGACCAATCCCGCGATTGCCCAGGTGGCGTACAAGGTGGTCGACGGCAGCAAGGTCGACAGCAACACGCTGCAAGGATGGAAGACGTGGCGTGCGCTCGCTTGTGAACGCTGTCACGGCGCGAAGCAGGAGGGGATGGTGGGTCCGTCGCTGATCGAGGGGCTCAAGACCATCGACAAGAACGAATTTCATCGCACTGTATTTGGCGGCCGGGTGGACAAGGGTATGCCCGACTTCAGTACCAGCCAGATGATGCAAAAGAATTGGGAGAATCTCTACGCCTATCTGAAAGGGCGCTCCGACGGCCAGATCAAGCCGGGCGATCTGCAGGCCATCGACGCGAAGTAATGCCCGTGCCGCAATTCCTTCGGAGGTTTTCGATGCGTCATGGCAAACGAATGCCCGCTCACGTCGTGCTCGCGGCCGCCACGCTCTGCACCGCCGCGCTGGCGAGCGCCGCGGTGCAGGCGCAGGGCGGCGCGCTACCCAATAACGACGGCGCCGACGGCGTGCTGAGGGTCTGCGCGGACCCCAACAACATGCCGCTGTCCAACAGCAAGGGCGAGGGCTACGAGAACCGGATCGCGAGCCAGATGGCGAGCGACTTCGGCTACAAGCTGGAGTACACGTATTTTCCGCAGCGCATGGGTTTCGTGCGCCACACGCTGCGCGACAAGGTGCCGAACACCGAGCAATACAAATGCGACCTGATCATCGGCGTGCCGAAAGGCTACGACATGACCTCGACGACCCAGCCTTATCTGCGCTCCACGTATGCGATGGTGTTCACCAAGCGGCCCGAGCTGGCCGGCATCAATACGCCGGACGATCTGCTCAAGCTGCCGCCCGAGCAACTGCACAAGCTGCGCTTCGGCATTTTCTCGCAGACACCCGCGGTGGACTGGCTGCTCGCGCACAACCTGATCGATCAGGCGGTCTCCTACAAGGTGCAAAGCGGGGACCCGCAGGAGTATCCCGGCCAGATGATCGAACATGATCTGAAGGCGGGCAATGTCGACGTCGTGTTCCTGTGGGGGCCGATCGCGGGCTACTTCGCGACGCGCTCCGGCGACACGGTGAAACTGGTGCCGTTCCCGGCCTCGCCCGGCATCCGCTTCGACTATGCGATCTCGATGGGCGTGCGCTATGGCGAGAAGGCGTGGAAGGACAAGGTCGATCAATGGATCGGCGCGAACCACGACAAGATCGACAAGATCCTCACCAGCTACCAGGTGCCGCTTCTGAAGCCCATCGACGCGCCCGCGGGCAAGCCCGCGGATGCGTCGCCATGAGGGGCGCGCCGCGGCCGTTGCGCCGCGCACGGCCCTGGGCGATCGCGGCACGCGTGATGGTCGCCGCGTGCGTTGTCTGCATGCTGCCGGCCGGCGCTCGCGCGGCCGGCACCGACGACATCACGCCCGCCGAAAAGCTCATCTTCACGACGGATCATCTGCGCGGCATCGAGGCGCAGACCGAGCTCGACTATACGGTGCTGACTTCGGAACAGCCGGCGCAGAGCGCGAACGTCGTGAAGGTGCTGGTGGTCAGCAAGGACAACGCGAAAGGGGACGCGCAGGTCTCGGACAAAAGCGGCGGCGTGCCGCTGCCGAACGCCGGCTTGCAGTGCAACCCGGTGATCATCTATTTCCTGGAGCGCGACATCACCGAGATGCAGCATCTGACGGGCGGCCAGCGGCGCTACTTCCAGCAGCGTTTGCGGCTCGCGCTCGCGGCGGGCCCGCGCATCGAGACGGTGACGAGCCAGATCGGCGGCAAGCCCGTGAAGGCGCAGCAGATCGTCGTGCAGCCGTATCTCGGCGACCCCAATGCGGAACGCTTCGCTCAGTACGTCGGCAAGCGCTACACGTTCCTGATCGCCGATTCGCTGCCGGGGCAGGTGGCGTTGATTCGCACCGACATTCCCGGCGCGAACAACGACTTCACGCACCCGTTGCGGACGGAGACGCTGAGCTTTCAGGCGGTGTTGCGCAAACTGTCACCGCCGCCCAATGCGCCTCATGCGCCCGGTGCGCCGGCCGCGCCGGTGAATCCGTCCAACGCGCCGCGGGCGAGCCGCTAGCGCGTTGTTCTCGGGTTGTTCTCGGGTTTAGTCCTTGCCATCGGCGCATTGCGCACGGCGTTCAACGCATTTCACAGCGAGTCCCGCCAACGTGAATTTCATCCGCTCGCTCACCTTGCGTCAGTTGCAGATCTTCGTCGTCGCGAGCCGTTATACGAGCTTTGCGCGCGCGGCGGAGGAACTGCATCTGACGCAGCCGGCGGTGTCGATGCAGATTCATCAGTTGGAGGAAGCGGTCGGCATGCGCCTGTTCGAGCGCATCGCGCGCAAACTCACGCTGACCGAGGCGGGCGAAAAACTGTCGCATCACGCGAGCCGGATTCTCGGCGAGATCAAGGATGCCGAGGATGCGATGACCTCGTTGAAGCAGGCCGACACCGGCTCGATCGCGGTCGGCATCGTCAGTTCGGCGACGTACTTCGCGCCGAAGCTGCTGGCGCTGTATTCGCACCTGTATCCGAAGGTCGACGTGCATTTTTCGGTCGGCAACCGCGACGCGCTGCTGCGCATGTTGCAGGACAACGCGATCGACCTCGCCATCATGGGGCGCCCGCCCCCGGAACTCGACACCACCACCGAACCGCTCGCCTACCATCCGCAAGTGGTGATCGCGCCGTTGACGCATCCGCTGTGCGGCGCGCGGCGCTTCGATCTGCAGGAACTGCGCGGCGACACGTTCCTGTTGCGCGAGCCCGGCTCGGGCACGCGCATGGCCGCGGAGGAAATGTTCAGGCAGCATCTGTTCACGCCCGCCAAGGTCGTCACGCTCGGCAGCAACGAAACCATCAAGCAGGCGGTCATGGCGGGGATGGGCGTGAGCCTGATTTCGCTGCACACGCTGCTGCTGGAATTGCGCACCGGAGAAATCGCGTTGCTGGATGTGAACGGCACGCCGATCGAACGCACCTGGCAGATCGTGCATCTGCGGGCCAAGCAGTTGTCGCCGACTTGCAAGGTGTTCCGGCAATTCCTGCTCGAACAGGCAGCCGCGTATCTGGATCGCGAGTATTCGGCGTTCGCGACGTTTCCCACGCGGGCGGCGGCCAGTGAGCGGCTCGGGGCCAAGGCCAGCTCCGCTTCCGACGCGGGGCTTTAGCGCGCCCGGCGACATGGCGGTGCGGGAACGTGCCATGCTTCGATCGTCGACGGCGACGCATGCCGTCATGCGTTGTCGTGTGAACGATCAACCGAGGATGAGCGATGAATGCCGATACCGAACCCGTGGAACAAACCGGCGGCTGCGCGTGCGGCGCCGTGCGTTTTCGTGTGAGCGCCGCGCCGACGCGCGTTTCCCTCTGTCATTGCATGACCTGCCGGCGCGTGCACGGCAGCGCGTTCGGCGCTTACGCGATCTTTGCGCGCGACGCCGTGCGGTTCACCGGACAGACCCAGGCCTGGCAAAGCTCCGAGCTGGGGCGGCGATATTTTTGCCCGGTCTGCGGCTCGGTGGCCTTCATGGAATATGTGGGCCACGATGAACTCGACCTTCCGCTGGGCGCATTCGACAATGTGGGTATCTACGAACCTACGTATGAATTGTGGTGTTGCCACAAGGAACCGTGGTTGCCCAAAGGCGTGCGCACCGAGTATGACGAGGACCGGCCGGGGTAGGTTGATGCTGTTTTTTTGGTTGGCGTTGTAAGCTGCCTCACGGCGCATGACTCGTTGCCGGAATCCAGTGCGGCCGCGCGGCGGCGACGCGCTCCAGCAGATAGTCGTTGAACGGGGCGAGCTTCGTTGCTCGCGGCTCACGCTGGCTGTAACGGCTAGCCTGCTTGTTCCTCAGATAGTGAGTGTTGCGCGATAAGCCTGTTTGACTCGCTATTTCACGCACCGCTGTCCCGCGCCTGGCCAATACCTTGATTTCACTGCCTGCTCCTGAGTCAGCATTGCGGGCAAAAGCCGCTATCGTCTCCCGGGTAGGTCAGGTTTACGTCGGCGCCAGCACACGCCTACCCCAAACCGCCAACAAACCCATGCCCAAACAGCATTAAACAAATGACACCCATGCTCTCGTGAAACCAGTTCAAAACAACGAGAATGCCTTCCACCACGGCATCGAGCCGTATTCAAGGAGAGCGAGCATGTTCGCAATTACCGGTGTAACAGGGCAAGTCGGCGGCGCGGCGGCGCGCGCTTTATTAGACGCGGGGCATCCGGTGCGCGCCGTTCTGCGCGACAAAAACAAAGCGGCGCAGTGGACGAAGCGAGGCGCTGAAGTGGCGATCGCCTCATTCGAGGACGCCGACGCGCTCGCCGATGCATTCAGCGGTACGGCGGGCGTCTTCGCCATGATGGCGCCCAACTTCGCGCCGCAGCCGGGCTACCCGAGCGCCCATGCGGCCGCAGCCGTGCTGATCGAAGCGCTGACGAAGGCACGGCCACAGCGTATCGCGGCGCTGTCGTCGGTTGGCGGGCAGCGCGAGTCGGGCCTTGGCCTCATCACGCAAGTCCATATTCTCGAACAAGCGCTCGCGGATCTGCCGATTCCGACCGCGATCTTGCGACCGGCATGGTTCATGGAAAACTCGCTGTGGGACATCGCGCCGGCGCGCGAAACGGGCGTGATGCCGAGCTTTTTGCAACCGCTCGATCGCCCGTATCCGATGGTCGCCACCGCCGATATCGGCCGCGTGATCGCCGATACGCTCGCGCAGCCGTGGCAGGGCCGTCGCGTGATCGAGATCGAAGGGCCGCAGCGCTACACGCAGCTTGAGATCGCCGCGCTGCTGGGCGGCGTGCTCGGGCGCTCGGTCAAGTCGCAGGCGGTGCCGCGCGATCAGTGGGAAGCGCGCTTCCAGGCGCAGGGCACGGCGTGGCCCGCGCCGCGCATCGAAATGCTCGACGGCTTCAATTCAGGGTGGATCGATTTCGAGGACGGCGTGAACGAGCGGGTGATCGGCACCACCGCGTATCAGACCGTGCTGGCGGAACTGGTCAAGCGCGCGCAGTGAGTGAGGGATGAGCCGACTTTCTGCGGCGCGGTGGAAAGGCGCTCGCCTTGCGGCATCGCCAAGGGTTCGCGGCTGCGAGCGCCAACGCATCCGCGCCCCGCGCGCGGTTCGCCGTCAAAAAATCGACTGCCCCGTATAAGTCGTCAGCCATTCCAGCGCCAACACCCCCGCCAGCGAATTGCCGTTGCTATCCAACCCCGGCGACCACACGCACACCGCCATCTCGCCGGGCAGCACGGCGACGATCCCGCCGCCCACGCCGCTTTTCGCGGGCAAGCCCACGCGGTAGACGAAATCGCCTGCCGCGTCATACGTGCCGCAGGTCAACATCAGCGCGGACAGGCGCTTGGCGGAACTGGTGTCGAGAATCCGCTCGCCGCTCGCGGGCACCACGCCGTGATTGGTGAGAAACAGCGCCGCCTTTGCCAGTTCGACGCAACTCATCGAGATCGCGCACTGGCGGCAATAGGCATCGACGACCACTTCCGGCGGCATTTCCATGTTGCCGAAGCTCGCCATGAAGTGCGCCATCGCGCGGTTGCGGTGCGCGTGCTGCAACTCCGACTGCGCGACGCGCGAGTCGTAGTCGATGCCGGTTTCGCCCGTCAGCCGCCGCATGAATTCAACCAGCGCCGTCTCGGCTTGCACGAAGCGGCGGCACAGCACGTCGGTGACGACGAGCGCGCCAGCGTTGATGAACGGATTGCGCGGCTTGCCCTGTTCGGCTTCGAGCTGGACCAGCGAATTGAAGGCGTTGCCGGACGGCTCGCGCCCCACGCGCTGCCATAGCGCGTCGCCGAGCAGCCGGAACGCCATCGTGCAGGCGAACAGCTTCGAAATGCTCTGAATCGAAAAGCGCGTGTCGGCCTGGCCGGTGCGAAATACTTCGCCCGACGCGGTGACGATCGCCATGCCGAAACTGTCGGCGGGCACGTTGGCCAGTTCGGGAATGTAGTCGGCGACCTTGCCGGTGCCGAGATAAGGCTGCAGATCGCCGTGGATCTGTTCGAGGATGGATGCGTAGTTCATGGGGCTCGGCTCGTTGAAGCCGCGATTCTACTGGCAAGCCGCGGCGTAGGGTTCGACTCGCGTCGCCTTGGCGGGATCGGGCAGCGGTTCCCCCGGCTATGCTAATCTTGCTGCCTTTCCTGCAACAACACGGCAAAACAGACACCATGATGGAAGCTTTTGATCCGGACGGCGTCGAGCATCCGGTATTCGTGATCGACCAGAATCACGACACGCTGGACGAGCCGTGGCGCGCCTATCGCCGCGCGCGGCTGATCCATGTGAACGCGGGCGTGCTGACCGCGCACACCGAAACCGGGCGATGGGTGGTGCCGCCGGGGCACGCGGTCTGGGTGGCGGCGAATGTGCTGCACCGCCTGTCCGCCGTCGGACCCGTGCGGCTCTATTCGCTGTACGCGGACGCCGAGGCGGCGCCGCTGCCCGCGCAAAGCGATGCGGTCGTACCCGACCGGCTGGTGGAAGCCTTGCTGATCGCCGCCGCCGATCTGCCGCACGATCAACCCTTCGACGAAGCGGCCGCGCGTCTCGTGCAAGTGTTGCTGGACCGCCTGCCGCGTTTGCGCGCCGCGCCGCTGAGATTGAACTGGCCGAGCGATCCGCGCACCCAGCGGATTGCCGATGCGCTGAGCGCCAACCCGGCCGAGCCCGCGATTCTCGAGGACCTGGCCGCGGCGGCGGGCGTGACGGCTCGCACGGCGGCGCGTCTGTTCGTCAAGGAGACGGGGCAGACCTTCGGCCAATGGCGTCAGCAATTGCGGCTGCTGGTTGCGCTGGAGCACCTCGGCGCGGGCGCGAGCGTCACGCGGGTCGCGCTCGACGTCGGCTACAACGACGTGTCGTCGTTTATTGCGGTGTTCCGCGATGCGTTCGGCGACACACCCGCGCGCTATTTCCGCTGACGCTGACGCTGACGCAGCGCGACCACGCCCTTAACGCCGCACGCGAGCGGTGACGCGACGCAAATGAGCCCGAGCGGACACTTCGACATCAATGCGCGCCCGCCGCATCCGGTCCGCCGCCGCCCTTGGCCGGCCGCGTGATCCAGATCAGCGGAATGATCAGAATGAAGATGATCGCCGACACATAGAAAATGTCGTTCAGCCCCATCATCGCGGCTTGCGTATTCACGGTGAAATCGAACAGCGCATGCGCCGATTGCGGGTTCAGATGCAGCAGCGACTGCGTCGAGTCGATCTGCTGGTTGAACAGCGGGTTGTCGATCGTGGCGCGCTCCGTGAGTCGCGCGTGATGCAGCACCGTGCGGTTGTTCCATTCGTTGCCGGCGATCGAGGTGCCCACCGCGCCGCAAAACACACGCACGAAATTCGACAGACCCGCCGCCGCCGGAATCTTGTGCGGCGGCTGGCCGGACAGAATGATCGCGGTCAGCGGCACGAAGAACAGCGCCATCGGAATGCCTTGCAGCAGCGTGGGAATCACGAGGTGCCATGTGTCGATCTCGATCACGTACTTCGAGCGCATGTAAAACACGATCGCGAAACCGACGAACGCGAGCGTCGCGATCACGCGCGCGTCCGAGCGCGGCAGCACGCGGCCCAGCACCGGCGCGAGCAGCACCGCGAAGATGCCGAGCGGCGCGGTGACGAGACCCGCATCCACCGACCGGTAGTTCAGATACTCCTGCATCCATTGCGGCAGCAGCACCAGGTTGCCGAAGAACACGCCGTAAGCCACCGAAATCGCAATCGTGCCGCCGAGGAAATTGCGCTGCTGAAAGAGCCGCAAATCGACGATCGGATGGTCCTCGGTCAGCTCCCACACGAGGAAGAACGAGAAGCTGATCAGCGCGGTGATGCCGAGAATCACGATTACCGGCGACGAGAACCAGTCGAGATCCTTGCCCTTGTCGAGCATGATCTGCAGCGACGCCACCCAGGTAATCAACAGGCCGAGCCCGACCACGTCGATGGGCGGCTTGCGGGTGGGCGACTCGCGGGTGCGATAGATCATCCACGTGACGCCCGCCGCGAACAGTCCGACCGGGATGTTGATGTAGAAGATCCACGACCAGCTATAACTATCCGTGATCCAGCCGCCGAGCGCCGGGCCCGCGATCGGGCCGACGGTCGCCGTCATCGCCCACAGCGAGAGCGCGGTCGACGCTTTCTCCTTCGGATACGAGCCGAGCAGAATCGCTTGCGACAGCGGAATCAGCGGACCGGCCACCGCGCCCTGGAATACCCGCGCGACCAGCAGGATCGGCAGCGTGGGCGCGATGCCGCACAGCCACGAAGCCAGCACGAACATCAGGATCGCGCCGACGAACAGCTTCACCTGGCCGACGCGCTGCGTGAGCCAGCCGGTCAGCGGAATCGACACGGCGTTGGCGGCGGCGAACACGGTGATGACCCAAGTGCCTTCGTCGACCGAGACGCCGAGATTGCCCGAAATGGTCGGGATCGCGACGTTCGCGATCGACGTGTCGAGCACGTTCATGAAGGTGGCGAGCGCCACGGCGATGGTCGCCAGAACCAGTTGCCCGCCCTTGAGCGGCGGCGGTGGCGCGGGTGGCGCAGGGGGTGGGGAGGCGGGCACGGAAGTCGGCTGGCTCAAACGGTTTCTCCGATCGGGACGCTGCGAATGTTCTGCGTGACTGGGCCGTTCACCGCTCACGGCATGCTGCATGCGCGGTCGGCGGGTCCGTCGAATGCTCGCAAAAGCATACCTGTATTCAGGTTTTGGCGTCGTCGGCGCGGGCAGGCCGGAGGGCGGAACCTGGCGCGGCAGCGTATGCTCGCGGGTTGGGCCGCATGAAGCGGGCACGCGCGGCTGCATGCCGCGACACGAAGAACCATCACGAACCACGAATCGACACGAACAGGGAGCGGATATGAGCTGGGAGCAATTCGAACACGGCTGGCGGCGCGCGCCGGCGGCTGCGCCTGCCAAGGCGTTGGTGGTGCTGATGCACGGCGTCGGCAGCAATGCGCGCGATCTGATGCCGCTCGCGGACATCTGGAGCGAGAGCCTGCCCGATGTCGCATTCACGTCGCTCGACGGCACCGACGCGTTCGACGGCGGCTTCGGCGGACGCCAGTGGTTCAGTCTGCGCGACATCAACGAGGGCAATCGCGAGACGCGCGTCGCGGCCGCCTATCCGGCATTGCGCCGCATGCTCGAAGCCGAACTCGCGCACTGGCAGTTGCCTTTCGGACGGCTTGCGCTCGTCGGCTTTTCGCAAGGTTCGATCATGGCGATGCATCACGTGGCGACCAGCGCCGAGGGCGCGGCCGGCGTCGTCGCGTATTCGGGGCGGCTCGCCTCGGTGATCGTCGCGCAGAACGGCACGCCGCTCACGCTGATCCACGGCGAGGAAGACGAAGTGATTCCGGTGCAGGAACTGGAATCCGCCGCCGACGCATTCCACGGCGCCGGCTACACGGTCGACGCCTACGCGTTGCCCGGCATCGGCCACACGATCAACGCGGACGGTGTCGCGCTCGGCCAGGCGGCGCTGGCGCATACGGTGGGCGCTTTGTCGCGGGACTGACACGGCCCTGAATGAAAGAAGGCCTCAAGATATTTATCTGCTTGTCGTTAACTGCTCATTAGCATGAAAATCACCCCCGCCGCGCGGACCGCGCAACGCCCACGAGGCGCCACGCGGCTCGGGTGACCGGGGGCGCATTTTTCCAGACTGCCCGGCAAGGGCGGATAACGACACAACAGAGCCTTCCTATGGCCAGACCGACGCCGCATTACCCGCTTTTCGATCGACTGTTCCGTCATTCCGTGGCGGTGGACCTCGGTACGGCCAACACCCTCATCTATACCGACGACGGGGGCATCGTGCTGAATCAGCCGTCCGTCGTGTGTTTTCAGAAAGAGGCCGCTGCCGGGCAAAAGCGCGTGGCGGCCGTGGGCGTCGAGGCGCGCCAGCTACTCGGCCGCGCGCCGCGCAATCTCGAAGCCGTGCGGCCGATGCGCCACGGCGTGATCGCCAACTTTTCCGCCGCCGAGCACATGATCCGGCAATTCGTCGACATGGCGCGCCCGCGGCCGCTCTTCAGCCGCCGCGCCGCGTTCACGTTGTGCGTGCCGGCGGGCGCGACCCAGGTCGAGCGGCGCGCGATCAAGGAAGCGGCCGTCGCGGCCGGCGCGTGGAAGGTGAGCCTGATCGGCGAGTCGCTCGCGTCGGCGCTCGGCGCGGGCTTGCCGGTGTCGGAGGCGACCGGGTCGATGGTGGTCGACATCGGCGGCGGCACCACCGAGGTCGGCGTGATTGCGCTCGGCGGCATGGCCTATAGCGGATCGATTCGCGTGGGAGGCGACAGCTTCGACATGGCGATCGTCAGTTACGTGCGCAATCTGTACGGCGTGCTGCTCGGCGAGCAGACGGCGGAGCACGTGAAGAAGAGCATCGGTTCGGCCGTGCGCGACGTGCGGCTCGAGCACATGAATGCGACGGGCCGCAGCGTCGACGACGGCCTGCCGCGCACGGTCCAGTTGAGCAACCACGATATCGCCGATGCAATCGAAGGGCCGCTGCGCCAGGTGATCGGCGCGGTGAAGCGCGGGCTGGAAATGACGCCGGCCGAACTGGTGACCGACATCGCGCACAACGGCATCGTGTTGACCGGCGGCGGCGCGCTGCTCGGCAACCTGAGCCGTCGCCTGAGCAATGAAATCGGACTGGAGGTGCGCGTGGCCGATGAACCGCTGACCTGCGCGGTGCGCGGCGCCGGCACGGCGGTGGCCGCGGGTTTGCTCGACGAGCTTGCTTACGAATGATCCGGCGCGGCGCATTTCACGTCACGGGCGCCAGGAGCCATGAACGCGGGAATCCGCGCGCGATATGAGCCGCCACCGGGATTAATGGCCGTGTGACAATACGCGTCGCGTCCATCTTCAGGAATGCGCGCGCGCTTTCTTTCCAGATCATGTCCAGTCGGCGCGGCTGTAATCAGGCGCTGCCGCGCCGTCCGCGAACCATCCGTGAATCCATCTGTTCCCGCTTCGTCCCCGGCGTCATCGTCGTCTTTCGTCGAACTGCGAAGCGGCTTGCGCATGCCTTACGTGGAAGCCGGCGAGGGCGAACCGCTGCTGTTCGTGCACGGCTCGCTGTGCGACTACCGCTACTGGCAGCCGCAACTCGCGGGACTGTCGAAGCATTACCGCTGCATCGCGGTGAGTCTCACGCATTACTGGCCGGTGACCGACACCGGGCCCGATCTGCCGTTCAGCTGGAGCGAGCATGCCGACGAAGTGGCCGAGTTCATCGACCGTTTCGGCGCGGGACCGGCGCACGTCGTCGGACATTCGCGCGGCGGCTGCGTCGCGTTTCATTTCGCGCGGCGGCATGCTCGGCACGTGCGCACGCTGACGCTCGCCGATCCTGGCGGGCCGCTGCAGATCGCGGGACGGCCGCCCGCGCGCTTGCCGGAAACGGTCAACGCATTGCGTGCGAAAGCGGCGCAACTGATCGACGCGGGCGAGGTGGACGCGGGCTTGCAACTGTTTGTCGACTCGGTGAGCCGGCCGGGTTTCTGGGCCATGAGCACGCCGGGCTTTCGCCGCATGGCGACCAACAACGCGCACACGCTGGCACGGCAATTCCGCGATCCGTTGCCTGCCTACGTGCCCGAGGAAGCGGCCGAAGTGCGCTGCCCGGTTCTGCTGATCGACGGCGAAAAGAGTCCCGACATGTTCCGCCGTACCGCGACCGCGCTGCAATCCTGGCTGCCCGATGCCCGTCGCGAAACAGTGCGCGGGGCGTCGCACGGCATGAACCTCGCGCATCCGTCGGCGTTCAATCGCTACGTCGACGAGTTCATTCGCGCGATGAGCGGCAGGTGACAGAGAGGTATGTCGCCGGGGGAGCCCGGGGTTCGCGCTGGCGCGGCGGAAACCTTCCCATGAGTCTCAGCACATTCGGCGCTTTCCTGACGAACCTCAAGCCTTGCGATGCGCGTCCTTGTCGAGCGCCACTTCCGCTGCTTCGCCGACGAGCCCGTGGTAATACAGGTGCACGCCGATCGCGAGCGAGTCGTTGCGAATTTCGTGGAAGGCTTTCCATGCCTTCACCGGATCCTTGAACAGCAGATAGTGCGCTTCCTGCGAGATGAGATCCGCCACTTCATGCAGACCGTGGCCGTGCAACACGTTCACGAGCGCATCGAGACTGCGGTGGGTGCGCGCGTCCGTGCGCGGATAAAGCATGTGCAACACCGCCACGTCTTGCGTCTTCAGCGCCGCCGACAACGCGACGACGATGTCCTGATGATTCAGCGCGGTGACGATGCTGTCGTCGCTATGGACGTGATCGGGAAACAGCGTTTCGAGAGAGGCGTTCATGTGGTTTTCCTGTTCTTCTGGCTGATTAAAAAAGCCCGCCGCAGGACGGCGGGCCAAAGACAGCGATGTGTTTGCAGGGGAAGCAAAACACGGATTCAGTATCGCAGAAGCGGGGCTGTTGACGCAGGCTGGCTGGAGCAAAACATTGTTGCAGTTCGTGGGCTGGCTTTCATTTGGCTGGCGGGTTGGGGTGGTTTTTTTGCCTGCGCGGCGCTTTTAGTCGTGGCGTTGCTGGGTTGGCCTTTCCTTGGTTTGTTAGTGGTCTATTGGCGTTGCCCCTGTGCGGGGCAATGCTCTCAACTTAAGCCTCAAAGAGCTTGTAAACGAGGCATTGCCCCTGTAAACTTCATCGCATAACTCACTGATAAATCAACGATATGAACTCAAATACCAGCGTCCTCGCGGCTTCTGGCTGAGTTCTCCGATTTCCTGCTCGATCCGGCGCTCGCCGATCGCGTGCGTCGTTCTCCCACTGCCTTTACCCGCAATCGCACACTGACCTTGCCGCGCATGGCCGCGCTGATGATGTCCGGCATGTGCGCCAGTGTGCAGGCCGAACTTGACGCGCTATTCGGCGCACTGGGAAGCAGCGGCGGGCGCACCCGCGCTGTCAGCGCACAGGCCTTCAGCAAGGCGCGACGGGGAGTGTCTGCCGAACTGTTCGAGCTGGCCCGCGCCCGCCTGATCTCGCTGGCCCAACCCCATATCGATTCGATGCGCTGGCACGGCCTGAGGCTGGTCGCCGCTGACGGTAGCCGCCTGCGTGTGGGCACGCGTCGCGGCCATGAACTGCGCGCCGATCACTACGCGTTTGCGCTGTTCCTGCCGGGTTCCGAACTGACCCTGCACGCTGCACTTCATCCCGCCGACGGCGGCGAGCGGCAGATGCTGTTCGAAGCCCTCGATGTACTGCAACCGCATACCGACCTGCTGCTGCTCGATCGCGGCTATATCGGCAACGCGATGGTGGCGGCGCTCGCACAGCGCGAAATCCCGTTCTGCATGCGCGTCGATGCGCGTAACTGGAAATGCGTCAGCGCCTTTACCCGCAGCGGTAAAGCCGAGCATGTGGTGACACTGGAAGCGCCCAGCGAACCGGATGCCCGCGCCTATGAACTGGCGCGTACGCCCACGACTGTGCGCCTGATCCGCGACGTCACGCCGGGCGGTCGCGTGCGTGTGCTGATGACCTCGCTGCTCGATGGCGGGCGTTATCCGGCGGCATCGTTCGGCGCGCTCTATCACCAGCGCTGGCGGGTCGAGGAAGCATTCAAACGACTCAAGCACCGGCTGCGGCTGGAAGCCGTCACAGGCCTCGATTACCTGGCGTTACAGCAGGACTTCGGCGCAAAAATCCTCGCCGACAACCTGTGCACACTGCTCAGCGATCTCGATGCGCCGCACGACGACAGACATGCCAGCCGTCCTAACCGGGTGTATGCACTGGGCGCACTCAAGCCCATCCTCGGCGCGTGTCTTCTGCGCATCCAGCGCTGTCTGGACGGCCTCGCCGGTGTGCTGGAAATGATCCACCAGACCCGATGCCGGATACAGCCCTCACGCTCCTATCCAAGACCACCCAGAAAAGCCAAGCCCCACTTCCATCTCGCGTACAAACTCGCTTGATGCAGCGGGGCTTAAGTTGAGAGCATTGCTGTGCGGGGCGGCACCTACTTTCTTTGCCGCCGCAAAGAGTAATTCATGCCTGAAAGCCTTGACAGACAAGGTTTTCGAGAAAAATTCCAGCCACTACCCCCAGTTCTACCCCCGCCTGTATTTGCAGAAAAATTCCAGTACCGGATTATTTGAGAATCCGCCTGTGCCGCTGGCCGCAGGGCCGGATTTACATCGAACTGGCGACGCGGGCGGGACAGTGGCCGATTTGCCGCCCCGGTTCAGCAAGGCGGCATCGCTCCGGGCGAGCGCAGGGTTCAGCGCTCGTGATCCGCTCCGGATTCGCTGATCCGGTCATGCGGCGCAGGATGTCCGAACGGGCTCATCAAACGGCTCGACGTGACCCTCTATGCGGCGGGCGTGTCCGGACTGTCACTCAGTCGCAAACGGGCAGCCGAACTGGAGAAGCTTGAAGTTGCCGTTACCCGATACCGGTCACGAAGGTCTCATGCCGACCCGTTTCGGTCGGTCAGCCTTTGCCAAAGCAGCCACTCGGATCAAGTTGTCGAACACTTCTCTTCTCATTTCATTTAGTAAACATGCTCGCGATAAATTTGGATGCAGCATCGTCGATGTCGCGAAATGGTATGTTTAAGTTCTTACTAAAAGAACACTTGATCAAATAGTATGGCTTGATACCATGCGTTATTTCATAGCGAATGGACCATGCCCCGGGATCCCTGACTACCACGTTATTGTTTTGCGCATCTTCGTAGGCGAATCCTTTCGTGGGCGCCGATTTTCCAAGAGGTTCACTGTATATCGTATAACCATCTTGGCTACCGATTTTTTTTGCGCCGTAGATTCCCTCAACTACGCTATCGGCCATCGTCCCATTTTTGGGGTAAGCCTCCACGACAATTGCAAGCGAATCATCGTCGAGTTTATATTCTTTGGGACCGATTGTCGGTTGCATTGACGGATAGTCAACGACAAGCCGAAAAAAATTCTCGTTGAACTGGGGGGCATAGACTTTGGGAACTGTGAACGTAACCACTCGCTGAAGACGCTCGTCACCTATTTTTATATTGATGTACTGATCGGCCGAAAATCCAGCCTGCGAGGCAACAGCAAGGCAACCGTATAGTGCAAGCGCAATCAAGGCGTAAGCATACCTGGCCACACGTGTGTGCTTGTCATATTCGAATTCCATGAGTGCTCCCCTAAAAGTCCAACCTTAACCACGCACATAGTCACGCTAATATTCTGGTCTTAACTACTTGCTTGGATGTTCGAGACCGCACAATCGGCTGTCCATGAAGGTTCGGATTGTCGGCAATCTATGCGACGTTGCCGAACACCGAAACTGGCCGAGATGGAATGGGCTACCTGAATCTCACACGGCCGTGATCGGCAGCACGCGACCCTCAACCGACATTCGACCCAACGACACCTCGACGGCAGATACTGTGTCTAGAACCGACACTCACGCGACCACGTTTGCGTTTTCGTTGATCGGCTCTACGCGAAACCGAGAAACCGCAAGAAATCACAGAATTCGGCAAAGCCCCAGGACAATTTCATACGACCATCATTCAGAGGAGAGGAGGCGCCCCGCTGCGCCAAAGTGCAGTTCTCGGTGGCAATTCGGGCATAGCGCAATAGCGTTCTCAACCGTATCCTCGCCGCCGTCTTTCAACAGTTGGATATGGTGAACTTCAAGATAAGGAGATCCATCTTGTCTACGAGAAAACGGAGCCGGTTGCTTGCACCGCCCGCACTGCCCGCGTGCCCGATGCAAAGCTTCAGCAACAACATCAGGGTTGCGGACATAAGCCTCAGTCACCACCTTAATCTTTTCGGGTAGTTTCTTTGAGTGTTGCAGACGACCTTGGCGAATATCGGGTGAATCTGTCAGTGCGCTATCTACCGATTGCCAAAACGCTGCCTCGAGCGCGTTCAAATCACGTGGCTCGGAAAGCCGTGCGACCCATTCGTTGACCAGCTTGCGCTTCGAGGGTTGTGGGTGGCCGGTTGGCAGCCGCTCGTAGTAGTCGAGGTGCTTAACGTTCGATGCCACGGCGCCAGCTAGATGAGTAGGCCTTTCCTCTTCAATCCGTTGAAGAAAGTAGCGAGTGCCGTCAATGCTCAAAGTGCGCTGGAACACTTTGCCAGCCATCATAGAGCGAAAAATCTCGATTAAGTCGCCCGCTGACACCTCGTTGACACCATGGTTTTCATAGAGCGTTTGCACCCCTCGCACTTTCGAGAGTTTCTGATCAAAAACGTCGCTGGCCACATTGAATGCAGCCGCGATTTGGTCGTGTGTGATTTTCTGAGCCATCTGAATATTCAAGGACTCGGCTGGGTCGTTGTGGCATTGATCGGCCAATCCTATCACCCTGCGGATGGTTCGTAGCCACCGAACGACCGGTATCGGATGGTGAATTGACGTGGACATCTCCTGCGGCGCAATCACACGGATCAACGGCGTCGCTCAGGCTGGAGAAGCGCCGCGTAGTCAAAATTCACAAAAGGGTCATCGAGATTCCTTAGCCCCTGCCAGTCGAACTCATATCGATCATCGGCCGGCCAATCGTCCGGAAATCTTATTCGTAACGAGCCACCAATTGAGGGATCCATGCCATCGTTTCCCTCATAGTAGTAGTCAGCACCCATAACGCCGATGCTCTTAGAACCCGGCCCATAATCCTCGTCCATGAATTGTGCGGACAATAGGACGTTCAGCCCGCAATAAGCGTCGAGCAGCGCGTCAAAGGTTGCCAAGTGAAAGTTTTCATGTCGATTATGCTTAGCTTTGTTGTATGCGCGATACCAATCAAGGCGCCCGTCTTCCTCCGCCCACGCAAGAAACGGTCGGCGTGTTCCACGATCTCCCGTCCATCCTGGAATCCGAATCTGGAATGACGATAGTCTGTGTGACGTATTAATAAGCTTTAATCGTTGATATTGAACCGTGTGTCATTATCGCCGAATCCATTGTCCAAGAAGATCGCGGTGAAGTTCGCCTCTACCTCAATACATGCTCTGATCAGCAACTGCTGGATACGGTGAGAGTAGGTATTGAGGTTCACGTCGCTCGGCTCGACATACGAAAAAAGGTCGAGGATATCCTCCTGAAGCAGCAGGAATGCGCGAACGTAGTGGCGTGGGTCTGTCGCATATTTCGGGTGCAAGAGATACATCCATCTGCCGCCCTCTGAATAGTGACCGTCAACGAATTGACGACACATCCGCCTAAAAGGCCTATTTGCACTCATACGGAATCCTAGTCCTGACCAGCGTCAGAAGATCATGCTGTACCGTTCGCTGCGCGGTGGTCCCAGCAAACACAGAGGCAGCAAGCTAAACGGGCTCTCTTTCATCCTTCTAATTACATTTTGCGGCGAAGTTGGGCCGACGAATGGGCATTCATCCTTTACGAATGGATGCCGCTCGCGGAGTGTAGCCGACCCTTGAACGTCCGAGCGATGCCGCGTGTGAACGGCGGCTCATGGCCGATCCCCGCCTCATGCAACTGGCATACGTCGCCCGCCTCGAAGGCCTCGAGCGGCCGGCGACACGCGACCCATCTCGGCCTTCGGGCCAAGCGTGGCGAATGACCGGTCCCAAGGTGTAGACACGTTCGAGTGACGCCAGAAATCGTTTGAAATAGTCGGTTCGCGCGGCCTCAAGCGCGGCGGTGCTAGGCCCAGTACTTGAGAGCTTCCGCAGGCCACCTGCATAGCGGCGCGGCCCCGCAATGCGACCGAATCGAGTTATTCCCCAAGCGCTTGGTCACGAGAGAATCGACGGTCGCAGCGAGCGTTTCGATATCTATGGGCTTGCGGAGGAAAATATTCCATAGTCCGGTTCTATCCAACGGCGGCGACCGTGCCGACGTCATGACGATCGGAATCAAGGCCAGTGCCGGATAACACTTCAGCCGCTCACATAAGACGTCCCCGTCCATGCGCGGCATGTTCCAGTCGGTGACAATTACATCAGGAAGGCAATGACCTGCCATTTCCAGAGCCGATTGCCCATCGCCCGCGAGCACAACATGATGGCCCCGTCCCTCCAAGGCAACCTGGAGAAGCCACAGCGAATCGGGATCATCGTCAACAATCAGGATGATAGACATAGCGAGAGCACAGTGAGGCTCCCTTTTTTTAGCAACCGCTATGCCGCCCCGAACGTCGCTTCAGTTCTTTGAAATCCCGGGAGTCAGAACAGAATCTCCCCCTGAACCTCGAATGGCGTCCATCCGGTCGCTCTTTGTGGGGTTTGTTGAGGCAGTGCGGCTGCGACTAAATAGGCCTAGCTCGGCTGCAACTCGTCTTCGCAGGCTGCATAAATCTTGCGGACACTTGGTGAGCGGTAGTCTAACCGCCACCCATCGGTGAACAGCTGCGCGAGAAAATACGAATCTGCAAACATGGGGAACTCGGCAAAACCCAGTGCTACTTTTTCCGATAGGGCGCCGAGGTGAACGCAGTCCGTCCAGTCGGCTCGGGCTCCGTTGCCGTTTAGCCAGATGCTCAGCAACTCCACAACATGATCGGTTCGCATCCAACCGCTTGTGCGCGCTCGCGCGACCAGCTGCCCCACCATCGGTAGCAGAGCAGTTCAGCGCGGGCTTGGTCGTCAAGGTTGCTCAAATAGGTCATCCGTGTTCGGTGTCGCGCCGGTTGAGTCCGTGCCTCGTAGTCTATGTCACCAGGTCGGTCGCAATGCGCCAAGGATCTTTGCCCGGGTATCGAGTTGCAAGCCCCGACCTTGTCAACAGCGTCAGCTTGCTCGGAACCCACCACATTACCTTCGGCAATGATGTGGTTACCTTGTCAAGGTGCGACCGTCAGGTAGCTCGGCGGAAGCTGACGTTCACTCGGCCGAGCCACGAAACGGGCAAACGGCAGTAAATGGCCGCTGGTTGCCTGTCGTGATCGGCTGATGGCGGCGCAAAGTCGATCAAAACACTCAGGAACGAGCAGGCCGCGCGAACGGCTTCACGTGAGCCCTCCATCGCTGTCGTCGGCAGTATTGGAGCGCGGAAAGACGCCCCGCGTGAATTCGCTTGAGCAGTTCAGTGCGACGACGGATCGCGCGGCTCTCCTTCAGGTTCGAATTAGCCCGCGCCGCGCCGTTCGTCAATTGCAGTTGACACGGTACGACGGAGCCAGCGCCGCGATGCGCATACTATAGTTTCGAGGATCGCCCTGTCTAGCTGCCGCCATCAAATCTTGTGCGGCCTGACGCTGTCGCTCAGCGCAATCTGACAAGCGACGGTTTGCAGGCGATCGGTCTTGCGTCGAATAGGTCGTCCGCGACCCGGCTTGCTCGGTCTGAACTGGCTGCGCGCTGCCTATCCATTGAGCCCGAGTGGCGTCGCACATTGCCAGCATCAGCGCCAGTACCAGCAGATTCCTGTTCATGTTACTTCCCGGGGATCGTTTTATATTGCTCCGCCGGAGCGGGCGCCGCCACAAGTCAGGCTCAAGGGATCGTGCAATTGACACGCTGACCCGGCGGCAGCGTCGAGCAGGACTGCACGACGTTGCCCGGGGAAACCCACGCGGTGTTAGTCGCTTGCGACGCTATCGCGGGTGCTGGTACCACGCTTGGCGTAGCGATCTTCGCCGCGCCCATCATGACGGTAATCAACGCGGGGTAGTCATAAGCGGCGCCGCTGCCCATATCGATGGCCGCGCCAACAACTCCACCGAAGAGAATGTTCCCGAACGCCATGCCCCTGGTTGACGATTTAACTGTCGTGACGCCAGGTTCGCTCGCGGCCCTCTCGCACTTGATGTTCAGGTCATCGTACGAACGGTGCATTGCGACCGTGCCCGGCGTTGTCACAAACCATGTGCCCTTGTTGTTCGTCAGTTGGCAGTTGGCACCGCTCACAAGCTCTGTGCCTCTGCGCGTTTCGACCGAAATCACCTGAGTCGAGCCATCGATTATGGAAGCGCATCCGGTGAGGGCCAGCAGCCCCAGCACAGCAAATGTTGATTTCATTCTGGTCCCCGTTTCATTTTTGTTTAATGCCCGACAAAGCGGGCGTTTGATTACTGGTCGCCTATCCAGTTGCGCGCTGCAATCTACGCCAGCAGTCGCGCGCCCGGTTCAGGGCGCGGCAAATACTTCCCCCATGCCGTGGATCGACAATACGCATTTCTCGAAGATTTTTCTGTGCGCTGCTACGCATTGGACGCCCGTCGCGGGTAGCATGACCCTTGACGCGGACGTGCACGTTCCAGCGCCACAACGCCGCGACGGAGGCTCCATGCAGTACGCTCTCGACACCGTTCCCTCAGCGCCGTGGGCCGTGCTCCCGGACAGATTGCCATTTATTCGCGATCTGCTCATGCACAGCAGCGGCGACCAGGCGACGATGCGCGCACGCGAACCGCAGACGAGCGCTAATACTGGACGCTCCACGCGGACAGGTCACGGCGCGATTGCAGTGCTACGGCTTTACGGCATGCTGGTGCCGCGCGCGAGCGACTTCGCCGAGCAATTCGGGCTGGTCGGCGTTGAGCGCTTCACGCAGGATTTTCGCGCCGCGCTCGCTGACGACAGCATCGCTGGCATCATGCACGTGGACAGCCCGGGTGGCTCCGTCTACGGCATCATGGAGTTGGCCGACGAGATTTACCGCGCCCGCGCGCAGAAGCCCACCGTTGCGATTGCGAACAGTCTTGCGGCGAGCGCTGCCTACTGGATCGGCACGAGCGCGGGCGAGTTCTATGTGACGCCGGGAGGCGAAGCCGGTTCAATCGGCGTGTTCGCCGCGCATCAGGACCTGTCGCAAGCGCTCGACAAGGCGGGTATCCGAACCACGTTGATAGCGGCGGGAAAGCACAAGACCGAAGGCAACCCGTTCGAGCCGCTCGGTGCCGAAGCACGGCGTCATGTGCAGGCGCGCGTGGACGCGTATTACAGCGCGTTCGTGAAGAACGTCGCGCGCAATCGCGGCGTGGATGTCGCGACCGTGCGCAATGGGATGGGTCAGGGGCGCATGTTATCCGCGCAAGCGGCGAAGGTCGAGGGCATGGTCGATGATGTCCTCCCGTTCGACGCCGTGGTGCGAAAGCTGGCCCAGCGCGCAGGTGAGGGTAAGGCAGCGAATCGACTGCGTGCGATTGACGGATTGGCCCGCCCGCGAGCAAACGCCAGGGTTGCGGCACATGCAGCCGCACGACTTCGCCTGATCGAACTGTTGAGCGCATGACGTACCACCGGCGGCGCTGCCTGACGGAAGGTCGTGAATCGCGTAGGCTTCTGGATCACGAAACCGAACAGAACGGGTTTCGTGCACAAGCAGGATTCCAAACCGCTCGCGAATGGCGATTCTAGCTGTCACCGGCGAGGCTAGAAACCGCTCGCGGGAAAAATCCGATAAGTCATGAGGGTGCGCCCCACCAGCGGCTAAAACGCGTGCGCGCTGCGGCGTGATGTTCGCCCGCTTGCAGGCGGCGATACCGTTGCGACCGGCGATCACGCATAGGGTCGGCGGGCGTTCCAAAGGAGGTATGCAAACTGCGACCCCTTTGAAAACCAGATTCGCGCGTCGCGGTCCCGACGGCGCGGTTTCCTGCTGTCCATCTGATCCCCCTTGTTTAAATCGCGCGCATAAGAAAAGAGCCTGGGCAACGATCACGCGGCCGGGGCCGCTAGCGATTTGCACCCCCTACCGGGTGTGACACGTCAGGAAACGCGCCCAGACGCACCAGATCGGGCGCAGCGACGCTGGGAGCGATGCACCGCTAGCTGCGTGCCCCACGGGCTTCGGCGGCGCTATGGGTCGCACGCACGGCATCATGCGGCGCGGACCCAACCCGTGACGTGATACAGACGCAGGCTGGTCCCGGCATCGACCCAGCAGTCTTCACCATCATCACCAGCGGTCCATCGCGCCTGCCGGTAGGTCGTTACCGGGCTGACCGAATGCACGCCAGCCGGGTCCACCCTGACGATCAGATTCTCGATATAGGGGCGACCGGCGAGCAGGGGCCGCAGCACGTCGGCGGCGAGTTCGGGCGTTTGCCAGTCAATCGGGTTCGGGACGTTCATTTTCCTGATTCCTGTATGTGATCGTCGGCGGGACGTCAGGCCGACTTCGCCGCACGCGCATGCTTGCTGTCCTGATGCCTGAGGAAATTCGGGTCGTCTTTCAGGTGCGGCATTGCGCTCGCCTTGCACCCGGCAACAAGCGCCTCGCACCGCTTGCGCTGCTCGGCGAGCGGCGTGTGTGTGTCGAGCATCATGGCGTGCATCTCATCGAGCGCTGCCTCGCACGTCATCCGGATCGAGCGTACGAGCTCAAGGTTTGAAATATCGATGGTGCGGGACACCCGGCCTGCAAATGTCCACTCGGTTATCTGCCGGGTCTCCCCACGAACGATGCCGCGCAGAAAATCGGTCATCTCCTCGACGCTGTCGATGGCATCGCGGATAAAGCGCGGCGCAATCTTCTCAAGCCGTGCCTCTTCCTGACAAGTGCCAGCCTGGCATTGAGCACCGTGCGATTGCTGCGCGACATGATTGAAGACCTGTTTCGCGGCGCGAAGCTTCGCCTCAGCGAGTTCAAGGTTCTCCCACGCTTCACGGAAGGCGCGGTCAAGGCCCGGTGACACGCGCTCGAATTCGGCACGCTTGCCCATGATCTCGGCGACAAGCCGCTTGCGCTCCTGAAGATTCTGCGCTTCGAGCTTCGTTTCGAGATCGGCGCGCATGCCTGTCGCCTCGACGAGTCGCAAGAGGTCGGCAGATTGCTGATGTATAGACGTTGCCATGGTGGTGCCTCCAGTTCGGTTACCACTACCGGATCAGGATTGAGCCGGTGATGCTCAGGAAATTTTGCGGGACGCGACCCGACAGGTAGCCATCTATGAGATTGGTCTGGAACCGGGCCATGAGCGTCTCCACGGCGTGCCGGTGCGTGTGGTCTTCGGTTTCGGGAGCGGCGCGGGGGGTACTGGTTCGGCCTTCTCCGCGCGGCTGTCAGGCGGCGATACGGAGTGCTTTGCATCGGGTTGCAGGCGACTTTTAGAGATCGGCATTCTGGTCCTCGGGTTCACACATGAGCGGGACGGTCCGGATCGGACCGGCTTCGATCGCGACCTTGCGGCTGAGCGTCGCGACGGGCACGCCATGCTTCGTCAGGATCATGATGAAGTGACCATTTGGGATCTCCTTCACGATGAGCGGAACGCGCCGCGACAAATCGGCGATCAGGGCCTTGTACTGGCTGATGTTCATGCGTCGGATTATGCACCGCGTTGTCAAAAATGTTTTCTCGCAACAAGCGTTGCCACTGCAAATGACGGGTCGCGTCAGACACGGCCGGTTGCCGCTCGTCTCTTCGCGGGCTTGCGCTTTGCATCACGCTTCGCATCACGCCTGGCCTTGCGCCGCTGTTCATCAGCAACACGCGCCGCCCCGGCTGTGGCCGCTATCGCAGCGGCGTCGATCATTGCGACGACGCCCGCGAACTCCGAAACCGGAAGCGCCTTCATTTCCGCCGCCATGCTGTCACGTGATCGAGCGCATGGCCCGAGCAGCTGTCGATCCAGAACGTCGCGCCATCGAACCTGAGAAAGCTGGCGGACCTTGTGCGCGCACGCTGGCCGTTGCCGCCGTCAATCTGCACCAGCAGACCATCGATGAGACGGGCGTCGTCGTCTTCGCCGCGAGCATCCCCGTTCACGGGTGAGATCAATACCGCGAGCGCGTCAGCAGGTTGCGACCAGATCGGGTGTTCCATTGCGGTCTCCTTCAGAAAGGTTCGTCAAGACGGTCTTCAACCATAGGCGCTGCATCGCCGCCATAAAGCTTTTCCGCGTCGCGCAGACCCTGATGTTTGCGCGTAGCGGTGGCGCGCTCTGGCGGTTCCGGCTTCGGGCCGGATGCCTGCGCGACGGCCTCACGCTTGCGCCGCACGTGGTAACTCGTCAGCACGGCGACGGCGACCATGCTGATGCTGATCCGGGTCGTGCCGTCGCGCGCTTCATACGTGCCGATTTTCATCGCGCCCGACACCGACACGCTGTCGCCGTCACCGAGCGCGAGCAGCGCGGTCTTCGCGCGATCATCGAACGCGACGACGTTGATGAACTGGCCTTCACCGTCGGAATCGGTGGCGCGCACCTTGGCAGTCCCGAACACCTTGCCGCTCTGGCCGGTGCGCTCCACTGCTGCGCCGAAAAGTTTTCCTGCGATCAACGCGTCGATCATGATGGTCTCCTTCGTCGGATTACTCCGCGTCCGATGGGCGCGCCTCCCGCAGCGGCGGCGGGACGCGCGTCACGGTGCCGTCCGGGTTCTGCCTGTAGAACGGCAGCCACTCGAACATGCCGCCCGGTTCGAACAGACTGTTGCTCGCTGCCTGTCCCCCCGGTGTATCCAGAAAATCCATCATGACGCGGCGCAGGGCGTTGAACAGCGGCCCGTCGTTGAACTCGCAATGCCGGCGTTCTGCGGAATCTTCGAGCGCGTGCGCGAAGAGGATCGACACCACGCCATCAGCGTCAGATAACCAGGCGCGGTCCGCCACGTTCACGTTCAACAGATCGCAGCGCTCGGCCAGCGTGGTGATGGCGTCGATCTGCGGCGCGGCGTCCGCCAGCATGTAGCCGCACTCGCGTATGGACGCCGATAGCGCGGCGCGATGCGCGTCGAGTTTGTCGGCCCGCTCTTCCAGCTTAAGGATGCGCCCGGCATGGAACGGGTTACTACCTGTGTCCTTGAGCGTCTGCGCTTCGGCCCGGATGCGCCACGCTTCGTCGGCTCGCCTGTCGAGCGCGGCGAGGTTCCGCCGAAGGGTGCGGCGCATCAACGCGATGAAACTGCCGATCCCGCCGAAAGTCGGCGGCACACCGCTGGGCGTGCCGGTCGTGTGCAAGGGGACGACGGTGCTCGTGCTCATGAAATTCCTCCGCTATTCGTCGAAACCTCTTGAAGACTGCTGCGGCTTGTTGCGCGGCACCGGCAGGTAGCCGGGCGCGAGGTCCGCAAACATCGTGTGCGCGCCAATGTACGCAAGGCGCGTCATGCCGACTTCGCCGTTACGCTGTTTTGCGACGATGATTTCCGCCGTGCCGCGATCCGGCGAATCGGGGTAATACACTTCGTCGCGGTACAGCATCAGGATCAGGTCGGCGTCCTGTTCGATGTCGCCCGACTCGCGCAGGTCCGCCATGATCGGACGCTTGTCGGTCCGGTTTTCCACGCCACGGTTCAGTTGCGACAATGCGATGACGGGTACGTCGAGGCGCTTCGCCAGCCCCTTCAGCCCCCGCGAGAACGAGCCGACCTGCTGCGTGCGGTTTTCGCCGTCGCCGCCGGTCATCAAACCGATGTAGTCAACGATGACCAGACTCAGTCCGTGCTGGCGCTTCACGGCGCGGCTGCGGCTCGTAATCTCGGCCACCGAGAGTGCGGCGCTTTCATCGATCAGCATCGGCAGAGCCGCCAGACCTTCGGTGGCCTTCGTCAGATTTTCAAAGTCCGTCTTCGTCATCAGCGCGCCGTTCTTGATGTGCGGCATGGCGATGCGGCCTTCACGCGCAAGGCTGCGCTGGGTCAGTTGTCTGCCCGGCATTTCCAGCGAGAATACCAGCACCGTGCCGACCTTACGCGCCACGTTAGCGCCAATGCCGATGGCGAGTGCGGTCTTGCCCATCGATGGGCGCTTGGCCATGACGATCAGTTCGCCCGCGTTCATGCCGCCGTCGAGCTTCCGGTCCAGATCGCGAACGCCGGTAGCAATCACGTTCGGCAGCACGCCGCGCGACTGCTCATCGATTTCTTCGACGACCGGCGGCAGGTGCTCGCCAATAAATTTCGGGCCGCCAGCGCGCGATTCGGCGAGCGGTTCGAACTTCGCCTGCGCCTCGCTCACAATTTCCGAAACGTCGCGGCCCCTGCGCTCGAACACGAGCGCGCGCACCTCGTCGGCAGCCGCGAGAAGGCCGCGCAGCGTCCAGCGGTCGATCACGATCCCGGCATAGCGCGTGATGTTCGCGCTGCCCGGCGTGTTCTGCGCGAGCGCATTGAGATAGGCAAGACCGCCAACCTGCCCGGCCTTCCCGCTGGCTTGCAGGCGTTCGAACACGGTCAGCATATCCGCCGTGCGGTTCCCCGCGATCAGCTTCAAGATGGTTTCGAAGAGGGTGCGGTGTTCGGCGCGATAGAAGTGCCCGGCGTGCAGATCGCCGACCCGGTCGATGGCAGCGTTGTCGAGCAGCAGCGCGCCCAGCACCGACTGTTCCATCTCGATGCTGTGCGGAACCTCGCGCGTCCGGTCGTCATGATCGGGGGCGTTCATGCCGACTCCTTCATGTGCGCGCGCTTCGCCTGCTCACCCACGGTCGTGAGCGTACAGGCACCGTTCCCGTCCATCCGCCAGAGCTTGTACCAGTTGCCGCGCACCGAGTTCCGGTACACGGCGCGCCAGTCCTTCTGGTGCTTCGCGCCTTCTTCGCAGTAGCGTGCCTTGAACTCCTGCCAGTGCATCAGCAGGATGTCGTTCGGGATGCCTGCCTTCGCGGCGTAGTCGAAAATCGAGTCGCCTTCAGGGATCGGCTTCTCACCGCTTGAGCGGCAGTTTTCCAGAAACGTCGTCAGTGCGATGGCGGTCTTCGCGCGGCGCGAGTTGTTGGTTTTGGTTGCTGCGATAGCAGCATCAGCACAGGAGGCGATCCCCCCAACGGGGGGTATAGGGGGTTTACTTCTTCTCTTCTCTTCTCTGGACCGCTTTTTGTCCGCATCGGGTGCGGACAGATTGCGGACATCGCTGCGGGCATCCTGTTTCCGTCTGGTTTCCTGCGCCCGGCGTTTCGCGGACTGCCCGTTGTGCTCGGAAAACCCAGGCATGACAAGGGTTTCGCCGTCCACGGCTGCCCATCCGACATCGATCATGGCTTGCGTAAAACCGGGCCAGCCGATAACCGCGTCCATCGTTTCAGGCATGTATCCGTGCAAATATCCGTCGTCTGAGTGCGTATCGAACACGCACCAGACTGCGTGCAATGCGCCGACTACGCGCAACGCGTCGGACACAGTGTGCGCATGTTTGACCGCATTCAATGCGGACAAAATGCGGACAACCTTTGGATGCGTATGAAGGTCGGCGCGCATCTTGATCCAGTCACCGGCCATGGGTCCTCCTGATCGATTGTGGTGGCGTCGATGGAGGGCTGGCAGGGGCGTCGCGTTTCAACCGTTCAAGGCGCAAGTGATATTGGCGCGTGGTGCCCGGCGCGCCACCGGCTTCGTTGCCGACTACCCCAAGGTAGCCGTCACGAATCAGTGAATGGACGTGACGGCGCACCTGCTTTTCCGACATGCAACAGTCATGCGCAAGGGTGCGCATCGACGGAAAGAGATGGCCGCCAGAGTCGTCGCAGTGATCGGCCATCCACAACAGCACGATCAATGCGCTATCGGCGGGTTCGTAGTGCTCCCACACGAGTTTGCTAACCTTGATCGCCATCAGCGGTCTCCAGAAAATGACAGGTGGGCCGTTGCGGGGACCGGGGCAGCGCGGTCGCGCTCATCACGAGTGCGGGGCGGGAAGGGAATGATCGTTGCGGGAAACATCGAATTACTCTCCGCATCTGTGTGCAGGGCGATTCGACGTGTAGAATTCGAATTGCCCCACCCGTGTGTTTTGCTTAGCCAGCTAACGTCTCGGTCCTCGGTCCTCGGTGCAAAGGCCGTAATGCCTCCTGCGGCCTTTTCTTTTGTCTCTGCCGCCAGCGACAGCAGCATTCGGCGAACGCGCCCGTGAAGCGCGACTCCCTGTTCATCCAGCCGCATCTGACCGCGCCGTTCGAGTGCATCGCGTATCGACTGGTCATCGGCGGACGCTGCCGACCTGTTCACGAGCGGGAGCCGGTTGAGCAGAGTACGGAGCCTGTCGCGCATTGATTTAAGCGTGCGGGCATCCGCAACGACATGCCCGACCTCGTCGCGAAATTCTTTGAGGGTGAGTAACTCGGCCTTGAGTTGGGCGATTTCGCGCTTCTGCCTTGTCAACTCGTCACGTAACGCACTCTTGTCGCTCGGTTCGATAACCGCATCGAAGCCGTTCTCTGCGGCAGCAACTTCCTGATCGACAGCCGGTGCGGCAACTTCCGGTTCAGCGGGCGCGTGCACTTCTGGCGCGTCGGCCTGCTCGTCGCCTTCCGGGTTCACGTCCGTCGAAACAGGCGCGTCCGGATTTGCAGCCGGATCAACCGGCACAATTGGAAACGGCCACACCGAAGCTGCCACTACCGGGGCAGCAGGTTGCTTGATCGCAGCGACGCGGGTGGTCTGCGCTTTGCCGATCTTCGTGGTGTCCTGCTGGTAAATCGTGCCGTTGCGCTCGACGGTGCGGGTCGCCGGTATCTCTGCAAATGCAGAGATAGAGTGCCGGACCTCGGCGACCGTATGCGCCGAGACCACGCAGGCCTTCGCGATCGCCTCGTTGCTCCACTGCGCCCACTCCGGGTCGTCCAGTAGCCTCTGGACAGCCAGCCGCTTGTCGGCATTGCTGCGGCGCGCGCCGTTCCTGCTGTTCGCGGCAAACGATGCCAGTTGCGCATCGCGGTATGTGCCACTGACAACATCAGCTTCGACCTCGCACTTGCCCGCCGCTTCGAGCGCAAGGCAGCGATGCCAGCCATCGGTCAAGAAGAAGTACACCCCGTCAAAAACGACCGAAACATGCGGCATCCGGTCGCCGCGCAGGATCGCGTCCCGGTAGTCCGCGATCAGTTCCGGGTCCATCGCGACGCGCGATTGCAGCAGAGGATCGCGCCGCAACTCGGAGAATTTCAGGAATTTACGACTCATCACACACCGCCCACGTTTGAAGTCTCTGACGCGCGACTGCCGCTCGATGATCGTCAGGCCATTGCCGCACGATGCGCTGCTCGAATGCCTTGATGAACGCCTGGCGGGCGATGCGCACGTCTTCGGAAGAAAGGCCCCGCGAAGCGATTTCGAACTGGCTGTCGCCATACTGCGTCGCGCCGATCAATCCTTCGCGACGCATCTCGATCGAATCGGCCAATGCCGCGAATCTCGCGGCGAGATCGATTGACATGGCGGTTACGCCGGTTCGGTAACGGTCTTGGTCTGCTTCTTTTCAGGGTGGCGCGCCTTGTTGCCGGGGCGCAGATTTTCAGGACCGCGCGGCGTAGCCGTTTGTGTGGAGGCGACGCTGGCGGCCTGCGCGGCGGCGGCCTTTTTGAGCAGGAACGCCTCGATGTCACTAATCAGATAGTTGCAGGCGTGGCCGCAGCCAAGGGCGAAAGGTTTCGGCCAGTCCGGGTCGTTTTGCTCCAGCCGCTTGATGGTCGAATGGGATTTGCCAACCATGCGCGAAACGCCGAAACGGTCGGTGACGCGCGGACCGGTATCGGCAGGCGTGGATTCCGGTGATGCAGGGCGCTGTTTGCGCGGGCGTCCGGGGCCGCGCTTGACCGGCTGATCCTGACCAGCGTCTTCGGGGGAAGTGGTGTGTAGCGGCATGACGGTATCGCTCCATACTGCTGGCGCGATACGAGCGGCATTGCCCTGATATCGCGCCGATGTTTGTCGAAAAACACAGGGGCGATACGGATTTAATACGCGAAGAACGCGCCCGAATAGATGGGTAGGTTCAGAAAACCCACTCCGAAAAAACCAAGGGGGGTGGGTAGGTTTTCGCGCGGGGCGGGTCAGGTTGGTGTACGCACCAGCACAGAAGCCAGTGCCGGTGCGGGTTTTAGTGGGTGGGTAGGTTCGGTCCGGGGGTGGGTGGGTTACGGTCCGGGTGCCTTCGGCACGCCGCCTCCCGGACTCCAGTTGACGACCTTGCTGATATCTTCAATCGTCTGTTTGACAGGATTGCCGCCCCCGTCTGCCAGCCCGAACTTTGCCGCGTGCTCACGCAGCCACTTGTCCAGTGCCTGTTTCGGGCTTAATGGGCCGGGGTCTGTTACGGCTTCCCACGCGTATATCCCGGCGGCCAGCTTGTAGGAATGGCGCGGATGGTTCGGGTCGAGATAGCCGGGCATGTCGGGTGTCCCGGTCGCGACCGGAAAGAAGAAGCCCGACGTAATCCCCCGGCTGGTCAGCCATGTCTTCAGATCATCGACATCCACGGTGGTTGCTCCCGGATCGATAGTGCCGACCGGTTCCCAGTGTTCCACAGACTCGGTTCCGTCGTAGCGAACATGGATGCATTTCCCGAAGTACAGCTTTTCCGCCTTCAGCGTTCCTCGCTCGGCGGCAAGCGTGAGCGCTTCCAGCCTCGCCTCGAATTTTTCTGGGCCATCATCCCGGCGTTCCGCATCCGGTGCCTCGCTGCGCCGCAAATGATAGCGGTCGATGCCTGATTCTCCGGGTGGGGCTATCCGGGCTGGTGATTCGCCGCACATGAGTGCTGCGGCTGACGCCAGCGACAGCGTATCCGCAATTCTCCACACTTCCAGTCCAGGTTCATCCATTTTCGGGGCCTCGTTGATTGCCCGCACGATGCGGGCCGATTCGGATGCAGGGTGGCGCGGCGAACTACGCGGCCCTGATCGGCAGCACGGTCGCATCCTGTACGAACGGCGAGTCGATGAAGTCGGCCCACAACGTCATCAGCGGCACACGCTGCTCGAAAAACCGCGTGCGCTCGTAAGCCTGCTGCACCTTGTCGCGCTTGTCGTGTGCAATACAGGCTTCGGCGACGGCAGACGGCGCGGGCGTGCGCTCACTCAACCACGTGCGCAGCGTGCTTCTGAAGCCGTGCGTCGTGACTGCACCGAGCGGGTAGCCGAGTTTGCGCAAGAGCCCGCTCAAAAGCGGATCGCAAATCTGCCCGCCCCTGACCGATGGGAACAGCCGGTCATCAGGCCGGTGTTCGCCCGGTAGCGCTTCGAGTAGCGCCAGCGCCTGATCGCTCAGCGGCACGTCGTGCGCGATGCGCTTTTTCATCCGCTCAGCAGGGACGTGCCACACACGGCCATCCAGATCGATCTCGCGCCACGTCGCGCCGGTTGCCTCCGACGAGCGCGCGCCGGTCAGGACGACGTACTCCATCGCCCGTGCAACATTGCCCGCTTCAGCGCGCAGCGCCTTCATGAAGCCATGAATCTCGCGGTAGTCGAGCGCCGGACGGTTTTGGGTTTTCTCCTGCACTTTCGGCAGCAGGTTTTCGAGATGCCCGGTGAAGCGCGCCGGATTCTCGCCGCTGCGGCTTCCTTTCGAGGTCGCCCAGTCGAGAATGTTTTCGATGCGCGCGCGTAACTGCACGGCGGTGGCGTTGTGCTTCGTCCAGACCGGCTCGATGACCTTCAGGAGATGGCCGGTGTCGATCTCGGATACGTCGAGCCTGCCGATAATGGGTGTGGCGTATCGCGTGAGCGTCGAGCGCCACGCTTCGGCGTTCGATGCGCTCCAGGCTGGCTCACGCAGTTTGATGAACTGCTCGGCTGCCTCGGCGAACGCGAGCCGCTTTGCGGCTTCGAGCGCGGCGGTCCTGCGGGCGTGCCGCTTCTGTCCGAGCGGATCGATACCGGCAGCCTTGAGGCGGGCGGCTTCGGCAGCCTTCGCGCGGGCGTCGGCCAGCGACACGTCAGGGAAACGGCCCAGACCCATCGAGTGGCTGCGGTTGTGCAACTGGTAGCAGTAGACCCATGAGGTCGTGCCTGCCGGCGTGATCTGGAGTTGCAGACCGCCGCCGTCCGGGACATATTTTGTCCGCTCAGGCGGGCTGCTGATAAGCTTTCTGACGGTGGCTACCGTCAGGCGGTGGATGGCGCGCATGCAGTATTCTCCGGTCCAGTGCTCTACCCCCGGTTCTACCCCCAGTTGATACTGCACTGGCCTGAACCGGATTGAACTGAATTGAATCGGATAAATTATAGCAAACCTTTGTAAATAAAGGATTTTTTGCATTCAAACCGGATCAATCCGACTCAGAGAGTAGTATGTTTTCCTTTGCCGCCGCAAAGAAAGTAGGCAAAGAAAGCGGCTCACACCGCTAATTCTTAAGCGGGTCTCCTGGCTTGGAGGGCGTAGTGGTGCATCTGGAATCCGTGTTCTCGCACACTCCGCGCGCGTGACAAGGCAGTCATGCTTCCCGCCTCGCACTGCGTGCTCGCCGGAACGGTCTGCTTAAAACCCAGGGCTTCGCTTTGTGACGCGGGTTTTCCGCTTCGGCGCGGCGCTGGAATCGGTGCTCTCGCACACTCCGCGCTTCTGACAAGGCAGTCGTGCTTCCCGTCTCGCACTGCGTGCTTGCCGGAACGGTCTGCTTAAAACCCAGGGCTTCGCTTTGTGACGCGGGTTCTCCGCTTCGCCTCGGCGCGGCGCTGGAATCGGTGCTCTCGCACACTCCACGCTCGTGACAAGGCAGTCGTGCTTCCCGTCTCGCACTGCGTGCTTGCCGGAACGGTCTGCTTAAAACCCAGGGCTTCGCTTTGTGACGCGGGTTCTCCGCTTCGCCTCGGCGCTGGAGCTTGGCGCGTCGTTGCGTTCGCCGTTGGTTCGGCGAGGCGCCAGTGATTTGATGGCATGGCGAGGCGCGCGGCACGTCATCAGCTTTCGTGATGTGGCGTTGGCGCGTGCGGCGCTCGCCGACCGCGCGCTTATTCGCTGCCGAGATAAAAATAGCGGAACAGAAAAATCGCCGCGATGATCCACACCACCAGCTTTACCTTGCGTGCCTGGCCCGTCAGCAGTTTCAGTCCGGCGTAGGAAATGAATCCGAACGCGACGCCGTTGGCGATCGAATAGGTGAACGGCATCAACAGCGCAGTCAGCGCGGCCGGCACGACTTCGGTGGCGTCGTCCCACGGCAGGTCGAGCATTTCCCGCAACATCAGGCACGACACGTACAGCAACGCCGGTGCGGTCGCGTAGCCGGGCACCACGCTCGCCAGCGGCGCGAAAAACAACGCCGCGAGAAACAGCACGGCGACGGTGATCGCGGTCACACCCGTGCGGCCGCCCGCTTGCACGCCCGACGCGCTTTCGATGTACGCCGTGGTCGAAGACGTGCCCAGCATCGAGCCAGCCAGAATCGCCGTGCTGTCCGCGAGCAGCGCGCGGTTCAGCCGGTGCATCTTGCCTTCCACGAGCAGCCCCGCGCGGTTGGCGACCCCCATCAGCGTGCCGGTCGCGTCGAACAGTTCGACAAGGAAGAACACCAGGATCACGTTCAGCACGCCGGTGGAGAGCGCGGCGCGTATGTCGAGCTGGAACAGCGTCGGCGAAATGGACGGCGGCGTGGAGACGATGCCGTGGAACGCGTTGCCGCCGAAGAAAAAACTCAGCACTGTCACGCCCACAATGCCGATCAGGATCGCGCCGCGCACCCGCAGATAGTCGAGCGCGACGATCGCGAAGAAGCCGACCGTCGCGAGAATCACGTGCGGGTTGTGCAGATCGCCGAGCGTGACGAGCGTGGCCGGGTTGCCCACCACGACGCCCGCCGTCTTCAGCGAAATGATCGCGAGGAACAGGCCGATGCCGCCGGTGATCGCTATGCGTATCGAATGCGGAATGCCGGTGACGATCGCTTCGCGCACGCGAAACAGCGTGACGACCAGAAACAGGCAGCCGGAAATGAACACCGCGCCGAGCGCGGCCTGCCACGTAAAGCCCATGCCCTTGACGACGGTGTACGCGAAGTACGCGTTCAGGCCCATGCCGGGCGCGAGCGCGATCGGGTAATTCGCGTAGAGACCCATGATCAGCGAGGCGAGCGCGGCCACGAGGCAGGTCGCGACGAACACCGAGTCTTTCGGCATGCCGGCGTCGCCGAGAATGGCCGGATTGACGAAGATGATGTAGGCCATCGTCAGGAAGGTGGTCACGCCGGCGAGCACTTCGGTGCGTAAGGCCGAGCCGGATTCCGTAATGCCAAAGTAACGGTCGATCTTGTTCATTGCTTGCATTCCCCCACGAGTCCCCAAAAGCTTAGTCGCAACGACGCCACCTGATGGGTCGAAATTAAATGACGGGCGAAAAAGAACACATGTTGGACATATTTGTCAACAAATCGCTTTTGCTCGGAATTCATCGAGCAGGTCGCTGCGAGGTCGTGCAGGAAGATGGGTTGGGGAATTTGTGCCTACGCCCTGAGCACTTTCAGGCGTTGGGTTCGCACCTGGCCGATGCGAATAGCGATTCAGTCATGCGAACGCAGCCCTCAAACCCGAAGGATGCAACTGCGGGCTGGGATATGAACTCGCCGGCATGGACGAGGGTGTGTCGGTCCTCATAGAGGCGGACGAGGGATGCGTGCCGGACATCTTTTCCGTTGACCGTCTCGACGGCGAACCTCTTGTCACCTACCCGGAAGCGGGCGACTCATCGATGATCGTGAACAGCAACAGACGCGTTGGCGGAGCAGACGTTCGCCATGTCCACGGCGGATTTGATTCGTAGCCTGTCGCTGTCATGGAGCCCGGCAACGCATACTCGAAGGCAAGCCGCGGCATCACGCCGGCGGCTTCCCAAACCGCTCCATCACCGCGCTCAACAAATCGATCGGCAGCGGAAACACAATGGTCGAATTCTTATCCGCGGCGATCGTCGTGAGCGTTTGCAGATAGCGCAACTGCATTGCCTGCGGTTGCCGCGACAGCGTCTGCGCCGCCTCCAGCAGATGCTGCGACGCCTGCAACTCGCCTTGCGCGTGAATCACCTTGGCGCGCCGCTCACGCTCGGCTTCCGCCTGGCGGGCAATTGCGCGGATCATCGTTTCGTTGATATCCACGTGCTTGATTTCGACGATCGACACCTTGATGCCCCACGCGTCGGTCTGGGCGTCGAGCACTTTCTGGATGTCGGTGTTCAGTTGCTCACGCTCCGCGAGCAGTTCGTCGAGTTCATGCTTGCCGAGCACCGCGCGCAGCGTGGTCTGCGACAACTGGCTGGTCGCCTCGAAGAAACGCGCCACCTGAATCACCGCTTTCTCGGGATCGACCACGCGGAAATACACCACCGCGTTGACCTTCACCGAGACGTTGTCGCGCGTGATGACGTCCTGCGGCGGCACGTCGAACACGACGGTGCGCAGATCGATGCGCACCACCTGCTGCACCACCGGAATGATCAGCACCAGCCCCGGCCCCTTGACCTTCCAGAAGCGCCCGAGCATGAACACGACGCCGCGTTCATACTCCCGAAAAATCCGTATCGACGAAGCAATCAGCGCGGCCGCCAGCAGAATCAGAATGCTGCTGAAGCCGAATGTGAAACCGATCATGAGCGTTCTCCTTGTTGTAGCGTTTCAACGGGCTCGACCGTCAGCGTCAGTCCGCGCCGCGCGGTGACGCGCACCATTTGCCCTGCCGCAAGCGGGGCCGTGCTGGACACCCGCCAGCGCTCGCCATGCACGCGCGCCCAACCGGCCGGCGTGCCGCCTGTCCCGGGCGTCGCGCCGGGCTCCGCCAGCAGACCCTCGTCGAGCACCACGCCGATATTGCCGATCAGCGCCTCCGAACCGCTCACCACGGGCCGCCGCCGCGCGTGCAACGCGAGCCGCGACACGCCCAGCACGAACAGCAGGCTGAACACGGCGACCGCCGCGATCATCGGCAGCGGGATGCCGTAGCCGGGCACGTCGGTGTCGATCAGCATCAGCGCGCCGATCACGAACGCGACGATGCCGCCGAAGCCGAGCGAGCCGAAGGTCGGCAGAAATGCCTCGCCGATCAGGAACGCGATGCCGAGAAAGATCAGGCCCAGGCCGACGTAGTTGACCGGCAGCATCTGCATCGCGAAGAGGCCGAGCAGCAGACTGATCGCGCCGACCACACCCGGCAGCACGAAGCCCGGATTGGCGAATTCGAAGAAGAGCCCGTACATGCCGAGCATCAGCAGCACCAGCGCGACGTTCGGATCGGTGATGACCGCGAGAAAGTGGCTGCGCCAGTCGGCTTCGAGCGTCGCGACGGCGGCGTTGGCGGTGCTGAGCGTGACGTTGCCGGCGCTCGTGACGAGCGTGCGGCCGTTCAGTTGGCGCAGCAGGTCCGGTACGTCGCGCGCGTTGAGATCGACCACGTGCTGCGCGAGCGCATCGGCGGCCGACAGGCTCACGGCTTCGCGCACCGCGCGCTCGGCCCAGTCGGCGTTGCGCCCGCGCATTTGCGCGAGACCGCGAATGTACGCGGCGGCGTCGTGGACCTGCTTGCGCAGTTCGGTGGACTGCGTGTCGAGCGGCAGTGCGGCGCTGGCCGCGCTGGCGGCGCTGGTGCCGCTGGCAGGGGCCGCCGCCGAGGGTTTCGACGCGCCGTCGCCGCCCCCGATGCCGGGCAGGCCCGGTGCGCCGCGGCCCCCCGGCGGCTCCGTGCCGCCGATGCCTACCTGGATCGGCGTCGCCGCGCCGAGATTGGTGCCCGGCGCCATCGCCGCGATGTGGCTGGCATAAACGATGTAGGTGCCGGCGCTCGCGGCGCGCGCGCCGCTCGGCGCGATGAAGGTGGCGACCGGCACCGGCGAGCCGAGAATCGCCTTGATGATCTGCCGCATCGACGTATCCAGGCCGCCGGGCGTATCGAGTTGCAGCACGGCGAGTTGCGCGTGCTCGTCGGCGGCGCGTTGCAGGCTGCGCACGATGAAGTCGGCGCTGGCCGGACCGATCGCGCCGCTCACCGGAATCACCACGACGCCATGAGGCGCGGCCGCGGCCCGCAGCGGCGGCGCGGCGCTTTCGAACGACGCGAAGCCAAAGGCCAAAAGCGCGGCTAGCGCGGTCATGCCGCGCATCAAGCGGCCCACGGCTCCGCCACGGATAAGCGAAGGACGCGGACCGGATTGCCGGAACGGGAGACGCGGATACGTGCTCATCGCTGACGGCTGCCGCGCCGGGTCTGTCGAGACTGATCGAGGATGTTCGAGGCCGATCGACCGGCGCGGGCCGATACCTCCAGAAGAAGGCTGGCCTGCTTTTAACAGCTTAGTCCGATTCCGCGCGCCGCGTGAGGTCCGCGCGCGCCAACCGGTAATCGGTCGGCCGCATGCCGGTCCATTTGCGAAACGCGCGATGGAACGCGCTCGGTTCCGCGAAACCCACCGCGGCGGCGATGTCGGCAATGGTGCGGTCGGTATCCTGCAACTCGCCGATTGCGATGTCGCGCCGCAAGTCGTCCTTGATCGATTGATACGTATAGCCTTCCTGCTTCAGACGCCGCCGCATGGTCGCCTCGGCGACGTGCAGGCGCGCGGCCATCTGGTCGGCGGCGGGCCAGCCGGCCATCGGCAGCGCGCGCAGCAGCTTGCGCACGCGCGCCGCGAGCGAGCCGGGATTGCGGTACTTGACGACAAAACTGCCGGGCGCGTCGCGCAGGAACGGTTTGACCGACTTGCCCGTCTGGATCACCGGCAGATCGAGAAACGCGGGCGAGAGGTCCACATACGACTCGCCTTGGCCGAACGTCATGTGATCGCAGAACATGAGCCGGTATTCGTGCGCGGCGGGCGGCTCGGCGCAGCGAAAGCGCGCCTCGATCAAGGGAATGCGCCGCCCGACCAGCCAGCACAGCAGGCCGTAGACGAGGATGAACCACGTTGCATAGGCGAACATGGTCGGCGGCTTCGTGCCTTCGCGCTCCGTGAAGCGCAGCCGCACCCGTTGGGCGTCCGTTTCGATCAGCACGCCGAGGTCGTCCAGCACCAGCCGCATGAAGCCGACCGCGCGCGCGAGCGCTTGCGCGCCGTTGCGGGCGGTCAGCGCGGTTTGCGTCATCGCGATGAAGCTGCCGCTTTTCATGCGATGTGAATCCTGGCCGAGGAATTCGTCGTCGAGCGCGCGCGCGATGCCGGCCCACAGCGCGCCGTATTGCGCCGACGATACGCGGCTTTTCGGCGATGCGAGCATCGGCGCCGCGATGCCGGCCGCTTCGGCGAGCGGCAGCGTATCCAGACCGCGTGCGCGCGCCAGTGCCAGGGTTTCCTCTACCAGGCTGACCGAAATCGTGCCTTTATCGTTTTTTGGGTGTTTCATGCGTATCTGGCAAATGCGCTCAACGTTTGGCTGGTGGCGATTCGAGAAGCCCTTGAAAGACGGCGCGAATCTTGGTGGCATCGTACCAGCATGGCAAATGCGCTCAGCCAGATTGAGCGGGCTGAGCATCGAACCCGCCTGTCGGCTTCCCTACACTGGCCCTGAGCCGACCGCACGCAACGCGATCGGCCGCACAGGACAGGACACGCGCCTCATGGACAGCTTCTACACCGACGAGCAACGGATGATCCGCGACGCCGCTCGCGACTTCGCGACCGAGCGCCTCGCGCCACACGCGGCGCAGTGGGACCGCGACGCGCGATTGCCCGCCGACGTCGTCACGCAGATGGGCGAACTCGGCTTTCTCGGCATGATCGTGCCGGCCGAGTGGGGCGGCTCGTACACCGACTACGTGGCTTATGCGCTCGCGCTCGAAGAGATCGCCGCCGGTTGCGCCGCCTGCGCGACGCTGATGAGCGTGCACAACTCGGTGGGCTGCGGGCCGATCCTCAACTTCGGCAGCGACGCGCAAAAAGACCGCTATCTGCAAGACCTCGCCACCGGCCGGTGCATCGGCGCGTTCTGCTTGACCGAGCCGCAAGCCGGGTCCGAGGCGAACAATCTGCGCACGCGCGCCGTGCTGCGGGACGGCAAATGGCTGCTCAACGGCAGCAAGCAGTTCGTGACCAACGGCGCGCGCGCGGACCTCGCGATCGTGTTCGCCGTCACCGATCCCGATCGCGGCAAACGCGGCCTGTCCGCCTTCATCGTGCCGACCGATACGCCGGGCTTCAACGTCGGCAAGCCGGAGCACAAGCTCGGCATTCGCGCTTCCGACACCTGTCCGATTTCCCTCGACGATTGCGCCGTGCCCGAAGCCAATCTGCTCGGCGAACCGGGCGAAGGCTTGCGCATCGCGCTATCGAATCTGGAGGGCGGGCGCATCGGCATCGCCGCGCAGGCGGTCGGCATCGCGCGGGCCGCGTTCGACGCCGCGCGCCGCTATGCGAGCGAGCGCGTGCAGTTCGGCAAGGCGCTGAAGGATCATCAGACCATCGCCAACATGCTCGCCGACATGGCCACGCGCCTGAACGCCGCGCGGCTGCTCGTGCATCACGCGGCGCGGCTGCGCTCGGCGGGCAAGCCGTGTTTGTCGGAGGCGTCGCAGGCCAAGCTGTTCGCGTCGGAACTGGCCGAGGAGGTCTGCTCGAACGCGATACAGATTCACGGCGGCTATGGCTATCTCGAGGACTACGCGGTGGAGCGCCACTACCGCGACGCCCGCATCACGCAGATTTACGAAGGGACCAGCGAAGTGCAGCGCATGGTGATCGCGCGGCATGTTTAGCGCGATCGTGGCGGAGTTTGAGAGCAGAATAGGCTGCGGATGGAGAGTGTGGGGCGAAGTAGAAGCGGACGCATACCGCGCCACCTAACGCCATATTCATGGGACCGGAGCGCGCTGCGTGGGACCGGAGTAAGTGCTGAAGCACTAACTCCGGATCGACATAAGCGCTGAAGCGCTAACTCCGATCGACAGCTTTGCATGGGACCTGAGTAAGCGCTAAAGCGCTAACTCCGGTCGACAGCGGTGCATGGGACCGGAGTAAGCGCTGAAGCGCTAACTCCGATCGACAGGAGACAACGATGACCACGGCGCAACCCTTTTTCGACGCGCGCGATCTGCTATTGCGCCATCGAACCGACTACGACCGCGCATACCGCGAATTCGCGTGGCCCGCATTAGGCGAGTTCAACTGGGCGCTCGATTACTTCGACGTAATCGCCCGCGACAACCACAACCCCGCGCTGTGGATCGTCGACGATCCCACCGGCGACGGTCTGCGATTGTCCTACGCGCAGATGTCCGAGCGTTCCGCGCGCATGGCGAACTTTCTGCGCGGCGTGGGTGTCGCGCGCGGCGATCGTCTGCTGCTGATGCTGCCGAACCGCGTCGAGCTATGGGACGTGATGCTCGCGGCGATGAAGCTCGGCGCAATCGTGCTGCCCGCCACCACCCAGCTTTCCGCCGACGACGTGCGCGACCGCGTGCAGATCGGCGGCGCGAATTTCGCGGTGGTCGATAGCGCCGAGTCGGCGAAATTCGACGCGCTCGACGTGCCGCTCACGCGCATTTCAGTCGGCACGCCGCGCGACGGCTGGATCGATCTGGCCGCGGCCTATGACGCATCGCCGCAATTCACGCCCGACGGCGTCACGCGGGCGAGCGATCCGATGCTGCTGTACTTCACCTCGGGCACCACGTCGAAGCCCAAGCTGGTCGAGCATACGCACGAGAGCTATCCCGTCGGGCATCTGTCGACGATGTACTGGATCGGTCTGCAACCGAACGACGTCCATTGGAATATCAGTTCGCCGGGCTGGGCCAAGCACGCGTGGAGCTGCTTCTTCGCGCCGTGGAATGCGCAGGCTTGCGTGTTCGTGTTCAACTTCGCGCGCTTCGTGCCGAAAGATACGCTCGACGCGCTGGTGCGTTTCAACGTCACCACGCTGTGCGCGCCGCCAACTGTATGGCGCATGCTCGTTCAGGAGCCGCTCGCCGACTATCCGGTCAAGCTGCGCGAGATCGTCGGCGCGGGCGAGCCGTTGAATCCCGAGGTCATCGAACGGGTCAGGCACGCGTGGGGCATCACGATTCGTGACGGCTTCGGCCAGACCGAAACCACCTGCCAGATCGGCAATTCGCCGGGGCAACCAGTCGTGCCGGGGTCGATGGGACGTCCGCTGCCGGGCTACAGGATCGAACTTCTCGACGCCGACGATCAACCCGTCACCGAAGGCGAAATCGCGTTGCCGCTGGCCGAGCGTCCGCTGGGTTTGATGACGGGCTACGCGAATAACGCGAACGCCACCGCGCAAGCGATGCGCAACGGCTTCTATCGCACCTCCGATGTGGCGCTGCGCCGCGACGACGGTTATTACGTGTACGTGGGCCGCGCCGACGACGTCTTCAAATCGTCCGACTACCGGCTGAGCCCGTTCGAACTCGAAAGCGTGCTGATCGAACACGAGGCGATCGGTGAAGCCGCGGTGGTGCCGAGCGCCGACGCGCTGCGCCTGGCGGTGCCCAAAGCGTTCGTCACCGTGCGCCAGGGCTACGAAGCCGGGCCCGAACTGGCGCGCGCCGTGTTCGCGTTCTCGCGCGAAAAGCTCGCGCCATACAAGCGGATTCGCCGACTGCAATTCAGCGAACTGCCGAAAACCATTTCCGGCAAGATTCGCCGCGTCGAATTGCGGCGCCGCGAAATGGAACGCGAGGCCGAGCCCGCGCGCCTGCCAGGCGAGTACTGGGAAGAAGACTTCCCGGATCTGCGTTGATTTTTCATTTCCATCGAGTCACTGTCCGGCCGCCGCGCGGCCATCGCACAGGAGTTCCAGCATGAGCGCAATTGCTTCGAACAACGCCGGGCGCGCGGTTGCCGCCAATGCCGCCGCAACCGCCATCGCCACCGTCAAGCTGTTGATCAACGGCGAGTTCGTCGAATCGAAAACCATCGAATGGCGCGACATCGTCAATCCCGCCACGCAAGAAGTGCTGGCGCGCGTGCCGTTCGCCACCGCCGACGAAGTGAACGAAGCGATCCGCTCCGCGCATGCCGCGTTCAAGACCTGGAAGGACACGCCGATCGGCGCACGCATGCGCATCATGCTGAAGTACCAGGCGCTGATTCGCGAGCACATGCCGCGCATCGCCAGGACCTTGAGCGCCGAGCAGGGCAAGACGATTCCCGATGCCGAGGGCGATATCTTCCGCGGTCTCGAAGTGGTCGAGCATGCGTGCTCGATCGGCAGCTTGCAGCAGGGCGAATTCGCGGAGAACGTGGCGGGCGGCGTGGATACGTACACGTTGCGTCAGCCGCTCGGCGTCTGCGTCGGCATCACGCCGTTCAACTTCCCCGCGATGATCCCGCTGTGGATGTTCCCGATGGCGATCGTCTGCGGCAATACCTTCGTGCTGAAGCCGTCCGAGCAGGACCCGTTGTCGACGATGCAACTGGTTGAACTCGCGCTCGCAGCGGGCGTGCCGAAGGGCGTGCTGAACGTCGTGCACGGCGGCAAGGAGGTGGTCGACGCGCTCTGCACGCACGAAGCGGTGAAGGCGATTTCCTTCGTCGGTTCGACGGCGGTCGGCACGCACGTCTATCGCCTCGGCAGCGAACACGGCAAACGCGTGCAATCGATGATGGGCGCGAAGAACCACGCCGTCGTCCTGCCCGATGCGAACCGCGAGCAAACCTTGAATGCGCTGGCCGGCGCGGGCTTCGGCGCGGCGGGGCAGCGCTGCATGGCGACCTCGGTGGTGGTGCTGGTCGGCGCGGCGCAGCAGTGGTTGCCCGATCTGATCGCCAGGGCGAAAGCGCTCAGGATCAACGCGGGCAGCGAGCCGAATACGGACATCGGCCCGGTGGTCTCGCGCGCGGCGAAGCAGCGCATTCTCGGCCTGATCGAAGCGGGCGTGAACGAAGGCGCGACGCTCGCGCTCGACGGCCGCGGCGTGAAGGTGCCCGGCTACGAGGAAGGCAATTTCATCGGCCCGACGGTTTTTACCGGCGTCACGACCGCAATGGAAATCTATCGCACGGAAATTTTCGGGCCGGTGCTGCTCGTGCTGAACGCCGCCACGCTCGACGACGCAATCGAACTCGTCAACCGCAATCCGTTCGGCAACGGCGTCGGCCTCTTTACGCAAAGCGGCGCGGCGGCGCGCAAGTTTCAGAGCGAGATCGATGTCGGCCAGGTCGGCATCAACATTCCGATTCCCGTGCCGGTGCCGTTCTTCAGCTTTACCGGCTCGCGCGGTTCGAAGCTCGGCGACCTCGGTCCCTACGGCAAACAGGTCGTGCAGTTCTATACGCAGACCAAGACCGTCACAGCGCGTTGGTTCGACGACGACACGGTCAACGACGGCGTGAACACGACCATCAGCCTGCGCTGATCGCTCGGGTTCATTGCTTTGCATGGGACAGGAGACGGCATCATGAAAATAGGCTTTATCGGACTCGGCAACATGGGCGCGCCGATGGCGCTCAACCTGCTCAAGGCGGGTCACGCGGTCAACGTGTTCGACCTGAATGCGCAAGCCGTGCAGGCACTCGTCGACGCGGGCGCCAAGGCGGCCGGCTCGCCGAAAGACGCGGTGACGGACGTGGAATGCGTGATCACGATGCTGCCGGCCGCCGCGCACGTGCGCAGCGTGCTGACCGCGGACGACGGCGTGTTCGCCGGCATCGCCAGGGGCGTGACGATCATCGATTCGAGCACGATCGACCCGCACAGCGTCAGGGCATTCGCCGAACTCGCGAAGCAGCGCGGCAACACCTTCGTCGACGCGCCCGTCTCGGGCGGCACGGGCGGCGCGGCGGCGGGCACGCTGACCTTCATGGTCGGCGGCAGCGCAAGCGCCTATGAAGCGGTCAAGCCGGTGCTTTCGGCGATGGGCAAGAACATCGTCCATTGCGGCGACACCGGCACGGGCCAGGTCGCGAAGATCTGCAACAACCTCGTGCTCGGCATCACGATGGCGGGCGTGGCCGAAGCGATGTCGCTGGGCGAGGCGCTCGGCATCGACACCAAAGTGCTGGGCGGCATCATCAATACGTCGACGGGGCGTTGCTGGAGTTCGGACACGTATAACCCGATGCCCGGCGTGATCGAGACCGCGCCGTCCACGCGCGGCTATACCGGTGGCTTCGGCACCGACCTGATGCTGAAGGACCTGGGCCTTGCCACCGACGCCGCGAAAGCCGCGCGTCAACCGCTGTATCTCGGCGCATTGGCTCAACAGCTTTATCAGACGATGAGCACGAAAGGCGCGGGACGTCTCGACTTTTCCGCCGTCATCAAGCTTTATCGCGGCGACGCTGGCGACGGCAAGAACGGAGACGCGCGATGATCGAACTCGACTACGCGCACGAGGGCGCCGTCGCGCTGCTCACGTTGAAGCGGCCGCCCGCGAACGCTTTCACGCCCGAGGGCTTGCTGCTGTTGCAACGAACGGTCGAGCGTCTGAACGGCGAGGCGCAAGTGCGGGCCATCGTCGTCACCGGAGATGGGCCGAAGTTCTTCAGCGCGGGCGCCGACCTGAACACCTTCGCCGACGGCAACCGCGAAGTCGCGCGCAGTGCGGCCACGCGTTTCGGCGCGGCGTTCGAGGCGTTGCAGAATGCGCGCCCCGTGGTGATCGCGGCGATCAACGGTTACGCGATGGGCGGCGGCCTCGAATGCGCGCTGGCCTGCGATATCCGCATCGCCGAGCAGCATGCGTTGCTGGCCTTGCCCGAAACCGCAGTCGGCCTGCTGCCGTGCGGCTGCGGAACGCAGACGCTGCCGTGGCTGGTCGGCGAAGGCTGGGCCAAGCGGATGATTCTCACCGGCGAGCGCGTCGACGCGGCCACCGCGTTGCGCATCGGTCTGGTCGAGGAAGTGGTGGAAAAGGGCGCCGCGCGCGAGGCCGCGTTGACGATGGCGGCGCGCGTCGCGACGCTGAGTCCGCAAGCGGTCGGCTTCAGCAAGACGCTGATTCATCAGGCCCGCAACGGCGTGCCGCGTGCGGCGGCGTTGGCGGTGGAGCGCGAGCGCTTTGTCGATCTGTTCGACGGTGTGGATCAGCGCGAAGGGGTGAACGCGTTCCTGGAGAAACGCGCGCCGCGCTGGCAGGTGACGCAGGCGGGAACCGGAGAGCGGAGCTAGAGAGGCGCGCGCGGCAGGGGCGAGAGAGCATGGGTTTTGCCCCGACATGCAACGCGTCGGCGAGCGCCCCGTGGTTCGTTCATGGCGCTCGCCACACCTACGCGTTCAACGGCTGTGCGTCGTGCTGTTCTACTTCGTCACGAGGAGCGGGGCGACGGCGGCCCCGCTTCTCGCGCTTACCATCGGCGCCAATCCGCTCGACCCGACGGAACAGCCGAGTCAGCGTGGTAAGCGCCGATCAACCGCCGTCCGCCGAAATTCGCGCGGACTCGCTGACGAAGGGCGACGCGGGGCTATACGGCATATCGAGCACCGGCGCGGCGTGCCGTTCGGCGTAGGCGCGACGCATCGGCTTCAGCACGAACAGCGCGAGCAGGGCGGCCACCGCGGCCATGCCGGAGGCGAGCATGAAGACCGCGTGCCAACTGCCCGTCATCGCCGTGACGACGCTCGTGAACGGCACCAGAAGCGCCGCCGTTCCCTTCGCCGTGTACAACAGGCCGGCGTTGGTGGCGGCGTACTTCGGTCCGTACGTGTCGCCGCAGGTCGCGGGGAACAGGCTGTAGATTTCGCCCCATGCAAAGAACACGATGCCGGTCAGCACGACAAACGCAACCGGACTGTGGCCGTACTTCGACAGCGCCAGAATGCCGACCGCTTCGATCGCGAACGCGATGAACATCGTATTTTCCCGGCCGATGCGATCCGAGATCCAGCCGAAGAATGGCCGCGTCAGACCGTTCAGCACGCGGTCGATGGTCAGCGCGAAGGTCAGTGCGGGCAAGGTCAGGCCAAGCAGCGAAACCGGCGAATCGTGCAGACCGAAGTCTTTCGCGATCGGTCCCAGCTGCGCGGTCGCCATCAAGCCGCCCGCGGCCATCATGATGAACATCAGGTACATGACCCAGAACACCGGCGAGCTGACCACTTCGCGTGGCGTCGCATTGTAGACCACGCGCTGCACGGTGCTTTTCGCCGTCGCGAGCAGCTTGGTCGGCGGCGCGAGCAGCGCGAGACCGAGCAGGAAAACGATGATCCCCTGACCGAGGCCGAACCACAGGAACGTGGCTTCGTAACCGCTGCTCTTGATCATGCTGGCAATCGGCACGACGGTGGCCGCCGACCCCGCGCCGAACCCCGCCGCGGTGATGCCGGCAGCGAGTCCGCGACGCGTGGGGAACCACTTCAGCGCATTGCCCACGCAGGTGCCGTACACCGCGCCCGCGCCGACGCCGCCTATGGCCGCCGCGATATACAGCACCGGCAGCGACGACGCCACCGAGTTCAGCGCCCACGCCACGCCGCAGAGCAGGCCGCCCGCGACCACCACGGGACGTGGCCCGTACTTGTCGACGAGATAGCCTTCCACCGGCACGAGCCACGTTTCAGTCACCACGAAGATCGTGAATGCCACCTGAATGGCGGCCCGGCCCCACTGATACTTCTCGTTGATCGGGTTGACGAACAACGTCCAGCCGTACTGCATGTTGGCAATCATTGCCATGCAAATCACGCCGAATACGAGTTGCACCCACGGTGACGCTCTCCACGACGACGCCCCTCCCTGGTGATCCGTGTCCATTACTGTCTCCTTGGCATGGCTGCCTCATGTTTGCGGGCGCCAAAGTGGCTTCTTCTCCCGCCGATCAATCGCGCGATGATCTACCCCATACAGTATGTGATATATCAAGTAAGTCAAGCGAAAGAATGGCTGGGGTTTTCACCACGTCATTCGCCAGATGAAAGACAAATGAAGGACCACAGCCGGATCGGCGTCCACGATAAAAAAAGCCCGCAGGCAAGGCCAGCGGGCGAGGGCATGAGGCGGACAAGGCTGTTCGCGCCATGCCTTGCCTTTATGGTTGAAAGATAAACGTAATGTTAGTTTTTTATTTGTAGGAATGCGAGGCGCCGCTCAAGCCTCGCTGACGGCATCGGACGTCAACACGGGCGAGGCCGGCGCATCACCTTGCACGCCTCGCACGCGCGAAATCCAGAACACGCCCAACGACGCGACGCCGACCGCGGCCCATCCGGCGGTCCCGTATCCGATGACCTGCCCGCCAGGCGAACTGCCGAGCATGAGCCCGCCGAGCCACGCCCCGCATCCCGTGCCCAATGCCTGGAGCGCGCTGTTCGCGCTGAGAAACGCGCCTCGATGGGCGGGTTCGGGCACGGTGGTGAGCAGCGCCTGCATCGGCACCATCCGCGATGACACGAGCACCATGAAAAACGGAAACAGCAGCAGCAGCCCATAAAACGGCAGGTCGGGCAGATGCGTCATGAGCAGCACGGGCAGAAACGAAAGCACGACTGCGATGCGAAACACCCGCCGCGTGCCGAACTGATCGGCAAGCCTGCCGACCCGGCGCGACGTGAAGAACGTCGCCGCGCCGCCGGCCATGTACAGCCACGAAAGCTGCGCGGGCGCGACGCCGTGGTTGGCGACCAGCACCGGCGAAATGAACGGAATCACCAGCATGTTCGCGACCATCATCATGAAGGTCAGCGCGAAGGCGTTCAGATGCCGCGGGTTGCTGAGGAGCCGCCACAAATCAGGCAGCACTTCGCCGAGCGCCGGCTGACGGCGGTTCAAATGTTCGGCGAGCGACGGCACCAGTTGCCGGCCCGCGAACCACACGATGAGCGACAGCGCCACCAGCAGGAAGAACGGCGCGGCCCAACTGAAATGTGCGCCCAGCATCACGCCGGCCGGCACGCCCGCGATCGCCGCGAGGGAGAAAGCGGTCATGATGGTGCCCGTCGCGGCGCCGCGCCGCTCAACCGGAATCACGTCGCTGACGATCGCCATGATCACCGAGCCCAACACGCCGCCCGTGATGCCCGCGAAAGCGCGCGCGGCCAGCAGCAGCGCGAAGCTGTCAGCCAGCGCGCACGCGAGATTCGATAGCGCGAACAGCGCATACACGGTCAGCAGCAGACGGCGCCGGTTGAAGCGGTCGATATAGGTTGCCGCGAACAGGCCGGAAAGCCCGGAGCACCACGAATACGCCGACACGGCGGTGGCGAACGCCGCCGGCGTGATGCTGAACGCGTGCATGATCTGCGGGCCGAGCGGCATCATGACCATGAAGTCCATGATGACGGTGAATTGCGTCAGCGCGAGCAGCCATAGCAAACGGCGCTCGTGCTTCGTACTGATTGAGTACATTGGTCGATTCCTTATTGTTGTTCGAAGTTCGCCGCTGCTTGCATGAGTCACGCAGTCCAGCGCGACGCGCGCTTGCGATTCGCACGCGCCAGGACCGCGGATCGGGAACGCTCAATCGTCGAGCGTCTCATGCACCGCTGCGGCGCCCTGTTTCCAGTAGCTCGCCGCGCGAATGCGCGACTTGTCGACGCCACGTTCGGTGCAGAGGTGGTAGCGCACCGCGCGCATCGTCGCGGATTCGCCGGCGGCCCAGACATAGCCTTCGCCGTCCTCGGGCAAATACGTGTCGCGGACGGCTTGCAGCAAGGCTTCGCCGCGATAGGCCGCTTCGCCGCGATAGCACCAGACGAGGTGCAGTTCGGCCCGCGTCGTGAACTCGATATGCGCCGACGGGTCGGCTACCTCGATCACCGCGGTGGCGCGCGCGCCGGCCGGCAGTTCCTCGAGACGGCGGGCGATCGCCGGCAGCGCGGTGTCGTCGCCGATCAGCAGATGCCAGTCGAACGCGGTCGGGATCACGAGCGAGCCGCGCGGCCCGCCCACGCCGAGATACTGGCCGACCTTGGCTTGCGCGGCCCATGCCGCGGCGGGACCGGCCTCGTGCAACGCGAATTCGATGTCGAGCTCGCGCGCCTCGCGGTCGAAGCGGCGCGGCGTGAAGTCGCGTGCCGTCGGACGCGGCCGGCCGGCGGGAAACACCGGACCCTCGGGGCCGGCTTCCGGCAGCGCGGGTTGGTCCGCGCCGGGTTCGGGGAAGAACACCTTGATGTGGTCGTCGAACGACGCGGACACGAAGTCGTGCAGATCCTCGCCCGTGAAGGTGACGCGGATCAGGTGCGGGGTCAGCGCATGCACCTTCTTGACTTGCAGCAGCCGGAACTTCAGCGGATGCCGCACGCGATGCACTGCCAGATCGGGTCTGTCGGCTTGTTTGTCGACGTGGTTGTCGGCTTGTTTGTCGTTTATCAGCATAGGGATGCCACTCCTGTTGGTTCGGTTGACGCGCGGGCGCGCGCGTCGCGCAGCCAGGCGCGCAACGGTGCGCCAGGGCCAAGCTCGGGACGGCGCGCGATCACGCCGCAGGCTTGCCTTCACTTTCGTTTTCGATTTCCTTCGCCGCGCGCATCAGGATCGCGGCGATGCGGCGTTGCTCGGCAGCCGGTGCGTTATCGCGGCGTAGCAGCGCATGCTTCAGCGCGCGGCGCGCTTCGTTCAGCTCGGGCAGCCAGCCGCCTTCGCTGATGTCGGCCGGTTCCTCGCCGGCAAACGCGCGGCGCACGGAATCCATCTTGCGGGCGATATGGTTCAGCTTCGCCAGCATCAACTCGACGCGGTCGCGATTGGCGTTCAGATATTCGCGGCCCGTTTCCGATAATTCGTAACGCTTGCGGTTGCCTTCGAGTTGCACGGTCACGTAGCCGAGCTCTTCCAGATACGTGAGCGCCGGATAAACCATGCCGGGGCTCGGGCTATAGAAGCCGTTCGAGCGCGTTTCGAGCGCCTTGATCAGCTCGTAGCCGTGGCTCGGCTGTGCGTCGATCATCGACAGCAGCAGCAGTTGCAGATCCTCGGAGCTGAATTTGCGGCCGCGCGGAAAACCGTCGCCATCGCCGCCGAAGCCGCCGGGACCGCCGCCGAAACGCCCACCGCGCCCGCCGCCGCGATGGTCGTGATGACGGCCGATCGCGTGCCACAGCGCGTGCAGCGAGAAGCGGTCGTGGCCGTGGCGGTTTTGGCGCTCGCCGTCGTAGAAGCCGGGGCGCTCGCCGTCATGACGCGCGAACGCATGCCAGAGCGCGTGGAGTGAAGGGCGGCCATGCCCGGCAGGGAAAGAGTCGTCGGCGCCTGGCCAACGCGAAAAACGGCGGTGATGACGCATCTTGGGATACTCCGTTTTGTGTCTTAAGATGTGTCGTACGATATATATCTAAAGATAGTTTGTCAAACGATGTTTTTGCGAGTGTGGGAACGACGACAGTTGTGTGTGACTTGCAATGGATGCGGATACCGTGCGCGGGAGCCTTCCCTCTGACAAGGCCGAGAGCCTGTTACGCCTTCGATGGCGAGTTGCTTGGGACGTGCGCCGTCAAAAGGTGGCGGTTTGGTGACTGCGCGAATCCACACGCTGTAACGCGAGCGATCCTTGACTTGTCCCCTGGGGTCGCCCCGACACTCAACGCTCTAACCGAGCATTGGAGGAATTCGTGGGCGTATGCTTTAGCGTATCGGATGTCGTCAAGCTGCTAGGGGTGACCCGTAAAGCTTTGCGCGTGTGGGAGGACCATGGGCTCGTGCATCCCGGCCGGAACGCGTCCGGATATCGTGTCTATACGGAAGACGATCTTCTGCGCGCATTCGAAACCTGGCACCTTCAGTCAATCGGTTTTTCGCTTGACAGCGTTAAATCGTATTTCTCGGTCTTTGAGCGGCTTGAATCGGCAAATAGAATCCCGGATGACACGCCAATCGCTGCACTATATAAAGATCTCTCGTCGATCTATGCGCAACATAAAGAAAAGCTCGAGAAACAAATAAGCCGGGTTTTCAATCGCATGGACGAGACTCTCGCTTCACTCGATTTTTATTCGGACGCTCCGACTTCATGGCGGGTTCAGGATAAAACCAGCCAGTCAGCCAACGCTGCGATCATCAATTTGCCGCGCCCCTGGAAGGGAGAACGGTTCGAACTGCGGGATATTCAGTTGTTGAATTACATCACAGGCTCGCTGGAGAGCGGTAAAACGCAACTGGCGCGTCGATTGTTTTTAAGCATATCTGGACGCGCCTGTTTCATAGATGCCTCGCATGCAATGCATTGTCGCTATGACGACTCGAGTCCGGAGCCGTCGGCGATCTGCCAGCCTATTGAATCGCGCGTTGATACGATCGTAGCGAACCTTATTGCCGACGGTGCCACGGAATCGGAAGCCCTTCGGAGTCGAATAGACAGTATCGAGCGCGCGATAGAAGCACGATACGATCCCCTATTCATCGACGATGTGGAGAATGATCTGGATTTGCCCACTCAACGGGCGTTGCGCCGCCATTTTCTGGCGCTAACGAAGGGCGGGGGGCCGTGTTTATTCCTCGTCACGTGTTCGTCGGTGATCGTTGATCTTGCGGCGGTTGGGCCGAATGAGAAGATTATTTTTTGCCCGTCCAACCATAGCTCGCCCATTTGCGTGTTGCCTCAGCCGGGGTCGCCGGGTTACGAGGCTCTCACGATGAGTCTGGTGTCGCCCGATGTCGATCGGAATGAGTTTGTCCTCGCCTCTGCTCAGCAATCACGGTCAAAAGCGCAGACGCGTTGACGTTTTTAATCGCGCACGAAATAGCCAGCTTATTTTTCCCGTCGCGCATTCGCTCATACTCGAGACCGGTATGCGGGCTAACAGCAGTGCGAATAAGCGGCAGGCTAGCCGCATTGTTCCGCTGCGGTAATGGCATCCGCTACCAGTTGCCCGACGTAAACGCTTTCCAGAGCCAATTCAGCTATAAGGGCGGCGCCGTCACTAGCGAACCAGGCCGTCAACTGTGCCGCAATAATAATCGCTGAGATTGTCCAGTCATACCAATGCATGGCGCGAGTCAGAGCAGTCACGATAGAGCTAATTCCGATCGCATTAGATACGGACGAAAGCAGTTTCCAGATTTCAACTGCTTGCTGGTAAGACGACGTTGCATTCACAATGTCATGGATATTTGCTCTTAGCCCACGCAGAGTCTCCTCTCCCAACTCTTGCAACAGCGCTCTGGTGGCGGCGCGAGCCTGTGCCTGGTTGATTCCGCAGAACTGGAAAAGGATAATAAAGCTGTCGGCAACCACCACTGCGACGGCGAATGCACATGGCGAGAGGTCATTCCTAACGAGGGCTGAGGCCTGCGTGAAGGTAAAATTACGCGCGGCTGCATGTCGTAGCCGATCATATGCGCTGTCCACTGCCTGGTTAAACGTGATTTGCTTTCTTTCTGAATCAGACAGCAATTCGCGCATGTTCAAGTAATGCGGCTCCAGCGCCATTGAGAGTTCATCTCGTGAAAGAGTCCACAGTGCATCCGGAGTGCTTTTCATGATTTAATCCTTTTCGCTTGAAGTTGGGTAAATTAAAACTGTCACTCTAAAGAAAATTTTTCAGACTGACGGCTTTCTTTACGTCTTGCAGACTGGATAGGTATATTTTATCCGCGCTTTATCGAATTCGAACGTGCCATCCCGTTACTCTTCAGAACTCGGTTTAGATCTGAGAGCGCTTTTGCCAAGGTTCGTTAGTTTCATGTCGTAAACTCCATTGTTTAAAATCACAACAAAATGGCCAGCGTGCCAGGAATGGTGTTCATGGGCCGCCTTTAATTTGTTTCCGATACGCCGACTCTAAAGCCGGCCCCAAGGGACAGCGCAAGAGAAAAATCACGGCATCTGAAAAATCGGGCTGAACGCCCTGGATTGGGTGAAGAAGCTGATGCGCCGAGCGTGAGGAGTCGAGTCGATCTGCAAGGTCTCGCGGATTGCCCGCTGGGCTATCGGCGTCGAGAGTTACCCACAGAAATTGTTCATATCCTTGTGGACAACTCCTGGCCATGCCCTCCAACTACCTGATCGCATGGCGATTTCCGCAATCGATACAACGAGGGCACCCACTCGTCCCCGCGCTCGATTTTATGACCCGCTCACTCTACCGGCGAAGCAAGCAGCGCCACCGGCACGCCATGACAAGTCACCGTCGCAACAAGCGCCGCGCCGAGACCGGCATCGGCGGCATCGCGCGCCTGGAACGACGCCGCCCGTTTCTCGACCCGCAGAATGTTGAGCGGCCACGACGGCCGGGAAAGCCGTTCGCGCACGAAAGCGCCGACCCACAGCGGCGTCGCGGACGTGCCGTTCTCCACCGCATACCCGCTCGGCCAGAAACGCAACACATCGCGTTCGTCGCGCGTGTCGCCGGGACGCATGAAGACGAGCGCCGAAGGCACGCCGTCGTTGAGCTTCGGCAACACCGGCAGCGACACCGCCGCGACGTTCGGCGAGGCGAGCGAGAGCAGGCTGCGCGCGGACAGGTCCGTGCCCTCGACCCATCCCTGCGCGCGCAGATGTCCCTTGATCGAATCGATACTCGACGCCCATTGCAGCGTGAGCGGCTCCTTGCGGTCGCCCCCCATGTCCGAGCGATAACACGGCAGCCGTTCCCACACGGACGCTGTCCATTGCGATTGCGTGATCAGCACGGGCTGCGGGCGCGGCGCGCGGTCCGGCGGCGGCGCGGGCGGCCTCATGCGCAATTGCACGCCCACGCTCGCGAGTATCACCACCAGCACCACGGCGGGCATAAACCTGCGCTGCGGCGGTGTTTGCGGATGCCGCAGCATCGCCGTCAATGCGACGATCGCCACCCAGACATAGGCGAGCGCCGCGCCGCCAATCGCATCGGAGACCCAGAATCTGCCGAAGTAGAGGCCGGCCAGCGCGACCACGATCACCACGGCCATGCTCGCCGCCGCCACCAGCAGACTCTCGACCATGCCGACCCGGCGCGCCAGCAGAAACGCGAGAAAACCGTACACGACGACGGCCGCGGCGACGTGATCGCTCGGAAACACGTAGCTGCCCGACATGAGTTGATCGGGCGGCGCGCGGTGCATCGCGAACTGCATCGCGAAGATCAGCAATTGCGAAAACACGACCGCCGCCAGCCAGTAGCCGATCGCGCGCCAACGCCGTTCCCACAGCATCCACACGGCGACCGTCACGACCAGCGCCGTCAGCGTGGCGACGCTGCCGAGCGTGGCCAGCCCCGCGAGGACCGTATCGCCCCAGGGCGTGCGCACCGATTGCAGAAAGTGATAGACGGATAGATCGACGCGCGTCAGCGGATCGCCGCTCACGACGTCTTCGAGCACCCCGAAAAAGAGCGCCCCGCAGGCCAGCACGAACAGCGACGTCACGACGACGCTGCTGGCGTCCGGCTGCGCGGGATCGAGCATTTTTCGCGCGAGACGGCCGAGCGGCCCCGGATGCCGGCACGCCCAACTGCCGAGATGGCGGCCGGCCGCGCTCGACCACGCATTGGCGTGCGAGAGCAGGAACGCCGCGGCGCGAAAGCTCAGCCACAGAATGCCGGCGAGCAGCGCGATGATCACGACGAGGCGAAACGACACGGCGCCCGCCAGCAGCACCGAGGCGCCGAACACCACGCCCGGCAGAATGTGAGCGGGCGCCCAGAGCAGCGCCGATAGCACGTTCATCGCGTAGAAGCGCGCCGGCGTCATGTGCAACATGCCGGCCACCACCGGCACGATCGCTCGCAAGGGGCCGATGAAGCGCGCGAGCACGACGCTCTTCGCGCCATGCCTGTCGAAGAAGCGGTAGCCTGCTTCCAGCACTTCGGGATGCCGCGAGAACGGCCAGAGCCGAACGATCCGCTGCTGGTAACGGCTGCCGATCCAGAAGCTCATGCCGTCCCCGGCGATGGCGCCGATGATCGCCCAGGCGAACACCCAGCCGAGACTCAGCGAGCCGGTGCCGGCCAGCGCACCGGCGAGAAACATCGCGGTGCTGCCAGGAATGAAGGTGCCGATGACGGCAACGGCTTCGAGAAAAGCCGCAAGGAACACAACCGTGAGCATCCACTCCGGGTGACCGGACAGCAGGTGCAAAAAGTGGACGTAGGCATGCTCCATCGTGCGCGATCAGCCGTTGTGGCGTAACGGTTGATCATAACGCGCACGGGAGCGCCATTCCTTTACGAAGCCCGCCCGGCGTGACAACGGGCAGGAAGGTTACGAAGCCGTCAGCGAATCGCCGGAGACGTGCACGCGTTCGCCGACTTGCACGGACGGTTGCGTCTCATAGTTGAAGTTGCGGTAGCTGCCGTCCTGCATGCGCACCTGCACCTGATACGAGGTCTGCTTGCGCACCGCATGCTCGATGCCGTTGCCGGCGAGACCGCCGGCGGCCGCGCCCGCGATGGTCGTCAGGATCTTGCCGCGTCCGCCGCCGAGCTGGTTGCCGACGAGGCCGCCCGCGACCGCTCCGCCGAGCGCGCCCAGCCCCGTCGTGGGTTCGGGCGTTTGCACCGTGTTGATGGCGACGATTTCGCCCGCATACGGGTCCGCGGCAACGGGTTTCGCCGGCGGCGATTGGTAACCCGCCTGGGCCCCTTGATTGTTCGCGTACCTCGGTGCGTCCGTCGCGGTGGCGCTCGGCGTGTGATGCACGCGCGGGCGGGCGGTGGCGGCTTGCTGCGCGGTCTGCTGAACCGGAGCCGCGAGCGGCGCGCTGGCGGCTTGCGTCGCGACGGTTGCCGGGGCCGGCGCGGTGGGCCCGGTCACGGCGCGCGAGGTCGGCAACAGGCCGGTCATCGCGGCAATGCCGGTGGCGCTCGCGAGGATCACGCAAACCGCCGCACCGGCGACCAACGGGTGAATGCGGCTGCGCTGCGGATTGCTGGAAGTGAGGTTCGTGTTCATTGCGGACTCCGCGGGTAGGTTCCCAGCAATAACGCCGCACGGCGGCGCGCGGTGCACGCACAACGCTTGCTCCTTTGTAAGCATTTGTACGACTGCCTGTCGTGATGTTGCGGGCCCTGACGGCTGGGTGGTGAACAAAGCGGGCCGCTCGCACTCATACTTTTTGACCGGTCCGCAACGCGGGCGCGGCGTCGGGCAACTCGATAATGTGACGGAGCAGGCTATGAAAGTCATCGCAGGCAGGTTCGTGCTATCCGCATTCTTGATCGCCTTTGCGGGATCGGCCTATGCGCAGTCAACGCAACTCAGCGGCGGTTTGAACGGCGAGTCGGCTGGCCGGGGCGACAGTGTGGGCGGCGCTGCGGGAACGAGTCGTGGGACGGCAGCCGGTCCATCTCCAACGACTGGCGTGAGAACGCCCGGCAACGCCGCGGCGATTGGCGGCACCGCCAGCGCACGCTCGGGCCCGCTGCTCAACAACATGCGGGCAAACGGCACGAGCCTGAACATGAATCCCGATCCGCGAGCGCCGAACGTGACCGGACGCGTGCCGCCAACGCGATAAGGCATGCTCGCCGACGCCGTGGGCTCCGGTTCTCCGCGAGCAGCAGCGGCAGCAGCAGCGGCAATGAGAAACCAGCGGCGCTGGCATTCGAAAAGCCACGTTCGCGGCGCGGGTGAACGACGGTGCGCCCTAAAATACGAATCCCGCCCATTCGGACGGGCTCAAACGACAAGGAGATCGGCATGGCATACGGCGAGCACAAATACAAGGTATCGGTGCGGTGGACGGGCAACCGCGGCAGCGGCACCTCGGGATATCGCGATTACGGCCGCGATCATGTGATCGCCGCGGGGAACAAGCCGGACATTGCCGGTTCGTCGGATGCCGCGTTTCTCGGCGACGCCGGCCGCTGGAACCCCGAGGATCTGCTGGTCGCCTCGGCTTCCGCCTGCCACAAGCTCTGGTACCTGCATCTTTGCGCGGACGCCGGCATCGTGGTGCTCGAGTATCGCGACGAAGCAGAGGGAACGATGCTCGACAGCCCGGAGCAGGGACGTTTTTCAGAGATCGTTTTGCGCCCGCGCGTGGTGATTCGCGCGGGCGGCGATGCGGAGTTGGCGAAGCGCTTGCATCACGTGGCGCACGAGAAGTGCTATATCGCGAACTCGGTCAACTTTCCGATTGCCTGCGAGCCGGTGATCGAGACGCGGGCCGGGTGAAAGCTTCACTGGCTCTGCGAATTCAGTTGAATCTGTGAGTGCGGCGCAACGAGCGCCCGTAACCGCATGCGGCCGCTGCCGCTAGCAAACGACGCATCGGCCGCGTGATTCCGCAGTAGCGGCGCAGCGGCGATTCAGCAAAATCGGGCGCGCCGGCCGCTCAACGATTGCCGTCGAGCAGATCGCCGAGCATTTCGTCGAACGCCGCCTGCGCGTCTTCGAGTTCCTGCAACGCGGCGTCGAAGGTTTGCAGCGCGAACTGCGAAGGCTTGCCGCTGCCCGCCGGCGGAAACTGCGATTGCAGCGACGCGAAGGCCGCCTGCACCCGTTGCGTGGCGGTCAATACACGCTCCATCGCGGCCGTTTCCTCGGCTCGCGCCTGTTCCTGATTCAGTTGATCCATGACATCTCCGTACTCGTCCACTCGGCTCGCGCCGAATCAAATGCGTGACTATGCCACGTTGGCGTTCAGGCGACCGGCAAGCCGCCGTTGGCTTTCACTTCGCGCAGCGAGAGCGCCGATTCCACCGACGTCACGCCCGGCAGGCTGCGCATCTCGTCGCGCATGAACGTGCCGTAGTCGTCGAGGTCGCGCGCCACCACTTGCAGGATGTAGTCGGCGCTGCCCGACACGTTGTGGCACGACAGGATTCGCGAAATCGCCTGCACCTCGCGCTCGAAGCGCGTCGCCACCGCGCGGTCGTGCACGGCAAAGCGCACATAGACGAACGCCACCACGCCGAAACCGAGAGCGGAGCGCGACGGCATCGCGCGGTAGTGGTCGATATAGCCGTCATTTTCGAGGCGTTTGAGACGACGCGCGCAGGGCGTTTCGCTGAGGCCGACCATCTCGGCCAGCCGCGCGTTCGACATGCGGCCGTCTTTCTGCAGCGCGGCGAGGATCGCGCGGTCCGTTTTATCGAGGTCGGTTGTCATGGCTCGGGAGATCTCCGCGGGCTGGCGGAAAACATGGAAAGAAGGCGGAATGTTAGCGTATTCCTCCAAATCGTAACCATGAAGACCGGAAATTCGCCAGCAAACCCTCCACTGACGATAGCAACATAGAGCCATTGAAAACCGGAGGCTTCCTTGATTTCCGCACACTTGCTGGCCGTCTATATCGCTGCGCTGTTCGTCGTCTATGCCGTGCCCGGACCCGACATGGCGCTGATTCTGCAAACCAGTATCGGACGCGGCATGCGCCACGGTTTCGCGGCAGCCGCCGGCCTCGGCGTGGCGCGTGCGACCCACGTCACGCTCTCGGCATGCGGGGCGGCGGCGCTGTTGCGCGGCGCGCCCTGGCTCTACGACATCGTGCGTTATGGCGGCGCGGTGTATCTCGCGTGGGTCGGCATTCAGATTTTCCGTTCGCCGGTGTTCGCGTTGCCCGATGGACATGACGCGCGCGGCGCGGCGGACGGCACCGAGGGCATCGGTGCCGGAAACAAGGCGGGAGCCGGCTCGCGTCCGTTGCGGACCGCTTTCGTCAAAGGCTTGCTCACCAATCTGCTGAACCCGAAAGCGCTGCTGTTCTGCTCGGTGCTATTGCCGCAGTTCGTGCGCCCGGAGGCGGGTCCGGTGGCGTTGCAGATGGTCGAACTGGGTGTGGTGCTGCTCGCCATCGGCGTATGTTTCGACGCGATGTACGCGATCGGCGCCGCGCGGATCGCCGGCTGGATGCGCGCTCATCCGCTTGCGCAAACCTTGCAGCGCTGGACGTTCTCGGCAGCGCTGATCGGCTTTGCATTGCGGCTCTCGCTCGATTGACGCGATGGGATGAGCCGCCGCGCTGGTTGGCAGTCCGGTGGCGATCCCGCACGGCCGCGTTTAGCTCCGCTTCGCAACGCGTCTAGCGATGGATAGCCAGCCGCGCAAGCGGCCTACTTGCCCAGTTTGCGCTCGCGATGCGAGCGGTCCTCGACGATTCTCCGGCGCTGCTTGTCTTTCATCTTCTTCCAGCTCTTGCATTCGTCGCGCGTGCGCAAACAGCCGATGCAAAAGCCGGTTTTGCTGTCGAATTTGCAGATGTCGATGCAGGGTGACGCGATGCTCATGACGGATAGGGATAGAGACCAGGAACGCCGACTGTCGCACGCGCGTTGCCCGTGCGCCAAGCGATTGTGTTAATAGAACCGATAGCGCGCCGCGTACAACCAGGCGGCGACACAACCGACACAACCCCTTGCTTCCCTCTGTCGATGAAAACTTTTGTGCTTTATGTCGTGACCGCCCTTGCCGAGATCGTCGGTTGCTACTTGCCGTGGCGCTGGCTGAAGCAGGGCGGCTCGATCTGGCTGCTGGTGCCCGGCGCGCTCAGCCTCGCGCTGTTCGCCTGGCTGCTGACGCTGCACGGCACCGCCGCGGGCCGCGTGTATGCGGCTTACGGCGGTGTGTATGTGGCGGTGGCGATCGCTTGGCTATGGTGCGTCGACAAACTGCGCCCCACGCCGTGGGATGCGGCGGGCGTTGCCTTCACGCTGGCCGGCATGGCGATCATTGCCTTCCAGCCGCGTGTTTGAAGCTTTGGGCGACGCGCCGCGCGTCGTCTTTCGTGCAACGCTCACGCAATCGAAGCGTTGCAGCGCTCGTTTACCTGATGCCGCCCAGGTAGTCGAGCTTGCCGAGTTCGACGCCGTTGTGACGCAGAATGTCGTACGCCGTCGTGACGTGAAAATAAAAGTTGGGCAGCACGAAACCGAGCAGATACGACAGGCCCGTGAACTCGATCGGGCCGGTGCGCATTTTCAGCGTGATGGCGCGCTCTTCCGAGCCGTCGATCTGCTCCGCGCTGAACTCCTTCAGATAATCGATCGTCTTTTGCAGGCGCGCGTGCAGTTCGTCGAAGGTCTGTTCGACGTCTTCGAATTTCGGCGCTTCGACGCCGGCTAGACGCGCGGCGCATCCCTTCGCGGTATCGCTCGCGATATAGATCTGGCGCACCAGCGGCAGCATGTCCGGCGCGAGCCGCGCGTTCGTGAACACCGACGGCTCGATCTGCTTCGCGGCGGCATGCGCCTGCGCCTTGCCGAGGATGGCTTGCAGATTGGTCAGGCCGCGAATCAGTACGGGCAGTGATGCTTGATACATCGAAATTGGCATGGGGTTCCTCTGATTCTTTGATCGTGCGCGCACGGCGCGCCAGGCAATGTAGCGGCTGGATTGCCGCTGCAGCATCATAGCGCGTGCCGTGCATGACGCGCTTGAGACAGTGCGGCGTTAGCCATTCGGACAACTGCCGCGCGCGCCGGAACTGTGGTCGAATGCATGGGTCGGACGATTTGGCGAAGTCCTTGAAAACAGCACCTGTCGCGCTCGTAAGGCGATGAGGTTGTGCAGATGCGCGCCGTGCCCTGGCTTCAGCTTGCGGCCTGCGCCGTCGCGCTAACAGGAGAGTCGACACATGGTCACAAAGCATCCGCTGCCGGGAAGCGAGCGAACGGTGGAACAAGGTTCGAAAGTGGTCGGTCAATGCGATCCGGCGGAACGAATCGAGGTTTTCGTCATGCTGCGCCGTCAACGGCAGGCGCAGTTCGATGCGTTGATGAGCAGAATCCAGGCGGGCGACCCGAACGTGAAACCGCTGTCGCGCGACGAACTGGCAAAAGATTACGGCGCCGCGCCCGACGACATCGCCAAGGTCAAGGCCTTCGCCGCGGCGCACGGCTTGACGGTGGTGCGCGAGGACCCGGCGGCGCGTTCGGTCTTGCTGAGCGGCACGATCGCGCAGTTTCAGGGCGCGTTCGGAGTCAAGCTCGAGCATTACCAGCATCGCACGGCCGGCGAGTTCCGCGGCCGCACCGGCCCGATCAACGTGCCGGACGATCTGCACGGCGTCGTTGAAGCGGTGCTCGGGCTCGACAACCGGCCCCAGGCGCGGCCGCACTTTCGCATCCGGCCGCCGTTCAGGCCGGCGAAGGCGCATCAGGTTTCCTTCACCCCTCCGCAACTCGCGGCGCTCTACCAGTTCCCGCAAGGCGACGGCAGCGGGCAATGCGTCGGCATCCTCGAACTCGGCGGCGGATACACCCGCAGCGATCTCGATGCGTACTTCGCGAGCCTGGGTGTCGCGTCGCCCACGGTGAAGCCGGTCAGCGTCGACCAGGCCCGCAATGAGCCGACCGGCGACCCGAACGGCCCGGACGGCGAGGTTACGCTCGACATCGAAGTGGTCGGCGCCATCGCGCCCGGCGCGACGATCGCGGTGTATTTCACGCCGAACAGCGACGCCGGTTTCATCGACGCACTAAGCCGCGCGGTGCACGACACGGCCAACAAGCCGTCGGTGATTTCGATTAGCTGGGGCGCGCCGGAATCGAGCTGGACCAGCCAGTCGCTGCAGGCGTTCAATAGCGTGCTGGAGACGGCGGCGGCGCTCGGCGTGACGGTTTGCGCGGCGTCGGGCGATAGCGGTTCGAGCGATGGCGTGAGCGGTGGCGATCAGGTGGACTTTCCCGCGTCGAGTCCCTACGTGCTGGCGTGCGGCGGCACGAGTCTGACCGCATCGGGCACGTCGATTTCGCGCGAGGTGGTGTGGAACGACGGCGCGCAGGGGGGCGCGGGCGGTGGCGGTGTGAGCCGGGCCTTCCCCGTGCCGGCATGGCAAAAGGGCCTGTCCGCCGCTTTGTCGAGCGGCGGCAAGACGGCCCTCGGCGGGCGCGGCGTGCCCGACGTGGCCGGCGACGCATCGCCCATCACCGGCTACACGGTGCTGATCGGCGGCGAGCAGACCGTGATCGGCGGCACCAGCGCGGTCGCGCCGCTGTGGGCGGCGCTGATCGCGCGCATCAATGCGGCGAAGGGCGAGCCGGCCGGTTTCATCAACCCGAAGCTGTACAAGGCGCCGCACGTGTGCAACGACATCACGCAAGGCAACAACGGCAGTTTCGCGGCGTCAGAGGGGTGGGATGCCTGCACCGGACTCGGCAGCCCCAATGGTCAGAAGGTGGCGGGCGCACTATAGTCAGCAGCACACGAGACACCAGCGTGAACGAACCCTTGGAGCGATCATGACGAATACCGAGCCGGCTTCCGTTAGTCCGCATGCGTCACACGATTCTCTTGGCCTGAGCACGCCGGCGGCCGCCGGCGTGCCGCGTAAAAGCGGCGACCAGCCATTCTTCGATCCGATCGCTTACGGTAACGGGCCGGACGACGCCGTCACCGAAACCGCCGAGACCGCGGCTGTCACGCACCATTCGGTCACCATCGGCGGCAACACGATCAAGTACACGGCAACGGCGGGGCACCTGGTGATCGTCGACCCGAGCAGCTCGCAGCCCGTCGCCAGAATGTTCCACGTTGCGTTCACGCAGGACAACCAGAAGGAAGAAACCCGCCCGGTGACTTTCTTCTATAACGGCGGGCCGGGTTCGTCCTCGGTGTTCGTGCTGCTCGGATCGTTCGCGCCGCGCCGCATCAGGACGTCGATGCCGGGCTTCACGCCGCCCGCGCCGTACTCGATGGAGGACAATCCCGACAGCCTGCTCGACAAGAGCGACCTCGTGTTCATCAACCCCGTTGGCACCGGTTATTCGGCCGCGATCGCGCCGAAGAAGAACCGCGACTTTTGGGGTGTCGACCAGGACGCCGACTCGATCAAGCAGTTCATCAAGCGTTTTCTCACCAAACACAACCGCTGGAATTCGCCGAAGTATCTGTTCGGCGAGTCTTACGGCACGGCGCGCAGTTGCGTGCTGGCTTACCGGTTGCACGAAGACGGCGTCGACCTGAACGGCATCACGCTGCAATCGTCGATCCTCGATTACACGCAATCCGGCAATCCCGTCGGCACGCTGCCCACGGCCGCCGCGGACGCGTGGTATCACAAGAAGCTCGGCATCGCGCCGCGGCCGACCAATCTCGGCGCGTTCGCCGAAGAGGTGGCGCAATTCGCGCGCACCGATTATCTGGCGGCCTTGCGCAAATTTCCGACCACCGATTCGGCGATCGTCGAAAAGCTGAGCGAATACACCGGCATCGACAAAACCACCTTGCTGGCCTGGAGCCTCGACATCACGTCGTACGACAGCCGCGGCAATTCTCTTTTCCTCACCACGCTGCTGAAATCGCAAGGCCTCGCGCTCGGCGCATACGACGGCCGCGTGACCGCGATCGACACCGGCATTGCCGGCAAGGTCGACCCGAATTCCGGCGGCAACGATCCGACCATGACGGCCGTCAGCGGCGTCTATACGACCATGTGGAACGTGTATCTGAACGAGCAGTTGAAATACACGTCGAATTCGTCGTTCACCGACCTGAACGATCAGGCCTTCCAGTACTGGGACTTCGGTCACATCGATCCGACCGGCGAACAGAAGGGCGTCGACGCGAAGGGCAACGTCGTTCTTTACACCGCCGGCGACCTCGCCGCCGTGATGGCGCTCAACCCCGATCTGAAAGTGTTGTCGGCGAACGGCTTCTACGACTACGTCACGCCTTTCTATCAGACCGTGCTCGATTTACAGCAAATGCCGCTTCTCAGCCAGCAGGTCCGGCAGAATCTGTCGGCGCGGTTTTATCCGTCGGGGCACATGATCTATCTCGACGGCGGCTCTCGCACCGCGCTCAAGGCCGACCTCGCAAACATGTACGAGGCGACGGTGTCCGACACGCAGGCGCTCGGACGGATTCGCGCGTTGCAGGCGCGTGTGGCGAAGTAGCGCCTGGCCGGGGGCGCGGTGGCGTCGGCGGCATGCGGCGGCGTGCCGCGCGCCTCGCCGCAGGCGCGGCCTTTTCCACGCCTGCCTATTGAATGTGTTTTAATTGCCCCGCGAATTGAACTATTGCGCGCCGCTGCCGGCGCGTGCACGAATGAACCCAGGCATTGCAGACATACGTCGCGGCAACCGGTTCCGCGACTCGATCAATAGGACGAACACAAACGGGGCGATTGCGCGCACCCTCGCGCGCCGGCGTGAAGCCGCCCATTCCGTTCGCAAGACGCGCGTCGCGCTCCTGCTTGGCTTGACCACGGTGCTCGCCTTGCACGTGGGCGCGGCCCGCGCGCAGGACGCCGGCATGCTCGACGAGCGGGTCACGCAGGAATCGGTAGGTGAGACGATCTGCCGGCCCGGCTATGCGCACACGGTCGCACCGCCGTTCGACGCAATGATGGCGCACAAGGACCGCATGCTCGCCGCGCGAGGTATCGATGCGGACGACGGCGCCGATTTCGCACTCGACAGACGCGTGCCCATTGTCCTCGGCGGCTCGCCGGACGCGCCCGCCAATCTCGATCTCCTGCCGTGGGCGGGCCGTGAGGGTGAGCGCCGCAAGGCGCGCGCGGCGGTGATGCTCAAGCGCTGCGTCTGCGAAGGCAAACTGAGCCTCGCGGAAGCGCAAGCCGCGATCGTCGGCAAGTGGTCGGTGGTTTATTCGGGCTTCAGCCAAACCTCTTGCGACGTCAGCCGGCTCGATGTCGCGACCGGCGGCGACAATGGGCGGGACGCCGCGCGCGACCGCTCGCCATGAAGCCGGGCGCTTTCGTCCGCATCGTCGTGGGTGTTCGTTCGCGCGTGTTTTCCGGCGCCGTTCGCTGCCCATGCCCGCATCTCACGCAACCGATGGCTCGCGTGCTTCGCGCTCCGCTGCCACAACTTATTCCCGGAGAATCATCATGACCCATTCACGCCTTGCCGCCGTGGCGTTGGCATTCGGTTGCCTGTTCGCCGGCACTGCCGCGCTTGCCGCGGAGCCCGCCCGCTGCGGCAGCGCCGACGCGCTGCAAATTCGCGGCGATGTGCCCGCGGCAATCAGCTTCGACGTGTATCGGCAACTGCGTGCGCAACTGCTGCCGCTGAACGCGCAGCGCGTCGCGCTGTTCCAGGCCGCGGGCGAAGTGAAGCGTCTGCCCGACGGCCTCGCGGTGTGCGAAATCGCCGACGACGGCGTCGACGATCCGTCCGCGGTTCTGGTTCGCTTGCCGCAGGGCAAGAACGCCTGGTGGGTGAGCGCGGCCAACGTGCAAGCGGTGGACTGACCTCGACGATCAGCGGCCTCTCGCGCATGTCCCGCCGGATGCCGCAGTGATGCGCGCCGCGGATCGGTGCGGCGTCGAGTGTCGCATCCGATGCGTTTGCCGCGCCTGGACCGCTAAATGAACAGCTGTTTTGCTATTTTCGACGCGGCTTATTCAGGTACAGTGCATTGACGGGATGGTCAGGTCCGTTTCAGACACTGCGTCGCATCGCTTTTGCGGTCGCTGGTGGCTATCCTGAGAAAACAGGACGAATTTCGCAGGGGAGATTTCCATGATTGCCTTCTACTTGTCATTGGCCGCTTTGGGCGCCGCTGGTGCTGCAATGATCCGCGAACTTGCCGCCGCTCAGGCGAAACAGCGCGCCGCGTTGCGCCCAGTGCGCGTGCAAACCGCGGATCGCGGCAGGGGCCGCGGCGCACGCCGAGGGTAAACTGCATGAACCTGATCGTGCGCAACATTGCCGAATCGTGCAGCGAGCAGGAAGTGCGGGAATTCCTCAAGCGCGAGTTGGGGCATTACGCGAAACACATCGAGGTGGTCGACGCCGGCAAGCCCGGCGCGTACGCCACGGTGGAGCTGGACGCGCAAGTGCCTTATGTCGGCGAGGTGATCGCGCGGCAGATTCACGGTAAGCAGTTGGGCGGCGTGGCGCTCGAAGCAAGCGCGGATCTGTTCACCGACGAGCCGCCGGCCGCTCAATGAGTCGTTCACGCGGTTGCGCGTTCGGTTGCTCATTCGGTTGCTCATCGAGCGGCTGAAAGCGAATCTCTCGAATGCGGTTCATGGCAAGACGCCGGCTCGATCAGCGTGTCCGCGCACACATTCTTTCCTCGCATTTCCGATCCTCTGTCACTTCCCGCTTGCCTGCGTCGGCCAGTCGAACGGCGTGTATGGCAACGCCCGCTCATGCCGCGTGTCGTCGCGGAAGTGCAGGCGCCGCGTGAGCCGGCGAGCCGTCGATCCGGTGGACGACTGGGCGGTCAATAATAATCAGCTTTTCTCAACTGCGCGATGAACTACCCGCATCGGCCTGGCCAGCCTCCACTCGGCCGCATGACTTTCGTATCGGTGGCTCGTCGGCGTGAAGTGTGGTGTATGGCGTCTTTGTGGTCTGTGTTGCATGCGATGCGCGCGGGTTCTTTGCTTCGTTGCCTGGCGCGTGCGTCGGTCGCCGGTTTGTGCGCCGCGTGCGCGCTGTCGTGCGGCGTCGCGATCGCGGCATCGGCATCGGCATCCGCATCCGCATCCGCATCCGCATCGGCATCGGCATCGGCTTCGGCTTCGGCTTCGGCTTCGGCGTCCGCTTCGGCATCGGCGTCCGCTCCGGTATCCGTATCGGCACCCGCGCCACGATCCAAGCCCGCATCGAAACCACTCCCGGCGAGCCGGCCCGCGCCTCTCTTCGACGCGTCGGCGGTCACGGCGCCCGATGCCGGCGGCGTGGTCGATCCGCGTCGCGCGTTTGCCTTGCGGGACGCGTTCGCGCAACAGGTGACGCGCCGGCTCAAAGTGCCGGCCGTCGAGCAACGCGCCTACGCCGACCGTCTGCAAGCGGCGCTCGATGCGCAGACATTGGGCGGCCTGTCGGGCGAGTATGTGGTGCTGGTCGATCGCAATGCCAACGTGCAGGCGTTGTTCATCTATTTCCGCGCGACGCCGTCCGACACGTGGCAGATGATCGGTGCGTCGCCGGTTTCGACTGGACGGCCCGGCGAGTACGACCACTTCATCACGCCGCTCGGCGTGTTCGAACATACGCCCGCCAACATGGATTTCCGTTCAGAAGGCACGCAGAACGACAACCATATTCGCGGCTACGGCCAGCGCGACATGCGGATCTTCGACTTCGGCTGGGCCCAAGGCCAGCGCGGCTGGGGCAAGGGCGGCATCTCGGAGATGCGGCTGCAGATGCACGCCACCGACCCCGACTGGCTCGAGCCGGTGCTCGGCATTCGCCACTCGAAGGGTTGCGTGCGGATCCCCGCGTCGCTCAATACGTTTCTCGACCACTACGGCATTCTCGACGCCGAATATGCGGCGTTGGCCGAATCCGGCAAATCGCTGTGGGTGCTGAAAAGCAATCGGCAGATGACGCCGTGGGCGGGGCGGTACATCGTCGTGGTGGATTCGCAGCGCGAGAGCCGTCCCGCGTGGGCGCCGGCGCCAGGCGGCAAGGCACTCGCCAAGGTGCCGGCCGGGGCGAGTTCGGCGGATTGATATTCGTGGGCGGCTGGAACCGGGTCAGGCGCTGAACGATTGTTGGCCCGTGCCCGGCGACGGCGCGGCCAGCGCTTCGCTCGAACTTCGGTCGGCGCTTCGCTCGACTTCGGTCAGCGCTTCGCTCGAACTTCGGCCATTGCTGCGCCTGAACTTTCGTCAGCGCGTCAGCGTGGCAAGAGGCTGCGGGCATTCTCTCGATAGGGCGAGTGCCGTTGGCGCTCCACTCGAATTTTCACGATCGCTTCGCTTTGCGGCTAGCGCTTTGCTTTAGCCCGCGTCGACGCGACTGGCGGCAACCCGCACTCATGCTCGCATTGGCGCGACGAGCGCTCCGTCCGACCTCTCACGAGCGCCCCGGCCCCGGCGGCGGCTAGCACTCAGCCGACGCCTCACGACCGCGCCAGCAACACACCCAGCAACGCCACCGCGAAACCCGCGATCTGCACCGGCAGCAGCGTTTCGCCGAAGCCGGCATAACCTTCGAGCGCGGCAAGCGGCGGGGCGAGAAACAGCAGCGCGGTGGCGCGTGCCGCATCGCCACGCCTCACCATCCACACCAGCAAAGTGACGCTGACGCCCGAGAGCATCACGATCCCCCAGGCGAGCGAGGTCCACAACACGGGCGACGCGATCCACCGATGCTCGCCGAGTGTCAGCGCGAGCACGACCGCGACGAGCGCCGCGCCGAAATTCTGCACCGCGCTCGCACTGCGAATATCGGCCTTGGCAAGCGAAGTCTTCTGAAACAAGGTGCCCGCCGTGATCGCGCCGACCGCGCCGATCGAGATGAGCACCACCAGCCACGGCGGCGCGTCGCCATGAGGCGAGGGCGGCGCGGCCGATGCGAGCTTCGGTTCGAGAACCAGCGCCACCCCGGCAAGACCGAGCGCCATGCCGGCCCAGCCACGCCGCGAAAGCCGCCCGCCGAACAGCGGCGCCGCGACGGCGGCGGTCGCGAGCGGCTGCAGCGCGCCGAGCAAGGCCATCACGCCGGCGCTCAAACCCTGCGCGACGGCCCAGTAGCCGGCGCCGAGGTAGACGCCTTGCAGCAGCGCGCCCGCCACCAGGTGCTTGCCGAAATCGCGGCCGGTCGGCCAGGCGGCGCGCGCTACCACGGCGGCAAGCGCGAAGATCAGCGCGGTGCCGCCGAAGCGCGCCAGCAGGAAAAGATTGGGATCGGCGTAGGGCGTGATCGCCCGCGCGACCACGAAACCGGTCGACCACAATACGACGAAGACGGCGGCGATCAGGGAAGCGAGCATCGGAAAGCTTGATGTGAAAAACCGCCATCTTCGCGGGATGCGTGACGCGTGTCTTGTTCGAAGCTGCAATCGGTTGTTCGTCTCGACGGCGGGTGAACCTTTGTAGCACCGGCACCGGCAGTCACGATGGGACCGGTTGCGTTGGCCACGCTCGCGGCAATCGCGGCGGCCAGGGTTCTTGCGACACCAGGAGCACGGCGAGCACTGGGAGCACGGCGAGCACTGGGAGCGCGGCGAGCACTGGGAGCACTGGGAGCACGGAGAGCACCGAGAGCACCGAGAGCACCGAGAGCACCGAGAGCGCGGAGAGCACCGACAGCACGAAGAGCACGAAGAGCACGAAGAGCACGAAGAGCACGAAGAGCACGAAGAGCACGAAGAGCACGAAAAGCACGAAAAGCACGAAAAGCACGAAAAGCACGAAGAGCCCCAACCGCCCCAACCGCCCCAGCCCTCACATTCATCCCATCTACATCGACCTCATCACCACCACGCCAGCAAAGCCGTGCCCGCGCCGAGCACGGCGCCGCACAACACACACGCCCACAACAGCAGCCGCGTGCGACGGTACTCCCGCCCGATATCCGCCATCAATTGAGCGTTCTGCCGTGGCGTGCGCGCGCGGTCGTGTTCATGCTGCAAATAGCGCACCGCCAGTTGCGGCACGCGCGGCAGCATATGCGCGAGGTGCGGCAACTCGCGCGAGATGCGCTTGATCCAGCCGCGATGATCGACGTCGCGCCGCGCAATGTCCGCGAGTACGCCGCGTGCGATGTTCCAGCTATCGACGCCCGGATGCAGCGCGCGCGCCAACGTCTCCGCCTGCTGAAAGGAGCGCTGCGCGGTGGCGAGACGCGTGGGCACGACGCCGTCGAACGGCTGTACGACGTGCAGCAGATGCTGAAACAGCGAACCCGCCGAGCGGTCTGCCGGCGCGGCGGCGAAATGCGCTTCGGCGCGCGTGCGCAACTCGGCCTCGAGCAGGTCCGCGCGCGTGTCGTGGGGAACGTGCCCGGCGTCGCGATGCAGTTCGGCCAGCCGGCCATAGTCCTGGTCGAACAGGGCGGTCGCGCCATGCACGAAGAACTCGCGCTCATCGGTCGACAGACTCGACATGATCGAAAACTCCGCGAGCACGAGACGCCCGAGTGTGTCCGGTTCGATGCTCACACGCACCCGGCGCGCATCGAGCGTCGCGTGAAAGAAGCCGTGCTCGAACGCCTGCTCCGTCACCACCTCGACGATATGCGCGGCCAGCGGCGCGAGCTTGACGTGATGCGCGCGCAGGGCGGTCAGGTCGCTGGCCGGCAAGCTGCTGATGCGCTGCATCGTCAGCGTGTGGCTCGTGCACAGATCCCAGATGACGCTCGGCACGACGATGCGCGCGTCGCCGTCGAAATGATGGCCGGTCTGACTCAGATTGGCGGCTTCGGCGCGCAGATCGAAGCGGCGCAGGATGTCGTCGGTGAACGTCTGCGCCAGCGCGCGCAATTGCAGGCGGCGCGCGCTGCCTGACATCTTCTCCAGCCAGCGCGCGACCCAGCGCAACAGCGCGAGTTCGTCGACGATCTGTTGCAGTTGATCGGCGCGCACCAGCTTGATCGCCACTTCGCGATGGCCGTTGATCGGCGCGAGGAGCCGCGCGAAGTGAGTCTGTTCGGCGAAGCCGCCGCGCACCGGCACCAGATCCACGGCGCTGAACAGCGTGGCGAGCGGACGGCCGAATGCGCGCGTCAAAGCCTGTTCCGATTCGGGCGGCGGCAGCGGCGCTTCGAGGTGATCGATTGCGTCGATGGCGTCGTGCAAGGTGCTCGTTGCGAGTTCGGGCCGTTCGGCCAGCGTCCGCGCGAAGCGGCTCGCGAGCGGTCCGAGAGCCGGCAGCACGTCGTGCAGGCGTTCGAGGCGGCGCCCGGAGGCCTGCATGCGGACGATCAACTGGATCAGCCAGTGCAGTTTGTGCTCGGACGGCGCGGCCAGCCAGAGCAGGCGCGCGCCGTAACGCAACGCGTGCAACAGCAGCAATAGACGGCGAAACAGTGGCGGCATCGGTAGTTCGGTTGACAGGGCCACGGGGCATAGACGGCTATCGGTTCGCGGCCAGGGCAATCAGGTTAGCAGGTTCAGCCGCGGCGATTTATCCGGGCCTGTCTTTATTTGCGTCATGCGGTTCGCCGAGGGAAGCGCCCGGCGCCGCACCCTGTTGCTCACTTGCCGCCAGTGACATCGAGGAACGTGCCGGTGATGAAGGAAGCCTCGGCGCTTGCCAGCCATAGGATCGCCCGCGCAACCTCTTCGGGTTGACCGCCTCTTCCCATGGGGATCGAGTCCTTGACGCGCTCCACCCGTCCCGGCTCGCCGCCGCTGGCATGCATGTCAGTGTAGATGTGCCCAGGGCGAATGCAGTTGACGCGTATCCCATCCCGCGCGACTTCTTTTGCAAAACCGGTGGTGAAGGTTTCGACGGCACCCTTCGACGCGGCGTAGTCGACGTATTCGTTCGGGCTACCGAGCCGGGCCGATGCCGATGAGATGTTGATCACGGAGCCGCCCCGCCCACTGTGACGATACGACATGCGCTTTGCCGCCTGCTGCGCACAGAGAATGGGGCCGATCGAGTTGACCGCGAAGATACGCTGCATCCGCTCGAATTCGAGATCCTCTAGCCGGGATTGCCGCGCAATGATCGCGGCGTTGTTCACCAGCACATCGATCCGGCCGAACGTTCGGTCGATCGCGGCGAATAGCTGAGCGACCTGTTCTGGGTCCGCGCTGTCGGCGCGCATGGGTAAAGCCCGTCGCCCGAGCGATTCCACCTCGGCCGCCACCGCAAGGGCGGCAGACTCGTTGGAGACGAAGCTTATCGCCACATCGTAACCGTGTGCGGCGGCAAGCCGCGCGGTCGCCGCGCCCACGCCACGGCCTCCTCCGGTTATCAGAATCAACGGGGCCTGCGAAACAGTATTCATCCGGCGAACCTCCACGTGATGGTGAAATGATGATTCAGGCTGCACTGACGCTTGCGCGATGCTGTCACTCGTGTGACGAGGGCGCTGGGCTAAATGACCGACGAGCGCGTCCCGAACGAGATCACGTCTTGCGCAGATGCGGACGAAGCGCAAGCGCCAGTGGGAAGACGGCCAGCGCCGTGGCCGCGGTCGCAAGCGTGGCGCCGAGTACGCCGATGCGGTCGCCCAGAAGACCGTAGGCAACCGGAGCGAGTGCCCCCGAAGCGATGGTGCCGGTATAAAAGAGCGCGAACGCTCGCTCGGTACGCTCGACCGACGTCAGTTCGGGCACCGTTCCGTAAAGCACCGACGATGTGCCGTTGAGCATCACGCCGAGCAGCGGCAGCACGATCAAAGCGGGCGCCAGTGGCAGGCAAATCACGGCAAGGATCAACGCCGCCGTGCCGCCTTCGGTTGCGAGCACGGTTCCGATGACGCCCACGCGCGCGCCGAGCCAGCCGCACACGAACTTGCCGGCGGCGCCACCGATGAAGACGAGCGCGAGCGCCGTGCCCATCATCGGTGGCGAGATGCCTTTCGTTTTCAGGAGAAAGGGCAGGAAGGTCAATAGCCCCATGCGCACGGCGGTGTCGAGCACGCCGATCGTGAACAGCAGTGAAAAGCCCGCTCGCGAACCGTTGCTGTTGTGGCTCGACGCTTCCTCGATGGAAGACTCGTCCCGAGGAACCGATGGGAGAAAAAGTGCAATCACTGCCGCGACTAAAACGCCAACGGTCGACATGGCCCAAAGCGCGTGGCGCCACGGCATGATGGTAATCAGAAGCGAGATAGCCGCCGGAAGCGCGGATTTTCCGAGGTCGCCTGAAAAATTGTAGACGCTGAGCGGCCGTCGAGCGTTGCGTCCATACACGCGCGAGACGGCTCCCGAAGCCAGCGGATGCTGTGTGCTCGAACCGCTTCCCGAGATGGCGAGCGCGACGCATAAGCCCAGCAGGGTGCCGGACATGCCTGCGACGGCATAGCCCAACGCGGCCAGCAACGTGCCGAACGCAAGCGTCGCGCGGGTGCCCAATGTGCGTGCCAGGCGTCCAGCGGGCAATTGCAGCGTTGCCATCGCGCCCGCATAGATGGCGCGCAACATCGCCAGGGCGCCGTAATTGAGTCCAAAGTCCGCCTGCCAGACAGGCAGCAAGGCGTAGATCATGTCGGTGTACCCGTCGTGCAGCGCGTGCGCCATGCACGAGAGCCATAAGACGCGCGTGCGTGACACGGAGGTCGATTGATCGGGGCCGTCGGCGACGCGCGTCGTTGGAGTGGAGAAAGAGAAAAGTCTCACGGTTCAACCGAATTTCGGAAGCGCGAGTCTCGGCGACAACTCGAGCGTTTTGTTACAGGGCACCCCATAGTCTAGGTTCGCCCAGAACGTTCTCACAACTGACGTAAAATTGAGTCAGACGGGAGAAAAAGTCACCTTATGGACACAGACAAACGCACGAGGAAAGACGCGGACAAGTTGCCCCCGTTGAATGCGTTGCGGCACTTCGAGGCGGTCGCCCGCCTCGGGAGTTTCGCGGCTGCGGCGAGCGATCTGCACGTCACGCACTGGGCGGTCGGCAAACAGATTCGATTGCTGGAAGACTGGTTCGGCGTTCCGCTCTTCGAGCGTCGCTCGCGTGGCGTCGTGCCTACGGACGAGGGCGCGGCTCTGCTCAATGATGTCGAAGGTGCATTTGCGCGCCTGGGCAGCTCGGTCACCCGGCTGCGTCACAAATCCATTACGCGTCGTATAACGGGGGTCGTGCGCGTGAATGCGCTGGCGAGCTTCGCTTTGTGCTGGCTCATACCGCGCCTGGCGGATTTTCAGGCTCGCTACCCGGACATCGATGTGCGGCTCTCTACAACCTCACGCAAGTTGCGCTACGTCGGTGATGCATTCGACGTCGGCGTGCGCTCGGGACCCGAGGACGCGGCAGGCCTCGTGTCAACGACGCTGATGCCCGACTTGCGTCTGCCCGCCTGTAGCCCGGCGATGCTGCTAAGCCATCCGATCAGGACGGTCGCCGATTTGCGACATCACACGCTCCTTCATTCCACCAGCACTCGCACGGCCTGGTCCGACTGGTTGCGGGAGGCCGGCGCACCGGGCCTGCGCGGCGCCCGCCATCTCGACTTCGATCATGTTTTTCTTCAACTGGGCGCCGCTGCCGAAGGCCTCGGCGTGACGTTGGCGTCGCTGCCGCTCATCGAGCGCGAGATCGCAACAGGGCGTCTCGTGTGTCCGATATCAGAGCCGGCCTGGCGCGGGCCCGATTACACGTTGGTCGTGAACACCGATCGCGCGGACGATGCCGCAGTCATCGCATTCAGAAAGTGGATCATGGCGGCCGCGGCGCAGAATCCGGTGGAGCCGGCTCGAAGCGAACCTGCGCAAAAAGCGCGTCGAACTACCAGGCCTTCGATGAATGAGAGAGAAAGGAATTGACGTTGTTCTGCGAGCATTGACGGCCTTTCCTTACTCATGATGTATGAGTCGCCGGGTGCAGACAGGTCCAACGAATCGCGCTCAACAGTCGTCTTTGAGCCGACAACGAAGCTCACGACGACGCGCGTAAGTCAAGAAGCTCAATCGTCACGTTTTCCCGTTTATTAGTTCGCGCCGCGATTACTTGATCAACTGCATCCCCGCGACCTTCGAGGCCGCCACGTCGAAAGTAGCCGTGTATTCGCATCCGGCTACATACCCCGAGCGCTCGATCAGGCAGTCCGCGAAGTCCGACTTTGCAGATGCGGCGAAAACGCGAAGTGCCTTTCGCACCGTGTCAGCGCCTTCAACGACCAGTTCCTTGGTGCCGATCATCGAGTCAATGATGTCCTTCATCTGCTCGCGCTCGACGCCGTAGCAACGTCCGAGCACCCACACGACTTCGACCAGGGCGACCTGCGAAACGTACCCCGGCCGCTCGGCCGATAGGGACTCCATCAGCGCCGTCGCCTTCTTCGAGTGCACGGCGTCGTCCTGGGCGAAGTAGCGGACCAGCACGTTCGTATCCAGTCCAATCATCGCGCGGATGCTCCCTGTTCCGCGATGGCCCGGTTCATGTCTTCGACCGACACCGGTTTAGCAGGCTTCTTCACGATGCCCTTGAGCGACGCAAGCGAGCGCGTGGCCGGATAGACCTCGTACCGGCCGGTCGCCTCGTTGAAGCTGAATTCGATCCGGTCTCCCGATTGCAGGCCAAGCTGATTGCGGACGTCCACGGGGATCGTAACCTGGCCCTTCGAAGTGAGAGTTGCTGTTGTCATGGTGATCCCTCCAATAATCCTTACTTTAAGGTAAGGAGTCAGGGAAAGCAAGAACGAAATAACGGCACACCATACGTTTTGTGAGCGTGAAGCATCGCGGCAACGATTCAGCCCGGCAGGTCGGCGGGCTGATCGAAGGGTTGTTCTGACTGATGCGCCAGGCTCAAGGCGTCCTTCAGACGCGTTCGGTCGCAGGCGCGCTCCCACATCGATACGAAGATCACCGCGCACGCGTTGCTGATCACGCTCGTCAGGGCGCGCGCCTCGGACATGAAGCGATCGATGCCGACCAGCAGCGCGACGCCTGCAAGCGGCAGATCGGGAATGACGGCCAGCGTCGCGACGAGCGCAACCAGGCCGCTGCCCGATACGCCCGCCGCGCCCTTCGACGTGAGCAGCATGACCGCGAGCATCGTCGCGATCTGGCCGCCCGAGAGGTGCACATCGCACGCTTGCGCGATGAACATCGAGGCGAGCGTCAGGTAGATCGCCGTGCCGTCGAGATTGAAGGAATAGCCGGCCGGCAGCACGAGACCCACGATGCCCTTGTTGCAGCCAAGCGCTTCGAGCTTGACGATGAGGCGCGGCAGCACCGGTTCGGTCGACGACGTCGCGAGCACGATGACGAGTTCCTCGCGAATGTAGCGCAGCAGCCGCCAAAGCGAGAAGCCGTGCAGGCGTGCGAGCGGACCGAGCACGCACACGACGAACAGCAGGCACGCCGCATAGAACGACACCATCAGCATGCCGAGCGAGCCAATCGAACGGATGCCGAAACGGCCCACCGTGAACGCCATCGCGCCGAATGCCCCGGCCGGCGCGAGCCGCATGATCAGCGCGAGGATGCGGAACAGCGCATGGGCGATGCCGTCGATGAATTCCTGTACCCGTCGGCCACCGTCTCCGCTGGCGTTCAATGCGAAGCCGAACAGAAGGGCGAGCAGCAAGACCGGCAGCACCTCGCCTTTCTCGAAGGCGCCGACGAGCGTCTCCGGAATCACATGCAGCGCGAATTCGACGAGTCCGTGCGACTGCGTGCGAGTCGAATATTGCGCGAGGATGGCGGTGTCCAGATGATGTGGGTCGATATGCAGTCCCGCGCCCGGATGCAGCGCGAACGCGGTCGCGAGCCCCAGGACGAGTGCAACGATGGTGAGAAAGTAGAACAACGCCAGCGCTTTCAGGATGGTCCGGCCGATCTTCGAGCCGCTCGCAAGCGACGTGATGCCGGTGACGATCGTGCAGAAGACGATTGGCGCGATCATCATGCGCACCAGCGCGACGAACGCGTCGCTGAGCGGTTTCAGCGACGCGCCGACCTGCGGCCAGAAGTGGCCGACAGTCATGCCGAGCGCCATTCCAAGCAGAACCTGGACGTAAAGCAGCCTGAAGGGCCTTGGCAGTGTCATTTCGGGGTCTTCTTCGCCGCGCCGGCCATGCCGCTGCGCTTCGTGTCGAGGATCGTCTGGTAGAACTGCTGCGCGGCCGGCGCGAGGGGGCGTCCCCGGCGCCTGACGATGCCGACTCGCCTCGTCACGACCGGATCGACGAGCGGGACGCTGGTGAGAATCGGATGGTCGCGCATGGGCATCGCCATTGAAGGCACGGCCGCCACCCCGAGTCCCGCTTCGATCAGGCCGAGCAGGGTGGTGACGTGGCGAGTCTCGCAGACGCTCGGCACGGCCGGCGCCACGTTGGTCAACGCCTGATCGAGCAGCAGGCGGTTGCCGGAAGTCTTGTCGACGGAAACGTATTCGTGCTCATAAAGCTCGCTCCAGGACACACGTGTCTTTCGGGCCAGCGGATGATCGCGGCGGCATGCGGCGACGAACCGTTCCTGCAGCAGGACCTTGAACTCGACCTCGGATTCCTGGCTGCCCATGAAGCTCACGCCGAAATCGGCTTCACCGCTGATGACCGAGCCGAGCACTTCGTTGGCGCTCGAGTCGAGCAGTTTGACCCGGATCCGCGGATAGCGGCTGTGATAGGCGGCAATGACGCTCGGCAGGAAATAGTAGGCAACCGACGGCACGCACGCGATGGTCACATGACCGAGGCGGCTGGTGGACACGTCGCGGATGCCGAGCAACGCGACGTCGAGATCGTCGAGAAGCTGTTCCGCGCTTGGGGCGAACACGCGACCTACGGTGGTGAGCGTCACGCTGCGAGTAGTCCGCTCGAAGAGCCGCACGCCGAGCGCCGCTTCGAGCTTCTCGATGCGCCGGCTTAGCGCCGGCTGCGAAATGTTGACCGCCTCCGCTGCCTTGCGGAAGCTGCCCAACTCCACGACGGCTCGAAACGCCTGCAAATCGTTCAGATCGAAGTTGACGCCCACGAGCCATCCTCAGCATTTTAGAATGCGGCTATTTTGCATGATATGGACGAACGCGCCCATCGAGGACAACTCTCGGTGACTTGTCCGCAGGGGTATCGAAGTCCGGATCGAGGGGGTATAGCGGCCAAGCTTGATATTTCCGCCAACGTTCCGATAAAGCACGAGCGGATTAATTCCGTATCCCCAATCGAACCTCACCCCGCAATCACCTGCACGTGATAAAGCCCCCAGGGCGACAACTCGAAGCGCTCCTTCAGCGGCTTCGCAGACAACTCGGGAATGTGATCCGCATCATAGGCGGCCCAGAGCGGCCCCATGCCGCCGAGCGGCAGTGGCTTCCCGTCCATATGCGTCGCCACGACGAAGCGATAAGCGCGCACTTTATCGAGCGTCGTCATCACGGCGTAGCCGTCCACCGCATGCAACAGGATTTGCGTTCCACCCGCGCCGGGCGCGCCGACGTGTTCCAGCAACGTGGTCAACAACGGACCGCTCAACCTATGCGGCCGGGCATCGTATTCGGTGGTGGGCTGGATGGTCACGGCCGGCATGCTCGCCAGCAGAGGAAGATCGACGTTGTACGCTTGCGAAAACTTCACCTGATGCTTCGCCAGCAACTGATCGAATGCGGGATCGAGCGCGCCGCGATTGTGGCGCTTGATCGCGCCGCTGATCGTCAGGATGACGGGCGACGCCGCGGATGCTTCGTCATGGACACGCTGGTTGCCGAACGCCGGCGCGGCGCTTGCGCCAAGCACGGCGGCGCCGGCTAGAAATTGACGTTTGTTCATTTGCGTTGGTCAGGAACGGTGCGAAAGTGCTTTGACGTTGTAGCAGAAAACCGTTTCTTCCCCCAGCAAATGCGGAGCATCGCGAGTGCGCCCGGGCGCATCTTGCGTCAGCTCGACGCGCTGCCGCATCCGCGCCGTCGCCGCTGAACGAGGCGGGGAACACGAATTGCTCCCTTGGGGCATGAATCGCCAGGCGGCAAAAGACCCGGCGGATTCGTTCCAATAACCAACGGAGACAAGATCATGGCCCATCATCCTACGAATCCGCCCGACCTGGCGCGTCGGAGAATGCTCGCCGCGCTGGCCGGTTCCATCGCGCTATCGGCCTGCGGAGGGGGCAGTCATGGCGGCGGCTCGGGATCGGGAACCCCTCCCGTGGTGGGCGCGATTCCGCCGGATCGCGCGAATCTGCCGCGTCCCGCGTTGCCGGATCCGGCAACGTCGGGCATCGACCACGTCGTGCTCGTCACCATGGAAAACCGCTCGTTCGACCATCTGATGGGTTGGGTGCCGAATGCCGAAAGCGCGCAGACCGGGCGCACCTTCGTCGATGCATTCGGCGAAGCGCATGCGCCGTTCGCGCTTACCGCGAACCCGGCGTATGGCTTCCAGGGCTGCGCATTCGCGGACCCGAATCACGCCTACGACGCCGGGCGCGTGCATCTCGCCAACGGCGCGATGAACGGCTTTCTGCTGACGCCGGCAACCAGCCTCACGCGCGGCGACCTGTTGCCGATCGGCTATTTCCAGTCGGCGGATCTCGACTTCTATCGCGGCGCGGTGACGCAATACACCGTGTGCGACTACTACATGAGCGGCATTCTCAGCGATACCTTTCCGAACCGCCTCTATCTGCACAGCGGCGAAACGGACCGTCTTTCGGACACGCAGGACACGTCAACCTTGCCGACCATCTGGGACCGGCTCGACGCGAAGAACGTTTCATCCACCTACTATTTCCACGACGTGCCGTTCACCGCGCTGTACGGCACGCGCTACGTCGGCCGCTCGAAGCTGATCGCCGACTTTCTCTCCGACGCCGCCGCGGGCACGTTGCCGTCGTTCTGCATGGTCGATCCGAGGTTCGGCGGCGAAGCGCAGGGCACCTCGAACGACGACCATCCGCATGCCGACGTGCGCAACGGCCAGGTGCTGCTGGGCCAGATCTACGACGCGCTGCGCACGAGTCCGAACTGGAGCAGGACGCTCATGATCATCGTCTATGACGAGTGGGGCGGTTTCATGGAGCATGTGGCGCCGCCCGTCAAGCCGGTGTCGGCGGCGGAGCGTGCGCTCGGCAACGACGGCCGTCTCGGCTTTCGCGTGCCGTGCATGCTGCTCGGACCGCGCGTGCGCGCGAACAACGTCTCGCGCTATCCGTTCGATCCCAGCTCCATTCACCAGTTGCTCGCCTGGCGCTTCGGCCTCGATCCGCTCGGCGTGCGAGCGAGCGACGCCACGACGTTCAACCTCGCTTATGCATTGAATCTGACGGACGCGGCGCGCACCGACGCGCCGGCGATCGCGGTGACGCAAGGCACGTTCGGCGCGGCTTGCGCGAATATCGCGAGTTCGGGCACGACGGGCATCGCGCAACTGGACAGGAGCCAGGTCACGCCGGGCGCCAGCACGGCTCCCGATACGGCAATGAGTCCCGCGGGCGGCCGCTTCTCGGAACTGAGAACGAAGGCCGACGCGCTCGGCTTCCCTCAAGCGAAGTGACCTGAAGCGACGCGAAGCGACCGTAGCGCGACGCGACGCGTGCCGCGCGGCGGGATCAGACCTCTTTGGTATCGAACAGCAGCAGTTCGACGCCGGCTTGAGCAAAATTCGCCAGGTCTCCCGCCGTCGCCTGGCCTTGCGGAGAACCGAGTCCTTGCTTCAACGCTTCGAGCGAATCGAAGCTCAGGATCGCGGCGAGATGATAGGGCGAAGCGCCCTGCGGCGTGCCGACCGGTCCGGTGCTGACTTCATAACGCCGCAAGCCGGGCAACTGTTTCGCGAGCGGCACGTGGGTCGAGTAATAGTGAGCGTCGAACGCTTCCGCGTTGGCCGGAGTTTTATAGAGCGCGACGAGCTTTGCCATGGTCATGTCTCCTGGCGCACCAGTCGAACTGGTGCGCTCTAGCATGAACGCCTCGCGCTTTGAACCGCGGGTCGCGGGGATCATGCGTGATTGATGGGGTTCGGGCTCGCCGCCGCCTGGAGCGGTGACGAGTCCCGCATGGATTCTACGCCGGGTGTCCGCGCGCGTCCGGACAGGATGGCGATCGCTTATGAGCCCGGGTATTCGGCTTCGTGAAGCTCGACGTCAGAACAGTTGTTTCTGACCGCTCATCAGCGTGATGAAGTTGTCGCGCAGCAGCGGCAGAATCGCATCGGCGACGGGTTGCAATTGTCGCGTGAGATAGTGTTCGTAATCGATGGCCGAGCGCAGCGTTTCAAGCGGCTCCGGCCCGGCGATCGTCATCACGTAGCTGATCCAGCCGCCGTTCTGATATTGCAGCGGCCGCCCCTGGCGCCGATTGAACTCGTCGGCCACGCGCGCCGCGCGCACGTGCGGCGGCACGTTGCGCTCGTAATCGCCGAGCGGCCGGCGCACTTGTTTGCGATACACGAGCTGGTCGTCGAGCTTGCCTTCGAGCGTATCGCGCACGTAGTCGCGGACATAATCCTGATACGGCTGTTGCGTGAAAATGCGCCGATAGAGCTCCTGCTGAAACCGCTGCGCGAGCGGCGTCCAGTCGGTGCGCACGGTTTCGAGCCCTTTGTAGACGATGTCCTCGCTGCCGTCCGGCGCAACGGTCAGCCCCGCATAGCGTTTCTTGCTGCCTTCCTCGGCGCCGCGAATCGTCGGCATGAAAAAGCGCTTGTAGTGCCGCTCGAATTGCAGTTCGAGCGCGCTGTCGAGCCCGAAGCGTTCCTGCAGAGTTTGCCGCCACCACGCGTTGACATGCTCGACGATCGCGCGGCCGATGCGGCCGGCGTCTTCCTCGCTGTGCGCGTGTTTCAACCACACGAAAGTGGAATCGGTGTCGCCGTAAATCACCTCGTAGCCTTGGGCCTGAATCAGCTCGCGCGTGGCGTGCATGATTTCATGGCCGCGCATGGTGATCGACGACGCGAGACGCGGATCGAAGAAGCGGCAACCGGTGGAGCCGAGCACGCCGTAGAAGGCGTTCATGATGATCTTCAGCGCCTGCGAAAGCGGCTTGTTTTGCTCGCGCTTGGCGGCTTCGCGCCCTTGCCAGACTTGACCGACGATCGACGGCAAGCAATGGCGAGTGCGCGAAAAACGCGCACCGAGAAAGCCCGGCACCGAGCGATCGTCGCCGGGATCGCGCATGCCTTCCACGAGGCCCACGGGGTCGATCAGAAACGTGCGGATGATGGACGGATACAGGCTCTTGTAGTCGAGCACCAGCACCGAATCGTAGAGACCGGGCCGCGAATCCATCACGAAGCCGCCCGGACTAGCGGCGCCGGCCACGTCGCCGAGATTCGGCGCGACATAGCCTTGCCGATGCATGCGCGGCATGTACAGATGCGTGAATGCCGCGACCGATCCGCCGCTGCGATCCGCCGGCAAGCCGGTCACGGTTGCCCGTTCCAGCAGAAACGGCAACAACTCGGTCTTTGCGAAGATGCGCGTGACGAGCTCGCAATCCTTGAGGTTGTACCGCGCGAGGGCGGGCTTGTCCTCGTCGAAACGGCGCTGGATTTCATCCATGCGCTGATACGGATTGTCGATCGATTTGCCTTCGCCCAGCACCGAACGCGCGACGTATTCGAGGCTGAACGAAGGAAAACTCCATGTTGCGGAGCGCAGCGCCTCGATGCCGTCGATGATCAGGCGCCCCGCGGCGCCGGCAAAGAAATGGTTTTGTCTGAGGCCATGCTCGCGCCATTCCATCACCGCGCCGCCGCGTCCGAGCCGCAGCGGCACGCCATATTGCTCGGCATGCTGCCGCAGCACACGCAGATCGAACTGCACGAGGTTCCAGCCGATGATCGCATCGGGGTCATGCCGTTCCAGCCACAGGTTCAGCTTTTCGAGCAACTGGGCGCGGGTTTCGCAGTATTCGAGTTCGAAGTCGAGTGCGCTCGCGTCGCCGTTCGGCGGGCCGAGCATATACACCTGGCGCTGCCCGCAACCTTCGAGCGCGATCGAATAAAGCTCGGCGTGCGCACTGGTTTCGATGTCGAGCGAGACCAGCTTCAAGGACGGGCGATAACCGGTAGCCGGCTTCAATTCGCCGTTCACGAGCAGCCCGCCAGCTTGCGAATCGCCGCCGAACGATACCGGCGCGGTGATGAAGCGCTCCATCATGTAGCGCTCGGGCGGAAAGATGTCGGCTTCATACACGTCGACGCCGCCTTGCTTCAGGCGTTTCTCAAAGCCGGTCAATTGCCGATACTGCGGGCAGTACAGGCCCATGACCGGTCGATGCTGGAAGTCGCGCAAGTCGAGTGGACGCAGATCGAGCGGCGCTTCGCGGCGCAGGACCGTTTCCGCGCGCTCGCGATGTTCGACCGGGATGAACGCCACCGAAGGCTGCGGGCGCAAGCGGATGTGACGGGGCCCGCCGTCCGTTGCCAGCCAGAAATCCACTTCGGTGCCGGCGGGCGTGTCCCGCCAATGCCGGGTCAAGATGAAACCCTGTTCAAGCTCAGTCAAACCGCCACCTCTAAACGGGCGTTATCGCCTTGCGCAATTTTACCGCCATGCGTGTCGGGGCATGGCGCGCTCGGCGGGGCGTTCATGCTCGGCCACGCTGGGTGCAGGCGCGCTGCGTAATCTGTATGATCGTTTGCAGCGGTTCCTTCGGCGCACATCGTTGCGCCGGTCAAGTCTTCAAGTCTATTAAGAACGGAGAGAGCACTATGACGTTGAGCAAACTTGTTGTTGTGGTCGCGGTGGCGGCAACCAGCCTGAGTGCACAGGCGCAAGTCGCCGGCACGCAACCGTTGAGCGTGACGGTCGAACAATCCACCGCGCTATTGAGCGGCTGGAGCGTGAAGAAGAGCATTCTCGGCAAGGCGGTGTACAACGATCAGAACGAGAAGATTGGCTCGATCCGCGATCTGGTGGTCGCACCCGATGGCTCGCTGTCCGCCGCGATCGTCGCCGCTGGCGGCTTCCTCGGTGTGGCCTCGCATGATGTCGCCGTGCCGATCGCCGCGCTCGATATCCGCTCGGGAAACTTCTATCTGGCCGGCGCGAGCAAGGACGCGTTGAAGGCCACGCCCGCCTTCCAGTACAACAAGGTCAAGGCGCCGCCGAAGCCTAAAAAGCTGACGGGGGAGTAACGCATCGAGCCGCGAGCCGCCGGAATGACCGGCTTGCGGTCAGGCAGTCATGGAAAAGCGGCGCTTGCGGCGCGAATCGGCAGGTAGGCAACCCGATTCGCGCGCCGCAAGCGCCGCTTTTCCATTCACGGTGAATCATTCCGGCTGTTGAAGCCGGCCGGGATCACGCCTCCAAAGCCAGCGTGGCGAATGTGCCGAGCCAATGCTCTCCCATGTAGTCGCCGGCTACATGCGGCAGCGCGCTTTGCAGATGACGCTCGGCGGCGTCGAACAGGATCGTGCGGCGTATGTCGCCGGCGGGCAGCGCGCGGGCCAGCGAGCGCTGGCACCACGCGCGGCTCAGATTGAGGCCGTCGAGGTGGGCAATCTTGCCGTCGCTGCGATCCGTCACGGTGACGGGCTCGAATAAGGTCGCGGGCTTCTTTGCGCCGAGATTCGGCAGAAAACGACTGAACCAGTCGACGAATTGCGCGGGCGGCAAGATGCGCCGCATCAACTCCGCTTCCATCAGCGAAGGCGAAAGAAATTCATCGCCGGCGGGCTCCCATGCCTGGCAGCCTACATCGTTCAGAAACCAGCGCTCGGCCGTATTGACCAGCAATGCTTCGAGCGAATCACGCGAGGTTTGCCGCGCGAAATCCAGCGCGAGCGCCAGCGCGAACGCCATGTTGAAATGCGTGCCGACGCGCAACGGGTAGGTCGCTTTCGGCAGAAACTCCTCGAAGCGTTCGACAAAGAGTTGGGTGAGCGGCGCGAAGGCCTTGGACCAGCGCGCGGCTTCGGAGAGCTTCAGCGAGTGCAGTTGCGCGCTCAGCGCAAGCAGCCAGGCCCAGCCATATGGCCGCTCGAAACCGCGGTTGTGCGGCAGCGTGAGGTACGCGAGTTCGCCGGCCACGTTCGCCTCGGTGAAGTGCTCGTCGACCACCGCGACGATGCGCGTGGCTTCGAGCAGGTCGGGAAAACGGTCGAGCAGATGCAGGATCAGCCAGTAGCCATGTACGCACGAATGCCAGTCGTAGCTGCCGTAAAAGATCGGATGCAGCGCACGCGGGCTCTGCACGTCTTGCGGACCGGCCAGCGCATGAGTGAGCTTGTTGGGGTATTCGCGCGTGAGGTGGGCGAGCGCGACATTGGCGAATCTGGACGCAAGGTCGGGAGTGAGTTGGACGTTCATCGGCGCCTCTGCAAAAGCGGAATCGAATAAGTAAGACAGTATGGTGTCGGCGGTCGCCAATAGTAAAGGGATCGAGTGAAGGGACCAGGCACGCGGCTTGATTCGAAAGTGGCGGCGCGTGCCGTGAATCGGCATTCGCACCGCATGCGCCGGCCGCGCGGCCGTGGCGGTGGCCGCGGCTCGCGCGCCGGCGATTGGGCTTTTCCCGTTTTCGATTTCATCGGTGCGCTGTATCACAGTTGCCGGTTGCCGCTGACGAAATAATGGATCCACGAAGCCAGTTAGCCAACGGCGTTTCACGCGCCCGGCATGACGGCCGTCTGGGAGATGCGCTGTGTTTAACCCGACCCTTGTCCGCACCGTATTCCGCGTTGCCGTGGTAGCCGCGTGTCTCGTCGGCTATCCGGGGCTGAAGTCGACGGCGATGGCCGCGGGCGGGGCGCCGCCGCTCGCGAAGGAGAGGCGGGTTGCGCCGGCCAATGCCGCCGCGCCGCTCGACTTTCCCGCGCTCGTGGAGCGGTACGGGCCCGCCGTCGTGAATATCAGCTCGGCCGGCGCGACGGCCCAACCAGCGCTGGCGCCGGCCTTCGCCGCGCTCGGTCCCGACGATCCGCTCGCTTCGTTCTTCAAGCGCCCGTTGCAAGCGCAGGAGTCTCAGGGCAGTCCGCCGAGCGCGATATCGGGTGTCGGTTCCGGGTTCATCATTAGCGCCGACGGCCTCATTCTGACCACGGCACATGTGGTGGATCAAGTCGACGAAGTGACGGTCACGCTGATCGACCGGCGCGAGTTCAAGGCCAGGGTGCTGCTTGTCGACGCCCAGAGCGACGTTGCTGTGATCCAGATCGACGCCACCAAGCTGCCGACGGTCAAACTCGGCGACTCGTCGCGCGTGCGCGCCGGCGAACCCGTGCTGACGATCGGCTCGCCCGACCGCTTCCAGAATACCGTTACCGCGGGCATTGTCAGCGCCACGTCCCGCACGTTGCCGGACGGCAGCAATTTTCCGTTCTTTCAGACGGACGTGTCCGTCAACCCGGACAATTCGGGCGGCCCGCTGTTCAACCGTGCGGGCGAGGTGGTCGGCATCGCCGTGCAGGTGTATCCGGACCAGGACCGGTCCGGCCTGACGTTTGCGATCCCGATCAATCTGACGACCAAGCTGCGATCGCAGTTGCAGACCCAGCGCAAGATGCCTTCGGGCGGTCTGGGCGTGGAGGTGCAGGACGTCGGCGCGGGGCTGGCGGGGGCCTTCGGCCTGCAGCGGCCGGCAGGCGCGCTGGTCAATGCCGTCGAGCCCGGCACGACGGCGGCCGCGATCGGCATCAAGCCCGGCGACGTCATCGTGCAATTCGGCGACAAGCCGATCGAGCGCTCCGCCGAACTCCTCGATGCCGCCGCCGCGCTGCCGCCCGGCACGAAAACCACACTCCGGCTGATCCGCAATCGAAGGCCGATGACCATGGCGGTCATGATCGGCGCAGCGGGGGAAAGCCCGAGCGTTCGACCCAACGAAGCGCGACAAAACGATGTCAGCTTGACGGAGCGCCTGGGCCTGGTCATGCATCCGCTGAGCGAGGGCGAGCGGCGCGCGAGCGGACTCGGCGTCGGTCTGATGGTGGACGAGGTTCGCGGGCCCGCCGCGGCCGCGGGCATCCAGCCCGGCGATGTCGTTCTGTCGTTCAATGGCACGCTGCTCGAATCGCCGGAGCAAGTAGCGACGCTGGAAGTCAAGGCGGGCAAACCCATTGCGGTGCTGATCCAGCGCAATAACGCGCGCCGTTTCGTTTCGGTGGAGACGAGATGAGATGAGCCGCCGAGGGCATCTCCGCAAATCATCCCTTGCCGCAACGAACGCCCGCTACGCCATGCCGAGTTGCTGCGCCGTCGCGTCGATGGCCTTTTTCGCCTTCGAAACGATTTCGTCGATCTCGTGCTTGTCGATGACGAGCGGCGGCGACAGCAACATCCGGTCGCCGGTGGCGCGCATGATCAGATTGCCGTTGAAGCAGAAATCGCGGCACAGGGTGCCCACGTCGCCGCCGTTGGCGAAGCGTTTGCGCGTTGCCGGCTGTTCCGCGAGTTGCAAACCGGCCACGAGACCCGCGCCGGAAATCTCGCCGATGATCGGGTGATTGGCGAAGGTGTCGCGCAATTGCTTCTGGAAATACGGACCTGTCTCGCGCTTCACGCGTTCGACGATCTTCTCGTCGCGCAGCAGCTTGAGGTTGGCAACGGCGACCGCGGCGGCCACCGGATGCCCCGAGTACGTGAGCCCGTGATTGAAGTCGCCGTTCTCGATGATCGCTTTCGCCACGCGGTCATGCAGGCCCACCGCGCCCATCGGCACATAGCCGCTGGTGAGGCCCTTGGCCAGCGTGATGACATCCGGCTCGAAGCCGAAGTGCTGGTGCGCGAACCATTCGCCCGTTCGCCCAAAGCCGCCGATTACTTCGTCGGCGACGAGCAAAATGTCGTACTTGCGGCAAATGCGCTGAATTTCCGGCCAATAAGTCGAGGCTGGGAAAATCACGCCGCCCGCTCCCTGGAAAGGCTCACCGATAAACGCGGCCACCTTGTCCGCGCCGATTTCGAGAATCTTCGCTTCGAGTTGCCGCGCGCGCGCCAGCGCGAATTCCTCCGGCGTGACATCGGCTTGCGCTTCGCCGAAGAAATACGGCTGGTCGATATGCACGATGTTCTCGACCTTCGAGGGCATCTGCTCGTGCATATAGCCCATGCCGCCGAGCGTGCCGCCCGCGATCGTCGAACCGTGATAACCGTTCTTGCGCGAGATCACGAACTTCTTCTCGTGCTTGCCTTGCACCGCCCAATACTGATGGACGATGCGCAATACCGTGTCGTTGCCTTCCGAGCCGCTGTTGCAATAGAAGAAGTGATTGAACGGTTCGGGCGCCAGTTCCGCGAGCAATGCCGACAGTTCGATGACAGGCGGATGCGTGGTTTTGAAGAAGGTGTTGTAGTAGGGCAGTTCCAGCATTTGCCTGTACGCCGCATCCGCCAGTTCCTTGCGGCCATAACCGACGTTGACGCACCACAAGCCGGCCATGCCGTCGATGATCTTATTGCCTTCCGAATCCCATAGGTACACGCCGTGAGCCTTGACGATCACTCGGCTGCCGCTGCGATTCAACGCTCCCATATCCGAAAACGGATGGATGTGATGCGCGGCGTCGAGGGCGCGATAGTCGGCGGTGCTGCGCTGCGCGGCTGGCGTGGCTTGTGTGGCCTGCACCGTTGTGGTGGCGTGCACTGCCGGTTGCACATAAGCGATTTCTTCTGTTCTATAGCTCATACAGACTCCAATAGTTTTGCGTTTGCATTGCCTCTGCGACAGCTTCAGACGTGCAGCAGCAAATGCCGGCGTTCCCACGAACTGATCACGCGGAAGAACGCTTCGTATTCGGTTTCCTTCAAAGCCAGGTAAGCATTGACGAACTTCTCGCCGAGTACTTCGGCAATCGGCTCGCACGCGCCCATCAACGTCAGGCCTTCTTCGAGATTGCGCGGCAACTGGTACGGCAATTCATAGCCGTCGCTAAGAAGCGGCTCCGTGGCTTCGAGCTTTTGCGTCATGCCGAGATAGCCGGCAGCGAGCGTTGCGGCAATCGCCAGATACGGATTGCAGTCCACGCCGGGAATGCGGTTCTCAATGCGGCGCGCAGCGGGGCCCGAATGCGGAATGCGGAAGCCCACCGTGCGGTTGTCGTAACCCCACGCCACATTGATCGGCGCGGCCATGAAGCGCGACAGACGCCGATACGAGTTGATGTACGGCGCGAAGATCGGCATCAGCGCGGGCGTGTACTTCTGCAAGCCGGCGATATAGCTGGTGAAAAGCGAGGTCGGCTTGCCGTCCGCACCCGTGAACATGTTGTGGCCGCTCTCCGCGTCGACGAGGCTTTGGTGCATATGCATGGCCGAGCCCGGCTCGCTTTCCATCGGCTTCGCCATGAACGTGGCGTACATCTTGTGGCGCAATGCGGCCTCGCGCACCGTGCGTTTGAACAGGAACACGCTGTCCGCGAGTTTCAACGGATCGCCGTGCATGAAGTTGATTTCCATCTGCGCGGCGCCCACTTCGTGAATCAGCGTATCCACTTCGAGTTCCTGCACCTCGCAGTACTCGTAGATGTCCTCGAAGAGCGGATCGAATTCGTTGACGGCCTCGATCGAATAGGACTGGCGGCCGGTTTCCGGACGGCCAGTACGGCCGATTGGCGGTTGCAGCGGCAAGTCCGGGTCCTTGTTCATGTCGACCAGATAGAACTCCAGCTCGGGCGCAATGACGGGCGTCCAGCCTTTGGCCTTGTACAGTTCGAGCACGCGGCGCAACACGCGGCGCGGCGAGATCGCGACGGGCGTGCCGTCGAAGTGAACGCAATCGTGAATCACCTGGGCGGTCGGGTCGACGGCCCACGGAATCATGCGAATGGTGCTGGCGTCGGGAACGCACACCATGTCGGGGTCGGTGACGCCGGTGAGCGTGCCGTCGTCAGGATAGTCGCCTGTGACGGTCTGGATCATCACCGCCTGCGGCAAGCGCATGGACTCGCCGGATTCGAACTTGCTGCGCGGAATGATCTTGCCGCGCGCGATTCCGGCCATATCGGGAATGATCGCCTCGATTTCGGTGACGTGGTTCTTCTTCAGAAAATCGTCGATGTCATGCATGATTTTTCTCTCTGTTTGAGTGCGCGGCCGGCTCAGGTTTGCGTCGCGGCGGATGCCGCGCCATGGCCGGCCCTGGTGCGCATTCGATCGCGGCAGGCTTCGCCGAACGCACGAAAGATCGCGGTGGAAAGCGCGTCGCTCGCGTGCCGCCACTCCGGGTGCCACTGCACGCCCAGCGCGAAAGCGCGCGCGTCCTTCACGCTCGCCGCTTCGATCAAGCCGTCCGGCGCGGTGGCCTCGGTCATGAGGCCCGCGCCCAGCCGCTCGACGCCCTGGCCGTGCAACGAATTCACACGCGCCTCGTTCGCGCCGCCCGCGAGGCGCTGCAACAAGCCGCCTCGTGTCAGCGTGATCGAATGCGACGGTGCGTATTGCACGTCGAGTTCGTCTTGCTTGTTCTCGCGGTGGTCGTTCAAACCCGCCACCGCGTGAACGCTTTGATGCAACGTGCCGCCGAACGCCACGTTCATTTCCTGAAAGCCCCGGCATACGGCCAGCACCGGCACGCCCGCCGCGATCGCCGCGCGCAGGAGCGGCAGCGTGGTTGCATCGCGTGCGGCGTCGTGGAGCGTGCCCGGCGCGCTGGCATGGCCGCCGTAGTGCCGCGGCTCGACGTTCGAATAGCTGCCGGTAAACAGCAGGCCGTCGACGGTGGCGAGCACGTCATCGGCGGACTGACGTTCGCCGAGCGCCGGCAGCAACATTGCCAGCGCGTGCGAGCCGTCCACGATCGCGGCAATGTACTTCTCGCCGGCAACGTGCGACGGATGCGCTCCGATCATCGTTCTGTCGGCGCTGATGCCGACTAGTGGCTTCGTTCGCATGATTGGTACGCGTATGTGTTCTCGAGGAAACTTTCTTCGGGGCGTTGACCGACGAACCCAACGGACGCGGCGTGAACAACCTTCAACGCGGCACGATTCCGCAGCCGGGCGCAAGGCGCGCGGCCGCAGGCAGGGTGCGGGCGGTCGTCGTCAACGGAACGCGCCGCGCGTCGCGATCAGGTAGGCGGTTCGATTCGGTTCGCTGCGTCGCGCAACGGATTTGCCTTGCATAAAGCGCATGAAACGCACAGGCGACAGACGGCACCGCACGTGCGGAAACACGCGGCTCGAAACAGCGCGCTCACGCAAACGGACGAATCGAATGGCGAAAAGGAGGGAGGCGCTAGGGCAGCAGCGAGGCGACTTCGTCCGTACGCACTGCAATGAAGGCGCGCGCGGAGATGGAGTTGTGACGTCGAACTGAACGACGCGACAGGATCGTGAAGACGGACAGAAAGCGGCGGAACGCAAGCCTGCCGTTGCTGCCGTCGGCGATGGCGCCGTCAGCGCGAGGACAACTCGGCTGACTGCGATTCCATCTCACCAAAGGGCATCGGACTCTCACGATTACACTCGACTGGCAACGTTGAAAGTATTGAACGGCCTGCTCGAAATCCGCACGGGGCGTTTAAAGAAGCAGGACGTTGGGATGATCGCCGTTGAACCCATGCGAAGTGAATTCGCTGCGCCGCAAAACACGTTTAAGCGCCTCGTGACGCTGCTGCGGCGATCGCCTGAGAACCAGCATATACGAGTCAATAACGCCGTCAATTGATTTTTATTAAAGCTTGATAAGGGCTTTCCCGAGGGCAGGAATGCGATCGCGATGGCTGCGAATGCTCATTGCGTAATACGCATTTCCGGGTTCTTTCAGGGTTTCCCCCGGCGGCGCAACGCGCAAAATGATTAGAATATTCAACACTCGGAAGCAGACGCTGCCCGAATTTATTTCTCGATACTCCGCCTTCAATGCCAGAGAACACCGCGATGTCCATCGAAGTGGCAACCCGCTTGCAGTACATCCGCAAGAAGCACGGCTTGTCCCAGCGTGAACTGGCAAAAAGGGCGGGCGTGACCAACGGCACGATCTCGCTCATCGAGCAGAATCGCGTGAGTCCTTCGGTCGGTTCATTGAAGAAACTGCTCGAATGCATTCCGATGAGTCTCGCGGAGTTCTTTACCTTCGAGGTGGAAGCGGAGCGTTCGGTGGTATCGCGCCGGGCCGACATGGCGAATCTCGGCAATCAGTCGATCGAGTGCTATCTCGCGGGCTCCAGCGTGAAAAACCGCAGCATGGACATTCGGCGTGAGGTTTATCAGCCTCTGTCGGATACCGGGCCGCGGATGCTCGAACACGAAGGGCACGAGGGCGGGGTGGTGGTCAGCGGGCAAATCGAGTTGACCGTGAACGGCGCCTCGTGGCTGCTCGATCCAGGCGACAGCTTTTATTTCGAAAGCCGTTTGCCGCATCGTTTTCGCAATCCCAGTGCGGAGCGTGTCTGCGAGATCGTGTCGGCCGGTTCGCCGCCGACTTTCCGACGGGCCTTCCTGTAGAAACAACGGAGACATCGCATGGCAAACCTTCAGCCGATCAGCCGCTACCCCGTGCCTGAGCCGAGCGAATGGCCGGACGACATCCGCGCGCGCATTCTCGAAGTCCAGCAGAAAGCCGGTTTTGTGCCGAATGTATTCCTCACGCTCGCGCACCGCCCGGATGAATTTCGCGCGTTCTTCGCTTACCACGATGCGTTGATGCTGAAAGAGGGCGGCCTCACCAAAGGCGAGCGCGAGATGATCGTCGTCGCCACGAGCGCGGTGAACGATTGCCTGTATTGCGTGGTGGCGCACGGCGCGATTCTGCGCATTTACGAAAAGGCGCCGGTGCTCGCCGATCAGGTGGCCGTCAATCATCGCAAGGCGGATATCACCGCGCGTCAGAAGGCGATGCTCGATTTCGCGCTGAAGGTCTGCCGCGAATCAGGCACGGTGGATGACGCCGATTTTCAAACCCTGCGGAAACATGGCTTTTCCGACGAGGACATCTGGGACATTACGGCGATTACCGCGTTTTTCGGTTTGTCGAACCGGATCGCCAACGTCATTTCAATGCGGCCGAACGACGAGTTCCATCTGATGGGCCGCGTACCGAAAGGCGCGGCGCAGTAAGCGCGACCGCATACGGCGGCAAAAACTTTTTGATCGGCGCTGTCGATTTGACGGCGCGCCATTCGTCGTAGCCGTAGAAGGGCACCAAATCGCTCGCCGTCGCGGCGCGCCGCTGTCGCCCTTTATCCCTTTTCATACGAGGAGATGGCTGATGACCGACCCCAACGCATCCGCACAGACACTGAAGCCGGCCCGCCTGCTGGCCGATTCCCCTCCGCGCTTTCCCGGCGAGAGCACCGAATATCGCCGCGCGCGCAACGCGTTGCTGGCCGAGGAAATCGAGTTGCGCCGCCATATCGAACGCGTCGCCGCGCAGCGCCGCGCGCTGCCGCCCGGCGGCGTCGTGCCCGAGGACTACCGCTTCGAGGGCGAGGAGGGCCCGGTGACGTTATCCGCGATGTTCGGCGCGCATGACACGCTCGTCACCTACAACTGGATGTTCGGCCCGAAGCGGGCACGGCCCTGTCCGATGTGCACGTCGCTGCTGAGCGCATACGACGGCGAAATGCCCGATATCCTGCAACGCGTGGCGTTCGCCGTGATCGCCCGCTCGCCGATCGAGAAGCTGGTCGCGTTCAAGAAAGAGCGCGGCTGGCGGCATCTGCGCTTGTATTCGTCGGCCGGCAATACCTTCAATCGCGATTACGCGGCCGAAGATCCCGATGGCGACGATAATCCCGCGTTCAACGTTTTCACGCGTTCCGGCGGCACGATTCGGCACTTCTGGGCCGAGGAGATGGGGCCGTCGACAGCGGACCCAGGCCAGGACCCGCGCGGCGCTCCTGATGTGATGCCGATCTGGACCGTGCTCGACATGACGCCCGGCGGCCGTGGCAAGGACTGGTATCCGAAGCTGGAATACGAAACCGCGCCGCGTTAGTCGGGCTTTCGCGGCGGCGCGCTCGCGCTACGGCCGCGCGCCGAGCGCATAGCTTTGCCCCAGCGCCGTTTGCAGATAAGCGCGGACGGCGCCGGCCCGCATCGGTCTGCCGAACAGATAGCCCTGCACCGCGCGAGCGCCCAGCGCCTTGACCACCTCGGCCTGCGATGACGTTTCGAGCCCTTCCACCACGCATTCGAGCCCGAGATTTCCGCACAGGTCGAGCACCGACTTGACGATCTTCTTCGACGCGCTGTTGGAATCGACGTCGGTCATGAAGCTGCGGTCGATCTTGATCGTATCGAAGGGCAGGCGATGCACGTAGCTCAGGCTCGAATAGCCGGTGCCGAAGTCGTCGAGCGACACGCGGCAGCCGGCTTGCTTGATCATCGTGAGCGCACTGTGGGCCTGCTCGAAGTCGCGCGTCACGGCGGTCTCCGTGATCTCGAACGACACGCGATGCGGCGGCACGCCGCTCGCCAGCACGATATCGATCAGGCGGCGGGCGCGCGCCGAGGTGGAGATATCGATCGCGGACAGATTGAACGACAGATACAGCTCGGACGGCCAGCGTGACACTTCATCGAGCGCCTTGCGCAGCAGCACTTCAGTGATGCGCAGAATCAGTTCGGTGCGCTCCGCGATCCGAATGAATTCCTCCGGCTTGACCGCGCCGAGCCGCGCGTTATGCCATCGCCCGAGCGCTTCCATGCCGATGGTGCGCTGCGTGAGCACGTCGTGGATCGGCTGGAATTCGAGGAACAGCTCCGACTCGAGATCGGCGTGGCGCAGTTCCTGGGTCACGAGACTCGAACGGCGAATCCGCGTTTCGTGTTCGGTCGAGAAGATCACCGGCGTGCCGCGGCGGCTTTCCTTGCCCACGTACAGCGCGGCGTCGGCCCGTTCGAACACTTGCGCGACGGTCGTGCCCGCCTCGGGAAACGCGGCCCAGCCGATCGTTCCCGACAATTCGGCGACGTTGCCGGCCACCTGGTACGGCTGACTGAGCGCGTCGCAGATGCGCTGCCCCAACGCCACCAGCGTCTCGTTCGAAAGCTGGTGTTGCGCGAGCACGCCGAATTCGTCGCCGCCGAGGCGCGCGAAGAAGATGCCCGGCTCGGCGAGCGCGAGCAGCCGCAAGCCGACTTCCTGGAGGACGAGGTCGCCGCTCGCGTGTCCGTAGATGTCGTTGACCTGCTTGAATCCGTCCAGATCGATCAGCCCGACGTTGAAGCCGCCGCCGCTGCCGAGCGCCTGTTCGGACAGCGCGCGCAACGACGCGAAGAAGCTGCGCCGGTTGGGCAGGTCGGTGAGGCTGTCGATGCTCGCGAGGCGGAAGTTGTCGTCGCTGAGTCGCTGCGTATTCTGCTGGCTCGCCTGCAATTCGCGCTGCGCGTGAACCACGCCGGCGAAGGTCCGGTAATACAGTTCGATGATGAAGGCGAGCGCGAGGCCGACCAGCGTCATGTCGACCGCCATCGCAATGAACACGGGGTAGCCGGTGAAAACCAGAAAGGTCGCGAAGCTCAGGATGACGATCGACAGCAGAAGCAGCGCGGCCGCGCGCAGGTGCATCAGGCAGAACACGCAGCCCACCACGGTGGTCGCCATATAGAACGCGACCTGGGCTTGTTCGTAAGCGGTGCCGTAAGGGAACAGCAGCAGCGACCAGGCGCTGAACGCGATGCCGAAGATGCCGGCGAGCCAGATCAGTCTGCGCAGTTCAGGCACGGCCTTGTCGTGCGTGAGAACCCGGCGCCGCACGCGCCACCATCGAACGCAACGGATGACGCAGACCGCGCAGAGCAACACGGGAATGTAGATGGACAACCAGGCGGGCGCGCTTCTCAGATGCGTGACGGCGACGGCCACCGTGTTGACGAACAGCATGAAGTACAGCAACGGTATCTGATGGCCGAACGCCTGAAGCTGCGAACGCACCAGTTCGGGGTCGCCTTCCGCGACAGACAGCGCTTCTTTCAATCTGGCTAGCCGAACCATTCCCATCCTTTAGTGTTTGCGCCGCACACGCAGCTTTATATATCGGCAGTGCCGGTGGGACCTTGAGAGCATTTCGGGTTCGAGATCGGGCCTGAGATCGGGCTCGGCGAAGGGCGGTAAGTACGACCTCCCGGCCATCGGTTGGCGTCATTTGTGCCGCGTGATGTTGCAAGCGCAGGCGGCTTACGGCGATCCGGCGAGCGCCGCGCCTGTTGCAATATGGCGAAACCCGGCGTTTTTTATTTCTCTCCGATTCTTTATTGCCGGGCGCGGCGCCACTGGAACGTCAAATCGCGAGGTGCAACATAACATGGCAAAAAAGCCTGTCCGCACCGCGCAGGCTTGCGCTAAAGCACTGAAATTGCAACGGATTGTGATACGGCGCGGGCCGCCGTGAAGCGCCGGAAAAACGTAAGCGCTCGATTCTTATGGCACTTTGCGGGAAAAAATCGTCAAATTCCCGCTGGGCGGGTGATACAAGGCTTACACCAAGGTTTGCGCGAATGCGCGCCTATGCGTTAGTGTGTCGGTCCCGGCGCGACAGATGTGGCGCCGGTTCCATGATTACCATACGGGAAGTGCTATGAACAAACAGGAACTGATTGATGCAGTCGCTGCAGCGACGGGCGAAAGCAAAGCGGCCACGGGCCAAACCATCGACGCGATCGTCGAAGCGGTAACCAAAGCAGTGGTGGGCGGCGATACGGTGCAACTGGTCGGTTTCGGTTCTTTCTCGACCGGCGCGCGCGCTGCACGCGTGGGCCGCAATCCGTCGACGGGCGCCGAAATCCAGATCGCCGCAGCCAAGACGGTGAAGTTCACCGCCGGCAAGGCATTCAAGGAAGCCGTCAACGCGTCGTAATGCAACGCGCCTCGCGCCGGAGCATCCACGCGCGCTGCGATAGCGCGCGGCGGACGATGTCTCGGGCGTAAGGAATCACGCGCTGCCCATCCCCGATGATGTAGCCGGATCGGCGGCTGGCGCGGCGCGTGTGTTTCGCTTGCAAGCTGTGTTGCGAACCCGGGTCGTCAACCCGGTTGCAATTTGCCGGCGCGAGATCAGCCCGCGCGGCGTTTGCGGCTTGCTTCGGCGAGGGTGTCGAGCACCGGTTCCGTCTGCGTCCAGCTCACGCAGGCATCCGTGATCGATACGCCGTAACGTAGCGGCACACCGGCCTTCAGGTCCTGACGGCCTTCTTCCAGATGACTTTCCAGCATGACGCCGATGATGCGGCGCTCGCGCTGCGAGAGTTGCCGCGCCAGATCCTGCACCACGTCCAGTTGGCGCAAATGCGATTTGCCCGAGTTCGCGTGCGAACAGTCGACCATGACCTGCTCGCGCAAGCCCGCTGATCTGAGCGCCGCGCAGCTTGCCTCCACCGACGCGCTGTCGTAATTCGGCCCTTGCTTGCCGCCGCGCAGGATCACGTGCGCGTCGTCGTTGCCGCGCGTTTCGAAGATGGCGGCCATGCCCATCTTGGTCATGCCCATGAACGCGTGGCTCGCGCGCGCGGCGACGATGGCGTCGGCCGCGATTTGCACGCCGCCGTCCGTGCCGTTCTTGAAACCGATCGGGCAACTCAGCCCCGATGCCAATTGCCGATGACTCTGGCTCTCGGTCGTGCGCGCGCCGATCGCGCCCCACGCGATCAGATCGGCGATGTATTGCGGGCTCAGCAGATCGAGAAATTCCGTGGCCGTGGGCAAGCCCAGACCGTTGATGTCGAGCAGCAGTTGCCGCGCGAGGCGCAGACCCTCGTTGATGCGGTAGCTGCCGTCGAGGCGCGGATCGTTGATATAGCCCTTCCAGCCCACGGTGGTGCGCGGCTTTTCGAAGTAGACCCGCATCACGATCAGCAGATCGTTCCTGTAGGTGTCGGCCGCGACTTTCAGCTTGCGCGCGTATTCGATCGCCTGGTCGTGGTCGTGAATCGAACACGGGCCGACGATCATCACGAGCCGGTCGTCACGGCCGTGGAGAATATCGGCGATTTCCGCGCGGGTTTTCTCGACGAGCGTCTGCACCGAAAGCGGCACGGGCAACTCGTCTTGCAGCAGCGCGGGGGAAATCAGCGGACGCACCGCGCCGATCCGAACGTCGTCGATGCGCGTGGTGTCCTGGGTGGCGTCGGCCGAGCCGACTTCCTGATCGTGCAAAGGATTGTCGATGGCGCTCAAAGTGTTCTCCCGGAACCTGGGTGATGAAGTGGCCTCGCGGCCTGACTGTTGGAATGGCGCTGCGTTTTCAGCTGCTGCGATTATGACATCCGCGCTCCGGGACCAGGGTTACCCGGGCCTCACAGACGTTCGATCAACGCCATGGCCGCAGCCGGATTGCGTTCCTTGAAGCCGCTGATCACGTACAGATAGACGTCGCGTGCCGCGGTTTTCGCGGGCGGCGCGGCGCTCGTTTCCAGGTCGTCCGGGGTCGTGCCCGCCGCGAATTGACGGGCGCGTTCGGCCCACGCGTCGAGCGCCTTGGTGGAATAGCCTTTGGCCTGTTTGTCGGTCGTGCCCATGATGCGGGCGTACACGAATGGCGCGGTGATGTCGGCGATTTGCGGGTAATCGCTGTCGCCGGCCAGCACGACCGCGACCTTGTATTTTCTCGCGAGCGCGATGAATTCCGGCGTTTTGAAGGTGTCGTTGCGGACTTCGACTGCGTGCCTCAGCTTCTGGCCTTCGATACTGGCCGGCAGCAGTTTCAGGAAGGCTTCGAAATCTTCCTTGTCGAATTTCTTGGTCGGCGCGAATTGCCAGTTGATCGGCCCGAGCTTCTGTTTGAGCAGCAGCACGCCGCTTGCGAAGAAGCGCTCGATCGTTTCGTTGGCGTCCGCGAGAACTTTCCGGTTGGTTGCATAGCGCGGGGCTTTCAGCGAGAAGACGAAATCGTCGGGGGTTTCCTGATACCACTTCTCGTAGCTCGATGGTTTTTGCAAACCGTAGAACGTGCCGTTGATTTCTATCGATGTGAGATGTTGGCTCGCGTATTCGAGTTCACGGCTTTGCGTGAGGTCGGACGGGTAGAAGGCGCCTCGCCACGGCGCGTAGGTCCAGCCGCCGATGCCGATTCGGATTCGGTTGCTTTTGGAGGATGGCATTGGGGGTGCCTCGGTGGTGAGTTCGCGTTGGAGGGGTAGGTTAGCGCATTGCGGAGTGGGGTGGTTTTTTGCCAGCGCGGCGCTTGGCGAAGGTTCGCGCGTACGGGGAATGGAATCGACGACGTGGGGTCAAGCGTCTGCCCGTAAAACGCTAGCCCGGCTACAGCCTAACTGAACTTAGCCGGGTTGTTTTCCCGCCGCCTCCTCAAACCGCCGATTAGCCTCGGCCACCTCCACCCTGAACCGCTGCAACGCACTAACCGCCAGGTCCGGCGGCGTAAGCGCGGCCCACAAAACATCGATCAACTGATCCGCGGTCGCGTCGATATCGATACGGCGTTTCGCCAGCGTGGCATCCCACAGCACGTGTTCCATCGGCCCGAACACCATCGAACGCAATAGCCGCAACGGCATATCCGTGCGAATCTGCCCGCTCTCCTGGCCTTGCGCCAGCACGCGCATCAACGGCGCGGTATAGCGGCGTTGCAGGTCCGTCAGCGCCTCGCTCAGTTCGTGATGCCGCGCGCGTCCTTCCGACAGCACCAGCGCGCACAGGTCGGTGCCGTTCACCAGCATCAAGCGCAAATGCGTGCGCACGATGAAAGCAAACTGTTGCCGCACAGTGCCGTCGCGCGGCAAGCCCGACTCGATCGCCCCGATGATCTCGTCGTACCAATCGCCGATCACGCGCGCGCATAGCTCGCGCTTGCCGCGGAAATAGCTGAACACCGTCGCCTCGGAGATGCCGAGGCGCTGCGCGATCTCCGCCGTCGTCGCGCGCTCGTAGCCTTTCTCGGCGAACACGTCGCGGCCCGCCTGAAGAATCTCCTTCACGCGCTGCTGTGACTTGCGCCCGGCCGGCTGGCGGCGCGAGGCGGATAACTCGGCCTTCAGGGCAACCGTCATATGAGTCAAGTTCAAATTGATGAGGCGGCAAGCCCCGATAACCGCGATCCTATCACGTCGAATGCGAGCGAAAACCGCCAAAATCACTTTCTGAGTGACACTCAAAAATACCTATTGACGCTTACGTAAATCTGGCGTGAAATGCGCCTTGAACGTTTCGCGCCTCGTGCGTGGCGAGACGGCGGGCCACAAGGCCATCGCCCTCCGCCGGGCCGCACTCGTACCCGCCGGCGCCCACCGTGGCAGGCCGGCCGCCAACGAACTCTGGAGACAACGCAATGAGCAACCTGCCCGGTTTGCAATTCCCGCTCGGCGAGGAAATCGAAATGCTGCGCGACAGCATCGCGGGATTCGCTGCCAAGGAAATCGCCCCACGCGCGGCGGAAATCGATCGCACCGATCAATTCCCCATGGACCTGTGGCGCAAGTTCGGCGATCTGGGCGTGCTCGGCATGACGGTCGCCGAGGAATACGGCGGCGCGAACATGGGCTACACCGCGCACATGATCGCGATGGAAGAAATCTCGCGCGCGTCGGCATCGGTCGGTCTCTCTTACGGCGCGCATTCGAATCTGTGCGTCAACCAGATTCATCGCAACGGCACGGAAGCACAAAAACAAAAGTATCTGCCCAAGCTGGTTTCCGGCGAACACATCGGCGCACTCGCGATGAGCGAGCCGAACGCGGGCTCCGATGTGGTCAGCATGAAACTGCGCGCGGACAAAAAGGGCGATCACTACGTGCTCAACGGCACGAAGATGTGGATCACCAACGGCCCCGATTGCGACACGCTGGTCGTCTATGCCAAGACGGATCTCGAAGCGAATTCGCGCGGCATTACCGCGTTTATCGTCGAGAAAGGCATGAAGGGTTTCTCGGTGGCGCAAAAGCTCGACAAGCTCGGCATGCGCGGCTCGCATACCGGCGAACTGGTGTTCGAGAACGTCGAGGTGCCGGAGGAAAACATCCTCGGTCAGTTGAACGGCGGCGCGAAGGTGCTGATGAGCGGCCTCGATTACGAGCGCGCGGTACTCGCGGGCGGCCCCACTGGCATCATGGTCGCGGTCATGGACGCGGTCGTGCCGTATATCCATGACCGCAAGCAGTTCGGTCAGCCGATCGGCGAATTCCAGCTGATTCAAGGCAAGGTCGCCGATATGTACACCACGCTGCAAGCGTGCCGCGCGTATCTGTACGCAGTGGGCCGGCAACTCGACACGCTCGGCAAGGAGCACGTTCGCCAGGTGCGCAAAGACTGCGCCGGCGTCATTCTCTACACCGCGGAAAAAGCCACGTGGATGGCCGGCGAAGCGATCCAGATTCTCGGCGGCAACGGCTACATCAACGAATATCCAGTCGGCCGTTTGTGGCGCGATGCGAAGCTCTATGAAATCGGCGCGGGCACGAGCGAAATCCGCCGCATGCTGATCGGCCGCGAACTGTTCGCCGAAACGGCTTGATCCAAAGTACCGCGCCGCTCATTGAGCGCGCGCCTGAAAAAAGCGGCGACAGCAACCACCTCGCATGGGGAGAAGCCACGCAATGCCGATCATCGAATCAAAGCTGAATCCGCGCTCGGACGACTTTCGCGCCAACGCGGCGGCGCTCGAAGCGCTGGTCGCCGACCTTCGCGCGAAGATCGAGGCGCTCGCGCTGGGCGGCGGGCAAGCCGCGCGCGACAAACACACGGGCCGCGGCAAATTGCTGCCGCGCGAGCGCATCGAAAAACTGCTCGATCCGGGCACGCCGTTTCTGGAGTTCTCGCAACTCGCGGCCTATGGCATGTATAACGACGACGCACCGGGCGCGGGCGTCATCACCGGCATCGGCCGGATCGCGGGGCAGGAGTGCGTGATCGTTTGCAACGACGCGACGGTCAAGGGCGGCACGTACTATCCGGTCACCGTGAAAAAGCATGTGCGCGCGCAGGAAATCGCCGCGGAAAACCGCTTGCCGTGCGTGTATCTCGTCGACTCGGGCGGCGCGAACCTGCCGAATCAGGACGAGGTGTTCCCCGATCGCGATCACTTCGGCCGCATCTTCTACAACCAGGCGAATCTGTCGGCGGCGGACATTCCGCAGATCGCCGTCGTGATGGGCTCGTGCACGGCGGGCGGCGCCTACGTGCCGGCCATGAGCGACGAGTCGATCATCGTCAAGAATCAGGGGACGATTTTTCTCGGCGGCCCGCCGCTCGTGAAAGCGGCAACCGGCGAAGTGGTGAGCGCGGAAGACCTGGGCGGCGGCGACGTGCATACGCGCCTTTCCGGCGTGGTGGATCACCTCGCGCAAAACGACGCGCATGCGCTGGCGATCGCGCGCAGCATCGTCGGCAATCTGAATCGCTCGAAGCAGGTGCCGCTCGCGTTGCAGGAGCCGAAGCCGCCGCGCTACGACGTGAAGGGCATGTACGGCGTGATTCCGGTGGATACGCGCAAGCCCTTCGATATCCGCGAGGTGATCGCGCGCATCGTCGACGATTCCGCGTTCGACGAATTCAAGGCGCGTTACGGCGCCACGCTCGTCACGGGCTTCGCGCATATCTGGGGGCATCCGGTCGGCATCGTCGCGAACAACGGCATTCTGTTTTCGGAGTCGGCGCTCAAGGGCACGCACTTCATCGAACTGTGCTGCCAGCGCAAGATTCCGCTGGTGTTCCTGCAGAACATCACCGGCTTCATGGTGGGCCGCAAATACGAAAACGAAGGCATCGCGCGCAACGGCGCGAAGATGGTGACGGCGGTGGCAACCGCGAAGGTGCCGAAGTTCACCGTGATCATCGGCGGCTCGTTCGGTGCGGGCAATTACGGCATGTGCGGCCGTGCCTATTCGCCGCGCTTTCTATGGATGTGGCCGAACGCGCGCATTTCGGTGATGGGCGGCGAGCAGGCGGCATCGGTGCTGGCCACGGTCAAGCGCGACGGGATCGAAGGCAAGGGCGGCGCGTGGAGCGCCGAAGAGGAAGAAGCGTTCAAGCAGCCGATCCGCGAGCAATACGAACATCAAGGTCATCCGTACTACGCGAGCGCGCGCCTGTGGGACGACGGCGTGATCGATCCGGCGCAAACGCGCGACGTGCTCGGTCTCGGCTTGTCGGCCGCGATGAACGCGCCGATCGAAGACACGCGCTTCGGCGTGTTCAGAATGTGACAGCGCGGCACGCGCGGGAGCGGCAACGATGCAATACGAAACGCTGAACCTCGGGATCGACGGCCGGGTCGCCACGGTCACGCTGAATCGCCCGGACGTGCGCAACGCGTTCAACGAAACGATGATCGCCGACCTGAGCTCGGCCTTCACCGCGCTGAACGATCGCGACGACGTGCGCGCGGTCGTGCTCGCCGCGAACGGCAAGGCGTTCTGCGCGGGCGCGGACCTGAACTGGATGAAGAAGATGGCCGGCTACTCGGACGACGAGAACCGCGCCGATGCTATGCGGCTCGCGCACATGCTGTCGTCCATCTATCGCTGCAACAAGCCGGTGATCGCGCGGGTGAACGGCGACGCGTACGCGGGCGGCATGGGGCTGATCGCGGCGTGCGATATCGTCGTGGCGGTGGACAGTGCGCGCTTTTGCTTGTCCGAGGCGCGGCTGGGTCTGATTCCGGCGACCATCGCGCCTTATGTGATCCGCGCGTTGGGCGAGCAGGCGTCGCGCCGCTACTTCACGACGGCCGAGCAGTTCGATTGCGCGACGGCGTGGCGTCTGGGTCTCGTCAGCGAAGCGGTGAGCGCGGAGCAACTCGACGCAACCGTCCAGCACATCGCGGCAACGCTCTGCGCGAACGGCCCGCAAGCGGTGCGAGCCTGCAAGCAGCTCGTGCAGGACATTGCCGGGCACGAGCTGAACGAGGCGATGATCGAAGACACGGCGACGCGCATCGCCCGCATTCGCGCCGGCGCGGAGGGCCGCGAAGGTGTCGCGTCGTTCCTCGAAAAACGCTCGCCCGCGTGGCGTGACTGAATGCGCAACCGCGGGCTACGCACCCAGGCGCAGGCGTTCATCACGACAACAGCCCCGAACCCGACACTTCATCGAGACACTTCATGTTCAACAAGATCCTGATTGCCAACCGCGGCGAGATTGCGTGCCGCGTCGCCGCGACCTGCAAGCGGCTCGGCATCGCGAGCGTGGCCGTGTATTCCGATGCCGACGCCGACGCCAAACACGTGGCCGCGTGCGACGAGGCGGTGCACATCGGCGGCGCGACGGCGGCGGAGAGCTATCTGCGCATCGAGCGCATCATCGAGGCCGCGCGCGCAACCGGTGCGCAAGCGGTGCATCCGGGCTACGGTTTCCTCTCCGAGAACGAAGACTTCGCCTACGCATGCGAAAAAGCCGGCATCGTCTTCATCGGCCCGCCGGTCGAGGCCATCGCCGCGATGGGTTCGAAGGCGGCGGCGAAGGCGCTGATGCACGCAGCCGCGGTGCCGCTCGTGCCCGGTTATCACGGCGACGATCAGGACGCGCAGTTGCTGCATCGCGAGGCGGATACGATCGGTTATCCGGTGCTGCTGAAGGCGAGCGCGGGCGGTGGCGGCAAGGGCATGCGCGTGGTCGAGCGCAGCGAGGAGTTCGCCGCCGCGCTGGCCTCGTGCAAGCGCGAGGCGGCGAGCAGCTTCGGCAACGATCGAGTGCTGATCGAAAAGTATCTGACGCGGCCGCGTCACGTGGAAGTGCAAGTGTTCGCCGATCGTCACGGCGGCGCGGTGTATCTGTTCGACCGCGACTGTTCGGTGCAGCGGCGTCACCAGAAGGTGCTGGAAGAAGCGCCCGCGCCCGGCTTGCCCGCTGAAACGAGGCGCGCAATGGGCGAGGCGGCGGTGGCCGCGGCGCGCGCGGTGAATTACGTCGGTGCGGGCACGGTCGAGTTCATCATGACCGGCACGGGCGATTTCTACTTCATGGAAATGAACACGCGCCTACAGGTCGAGCATCCGGTCACGGAGATGGTGACGGGGCAAGATCTCGTGGAATGGCAACTGCGCGTTGCCGCCGGCGAAGCGCTGCCGCTCACGCAGCGGCAGTTGACAATCGACGGTCATGCAATCGAGGCGCGCATCTACGCCGAGCATCCGGCGCGCGGCTTCTTGCCGTCGACGGGTACGCTCAAGCATCTGCGCATGCCCGAGGCCGTGGAATTCACGCTGGGCGTAGAAGACCGCAAGGCGCCGGTGCGCATCGACAGCGGCGTGCGCGAAGGCGACACCATCACGCCGTTCTACGATCCGATGATCGCCAAGCTGATCGTCCACGGCGCCACGCGCGAGGACGCGCTCGCGCGTCTGAATCGCGCGCTGCGTGCATGCGAGGTGGTCGGTCCGCATACCAACGTCGAGTTCCTGCAACGCATCGTCACGAGCGAGCCGTTTGCAACCGGCGACCTCGACACGGGTTTGATCGAGCGTCATCACGATGCGTTGTTCGCGCCGGTGCGGAAGCCGTTCAAGGAGGCGCTCGCGCTCGCCTGCGCCGCCTTGCTCACACGCGAGGGCGGCACCGCGCACGGCGCGTCGCCGTGGGACGCGTTATCGCATTGGCGCCTGAACGGCGGCTATACGCAAACGCTCGGCTGGCGCGATGTCGATAACGAAAGCGCATTCACCGTCACTTTCGCGCGCAACGGCGGCACGCAAACGCTCGAACACGACGGCGTGCGCGAAGACTTCACATGGTCGAGCGGTGCGGGCCGGCACGAGTTCCGCGCGACCCTCGGCGATGCGCGCGTGACGGGCCGCGTGTTCATCGACGGCGATACGTTCCATGTGTTCTGCCTCGGCGAAGCCCTGGCATTCGAGTGGCAGAATCTGCTCGCGCATGCCGCGGACGCCGAAGGCCACGAAGGCCGTTTGACCGCGCCGATGCCGGGCAAGGTGATCGCGGTGCTGGTGGAACCGGGCACGGTGGTGGAGAAGGGCACGCCGCTGATCGTGATGGAAGCGATGAAAATGGAGCACACGATCGGCGCGCCGGCGGCGGGTACGGTGTCGGAAGTGTTGTATGCGGTCGGCGACCAGGTAACCGACGGCGCGCAGCTTCTGGTTCTCGACATGCAATGACTTCGTGGAGCGGATCAGGCGAGGCGCGTATAGCCGGCGGCGCGCGCTTCGTTTTCCAGTTGCTCGATCCGTTCGTAATCCGTGAGCGGTAGCGCGGAAAAGCCCTGCAAACGCAGACGTTTCGCGCGCTCGGGCTGCGTGGTGAGCGCTTCGTTCAGCGCCTCGCGCAATGCTTCGATGGTGGCTTGCGGCACGGTATCCGCTGCGATCAGCGGCAAACCCGGCGCTGCCGCCGTCATGCCGATCCGGCGAACCTGCCGGGCAAGCTCCGGCATTTCATCGCAGACGAAAGCGAACGCCACGCAGTCGATCGCGGCGACGTCCGCGCGATTCTCCGCCACCGCCCGCAACGAACCGAGGTGCGAACCGGTGCGTATCACCGCGCTGAAAAACGCGCCGTCGCGCGCAAGCGGCGCCACCGCGTGGCGAAACACGTTCATGCCGCTATTAGAATCGTCCTGATTGTAGGCGGCGCGCGCACCGCGGCAATTCGCGAGCGTGTCGAATTGGGCGTCCGCTCGCGTCACCAGCACGCTCGAATAATGCGCGCCCTCGCAGCCGGGTGCGTCGAAACGCGGTGTCGCGATCAATTGCACCTGCTCATGCAAGCCGTGCATCAGCGGATAGCCGCAGGTCTGCGAGATCAGCAGGTTGGGACGCCGCCAGAAGCCGTGCAACTCCTCGTCCGGCTCGACGATGCGGCACGCCGGCTTGACCATGCGCAGCACGTCGGCGAGCCATGCGCGCCATTCGGTGGCGAGAGCGGGCGTGACGTCGTACATCGGCAGGGCGGCGATCCAGGTCATGGGCGCGATTCTGACACGGCTAATGTCTAATCATTCGGAATTCGTCGAGGCCGAGCCGCACCGGCTCCGTTGGCTTGAACGTCCATTTGCGCGCCGCGACCGTCAGGATTTCCCCTTGCGCGTGTTCGAATGCGACGAGCAGGTCTTTCCTTCGACTGCTCGCCGCCCCGCAAAAAGCCATCAGTGCCTCCGCGCTGATCTCGAAGACTTGCGCGCGATCGTCGCGGCACACCCGGAATGCGACGGTTGCGCGTTCGGTGACACAAGGCCTGAATCCTTCATCGACATAGACCGACATAGCGTTCTCCCCCTGCACGCCTGGATGGTCAGGATAACAAGCCGTCAGTTTTTCGGTATGTTGGAAAACCGGCATTCACGGTGAAATGGTTAAGTCCCTCACAGCGACGAATAGAAACCGGCAGGTGTTTTTATTCCGCAAGCTTGGTAATCGCTTTTGTCTTCTCCCCGATATTCGACCGTGCCCCGTGGAGGAGCGCTGCCTCAACCCGCTTCGGCCGTTGCGAGTTTGCGCAAGCTCATCACAGGGAGGGAGTAGACGATCGGAACTGCGGCGCATACGCGACCTCCGACCAGCGAAACGGCAACGCCTCGCGACTGCGCCGCACCTCGGTAATGCGAAAGCGGACGAGGCGTTGCGCGAGCGGAAAATCGGCCAGTTCCGAACCGTCCCAGACGATCTCCGCGAGCGCCGCGATGTACAGCAAATCGCCGCTCGCGAAGTCGATGAACAGCAAGCCGGCGCGCGGGTCGTGACTCAGATTGCCCAGCGTATTGAAGAAGCGATTGCCGCTGAAGTCGGGCGTGGTGAGCGTGACGGCGTCGTCGACGCGCACGAAGCCCGGCATGCCGCCGCGATGCGAAACGTCGACGCCGCGCGCCGGGCCCGCTTCTTCGGCCACGTTCGCGCTGGCGATAAAAAAGGTGTCCGCGTTAGCCAGCAGCGCGCGGTCCGCGTCGCTCAGTTGCGTCGCAATCTCGATGGAGGTCGCCGCGCCCGCTGCGCCGCGCGCGACGAAGGTCGGCGCGCGGCTCTGAATGTACTTTGCGCAATTGCCGAAGCTCTGCATGACTTCGAGCATGACCGTATCGCCCGTCACCGAGGTCACGATGCCGTTGACGCGGTTACGCCGCCGCGTCTGCGGCTGCAGAGCGAGGCCGCCGATCATCGTGCCGGCTTGCCAGCGCCCGGCGAGCGGATCGCCGGATAGCACCCCGCCCTCGATCCTCAGCGTGCGCGCATCGGGCGACGACACGAAGCCCGGCGCCGCCGCGCGCACCGTCGCCCAGGGCTGGCCGTCGGCGTCGAGACCGCCGAACACCATGAAGGGTTGCTCCGAAAAGAACTGCCGGTGCTGGTCCGGCATGTAGCGGCGGATGCCGCGACGGCCGAGCGCTTGCGCCTCCGTTGCGACGCCGGCGCGGCGTTGCACCGCCAGTTCGCCGGAATGGAAAGGCGGATCGACGAGATCCAGCCCTGGCTGTGCATGGGAAGAAACGTCGGACATATTGGACTCCGGTGGTGGTCACGCCTGCGGTTTTTTCGCTCAGCCGGCGAGTAGGCCGGCTTTCGTCGCCGGCATCGCGATGAAGCGCGGCAGCGCTTCGATACGGGAAAGCCAGCCGCGTAGGTTCGGATACGGTTCGAGCGATATGCCGCCTTCAGGCGCATGCGCGATGTAGGTGTAGGCGGCGATGTCCGCGATGGTCACGTTGTCTCCCGCCGCGAAGCGTTTGCCGGCCAGTTCCGCGTCGAGCACGTCGAACAGCTTGACGGCGATCTTCTGCGCGGTTTCCAGATCGAGCGGCGCGCCGAATACCGTGACGAGCCGGGCCGCGCACGGTCCATACGCGATCTGTCCGGCTGCCAGCGAGAGCCATCGTTGCACCGCCGCGGCGCCGAGGGCGTCATCGGGCAGCCATGACGGGTCGCCATAGCGTCTCGCCAGGTACACGAGAATGGCGTTCGAATCGAACAACACGGTGTCGCCGTCCTCGATCGTCGGCACCTGGCCGAACGGGTTCAGTTGCAGATACTCAGGACGGCGGTTGTCGCCCGCGCGCATGTTCAGTTCGATCGTTTCGAAAGGCAGATCGAGCAGTGCGAGGAACAGTTTGACGCGGTGCCCGTGCCCGGAGCGCGGCGTGGTGTGAAGGCGGATCGGCTGGACGGGTCTGTCGGCAGGCATTGCAATGCTCCTTGATCGGAAGGGCCGATGGCGTTCGGCGGGAATGAGGCAAGCTTAGCCGCATGCGGCGTCGGGCAGAAGACTGCTAAGCTGGGAAACATAATCAATCGAAGATGGACAATCGGCGACATGGCGGATCTAAGAGATGTCAATCTGAACCGGCTGGCGGTTTTCGTCGCGGTGGTCGAGGCGGGTTCCTTGACCGCGGCCGCGGCGCGTCTCGGGCTCACGAAGACGATGGTCAGCACGCATATACAGCGGCTCGAACGCGAGATCGGCGCGGGCCTGCTGATCCGCACGACGAGGCGGCTCAGCGTGACCGAGAGCGGGCGCGCGTTCTACGATGCGAGCTGCAAGATCCTGCAGGCGGCGGAGGAAGCGCTGTCGGCCGTGTCGGGCGAATCGGCGCCGCTGCGCGGCACCTTGCGCGTGAGCGCGCCGATCGATTACGGGTCATTGGTGGTGACGCCCGCGCTGGTCGAGATGCGCGCGGCGTATCCGCAACTCGACATCGAACTCGTGTGCAGCGACCATTACGTCGATCTGATCGCGGAGGGCATCGACGTCGCCATCCGTCTGGGGCAATTGGCGGATTCGGGCTACCGGGCGGTGAAGATCGGCGGGTTCGTCAAATGGGTCGTCGCCAGTCCCGCCTTCATCGAGAAATGGGGCAAGCCGAAAACGCCGGCCGCGCTCGCGGCCTTGCCTCACGTCGCACTTTCCGTGCTGCCGCATCCGTTGACACTCGATTTGCAGCGCGCGAACGGCGCGAGGCAAAGCGTGCGTTGCGAGAACGCGCTGCTGGTGAATACGGCCGATGCCGCGCGCGCGGCGACGCTCGCGGGCGGCGGCTTTGGCTTGCTGACCGACTTTTCCATCACGGCGGATGTGGCGGCGGGCGGGCTGGTTCGTCTGCTGCCTGCGTGGGTCGGCAGGCCGAAGGGCATCCATGCGGTGTTTCCGCCCACCCGTTACCCGACGGCCAAGGTCCGCGCGTTGATCGAGGTGATCAGGAAGCGGCTGGAGCCGCAGGTGTGAGAGGCGGCGCGCAGAGACAGTGAAGCATCGCGGCTACCTCCTGCACGGTCCCGTCGACTGCCTGAGCTGCAATTCGGCATGCACCTCATGTCCGGCGTGTTCGTGTCGCGGATGCTTGCCGTCGAGCACGTCGAGCAGATGTTGCGCGGTGAGCCGCCCGATCTCGTAGGTATCGACACGCATGGTCGTAAGCGCGGGGCGCAGTTCTTTCGCGATCTCCAGATCGTCGAAGCCGGTCACGGACAATTCATCGGGAATTGCGATGCCCAGGTCCTCCGCTTCGCGCAGCACGCCGATCGCGATGTGATCGTTGCCGCAGATGATCGCGCTCGGGCGTTCGCCGGGCGCTTGCCAGATCGCGCGCAGACAGCGCCGCCCAAAACCGATCGTCGATTCGCCTTCGAGCATGTGCTCCGGCCGCACCGCGAGGCCGTGGCGTTCGAGCGTCGCGCGAATGCCCGCGACGCGCGCCTGCACGCGATCGTTGTCGCGCGTGGGCTGAATGCAGACCGCGAACGAGCGGTGCCCGAGGCCGATCAGATGTTCGGCGATCTCCACGTAGGCCGCGTGATTGTCGAAGCCGATGCAGGTGTGCGGGCTGTCCCCGCGATACGCATACGTGACCGCATACGGCACGCGGTAGAGGCGCAACGCATCGAACAGTTCCGGCGGATGCGCCTCGCCCACCACCGCCATCGCCTCCACGCCGCGCGCGAGCATCGCGCGCACCTGCACGAGCGCCTGCGCGGGATCGTAGTTCGAGCAGCCGAGCACGAGCGTGATGCCGCGCGCGGCGAACGCGGCCTGCATGCCGCTCACCTGCGAGGCGAACACCTGATCGTCCAGCGTCGGAATGATGATGCCGGCAATGTGGCTGCGCGTGGACGCAAGCGCGCGGCCCGCCGCGTTCGGGAACCAGTTCAGCGCGAGCGCGGCTTGCTCGACGCGTTCGCGCACGTTCGCCGACACTTTGTCCGGCTCGTTGTAGACCCGCGATACGGTCGCCGTCGATACGCCCGCGAGCTTCGCGACGTCGGACAGCACCGTGCGGCCGGTATTGCGGCGGGCGCGGTTCGTCTGGGTGCGGGCGGTGGTCGGGGAGTCGAGGGAGTCGGGCATCGGATTATCGAAAACGGTGAGTCGGCGCGCGCGCTATCTTACCGCCGCGTGTGCGCGAGCGTGGCCGGGAACGCCGAGTGGTGCTGCGCAACCTCCGCCGGCTAGAGCCCACGAACCTCGCCCTCGTTGAGCGCCGCGATCCGCTGACGGAAATGCTCGGTGCCGGCGACGATCTTGTCGAGCACCGCATCGAGTGCCCAGAAGCGTTCGCGCACGTCGTAGTCGATCACGCGGCAGCGAATCGAATCGAAGGTGCCGATGCGCTGGTGGTACATCTTCGCGAGCGCGGGATAGCCGAGCGATTCGGATACGGCGGCGAGTACGAGAAACGTTGCGAGTTCCTCCGCGAGCGCCGGGTCTCGCGCCGCATCGTTGCGCAGCCAGTTGTACAGATCGGGATGAAAGTTCGTGAAGACGCCGTTGAAACCCGCGGAGCCCGCCTTCATCGCGTCCCATGCGATGGCCGCGTTCGCGTTCAGGATCTTCAGCGGCGAACCCTGCGCGAGCGCGACGCGGCGCTTCACGGTCGCGAGATCGCAGCTCACGTCCTTCAGCATGATGAAGCGGCCGGTGTCGATGCACATCTTCAACTCGTCGTCGGAAAGCAGACGCCGATACGGCGCCGGACATTCGTACAGACCGAGCGGCATATCGGACGGCAGGCGCGCGAGGAGCCGTTCGAGGTTCGCGGCGAACGCGTGGGTTCCCTCGCGATCGGGATCGAGCCGGTTCGTCACGAGCACGACGCCTTGCGCGCCGGTCGACGCGGCGACGCTCAGTTCCTCGGCCTGCGCGTCGGGGTCGTCGCTGATGTGGCCGGACACCACGACAGGAATGCGGCCCGCGACTTTCTCGACGACGAAGCGTCCCAGCGCGCCGCGTTCCGCGAGCGTCAGAAACTGCATCTCGCTCGACTGCGCGACGGCGAACAGCGCGTCCGAGCCGTGCGCGATATACCACTCGATCAGACGTTCGAGCCCGGCGTAGTCGATTGCGCCGGCGTCGTCGAACGGCGTCAGCATCACGGGGACGATGCCTTCGACTGAAGCGGTGGTTTGCTTGGTGTTGGTCATGCTGTTGATCTCCAGTAAAGAATTCGGTTATTCGGCAACGACAGCGGCAACGACAGCGGCAACGACAGCGGCAACGACAGCGGCAACGACAGCGGCAGCGGCAGCGGCAGGCGCGTTCACGCAGGCGCTTGCACGGCTTCGCCGGCAGCGGGCTGGTCCTCGATCGGCTTGCGCACGAACAGCAGATAGCTCATCGCGCCGATAAACGCGATGCCGGCGGCGGTCAGCAGGGCGGGCACGAACGACCAGGTCTGCGCGATGTAGCCGGTCAGGATCGGCGCGAGCGCACCGCCCAGAAAGCCGCCGAAATTCTGGATCGCGCCGAGCGAGCCGACGCGGTTGGGCGGCGCGGCGGCGGTGGCGAGCGCCCAGGAACTCGCGGAGGCCGCGTTCGCGAGGAAGATCACCACCGAGATGCACACGATCGCGATGGTGTTGCTCTGCACGAGCGCCGCCGGAATCGTGAACGCGACCATGCCGAGCATCGCGATCACCACCGCATTGCGGCGGCTCGCGACCGGGCTCGCGCTGCGGCTCGTGATGAGATCGGAAAACCAGCCGGCCGTGAGCGCGCCCAGAAAGCCGCAGAAAAACGGTATGGATGCCGCGACGCCCGTATGCATCAGGCTCATGTGGCGCTCCATCGTCAGATAGCCCGGCAGCCATGTGAGGTACACCCAGTTCAGATACACCGAGCCGAAGAAGCCGATCAGCATGCCCCACGTGGTGCCGTGCGAGAACAACGAGCGCCAGTCGGCGAACGTGAGCGCGGGCGCCGGTTCGAGGTCCGCGTCGTCGCCTTCGAGGTAGTGGCGTTCGGCTTCGGTCATGGTGGCCTTGACCGGGTCGCGATACACCGCGAGCCATACGGCCGCCACGATCAGACCCGCCACGCCCGTCACGATGAAGGCCCAACGCCAGTTCAGATGCACCACGAGGAGCGACAGGCAGAGCGGCGCGAGCGCCGTGCCGAGCGGCGACGCCGAGTTGAAGATGCCGGTCGGCTTGCCGCGCGCGCGCAGCGGAAACCAGTTGCTGACCACGCGTGCCGCCGACGGAAACTGCGGCGCCTCGCCGATGCCGAGCGCGATCCGCGCGAGGATGAACCAGCCGAAGGTCGAGACGAAGCCGCCGGCCGCCTGCGCGAGCGACCAGACGATCAGCCCGATGCCGAGCAGCTTGCGCGGTCCGATCCGGTCGACGAGGCCGCCCACCGGCAACTGGAACAGCGCATAGCTCCACGAGAACGCGGAGAGCAGCAGCCCCATCTGTCCGAGCGAGAGACCGAGGTCGTGCCGGATCAGCGGATTGGCGACCGCGAGCGTGCCACGGTCCAGATAGTTGACGATGCCGCTCACCATCAGCAGCGTGAGCGCCACGATCTGCGCGCGGCGGATTGTCGGCGGCGCCTGCTCGAGGCTCGGGGGTGTGCTCATGACCGTTTGTCTCCGTTTCATGTCTTCGGTTGAAGTAGGGCGGACCGCGCCGATGCGTTGCCGGGCGGGAGAAGTTGCCTGGGTGTCGGGTGCGCGCGCACGGTGGCCAGGCACAAACCGGTAGCGCTTACATTTGGCCGTCGATTGCAGCTTTGTTTTTGCATTAAGTAGGCTACTTCCGAGCAAGTTCACAAATGATAGCGCTTACATTTTTAGTCGCGCCGACGAAGAGATGCAAGCCTTCGCGCATGTTTAGCGGGTAAACACCGGCATACCGGGACGTCCGCGGCCCGATCCGGCATTCCCTCCAAGCCCTGCAAATCCTGGCGAAAACCCCTGGCGAGATCATCATTCCAACGGCAAATCTAGCTGGTATGATGACCTCATGACGGCATAAGTGACGAGCGCGAAAAAGATAAGAACGCATCGTCCGCGACTGGTTTTGCAGTGCACAGACGTTCATAAAAGGAGACAGACGATGAAGGCCTCAAAACGCTGGGTCGCGCTCGCCGCTGCCGCGATTACGCTCTTCACCGCGACGGGCGCCGCACACGCGGCCAACCTGATCGCGATCATTACCCCCTCGCACGACAATCCATTTTTCAAGGCCGAAGCGGACACCGCCAACGCGCGCGCCAAGGCGCTCGGCTACGACACGATCGTGCTGGTGCACGACGACGACGCCAACAAGCAGTCCAATCTCATCGACACCGCGATCGCCCGCGGCGCGAAGGCGATCATTCTCGACAACGCCGGTTCAGAGGCGTCGATCGCGGCGGTGCGCAAGGCGAAGGCCGCGGGCATTCCGTCTTTCCTGATCGACCGCGAAATCAACGCGACGGGTATCGCGGTGTCGCAAATCGTGTCGAACAACTACCAGGGCGCGCAGCTCGGCGGCCGCGCGTTCGTCAAGGCGCTCGGCGAGAAGGGCAACTACGTCGAACTCGTCGGACGTGAAGCCGACATCAACGCGGGCATCCGCTCGAAGGGCTATCACGATGTGATCGACCAGTTCCCGAACATGAAGATGGTCGAGCGGCAGTCGGCGAACTGGAGTCAGACCGAGGCGTATCGCGTGATGGAGACCATCTTGCAGAGCCACCCGGATATCAAAGGCGTGATCGCGGGCAACGATACGATGGCGATGGGCGCCTCGGCGGCATTGAAGGCGGCCAAACGCAGCGACGTGATCGTGGTCGGCTTCGACGGCAGCAACGACGTGCGCGACGCGATCATGCGCAACGACATCCGCGCGACGGTGCTGCAACCCGCGGCGCAGGCGGCGACGGAAGCCGTCGAGCAGGCCGACAAATACATGAAGACCGGTTCGACCGGCAAGCCCGAAAAGCAGTTGATCAACTGCTCGCTGATTACCAAGGCGAACGCCGGCAAGCTCGACATGTTCGCGCTGCGCTAAAGCCTGTTGCCGGGGGCGACACGTCCCCCGGTTTTCCTCCGGCGTGGAATGAGGACACCCATGAGAGCTTCTGTATACGCGGCCATTCTGCTGGTCGCGGGCGGTGCGCTGTCCGGCTGCAAACTCGTCAAGCACGATGCCCAGGCGTCGAAGGCGCCGCGCGATGCCTACGCGTCGGCGGGCTACGATCCGAACGCGATGGTGGCCTCCATGTGGAGCACGAAAGTGGTGCCGAGCGTCGAGAAGCGCGCGACCGATATCAAGGTGCTGCTCGACGCGATCAAGGCCGACCCCGACGCGGCCGGCAAAAAATATGGCTACCGGGGCAAGGACGATAGCGCGCCCTGGAATTTCCCGACCAGGGTGCAAGGCACCATCGTGTCGGTCGATACGGATTCGAGTCAGGGCACCGTCGGCGTCGATACGGACGGCGACGGCAAGGCCGATGTGATCGTCGATATCGGCCCGACGGTGCTGGGTACGACGCTGCGCGATTCGCTCGACTTCGTCTCGTTCGCGGATTTTCGCAACCAGATCGAATACGCGCGGTTCGGCACCGCGCTCAATGCCTACGCGGCGGCGCATGTGATGAAGCCGTTGCCGCGCGCCGACCTGAAAGGGCAGCCGATCACGGTCACCGGCGCGTTCTCCTACGACGGCGCGAGCGAGCAGCCGGAAGTGGTGCCGCTCGCCCTCGCGCTCGGGAGCAAGCCATGAGCGCGGCCGCCGTGGACAACGACGTGATCCTTCAGGTCGAGGCGGTGACGAAGGTGTATCCGGGCACGGTCGCATTGAAGGAAGCGAGCTTCAGCGTGCGGCGCGGCGCGGTCAACGTGCTCGTCGGAGAAAACGGCGCGGGCAAGTCGACCATGATGAAGATCATTGCCGGCGCGGAGCAACCCAGCACGGGGCGCTTGCTTCTCGACGGCCAGCCGATCGAACTCGCGAGCAGTTCGGATGCGCTGCGTCACGGCATCGGCATCGTGTTTCAGGAACTCAACCTGTTCCCGAATCTGTCGATCGCGGAGAACGTCTTCATTGCGCACGAAATCACGCGTGCGGGCATCGACATCGACGCCGGCGCGCAGCGCCGCAAAGTGAGCGAACTGCTCGAGCGCCTCGAACTCGACGTGAGCCCCGACACGCTGGTCGAGGATCTGCGCATCGGTCAGCAGCAGCTCGTCGAAATCGCCAAGGCGCTCGCGCACGACGCGCGCATTCTGATTCTTGACGAGCCGACCTCGGCGTTGAGCGCGGCCGAGGTCGAGGTGCTGTTTCAGGTGATCGCCGATCTGAAATCGCATGGCGTCGCGATTGTTTATATCTCGCACCGGCTCGAAGAGCTGATCCGTATCGGCGACTACATCACCGTGTTGCGCGATGGCCGCATTACCGGTCATCAACCGATGAACGAGGTGGACGTGCCGTGGATCGTGCGGCAGATGGTCGGCCGCGAGACGAAGGATTTTTCGCGCCCCATCGGACACGAACGCGGCGCCGAAGTGCTGCGCGTGCATGACGTATCGCTGCCGCGCAAGGGAGCCGGCCTGCTCGTGGATCACGTCTCGCTGTCGCTGCACACGGGCGAGATCGTCGGCATTTACGGGCTGATGGGGGCGGGGCGCTCCGAACTCTTCGAATGCATTCTCGGCTGTCATCCGCATGCAACGGGCGATGTCGTGCTCGCCGGCAAGCCGCTGAACGGCAAGCCGATAGCCAGGCGCGTGGCGCAGGGTCTCGCGCTGATTCCCGAGGACCGCAAGGCCGATGCGTTGCTGCCGATCCTGTCGATCGGCAGCAACATGACGCTGTCGAGCCTCGCCGATTTTGCGCGGGGATTTCACATCGAGCGGCAGCGCGAGCACAACGCCGTCACGCGTTTCATCCGCGATCTGGCGATCAAGGTGGCCGACTGGCATCTGCCGGTCAGTTCGCTCTCCGGCGGCAATCAGCAAAAGGTCGTCATCGCACGCGCGTTGATGACGGCGCCCAAGGTCTTGCTGATGGACGAGCCGAGCCGCGGCATCGACGTGGGTGCGAAGGCGGACATCTTCAAGGTGATGCGCGATCTCGCCGTGAAGGGGCTCGGCATTCTGTTCGTCACGTCCGACCTCGAAGAAGTGATGGCGCTGTCCGATCGCATTCTGGTGATGTCGAACGGGCGCATCACGGCCGAATTCGATGCAAGCGAAGCCACCCAGGATGCGCTCGTCGCGGCATCGGCGATTGGACACCGCGTCGACGCGCATGCAAGCGGACAACTGGCCGCTGCATGACGCGAATTGTGACGCAGATGATGCAAACCAGACACGCAGGCCCGACCGAACGATTGGAGACCTTTTCATGACCGTAGCGATCAAAAGCGCCGCGCCCGGCGCGACCCTCGGTGAAGCGCCGCTTTTACTGCTGCTCAAGCTGCGCACGTTCATCGCGCTCTTTGCCGTCGTCATTTTCTTTTCGTTCGCGGCGCACAACTTTCTGAGCATCGAGAATCTGCTGATCATGTCGCGTCACGTAGCGCTGAACGCGTTTCTCGCGATCGGCATGACCTTCGTCATCGTGGCGGGCGGCATCGATCTGTCGGTCGGCTCGATCGTCGGCCTGTCGGGAATGATCGCGGGCGGGCTGATTCTCAACGGCATTCCGCTCGGCAGCAGCTACACGCTCTATCTGAGCGTGCCCGAGGTGATCGGCGTCGCGCTGTTGTCGGGCGTCGCGGTCGGTGCGGTGAACGGCTTGCTGATTACGCGGCTGAACGTTGCGCCGTTCATCGCCACGCTCGGCACGCTGTATATCGCGCGCGGCGCGGCCTTGTTGTCGTCGGGCGGCGAGACGTTCCCCAACCTGACCGGCAACCCCGATTACGGCACCACCGGCTTTCCGCTTCTCGGCAGTTCATCCCTTCTCGGCATGCCTCTCACGATCTGGCTGCTCGTCGTGGTCGGCGCATTCGCGGCCTATCTCGCGGCACGCACGCCGCTCGGGCGGCAGATCTACGCGATCGGCAGCAACGAGCGCGCGGCCCAACTTTCCGGCGTGCGCGTGAATCGCGTGAAGATGTTCGTCTATATGTTCTCGGGTTTTTGCGCGGCGATTGTCGGGCTGATCATTTCGTCGGAACTGGTCGCGTCGCATCCGTTGAGCGGCGAGACGTTCGAGCTCAACGCGATCGCCGCGGCCGTGCTGGGCGGCACGTCGATGTCGGGCGGGCGCGGCAGGATCGGCGGCACGATTATCGGCGCGTTCGTGATCGGCATTTTGTCCGACGGGCTCGTGATGATGGGCGTCAGCTCGTTCTGGCAGACCGTCATCAAGGGGGTGGTGATCGTCGCGGCGGTGGTGGTCGATCAGATCCAGCGGCGGGTGCAGCAGCGCTTCGCGTTGCAGAAGCAGGCGGCGACGGGAGCGTGAGCGATGAATGCAACGGACGCAATGAACAAAACGGCGAAGCGCTTCAAAGGTGCGGTGATCGGATGCGGCTTCTTCTCGCGCAATCATTTGCACGCATGGCGGGACATCGACGGCGCGGAGATCGTCGCGCTGTGCGATGCCGATAGCGAGCGGCTGAACACGGCAGGACAAGCGTTCGGCATCGAGCGTCTATACACGGACTCCGCGGCGATGCTTAGCGCCGAGCAACTGGATTTCGTCGACATCGCGACGACCGCGCCGAGTCATCGTTCGCTGGTCGAGTTGGCTGCGCAAGCGGGCGTCGCGGCGATCTGCCAGAAGCCGTTCGCATTGACGCTCGCCGATGCCCGCGCGATGGTCGCCGCATGCGAGCGCGCTAGCGTGCCGCTGATGGTCCACGAAAATTTTCGCTGGCAGCCGGCGATTCAGGCCGTGGGCCGCGCGCTGCGCGACGGTGCGATCGGCGCGCCGTTCTGGGGCCGGGTGTCGTTTCGTTCAGCGTTCGACGTATTCAGCGGGCAACCGTATCTCGCGCGAAACGAACGCTTCATCGTGGAAGACCTGGGCATTCATATTCTCGACATCGCGCGCTTTCTGTTCGGCGATGCAACGCGTCTCACCGCGGCGACCGCGCGCGTGAACCCGGCGATTGCCGGTGAAGACGTCGCGACCATGCTGCTCACACACGAAAGCGGCGTGACGAGCGTGGTGGATTGCAGCTACGCGTCGCGCCAGGCGCGCGAGCTGTTTCCGCAGACCTTGATCGAAGTGGATGGCGCGGACGGCACGCTGCGCCTGTCGGCGGACTACCGGCTGGACATTCACAACCGCGACGGCACGCGCACCGAAACGGCGGCGCCGCCGCCGTTGGCCTGGGCGAGCGCGCCGTGGGAGGCGATTCAGGGCAGCGTGCTGAACATTCAGCGTCACTGGATCGCGTGCCTTCGCAACGGAGGCGAACCGCAAACGAGCGGCCGCGACAATCTGAAGACGCTTGCGCTCGTCGAAGCTGCATACCTTTCCGCGCGTGAAGGCCGAACGGTCGCGTTGAATTCGCTCGACGAGGCAGCGCATGCGCTCACGTTCAGTTCCTCCGATGCGGTGCCGCGATGAATAGCCGTGATCGCACGCTTGCGAATATTTACTACGGCACCTCGCAGATCGAGCCAACAGCGCAGACGCTGACGGCCGGCCCGTGGTCGGCGCTTTTCATCGACGGCGCGTTGCGCGAGATTCGCCACGGCGGCACCGAAGTCGTTCGTGCGATTAGCTGGCTCGTGCGCGATCGGGATTGGGGCACTTGCCGGCCGGAGATTCGCGACGTCGAAATCGACTCGCATGCGCGGGGCTTCCGTGTCTCGTACGCCGCGCGCTGTGTCAATCCCGAAGGCCATGTACTGACCTACACGGTCCTGATTGCATGCGACGCCGACGCTGCGTTCGAATGCAGCGCCCGGGCCACCGCGCAAACGGACTTTCTCGCGGCGCGCTGCGGCTTCGTGGTTCTGCATCCGATCGAGGGCATCGCGGGCGCGGCGGCGCGCGTCACGCACGACGACGGCACGATCGAGACATCGTCGTTCCCCGCGTCGATCGATCCGTGGCAACCGTTCAAGCACATCCGCGCGATCGAAAATGCGCTTGCGTCCGGCGCAACGGTGCGCTGCGCTTTCACCGGCGACGTGTTCGAGATGGAGGACCAACGCAACTGGTCGGATGCATCGTTCAAGACCTACTCGCGCCCGCTCGAACTGCCGTGGCCCTATACGATCGAAAAGGGCTCGACGAGCGAGCAGTCGATACGTGTCGAGGTCGACGGTGCGCCGCCCCAATTGAACGCGGTAGCGGCGCTGTCGCCACGCCACGGCGAAATCCTGATCGACTTGCGCGGCATCGACGAGCCGATGCCCAAACTCGGCGTGGCGATAGCGCCCGACGAGATCGACAGGACGCTTGCCAATCTGTCATTGCTGGCCGAACTCGCGCCGCAGCGCCTGACGCTGCACTTCGATCCCGTCGCCGGTCACGGTGTCGCCGAACTCGCGGGGTTCGCGCAACTGCAACGCCGCGCCGCAATCCCCGCGGTGCTCGAATGCGCGCTGCCCGGCGTGGCCGCGCCTGAAGAGGAATTGCAATGGATCGCGGCGCGGATTCAGGAAGCCGGACTCGAGTTGACAGGCATTGTCGTTAGTCCGTCCGTGCACCGGCAGTCGAACCCGCCGGGGAGCATCAGCCCGCCGTGCCCGCCGCTCGACGAGGTTTACCGCGCGGCACGCCGCGCGTTTCCCGGCTTGCGTCTAGGCGGCGGCATGCTGAGCTACTTCACGGAACTCAATCGCAAGCGCCCGCCGCTGGAACGGGTCGATTGGGTCACGCATGCAACCTGTCCCATCGTTCACGCAGCCGACGACCGCAGCGTCATGCAAACGCTCGAAGCGATTCCGCACATCACGCGTTCCTGTCGCGCGCTGATTGGCGCGCAGCCGTATGCGATCGGCCCGGTCTCGATCGGCATGCGGCAGAACCCGTACGGTTCGCGCGTGATGCCGAATCCGCGCGGCGAGCGCGTGGCGATGGCCGGCGACGACCCGCGTCAGCGCGGTCTGTTCGGCGCGGCGTGGCTGGCCGGTTACGCAACGGCGCTCGAAGGCGCGGCGCTCGAATGCCTGACCCTCGGCGCGCTGACGGGGCCGCGCGGCCTGGTGGATGCCGCGTCCGCTCCAGCGCGCTATCCGATGTTTCATGTCGCCGCCGCGATGGCGCGGATGGCCGGAGCGACCCGCTTGCCATGCCGCGCGGCGAGTCCTCGTGAGGTCGCGTGTTTCGGCGCGCGGGATGCGCAGGGACGCATGCGCCTGATCGTCGCCAACCTCACGGCGGATCAACGCACGGTGTGCTTGACGTTCAGCGGCGGCAGCGTGGCGGCTGACATGAGCCTATCCACGCTCGACGAAGCGTCGTTCGACGCGGCGCAAGACGGGCGAATTCCAGTGGACCGTCTGAGCCTCGTGAGCGACAGCGTGTTGTCGCTCAAACCCTTCGCCTGCATGCAGATAGCTTCCGGGCCGACACCTTTCGGGCAGCCCATGCCTGCCGCCCGCGACCGATAGGAGATGTGAGATGCAAACCGTAACCGTGGACCCCATCGAACGATCGGCTATCCGCAAGGTGTCGATCCGCCTCGTGCCGTTCGTCGCGCTGATGTTTTTCATCAATTTTCTCGACCGCACGGCAATCTCGTTTGCCGGCCCGAACGGCATGACGAAGGACCTCGCGCTGAGCGCCGCGCAATTCGGTCTCGCGGCCGGCGTGTTCTTCATCGGCTACATCGTGCTGGAGATTCCGAGCAATCTCGCGTTGCACAAGTTCGGCGCGCGTCGTTGGCTCGCTCGCATCATGGTGTCGTGGGGCATCGTCGCGTTGCTGTTCACGTGGGTTAGCAGCATTCCCGGCCTGTACACGCTGCGCTTTCTGCTCGGCGTGACGGAGGCGGGCTTTTTTCCGGGCGCGATTCTGTTCCTCAGCATGTGGGTGCCGTCGCGCTATCGCAGCCATATTCTCGCGCTGTTCTATCTCGCACAGCCGCTGACGATCGTGATCGGCGCACCCGTGGCCGCGTTGCTGATCGAGGCGCATGGCCTCTTCGGGCTGGCCGGCTGGCGCGTGATGTTCTTCGGCGTTGCGGTGCCCGCAATCGTGGTCGGCGTGGTGGCGTGGTTCTATCTCGCCGACCGGCCCTCGCAGGCGCGCTGGCTGACCGCCGCCGAGAAAACCTGGCTCACCGCCGAACTCGAAGCGGAAGAACGGGCCCGCGCCAATGCGTCGACACAGCATTCGTTGCATGCGCGAGCCGCATTCAGAAGCGGCCGCGTGTGGATGTTCGCGCTGATGTACTTCGGCCTGATCTATGGACTCTACGCGCTCGCCTTTTTCCTGCCGACGATCATCGGCGGCTTCGAAGGCCAGTTCGGCACGCACTTCAACGTGTTCCAGAAGGGTTTGATCACCGCGATTCCGTATCTGCCCGCCGCGCTCGCGCTGTATCTGTGGAGCCGCAACGCGACGAAGCACGGCGTGCGCGCGTGGCACATCGGCGTGCCCGCACTGATCGGCGCGGCGAGCATTCCCGTCGCGCTGTACATGCAATCGCCCGCCGCGACCGTCGCCGTGATCACCGTCACCGCGTGCGCGATCTTTTCCGCGCTGCCGAATTTCTGGGCGCTGCCCGCGCGTTTTCTCTCGGGCGCCGCCGCTGCGGCCGGTATCGCGCTGATCAACACCATCGGCAATCTGGCCGGCTTCATGGCGCCGTATGTCACCGGCGCCGTCAAGGATGCGACCGGCTCGTATCACGCGCCGATGTTCGTGGTCGGCGTGCTGATGCTGATGAGCGCAGGGCTTGCCTTCGCGTTCTGCAGCAGCGCGCGCCTGCCTAAACCCGGCGACGGCATCGCGCCCGTCACGCTCGAGCCGCAATCGCATTCGAGCTGATCGCCACCAATTTTTCAATGAATCCATGCAAGGAGTTCGCACCATGAAAGAAAAGATCGCACTGTTCGGCGCCGGCGGAAAGATGGGCTTTCGCCTCACCAGCAATCTGCTGAAGTCCGACTACCGCGTCGCGCACGTCGAGGTGAGCGAGGCGGGGCAAAAGCGCCTCAAGGAAGAACTGAACGTCGACTGCGTGTCGACCGATGCCGCGCTCGACGGCGCTCAGGTGGTGATCCTCGCGGTGCCCGACACGCTGATCGGCAAGCTCAGTCACGAGATCGCGCCGAAGCTGCCGGCCGGCACGATGGTGATGACGCTGGACGCCGCCGCGCCGTTCGCCGGCCACCTGCCCAAGCGCGACGACCTCACGTATTTCGTCGCGCATCCGTGTCATCCGCTGATTTTCAACGACGAAGCCGATCCGAAGGCGCGGCGCGATTTCTTCGGCGGCGCATACGCGAAGCAGTCGATCACCAGCGCGCTGATGCAAGGCCCGGAAGAAGCGTTCGACCTCGGTGAAGACGTGGCCAAGGTGATCTACGCGCCGATCCTGCGCTCGTATCGTTTGAGCGTCGACCAGATGGCGCTGCTCGAACCCGGCCTGTCGGAAACGATTTGCGCGACGCTGCTGTACGTGATGCGCGAAGCGATGGACGAGACCGTGAAACGGGGCGTGCCGAAAGAGGCCGCGCGCGATTTTCTGCTCGGGCACATGAACATCCTGAGCGCGGTGATCTTCAACGAAATTCCCGGCGCGTTCTCCGATGCGTGCAACAAGGCGATCGAATTCGGCAAGCCGCGGCTGATGCGCGACGACTGGAAGAACGTGTTCGACCGCGCGGAAATCGCCGAGAGCATTCGCCGGATCACCTGACATGAAAACGTGTGCCTTCTTGCCGATTGCCAAACAGGGATTGATATCGTGAGCGAACGCATCCACGCCACTTACTGGCTCGAAACCGGCGACGATCCGCAACGCGCCGCCGACGTGATCGCGGGTGAGCAGTCGAGCGGCACGTTTGTCGCGTTGCCCAACGAAACGCCCGAACTGAAGGCGCGCTCGGGCGCGCGCGTCGAACGTTTGACGGTGTTGGAGACGGTCGGCCGGCCGAGCCTCGCCGGCGGAATCGTGTCGGAGCGCTATACGCGTTGCACGCTCGAACTGTCGTGGCCGATCGAAAACCTCGGTGCGTCCTTGCCGAATCTGCTGTCGACCATCGCGGGCAATCTGTTCGAACTGCGGCAGGTGTCGGGTTTGCGCCTGACCGGGCTGACATTGCCGCCGTCGTTCGCCTCCGCGTATCCGGGGCCCGCGTTCGGTATCGAAGGCACGCGGCGGCTGAGCGGGGTCACGCACGGTCCGTTGATCGGCACGATCATCAAACCGAGCGTCGGCTTGTCGCCGGAGCAGACGGCGCAGCAGGTGCGTGAACTCGTCGTGGGCGGCATCGACTTCATCAAGGACGATGAATTGCAGGCCGACGGTCCGCATTGTCCGTTCGACGAACGGGTGCGGGCCGTGATGCGCGTGGTCAACGCGGAAGCGGATCGCACCGGCAAGAAGGCGATGGTCGCGTTCAACCTGACGGGCGATCTCGATCAGATGCGTCGTCGTCACGATCTCGTGCTGGCGGAGGGCGGCACCTGCGTGATGGCGGTGCTCAACTCGATCGGTCTGGTCGGCATGCATGAATTGCGGCGACACGCGCAGTTGCCGATTCACGCGCATCGCGCCGGCTGGGGTTATCTGTCGCGCTGCGCCGAATTGGGTTGGGACTACGCGCCGTGGCAAATGATCTGGCGTCTTGCGGGCGCCGATCATCTGCATGTGAACGGACTGCGCAACAAGTTCAGCGAGCCCGACGACAGCGTGATCGCCGCCGCGCGCGCGGTGCTCGCGCCGGTGATGCCCGAAGCGCCGATGTCCGCGATGCCGGTGTTCAGTTCGGGGCAGACCGGCTTGCAGGCCGCGGACACCTACGCCGCGATCGGCTGCGCGGATCTGATTCATACGGCGGGCGGCGGCATCTTCGGTCATCCGGGCGGCGTGGCGGCGGGCGTCGAGGCGTTGCGCGAGGCGTGGGTCGCGGCGATCGAAGGCGTGCCGCTCAGGCAGCATGCTTCGAGGCATCCGGCATTGAACGCCGCGCTGGAGTTCTGGAAATGAACGGGACCGAGCCGATGAGCGCGACGAACGCGACGAACGCGACGAATGCGACGAACGCGACGAACGCGACGAACGCGACGAACGCGACGAACGCGACGAACGCGACGAATGCGACGAACGCGACGAACGCGACGAACGCGACGAACGCGACGAACGCGACGAACGCGACGAATGCGACGAACGCGACGAACGCGACGAACGCGACGAACGCGACGAACGCGACGAACGCGACGAACGCGACGAACGCGACGAACGCGACGAACGCGACGAACGCGATGAACGCGACGAACGCGACGAACGCGACAGCGTGGCCCGCGGGGCTGCTGCTCGCCTATTACGGCGACGACTTCACCGGCTCGACGGACGCGATGGAAGCCATGCAAGCCGCCGGCGTGCCGACCGTGCTGTGTCTGCAAAAGCCGACGCGCGAGTTGCTGGCGCGTTTTCCCGAAGTGCGCTGCGTGGGCATGGCGGGTTCGTCGCGTGGACGTTCGAGCGCATGGATCGACGACGAGCTTGCGGATGCCTTTGCAAGCCTCGCCGCGCTCGGCGCGCCGATTTTGCAATACAAGGTGTGCTCGACCTTCGATTCGTCCGCCGAAGTCGGGTCGATCGGCCGCGCGATCGACATCGGCGTCAAGCATAGCCCCGGCCACTGGTCGCCGATGGTGATCGGCGCGCCGCGCCTGAAGCGTTATCAGATGTTCGGCAACCTGTTCGCCGCCGTGGATGGCGTCGGCTACCGGCTCGACCGGCATCCGACCATGTCGCGGCATCCCGTCACGCCGATGAACGAGGCCGATCTTCGCCTGCATCTCGCGAGGCAAACGGCGCGGCGCATCGAACTGATCGACATGCTTCAACTGCGCGGCGCCGATGTCGCGTCGCGGGTGCGAGCGCTGAGCGCGCCCGACACGCCGGTTGTCCTGATCGACGTGCTCGACGAAGCGACCCTGGCCGCGGCAGGGCGTCTGGTTTGGGAGCAGCGTGGCGGCGGGATATTCACGGCGTCGTCGTCGGGTCTGCAATACGCGCTGGCGGCGCACTGGCGCGCGTGTGGATTGTTGCCGCCGACGCCGTCGCTACCGGTCGCCGATCCCGTGCAGGCGATTGCGGCAGTGAGCGGCAGTTGCTCGCCGGTGACGGCCGCGCAAATCGGCTGGGCGCGCGCGCACGGTTTTCACACCGAGCGCCTCGATTTGCCGAGGGCGCTCGATTCGCGCGACGGCGCCGCCGAGATCGAACGCGTCGTGATGGCGGCCACGCAGGCGTTGAGTCGCGGCGTCAGCGTGATCGTGCATAGCGCCGAAGGACCGGACGATCCGGCGGTAAGCGGCTTCGACGCCATTGCGTGCGCCGCGGGACTGTCTCGGCACGATGCGGCGCGCAAGGTCGGGCGTGCCTTGGCCGAGGTGATGCGGCGCTTGCTCGATAGCGTCGCGCTGACGCGCGTGGTGGTCGCGGGCGGCGACAGTTCCGGCGAAGTGGCGAGCGCGCTGGGTATCGATGCGCTGAGCGTCGTGGCAGGGCTCGCGCCTGGCGCGCCGCTGTGCCGCGCATGGTCCGCCGAGCCGCGGCGCGATGGTCTGCAAATCGTGCTGAAAGGCGGACAGATCGGCGATGCGGCGTTCTTCGGCGCGGTGAAGGAAGGGCGCGTGTCGGCGACATAACGTTCGGGCGCGTGTCGAGCGAGAGAGCGGTTGCGTCGCAGGCTGCCGGTCTCGCCGGATCATGCTTCGCGCTGTCCTCGCGCCCTTCCATCGGGCGGCGTGTCCGTGGTAAGGTCATTACACCACTTGGTTTTACGCGGACATGTCATGGCTGAGATCATTCAGCGCCGAAAGCTGTATCAGGAAGTTGTCGACCGGCTCATGGAACGAATCCGTTCGGGCGAAATTGCGCCCGGCGCGCAGCTTCCATCGGAGCGGGAGTTGATGGAAATTTATGGCGTGGGCCGGCCCGCCATTCGCGAGGCACTGCAAACGTTGGAGCGCTCCGGCATTGTCGAGATCGTGCACGGCGAGCGCGCGCGAGTCGTCGTGCCCACGGCCGACCGGTTGATCGCGCAGATCGCCGGCGGCGCGATGCACCTGCTGCGCAGTCATCCCGACATGCTGGCTCATCTGAAAGAGGCGCGGGTTTTTCTCGAAACCGGCACTGCGCGCATGGCGGCGGAGCGCGCGACCGAGGAAGACGTGGCGCGTCTGCAACTCAGCGTGGCGCGGCATCGTGCCTCGATGGTCAATCTGGAGGAGTTCATCGAGCGCGATATGGCGTTTCACCGCGAGATCGCGTTGATCAGCGGCAATCCGATTTTCCCGTCGATTGTCGAATCGCTGTTTCGCTGGGCGGGCGAGTACTACCGGCCGCTCGTGCGCGCGCCCGGCGCGGAGGAGTTGACGCTGTCGGAGCATCAGCGAATCGTCGACGCGATCGCCAGACGCGACGGCGACGGAGCGGCCGAAGCGATGCGCGCGCATCTGAATCGCGCGAACGAGTTGTATCGGACGCTGGGGCAGACGTAGCGGTGTCGAAGCTCGGCTCGGAGGCTCAGGCCACGGGCGCGGCCGGCGAATTCGGCGTGTATTTGCGCAGCCGTTGCGAAACCGTATGCGAGGGCCTTTCGATCATCCGGTAGAACGCGTAACTGATGGCGAATGCCAATGGCACCTGTACGAACCACGCGAATCGTGACGTGCCGTCGAAGCCGCTCATTTCCAGCAATGCGAGCGCCATCTTATGGCAAAGATAAAGGCTATACGACCACGCCCCGAAAGCCGCGAGTGCGGACCAGATGCCGGCTTTGGAAGGCGTGGCGGTTTCCGTCGCGATCCAGATTGCCGCGAGAAACTGAAATAGCGGAAGCGTGATATCAGGCGTAATCAACGGCACGATCGCTGGCTTGAGATTCGATTCGGACAGCAGGATCATGATCGCCGCGCCGGCCACGACAATCGCCACTCTGAGCGCAATCAGGTAGTTCGCCAGGTAATGCGTGGTCCGATCAAGCCCGTTCTTGATCATCATCGTGAGCGGCGAATACGCGCCGCGAACCTGGAACTGCTCCGCATTGCGCTGCGTTTCCGCGATCAGGCAGCCGAAAATCCATCCCGATGCATAGAGTAAAGCCGTACCCGGAATTCGATACGTCTCATAGACGCAGCCGTAACAGGCGGGATGCCCGAACAGGCGAACCACCGTCACCATGACCGCGGCCGCCATTGCACTGCCCACGATCATTTCGCCGATGTAGCGGAAGTGCGGGCGCAAGATGGGATAAACGGCGTAATACGCCATTTCGCAGTAAAGCGACCACAACACGGACTCGAGATAATTCTGCCCCGTCGGCAAAGGTTGAACGAGGCATAGCAGGATCGCGAGCGGTAATCCGATGCGGACGAATCGGGACGCGTAATAGTTGATCGGCTTGAGGGTGACATCCTTCTGATACGCGTTGTGGATGCAATAGCCGGAAATGACAAAGAACACGATGACGGCTGCCGGACCCGCAAACAGCGCGGTCGATCCCGACCATAACGCGCCGCCTAGAAAAGCGAGCCGATGCGGCAAAAGCTCCTTGAAGAGGGGCGGACGAAAGTGATACATCAGGACCCAGAACGCCGCAAGGAATCGAATGGCGTCTATTTTCAACGACTTGCTTATTTTCGCGGACGCCGGCGGATTCAAGGTCATCGTCATGGGTTGCCCCTCTTTTTCAGGCTGCGACGATGTTACCTCCGCGGTTAAGAACAAAAACCGAAAAAAAAGCTGAAATTAATGGTATTGCGAAGGTATTGCGAAAGTATTGCGAAGCCGATAAACAATGCAGAGCCGCTATTCAAGCCCGCGTTTTTACTCACGGCTGATCGGCGTGAAGCGCCTGCCGCGCATGGCATCTGGAGCCGGACAATTGGCGGGCGGCCCGGGTCTGGACGGCGGCAATCGCGGTGTAGTATTCCAGCATGTCCGCATGGATGCGCAGGCTCGACGGGGATACATCATGTCAAGCGAATGGAAGCGCCGCGTCAGGCTGTTTATTCAGCGTTTCTGGCAGCCGACCAGTGCGTGCATGACCTGCATGCCGGGGAGTTGGGGCAATGTCATGAGCCTTGCTCATTGGACCATCGCATTCCAGACGGGTCTGCTCACCGGACTCCTCGCCATACTTCTGACGTTCACGCCCGCGGCGAAATTCTTCACGCACCGATATAGCAATGCGCTGATCGTCGGCTTTCTGACGACGTTAGGCGACGCCTATTCGCATGCGAGTCACTATCGCATTCCCATTGTCGAGCACGTGTTGACGGGGGTGGCTTCAGCGCTATTCGCGCTGGCCGCGTCGTATCTCTTCGAAGACCGCGCGCGACGCCTGCGGGCGGCATGGGCGCGGATTGTCGGTCAACCCGTGCGCTGACTTTCTTTCTGAACCGGCGCGCACAGCGGTCGAGCGGCGCACTTGCTCCGGCAGGCATCCAGAGCCGCTTATGCGCCGGACGCGGCCCACGCCGCGATCACCAATAGCGCGAATCCCAACACGGCGACGCCCGCGTGAACCACGATCAGCCACTTGGGCAACGCGAGCATCTTCCAGTGATAGCGGAGATTCAGCACTGCGCCGCCCGCGCCCGCGATCAGAAAAAGGATCAGTGCGCCAAGCGCGAGCGCGGGCAATCCGACCGTGGCGGCCGCATAAATCAACAGCGTGAGCGCCGCGGCGGCGACCGAGCCGTGCAGCATGGCAAGCCATGCCGGCGGATGAGGCTGGCCGGCGAAACGCATGCCGGCCATGACCAGGCCGCCGAGCGCGCCCAGCGCGAGCAATACCGTTGCCGTTTTCAATACCAATGCGGGTTCCATCATGTAGCTCCCAATCCAACGCCGGATAAAGCAGGGCAATGAGCAGGACAACGAGCACGGCATGGCTCGAAGGTCAGCCGTTCTCGCCGCTCTCGCCGCTCTCCAGGCGTGACAGCACCGCGGCAACCAGTCGGTCGCAATGACCGCCGCCGAATTCGAAGAGATCGCGCTCGGCCAGATCGAGGTCGCGCGCGAGCGATTCGCGCAGCATGCTCCGCGCGCGAAAATGCCGGCTGCGCACGGTCGCCTCGGAAATATCGAGGCACGACGCGGTTTCCTCGACGCTCATTTCCTCGACCGAACGCAACATGAATACGATGCGAAACGCGGCGGGCAACCGGTCCAGTTTACGTTCCAGCAAAACCCGGACCTCGGCGCGTGCCGCGGCATGATAGGAAGGATCGTGATCGTGCTCAGCCATCGCATCGGCCTCGGTATCGGTATCGGGGTTCGTGTCCACCAGCGGGATGATGTTTTGACGCCGCGCATGCCGGCGCACCCGACCGAAGCATTCGTTGAGCACGAGCCGCGAAAGCCATGTGAAGAGCGTGGCGTCGCCGCGAAACTGTCCGATTGCCCGATAAGCGGACAGATACGCGTCCTGGAGCGCGTCCTCCGCATCGGCGTCGCATGGCAACACGGCGCGCGCGAGGCGAAACAGACGCCGGTTGTATCGGCGCATCATCAGTTCGAACGCCGACCGGTCGCCTGCCGCGATGCGGCGGGCGATCGATGGGTCGTCGTCTGCCTGGTTCGCCGTCCGCGCTGCGGGATTCGTCATGATGGCTCCTGAAGTCAGCCGTTTCATTGCACGGTCAGCGTGCCTTGCATCGTGGGATGGAAGCGGCATAGGTAAGGGTAGCTGCCCGATCGGCGCACGACGTGGGTCCACGATGCGTTTGCAGCGATGCTCCGCGAATCGAAGGCATTGGAGCTTGCGCTCACTGTGTGCGGAAACGGATCGCGGTTGGTCCAGACGACCTTGTCGCCGCGATGCACCGTCAGCATCGGCGGATCGAAGCGCATGCCTTCGATGCTGACGACATAAGTCCTGGGCGACGCGCTTGCATCGACCGCCGCCGCGAAGCAGGCGCTTGCCAGCAACGCGCCTGCGAGCCAGGCCGGTCCGATGCGTGGACCGCCGCGCCGACGCAAGTTCGCGGCATGCCAACTCATGCGCTTAGCCACCGCTCTTGCCCAGCGAAGCCTGCAAGTGCTTCGCATGGTCCAGATGCGCGACGAAGGCCGGCCGCACCTTGACGAGCAGCGCCTTCAGTTCGCCATTCCGTGCGTTCGGAATCAAGGTCTTGTCGAGCGCATCGAGTACGTTTTCATGATAGGTGACTTCGTGATCGATATACGCCTTGTCGAACGCCGCGCCGTCGAGCTTCTTCAGGTTCGCGAGATTGTCCTCGCCGCCTTGCTTGAGGCTCCGGCTCGTCGCGTTCTCCTCCGGTGTGACGTTCAGTTTGTGCGCCAGGTCGACGGCCGCCTTGTTGACGCCGCCATGGTCGGTGACCATCTGTTGCCCGAAGGCCTTCACGTCTTTCGAGCTGGATTTCGACTGCGCGAGCTTGCCGGCGTCGATATCGACCTGGTTTGCGGTGACGACGATCGCCGCGATTTGCGGGTCCGTTGGCCCGGCGCCTTGCGCCCACGCAGCGAAGCTGGACAAGACCAGCGCGCCGACCCATCCCATCTTGATGATGCTCATACGAATTCTCCCGGTGATAACGACACGTCGCGTCGGTTGGTGTCGTCGATGACGAAACAGCGACGCGGATATGAACTTAGATGTCGCGTGTCGATGCGCCGTTCCGGATTTGAATTTGGGTTTCCGCGCGGGGGTCCGCAGGGATGGATTACTTCGCGCTTCCGCGAATACGCGATCCACGCTAACGTTTACCGCATGCACGGCGGCGACCCGCGAACGCCGGGTCGGCATCGCCGGCGTTGCCTTTTGCGCGTAACGGTAGTGCGACCTGGCGCGCCGATTATTGCAGCGCCGTCGAACGCAACGTCCCGATGCGGAGGCAAGCATGAACATTCCTGGACGCATTGCAATCGTCAGTGCGGCCGCGCTCGGCATCGCCGCACAGGCCGGCCAGGCGCAGCACATACGTGTCGAATCGGCAACCTACGGCGCGAATTGCGGCGCGGCAACGGGCAACGTCACGCGCGATCTCGCGAGGCGCTGCAACGAACGCGAAACATGCCGCTACGTGGTGAAGGCCAGGCCCGCTCGCACGCCCCATGCGTCGTGTGCCGCGGACTTCATCGCCGAATGGTCATGCGATCACCGCGAGTTTCATCGCGCGATGCTAAGTGCCGAAGCGGGCAACGGGAGCGCGTTGATGCTGACTTGCGGGCCGGCGACGGGTGCCGGAAAGTGAGCGCGATTAACTGCCGACCACAGGATGCCCCGGTGCGGATCAGGAGCAGCCTGTCATCGCTTCCCTTCGAAGCAATACCTCAACGGGGCGCCATCATGCGCAGTACGGGATGCCCGTCGACGTTCTTCAGTGGGAAATACACGCGATGCGTCGATGGATCGACGCCGACCACATGCGCGTTCGGCCCTATGCGACCTTCGCCGATTTTCGTCACGGCTGAAGCGCCAACGGCGAACATCGATACGATCCCGGCTTCGCCAGCAACGTAAAGCGTGCCCGGTCCTGGATCGAACGCCAGCACATCGGGATCGCCGCCGGCCTCGAATGACTGGACAACCTGTTTCGTGAGCAGATTCAGCGTCAGTAATCTGTCGTTGCCTTCGCACGCGATAAAGGCGAGGTGCGATTGCGCAACGATATGGAGGCCGTGGTTGCCTCGCGCGCCCGGCAGATCGATTCGAGCGACGATCGCGTCGTTCGCCGGATCGATTTCGACGAGTTGCCGTCGGGTCTGAACATTGACGAAGATATGACGGGACGCGGCATCGTATTGGGTGTTGCCGGCTTCGCCCCCCAACGCGATCGTGTTGATGCGGCGATTGGACCGGGTATCGATCACCGTTTCAGTTTCACCGGTCTCGTCCGACACATAGAGTTTCCGGTTCTCCGGCGCATAGGCCATTCCGTCCGGATAGACGCCGCCCGGCATGCGCGCGGTGATTTTCAGCGTGGCCTCGTCGATGGCGACGACCTCGTTCGTGCCCGTTGCCGACGCGTAGAGGCGCGACTCCTCGGGCACCACCAGAACGCCGTGCACGGCGGCGATGTTGCCGATACGGCCGACGACACGCGAGGTCTGCGTATCGAAGACAATTACTTCGCCGTCGCCGAGGTGCGCGATGAAGAGCAGGTGCCGGGCCGGGTCGTAGCTCGCGTAATCGAGGCGCGAGGCGCGGCCGGGTAGCGGGATGTCGGCGACGTGCGTCAGCGGCAGCGCCGTCGCCGCCGGCTTGTCATGAGCCGCCGCGCTGTCATGGACGATAAGCGCCGCGACCGCGGCCATCGAGACCACCGCGAACAACGAGGCAAACAACGAGGCAAACAACGAGGCAAACAACGAGGCAAACAACGAGGCAAAGCGGCGGCGACCCATGCCGTTGCGATCGGTCATGATGAACCTCCGTCCAGCTTGACGTGACGGAATGCGGCGAGCAGCGACAGGTCGTACGCGATCTTCAGCGCGCCGCACACGACAAGCGGGGCGCCGAGCCACCCAAGGCCCAGCAGTGCCCCTGAGAGGGTGGGCGCGAGCGCGGCTGCCAGGCTTCGCGGCACCGCCGTGAAGCTGGCCGCGGCGGGACGCTCGCCGGGCGTCACCACCGACATCACGTAGGCGCTGCGCGTGGGCACATCCATCTGCGATAGCGCACTGCGTGCAAGCAGAAGCGCCAGGGTCAGCGTGAGCGATGGCGCAAACGCTGCGCCAATCAGGCATAGGCTCGAAGGGATATGCGTGAACACCATGGTGTTGAGCAGGCCGATCCGGCGTGACAACGGTGCGGCGGCAAGTTGAGAGCCCGCGCTCAACAGCCCCGCCCAGAAAAAGAACTGGCCGGCCGCGGCAAGCGACAGTCCGAACCGCTGGATCAACCACAAGGTCAGTAGCGAGTTGACGAGAAGTCCGCCTGCAAACGCATCGACACTGAAGAGGAGGGCAAGGCGCGTGACGATTCCCCGCGAGGGACCCAGCGGCACGCGCGGCGTGTCGGGCCTGGACCGGCGCGCCGGTAGGCGCCGGTAGAGGAACCAGATCACGGCTCCCGCGATGGCATAGAGGACGAACATCGCCCGTATCGCCGTGAGCGGAGAAGCAGCCGACCCTGCGGCGATCGACTCGGGCAGGCCAGCCGCGAGTGCGCCCACTGCCGCGGACAGCGCGCCGACGAGGCTATAACGTGCGAACAGGGCGGTTCGTGCGTCTCCCGTTGCGGACTCGGCGAGCCTCGCATGCTCCAGCGGAAGAAACAGGCTGACGTCGCCGGAACTCGGGTTCAGCGTGCCGACGAACGCGACCATGAGTAGCGGCCATAGCGAAGACACGCCTGCGAAAGCAAGACCTGTCGCCATCATCAGCGCCGCCGCGAACAGCAACAGGCCGCGCTGCGTAAAGCGATTGCCCGCGAAACCCACCAGCACCGTTGCGATGGCGGACCCGAACAAGGTGGTCGTGCTGATGAGACCGACGGCCAGTTGCCCAAAGCCGAGCGCCAGCAGATAGCCGGGCAGCAGCACCGCGATAAAACCGTCGCAGATGCCGCGCAAGGCGCGAGCCGCAAGCAGAATCGAAGCGCCTCGCTCGATGCCCTCGGGAAGGAGCAACGTGGACAGCCGTGCCCTGAGTCCTCTCATCGCCGTACGCGTGACCATGAATGTCGTCCTCGCGGGTGTCCGCGCGCGCGCTCAAATGGCGTGCGAATGAATCAGCGGGTACACGGCAAGACCGATGAGCGCGGCGGCGATGACGACGACCGGCTCCTGCAGTTTCTTGAAGCGCCACAGCAGCAGGACGGTGGCGAGCGCGAGCAGAACAGTCGGCCAGTCGACGATCGAGCGCCGTGCGATCACGATCACCGAGCCCGTGATGGCGCCTACCGCAGCGGCGGTGATGCCGTCCACGAAGGCCTTGACCGCGGGCAGCTTGCCGTACTTCTTGAAGTACGGCGCCGGCAGCACCGTGAAGAGATAGCAAGGCAGGAACGTGCCGAGCGCCGCCACGCAGGCGCCCGGCAGTCCCGCGACCAGATAGCCGATGAATCCGACCGTGATCACGACGGGTCCCGGCGTGATCATCGCGACGGCCACGGCATCGACGAACTGCTTGTCGTTGAGCCAGTGATGCTCGGTGACGACGCCGCCGTAAAGGAACGGCACGATCGCCAGTCCCGAGCCGAACACAAACGCGCCCGCCTTCGTGAAGAAGAGCCCGATCTGGCCGAGCAGAGGCCAGTCGATACCGCTGAGAACACCGCTTGCGGCCGGCAACTGCGTGGCGGCAACGACATTCAGGCCGCCCTTGCGGAGCCATTTCGGGGGAGCCGCGACGAACCAGTTGACGACGCCGCCCGCGATGAAAAGCCACGCGATCTCGGACTCGGTGATGACGGTTACCGCCGCCAGCGTCAGGTAGATCGCCCACAGGAGTCTGTTTCCGCCGATGGTCCTGGTGGTGAGTTTGTACGCGCTCATCGCGATGATGCCGACCACGGCGGCGCCCACGCCGTAGAAGGCGGCCTGCATCCACGAGAGTCCGCCGAAGTGGGCGTAGGCCCAGCCGAGGCCGACCACCATCAGGAACGACGGCAGGATGAAGGCGATGCCGGCCAGCGTCGCGCCCACGATCCGATAGTGCACGTAGCCCATATAGATGCCGAGTTGCGCAGCCAGCGGCCCCGGCATCATCTGCGCGAGCGCCAGTCCCTCGCGGTAATCCGACTCGCTGATCCAGTTCTTTTCCTCGACCAGGTCACGGTGCATGTAACCGACCAGCGCCACGGGTCCGCCGAACCCGAACGCGCCAAGGCGCAGCATGTACAGCACCAACTGGCCGAGCGTGTAGCGTGGCGTCGTCACAGTCGTGGTAGTCATGATCGCCCTCCGGCGTCCCGGCTTTTCGCGGCCGACGTGAAGTGCGTGTAGAGCGAATCCAGCACGCGACTCATTTCATCGAGCAACTGATCGTCGTGCGCCGCGCGTTCTCTTGCGCCGGCCATCACGGCTTCGAAACCGGCGGCCTCGGGAACGGCCGCGCCGCCCACGTCGAGCGCGTGAACCATCTCTGCGATCCGCAGCAGCGCCGGCTCCTTCTCCAGCCCGAAGCTCGCGATCAGCACCTCGAACGTCACGCGTTCGCCGATGTGCGTGAACGCGGCGCCGTCGAAGTCGAAACCGAGTGCGTCAGCGGGGCAGGCACTGGGTGACGTAAGCCACATGAAACGTGCGTCGCGATCGATGAAGCGCCGGATCAGCCAGGCGCTCGCGACACGATCGACCCACGGATGCTGCCGCGTGGCCCAGGTGCGTCCTTGATAGTCGCTGGCCGACAGGCTTCGAATGGGCTGCTCGGCCGAATGAGGCTCACCCGGCGAAAGCACGGTATCGACCAGCCCGATGAAGTCTTGCCACGCGGCTTGCGCACGCGTTGCGGTGTCGCCCGGGAAGTAGTCGGTCGCGACGATGGTCTCGTAGTCCTTGCGCAAGCGTCGCCGCAGCCGCGTGAGGTCGGCTGCGGATTGGCCCGAGATCGTCTTGCGTGCGTCTTTCAGGGAACGCATGAACGCCGCGTGGTCTTCAGCGCGGTCGAAAAGCGCCCGGAATTCCGCTTCCTGCACGGCATCGAGGCTCGGCGCGCGCAGCAGATACGCGTTGCCGCCGCTGTCCGCGATGGCGCTCGCCAGCTCGCGCAGCATCTGCTCGCGCTCTTCGGTATAAGGCAGCAGGTAGATGCCGTCGCGTAGCACGGCACATCCCTTCGCTTTTAGCGCGCGCCAGAAACGCATGCGGGCCGTGGCGTTTTCGGTGGGGAGCGTGAGAACCAGCAGGGACCAGGTGGTGAGTGTAGTCATGTGACGTAAACTACATCTGTGTTGCAGGTTCTACAAGATTTTTAATGTTCGTCCGGGCAAGATTATCGGTTTTCGGTGGCGTGTCACCCGCGCCTTCCCGAAACCTCATGCCGTCTGATGAGTAGTTTGACCCGTTAATACCGGGCTGTTATTCAAAACGCGTGCAAACGTTTTATGCAGTTCGCATTCAATGCCGGCACACGTCCATCGGACCGCGAAGATCCGACCAGCACCGCTGAGAGAATATTTCCTCAGCCCACGCTAAAGATTTCTATTTTCCTGCCGTTTAAACGGCTGCGCGATTTTGCGCGGGCATATCGAGAGTTGAACAATCATTTTGCCGGATTAACAATCCGCACGCTAAATACCATAATGAAAATGAAAGAAAGACTACCTTTAGTAATTTCCTTGGTGGGTTCATTCGCACTCGCCGCGTGCGGCGGGGGCGGGGGCGACAGTTCGTCGTCCGCCGCGGCGCCGGCTTCGAGCGCCAGCGCACCGGCGGCGGCCTCGGCGCCCGTGTCGACGCCCGTCGTCTCGGGCGAGACACTGCCGAGCCTGACGGCTCCGCAATCCGGTTCGACGGCCGCCACGGGCAATGGCTTCGAAGGCATCTGGACGCAATCGTCGTCGTCCCGCACGACGGCCTTTGTGGACCCGGCGAACAACCTCTCGTACACGAGCGGCCTGTTCAACGTCGTCACGTCGACGTTCTTCGGCACGGCAACGACCGCTGCGCCGAACTGGACCTTGACGAGCGGCTTCGAGACCTTCGGCGGCCTGCGCTTTGCGGCCACGTCGGGAAGCGGCACGTTCAGCGCGAATCAGACCCTGACCGGCAGCTACGTCGCGAACAGCAACACCGTGAATCTGTCCTTGAACTACGACCCGGCGAACGCGCTCGCGGTCACGCAGTCGAGTGTGTCGGGCACGTGGGCGCAAAACACGACGAGCTTGACCATCGACGACGCGGGCGGCTTCACCGGCAACCTGCTCGGCTGCGGTGTCTCGGGCACGTTGGTGTTGACCACGCCAGGCTCGAACAAGAACCTTTACACGATGACGACGACCGGCACGACGAGCACCTGCACGCTGGCTTCGGGCGTGACCTATACGGGTAATGCGGCGATCACGTTCCTGCCGGTTTCCGGCAGCACGACGTTGTACCAGCGGACAATCATGTATCTGATCAAGGCAACCGACAACTCGTTGGTCGCCTACGGTCAATTGCTGAAGCAGTAAGCCGCTCGAGGGCCACGGCGTACCAGCGCTCGCCGTGGTCCGTTGTCGTTCATAGGTCCCAGTGCGTATCGAGCAACGCACGATATGCCTGCTTCACGCTTTGGAGGTCGGCCTCCCGTCCGCTTGCCTGGATGCCCGCGAGCTCAGGAAGCGGCAGATCCACTGGCATGCAGTGGGGATAGTCGCGAACCCGCATCTTCGCCGGGATCGTCGTGAAGAATGCAACGGTGGGAACGTCGAAGCCCGCCGCGATATGCACCGCGGCCGTGTCCGATGTCAGAAGAAATCGCGCGCCCTTCACCCATGCGAGAAACGCGGCAGTGTTCGCAGAGCGGTGCGTGATGTCGGTGTAGCGAGGGTGCTCGACCCGTCCGAATCCGAGCACCGGCAATTGAAATTTCCGCCACATCCGCTCGACGAGTTCCGCGTGAACCGGCTCGGGGATACTTCGAACCGGCGTACTGGCCGCGGGACAAAAGAGCACGTACTTGCCGGGCTGCGCGTCTTTTTCCAACGAAGGCAGCGCAACTTTCCTCAGCCAGTCATTCGAGCGTGCATGGGCATCGACCTTGTCTGGCGAAACGCCTAACGACCAGAGAAAGAAGTCGATCATCGGCATCCGCGAGAAGTTCGGCCAGAACAGATGATTGCCGATATCGATCCGTACTTCGTCGTCGGGGATCGACGCGAGAGGCACGGGCAGGTCGATCGTCTGTCCGATCACCGGCTGGGCCAGTTCGTACAGTTGCTTCACGTAATCCGGCGTCTTGTGCGGGCGGTAAAGGCTGATCGAGATTCCCGCATGCGCGCGTTTGATCGCGGCGAGCGCGGTGAGGCCGATGATCGAGTCGCCGAGCGTGACGCCCATTCCGTTGATCACGTGAAGTCTCGCGACGCGCGCGTAGTCGATTTCGAACGGCGCGGCGTTGGCGTTTCTGATTGCCGGATCGCAGGTCAGGCTTCGGTAGCCCTCGGCCGGCGCGCCGCCGATTTCCAGGTCGTAGGACGCCACGATGCTGTCATCGGCTGACAGCAGGGAGCCGGCGTTCGTGAGTGCGGATACCGGATCCAGATAGTTGATCATTGAGTGTTTCCATCGGTCTCGATTCGTTCGGGAAAACCGGCGGCCCTGTGCAGCCGAGAACCGTTGCGAATGCGCACCGCCAGGTTGCCGGAACGTCGAGACGTTCGGGTTGGTAACGGGATTCCGGCATGACGATGCGGATGCTCCCAACCGCGTGCCGCTGAATCGACGCGCGGCGCCATTGCGACAGCTTACCGGATGCCGCGCATTCTACGTGGAGCCGACGGCGCCGCCGCTCGCGCCAAGCGGCGGCTTCCTGATTGGACGATTGCAACGCAGGCGCGCTCATACGAACGCGCATCCCGTCCTGAAGCTAGTCCTGAAGCCTGGCCTCGCCCGCATTGCGGCAGGAGAACCGTCGCCGGGGCGTGCCGGCTGCATCCAGAACCTCGACGACATTGCGCCACCACCGCTCTCCGCGATGCGGCGAGGCGAGGTCCAGCCGCTCGCCCATGCGGGGCGTCGAGAGGGGAATGCCCTGCGCGGCGGCGAGCCCCATCACGCGCTCGAACGGCTCCTGCCAGCGGTGCATCGCCAGATCGAAGGTGCCGTTGTGAACCGGCACGAGCCAGCGCCCGCGCAGGTCGACGTGCGCCTGGATCGTGTGGTCCGGCTGCATGTGCACATAGGGCCATTGCGCGTCGTAGGCCCCTGTTTCGAGCAGCGTGACGTCGAACGGGCCGAGCCGTTCGCCGATGGTCCTGAAACCGTCGAAGTAGCCGGTATCGCCGCTGAAGAACACGCGCAGATCGTCGTCGACGATGACCCATGAAGCCCACAACGTGCTGTTGCCGTCGAACAGGCTGCGCCCGGAAAAGTGCTGCGCGGGAGTGGCCGTGAAGGCGAGGCCGTCGATGTCGACGCCTTGCCACCAGTCGAACTGACGGACTTTCGCGGCGTCGATACCCCACTCGATCAGCCGGTCGCCGACGCCCAACGGCGTCAGGAACACGCCGGTCGTGGCGGCGAGCGCGAGCACGGTCTCACGATCCAGATGGTCGTAATGATCGTGCGACAGCATCACGCCGCGCAACGGCGGCAAATCCGCGAGCGCGATGGGCGGCGCATGAAAACGCTTGGGGCCGAAGCGCCGGAACGGCGATGCGCGTTCGGCGAAAACCGGGTCGGTCAGCCAGAACTGGCCGCGCAGCTTGAGCAACATGGTCGAGTGCCCGAGACGGTACAGGCTGCGGTCGGGCGCGGCCTCGAGCTGCTCGCGCGTGAGCGCGTCGACGGGCAGCGTGCCTGCCGGCACCGTGCCGTCCGGCTTGCGGAACAGCACGTTCCACGCAATCCTAAAGGTCTTGCCGATGCCTTCAACCGGACGCGGCTTCACGTTGCGAAAGCGCTCGCCATCGTGTTGCGGCGACGAGCGCGACAATTCACGCCCGCGTCGCGCCGCGTTCAGGCCCAACGCACGGTCGAGGAAGCCGGTAATCGAGGTCATAGGAATGTCCATTCGCAAAAAGTAGACTGGTCAGTGTAATTTATTTCAGGGAAAAGTAAACCGTCCGGTGTAAAATTTAGCGATGAACGACGCTGCCTCCCTCTCCCTTGAACGCCTGACCGATCGCAAGCGCGCGGCCATCATCGCCGCGGCTATCGAGGAATTTCTCGCCGCCGGCTTCGACGCGACCAGCATGGATCGCATCGCGGCCCGCGCGGGCGTGTCGAAGCGCACGGTCTACAACCATTTCGAAAGCAAGGAAGCGCTGTTCGCGGCGATCCTTCAACAGTTATGGAATGCGAGCGACGCGGTGGAGGCGCCCGCTTATCGCGCCGACAAGCCCTTGCGCGCGCAGTTGCTGCGGCTGTTGTCGCGCAAGCTGAGCCTGTTGAACGATGACGCGTTTCTGTCGCTCGCGCGCGTGGCGATCGCGGCGGGCATTCATTCGCCCGAGCGCGCGCGCGACATGGTGGCGCGCATGGGCGAGCGCGAGGAAGATCTGACGGTATGGATCCGCGCCGCCGCCGCGGACGGCCGACTGAAAACGCCGGACCCGCAATTCGCGTCGCAGCAGTTGCAAGGTCTCGTGAAGGCGTTCGCGTTCTGGCCGCAGGTGACGATGGGGCAACCGCGTCTGAGTCAACGGGAACAGAAGGATGTCGCGGAGTCCGCGGCCGATATGTTTCTTGCGCGCTATACGTGAGGGGCGGCGCGCTTTCTATTCGGCACGCAGCGACGACAATGCGCCCGTTTCCAGCATCGCTTTCAATGTGTCGGAGAACGCGGCGGCGGCCGCTGTCCGATAGGCGGCTTTGCGCGTGAGCAAGGCTACCGTTCGAGCGGGAAATTCCGGTTCGAGCGGGATGTACTTCAGGTCGCGATGCTCGTAGCGCAGCGCACCCGGAAGCAGCGTGGCAACCTTCCCGCCGCGCACGATCTTCAGCAGCGCGCTAATCGAATTCGCCTGCAACGCAACGCTGGGTTTGATCCCTTGCGACTCGAAATAGCTGTCGATATAAAAGCGCGAAACGAACTGGCCGCCCAACAGCGCGAGAGGCAGCGCGGCCAGTTGCGCCGGCTCGACGGGGGCATGCTGTGCGGCCACGGGATGCCGGTCGCTCACCACCAGGGTGATCCGCTCCAGAAACAACGGTTGTGTTTCGATATCGTCCGAACGTAGGTCCGTGAATCCGATCGCCAGGTCGATCCGGTCCTCACTCAATCCGCTTTCGATCGCTTCGAGCGACATCTCCATCATGTCGATCACGATGTTGGGATACGTGGAGTGAAAGTGGTCGACGGCGGGCGCTACCAGGTATTCGGTAAAGGTGGGCGTGAACGCGAGCCTGAGTTGTCCGCGCGACAGGTCCCGCACGTCATGCAAGGCGCGCTGCCCGGCCTCCAGTTCCAGCAGCGCGCGGCGCGCATATTCCACGTAGATGGCGCCGAAATCCGTCAGCCGCACCACACGACCGCTGCGGTCGAATAACTGACCGCCGAGATCGTTTTCCAACTGGCGAATCTGCTGTGACAGCGCCGGCTGCGAAATATGCAGGCTGTCGGCCGCGCGCGTGAAGTTGCGATAGTCGGCGACCGTGAGCAGATAGCGGATGTGGCGGAGTATCATGCGCGGCCCATAAGATTTGCTTATCGAATCCATTCTAAACGCGTCTTGGACTATATAGACAAGCGCGCCCACAATCGATTGAAAGTTCACGGGGGTTCGGCATGGAAAACCTGATCGTTGCTTCAATGGCGGCAATTTTTGCGGGTGCGTTGGCCACGTGGCTGATCGCGCAGTCCCTTTCCGACGAGGTCATACAGAAGGGCACGCGTCACGGCCGGTACGCCCATCTCGGCGAGGACGATGTGAATCCGGCACGGCGGGCGGTACGGCGGGATCGGCGGATCCCGCGGCATCGCCCGTCCAATGTCGGGATTGGATGACAGGGGAACAGGTGCCATCCGATTGTCCTGGCGCAACCCGCGTGGCGCGCAGGCGCGCCTTGATGCGCTCATGCTGGACGCACGGCCTCAACGGCTAGCAAGACCGATTAGAATCAGGCGGTCATCGTCGTGCATCCAGCATCGCATCATTTCGTCAAAGGACATCGGACATGTACATCGCCATGAACCGCTTCAAGGTGGCGCTCGGGGCTGAACCCGGGTTCGAACAGTTGTGGACCAGCCGCGACACGCATCTGAAGGAAGTGCCGGGCTTCGTGGAGTTTCACCTGCTGAAGGGGCCTCAAAGAGAAGACCACGTCCTGTATGCCAGCCACACGATCTGGCGGGACCATGCGGCGTTCGAAGGCTGGACGCAATCCGAGGCATTCCGCGCTGCGCACCGGAACGTCGGCGGCGGCACCCGATCGCTGTATCTCGGCCACCCCGAATTCGAAGGCTTCGAAGTGCTGCAGACAGTCAAGTAAGCCGGCGTTGCGGCTCGCGATGCGCCATCTGTAGCCAACGCAAGCAGGCCGCTTCAGTGGCCCGTCGCATGCGCGCAAGCCGGGCCGTTCGGATCAGCGCCGACGGCTCGCGCGTTCATCGCGAGTCCGTTCGGCGCTGAGTCCTGAGTCATTTCACTGCGTTCACTGCGCCCGTACTTCGATCGAGACGCGCCTGTCCGGTTGAAGGCAAGCGATAACCGCGCGGCTTTCGCCGGCGGGACATTGGCTTGTCGGCTCGCGTGAACCCGCTCCCGCCGTGTGAATCGTTTCGCCGTTCAGTCCGTGATCGATCATGTATTCACGTATCGTCTCGGCGCGTGCCAGCGACAACCGCTGATTCACCGTCTCGGGCCCGATGCGATCCGTGTGGCCCACGACCGAAATCGACTCCACCCCTTTCAACTGCTTGATACGCGTGACGACCTGTTCGAGGCTTGCCGCTCCGCCAGGCGAGATCGAAGCGAGGCTCGACTGTCCGAAGGCAAACAGCGCATCGGTTTGCAAGGCGAAGCGGGCGACCGTTTGCGGCCCGGCTGCGGCGGGCTGCGAAGCCGCAGCGGGCGCGGCACCCGGCGCGGCACCGCACGCGAAGGTGAGTCGCCGCGTGACATCGGTTTCCTCATTGTCCGCTTGCAGGGCCCCCACCTTTTGCACCGCGCGAACCGGTTCTCCGCGGCAGATCTTTTGAGCCACCTTCATGCAGGTCGCGGGCCCCTCGAAAAGACCATGACATTCGACCTGATGAAGCTTCGAACCGTCCTCGGCCGTGAGGGTATAAGCGTTGAAGGTCGGCCCGGAGGCAGCCGAACATCCGGCAAGAAAAGCAAGGCTCAGCGATAAGCCCCATCCAGAAAGCTGCTTCATGTTGTTCTCCACACGTGTTGTTTCGTGCTTGCGTTGCGAACGCACGATCGCGTCCGCATTTAAGCGATGACGGTCCGCGCGTTACCACTGCATGGCCGCGCCCATGCCGAAGGTGGTGCCGCCAGGGCTCATGCCGACACCCGCTTTCATCTTGATGTTCTCGGTGATGCGCGCGGTGCCCCCGAGCGCCACCGCCTGATAACCCCGGAAGCCCGCCGTGCCGATGCCGAACGACAAGGTCTTGTCCTTGTCGACCTCGGGAATCATCGTCAAGGCAGTGGTTGCGGCAATGCCGGAATAGGCGTTGCGCGCGACCGAGTTCACGCCCGATTGCAGTTGATTGATCCGTTGATCGGTATAGGCATTCGCTTGCGCAAGCCCGGCATTGAGCTGATTCAGATTGACCGCGTCGGTGCCCTGGGTTGCCGCGGCCACGTTCACCACTTGCCGCGGATCGGAAGTCGAGCCGATGGATACGACGTTGCTGCGGCCCTCGTCGGTACTGCCCGCGCCGAGCGCCACCGAGTTGTTCCCGGTAGCGGCCGCGCCGACGCCTACCGCGGTCGCGCCGGTCGCGCTGGCTTGCGAACTGTTGCCGACCGCCGTGCTGTTCGAACCGGAAGCCGTCGCGCCTTGTCCGCCCGCCGACGAATTCGAGCCGCTGGACGCCGGCGGCGCCGGCGTGCCCGGCGTGGACGTGAAGCTGCCGCCGGTATTGCTGGTCCGCTGGTTGATCAGCGAGGTCAACTGGGTCGAGACGGCATCCAGTTGCGACACGTTCACCGCATCGGTTCCGGCCTTGCCGGCCGCGACGCCGGTGATCTGCCGGTTGCCGATGTTGACCTCGCCCGCCGACGACTGCGGACTGCTCAAGCCATACGCGATGTAATTGCTCAACGCGCCGACCGTCGTCACCGATCCCGCACCCAGCGCGACGCTGTTCGCCATCGACGCGCTCGCGCCCGAGCCGAGCGCGACCGAGCCGGTCGCGCTGCTCTGCGCGCCGGAACCGAATGCGAGCGCGTCGATCGCGCTGCTTTGCGCGCCCGAGCCGATCGCGATACCGCCTGCATTCGCCGCGCTCGCGTTCGCGCCTTGCGCGATCGATTGCGCGCCGCTGGCGATCGAGCCGCTGCCGAGCGCGATCGCGTCCGCCTGCGCCGCGTTCGCGCTTTGGCCGATCGCGACGCCGCCCGGCGCGGTCGCATCGACGATCGCGCCGTTGCCGATGCCCACGCCGTTGTCGCCATTGACCACCGTCGTCGGACCGACGGCGATCGACTCCGCACCCACGGCGAGCGAATCCGCCGCGGCCGAGTTCGCGTGGAAGTACAACTGCCCGGTCACGGCGAACGACGACAGCGCGCCGGCAAGCTGCCTGATGGTGACGGCGTCTTGCGCCTGCGTGCCGTCCGCGACGTTGGTCAACTGGCGATAGGTGTTGCCCGCCGCGCTGCCGAACGACACGGCGCCGAGCAAGGTTTGATCCGACGTGTTGAACGGAATCGCGTGCGTGCCGTTGGCGATCGAGCCGATGCCCGAGAGCACCGCGCGATCGGAGATCGCGCCGGAGCCGATCGCGACCCCGCCGGTCACCGAGACGTTCGACAGCGCGCCCAACGCGAGCGCGTTGTCCGCCTGCGCCGCGGCGCCGTTGCCGCCGGCGAAGCTGCTCACGCCGGTTGCGGTCGCGCCGATGCCGGCCGCCAGCGCATTGCTGCCGCTGGCGCCGTCGTTGTTGTAGTTGCCGCCTGGCGTGCCGCCGTCGTTGACGCTGTAGTAGTGCGTCTTGTTGGCCGTCACGACGCTGGCGAGGTTGTCCACGGCCAGATTCGTCGCGTACAACTGCGAGCCGTTTACCGCATCGGTGCTGGCTCCGTTCACCTGACCCGCGGCGACGTTCTGGATCTGCCGCTCGGCGCCTGGCGCGCCCACGCTCACCACGCTGGTCGGCGCGGTGCCGGCGAAGCCGTAGACCGTGCCGTTGATCGTCGTGCTCGGGGTGGGCGTTGCCGCGGTGGTCTGCGAGGCGGAGCCCAACGCGATATCGCCTGCGTTGTTGGCAACCGCGTTCGGGCCGATCGCGACGCTGTCGGCGCCGAGCGCCTGGCTGTCGGGCGCGGTGGAGTTCGCGTGGAAATACTTGATGCCCGGCGTCGTGCCGCCGCCGGTGAACGCGTTGACGAGGCTCTGCACGGACGTATAGGTGTTGCCGCCGTAGCTCAGGCTGGTGGTCAGCGCACCCGTCGTGCTGTTGTAGGTGCTGCCGCCGCCGAGGCTCGACGCCACGCTGTTGCCCAGGTTCGTGACCTGAGTGCCGACCGTCGTGATCGCCGTATTGGTGGCGAAGAGCTGCGAGCCGTTCACCGCATCCAGGCTCGCCGCGCTCACCTGGCCGGCCGCCACGTTGGTGATCTGACGCGGCGCGGCCGCCGTGCCGACGCTGACCGCGCCGGCGGGCGTGCCGCCCGCGTAGGTCACCGTGGTGCCGTTGATGACGCCGCTGCCCGTCGGCACCGCGGCGGTGGTGACCGACGAGCCCTGACCCAGCGCCACGTTCGAGCCGCTCACGCCGCTCGCGATGCTCGCGCCCTGGCCCAGCACGGTGGAGTTGGCGACGCCATTGTCCGTTGCCTGATTGCCGACCACCAGCGAGGCGGCGCCCGTCGCCGACGCGCCGAAGCCGCCGGCGGCGGCGTTCGCGCCCGACGATACGGGCTGTACCGACGTCACCGAATTGTTCGACACGAACGGGCCGGTGGCGCCGTTGGTCAGGTTGTTGACGGCGAGGTTCGTCGCATACAACTCGCTGCCGTTCACCGCATCGGTGCTGCCCGAACTCACGCGGCCCGCCGCGACGTTGGTGATCGTGCGTTCGCTGCCGACCGAACCCACGCTCACGGTGCTGCCAGGCGTCGTGCCCGCCACGGCGCTCGTGATGCCGCCCACCGTGATGCTGCTCGTCCCCACCGCCGTCGCCGTGGTGCTGCCCGCGCCGAGCGCCACCGCGTTCGCATTGCCGGCCGATGCGCCCGCGCCCAGCGCGATCGCATTGGCCTGATTCGCCACCGCCGTATCGCCGAATGCCAGCGCGCTCGCGCCGCTCGCGTTGCTGGCGTTGCCGAGCGCGACCGCGCCCTGGCCGTTGGCGATATTGCCGTTGCCTTCGGCCACCGCGCCATCGCCTGTCGCCGTATTGTTCGCGCCCACTGCGATTGCGCCGTTGCCGACCGCGCTATTGGGATCGCCGATCGCGACCGCGCCGTTGCCGCTCGCCGTTTGCGCCTGACCGAGCGCCACAGCGCCCGTGCCGCCGAGCACCTGCGAGTTCTGTCCGCCGGCGAACGAACCCGCGCCGGCTGCGGCTGCCACCGTGTTGCTGTCGCCGATCGCCACGGTCGACGCCGCGAGCGCTTGCGACGTGAAGCCGACCGCCGTCGCATTGCCGTTGCTCGCAACCGTCTGATTGCCCAACGCGACGGCGCTGCCTGCCGACGCGGTTGCATTCGTGCCCAGGGCGATGGCGTTGGGATTGGCCCCCGTCTGAGCCGAATCGCCTATCGAGATGGACGAGGCCCCCGCCGAACTGGCGCCCGCGCCGATCGCAATGGCGCGAATGCCCGCCGCCGCCGCGCCGCCCACCGCCGCTGGCGTCGACGAACCGCCTTCCGCGACGGAATCGGACCCACCCAGCGCGATGGAGTTTGCGCCGCTGGCGCTGGAGCCGACCATCATGCCGAGCGCGTTGAGGCCGGTGGCATGGGCTCCCGCCCCCAGCGCCACGGCATTCTGCGCCGAGGCGACGGCGATCGTGCCCGCGGCCAGCGAGGAGAGCCCGCTGGACTTCACATCCGTGCCGACGGCCACGGCCCCGTCCGCCGTTGCGCCCGTGCCCGCGACGGTACGCGCGCCCAAATACACCGAGTTGAGGCCGCTGCCGATGGCCTGAAAGCCGAGCGCGACGGCGTGCGTGCCGGAGGCGTTGGCGGTATAACCCATCGCGATGGAGGCGGGCCCGCCGGCCACCGCCTGAAAGCCGATCGCGTTGGCATAGTCGGCGTTGGAGGTGACGTCAGTGCCAATCGCAATGGACGACGTGCCGGACGAACCGGTGCCCGCGCCGGTGCGCGATCCCAGATAAATGGCGTTGACACCGGTGGCGTTGGCTCCCGAACCCACGGCTAAACCGTTGGCTTGCGAACCTATGGCTCCGCTGCCCAGTGCCACCGCGCCCGACGCGGCAGCGCTAGCGCTCGCACCCAGTGCAACGCCGTTGTCTCCGGTTGCTTTCGCCGAGGGGCCGACGGCAGTCGACACGTTGCCGCTAGAGACGGCTTGCAGGCCGATACCGATGGCCGACGAACCGTTAGCGGTGACGTCCGTACCGATAGCGATCGCCGCCTGTGCGGTCGCGCCGGTACCGGGAGCGGTGCGCGCGCCAACGTTAATCGAGTTGACGCCGGAGGCAATGGCTTGAAAGCCGACGGCGACGCCATTGAGTCCGCTACTGGTGGCGCCATAACCTACCGCAGTGGCCCCGCCGGCGGTCGCTGAGGACTGAACGCCCATGCACGACGCACTGCCGCTAAAGAAGTAGTAGGGCGCGCCAGAGCAGCTCACCTGCGCCTGCGCTTGTACACCCCATCCACCCAGGCCCATCAACAACAATAAAGTGACGGCGCGCGGATTGGCGCCGTGCCCGTCGCGCTGATTGCTTCGCCCGTCATCTCCGTCACCTCCGTCACGGCCGTCACGACTGTCACAGACCGCGGCCCCGGCCCCCGATTTCCCCTTGCCGCGCGATTTGCCGAATTCCGACGCGGCCACGAAGGCGCCCAATGCGTCGTTCCAGATGGTCCGATATGCCTTGTTCATGTTTTTCCTGTTCGATGTTTTTGCGCCCGCGCGTTTCCACCTTCCTTTCGAATGAGGACATGCATGAATCGAAAGAAAAGACCTCGGCGCTGCGTCGCGTTATTAACGGGAGCTGTATTTATTTATTCAATATTTGATGCTTGGAGATGATAAAAGCGGACGTGCGCCATCCTCCTGACTGTTAAATTCACAGAAGGAAGGTATGGATAAAAACCGGCTAGACAGTTTCTATTTTTTCTGCATTCGCATTGCGATGCGGAATGCGGCGGACCATCAGCTTATGAAGGTCCGAGAGGCAACGGCATATCGATGTCAATTGCGTGAAGGGGCGTCAATTGCCTGGCTGAGCGGGGTCGTTGGCGTGCCAAACGTTTTCCTTGAATTGTTCTACCCGGAATGCTCATAGTGACCCGCCCCAATGAAGTGCTGCGATCATGCCGGCGCTACATGGAAAACGCCCATGCATGCGCTCCCGGCGCCATTTTTTCTGTTCCGAACATGTTCCGCACCAGGTGAACCGACCACGCAAATCTTGACCTCGAAGTGGGCGTTTCTTGACTTGGCGCAAGCCGGAAAGTTCCAGTAAGTGTTAAGCGAAACTCTCGCATATGGTTTTTGGTTTGTCTACTAAAACCCCTAGGTCAGGACCGAGCATTGCTATGTTTAACAATTGCTGCAATTAGAAAGCGCATGGCTTTACGAATTTCAATTCCATCCCATGAAGTGGGCCGAGGCGGATTGCCGAGAGTCGGGAATTCATTCATGAAGCCGGCTATTGAATAACCGTGCGGATGGATTAATGAATTTGTAAGGATTTCGGCATGAGCCCGCAAGCGAACCGGTCGTCGTCACGCGGAATGAATTTCAGTGGATCGGAGCGCGGCGTCGACGTGCTATTCGATGCACGCCGGTCGCCGACGGGATGCGCGGTGAAGCCCGAGCGAGAGCCGACACCGCGTGATCGATCGAGTACGCGTCGCGCGTGGTGCCGACCTTCGCACGCACGTGCGAATGGCGCGTCGCTCCTATTAGTGCCTTACCGCGCCCTGTAGCTCGGGCACGTTGCCCGGCTGCTGATGCACGCACAAGCGGTCGTCGACGCGTTCGATGCCCGGCACTCCGCGTATCTCGCGAATCACCTTGTCGTGCTCGTCGGCCAGCACATGGCCGCCGACGCACGCGACATGGCCGTCCACCGTCACGTCGATCGCGCCAGGCGTGCGTACCGTCCGACCGAGGCGCGCGCGGACGCGCTCGGTCAATTGCTGATCGGAAGTCGGTGCGCTCGATACCGCGTGATGCAGCATGCCGTAGGCGGACCCGGCCACTCGCCTCGCCTGTGAGCGCGACCGCTTCACGATCCGCCTGCCGGTGGAGCCGAGCTTGTCACGCAACATGGCCCGGCGTCGGCGGCCCGAGTTGTTGTCGAGGTAGTACATTGCCGCTGCGCCAAGCGCGGCGTGGCGCGCGCGGCATCGCCGAGATCGGGGCTGGCCGGAATTGCCGCGGCGATCGGCAACGCCGTGTACCGTGCAACCGGCGCGTGATGATCGAAGATCCGCTGGGGGCGGGTGCGCACGCTTGAGGGCGCGCGCGGCCGTCTGGGGGCGCAATACCGCTGGTTTATCTCTTGCGGGAGATTTTCATGAAGGTGCTTGCGGTTCATCCCAGCGGTTTGATGTACACACGCGTGTTCCTGCGTCTGGAGCCGCTTGGACTCGAGTATGTGGCGGCCGTCGCGCGGGACGCCGGTCACGAGGTCCGCCTCATCGACCTGCAGGCCGAGACGCACCGCGACCTGCACCGCATGATACGAAGCTGGCAACCCGACGCGGTGTGTTTCTCGGGCAACTATCTCGCCAACATCCCCGAAATCATCGATCTCGCGAAAGCGATCAAGGCTGCGCTGCCGCAGTGTTTCGTGCTGGTCGGCGGACACAGCGCCTCGTTTGTCGCGGCCGATCTGCTGCGGCATGCCGATGGCGCGGTGAACTGCGTGCTCCGCGGCGAAGGCGAGGCCTCGATCGCCGCCTTGCTGGAGACGGTTGCCCGCGGCGGCGATCTGCTGCGTGTGCCCGGCGTGGTCACGCGCGATGGCGAAGGGCCGCCGCCGTGCTTCGCGCAGTCGCTCGATACGCTGCGCCCGGCGCGCGATCTGTTGCGGCATCGGAGAAAATATTTTATCGGCGTGCTGGACCCCTGCGCCTCGATCGAGTTTGCGAGAGGCTGCCCCTGGGACTGCGCGTTCTGCAGCGCGTGGACGTTTTATGGCCGCAGCTACCGCGCGCGCAATCCGGAACAGGTCGTCGCCGAACTGGCTACGATACGCGAGCCGGGCGTATTCATCGTCGACGACGTGGCGTTCGTTCATGCCGAGCACGGCATGCAGATCGGCGAGGCGATCGAGCGCCGGGGAATTCGAAAGAGGTATTACCTGGAGACACGCGGCGATGTGTTGTTGCGCAATAAGGACGTGTTTCGATTCTGGCGCCGCCTCGGACTGGAGTACATGTTCATCGGCATGGAGGCGATCGATGCGGAGGGCCTGAAGGCGTTCCGCAAACGCATCACGCTGGACAAAAATTTCGAGGCGCTGGAGTTTGCCCGCTCGCTGGGGATCACCGTCGCGATCAATCTGATTGCCGACCCCGACTGGGACCGCGAGCGCTTCGAAACCATCCGGCGTTGGTGCCTGGAGATACCGGAGATCGTCAATATCAGCGTCAACACGCCTTATCCCGGCACCGAAATCTGGCTGCGCGAGCAACGCAGGCTGACCAGCCTGGATTATCGGTTGTATGACATACAGCATGCGGTTTTGCCGACCCGTTTGCCGCTCGATGAGTTCTATACGGAACTGGTGCGCACGCAGCAGGTACTCAATCGCAAGCACCTGGGCTGGACCGCATTGCGGGGCGCGACGGGGCAGGCGTGCAAGCTGTTGCTGCGCGGCCAGACCAACTTCGTGCGGATGTTGTGGAAATTCGATTCCGTTTTCGATCCGCGATTGCAACTCGGCGATCATGCACGCATGGTGCGTTATGCCATGTCGCCGCCGCCCGTCGTGACGGACGAGCGGGTCGACGTGAAATCGATTTATGTCTATGGTCCGACGGGACGCCGAGGGCGCCGGATCGACGACGCCACCGAAAGATTCGTGGACGGGACGCGGATGGGGGCGGAGTAGGAGTGGGGTAGCAGCCGCTTCGCGTCGCCTTCGATTGCCGGGTGAAGTACCATCGCCGCTTCGTTAATAACAATGATGGTGTGGACCAGATCGATGACAATGTTCCAACGAACGATGGCGAGTCGCGCTCCGTTGCGGCAGACGCCGCTGAACCTGAAAGGCAACCTCGGACGACTGTTCGTCGCAGCGCTCGCGGCGAGTTCTTTCGCGACTTGCGTTCATGCGCAAAGCAATGCGTCCGGCCCGCTCGGCACGCCCTCGGGTCAACTGCAATTCGTGCGCTCCGACCACGATTGGACGGCGATGCTCGACAACGAGGTTTTCGATCGCTTCGGCGCGAACGCGCTCGCGCATTTCGATGACGTGGGCAACGCAAACGACACGGTCACGCGCACGCTCGTGCAGACCGATTCCGGCCCGGTGCTGTACGACTTTCGCCGCCGTCCGCCGCTTGTGCAGCGCTCCGGTATACGTATGACGGTCAGGCGCGTGTTCTGGCAAGGCGATGAAGTCGTGATGCACGGCTCGCAAGGCTGGTTCCGATTCAAGCGCGGCGTGCTGACGAAGCTGCAGTCGTCGACGACGACGTACCATTGATTTGAGTGCATACGAATCAGAGGCGACCACGGCGAAGCCGCGTCCTTCCTCTGCCGCTCGTGCCGCCTCCACTGCAGCATCAAGCGCAAGAATATTGGTCTGAAACGCGATGCTTTCGATCGTGCCGGTGACGTTCCGCCCCGAGGCGTCGTTGGCGTCGTTGGCCCGTATGCGTGGAGATCGCGTCAGCGAGCCTCGCTTCTCAGACCTGACCAATACCACCATCGGCCATCAAATCCGCACCCGTCACATAGGAACTCTGGTCGGACGCGAGAAAGAGCGCCGCATTGGCAATCTCCTCGGCCCGCGCGAGTCGACCGATCGGGATCATGCTCTGGTACATGTTCACCAGTTCCTCGCGCGTCGCCGATTGAGAATCGAGAATCGGAGTATCGGTAACGCCAGGGCTGAGCAGGTTGACGCGAATGCCGCGATTCTTGAATTCCGCGGCCCACGTGCGGGCATAGGAACGTAGCGCCGCCTTGGTCGCCGCGTAGGCCGTATGGCCGGGAATGCCCATGCCGTGCATGGCCGAGGAGACCAGAACGATCGATCCGCCCGCTGTCATCAGCGGCAACAACTTTTGAACCAGGAAGACGGGGCCGCGAGCCATGAGGTTGAAGGCCTTGTCGAAATGCTCGGGCGTGAGGGCGTCGATCGAAGCCTGTTCCGTAAAGCCCGCGTTCGACACGACGATGTCGACGACGCCTTTTACTTCCCTCACTGTTGCAGCGACGCGGTCGAGATCATCGAGGTTCGCCGCGTCAGCCTGGATAGCGGTGACGTTGCGGCCGATCAGTCGGGCGGCTTCGTCGAGCTGCGCCTGCCGGCGGCCAAAGATAAAGACGTGCGCGCCTTCGGCCACCAGGCGTTGGGCGATCGCCAAACCGATACCGGTCGTTGCGCCGCTAATGACGGCGGTCTTGCCTGCGAGAGTGGACATCGAAACCTTCTATCTGTTCGTGAATGACAGAACGATGGTAATTGCGGCCGGAGGGAATGATAATGCGGGGAATTTTCATAAGATCTATTCTCTCGGGGAATAGCTGGAGCGCTCGGAGGCGACGGCAATGGATCGGTTTCACGAATTGAACGCCTTCATCGCCGTGGCCGAGGCGGGTGGCTTTTCGGCTGCGGCGCGTAGAACGGGAGAATCGCAATCCGCCATCAGCAAGGCCATCGGGACGCTGGAGAAGCGCCTTGGCGTGCTGTTATTCAACCGCAGCACGCGCAACGTGACCCTCACGGATCAGGGGCAGCGGTACTACGATCGGACCAGGCCGCTTGTCGATGAGATGGATGAAGCCGACAGCGAACTGACGAGCAGCACCCTCGATGTCTCCGGTTTGATCAGGATCGCCGTAGCGTCCACGTTCGGTCGCCTTCACGTCTTGCCGCTCATCCCTGAGTTGTTGTCGCTCAATCCCGGCCTTCAGGTCGATCTTGTTCTTTCGGACCTCGTGCGCGACATGGTGGATGACCGGATCGATCTCGCGATCCGGGTAGGCCCCGTCAACGATCCTGACGCGGTCGTCAGGCGCGTGGCGAGTACGCCGCTCGTGTGCGTCGGATCGCGTCGCTATTTCGAGCAACACGGCATACCCAGGACACCCGCCGAGCTCGTCGACCACAACTGCCTTTTATATGGCGGTCTGACGGAGTCGGCGAACTGGCCGTTCGTTGGGCCGGACGGTCCATTCAGCGTGGCCGTTCGCGGCAATCTTTCGTCGAACAGCGTCGAAACGATTCGGGCGGGTGTGCTGGACGGCGTTGGAATCGGCCTCTTTGCGAGAGTGTCGCTTGCCGACGAACTCCGGCATCCGGACGTGATCGCCGTTCTCGAGGACTTTATAGGCGACGTGAGAGACATCAGCGTCATCTGGCCAAGGCGTCGGTTTGTACCGGCACGCGTGCGCCGCGTGACGGACTTTTTTGCCGCGGCCCTCCCGCAGCGCGTTTAGCCAAACGGAATCCCCGGCGCGTCACGCGTCGCTGCGAGACGCACTTCATGACGCTTCAACGTGAATGACTCAACAAAAATTCCTGCTCGCCGTCACCAGCCCGCCCAGCAGATGCGACATATCGACAAGACGATGCGCCACCAGATGGCGCACCTCGCCTTCGCACTGCCACACCCCGAGCACGCCGAGTAACGACGCGCCAAGCACCTCCCGGCGCTGCTGTTCGAGCACCTTGGGCCAGATGATGACGTTCACATTGCCGGTCTCGTCCTCGATGGTGATGAAGATGACGCCCTTCGCGGTATCGGGCCGTTGGCGCACCGTAACAATGCCGCAGCCGCGCGCGAGGCGGCCGTTGCGGTAGGTCTGCAACTTGGATGCCGGCATCCATTTGCCGGCCAGCAAATGTCGCCGCAGTAGCGCGAGGGGATGCCGGCCCAGTGTCAGTCCCATCGACCGGTAGTCGCCGACGATATCGTCCGCCTCGGACGGCACGCCCAGTTCAGGCGTTTCGTCTTCGACTTTCGCGACCGAGAGCATGTCCTTGTCAGGTATGGACGCGACCGACTGCCACAGCGCCTCGCGCCGGTTGCCGGCAAGCGAGGACAGGGCGTTGGCCGCGGCCAGCACCTGCAGGTCGCGACGGTCCAGTTGCGCGCGCCGCGCGAGGTCGGACACGGTCGTGAATCGACGCACGGCTCGCGCATTCTCGATACGTTCGGCGGTGCCGTCGCGCATGCCTCGAAGCAGCGACAAACCCAGTCTGACAGCAGGGCGCGCCGCACCGTCGATCTGTTCGAGCGACGAATCCCAGCCGCTTATCGTGACATCCACCGGCAGCACCTGAACGCCGTGGCGCTTCGCATCCTGAACGAGTTGCGACGGCGAATAGAAGCCCATCGGCTGGCTGTTGAGCATTGCGGCGAGAAACGCTTCCGGCTCATGACACTTCAGCCAACTGCTTGTGTACACGAGCAGCGCGAAGCTGGCCGCATGACTTTCCGGAAAGCCATACTCGCCGAAACCGAGAATCTGCTGAAAGATGCCGTCTGCGAATGCCCTGTCGTACCCACGTTCGAGCATGCCGTTGACGATGCGGTCGTAGTATTTCTGAAGGCCGCCTTTGCGCTTCCATGCCGCCATTGCTCTTCGCAACTGGTCCGCTTCGCCGGCCGAGAAGCCCGCCGCCAGGATGGCGACCTGCATGACCTGCTCCTGGAAAATCGGCACGCCAAGCGTGCGGCCCAATGCGGCTTTCAGCGCTTCGCTGGGGTAAGTCTCCGGTTCGAATCCCTGCCGGCGTTGCAGGTACGGATGGACGGCGCCGCCCTGAATCGGTCCGGGGCGGACGATGGCGACCTCGATAACGAGGTCGTAGAAGATGCGTGGTTTCAGCCGTGGCAGCATCGACATCTGCGCGCGCGATTCGATCTGGAACACGCCCACGGTATCCGCGCGCGAAATCATCTCGTAGGTCGCGGCGTCTTCCGCCGGAATGTCCTGCATCTCGAAGCGCTCGCCGCGCTGCGCCGACACGAGGTCCAGGGCGCGGCGGATAGCGGACAGCATGCCGAGCGCGAGCACGTCGATCTTGAGCAGCCCCAGCGACTCCAGGTCGTCCTTGTCCCACTGGATAACGCTGCGCTCCGGCATGGCGGCGTTTTCAACAGGCACGAGGCGCGTGAGTTTTCCCCTGCTGATGACAAAGCCGCCCGAGTGCTGCGACAGGTGCCGGGGAAAGCCATACAGTTGCGCGGCCAGCGACGCCCACGCCTGGATGATGGGCGTCTGCGAATTCAGCCCCGATTCCTCGAAGCGCTTGAGCAGGTCCGCGCTGTTGTCGAACCAGTGATGCGACTTCGCCACCGCATCGACTATCTGCATGTCGACACCGAGCGCCTTGCCGGTTTCGCGCAGCACGCCGCGCGCACGATAGGTGGAGACGGCCGCGGCAATCGCCGCGCGATCGCGGCCGTATTTGCAATAGATGTACTGGATCACCTCTTCACGCCGCTGGTGTTCGAAGTCGACGTCGATGTCGGGCGGCTCGCCGCGCTCCCTGGAGATGAAACGCTCGAACAGCATGTTGCCGCGCGCAGGGTCGACCTCCGTAATACCCAGGCAATAGCAGACCGCCGAATTGGCGGCCGAGCCGCGGCCTTGACAGAGAATGTGCTGGCTGCGCGCAAACCGCACGATGTCGTAAACGGTGAGAAAGTACGGCTCGTATTGCAGGTCCGCAATCAGTTCGAGTTCGTGTTCGATCTGCGTCTGAACGTTGCACGGAATGCCTGACGGGAAGCGTCGCTGCGCGCCGATGTACGTCTCCTGCCGCAGATAAGTCGCCGGCGTGAAGCCTTTCGGCACCAGTTCATCGGGATACTCGTACCGGAGTTCATCCAGCGAGAACGTGCAATGCGCGAGGATGTTCGTGGTCTCGCGAAGCGCGTATTCCGGATAGAGGTTCGCGAGCCGCAGCCGCGAGCGAAGATGCTGCTCCGCGTTCGGCGCCAACTCGTAGCCGCATTCATGCACCGGCCTGCCGACGCGAATGGCCGTCAACGTGTCCTGCAACGGTTTGCGCGAGCGCACGTGCATCACCACGTGGCCGAGCGCGACGACCGGTATGCCGTGCCTCTCAGCGGTGTATTCGACGGCGCCGCGATGGATGTCGTCCATTGCCCGCTGATGCAGTACGAGGCCGCACCACGCGCGGGCGGGAAACGTGTCGTCGAGCCACTCGAGTTGCGCCTTAAGCGTTTCTTCTTTCGCCGGAAATTCGGGCACCAGGATCGCCAGGCAATCGGGCATGCCGCGCAAATGCGCGTAGTCGCGATCGGGGCGCGACAGATCGTGTGGCGTCAGACGATATTCGCCCTTCGGCGCGCGCGTGCGCGCGAGCGTGATCAATTCGGACAGGTTGCCGTAGCCCTCGCGATTCTGCGCGAGCAGGATCAAGCCGAACGCCGGCGATCCGTCGGCATTGCGCAGTTGAAAATACGAACCGATGATGAGCGGCAACCCGATTTCCTTCGCCGCGACATGCGCGCGCACGACGCCCGCAAGCGAGCATTCATCGGTGACGGCGAGCCCTGCATAACCGAGTTGCGACGCGCGTGCGGCGAGTTCTTCCGCATGCGAGGCGCCGTGCAGGAACGTGAAGTTCGAAAAGCAGAACAGCTCGGCGTAGGCCGGTAGCGCGGTGAAGGTCGTGTCCATTGCGCGTCATCCGGACAGGCCGTGCGGGAACCCACTCTGCGCTTTTTGAGCGGGGCGGTTTCGGTGGAGAGCCGGTGCCGATAGTGCGCTGTTCACGCGGGCAAGCCGGGTTGCATGCCAGAGCGATAGGTGGATATCGGCGGTAGGGAGAGTGACGGACGACATGAGCGTAAATACTGTATATGCATACAGTATCATACGCCTGAATTTGGACCTGCACGACATTGCGAGGTAATAGCAGTTTCCTGCGCAATCGCAATCTAACTTACGTCATACGAAAGAGCGCGCCCACTCTCCAAACGCTCACGCTCACGTATAGGGTCACGCTACGGCATTGCGAGCAATTGATTCGTCCGCCTGGTTCTCTGACATCGCGACAGAACCAGGTTATGCGGCGGCGACTTCCGCAATATGTTCTCCGTTAGCGCGCGTTCCGCACTGGCCGCTATGAACCGACGATCGTTGCGCACCTTCCGCGGCCGGCTGAAGACAATACCCATAGCGGTAGATCGACATAAGCACGTATCCGTTCTCCGCGCGCAGATGCAGTTTCGTCCGCACGGAGGAAACGTGCGTATCGAGCGTGCGGGAGGGCACGTCTGCCGAATGTCGCCACACGCTCTCGATGAGACTGGCGCGAGAAAGCGGCCGGCCGAGATTCTGAAATAGCAGCAAGGCGACCCGGAATTCCTTCTGTGAGAGAGCAATGCGCTCGCCCTGCCAGGACACGCGGCCTTCCTGGAGATCGAAGCGATAGTCGCCGAACTGCTGCTGTCTGGCGACGGCCGATGCGCGCTGACCGCAGCGGCGTAGCAGCGTGGTGATTCGGGCGAGGAGAACCGGAGCGGCGATTGGTTGAACGAGAAAGTCGTCGGCGCCGGCGTTGAGCGCGTCGACGACATCACGCTCGCGCGAATGACATGAGATAACCAGTATCGGGAGCTCAGTGTCGCAATGATGGCGAATGCCTGCGAGCATGGCGACTACTTCAATGTCAGCGTCCCAACGGAAGATCGCAAGATCAAGAGTTCCGCGCTGCAAAGCGTGAAGCAGAAACCCCACTTCCGAAAAGGTTTGACAGCTATAACCGGCTGACATGAGCGTGTCGGTTACGAAACGCAATTCGGCCGGATCATTATTAAAAATGGCGATGTGCATGAGCGATGGTTCCTGCGACAGACCGGGACGTATATCGACATCCAATGCCAATCGTTAGCCTGGATGGTTCTTATTTAAGTTCTCAGTAAACGTTGCCGCGATGATGATGCCGGCAACCCAACCTGGTACGGATTTTCCGATAGTTCATAAATGGCAATGGTCAGGGACTGTCAGGAAGGAAGTGAGAGCGGGCGACACGGCCAATGGTCGAAGCGTTAAACGATATCGATTACCACATCTACGAACATCTTCGCCGACATGCACAACTATCGCCGCGTCCACTCCATCGAAAACGATGATAGCCGCACAAATATGAAAGTTTCATTTATCGAATTAGCCAAAAAATTCGAAAAAAATTCCGTACGATCATGACCTTCTCTGACATTGTCTTTATTCCAGGTGCCACACAATCCGTTCCAGTCTCGGTGAAAGGAACAGCGGTGGCGCGATGAACATGACGTCAAATGAGCCTGCGATACAGGTACTCGCTACCGCCTCGACTCCGCGAAAAGGATTGCTCGTGATCACGTATCCGTACATCGCGAGTCGCCAGACACCACGACTTCGTCGATAACGTTTCGCAAGCGGAAAAGATAGCAACAGGCTTTACGGGGAAAGAAATGCCATTCGAGAAGATCAAGGTCGGGTACGCACGTGTGTCAACCGACGAGCAACACCTCGATATGCAGTTGAAGGCGCTGGAGAGTTATGGCTGTAGCCAGATCCTTTCAGACAAGGGCTTATCGGGCGCGCGTTTCGACCGGCCCGGTTTGAAGCAGGCCTTGGAGGCGGTCCAGGAGGGCGGCACGTTGGTTGTCTGGCGGCTGGACCGGTTGGGGCGGTCCTTGCGACATCTCGCCAGCATTATCGGTGACCTCGACAAAAGGAAGGTGCGCGTCGTTTCGCTTACTGAATACATCGACACGCGCTCGTCCAGCGGACGCTTTACTTTTCACATGCTGGCGGCGATTGCGGAATTCGAGCGTGGCCTTATTGGCGAACGCACGCGTGCCGGAATGGCCGCGGCACGCGAACGGGGCAGCAGTATCGGGCGACCGGGTGCGTTAAGCACTCACCAGTGCGAACAGGCGCGCAGTATGCTGAAGCACCATTCCCAGGCGTTCGTCGCAAAGAGCTTCAGCGTTCATCCTCGAACGCTTCGGCGCTATCTAAACAAGGCAGCGCGGGCACCGTCGCTTAACGCTGATGCTGCGATCACGGCCGCACTTTCTGCTTCGGACTCAAACTTGGCATCGCGCGCGTAGCACACCTCGGCGAGTGACAGAGCGCTATTGCGTTTCAATGCGAAGTTCTCACCGCGGCACATGCTCCCAACGCGAATTGAGCGGCTATCGCGAGAAGAAGCGCGTTGTTCTCTTGAGTGGCTATGTGTCGCGACCTTGAGGTAAAGCAATACGGTGTGTATCTGCCCCAATTACGGTTAACGATAATTAATATGACGTCGTATGACAACTGAGAGATGTGCTGCTAGAATGTTAAAAAATGTAACCCGCAGCGGCTCACAAGGCTAGGCGACGCTGCCAAGTTCGCAGAAGGGAACTTGCAACGGCGGATCAAGTGCTGTGATGACTGCAATACGTTAGCGATTTGAAGCTGATCGATAAATGAAACATGTGATCGATAGTTAGCGAAAGCACCGGCTCTATGGATATTGGCGATCCTCTTCAAGGAGGAGCGCGGCCGTCTATTACGATCTCGTAGAACGTTTCTCCAAAATGCAAGAGAAAAGGGAAGTCATTTCTTAATAAGAGATGTCGCTTCCTATTATCCAATGTCAGGAATTTTTCATGCGCATCGCCATTCTTGAGGACGACCCAGAGCAGTCGGAGTTCATTAATGTAGTTTTGACGCAGGCCGGGCACACTTGCTATCTATTCAAGGAGGGGCGTGCGCTCATTCGTAAAATGCAGCGAGAGACGTTCGATCTTGTGTCGCTCGACTGGAATGTCGGGGACGTGCGGGGCGACGTTGTGCTTGCGTGGATCCGCGAAAATTACGACGCCAATCTGCCGGTTTTGTTCATGACGTGTCGGGGGCGCGAATCAGACATTGTTCATGCACTCAATGCCGGAGCGGACGACTACCTGGTCAAGCCTGTTCCCCCACCCATTCTGCTCGCTCGCGTCAACCGGCTTTTGCAACGAATCTATCGGCAGGATGCCGCTACCACCACCCAGCAATTTGGCGACTATCTTTTCGAACCTCAGGCTGGGCGGGTATTTTTGAGCGACGAGCAAATTGCATTGTCGCAAAAGGAATTCCAACTGGCGCTTCTGTTGTTCCGTAACCTGGCGAGACCGCTCTCTCGCGCGCATATTCTGGAGACGATCTGGAAACACTCGGCGGACATTCCGACTCGTACGCTAGACACTCACATGTCCGCAGTACGAGTGAAGCTTCGTCTGAGGCCTGAAAACGGCTATTGCATCATGCCCATCTACGGCTACGGTTATCGTCTGGAAAAGCTCGGGAGAGAGCGTATTTGACGGAGCGCCAGGGTAACCCTGGCGCTGCAATTGGCTGAACTGTCGGCACATGCCGCGCAGTTGCCGGGCGGCACTATAGGATGTGGTCCACGGAAAGCGCAAGGTCGTCATCACTTTTTTCGGTGCCGGCGATACGCTCCCGTTCGTCGCGGTCCATCATGAGTGCCCGCATTTCGGTCCACATGCCGAGGTAATGCACGACAAAGCTGTCTGGACGGCGCAGAAACCAGGGCGTGTTGATAATCATCGGGTTGAGAATCTCAGCCTCCGCAAGCAGGCCGTGTTCATTGAGTGCATTGATGAAATGGAACTGATCTCCGTTGCCGGCATAAACCGTTGAGCGGTCGGCGAGGCCCGCAATGCATTGCATCAGACCGTAGAGCATCGAAGCGTTGGCTTCTGTCTTGCGAAAACCCATGACGCCGGAGTTGAATGGCCACTGCCCGACATCGCGCGCCAACAGCCGGTCGCGATGCTCCAGAAGCGGCTCGATACGGCGTGCCATGTCGGTAAAGAGAACGTCCGCGTCTAGCCAGACGATCCAGTCATGGTCGTTCAAATAGGCGTGCAGCAGCCATGGCTTGAGCCAGTTCCCTGTGCCGCGCAGTCCGACTTCTGGCGGAATCTCGCGGTGCACGTACAGCGTATGGCCGTGACGGTCACAATATTCCCTGAAATTGCGCTCGGCGATGCGGCCATACGCCGCTATTTCCGGCGTATAGAGCGTGACAAACGCGATTGACTTTCCGGGGTTGAACGAACTCCGCGTGCCCTGACTTTCGGCACGCGAATCGGCAAAGGAAAAAAAGCGCTTTCCACGTTGCTTGCAATGGTTCACATGCCGAAAGAGCGCATTGCGAAAGTCCGGCACGATGCCCATCTCAACCGGCGAATGTGTCGATTTGTCGATGCTGATGGCAAAAGTTGGGGCAAGACTCCAGCGCGGGTCGACGTTCGGACCCGTGTGCATGACCGGACACATGCCATTGACGAGTGAGTGCCAGGGTTGGAACGCGTGGGCAGCCAGCACCTCGGCCTCCCCCGGAAACGGCGTTCCCCCAAGCTTGCACTGCTTGACGAGATCGTGGACCGTAGCGCGCGAACACGTACTACTGCGCCAGATTTGCACGTCGGTCTGCGGCAATGCGCTTGATGTACTCACAAGCAGGTACTCGCGCTCATTCATCAGATTCGCAAGTGGCGCCGGGTCGACGATTGCAGCATTCTCGGTGAGAAGCAAAACGAAGTGACCCTCTTCGGCACGCAGCAATGCTTCGAGCAATGCCTCGTATTTGTGCAACGCCTGAACTTGCGGGCCCCTGGGGCCTTCGCTGGCGTCCACGACTTCATGGCGGTATCCGTTGGCCAACGCGTATTCCCGGTGATTTGCGCAGCTGTGCGGCGAACGCTCAACGAAGTAACTCAACACCGTGGACGAGCTCATCGACCTATCTCCAGAAAAAACGCAATCTTCCATGCTCCGTTCGTGCTTGTAAACGGCTGCTCTGGTTTCTCACTTCTTATTGCGATCGGCGCATGTCAATGGTGTTCAAAAAGTTCACCACGGCCTAATTGTTGCATTCCGACTTCGCAGCGCTTGCCGAGCAGGTTTCTATGGCTCGCTTGACGGTGCGGGGATGCACGTTGAACTTCCGCGCGATTTCGCTAATGGGAGTCGTCTCGAACAATGCCACGGCCTGATTACGCTGCGCCGGCGTAAGCGATGGCTTGCGACCGAAGTTCTTGCCGTGCGCCCGCGCTGCTTCCATTCCCGCGCGCGTGCGCTCGCTAATCAACCGCCGCTCGAATTCGGAGAGCGCGGCCATCATGTGAAACATAAGCACTCCGCCTGCGGATGTCGTATCGATCGATTCGTTCAGGGAGATGAAGCCGATTTTTCGCTTCCCCAATTGTCCAATCAGATCGATGAGCTTGCCGAGCGATCGCCCCAAACGGTCGAGCCGCCATACCACCAGCGTATCTCCCGCAGACATCGTGGCCAGTGCCTTGTTCAGCCCGGGCCTGCAAAATTGCGCGCCTGATATCCCCTGATCCGCGAAGAGCTTGTCGCATCCGGCGCGCACTAGCGCGTCTTTCTGGAGCGCCAGATTCTGTTCTTCCGTCGAAACACGCGCGTATCCGACTTTCACAGAAGACTCCTCGTGTTGGGCGGCACATTGCACGGATAGTAAAAAAAATCACTTTCAGAACAGGAACGTGAGCCGCTGCCGTTCCGTTGAGCTGTTACGCAATCAAGAAAAAAGAGAAGCATGCAGTACGGCATAAGTCCGGGAGTGCTGTGGGCGACACCATGAGTGGCGTTGCATCCGTGCCATTCGGAGGCGTTTCGGGCTTGCTGTCCATGAACCGTTTTCGTTTCGCTATCGGAAAGGAAAGCGTGCTCCTGGAACTCGACTGTGTTGGTTGCTGGCGACCGGTTTTTTGTTTCGAAGGTCGACTGTCTCTGGCTCGCGGCATGAATAGCAAAGTGTCAGACATCGCAAGATTGGTCGCATTCTACTAGACAAAAAGGAACCCTTTTGTCCGGTCCTTTCTCACTGTTTCCTTTCCCGGCCCAGTATGGCTTTCACGTCTTGAAACAAGTTTTTTAGCAATTTGGCACAAGGGTTCCCTTTTGTCCGCCCCGAAGAAGAGCTTTGACAGCATCCGTGAGTGCAGGCGGACGAGTGGCGTCGGATAAATCGGAGGGGGCAATGACCGACACGGAAGTGGCAGAAGCGGTGTTCGCCGCGATGCGAGAAGACCGGGTGAGATTGAGGTTCGAGCCGGTCTGTTCCGCGGTTGACGGCAGCGTGGTGCTCTACCACGAGTGCCTGACTGAAGTTACCGATGCAACAGGTCAACCTATTGGTCCCGCGACCTTCTTGCCGGCATTGCAGAGGCTCGATCTGATTCGTGTGTACGACCGTTACGTCGTGCGGCGTGTGATTGGTCTGCTGCGGTCAACGGCGGCTATTCGCCTCGGCGTGAACATCTCGGGCCGCAGCGCCGTATTGGATGTGATATGGGAAGCGGCGCTTCTATGGCTTGCGTTCGAGCCTTCGATCGCTGCGCGGCTTGTCGTTGAGATTGCCGAAACGGAACCCGTGGCGCGCGGCCGCGCGCGGGTGTTCGCCGACCGATTGCGCGCGGCGGGCTGTCTCGTCGCAATAGACGATTTCGGAGCGGGATATGGCGTCGATACGGCAATGGAAATTCGTTCGCCCGACATCATCAAAATCGATGCCTCGTTTGTTACCGCCGCCGACGGCAACGCTTCTGCACAGGCCAGATTGAAGCGGATTGTTTCGATGGCGGCTTCGATTGCCGATACGGTTGTCGTTGAGGGCGTGCAGTCGGAATCGCAATTCGCTTCAGCGAAAGCGGCTGGCGCGACGTGGGTGCAGGGCCATCTCATGGCGGCGCAATACCGCTCAAATAACGTCGAGCCGGCCCTTAGCGGAATCGCTTTTTACTAGTTACGCGTAGTGGCGTGTGTATCCCTGAATAACCATTGGAAAAAAGAACTCCTAGATAAGGCGAGCCGCAATGAATACAAGTTATCGCACGATATGGAACGAATCGCTGGGGTCCTATGTCGCTGTGTCGGAGCTGGACGCAGCGCATGGGAAAGGGAAGGGTGGAGTCACGGGCAGTGTCAGTGTCGTCACCGACGCGCCGGATAATTCGTGGTTTGGTGACCGCGTTCCTCGACTAACGTTGATGACGGTCGCGGCTATCGCGGTTGTCGCTGGTCTGACTGCGCCAGATGAGGTGTATGCGCAGTACGTCAATATTCCGGGTACAGGGTGTACTGACACCACAACAGCCGGGGCCTTTTTGACTGTCGCGGTTGGCTGCGGCGTCACCGCATCAGCCTCGGGTACGACTGCCGTCGGCGCCGATAGCACGGCGTCGGGCACGAATGCCACCGCGGTCGGCATTTTTTCGACTGCCTCAACGCAAGGTTCCGCAGCCTTTGGTACCGCGTCGCGAGCAACTGGTTTGAATGCCGTTGCGTTTGGTTCCGGTTCAAACGCAAGCGGAGGGGCCAGTGCTGCTGTCGGGATGGCGTCGAACGCATCGGGCGAAGGTAGCGCTGCAGTTGGCTTTGCGTCAAAGGCGACTGGCAATTACGGACTCGCCGTCGGCGCCAGCTCGATAGCGTCTAATACGGATGCGGTTGCGCTCGGGCACACGGCGACGGCTTCGGGAACAGCGAGTATGGCGCTCGGTCCCAGCGCGACAGCAGCCGGACAAAATTCGACTGCACTCTCAACAAATGCAATCGCATCTGCCGACAACACTACAGCTATTGGTTCCTTCGCGAACGCAAGCGGGGCGGGCGCAATCGTAATCGGAAGTTCGGCCGTCGGGAGCGGCGTAAATTCGTTTGCGCTTGGAAATGGCGCTGTGTCGTCAGGGACCAATACGGTAGTCGTCGGCACATTTGCGAGCGCGAGCGGCTCATTTGCGACGGCGGTCGGCGCGGGCTCGAAAGCGGTGGGCGATCAATCACTTACGGCCGGTTTGAACGCATCGGCCTACGGCACAAATTCCTTTGCCGCTGGCACAAGTGCGGTGGCAGGCGTAGGCAGCAGCACGACGATTGTGGGCGATATCGCAATCGGTGCCCGCACTTCGGCTGTCGGCGGAAATACCATTGCGATTGGTTCGGATGCGTCCACGCCTGCCGCCAGTGCCATCGCAATCGGTCAAGGAGCAACCGCTGCGAATGCCGGCAGCGTCGCACTAGGAAACGGTTCGGTCACGGCGGCCGCCAACCCGACAACAAGTGCAGTAATCGGCGGTGTGACGTATGCGTTCGCAGGAACGGCGCCGACCAGCGTGGTAAGCGTCGGTAGCGCGGGCAAGGAACGTCAGATCACGAATGTGGCCGCTGGCCGCATCAGCGCAACAAGCACGGATGCCATTAATGGTTCGCAACTCAACGCAACGAATCTTGCGGTAAATGCCCTTTCGACTTCCGCGTCAACCGGCATTTCGTCACTGAGTACCGGCGTTTCGAGTCTCTCGACTTCCGCATCGACCGGCATTTCCAGTCTGAGCACCGGATTATCGACCACGGTCAGTAACGTCGCTTCTCTGTCCACCTCCACCTCATCCGCCGTAAGCTCGCTATCGACGGGGGTATCGTCGCTCAGTACCTCGGCATCGACGGGAATTTCGTCACTCAGCGTTTCCACTTCGACCGGCTTGTCCACGGCTCAAAGCGGCATCGCATCCTTGAGCACGGGCGTTGGTTCCCTATCGACGGGGCTGTCCACGACGAACAGCGATGTGTCGTCGCTCAGCACGGTCGTTTCCACGACACGCACACACTACGTGAGCGTGAACGATAACGGCACGCAGCAAGGAAATTACGCGAACGATGGCGCGACGGGCACGAACGCAATTGCTATCGGCACGAACGCCACGGCAGCGGGCGCAAGTGCGGTGGCCTTGGGCGACGCGGCAAGCGGAGCCGCCGCGAATTCTGTCGCGCTCGGTGCAAACGCAACGACGACAAATGCTGGCGACGTGGCGCTGGGTTCCGGCTCGGTGACGGCGGCGGCCAATCCGACCTCGGGCACAACGATCGGCGGCAAGACGTACAGCTTCGCGGGCACGACCCCAAAGAGCGTGGTCAGTGTCGGCGCGCCGGGCGCGGAGCGGCAGATCACGAACGTTGCGGCGGGGCGGATCAGCGACACGAGCACGGACGCGATCAACGGCTCGCAACTGTATGCGACCAATCAGGCAATCGATACGCTGTCGACTTCTGCTTCCACCGGTATCAGTTCGCTGTCCACGGGGCTGAGCACCACCGACAGCAACGTGGCCTCGTTGTCGACTGTCACCGGCTCGATCTCGACGAGCGTCGGTTCGCTGTCCACTGGTGTCAGTTCGCTTTCCACGGGGCTGAGCACGACCGACAGCAACGTGGCGTCGCTGTCGACTTCGACCTCGACGACGGCGAGTTCACTCTCGACCGGTCTGTCCACGACGAACAGCAATGTGACCTCGCTGTCGACGTCGGCCTCGACGGGTATCGGCTCGCTCTCCACGGGGCTTTCCACCACGGATAGCAATGTCGCTTCGCTGTCCACCTCGACCTCGACCACGGCCAGTTCGCTGTCCACTGGCGTGAGTTCGCTTTCGACGGGCCTGAGCACGACCGACAGCAATGTGGCGTCGTTGTCCACTTCCACCTCGACGACGGCCAGCTCGCTTTCCACCGGCCTGAGTTCGCTTTCGACTGGACTTTCCACCACCGACAGCAACGTGGCGTCGCTGTCGACCTCGACCTCGACCACGGCCAGCTCGCTGTCCACTGGCGTGAGTTCGCTATCAACGGGTCTGTCCACGACCAACAGCAACGTCACCTCGCTGTCGACCTCGGCCTCGACGGGCATCGCATCAGTATCGACGACGGTCAGCGCGCTCAACAGCCAGGCGGTGAAGTACGACCTGAACCCCGACGGCACCGTCAACTACGGCAGCGTCACGCTGAATCCGGGCGGCAGTGCCTCGCAGATCCACAACGTCGCGGCCGGCACCGCGCCGGGCGATGCAGTGAACCTCTCGCAACTGAGCACGGTGGTCGCGGGCAGCAAGACGCACTACTACAGCGTCAACGACAACGGCGTGCAGGGCGGCAACTACAACAACGACGGTGCGACCGGCGTGAACGCGCTCGCCGCGGGCGTGGGCGCATCGGCGGCGGGCGCGAATGCGACGGCGATCGGCAACGGCTCGCAGGCGCTGGCGGCCTCGACGGTCGCGATCGGCGACAGCAACACGGTGGCGGCCGCCGCGGGCCAGGGCTCGATCGCGGGCGGCTACCAGTCGCAGGTGAGCAGCGGCACGGGCGCGGTGGCGCTGGGTTTCCAGCAGACGGCGAGCGGTGACGGCGCGGTGGCGATCGGCGACCCGAACTCGGCGACGGGCACGGGCGCGGTGACGGTGGGCGCGAACAACACGGCCAATGGCACGGGCGCGGTGGCGCTGGGCAGCTCGAACGTGGCAACGGGCACGGGTTCGGTGGCGCTCGGCAGCACGTCGACGGCGGCGAACACCGGCGCGGTGGCGCTGGGCTCGGGGGCGACGGCGGCGAATGCCGGCGACGTGGCGCTGGGCTCGGGCTCGGTGACGGCGGCGGCCAATCCGACCTCGGGCGCGACGATCGGCGGCAAGGCGTACAGCTTCGCGGGCACGAGCCCGACGAGCGTGGTGAGCGTCGGCGCGCCGGGCGCGGAGCGGCAGGTCACGAACGTGGCGGCGGGGCAGCTCAGCGACACGAGCACGGACGCGGTCAACGGCTCGCAACTGTTTGCGACGAACCAGGCGATCGATACGCTGTCGACTTCCACCTCCACCGGTATCAGCTCGCTGTCTACGGGGCTTTCCACGACGAACAGCAACGTGGCGTCGCTGTCGACTGCGACAGGTTCGATCTCGACCAGCATCAGTTCGCTGTCCACGGGGCTGTCGACGACCGATAGCAATGTGGCGTCGCTCTCGACCTCAACTTCGACCACGGCGAGCTCGCTGTCCACTGGCGTCAGTTCGCTTTCGACGGGCCTGAGCACGACGAACAGCAATGTGACCTCACTGTCGACATCGGCCTCGACCGGCATCAGTTCGCTCTCGACGGGACTCTCCACGACCGACAGCAACGTGGCGTCGTTGTCGACCTCGACCTCGACGACGGCCAGCTCGCTGTCCACTGGCGTGAGTTCGCTTTCGACGGGTCTGAGCACGACTGACAGCAATGTGGCGTCGTTGTCCACTTCCACCTCGACGACGGCCAGCTCGCTTTCCACCGGCCTGAGTTCGCTTTCGACGGGACTGTCCACCACGGATAGCAACGTGGCCTCGCTGTCCACCTCGACCTCGACCACGGCGAGTTCGCTGTCCACTGGCGTGAGTTCGTTGTCTACCGGCCTCTCCACCACGAACAGCAACGTCACCTCGCTGTCGACCTCGGCCTCGACGGGCATCGCATCAGTATCGACGACGGTCAGCGCGCTCAACAGCCAGGCGGTGAAGTACGACCTGAACCCCGACGGCACCGTCAACTACGGCAGCGTCACGCTGAATCCGGGCGGCAGTGCCTCGCAGATCCACAACGTCGCGGCCGGCACCGCGCCGGGCGATGCAGTGAACCTCTCGCAACTGAGCACGGTGGTCGCGGGCAGCAAGACGCACTACTACAGCGTCAACGACAACGGCGTGCAGGGCGGCAACTACAACAACGACGGTGCGACCGGCGTGAACGCGCTCGCCGCGGGCGTGGGCGCATCGGCGGCGGGCGCGAATGCGACGGCGATCGGCAACGGCTCGCAGGCGCTGGCGGCCTCGACGGTCGCGATCGGCGACAGCAACACGGTGGCGGCCGCCGCGGGCCAGGGCTCGATCGCGGGCGGCTACCAGTCGCAGGTGAGCAGCGGCACGGGCGCGGTGGCGCTGGGTTTCCAGCAGACGGCGAGCGGTGACGGCGCGGTGGCGATCGGCGACCCGAACTCGGCGACGGGCACGGGCGCGGTGACGGTGGGCGCGAACAACACGGCCAATGGCACGGGCGCGGTGGCGCTGGGCAGCTCGAACGTGGCAACGGGCACGGGTTCGGTGGCGCTCGGCAGCACGTCGACGGCGGCGAACACCGGCGCGGTGGCGCTGGGCTCGGGGGCGACGGCGGCGAATGCCGGCGACGTGGCGCTGGGCTCGGGCTCGGTGACGGCGGCGGCCAATCCGACCTCGGGCGCGACGATTGGCGGCAAGGCGTACAGCTTCGCGGGCACGAGCCCGACGAGCGTGGTGAGCGTCGGCGCGCCGGGCGCGGAGCGGCAGGTCACGAACGTGGCGGCGGGGCAGCTCAGCGATACGAGCACGGACGCGGTCAACGGCTCGCAACTGTTTGCGACGAACCAGGCAATCGATACGCTGTCGACCTCGACGTCCACCGGTATCAGCTCGCTGTCTACGGGGCTTTCCACGACGAACAGCAACGTGGCGTCGCTGTCGACTGCGACAGGTTCGATCTCGACGAGCATCAGTTCGCTGTCCACGGGTCTGTCGACGACCGATAGCAATGTGGCGTCACTGTCCACGTCGACCTCGACTACGGCGAGCTCGCTGTCCACCGGCCTCAGCACGACCGACAGCAACGTGGCGTCGTTGTCGACTTCGACATCGACCACGGCAAGCTCGCTGTCCACTGGCGTCAGTTCGCTTTCGACGGGCCTGAGCACGACGAACAGCAACGTGACCTCGCTGTCGACGTCGGCTTCAACGGGCATCAGTTCGCTCTCCACGGGTCTCTCTACGACCGACAGCAACGTGGCGTCGTTGTCGACTTCTACATCGACCACGGCTAGCTCGCTGTCCACAGGGCTGAGCACCACGAACAGCAACGTCGCCTCGCTGTCCACGGGCCTGAGCACGACGGACAGCAATGTGGCGTCGTTGTCGACCTCGACCTCGACGACGGCCAGCTCGCTGTCCACTGGCGTGAGTTCGCTTTCGACGGGTCTGAGCACGACTGACAGCAATGTGGCGTCGTTGTCCACTTCCACCTCGACGACGGCCAGCTCGCTTTCCACCGGCCTGAGTTCGCTTTCGACTGGACTTTCCACCACCGACAGCAACGTGGCGTCGCTGTCGACCTCGACCTCGACCACGGCCAGCTCGCTGTCCACTGGCGTGAGTTCGCTGTCAACGGGTCTGTCCACGACCAACAGCAACGTCACCTCGCTGTCGACCTCGGCCTCGACGGGCATCGCATCAGTATCGACGACGGTCAGCGCGCTCAACAGCCAGGCGGTGAAGTACGACCTGAACCCCGACGGCACCGTCAACTACGGCAGCGTCACGCTGAATCCGGGCGGCAGTGCCTCGCAGATCCACAACGTCGCGGCCGGCACCGCGCCGGGCGATGCAGTGAACCTCTCGCAACTGAGCACGGTGGTCGCGGGCAGCAAGACGCACTACTACAGCGTCAACGACAACGGCGTGCAGGGCGGCAACTACAACAACGACGGTGCGACCGGCGTGAACGCGCTCGCCGCGGGCGTGGGCGCATCGGCGGCGGGCGCGAATGCGACGGCGATCGGCAACGGCTCGCAGGCGCTGGCGGCCTCGACGGTCGCGATCGGCGACAGCAACACGGTGGCGGCCGCCGCGGGCCAGGGCTCGATCGCGGGCGGCTACCAGTCGCAGGTGAGCAGCGGCACGGGCGCGGTGGCGCTGGGTTTCCAGCAGACGGCGAGCGGTGACGGCGCGGTGGCGATCGGCGACCCGAACTCGGCGACGGGCACGGGCGCGGTGACGGTGGGCGCGAACAACACGGCCAATGGCACGGGCGCGGTGGCGCTGGGCAGCTCGAACGTGGCAACGGGCACGGGTTCGGTGGCGCTCGGCAGCACCTCGACGGCGGCGAACACCGGCGCGGTGGCGCTGGGCTCGGGTGCGACGGCGGCGAATGCCGGCGACGTGGCGCTGGGCTCGGGCTCGGTGACGGCGGCGGCCAATCCGACCTCGGGCACAACGATCGGCGGCAAGACGTACAGCTTCGCGGGCACGACCCCAAAGAGCGTGGTGAGCGTCGGCGCGCCGGGCGCGGAGCGGCAGGTCACGAACGTGGCGGCGGGGCAGCTCAGCGATACGAGCACGGACGCGGTCAACGGCTCGCAACTGTTTGCGACGAACCAGGCAATCGATACGCTGTCGACCTCGACGTCCACCGGTATCAGCTCGCTGTCTACGGGGCTTTCCACGACGAACAGCAACGTGGCGTCGCTGTCGACTGCGACAGGTTCGATCTCGACCAGCATCAGTTCGCTGTCCACGGGGCTGTCGACGACCGATAGCAATGTGGCGTCGCTCTCGACCTCGACCTCGACCACGGCGAGTTCGCTGTCCACCGGCCTCAGCACGACCGATAGCAACGTGGCGTCGTTGTCCACCTCGACCTCGACGGGTATCAGTTCGCTGTCTACCGGGCTTTCCACCACGGATAGCAACGTGGCGTCGCTGTCCACGTCGACCTCGACGACGGCCAGTTCGCTTTCGACGGGCCTGAGCACGACCGACAGCAATGTGGCGTCGCTGTCCACGTCCACTTCGACCACGGCGAGTTCCCTATCGACCGGCGTGAGCTCGCTTTCGACGGGCCTGTCCACGACGAACAGCAACGTGACCTCGCTGTCGACGTCGGCTTCGACGGGCATCAGTTCGCTCTCGACGGGCCTTTCCACCACGGATAGCAACGTGGCCTCGCTGTCGACTTCGACATCGACCACGGCAAGCTCACTCTCCACGGGTCTGTCCACGACGAACAGCAACGTGACGTCGTTGTCGACGTCGGCCTCGACGGGCATCAGTTCGCTGTCCACGGGTCTTTCCACGACGGACAGCAACGTGGCGTCGCTTTCGACTTCGACATCGACCACGGCAAGCTCGCTGTCCACTGGTGTCAGTTCGCTTTCTACCGGCCTGAGCACGACCAACAGCAACGTGACGTCGTTGTCGACGTCGGCTTCGACGGGCATCAGCTCGCTGTCCACGGGTCTTTCCACGACGGATAGCAACGTGGCCTCGCTGTCCACGTCTACTTCGACCACGGCAAGTTCGCTGTCCACTGGTGTCAGTTCGCTGTCAACGGGCCTGAGCACGACCAACAGCAATGTGACGTCGTTGTCGACGTCGGCTTCAACGGGCATCAGTTCGCTCTCCACGGGTCTCTCCACGACGGACAGCAACGTCGCCTCGCTGTCGACCTCGACCTCGACCACAGCGAGTTCGCTGTCCACTGGTGTCAGTTCGCTGTCAACGGGTCTGTCCACGACCAACAGCAACGTCACCTCGCTGTCGACATCGGCCTCGACGGGCATCAGTTCGCTGTCCACGGGCCTGTCCACCACGGACAGCAACGTGGCCTCGCTGTCGACTTCGACCTCGACCACGGCGAGTTCGCTGTCCACTGGCGTGAGTTCGTTGTCCACCGGCCTCTCCACCACCAACAGCAACGTGAGTTCGCTGTCGACGTCAGCCTCGACGGGCATCGCATCAGTATCGACGACGGTCAGCGCGCTCAACAGCCAGGCGGTGAAGTACGACCTGAACCCCGACGGCACCGTCAACTACGGCAGCGTCACGCTGAATCCGGGCGGCAGTGCCTCGCAGATCCACAACGTCGCGGCGGGCACTGCACCGGGCGATGCGGTGAACCTCTCGCAACTGAGCACGGTAGTCGCCGGCAGCAAGACGCACTACTACAGCGTCAACGACAACGGCGTGCAGGGCGGCAACTACGACAACGACGGTGCGACCGGCGTGAACGCATTGGCCGCGGGCGTGGGCGCCACCGCGGCGGGTTCGAGCAGTGTGGCGGTGGGCGACAGCGCCAGCGCGAGCGCCGACAAGAGCTTGGCGTTGGGCGCGGGCTCGCTGGCGATAAACATCGGCGACGTGGCGCTGGGCTCGGGCTCGGTGACGGCGGCGGCGAATCCGACCTCGAGCACGACGATCGGCGGCAAGACCTACAGCTTCGCGGGCACGACCCCGGTCAGCGTGGTCAGCGTGGGAAGCGTGGGTGCTGAACGGCAGATCACGAACGTGGCGGCGGGGCAGATCAGCCAGACGAGCACGGATGCGATCAACGGCTCGCAACTGTATGCGACGAACCAGGCAATCGATACGCTGTCGACTTCGACGTCCACCGGTATCAGTTCGCTCTCGACGGGTCTCTCCACGACGAACAGCACCGTGGCCTCGCTGTCCACCGCCACGGGTTCGATCTCGACCAGCATCAGTTCGCTGTCGACGGGCCTCTCCACGACCGACAGCACCGTGGCCTCGCTGTCCACATCGACTTCGACCTCGACCAGTTCGCTGTCCACGGGCCTCAGCACGACCAACAGCAACGTGACCTCGCTGTCGACCTCGGCCTCGACGGGCATCAGCTCGCTGTCCACGGGTCTGTCCACGACGAACAGCAACGTGGCGTCGTTGTCCACGTCGGCCTCGACCGGCATTAGCTCGCTCTCGACCGGCCTGTCCACGACGAATAGCAACGTGGCGTCGCTGTCCACGTCGGCCTCGACGGGTATCAGTTCGCTGTCCACCGGCCTGTCCACGACGAACAGCAACGTGGCGTCGTTGTCGACCTCGGCCTCGACCGGCATCAGCTCGCTGTCCACGGGTCTGTCCACGACGAACAGCAACGTGGCGTCGCTGTCGACCTCGACTTCGACGACGGCCAGCTCGCTTTCCACCGGCCTCAGCACGACCGACAGCAACGTGGCATCGCTCTCCACTACCGTCAGTTCGACGACCAGCAACATCGCGTCGCTGTCGACCGGCATGAGTTCTCTGTCCACCGGTCTGTCCACGACCAACAGCAGCGTCGCGTCGCTGTCCACGTCGACCTCGACGGGCATCGGCTCGCTGTCCACGGTGACGAGCACGGCGGTCAGCAGTGTCACTTCCATGTCGACGGTGGTGAGTTCGGTATCCACCGGGCTTTCCACGACGAACAGCAATGTGGCGTCGCTGTCCACGTCGACCTCGACGGGCATCGGTTCACTGTCCACCGCGCTTTCCACCACCGACAACAACGTGGCGTCGCTTTCGACCTCGACTTCCACGTCCGCCTTGTCCTTGTCGACGCTGATCTCGACATCACGCCCGCATTACTACAGCGTGAATGACAACGGCAAGCAGCAGTCGAACTACGCCAATGACGGCGCTACGGGCGTGAACGCGATCGCGATCGGGCCGAACGCCACGGCTGCCGGCACGGACAGCGTCGCGCTCGGCAATGGCGCGAATGCGGGCACGGACGGCGCCACGGTGATCGGGGCGAATGCCATCGTGTCGGGCAATAAAGGCGTGGCGCTCGGTTCGAATGCCACGGCGTCGGCGGCTAACTCGGTGGCGCTCGGCGCGAATTCGGTGGCTAGCGAAGCGAATACGGTTTCGGTCGGATCGGCGGGCGACGAGCGCCGCATCACGAATGTCGGACCGGGCGTCAATGGCACCGATGCGGTGAACGTGTCGCAACTGAGATCCGTGCAGCAGAGCGTGAACTCGATCGCCCGGAAAGCCTATTCGGGTGTGGCGGGCGCCACCGCACTGACGATGATTCCGGAGGTGGACCTGGGCAAAACGATCGCGGTGGGTATCGGGGCGGCCAGCTACCAGGGCTACAGCGCTGTGGCACTCGGCTTCACCGCGCGTATCACCAACAACGTCAAGATCAAGGGCGGCGTAAGCAGCAGCAGCGCCGGGTACTCGGTTGGCGGTGGTGTCAGCTACCAGTGGTAACGAGGGAGGTTTGAAGGCTGCATCCGGAATGGAGAAAGTGCGTTCCGGGTGCAGCCGGAAATTCCCCTGATGCGCAGTGCCTGTCATCCAGTTTCCCTGACGTGTTCTGACAGTCCTGGCAGTCGTGCTCACGTACCATCGACGCGTGTCTGGTGGTAACGCATGGCGAACACGGCAAACTTTTCGCACGGCCATCGGCCGGTATGACATCGAGGTTCCAAATGCTTAGAAAGATTCTAGCGGTGCTATCTATTGCCGCCGTACTGGCTGGATGTTCCGCGGCAACCGGTCCCACTTTCAGCGCCTATTCGGTGAGCTTGCCGAATAATGAAAAAGCTTTTCGCGTTGAGTGCTACGGCCTCTTCGAGGGCCAGGGAACCTGCTACTCCAAAGCACGCGAAATTTGCGGCAATACGCCTGTCCGTCCAGTCCAGGAGATTGCGCCGCTGGCGGGCAGCGGCGGACAACGCGACGTGCGTGTCCTGACGTTCCAGTGCGTCGCAGCGTCTGCGCCGCAGCCTGCGCCGGTGGCCGTCGCGCCGGCGCCTCAGGCTCCGCCGCCGGCGCCGCGCAAGCTTTCGTTGAGCGGCGATGCGAATTTCGAAGTCGACAAGGCGACATTGACCGCCGCGGCGCGTACTCGTCTCGATGCGCTTATCGCAGCCGCTCAAGGCATGACGTTCAGTACGGTCGCAGTCAGCGGCTTTACGGACTCGACCGCTTCGGCCGCGCACAACCAGGCGCTGTCGGAGCGTCGTGCGCAGACCGTTGCGCAATATCTGCAGGAACACGGACTGAAGGCGCGGCAGTTCGTCGCGAAAGGTTATGGAAAAGCGGACCCGGTGGCGTCGAACGCGACGGCCAGCGGACGCGCACAGAACCGCCGCGTGGAAATCGCGCTCGACTAATAAAAAAGCAATCCCCCAGGGAAGTCCGCTTCGGATGATCGACCGGACCTTAGGCAGGACCGCTACTCCCCGCATGCGGTCCTGATTTTTTCGACCAATCAGCGGAAGTGCCCGAGCGGCAATCAAGGCGACATGCGGATCGGAATTTCAGTACTCACCCACACCGGACAGAGCGTCTGGGAAAACGGGCTGGGACAGAACATTTTTTTCTTTGCGCAACTGCTGCGCGCACTGCCGTTCGTGACGGACGTCGTGTTGCTCGACTGCGGCGATCAAAGGGAACTGCCGCCCGAGGCCGTGAACCTCGCACAGGAATTCCGGCTCGTGCCTCCACGGGAGGCGACCGATCTCGTCGACGTCGTGTTCGAGATGGGAGGTGGCCTCGACGTCGAGTGGCTCGACCATGTACGTGCGCTCGGCAAAAAGGTCGTTTTTTTCTGCTGCGGCCAGCCCTATGCGGGGCTTGTCGAGCCAAGCGTATTCAAGAAGAGCGGCTATTTTTCGCGCGCACAGCGCTGCGACGAAATCTGGATTCTCGCGAAGGACCTCGCCTTCAAGCCGATGCTTCAGACGCTGCACCGTTGCCCGGTATTCGAGGTGCCGTTCCTGTGGAATCCGGTATTCATCGAGCGGCGCGTCGCATTGGTCGCGCAGGCGGGATTTCATTTCGGCTATGAACCGGCGCCGAGGCGGGACACCCCGCGCGCGCTGCGCGTCGCGATTTTCGAACCCAACATTTCCGTCGTGAAGTGCTGCGTGATTCCGATGCTGGTGTGCGACGAGGCATTTCGAAAAGATCCCGCGACGATTGCGCGCATGCATGTACTCAACAGTATCCAGATGAAAGACCATCCGAGCTTCGCGTTCCTCACGCGCTCACTGGATCTCCACAAACACGAAAAGATTCACCTGGACCAGCGGCATGATTTTGTCGGGTACATGAGCCAGCATGCGAACGCGGTAGTGGCCCACCAGTGGCATAACGCCCAGAACATTGCGTACCTGGATGCACTGTATGGCGGCTACCCGCTTGTTCATAACTCGCCGTGGCTCGCGGAACTGGGCTACTACTACGCCGACTCCGACATCGCCGCCGGCGGGGCGCAACTGGTAAGAGCCGCCCGCGATCACGATGCGGACCACGACGCCTATATGCGCCGCGCGCGGGCGTTTCTCGCACGCTTGAATCCACTCGACGCGGACAACCGCGCACAGTATGCGCGGCGACTGCTGGACCTGGGCACCCGTCAGACGGCAAAGGGGGCGTCATGCTGAACGGCAAACGCCTGAAAGTCGGCGTCACCATCTATCTGCGTGCCGGACAGCAGTCGATCTGGGAAAACGGCATCTTCCAGAACTGCTATTTCCTCACCATGCTGCTCAAGCGCTCACCGTTGATCGAGGACGTGTACCTCGTCAATGGAGGAGACGGTTCGCCGAATGAGGCATCGCAGTTCCTCGCGCTTGCGCCGGTGCCGCTCATCGACCTTGACGCGGCACGCGAGCGTCTGGACGTGATCATCGAACTCAGCGCGCAGCTCAATCCCGACTGGGCAAGAGATTTTCGTGCCCGTGGCGGACACGTGATCGGCATGCGGGTGGCCAACGACTACGTGATCGACATCGAGCGGATGATGTTCGATCTGCCGCACGGCATGCTGGTTTCCGGCACACCGTACAGCGCGATCTGGACGCTGCCGGCGTTCGAGCGCACCTGCGCGAGCTACTACGCGTCGGCCCTGCGCGCACCCGTGCGGGCGATGCAGCACCTCTGGAGCCCGGCATTGCTGGAACGTTCGATGGCGGGCGCGCAGGCGGCTCCCGCCTTCGGCTATGTACCCGGCGGCAAACGCTGGCGCCTCGCGATCCTCGAGCCGAACATCTGCATGGTGAAGACATCGCAGTTGCCGATGCTGATTGCGGACCAGGCGTACCGGCAGGAGCCGGCCATGATCGACTACCTGCGCGTCTATAACACGCTGCATCTGAAGGGCGATACACAGTTCGTCGGTTTCGCGCGCAGCCTCGATCTGGTTCGCCACGGGCGCGCGACCTTCGAGCCGCGCCTGCCCGTCTACGAAATCATGACGCAGCAGGCCGACGCGCTGATCTCGCACCACTGGGAGAACGCCCAGAACTACGTCTATTACGAGGCGCTTTACGGCGGTTATCCGCTCATCCACAACTCCACGTTGCTCGGCGGCTGCGGTTATCGCTACACCGATTTCGACTGCGAGGACGGCGCCCTTGCACTGCGCCAGGCGTTCGCGGCACACGACGCCAGCCTTGCGGACTATCGCGGCGCGGCACACGCGTTCCTGGCGACGCTCGATCCCGAGTCGGAGCGCAACGTCGAACTGTACACGGCGGCGATCGGGGACCTTTACCCATGATGGTGAGACAGAACATGCCCGCGAAGCAGCCCGCTTTCGACGTCTCCGGTTCGCGTGCCGCACGATGGCGCGCGCGGGCGATGTGGACTTGCACGATGCTCGCTTGCCTGTCGGGACCGTCGCTTGCCCAGCCGCTTCCCGTCTCGCCTGGCTCGGCAACGGCGGTCAATCCGGGCACGCCGCCGCCCACCATGGAGGCTCCCGCAACCGTGCTTGCACAGGCCGCGCAAAAGGTGGGCGTGCGTCGTTGCTATCAGGCGATCAATGTCGTATCGAGCCGAACGTTCTTGAATACCGAACGCACCGACGTCGTGTTGGACTGGGACCGCCAGGACCCGGACAGTGCGCCGTTCTTCTCGCTCGCCGGCCTCGAATACGGACAGAACTCGGCGGTGCTTTCGCTCACGACGACGCCAGTGCCGAACGGCGGGTGCGCGATCCTCGCCGAACGTATTTCAAGCGCCCCGATGCCCTGCAAGGACGTGGCGCGCTCGGAACTCGGCGGCTATCACGCGAACACGCTCGTGAAACTGGTGACGGTCTACACCACGCCTGGCCGGTCGCGTGAGACGGTCACGCTGATCGATGCGCCTCCGTCATGCGTGATCGTGCGGCGCCAGGTGCAGTTCGGCCGGTGAGCGGGACAGTGAGAGCGGCTGGCATGACTGAAGGTGCCGGTTGTTCGTCTTTTACAGGGCTCGCTGAAGCACAGCGAGGGTTGTTCAGTCTGGTATGCAGTTCGGGGGAAAGGCATGACAAAGATACGTTCGCTTCGGATCGGTATCACGATCGGTTTGCGCGATGCGGCGGAAAGCATGTGGGTCAACGGTATCAAGCAGAACGCGCTGTACCTGGCCAAGCTTTTCCAGCACTCGCCGCATCGGCACGAGGTCGTGCTCGTCAATACGACGGCGGTTGAGATCACGTCGCGGTTGCCGTGGGATCTTCAGCGTTTTCCGGTGCGCAGCTTCGCGGATGCCAAGGACTCGCTCGACGTGCTGATCGAACTGGGCGGCCAGATCGATCGCGAACAGACCTCGTATCTCAGGTCGCGCGGCACGAAGATCGTCAGTTACTGCTGCGGGCCGGAATACGTGCAGATGATGGAGGCGATGATCTTTTCACGGCGCATGTGCGATTCCGTATTCATCAATCAGCAATACGACCAGGTCTGGGTCATTCCGCAGGTCATGGAGACGAGCGCGCATTTTTTCGGCGTGTTGCGCAGACAGCCGGTGCGGGAAGTGCCCTTCGTGTGGGACCCGATGTGTCTGGACATGAGAACCCGCGAATTGCCGTTTTCGGGCGAGTACCGTCCGCGAAACACGCCGAAGCGCCTGTCGATCATGGAGGCGAACATCAACGTGCTGAAGTTCTGCCTGTATCCGCTGCTGATTGCGGAGAGCGCGTATCGCAAGGTGGGCGGAGGCATCAGCTTCGTCCACGTGACGAACGCGGAACACCTCGCACGCAACAGTCCCGAGTTCATTGGAATTGCGCAGCACCTGGATCTCGTGCGCGACGGCAAGGTCAGTTTTGTCGGCCGCCACGATACGCCGCAGTTCCTGTCGGAACACACCGATATCGTGGTCTCGCACCAGTGGGGGCTCGCGTTGAACTACTTCTATTTCGACGCCTGCTGGAACGGCTATGCGCTCATGCACAACGCGCATTTATGCCGGGATGTCGGCTACTTCTACCCCGGCAACGATGTGGAGGAGGGCTCGAACCAGCTTGTCCATGCAATCGAACATCACAACGATGACTGGCAGGCGTATCGCGCCCGGCAGAGAAAGGCCATCCGGCCGTTTCTGTCGACGCACGAACCGCTCATCGCCCGCTATGACGAATTGCTTTTTGCGCTGGCGGGCGATCCGGTCGCCGGGAGTTGATGTCCCGGCAAATGCAACCCTGGCGATGGATAAATCAACGGTAGCACCACGGAGATGAAATTGAAGAGCAAACACATGATGCTGGCTGGCGTGCGCCGGGTAGCGATGCTTTCGGGTATGGCGGCAATGATGATCGCCGGCCCGATCGCGGCGGCGAAAACGCCGTTGCAACAGGGCGCGGACGCGGACGTGATCGCGACCGTCAACCGCGTGCCGATTCAGCGGGCGCAACTCGACGAAGCGGTGCGTTCGAGCGGCCAGCCGGACACGCCGGCACAGCGTCAGACGCTGACCGAGGGACTGATTGCACGCGAACTGATTCGCCAGGCGGCCGAGAAAGAAAAGCTGGGCAACACGGAACAGGTCGCGCAGGCGGTGCGCAAGGCGCGCGTCGACACTGAAAACAGGCTGTATATCGCGCAGCACATGCGTCCCGAGGCGATCAGCGAGGCGCAGGTACGCGCTCGTTATGACGCGATCGTCGCCGAGCTCGGTACAGAGGAATACAAGGCTCGCGTGATTACCGTGCGAGACGATCTCACGGCGAAAGCGGTGCTGGCGAAGCTCGACCGCGGTGTGCCGTTCGAGACGCTGGCGGCTGAGAACAGTGTTGCGCCCAGCCGCACCGATGGTGGCGCGCTGCCCTGGTTCAGCTTCAGGACGCCAGTGAGCGAAGGGCATACGCAGGGCCTGGCACTGCCGCTTGCGCTGGCCGTTTCGATGCTCGATGTCGGACAGATAAGCCGCTCGCCAGTTGCCGTCGGCAATCAGCGCGTGATCGTGAAGCTCGACGCGAAACGGCCGGTGGTGACGCCATCGTATGAACAGGCGAGAGCGTCGCTGCGTCAAACGATGGAATCGCAGGCGAGTGAGCGGGCCTTCACGCAACTGGTCGGCACGCTTGCCGCAAAGGCGGTGATCGTGCCGCCACGCAACAGTCGCCAGGATTGAAAACAACCGGAACGGCGGAGCGGATATGAGTGTATCGAGCTATACGGATCGATTCATCCGGAATCTGATCGTGAGTGGGCTGGTTGCATGCTGGACGGTGCTGGCGGTCTTCTTCTTCGCACCGGATCTGCCGGCGCTAGACAATGCCGCGCCCGCGATCGTGGTCGCGGTGGCGGCCGGAGTGGCCGCATTCATATTGCTGTCCGGGCCCGTGCTGCTTGGCCAGGTGCCGAGCGCGCGCCGCAGCATTTTCCGCGATCCCGAAACCGATCAGGCCGCGTGGCGTGGTCGTCTGATCGGTTTCGTTCTGGGCTTGTTGCTCGGTATCGCGGTGCAGGGAATTTGACGCGGGCGTGAATACATCAATGGGGAATGCAACGATGTCGAATCTGAAAAATGTCGAGGCGCTGATTGCGCGCGGGGATCTGATTGCGGCATCCCACCTCCTGGATGCGCGCGGAGCGACACAATCGGACAACCCGCGCGAGCTGGTGGTGGCAAGCCGTCTGTGGTGCCTGCGGGGGCGCTTTGCCGATGCGCGCGAGTTGCTGGACCGCGCGCTGCATGCGGATCCGACCAACGTGGAAGCGCTGATTGAACGAGCGCGTCTAGCGATCAGGCTCGGCGACGATGCGGGCGCCGACGCGTGGTTCGAATGCGCATGGGGCGAGGGCGCACCCGGCGACGACTGGATGGTCGACTGGATCGATGTATTGCTGCGTCTGGGCAAATTCGACGCGGCGCGCAATATCGCTACCGTGCGGTGCGAGCGCGCACCGGAGCAGGCCGGTACGTGGTTCAGGCTGGGACTCGCGCACCAGCAGGCACGTCATCAACTTCAGGCACTCGACGCTTACCGGCACGCCGCGCGGATCGACCCGGCCCTGCCGATGCTGCGCAATAACATGGGCGCGGCCCATCTCGAACTGAGCGAATACGACCGCGCCCAGCCGTTGTTCGAACAGACGTTGCGGGACGACCCTGACAACGCGCTTGCGTGGACCAATCTCGGCACCGTGCTACTCAAGCGCGGACAGATCGACGACAGTCTCGTCGCGGCGGAGCGCGCGTGCGCACTCGCGCCCAACTATGCGACCGCGTTGCAGACGTACTCTTACGTACTGCGCGAACATCGGCAGTGGGACGGGGCACTGGCTGTTGCACAGAGGGCGCTCGCACTCGAGCCCGCCAACCTGTCGCTCGTCTGGACGCTCGCCATGCTCCAACTGCTGCGCGGCGACTATGCGAACGGCTGGCGTAATCACGAGGCGCGCTGGAGCGGTTCGCCCGAACTGCGCGATGTATCGCCGAACGTGCCGGCGCCGCGCTGGAACGGCGAACCGCTCGAAGGCAAAACACTGTTCGTGTGGGGCGAGCAGGGACACGGCGATGTCATGCAGTTCGTGCGGTTCGTGCCGCTCATCGCCGAGCGGGTGAAGCGCGAAGGCGGAAAGCTGATCTACTGCTGCTTCGGCAATCTGCTGCCGCTTCTGAAGCGCAGCCTCGGCGGCGTGGCGGACACCATCATTGCCCATGATCATCGGCCGCTGCCGGTATTCGACTATCACCTGCCGCTGTGCAGTCTGCCGCTGACGCTCGGCGTCACGCTGCAGGATTTGCCGCTGCGCTCGGGGTATCTGAAAGCCGACCCCGGCAAGGTTCGCGCGTGGCGCGAGCGTCTGCCCGACGACGGCAAGCTCAAGGTCGGCCTGGTGTGGAGCGGCAGCCGCACGCACCAGCGCAATTCGCGGCGCTCCGTTAAACCGGCCGAGATCGCTAAAGCCTTTGGCGGGATCAGGGGGGTGGAGTTTTTCAGCCTGCAAGTCGGCGCGGACGGCGAGGTGGAGCAGGCCGGGCAGGCAGGGCTGCGTCTGACCGATCACACAGAAGAGTTCGCCACCTACGACGACACCGCGGCGTTTATCGAGAACCTCGACCTGGTGATTACCGTCTGCACATCCGTCGCGCACCTGGCCGCGGGCCTGGGTGTGCCGACGTGGGTGCTGCTCGACGTCAATCCGCATTGGGTCTGGATGACGGAGCGCCGCGACAGTCCCTGGTATCCCACGGTCACGCTGTACCGGCAACCGGCGTTCGGACAGTGGCAACCCGTGCTCGACGAGGTTGCGGCGCAACTCGCCGCATTTGCCGGAGCGCCCGATCCAGGCGCCGCCTCTCGCGACGACGAATCTGCATCGATGGAGATGTCGGTGCATTAACGCGCGACATCCGCTCGCCGCGACGGGCGGCCGGGCGAAAAGACCTCATGGGCAGTTGGCGCGATGGCCTGCGCTCGTCGCCGCTCCGAGGGGATCGAACGCAGGAACGAATGGCGCCGGGATTGGAAGAGCAGGCATGTTGAAGAGGTGGTCAGTCATGGAAACATATCGCCGTTACATCGAGAAAAAGCTCAGTCTGGAAGAGCAGATTGCAATTGAGCGACGCGCTGCCGCGCATGCGGTGCTGATCGAGGTGCGCGCCTGTGTCCAGGAGTTCGGATTCACGTCCGCGCAGATTTTTGCCTTCGACGCGAATAGCACCGTCCGCGGAAAACGCCCCGCGCGATATTTCGATCCGCAGACAGGCGCAACGTGGTCCGGCGTTGGCCGGGAGCCGCTATGGATTCGGGGCAAGGACCGTGAGCGGTTCAGGCTCGCGCCCGCCCATGCGCATGCGGGCAATACCGTTGACGACGATGAACTCGCGACGGACCAGCAGACTGCGTGACGAACCGGCGGTTCAGCAGCAAGCGCAATTCGTGGCGTTGCATTGACGACCGATATGGACCTCTCCAATGAGTTTCGCTTTCCGGTGCCGGCCTCATCCACGCCGCGCCGGGACGATTGGCCTTTCTACCTCGACCGCCGCAAGCGCGCGTGGCTGCGCTGCATGCGCGATGCCTGGGGAGAGGAAGCGGTCATCCAGATTTACGCGGGATGCGTGCGTATCCAGTCGGAAAACTGCGACTGGCGGTTTTCGAGCGAGGCGGAGCTGCGTGCGGCCACCCTGCAGCGAAGGTGCGAGCGGCCTCGCGGCAGACCACCCGTCAAAAACAAAATAACCTGGGAGTAGTCGTTGAAATCAATCAATCTCGCGCAGTCGATCAGCCTGGCCTTCGCGGAAGCAGTGAGACAACAGCTCTCACGGCAGATCGGCCTTTCGCCCGAGCTCATCGAACGCGTGGTCGCGCATGCCGCGCCCGTGCTGATTGCCGCGTTGATGGCCGGGGCGACCACGCCCGAGGGCGCCGCGACGGAGTTCTCGACGCTCAGGTCGGCCGAATCGAACGCGCGCATCGCCGAGGAACTCGCGCACATCGTGACGACCGTGGCCGGCATCAAGGACCTGGAGGCGTCCGGGGACAGCCTGATCGCGCGGGCCACCGGTCGCCGCATCGCCGTTCTCAGCGACCAGATAGCCGGCCAGGCGGGCGTGCCGCCGCAAGCGTCACACGTGCTTTCGGGCATGGTCGGCGCCGTGCTGTTCGGCATGCTCAAACATCACGTACTGATCGAACAGGGCGAGGTTGAGCAGCTTCCGGCGTTGCTCGACGCTCAGCTACCCGCCATCGCCGGATATGTCACCGATGGCGTGGCCCGCTCGCTTGGATTCGATCACGCGGCGAACTTCAACGATTCGATATCGGCTCGCCTCGATGCGCTGACAAGCCGTGCCGCGCCGCAAGCGCCGACGCTTACCAACGGTGCCGCCGTCGACGCGACGATCGCCACGCCGCCGGCGGTAGCCGCTTCGACTCCGCGCAGGCAGTCGTCTCCGAAATGGGTGTGGCCGCTCTTTGCGACGCTCGCGCTGGTTCTGGCCGCGGTTTTTGCGTATGTCCAGCTTCACCCCACGCAGGCGGACGCGGCGGCGGCGGCCTCAAGCGAGCGTCCTGTTGCCGAGCGGACCCGCGCGGCATCCGGCGTTGCACCGGAACCTGCCGCCTCGCCATCTGCCGCTCTTTCGGCGGTAGCGGCGGCTGTGTCGTCTGTGTCAGCCGCTGCTGCTTCGGCGACGCCGTCCGTAGTTGTTTCAGCCGATGCGGTTGCGGCCGCTTCGTCGCCAGTCGTTTCCGCGGCGACGGCGAATTCACAGCTTGCTTTCCGCGTGGACCGGACAGGTGTCCCTCAATTGATGGCGGTGGTAGGCAGCGATGCGGAGAAACAACAACTCGTCGATGCCTTGACCCGCAAATTCGGCGCGGGACGTTTTACGAGCGACGTCACCGTCGAAGCTCGCACGGCGCCTGCGGAGTGGCTCGGTCACATGGACGACCTGCTGCTCCTGATGACGCTACCGCGAGCAGAGGCGAGGATCGACGGAAGACGCATGGAACTGGGTGGCGCGGCGACGAGCGAGGCCCTTGGCTGGCGTGAGCGCCTGCAGCGCGAATTCGGTTCGTCGTGGGACATTGCCGCGTTCAACGCCGATCGAACCGTCCTGGCCGCGACCGATGCCTTTCTGCGAGCGATGACTCGTCTTACCGACGCCGGCAGCCCGTGTACGGCAAGCGAGGTGGCCAAGGTGCTGAATCTCCAGGTGGTGAACTTCGCGAAATCGAGCGGACACGTTCCTTCATCGGCGAGAGAGAACCTGAGCGTGACGGCCCAGCTAATGAAAGCTTGCGCGAACCGCGCTCAGCCAATGCGTTTCGACATCGCGGTGTTTTCCGACAACGTTGGCGAGCCGCGGGCGAATCTGCAACTTTCGCAAAAGCGGGCCGATGCCGTGCGCACGTTTCTCGTAGACGCAGGGGCGCCGGCGAATCTGCTTGACGCAAAGGGTTATGGCGCGGCACGGCCGGTGACGACCAATCTGGTCGCCAGCGGCCGCTTCGCGAATCGGCGTGTCGAATTTGTTCCGGCGGCATCGTGAAGCGGGTTAGCGCGCAGGCGGCGGTGCAGCCGGCTCGATGCAGGCGCGGGGCCAATCGCATGATGAGGTTTATCTGTCCATGAGGACGACTCCAACAGAACGCGTAGGCTTGCGCGACATGAAGGCATGCAGCGTGGGCAATTCACGGCGAGAAGAAGCCGGTTTATTGCCCACGCGGTATGCGGGAGCGAAGATCGTCGCGGCAATCATGGCCGTTCCGTTGTCGCTCTTCTTTGCCTGGGCGTTGCTTCACACGCTTCTCGCGCTGATTTTTCCGTCCACGCTCGTTGCTCGCTAAGACATGGCGTTGCAATGCAGGGCTCGACGGTTTCGTTAGACGACGTTTTTCTAATCGTGAAGCGCAGTACTTATGGGATTTGTCTTGAGGAATCTATTGAACCGGCGAAGCTTGTCAACTTCAGCCGCTCCATCGCGGGTTGAGACGTCTGGAATCGAAAACGATGTGCCGCCGCTCGAACACGCAGCGATATCGCCCGACGATGCCGATGACGCCGCCGCGCAAGCCTCGGAGACGATCGCGTCGCTTCGGGCCGTGTCGATCGTCACGTCGCAGCCGGGCGTGCGCGCGCTTCAGATGGCCGACGTTGCGGAAGTCGAGCGGCTGGCGGAAAGCGGCGCGCTCACGCAATTGCGAGCATTCCACAGTTTCGATTATTCGGTCGTTCTGCACTTTCACGGCGAGGGTCTTTGCTATTACGTCGCGCTCTACCACGACGGTTCGCTGTGGCGGGTGCTGACGGCAATCGGGCTGGACGCAGCAGAGACCGCTTTTCGTCACCTTCAGGAGCAGGCGACACGGCTGTCCGAGGGCGAAACCCGGCGCGCCCAACTCCTCGCGCAAAACGACAACGTGGCCCGCATGATCCGCGAATCGGAAGCGCAGGCCGAACGGCTTCGCAACGATCTCGAGCGCGACGCGGTGGAGACGCAGCGCGTTACCAGAAAACAGCATCAGGTGCGCAAGGAACTCGCGCAGCTCGAAGCGCAGCGCGTGGCCGGGCAAGCACGATTGAACGTGAGCCTTCGGCAGGTTCAACACCTGAGCGCGACGAACAATGACGGCATCCGGCATGTTCAGAGCCGCCGGGACGAGAACATCAAGAAATGAACGGACACGCTTCATCAATAGCGGGCCCTCACCGGATTTTTTAACAATACGATGCAACCCATGAACCAGATATCGCATAACCGCGTGCTCGCGCTCGCAGCTTTTGTTCTCATTGGCATTTGCACCGGAGCCCATGCACAGTCGTTGTCGGGCGCGGCGTCGGCGCCGCCGAGCGCACCAGCAGAAGAAGGGTTCATCACCGAACAGACAGGCGTGCCGCCGGCGGGCGATATCGCGGAACTGCAACGACTCACGAATAGCAATGCACTCGACGTGCTGCGCGCGTCGCGCAACGGCAGCTATGGCGCTGATCTTCTATTCGACGGCAAGCTCGGCACGTACTACGTTGCACTCCTGCAGCAACGAGACTTCTGGCGCGTAGTGAAGACGCAGGACGAGCGGCGCGCACAGGCTGTCTACGTCACGTTCTCGCGGCAGGCCGAGCGCCTGGCGGAAGTCGAGATGCGTCGCATCAAGCTGGAAGCGCAGAAGGTGCAGACGGAACAGCGCCTGGCGATCACGCAGGCGAAGCAGAACCGTCTGCAGGCGGATATCGATATCGCCAGGGAACAACAGACGCTCGCAACGAGCCGTCAGGAGCAGGCACGCAGTGAACTGACGGGATTGCGCGCGCAGCAGGACGCGGCCCAGGCGCAGTTGCGCGAGACGCAAGGTCAACTCGGCAAGCTGCAACATCAGCTCGATGCGGGACTGCCTGCCGTTCGGAGGAAACGTGGTTCGACGGGCTCGTGAGGTTCAACGGGGTGGCGCTGGCGGCGCTGCTTGATTCATTCGCACGATCGATGCGAGGGCGTCGCGCCTTCGTTGCGGGTGGACGACGCGCTGAAAGCCTCTGAAAGCAGGCGATCGCACGTCTAACCCCAATGTGAACCTCGCCTTTTGCCACAATCCCGCCGTCGTGTAATCACGTGTAATTGATCGGGCAAGGCCTCGGGACTAGTTTTAAGTTCTAGCGAGTGCTTTCCCGGATCGGCCGGCCTCCAATCATGACCGAGATACCCGTCGGCGAAACCCGCGCCGACAGTATCGGCGGTTAAATGCCGGCAATCTCTCGCTACCGCTCGCAAGAAATCCCGCATTGACCACTCCGTCCAGTAACTCGAATTGGAGGAGATTCAAAAATGGAAGCAGTCGTTATTGCACAATCCGAATTTATTGCGTCGGCAAATAAAACGAATATAAGAAATTGGTCAATCGAGGCAATTCCTATCGGCGCATTTAACCCGGAGCGCTTTGCAAGCCGTCATACTCCGGGGCAAAAGAATGCAGCGGGCTCATAGTCCGCCGTGCTGCTCGCGGCAAACAACCGTGCCGGGGCAAACGAGCAAAACCACTCGCGTCGACATAGCGTTGTTCGACGGCTTTGCGCTGCCGGAGGTCGCAGCGATCATCGAGATCTTCGAAAAGGCGAACGCGCTCGCCGTATCCCAGCGATCGGGTTCCGCACGCTATCGCGTCTCGCTGCTTTCGGCTGCGGGTGGCCGCATCGCGAGTTCATCGTCCATTTTCGTCTGGACCCAGGACGTCGCGTCGCACCGCGGCACGAACGACACGCACCTGCTGTTCATCGCGGGCGGGGCCGGCGCGCAGCAGGCGTGCCGCGACGAACGCCTCGGCAACTGGCTGCGCCGCAGGCATCCGTTCAGCGAGATGGTTCATCCGATCTCGGAAGGAAAACTGCTTCTGGAAGCGGCCGGGCTTCCCAGTCGATCCATTCCGGTTCTCCACCGCCGCAATGAAGCGGGCGGCCTTTATCCGGTGCTGCTGAGCGAAGTACCCGATGCCGTGCCCACGGCACTGCGCATTGTCGAAGCGGATCTCGGCTTTGAACTGGCGCGGCGGGTTGCCGAATCGGTCGAGCCGCGGCACGAGACACCCTTCGACTCATCCATTACGCGCAGCGCGGCGCATCGGGTCAGCGAGAAGATCCTCGCGTCGGCGCGCTGGCTGGACGCAAACGTCGACCGGCCCATCTCGATCGACGACGCCGCGCAAGTCGCGGCAATGAGCGAGCGCAATTTTCTGCGGCGTTTCAAGCGCGAAATCGGCATGACGCCCTCCGAGTATCTGCTTCGCGCGCGTCTGAACATGAGCTGCCGGATGCTCGTTGAATCGCGTTTGCCGGTCGATAAAATCGCGCGGCGTTGCGGGATCGGCAGCGGCGGTCAGTTGGCCAAGCTGTTCAGAAAGTATCTGGACACGACACCCACCGACTATCGGCTACGCGAAGAAGCGTCTTCAGGCAATTTGTCCTGAGCGCGGATTCCGCCTCTGCGCGCGGGCAGGTAGTAGCGGAGGCGCGGGGCGCGGTCCAAAACATCTTCAGCCGAGCCGAGCAGCGTTTTTTCAACCCGGTTTTAACGATTCATTCGATGCCGCGAATCGTTTATGCGGAATAGATTTATTTAAAATTTTCGCTTAGTAAAGTTTGACAATTCTCCTCCTGGCAATTTGCTAACATGAAAACTCAGTGCTAAAGGTTATTTAGAAAAATGCATGGCGACTAAACGGTGATTTACAAAGCAACTTGCGGAAATCGTTAGGAACGTTGTTCAAAACCGATTTAAGCCACTATGTTCAGTACTGGCGTCAGCGGCATTTCGGCATGAAGTCCGCCGGCCCGGCCGCTTCGATTTGCCAGTCGAACACCGGGCGAACCTATCGCGGGGCGGCGCATGGCAACACTCAAGAACCAGGCTTCCGGAGAAGCGTGCCTGCTGCACGCGTACCACGTGTTCGGTCGCGACGCCGCACGCTGCGACACGGTCGTTCGCGATCCGTCGGTCTCCCGCGTCCACGCCCATATCTGTTGGAACGGTGGGCAATGGGAACTCTACGATCACAGCAGTAACGGCACGTCGATATCGGGCGCATTGCTGCGCAATGGCGAACACGCGGTCCTGAAACAGGGCGACGTGATCCGATTCGGAAAGCTGGGCGTCGCCCCCTGGCGTATCGACTCGCTCGACGACCCCGCCGATACGCTGTGGCCCATAGGCGGCGCGGTGCAGCCGATCGTGCTCGAAGCGAGCCATCTGCTGCTCGCGAACGTCACCCCGTCGATTGCGATTTTCAAATCACCCGAAGGCGAATGGTTCTGCGACGACACGTCGCCGCCGCGTCTGCTGCGTCACGGCGACGAAGTGTGCGTGGGAGACGCCGCCTGGCGTCTCGCGCTGGCGCGTAGCGGCTCGACGTCGGTGCTGACGTTGCCCGGCGTTTTTGGGGGCGCGACGCAACGGCTCGACTTCCTGGTTAGCCAGAACGAAGAGCACGTGCGCGCGCTGCTGCATATCCGCGGTGGCACGGTCGATCTCGGCGAGCGCGTCCATCACTACAGCCTCGTCATGCTCGCGCGAGCCCGCTCGGCCGACATGCATGCGGGCCATGAAGCCGCCGCGCAAGGCTGGATCGAACTCGACGAACTGGCGCGCATGCTCGGCCTCGACCCGTCCCATGTCAACGTGCAGATTCACCGCGCGCGGACGCAATTCGCCGCTGTCCCCGGACTCGACGCGAGCCAGCTCGTCGAACGTCGGCGCGGCAGCGTTCGCATGGGCGACTTCCCGTTTCGCGTCTTTCGCGGCGAGCAGCTCGAATGCGAATCGGTGTCGAGCGCGCGGCAGCGCATCAACCTCCACGGCCTAACGGCAAACCCGGTCTTACAACCCGCATGAACGCCAGGGAAGCGCCAGTGTCGCCACCGTACAGCATGCCGCAGACGCTGGAGCCGCAACACGCCGGTTCGCCGGCCAGCCACGCCGCGCCGTTCACCGAGCTTGCCGGCACGTGGCGTTACCACGTCGGCCCGATGCTGGGCGAAGGCGGAAACGGCGTGGTCTATCGTGCAACCCGTAGCGACACGGGTCAAGACGTCGCCATCAAGCTCATTCGGGAAGACGTCACGAAGACCTCGGCCGAGCGCGCGCGCCAGCGTGCGCGCTTTCGACGCGAGACGCATCTGTGCGAAGGGCTGCATCACCCTCACGTGGTGGCGTTGCTCGACAAGGGCGAGGCGCCTGACGAGCGCCTCTTTGCCGTCTTCGAGTTCGTGCCCGGCCGAACCCTGGGTGACTGGCTGGCTTCCGAGGGCGCGCTGTCGGCCGTCGATACCGGGCGGCTGATGACCGAGGTGCTCGACGCGCTCGCGGTCGTGCATCGGCACGGCGTCGTTCATCGGGACCTGAACCCGCGCAACATACTGATCACGACGGCGGACGACGGTCCGCACGCGAAGATCCTCGATTTCGGCATTGGCGCCGCGTTGCCTGGCGCGGAGCGCATCGAAGGCCAAGCCTCGACGCAGGCGACCGAAGTGCTGGGCACGCCGCAGTATTGCTCGCCCGAGCAATTGCGCAACGAGGCGCCGACGCTCAAAAGCGATCTGTATGCGTGGGGACTGCTGGTGATCGAATGCCTGACGGGTCGCGCGGTCATGCAAGGCGCAAGCGTGGCCGAGATTCTTTATCAGCAGCTCAGCCCGGTCGACATCGCGTTGCCCCCGTCGATCGCCTTGCATCCGCTTGGCTCGGTACTGCGCCGGGCGCTGAACAAGAACCCGGAGCAGCGTGCCGCTTCGGCGGACGAACTCGCGGCGCAATTCCGCACGCTCAACTTCGCGGCGCTCGTCGGCGAATTCGACTCCCGCGAGGCGAGCGGCCGGATTCGCACGGGCACCCTCGCGCCGCATGCCGGAAGCACCGGCACGATGGGCGTATCCCGGCAGATCACCACGCTATGCTGCAACGTCACGATCGCCGGAGAAGGCCCGCAGCGGCATGCGAACGCCGACTACCGCGATACGCTCGACGGCTACGAGGAGCGCTGGTTGACCAGGTGCACCGATATCGCCGTGGGCTACGGCGCACAGGTGGGCGGCCGGCTCGGCGACACACTGCTGCTCTATTTCGGATTGCAGGGCGATATCGACCGGCCCGCGCGCCGCGCGGCACGAGCGGCGCTCGAGATGGTGAGGGAAGCCGCGCGCGCCCGGCTGACGGAGCCGCGGGCCGCAAGTGCGCGGCCCAGCGAAGGCTGGCGCGTCGAGGTCGCGGCGGCTATTCACGTCGGCCAGGTGCATGCCCGCGCGTCGCTGATGTCGGGCGTCTCGACGCCCGCCGCGACGTCCAGACTGCTGCGCCTCGCGACGCCGGGCCAGATCCTGATGAGCGACGATGCGCGCCTGGCGCTCGAGCGCCACGTCGATTATCGGCCGACCCCGCTGCACCTGCCTCGGGCGGGCATGATGCCGCAGCGCGTGCATGAACTGCTCGGCGAACGCCGCAGCACCATCCCATTCGACTGGCTGGACGACGGCGCGAGCGCGCCGATGCTCGGTCGCGACCGCGAACTCGATGTATTGCTGCGCGCCTGGCACGCGACGCGCGCACGGAATCTTCGGGAAAGGGCGGGCGAGGGCGCTTCGCACGACCCTTCGACGCTGGTGGTCGGCGAGGCGGGAATCGGCAAGTCGCGGCTCGTCCATGAGCTATGCGAGGCGGTGCAAACGCAAGGTCATGCGTTCGCGTATTGCGCCTGCTTGCCGGAACGGGCGAATCATGCGCTGTTCCCCATACTGCGCTTTATCAGCGCCCATTGGCGCATCGAGGCGGACGGTCCCGTCGATCTCGCCCTCGCGGCGATCGACACAATGATCGCACCGCTCGCGTGCGACCACGTGGCGGCACGCGCGGCGCTTGCCGCATGGCTAGGGCTGCCGTGCGATGCCCGCGGCTTTCTATGGTCGAGCGTGCGCGAACAGCAGGCGCTGTTCGACGTGCTGGAACAACTGATCGTCTCGCTTGGCGACGGCGCTGAGATCCTGCTCGTCGTCGAGGACGTTCAGTGGATCGACCGCTCGACCCAGGATTTTCTGGAGTCGCTGCGCCGCTCGCCGCGGGCCCGGACCGTTTGCATCGTGCTGACGTCGCGGCCCGGCAACCTCGAGCGCTGGCGTGCCGGCACGGAACACCTGGTGTTGCGCCGCCTGTCGCGCAACGACGCGCAGCGCCTGGTCTCGGCACTGTTCGAGCAGAAGTCGCTGGATGCGGCTTCGCTCGGCCTGCTCGCCGAGCGCACGGCGGGCATCCCGCTCTTCATCGAGGAAATCGTCCGCGAGCTCATGACGAGCGGCGCGACCACCGAGCCGGACGGCTTGCTGTCCGGACTGCGGGCAACGGACCCGCATCCGCTTCCGGTCAGTCTCGGCAGTCTGCTCGGCCTCATGTTCGACCGGATCGACGAAGCGCGCGACACCGCGCAGCTCGCCGCGACCATCGGGCTCGAAGTGGATGCGCAACTGCTCACCGACGCGTCGCCGCACGAGCCCCGCACACTCGACGCCCATCTACGGCTTCTGATCGAAGCGCGGATTGTCTACGCGCGGCATCGGCTCGACCGCGTGTTCTACACGTTCCGCCACGCATTGATTCGCGACGCGGCCTATGAATCGATGCCGCCCACCCTGCGACGCAGCAACCACACGCGGGTAGCCCGCGCATTAGCCATGAAAACCGATCGTGGTACTGGGGCGCAACCTTTCCGCGTCGCTCAGCACTTCGCGCATGCGGGCGTCTTCGCCGAGGCCATCGGCCATGGCATCGAGGCCGCGCGGCGCGCGCTCGACCGCTCCCTCTACGACGACTCGATCCGCTACGCGCAGTCCGCCTGCGACTGGCTGGACAAGGCCGACTATGCGGAGCGCGAACACGACAGCGCCCACCTTCACTCGACGTTGACGCACGCGACGATGGCGCGCTTCGGCTGGGCCGATCCGCGGGTGCGTGAGCACGCGGAGCGGCTCTTGCGGCTGGTGCTGACGCTCGGCGATCAGAAGCTCGCCATCGGCGCGTTGTGGACGCTGTCGACCTATTACCACGTCGCCGGCGACCGCGGCACCGTACAGCGCATCAGCATGCGGCTCGACGAGCTGGCGGCCGATTGCGGGGATCCCGGCGTGCGGGTCGCAGCCGATGCGATGCGCGGCATGAGCCTGTGGATCGACGGCAACTATGCGCGTGCGCGGGACGCGTTCGAGGCGACGCTCGCCGGCTACGACGTGCGGCGCGACGCGGACCATCGGCGCATCCTGGGACTCGATACGCGCGCCTGGACTATGGCGTCGCTCGCGAGCGTGCTCTGGTGCGTCGACGACGCGCCGCAGGCTGCGCTCGCGATGGGACGCGAGGCCGTGTACCGCGCGACGTGCCTCGACCATTTGCCGACCCTCGGCGTCACGCTTCTGTACCTAGCGCGCACCCAGCAGTGGGCCGGCGATCGCGATGCCGCGCGTGCCACATCGGAGGCAACGTTGCGCCTCTCGCAGGTTCATCAACTGCATGCGGTCAGGCACTACGCCGCGATCATTCACGCATGGACCGAAGGGGACCGCGCAGGCGCCGTCGCGCATGTCGGCGCGCTGCGGCAATCGGGCGGGATGCTCGGCCTGACCTACTACGCGTCGCTGATCGCCGAGATCGATGCGGAGCGCGGCGACTACGAGGCCGCGCTAGGGCAGGTCGAACGATGTCTCGCGCTGTGCGATTCGATCGGAGAGCGGTATTACGAAGCGCAACTGCTGCTGAAAAAGTGCGAGTACCTGCGCCGGATCGATCCGCGCGGCAATGGCGCCGCCGCCATGCATGCGTGCCGGCGCGCATTCGAAATTGCAACGAAGGCGGGCATGTCCCGCATCGTCAAGAGCGCTGAAGAGACGTTGAATTCATTGCCGTAAGTGGTCCCATTCCTTCTTTCAGGAGAGAAAACCGATGACTCAGAATCTTCGCTCGCCGACCTACGAGCAGTTTATCGAATACCGAGCCGTGATCATCAAGGCAATTGCCACGGCATGGCACGATCAGGCGTTCTTCCAGGAGTTGACGAAGCATCCTGTCGAGACGTTGAAGAACCGTTTCGGATACGAGTATCCGTTCAAGATCGACTTGAAGGTGCACCCGGAGTCGGCGACATGGACGCCCGCCATCAACGGCGGCTGGACCACCCAGCAGACGAACAGGTTCACGCTGGTCCTGCCGCCGGCACCGGCGAACCAGGAGCAGCACGCGCTCGCGCTCGCCTTTTACAACGCGAAACACCTCTACATCATGGATCACCACATCCAACCGGGAGTTTGAGATGGCAATGGACAACGCGACCCCAACGCTCGAATCGATGCTGGAATTCCAGCAGGTCTATCTGCGCGCAATCGCGCTTTCGTGGGAAGACAAGAGCTTCCGAAACGAATTGCTGAAGAATCCCGCCGATGCGCTTGCCCGGTACCTGGACTACCGATGCCCGTGGCTGATCGATCTGGAAGTTGTCGATCCGGGCGGCGAGTACGGATGGGATGAACACAACCAACGCTGGAACCTGCCGCCCAATACCATGACCGTCGGCATACCGGCACGGCCGGAGCTTCCGGGCGAGGAAGCCGTCGCGCTCGCGGCCTATAGCGACGCCGGGCCGAACTACGTCTTCACCTGCTGCTGACGCAGCCGGTCCGAGCCCGCACGGCGATGCGGTCCGCGCCTGGCGGGCGGGCCGGCATCGGCGGCGCGGGCACGCTTTCTTTCGCCGTCTCCTTGCACGGAACCCGACACGATGCTCGACGATTTTTCGCGCGTGCTGCGCTTCAAGCCGCATTTGCTCGTGCTCGACGCGGGCGCCGAGAGGCTGTTCGTCGTCGACGAATTCAAGCGCACGATGCTGTCCGGCGCCGTCTTCGTGCAAATCGCCGCCTGCTTGCGCGCGCGCATGACGATCGGCGAGATCATCGCAGCGCTCGCCGTGACGTTTGGAGAGTGGCAGGTGCTCGCGGCACTCGATCATTTGGTACGTCGAGCCTACGTGCGCGCCGACTCGCCTGGCGAACACGATGCGGCGCGCGGCTTCTTCGAGCGCATCGGCCTGGATGGCGACGCCGCTTGCGAGCGCCTTGCCCGCAAGCGCGTGACTGTCGAAACGTTCGGTGTCGACGACGCGCCGCTTAAACACGCACTGGCGACAGCAGGCATCGACATCGAACCGGATGCCGCGTTGACAGTCGCCCTGGCCGATTCCCATGACCGCGACGATCTCGCCGAATTGGCCGCACGCGTCTCGCTGCGCGGCGGCGCGCTGCTCATCGTGGTCGCCCATGGTGTGCAGCCGCTAATCGGCCCGCTGCTGGTTGCCGATACCGTGTGTGACAGCGCGCCTTGCGTCGAATGCGTCCGCTATTGGACCCGTCTCAACCGGCCCGTCGAGGCGCTGCTCGCGCGCCATCACGGGCGCGCCGCGGCGCGCCTTCCGGCGGCCGTCTCGCGCGCGGGCGCGGCGGCTACGGCAGCGCTGGTCGCGGCAACGATCGAGCAGATAGCGGTCGACCCCGCTGCATCGGAGCGCGCGCGAACGCACATCGTCTCGTTGCGCCTCGACACGCTGGCCACCGCGCGGCATCGCGTGAGCAGGCGGCCTCAATGCCCGCGCTGCGGCAATCCCGCATGGATGCGCGAGCAGGCGGCGCGCGCGCCACAGCTTGCGGATGACACGGCGCTCAAGCGCGACGGCGGCGGCTACCGCAATGCCGATGCGCAAGATGTGTTCGAGCGTTACGCGCATCTGGTGTCGCCGGTCAGCGGGCCGGTCGCCTATCTCCATCCCATGCCGAAGCGACACGCCGGGCTGCGCAAGGTCTATGCGGCCGGTTTTCTCGTGTGTCCCGCGGGCGTGCCGCGCGACAATCGCTTCGACAGGGTCTGCTCCGGCAAGGGCGCCACCGACACGCAAGCGCGCGTGAGCGCATTGTGCGAGGCGCTCGAGCGTTTCAGCAGCGTCTATCAGGGTGACGAGATGAGGGTGACCGCATGCATGGAAGACCTTCTCGACGATCCGCCTATCCACGTCAACGATCTTCAGCAATTCAGCGCACGCCAGTTCGACGAGCGCGATGCCATCAATGCGTTGACCGACGATGTTCGAAAACAGGTGCCGCGGCCTTTCTCGCCACGTGACGTCATCGATTGGACTCTCGCGTGGTCGCTCGTCACGGACGGGCGCCGGCTCGTGCCGTTGAGCTACTGCTATGCGGAAACGCCCGAGAGCGCGCAGCCCAACGTGCCGTGCGTGCACAACCCGAATGGCTGTGCAGCCGGATCGTGCCTCGAAGAGGCGATTTTGCAAGGCTTGCTCGAGTTGATCGAACGCGATGCCGTCGCGATCTGGTGGTACAACCAGGTACCCCGTCCCGGAATCGATCTGGCGAGTTTCGCGGACCCGTATTTCGATGCGCTCGTGCGTGAATACGAAGCGCTCGGTTGGCGTCTCTGGGCGCTCGACATCAGCCATGACCTGGCTGTGCCGACGGTCGTCGCGCTCGCGGAAAATACGTCCAACGGACGGTTCTCGATCGGCTTCGGTTGCCATCTGGACGCGCGTATCGCCACGCAGCGAGCGCTGACCGAAGTCAACCAGTTGCTCGATCTCGCAGCCGACGGCCCGCCGCCCTGGGATCACGCGAAGCTATCGCGCACCGAGTTTCTGTATCCGGCAAATGACGTGCTCCGCACGACGAGTTCGACATGGCCGCCAGTCGATGCGGGTACGTTGAAGGCGGCGGTCGAATACTGCGTCGCGCGAATCGCCTCGGCTGGAATGGACGTGCTGGTTGTCGATAAGACGCGGCCCGATATCGGCTTGCCCGTGGTGCAAGTCATCGTGCCGGGTCTTTGCCATTTCTGGCCGCGCTTTGGCGCGCGGCGTCTTTATTCGGTTCCCGTGCGCATGGGATGGCGCGAGGCGCCGCGCCGCGAATCGGAGTTGAATGGGGCGTTGTTGTTTCTTTGAGGTGTTTGTCGTTTTGCAGTGGCTGTTGTGGTTGTGTTCGTTCGACTAACAGGCGGCCCTGTGTTCATGTTCGCTGAACATGGACACGTGGCCTCTGTGAATCAAAGTCACGGCGGAAGGGTGTCGATAAACGACCCTTCGCCTGCGCTTTGCCGGTAGTAACCGTGGCCCTTCGCGACAGCGAGGAAGTCGAGGCTTATGCCTTTTACGAGTAAAAATTATGAAAACAAGCGACTCGCATATCAGCGTAATAATTATTTCTTAATTGCGGTATATGAGGCGGCCCATAAGGCGGCCATGTCCGATAAAGACAATGCTAGCCTATAAACGCCATATTCAGATATGAATCATCGCGGCTCGAAGGCCCATTGTTGGACCTGCCAACGTCACACGCCGGCATGCCACGATGCCGCCAGAACCCACGCCCATCAAGGCGCACCAGGTCGCCGCATTCAACAGGGAAGACGCCCCCGCACCGCCATTCATATGCAGAATAAATAACCAGACGAATTAAAAAAGTATGGACCATATTGCAATTGAAAATTTAGCGGTTATGATGACGTCTCCGTAAGGATTTCCCGAACGTTTGCTTCGCAAATGAGAGGGGAAATATTTCCCGTCATTTGCCGCCGGAACGGTAATTAATGCTTCCGGACCGACAGATTAAATCGAGGAGACACAATGCTAAGTCCCCATGAATTCGCCACCCTGATGCTCCTCAAGGACGCGCCCGATCAGATCGACCTCGAGCGCGTCGAACTCGACACGCTGCTGGAACGTCAACTCATATCGCTCGAGCGTCTCGCGTCGGGCCATCCCCGTGCTCATGTCACGAGCGAAGGCGCGTCCATTCTCAAGGCGGTCGCGCGTAGGCGTTATTGAATTGCGGCGTGTGCCGCCGCGCCACGCGGCGAGCGCGCTGAAGAAAGTAAGCGAAGTGGCTTTAGTTGGACTTTAATGTGTAAGTGCCCCTGGTTTTAACGACCCTCCGAAGTATTCGCGACGCATGCTGCCTGGCAGGCGTCCTTGCGCTTCGGTTCATCCATCATCGCCATTCGTCGTGCGGCATCCGGTCACATCCGAATCGATCGGGCTTTGTGCGGCGAATTGAATCCTGAGGAATTTCAATAATGGCTCTATCGAGTCCCGAGCAAATCGCCGCATCGCAGAAAGCTGGCCTCGACGCATTCTTCGGATTGACCGGGAAGGTCTTTGAAGGCGTCGAAAAACTGGTTGCGTTGAACCTGCAGGTCGTCAAGTCCACGCTGGCGGAATCGCGGGAAAGCCTGACGAAGGCGCCCGGCACAGCGGAGCCGCAGCAGTGGTTCACGCTGCAAGCCGGTTTCACCGCGCCGCTCGCGGAGAAATCACTGGCATACACGCGTCAACTGTTCGACATCGCGTCGACCACGCAGGCGGAGGTCGCGCAACTCGCGCAGACGCACTGCGAACGGTACAACGCAAACCTGCAGGCACTCATCGAGGAAGCGGCGAAGAGCGCTCCCGCCGGTTCCGAAGCGGCGATCGCCGCATGGAAGTCCGCGATCAGCGCCACCGCCACGCTGTACGAATCGCTGCAGAAGACGGGTCAGCAGGCCGTGGAAATGGCCGGGACCAATCTCGAAGCCGTGACGGCCTCGGCATCCAAGTCCGCCAAACGTAGTGCCGAGTCGGCTATCGTGGCCGCGAGCGCGAAGCATTAAGACCCACGCGGGCAGCAATGCCCGCGTTATCGGTTCCAACTTTATTGACAGCATTCCTTTTAGCCACTCTGGCGAGGAATCCGGGCATTCCCATACATCCCATTTGACTGAAGGCGGTGTTGCTCCCGACAGGCACGCCGCCGGTAATTGCGAGGACGATTCAATGGCAAAGCAGATCGCGTTGGTAACGGGTGGCATGGGTGGACTGGGCGAGGCGATCAGCATCAAGTTGCATGACGCCGGTTACGCGGTCGCCGTCACCTATTCGCCCGGCAACACCGGTGCGAACGAGTGGCTCGCACGCATGGAAGCCGAGGGGCGACAGTTCCGCGCGTATGGCGTCGACGTCGCCGACTACGACTCCTGCGAAAAATGCGCGGCGCGGATCAAGGCCGAAGTCGGACCGGTCGACATCCTGATCAACAACGCCGGCATCACGCGCGACGCCAGCTTCAAGAAACTGGACAAGGTCAATTGGGACGCGGTCATCCGCACCAACCTCGATTCGGTGTTCAACATGACGAAGCCCGTGTGCGACAGCATGGTCGAGCGCGGCTGGGGCCGCATCATCAACGTGTCGTCGATCATCGGCTCCAAGGGCGGGTTCGGCCAGACCAACTATGCGGCGGCCAAGGCCGGCATGCATGGTTTCACGAAATCGCTGGCGCTCGAAGTGGCGAAAAAAGGCGTCACGGTCAATACGATCTCGCCCGGCTATATCGCCACGAAAATGGTAATGGCCGTGCCCGAGGAAATCCGCGAGACGAAGATCGTTCCGCAGATTCCGGTCGGCCGGCTCGGGCAGCCGGACGAAGTTGCCGCGCTCGTGCTCTACCTGTGCTCGCGCGAAGCGGGCTTCGTGACCGGCGCCAACATCGCGATCAACGGAGGGCAGCACCTGCAGTGAACCCGAGAGATCAGCAATGGAGGTTCCGATGAGTGAAGCAGTGGCAATCGTCGTAGGTTCATTCGTGCTGGTGACGGCGACAGCATTCGTCGTCGCTCACTATCGCCGGGAGCAAATGCGCCGAAAACTGCTTGGACGGCTGGCTTATCATCGCGACGCGTACGGCCTGGGCAGCGCCCGGCGTTGAGCTTACGCTCTCGCTAACCTGTGATGAAGATCGGGTTGACGGCGTTCCTCGCGCAGGCGAGGCGCCGTCGAAGGCCGTATTCGTGGCGCTTCATCCGAACAGGCCATGAAGGAACCATCGCTGCTCTTCTTCCGCATCGCGACTGCTCATGCGCTCGCGGTATATCCAGAAACAGCTTTGGTCTTCACCCTGAGCGACGAAATAATCGCGCGTGACGAGTTCGCCATCGAACCACCCGCTCTCGATGCGTTCGCCAGGCGACACGAGGCGCAGCGCCGAACCGTAAAACGGGCGGTGTTTTCGCATTAGCAGGCGCACGGGTTTCTCCAGCAGCCAGGTGGGCCGCGGAAGCGCTTTCGGCAACCGCGTGCTTTCCGACGTGCTGCGAACCGGCACCCATCGGTTGGCGATTTCGGGCCGGTAGTCCGCCGTTGGCGCGGGCCTGAGCACGTTGTCCTCGCCGAGCCTCGCGACCAGCAGCTCGACGAGACGGGCGTGGTCCGCGGCGGAGCCGCCGGGCTCGGGAAACAGCGTATCGGATGCCGGTGCGGCGGGCTGCACGTTCGATGCATCGAGCCGCAGCGCGATAACGGGGGCGGTCAGTTCAATGCGGCCAAGACGCTCCCTGACGAGCCGGACCAGATGATCCTCCCGCCATGTCGGCTCGCCCAGGGCAATCTCGATGGGCGTCGGCTCGATGGCCTGCCTGCCGCGCTCGTGCTCGAGCAGAAGCGTCGCGCCCGTCAGCGCCAGTTGCTTCGCGCACAGCCAGCCGCACAGTTGCACGATGAGACGATGCGCACCGAAAAGCGCCGCTTCCGCATGCTCGATACGGTCGGGCATTTCAATGCGGGCGGAAAACGTGGGAGGGAGCGCCAGCCATTCGAACAGTTCCGGCGCCGTGCCGAAAGCGCGGTCGAGCGAGTCGAGCAGATGTTCGCCGCAACGTCGTTGCAGACCCGCGCGCGGCAGCCGTCTCACGTCGGCAATCGTTTCGCAGCCAAGGCCGGTGAACCAGTCGGCAAACGGCCTGATTTCCGGCACTGACTGCAACGGCAGCACCGACAATTGCCGTTCCAGCGAATCGACCTTGAGCACGCGCCGGTTCCGGTTCCTCGCGAGCAGCCAGGCGCCTTGCCCGGTCGGCGCGGCGCTTATCCGCGCGGTCAGCCCGATGGCTTCGAGGATCGCTTTCGCTTGCCGGCATACGGCGAGCAGTCCGCCAAAGAGACGCAGGCTCGCGCCGATGTCCACCACGACAACCGCCTCGTCGAGAACCGCGACATCGGGTGAGAACCGCATGAGCGCCACGGCGACCTCGCGTTGCGCGGCATGCTCGCGGCCGGCGTCGCGTTCGTAAATCTCGATCTCCGGCGCGAGCGTCAGCACGCCGCCGCGTTTCATGCCGACCCGCACCCCCGCGGCCCTGGCGACGCCATCCGCGATGAGCACCTTGTCCCGTTCGAGAACCACGCAGCCGTGCGCGGGCTCAGGCAGCCACTTCGGCCGGAAGACCTCGAGCTGCAACCGGGGCAGGTGAACGGCGAGAAATACGCGCATGGTGCGAAAACAGAACAGGTGTGGGTTGCAGGGGAATGGACAGAGGCTCTGCGCGTGCCGGACCTCGTCGCTTCGTGATGTCGACGGTCAGGCCGTCGCGTTCGGGCCGCAGCGCCAGCCGTAAAACCGCGGGAGAGGCATCCTGTGCCGACGCCAGCGGGCGGATCATGAAGAACAGCGTTTCCGAAGACTGGGCGGCCAGATGCAGCCGCCGCAGCGACGAGGTCTGAACGTGTTGCGCCCAGAACAGCAGTGCGCCGCAACTGCCGGCGCGCAGAATCTGCTCCGCGGCCCAGAGCGCGTCGGCTGTCTTCGGAGCCTGGACAACCATCAATTGTTCGGACGACAACCCGATGTATTCGAGGCCCAGGCCGTTCGGTACGTGCGGCGGCTGCACCATTGCAATCGGCCGCTTTTCCATTTCGCTGAGCGCGGGGCGCAATAGCCGCATTTCGCCCACGCCGGCCTGCTGCACCAGCAGGTCCACCAGCGCGCCGACCGGCCATCCGCCGCCGGGCAATTCCGCCGACAGCGCGGGATAGCCGGTATCCACGATATGCCCCCGGCTGCGCGCAAGCTGCGACGCCCGCCATAGCGACGGGTGGATGGCTTCGGGGACGGGCGGCGCGGTGGTCATTGGAGTTGCGGAAAAATCACTGTATGCATGTACAGTATCCTACACGGATTTTCGTAGCCACGAACAGGCACTTTTTTCGGGAAATTTTCAGGGAGAGGGGCGCTGGCACGGCCATTAGAAAACCTCACGCCACTCGCCACTCGCCACGCGAACTACCCGAATGCCCAATCGCATCCAGACGACAAAATCGTCACGCCTGAACGCATGGCACGCCGCATGCAACGCATGCAGCACGAACCTGCCAACTCAAAACCCACGCGAACCCACCCGCATTCACCGTCGACCGGAGGAACCATGTGGCGCAAGCTTGCTCGACCGCGAATCGTGGTGCTCACCGGCGCGAGCGCGGGCGTGGGTCGGGCTACCGCCCTCGCGTTCGCGCGTCGCGGCGCGCATGTCGCGCTGCTGGCGCGCGACCCCGCAGCGCTCGACGACACGGCAGCGCAAGTGCGCGCATGCGGCGTGCGCGCGTTGCCGATCGCACTCGACGTCAGCGACGCCGACGCCGTCGAAGCCGCCGCCGCGCGCGTGGAAGCGGAGCTGGGTCCGATCGACGTATGGGTCAACAACGCCATGCTCACCGTGTTCGGACCGATGGCAAGCCTGACGCCGAAGGAGTTCGCGCGGGTGACGGACGTGACCTACCTCGGTTACGTCTGGGGCACGATGGCCGCGTTAAAGCGCATGAGCGCGCGCAATCGCGGTTGCATCGTCCAGGTCGGCTCGGCGCTCGCCTATCGCGCGATTCCGCTGCAATCGGCCTATTGCGGCGCGAAGCATGCGATCCGCGGCTTTACCGACGCATTGCGCTGCGAACTGCTTCACGATCACAGCCGCGTCCATCTGACGATGGTGCAAATGCCCGCATTGAATACGCCGCAATTCGACTGGGCCGAGAACCGCATGCCCCACGCTCCGCAGCCGGTGGCGCCCGTTTTTCAGCCGGAAGTCGCCGCGCGCGCGATCGTCTGGGCGGCAATGCATCGTCGGCGTGAGGTGTATGTCGGGATATCGACGGTGAAGGCGATTGTCGCCAACCAGGTCGTGCCCGGCTGGCTGGACCGATATCTCGGCCGCACCGGCTATCAGGCGCAGCAAAGAGCCGCGCCGGCAAGCGATGCCGCGCCCTCGAATCTATGGCAACCGGTTGCCGGCGCGCATCGCGCTCATGGTCCATTCGACGGCGAGGCGAAGCATTACAGCAGCGCACTATGGCTCGATACGCATCGTCCGCTTGCGCTTGCCGCCGCGCTGACCCTTGCCGCGTTGACATGGCGGCGCTGGCCGCGCCGCTAGCCGGCGTGGCTGGCCGGCTCGTCAGTGCAGCGCGATCCAATCCAGCAGCCGCTGACCGTACCGGCCGCTCAACGCCAGATAAAGCGCGGCGACGCCGAGGTTCCACAGCAGGATCATCGCGGTCGCGTCGAGAGGATGGAAAATCGACAAGGCCACCGCGGTCATTGCAGCGACCGCGAGACTACCCGCCATCACGACCGGTCCCGGCTCCAGCCGGGCGGCGTGGCGCAGCATGATCAGCATCACGAGCGATAGCGGCATGCCGACCAGTACCAGGGTCGCGAAGCATCTTGCCGTTTCGCCGACAGACATGCCTTCCGGTCCGATCGCGATCCAATTGGTCAGGCAACCGTAGCCAATCGTGGCGACCCACGTGAGCGCAGCCGGTCCCGGTAACAGAAGCCAATGGCGTGACCGGCCCGGCACGCTGGCAATCAATGCCGCGACGGCGGCCAGAATGCCGGTGGCCGTGGCCGCGGCCATGCCGATGACGAACAGCGGCTGATGCAGCTTGACCGCCAGGTCGGCGCGCACTCCATGCGCGACACCGACGAAGAGCATCACAACCGCGGCAAACAGCAACCAGCACGCGGCTCTCGCCGCTGGCGAGCGCAGACGCCGCACCGGCGCGGCATCCGCGGCGAGCACGTCGATCAGGTCGGAGGTGCGGGTCATGATTTGCTACCTCGCTGCGGGAACCTCTCCCGTAATCGTTTCATGGCCCGATGCGTGGCGACTTTCAACGCGGCAACCGACGTTCCGCTTGCAGCCGCGGCTTCTTGCAGCGACATCTCCTGCAATTTGAGCATGCGCATCGCGTCGCGTTGTCCGACAGGCAATTGCTCGATTGCTTCCCTGACCAGGCGGGCATTCACCGTCTCTTCCTCTAAGTTCGCTTCATCGGCGGCAAAGGTTTCCAACTGATTTTCCGTTGACGATTCATGCGAGCCAACACGGCCGCGCCGGCGCAGACCGTCGACGATGCGCCGGTTTGCAATGGCGACCAGCCACGGCCCGAACGGACGCGAAGGATCATACGTGTTGCGCACGGCGTGCACGGTCAGCAGCACATCCTGAACCGTGTCCTCGATGTCGTCGGCGTTGCGGATGTGTCGTGCCGCGAGCGCACGAAGGTAGGGCGTGATGTCCTGGAGCAACCGGCGATAGGTCTGGGCGTCGCCCATTTGCGCGCTGGCCATCATGGCGGACCAGTCGAGTTTGCCGTCGGCGCGACGGGTCGCCGGCGCTTGCCGAGCGGCCGGCGCGATCGACGCCAGGCTCTCTCTTTCGGAACCAGGAACGGGACTCGGCGGGGGGGGATGCCGTTGCATGCTGAAATTTTGTGGCGGGGAGCCCGGATTGTCACGCGGAAAAAGTTTGAGCGGACCGTAACCTTTTGCGGCGCTCGGCCGAACCTTCCTGCACGGCCCACAATGTCCGGCCGCAACCCTCAGGAGGATGCGTGATGAACAAACACAGGATGACGGCCTCGATCTTGTCTTCGGCAATCGGCCTGGCGCTCGCCATGCAGATCGCGCCTGTTCAGGCCCAGGCCATGAAGGACATGAGCGCGATGCCGCAAGTCGTGAAAGACAACATGGCCCGGATGGAAGCGAACAAACTGCAAAAGTGCTACGGCATCAACGCCGTGTCGAAAAACGACTGCGCTGAAGGCGCCCATTCCTGCGCCGGACAATCCACCCAGGCGCGCGACCCCAAGTCATTCGTTTTGCTGCCCGCCGGCGATTGCAGCAAGATCCAGGGCGGCAAGCTGAAGCCGGCGTGAGGAAGGAAGGGTCATGGATGCCGCTTCCGGCGCCTCGCACTATGCCCACGGCCTGATTCCGGCGTGCGCCGGCGTCGGGCTGCGCTTTCGGCACCATCACGAAGTTGTCGAACGGCATCCGCCCGCCGCCTGGTTCGAGGTGCATCCCGAGAACTACATGGGCGGCGGCCTCGCGCCAGGATACCTGGATGCGATTCGCCGGGATTACCCGATCTCGCTTCACGGGGTGGGCCTTTCTCCCGGCAGCGTCGAAGGCCTGGATGCACGGCATCTCGAGCGTGTGCGCGCCGTCATCGAGCGGGTCGAGCCCGGCCTCGTTTCTGAACACCTGTCATGGAGCGTAAGCGCCGGCGTCTATCTCGCCGACCTGTTGCCGCTGCCGATGACGGAAGAAGCGCTGACCCTCGTATGCAGTCACGTCGACCAGGTGCAGACCTGTTTGCGGCGGCGCATTTCATTGGAAAACCCGTCCACGTATCTGCGTTTTCGCCACTCGACTATTCCTGAGTGGGCGTTTCTCGCCGAGGTCGCGCGGCGCACGGGATGCGGCATCCTCTGCGACGTCAACAACATCTATGTCAGTGCCGGCAATCACGGCTGGAACGCACAGGTTTATCTCGATGCCTTGCCGCCCGAATCGGTGACCGAGATTCACCTGGCCGGACACAGCGTGCGTCAGCTCGACGAGGGCCGAATAATCCGCATCGACGACCACGGCTCACGCGTCGCGCCCGCCGTGTGGGACCTGTTCGAACTGGCGCTCAGGCGTTTTGGACCGGTTCCCACGCTGATCGAATGGGACACCGATGTGCCGCCGCTCGAGGTTCTGATGGAAGAAGCCGCGCTTGCGGATGCCGCTATCGGGAGGCAGGGAAATGACGACTTGTGCGCCAACGCTGCATGACTTGCAATGCGCGGTGCGCCGGGACTTGCTTGGGCTTGCCGATGGCGATGCAGCCGCGTATGTGATAGCCGATGGCCTCGCTCCGCAGGCGCGGCTCGCGATTTATCGGAACACGGCGAATAGCACGCTGCTTACGGCATTGCGGCTCACTTATCCGGCCGTGCGGGCTTTGGTTGGAGACGAATTCTTCGAAGGCGCGGCTCGACTTTTTATCGAGCAATGCCCACCGTCGAGCGCGCACCTGGATAGCTACGGCGACAGGTTCGCGGATTTTCTGGCGCGGATGCCGGAAGCGGCGTCGCTCGTCTATCTGCCGGATACCGCACGACTCGAATGGGCCGTGAATGAGGCGCTGCACGCAGCCGACGCAACGCCGCTCGATCTACGCCGCCTCGAACAACTGGATGAAGCCGGCATGCAAGCCGTACGGTTTTTGCCGAGTCCCGCAATACGAATGATGGAGTCGGCGTTTCCCATCGACGCCATCTGGCACGCGGTATTGTCAAGGGACGATAGCGCGTTGGCGGACATCGATCTGGCGGCTGATCCGGTCTGTTTGTCTATCCAACGGGCACCTTCCGGCGTCGAGGTGAACCGGATGACGAAAGGGCAATACCGCTTCACGGCTGCGTTGCTTGCGGGACGCCCTTTGCATGACGCCCTGGCCGATGCGCCGGACGCTGAAACGTCCGTCTGGCTCGCACACCTTCTTGTATCTGGATGCCTTGTCGATATCCGTCTGTCGAACGAGGCATCCAGCCGAACAGCCGAGAGGTAGCCCCCATGATGCCGGAATCTCGATCCGCTCATCGCAGTTCGATACTGACTGAGCGCATCCTGCGCACCGTGGGATGGCTGGAGCGCGTGCCGTATACGGTTCTCGCGCTTCCACTGAGGCTTGCTGTCGCCACGGTCTTCTGGAACTCGGCGATGACCAAACTGGCCGACTGGAATGCCGCGCTCCAGTTGTTCAGGGAAGACTATCGACTACCGTTGCTGCCGCCCGAGCTTGCCGCCTACATGGCTGTGTCGATCGAACTGACCGCGCCTGTGCTGCTTGTGCTCGGCCTCGCGACGCGACCCGTGGCATTCGTCCTGCTCGGCATGACAACGGTCATCGAGGTGTTCGTGTATCCGCAGGCATGGCCCACGCACATTCAATGGGCCGCGATGCTGTTGGTCCTGCTGTGCCGGGGCGCCGGCAAGTGGTCATTGGATCAATGGTTATTCAGACGCCTTGGCATCCGCTGCGCATCACGCACATGACGTGGCATACGCCCGGCCCGCCGCCACGATAGCAATGGGTCGAGCATGTCGCTGCGATGACCAGAAAGTCATTTCGGCGTCACGGCTCGTTCAGGCGCCGCGCTCCATCATCCAGAGATGAAGACACCATCCATAGCCCGTGTTCGCTTCGTCATTGCAATAGCGACGGCTGTCGTCGCGCTCGCCGGCTGTCAGAGCGCGGCCACGTCGAGCCGCTCAGCCGTCGTGAGCGGCCCGGCCGTGAGCCCACGCTCGGGCGACTCGCCGCAATTGCCGAAGTCCTATCCCTGCCAGAACCTGCACGTGAAAATGCCGGGTTGTCCGCCGAGATGACATGGGCCTGGCGCGCGAATTGCATCGCCCAAGCCCGCTGCCGGCTGCGTGCGACAAGTCACGCCGGCGACACATTCCCCGAACATGGATGAGACCGCTCCCGTATAATTCCGGCCATGAAATTGCTCCGGACATTGCTCCTCCTGCTGCTTTGCGCCGTGCTGCCCATCAGTGGGCTGGCGGCGAGCGGGTTGACGGGAGAATGTCCAATGCCGATGAGCATGGGCGCCGACGAGGGCAGTGCGATGTCTGCGGAAATGCCTGGGTGCGAGACCATGAAATCGTCGCAACCCGAGAAAGCCAAGGGCTTCTGCAAGGCAACGGCGCAATGCCAGCTCGGCAGCCTGTATCACCCGGTCTCCCGTACTGAAGTCACCCGTCCCGCCGGCCTCTCGATCCCGGTTGCTTTCCACTACGCCGACTCGCTGCCCGTCCGTGAACCGGCCGGCCCCTGGCGACCTCCTCGCGTCATCTAATCCCTTTCTGACAGGTTCACCGCGTTCGCGGTGAGGGTCGTCCTGCGTTCAGGACGTGGATTCCCTATGGGAGTCCGCCGTTGGGGTTCGAACATGCCTTTAACCATTGGCGCGCCGTCATGCCGGCGCGCACCCTTGCGCGTGCATTGGCTGTGCGCCGCGCTGATTCTCGCGAGCGCCGCCGCGCGCGCGCAGCAAGCACCCGTCACGCTCGATGCGGCACTTCAGGCCGCCACCGACCGCTCCGCCGTCATGGCGGCGGCGCAGGCATCGGTGCGCGCCGGTTCGGAAGCGGCCGTGCGGGCCGGCCAGTTGCCCGATCCGATGCTCAAGGCCGGCGTCGATAACCTGCCGGTGAACGGGCCGCAACGATTCACCATCGGTCAGGACTTCATGACCATGCGCCGCGTCGGCATCGAACAGGAATGGGTATCCGGCGACAAACGCCGGCTGCGCTCCGCGCTCGCGAACGGCATGGTGGATCGCGAGCGGGCGGGCTATCTCGCGCAGCTCGCGAACACCCGTCAACAGACGGCCGCGGCGTGGCTGAACGCGGTCTATGCAAAGAAGGCGGTTTCGCTGCAGCAGGAACTCGTTGAGCACATGAGCCATGAGCTGGATGCGACACGGGCGTCCTATCGTGGCGCGAAGTCGACCGCGGCCGACGTGACCCAGGCGGAGGCGCTGCTCGCTCAGGCCCAGGACCAGATGCTCAAGGCCCGGCAGACCTTGCAGACCGCACTCATCGCGCTGTCCCGCTGGACCGCGAGCGCCGTTGCGGATGTGAGCGGCGAGCCGCCGGCGCCGCAGTCGTATGTGTCAGCGCTGCCGCCTCAAGAACTGAGCGAGGTGCAGCCGGTGCTGGTCGCCGCGTCGCGCGACATCGCCGTGGCCGACGCCGACACGGCCGTCGCGAACAGCAACCGCAGCCCCAACTGGACATGGGAAGTCGCCTACCAGCAGCGCGGCGGCGGATTCTCCAACATGGTGTCGGTCGGGGTCAGCATTCCGCTGCCGATCCATCGCAAGAACTATCAGGACCGGGACGCGGCCGAGAAAGCCGAACTCGGCACCAGGGCGCGCCTGCTGTACGAGGACGCGCAACGGCAAGTGACAGCGGATATCCAGACTCAGTCCGCGACGCTGGCCAGCGGCCGCGAGCGCATCGCCAATCTCACGCACGCGCTGTTGCCGCTCGCGGAGCAGCGCGTGCGCCTGGCGGTGGCGGCGTACAAGGCGGGCACCGGTTCGCTCGCGGACACGTTTGCCGCGAGACGTGCGCAACTCGACGCCGAGCTTCAGGTGCTCGACTTGCAGCGAGACGTCTCGCAGACCTGGGCGCAACTGGAATACCAGGTCGTGCCTGCCTCGATGTCCGTCAGTCAGTGAAGGAGAACACCATGCAAACGAAACCACTGGCGCGCGCGGTTCTGATGACGTTCATCGCCGCGGCGCTGTTAGGCGCGGGCTATCTCGCCGGCACGCGGCGCGCGCCGGCGACGGGCTCCGGCGCATCGGCGGCATCCGCCTCTGCCTCTGCCTCTGCCTCTGCCTCCGCAAACACGATCGACCCGAAGACGGGCCGCAAGGTTCTGTACTGGCACGACCCGATGGTGCCGAACCAGCACTTCGACAAGCCGGGCAAGTCGCCATTCATGGACATGCAACTCCAGCCGGTCTACGCCGACGAAGGTGGCGCGAGCGGCATCAGGATCGACCCAGGCCTTCAGCAAAACCTCGGCATCCGCTACGCCACCGTGCGCCGGCACGAAACGATGGAAGGATTCGATGCCGTCGGCACGACGCAGTTCGACGAATCGCGCTCGGAGGTGGTGCAGTCGCGCGTGACGGGTTACATCGATCGTTTGCATGCCAGCGCACCGATGCAGCGGATCGCGAAGGGCGCACCGATTGCGTCGCTGTTCGTGCCCGACTGGCTCGCGCCGCAGGAAGAATATCTCGCGCTCAAGCGCGGCGGCATCGACAGCGGCATGCTCGAAGCGTCGCGCGCACGCATGCGTGCGCTGTCGATTCCCGATGGCGTCATCGCGGCTCTCGACCGGACGGGCAAGGCGCAGACGCATGTCGTGCTGTCGTCGCCGGAAACCGGCGTGCTGAGCGAACTGAACGTCAGGGACGGCGCGATGGTGACGCCAGGGCAAACGCTCGCCAAGGTCGCCGGTCTGTCGAAGCTCTGGCTCATCGTCGAAATTCCAGAAGCGCTTGCGCTGGGCGTGCGGCCAGGCATGACCGTCGATGCGACGTTTGCCGGAGACCCGGCCCGGCACTTCAACGGGCAGATTCGTGAAATCCTGCCCGGCATCAGCGCCACCAGCCGCACGCTGCAAGCGCGCCTCGAAATCGACAACGCCGCGCTCGAACTGACGCCCGGCATGCTGATGCGCGTGCGTGTGGGCGCACAGAAGCCGGTCTCGCGTCTGCTCGTTCCGGCCGAGGCGGTCATCACCACGGGCAAGCGCTCGGTCGTCATCGCGAGGAACGGCGATGGCCGCTTGCAGCCCGTTGCGGTCACGGTCGGCAACGACATCGGCAACGAAACCGAAGTATTGAGCGGCCTGAGCGACGGCGAGCAGGTCGTCGCGTCCGGTCAGTTCCTGATCGATTCCGAAGCCAGTCTGAAGTCGCTTTTGCCGCGGCTGGAGGGCGGCGCGGGCACGGCTCCCGGCGCTCCTGAGCCTGCGTCCGCAGCGGCAGCGGCACCAACCTACGAGACCACCGGCAAGGTCGAGAAAGTGACCGCCGAGGACATCACGTTCTCGCATCAACCCGTTCCGGGCCTGGGCTGGGGCGCGATGACGATGGCGTTCAACAAGCCTTCGCCCAATGCGTTTGCGAACGTGAAGGCGGGCGACATGGTGCATTTCGCGTTCAGGCAGTCGGATGACGGCTACCAGTTGACCAAGGTCGAACCGCTTGGAGGCGCCAAATGATTGCGCGCCTCATAAGATGGTCGATCCATAACCGCTTCCTCGTGCTGCTGGCGACGGTGCTCGTCACGGCGTGGGGCGTCTACTCGGTCACGCAAACGCCGCTCGATGCGCTGCCTGATCTCTCCGATACGCAGGTCATCATCAAGGCGTCGTATCCGGGCAAGGCGCCGCAAGTGATCGAGGACCAGGTCACGTATCCGCTCACCACCACGCTGCTCGGCGTGCCTGGGGCAAAAACCATCCGCGCGTATTCGTCGTTCGGCGATGCCTTCGTGTATGTGCTGTTCGACGACAAGACCGACCAGTACTGGGCGCGCTCGCGCGTGCTCGAGTACCTGAACCAGGTGCAAAGCCGTCTGCCCCAAGGGGCGACCGTCTCGCTTGGACCGGATGCGACCGGCGTCGGCTGGGTGTACGAATATGCGCTGGTCGACAGGACGGGACAGCACGACCTCGGACAACTGCGCGCGCTGAACGACTGGTTCCTGAAGTTCGAACTGAAGTCGGTGCCGGATGTTTCGGAGGTGGCGAGCATCGGCGGCATGGTGCGCCAGTATCAGGTCGTCCTCGACCCCGACAGGCTGCGGGCGTACGGCATCACCCAGACGATGGTGGCCGACGCGCTCGGCAAGGCGAATCAGGAATCGGGCGGCTCGGTGGTGGAAATGGCCGAGTCCGAATACATGGTCCGCTCGTCCGGCTACCTGCATACGCTCGACGATTTCCGCAACGTCGTGCTGCGCGCGAACGATGCCGGCACGCCGGTGCTGCTTGGCGACGTGGCGCGCATCCAGATCGGACCGGAGATGCGGCGCGGCATCGCGGAACTGAACGGTCAGGGCGAAGTAGCGGGCGGGGTGGTCGTGATGCGCTCCGGCAAGAATGCGCTGAAAACGATCGACGCGGTGAAGGCGAAACTGGCCGCACTGAAGCGCTCACTGCCGGCGGGCGTCGAAGTCGTGACGACCTACGACCGCTCCCAACTGATCGAACGCGCGGTGGCTAACCTGAAGGACAAGCTCATCGAGGAATTCATCATCGTCGGGCTCGTCTGCGCGGTGTTCCTGTTTCATCTGCGCAGCGCCTTCGTCGCCATTCTGTCGCTGCCGCTCGGCGTGCTGACCGCGTTCATCGTGATGAGCTATCAAGGGGTCAACGCGAACCTCATGTCGCTGGGCGGCATTGCGATCGCCATCGGCGCGATGATCGACGCGGCCATCGTGATGATCGAGAACGCCCACAAGCATCTCGAAGCGTACGACCACGACCACCCTGACAAGCCGATCACGACGGCACGGCGCTGGGAACTCATCGCCACTTCCGCAACGGAGGTCGGGCCGGCATTGTTCTTCTCGCTGCTCATCATCACGCTGTCGTTCATCCCCGTATTCTCGCTGGAAGGGCAGGAAGGCAAGCTGTTTTCGCCTCTGGCGTTCACCAAGACCTACACGATTGCGGCTGCGGCCGGTTTGTCGGTGACGCTGGTGCCGGTCCTCATGGGCTACCTGATCCGCGGCCGCATTCCGCACGAGAACGCCAATCCCATCAACCGCGTGCTGATCCGGCTGTACCGTCCGTGGCTGGAAGCGACGCTGCGCCGGCCGTGGATCGCGATCGGCATCGCCGTTCTCGCGCTGGTCATCACGCTTGTTCCTGTATCGCGGCTCGGCGGCGAGTTCATGCCGCCGCTCGACGAAGGCGACCTGCTCTACATGCCGACCGCGCTTCCCGGCATTTCAGCAGCGAAGGCGGGCGAACTCTTGCAGCAGACCGACCGGCTCATCAAGACGGTGCCCGAGGTCGCCACGGTGTTCGGCAAATCGGGACGCGCCGACACGGCCACCGACCCCGCGCCGCTGGAGATGTTCGAGACCACGATCCAGTTCAAGCCGCGCGACCAGTGGCGACCCGGCATGACGCCGGAGAAGCTCGTCGATGAACTGGACCGGACCGTCAAGGTGCCGGGGCTGTCGAACGTGTGGGTGCCGCCGATCCGCAATCGCCTGGACATGCTGTCGACCGGCATCAAGACGCCGGTGGGCGTGAAGATTTCAGGCAGCGAGTTGTCGCAAATCGACGGCATCGCGGCGCAGGTCGAGGCGGCGGTGAAGGACGTTCCCGGCGTGACATCCGCGTTGGCCGAACGCCTGAATGGCGGCCGCTACATCGACGTCGATATCGACCGGCTGGCGGCGGCCCGCTACGGGCTTGCCGTGGCGGATATCCAGTCGGTAGTTTCGTCGGCGGTAGGCGGTGACAAGGTCGGCGAAGTCATTGCGGGGCGGGAGCGCTTTCCGATCAACATCCGCTATCCGCGTGAAATCCGCGATTCGCTGGAGAAGCTGCGTGAGCTACCGGTCGTCACGGAGCGCGGCGCGCAGATCCGGCTCGGCGATGTCGCGCGTATCACGATTGCCGATGGCCCGCCGATGATCCGCAGCGAGAACGCCAGGCTCTCCGGTTACGTCTACGTCGATATCCGCAACACGGACCTGCAATCCGCCGTGAAGGCGATGCAGCGCGCCGTGGCGGAAAAAGTCGTGCTGCCGCCTGGCTACTCGATTGCGTGGTCCGGTCAGTTCGAGTATCTGGAGCGCGCGGCGGCGAAGCTGCGCACCGTCATTCCGGTGACGCTCGCCGTCATCTTCGTGCTGCTGTTTCTCACGTTCGATTCGGTGGCCGATGCGCTGCTGCTGATGTCGACGGTGCCGTTCGCGCTGGTCGGCGGTTTCTGGCTCATCTGGATTCTGGGGCATGCGGTATCCGTCGCGACCGCCGTCGGCTTCATCGCGCTCGCGGGCGTGGCGGCGGAATTCGGCGTGGTCATGCTGCTGTACCTGAAGGGCGCGCTGAACCGCAGGCTCGAAGCCGGCGAGCCGCTGAGCGAGGCGCTGCTGTTCGACGCGATCCGGGAAGGCGCCGTGTTGCGCGTGAGGCCGAAAGCCATGACGGTCGCGGTCGTGCTCGCGGGTCTCATACCCATCATGATCGGACACGGTGCCGGCTCGGAAGTGATGCAGCGCATCGCCGCGCCGATGGTCGGCGGCATGGTCACCGCGCCGCTGCTGTCGATGTTCGTGATTCCCGCCGCCTGGTTTCTGCTCCAGCGCCGTCGCGCGAGACAGGAATGTGATGCGCGGTCACACCATGCAACTTCCGGCATGAACGTGCCATCTACCCAAACTGGAGAGACTCAATGAAGACATTGATTATTGCATCCGTTGCTTTCGGAGCCATCGTTGCGGCGCCCGCGTTTGCTGAAGAAGGTATGGACATGTCCAAGCCGTCGACTTCGAAAACGTCATCCAACACTGCGCTCACCAATGCCGAAGTGATGAAGGTCGATCCGGCCACCGGCATGGTCACGCTAAAGCACGGAGCGCTGGAAAACGTCGGCATGCCGCCGATGACCATGGCCTTCAAGGCGAAAGATGCTGCAATGGTCAAGCAGGTTCACGAGGGCGACAAGGTCAAGGTCCGCGTCGAAAACGTTGACGGTACGCTGACCATCGTGAAACTGGAAAAGCATTGACGAGGTACTGATACGGCACTCGTCGAGCCAGCACGCAACAGGTCCGGCCGCGGACCGTAGCGATGCGCCGCGGCAGCGCCTATACTGGGATTCATGAAAGTGTGGGCCAAATTCGTCGCGTGCTTTCTGATTGCGTGGTTGCCGCTGCTCGGCTACCCGGCGCAGGCGGCATTGTGTCCGATGGCGGCGTCGGTGGCCGCGCATCAACAGAGGCAAGCTTCGCACGCATCCGACATGACTGCGTGCGAGCAACCTGCAAGGCATCACACCATGAATGCCCAAGCTGCGTGCCACGGCGGCATGGGCGGCCTCGCCTGCGGCGTGCCCGCCATACCGGCGAGGTACGCCGTTATCGTCGTACCTTCCGCGCCTGTCTACTGGGCTGTCGCCCGTACCTTCACGGAACAGTTCATCCCCGAACTGCCGGCACCTCCACCGCGCTTGCTGTAACTCCCTCGTCGGCAGGGACGAATGGTTCCGCACCGTGGCTCGCGCACGTCCGCCACGCACGAAACTAGCGTCGCGCCGCACGTTGGAGACTGCTTTCTCGGCGATACGATCGAACCGAATCCGGAGACTGACATGATCACGAAATTTATCCGAGCAGCGGCGCTGTCGGCGCTGCTGTCAATGACAGCCACTGTCGCCGTGTCGGCTGGTGGCGCGCGCAACGACGGAAGCTCGCCAGCGCAAACACGAGAACGCGGCGATTCCATGATGGGAATGGGAGGAATGGGAGGAATGGGCGGCGGCATGATGGGTAGCTGTCCAATGATGGGCGGCAATATGGGCATGGACCCCAAGACCGCGATGCGCATGCACGCCGACATGATGCGCGCGATGAGCGACATCATGCTCAAGTATGCCGATCAGGCCGGAGCGACCCCGTCGAAATAAGCGCTTCGGCATTCATCTTTTCTGACGGCATGACACGGCGGGTGCGACATGGGCGCTCGTCGCACCGTTTCTCGCTGTTTTCCTCGGTCATTGAGGGCAACATGGAACTGAAATGCGTTGTTGCAATTGTTCGGCCTGAAGTCCTCGAGGTGCTGGAGCGCCGGTTGGGCGCAGTACATGTTCATGGACTGACCATCACCCAGGTAAAAGGATTCGGCGCGCACCCGAACCCGTTCTCTAACGACTGGACAACCGGGCATATCAAGATCGGGGTCTTCACGCAGAGCGAAGCTGTCGATGCGCTGGTTCGGGAAATCCTGAACATTGCATACGGCACTGCGGGCGAAGACGGAATCGTCGCGGTCCTCCCGGTGGAGCGCTTTCTACGCGTGAGTACCGCGTCCGAGGCGGCTCCGTGAACCAGACGGCGGTGGATGCGGCGCATCGCCGCGCCGCCTTCGCCGGCAGGAGGCGCGGCTACGTGCGCGCCGCCCGCAAACGAAGCGCGTTGCCTATGACCGACACCGAGCTCAGCGCCATTGCCGCGCTCGCGATGATGGGGCTGAGCAGGATGCCGAGCCAGGGATACAGCACGCCTGCCGCGACAGGAATGCCAATGACGTTGTAGGCGAACGCGAAGAACAGGTTCTGCCGGATGTTCTTCATCGTTGCGACGCTCAGGGTGCGGGCTCGCGCGATACCGCGCAGGTCGCCTTTGACCAGCACGACGCGGGCGCTGTTCATCGCGACGTCCGTGCCGGTGCCCATCGCGATCCCGACATTGGCCTGAGCGAGTGCGGGCGCGTCGTTGACGCCGTCGCCCGCCATCGCGACCACGTGCCCTTGCTGCTGCAATTCCTGTACGTGCTTGTACTTGTCCTGCGGCAGAACGCCCGCTTTGACCCCGTCGAGCGACAGCGTTTTCGCCACCGCGTTGGCCGTTACCGGATTGTCGCCGGTCAGCATGATGATCCTGATGCCCGAGGCCTTCAGCAGTTGCACGGCCTCGGCTGTCGTGCCCTTGACCGGATCGGCCACGCCGATATAACCGGCGAGTCTGCCGTCCACGGCCAGATACATGATGGTTTGGCCCGCTTCGCGCAGCCGGTCCACGTCCGCGTTGACGGCCACGCAGTCGATCCTCGCATCGTCCATGAGCCCCGTGTTTCCCAGCAGGGCGGCGTGACCGTCGATCTTGCCGCTCACGCCTTTGCCGACGATCGCGTCGAACCCGTCGACCGGCTTCGTCGCCGCGTTGTTCTCCTGCGCCCGGGAGACGATGGCCTGCGCCAGGGGATGTTCGCTCGGTCCTTCGAGACTGGCCGCATAGCCGAGCACCGATGCCTCGGTGTGGTCCGCCAATGCGACGACCGTCTGAACACGAGGTTTGCCCTCGGTGAGCGTGCCGGTCTTGTCGACCACCAGCGTGTCGACTTTCTCCATCAGTTCGAGTGCTTCCGCGTCCTTGATGAGCACGCCTTCCTTCGCGCCGCGCCCGACTCCCACGATGATGGAGACGGGCGTCGCCAAACCGAGGGCGCAGGGGCACGCGATGATGAGCACGCTGATCGCGACGACGAGCGCGTTCGCGAGCGCGGGCGCTGGACCGATAACCGCCCAGACGACGAACGACACCGCGGCGATGCCGATGACCGCCAGCACGAACCAGCCCGACACCTGGTCAGCCAGTTTCTGAATCGGCGCGCGCGAGCGGCCGGCCTCGGCGACCATCTGGACGATTCTTGCAAGCAACGTGTCCGCGCCGACCTTTTCGGCGCGCATCAGAAACGTACCGGTCTGGTTGACCGTCGCGCCGGTCACCTTGCTGCCGGCCATTTTTTCCGAGGGGATGGATTCGCCGGTAATCATCGATTCGTCGACGCTCGAACGGCCTTCGGTGACGACGCCATCGACCGGAACCTTCGAGCCGGGCTTCACCCGCAACGTGTCGCCGATCGCGACGGCTTCCAGCGGCACGCTTTCTTCCGCGCCATTCGCGCCGACGCGAACCGCCGTGTGCGGCGCGAGGTTCAACAGATCCTTGATCGCGCTCGACGTGCGCGAGCGGGCGCGCAACTCCAGCACCTGCCCGAGCAGTATCAGCGTCACGATGACCGAGGCGGCCTCGAAGTACAGCGGCAATTCATGCCCGCGCCGGAACGCGTGAGGCAAGGCATCGGGGAAAAACAGCGCGAACACACTGAAGAAGTACGCAGCCGAGACGCCCAGCGCGATGAGACTGAACATGTTCAGTTGGCGCGTGCGGAACGATTTCGCGCCACGCTCCAGAAAGGGCCAGCCCGCCCACAGCACGACCGGTGTGGCGAGTACGGCCTGCACGCACTGCGACCAGGTCGCCGGCATCCAGTGGGGCAGGGCCAGCCAGTTGCCGGTCCGGTCGATAACCGCGCTCACGTCGTAGGACGTCAACATCGGCCCCATGGTCATCACGAGCAGCGGTATCGACAGCGCGAGCGCGACCCAGAACCGGCGCGTCATCGATTCGAGCTCGACGTTGCGTTCCTCGACCGCGAGCGGCGTGACGGGTTCGAGCGTCATTCCGCAGATAGGGCAATTGCCGGGGGCCGACGCGCGTATCTGCGGATGCATCGGACAGGTATAGACCACGCCAGGCGTGTTGCCGCTGTCGCCGCGATGGCGAGCCGGAAAGGCAGGGCGGCCGTGGACCGGCGCCGGCGCGTGAGCATGGGAATGCGACATGGAAAACCCTCCACTAGGAGTCAGCCGGCGTGCGCGGCATGAGCGTGGTGAACCTCGAGACAAAGCACGGCGTGCGCCGCGCGTCATCGCGCCGCGCGTCGCCGTGACAACGAGCCCCCAAAAGTTCTATCCGCTAGTGAGGGCGTTCATCGTTTCCCTGGTGGGGCTTCGCATGCTGCGTGCCACCCCCTGCGCCGTGATGCCCATGATGCATGAACAGATGCATCAGCGGACATGCGAGGAGGAGCACATAGGGCAGCGCACCCAGAAAATGCGCGCGATGCCCGGAAAACATGAAGAAAGCGGCCACCGCGCCGAAACCCACCAGGGCGATCGCGCCGCGCGACTTCCAGAGGGGCCGCGCCTGCTGAACGGGGATTGTCATGCCGGGCTCCTTATGCGCGCCGTATCACTTTGCGGCCGGCGGGTTCTCGATGGCCTCGCGGTCCATCATCATCTGCATCATGTCCATGCGCTTTTCCATCATGTCGTGCTGCGCGCTGCCCGAACCCATGTGTCCGTGATGGTCTTTCATGCCGTTCATCATCGCCATGCCCTGCTGCATGGCCTGCATCTGCTCATCCATCAGCTTCGCTCTTTCCTCGGGCGTGTTTGCCGCCATCATGCGCGCGTGCAGTTCCTGCATTTTCTTCATTTGCGCATCGGCGGCGCCGAGCGCCTTCGGCTTGGCGGCACTTGCGGCGCCTGACGCCGCCGTGCCGTGCGCGTGTTCGTCGACCGCGGGCGCGGCGCCGCTCGAGATTGCGGGGCCGAACGAAAGCGACAGGGCAATGAGCGACGCAGCGAGCCATGCGAGCGTCGGGGTTTTCCGCCGGCTGTTCATGATTCTCTCCAGGTTGTTGTTTTCCCTATCGTTGACTGTACTGGCGGGAACGTCGGCTCTGTTGATCTGGCGCAACGAAAAGGCATCCTGGACGGCTGGCTGACGGCTACCGATCTGGAGCGGGCAAAAAGTGGCGGCGTGGGATTGGCTGCGGCGATTTCCGCTGCATGCGTCAGGTCCAGTACTTCGAATCGGTGACGGACGTGCGGTAGCCGGGAACGAGGCGGGGCGGTCGGTGCGGCGAACCGGACGCGCCGAACCCGTTTTCAGATGCGTCGAGACGTGCCGCTCCCGATTGGGCAGAAGCTGACGGCTGAATTAACGAACGCGCTCCGTCCTCGATAACGCGTTCCATCGCGTTGTCCGCCGCAATGCGTTCCAGCGGTAATTCAGAGGCTTTGCCCACCGTCGTCAACACCTCGATGAAGCACGCCGACTGCGCCCCATAGCCTGCCGAGACCGCCAGCGCAACCATTGCGGCGAAATACAGTGTCCCGGCGGCTTTCATGGGCATCGGCCTGACATGCGGGCGTCGACCGAATGATGAACTTCGCACTTTGCCCTCAGCTGCCGAAGTACGGATTGCAGTAGCTCGCCGGGCCCACGCAGGACGATTGCATCGCCGTATGCGTGGGTGCCCGCTTGCCGGCCGCGGATTTGCCATGTTGCGTGACGCCGCCGTATCCCTGAGTACCCGATTGCTGTCCGTCTTGCGCGGCGATCTTTGCCTCGGCGGCCTGAATGTCGGCCGGATAGTTGATGTCGTTGGCCACCGACGGGTTATAGCCGGCCTGTTCCACGCGAACCAGATCGGCGCGTACTTCGGCACGCGTGATCGGCCCATTGGTTTGCGCGAAGCTCAGTGCGGGAGCGGCGAGTGCGCCGGTTGCGATAGCGAGGAAAAGTACGATCTTTTTCATGATGAAGCTCCTTGATGGATGAGAGAAGGCGGATCGTTGGTGAATCGTTTGCGAATCGTTTATCGAACCGCGATTGAAATGTAGTCCCGCAAGCAGCATCGAAATAGACATACATCGGTACGCCGGCCGGCCAACGGCCGGTGCGTTGGCTGAACCTTCGGATGAGCCATGCGCCGCGCGATAACCGGTCTGACGAACGGGTCTCGTGCCTGCGCATGAGCCACCCTGCTCCGAGGTCCGGTGCGTTCATATGAAGGTGTTATGCGCCCGGTGAGGCCTGCGGAGCGCGCTGCGCTCGCCGCGGCTTTCGCACCTATACGGAGGTATGAGCGATCCATTCGAACGTTTGGTGCCGCGCTTGCGTTCGTAGAATGGTTCGCGAGGCGTGCGGCGCGTATAGTCGAACCGGAGCGGGTGGCAGCCCATGTTGCACCGCCGTTTTTGCACTCAAGGCCGAGGACCCGTCGCTTGTACAACAATCCAATCGTTTCGATCATCGACGACGACGAGTCCGTCCGCGTTGCGACGTCGAGCCTGGTTCGTTCGCTTGGCTGGGACGTCCGGCTCTATGCGTCGGCGGAGCAGTTCCTCGCGTCCGACTCCATCGGCGCCGTGACCTGCATCATTTCCGATGTGCAGATGCCGGGTATTTCCGGGCTGGACATGTACCGCCGTCTCATCGAGCGGGGCGTGACGCTGCCGGTCATCTTCATCTCCGCTTTCGCGTCGGATGCGGTGCGCCGGCAGGCGCTCGACATCGGCGCGATGTGCGTGCTGAGCAAGCCCGTCGATGCGGCGGAGGTGTCGCGCCGTCTGGAAACGATCAGGGCGGGTGGTGACGGCATGCCGGCTTGAGGGCCACCGAAGCGCGCATGCGCGCGCATCGGCCAGCCATGTCTCCGATAGAATCAGAGCCGGATAAAAAAGGTCGACGTCCCGCATCCCGGACCGATATGCACGACCGGTCCCATGAAAGCAGGGACGCGCTGCTTACCAACAAACGCTTGTCTGGAACACCTATGCAAAATTCGTGTCCTTCCATCCGTATCTTCTCCGCGCGGCGCGCTCCCAGACCGTGAAATTCAACCAGGGCGCCGGCAGGCCGCTGCGAGACAACGCACGGGCGCTATACGCATGTGCGGCCGTGATCGGTCTTGCCGTTTTCGTTATCGACGCATTCACGCCGCTCGATATTGCAATCGCCGTGCTGTACGTGGTGGTCGTGCTGCTGGTGGCATCGACCGGATCGCGGCCGGCCGCGGTCGCCGCCGCATGGACCTGCGTGGTGCTCACGCTGTTCGCCTTCGTGCTGTCGCATGACGAACACTATTCGGGCGGCGCGGTGGCGCGTTGCGCGGTCAGTCTGCTCGCCATCGTCACCACCTCGGTGCTGGCGCTGCGCAACCAGGCCAACACGGCCACATTGCGCGAACAGCTTCAGTTGCTCGATCTCACGCACGACGCGATCGTCGCCTACGACATGAACGACCGCATCACGTTCTGGAATCAGGGCGCGGAGGAACTGTACGGCTGGACCGCGCAGCAGGCGCTCGGCCAGCCGATTCACGAACTGACGCAGACCCATGCGGCCATTTCCCTCGATGAGATCCGCGACGAAGTGCTCCGCGTCGGGCGCTGGCACGGCGAGCTCGAACGCGTGCGCAAGGACGGCGAGACCGTCGCCATTTCGAGCCGCTGGGCGCTATGGCGCGACCGCAACGGCAAGCCGCGCGCGATCCTCGCGACCAACAACGACATCACGTTGCGCAAGCGCATGGAAGCCGAACTGCGGCGCCAGCAGGAAGAACTGCGCGCGACCATCGACGCGATTCCGGGCATGGTATGGAGTTCGTCGCCGGACGGCCGGCTCAGCTACATCAACCGGCGCTGGAGCGAGTTCGGCGTGACGGTCGCCGAGGACGGCGGCGACATCTGGCGCTCGATCGTGCATCCCGACGATCTGCCCGCGACGGAGGCGGCATGGCAAAGCGCGGTCACGACCGGCGCCTCGTTCGAAAACGTCGCACGCATCAGGCGCCGCGACGGCGTCTACCGGTGGATGCACATTGGCGCGGAACCGTTGCGCGACGCCGCCGGCAAAATCTTGCGCTGGTACGGCGTGAATACCGACATCGAGGAGCGCAAGCGGGCCGAACAGGCGCTGGAACGCAGTGAAGCGTTTCTGTCGGACGCGCAGCGGCTTAGCCGCACGGGCAGCATCGCCACGCGTTTTCCGGGCGGCGAGATGTGGTGGTCCGAAGAGGCATACCGGATTTTCGATTATCCCGAGGACGCCAAACCCGGCATCGATCTAATCGTCGCGCGCGCGCATCCCGACGATCTCGCGCTCGCCCGCGAGGCCTACGAACAGGCGATGGCGGGCGAGCCGTATATCGACACCGGGCACCGTTTGCTGATGCCGGACGGCAGCGTCAAGCATGTTCACTACGTCGCGCATATCGCCGCGCCGCAGTCGGGCAATATCGAGTACGTGGGGGCGTTGATGGACGTCACCGAGCGCGTCGTCGCCCAGGAAGCCCTCGACCGTTCGACCGCCGAGCTTGCCCACACCACGCGCGTGACGATGCTGGGCGAGCTGGCGGCATCGATCGCGCACGAGGTGACGCAGCCGCTTGCCGCGATCGTCACGGCCGGCGACGCGGCGTCGCGCTGGCTCAACCGGCCGCAACCGGAACTGTGCGAAGCGGCGCAATCGATCGATCAGATGATTCGCGACGCGAAGCGCGCGACGGACATCATTCGCCAGATACGCGCGATGGCGCAAAAGCGCGATCCGAGCCATGCGGTATTCGACTTGAATGCTATCGCTAGGGAATCCGTCGAACTCGTGCGCCGCGAGCTGGATGGTGAACGCGTCGAAGTGGAAACCGCTTACGAACTGCCGGCCCTGGAGGTGTGCGCCGACCGCGTGCAACTGCAGCAGGTCATCATCAATCTCGTGCTGAACGGCGTGCAGGCGATGACGGGTGTCGCCGGGCGCGCGCGGCGTCTGCGCATTCGCACCCGGCGCTTCGACGGCCGGCATGCGCAGGTGATCGTCGAGGACTCCGGCACCGGCATTAGCGAGGAGAACCTCGGGCGCCTTTTCAACGCCTTCTTCACCACGAAGAAGGACGGCATGGGAATGGGGCTTTCGATCTGCCGGTCCATCGTGGAAATGCATGGCGGGCGGATCTGGGCCGAATCGAAGCAAGGCGAGGGTGCGGTGATGCAATTCATACTACCGCTCGATGGAGACACGTGTGATGGACGTTGAAAGCGCAAACGCCACGGGACAATCCATTGCTTATGTGGTCGATGACGACGATTCGATGCGAGCCGCGGTGAGCATGCTGCTGCGCTCGGTCGGCTTGCGCGTCGAAACGTTCGCGTCGGCCCAGGAGTTTCTGGCATTCGAGATGCCCGACGTGCCGAGTTGCCTGATCCTCGACGTGCGCCTGAAAGGGCAAAGCGGGCTTGCCGTGCAGGAGCAGATCGCGGCGGGGCATATTCACGTGCCGATCATCTTCATGACGGCGCATGGCGACATCGCGATGACCGTGAAGGCCATGAAGGCCGGCGCAATGGACTTTCTGGCCAAGCCGTTCCGCGATCAGGACATGCTGGACGCCGTGGCGAACGCGCTCGCGAAAGACGAAACGCGGCGCAATGCGGACCGCTCGGTGGCCGACCTGCGCCGCTGCTACGAACTGTTGACGCCGCGCGAGCGCGAGGTGATGGGATTCGTCGCGCGCGGCTTGATGAACAAGCAGATCGCCGCCGAAATGAATCTGAGCGAGATCACCGTGAAGATTCATCGAGGGCAGGCCATGAAGAAAATGGAGTCGCGCTCGCTCGCGGATTTCGTTCTGAAGGCGGAGGCGCTTGGCGTCAAGGCGCCGCAGGAGTCGGGAGTGGCGGCGCGCGTCTCGCGTAGCTGATCGATGGCGAGTGCTAGAACGTGACGAACTGGACGCGGCGGCGCCGCCGTCCACTCGCCCCAACATTCCGGTTCATTGCGTTGCAAGTCGGCGCCCGTTAATAACGGAACGAGCGAACGGAACCGAGCACTAGAAATCGGTGACAGTTCGACGCCCCGGTGCCGTTGCGAGCCGTCGGTTTCATAGCTATTCGTCGTGCTGTTGGTAAAGGCGACCGGCTGCTTGATCTGATAGACGGCGAGGACCGCGCCGTGACCTCGCAAAGCTCGAGCGGCTCCGCGCAGATCGTGTTGTAGTTCGATATGGATCGAGACGTCGACGGCGCGGCGCGCGACGTGCAGGCGGCGATCAACGCCGCGCGCGGTTCGTTGCCCACCACGCTCACGCAAACGCCGACCTACCGCAAGATGAACACGGGGGACGTTTATCTTCAAGGCGTGTATCAGCACGTGAGCGGCACCGGCGACAGCGGCATTCACGCGGTGATCAACGGCTTGAGCGCTTCCGATTCGAATCAGCAAGCCGCCGTTACGGTGGGTATGCGCGTCCGGTTCTGATCGCGGATACCCGTGGAGCCGGTGATGGTTTCACGGGTATCTATCGCGAGCATTTGCATGACGGCATTGCCGCGGGCTGATTCTTACTGTGCCGCGAGCTTCGCGCTGTGTTGCCGCAGTCCATTAAAGATCCTGTCTGACACGTCCTTCGGGACAGCGGCCGGCAGCAGCGGCTCGACCTCGGCGACGACATCTTCCGTCATGTCGGTCAGGGTGGTGATCATCTCATCGACGTCGGCCGGCGCCAGCGTGACTCGTTGCCCTTGCGCTATCCAGTGACGACGTCGAATATCGTTGATCAGGTAATGCGCGTTCTCACCACGTACCGCCATTGCCAGTTTCGCCCGGCGCGGGGAAAGCAGGTTCGGTCCGTTTCCAATGATCGGATGCGCGGAGAGAACGTCATAGATTGGAGTGGCCTGATAGCGGTTGGACTTCAGGTGCGCAATGCTGAAATTTTTCGCGTGGCCGTCGATGGCTGCAAGCATCCAGAAAACGATTTGCGTCATGAAGAAATTACGTTGATCGATCGCGGACCGCTCTGAACCGGCCAGGACTTCCATGATCTTCTGTATGCCGGGTCCGCTATCCGATTCATATTTGGCTGCGGCGGGCGTTGCGGTGGCCTGGCACATGTCCTCCTGGGGAAGCCTCAGGATCCATGAGCCGTCGCTCGCATACCTGCGATCGAATCGCTCGACCACGAGTACTTTCTGGTCCTCAAACGTTGCAATGTCGCATCTGGCGATGGGCAAACCATACGCGGCGACGATTTTCGAGCACAGCCACTCGTTTTCCACCGATGTGCGCATGTCGGCGCGCATGTTTCCGACCAGTCCGAGGGGCAGCTTCAGGATATGCGTGGTCGGCGTGCTGCGTTCAGGGATAAACCACTGGTCGCCGTGCCATAGAAGGGCGGTCTTTTCCTGCGCGCCGGCGATGGACAGACGCAGATCGTCGATGGGCTCGTGTTGACCCAACGCAGGCGGGGCCGTTACCTCCCGCAGTAGCCGCGCGATTTCCGCCTCGTCGAGGCGGGCGCCCGCTGATCTTCTCCAGGTCCACCGGGGTTTCATCCGGAGGCAGCATCTGGATAGCGCCTACGCAGTCTCTTCCCAACTCGGCCAGCAACTCGAAGGGTGATGTGCCACCGGTTCTGTAGCGCGTTGCGATGCGCTCGCGGATAGCCCTGCTATCAGGCAGCAGGTTACCAGTCCGAAACGAGCTTGCCCCGGTAGGGTTGGTTACCGGCCGTGAAAGGTAGCGAGAGCGATAGGGGGCGCCCCTGTTCGTCTGCTATCCAATCTTCGAAGTAAGTGAGTTTCTCCCCGTCCCGAGTGGTCTCCCAGGTACCTACAGGCAACCCGTTCATCCACAGAGTCAGGCTTTTTCCTTGTGCGCGGCGGCCCATGTGTTACCAGTCCTCCCGCTTCCTGATGACAGCGGCGATTGGCGCCGCTCGCTTCCGTGTGACCGGCTTCGATGAGCCTTGCTCGCCACCGCGCGCGGATGTGGCGGCGGGTTTCCGGCTGCCAGCCGTCTTTGCTGCGCCGGTAGTCGCTCGTTTTTTTGCCACGCTCTGCTTCGCCGCGACTGGCGGCTTCGCTGTCCGCGGACGTTCGGGGACGCGGCTTTCGAGATTCGCCGACGCCAGCGCCTGGTTCAGAACGATATCGACCTTCAGCACCTTCAAAACATGAAATAACCGATCCATGCTCGCGGCTTCGGGCTTCGCCTCGAACTGGGCGTAGGTCTGCTGAGTGACACCCAAATGGCTGGCCATGCGCGCCTGCGTGAGTCCGGCGGCCTTGCGGAAGCCGACAAGAAGCGGCCGCAACTGGCGAGGGGTTTTGACGGGATAGTCCACGGGCGACCTCGGGTAGTGCGAGGAAAGAGGCGGTCTGCAACGGTCGGAACAGTATATCTCCTGTATCGGGCGAATACAAGTTTTGTACTGTAATTGGTAGATACAGGAGATATCTTGTTGAGATAGCTTCGGCGGTTGGAGGATAGCCGCCGACTCACGAAGTAGAGGCGATGCCGACCCGCCGCGCAGTGGGCTCGAAATGGCAACTGCCAGCCCCGATCGCTTTGCGCCCCTTCCTATTCAACCCGCATCAAATATTTGCGAACGTCGCTCCCTTTTCGCCAGCGCGGAAACCTTACGTTCTTGCAACGAGGACCATGAAGGCGTTCGACGCATTTCAGACGTCGCCTACGTTGAGAGAATCTCCGACCATGCGCGCCATCCGCTTTTTTCGCGGCAGTACAGCCGAGGCTTCCTCGACCAGGGACGCCAGCACACCACAGTCTCCCCAGACAGGTGGCAGGAAGGGCCTGTCTTTCCACTTTTCATTGCCGGGCCTGACGGGGCGCGGCGCGAAGTTGTCCGCATCTGCTGCGAAATCGTCGATGCCGCCTCGCGGTGTGCTCAAGCGCAAGCCGCTTCCCGAGAACGCGCTCGGCAAACTGATGCATGCCGAGCAGCCGACGAAACTCACCACCGAGTTTCTTCGTCGCGAGGAGCAGACGCATGCTCCCAAAAGCGTGACGTTCGCCGCTAAGGCGAGGGTCGTCGATGGAGCCGGCAAGCTTCGCAGGGTGGACTCCAAGCGGTTGGACACACACAAGGTGGTGGAGGAGCGATCGCCCGAATTGACACGCAGCAACACCGCGCGACGGCAGAGCGCGCAGCATGTCGCGCAAAATCTCTCCGAGCTCATCGAAAGCCATCCTGAGGGGACCTTCGACGCCACCATTCAGCAAGACCTCTTGCCTCATGAAGCGCTCGAAGGCGCGGACCTCGACCATCTCGATCACGCGGACGTGGTCCACGAATTGGGAGAGCTTCAGAGAAGGCAGAATCAGGGTCTGCTGCGCCAGATCGCCTTGAGTCTGAAGACACTCGCAGCCACGTCCGCCGATGAGGTGAGAGAAATCCTTCCCGCCATCGTGCGGAATACGCACGTGCACGAGGCGCATGATCACGAAGCCGACGGAATCACCGAGGAAAAAGCATCTCCGGAAGAGACGATCCGGGCAGCGTTCGCCAGGCTCCCGGAGCGGCTGCGCGGAGAGGACGTGATCGAGATGTTCGAAAGCCTCGATGCGCCGCATCCTCGGCAGGTGATGGCCGCGCAGGCTCAGACTTACCTCGATACGATCGACGAGCGTCTTGCGGAACTCAACGCGAAAGGCGTTCAACGGTAGCGCATGCGCGAGTTTCATGGCGTTCTCCCCGACGGACAACCGCCGTGACGAACCAGATGATAGTTACTGTTCAGAAACACAACAAAGACAAGTAAGCAATTGTTTTTATTCAATAGTTTTAGTTTGGGAGGTCCAAAAATTGCGTTTTTACCCGCAATTTACCCGCGCTGAAGGATTGTGAGTCCGCGCGAGCCGCGGCAATTACGAACACTATCGACGTCGACGAACCTGTCAGACTGACGAGGCGCTCGAGCAGTACACGCAGCGGCCACGTTTGCAGCGGATGAGCATGCAGCCCATTTCGTCGAAAAGGCTTACGGGGAGGGCTTTCCGATGCGTGTTCAGTGGCGGTTCGATCGTTTCCGCGGGACTGTCGGGGCAGCGGAGTCTTCGTTATGGGCGCTCTACAACAGTGTTAACCTGCGCTGCCCGACGGCGAAACATCCGCATCCATGAAGGCCCTGAAGGCCCTGAAGGCCCTGAAGGCTCAGGACGGTCTCCCGGCACGCGCACTCGCGCTGCTGATTCCCACTGCGGGCAGAACGAATGAGGTAACCGGTGCAGTGCGCGGCGAATTCGACCTTGACGGGGCCACGTGGACGATTCCCGCAGAACGGATGAAGGCCGAACGTCCGCACCGGATTCTACTGTCCGCATCGGCCCTCTCGCTCATGCGCACGCTGCTTGATGAGGCTGACAGCGATCTGGTCTTTCCGGGCGCGAAGAAAGGCAAATCACTGTCCAACATGGCAGTGCTCGGCGTGCTTCGCGCATGAAACGAAACGACCTCACGGTGCATGGCTTTCGTTCGATCTTCCGCGACCGGGGGGGCGGAATGTACGACGTCCCCAAACGAAATAGCCGAGATGACGCTCGCTCATGCCGTGGATGACAAAAGTCGAGGCCGCGTATCGTCGGGGGACATGTTCCGGCGACGCAGACAGATGATGTGCGACTGGGCGCTGTACTGCGCGAGAAAGGCAAAAGCGGCCTGATGTTGTGTAGGCTCTCCGCTCGGATGGCGCGAAACGGTGCGGCAGGGTGCACAGGCCGTGCGTTCGCTTGCGGCTGGATTTCATCTGCATAGGCCCGATAGTTGCATCCCTACGAATCGCAAGGTCCTGCTCCCTGCCAGCATTGTGAGAGCAAGGTTTAACCGGTCGTCACTGGGTGCGGGAACCGCAGGGAATTCTGGGTACATCGTCTTCGGGCGATCAGTCCGGATTCCAGCAATTTTATTCCGCACAGCGCATTTGCGATGCCGTCAGCAAGAAGCTAGATGCTATGTGGGAGGGCAGCGACAGAAAGCCCGACTGGAGTAAAACGGGACTTGCACACTCGTTTTCTCCGAAGGAGCACGCAAATGGATACGCCTGACACAGCCCTCCGTGGGCAGAATACGACGGCAGGTGGCCGCCTGTACATGGCTTTTGAACTGGGCGAGAAGAACTGGAAGCTCTCACTGGGTGATGGCCAGCGCGCGCCCAGCCGCTGTACGGTCGCCGCCGGTGATACCACGGCGGTTCTCTCCGCCATCGCCAACGCCAGGGCGCGTTGCCATCTCGGCGCCGACGCATCCGTCTACAGCTGTTATGAAGCAGGCCGCGACGGTTTCTGGCTGCACCGCTGGCTGGCTGAACAGGGCATCGTCAATCTCGTGGTGGATTCGGCCAGCATCGAGGTGAACCGCCGTGCGCGTCGCGCCAAGACAGACCGGCTTGACAGCGACAAGCTGCTATCGATGCTCATGCGCTATTACGCGGGCGAGCGGCGCGTGTGGGCGGTCGCGCGCATCCCCACGCCTGAGCAGGAAGACGACCGGCGCCTGCACCGCGAGCTCGAACGCCTGCGTAAAGAGCAGACCGCGCACACCAACCGGATCCGTTCCCTGCTGGTACTGCACAACCTTCGGGTCCGGTCTGTCGGCGGCCGCATCTGGGCGCACTGGTGGACCCGTCAGCGCGAGCTGCTGGCGCCCGGTCTGCGCGCCGAGATCGAGCGCGAATGTGAGCGGCTCGCGCTGGTGCGCCAGCAGATCCGCCTGCTCGAAGTGCAGCAGGAGCGGCAGGTGCGCAGCGGCGCACATCCCGGCATGGTGCTGCTCGCCCAGCTTGCCGGCATCGGTGCAGGCAGCGCGTGGACGCTCGTCAGGGAACTGTTCGGCTGGCGGCAGTTTCGCAACCGCCGCGAAGTGGCCGGCTGTCTGGGCCTGACGCCCACGCCGTATGCCAGCGGCACCAGCGAGGTTGAACTCGGTATCAGCAAGGCGGGCAACCGGCGATGTCGCTGGCTGATGGTCGAACTCGCCTGGAGCTGGCTGCGCCTGCAGCCCGGCAGCCAGCTCAGCCACTGGTTCAACGAGCGCTTTGCCGGTACCGGCAAGCGGATGCGGCGCATCGGTATCGTCGCGCTCGCACGCCGTCTGGCGATCGCCCTGTGGCGTTATCTCGAGTACGGCGAGATCCCCGTCGGGGCGATACTCAAGCCGCGCGACGTCAACACCGTGAGGGCCTGAATGACTGAATGACATCGGATGCAGCAACAGTATGTAAAGGTCAACGCGCCCGGAACACGCTCGGGCTACCCATTGCGGGTGGCCGTTTCCCTAGATGGGGCGCGTCGGTAACAGGGTAGCTCCAGCGCTTCGCGCATGCGGCATGAGGTGACCGGCCTGTCAGGCCGGCACGGATAGAAGGTCGACCCGGCACTGACGGTCAACAGACACCCTGACCTGAATGACATTGACATGCCAGGCTGCAACAAGGTTTACGCGATGAGCGTCGGTACCGTCCTTTACGCAACGGTCTCTACGGCCAGCCTGCGTCTGGTCATGGTAGGTGACCGCGCAGGCTGGCCGTAGAGACCGGACAAGGAGGTTTACTTCGCATAACAGAATGTTTATCGTGAACCGGGGCTTGACTTTTACTTCCCCATAGAAGAGGGTGTTAGGCACTTTTTGTCAGACCTGGTATCCTGGCAGAATGAAAAAACGCAGGCCATACCCAACGGATGTATCGGATGAAGAGTGGTACTTCGCCGCTCCGTACCTGACCTTGATGAACAAGGACGCACCGCAGCGCCGCTACGAACTGCGCGAGATGTTCAACGCGCTGCGCTGGATCGTACGCGCGGGTGCACCGTGGCGTTTGTTGCCCAATGACTTTCCACCTTGGGAACTGGTCTACCAGCAGACGCAGCGCTGGATTCAGGCCGGCTGTTTCGAGGCCATGGTGAATGACCTGCGTTCGATCATCCGGATCGCGCAGGAGCGTCGTGGTCAACCCAGCGCGGTCATTCTCGACGGGCGGACCCTGCAGTCGACCTGCGAGAGTGGACCTCGCGCCGGTTACGACGGCTACAAACGCAAACGCGGCAGCAAGGTCCACATGGCGGTTGATACTTTGGGGCAATTGCTTGCTGTACATGTTACGCCGGCCAACGAACAGGAACGCGCGCAGGTCGGTGAACTGGCGCGTCAGGTTCAGCAGGCCACGGGCCAGACGGTCAAGGTGGCGTTCGCCGATCAGGGATATACCGGCGAAGAGCCTGCGCAGGCGGCACTCGATGAAGGAATCGAGCTTCAGGTAATCAAGCTGTCGGAGGCGAAAAAGGGCTTCGTGCTGTTGCCGCGTCGCTGGGTGGTCGAGCGCAGCTTCGGCTGGCTCAACCGCTTCCGTCGACTGGCCAGAGACTACGAGCGATTGCCCGAAACCCTGGCTGGTTTGCACTTCGTCGTCTTCTCCGTGCTTATGCTTATCCACTTTGCAGTCCTTAACAAAAGTGCCTAACACCCTCTTCTATGGGGAAGTAAAAGTCAAGCCCCGGTTCACGATAAACATTCTGTTATGCGAAGTAAACCTCCTTGTCCGGTCTCTACGGCCAGCCTGCGCGGTCACCTACCATGACCAGACGCAGGCTGGCCGTAGAGACCGTTGCGTAAAGGACGGTACCGACGCTCATCGCGTAAACCTTGTTGCAGCCTGGCATGTCAATGTCATTCAGGTCAGGGTGTCTGTTGACCGTCAGTGCCGGGTCGACCTTCTATCCGTGCCGGCCTGACAGGCCGGTCACCTCATGCCGCATGCGCGAAGCGCTGGAGCTACCCTGTTACCGACGCGCCCCATCTAGGGAAACGGCCACCCGCAATGGGTAGCCCGAGCGTGTTCCGGGCGCGTTGACCTTTACATACTGTTGCTGCATCCGATGTCATTCAGTCATTCAGGCCCTCACGGTGTTGACGTCGCGCGGCTTGAGTATCGCCCCGACGGGGATCTCGCCGTACTCGAGATAACGCCACAGGGCGATCGCCAGACGGCGTGCGAGCGCGACGATACCGATGCGCCGCATCCGCTTGCCGGTACCGGCAAAGCGCTCGTTGAACCAGTGGCTGAGCTGGCTGCCGGGCTGCAGGCGCAGCCAGCTCCAGGCGAGTTCGACCATCAGCCAGCGACATCGCCGGTTGCCCGCCTTGCTGATACCGAGTTCAACCTCGCTGGTGCCGCTGGCATACGGCGTGGGCGTCAGGCCCAGACAGCCGGCCACTTCGCGGCGGTTGCGAAACTGCCGCCAGCCGAACAGTTCCCTGACGAGCGTCCACGCGCTGCCTGCACCGATGCCGGCAAGCTGGGCGAGCAGCACCATGCCGGGATGTGCGCCGCTGCGCACCTGCCGCTCCTGCTGCACTTCGAGCAGGCGGATCTGCTGGCGCACCAGCGCGAGCCGCTCACATTCGCGCTCGATCTCGGCGCGCAGACCGGGCGCCAGCAGCTCGCGCTGACGGGTCCACCAGTGCGCCCAGATGCGGCCGCCGACAGACCGGACCCGAAGGTTGTGCAGTACCAGCAGGGAACGGATCCGGTTGGTGTGCGCGGTCTGCTCTTTACGCAGGCGTTCGAGCTCGCGGTGCAGGCGCCGGTCGTCTTCCTGCTCAGGCGTGGGGATGCGCGCGACCGCCCACACGCGCCGCTCGCCCGCGTAATAGCGCATGAGCATCGATAGCAGCTTGTCGCTGTCAAGCCGGTCTGTCTTGGCGCGACGCGCACGGCGGTTCACCTCGATGCTGGCCGAATCCACCACGAGATTGACGATGCCCTGTTCAGCCAGCCAGCGGTGCAGCCAGAAACCGTCGCGGCCTGCTTCATAACAGCTGTAGACGGATGCGTCGGCGCCGAGATGGCAACGCGCCCTGGCGTTGGCGATGGCGGAGAGAACCGCCGTGGTATCACCGGCGGCGACCGTACAGCGGCTGGGCGCGCGCTGGCCATCACCCAGTGAGAGCTTCCAGTTCTTCTCGCCCAGTTCAAAAGCCATGTACAGGCGGCCACCTGCCGTCGTATTCTGCCCACGGAGGGCTGTGTCAGGCGTATCCATTTGCGTGCTCCTTCGGAGAAAACGAGTGTGCAAGTCCCGTTTTACTCCAGTCGGGCTTTCTGTCGCTGCCCTCCCACATAGCATCTAGGCTTTGTTCACATTTTCACGAATGGCCCAAACGCACAGGCAAGGGACGCGAACACCAGGTAGCTGTCCGCGAGCTTGTCGTAACGAGTGGAGACTCGACGAAAATGCTTGATACGGTTGAAGAAGCGCTCGACCACATTACGTGTGCGGTACAGCATCCGGCTGTAGCGGCGTTTCGACTTGCGGTTAGAGCACGGCGGAATGACAACTTTGGCGCCGGTGGAGCGAACCGCCTGTACAAAGGCATCGGAATCGTAGCCCCTGTCGGCAATGACGGCCTTGGCACGCAGATGCTCGACAAGCTCCTTCGCGCACGAGATGTCGTGGACCTGTCCTTCGGTCACGACCAGTCGCAACGGCCTGCCTGCCGCATCCACGGCCAGATGCAGCTTGGTACTCAGGCCACCTCGAGACCGTCCGAGCGCTTGCGGGCCGCTTTTTTTGATGCACCGGCCGAATGCTGGTGTGCTCGCACAATCGTCGAGTCGATCAGGATATGGTCGACCTCCGTCTCGCCTGCCATCGCGAGAGCAACGCGCTGCCAGACGCCTTTGCGTCGCCATCGGGAAAAGCGCATGCACACGGTGTGCCAGCGACCAAATTCGGCCGGCAGATCGCGCCAGGGGCTGCCGGTGCGGCCTATCCATCGCACCGCTTCGAGGAACCAGCGATTGTCCGTAGCCGTTCGACCACGATCGCCTTCTTTGCCCGGCAGGATCGCGTCGACTTTCTTCCATACGTCGTCACTCAGCAGCGTTCGAATCATCCTGTCCCGCTTACGCGAAAGACAAGATGTAAACACATTTCAGCAACTTGTAATTACCCACTTCTTTCGCGAATCCTGGTAACCTGGCGTGCGTCACGACGAGCGTGCGAGAAGAATGGCCGGGAAACGACAGGTAGAAGATCGGGCGTGGTTTGAGCGGGACCTTGAAGGAAGCGAATTCCAGGACGCGCGGTTACATAAGCGGTTTGGAATGCTGCTGGAGCAACTGTGGAAGGGCATGGGGCAGACCATTCCACTTGCCTGCCAGGACTGGGCCAATACCAAGGCAGCCTATCGTTTCATGGACAATGATCGCGTCAGTGAACAAGACATTCTGAGTGGACATTTCCAGGCAACTGCCCAGCGTTTTTCCTCGACCGATGGACCGGTTCTTGTCCTTCAGGACACCACCACGTTTTCGTACGAAAGGGAACGTCCCGAGCTCATCGGTTACGCAAGCAACACGCTGACCGCAGCCGGGAGATACGGTCGCGACAAGGCAGGCTCGCAGTGCGGCATCCTGATGCATTCAAGTCTCGCGGTGACGCCGCAAGGCCTGCCGCTCGGGCTGGCGGCCATCAAGTTCTGGAGCCGCAAGGAGTTCAAGGACACTGCGACCAGGCGCAGCAAGGTCAACTTCACACGCATACCGATCGAGAAGAAGGAAAGCTTTCGCTGGATTGAGAATCCGCGGCAATCAACGACTCGACTCGGCGATCCCGATCGTTGTGTCCATATCGGTGACCGGGAAAGCGACATCTTTGAACTGTTTTGCGCTGCCTGCGAGCTCGGCACGCATTTTCTGGTACGTACCTGCACGAACAGGCTGGCCGGCGACGGCGGACATACCGTTGCGGATGAAATGTCAGAGGTGCGGGTGAAGGGATTGCATCGGATCGAATTTCGCGACGCCAAAGGGCACCCTCACCAGGCGCTTCTGGAGATCAGATACCGGCGCCTCACGGTTTGGCCGCCCCTCGCAAAGCAGCGGCACTATCCGGCGCTCAGACTGACGGTCATCCATGCGACGGAGCGCAGCGAGCCGGCGGGCCGGAAGCGTATCGAATGGAAGTTGCTCACTGATCTGCCGGTGAACTCACGGGTGGATGCAATCGAAAAGATCGACTGGTACGCGATGCGCTGGAAAATAGAAACGTTTCACAAAAACCTGAAGTCGGGCTGCAAGGCTGAAGAGTCGCAGTTACGCACAGCCAGCCGGTTGACCAACCTGATCGCCATCTTCTGCATCCTTGCCTGGCGCGTATTCTGGCTCACCGAAATCAATCGATCTGCACCAGAGGCTCCATCGGAGGTGGCGCTTACTGCAACCGAGGTGACGCTCCCTGAGCAGCTCGTCAAGGACACAGCACGCACCGCACAGGCGCCTCCCCTGTCACGCTGCCTCATCAAGCTCGCCCAGCTGGGTGGCTATCTCGCACGCGCCAACGATCCACCGCCCGGCAATAAGGTCATCTGGCGCGGCATGCATCGGCTTGTCGACATCCAGATCGGATACTGGCTAGGGCGTGAAAATAGTGGGTAATCACAAGCAAAATACAGCCCGCCATAGGGTGACGGCGCGATCGCGCTGCTATTCTGGTGATACTCTTCCTCAAAAGTGCACGCTGAACCTCAACGTGATATTTTAAAAGACCAATGAAAATAGTTGAAAATCCATCGGAGCACGCCCTCGATCAAATTCGAAAAGTGCTCGACGATGATCCTGAAAGCGGCATCGTTGATAGCCGCGCAGCACTTCAACAACTATGCGCCTTTGTTACCTCGCAGCGCTTTGCCTGCCACTTGCTCTGTACGGTTGCCTGACCTACCACGACCCGCGCCCGGTTGGGGAACGGAAATCCGATTTGCATACGGCCACGGTTAACCTGGCTGGTACTTACGACATTGTCGATAGCCGTCGCAATCATCGCCACTTCACGGGTGCGGTAATTCGCAAAGCCTATGGCTCTGACGGGCTCGACATCACGTTGACGAGCCCGACTTCCGGATCCGCCCTTTTGTCCGGCAAGAAGTGTCGCGGTTGGGCAAGCAGGAGTTATTCGGCCATGACGTGCGACTCGCCCGCCTATGGGGTCAATTTCTACAGCCTGAGTACGCCAACGGATCTGGATCGCACAGTCAAGGAGCGCGGAATCATAACCACGTTCGAACCCATGACGGTTCCTGATGGCGATTACCTTCTCGAATACTCCGATCAGGGCGGCCGATCGTATTACTACGTTCTGGCCAGGAAGACGTCGCCATAAACCCATCAAGTCGGACGCTTCGAGCGCCGCGCGTGCTGCTATGGCTCAGTCCACCGCCGCCACGATCGCGTTCGGACTCGGAATGCGCGCCGCGAAGGCGAGGCGCTGAGCGGCGTCGCTGAACGCCGGCCACTCACGCGCATCCGCCGGTGGTGTGCTTTCGGTCGGTGTGCCGTCTGCGCTGTGCGCACGGTCTTCACGGCCGTACGTGTCGCCGCGAACAGCGGCTCGGCCGCACGCAGATCCGGTGCTTTGCCGCTTCCTGGGAAGCCAATGTGGAAGTATTGCGCCTGGTCATCGAGCGCTGTCAGCGGACTTTGACGACTTCGAGCTCGTACTCCGCCATCCAGTCAGAGCCGGCACCGCCGTCGCTGGTCACGACGCCGTTGTCCAGCTGGTCACGGATCTGTTCCTCAAATTCGTCCGAGGAGCAGTTCATTTCTTCGAGTTCCGCATCCGAAACTTCAATCCTGATGATCACGTATCTCTCCTTTTGTGCCGGACACGTGGCCGGAATGCCAGTGCCAAGGTCAAATTCGACATGGTCTTTCTGGTCCCGTTCGCCGGTTGACCGGCTTTCGTAGATGTTCAGGCTGCCCGCGCCTCCCGAAACCCGGTTCGAGCCGCAAACGCAATCACCAGCGCCCACCTCGAAGATCGCCAATCGACGGCATGAGCGTTTTCGATGACCATGAAGTGGGAGGCCTCGGCGAAGAATTCGGTCTTCGCGACTTCTTGTGGAAACCAGCGGAGGAACTGGCGCGGCCAGGCTCATGTCGACTCAATTCCGCCCGAACAAAGAGGTCATCGACCGGTTGAACCGCATGCATGCGAGTGAACGTTGAAGGCGCTGCGTGGCCAGTCGCTGGAAGTTTCGTCAGCCGCGGGTGGTTGAACCGGGCGGCGCACTGTCCGCCGCCTCGGAATTGGGGCTGGATATAGGAAGCCGGTTGTGGACCGGCTTTGCCTCGTTATCCGGCATCTGCGCTTCTCGCGTGATCGAGTTAAACCAATGGTGCTTGACCTCGATCCCATGCCGCGCCACATAGGCCCTGATCTATAGCGCTGTTCGAGTCGAACCATCGTCATGCGCAGCGTTTGGCGCCGTTTCCGCCCTTCAGAAAATGACGCATCGTGCCGATAACGCCTGGATGAACCGTTTCATTTGCAAGGAGCTGAAACGATGGTGTGGCACGTATACGAATTCGAAAAAAGCGCATCCAGCTTTGCGGGCATGTTCAGCATGAGCGAATGGAAGGACCGGCTGCTCGCGGACGTGGGTGCGGCGGCTGCCGATCAGGTCGACGCGGAGCTGGACGACGCGATGGACGCCGCACGCAATGCTGGCTGGCAGGGGAAGTGCGGGGCGAGCCGCGCATCTTCGTTTTGCCCAATTGTACAGACCGGGGACATAGCTGACAGGTGTGCGAGGACATGGTTGACACTTCCGGGTACGAAAACGCCCGGTCCCGACTATGCCCTGGAACGCAAGAGACACCATGAGCCTCAGACAGGAATTTGTTCATCTGGCCAGTCAGCGCACGCTCACGGTCACCGAACTGTGCGAGCGCTTTAACATCAGCCGGCAGACCGGCTACAAATGGCTCAGACGTGGCGAGGACGCGCTGGCGGATCAGTCGCGGCGCCCTGCCAGCAGTCCCTCAAAGACCACCGTTGAGATGGAGCAGGAGGTGGTGCGCCTGCGTCAGGCACACCCGCGCTGGGGCGGCCGCAAGATCAGCCGGCGCCTGCGGGATCTGGGCTTTGAAGCGGTGCCGCAGCCCAGCACCGTGACAGCCATCCTGCACCGGCACAATCTGATCCTGCCGGCCGGTTCAGCGATGAGTGAACCCTGGAAGCGCTTTGAGCACGAGCAGCCCAACGTCCTCTGGCAGATGGACTTCAAGGGACACTTCGATACCCTCGAGCAGGGGCGTTGTAGCCCCCTGACGGTGCTCGACGATCACTCGCGCTTCAGCATCCTGCTGCGCGCCTGTGGGCCAACCGACACGGCCACGGTGCAGGCGGGCCTGCGCGAGGCATTCGGCCACTACGGCCTGCCGTTGCGCATCAACACCGATAACGGTTCGCCATGGGGTTCACCGGGCAGCCCGGGGCAGCTCACCGAACTGGCCGTCTGGCTGATCCGGCTGGGGATCCGCATCAGCTACAGCCGGCCTTACCATCCGCAGACCAACGGCAAGGACGAGCGGTTTCACCGCACGCTGAAGGCCGAAGTGCTGAACGAACGGAGCTTCGCCACCCAGCAGCACGTGCAACGCGAACTGGACCGCTGGCGCACCATCTATAACTGCGAGCGCCCGCACGAGGCGATCGGCATGGACACTCCGATGAGCCGTTACCAGCCGAGCCCGCGGGCGTTTCCATCGGTCCTGCGCGAGCCGGAGTACGGCCCGGATGACGTGGTGCTGCGGGTCAAGGCAAATGGCGAGCTACGCTTTGAAGGACGGCGCCTGAAGGTCTCGAAAGCACTTTACCGGCTGCCGGTTGCAGCACGCGCAAAGGACGGCGAAGACGGCGTATTTGAATTCTGGTTTGCCCATCACCGCATCCTCACCCTTGACCTGAGGAGCGAAAACCGCTGACCATAAAGTGTCAACGATGTCCTCGCACGTTCGTCAACCATGTCTCCGGTCTGTACACCCAATGAAGAAGAATTCCAGTTCGGATTTGCCTGGACCGGCACGCGCACGACGGTATTTGCGCTACTCACGTTAGCCTGGATGACGCCTGAACACGTAGCGGATTGCTAGCCATCGGCTCGGCCGGACTCGCCTCAAACGCTCGATGCAGAACGCATCGGTCGCGGCTCGAGCGCAGTCTTCACGATCTCTTCGCCCGGGCCAGCCTGGACATCGAGATCAAGGATCGTTTCGGCAAGCCCATCAGGCCGCGCGAGTGGTTCTTGCTGCCGCTGTCGATCATCGGACAGGCGGTGCCGATGATTGTCGATGGCAGCATTCTGGGCTCGCATTCGGCGCCGCGCACGCATCTGCGTCGTGGTCATATCCGTCGGCTGGGAGAGCACGGTGACCTGGGTGTGGCCTGCGGTTGTCAATGCGGGTAGCGAACGCGGCGTCGTGGTGAAGGATTACCGCATTACCCGAAACGAACCCTTGGAGGGGGCCGAAGAGGGTACGTCCCGTACGCCTGAATCGCCGGAGAGGCTCAAGGCCGGCGCCGGAACTCCAGTGCGCCAGTAGTCGACGCTGACTGATTCCATCGCGCGACGGATCAGCATTGATGGCAAGCGACCCGGCAAATTTTTTGTTGCCAGAAAGTTATCAAATATTGTCAGGCTTACCGGGCGTGATATTCCTCAGGTAAATTATTCGCTACAATCGCGGCGAAGCGGTCCCGAGTAACGCGAACAATAAAATATGGCATTCCCATGCGCAGGCCGATCCAGAAAAGCTTCAACAGCTTAGTACAACGTAACGCTGCGCGGGGCGCCAGCTACATTGCGAACAGCAGACTGAGCGCGGAGACGCGCCGTCCTTTTTGGATGCGCTCGACTGCGTGGGTGATGGCGGCGGTAATGTACCTGAGCCCGGTCGCCTTCCTGTTCGACGAAGTCGCGCAGGCTGCACCCATCGTCGATCCGCGCGCGCCGGTCCAGTTCCAGCCTGCGATCACGCAGACGAGCACGGGCGTGCCCGCGGTGAACATCGCGCAGCCCAATGCAAACGGGATAAGCGTCAACAGCTACCAGACTTTCGGCGTTGACAGCTCTGGCCTCGTGCTGAACAACAGTCTGGTGAGTGGCACGCCACTGCTTGGCGGCACGCTCGCTGCCAATCCGAATCTGGCGGGACGAACCGCCAGTACGATCATCAACCAGGTGACGTCAACCGGCCCAGCTTCCACCCTGGTCGGCCCGCTGGAGGTGTTCGGCAGTCCGGCCACCGTGATCATCAGCAACCCGAACGGCCTGGCCGTCAATGGACTTTCCCTGACCAACGCGCCGGGGCTTGTGCTGACGACGGGGACGCCGCAGTTTCTCACTGGTGTCGGTGGCACCTCAACCAGCTTCACCAATGCGGGCGCGCTTGCCTATAACGTCACCTCGGGCAACGTGACGATCAACGGTCCGGCGGGCGCGAACGGCCCGGGTACTGGCATCGAGGGCACGGTTGGCAATATCGATGTGCTCGCGCAGACGATCAACCTCAACGCGCCGCTGCGCGCTGACCAGCGCGTCAACCTCATCGCGGGCAACCAGCTCGTGAGCCCGGCCGCGGCAGGTTCGACTGGCACAAGCTACAGCACGGCATCGAACGGTGCAGCCAATACGGCAGCGGCCATCGGCAACGGTGGCGTCGCCATCGATGCAAGCCAGTATGGCTCGGTGACCAGCGGCCAGATCTATATCGTGTCCACAGCCGCCGGGATGGGGGCGCGCAACCTGGGTGCGCTCGCGGCAACCGCGGGCAACGTCAATGTAAATTCGAACGGCGACATCACGGTTGGCCCGACCTTCGGCAGCCAGAATGTCAATCTGGCCAGTGCGGGCAATACGACGATCACAGGCACCGGGCTCGCGAACCAGAACTATACGGTCAACGCCGGTGGTGATATTAATGCGACGGGCTCCGTGTCAGCGGGGCAGGACGTCTCGATGAACGCGGGCGGTGACCTTTCGGCCACATCGGTTGCGGCCAACGGCAGCGCGAACCTGACAGCGGGCCAGTCGATGTCGCTCGGGTCACTGTCCGCCCATGATCTTGCCTTGCAGACGAAGACCGGCGACCTGACACTCAACTCGTCAGTGACGGTGCCCGGCACGATCCGGGCGCAGGCGGGACGCGACCTGACCGTCAATGGTGCCGTTCAGGGCGGCAGCACGGTGGATCTGAGCGGCGGGCGCAACGCAGCCATCAACGGCTCGGTCTCCGGTGTCGGCAACACGTCACTGACCGCGCAAAGCGGCAGTGCGCTGGTTGGCGGCAACGTCCAGACCAACGGCGCGCTGTCTGTTGCCGCCGCACAGGACGCGGCACTGGGCGGCACCACCCAGGCGCGGGGTCCGGTGACCATCGCCGCACAGAATGGCTCGATCACTGGGCAAGGCAGCGTCGCGTCATCGCAGGGCGCCGTATCACTCAATGCAGGACAGGACATCCAGGTGGGTGGTGCGCTGCAGAGCGGCAGCACGCTCACGACCAGGTCGGGCGGTAGCACCCTGCTTGGTGGAACGGTCTCCGCGCCTGGCGCGGTCGAGGTCACCGCAGGTCAGGACGCCATCCTGGCGGGCGATGTGACCACCGGGTCAACGCTGACCGTGGCGGCTGGTGGTAATGCCGCCGTCCTGGGCAAGGCGTCATCGATTGGCAACATGAGCCTCGCCGCGGCGAATGGCGCGCTGTTGACCACTGATAGCGTGACGACGCTCGGAGGCCTGAGTGCGAGTGGCCAGCAGGGTGTGAACCTGGGCGGCACAGTGTACAGCCAGGGCAATGCGAACGTGACGTCGGGCGCGGGCACGGTCGCGGTGCTCGGCGCGATTTCGAGTCCGGGCACGGTCGCCATCAGCGCGGGCCAGGATGCGGGTGTCGCCGGTACCGTGCATGCCGGTCAGGACGCGATCATTACCGCTGCGCGCAACGCCATCGTGGACGGCGGGGTGACGGCCAACGGAAACCTGAGCGCTACAGCGGGCCAGGCCATGGCGCTCGGCGGCAACGCGGCGGCAGGCGGCGATACTGTGCTGACGGCCGGCACCGATCTCACCGTGTCGGGCAACGTGTCCGGCAACGGAACCGGCTCACTGAACGCTGGCGGCAATCTGTCCGGTAGCGGCAGCGCGAGTTTCGGGCAGGACACGACAGTGGGAGCCGGACAGGCGATCAACCTGTCGGGTGCGGTCCAGACGGGCGGCAACCTGAACGCAACGGCGGGCAGCAACGTGGCGGTTGGTGCGGTTACGACGGTTGGTAACGCGACGCTCCGCGCTAACGGTGGAGATCTGGCCGTCAATGGTGCGGTGCTGAGCGGCGGCAACCTGGCTGGACAGGCAACCGGCAACCTCACTGTCGCAGGCAGCACGACCAGCCTCGGCACGACCACGCTGACGGCGCAGTCGGGCAACCTTAGCGCATTGGGCAATCTGCAGTCGGTGGGGGACGCTGCCCTGTCGGCTGGCCAGACGCTGGCCGTGACCGGCACTACCCAGGTGGGGGGCAACGCAACCCTGGCCGGTACGAATGTCATCACGGGTGGCACGACCACCGTATCCGGCACGCTGAACGCCGCCGCGCAGAACACGCTCGACCTGTCCGCCGGACAACTCAATGTCGTGCAGGATGCCACCCTGTCGGGCGCCAACGTTTCGACCGGCGGGGCGCTGATCGGCGGCAACCTGACGGCGAGCGCGAGCAACCAGCTCACGACTGGAGGCAGCAAGACGCTCGTCCAGGGCGCGGCGAACCTGACCGGCGCCAATGGCGTGACGAATACCAGCAGTGTGCTGGCGGGCGGGCCGCTGACGGTTACCGGTGCAACCGTCACGAACGGATCCGGCGCGAACCTGGTCTCGACGGCCTCGACGACCGTCAACGCGACGGACCTGAACAACGCCGGCGTCATCGCCGGGTTGACGACGGCGGTCACCGCCAACGGTAGCCTCGCGAACAACAACGGCGCGATCATCGGTACCAACGCGCTGAACGTCACGACAGGCAATCTGGCTGGGAACCAGAACGGTGTGCTGTTCGCGGGCAGCACCGATCGGGCCAGTCCGGGCACGCCGGGCGATGCGACGATCACGGTCACTGGCGGCAACGGCACGTTCAATAACGCCGGCGGCCAGGTCCTCGCGCAGCACGATCTCACGCTGAACCTGCAGAACCAGGCGTTCGACCCGTCGGCTGCCGCGAGCGGCACGATCAATCTCGGCAATGCGCTGACGATCAACACCCAGCAGCTGAACAATTCCGGCACGTGGGCGATCCCGGGCAACAGCGTGTCGATCAACGCGACGCAGGGTTTCAGCAACAGCGGGACGATCAGCAAGGCGGGGGACATCACGCTGTCGACCAACGGCACGCTGACCAACAGCGGCACGATCTCTGCCGGCAACGACGTCAATCTGTCCGGCACGATCGTCAATCAGGCGGGTGCATCGATCCTCGCGAACGAGGACGTGAATCTCACGGGCGCGACGACAAACGCGGGTACGGTCAGTGCGGTACGCGACGTCAATCTCAATGGCAGCAGTTACGACAACAGCGGGGCGTCGACAGCGGCGGGGCACAATCTGACTGCGAACCTGTCAGGCGATCTGACGAATGTTGGCGGCACCGTCACCGCGCGGAACGACATCACGATCACCGCGGCGGACGTGAACAACAGCCGGGCCGGGGCAAACACGACGACCACGACGACCTCGGCCACCACCATTGCCGCGGCGGGCCTGGAGTCGGCGCTCCTGTCTGCGCCGATGGGATCGCTTACCCTGAGTATGACCGAGTTGTCCTACGCAGACGGTAGTGTCACAGGCTCCCAGACATTCACGACGAATATCACCGGCCGCGTTGGTGACATGCAGCCGGCTTCCGCGACGGCCGTGACGGCGGCCGACCTGAGCGGCGGCACGTTCAACGGCATCGCCTTACCAACAGTCACGCAGACCACCACGACGACGCAGCCCAGCGGGCAGGGCGGTGTGATTGCCGCCGGGCACGACCTGTCGATCACCACCGGCACGTTGAACAATCACGGCAGCACGATCTCGGCCGGCAACAACGTCACGCTCAACGTTGCGTCGCTCGACAATGGCGGCGACGCGGCCGTCACGACGATCACCGACAGCATCGATGCCACTTCATATGCGAGCTTCCTCACGCAACTCAAAGCCGCATATGCGGCTGGCACGCTCGCTGCGATGCTTGAATCCGTCGATGCACTGGACAATCCGACTGGCGCAGTGACCGTGCCAGCGAACGTGATCCCGACAACCGGACCGCCGGCCGCGCAGACATCCACGGTCACCGTCTATACGAGCCAGAACGCCGGCAAGATTGTGGCGGGCAACAATCTCGCCCTCACCGGCACCGGTGCGGGCCTCACGAACGCCGGGAGTCTGTACGCGGGGCAGGACCTGCGCGTCACGGCCAGCAGCTTTACGAATCAGGGCTACCACACGGACACCGTCACGTCGAAGACGGGATGTGCTGCCGGCGTTTCCGCGGCGGACTGCGGCTACTTCTCGACGATGATCTCGTATCCGAACCAGCAGCTGATGTTTGAGCGTCCGGGGCAGGATTTCACGAACGCGATGACCCAGGCCGCCCTTGCCCAGGAACTGCTGCACAACTACGCGACATTTGGGCCCGGCAACGATTCGGCCAACATCTACGGCGACCGGATCGATTCGCAGACCTACAGCTACACGCAGACCAATAACACCGTGTTCGCCGGACGCGATCTGGTCATCGCAGCGCCGACAGTCAACAACACCTACGGCAACCTGCTGGCGGGGCGGGACGTCGTGATTGGCGGAGCCGGTACGACGCGCGACAACACGGACTTGAACAATCCGCAAACGAACCTTACGCAGGCGTCGGCAGTCACCAACACATCGGGCAACATCCAGGCCGCCCGTGACATCGCGATCAGCACGGCAGCGCTCACCAATACCTTGTCGGCTCCAGCGCAGGTATATCAGAACTACGGCTTGACCGCGCGGTTCGGCTGTAGCGGCGCTCTCGGTAACTACTGCGATGCCTTCGTTGACCAGCAGTCGGGCGACGCATCGACGATCACCGCCAATCGCAACCTCTCGATCAGTGCCGGGTCGGTGGCCAATACGGGCAGTCTTGTTACCGCCGGGAGCCAGGCGAGCATTACAGCCGTGGCGGGCATCACGAACCAGGACCAGACGCTCAACGCGTACTGGCACGACCGCCGCTGGGCTCCCGTGCTCGGCACCGGTTCCGTGCCGGACAACTTCGGTTGTGGCACGGTGGTGAACTGCGCGTCGCTGTTTGGCAGCGACTATCACGCGGGCGCAGGCATCCAGCCGCCCACACCCTACGCCAGCCTGCCCGGTACGATCCAGGCACCGTCGCTGTCGGTCACCGCAGGTGGCCAACTGCAGAACTCCGGCAATGTGATGGGCCAGCAGGTCGCGCTCACCGGCGCGACGATCGTCAATGGCCTTACCTCGCCCGCCGTCTATACGCCGCAGGCGACCGCCTCGCAGCAGGTCATTTCGCTGGGTCCGGTGGGCACGCCTGTGGCGGCCACGAAGGCGGCGAATCTGGCGAGTGGCACCGGGCAGATCGGCGCTGGCCTGGCGACTGTGTCCGCGACCGCCGGAACCATCGCGAGCGCCTCCAGCGGTGCACTGGGCTCGGCCCTGGGTAGCGGCGCTGGCGCCGTGGCTGCGGTGACGGGTAATAGCGTCAGCGTTCCGGCTTCGCCCACCAGCGCCAGCGTGGCGTCGGTGCCCGCCACTCCACCGGTGCAAACCGTCGCAGGCGCCGCCGCAGGCACCACTGGCACCGCGACCTATCTGGTCAGCAGCCCCGCCTCGCAGGTCATGGGCAGCATTGGTCCGGCCCAGCTGGTGGCGAGCCTGCCGGCCAGCCTGCGGCCGGATACGACGCAGTTCTATTACGACCCGTTCACCGAAGACCAGGTCCTGCAGCAGGCAGCGCTTACGCAGACCGGTCAGGCGAGCTTTATCAGCGGCCTGTCGTTCGACAACCGGAACCAGATATCGGTTGCGAACCAGGAGAAGCAGGTCCTGTATGGCAACGCGATCCAGTACGCGAAGGCGAACAACCTTGCGCTGGGCACCGCATTGACCCAGGCACAGATTGCCGCGCTTGACGCTCCAATGTTGTGGTACGTAGAGGAGACGGTGCCGCAGCCGGGGTGCACAGCAACGGGCAACGCCAGTTGCCCAACGGTCACCGCGCTGATGCCGCAGGTCTACCTGCCGCAGAACTATGCGGTGGTCCAGCACGACGGCACGATTACCGGACAGGACGTGTCTCTCACTGCGACGGGCGGTGGGTCGATCCTGAACACCGGGTCGATTACCGCGACCGACACGTTGACCGTCAACGGCGGGACGCTCACGAACCAGCAGCGCTCGACCGATATCGGCACGCAGTACACGTTCCTCGGCAGCGTCGCTGGCCTCCTGACGACCACTGGCACTGAGGTGCAGCCGGGCGGCTTCATGTCGGCGGGCAATTACCAGATGAACGTCGACGCGGTGAACCAGATCGGCGGGGCGCTCCAGAAGCTCAATGCCGACGGCACGGTGGACACGGCGGGCACGCAGCAGGAACTGGCTGCCCTGAAGGCTCAGCTGGGCAACAGTTTCACGCAGGGCACGGTATCGAATGACCTGCATACCACCTTCACGTCGCTGGCTGATACCGGCGGTGCGTTCCAGCAGGTCGGGATGCTGTTCGTCATGGTGGTTGCGTCGGTCATCACGGCGGGTGCGGCATCGGCTGCGATCGGCAGTGGCGCGGCCGCAGGCAGTACCTTTGCGGCCGGAACAGCGGCCACAACGACGGCTGAAGGTGTGTTCATGCCGGCGATATCCGCCGGTCTTGGGAACATGGCGTTGTCCGCCGGTATCGCGGGGATGACCAGCAGTGCGCTCGGGCAGGCGGCAACCGGTTCGTTCAGTACGGCCTCGATGCTTCAGGCAGGCGGTATTGCGATGGTGACTGCCGGACTCACGAACGGCATCACGGTGGGCGGTGAGAGCCTGGCGTCCCTGGCGGGTGTACAGAATGTCGGTGGCGCGCTGGTACCGATGGCGGGTTCCACCACGGCGGGTACCCTGCTCGAGCAAGGCGCGGCGATCGCAGCCGAAGCGACCGTACAGGCTGGCGTGCAGACCGCGATTGGCGGCGGCAGCTTCCTGACGAATCTGAAAAACGATGCGATCAGCGATATTGCGGCGGCTGGCGCGTACGCGATCGGCAATGCAAACGCGGCCGGCGACTTTGGTACCGGTGCGCAGGGTGAACTCGGCTATGTGGCGGTGCACGCTGCCCTGGGTTGCGCGGCCAGTGCGGCGAGCGGTACCGGCTGTGCCAGCGGTGCCATTGGTGGAGCCGCCAGTGCGGCGTTCTCACCCGACTTCATCAAGGCGATCGATCCGACGGGCGCGCCGCTGGATCTCGGGCAGCAGGCCGCATTGGGCGCGTTCGCGACATTGGCCGGTGGCGTTCTCGCGGGGTTGGCTGGAGTGAACGTGAACGGCGCGGCGACAGCGGCGCAGAACGAGGCATGGAATAACGCCGGCGCTGATCCGCACGTGGCAGGCACGGTCCAAACGGGCGGCCTGGCGACCAACCTGTGGAATGTGGCGCAAGGCACCATGACGTGGCTGGGCAATGGCGCCGCATCGTTGGGCAACCAGTTCATCGGGCTAGTGAAGGCCGGCGCTCAGGCCAAGATGTCGGAATCCCCTTCGAGCCTGGCAGCTCAGGGCGTCGCGAACGGGCTGAACGCAGTCGCGGGCATGGGAGGTGGTGAGCCGCCGGCTGCGAGTCCGGGGGCGGTGCTGGTGAATTCGGCGGCAGGACAGTCCGTGAGCGCCGCACCGGGCGCATCGGGGTATGTGCCGAACACGGCGACGCTTTCCAGCGGAGGGGGCAGTGACGAGACTCAAGGTGACAGTAGAAGCACAACTTCGAATGGTACGGCGAATGCGGCAACAGGCCCCAAACTTACCGACGATTTAGCTGCTGCCATGTCAAAGCCTACCGTTTCTGACACAAAGCTCGGTGGACTTATGGATGATCTGTATCGCGATGGAGCTAAGATTGGAACAGGTAGTACCGCTGACGCCGTTCGCTACGAGACCGAAACCGGCACTCCTGTCGGAGGAGTGTTTCATACTCAGAAAGCCGTGGATTACTCAGTTGCGCTTCAGAGGTGGTTGGACTCAAATCCCAACGCATCATTTAGTGATCGTTCCGCGGCGCAGAACGTCCTGCGCGACTTGCAAAATGCACTGAAGGGAAAATAATGAATACGTGGAATGAATTCGTTTCTGATCTAACCGAGGTCGAACCCCTTCGCCTGGCTAAAGATGAAGCCGTCGAAGAATGGGGTGTAGACATTCCTAGGACGCTCCTTTTTTCTAGGCTCGGCAAAGCTATAGCAGAGAATTTTGATCGCTTTTCATTTGACGAACGAATCTTTGTTTTCAACTTGGTCGAGCTCGGAATGAAAACAAAAAACGATGAGCTTAAGACTCTCGTTGCGACGGGGCTATTGGAGTCCCTTTACACGCGAGCTTCCCGTGACCCAGTCCTCTGGGGGCGTTTGGATGGACAGCTCGGCAATATATCAAAGCAGTATTTGCTTGATTGGGGGACGTGGCGTCAGTCGTGATTTGGGTATATGCCGAGCATGGCGACGTTGTCGAGCCGTCATGCGGTTACAGGGGCGCGCGTGAAAGTAAGCAACGGCCACCTCAATGTGATCAACTGAGGAATATGCGATGCATGCTGTTGTAAAGAGCATTTCTTGTGACGAGTTAGATCTCACGACGTTTTCACCGGAGAACCCAGCATGCTTTTCGTTAAATCTTCGTATTCGAATTGGATCCGACGAGAAGCCCGGCGCGGATGATTTCGAACTTTGCGTTTGCACACCAGAATGGCTCCGTCAGACCGTACGGGAACCCCGTTGGGGATGCCATTCTCTGATCGTTCGGGAAACGATTTTTCGTCCATTGAACCTTTCATTCACAGTTACGTCGCCGGGTGCAGCGGCGGTGGCTGGAGTGAAGTCTCACGGAAGCTGGCGCGCGTTTTCGCATGGGAGTTCGAGGACTACCGGGATTGATCCAGCCCTGTCGTTAACGTCGGAGCTAGTGACGAGTTGCCACAAATAGCACGGCCGCAGATGAGCTTGCGAAAGGTCCTGCGGCCCCGACTGAGGCGGACGAACTGCATGAGGTTGGTCTCTCCCCGTTGGAGAGCAATCTCCTACGCCTGTGCAGTGCGAGTGACAGATAAGCGCAGGAGCTGATTTCGGCGCTGGCTGCATCGAGCGCTTTGGCGGCAATGAGTGATGCCCTGCTTGTCGACCCCACCAATCCGGCCAAGAGGTTCGGGAGGCGCGGGCCAATTGAGTGGGGAAGATCGCGAGTAGAAGAAATTCAGGCATCAATCTCCAACCATTCGCACGGCCACCGCTGATTTTCAGAAAGCTAATGGCGGCTTGGAAAATGCCTGTGTTCGTGAAAAATAGTTAAATAGTATTAGCAATCCAATTTAAATATGAGAGTTGTTGAATGACGTTACATCCAATGGCGAAGGCGGCGTCCATCGCGTGGTTGGTTTCGGGCATGACGGGCTCGGCAATCGCCGCTGGCATCGTCGCCGACGGCGGCACGGCGACATCCGTTTCAACCGGAGCGAACGGCCACCAGACCGTGAACATTGCGCTGGCGACCGGCGGTGTCTCGAACAACACCTACTCGTCGTTCAATGTGTCGAAGGCGGGCGCTGACCTGAACAACGTTGGCATCAACGCACGGACGATCGTCAACCAGGTCACCAGCACCAATCCGTCGCTGATCCAGGGCGCGATCGGCGTGCTGGGTCCGCGCGCGAATGTGATCCTGGCCAACCCGAACGGCATCACCGTGGACGGTGGCAGCTTCGTGAACGCCGGGCACGTCGTGCTCTCCACGGGGCAGGTGAGCTTCAATGACCTGACCCTCGCACCCGGCGTCACCCAGCGCAACGTCGTGCTGACGACGAACGGCGGAACGATCACGATCGGCGCGGGCGGCCTGTCGGGCACGCTATTGAACCTCGACCTGATCGCGAAGCAGCTGGCCGTGAACGGTCCGGTGACGAACAGCTATCGAAGCCCAGGTTCACCACCAGGCGTAATTCGCGCGATCGTCGGCGACAGCACGAACACGTACGACACCAGCTTCTCGTCAAACGACAATGGTCACGACTGGCTGGCCAGTTCCACGTCACCCGGGACCGGCAATGCTGGCATTGCGGTCGATATCACCGCGCTGGGCGGCCTGACCGCGGGCCGTGTGCAACTCATCGTGACCGACAAAGGCGCCGGCGTGCGCAACCTCGGACAGCTCTACGCAAGCGCCGGTGACGTGCTCGTGTCCGCCACCGGCGATATCAGCGCCGGCGGAGGCGCCACCCAGGGTTCGATCAAGGCCGAGCACGACGTCAATCTCACGACGACGGGTGCACTGTCGCTGCAGGGTGCGCAGATCAGTGCCGCCAACAACGTCACGGTCAGCGCGAACGGGATCACCCTCGCAGACAACGCGACCGGTCCGTCGACGCTGACGGCGGGCAACGCGGTCAGCCTGACCAGCATCGGCGATATCACGAACACCGGCAGCCTGATCCAGGCCGGCTCCGTCTCATCCGACGGCAGCCCGAGCGGTGGCGATGTGACGCTCAGAGCGACCGGCAGCATCACGAACCGCTCGACCCCGTCGAACCTCGGGATCCTCTTCGCGGCCAACGGCTCGACGCTGCTGACCGCACAGGGTGATATCACGAACGACAACGCGCGGATTCTCGCCAACCAGGCCGTGAGCCTGACCGGGCAAAGTGATGTGCTCAACACGATCGACCATACGGGCGCCGCCTCCGGTAGCGAACCGGTCGCATATTCCCGCCGCGGCGGCAGCTTCCTTTTCTTCACGCACACGACCAGCGGCTTTGACGTCGACTACGGCACGGTCAGCCAGCCGGACCAGCTTGCGTATATTGCGTCCACCAGCGGTCCGGTCACGATCTCGGGGCGCAACGTCACGAACAGCGGTGGCATCATCCAGTCGAACGACGCCGCCGTGAACATCACGGCGCAGCAGGCGTTCACCAATGCTGCGGTGTTCTCCGGACAGGCGGGCTATTCGCGCGGCTGCTGGATCGTCTGTCATGCGAGCGCGTCGAGCAGCGTGACGCCATACGGCGGCACGATCCAGTCGGGAACAGATATCGCGATTACCGCCGGCACCGTGGCGCGCAACGTCGGCGGCAACGTGTTCGCGCTGGGCAACATCGACGTCACCGCACCAGTGACCTACGCACAGGGCGTGACGGGCTATTCGGCGCTGAACCAGGACCGCGGCTTCAAGGCGTTCTTCGGCAGCAGCTGGGCGCAGATCATCGCGGCGGACGTGGGCGGCGGCTTCACCGCGAACGGCCTCGTGACGCTCACGGGCGACGGCGTGATCGACGGCGGTTACATCACGGGCGGCAAGGGTGTTGCCGCGACGGGCAGCCTCACGACCGTGCGCGCGCCTGCCCGTACGCCGGTGCAGATCGGCCAGCATCTGGGCCTCACCACCTGGTGGTGGCGCTGATGCGGAAATCTTCCAGGAGCGTGCCCTGGGCGGTACGCCCGGCGCTGCTGCGCGGTATCGCGCTTTGTGGTCTTCACATGGCCGCTGCGCATGCCCAGACGCCCCCTTCGGGGGTACCTGCCGGTGTCCCGGCGTTGCCGGCTGCACGCCCGGTCCAGGACCCGGCGCAGCAACTGATCGACCAGCAGAAGGAGCGCGCGAGGCAGCAGGAGCTGAACCAGCCGCCCGCGTCAATTACGGTGCCGCCACCAGCACAGCAGACGCTCGACGTCCCGCCCGGCACTCCCATCAACCAGATTGCCGAAAGCGGCCCGACCTTCCGGGTTGACCGCATCGAGGTGAATGGCAACACGGTGCTGCCGTCTGCGAGGCTCGACGCGATCACGGCGCCGTTCACCGGCCACGAACTGGGCTCGCACCGCCTGAACGTGCTCCTGAAACGGCTCACCGATGCGTTCGTGTCGGCCGGCTATGTGACGACGCGCGCCTTCCTCGGCCCGCAGAACCTCGGGTCCGGTACGCTGAAGATCACCGTGCAGGTCGGTCACGTGGAGCAGTACACGGTCAACGGGCGGCCGGTGCAGCGGCTGAAGAAAGACGCGCGCGCCGCGGGTGGCGGCTGGCTCACCGATGCCGGTTACGAAAACGCCTTCCCGGCGGCGCCTGGCGATCCGCTGCGGCTGGAGGATCTCGACCAGGGCGTCTCGCAGATCAACCGGCTGCGGCGCAACCAGGCGGCCGTGCAGATCCTGCCGGGGCAGGGCGCGGGCGATTCCGTCGTCGCGATCCGTAACCAGCCGGGCGACCGTACGTACTACACGCTGGGTGTCGACAACTACGGCAGCCGGGCGACGGGCGTGACGCGCTACCGTGCGGGCGTCGAGGCCGACAACCTGATCGGGATGCAGGAATCGCTCAGCCTGAACTTCATCGACAGCCTCGACAGCAACGCGCTCGTCGGTTCGTTCGCGATCCCGTTCGGGCGCCACACGTTCAGCTACACGCTGTCGGACTCGGAATACCAGCAGGTGGTGGACAGCACGGCGCTCGTGTATGGCCGCACGCTCAGTCACATCCTCGGCTGGAATTACACGCTGAATCGCACGCAGGCCAATATCGTCAATCTGGACGCGACGCTGTCGTGGCGGCGTACCGACCGCGAGGTCAACAACATCGACCTCGATCCGCAGCATCTCGCGGTGCTGAGAGTCGGCGGCAACTGGCTGCACAGGTTCGTGCTGAACGACGCGCCGGGCAACGTGACGCTCGACGCGGGCATCTCGCAGGGGCTGCCTTGGCTCGAGGCGGATCACGACGCGCACGGTATCGCGCGGACCGCGGCGCACAGCCAGTTCACGAAGCTCGATGCGACGGTGAACTTCACGGTGCCGCTGCCCAAGCTGGATACACCGGTCGGCCAGGCCGCCTTCGCCTATCGCGGGGCGCTGGGCGGCCAGTATGTGAATGTGGCGCTGTACGGCTCCGAGCAGCTGTATCTGGGTGGCATGGACACGATCCGCGGGTTCCGCTCGGGCGAGATCGCGGGCGACCGCGGGTTCTGGTCGCGCAACGAAATCGCGTGGGTGAATGCGCCCGCGTGGAAGGACGGCCGTATCGAGCCGTATGTGTTTCTCGATGCCGGCAAGGCCAGTCTCGTCGCGGTGCCGGGCTTCCCGACACTCGCGGGTGCCGGCGCGGGTCTGCGCGCGCAGTGGCAGTGGCACCAGCAGATCCTGTCGGGCGAGGTCACGCTCGGCCGCGCACTCACTCAACCCGCCAGCCTGGGTCCGAAAGCGACCCTGTTGCTGGCCACAGCGAACTGGAACTACTAGGAAACCATCATGAAAAAATCCACCTCCCGCCTGGGCACGAGCGTCAACATGCTGTGCGTGACGGCATTTGCTTCCGTGTCGCTGAGCATCGCGATGCCGGGTGTCGCCCATGCAGACGATACGAATCCTGCCGCGAGCCAGACCGGCATGGCAGTCGCCCATCCGTTCGGGTTGCAGGCCGGGAGCACCGGCGGATTGCCGCAGGGTGTCGTCGCGCGCGTCAATGGCGTCGATATCCCGGCCACCCAACTCGAGAGCACGGTGCGCACGGCCGTGAGCAGTTCAGGACAGCCGGACACGCCGCAACTGCGTCAGGCGCTCAAGGGCCAGCTGATCGCGCGGGAACTGTTCCGGCAGAACGCCGAAAAAGCGCACTACGACACAAAGCCCCAAGTGCAGCAGGCGATGAACGCGGCGAAGGTCAACGCGGAAACGCAGCTGTACCTGAAAGACAGCATTCATCCGGAACCGGTCACTGACGCGCAGGTGAAGACGCGCTACGACGAGATCGTCGCGTCGCTCGGCAGGGAAGAGTACAAGCCGCGTGTGATTGCCGTTCCCGATGAGGCAACCGCGACCACCGTGCTGGCGAAACTGAAATCCGGCACGTCGTTCGATGCGCTGGCGCGCCAGTACAGCGTGGCGCCGAGCAAGACGGCGGGTGGCGAACTGCCGTGGGTCAGTTTCAGGACGCCGTTAGCAGAGGGCCAGACTCAGGGCCTGCCGCTCGCGGTGGCGCAGGCGATCACGCAGTTGCCAGCCGGTGGCGTCACGCCGGCCGCGATTGCGACCGGCGAAGCAGGCAACGCGATGCGCGTGATCGTGAAGGTCGACGCGAAACGGCCCACGCAGGTCCCGTCGTTCGATCAGGCGAAGGACACGATCCGCCAGCAGCTGCAGGCGCTTGCGCTGGAGAAGGCCGCCGCGCAGTTCACCGGCGAGCTGATGAAGCACGCGACGATCCAGCAATGACGCCGGGGCGGCGATGGTCAGCCGGACGGCGGACGGCACCGTGAAGTCGCCGGTGCGGGTCTTCCCGTTCAGCCCGCATCCTTCGGCACTGCGTGTGATGCAAACCGTGAGAGACAGACTAAAACCGACGTCAAAACCACGACATCTGCAAATAGCCGGCGCTACGACATCTGAATTTGGCTTTGACATACGGTGGTGTGTGGCCGTCCGGACTGCCCTGCCCTCCCTCAGCGCCTCCAGCCTCGACGGCAGGTACAGGTTGGTCTGGATGCTGAAGTGCGCCCGCAAATGAAGGGGATGATAGTTGTGGCTTTCATACCCTTCATTTGCGGACAAGCCGGGGGAGGGCGTTTCGCTTGCACTGTTTTCCTCATTTTCGGCTGCGACAGGCCGCTACCTGCGTATTTCACACCAAGCTGGACAGCGATTTCGCGCCAAGCTGGACAGGCATTTCACGCGAAGGTGGGCACGGATTTCACGGCAAGCTGGACAGCGATTTCACGCGAAGCTGGACAGTAGCCGCATGAGGTAGCGACGCGGGTCAACCGTGGCACGCTCGACACTTTGTCGGGAGCCACATGGCATACCCAAAGTTGACCATGCGTAAAATTCGTGAAGTGCTGCGCCTGTATTTCGAAAGCGGCTTCAACCATCGGGAGATCGCCCGAGCTCTTGGCGCGTCGCCGACCACAGTCGGACAGTACGTTCGGCGCATGCAACGCGCCGGACTCAGCTATCCGCTGCCCACGACTCTCTCTGACGACGAACTCGAAGCGCTGCTGTACCCACCGCCGCCCCGGGTTGAAGGGCAACGCCCCGAACCCGACTGGCCTACTGTGCGGCGCGAGCTGTCGCGCAAGGGCGTCACGCTTGACCTGCTGTGGAACGAGTACAAGGCCGAACACCCCGACGGCTACGCTTACACGTGGTTCTGCACCCACTACAACCGGTGGGCGAGCGCATTGCCGCTGACCTTGCGCCAGACGCACGCGCCCGGCGAGAAGCTGTTCGTCGACTACTCCGGCGACAGGATCGCCATCATCGACGCGCAGACCGGCGAGATCCGCGACGCCGAGCTGTTCGTTGCTGTTCTCGGCGCGTCGAATTACACGTACGCCGAAGCGACCTGGACGCAGCAGTTGCCAGACTGGATCGGTTCGCATGTGCGCACGTTCGAATTCATTGGCGGCTGTACAGAAATTGTCGTGCCCGACAACCTCAAGTCGGGCGTGCACAAACCGAGCTTCTATGACCCGATCGTAAATCGCACCTACGGCGCGATGGCTTCGCATTACTCCGTGGCAGTCATCCCCGCCCGCAGTAAAAAGCCCCGGGACAAGGCCAAGGTCGAGCAGGGAGTGCTCCTCGTACAACGATGGATTCTCGCCCGGTTGCGCAAACAACGCTTCTTCAGTCTTGCCGAAGCCAACCGGGCGATCGCCGCGCTGCTTGTGAGCCTGAACGACAAGGCATTCAAGAAACTACCCGGTTCGCGGCGAACCGCCTTTGAAGAACTCGAGCGCGCAGCACTCAAGCCGTTACCGGCGCACCCTTATCAATACGCCGACTGGAAGGTCGCCCGTGTCGGCATTGACTATCACATCGAACTCGTCGGCCATTACTACTCGGTCCCTCACCGCTTCGCGCGTGAACAGGTTGACGTCCGCTACACCACAGCCACCGTCGAAGTCTTCCGTCGCGGCACGCGCATCGCCGCGCACGCAAAGAGCGATCGCCGCGGCGCTCACACCACGCTGACCGAGCACATGCCGGCCAATCATCAGGCCATCACCGGCTGGGACCCGCAGCGCCTGCGCAACTGGGCCGCCACGATCGGCCCGCACACAGATGCCGTCATCCAGCATCTGCTCGGCGGCCGTCAGCATCCGCAGCAGGCCTATCGCACCCGCCTGGGCGTACTGCGACTGGCCAAAGACTACGGCAACCAGCGGCTGGAAGCCGCCTGCAGCCGCGCCATCGATCTGAAAGCGCCGAGTTACCGCTTCATCGACTCGACGCTGAAGAATGGACTGGACCAGCAGCCATCGCCGGTTGCGGTACAGCCCGACCTGCCGCTTGCGCACGCCAATGTGCGCGGGCCCGATTACTACCACTGAGGAAGCACTATGCTGAAACACCCAACCATTAACAAACTGCACGAACTGCGCCTGAACGGCATGGCTGACGCGCTTACCGAGCAGCAGGGACTCGCCGACGTCGAGGCGTTTAGTTTCGAAGAGAGGCTGGGGCTTCTCGTCGAACGGGAGGTCAGCGTGCGCGAATCCCGGCAGACTGCGGCGCGGTTGCGCCGGGCGAAACTCAAGTTCTCCGACGCGGTGCCCGAAGACATCGACTACCGATCGGCACGCGGCCTGGATCGTGGACTCGTCAGCCAGCTTCTCACCGGCACCTGGATTCGTGAGCGCAACAACGCCGTGATCGTCGGCGCCACGGGCCTGGGCAAGACCTGGCTGGCGTGTGCGCTGGCGAACCAGGCGTGTCGTCTTGGTTACTCCGCGCTATACCTGAGAGTTCCCAAACTGAACGAGGAGCTCGCCATCGCACACGGTAGTGGTCGCTATGCCCGGCTGCTGGCGCAGTGGGCCAAGACCGACGTGTTGCTCATGGACGATCTCGCGATGGCGCCGATGACTGACAGCACACGGCGTGACCTGCTTGAGATCCTCGATGATCGCCACGGCCACCGCTCAACCCTGGTAACCAGCCAGATTCCAGTTGATAGCTGGCATGCCGCGCTCGGCGATCCGACGCTCGCCGATGCCATTCTCGACCGGCTCGTGCACAACACCTATCGCATCAATCTCAGCGGTGATTCGATGCGAAAACGCAAAAAGAGTTTGACCGAAAACCAGCAGTCAGAGTAAATATCGAAACCCCCGCGTCGCTGCGCTCCGAACGTCCAGCTTCGCGCGAAACCGCTGTCCACCTTCACGCGAAACGCGTGTCCAGCTTCCACGAATTACGCAAGCTGGAGAGAGCGCGTATGACGGAGCGCCAGGGTAACGCTGGCGCTGCAACTGGCTGAACCGGTCGCCGCATGCAGCGCAGCTGGCGTGCGGCACTATAGGATGTGGTCCACGGAAAACAACGGCTGACTGGCGGCCTCGTACATCAGAAACAGCATGCGCGACTTCTGGCCGCCAACAGGAGGATGCCGGATGTGCGTCACTACTCACAAAGTGCTGCAGCCTGGCCCACGGCATCCCGGCAGCTTCTGGAACGGGCGCTCGTTCAGGTTCTTGAGCAGTGGGCGGATTGCCTCATTGACCGAGTGAACCGACGCAAACCGGTGATGACGCAGGCGCGCCATGATCCAATTTCGACCACCTGGACCGCAACTTCCACTTTCGGTTTGTCCCTCGGGCGATATACGCGAGCAGGGAGGAATGAGGTACCGTAATGACGCGCAAAGTCCAGCACGGTGTCGCCGGCGCGAGGTTCATAGCGGTCGAGATCGGCAATCATTGCGCGCAGGTTATCCGGCTTCTGTGTCCGAGGCCGTTATGTGGCGATCGACACAGATTTGTACTGCTGTCGGGAAGAGCGCGAATGTCTGGGCACATAACGAGCTACAGCGCGTCGAGCCACTCGATGAGTGCTTTGTCGTCCTTCCAGACTGCACGAGCGCGGGATGCCCCCGAATTAGAAGGGCTTATTTCGCAGGCACGTAACGCTTCGGCCTTGGCGCGTAACGTCAGTTCAGCATAGCGGTTGGTGGTATCGAGGCTAACGTGTCCGATCCAACCACGAATGACGTTGACTTCGACACCGGATTCAAGGAGGTGGACGGCGGCAGTATGTCGAAACAGATGGGGACTCACATGTCGCGGCTGCGGACCGTCCGTGTCCCACGGCGCTGCATGTCGCCGGACTATCTTGTAGATACCAAAGCGCGTCAGGGGGCGGCTTTTTACTGCGCCGAACACCGGACCATTGGCAATGTGCGTTGTTCACCGAGCAGTTGCCGAAGATATGCGTAGAAAGTGTTCAGCGCGGCGCGTCGCTGGTTGCGGGTACGCACGGAGTTGCCGCGCTGCTGCTCCAGATACTTGAGGAATGTCAGAACTCGCTCGAAGGCGAGGTCCTCGACAGTCAGGGAAGTAATTGAGGTGCGGCGTTGCTCGGATACAAAGCCAGAAACAGGCGAACTGTGTCGCGATAACTTCGGATTGAACCTTGGCGCAGGCCTTTCTGCACGGGGACCATCGCCGACGCAATGCTCGACCATCTCATGCAGCGTCATCACCGGATCACGCTCACCGGTGAATCCCTCAGGAAGGCATCCCCAAAACCCAGCGTCCTGGAGCCCGAACTCGACCAGGACTAACAAGAAAATCTACAATCAACACCGCGCAACGCCCAACCCCGCCGAATCGGTCACGTTCTCGAAATCGGCGGTCACGTTCGCCGAAATACGCAGTTTGCGTTTTGCTTGCGGTCGATGTGAGTCGTAGCTCGACAATAAAACGCCAACTTTTGGAGGGCGGACAGATCGAATTTTGACCTTTCTATCCACCCCCAAAGCCTTCTTGCAAATACCCTGCCGAACAAAGTCCGTAGCTCGCGGACCACGCATCACTTTGCCTGGCTGATAGGAGGCGGGGGGATGTGTATATCGCCCAAACCCAGTCCCAGAAGGAAGATGTATCCGTAGATATGCTGAAAGCCCACCTGCTGATAGAAATCCGTAATCTGGGAAACAGCCTGTCCATCAAGCTTGTTCTGCAAAGAGCCGTAATTTCCCCATTGTCTGTAATTCAGAGACCTCGAAGTGGCGCTTATCAGATCGACAAGTGCCTTGACGACATCGGGGGTGTGAATTTGTGGTTCATAGACCTTTTTTACAAGCTCGATACTGTCTGCATTCCACGCCATCGGTACGACGTCCACCGTGTTCCATACGCGTATCGCGTTGGTTCGCATCTGTTCGTCAAAATAACCAGCAAAAATATCGTTGCCCGCCGTCGGCGCAGCAAACGTCTGGCAGTTGTATTTCAGGTTTAGCGCTTGCAAGTCACGCTGATTCTTCAGGTACAGGACAAGCGCGGATGCCAGGGCGCCGCCTAGGCTATGCCCGACAACGTTAAGCACGCTCGAAGGCGGTACCGTCTTGAGAAAGTCAATGAGCGTCGCCCCGTTTGAGTCGGCGGTCAGGATCACGGATGATAGTCCTATGTCTGTTCCGGCCGATATACCTGCCAAGTCGGAACATGACGGCACGTACTTCCGGAATGACACGAGGGTTTCATACAGATTGTCCTCCAGAAGGTCCACGGGGGAACTGAAATCGGTGCCACTGGTCACCACCGAATATTCGCCTGTGGTTCTCGATTGCAGTACTGCAGTGATCTGCGTCGCATATCTATCCGGATCGGGATCGCGAAGCAAGGCGGGCCCCCAAACGATACTGAACTGTTTGTTCTGGGTCATCCTGGAGGCGCTCAGGCCATTAATGATATTCCGGCTAACCTGCGCCGGAGTTGGGTTCTGAATTTCTTTTCCCGAGGTGTAGTCTGTTGCGGAATAGTTAACAAGATACGCTAACGTGAGATTAATCTGCGTTTGTTCAAGATTGATGGTTGACATGATTAATTTGCTCCGGATGTCTTAAAAATTCGACTTCTAGTTTGCAAAATATTGAAAACTGACCGCAACATCTACGTGACCTCGCTGAACCACCGGCCGATTCTAGGCTTGCATACTTCGTTCAGCAATAGATTTATAGGGAATGGGTAATTTTTATGCATTTTGCTTTTCGAAGCATAATGCATAAATTTCAAGTTTTTAATTATCCAAGCGGCATAAGTGCTCCGGGTATACGGATTTTATTTTGCGAGGAGCCACTCGTAGAACGCATTTAAGATGTCAGCGTTGTGACTATAAAATCGCCAACTCAGGACTTCGTGCATCCCGATAACGTGGCGAGCCATACTCAGTATGGGTTTGCCGGACGCGAAATGAAGTCATCACTTCGCTGTTGAGATGCGGCCTTCGGCGCGCGGCCGCCGACGGTGACCAAGGAATATTGCGGCCGACGTATGCCGACCGCATCGGGCAGCACGTGGGCGAGGCCGTGCGAAAACGTGAGAGTACTCGGTTTTCGGGTGTCGCTTTACCCTCCGCGAGTGGCTACCAAGCCAATACAGCGCGATCTGAAGGGTCGATTTTTCGGGAGGCTGCATTCAGCGCGCGTTGTCAGCCTAGCAGGCTGCTGAAGTATCGGCGGTAATGTCATCGCTGAAGGCCCCTGAAGCGTTGATGGAAGACCCCCACTTGCCCCTTGGAGATCATGCGCGGCGCCGACACATTCACCGAGAGTTTGTTTTCCATGCGCAAGCTGGACGACTTCGTTCCGAAGTCGCATCCGTTGCGTTCGATCCGGGTGATGGCGAACGAAGCACTGGTGAAGATGGATCGGTTGTTTGCCGGGATGTACGAGGCCGACCTCAAGGGTGGGCGGCCGAGCATCGCGCCGGAGAAGTTGCTGCGAGCCATGCTGATCCAGGTGCTCTACAGCATCCGCTCGGAGCGCCAATTGATGGATCAGGTGCAATACAACCTGCTGTTTCGCTGGTTCATCGGCCTGGCGATGGATGACGAGGTTTGGGTACCGACGGTCTTCACGAAGAACCGCGAACGCCTGATCAAGCATGATGCGGTGATCGAATTCTTCAACGAAGTGGTGGCGATCGCTGAGAAGAAGTGCCTGCTCTCGGGAGAGCACTTCAGCGTGGACGGCACGCTGATCCAGGCGTGGGCGGGGCACAAGAGCTTCGTGCCCAAGGACAGTGACGATCAGGACAGCGACGGCGGCAACGCAGGCGACTTTAAAGGCGAGAAGCGCAGCAACGAGACGCATGAGTCCCGGACCGATCCCGATGCACGGCTCTATCGCAAAGGCAATACGGCCAGCGAATTGCGTTACATGGGCCACACGCTGACCGACAATCGACATGGTCTGGTGGTCAACGCGTGCGTGACGCGCGCTGACGGGCACGCCGAGCGCGAAGCGGCCAAGGTCATGATCAACGACGCGCGGCAAGCGGCAGAAGATGCGAGCGCAGAAATCACGCTGGGCGCAGACAAGGGTTACGACGCACAGGAATTCATCGAGGCGTGCCAGCAGATGAAGGTCACACCGCACGTTGCGCAAAACACCTCGGGGCGGCGTTCATCCGTGCCCGATACCATTGCCTCGAGCGTGGGCTACGCCATTTCGCAGCAAAAGCGCAAGTTGATCGAACAAGGCTTCGGGTGGGCCAAGACCGTGGGGCGCATGCGCCAGGTGGTGGTGCGCGGGTTGAAGAAAGTGGACCAGATGTTCGTGTTGAACATGGCTGCCTACAACCTCGTGCGCATGCGCTCACTGACACAAGTCCGTCTGTAGCAGCGAAAAACGCGGCAATGAAGCCAGAAATTGGCCTCAAACTGCCGAACAAGCGTGGAATTCACGTTGAAATTGCACAATGCGATAAACCTTGTGGCGAGAGCCGCGTAAGTGCAGAAAGGCTGCTTCTGTCGGACTGTATTTCAGCAGCCTGCTAGTTGGGTCGTCGCGGTGTAATTGGGTGTAATGGATATGCTGTGCGCGGCGGCGTAATTTTGTCGTGCGCGACGTTTAATGTGTCGTGTCGAAAACCAATGCCACAGGAGAAATAAAATGGTTGCTCGTTTAAATCGGTCGTGTGCGAAGGACGGTGTGATTGCTTATCAGGACAGTGAAAGCCTTGAAACGTTTCATTATTTCCCGGCTCGCATTGATCCAGTCAATGAGGAGACGATCAGAAGCTATGAGGTGAAATATTATGGGATCAACGCTCAGCCGTATTTCATCGATGTTGGGAATCGTAACTATCAGAGCGTTGTCGGGGCGGTAGTCAGCGGGCAGGGCATTGCCGAGATCACCAAAAAGCAGCGCGACGCCATAGTGGCCGAGGCAAAGCGGATCTACAAAGTCAGAAATGTTTACCTGGTGCCGCTCGTGCTTGAAGACGTGACTGTCCAGCCCATCATCGCGACGGACGTCGTTGAAATGGGCGGGCGCAGCAGCATCACTTTCCCGGAGCGTTTTCAGGTTGGCACGCAGTTCGGCTTTAACGTCTCTTCAGGCAATAGCCTGTTTGCAGAATTGGTAGGGTTGCAGGGCTCGGACGATAAAAACAAGAATCCAGAAATTGGCGTCAATTTCTACGGTACGTGCGAGCTGCTTGCCGACCCGTGGATCGCTGAGCTCACGGCAGACCTGTCCCAAGTTTGGGAATACACGCGTAGTCAATTCGGAGCGAGCGCCCGGATCGGATGGCTAAATATCGGCAACGCCAGTTTCGACAAGATCACGCAGGACATGCAAAAGAAGGGGATCGTCAAGATCAAATACATTCAAGGTGGCGGTGGCAAGGAGTTCGGCTGGCAGTTGCTGGAATCCACGAAGACCTTATTCGAAGCAATCAACCAGCAGGCTGCTGCTGGAGAGGGATTGTTCAAGTTCGAGCCAAATCCGACGCCGCAGGAGCCTTCGTCGTCTTCGTCGGACGGGTTGGGGGCCGGTCTTTTGCCTTACTCCGTCAGCATCAACATGTCGTTTGCCTCCAATACGTTCAAGCAGTCGATCGAGTTCAAAAACAGGGTTGAGTTCGAGGGACGGCTGCCTGTTGCCTTCAACGGCAATATGGCGCTGGCGCTTCCCTGCAATGCATCGACGCAAACACACTTCTACGATCTGCAATTGAAGGCGACTGGCTGCATCACCAAGGCCAAATCCGATGGACTGCAAGCGCGGATTCGCAAGGAGGTTGCAGCGAAGGACAAGAAGGTTCTCGAATACCTGAAGAAGGTTGAAAGCGGTACGTGGACGATACAGCAATTCTCGGAGATGCTAGAACTGCTGAACACGATCAACCTGACCGAAAGCAAGAAGAACCTCGACCCCGCAAGCATGGAGGTCTTGAGCGAGGAAGAGGCGCTGCATCTGTTGGAGCAGCGGGAGCAGGAGGTCGTTGCATCCTGGTCGACACCGCTCGAATCGCGTTCGCATATCGTCCACGCGGTATTCCCGCCGGATAACCGCAAGCGAGTGTCCAATACGCGGATCTCGCCGTGGAATGGCGTCGGTATGCTGGAGATGCTGTTCCCTGACGGGAAGTCGTATATCGGAACTGCGACGCTGGTGGACGACACCCATGTTGCAACTTGTGCTCACAATTTGTTCGATTCCGCTTGCGGCGGCCGCGCGACAGCGATCCGGTTCTACCCGGCCAACAACGGGAGCGCAGATCATCCGTATGGCAGTTTCGCCGCCAACAAGATCTACTACCCGGAGGCCTTCGAGCAGGACGAACAGGACGACGGCCTGGATTACGGGATTATCAGGCTGGTCAAGGCAGTGCCGGAAGATCTGACCAAGTACACGCTGAAAATTGCTGCCGACAGGGATTTGCAGACGACGGCCATGCAGATCGCAGGCTATCCGGGCGACAAGCAACCGGCGAAAACCATGTGGTCTGGCACCGGGGCATTGACCGAAGTTACGCCGACACTTCTGAGTTACAGGATTTCCACCGCGCAGGGACAAAGCGGTTCCGCGATCGTCGCCAAGGACGACGCTGGCCAGTGGTGCATCTACGGCATTCATGTCGGTAGCCGTGCGGCCGCCAACATCGGCTGTCGAATCAACGAGACAGTCAAGGCCAATATGCTTGGTTGGATCGAGGGCCGGACGGTCGATGATTTTGCCACCGTCGCGGAGGAGTGGGATGCGGAGCCGGAAATGGCCTGAGTCCGGGCGCTCGCAAAGCAATACGTTGCGTTGTTATGTAATGTCGCTCAGCAGGTGAGCGCTGAGCGACATTTGAATTCACTTTATAAATAGAGGGCGATCATGTCTCCTGATCCGGTGATTGCGCGCGATGATGATGCTATGCCTGCTCCGCAGAACACTCCTCCTGCTTATGCGGTTTTGTATGACGATTTTGGTACGTTTCTTATCGCAACGAAACGGGAGAGGTCGTACTATTACTTGAGCGAAAATGGAGAAACGGTCAATTATCGGGGGATCGATTTGACTGGGAAAAAGGGCGGCGGATTGAATGCTCTGCCTGGAGGAAGAAACGACGAAAATGATACGGAGAAATGCGCCAGGCGTGAATTCTTCGAGGAGACCGGCGTTGAATTGCCGAGGAGCGTCGGGCCTGACAGGACAAAAATAAAGTCCTTCGAAAGAGATGCATACTCGGCTGCGTACTTTCGCGCGAAAACTGGGGAGGTGGCGAGCACATTCAGTGCGATATCGTCGATTTCCCTGCCTAACTCAAGGGATATCGTTGCCAAAATAATCAAGGAAAAATATACGCAGCGATCCCAGGTTATGGATTATGTCGTGAGGGAGAAGTTTTCCGTGTGGCCGCAGGATAATGAGCTCGATTCGGTTGCTTGCTGGAATATCAAGAATTCAAATCAATGGGACAAGATCAAATCGTGGAGGGGGGATCAAGTAATCGGCTGGTATTACGAGGTTCTCAAATATTTGCGGGTCGATATTTTCAATTTGAATGTGTAGGTGCGGGATCTTGCGGGCATGTTACAGGGGCCTCGGTACAGGCGGCATTGGGCTGACGTGAATCGTCATGTCCAGTGCCGCGTATGCGTCCTGACCATGCAGCAGGTATCGCCGGGCGTCGACGAGGAACAGAAGGCGATCAAATCGAATGGCGTGCGTCGCAAGCAGCTTGGCCGTTCCGGGCTTTGCAATGGATGAGTGCTATAGACCACGGCGTCGCCGGCATTGAGAATTTAAACGCACCTAGAATTCCAAGCTGAACGAGCGCCGGCTTGCGTCCGCAACTACAACTTGCGGACGCAACCGATGACAGAGAACGAAGTTGATTTCTTTCCGCTGCGGGTGACCGGCGTGACTGCAGCAGGCAAGAGGAAGTTTGACGCCGAGGGCAAGCGCAGGTTGATTGACGCCTGCCTGCAGCCTGGTGCGTCAATTGCCGGACTGGCGTTGAAGGCGGGTGTGAACGCGAACCAACTGCATAAGTGGATTACGGCATAGGAGTTAAACACGCGACGAAATTTCGAAAGACTGTTTCGTGTCGGAATCGGCCGCAAGATTTGCGAACGCGAAGGCAATACCCAGGGGCTGCCGCTCGCGGTGGCGCAGGCGATCACGCAGTTGCCAGCCGGCGGTGTCACGCCGGTCGCGATTGCGACCGGTGACGGCAACAACGCGATGCGCGTGATCGTGAAACTTGATGCAAAACGGCCCACGCAGGTCCCGTCATTCGACCAGGCGAAGGACACGATCCGTCTGCAGTTGCAGGCGCTCGCGCTGGAGAAGGCCGCCGCGCAGTTCACCGGCGAGCTGATGAAGCACGCGACGATCCAGCAATGACGCCGGGGCGGCGATGGTCGGCCGGACGAGGGACGGCACCGTGAAGTCGTCGGTGCGGGTCTTCGAGGAGAGCGTGCCGCTGTCGCGGTCGCGTGCGGTCGTGGACCGGCATCATGCAGCTGTTCGGCTTCGCGAGCGAAATGCGCCACTCGCCGCAGGAGCAGCGCATCCGGGAGTCCGGTGTCCGGCGTGCGAGCGGGCATTCAGGGCGAACGCGCTGGCGCGGCCGAACATCTGAGCCATCCGATGCGTGCACCGAAGGCTTTCGGTGTCCCGGTTGCCGCCATCCGCAGAGCGGGGTCTGCAGATCAGAAACAGGATTCTGCAGGAAGCGGGAACAGTTTTTTTTCAGGTTAACGTAAATTAGTGATCCTGAATTTGTCATAAAAAGAATTATGCAAAATCCCAAATGTAGTAGCTTTATAGATGGAATGGTCGCCTCCCGCCTTAACGGGCCAACCGACGCCGCAGCAACCCCGGCGACGATGTCGAGCCCGAGTATCGTCTCCGTTGGGATATCCCGTTAAGGAGAAAGCTGATGGAACCCACGACTATTGCCATCGACCTGGCCAAGCGCGTTTTCCAGATTCACTACGTCGAGCCTGTGACCGGCGCGATTCGCAGCAAGGTGCTCAAACGCGCCCAGCTCGTGCCGTTCTTCGCCAACCGGCCTGCGACTTGTGTCGTTATGGAGGCCTGCGGCAGCGCCCATCACTGGGCCCGTGTCCTGGCGCGGCTTGGCCACGACGTGCGGCTCATCGCAGCCCAGTTCGTCTGACCGTTCGTGAAGTCGAACAAGAACGATGCCGCGGATGCCGCGGCGATCTGGGAAGCGGCCCAACGTCCCGGCATGCGTTTCGTAGCTGTCAAGACGGAAGACCAGCAGGCCATGCTTGCGATGCACCGCATACGCCAGCAACTCGTCAGGATCCGTGTCATGCAGGTCAACCAGCTTCGCGGATTGCTCTACGAATTTGGCGTGATACTGCCGGCAGGTCGCCGTGCATCGATAGAGGCAGCCAAAGTCGCGCTGGCGTCGATGGCTGAGCAGTTGCCCACTATGCTGGCAGACAGCCTGCAGGACCAGATCTCGCGGCTACGTGGACTCGACGAGCAGATTGCCCGGATCGAACAGCGCATTCTCGAGTGGCGACGCAACAACGATGCATGCAGACGCATTTCCGAAATCCCCGGCGTGGGAGTACTCACGGCCACTGCTGCAGTATCGGTAATTGGACAGGCGAAGACCTTTCGCTCCGGCCGGGAGTTCGCTGCCTATTTGGGCCTCGTGCCGCGACAGAACGGCTCTGGGGGCAAGGTAAAGCTTGGCGGGATCAGCAAACGCGGGGACGTGTACTTGCGAACGCTACTGATCCACGGCGCGCGATCGGTCATCTCAAGTTCAAGGTATTTGCCGGAGCGCTTGCGCCAGATGCTGACCCGGCGTCCAACGAATGTCGTTGCCGTTGCGCTCGCCAACAAGATGGCGCGAACAATCTGGGCGCTGCTCGCGTATGGTCGAACGTATCAGGCAGCACCAGCGCAGTAAGCACGAACCGTAGCCTTTAACCCATCCACGGTTGCACAGGTGTATTGAACGATGGCAAGACAGGTTGGACCGCGTGAAGGCAAGCCTGAGACATTTCTCGGACTTCGAGTCCGTTATTTAGATTAGGACCTTTGCGGCGAAATCCATCGGGGCCGGCGGGTACGTTCCGCAATCGAGTCCGGATATAAGTCCGCAACCACCCTTCTCGCTACGAACAATTACCTTGCAAATGGGAGGCGACCATATAAGAAATGTCGTGTTCTGCTCTGGGTATGCTTGCCGGTTCCCCGCGGGATTACGGAGCCGGCCATGCATCCAGCGACACTGGTGACATTGAACATGCGCGAACTCGACCGACTGAAGGTGATCCAGGCTGTGGTGGACACCGGTCTGAAACCTGGACGTGCTGCCGACCGGCTGGGCCTGACGGTGCGGCAGATCGAGCGGCTGGTAATCCGGTATCGTGAATCAGGCGCAGCGGGCCTGGTCTCACGCAAACGTAGCCGACCGGGTAACCGGCGGCTGGACGACGACGAGGCCCAGCGCGCCCTGGCGATTATCCGCGAGTACTACGCCGATTTCGGCCCAACGCTGGCCTGCGAGAAGCTGCACGAATGCCACGGCATACGTCTGGCGAAGGAAACGGTCCGCAGGCTGATGACGGACGCGGGCCTATGGGTGCCGCGCCGGCAGCGGCCGCCGAAGGTCTACCAGCCGCGCGCGCGGCGGTCGTGCCTGGGCGAGCTGATCCAGATCGACGGCAGCGAGCATCCCTGGTTCGAGGACCGGGCGCCGCAGTGCACGCTGCTGGTGTACGTCGACGACGCAACGAGCCGGCTGATGCACGTGCTTTTCACGGCCACGGAATCGACCTTCAGCTACTTCGAGGCGACGCGTGCGTACATCGAGCGTCACGGCAAGCCGGTGGCGTTCTACAGCGACAAGGCGAGCGTGTTCCGGAACACGGCCGCAAGCAGGACCGGCAATAGCGTGACGCAGTTTGGTCGCGCGATGTACGAGCTGAACATCGACACGATCTGTGCAAACAGTAGCGCGGCCAAGGGCCGTGTCGAGCGCGCGCACCTGACGCTGCAGGACCGGATGGTGAAGGAAATGCGCTTGCGCGACATCCGCACGCTCGCTGCGGCCAATGCCTGGGTGCCCTCCTTCATGGCGGCCTACAACGCGCGTTTCGCAAAGCCTCCGAAGAGCGACTTTGACGCACACCGTCCGCCGAGGGCTGACGAGAACCTTGAACTCGTGCTCACGTGGCGCGAGCCGCGCAAGGTGACGAAGGCGCTGACCGTGCAGTACGACCGCGTCATGTATCTGCTGGACGATACGCCGGCGCATCGCAAGCTGATCGACCGGTATATCGAGGTCTGGGAGTATCCGGATGGGCGAATCGAACTTCGGGCAGATGGCGGTGCATTGTCGTGCAGGCAGTATGACCGGCTGACAGAAATCGATCAGGGCGCGATCGTCGAGCATAAACGTTTGAGCCACGTGCTGCAGGTCGCGCAGGTGATTCAGGCTCAACGCGATAACAGCCGGATCGGCAAGGCGCCTTCACGAACGCATCTGGGGGTTGCAACCAGGGCTGAGGGCAGCTCGCCGGGCAAGAAGAAAGAACGCGAATTCACGCAGACTGACATCGAGCATGTGATCGTGGATCTTGCCCAGCAAAGACAGATAACCCGCAACCCGTAAACCTGGCCGGTGGTCTGCAGGGTCAGTCGAAACAGACGTCAGCGCCCTGCCCATTCTCGGCGGATCCTTCGACACTGGGTGATCAGTAACCGATGAAAGACCGACCTTTTAACCCTGAAAACACGACATTTGTATTTGGCTGCCGCCACGACATCTTGAAATGGCCTCGACACCAAAATGGCATAACTGTGACGACTTCTCAGCTCCTTAACTCCGCTCGAGACGGCGAGCTATTCCGGTGGCCACGAATACAGTTCGCCATATTCTCGTTGATCTGATCGATCACATTACCGGAATACGCAACGGAATTTCCGCCGATGCGAGGGCGCTTGTTGGCAAGCGAAAGGTTACTGAGGTCGCGACCATGGTCATCTAGTAGAAGTGCGTTGCACATGACGCCCAAAACCGGCGATAGCCTATCCTGCAATACCGTGTTTTCAGTGCGCATTTTGTCGCCCCGCGTAAACGTTCTGCGTTAAGATTCCCGTCGCCGCGTAAACGTCCGTTCAGGCCCTGCACCATCGTGTGCGAATGGGTGAGCAAAGGCGTTGCGCAGAGGTCTTCCTTCTGGAGTAAACGGCATGCGCATGCCTGTGCGTTAAAGGATGCGTAACCCGTGCGTGATGCTTTCGCGTTCAGGTGTCAATCGCGTGCGTAAAGCGTTCGTGCCGTTGTGTGCATGTCTTTCGAATGAGCACGCGTGTAACGTGTTCAGGGTCGGCACGGCTGCGTGCGTATCAGCTTCGCTGACGGTGTCGAAGGCTGTGCGCGTGACTGACGCATTGATGTTCGATTCGCTACGCTTGTGCGCGTCCTGAGTTCCCCTTGTTCGATGTGCATACGCTGCGTACTGCTGGTCGACGTCCGTGCGTCACCGGGGACGATGCCGGTCGAACAGCATGCGTGTCAGGAGTAAGCCGGGATGCGTAACGAAGGATGTGTCGCACGCGTACGACAGACGCGAAAAAGTGCGTTGTTCTCACGGGTTCCCGTCGCTTCCCAGGTGTTCCCATGTGCGCTTGCCATGCGGAAAAGGGTGGTTGACGCGTGTGCCCGCTGTGTGCAGGATGGTGTGGAGGTGGTGCGAACGGTGATGCGTAATGGTGTGCGCAGGAGGGTGATTCATGCCTGTCGCGAGGGTCTATACAAAATCGCAATGGGAGGCGTTCGCCCGCGCGCTCGATGCGCTACCTGAGAAGCCCGAGGCTGAACATGGCGTCACGGTGCGCGATGCGATGAAAGACATGCGCGCACGCGTACGCGCGGCGCAGGCGAAGGGCTACACACTGGAGCAGATCGCGGAGCAGGCGAAACCGCACGGCATCGACATCACGGCGGGAACGATCCGATACGCGCTGCGCACAGCCGGGAGGGGCAGCGGTGCCGGGAATGGCGCAGGCCCTTCACCGGGCGCGCGCGCGGCAGGGCAGGCAGGCGTCGCAGCGGTGCGTCAGCGCGATGCGCCGCCGCCCAGGAATCGGGTCCGCAAGGCCGGGGGAAAGACCGTAACCAGACAACCCACGCCGGTGCAGGGCACGCTCGGATTTGCAATCCGGCCCGACACCGACGATCTGTAGGGAGCCGCCATGAACACGACAGTCGACATGACAGTCAATCCCATCTATCTCGTCGGCGGAGGCAAGGGCGGTGTCGGCAAGAGCGTGGTTGCGCTTGCGCTCGTGGATCACCTGCAACGCCGGGGCGTGAACACGGTTCTGGTGGAAAACGATACATCGAACCCGGACGTGATGCGCGCGGTGCACGATGAAATCGATTGCGCATCATTCGATCTGGACACGGCGGGCGGCTGGATCGACATGGTGAACTACTGCGACGCGCATCGCGATGCGGTCGTGGTGGTCAGCACGGCGGCACGCAATCAGGACGGCGTCACGCGATACGGCGCGACACTGGGCAGTACGCTTGATGAACTCGGACGGCGGCTCGTCGTGTTCTGGGTCATCAACCGGCAGCGCGACAGTCTTGAACTGCTGCGGCAGTTCAGCGATACGTTCCCCGATGCGACCGTGCATGTCGTGCGCAATGGCCTGTACGGTACGGCTGAACGCTTCGTGCTGTATCACGATTCGAAGCTGCGCAAGACTACCGAGGCGAAGGGCCGCTCGCTGGATTTTCCGGAACTGGCCGACCGCGTTGCCGATGACCTGCGCAGCCAGCGGCTGTCGGTACGCAAGGCGGTTGAGACGCTGCCCATCGGGCAGCGCGCGGAACTGCTGCGCTGGCGGGCTTGCTATGACGCGATGTTCGCGCAGGTGACAGGCGATGCGTGAGCGGCGTACGCGGGGCGCCCGCCCGCCTGATCCGCTCGCGCGGCTGTTTCTCGAAGTGAGCGGCGAGTTGCCGGACGACGCAAGCCTGCTGCGCATGCGCCGCGTGTCGGCGGCGCTGAACCTGCGTGACAACGATGCACTGTGGTCAGTGCTGGCGGCGCTCGAATACTACGTGCGTCTGTACGAGGCGATGCCGGAGCGCATCCGGCAGGCGGGCACGGGCGGCGTCGATGCGGCGCACGCCGAAGCGCAGGCGGCGACGCAGGCGCTGATGGTGCAGCATCGCGACGCGCTTGCACGCTGCAAGGAAACGATCACACTGGCGGAGAAGATGACCGCCGAGCACGAGGTGCGCTACCGGGCAGCGCTTGCTGCGCTGAACGATGAGGCGCTCGCTACGCTCACCCAGCGGGCGGCGAACCGGATTGGGCGTGCTGCCGGAAACCGGCTCGTCGCGGCGACGGCGGTCGCGGCACGTGAACAGCGGCAACGGCTCGATGCGGCGCTTGTGTCATTCGAGCGGGTCGCTGTGCGGCGGTTCGCGAGGGCGTGCTACGGGCTGGTGGCTGGCGGACTGGCGGTGATGCTGCTGGCGGCTCTCGCCGGCGGCGTGGCAGGGTGGTGGGCAGGGGACCACTGGGTGCGGGCAGACGGCCTGCTGTCTGCCCGGACAGGCTACGTCGCGCCGGGATCACCTTCCGTCAAGCCGCAATGAATCACGAAGCGCGTCAGTCAGGGTTTGCCGTGCGCGAAGCCCCACTGGCGGCACATCCTGCTGCTGATTTTCCTGGCCGGCTGCTTCTGCATGACGCTGGCGACGGCGTCGGACAGGGTCAGTCCAAAGGTCAGGCTGTTGTGAACTTCGTCGGTAAGGCGGCGAGCGTGCGGCGACCGTGACGACTGTCGGAAAAAGCCCGGACGGTCTGCGTTTCGGCACCTGTCGTATTGGAGACCACCCGAATGGCGAGCGGCTGGGGTCGTGTTCAGGCTGCACCGGATTTCGCGCTAGCGACACCGGCCTGGTAAGCCGCTTCAAGCGCTGCCCTGATGGACCAGACTGCAGTATCGTAGAAATCGAGCCGGTTGGAGTGGCGGGTTTCGAGGGTTTCCACGCAAAGTATCCTTGTGGCGATTTCGGCAAGCCGCTGCCTTGCGGGGAAGGTCAGAAGCGTTTACGGCGATCTCCCGGTTGGGTTGTGACGACATCATTCACGCGTTGTTTCGGAGGAACTTCAAGGGTTTTTTGTCCGGACCGGCTGCACCGCGCGGGCAGGCTCCCGGTTCAGGCAGGCGGCGGCCTGTCTGCCTGCGCGGATCAGGCCCCGGCGGCGTCGCCGTCGATGAACGCTGCGGCGCGGCGGAGCATGCGAGCCGCCGCGTCGTGCTGGTCGAAGGCAATCATCGGAGTGCTGTAGCCTTCATCGCGGGCGCGCAGCAATGCCATGTCGTAATGGCGCCCGTGTTGGTACTGCGTGCTGGTTGCTTCGACGGAAGTGAGGAAAAGATCGGGCGAACCCGCGGCGTTGGTCGCGAGCACGACCATGCGGATATGGTTGAACATGACGGACTCTCCGGTTCAGGTGGGATGCGCAGGCGGCAGGGCGTGATGGGGTGCCGCTCCGCCTGCGCTGCTCCGTTGCCAGGGCGGGGGCGGGGTTACGCCGCGAGCGGGCCGGATTGCCCGGTACTCACGGTGCCTATGCTGTCAGCGGTCGGGAAAGGCCTCGGTGACTGCTCGCTAGCGGAGGCGGGCGCGGCGCACGCATCGGGCGCGGTGTCATTGACGTGTTCCGTGCCGTGACCGGCATCTGTTTCCGTGTCGGCGTCCTCGCCTTCCGGCGTTTCTTCCGCATCGGCTCCGGTGTCCGCACCGTCGGTCCCGGCCTCATCCTCATCCTCAGCGTCGTCGCGGCTCTCCCATGAGGGTGCGGCAGGGATTTCCCGGTCGGTGAAGATTTCGGGCACCCAGGCGACTTTCGCGAGCCGCAGTTCGGCGGCGGCTGCAGCGTCAGCCTTCTTCATCTTGTCGAGGTCGGCTGCGGCCTTCGGCGATACGGCGGCAGCGACGACTTCGGCAATGCGCGCCTTGCTGACATGGTCGAAATACGTGGCGCGGGTGGGCGTCCAGTACCCGGTCATGTCGAGGTTCAGCGCACCTACGAGCGCGTTGATTGCATGCGGCCTTTCTTCGCCCGCGATCCCATCAAGCAGGGTGCCGGTGCAGAACGCGAGCAGATCGAGCAGCGTCGTGCCGGGATCCTGCTGGACGAGCCAGGGCAGCAGGTCGGCCGGTTTCGCGGGCAGTTCCGCGATCCATCGCGCGCGTTGGGTCTCGATGGCGCTCCATGCGGGGCTGGTGTCCAGGTCGTCTGCGGCGCGCAGCAGTCCGTCGTGATTGTTCGTACCGGTCAGGGCGAGGAAGTCACGCGCGGACGTGTGCCCGAAGTGCCCGGGCAGCGCCTTCGGGACCAGGTGATGCAGCAGTGCGGCGAGCGCCACGGCGGGCTGTGCGGCTAGTTCCGCGCGCATGGCGGCGGTGCGGTGCGCGGTGAGGCGCTGGCAGAGCTTTGCGCTGTGGACCGGTTTGACCTTCGGGGTTGTTGCGCACACCGCATCGTGCGCTTCGGCTTCGGGCGTGCCGGTGACATGCGCACCTGCGGCTTCGAGCGCGTCGGCGTTCTCGCGGCGCACGAGGCCGCGCTCGATGACGAGTTCGCCCTGCGGCCCGACGATGACGAACGCACCGGCTTCGGTCATCTGCTGTTCGTCCCATACCAGTGCGACGCTTTCGAGCCCGATGAGGGCGGCATTGAAGCGCTCGATCTCGTCGTTCAGCCGGTCCGCTTCCGCGTAGGCGTTTTCGTCATCCTCCGACAGCGCCTCCAGCTTTTCGGCGAGTTCGTCCTGCTGCGCGGTGAGCGCGTCCATCTGCCGCTGTTCGTCGTCGGTGTACGGACGCTGGACCGGACGCAGCCTGCCATAGCGGTTCAGTTCGAGAAAGTCGCGCTCGACGCGTGTTTCAATCCAGCCCCATCCTTCTGCGCGCACTTCCTCTGCGGCGGCGTCGAGCTTCTGCGCGACGAGCTTCTGCAACAGTTCGGCATCGGCAATGTACCCGGCGTTTTCGTCGTCGCTGAACAGATCGCGGCGAACGTAGCCGGCCGCTGCTTCGTAGACGGCAACGCCGACGAAGCGCACGAGCCGGCTGCGGCTCGCGTCGATCTCGGCGCGCGTGATGGCCTGCCGCAGATAGTTGGGCTGGCGTTGCCAGTCGTTCGCATCGAACCAGATGTGTTCCTGCGTTTCGTGATCGTCCGCGAGCGCGAGGGCCGCAAGCTGGTCGAGCGTGATCGCATCCTCGCGCAGCAGCGCGAGCAGCTTTGGTGACACGTTGGCGAGCTTCATGCGGCGCCTGACGGTGAGCGGCGACGCGGAGAACAGCGCAGCGATGTAATCGACGCTGCGCCCTTCCTCGGCCAGCATCCGGTACGCGCGCAGCACGTCGAACGGGTCGAGCCCTTCACGTTCGCTGTTCTCAATCAGCGAAATGGCGAGGGCTTCGCCTTCGCTGACGATGCGCACCGGTACCGGATAGTTCGCAGCGATGTGCTTCTGTTCGAACAGCAGGTCGAGCGCGGCCTCGCGGCGCTGGCCCGCGCAGACACCGTAGCGGCGCTGCTTGCCGCGTCCGCCCTTCATTTCGTGAAAGACGAGATTCTGCAAAAGGCCCTTGGCGCGGATGTTGGCGGCGAGGCCCGGAATACCCGAAAGGGGTTTGGTGCGGGCGTTGAGTGGCGAGGGCCGCAGGCTCGAATACGGCACGGTGATGACGGGCTGCTCGTTGCCGAAACTGGTTTCGAGCGGCGATGCGGTTTCAGTGGCTTCTGCCACGGCGGCTTCAACTTGGGCTTGCATGACTGACTCCAGAAGGTTGGAAAGAAGGTTCCGGGTCGGATGCTGCTGGACGCATCAGGACTTGACCCGAAGAGGAGTCCTGATCGAATTGGGGGGCGGCGCGGAAACGCCGCCCCTGCGGTACTTACGCCTTCATCTGGCGCATCGCTTCGGCGAGCATCCACAGCGCACGGTTCAGTTTCACGTTCTGGTCGATGCCGGTGATGGGGCGGGTGGACATGGAGCGTCCGCTGCGCGAACGCCCATGTAGCCCGCCTTTGGTGAGGTTTTCCTGGACTCTTTGAAACACTGTCCAGAGGTCGTCCCGGCGATCTTCGAAGCGGCGCGGGGCGAGCAGGCTGCTTTCGGTGATGGGAGCGGGCGTTTCTGCGTCGGTCGGCTCGTAGCGCAGCGCAAGCGCGGAGCGCGCGAACGCGTGCTGTTCGTCGTGCTCGAGCGTGAGGGTCTTCATGCCGTCTTTCTGTTCGCGGATCAGGTCGAAGCCGTCGAGCACGTCGAACGCGCCGTTGATGACGTTCTGCACGATGTTGCCCTTGTGGGGGACGCGGATATCGCGCACGGTGTCCCCGGCCACCATGCCGTTCTGGCAGACAAACCGGTAGGCACCAGCCAGCATCTGGTAGCTGCTCGTACCGTCGTGCGAGTTGAGCAGGATGATTTCGTTGGCTTCTTCGCCGGTGATTTCGTCGGCGTGCCGCATGCGGATCATGTGCCTGGTGAATTCGCGGCGGTCGTCGTGGCGTACGCGCGTCTGGCAATGAAATGAACGCGTCCCACCCGCGAATGGGGGAGCTGTGGCGTAAGGTGGATCCTCACGGGCTAACGGCATCAATGTGCCCAGGTGGAAAATGCAAGCATTTCCCGGCAACCGGAGGATCCACAAATGAATGTTACGCCTGTGGGTATCGATATTGCGAAGAACGTGTTTCAGGTGCACTACATAGACCCGGATACCGGGGAAATCGTAAACAAGGCGATTAAGCGATCGCAGTTTCTCGAGTATTTTGCGAATAGATCGAGGTGCATGATCGGCATGGAGGCCTGCGGCAGCTCGCATCATTGGGCGAGACAGTTGACGGCCATGGGACACGCAGTCAAATTGATGCCAGCCAAATTTGTTAAAGCCTTCAATATCCGAAACAAAAATGATGCGGCGGATGCTCGGGCGATCTGGTTGGCGGTGCAGCAGCCGAGCAAAGCTGTTGCTGTGAAAACGGAGATGCAACAGGCAGTTTTGATGATGCACCGCCAACGCGAGCAGTTGGTGAAGTTCCGCACGATGCAAATCAATTGCCTGCGCGGAATGCTGGCCGAGTTTGGGGAAGTGATGGGCGCAGGGCGGGTGGCGATGGCCAAGGCGATCCCCGACACAATCGCCCGTATCGAAGAACGTTTGCCAAAAGTGTTGATCGATAGCCTGCGCGATCAATGGTCGCGAATCGAAAAGATGGGCGAAGAAATCTCGACGATCGAAAGGCGATTGCGCGAATGGAAGAAAGAAGATCGAGCGGTGAAAGCGATCTTCGAAATCCCGGGCGTCGGTCTGCTGACGGCAACGGCAGCAGTTGCAATGATGGGCGATCCGAAGGCCTTCAAGTCGGGCCGTGAATTTGCCGCTTGGGCTGGGCTGGTACCGAAGCAGACCGGCACGGGAGGCAAGGTAAGCCTCCATGGAATAAGCAAGCGTGGCGATACCTATCTGCGTATGCTGCTGATCCACGGTGCAAGGGCAGTACTGACGCACGCGAAGGTGCCAACGCCGTGGATCGAGGAGTTGAAGAAACGAAGGCCACTGAACGTAGTTGTCGTAGCCTTGGCGAACAAGATAGCTCGAACTATTTGGGCCGTACTTGCTCATGGTCGCTCCTACGAAAGAGATTACGTAAGCGTGAAACCATCCTGAACACAGGAAGCATTTCGGAGAAGTTGCGTTTGGTACAGGCGGTATGCTGAAAGGTTGCGTTGGCAATCGAGTGTGATGACAAAGCAGGTCGGACCGTGATTCGCGAAACCTGTATGGTCTGTCGAGTTCAAAGCTCGCTCTGGCAATGAGGCGTGAATCAGCGGATTTCATCGGGGCTCGCAGAAATATGTTGACTGCGATAAAGCCGGATATACAGCTGCAACCTTCCTGTCCATGTCGGAACACACGAAGCACTGGCGCAAACGGGACGCGTTCATATACAGACCATGAACGGCTGGAAGCCTTCGTTGCGCAGGCCGCGCAGCACGTTGATGGTGGGGATGTAGGTGTAGCGCTCGGAGCGGCTTTCGTGCTTGCCGTCCGCGAAGATGGACGGGGCGACGCGGCGGATCTGGTCGTCCGACAGGGGGGAGTCGGAGCGGAGCATCGGCGAGCCGTAACGGAAAGAGGAAGCGAGTTGCATGGCACTCTCCACAACAAAAGAGGTTGATCGGTGTTGCGCTGACCGGGCTCCAAGATTCCGCCCCGTTGTAAGGGTTGGGCTCGTCCTGGTGGAACCCGGGGTTGGCTTTACCGCCGCCAGTCTCCTGAGTTCGCGCCCGTGCGACTCAAGGAGCCGGTGGCGGGCAAACGTCAAGGAAAAAAGGCGAGGGAGGGGTGCGGGCAACACGGTCCCTCGCCCCTTGATGTTTGCCCGCCATCGGCTACGGTCGCGGGTGTCGGGCGGGAACCCAGGAGACTGGTGGATGCGAAGCGTCGGGTTTCACCGGGATGAGCCGCCGCGCGGCGAGCGCGAATGTGGAGGCCGCCTGCGGCCTTCACCTGACTGGGGGTTAAAGGTCTTGGGTGTCGGGGGTTGAGGTTTTGCGCCAGGGATTGAAGCCCGGGAGGGCCGGGACGCCGCCGGCGGCCCGGTGCGAAGCACGAAAGCCCGCCCGCAGCGCGGCGCGGGGGCGCCCAGTGAGGGTTTCAGGACTGCGATAACACAGCCTGCTGCACCGAACCACTGACACTGGTCGTTGAGGACAACGCCATGACAGGCGGTGGCGACATTCGGCTGGACACGCCCCTTTGCGACGAGATCTTCAAGGTATGTACGAACAGATAGCCTATGCCCGCGCCTGTACCTGCCGACAGAGCCGGCATCGCCCGCGTCGTTGCTAGAATGCCGGACTGGAAAACAGACCCTTACGACCGATGCCTTTGCCAGCCGATGTTGAACTGCTCGCGGGTTTGAGTATGCATTCCCAGGGTGCTACACCGAAACCGCATGGCCCGGCGCCCAGCCGTTCACGGACCAGCGCGTTCGCCGGATCGCGTATCAGGTTCCGGGACCACGAACTCATGGTGGTCGAGATTGGACCGTTCGCGCATGCGCAGGGCGTCACCGTGACATTTCGCGCGCGATCGGTGGGCGCGCAGGCCGTACGGGTGGGCGCAATCATCAAGACGCGCTGGGAGGTTTGCGAAGTAGTGGCCTGAACAGTGAGCAGGCGGGAGATCCCATGCCGATTGCTCACGCGTGGCTAAAGCGTGCACACGAATGCGACCTAAAGCGACCGACCGGGTTCGCATGCTGACGCAGATTCTTGCGGCGTTCGGGCAGATCGTGATGACGTCTTTGGCGTTCGAGGTTCAGCAGATCGGGAGGCAGGCGCATCGCCCGCACGGGGGAACTCTGGGGAGGGCTGTGCGAAGCACAGCCCGCGTGCGACATGGATTCTCCTGACCAACGCGCTCGCAGGCAGCCGGACGGGATCGGCGGTGTCGACCATGCTCATGCCGGAAGTGTCAGTGTTCTCCCCCGGCGTTGCCCGGGAGGTTCACGTCGGGCACGACGCCCTGTGAATTCCGCTGCTCCATGACGAAGCAGCATCGGGAGCTTCCCGCTATGCGTCGATCAGCGTGTCCGTGATGGTCGTTCGAATGTGGATTGCGGCCCGTGTTGCCACATCCGCATGCACACTGTCCTCGACCAGCTCACGGGCAGGCGCTGAAATATGCTCTTTCCATGACCGCTTTCCCCGTCTGGCCAGCATGGTTCCCCGGCAGTCCGGCGCGCCGCAGTGGCAGGCGTACCGCTTCCGAAGCAGACGGGTGTGCCGTCCTTCGACGAAGAGCGCGTAATCGATGCACAGTTCTTCGCCGGCGGGCACCGGGTTCACGGTGCGAATGAAGATCCGGCCGTCGCGGTCCGCGGCTTCACAGTTGGGACGGCATGCATGGTTGATCCATCTGGCACTGTTACCGCCGATCGCCCCGTCGATGACGGTACCGTTGCCGACGTCGAAGTAGAAGGTGTGATCCGGCTGTGCCGGATCGCGCGGGTGACGGAGCAGAGCCTCGTCCCATGAGATCCGTTCGCCCAGGTACTCACAGATGAGTTCGCCGGCCACAAGCGCGCACGTCGCGAACACCCCTCTGCCGTGAACGGGCGACCGCCGCACAGTAATCCGGCTGCGGGGACGCAGGACATTGGCATGTTTCACCGGGAAGGTATCAAGGGCGTTCATCAGGGGCATCGTCGATACGGTTGCGGGGGCCGACGTAATCGACCCGCGGAAGAAACATGGATTGCACGACCGAAATTTCCGTTGCAGCCGGTGCAGCGTGTTACCTACGTCAACGCAGACGATGGCAGGGAAACAGCCGCGCGGCGTTAACCGGGCGGCGGAGCAGTTGGCCGTGTGGCCGGGAAGCGCTACAGTATTCTCAGGTCACGGATCCTGCCGATCTGGGGTGACCGTTTCAGGATCAGGTCTGCGATGAATTCGGCGAGCAGGGCGCGTGGAATGTTCGCGGGGACGTCGTCGACCCGATGCGAGGTGATACGCGCGATAAAGTCATTGGGGGCGCTTGCCAGACTGTGCTCAAAACTGACTCGGTACTCCATGATCAGCCGCGCTCCGACGGATATTCTCTGTGCTACTGATTCTATCAGCAGTTGGCGTGACGATTGGTGATCGAGCAGCCGGCTTCCGGCGAATGCAGAGAGAGAGGGGAGCTCCAATGGCCGGCGAAATTCCGAGGTTAAGACTCCGCCTGTGCAAAGTGTTGCAGCGGGGCGCATAGCCAGAAAGGCACTGCACGACGCCAGCATACATATCGAGGAAGCGGGAGGAGCCGTGCCCGGGCAGTTTCACGGCCTTATCGGACGTGCTCGCGCTACTTACTTGTGCGGTACCCGGACCCGGGACAATGACTCGTTCGCAAGGGACCTGCCGCCCGGGGGAGGCGCGGGCGGATCGCCTGTCCATATACCCGCACCAAGCTGACTGGTCTCACGACGCACGGTGTCCTTCGGTCTGGCAGGGTGCTCGGTCTGAAAGCCAGATCGTGGCCCAGAGGCAGCGTGGCGTGAGTTCTTCCTGTGTATCGGACGATGGCCCGACGTGTGCGTCGGGGACCTGGCGATTCAGATGTCTTCATCGTCGTTTGGCGCAATCGGCGACAACGCGTCGGTGGCAAGAAAAACGTTCAACTGTTCATTGGCTTGTGTAATCCGATGCGAGGGGAGTGTCGAGAGCTGTTCGTCGTGCAGCGACAAAACGTGTTCAAGGGCTCGCCCGTCAGCTTCAGGTAGCGACCAGTCGCTTGCGGCCTTGATGCGCGCCGCGATAGCGTGCAGCGCTGCCTCGGAGATCCGGAAAGATCCGAGGGAGCGACGACCATTCAACGTCGCATGAACGAAATAGGCGAGGTACACGGTCCTGAACAACCGGCCGATCAGTTCGATATTGCAGTTCCCGGAGCGCAACGCGGCAAGAGCCAGATGGTGCTCGAGTGAGCGACGACGCCAGATCGTCGCCGGGAGCGGCAACAACATGTCGCGCGTCATCGGCCGCCTACCGCCAGTCTGCTTGGACTTGCGTTGTCTTGGAGTCGGTTCCATAGAATAATTTTCAGTCTGTCGGCGCATTTTACGGCACGCACAAGACCCGCAGGCCGCGGGTGCAACAGGGGCGTGGCAATCGTGCGGGTCAAGAAAAAGTTCCGGGATGCAGTTTTCCCGCCGCCCGCAAAATAATCGTTCTTCCTGATCGGCCTTCAGACCGCGCGCTGGCTTCGATTAGGCGCCTAGACGTCAGGATCGGATACCCAGATATTCAGCGGATGGTCACCGTTGAACGCGATGCCGGCGTTCGCCAGCAGATGCGTGTGAACGGCCGGTGCTTCATGCTAGCGCTGGCTAGGGGACGTTGCAGGCGGTGTCGTTTCGTTGCATGAAGAAGGATTCCGGTGGGATGGGCGCAGGAGATCCGAAGCAGGAGCAAAGGCGAACGTGCGAGCCATGTCCGGTCTGCCGCTATTATGCCCGGCAAGCACACAGCACCGTCCGCAGCGCGATCCCGACTAATCGGCGAACGTCCGCATTGTGCGCACGTCACAGCGCATGAATACAGCTGAGGGGAGTAAATTAGCAGGAAGTCGCTGGCAATGCCGCAGAGCGTGACGTCGCAGTTCGCCCTCACGCGTACGGGGGCCGCCGGCGGCCATACTGGCGGGGGGGCGCACTTCATAATCCGTTTGAAGGCTGCGCTGAAGGACTTTTCCGATTCGTACCCGGGCGCGAGGCCGATTTCAGCGACCGAGTCGCGCGAGTGCGTCAGCCTGGCAGTGGCCAAGGTCATACGCCAACGCGTCAGATAGTCCGTCGGCGAGAGCCCGACGAATTCCTTGAACCGGATGGCGAAACTCGTGCGCGACATGCTCGGCCAGCGCTTGTAGAGTCCATTTCGCCCCGGGCGTCTCGTGCATGGCGTTGATCGCCGTGCGTTTCCGTTTATCCGTGAGCGCGAAAAGCCAGCCGACGGCTTCGTTACGCGCGCCTGCAAGCTGCAACCGCAACGCTTGCACGAGCACGAGGGTAGCCAACTGCTGCGCGACGATGCCGCTGCCCGGCTGCGCTTCGCGCAACTCCTCTCTCATGTGCTCGATACGCCATCGCAGCGTTGACGGGCCTAATTCCTCCCGAACGCGGATGACCGGGGGGAGCACGTTTAAAAGCAGATCGGCCTGACCGTCGGCCAGCGTGAAATATCCGCCGACGCTGAGGAATTCGCCGCCGCCGTTGTGGGTCACGATACGGCCCCTTGACCTGCGGGACGAGTGTATCGAACTGTTCGGCGGCCCCCCGGTGCGTATCGTCGAGCGATTCGCGGCTGCCGCCGTCGGTGCGGATCAGCGCGCCATCGAGACGTTCGGCGAGGCACTCGGAACGAAAGGGCTCTCTTGTCATCGCCTTTCCGACCATGGCGATGGCGCCGGGGCGGGCGGCCCAGGAAACTGACGATGCCGATTGCGCTGCCGTAGGCGGCGCGAGGGCGCGATCCGAGCAGGCAGCACTGGATCTCGCGCGGACCGGCGTGAACGCCACGGTCGTTTGACTGCCGCCCTCTGTACATGACAAGACGAAGCTCGGGTTCGTCATGCGGTTGATCGAGACCGCACGGAAAAAGCGGATGTCCGCCTATCCCGGCGATGGGCTCAACCGTTGGGCCGCCGTACACAGGATCTCAGCTTCGACGCCCGCGTCGGCAATGTGGGGAATCAGCCAACCCATATCTTCGTGTTTGGCGATATGCTGACCTCCGGAGCGTATTACGTCGCAGCAACGCGACGATTGGCGCTCCACTATCCGAACGCGGCCATGATCGGAAACTTCGCGGCCCGCCGCATCCTGCCGAACCCGTTTGCAGACCTTGCCGACGATCTCTCAGAAGTCTGGCGTGCCCCGGTTTGAATGTCCCGGTTATGCGCGTGCCGTGCCTTACTCCTCCAGCTCAATGTCGACGAACTTCAATTTGCCCTTGGGTAGCTTGAGGACATGCACGACTACCTGCTTGTTCACCATGGGACCGATGATGTCATCAATGGAGTCCTTGACGCCGTCAATGTGGACAGATTTTCCGCTCATGTTGAGATCCAGCCAGTCCTTATCCAGATGGACCGCACGCAGGGTGCCGACAACCGTTGTCGCTTCCCCTTGGGATGAGACAGGCGGCTTCTGTTCACGTAAGGACTGGTTAATCAGGGTCCGGTTTTCTGGAGCGAGAACGACTCCTCCTGATTCGCCCGCTGCCTTGATTTCCAGACGCTCAAACGACTTCCCGGTGGGGGCTAGGTTGCGCGTCAGTTTCAGGAAGGTGGCCCGATATTCCCGATCCGGGATGAGTTTTTCAAGTGCTTCACGTTCATTGGAGGACGAGGCCTTGAGAACCGCTAAAAAATGAAGGGCAACCTCATCAGGCTTAATGGCTTCGTCGAAAAAATCCTTCTGTGCTGGCTCCTGGATGGCGACTGAGAATTGGTAGCTTCCAGGGGGCGCCTGAAATAGCCAGGGTCGGCAGGCTTCCTGAATTGATCGTTGCGGTCCTCCGCGCGAGCGATGGGGCATGTTCTTCAAAAATTCAATGGTCCGGTAGAAAATCGATTGAACCGTTTGTACCTTATCGACAATCAGATCTAGAGGTGCTCCGCCGGTAACCACCTCTCCACCCTTCACGGAGATCATCACCTGCCCCGGAAGAAACGTAACTCCTGCTTGAAGTTTCGACTGCTCGGTCCAGATTGCCTGAATCAGCAACCGCAGGTTATCTGCTGCGAATTCAGGCAAGGCGTTATTGCCGAGCATCAGACAGGCAAGCTGTTCCGCCCGCCGATAGGCTCGTGCCTTGAACCAGAGCGACACCGCGCTTACCGCGGTGATTCCCAAGGTGCGAGGCTTGCCGGACTCGACAGCGTGGAGTGCTGTCTCCTCCAATTCCGCAGCGTTCGCGTACAAAGCTTCCGCGGAACTTGCGTTTCCGGCTCTTAACGCGACGAATGCCTCAGAGGCCAATAGTTCGCTTTGTGTATGAAAGTCGGCCCAGCTCATTGGGTAGGCGGCAGCGAAAGCAGATCTCAGACAGGCCCGCCAGCGATTGAAGTCCTTCCTGCTATCGCATGGAGTCCGCTACTCAGGTAACGCCAACTGGGGTCCCGCGCACCGGCGATGGATAAGCGTATTTGCATTTCCAAACCACTGGCAGCAACTGGCCTTCGACGAGTGCCGTCGCACGATTGAAGACAGGTTTGCGCAATGTGAGCGCCTCGAGGCGACCTTGCACGAAGCTGTCGTCGGCTGGCGATTCTATCCGGCCATTCTGGGTCTGCAGACCATGCGCGGCATACAGTTCATCACCGCCGTGGGCATGCTTTCCGAATTGGGGGACTTCTCCCGCTTCGAGCACCCGCGCCAGCTGATGGCCTGGCTGGGCGTGACGCCGTCAGAACATTCTTCGGGTGAGCGGCGGCGCTAGGGCAGCATCACGAAGAACGGTAACAGCTATGCAAGAAAGCTGCTCGTCGAGGCCGCCTGGAGCTACAGATACCCGGTACGCGTGAGTCCGGAAATTCAGTGCGATCCACCGTCGAGACTTACTGCTACGCCGCCTCCAGGAAATTCATGCATCCACCAAAGGAAAACGAAAACCGATTCCAATTGACACGGAAAGTCATATCAGTTCATCGGTCTCTAGCGCACGATTGTGACGCGTAGCTGGAAGTGTCAGTACGTCTGAGACCTTCAGAGCCGCAATCGGTTGTTATCGGCTCGCCCGCTGATAATCGCCAGCCTGAAAATTGCGTTAAGGTGCTGACGCAGTCGCACTGCAATGTGCGGCGCACCCCCGGCCTTGCGTTCATCACCTGAAAGGGATTTGCGCTTGGCAATCGACTGCAGCAGGTCATAGACGTGGGCCACCTTGATATCGCGTGCGGGCATCTTCCCGAGCGGCGAATCTTTCACATAGCGTGAGAGAAAGCGTATGGCCTGCCCGCAGTAGTATTCGCTCCACCTGTCGCGATTTTCTTCAATCCAGTCCTCGCAGACGGACCAAAAGGTATTCTTGTTGTGTGTGATCGTCTGCAGTTGCAACTGCTTCTCATAGGCCTTGGGGTGGATGCCGGACGCCACCAGCTTGGCCGCTTCGTTGCGACGTTGGCGGGCGTCGCTTATCGACAGATCAGGGAATCGCCCAAGTGTATAACTGCAATCCTTGCCATCCAGCCGGTAGTCAAATTTCCATGCCTTCGAACCCGAAGTCGACACCCGCATGTACATGGAGTCGCGGTCACGGAGCTTATAGGGCTTGTCTTGCGGTTTGGCGTTCAGCAGGAGTAGGTAGGTCAGCTTCATGGAGTTCACCTTGACGGACAACTACCATGAATTTTACCCGCAATTTACCCGCAAATCTGCGGGAAGCAGTGGGGTCGTTCGGGATCAAGCGGGACAGGTCTCCATAAACCGGACTTGCAACCGGAGCGAACACGTAGAGCCTGAACCATTCGCTGTAACCCTTGACCAGAAAGCCTCCAGATCGATCGATGTAGTGCTGGCGGGAGGTTTCATAAACCTGTCGAAGTGCAAACCACGGCACGTGCGGCAGATCATGATGAACCAGATGATAGTTGTTGTTCAGAAACAGCAGCCGCCAGCACCACGCGGCTTCGTTAATGACCGTGCGATGTTCGCAAGCATGCGCCGCGCGATGTTCCTGAAACGAGCGGATCGAGCCCAGCGACAACGACCCGTACCCCGCGCCGAGGATAAACACCCATGCCGGTATTCCGCATGATCGTTGCAGCCAGAACGTGAGCGCGGCCAGCATGGCGAAATGCGCGAGCCATGCCGGCACGTCGCGCCAATCGCCGCGATTGATCTTTCGGAACGCATCCACGCCCGATGCCGCGATAGCGAATGCCGGGCCGACCAGCAGACGCCCGATAAACGTATTGCGCAACGTCAGCAGCATGCGAATTGGCCGAGGCGCGCGTTGCCACATGCGGTGGCTGACGAAATAGCTTTCAGGATCGCGCTGCGGATTCGTCAGATGCGGATCGTCGTGATGCTGAAGATGCGAATCACGATAAACGCCGTAGGGAAACCACACCGCCAGCGGCGCGACGCCGAGCAGGGCGTTGACGAACGGCGAACGGGTCGGATGACCGTGCAGCAGTTCGTGCTGCAAGGACATGTACCACGTGCCGAACAAGGCGAGCAGCACCGTGGTCAGCGGCAAGCCGAAATCGCGCGCATGCGTCGCCACCCCGAACCATCCGCTGTAGATCGTGACGATCAGCGTCCACGTGGGCCATTGAGTGCGCCACGTCCAGCTTGTCGCCAGCCGGGCGAGCGCCTTGCGTTGCGTATCGTCGAGGTAAGTCGCCATGAGCCGGATCGGTCGGAGTGCATGTTTGGACCGATCCTACGGACCAATGCGCGGCAGCAGAACCATTTTGTTCGGCAATGCATCTGCCCGATCGTGCATAGGCAACCGCTTGCGCCACGCTACACGGGCTACACGGGCGCTGCAATGACGAAGCGACCGGCGCTCAGGCGCCGTCCGCCACGCGGCACGCGTGGTCGAGCAAGCCTTCCGCCGAGCCGGTGCCGTTGTCGACCTCCATGCCGCTGTTCACGACGAGCCAGCCGTCCTTGTCGGCGAATGCTCCCGCGCCCGTCACGAGGATGGTTTGCATGGCCATCGCCTCGACATTCTGATTGTCTCGCGCGACGAGGCTGAACGGATTGCCTGCTTGCATGAGGGTGGTGACGCGCATGATCCGGTAGCGGTTGCCGTTGAGCGTATCCCAGCGCCATTCGCCGGGGGCGTCTTTCGCGTGACGCGCGAGCGCGGCGCTCACCTCGGCATGCATGCAATCGATATGGATATGCAGCTGGTTTTGCGTGCGGCGGTACTTCGAGTTGATTTCGAGGCCGAGTTGGTTGTCGGGCAGCGAGCGCTTGACCGACTTCTCGACATAACGCCGCGCCGCCCACGCGTCGGCCCAATAGTCGCGCGCATGCGGCGCGAACAGGAGCGGGCTTTCGATACCGGTGACGCGGTCGGTCGGAATCAGCAGATACTGCGAGCGGCCGACGATATCTTTCAGAATCGCATAGCGCTTGTCGAGATCGACGGCGGTGCATTGGCCCGGCGTGCCGGTGGCCTGTTGCGACGGCACGCAGCGCAGATCGACGATCTTCCACAACGCATTGGAGTCGACCGCGGCGAGGCGCGCGCACGCGCCGGCGGCGAGCGCGACGACGAGTGCCGCGGCCCATGCGGCCGCGCTGCGCAACAGGGGCCGCCTGGTGCGGGCGGAGGCGAGCGTATCGCTTGTCGTTGTTCTCATCGGCAGTGTCATCGGCGTCGGCGTTACAGCACCGGCGCCGGCAGCACGCCGAGCAACCGTTCGAATGCGACACCGATCGCCAGCAGCCGGCGATCCTCGCCGAGCGGCCCATCCAGTTCGAGGCCGACCGGCAAGCCGCTCGCGGTCATGCCCGCGGCGAGCGAAAGCCCGGGAATGCCGGACGTGCTGGCCGGATCGGTATTGCGCAGGAACGCGTCCATGGTGTCGATGGGGGCGGAGCCGTCGATCGAGACCGTCGACGAACCGTTCAGTTCGTCGATCGGCACCGCGGCGAGGCGGGTGGTGGGAAACAGCAGCGCGTCGAGATGCTCGTCGGCGAAAGTCGCGGCAATGTACTGCTGCAAGCGCGGACGCCACAGGTTCAGCGCCGCGTCGTAGCGTGCGCCGAGCGCGTCGTCGAGCACGGCGTCGTAGATCGCCCGCACGTCCGGGCTCGCGATGCGGGCCGCCATGTCGGCGAGCGTCCTGACCGGCGCGTCGTTGGCGATGAGCCAGGCCAGCACGTCCTCGCGCGGTTCATGAATCGCGATGGGACCGCCCACCCTCGCGTTCAGATCTTCCAGCTCGCTCATCGCAAGCGGCACCAACGCCACGCCCGCCGCTTCCAGCCGCTTCAACGCGGCGCGCGCCACGTCGTCCACCTGCCGTTCGAGCCCTTCCCAAAGCGGCGCGGGCAAGCCGATGCGCAAGCCGTTCAGCGTCAGCGCCGGCAACGCTCCGGCGCCGGTGATGACGCCGTCGAGCAGGGCGATATCGGCGACGGTGCGCGCCATCGGTCCGACCGTGTCGCGCGTGTGGCTGATCGGCACCACGGCGAGCGGATCGTGATAACGCCGCTCGGCGCCGCCATTGCCGACCGACGGACGAAAGCCCACGGTGCCCGTCAGCGCGGCGGGAATGCGCGTCGAGCCACCGGTGTCGGTGCCCAGACCCGCGGGCACGATGCGCGCGGCAATCGCCGCCGCGGTGCCGCCCGACGAGCCGCCCGGAATCAGCGAGGGATCGTAGGGATTGCGCACCGGGCCCGCATGCGGGGCGAGGTTGGTGCTCGTGATGCCGAACGCCAGCTCGTGCATATTGGACTTGCCGAGCACGATCGCGCCGGCGTCGACGAGCCGTTGCACCGACGGCGCGTTCGTCTTCGGCACGAAGCGCTCGAGTGCGGGCGTGCCCGCCGAGGTTTGCAAGCCCGCGGTATGGATGTTGTCCTTCACGACGATCGGCAAGCCGGCGAGCGGCAAGCGTGCTTTCTCCGATGCCGGCAATGCGTCGATGCGCCGCGCGGCGGCCAGCGCGCCGTCCAGATCGATCACGGTCAGCGCATTGAGGCTCGAGAGCGCCGCCGCGCGCGCGAGCAGCGTGGCGGCATAGTCGGTGGCGCTGAGGCGGCCGGACTGGATCGCGGCGACGGCTTCGGTGGCGGTGAGCGCGAGTTGTGCATCGACGGTCCATGGCATGGCCTGCGTCTCCTTAAGGTGGCGTGCCTGGTCGGCGCGAGGATTTCATGAAGCGCAGCACTAGGCGTGCGAGCGCCGGCACCAGCTTCGGACGCAGCAGTCTCGCATCGTAGCCGCTCATGCGCCGCTCGTTTTCCGCGAGGCATAGTTCGATCATCTCGCGCGCGTTCAGCGCCTCGCCGATCACGCTGCTGTTGGCCGGCAGAAAATTCGAATCGTGCACGACGCCGTTGGCGTCGATACCCTTGGCGATCGCCACGCGCTCCCAGATCAGCACGGTCCAGATCGCCAGCACGCGCAGCGCATGCCACGGCCTGCGCCACAGCGGCATGGTGCGCCGATGCCATGCGACCCAGTTGGCGAAGAACAGAATGTGGCGCGCCTCTTCCTGAATCACCGGCTCGAAGGTCTCGACGAGCGACTCCGGAAAATAGCCGGACTGCTGCGCCGAACGAAACAGCCCGAACGCGAAGAAGCTGTCGATGCACTCGCTATAGCCCGTGCGCATCCACGCCCACTCGGGGTCGCGCGCCGGATAGGCCGGCTCGGGGGCGATCTCGATGCCGTAAGCGGCGATCAGTTTGGAGAGCACGCGCTTGTGGCGCGCTTCCTCGTCGCCATCCATGCGGATCGCTTCGCGCAGCAGCGGGTCGCTCACTTGGGCGGCATAGGTGTGGACGTTGATCGAGGCGCGGCCTTCGGTTTGCACCGCGATGTCCCAGATGGGCAGTGAACACAGGCGTTCGAGCGCGTCCGGCTCGAGCGCTGGCCATTCGAGTACGGCTGGTTTATAGGGGTTGTGGGTTTCAAGCAGCATGCGGCAAAACATCTGCTTGTGCGCTTCTGAACCGAACTTCACGCGGGCGGCGCCGGTGAATGTCCAATGGCGCAGGGTGCGGTCGTCGGCAACATCTTCTATCAGTGTGTCGGACATGGCGGCGTACAGAGAGAGCGAGCTCGATGTGTCGCCTATTCTGGCACAACCGCTTGAAACAGGATGCCGGAGTGACGCAATGCGGGCCGCTGCTTGCCGCTGCTTGCCGCTGCTTGCCGCTGCTTGCCGCTGTTTGCCGCTGTTTGCCGCTGTTTGCCGCCGCATGCTTGGTGGTCGCTCGCCCGATTGCGCCAGGTTGCGCTTGCCGCGCCACGGTGTGCGGATCGCCGCCGCTATCGGCGGTCGCCGACGCTACTGGTGGTTATCGATCCACATGCGTCCCCAGCGGAATGCGTAGGCGAGCGCGTGTTCCTCGTCGAAGAAATAATCGAGCGCGTCAAACGAGTAGGCCTGGCCGTGGCTCGCGGTGGTTTTCTCGATGGTCAGGTTGGCGGCGAACAGGCCATTGGGCAGTTGTTGCGCAGCCGGTGCGACTTCGTAGCCCTTGTAGCGGATATGTGCGTTCATGATCGTGGCGGTGAATGTGCACGCATGCGATGCCCGGATGCCGGCGCATGCGACACCGTTGCGTGGCGTCGGGCGGCCGCTGAATCAGCGGACAGGGTCAAGCGTAGGCCGTGGCGCGCAGCGGGTGAACCAATGTTTCGTCGTAAGCAAATCAGCGAGGTTCTGGACACTATCCGGCGTTGCGCGGGCACGGTCTGTTGTGTGGCGCACTGTTCTGGTGAGCGGGGTGTGGCGTGGAACCGGTGGTTGTGGAAGAACGAGGGCGGCAACGGTCTGCGGGTGGGCTCGAAGCGGGCGAGCGGTTAGCGGAACAGCGGAGAACGGAAGAGCGGAGAGCGGTTAGCGGAGAACGGAGAACGGAGAACGGAGAGCGGAGAGCGGAGAGCGGAGAGCGGAGAACGGAGAACGGAGAACGGAGAGCGGAGAACGGAGAGCGGAGAACGGAGAACGGAGAACGGAGAACGGAGAACGGAGAACGGGCGAAACAACGAAAGCGGCCAGGCAAACGCCCAGGCCTATTGCCCGGTCGCAAGCGCGGAGGCCCACCGCGCCGCGACGCCATGCAAAAAAGACGCTAAACCGCGTGCAGCAACCGAGCCGGTTGCGCCTCCTTGATCGACGCGCCGCCAACCGCCGCCACGCTCGGCGTGCGATGCCCGTTGAACGCCAGCGCGAATTGCGCGGCCTGCTGTCCGACCGTGGCGAGCTGATCGACGACCTTCGCATCGGAACAGGTATCGACCGTGTCGAACCGCGTCTCCAGCGTGTTGATGCCGGCGCCGAACGGCGTCGGCCAGCCGCGCAACGCGTGGACGATCGAGCGTAGCGACGTCAGCACCGAGCCGGCCGCCTGCCAGCCATACGCGGTGACGATGCAGCCGATCGCGCGGCCATCCAGGTACGGACGCTCGTCGGCGCGCAGTTCTTCCAGTGTGTCGAGCGCGTTCTTGACGAGACCGGATACGCCGCCGTGATAGCCGGGCGTGGCGATGATCAGCGCATCCGCGTGGCGCACGGCTTCGATCAGTTCGAGCTGTTCGGCGGTGCGTTGCGGGTTTTCCGGCGCGTAGTGAGGCAGGCTATGCAGGAACGTGCCGCCGAACAGACGGGTGTCAGCGCCGGCGGCCTCGGCGCCACGCAACGCGAAGCCGAGCGCGCGCTCGGTGGACGAGGCGGCGCGCGTGGTGCCGCCGATGCCGACGACGAGCGGCTGGCGCTGATGATTGAAACTGGTCAACGAAAACGCTCCTTCGGTAGCGGCTCACGGTACGCTGGCGCGGGCTTGCGCGCAGACGGGCCGGGGCGAACCGGACTTTGAAGTGTCATGTTAATGATCGCGGGCAGCCGAACGAAGCGACTTTTTGTTCTAACGATATAACCGCGCGGCTTACGACACGCTCACGGCCCTGCCGCGAGCGCCGGAAGGCAGGCGCGACGCGCGCTGCAATGCACTTCCATCGAGACCGAATAAGCATAGGGAGAACGATTGTTTGGGCGCGCGACGACGCGCGGCTATGATCGGATCGTCTCCTCCATGACATCTCCTTGACATGGGATTGGGCCTCGCTGCGTCAGTGGCGAGGCCTTTTTTTTGCCTGGGATGTTGCGCGGCCCGAACGCCGGCCGCTTCACGATAAGGCTGTCTTTCGCATGCTACGATGCTCCGCGAAGCGATTCCAGGCGAGGTCGAGCAAGCGATGACAACCCTATATGACACGCTCGGCGTGCCCATGCACGCCACCCACGAAGAGATCAAGCGCGCCTATCGCAAGGCTGCGATGAAGTGGCATCCCGATCGCAACAGCGGCGCGGAAGAAGTGGCGCGCGCCGCCTTCCAGGACATCAAGGACGCGTACGCGATCCTCTCCGACGCCGCGCAGCGCAAGGTCTACGACGCGGTCTATGCCGAGCAGATGCGCGGCTGGGAAGCGCAGCGCGCACGCCGGCAGGAGGCGCAAGCGAAACGCGAGGCGGCGGCGCGCGCGGCCGACGAAGCGGCGTATGCGGAAATGGTCTCGCTCGCCATGCGTTTCGCCGACGAAGGCCACAATCGCGACGTGCTATTCGGCGTGCTGCTGGGGCGTCGCTGCGAGGCGCGGCGAGCCGCGCAGATCGCGGACAGCGTGGCGGCCTTGCAGGCGGCGCGGCGCGAGGCCGCAAAGGCGGACCTCGCCGCCGAGGCTGAGCGGGCCGAGGGTGTCGAAGAGGTTCAGGCCGAAACCGAGGCCGCGGCCACCTCGTTGAAAAAGCACGCTGCAACGACTCATGAAGCGGCAAGCCCCCGCGCCGATCAAGGCAAACGCGAAGAACCCGCCAGCGACGCACATCCGGCCGGCGCATTGGGCAGCCTCTGGTTCCAGTTCCTGAATGGCTTGCGGTTTTGATGAGGCCATGCACGGCTCATTCACTGGCCGTCAGGCGATAGAAATAGACCGAATTGATATGGAAGGCGGCCTTCGGCCTTCGAATCCGGGACTCTAGAATTAATAAAATGTCCTGGGAGGCGAACCGCCATGTTCACTTTCATCGTTGTGGTCGCGCTCGCGGCGTTCATTCCCTACGTGGCGGCGCCCGGCATCGCCAATGGCGTCAAGGCGATCAATCAACAGCCGGCGGCCATGTTGTTCGAGCCCTTGCCGGCAGCCGCGGCAGACGCCGCCGCCGATGCCGCCAACCGCACCGTATCAGGCGGAACCGATGCCGCCAACCGCACCGTATCAGGCGGAACCGATGCCGCCAACCGCACCGTATCAGGCGGAACCGATACCGACGCTTCCGTCTGAAGAGAAGCCCCTTGGTGATCTTTGGTGACCTTTGATGACGCGCGACTGATCGCGCGCGCTGAGACTTGCCTTTTGCACAGCTAGTCGAAACCCTGGTAAAAATCCCGTGGCGTCAAAAATCGAGACATCGTAGTGTCACGAGGGCGCAAGACTCGGTCGGTACAGTGGCGCGCAGGAACACGAAAACACTAAAAACACGAAAAGACCAAGGGTACGGGGTAAGCGTGACCAAAAAATATAAGGTGCTGTTTCTCTGTCGCGAGAATTCAGCGCGCAGCATCATTGCCGAAGCTTTGCTGCGCGAACTGGCGGGACATCGATTCGATGCGTTCAGCGCGGGGCCCGAGCCGGCCGCGGCGGTTCATCCGTTCGCGCTCGCGCAATTGCGTCCCGGCATTTCTGAGCTCGGCGCGCTCAGCCCGAAAAGCTGGCTGGAGTTCACCGGCGAATGGGCGCCGCGGATGGATCTGGTCATCGCCATGGACGAGCGCGTCGCCGGACATCATGCGCCTCTTTTCCCCGGCGAACCCGAGCTTTTGAACTGGGCCCTTGCTGATCCGCTGGTGGACGGCGTATCGGACGCGCAGCGACTCCGCCTGTTCGAAAAGATGTTCTGGCAGATCGTGCGCCGAGTGAGCGCATTCATTGCATTGCCGCAGTACGCCGCACCGATGCGGGAAGCAGCCTCACGCATCGAGGCGCCGGCGCGCGACAGCGGCATTTTGCTGGCGCAATGACAACCCCGGCCACCCGGCGGCTTAGCCGTTATTCGAACGCGCGAGCGGGCTGCCCGCGAAGGGGTCGTTTTGCCAGTCCACCCTTTTCTTCGATTGCGGTGGGGGCGACGGCTTGGCCGACATTTCGAAGTGGTCGATTGATTGACCCGCGCTGATTGCCTGTTTGAGCCATTGGGGCATTTCACCCTGGCCGTCCCAGCTATCTCCCGTGGCGCTCCGGTAGCGTTCGGCCTTTTGCGCTGCCGGCTCGGCGGCCAGCACGGCGGCAAGGTCTTCCGGTTCGATACCAAACTCTTCCATGCGGTGGCGGAGATACGCAATCATGCTATCTCGCTTCCTTTCGTCCATAAGATATTCGTCCTTCTAAAGCGTCCGGCGTTCTGTTAATTACAGATTGCAAGGGAAAGCCGCGAAAGCGTGGAACCCATCTGAATGGGGCCGGCTCGCGGGTAGGTGATTGATCGAAGGAAATGCCACTGGCAGCGTTAAAAAACCATCGTTCAAAAGAAATCGCATAAGGCTAATGTCCGCTCGTGCCGCCATGAATCTGGCTATGCCAATCAGTGAATGGATGGACAAGCGCACCGGTTCCGCCGCGCGGCAATCACGCTGGATGAGCCTCACGGCGCAATTGGAAAACGATGCTGACGATGCACTGATTAACGAACGGCCGGCTTGATCTCCGCGCCCGTCTCCCGGCGGGTTTGGCGCGAACGCCGATTTTTTTCATTATGCCAGCATCATAACGCACTGTTGAAGCAATGCACGCCGGCCGCGCGGTTTTTGTTTTCGCGTGCGGCCTATCGCACCAAATAGATGCCGACAGGGGCCGGGACCGCCGGGATTGAATTCCTTGCTGGCCGATCTATAACGAAATTGCGGAGCAAAAATTCGCGTTGCCGGCCTGAGTGTCCGATTCCGACTATCTGCAAGCGTTCGACATCGGTTACAGGTGTGGCAACTAATCACTCGTTTAGTTCGGTGACTCGCCGCAGCAGTCACGTATCAGGTTGATTCGCCCGCCGGCTCGATCGGGCCACGAGGCGCTTTTTCACAGACCGATTCTTTGTGGAGGACGGGAACTGCTGCGCCGGATTGCAGGGAGTCTGGACATGAAACTAGCTCTATTGATGGCATTGGCAAGCGCCGTTCTCTTTCTCGCGCCGACAGCGGCCGGTGCGGCCCAGGGCGAGCAGGGCGCCGGTACGTCGGGCCAGATGCTGATGAAGGACGCGAACGAATCGGCGCAAGCCACGACCGATGTGCCGCTCGGCGGCACCGGGCAGAACGCGACGCCCGCCGCGGGAACGGTGGGATATGGCGGCGTGGCCGCGGGCCGTTCGGAAGCCGGCGGCGGACAGAGCCGCCCGTGTGGTTCCGGCTCGCAATGCAGGATCTATTTCGGTCGCTAAAGCGTCAGCAGGCAGCAAGGCGCGGGATGAGCAAGTCTCGCGCCTCGCCTTCGAATAACCCCACCCCCGACTGCGATTTTCCGGCGTCGTCAGCGGGCGAATTAATACGATGTTATGGTGTGTTCCGTTCTCGTTTTCATCCGCTGATTTTCCGAATCGCAATCACAGGCAGGCCATTAAGAGCCTGCTTTTTTAATCGTGGTTACGGTGCGTGAATCGATTAGTCAGGTGAAGCCGCTCTAATTCCACCCGTTGTTGAATAACTCGCAAACAATCCTATGTTGATGGAAGACAACCTGTCGGCGAGCAGCGCCTCGTCCGACGATGGGGCCGCGTCGTCCCTGCGTTCGTGGCTCGCGGTCGTGGCCGTTGCAATCGGCGCTTTCGCGTTCGTCACCACGGAGTTTCTGCCGGTCGGACTTTTGCCGCGCATCGCGGCGGAACTGGGTGTATTGCCCGGCACCGCTGGCTTGATGGTCACCGTGCCCGGCGTGATCGCCGCAATCTCCGCGCCCGGTTTGATGCTGGTGGCGGGGCGCATGGATCGCCGGCAAGTCTTTCTGTTACTCACCGCGTTACTGCTGGCGTCGAATCTGATTTCGGCCTTTGCGCCGAGCTTTGTTGTCATGCTGATCGGCCGCGCATTGCTCGGCGCCGCGTTGGGCGGTTTCTGGACGCTCGCCACGGCCGCGTCGGCCCGCCTCGTGCGGCCGAAAGACTCGGCGAAAGCCATGGCCACGATCCTCACCGGCGTAACGTGCGCCACCGTCATCGGCGTGCCGCTCGGCACGTTCATTGCCAGCTTCGCGTCATGGCGCGCCTCGTTCATGGCGACCGGCGTGCTCGTCGCACTCGCGCTGGTGGCGCAGTTCGTCTTCGTGCCTTCGTTGCCGTCGAGCGCGGCATTGCGCCTGCGCGATCTGGTGGGGCTGCTGCGCCGGCCGCATCCGCGTAAAAGCATGCTGATGGTGGCGCTCGTGTTCGGCGCGCATTTTTCCTCATACACGTACATCACGCCGTTCCTGTTGCGCAATGCCAATCTGACGATGCCGACCATCACCTGGCTGTTGCTCGGCTTCGGCATGATTGGATTCATCTCGAACTTCGCCGTGTCGTCGACGGTCACGCGCAACCTGAAAATTTCGCTGGGCGTGATGATCGCGCTGCTGATGTTCGCGCTGGTCTCGCTGCCGCTGCTGCAGCATTCGCCGCTCGGCGTCGTGGCGCTCGTGCTCGCGTGGGGCATTGCCTTCGGCGCGCTGCCGCTGTGCTTCAGCATCTGGATTCAACGCGCCACGCCGGATTCGCCGGAAGCGGGCTCGGCGCTGTTCGTCAGCATCATTCAGGTCGCTATCGCGCTGGGGTCGCTGGTGGGCGGCATGGTGGTCGATCATGTGGGCATTGCCGTCGACTTCCTGTTCGGCAGCGGCCTCGCGTTGCTGGGGTTGGCCGCGCTGGCCAGTTTCGGCGGAAGCGCGCGAAAGGCGGCCGCGGGGACGATCGCATGTCCGGCGTGTCCCGACGGGCAGTCGTGAACGGCGCGTTGCGCGGAACATCGCATGGCAGGCGCGGTCAACATGAACAGGACAATCTGTCCGGCCATGCCAGGAAGAATGATGAACCCGCAACGCAATCACGGCATTGAACACGAGATTGAACGAGGCATCGGGCGGCTCGCGCGCGTGGCGCTCCTTACCGCGTTCACGCTGGCGTCGGTTCCCGCAATGGCTGCCGGCTTCGACTGCAACGACGCGCGTCTGCCTGACGAAAAAGCGATATGCGCGTCCCGGCAACTGAGCGAACTGGACGTCGAAATGACCGTTCGCTACGAAACCTTGACGGGGCTCGTTGCCATGGGCGCGCGCGGCAACATGCAGGACGAGCAGCAGGCATGGCTGAATGTGCGCAAGAAATGCGGGGCGAACGAGGCATGTCTTGTCGCGGCGTATCGGCACCGCATTCAAATGCTCAAGGATGAATACGCTCACCTCGCCAGCCGCGGACCGTTCTAGAGAACTGCCCGGCCAACGCGCCCGCCCTATACGTTGACGATCCAAACCGTTGCGACCTCGCTTGCCGAAAAGGCATGAGCGCCGCACGTCGATAGTGGCGCTGCCCACGTCACCCGATTCGCTTTTGTTATCACCCTTTCAAATACTCGAATTGTTATCGCATCGCCGCGCTCGTATATTGGCTGAACGGTAAGCAGCCGGCAGACCTACAACAACGCGAAGGCACGCCGCCCGGCGTGCCACAGGAGCACAGCGATGAATCGAATCGATCTGGAGGGGCGCGTCGTCGCCATTACCGGCGGCGCACGCGGCATCGGCTACGCGGTGGCGCAACGGGCGCTGAACTCAGGGGCGTCGGTCGCCCTCTGGGACATCGACGCCGAACGTCTCGCGCGCAGCCAGCGCGAGTTGAGCGAGCTGGGCAAGGTCACCGCCGTCACCGTCGAACTCACGCAGGAAACGAGCGTCGCGCAGGCGGTGACGCAAACCGTCGCCGGGCACGGCGCGATCGACGTGCTGATCAATTGCGCGGGCATCACGGGCGGCAACGGCGCCACGTGGGAACTGGAGCCCGACGTGTGGCGCCGCGTGATCGACGTGAATCTGATCGGCCCGTATCTCACCTGCCGCGCGGTCGTGCCGCACATGCTCGAGCAGGGCTATGGCCGGATCGTGAATATCGCCTCGGTGGCCGGCAAGGAAGGCAACCCGAACGCGTCGCACTACAGCGCCTCCAAGGCGGGGCTGATCGGCCTGACCAAATCGCTCGGCAAGGAACTCGCGACGAAGAACATCCTCGTCAACGCGGTCACGCCCGCCGCGGCCAAAACCGAAATTTTCGATTCGATGTCGCAGCAGCATATCGACTACATGCTCTCGAAGATCCCGATGAACCGTTTTCTGTTGCCGGAAGAAGCGGCCTCGCTGATTCTGTGGCTGGCATCGGAAGACTGCGCGTTCAGCACCGGCTCGGTGTTCGATCTGTCGGGCGGCCGGGCCACTTACTGAGCCGCGCTCATCGCCTGCGAGCCTCATTGCAGCAGCGCATATAAAGGCCCAAAACCGCTGGCCGCGTCCCAGCGAAGGAGACGACATGAACCCGCATGCGCCCGTTTCACTGGAGGCGATCAACAGCAAGGTCATGCGCCGGCTGTTGCCGTTTCTGTTGCTGATGTACGTCCTCGCGTTTCTCGATCGCGCCAATATCGGTTTCGCGCAGAAGGCGTTGCAGCACGATACGGGTTTGTCGAACGCGGCGTTCGCATTCGGCGCGGGGGTGTTTTTCGTCGGCTATGCGCTGTTCGAGGTGCCGAGCAATCTTCTGCTGCACCGGGTCGGCGCGCGAGCGTGGATGTGCCGCATCATGGTGACGTGGGGGCTCGTGTCGGCGGCGATGTGTCTCGCGCATACGCCCACCGCGTTCTATACGCTGCGCTTTCTGCTCGGCGTGGCCGAAGCGGGTTTCTTTCCCGGCGTGATCTATTACCTGACGCACTGGTTTCCGCAAGCGGCGCGTGCTCGCGCTGTCGGCCTCTTTTATTTCGGTGCGCCGCTCGCGTTCATTTTCGGCAGTCCGTTGTCGGGTTCGTTGCTCGAATTGCACGGCGCCCTGGGCCTGACCGGCTGGCAGTGGCTCTTTCTGGTCGAAGGCGTATTGGCCTCGCTGGTCGGCGTGTGGGCGTTCTGGTATCTCGACAACCGCCCGGAAGACGCGCGTTGGCTCGACGCACGGGAACGCACGAGTTTGCGCAACGCGCTCGACGAAGATGCGCGCGCCGCGTCGGCGCACGGTCCGCATCGCATTCTCGCCGCGCTGGTGGACCGCCGCGTGTTATTGCTGTCCGCGATCTATCTGCTGATCCAGATGAGCGTGTACGGCGTGATCTTCTATCTGCCGCAACAGGTGGCCGCGTTGCTCGGCACGACGGTCGGCTTGCGGGTCGGCGTCGTCGCCGCATTGCCGTGGCTGTGCGCGCTCGCCGTCACCTGGTACGTGCCGCGCCGCGCGGATCGCACGGGCGGTCATCGGCGCTGGGCAGTCGCGCTGCTGATCGTCGCGGGGCTCGGCATCGGCGTGTCGGGGCTCGCGCCTAACCCGTCGATCGGACTCATCGCGCTGTGCTGCGCGGCAAGCGGTTTCATCGCGGCGCAACCGCTGTTCTGGACGTTCCCCACGCGCTATCTCACCGGCGCCGCGGCGGCAGGCGGCATCGCGTTGATCAATTCGCTCGGCAGCCTCGGCGGTTTCATTGCACCGAGCTTGCGTACCGCGGCCGAAAGGGCGTTTGCGTCGACCTCGGCGGGACTCGTCGTGCTGGGCGTGTCGAGTCTGCTGGCCGCGCTGCTGATCGGCACGCTGCTGCGCCGCGACGGCGCACCGGCGAGCGGCGCTTTCCAACACTTACTGCACCGCGCCCGCTAGGCGTATTTCGGGTTGCACGTTCGACGCATCAATCACGGAGCCCCTTTCATGGCCATGCCCACTATCCGGCACGTGCGTGCCTTCATCGTCCGCGGCGGCGGTGCGGACTATCACGACCAACCCGGCGGACACTGGATCGACGATCACATTGCCACGCCAATGGCGCGTTACCCCGAGTATCGCCAGAGCCGCCAGTCGTTCGGCATCAACGTGCTCGGCACGCTCGTCGTGGAGATCGAGGCGAGCGACGGCACGGTCGGCTTCGCGGTGACGACGGGCGGCGAGATCGGCGCGTTCATCGTCGAGAAGCATCTCGCGCGTTTTCTCGAAGGGCAACTCGTTACCGACATCGAGAAGATGTGGGATCAGATGTACTTCTCCACGTTGTACTACGGCCGCAAGGGCGTGGTGCTGAATACGATTTCGGGCGTGGACCTCGCGCTGTGGGATCTGCTCGCGAAGGTGCGCAAGGAGCCGGTGTATCAACTGCTGGGCGGACCGGTGCGCGACGAACTCGTGTTCTATGCGACCGGCGCGCGGCCCGATCTTGCGAAGGAGATGGGCTTCATCGGCGGCAAGCTGCCGTTGCAGCATGGTCCCGCTGAAGGCGAAGCAGGGCTCAGGCAGAACATCGAGAAGCTGGCGGAGATGCGCAGCCGCGTCGGCGACGACTTCTGGCTGATGGTCGACTGCTGGATGAGCCTCGACGTGCCGTATGCGACGCGTCTCGCGCAAGCGGCGCACGAATACGGCCTGAAGTGGATCGAGGAATGCCTGCCGCCCGACGACTACTGGGGTTACGCCGAACTGCGCCGCAAGGTGCCGCGCGGCATGATGGTATCCACCGGCGAACACGAGGCGACGCGCTGGGGTTTTCGCATGCTGCTGGAAATGCAATGCTGCGATCTGATTCAGCCCGACGTGGGCTGGTGCGGCGGCATCACCGAGTTGATCAAGATTTCCGCGCTGGCCGATGCGCATAATGTGATGGTGGTGCCGCACGGTTCGTCGGTGTATAGCTATCATTTCGTCGTCACGCGGCACAACTCGCCGTTCGCCGAGTTTCTGATGATGGCGCCGAAAGCCGATCAGGTCGTGCCGATGTTCACGCCGCTGCTGCTCGACGAACCGGTGCCCGTGAATGGACGAATGAAGGTGCCGGACACGCCGGGCTTCGGCGTGAGACTCAATCCCGAATGCAAGCTGGTGCGGCCGTACCCGCGTTGAACGCGGCGCGGCGCACTCGCGCACCATGGATCCAGGCAAAGGAGAGTGACGTGCTGCTCAAGGACAAGGTCGTGATCGTCACCGGCGGCTCGCGGGGCATCGGCCGCGCGATCGCCGTCGCGTGCGCGGCGGAAGGCGCGGACGTGGCGATCAACTACTGGGGCGACAACGACGCATCGTATGGGCGCCGTTCCGCCGTCTCGGAAGTGGTCGGCGAAATCGAGGCGCTGGGGCGGCGCGCGATTGCGATCGAAGGCAACGTGGCCGTGCGCGAAACCGGTCGGGAGCTCGTGCGCCATACGGTCGAAGCGTTCGGCAAGGTGGACGTGCTCGCGAGCAACGCCGGTATTTGTCCGTTTCACGCCTTTCTCGACATGCCGCCGGAAGTGTTGGAGTCGACGGTGGCGGTCAATCTGAACGGCGCTTTCTATGTCACGCAGGCGGCCGCCCAGCAGATGAAGGCGCAGGGCACGGGCGGCGCGATCGTGGCGACGAGTTCGATCAGCGCGCTAGTCGGCGGCGGCATGCAGACGCATTACACGCCCACCAAGGCGGGCGTGCATTCGCTGATGCAATCGTGCGCGGTCGCGTTGGGGCCCTACGGCATTCGCTGCAATTCGGTGATGCCGGGCACCATCGCCACCGACCTGAACGCGGAAGACCTCGCCGACGAAGCGAAAAAAGCCTACTTCGAAAAGCGCATTCCGCTCGGCCGCCTGGGCCGCCCGGAAGACGTCGCCGATTGCGTGGTGTTTCTCGCCTCCGACCGCGCGCGCTATGTGACGGGCGCGGCCTTGCTGGTGGACGGCGGCCTGTTCGTCAACCTGCAATGACGCTGAAATAACGTTGAAATAACGCGCGATGCCGAATTCAATGAGTCGTAGCCGGCGCGCTGGCGGGGGCCGCCGCGGACGGCGCGGAATCGTCGCGTGCGAGCTTGCGCGAGAAGCCGCGCAACAGGTCGATGAAACGCAGCGCCGGTTGGGCGAGGGGTTCTTCCTTGCGCGTGAGAATGCCGAAGCCGGAGAGGCTCTTGCCGATTTCGAGCGGCAATGCGACCAGCAATTTGCCGCGCACATGATCGCGCACGACCGACTCCGGCAGCATCGCCACCGCATCGTAGTTTTCAAGCAATTGCAGCGTCGCGAAGATCGACGCGCATTCGGTCAGGTTCACCGGCGTCGCGAGTCCCGCGCGCGCGAGTTCTTCTTCGAACAACACGCGCGCCGGGCTCGTAACCGGTTGCGCCACCCACGGCCAGTCGATCAGTTCGCGCAGCGTGACGCGCGTGCGCTGCGCGAGCGGATGCACCGAACGCACGACGAGCAGCAAGGTTTCGCGCGCGAGCGGCTCGAAACTGAAATCGTTGTGCTGCAGCGGACTGGTCAGCCGTCCGAGCGCGAGGTCGACCTCGCGGCGATGCAGCAATTGCACGACCTGGTCGCTGGTTTCGCCGAGAATGCGCACGTTGAGCAAGGGGCTTTCGGTTTTCAGCGCGGCAACCGCCATCGCGAGCAGATCGGGCGCGGCGCCCATGATCGCGCCGACGGTCAACTGTCCATGGCCGCCGCGGCGCTTCACGTCGAGGTCTTCGGCGAAACGGGTCAACTCGGCGAGCGCGCGCCGCGCGTAGGCCAATGTGACCACGCCGAGCGGCGTGGGCGTCATGCCGCGCGCGTTGCGCTCGAACAGCAGGAAGCCGAACGCTTCCTCGATGTCGCCGAGCATGCGGCTCGCGCTGGGCTGCGCGACGTTGACCGCTTCGGCGGCTTGATGGAGATTGCGGGCGTCGTCGAGCGCGACGAGCAGGGCGAGGTGCTTGAACTTGAGCCGATTGACGAGGGCGACGGTGGCTGCGTGTTGGCTCATGGTTCCGGTGCGATTCGGTTTGTGGATCGCCCAATCCCAACAACGGATTGAGATGCTATCGACGCAGGAATTATAGTCGCATCGGGTGCTTGCACGTTTCGGCGGGAAGATGCCCGCCTTCGAGGGAAGACAGGCATGGAAACAATCGCTTTCCGCATGGTGCTCAACCCCGGCATGCGCGAGGAATACGAACGACGCCACGCGCAAATCTGGCCCGAACTGGTTGACGCGTTGCACAACGCCGGCGTGCGCGAGTACCGGATTTTCTTCGACGCGGAGTCGAATCATCTCTTCGCCATTCTCACGCGCACCACGAATCACACGATGAACGAGTTGCCGCAACTCGACGTGATGCGCAAATGGTGGGAGTACATGGCCGAGATCATGCAGGCCGCGCCGGACCATACACCGCTTCAACAGCCGCTCGAACCGGTCTTCCGTTTGAGTTCAATGAATTGACGTTGCTGACTTGCCAACGCAAGGCTAACGCAAGGCCAATGCAAGGCCAATGCAGGGCCAACAACACGGCGGAGAGTGTCGCATGCAGGTTGTCGATTCGCATATCCATCTGTGGGATCTGAAGACGCATCGCTATCCGTGGCTGGAAAACCCCGGCGTGTCGTTCGTCGGCGACGCGCGCGCGTTGAAGCACGACTATCTGCTCGACGACCTGCTCGGCGAGGCGGGCGATATCGAGGTGCTGAAACTGGTGCACGTCGAGGCGAATCACGATCCCGCCGATCCGGTCGAGGAGACCCGCTGGTTGCAGTCCATCGCGGATCGCAAGGAATCGCGCGGCATGCCGAATGCGATCGTGGCCGCCGTGGATCTCTCGGCGGCGAACGCGCCCGCCGTGCTCGAAGCGCACGCGTCGTTCGCCAACACGCGCGGCATACGGCAGATACTGAACGTGCACGAGAACAGGCTGTTCGATTACGTCGGCCGTCATTTCATGCGCGAGCCGCAATGGCGCGAGCACTTCGCCTTGCTGCGCCGATACGGCATGTCGTTCGATCTGCAACTCTATCCGTCGCAAATGGAAGAAGCCGCCGCGCTGGCGCGCGCGCACGGCGACACGCTGTTCATCGTCAATCATGCGGGCATGTTCGTGGATCGCGGCAGCGTGGCCGGTTATCGCGCGTGGCGCGACGGCATGCGCCTGCTGGCCGGCTGTCGGAACATCGCGGTGAAAATCAGCGGGCTTGCGATGTTCGATCATCGATGGACTGTCGAAAGCCTGCGGCCTTACGTGCTTGAAACGATCGACACGTTCGGCGTCGAGCGCGCGATGTTCGCGTCGAATTTCCCCGTCGATCGTCTGTTCGGCTCTTACACGGATCTATGGCACGCCTATGCGGCGATCGTCGAGGGTGCGAGCGTCGCCGAGAAAGAAGCGCTGTTTTGCCGTAATGCGGAGCGCTTCTACCGCATCTGAGGCCGCACGAAAACCGCATTAAAACCGCAGCAAGCGAATAGAAGCCAAAAAGAAAGGAGACAAGCAGTGCAGCAACCCCTATCCGCCGTGCCCAGGCTCGAACTGCGGCACGCGAGTAAATCATTCGGCCGGGTCCGCGCGTTGTCGGACGGCGACCTCGCGCTATGGCCGGGCGAAGTGCATGCGCTGCTCGGCGAAAACGGCGCGGGCAAATCGACGCTCGTCAAGATTCTCGCGGGCGTGCATCAGCCGGATAGCGGCGAGCTGCTGGTGGACGGCGTGGCGCGCCGTTTCGCGACGCCCGCCGAGGCGCGCGACGCGGGTCTTGCGGTGATCTACCAGGAGCCGACGCTGTTCTTCGATCTGTCGATCGCGGAGAACATTTTCATGGGACGGCAGCCGGTCGATCGGATCGGCCGCATTCGATACGACGCGATGCGCCGCGAGGTCGACGGTTTGCTGGCGTCGCTCGGCGTGGATCTGCGCGCGGATCAACTGGTGCGCGGCTTGTCGATTGCCGATCAGCAGGTGATCGAAATCGCCAAGGCCTTGTCGCTGAACGCCAACGTGCTGATCATGGACGAGCCCACCGCCGCGCTCTCGTTGCCCGAAGTGGAACGGCTCTTCGCGATCGTGCGCAAGCTGCGCGAGCGCGATGTGGCGATTCTCTTCATCACGCACAGGCTCGACGAAGTCTTCGCGCTGACGCAGCGCGTCACGATCATGCGCGACGGCGCAAAGGTGTTCGACGGCTTCACCGCCGATCTCACCACCGAGGCAATCGTCACGAAGATGGTGGGGCGCGATCTGGAGACGTTCTATCCGAAAGCCGATCTGCCGCCGGGCGACGTGCGCCTGTCGGTGCGCGGCCTCACGCGCGTGGGCGTCTTCAAGGACATTTCCTTCGACGTGCGCGCCGGCGAGATCGTCGCGCTGGCCGGTCTGGTGGGCGCGGGGCGCAGCGAAGTCGCGCGGGCGATCTTCGGCATCGATCCGCTCGATTCGGGCGAGATCTGGATCGGCGGCCAGCCACTCAAGGCGGGCAGTCCGGCCGCGGCGGTGCGCGCCGGCCTCGCGCTGGTGCCGGAAGATCGTCGGCAGCAGGGGCTCGCGCTGGAACTGAGCATCGCGCGCAATGCGTCGATGACGGTGCTCGGCCGGCTCGTCAAACATGGCCTCATCTCCACGCGCAGCGAGACGCAACTCGCGAATCAATGGGGCACGCGCTTGCGTCTGAAAGCGGGCGACCCCGACGCGCCGGTCGGCACGCTGTCGGGCGGCAATCAGCAGAAGGTGGTGCTCGGCAAGTGGCTCGCAACCGGGCCGAAAGTGCTGATCATCGACGAACCCACGCGCGGCATCGACGTCGGCGCGAAGGCCGAGGTGTATGGCGCGCTGGCCGAACTGGTGCGCGAGGGCATGGCCGTGCTGATGATTTCGAGTGAATTGCCCGAAGTGCTCGGCATGGCCGACCGCGTGCTGGTGATGCACGAAGGGCGAATCAGCGCGGAGATAGCGCGCGCCGAAGCCGACGAGGAACGCATCATGGGCGCCGCGCTCGGCCAACCGGTTCCACCGTTGGGGCACGCCGCATGATGCGCCATTCATCGACTCATCCCGCGCCCGTGCAGGCGCCGGTGGCAAAGCGCTCAACCAACGCGCCGGGCGGCTTCGTTGCGGGCGTCGCGAAGAGCCGCGAAACGACCCTCTTCGTCGTGCTGATTCTGCTGATCGTGGGCACGGCGCTCGCAAAACCGCAGTTCCTCAATCTGCAGAATCTGCGCGACGTGCTGCTCAACGTGTCGATCATCAGCCTGTTGACGGCCGGCATGACGGTGGTGATCCTGATGCGGCACATCGATCTCTCGGTGGGTTCGACGGTCGGCGTCAGCGCGTATGCGGTCGGCAGTCTGTACGTCGCGTTTCCGCATATGCCGGTGCTGGTCGCATTGGCCGCCGGACTCGCGATCGGCCTCGTGGCCGGCGGCATCAATGCGCTGCTGGTGGCGGTGGGGCGCGTGCCCTCGCTGGTGGCGACGCTCTCCACGCTATACATCTTTCGCGGCGCGGACTACGCGTGGGTGCACGGCGGGCAGATCAACGCCACCAGTCTGCCCGAGTCGTTCTCCGGTCTCGCGACCGGCACGTGGCTCGGCATTCCGACGCTCGCGCTGATCGCGCTCGTCGTGCTGGCCGGCCTCGCCGTGTACCTCAAGCAGTTTCGCGGCGGCCGCGAACACTATGCGATCGGCTCCAATCCCGAGGCCGCGCGACTCGCCGGCGTGAACGTCGAGCGCCGCGTGATGGCGGGATTTCTGCTCTCCGGCGCGATTGCCGGCTTCGCGGGCGCGCTGTGGCTCGCGCGTTTCGGCACCGTCGACGCGAGCACCGCGAAAGGCATCGAACTGCAGGTGGTCGCGGCGGCGGTGGTCGGCAGCGTGGCGATTACCGGCGGGGTCGGCACGATACTCGGTGCGACGCTCGGCGCGCTGGTGCTGGGCGTGATCAGCATCGCGCTCGTCGTGCTGCACGTGTCGCCATTCTGGGAGCAGGCCATCGAGGGCGCGCTGATCGTCGCGGCGATCACCGCCGATACCTTGCTGGCCCGCTCCGTCGCCAAACGCATGATGAGGAAACGCGATCATGGCTAAACCGGATTCCGCGCTGCTCACGCGCAAACGCGAAACGCCGCTGCAATGGGAAGTCTTGCTGGTGATCGTGCTGATGTTGTCGCTCGGACTCGGGCGGTGGTTGTCGCCGGTGTTTCTCACCGGCGCGAATCTGGGCAACGTATTGGCCGACCTGACCGAGATCGCGTTGATGGCGCTGCCGATGACGCTCATCATCGTCGCCGCGGAAATCGATCTTTCGGTGGCGTCGGTATTGGGCGCGTCCAGCGCGTTGATGGGCGTGCTATGGCACATGGGCCTGCCCATGCCGCTCGTGATCGCGCTGGTGCTGATTGCCGGCGCGCTGGCCGGCTGGCTGAACGGCCTCGTGATCGTGAAGCTCAGTCTGCCTTCGCTCGCGGTCACGATCGGCACGCTCGCGCTGTTTCGCGGCCTCGCTTACGTGCTGCTCGGCGACCAGGCGGTCGCGGACCTCCCGCCTGGCTATACGGCCTTCGGCATGGAAACGCTCGGCTCGACCTTCATACCGTTGCCGTTCGTGATCGTGATCGTCGGCGCGGTGTTGTTCACGGTGCTGCTGCAAGCCACCGCGTTCGGCCGCAGTCTCTATGCGATCGGCGCGAATCCCACGGCAGCGGCGTTTTCCGGCATCGAAGTGGCGAGGATCAGGCTGCGCCTGTTCGTGCTGTCCGGCGCGATGAGCGCGTTGGCGGGCGTCGTCTATACGCTGCGTTTCACCAGCGCGCGTGGCGACAACGGCGAGGGCTTCGAGTTGTCGGTGATCGCGGCGGTGCTGTTCGGCGGCGTGAGCATTTTCGGCGGACGCGGCTCGATGATCGGCGTGCTGTTGTCGCTGCTGATCATCGGCGTGCTGAAAAATGCGCTCACGCTCGACGACGTATCGAGCGAAACGCTGACGATCGTCACCGGCGCGCTGCTGCTGGCCTCGGTGCTGATTCCCAATCTGGTCGCCCGCTGGCGCGCGGCGCGCGACCGGCGTTTCATCGCGAAGTCCGCTTCCTTATAACGTCAGATCGACAACCCGGACACCACCACGTCCAACAACAAGGCAGGAGACACTTCATGTTCAAACCTCTACGTCACACCGGCACGGCCGCGCTTTGCGTGGCGCTCGTGGCGATCAGTTGCGCAGCCTCGGCCGCCGGCCTGAAAAACGGCCTGAAGATCGCGTTCGTGCCGAAGCAGATCAACAATCCCTACGAAGTAATAGCCGACGACGGCGGCATGGCCGCGATCAAGGAGTTCGGCGGCGTGGGCAAGGTGGTGGGTCCGTCGGACGCGGGCGCGTCGTCGCAGGTGCAATACATCAATACGCTCATCACGCAGCGCCAGGACGCGATCGTGATCGCCGCCAACGACGCCAACGCGGTGGTGCCGTATCTGAAGAAAGCGATGTCGCAAGGCATCAAGGTCGTGACCTTCGATTCGGACACCGCGCCCGAGGGCCGGCAATTGTTCGTCAATCAGGCGAATGCGGAGGGCATCGGCCGCGGGCAGATTCAGCTCGTGTCGAAGCTGATCGGCGGCGAGGGCGAGTTCGCGGTGCTGTCGGCCACGCCCAACGCAACCAATCAGAACACGTGGATCAAGTGGATGCAGGAGGAGTTGAAGAAGCCCGAGTATTCGAAGATCAAGCTCGTGAAAATCGCCTACGGCAACGACGACGATCAGAAGTCGTTCGTCGAAACGCAAGGCTTGTTGCAGGCGTATCCGAACCTGAAGGCGATCGTCGCGCCGACCACGGTCGGCATCGCGGCGGCGGCGCGCTATATCTCGTCGTCGTCGAGCAAGGGCAAGGTGGCGGTGACGGGCCTGGGCACGCCGAACCAGATGCGCGCGTTCGTCAAGAACGGCACGGTCAAGGCGTTCCAGTTGTGGGACCCGAACCAGCTCGGCTATCTGGCCGGCTATGCGGCGGCGAGCCTCGCTTCCGGCGCGATCACGGGTAAGGAGGGCGAGTCGTTCGACGCGGGCAAGCTCGGCAAGCGCACGATTGGCCCGCAAGGCGAAATCATTCTCGGACCGCCGACCACGTTCGATTCGAGCAATATCGACAACTTCAACTTCTGAGCGGCAACGTGCGCCGCGCGCGACGTCATGAGCTGCGCGCGGCGCCATGAAACGGGCGAGGCGCGTCGGGCGATGAACCGCCCGCGCGCCTCGTTCTGTTTCCAAGCGTCGAACCGCCTTAGAAACGGTGCTGAAGACCCGCCGTGACACCCGCTTGCGTATCCGCCGCGCCGGTCAGATCGCGCGACAGGCTAACCGCGTTGTCATGCTTCGCCATTGCATAGCCGCCCGCCAGATACAGCACGGTGCGCTTCGAGAGCGCGTACTGCGCGCGCAGCGAGAACAGCGTCGGATCGGCGTCGCTGCCGTCCTTGATGTTCTGATGATAGACCGCGGCAAACAGCGAGAAGAACGGCGTCACCTCGTATTGGCCGCCGAGCCAGTACATGTCGCTGCGCAAGGTCGGCGTGGCGGTGTGGAACGTGCGGCGGTAGTTGCGATATCCGGCCATCGCCTTGACCGGCCCGAAGTCGTAGCTCAAGCCCGCATGAATGCCTTGAATGTAGTTCGTGGTATCCGCGGGGGTCACGCTGTCGTTCGCGCCGTTCTGCCTGTCGAAGGTGACGACGGCGGCGAACGGACCGGTCTCGTAGCCGAGCGCGAAGTCGTATTTGGAACTCGACTTCATGCTGCCCGGCACGTTGCCGAAGCCGTACATCGCGCCGAACTTGAAGCCGGAGAACGTGCCGTCGTAACGCACGGCGTTGGACGAGCGCGAGAACAAACCGTCTTTACGCCCACCCGTCGCGGTGGATGAGCTTGCCCACGAGTAGTTCGGCGCGTAACCCATCGGGTCGAACTGCAACATGTAGTCGTAGGTGGTCGTGAAATTGCGGCCGAGCGTGATCTGCCCGAAGCGGTTTTTCAGGCCGATCGTCGCGCGGCGGTCGAAGATCGCGCCGCCGCTGTCGTCGAACTGGCCGTTGGCGATGTTGATGCCGCTCTCCAACTGGAACACCGCCTTCAGTCCGCCGCCGAGGTCCTCGACACCGCGCAGGCCCCAGCGCGAGGTGTTCTTGCCGCCCGACACGAGGCGCGTCGCGCTGCCGTCCGCACTCGCATGATTCACATATTCGATGCCCGCATCGACGATCCCATACAAAGTCACGCTAGATTGCGCCTGCGCGCTCGCCGCGAAACCGGCGAGTCCCATGCACGTTGCGCCGAGGGTTGCTTTCTTCATGCTCCACTTCATCAAGAGTCTCCTGTGGTTGATTTTGTTTGCTTCGGTTGGGGCGCTGCCGCCCGCGTTTCAACTGGCTTGCGCGAAGGCCCAGCAGTCGTTGGCGGGGAATTCGATCCAGTGACGGCCGGCGGCGCGCGGCACCGGGCCGAACGCGCGCAGGCGCAGGGCGCCGCAATGGAACAGGTATTCCCAGCGGTCGCCGAGATACATCGAAGTGATGAGTTCGGCTTCGAGCCGGTTCGCGCCCGGACCGTCGGCGACCTGCACGCGTTCGAGGCGAATCACGGCCTGGGCGTTCTGCCCGGCGGTGAGCGCTTCGCGGGCTTGGGCCTGCAATTGCCAGCCGTCGCCGGCGAGGGTCACGCGCTCGCCGTCCACCGAGGCGACGCGCGCGTCGATGCGGTTGTTGCTGCCCATGAACTCCGCCGTGTAAAGCGAGCGGGGCGAGCCGTACAGTTCGGCGGGCGTGCCTTCCTGTTCGATGCGGCCGTTGCGCAATAGCAGGATGCGGTCGGACATCGCCATCGCCTCGGTCTGGTCGTGCGTGACGCACAACGCGGACAAACCCAGCGATACGATCAGTTCGCGCAACCAGGCGCGCGCTTCCTCGCGCAGCTTGGCGTCGAGATTCGACAGCGGCTCGTCGAGCAGAATCACCGGCGGGTTGTAGACCAGCGCGCGGGCGATCGCGACGCGCTGCTGCTGTCCGCCCGAAAGCTGATACGGATAGCGCGCGGCGAGGTGGCCGAGGCCGAGCTGATCGAGCGCGCCCTGCACGCGCTTTTTCTGCTCGGCGCCCGATACGCGCCGCAGCTTCAATCCGTAGCCGACGTTGTCCGCCACCGTGCGATGCGGCCACAGCGCATACGACTGGAACACGAGACCGAGCGAGCGCTGCTCGACCGGCAGATCGACCTTCGCCGCGCCGTCGAAGAAAGCCTTGCCGTCCAGCTCGATGCGGCCCGACGACGGTTGTTCGAGCCCGGCGACCGCGCGCAGCAGCGTGGTCTTGCCGCTGCCCGATGCGCCCAGCAGGCACACCACTTCGCCGGGGTTCAGTTGGAACGACACGCCCTTCAGGATCGGGTTGTCGCCATAGCTGAGAAAGAGGTTGTCGACCGAGAGCTTATCCATGCAATTTCACTCCGAAGCGCAGAGCGACGCCGAGTCCGACGCCGACCATCGCGATGTTGATGACAGAAAGCGCCGCGACCTGATCGACCGCGCCGGTCGCCCACAGCGACACCAGCAGCGCGCCGATCACTTCCGTTCCCGGCGAGAGCAGATAGACGGCCGTCGAGTATTCGCGCTCGAAGATCATGAAGATCAGGAGCCACGCCGCGAGCAAACCGAAGCGCACGAGCGGCAGCGTCACGTCGAGACTCACGCGGGCGCGGGTGCCGCCGACGCTGCGTCCCGCTTCCTCGAGTTCCGGGCCGACTTGCAGCAGCGCGCTTTGAATCAGGCGCATGCCATAGGCGAGCCACACCACCGTGTAGGCGATCCAGATGCTCCACATGGAGCTCTTCAGTTCCTTCAAGCCCGGCACGAACAGGAAGATCCACAGGAACGCGAGACCGGCGAGCAGGCCCGGCACCGCGCGCGGCAACAGCACGAGGTAATCGAGCAGGCGCGTGGCCCAGTCGTTGCGGCGATGGCCCGCGAACGCCACCAGCGAATAGAAGCCCACCGCGAGCGCGCCGCCGAACACGCCGATGCCGAGCGTGTTCAGGATCGCGCGCACCAGGTTGTCCTGCTCGAACAGGTCGGTGAAGTTGGCGAGCGTCAGCACTTCGGCGAGCTTCACGCCTTCGCCCCAGTTGGTGACGAACGCGCGCAACGTGATGCCGGAGAGCGGCACGAAGACGGTGAGCATCAGCCACAGCGCGACGATCGCGAGCGCCACCCAGCGCCATGCGCCGAGCGGCAGCACGGTCTGACGCCCGGCCTTGCCCTTGACCGTGACGAAGCGGTTCGCGCTCTTGAGCAGCCGGCGTTGCAACAGCACCAGCGGAAACGTGATCGCGACGATGCATACCGCGACCGCGGCCATCAGGTGATAGGACGGCACGCCGAGCTTGTTGGTGAGCTTGTACAGATACGTGGCCAGCACGAGGTGCCCTTCGGGGTCGCCGAGCACGAGGGGCAGGCCGAACACCTCGAAGCCAAGGAAGAACACCAGCACGCCGGCGAACAGCAGCGCGGGCAGCGTCATCGGCAGGCTCACGTCGAGCGCGACGCGAAACGGCCGCGCGCCGGCGACGCGCGCCGCTTCCTCGACGTCCGAGCCGAGATTGCGCAGCGCCGCCGACGAATACAGGTACACGTGCGGCACATGCGTGAGGCCGACGATGATCGTGATCGCGAGAACGGAGTACACGGTCCAGGGCGCTTCGGCGGTGCCGAACAGCGCCTTCCACCAGACCGAGTAGAAGCCGACCGGGCCGGCCGCGACCACGTAGCCGAACGCGAGCACCATCGGCGAGACGAATACGGGCGTGAGCAGCATCGGTTCGAGCCAGCGGCGGCCGGGCAGGTCGGTGCGCACCATCAGGAACGCGAGAATGCCGCCGAGCGGGATCGAGATGAACAGCATCCCGCCCGCGATGATGAAGGAGTTCTTCAACGCGGACCAGAAATCCGGGTCGCTGAAAATGAACTGGAAGCCGGCGAGGCCGAGCGTGCGGTTGGCGTCGAAGAACGGCGCGTTGAGCACGCTCTGAAACAGGATGAAGCCGAGCGGCAGCGCCACCGCGATGGTGAGCACCGCGACGACGAGCCAGCGCAGCAGTCCCGCGAACGGCTGCAAGCCGCCTCGCGGCAAGGCGCCGATCGGGCCGCCGTCGGCTGCGAGCGGCGCGCTATCGCGGCGTGCGGGTGCGCTAGTGGAAAGCATGAGTGTCCCCCTGCGGCGAATGAAGCCGCATATCGACAGGTAGTGAGAGAAGGCCCGGCGCCCGCGCTTTTCGCGTGGACGCCGTCAGGTCAAGCGAGGTTTAGCGCTTGATCGACTGTTGCCATTGCTTGAGGAATTCAAGCCGTTTGGACTGGTCGAGATAGACCAGCAGGCCCGCGCCGATCGGGATCGGCTTGAGCGAATCGCCGAGCTGTTTCGTCAGACCAGCCATCGACGTTTCGCCTTCCACGTCGGAGCGGATCGAGAACAGGCTCGCCTGATTCGCGAGCAAGGTCTGGCCGCGTTGCGACAGCAGATAATCGACCCACAGCCTGGCGGCGTTCGGGCTTTTCGCCTTCTTCGAGATCGTCACGAGGCGGCTCACCACCAGCGTGTAGTCTTTCGGGTAGACGTAGCCGATCGACGGGTCTTTCTTCGCCTTGGTGAGCGCGTAGGAGCCGAGAATGTTGTAGCCGATCAGGTTTTCACCCGACGAAATACGCTCCATCATCGCGCCGGTGCTCGATTGCAGCTTCGGGCCGGTGGCGCCCATCGCCTTCACCAGATCCCACGTGACTTGCGGATTGACGCGCGCGTCTTGCGTCAGATAGTTGAAGCCGACGCCGGACTTCTCGATGTCGTAGGTCGTGACCTTGCCCTTGAACTGGTTGGGCTTGTTTTGCAGCAGCTTGATGAGGTCGGCGCGCGTTTGCGGCACGTCGCCGGCCGCGAGCAGCCGCTTGTTGTAGACGATCGCGAGCGGCTCATACGTGGTGCCGTAGGCCTGCTTCTGGTACTGCGCCCACTGCGGCAACTGCTTCGCCTCGGGAGAGTCGTAGGTCGCCATCAGGCCGTCGTTGACGAGCTTGACCTGCAGGTCCATCGCGGAGCTCCACAACACGTCGGCGCTCGTGCTGCTGGCCGCGTTTTCGCTGATGAAGCGGTTGTACAGCTCCGTGCTGTTCATGTCGTTGTATTCGACCTTGATGCCGTACAGGCTTTCGAAGTCCTTGATGAGCGGACGCACGAGCGCGGTGTCCGTGACCGAATAGACGATCAGCTTTCCTTCCTTCTTCGCCGCGTCGACGGTGCTCTGATAGTCACCGGGATAACCCGCGGGAAACGCCGCCCACACTGAGTTTGCGGCAAAGGCAACAGCAACTGCGAGGCACTTCAAAGAGATTTTCACGTCTTCCTCCAGAAAACACTGTGTTTGTTTTGTGTGAGCGAATGGTAAGAGACGCGCGCTTTCTGAACGCTTTCAGTTTTTGAAAGAAATGAGTGACAATGGTCGAATTCGCCTCATGGATTTCCCTGGGATTTTGCTCATGCGTGTGCTGCTCGTCGAAGACAATCCGATCCTTTCCCGCTCGCTTACCGACGCGCTGACGAGCGCGAAACTCACCGTCGATTGCATGCATGACGGCGAGTCCGCCGACCACGTTCTGCGCACGCAAGACTACGCGTTGGTGATTCTCGATATCGGCTTGCCGAAGCTCGACGGGCTCGAAGTGCTGCGCCGTCTGCGCGCGCGCCGCAACGCGGTGCCGGTGCTGATCCTCACCGCGCACGGTTCGGTGGAAGAGCGCGTGCGCGGTCTCGATCTGGGCGCCGACGACTATCTCGCCAAGCCTTTCGCGCTCACCGAACTGGAAGCGCGCGCGCGTGCATTGTTGCGCAGAAGTCATGGGCAGGAGCCCTTGCATGCGCAATGCGGCACGCTGCTTTACGACAGCGTGGATCGCGGCTTCACGCTCGACGGCGAACCGCTCGCGTTGACGCCGCGCGAGCGTTCGGTGCTCGAAGTGCTGATCCTGCGCAACGGTCGCGCGATCAACAAGGAGACGTTGTCGGAGAAAATTTTCGGGCTCGACGAATCGGTGAATGCGGATGCCATCGAGATTTACGTGCACCGCTTGCGCAAGAAACTCGAACACAGTTCGGTCGGCATCGTGACGCTGCGCGGGCTCGGCTATCTGCTGGAAGCCAGAAGCCCATGACGCGGCCGAATCTGCGCGTGCGGGTGGCGCTATGGCTGCTGTTGCCGCTGCTGTTATTGCTCGCGTTCGACGCATGGCTCACGTATCAGCGCGCGATGAACGCGGCGCACGCGGCCTTCGATCGCACGCTGGAATTTTCGTTGCGCTCGATACGCGACGGCATCCGCTTGCGCGACGGCAGGATCGAAGTCGATCTGCCGTACCTTGCTCTCGAGATGTTCGAGTCGAACGGAGGCGGCAATATCTACTATCAGATTCGTGAAGAGGGCGGCGCCGTGGTGACGGGCTATCCCGATCTGCCGGACGCGAAAAAAGCGCCGGCCGAGCCCTACAGCGTGCGGTTCTATGACGGCGTGTTTCGCGGCCGGCCGCTGCGCATCGCGATGCTGAGGCTGCCCGTGCACGACGTGCCGAGCGCGCAGACGCGCGTGGTGCTCGTGAGGGTCGGCGAAACGATCGAGCAGCGCCAGGCGTTGGCGCGCGAGATTCTCACCGGCTCGCTGCAACAGGAATTTCTGCTGGTGGTGCTCGCGCTCGGCATCGTGTGGCTGGGGGTCGCGCGTGGCTTGCGGCCGTTGAACCGCTTGTCGGCGAAAGTCGCCGCGCGCGCCGAGGACGACCCCACGCCGCTCGATACCGTGGGCCTGCCGAGCGAAGTGGCGCCGCTCGTCGATTCGATCAATCAGTACATTGGCCGCACGCAGTTGATGCAGTTGTCGCGCCGGCGCTTTTTCAACGACGCCGCGCATCAGTTGAAAACGCCGCTGGCGGTGATTCAGGCGGAAGCGGAACTGGCGCTGCGCGACAGCGACGGCGTGGGTGCTGGCGTCGGTGTGGGTTCCGCTTCTTGCGGCGAGGACAACCCGAGCGGCAATCGCCGGCAAGGCGTCCATTTACGGCGCCTGAATCGCGCGGTGCAGCAGGCGGTGCGCATCGTGCAGCAGTTGCTGTCGCTCTCGCGGCTCGACGCGGACAGCGGCTATACGGTCAAGCATGCCGCGGTGCCGCTGCATAAGGTGGCGCGCAGCGTGACGCTTGACTGGTCGCCGGTGGCGCGCTCGCGCGGCATCGATCTCGGCTTCGAACAGGACGAGCGCATCGAGGTCATGGGTCAGACCGATCTGCTCGCGGAACTGGTCGGCAATCTGATCGACAACGCGATCCGTTATTCGGGCGACGGCGCGGTGATCACCGTGCGCGTCGCGAGCGAGAACGGGCAGCCGCTGCTGCAAGTGATCGACAACGGCCCCGGCATTCCGGTTGGTGAACGCGATGCGGTCTTTGAACGCTTCTATCGCAGCGAGGCGACGCAGACGGTCGAGGGCAGCGGGCTGGGCTTATCGATCGTGCGGGAAATCGCGCGCGTTCACGGCGCGCTGATCGCGTTGAGCGATGCGCCCGGTGGCGGGCTGGTGGTGAGCGTGCTGTTTCCGGCATTAGAGCCGGCGTGACGTTTCCCGCGCCTTACCGGCGGATCGTGAAGCTTTGCGCGTATCCCGCGGAGGGCGTGCTGTCGCCCCACACCTTGCCGTCGATGAATACCTGCGCGGTGTGACCGGCGGGCACCGCCACGCCCACGCCTGCGGCCGCCTCGCGATACAACTGCGTCTGATTGACCCGCGCCGCGATCTGCGCGTAATCCGCGCGCGCGTCGATCATGCCCCAGCGCTCGAACTGCGTGACGAACCACGCGCCCTCGAACGCATGCGGATAGTTCACGGCGCCGTCGTCGAAGAAACGCACGGGCAGGCCGCGCGGCGTGGAGGCGGCGATCTCGTCGCCGAGGCGCGCGGCAATCAGGGCTTCATCGATGCCGATGTACTCGGGCCGCGCGAGCCAGCGCGCGATTTCCTCGCGATGTCCCGCGCCGTCGAGCCAGCGGCAGGCTTCGAGCATCGTCTGCACGAGCGCGCGCGCGGTGTTGGGATTCGCGCTGACGAAATCGCGCCGGCAGGCCAGCACTTTCTCGGGATGATCGGGCCACACCTCGCTCGTATACGCGATCGTCCTGCCGACGCCTTCGGCTTCGGCCATCGCGTTCCACGGCTCGCCCACGCACAGGCCGTCGAGCTTGTCGTCGGCGAGCGCGGCGACCATCTGCGGCGGCGGAATCACCACGCTTTCGATGTCGCGCAACGGATCCACGCCTTGCGACGCGAGCCAGTAGTACAGCCACATCGCATGCGTGCCGGTGGGGAAGGTCTGCGCGAACACGGGCTTGCGGCCGAGCGTCGCGAGCGCCTTGGGCAGCGTGCGCTGCTCGGCGAGCGCGTCGGCGAGACGGTTCGACAGCGTGATGCCCTGGCCGTTGCGGTTGAGCACCATCAGCACGGCCATGTCCGTTTGCGGACCGCCCAGGCCGAGTTGCACGCCGTAGACGAGCCCGTAGAGCGCGTGCGCCGCATCGAGATCGCCCGACAGCAGCTTGTCGCGCACGGCCGCCCACGACGGCTGACGGGATAGCTCCAGCGTCAGGCCGTGCGCGTGGCCGAATTCGAGCAGCTTCGCGGCGACGAGCGGCGCGGCGTCGGAGAGCGCGACGAAGCCGAGCCGCAGATGGGTTTTTTCGAGCGGCCCCGAGGCGAGCGGCGAGGCGAGGGAAGTGGGAGCGTTCATGGGCGGCGCTTCATTTGGGCGGGTCGGCCGCCGCCACGATGGCGCGCGCGACCTCGGCGAGTTTGACGCCCTGGTTCATGGCGCGCTTGCGCAGACTGGCGTAGGCGGCGTGTTCGGTGATTTTCTGCTGATCCATCAGCAGGCGTTTGGCGCGATCGATCAGCTTGCGTTCGGCGAGTTCGCTCTCGGCTTGCGCGAGGCGTTCGCGCAACTGCGATTCCTGCGCGAAACGCGCGAGCGCGACTTCGAGGATCGGTGCAAGCCGTTCCGTGGCGAGACCCTCGACGAGATACGCGGTCACGCCCGCGCCGACCGCGTCGCGGATCAACTGCTGGTTGTCGTCGTGGCTGAACATGAGCACCGGGCGCGGCGCGGTGGCGTTCATCACCGCGAGTTGCTCGAGCGTGTCGCGCGAGGGCGATTCCGTGTCGATGATGATCACGTCGGGCCGTTCGCTCTGGACCACGCGATGCAGCGCTTGCGGCGTGGCGGTGCCGGCCAGCATCTCGTAGCCGAGGCGGGCGAGGGCGTCACGGAGATCGCCGATGGGCTTGTCGGTATCGGTTACGAGGAGAACGCGCAGCATGGGGTAGGAATCGTCGACGGCTGAACATCAATTAAGCGAGAAGCGTGCCATCGGAGCCATGACGCATCGAAAGCAACGCAATCACGGACTTATCCACGATGCCGGCAGACGCCGCCGCACCGAAGCGGGGCATGCGCGAGCGATGCACCGAAGCGGCGCATCGTGTGGCCGCTTGCCGATCGGCTCGGCAGGTTCGAGCAGGCGCGCGAAAGCGCCGCCGGGAAGAAGCTCGGAGCGGTGTTCGGACAGTAGGGGAAGCGAGAGAGAGTGTGGAGCGCTAGTCGGCCAGCGGCGCGAAGCCGATGCACCATCGAGCACCACATCTGGACGAAACGCGGCGCCGCCGCAGCGCGCCGCTCAGGCTCGAGTCAACGAGTCAAGCCGGAGAAGGCGCGCGAAAGGCTTCGCGAACAGCACAGCTGCAACGAGCTGCATGGGGTCACGCAAGGAACGCGCGGGACGCGCTCAGCGTGCCGTCGGCCTTAACGGCGACGGAACTGCGAATTGCGGGCGCCGCCGCCACCGGTGGCGCGCTCGTCTTTGTGGCGGAAATTGATCCGGCCTTTGGTCAGGTCGTAGACCGACAGTTCCAGCGTGACGCGGTCGCCCGCGAGAATACGGATGTGGTTCTTGCGCATGCGTCCGGACGCGTAAGCGCCAACCACGACGCCGTTGTCGAGCGTGACGCGGTAACGGCTGTCCGGAAGTACTTCGTCGACGATACCGTCAAGTTCAAGCAGTTCTTCTTTCGCCATGCATAACTCCTGGTCGATGGGATAAGGGGTGTTGACCGCCAGCGAGGCCGCGCGGCGCAACATCGGATACGGTTGACAGTAGACCCTCCTGGGCCCGCTGTTTGTGCGGCATCAGCCCATGCGCTGATAGTAAACCGCTCAAAGATCGGCGACGGACTGGCCGTCCACGCGACCGTCGATCAATTGTTCAGCATGCGCCATGCACGCGATGCGCGCCTTGCCCGTGCCGTCGAACGGAAACAGGTATTGCAGACGGAACACGCGCCCGTCGGCAGCCGGATTGGCGCCCACGCGGCAGATGCGCACCGACGCGTCGTAGCCTGCGTCGGCATTGCGGCTCGTTTGACCGTCCGCCGGGCGGCGCGGATAGACGAGCGGATGAATTTCGTAACCCTTGTACGTCTTGACAACTGAATTCATGAAGCATGTGTCCTGTATTACGTGGCCGGCGTGTCACGCGTGTTACGCGCGGCACGACAGGCCGGCGGCGCAGCGCCTAGGGGCGCGCCGCCATGGAAAAAGATTGGCGCAGCAGGCCCGATGGCAAGGGCTTGAGCGCGGATTCGATGGAGAAGAAACACGCTGATGTCGCGCGGACACCGGACGCGTAAAGCTGAACGACTCAGCTGCACAACTCGCGGCGGCGAATGCATGCGGCGCATTGCCGGAGTGACGGGATCGCCGACGGGCGGCGGTCGAACAGTCGGGGGTAGTGCGGAGATGCCGGTTTGAGACTGCCTGGTGCTGCCAGTGCTGCGAATGCGGATACAGCTATTCCAATATGATGCACTAAATGGGCCTGATTGGATAGCGAAATGTTCCGCGCACCGGCAAGCCGCCCATGTGGCGGGGCTTTGAGTGCGAGAGGGCGGCGCGCTGAATGGCGGGGCGCATGAGCGGTGCGCCGGGTGCGGGTTCTCGCCGTGGCGGCGAGAACCCGCGGGGGCCCGATGGCTCAGCGGGAAGTTTCGGCGACGCGCTTTTGCAACTCACGTGAGGCCGCGAGCGGAATGCGCGCGTCGTCCCACACGGCCAGCCATTCGACTTCCTTCGACGTGAAGATTTGCCCGTGATTGCGCAACGCGTATTGCAGCGAATCGATGATGTGATTGCGGATGATCTCAGGCGTGCCTTCGTCGTCGAGCACGGCGCGAAACGCTTCGAGCGTGGCCATCTGTTGCTCCGTGAAATAGAGGGTTCTTTTATCGCACGAAAAAAAATCGCTCGCCAAGCGGACAAAAATCGTAATGAGCAGGCGGGTCCGCGCGGCTTGCTGGTTTTGAGGACGTGACCGATGCCGCGGTCGCCGCACCTTAAGCGGGGTCGCTACAATGGCGAGTCGTCGCGCGAAGCAGGTCGCCTTGGGACAAGCTCCGCGCGTGGCCGGGTCGCCGGCTCAATCGTCGCGCTTCGCCGTCGCCTCGCTGGCGGAAAGGCGGCGCGGCATCTCCAGAACACTGCGATTTTCCAATGCGCAAGACAACCGTGCCGCCTGTGAAAGACCTGCTGCTGGACCGCTACGCACCCATCGCCGACGGCATCGCGGCGCTCTTTTATCCCTGCGCCGAAGTGGTGATTCACGACCTGCGCGATCAGACCATCGCCTATCTCGTCAACAATCTGTCGAAGCTCGAAGTGGGCGGGCCGTCCGTGCTCGACGAGGTCCACTATGCGGCGCGCGGGCGGACCATCGGTCCCTACGAGAAGCTCAACTGGGACGGCCGGCGCATGCGCTGCGTGAGCAACATCCTGTTCGACGACGACGGCAAGCCGGCCGGCATGCTGTGCATCAACTTCAATATCGCGGTGTTCGAGGACGTGCGCTCCACGCTCGATCTGTTCATTAAGGGCGGCAATCTGACGGACGCGCCGGCGGAAGATCTGTTCCGCGACGACTGGCAGGACCGCATCAACACGTATCTGCACACGTGGCTGCGCGAGCGGCAAATCGGCATCAACGCGCTCACGCGCGAACACAAGCGGGAAATCGTCGAGGCGCTGCATGCGCAAGGCGCGTTTCGCGGCCGCAGTTCCGCGAACTACGTGGCCGCCGTGCTGACGATGGGACGCGCCACCGTCTACAAGATTCTGAAGCAGATGAAAGAGGGCGGTTGAACGTTTTAACCGCGGCGCCAGCGCGCAGTGGTTATCAATTCAAGGAGATGCGTATGGTGCGCTACCGGCACTACAAAGGCGGCATTTACGAACTGGTTTGCGAGGCGACGCTGGAGTCCGATCCGAGCGTCACGATGATCGTCTATAAAGCCAGCAATGGTACGATCTGGACGCGTCCGGCTTCGGTGTTTTTCGAGTTGGTCGAACAGGACGGCGTGAAGGTGCCGCGCTTCGCACCGATCAACTAACGGGTCATTACAAACAGGAAATCCGCATGCGTTTATTGCTTGCCATCATTTTGCCGTGGTTCCAGTTCTTCACGATCGGGCGTCCGTTTGCCGGCATCATTTGCCTGATCTTGCAGATCACGCTGATCGGCTGGATTCCGGCCGCGATCTGGTCGGTCTATGCGCTGAGCCAGTACAACACCGATAAGAAAATCGCCCGGGCGATGGGCGGGCGTTAAAGCGCGCAATAGGTGGGCTGATGGCGTTCGCTGACTTGCGGCGAGCGGATTTACCGGGGCGGCAATTCGACCGCCTCCGGCGTTTCGATCACCACGTCGGTTTCCGCGATCGCCACGCACGGCAGAATATAGCCTTCCGTTTTTTCTTCCCGGCTCAAACCCGGCCACTCGATCGTGTAACGCACGCGTCCGGTTGTCATCTTGCATAGACACGTGCGGCACGTGCCGTTACGGCACGAACGCGGCAGACGCAGATTGGCAAAGCCGGCGGCTTCGAGAATCGTGAGCGAATCGGGCGCTTCGAAACTCGTGCCGAGCGGCTCGACGCGAACGAGAGGCGGGCGAGTGGAGTCGGACATCGTGTGAATCGGTGACGGAGTGCGTCACTTTACACGGCGCGTGGAATGCGCGGACGTTCCGGCGTCTGGAGCGTCGCAGCGCTTCATGTCATGCGAACGCGCAAGCATGCACACGGCACCTGTACGCCTCAGCCGTCCGCCGCTTCAATGCGTCGTGCCGCCGCGCCGCAAATACCGGTACACCGTATTGCGCGCCAACCCCAACTCGCGGGCCGCCGCCGAGACGTTTCCGTCGAGTCGCGCGAGCGTTTGCGCGATCAACGTGGCTTGCCACTCCTCCATCCGGGCGGGCGATGCCTGAGCGGGCGGCTCAATGGCCACGCTTGCGCCATCATCGTTCGCTGACGCTGACGCTGACGCCGCAGGCAATCGCGCAGGTTCGTTAGCCGGAGCCTCGACACAATCCTGCAGGAAGTCGTCCGGCAAATCCTCCAGTTCGATCTGCTCCGCGCCTTCGGCCATGATGCTCGCGGTGCGCAGCACGTTCGCCAGTTGCCGCAGATTGCCCGGCCAGCGGCATTGCGTGAATCGCTCCAGCACGGCGTCGGAGACGCGGCGCGGCAGGCGCTCGCCGTCGGGCTGCAAGGCCAGCATGCGCGTGACGAGCGCCGCGAGATCGGTGCGCTCGCGCAGCGGCGGCAAGGTCACGACGAGTCCGTTGATCCGGTAATAGAGGTCCTCGCGGAAGGTGCCCGCCTCGATCATCTCGCGCAGATTGCGGTGGGTCGCGCAGACAATGCGCAGATCCACGGGAACCGCCCCCGTCCCGCCGAGCGGCACGACGCTGCGCTCCTGGAGCACGCGCATCAAGCGCACTTGCTGGGCGAGCGGCATGTCGCCGATTTCGTCGAGAAACAGCGTGCCGCCATCCGCCTGCACGATCTTGCCGACGCTGCCGCGCTTCTTCGCGCCGGTAAACGCGCCGTCTTCATAGCCGAACAATTCCGCTTCGATCAACGTCTCCGGCAACGACGCGCAATTCAGCGCGACGAAGGGCGCGTTGCGCCGCGGCGAGTCGTGGTGGATCGCGCGCGCGAGCCACTCCTTGCCGGTGCCGGTTTTGCCGAGGACGAGAATCGGAATGTCGCGTCCGCGCAGTTTCGCGACGCGCCGCAGAACCGCTGACATCTGCGCGTCGCTGGTATCGAGCGTTTCGAGCGTGGCGAGCGGCGCCGGCTCACCCAGCCGTGCCGCGCGGCGCGCCCCGGCGGACGCCAATGCAGGAGCCACCCCATCAGCCGACGCGACATGACGCGGCGCCGAATACTCGCCGCGCGCGAGCACGCGCACGCCGCTCGGCAGCGTCAGCACGATGCTTTCGCCTGGCGCGCGAGTGAGCTGCTGCAACAGCTTGGGGAAGGCGACGCCGAACAGCGCCTCGAACGATTGCCGTTGCAGATCGGCGAGCGGTTGCCCGAACTGGAACAAAGCGCTGCGATTCGCGGACAGAAAGGTGCCGTCCGGCGCGAACGCCGCGAGTCCTTCAAACAGCGTGCCGATGAATTCCGCGCGCGCATGAAAACGCACGCGAATCGCGTCGGCGAACTGATTGGAGAAAAGATGATTTTCGATCATCTGCGCCGACATTCTGACGAGCGCGAGCGTGTGCTTATGAAAGCCGCGCGTGTCGCCGCTCACGTCGAGTGCGCCGATGGTGCGCCCGAACGGGTCCGCGATGGGCGCGCACGAGCAGGTGAGAATCCGGTTCGCGTGCAGAAAGTGTTCGTCGGCGTGCACGACGGTCGGCTGCCCGTCGACCAGCGCGGTGCCGATCGCGTTCGTCCCGCGATCCGCTTCCGCCCATGAAACGCCCGGGCACAACGCGACGCGATTGGCTTTTTCGACGAAGTCGCTGTCGCCGAGACTGTGCAGGATCAGCCCGCGATTGTCGGTGAGCAGCACCATGCTTTGGGTGTCGACGATCTGCGCATGCAGCGTTTCCATGACGGGCAGCGCATGCGTATAGAGCGACTGATTGCGATCGACCAGTTCGCGCAGCGCGGGCCGGCGCAGCGGATGAAAGTCCGGCGTTTCCGACGCGCGCAGGCCGATCTGAAGCGAACGGGCATGAGCTTGCGCGATGACATCTGGCCGACCGATGGCGGGCGGCGTGGCAGGACGAAGGGTCAAGGCATGTCTCCGGTGTTCGGATGCGGCGGGTACATTGCCCGCCGTTGCATGCCGCAGCGCAACATAGGCGCGCGGCCGAACACCGATATTACAGGACCGGGCGGGAAGCGCATGGCAGGGAAAGAACGGAGTCGCGGCGCTCGCGATGACGTCCGACGGGCCGCGCCTTGCATTGAGATCAAGCAAACGAAAGGAAAACTTGCGGAGCGGCCGAACTCGTCTAAAGTGAATCAAATCACTTCCGCGGAGCGCGAACGACGGCGCCGTCGCAGTGAAGTGACGAGCCCGCGCCACCAGCATTGGACAAGGAGGATGGAGCTGCCGGCGCGACAGACGCAACCCGCGTGCGCGTTACCCGGCGACTTCATGCGCAGCATCAACCTTCCAGGTGAACCCCATGCAGATCCTTTTCCCGAATGAAACTCCTGAATATTCAGGTCGCGAACTCACGTTGGCCTTCCCGGCGATGGTCGATGGAGAGAGGGTGGAATGCATGATCACGGCGGAGGCGCTGGAAGATCATTTCGGTGCGGCGTCGCCGCGGCTGGAGGATATGGTTGGGGCGTTCGATACGCATCGGGCCAGGATCGAGGCCGCTACGCGGCGGTTGTTGTCGGAGACTCGGGCGCAGTGTCTTGTGTTGCGGAGTGGGTATGTGAGGTTTTATGAGGCTAATTGGCGGAATTAGAATTGGCTGCGTGCCTGTGCCTTTGCTGCCTTTGGCCTTTGCCTGATTTGTTAGTGGTCTATTAGCGTTGCCCCTGTGCGGGGCGGCACTGTAGTGGTCAAGCAAACCTGGACACCCCAAAGGCGAATTTTTAAAAAAGCGAAGCTTCGCACCGTGCCGGTGGCAGACCGCCTGCCGCCGAATGGATGCGCCTGTAGTTATAAAAGTTGTCGATGTAGGCCCCGATGTCGCGCTCGGCCTGCGCGTGATCCGGGTACCCTTTCTCATCGATCCACTCGTTCTTCAGGCTTCTGAAGAACCGTTCAACCGGCGCGTTATCCCAGCAGTTTCCCTTTCTGCTCATACTCTGAATGATGCCGTTTGCCTTCAGTTCGTTCACGAAATGCGCGCTGGTGTACTGGGCGGAGTGGAACATCAGGCCGGGCGGCGGGCGTCGATGCTCGCGCGCCTTTTGCAAGGCCCGGATAACCAGAACCGTATCCGGCAACAGCGCGAACGCCCAGCCGACGATACGGCGCGAATACAGGTCCATCACGATCGCCAGATAGGACCAGCCCTGAAGCGTTCTCACGTACGTAATGTCGCCCGCCCACACCTGATTGATCGCCGGCGGCTGGAAGCGGCGCTCAAGCAGGTTGGGCGCCACCAGCGCTTCACCGTCAGCCCTGCGGTAACGGTGCGTTCGTCGTCGCGTCACGGCCAGTTGCGCCTCACGCATCAACGACCGCGCGCGGTAGCGTCCGATCGCATGGCCCTGGTGCTGTAACGCCTGAGCCATCCTGCGGCTGCCATAGCTGCCGCGGCTTTCGTTGTGAATTTCACGCACGGCCCTGAGCAGGGCCGGCGAAGCCGCAGCCCTGGCGGGCCGCCGCGCGGCAAAGGTGTAGTAGCTGCTTCGCGGCACCTTCAGCAACCGGCACATCACGCTGACTGGCCAGGCCTTCTTCAGCGAACGGATCACCTCGAGGAGCGATCCAGTTCCTTGACGAAGAAGGCCGTGGACTTTTTTAGTATCTCGCGCTCCCTTTCGAGCTCGGTCACGCGTGCCTCCAGCTCCCGGATACGTCGCTGGTCGGCCTTGAGCTGCACCTCGGTGCGCGGAGGCTCAGCCTGCTCGGCCCGCCATTGCGCCACCCACCGCCGCAACGCGGTATCGCCAATGCCCAGCGCCTCGCAGGCCCTGGCAAATGAATAGCCCTGCGCGACAACCAGCTGCACCGCTTCGGCCCTGAATTCGTCGGTTATGTTCCGTCTGCTCATTTCTCACCTCGGTTGGAGATTATCCCCTTTAGAGGTGTCCAGAGTCATTGGACCACTACAGTGCCGCCCCGCACAGCAATGCTCTCAACTTAAGCCTCAAAGAGCTTGTAAACGAGGCATTGCCCCTGTAAACTTCATCGCATAACTCACTGATAAATCAACGATATGAACTCAAATACCAGCGTCCTCGCGGCTTCTGGCTGAGTTCTCCGATTTCCTGCTCGATCCGGCGCTCGCCGATCGCGTGCGTCGTTCTCCCACTGCCTTTACCCGCAATCGCACACTGACCTTGCCGCGCATGGCCGCGCTGATGATGTCCGGCATGTGCGCCAGTGTGCAGGCCGAACTTGACGCGCTATTCGGCGCACTGGGAAGCAGCGGCGGGCGCACCCGCGCTGTCAGCGCACAGGCCTTCAGCAAGGCGCGACGGGGAGTGTCTGCCGAACTGTTCGAGCTGGCCCGCGCCCGCCTGATCTCGCTGGCCCAACCCCATATCGATTCGATGCGCTGGCACGGCCTGAGGCTGGTCGCCGCTGACGGTAGCCGCCTGCGTGTGGGCACGCGTCGCGGCCATGAACTGCGCGCCGATCACTACGCGTTTGCGCTGTTCCTGCCGGGTTCCGAACTGACCCTGCACGCTGCACTTCATCCCGCCGACGGCGGCGAGCGGCAGATGCTGTTCGAAGCCCTCGATGTACTGCAACCGCATACCGACCTGCTGCTGCTCGATCGCGGCTATATCGGCAACGCGATGGTGGCGGCGCTCGCACAGCGCGAAATCCCGTTCTGCATGCGCGTCGATGCGCGTAACTGGAAATGCGTCAGCGCCTTTACCCGCAGCGGTAAAGCCGAGCATGTGGTGACACTGGAAGCGCCCAGCGAACCGGATGCCCGCGCCTATGAACTGGCGCGTACGCCCACGACTGTGCGCCTGATCCGCGACGTCACGCCGGGCGGTCGCGTGCGTGTGCTGATGACCTCGCTGCTCGATGGCGGGCGTTATCCGGCGGCATCGTTCGGCGCGCTCTATCACCAGCGCTGGCGGGTCGAGGAAGCATTCAAACGACTCAAGCACCGGCTGCGGCTGGAAGCCGTCACAGGCCTCGATTACCTGGCGTTACAGCAGGACTTCGGCGCAAAAATCCTCGCCGACAACCTGTGCACACTGCTCAGCGATCTCGATGCGCCGCACGACGACAGACATGCCAGCCGTCCTAACCGGGTGTATGCACTGGGCGCACTCAAGCCCATCCTCGGCGCGTGTCTTCTGCGCATCCAGCGCTGTCTGGACGGCCTCGCCGGTGTGCTGGAAATGATCCACCAGACCCGATGCCGGATACAGCCCTCACGCTCCTATCCAAGACCACCCAGAAAAGCCAAGCCCCACTTCCATCTCGCGTACAAACTCGCTTGATGCAGCGGGGCTTAAGTTGAGAGCATTGCCCCGCACAGGGGCAACACTAATAGACCACTAACAAATCAAGGAAAGGCCAAAGCCCAAAGCCCAAAGCCCAGCAACAAAAACCCAACCCCCTAACACCACAAAAAAAACCGCGCCGCCAGGCAAAAAAAACCAAAACCGCACATCCCGTGCCACAAAAAACCCGAAACTCCGCCCTGATAACGTCGTCTGACGCGAACGGACCCTCTACAATCGGAAGCGACCGCACCACGCCTCATCACCGGCAGTAAAAAGTGAAAGCGAACCGCGCAAGCGAACCCATAGGAGCGACCCTGATGCAGCAGCCAGAAGCCCTCGGCGGCCTATCCCACTCGGGCGGAATCGACCACCGCGAACCCGAGCCCGACGGCGCATTCATCCCGACGGAAAACCTCAACGTCGCCGCGGCCACCCAGCACGTGCTGAAGTCGGGCGACACTTTCATCGTCAACGATCCCCTCGGCGATATCACCGGCCGCGACGACGGCCTGTTCGTCAACGACACCCGCGTCCTCTCGCAACTCCGCCTCACCTTCGGCGGCCGTGCGCCGTCGCTGCTGTCGGGCAGCGTCAGCAGCGACAACACCTCGTTCACCGCGCACCTGACCAACCGTCCGTTGCCGCCGCTCGGCGGCGACAGCACGCCGGAAGGCGTGATCCACGTCGAGCGCATACGCGTGCTCTCGGGCACCGTGCTCAACGAAGCCATCGAACTCACCAACTACGGCACGAGCGATGCCGTGGTGCCGCTGTCCATCTCCTTCGCCAGCGACTTCCGCGACATGTTCGAAGTGCGCGGCCTGACGCGCGACAAGCAGGGCCGCATCCAGCCGGCGCGGGTCGAGAACCGCGAGGTGCTGCTCGGCTATCTCGGCCTCGACGACGTGGCGCGCAACGTCCAGATCGCCTTCTCGCCGGAGCCGGACAAGCTCTTTGCCGATCGCGCCGACTACACGGTGAAACTGCCGGCGCAGGCGTGCGTGTCGATTTATCTGTCGGTTGCCGTGCAGGTCGTCGCGAAGTCGGACAGGCCGAGCGCCGATGTCTCCCAACCCTTGCATCCGTTGAGCGAGGCCCATCTGTCGCAAATCGACGCGGAGCGTCCACGCGTGGGCCGCGCCGCGGTGCGCGCGGCGCTGGTCGACGCCCACCTCGTCATGCGCGAACGGCGCCGCGTCACCGCGCGCGTGCGTTCGAGCAATCCGCTCTTCAACGCATGGATCGACCGCTCGTTCGCCGACCTCGGCCTCCTGACCACCGACCTAGCCACCGGCCCGTATCCGTACGCCGGCATCCCGTGGTTCTCGACGCCGTTCGGCCGCGACGCGGTCATCACGTCGCTGCAGACACTGTGGCTTCAACCGCAGCTGGCGGCCGGCGTGCTGCGCTTTCTCGCCGAGCATCAGGCGCGTGAGAATTCGCCGTTTCGCGACGCCGCGCCGGGCAAGATCATGCACGAGATGCGCAAGGGCGAAATGGCCGCCACCGGCGAGGTGCCGTTCGCGCTCTACTACGGCGGCGTCGACAGCACGCCGCTCTTTATCGTGCTGGCCGGCGCCTACGCGGCGCGCACCGGCGACCTCGCGCTGGTCGACGAGTTGTGGCCGGCGCTGGAGCGCGCGGCGCATTGGGTCGCGGGCGTGTGCGACAAGAACCGCCATGGCTTGCTGGACTACCAGCGCGAGTCGGCCGGCGGGCTCGCGAATCAGGGCTGGAAGGACAGCCACGATTCGGTGTTTCACGCCGACGGCCGTTTTCCCGACGGCCCCATTGCGCTCGTCGAAGTGCAGGCGTATGCGAGCGCCGCGTTCGACACGATGGCGCACTTCGCGAAGCTGCGCGGCCTGCATGAACCGGCAAAGCACTATAAGGCGCGCGCCACGCGCATCCGCGAGTGCGTCGAGCAAAAGTACTGGATGGAGGAATCGGGTTTTTACGGCATCGCGCTCGACGGCCACGGCGAACTGTGCCGCGTGATGGGCTCGAACGCGGGGCACCTGCTCGCCTTCGGTCTGCCGACGCGCGAGCGCGGCGAGTCGGTGGTGCGCGCGCTCGACTCCGCGCTGTTCCACACCGGCTGGGGCGTGCGCACGCTGGCCGCCAGCCAGTCGCGTTTCAACCCGATGGCGTATCACAACGGCTCGGTCTGGCCGCACGACAACGCGATCTGCGCGCGCGGCCTGTCGCGCTACGGCGGCAAGGCGTCGGCGGTGCGGTTGCTGCAGGCGTTGTTCGAGGCCGCGGTCAACTTCGACATGCGCTTGCCGGAACTCTTCTGCGGTTTCCCGCGGCGCCGTGGCGAGCCGCCCACCGCTTATCCGGTCGCCTGTTTGCCGCAGGCATGGGCTGCGGGTTCGCCGTTCATGATGCTCGAAGCATGCCTTGGCATCACCATCGACGCGGAGCGCCGCGAAGTGCTGATCGAGCAGCCCATGCTTCCCGAAGGTATCGACTGGCTCGAACTCGGCGACTTGCGAGTGGGCGATGCGTCGGTGTCGATCACGTTCCGGCGCATCGGCGAGAAGGTGGTCGCCTCGGCCGAGCAGGGCGATGTGCGAGTGGTCGCGCTGCTATAGCGCGGGCGTCCGGTGTTTTCCGTCGTCGTGCCGGACGCCGTCAGTGTGTGTCTAGCTCCCGCCGAAAAAGAGGTCGCATTGCGGGCCCGTGCCACAGGGTCTTGCACGTTTGGCGCCGGCTTGCATTTTCGTATCGGGCATGCCGCCGTATGCCTGGGTCGCCGCGCCGGGGGCGGCATCCTGGGTCGTGGCGTTTTGCTGCGCGGCAGGCTGCGGCGTATCGGGCATCCCTTGCGAATGCGCGAAGCCGGCGAGGACAAACAAGCCTGCTGCGGAAGCAATCATCAATCGTGTTTTCATGTTGGCTCCTGGAAAACATCGGGTTTTCGATCCATGCGCATGGACATTCGCGAGCGCCGAAATCGTCGTCTACCTGGGATCGTCGGACGCGCGCGTCCTTCGGGTCTGCGGGGCTGATGCCCGAGACCCAGGTTCAGGTTGTCGGAAAAGAGAAGTGCAGTGCGCCGAGCGGAGTTGCCGGACGGAGAGTGGCGTGCGAACTGGCAGTGTCGACGAATTTTGTGGACCGCCGACACGTAATAATCGCCCTGCATCTACGTTATAGGGCGCGCGCTGCGCAAGCGGTAGTGAATCTTCGCGTGGCGGTCCGCCAGCGAGCACGCAAGCGGCTTTTTACGCCAGCCCGGGTTCAATAGCCGGCCGGCTGGCGGATTTGGCCAGCGGCCGGGGTAACGGGAAGGGCATCCGCCAGGTCGAACCGCGCGCGGCTCGATCCTCATCGAAGCCGCTGCTCAGATAGGCGAAGCCGGCAGCACGTAGTTGAGCGGAACGAACGCGCTGCTGCAATCGACGGGCGTCGCATTGCCCGGCGAACCCGACACCGTCACGTCATTCGAGGTCGACGTCACGATCTCATTCGAAAAGCTCACGGGACCCGGACCGAGCGTATAGTGCGTCGCGATGTCCTTGTCGAAAAGCGGCTGCGTGCCGTCGAACACGACATTGTTCAATGCAATGACGAGCGGATTCTTTTGACCGTTTTGCTCGTAGCCCTGGAACGTGATACGGCCTCCACCGTATTGCGTGCTGCCCAGATAGTGCAAGCCGCTGATCGTGATGCCGGTGAAGTTGGGATACAGCGTGCCCGTCGACGAACTGTAGAACGGATCGAATACCAGCGGCCGGGCAACGTTGCGCATGCACACCTGGCTGTAGGCGACGTTGCTCACCTTGCCGCCACGCGATGAATCCGACTTGATACGCAAGCCGTTTCCACTGGGACTATCGTTGCCGTCGATCGTCATGTCGGTGACGGAAACATGGCTCACGCCGGCATTCGTCTCGCTTCCGATCGACATGCCGTGTCCATAGTAGAAGTGGTTGTGCGCGAATGTCAGATTGTTGCTGCCGGGCGATTTGCTCGCCTTGATCGCCACATGGTCGTCCCCCGTGCTGATGTACGAGTAGGCGAGCAGCACATTGCTCGACTGGCCGGGGTCGAAACCATCGGTGTTCTTCGCGGTCTCCGGCGTGAAACAGGTGGCGGGCGTGATCGCGTCCGGCGTGGTGCCGGCCGGACAGGCGTAACCGCTCACGCTATATGCGAGACTCGGAGTAAGGATCTTGATGTTCCATGCCGTCACGCCGGCGACGCCATCGGTGACCACGTGAAAGTTCGGCGAATTCTGCAACGTAACGCGATAGAGCGTAAATGCGGAGCCGCCGGTTATCTGCACGAGCCGCGGGTTCTGCTGGTAGAGCCCCGCCGTCTTGTTCTGGTACGCGACGTCCCACCAGGTACGCGCGCCCGCATTCGGACCACGGGTGAGCAGGCTGCCGCCGCGGCCGTCGATGGTGCCGTCGCCCACGATCGAACTGCCCGCCGTGCTCTTCGCGAGAATGAGCGGATTGCACGATTTGATGTTCGACGCCGTCGCGGTGCCGCACGTTCCCACGCCATTGTCGAAGTCAGCGGGATTGCGCGACGCGAAGAGCGTCACCCCGCCGTCGATCCACAACGACACGCCCGACTTGAGCGTAAGCGGACCGCTGAGAAAGGCCGATTCGCCCGAGGCGCCCTTCGTGAGTTTGACGGCCTGGCCGGACGGGCATGCGTCGATCGCGGCCTGGATGCGCGCCGTATCCGGTTGGGAGAATGACGCGTTCGCATCCGCGAAATCGATCGAGCCCATGACGGGTGTCAGCGATGCGGCGATCGGTTTGCAAACGGCCGCGGGCAATGACGGCTCGTTGACTGTTCCCCATTGCGTCGTAACGGGCGCCGACGTGTCCGTCCACGTACTCGCCGCTGAAGCGGATTCAGCGGATAGCGCAGCCGACAGCACCAACGCGCAAATCGTGACGCGTGATACGGACGTCATGCAATACGATTCCCTGAATGGCGATTCGCGTTTTTTCAATTATCTTTTCCTTTTTATGGATTCAGCTAATCAACGGCGATTGGCTCATGACGCGATATCGGCTCGCGGCGCTAGAACGTCGTGAGTTCCATATTGACCGGAGCGCACGGCGCATCGTTTATCGTGCGAAAAGCTTTGCGCAAGCGGCGCGCCGTATATCCATCGAGTACGCGATCTTACCGTGCCAATATTTCAAAAAAGCCATCTGCTTTCGCTCAGGATTTCCTTATTGTCTTGTGAGGGAATGTTGATGCAACGCGTGGCGGGACCATTCGAGAGCGGGCCTAATCGGCAAAAAAAGCAGCCACGTAAATGACGAGCTTTCGCCTGTGTACAACATATTGCGGTCATTGACCTCCGCGGCCTTATGGGATTGCTCAAGATGATCGTTTCAAATGGCACCGAATGATTGCCGGGGGATACCCATGGGGATTTGCATATCCACGAACCGCTCCAGCAGCGCTGGAGATGAAACGCCGGGCACGACGACCCATGCCGCGACAGCTAGTCCGGAGCAGCGGCGAAGTCGCTCGCTGGGGGCGCGGCCAACAGGCCTATCGTCCCGTCCCCCGAGTCCACCCGAGGCAATCGAGCGTGAGCTTCCTCATGGGGTAGGCACCGCGTTGAGTGCCTATGTGGATGCCACGAGCCTTGGCCGGCTCGCAATGACCAGCCGCTCGGCGACAGTCTGGTTGCCCGAAGCGCTGGGGCGCATCGAATCGATTGCCGCAGCCGTCGTCAGCGAGATCGAGGCGTTTTCCAACCCGGCTGCCCAAGGATTAAGCGGGACCTCGCCAGCGCTTCGCCGCATCGGCGAACTCCCTCCCGATCGTCGTGCCCAGCTTCTCGAAACTGCCGTGTCCAGGTATGTGCTGCAATTCGGCGGCGACGGCGACGAGGGGATCGTTGCTTCGCGCAGCCGGTTCGGGGAGCTGTGCAATCAGGTCCAGGCACTCCCTCGCGACGAGCGCTTCACTCAATTGGTATCCGGGTTGGCGAGAGACGCGTTGGCGGAAACCTACCATACCGGACAGCAGTGGAACATGCTCAATACGATCGAACCGTTGCGGCAGGTTCTGCCGCTCATTGCCGCTTTGCCGAAGAGAGAGCGGCACTCGCTCGCCAGTTACCTCAGAAGCAATGTCGTTCATCTGATCCGCCCAGCGGACCGGAATGACGCCGTCATCGCGATCAATCGCGCGGTCGGGCATCGCCGCCGCGGCAATCTCTGTGGCGCGGTAGAAGATTGATCGGACCGTTGCGAATCGTTTGCGTGAATTCGGGAAGCCGCTCATAACCTTATGAACTTTGCTTGGTTGCCGTGCGCCGCGCGGCCCGCTAACGTCGAATCATTTGGCAAGCGGCTCACTCAACCTCTCATCTGGCAAGCTTATGGATTCTCGCGATACATCGGGCTCTTCTATTTCAACGGACGCTTCGGACACACCGGCAGCCTTCGACTCGCTCGATCCACGCCGGCGCACGCTGCTGAAAGCCGCTGCCGCAAGCGCGGCAGCCCTGGCCGCTGGGGCGCCCTGGTCCGTGCAACGGGCTCTGGCTCAGACGCCGTCCAAGGGTAAAACCTTGCGGATCGGCTTTCAGAAATACGGCAACTTCGTGGTGTTGAAAGCGCGTGGCACGTTGGAGAAGCGGCTGGCCGCCCAGGGCGTGTCCGTGCAATGGCTCGAATTTCCCGCGGGGCCTCAGCTTCTCGAAGGCTTGAATGCGGGCGCGGTGGATGTCGGCTCGGTCGGAGAGACACCGCCGATTTTTGCTCAGGCCGGCGGGGTCGAATTCGCGTATATCGGCCACGAGCCGCCGGCGCCCAAGGGCGAGGCGATCGTCGTGCCGCATGATTCGCCGATTCGCTCGGTGAAGGATTTGCGCGGCAAGAAAGTCGCGCTGAACCGCGGATCGAACGTGCACTTTCTGCTGGTCAAGGCCTTGCAGAATGCGGGGCTTTCATACAGCGACATTCAGCCCGCGTTTCTGACACCGGCCGACGCGCGCGCGGCCTTCGTGCAAAACAGTGTCGACGCATGGGTGATCTGGGACCCGTACCTGGCCGCTGTCGAGCGGCAGGCGAACGCGCGGGTGATCGCCAATGGCGAAGGTCTCGTGCGCAATACGCAGTACTACGTCGCCGCGCGCAAGTTCGCCGACACGCAGCCGCAGTTGCTGCGCGAACTCCTCGCCGAACTCGATCAGGTGGATCGATGGAGCCGCGACAATATTCCAGCCGTCGCCAGCCAGTTAGCGCCGCTCGTCGGTCTCGACGCGGCCACGCTCGAGGTGGCGCTGCAGCGCACGAGCTACGGCGTGCAGCCGGTCGATGCGGCGACGCTCGACTACCAGCAACAGATCGCCGACACGTTCACCAGTTTGAAGCTGATCCCGAAGAAGCTGGTGGTGGCGGATGCGAAATGGCGTGCCGCCTAGATGTCACCGGACCTCGCGCAACAGCGGGGTCCGCCTGGCCGACGTAACGATCATGGCCCAACAGGCGTGTGCGCGATGCCGGCCAGATATTCCCACGGATAAATGCCTTGCGCGTGCCCATCGCTGAACACGATCCGCACGCCGTAGCCCATCGGCTGAATCTCGACAATCGCGATATGCGGCCCGCTTCGCGGCGCCGCGCCCGATTGTGCCATGCGGCGACAGGTCGAGCAGGGGCACCGCTCCCTGAGCGTCGCGTTGTCGATCCATTGAGTCTGTCCTTCATGCCACGTCAGCGAAAGTCGCGCTGTCGCGGCATGAAGGGTGACGCGTTCGGGCGCATGCATCAGTCAGTGTCCTTGTCGATCTGCGCCAGCGCGATGCGCACGGCTTTGCGCACTTCCGGATCGGGATCGGTCGCGGCGGCCTGCAAGAGCGGCAGCGACGCGCGGTCGCGGAGTTCGCCGAGCGACAAGGCGGCTTCCTTGCGCAGATTGCTGATGGCATGCGTGAGCAGCACGGCGATCACGGCGCCGGTCGTCGCATCGCGGAGCTTGCCTAGCGCCCGGACCGCCTGCAAACGCACTTGCCAGTAGTCGTCATCGAGAGCCGTGATCAGCGGGTCGCGTGCCTCCGCCGCGCGCAGTTTGCCGAGCGTGGCCGCGGCTTCCTCGCGGACCTGCCAGGCGGAGTCGCGCAGTGCGCGAAGCAGCGTGACGATGGTTTGCTCCGTGTCCGCCGCTTCGACACCCAACGCGCCGATCGCCGCGCGACGCACGGCGGCGTTCGGATCGTCCGTCGCAATGACGGTAAGGGGGCCGAGCGCGCGCTCGCTCTTCAACCAGCCGAGCACGCTCACTGCTTCCAGCCGCACACCGTCTTCGCTCGCCGTCAGCGCGGCCAGCGCGGGGGCGAGCGCACCCGCATGGCGCAGTTCGCGCAAACCGCGCAGCGCCGCCTGGCGCACGAACGGATCGCGATGGCCGGCCCACGGCGCGAGCAGCGGCCCCGAGCGCGGGTCCTTCAGATTCGACAGACTCTGCGCGGCGGCCGCGCGCACGTCGTCGGCACGATCGGTCAACGTTTCGCAGAGCGCCTGAACCACGTCGGCGCGTTCCCACGCGCCGAGCACCTGGGCGGCCTGCGCGCGCACTTGCGGCGACGCGTCGTGGCGCAACGCGGCGACGATCGGCCCGAGCACCGCTTCGTCCTCGAGGTCGGCGAGCGCCAGCAGGGCGATGCGGCGCACCGCGGCGTCCGCGGACGCGAGGCGCGGCAGTAGTTCGGCGGCTTCGGGATCGAGCGAATCGGGGTCGAACGTAAGCGGAAGCGAAATATCGGTCATGAGCTGAAAGAGGTCTGAAGTGAGCCGATGCAGCAGGTGCGTTCAATGCGCGAGTCGATCGTGCGTTGCATGCGTGGCGTGCGTTGCATGCGTTCCTTCGCGGCTAGCGCAGCAGATACGGAATATCGACCCTGACCGCCCCGGTCGGGCAATCTTTCTCGCATGGCATGCAGTACCAGCATTCGTCGAACTTCATGTACGCCTTGCCCTTGCTCAGATCGATCGCAAGCAGATCGAGCGGGCAGACGTCGACGCAAACGGTGCAGCCTTTGTCGGCGATGCATTTGTCTTCATCGATCGTGACGGGCGCGGCGCTGCGCTGAAAAATGTCGTGCGGTGTGGTGGACATGGTCGCTCCTCAAGCGTCGGCAAGCGCGGGTTCGCCGATGCGCAGGTTCTGATAGGCGTGGCTCTCGCGATCGTCGAGCGGCACCACGTACGGTTGCACGGCGCGTTTCTCGCTGACCATGCGGCCCGTTGCGTCCTTTTTTAAATGTGTATGGCAAAACCACTCCGCGTCGTTGCGCTGCGGATAATCGACGCGATGGTGGTACAAGCCCCAGCGGCTTTCCGTGCGATACAGCGATGCATGCGCCGCCATTTCCGCGCAGTCGCGAATCGCCCGAACCTCGGCGGCGCGCATCAGTTCGTGCGGGTTGTCGGCCTTGATCTGCTCGATGTCGGCGGCGATTTCGGTGAAGCGTTGCAGGCCGATTTCCATCTTGCGCGTGACCTTCGGCGGTTGAAGATAGTCGTTCACCATGCGGCGCAGCTTGTATTCGACCTGCGCCGGAGCGAGCCCCGTCTCCCGTTCGAGCGGCGCGTAGATGCGTGTCCGCTCGGCGTCGATCTGCTCGCTATCGAGGGCCGCATGTTCACGGCGTTCGACGTATTGCGCGGCGTTGCGGCCCGCGAACCAGCCATAGGTGAACGCGCCGAGCATATAGTTGTGCGGCACCGCGGCCATGTCGCCGGCCGCGTAGAGACCGGCAACCGTGGTCTCGGCGCGCTCGTTCACATAGACGCCGGAGGCGCTATGGCCGCTGCAAAAGCCGATCTCGGAGATGTGCATTTCGATCATCTGCTGGCGGTAATCGGTGCCGCGTCCCGCATGAAAGCGTCCGCGGCTCGGGCGCTCGTTGGTGTGCAGGATCTGCTCGATCGTTTGAATGGTTTCCTCGGCGAGATGGTCGAGTTTCAGAAACACCGGACCATTGCCGCTCTGCAACTCCTGATAGAACTCCCACATCATCTGACCGCTCCAGTAATCGCACTCGATGAAGCGTTCGCCCTTGCCGTTCGCCGTGAAACCGCCGAGCGGGCCGGTCACATAAGCGCAGGCGGGGCCGTTGTAGTCCTTGATGAGCGGGTTGATCTGGAAACACTCGAGATTGGCTAACGCAGCGCCGGCGTGATAAGCCATCGCGTAACCGTCGCCGGCGTTGGTGGGGTTTTCATAGGTGCCCATCAGGTAGCCGGACGCGGGCAAACCCAATCGTCCCGCGGCGCCGCAACTGAGAATGACCGCCTTGGCGCGCACCACGTAAAAATCCGCCGTGCGGCAATCGAAACCCAGCACGCCGCACGCGCGTCCTTGCGCATCGGTCAGCACGCGCGTAACGACAATGCGATTGGTGATCGCAACGCGCGCGCGTTTGAGCTGCCTGTAGAGCACTTTCTTGATGTCGTGACCTTCCGGCATGGGCAGAACATACGAGCCCATGTGGTGCACTTTCTTCACCGCGTAGTCGCCGGTGCCGTCTTTCTCGAACTTCACGCCCCAGCGGTCGAGTTCCTCGATCGTCTTGAAGCTGTGCCGGGCGTAGGCGTACACGGCCGCCTGATCGACGATGCCGTCGTTGGCGATGGTGATTTCCTTCGTGTATTGCTCGGGCGTCGCATGGCCGGGGATGACCGCGTTGTTCAGGCCGTCCATACCCATCGAAATCGCGCCGCTGCGCTTGACGTTGGCCTTTTCGAGCAATAGCACCTTGAGATCGGGGTTCTGCTCTTTCGCCTTGACGGCGGCCATCGGACCGGCGGTCCCGCCGCCCACCACCACCACGTCGTACTCGATCACCTGTGTGTTCATGGCGTGTTCCTTGTGCTGTTCGGTTCTTTTTGACGGTCGACGCGCAAACGGTAGCGAAACGCATCGCCACGAAAATAGAGGTATTCGTAATCGATCGGCGTGCCGTCCGCGGCGTGCGTGAGGCGTTCGATCCGAAGTACCGGGCTGCCTTCCTCCACGCTCAATGCTGCGGCGATTTCGTCGTCGGCCAGAATGGCGTCGATCGAGACGTCGGCGTGGCCGAGCGGCACGCCGCAATCGTTCTCCAGAATCAGAAAGATGTCGCGCGTGACGAGGTCGGCGTTGGCAATGCGCTTGCCCAATGCTTCCGGCAGCCAGGTGATTTCGAGCGAGACCGGTTCACGATCGAGCAGCCGCACGCGACGGATTTCGGCGACCTTTGCGCTTTCCGGCAGATCGAGGCGACCGGCGATTCGCGCGTTGGCGGCGATGAAGCGGATCTGTCTGACCTGGTTGACGATTTCGTATCCCATCGACGACATCGCTTCGGCGAAACCTTGCAACGCGCTGACGTTCTGAAAGGCTTTCGGTTTGGAGACGAAGGTGCCCTTGCCGTGAAGCTTGAAGACGAGGCCTTCTTTCTGCAGATCGCCGAGCGCCTGGCGCACGGTGATGCGGCTGACGTTGAACATCGCGCACAGTTCGTTTTCAGACGGCATCCGCGCGTGCGCGGCATAACTGCCGTTCAGGATGCGCAGTCGCAGTTCCGTCTTGATCCGCTCGTAGAGCGGCGGCGCGGGAAGGGGCAGCACGATGGCCGGGGCGGGTTGTTGCATGGTGTCGTCGGGTTGCCTGTACTTGTTATGACAAGTTGCTTCACAGTCTAGTGACGGAGCGTCGGCGGGCGAACGAAGAATTTGTGGTTTGCTTTTCTGCGGTGACGCGTTGGAGTCGCTGTCCGCTTTCAATTCGATTGCATGACTTCGCGGACTCGCGCACCGGCTACAATCGGGCCTCCGTCAAAGGCTGACCCGAAGGCTCAAATGGAAATCAAATGGATAGAAGATTTCATCGCCCTTGCTCAGTACCAAAGCTTTTCGCGGGCAGCGGAGTTTCGCAATGTCACTCAGTCGGGCTTTAGTCGCAGGATTCAGTCGCTTGAACAATGGGTCGGCGCCGAGCTGATCGACCGCAGCAGCTTTCCGCCGGTCCTCACACCAGCCGGCCAACTGTTTCGCGAAGTCGCCGAAGACATCCTGGCCCGGCTATTCGATACGCGAGCCATCATCCGTACCGAGCAGCGCATCGCGGGCAAGAGCCTGCAGATTTGCGCGGGGCACACCATCGCTCTGAACTTCCTGCCGACGTGGCTCAAGGCGCTCGCTCCTCAATTCGGCGAAGTGCGTGCTCGTGTGATCCCGACAAACGTTCACGACTCGATTCTCATGCTCGTGAACGGCAACTGCGAGCTGATGTTCGCCTATCATCATCCTGAACTGCCTCTGCACCTGGATCCCGCCAGGTATGAGCATGTCACGGTCGGTCTCGATACCCTGATGCCGGCCAGCCGACCCAACGAGCGTGCCGGCCCGAAGTTCCGCCTGCCGGGGACGAAGCAGCGTCCGCTACCGCTTATCTCCTACACCGAGACCAGCTACTTTGGACGGTGCCAGGCCCTGCTGTTGAAGCGGACCTCGGACGCGTTGTCATTGCGTCTGCACTACGAGTCCGACATGGCGGAGGTTCTCAAGAAGCTGGTAATGGAAGGAGAGGGGGTGGCGTGGCTGCCGAGGAGCACCATCGCAAGGGAACTTGCCGATGGCGAACTCGTTCCGGCGGGACCCGCGAGCTGGCAGTTGCAGATGGAGCTACGCGCCTACCGCGACTCGACCAATCGCAGCGAATTTCTCGACACGCTCTGGCATCATCTCGGCGCCGGCGCGGCGGCGCTGGAATAGGGTTTTCCCACGTTATGCGAAACGCGCATGAGCGCATGCCGCAACAGCATTAGCGTTTTTTTTGACCTCTCTACCATCCGTTCCACGATGAAAGCGGCGCTGCCCGCGTCGCTCTTATCCCTTCTTTCGCGCGTGGCGGTCACTTCGGCCGCCGGCGCCGCCACAGGGACGGATGAACATGAAGAATCGCCTTACTCTGAGCATCGCAGCCGCGATGCTTCTCGGGATCCTGGCTGGCTACGTGTGCCACACGTCCGTCACCGACCCCGCTACCCTTAAAGCAGTGGCCGGTTACTTTTCCATCGTCACGGATATTTTCCTGCGACTGATCAAGATGGTCATCGCGCCGCTCGTTTTCGCCACGCTCGTCTCGGGCCTCGCGGGAATGGATAGCAACGGCGACGTCGGCCGTATCGGACTGCGCTCGGTCGCGTGGTTCGTCAGCGCGTCGATCGTCTCGCTCGGCATCGGCCTCGTCATGGCCAATGCGTTGCAACCCGGCGCCGGACTGCATCTGACGGTGGGTGCCGGCGAGGTGAGCACGGGCCTCAACACCTCGGCGCTGAACGTCAAGGACGTCGTCACGCACGCGTTTCCGACCAGCCTGTTCGATGCGATGGCGCGCAACGACATTCTGCAGATCCTGGTCTTTTCGCTTTTCCTTGGCGTCGGTCTCAGCGCGCTCAAGCGCGACTCGCGTGTCGGCATCGTCATTCAGGCGATCGACGGAATGGTCCCGGTCATGCTGCGGCTGACGAACTACGTGATGCGCGCCGCGCCGCTCGGGGTGTTCGGTGCGATCGCATCGACGGTGACGCTGCGCGGCCTCGACGTGATCTACACGTACGGCAAGCTGATCGGCTCGTTCTATCTTGGGCTGTTCGTACTGTGGGCCATTCTCATCGCCATCGGATATGCGTTTCTCGGTCGCAAAGTGGTGAGTCTGCTGAAGGCTGTGCGCGAGCCGGCGATGATCGCCTTTTCCACCGCGAGCAGCGAGGCGGCCTATCCGCGTCTTACCGAGCAACTGGAGAAGTTCGGCGTCGACAAGAAAGTGGTCGGCTTCACGCTGCCACTGGGTTACGCGTTCAACCTCGATGGTTCGATGATGTACCAGGCATTCGCGGCGATTTTCATCGCCCAGGCCTTCGGTGTCGATATGCCCGTTTCGCAGCAGATATTCATGCTGCTGATTCTCATGTTGAGCAGCAAGGGAATGGCAAGCGTGCCGCGCGGGTCGGTGGTGGTGGTCGCGGCTGTCGCGCCGATGTTTCATCTGCCCGCTGCCGGCGTCGCGTTGGTTCTCGCCATCGACCAGGTTCTCGACATGGGCCGCACGATGACCAACGTGATCGGCAACAGCGTCGCCACCGCCGTGATCGCGAAATGGGAGGCCGCGCGTGAACCGGCGCCGGGCGACATGGCGTTCGAGCCGGCGGAGGTCGAGGCTCGATGAGCGCCGCCCCGATGAAGAGCAGGCGCAAGCTGGGCGTGGTGGGCGGCTTGGGTCCACTGGCCAGTGCCGACGTATTTTTCAAACTGGTGAAGGCGACGCCGGCCTTGTCCGACGCCGAACATGCCGACATCATTTTCGAGCAGCGTCCGTTCAGGGGTTCGGGTTCCGGCAGCGCCGCCACCACGGAGCGTAAGCTTTATATCTTCGACATGATCCGCGATTTCGAGAAGCGCGGCGTGAGCACGATCGTGCTGCCATGCTTTCTCAGTCATACCTTCATCGACGAGTTGAAGGCAAATACGAGTCCGCCGATCGCGAACATTGTCGACGCGGTTCGCAGCCATGTTCAGCGCAAGTTTCCCGACGCGAAACGTATCGGCGTGCTCGCATCCGACTACGTGCGCGAAATGCGGCTCTTTGAACGGTACTTTCCCGCTCCGCGATTCGAGGTCGTGCACCCGCGCGCACTCGGCGATACCGACCTCGTGACGCAAGCCGTCTATGGTGCCGACGGCATCAAAAGCGGCAATCTGGGCGGCCGTGCCGTCGCGCTGCTGCGTGCCGCCTGCGATGACCTGACCGATCAGGGCGTCGATGTGATCGTGCCGGGCATGACGGAGATTGCGCTCGTGGCCGAGGAAACGGGTCCGCTGAAAGTGCCGCTCGTCGACTCGAACATGGCGTATGCGCAATATGTCGTCTCAGACCGATCCAGCTCGCCCGATACGGTTTTCAAGGTCGGCGTGGTGGGCGGTGTCGGCCCCGCTGCGACCATTGATTTCCTCAACAAGATCGTCCGCAATACCCCGGCGTCGCGCGACCAGGATCACATCAAATTGCTGGTCGAACAGAACCCCCAGATTCCCGACCGAACGGAGAACCTTGTCGGCAACGGCGCGGACCCGACCATTTCGCTCTACGCGACGTGCAAGAAGCTCGAAGACGGTGAAGCGGACCTCATCGCCATTCCATGCAACACGGCCCACGCGTTCGTCGACCGGATTCAGCCGTATCTCGGCATCCCCATCGTCAACATGCTCACTGTCACCGTTGACTATCTGCGCGAGGCGTTTCCCGGTCTGCGCGATGTCGGCGTGCTGGCGACGTCGGGCACGATCGACAGCGGCGTGTACCGAAAGGCGCTCGAATCGCGGGGACTGCGGCAGATGGCGCCAGGCCCCGCGCTGCAGGCGCGCGTGATGGACGCCATCTACGGAAAGAAGGGCGTCAAAGCCGGCTTTACGACCGGTGAGTGTCAGGAGGACATTGCCGCGGCCGTCGAAGGACTGATTGCCGAGGGCGTCGAAGTCATCGTGCTGGGATGCACCGAGCTTCCCATGCTTCTTCCGGACGGTGAATTCATCGGCGGCAATGGCGTGCGCGTGCGGCTTGTCGACCCCACCGAAGTGCTCGCGCGGCAGTGCGTCGCGCACGCGATGGGCGCCGCCGACTGAGCGCGCATCAGCCCTCGGGCCCCTGAAAAACAGCGATTTCTCCGCTCGGTTCGTGAACTGGGCGGCGCGCCCGGTTCGTCCTTTTTTTGCATCGGAGCATCACATGTCAACCCGCACTGAACGTATCGAACACGACCTCCTTGGCGATCTACCCGTCCCCGACGAGGCCTATTACGGCGTGCATACCCTGCGCGCGCTGCAGAACTTCCCGATCACGGGTATTCCCATCTCGACGTACCCGAATCTGGTGAATGCGCTCGCCAGCGTGAAGGAAGCAGCCGCGTTGGCCAATCACGATCTAGGTTTGCTGCCGGACCACAAGATGAAGGCCATCGTGCAAGCATGCCACGCGATTCGTAGCGGCGTCGCACATGACCAGTTCGTGGTCGATGTCATTCAGGGCGGTGCCGGCACATCCACGAACATGAATGCCAACGAGGTCATTGCCAATCTCGCGCTCGAGTACCTGGGCTATGGACGCGGCGACTACGCGGCGCTACACCCCAACGAGGACGTCAATCTTGGGCAAAGCACCAACGATGTCTACCCGACTGCACTGAAAATCGCGGCTTACATGGGCATTGTCCAACTCGTTCACGCGATGGCTGTGCTGCGTGCTTCATTCGAGCGCAAGGCGGAGGAATTCAAAAACGACCTGAAGATGGGGCGGACCCAGTTGCAGGACGCCGTGCCCATGACGCTGGGTCAAGAATTCAGCACGTTCGCCGTGATGCTCGGCGAGGACGAAGCGCGCTTGATGGAGGCTTCGACGCTGATCTGCGAAATCAATCTGGGGGCAACGGCAATTGGCACTGGCATTAACACGTCGCCCGACTACGCGCCGCTCGTGTGTCGCCATCTTGCCGGCATCACGGGAATTCCGGTCACCACTTCGCCGAATCTCGTCGAGGCCACGCAAGACGTCGGCTCCTTCGTGCAATTGTCGGGCGTGCTGAAGCGCGTGGCGGTCAAGCTCTCGAAGATATGCAATGACCTCCGGCTGCTTTCGAGCGGTCCTCGTGCGGGCTTTGGAGAAATCAACCTGCCTGCCGTTCAGGCGGGCTCGAGCATCATGCCCGGCAAGGTGAACCCGGTTATTCCCGAAGTGGTGAACCAGATTGCATTCGAAGTCATCGGCAACGACGTGACCGTCACCTTCGCGGCGGAAGCGGGGCAGTTGCAACTGAATGCGTTCGAGCCGGTGATCGCACACAGCCTCTTCAAGAGCGTTGCGCATTTGCGGGCGGGCTGTCTCACGCTGGCATCGAAGTGCGTGGACGGCATTACCGCGAACCGCGAACGACTGCAGGCCCTCGTCGAGAACTCCATCGGCATCGTGACCGCGCTCAACCCGTACATCGGCTATGTGAATGCGACCCAGGTCGCGCAGCAGGCACTCATCTCTGGCAGAGGCGTCGCGGAAATCGTTGTCGAGCGCGGCCTTCTCACGCGCGCGCAACTCGACGAGATCCTGCAACCCGCCATGCTGACCCAGCCGCGCCAGGCGATCGCATTCGACTGATCCGGTGATTCACACGCCGGGGCTGGGCGGGTTCCGCTTCGGTTGCCGGCATGCCGTGCCGACGAGCCCACATCCCGGTGACAGCGCTGTTGGATGCGATGCACCGGGTGGTAACATTTGTTGTCAACTTTCTCGGCCGCTTGCCCGGACCATCGCATGCCAGACAGCTTCGACCAGCTTGCCGTCCTGATCCGCGCGCGCTTCTCCGAACTGAGTCCGCAGTTTCAGATGGGGGCGGCCTTCCTGCTCGATCATCCCGACGAAGTCGCGGTCTCGTCGATGCGCAAGGTGGCCGAGCGCGCCCAGGTGCAACCGGCGTCGCTGGTGCGTTTGTCGCAGCAACTCGGTTTCCCCGGCTGGAATGAATTGCGCAACCTGTTCGTCGCGCGCGTGCGCACGCGGCCCGAGCCGCTCACCAGCCGCGCACGTTCGCTCGTCAAGTCCAAAGACGCGCTGGCGAACGATCTGCTGGTCGCGCAGCAGCACAATCTCGAAGTCACCGCCGCGCACAATGGTCGCGTGATCGTGGAAGCGGCACGGCTGTTGCGGCGCGCGCCGCATGTGCACGTGGCGGGGTTTCGCTCGTGTTACGCGGTGGCGTTCGGTCTCGTGTACGGCTACCGGTTGTTCCGTTCGTCGGTGTCGCTGCTCAACGGCGAGGCCGGCACGCTGGAAATGCAATTGCGCACGGTCGAACGCGACAGCGCGACCATCGTCATCAGTTTCGCGCCGTATTCGGTGGAGGCCGCGCGCGTGGCGGAAGCCGCACTGGAAAAGGGCAGCAAGCTGATTGCGATCACCGACAGCGCGGTCTCCCCCATCGCGCTCAATGCGGACAAGGTGCTGATTTTTTCGCACGAGAGTCCGTCGTTCTTTCCGTCACTGGTCGCGGCCACGGCGATTGCCGAGTCGCTGGTCGCGCATCTGCTCGCGCTCGAAGGCACGGATGCGGTCGAACAACTCGCCATCGCCGAACAGTCGCTGCATGCCAAGGGCGCCTACGTCCCCTGAGTTTCGCGTCTGAAACTGTTGATCTTCGCTGTCAGGCAGCGTTGCTCGATGCCATCGACAGCGCACTTGCCGCCGTTTGAAAACAACTCTGCAACTTGCGAGACCGACGATGACCGAACGTTTGCCTCATTTCGAACCGTCCGATGCCACGCCCGAACAGAAGGCGGTTCTGGACGAGATTTTGTCCGGGCCGCGCGGCAATCTGAACGGTCCGTTTCTCGGCTGGATTCATAGTCCCGAACTCGCGCAACACGCGCAGCGCCTGGGCGCGTTCTGCCGCTATCGGACAGGCTTGCCGCTGCGCCTGTCGGAACTGGCGATTCTGGTCACGGCGGCGCGCTGGCGGGCGCAGGCCGAGTGGACCATCCACCATCCGATCGCGTTGCAAGCGGGCGTGGCCGAAGCGGACGCCGAGGCGATCCGCCAGCGGCGGCGCCCGGTTTTCGCTGATGCCGACGACGCGTTGATCCACGACTTCGCGAGCGAACTGTACGACACTCAACGCGTATCGGATGCGACCTATGCGAAGGCCGTCGAGCGCTTCGGGCATCAGGTGGTGATCAACCTGGTGGGTCTGCTCGGCTACTACGCGCTGGTCGCGATGACGCTCAACGTGTTCGACATGCGGGCGGCCGGGCAGGACAGCTTGCCCTTCGCCGGGTAGCGCAGTGCAGCATGCCGCCCGTCATGACGCCGACGCACGGAAGCGCCTATGATGAAGTCCGGTCCACGCCCCCGCCCACCGCGCCGCGCGAGACTCGCGACCCATGCCGACACCGCGGAACATTCGGGCGGGACCGTTGCGGCGGGCATCAGCTCAGGTCGTGGAGCGCGCGAAGCAGGGCACAAACAGGAGAGAGCGATGAAGCGCAAGGCATCAGCAGTCTGGCAAGGCGGCCTGCAAGACGGCAAGGGCTCGATTTCCACCGACAGCGGCGTACTCAAGGAGACCCAGTACTCGTTTTCCACGCGCTTCGCGGACGGCATCGGCACGAATCCCGAAGAACTGATCGCGGCTGCGCACGCGGGGTGTTTCTCGATGGCGCTATCGGCGGAACTGGGCAAGGCCGGCATCACGCCCGAACGTATCGGCACGACGGCCACCGTCACGCTCGATAAGGAGGGCGGCGGTTTTGCCATCACCGCCGTGCATCTGGACGTGGCGGTCAAGATTCCCGGCGGCGACAAAACCGCGTTCGACAAGGCCACCGCGGACGCCAAGGCGGGTTGTCCGGTGTCCAAGGTTCTGAACGCCACGATCACGATGGACGCCAAACTCGAAACCTGAGTTCGCGCCTGGGTGCGTACCCGGGTTCTTGCTGTTCCCAGGCTTTCTCAGGCCGTCGACGCAATGCGGCCGGCGCGCGGGGCGAAACCCGCCGCCGGCTTTTACCCGTTGACCGGCAATCTCAACGATCCGCCAGTGCGCCGCGATCATGCGCCGGGCCGGGTCGGTCTTTCATGGAACCGCAGATGACAACGCAATCAGAAAAAGCTCAGCTCTTCCGTTCGTATCACACAGCCGGCGAAGCCTTCATCATCCCGAACCCGTGGGACATCGGCAGCGCGCGGCTGCTCGCGCTGGCCGGCTTCAAGGCGCTCGCCACCAGCAGCGCGGGCTATGCGTTTTCGCGCGGCTTGCCGGATAACGCCATCGGCCGCGCGCAGATGATGGTGCACCTCGGCGAAATCGCCGGCGCCACCGCTCTGCCGGTCAGCGCCGATCTGGAAAACGGTTTCGGCGACGCCCCCGAGGACTGCGCCGAAACCATCGCGCAAGCGGCGGCGGCAGGGGTGGTCGGCGGCTCGATCGAGGACGCGACCGGCCGAGCCGACGAACCGGTCTACCCGTTCGAGGCCGCCGTGGAGCGCGTGCGCGCCGCGGTGGTCGCGGCTCGCGCGCTGCCGTTTCCGTTCACGCTCACGGCCCGCTCGGAAAACTATCTGGTGGGCCGCCCCGACCTCGACGATACGATCCGGCGTTTGCAGGCTTACCAGCAAGCCGGCGCGGACGTGCTTTACGCGCCGGGTCTGAAGACGCGCGAAGAGATCGCCGCCGTGGTGGGCGCGCTCGAGCGGCCGGTGAATGTGTTGATGGGACTGCAAGGCGTGCTGCTCAGTTTCGACGAGTTGCGGGCGCTAGGCGTGCGCCGCGTGAGCGTGGGCGGCTCGCTCGCTCGTGCCGCGCTGGGCGCGTTTCTGCGCGCGGCGCACGAGATGCGCGATCACGGCACGTTCAGTTACACGAAAGACGCGGTGAGCGGCAACGAAATCAACCAGCTCTTCAGCACGGCCGCGCGGAAGTGGCAGAAGCCGGGCTGAGACGGCGTCAGAAAGAGAGGGTGAGGGATTCCATTCGCCCACTTACTTGGTCGTGTAACCGCCGTTGATCAGAATGGTTTGCCCGTTGATCCACCACCCGTCGCTGACCAGATGGCGGATGAAGGGCACCACATCCCCGATGTCGGTCAAACCAGTCGAGGAGAACGGCGAGAGTGCGGCGGCCGACTTGTGGTAAGCCACCGCGTCCGCACCTTCGGCGGGATAGAAGAACGGCGTGTCCATGGGCCCGGGGCCGACGGCCGTTACGGAGATACCGCGCGCGCCGAATTCCTTGGCCGCCGCGCGTGTGAAATGTTCGACCGGCGCCTTGGTGCCCGCATAGGCCGCGTAAAACGGGGTGAACGCGCCAAGCAGCGACGTGACGAGCGTGACGATCTTGCCATTATCGTTGACGTGCTTGCCTGCCTCTCTGAGAAAGAAGAACGCAGACTTGGAATTCACCGCCGTCATTTCATCGTATTCGGCCTCGGTGATATCGACGAACGGCTTTTTCAACACCTTGCCTACCGTGTTGATTGCAATATCGGGGCGGCCGACGGCGGCGACGACATCCGAAAACAGCTTCTCGACCGCGCCGGCCGAGGTCAGATCGGCCTGGAAAGCGACTGCCGTGGCACCCGCCGACTCGATCGCGGCAAGTGTCTCGTCCGCCGCGGCTTTCGAGCTCGCGCTGTTGTAGTGGATCGCCACTGCCCTGGCGCCCTGCGCGGCGAGATTCCGTGCAATCAGCCCACCGAGATTTTTCGCCCCGCCCGCAATGACGACGGTTTTGCCTTTGATGCTGTGGTCTGCCATGTTTCATCCCCCAGTGCCGAAGCCGCCCTATGCAGCCTCTCATCCTGCTCGATGATATATTCCAGGAAAATCATTTAAACCTACTGTTTCTGACATCACTGGTCAGAAAAGTCGAACAGTGGAAGGGCGTGCCTGCACATGACGATGAGTGAGACCGGCGGCGCGCGCGCGTGCCGGACCGATGGACTGCATCCCCTGCGGAAAGCTCGATACGACGGCGAGCCGCGCGCTCGCGAAGGTGGGAGCGAACGTGGATCGTATTGACCTGTTTCGCGTCTTCGCGCGCGTCGTCGAATGTGCGAACTTCACGCGCGCGGCGGACACGCTCGGCTTGCCCCGCTCGTCGGTTTCCGCGGCGATCCAGGAACTGGAAGGACGGATCGGCGCCCGCTTGCTGCATCGGACAACGCGCAAGGTGTCGCCGACACAGGACGGCGCGGCGCTCTATGAACGCTGTCTTCGCCTGATCGCCGATGTAGAGGAGACCGAGAACCTGTTTCGGCAGACATCGGTGGGGCCGGGCGGCGTCTTGCGCATCGACGTGCCAGGCCGTATAGGCCGGTTGATCATCGCACCCGCACTGCCGGGATTCCTCGTCTCCTATCCGAAAATCGACATCACGCTCAGCCTGACCGATCGCACGATCGACCTCATCGAAGAACGCGTCGACTGCGTGCTGCGCGTGGGCAAGCCGCACGAGTCCGGCATGATCGCGCGTCCGATGGGCGATCTGCCACTCATCAATGTTGCGAGCCCCCTCTATCTGTCCCAGCACGGTACGCCTTGCACCCCCGGCGACATGACAACCCAACAGGTCGTTCACTATGCGTCGCCAACGAGCGGGCGTATCGCGCCCTGGGAATGGCTCGATGGCGAGACTGTCAGAACGTTGACAACCCAGGGCCGCGTGACCGTCAACAGCGCGGAGGCGTATATCGCATGCTGCCTTGCAGGACTTGGCTTGATCCAGATTCCTGCCTATGACGTGCAACAGCATCTGCGTGCGGGCGAACTGATCGAGGTGATGCCCGAATACCGGGCTGCGCCAATGCCGATGAACCTGCTCTATCCGCATCGGCAACATCTGTCGCGCAGGGTTCAGGTGTTCGCCGACTGGCTCGATGCGCTCTTGAAAGCGCAACTCGTTTGCGATTCGGGTGCGGGCGAATGAAGCCGGTCGATCAGGGCGTCGGTCTTTCGTCGCACAGCGGCGACCGATGCGGTTCGAGATAACCGAACGGACGCGGGAAAGCGTGGAGACCGGGATAAAGGCGGCCGCACAGCCAGCTACCGGAGTCTCGCCCCCGGATAAATCTCCTGGTATTTCCGGAAGGCATAGGGCCCATATTGCAGCGGCGCGGAAGCATTATTGGAAGCGCCCCTAACCTGGCCGAGCGGTACGACGAGGGTCTCGTAGTCGGGCTGGAAGAAGAACGGCAGTGAGAGGCGCTCGCATGCGGTATTCACACGATGGCGCGTCGCCACATAACGGCCTCCGGTCCAATACTGGAGCATGTCGCCGATATTGCAAACATATGCGCCGGGCAGTGTCGGTGCGCTGGTCCAGCACCCATCGCGCGTCTGAATTTCGAGCCCTGGGCTGTCTGCAAGCAACATCGTCAGACAGCCGTAGTCGGTATGCGCACCGCAGCTATAGTCCCCAATCTCTGTTTGTGCGAGCTTTTCTGCTGACGCAGGAATCGAAGCTATTTGCGGCAGATCCTTGGGGGCCGGGTAATGCGCGGTGCGAAACTGCCAGAAGGGGCGGTCATTGAACGCGAGCCGGAAAAAATCTTCCTGCAAATCGAGGCTCAACGCGATGCCTCGCATCAGATCGAAACCGAGCCCGACCATATGGCCGATATAGCATGTCAACGCCTCGCGATAGCCGGGGAGCGCCGGCCAGAGGTTCGGTCCATGCATTGGCTTGCCGGACACGACATCGGGATGGTTTGGCGCGAATTCGACACTGAACTCCATCAGCTCATACGCATTGCGTTTGCCGTCCGCCAGTTCCGACAGCAGCGGGGCATAGCCGCGGAAGCACCGGCTATGCCGTTCAAGCGACAGTTTCATTTTTTCTTCGACCGATAGGGCAAAGAAAGTCTCCGCGTGCTCGAACACGGCATCGATCGCGGCCTCCGGCACGCCGTGATTGACGATACAGAAGAACCCGGTCTCACGGCACGCGCGTCCCAGTTGCGCGGCAATCCGCCGGCTGCCGGCTGGGTCCAGGCGCCGCAGCGCACCGATATCGATAACGGGGATGGCGGTGTCATTCATCGTGTCTTTCCTCGATGAAACCGGACTGGAACGGCCGGTGTACGGCTGAATAGGCATCGTTGCGTGAAACCATGACCGCTCGTCCGGTCTTCGAAGCGGTGACCGCTGTCGCGAGTCGGCGGGCGCCGGCTTGCCCGATCCTCGCCGCGCGCGGCACGCGAATCTCCGGCATGAACGTGATCGCCAGCATCAGCAACGCGGCCACGGCGGCGCACCAGCGCAGATCAACGGCGATCGGCGCGCGTTGCGCAAAGCGCGAGTCGAGCAGGGCGTCGCCGAGCGCGGCGGGCGTCCACAGCCGGCGATAGCCGAAGCCAATCTGGCCGGACAGTGTTTGCAGATACGCTTCGCGCACCTGCGACAACTCTTCCCGGCTCACGGCAGCGGGCGCGCCAGGCCGTGCGGGGGACACCGCCGTCGTTTGGACTACCTCGCTGGCGAGCCAGAAGCCCGCCGGGCGACCGTCGTTGCCGGTTCTGGGAATCGGTGCGGGCCGCTCGCCGCCGACACCGATCAGCCAGCCGCCCACGTCGCCCGTCGTGATGCCCGGCAGCGATGTTTCGGACGGCGGACGCGGCGGCGCCTCCTGACCGTCGGTTACGAACACCACCGCTGTGTGGTCGCCGATCTGCTTCGCCTGCCGTATCGCCGAATAAAGGCCGCCATTGGCGATGCGGCTCGCGTTCGCCCAGCGCATGCGGCCGTCGATGCCGTCGAGGGACGCGAGCAGCGCGTCGTAGTGTTCGCATACCTCGACCGGCGGCAACAGCAGCAGCGCGCGCGCATCCGTGAACACGCTCCAGCCGATGCGCGATCCGCACGGCATCCGCCGCAGCGCATCGCGCATCGCCGCGCGCGCATACGCAAGACGGCTCGTACGCACACCGTTTAGCGTCACATCTTCGACGTTCATGCTTTGCGTGATGTCGAACGTGACGACGTAGTCGAAGCGTTCGCGCATCAACGTAATCTTCGGCATCCACAACGCGGCGGCGAGCAGGGCAAGCGCGGCAACCAGTGCGTATTGCCGGTAGCCGAACACGCGCGGCACGGCCGGCTTTATCGCTTTCCCCATCGCGTCTTTCACGGCAGATCCCCCAACACGACGTCCGGCACGGTCAGCGCGCGCCGATACGCCGGGGGCTCATGGCCGTCGCCGAACGCTTCGGTGGTCTCCGGTTGCAGCCAGAGCGCGCGCTCGAGGTTGTAGCGCGCGTCCCAGTCCGCCGGATAGGCGCGCAGCAGTTCGCGATAACGGTTCTTGGCGAGTTCGATCAGCGGCGCGGAAGCGAGCGGGTTCGCGGTCCCCGCCGCGATCGCCTCACGCAGGTACATGTTGGCGAGATCGAACAACGCCGTGCGCCCGGTCTCGTCGAGATGCGCGCGATCGATCAGACCGTTGTAGAGCTTCGACGCCGCATCGTGTTCTCCCGTTTTCGACAACGCGACGGCCTGTGCGAGCCGCACTCGCGCGGTCCGGTCGATTCCCGCGCCGGTGACGCTGCGCGCAGCCGTCGCGGCGCGCAACACCGCCGCGTTGCCGCGCAGCGCATCCACGAGACGCCAGCCCTGATAGCCGGCCAACGCCGCGCAGCACAGCGCAAGCGCCGCAAAGCCCGCATGAACCGTGCGTCGCTTCATGACCAGCTCCTCAATACCGCGAAGCGCAACCCGACCAGCAAGGCACAGCCCGCGAGCGCGACCCCGAAGCACAGCGAGCCATGACTGCCAGCGGGCACGCGCTCCAGATACGACACGGGGAAGTGCTGCTGCGCGTCGATGTCGGCCATCGCAGCCGCCAACGCGCCGGAGTCATCCGTCTGATAGAGGCGGTACGGCGTTTTCAGCGACTGGAAGTACCGATGCAGTGCGGCCTCCTCGGACGACTCGTCGCCCGGCTTGATCGCATTCAGATCCGCGCTGTTCGCGCTGCTGCGAATGTAAATGAAATAAAGCGTGATGCGATTGCGCGTGAGACTCGCCGCGATGCGTTCGCGCATCGCGGCGTCGAGTCGCGCACCGCCGTCGGAGACCAGCACGATCACGCGATTGCCGTTGTAATCGCGCTGGTCGAACTGACCGACGGCCGCCAGCAGCCCACGGTCGAGCCGCGTATCCGGCATGCCCCGGCCGATGCCGGTACTCGCCACCGCACTCTCGATCGCCTGTTTGTCGCGAGTGAGCGGCATGACGAGCAATGGGCTCGTGCCGAACATCATGAACGCAACGCGGTCGTCGTTGCGTTTGTCGATGAACTTCGTCAGCACCTCACGCGCGGCGTGGTTCTTCGACATGCCTTCCGATAATGCACCTGCGGCCTTGACGCCGGCAGGCGGGATGATCGCGTCCATGCTCGAACTGCGGTCCATCAGCACGACGATTTCCGCGCCGCGCGCAATCCGCGCCACTTGCCGCTCCGGCCGCTGTGGATCGGCAAGTCCGATCACGATCAGCGCCATCGTCGCGACCGCAATCGCCTTCAGTGCGATGCCGGCGGCATGCCCGAGCCGGTCGCGCGGCAGCCAGTCGACGTGCGAAAACATCAGTGTGTCGCTGCGCCGGGGCCATAACGGCAGCAGCGCGAGCGGCAGCAACGCCAGCATCCACGGCGACGAAAATGCGAGCATGGCGGTCATCGGTGATGACGCCTTTCGGCAAGCCGAAGCTCCCGGGCCAGTTCGAGAAGCCGATACGGCTCGTGCGTCGGCGAAACTGCGAAGAACCGCTCGGCCGACTGTGCGTAGAAGCGTTCGAGCCGCTCGCGCAATGGGCTCAAATACGGTGCGCGGACGAACAGCGCGCCCAACGTTCCTGCGTGAAGCGCCTGTCCGGCGGCCTCGTTCAGTGCGCGATGCACGGACACCCACGCGTCGGGTTCGCGGTCGACCTGCACCGCGTCGAGGCGCTCCAGCGCGCGGCACGCGCGGGCGAACGGCAAGCGGCCCGCATCGCGGCGATTGCGCCACAGCCACCACCCAAGCCACGCACATGCAACGAAAGCCAACACCGCCAGCGACGCGATCAGGCGCTGGCGCAGCGGGGCGATCGGCAACGGTGAGGGTTGACGGTCGGGCTGCATGTCCTGCAGCGAACCCTGCGCGAACGCGCTGCGCGGCGTCAGCGGCGCGACGCTGACCGGCCACGCGGCGACCGCCAACGCCGGGCTCGAAGCGACGGGGGCTCGCAGCATCAAGGCAGGCAGAGTGATCGCGGTGAGGGTCTGCGGCGCGTTGATGACTTGATACTCAAGCACCAGCCAGCGCTCGCCGCCGGCATCCGTTTCGACCTTCGCCGCGCGCCGCTCGAGCCACGCGCCGGTGCGTTCGAGCGGCGGCAGTGTCGCCGGTTCAAACGGACGGTCGTTCGCGCGAAGCAGGACACGCTGCGAAATCACATCGCCGAGCAGATAACCGAAGCTGCGCGGCTGAGCTGTTGCCGCGATTACGTTTTGCTGGGCAAGGGCGCCGTATGAAAAGCACGCTGAGGCGAACATACAGAGAAGCGCGGCGACGCGCGTCGTCAGCGACACGCGGTCGCCCACCTGTGGCCGCAAGAAGGAAACTCGCCGCGTCATGCCGTCAACTCCAGAAAGTAACGCGACAGCGCCTGCGGATCGAACGGACCGGTCAGGTAAAAAGGCCGCACGCCATGCGCGGTGCACAGCGCATCGATCCGCGCGCGTCGCTGTGCGACCGCATTACGCCACTGTGCACGTAGCGCCGGGCGCATCCATAACGTGCGCCGCCCGTTCGATTCGGCGTCGCGCATCATCATTAGCGCGTTCTCTTGCGGTGCTTCGAGTTCGAACGGATCCCACACGACGATCGGTACCAGCAGGGCCGGCATCAATAGATCGAACGATGCGCGCAGCGTGTCGAGTGGCCAGTGGAAATCCGATACGACAAACACGAGTCCCTGGCGTCCGCTGAGCCTTTCGGCCGCGCGACGCAAACCGGTCGCGCCGTCGCCCTCGCGGCGCAGTGCCGGCCGGCCGCCTTCGGACAGCATCGCACGCATCGCGGCGCCGGCGCCGCGATGATGGCGCGCGGGCAACATCAGGTCGTCGCGCAAACCGGTATCGAACGCAAGCAGGCCGACCGCATCGCCGACCCGAAACGCGCTGCGTCCCAGTGAATCGACAAAGTCGCCGACGACCTCGAGCTTCGCCCGGCGCGAACCGAACGACATCGATGCCGATACGTCGACGACCGCATGCACGGTGACGGCCGTGCGTTGCCGCTGCATCCGAACCAGCCAGTCGCGGCCAACGTGCCGCAGACTCGCGCGCAGATCGAGACGCCGCGGATCGGGATGGTCGAAAAGCCGCGCGTGCGTGGCAAAAGCCTGGCCGCCGCCCACGCTCGAACCGTGATGCGAGCCGGGGCGATATCCGCCTGTCCGGGATGGCATCCGGTAATGGAATTCGTGGATCGCACTCATCGCGTCGCTCGCGCCGTGTCGATCGGCATCATGGCGCGGCGACGCGGCGCATGATCGCCTGCACCAACGCGTCGGCCAGTTCCGCACGGCGCAGTTCGTAGATCGGTGTAAAAAACACGCGATGGCCGAGCGCGGCCGGCAGCACCGCATGGATGTCCTCGGGAATCAGATAGGCGCGTTCGGCCAGCCACGCGACCACGCGCGCCGCGCGCAGCAGCGCGCTCATTCCGCGCGGACTGGCGCCTGCGAGTATCAGCCGGTCGATATCGACGTCGCCGAGCCGGATGTCGTATTGCGCGGGTTTTTCGGTGGCCTCCCAGAGTTGCAGCACGTATCGCTCGATCGTCTCGCTTGCGCGCACATGACGCTGGATCGACGCGGCCACCGCATTCAGCTCACGCCACGACAGCATGCCGGCGGGCAACTGTTCAAGCACCGTGTCGACGTCGTGAAACAGCGGGTCGAAAACGAGCCGGCTGCGAATGGCGGGGTCCGCGGGCGTCGGCATGTTCAGTTCGAACATGAAGCGGTCGCGCGCGGCGGACGCCAGTTCGAAGGTTTCCTCCTTTTCGACCTTGTTGCGATCGGCGAATACCGTCATGTGCGGAAAGTGATGTTCGCGATTGAATGCGGATACCGACCGCTCGGCCATCGCGCGCAGCAGCAGCGATTGCACCTGCGGCCGCGCGCGGTTGATCTCGTTGAAGAAGAACGTCGTGAGCCGCTCGCCATGACGCAGCAACGGGCCGGGGTCGATGCGCGGCGCGCCTTCGGCGTCCACGTAGGTGTGGTAGACGAGATCGCCAGGCATCAGGTCGATCGTTCCCTCGACGCGTTCGAACTCGCCGCCGATCGCCCGCGCAAAAGCACGCAGCAGCGTGGTCTTGCCGACGCCCACGTCGCCTTCGAGCAGCACATGTCCGCGCGCGAACAACGCGACGGTGATCAGGCGTATCACCTGCTGCTGCCCGATGACCGCCTGCGCGACGGCCGCTTCCAGTTGCAGCGCGTCGCTGCGCCAGTCCTGCAACGCTTCTTCAGAGAGCATCCGGTTTCTCCGTTCTGGACGTCGGTTGAGTGGTTGCTGCACGCTGGTTGTGTATCTGATACCTGCTGTTTATCGCTACCTCTCGGCGCGGGCATCAGGCGGCGAGATGCCGCGCAATTCTCGGCGACGTGAAGACGGCGCCGAAGGCGAAGCGCATGACCGGGCCGAAGCTGGTCGCCGACACCGGCCCGACGAAATACAGACCGCGCACGGACGATTCGAAATGCGCGGAGAGACGAGGCGTCGATCCAATTAATGCGAGCCGGTCGACGATCCGTGGCGCGAGAAACGGCAGGCGGCGCGCATCGCTGCGGTAGCCGGTCGCCGCGATCAGGTGGTCGCCGCTTACGACGCGGCGCTTGCCATCCTGGCCTCGCAATTCCAACTCCACCTGGTTTCCGTCAGCGCGAGCCGCTTCGATTTCAAAGCCAAGCAGTTGGGAGACGGCCTCCGCCCGTTCGCGCATGAACCATCCGACCGAGGGGCCGAGAAATTCCCGCACGGTCCGCAGCCGGCGCTCGTCAGGGAAATAGCGGTATAGCCACGGCCATATGTCGGTGCAAGTACGCTGCTTCCAGCCCGGACCGACGCCGGACATCGGCATCGAAACGCGCTTGAGCAAGGGACGGTTTAGCGGCTCGTCGTAGTTGAATCTGACGGCTGAACGCCGCGCGATCAGCTGGACCGTCGCACCGGCATCCTCTAGCAATACCGCGAGATCGAATGCGGACGCGCCCGCGCCAAGCACGAGCACGCGCTGTCCGCGAAACCGCTCCAGTTCGCGATGCTCGCCGCTGTGTGACAGGCGCTCGGACGGCAGATGCGCGAGCACATCGGGAATATGACGGAAATGGTCGATGCCTACGGCCAGCACGACCTTGCGCGCGCTGAATGAGCCGCCGTTCGCCAGTTGCAGCGCAAAACCCTCCGCGCACGCGTCGATCGTTTCGACCGGCACATCTTCCAGACCGGGCGCGAAACGTTGCTGGAACGCCAGCCCATATGCCGAGAACGTATCTAATTGCACTGGTAGTCCGACTTCGTGATATGGAATGCCCTGTTGTTCGCAGTAGTGGCGCAGCGTGAAGGTTCGGCCCGGATCGCAGATCGTCGACGAAAAACCAGCGGACTTGAGCATCATCCCCTTGGGCATGTGTCTGCGCCAGATCTGCATTGGCGTGCCGAATATCCGCAACGACTTGCCGCTGCCGCGCAGGTGAGCGGCGATCGACAGCCCGAACGGGCCGGCTCCTACGATGGCGATATCAACATTGGCTTGCATGCGTCACTCCATCGTGGTAGATGCGGCGGGACAATCGCCTGTCACACGGACATCGCGATCCGGATTGCGGACGTGCTCGAAGCAATATCCGGATGCGAACACGAAGTCCTGTCCCGAGCCAGTCGCGACAAGAAACCGCTCGACTGTTTCCGAGGTCAGGCCCGTCGCGCCGCTGCGAATCGCTGTGGCCGACACGCCGTCGGTGCGCACGACTGCGCACGGAAAGACCCAGCCGCAATCGTCGAACAGGTTCCTGACCCACATGCCGCCCGTATCGCTGCCATGCAAGCCATGCAACGGCTGACCTCGATGCCGTCTGCGGACCTCGCGCAACACGCCGACGAAACCTTCCTTGTCGTAGATGTCCGGCAGATCCAGCACTTCGACGCGTTGCGCGAGGCCGGCATCGCCGCATGCCGCCCTGAGCAGTTCCCTGCGGACTTCGTAATCGTAAAAGCGATTGCCCGTCGGAAAGTAGTTCTTGCCAGGATCCGCAGACGAGGTTTTCGAATAGATGCGCATGCCGGCCTCGCGCGACATCGCTATCTCTCCGCGTTCGAGCGCCTGCCGATGCAGTTTCGGCACGGTCGTGCAATGCACATAGATCGTGTCCAAACGACGCCCGTCCAGTGCGTCGCGGATCATCCGCAGATGCGAGTTGTGCACGGGATTAAACGAGCCGAAAAACACGCCGACGCCTGCGCGTGGAAACCAGAACGAACGAAGATCGGCGAGCGCGCCGACGAGCAGGTCCGCTAAATAGACGGCCGCACCGGTCACCGCGAGATATCGCACGGCCGGTTCGACGACGACGCTGGCGACGAGCCATGCCGCCACGGCAAGCGCAAGAACGAGGTTGCTCGTCCGCTCGCCGCGTCCGTGGTACGCAAACCGGAATGCAAGAGATTGCAGAGCCGCCGAAGCGGCGGTCGCGATGACGAAGGTCATGGCGTCGAGTAAGCGCTGCCCCGTCGCTGTGCCAACCAGGGTCGCCACGACCAGTACGACAGGCGCGTGCAGCGCCAGCCTCGCGAGCCGGCCAGGCGTGACGCGCGCGAAACGTAACCCGATAGCGTCCTCGGTGCGAATCATTTTGACTGCAACAGCCGGCAGTAGTGACGCGCTAGCGGCAAGGCCGAAGCTTGCCGCTAGCGCGGCCTCGGCGGACGCGGCCGCGCGCGACCAGACGATCGCGATGGGCCAGGCTGCGGCAAGCCAGGGATAGACCCGCGAGCTGACGCGCAGCCGCGCTCTACCAAGCATAGCGGCCACCGTTTTCATGGACGCCCTCCGGGAGAAGAGTGCCCGCGAACCATTCCAATGTGCAGGATCCGGTCTTCGATGTACGGTTCGCCCTGCGGCGCGAAACCGAACGACTGATAAAACTCCCTCAGATAGAATTGCGACGATATCTTGACAGGGGTATTGCCGCGAACTTCATCAAGATGTGCGAGCGCGAGCGTGACAAGTTCGCGGCCGATACCGGCATGACGATGCTCCGGATGTACCACGACTCTGCCGAAGCTAAAAAAGCCCGGCTCGAACAGATCCTTCGGCAACACGCGCGCGTACGCAACGAGCCGGCCATCGACGAAGCCGGTTAAATGACGGCAATGCGGGTCGCGTCCGTCCGCGTCGAGATAAGGCACATTCTGTTCGACGACAAAGATGCTTTCCCGCAGGCTGATCGCCGCGTAGAGGTGCGCGACTGGCAGTTGCTCGAAGCTGGACCAGCGCCACGCGACTGCGTCGGCGCGCGCGTTGACGGAGTGCGAAGCCGATGCCGCCACTGCTTCCACTCTCGACGCCAGATTGCGGATGTGGCCGGTGGCTCCGTCATCGTCACGAGCGCGCTGCATGATCGCTCTCCGTGCCATACAGCATGTCAGCTGTCGAGCCGTATTCCATGACGGCGGTGCATTGAAACGCAAGGTTGACGACGGCTCGCCGCTCGCCGGCGCGCACGAGCGGTGCGACGCGATGCAGATTCATGTCGGCGCGCAGCAGATAGGCGTCGCCGGCCTGATGGCGATGGCGGTCAACGAGACCGTTTTCCTCCGCCCACGCGACAAGGTCGCCGATCGCTTCGTCCTGCCTGCGATGCTTGCGACGGCACAGGTCGGTCCAGTTCGGCACGACCTCGAGCTCGCCGCCGCCATTTTCACCAGGCAGTTCGGCAAATATCACGAGCGCATAGGGCGGGTCGTCCAGATGCCAGCCGTGCGTATCACCGCGTTGATGGAGAAAATTCGCGACCATGAATTCTTCGGGATGCGTGCACGAATAGACCGTGCGGCCGACGATATTTTCCACGCAGTTGCGCAATGCGTAATGGTGATAAAGGCTATAGAGAAACGGTGAATGAGCCTTGATAATCGATCCGCCGAGCGCCGAGAGACTTCGCGGCGTCGCATAGCCTGGCATTTCAAAACTCTTGCGTATCGCGAGTTGAGCAAGTTCATCAAGCTCGTTCTTTATCAGCTTCAACCCAGCAGGCGAGATAAATTCGAATAACCGAATATACCCAAATCGCATAAATTGCTCGCGCATTTGCTGGAGTATGTTCCAGTCGTATTGCTGCGGCATAACGATACTGTACAAGTCGGCAGCCCAGTTGTCCGCTGTGCGCTGCTGTACGCCATGGTCACGTGCTCCGTCAATTTCGGGTGCGTCCATGGACTCGCTCCATGTCATTAGTGAATATGCAAATTTCCTGTCGCGACATCGGACAAGACCCAGCTGGTGCCTGAAGGGCGCTTTTCGGGGCCAAGCATAAGCAACTTACGAGCCAAAAGCGGAACGCTTTAAGAAAGGGTGTGAAACCGGGTGCCAAATGTTTCCGGATCGGCACGAGAACCTGACAAGGATCGCATCGATAACCGTACTCCCAATCACTGAAACACAAAGTGTCACGAATACACCGCACAGTGTGCGAAAAGGCCCGTGACAAACTGGATCTCTATAATGGAACGCTTAATATTGCTTTGCAGCGCAATTGGCGATTTCGGCGTTGCGTCGAACTTCTTTTGTGCATATACGATCCACTTGGTAGTCGCCCACTTGATAGTCGCGTGGAATCGATAAACGCTAACCGCATTTCGTTGTCGCTAGTCGGCCAAAATGGCCGTTCGCCACGGTTGCTGCCCACATTCAAAATGCCGCGCGCCGCGAACTAATTTTGTCCTTTCCGGGAGCCGCTATCATCGACGTTCGTCCTGAAGGAGATCAACCGATGAGCCGACCCGATTTCATCAAACACTGGACCGAACTCGAAGAACCGGATCCACACTCCTATCGCGGCGATACCGAGCCAATGGCGCTGGACGCGCCGCTTTCCGCCGCACTCGGCATTACGCGTATCGGCATTCATCATGTCAGGCTTCTGCCCGGACGGCGGACCTCCTATCCGCACGCCGAAAGCACCGAGCAGGAGTTCGTGTACGTGCTCGAAGGCAAGCCCGATGTGTGGATCGACGGCGTGCTTCACCGCATTGCCGAAGGCGATTCCGTCGCGTTTCCGGCAGGCACTGGAATCTGCCACACCTTCATCAACAATACGAAGGACGAAGTCAGGCTGATGGTGATCGGCGAACGTCCGCGCGACGACAACCGTATTCGCTACCCGCTCAATGAGGCGCACGAACTGACTCGCGCGGACCGCTGGATGGACTGGCCCACCAGACCCCTCGGGGACCATGATGGGATGCCGGACTGAGGCTTACGCGGACGATTATTTGGGCCGATATCGAGGCGTCTGATACCGGTGTTGCAGTGAGTGACGCATCGCTGGCCGCGCTCGATCACTACGCCGAAGGCTGGGTGGCGCGCCTCACCGAGCGCCCCGACCCGCCGACCGCGCCGGAAGAGGCGCTACGCAACGCCTTGCTGCATTACGCGCGGCTCGCGTGCGCGCTGACCGGCAAGCGCAGTTGCTTCATTACCAATACCACGCTGGAGATGCAACCCGGCGACGAGGCATTGCGTGCCCGCGTTCGGCACCGCGGCGATCAGCGGCGCGTTCTTCGGCGCGATCGACGGCCGCGCGACGGCGGATGCCTACGCGCATGCGTTCCAGCTCAGCCTCGCGATCAATGCGTTGCTCATGCTGGCGTGGCATCGGTTCAAGCGTGCTGCTGGTGCTCATCCGCAATTTGTACTGCGCCGCGCCGCACGCCCGGCTTAAAAATACCGAATGCGTAATCGTTTTCAACGGTGCAGTGCGGGATAATCACGCGTCTTAAACAAAGTGCATTTATCCACGGCGCATTTACCGGTGATCGGGGCGTTCACAGGTAATTGCGCTTTGCGCCGCGAACGGGAATAAACCCGTGGCGCGGATCGATCATGCTTTTGATATGACGAAACACGCATCGCATTTTTTACTCGCGGCGTCATACGGCCGCAGTAAATCCTGCGACCGTGCGGTGCCGCACAGAGCGCGCCCAGTGGCGCATTGAAGGGTTTTCCCCGTTTCATCCGACGAGCCTTCGCATGCGATACTCCTTGTACTGCCGATGAAAACGATGTGCTTAAAAAGCACTTGCGGTGATTAAATTCGATTGTTAATCTTGGCAAACTTTTTAGAGTTTCCATCAGCAACCTTTAATGTCGAAAAGCCCAGCGCAATGACTTAATACCGCTCGACGGTTTCCCAGGGGATTGAAATATGCCAACCGCCACCATTGACGCACTCCAGATTCCAGCAGCCGCACGCTTTAACGTGGGCGACGTTGTCACGCTGAAGGAAGGCGGCCCGCGCATGACGGTCACCTATGCGGGTGCGGTGGCGCTCAATCCCGGCGAATGGCTGATGTGCGAGTGGTTCGACGAACAGGGCGAACTGCGCCGCGAGATGTTCTCGCCCGCGAGCGTACGCACTGAGCCGCGCTCGATCCCCGCCGCCTCGGTCATGTGGAACCGGGTAGGCCGGGCCGCCTGATCGGCCGGATATTTTCCGGCTTTCGCCTGGCGCGCGATCGGCCGATCGGCGCGCCCGATTACTTCCTTCTGATCTACTTCTCCGAGCGCTCTCGCGCCGTCGCGCGTCGTTGCACGCGCATTAGAAGCGCCGATGAAAACGCGCGCATCCGCACGATCTTTCGCGTCTCCACGATCTGTCCGGCGAGATTCTTCGGCGGGTTGGGTTGCAACGACCAGTAGAGCGCGAGCAGCCAGCCGAAACCCGTCCAGCCGAGGCACGCATTGAAGAGCGCGAGCGTGAGCACGTCATGACGCTTGCGCCGGTCGGCCAGAATCGCCGGCAGAAAATACAGCGCGAGAACGAGCGCCGCCGCGATGGCCTGAACCAATAGATTGCCGTCCATGAAACCGGCTCCCAATAGGCGAGCTATGCGTTGATTGTCGCGCGATTGCGCGACTCACGCAGCTTCATGCGAACCCCAGGGCGCGGCTCGCCATGCGGCAGGCGCGGGCATTCAGTCAGCGGGACTGCAGCCTGCCTGGCATCGGGACTATCATGGGCGTTTCATCGAAACGAACCGCAACGGACCGCCACCATGATCTCCGACGATACGACCCAGCAGACCCAGCGCATCAACCCCGACACGCTACGCGAATTCGTCGACCGCAAATGGAACGACGAGATCGTGCCCGCGCTGACGGACTACATCGCGGTGCCGGCCAAGAGCCCGGCGTTCGACCCAAAGTGGGTCGAGCACGGCTATCTGGAGCGCGTGGTCACCGACGCGGCGCAATGGGCCGAACAGCAGCCGGTGAAGGGCCTGAAGCTCGAAGTGATCCGCCTGCCGGGCCGCACGCCGGTGATTTTCTTCGAGACCGCCGCGACGCGTTCGGGCAGCGAGGAAACCATCGTGCTGTACGGCCACCTCGACAAGCAGCCTGAATTCGACGGCTGGCGCAACGACCTCGGCCCGTGGACCCCCAAGCTCGAAAACGACAAGCTGTACGGCCGCGGCGGCGCCGACGACGGCTACGCGATCTACGCGAGCCTCACCGCGCTCGCCGCGCTGGACGCGCAAGGCGTCGATCGGCCGCGCTGCGTCGGCCTGATCGAAACCTGCGAGGAGTCCGGCAGCTACGATCTGCTGCCCTACGTCGACGTGCTGCGCGAACGGCTCGGCAAGGTCGGGCTCGTCGTGTGTCTCGATTCGGGCGCGGGTAACTACGATCAACTGTGGCTCACCACCTCGCTGCGCGGCCTCGTCGCCGGCGACCTCGAGGTTCAGGTGCTCGACGAAGGCATTCACTCGGGCGGTTACGGCGGCATCGCGCCGTCGAGCTTCCGCGTCATGCGGCAACTGTTCGACCGGCTGGAGGATGCCGCCAACGGCACGCTGCTGCCGAAGGGTTTTCACTGCCCGATCCCGGCAGACCGTCTGCGTGAAGCGGAAGCCACCGCGCGGATTCTCGGCGACGACGTCTGGAAAAAACTGCCGTGGGCCTGCGGCCAGGACGGCCGCCAGGTGCTGCCCACCACCACCGATCCGCAAGAAGCCTTGCTCAATTCGACGTGGCGTCCGTCGCTCTCCGTGACCGGTGCGGCCGGCTTGCCCGCGCTCGCGGACGCGGGCAACGTGCTGCGTCCGCGCACGGCGTTCAAGCTGTCGCTGCGGCTGCCGCCGCTGATCGAAGCGGACAAGGCCGTCGCCGAGTTGAAGGCGCTGCTCGAATTCGATCCGCCGTACAACGCCCGGGTGACGTTCAAACCGGACGCGGGTGCGGCGAGCGGCTGGAGCGCGCCGGATCTCGCGCCGTGGCTCGCCACGGCGTTGAATGACGCGTCGCGCGAACACTACGGCGCGGACGTCGCCTATATGGGTCAGGGCGGCACGATTCCGTTGATGAACGTGCTGAAGGCGGGCTTCCCGAAATCGCAGTTCATGGTGTGCGGCGTGCTCGGGCCGAAGTCGAACGCGCATGGGCCCAACGAGTTTTTGCACGTGCCGTACGGCAAGAAGCTCACGGCCGCGGTGGCCGAAGTGATCGCCGCCGCGCCTTGAGCGCTCGTGCGGGTTCCTGTCGATCCGCGCTTTGATCCTTGTTTCGATCCTGCCACTCACGCCATCGATCTGAATGAACGAAAACCAGACTGCCCGACTTGCCACGCCCCGGATTCCGGCCGATCAATTGCACGCCTACGTGAAGGCGATCTGGGCGCGGGCGGGCAGTGCGCCGCGCGAGGCGGAACTGGTCGCGGATCATCTGGTGGCGGCGAACCTGACCGGCCACGACTCGCATGGCGTGGGCATGATCCCGCGTTACGTGGCGTCGCTCGCCGACGCGCAACTGCAACTGAACCGGCATGCCGAGGTGGTGAAGGACGTGGGCGCCGTGCTGACGGTCGAAGGCGGCAAGGGCTTCGGCCAGGTGGTGGCGTTCGAGGCCATGGAGCAGGGCATCGCGCGTGCACGGCGCCTCGGCATCTGCGCGGTCGGCTTGCGCGGCGCGCATCACATCGGGCGCATCGGCCACTGGGCCGAGCAATGCGCGCGCGCCGGGCTGGTGTCGTTCCACTTCGTCAACGTGGCGGGCGATCCGCTCGTCGCGCCGTTCGGCGGCGCGGATCGCCGCATCGGCACCAATCCGTTTTGCGCGGCGTATCCGCGGCCCGGCAAGCCGCCGCTCGTGCTCGACTTCGCGACCAGCACGGTGGCGTACGGCAAGACGCGGGTCGCCTATAACCAGGGCAAAGCGGTGCCGCCCGGCGCGCTGATCGATCACGAAGGCCGGCCGACGCTCGAACCCAAGGTCATGCACGAGGCGCCGTTCGGTTCGCTCACGCCATTCGGCGGCCACAAGGGATTCGGGCTCGCGGCGATGTGCGAGATTTTCGGCGGCGCGGTCTCGGGCGGCTTCACCACGCACACGGAAACGCTCGGCACGACCAACGCGATTATCAACTGCATGCTGTCGGTGATCATCGATCCCGCCGCGTTCGACGCACCCGATGCGCAAGCCGAGGCCGATGCATTCATCGACTGGGTGAAGGCTTCGCCGCTCGCGACCGGCGTCGATCGTCTCTACGAGCCGGGCGAACCGGAGCGCATCATGCGCGCCCAACGCGAGGCCGAAGGCATTCCGGTGGACCCCGCGACGTGGGCGCAGATTCGCGCGGCGGCGCTGACCGTCGGCATGAGCGAGCAGGACGCCGAGGGCTGGTCCGCGCGCTTGCGGTAACGCCGCCTGGGGCAAGCGCGGGCGCGGCGGAGCGCCCGCGTCCGCTTATCGGGGTCGAATAGTCCGTCTGTTGGACCACAAATAAAAGTTAAACCCCACAAGCTTTATTTTCGATTGCATTACCTAAACCGCGCGTATTTCGTTTTCTTTCGAATCGGCAACAAATTCCGCTTACGCGCGTTCACTAATCCGATTGCGGTCATGCGCCTATTGACCGTCTAATTTCGCTCATCTCCGGTGCGCAAGCGTTTGCGTCCCGTATCGCTTGCCCAGCTTGCCGCCAGCGCTGAGAGCCCCGCCCGACGCGGCTTGCGGCACTGCTTGCAATCATCTGTTGGTTACCCCGCTCCCAATCGATTCCGGTCTGATTTAGGCTCGCATGGCAATGCCGTTGTTTTAACTTTAAAGGACCGTTCAAAATGAATCTGCATAACCACCACGCCTGCCGCCCGTTCCTCGAAGCCGGCAATCTGTCGCAAATCTCCGCTTATTACGAAGAAGGCCGTAACGTGATGTGGATGATGTTGCGGGCGCAGCCGCGCCCCTGTTTCAACCTCGATCTGGTGCACGATATTCTGGGACTCGCGCAGGCAGCACGAGACTCGGGCTTGCCGATCGACTTCTGGGTTACCGGCTCGCTGATTCCCACCATGTTCAACGTCGGCGGCGACCTCGATTTCTTCGCCGACACAATCCGCTCCGGCAAGCGCCAGGCGCTGCTCTCGTACGCGCGGGCTTGCGTGGATTGCGTCCACGCGGCGGCGCGCGGCTTCGACACCGGCGCGATCTCGATCGCGATGGTGGAGGGCACCGCGCTCGGCGGCGGATTCGAGGCGGCGCTCGCCCATCATTTCCTGCTCGCGCAGAACGACGCGCGCATGGGCTTTCCCGAAATCGCCTTCAACCTGTTCCCCGGCATGGGCGGCTATTCGCTGGTGGCGCGCAAGGCCGGCATGCGGCTCGCGGAGGAGCTGATCGGCGTGGGCGAATCGCATACGGCGGAATGGCACTTCGGCAAGGGGCTGGTCGATCAGCTATTCGAGCCGGGCGACGCTTATATGGCGACGCGCACGTTCATCGATACGCTCAAGCCGAAGATGAACGGCATCCGCGCGATGCTGCGCGCACGTCAGCGCGTGCTGCAACTGTCGCGCGCGGAACTGATGGAAATTACCGAGGACTGGGTGGACGCCGCGTTCACGATCGAAGAGAAGGATCTCGCCTTCATGGAGCGGCTGGTGATGCTGCAAAACCGCCGCAGCGCGAATCTGCGGCAGACGGCCAGCACCGCCAGTTTCGCGTGAGCGGCGTTCGGTCGTAGCGACAGCGGGCCGCGCAAGGGGGCGCGGCGCGGAAGCTCAGGCGATCAGCCTGAGCTTCTGCCTGTCCTGCAACCAGCGCTCGAATTCGGCGGCGGGCATGGCCTGCCCATACAGGAAGCCCTGCACGTAATCCACGCCCAGGCCCTTCATGAACGTTTCCTCGGATTCCGTCTCGATGCCTTCGGCGACCACCTTGAAATCCAGTTCCTGCGCGACGGCCACCATCGAACGCACGAGCGCTTGCGCCTTGGTGTCGGCGTTGATCGAGCGCACGAAGCTGCGGTCGAGCTTGATCACGTCGAGCGGAATGCGGCCCAGTTGCGACAGCGAGGAATAACCGGTGCCGAAGTCGTCCAGATGAACCTGGGCGCCGATTTGCCGGAACTGCGTGATCAGATCGATGGCCGCCGCTTCGTCCTCGATCAGGCAACTCTCGGTGAGTTCCAGGTCGATCAGGCAGGGGTCGAGGTTCGCGTGCTGCAGCGCCTCGCTGAAATGCCGCACCACCGCCGTATCGACCAGTTGCCGCGCCGACACGTTGATCGCGATGCGCAGGTTGTAGCCGGCGGCTTTCCATTTGGCCGCCTGTTTCGCGGCCGTTTCCATGACCCAGCGGCCCAGCACGCCGATCAAACCGGATTCTTCCGCGTAACGGATGAATTCGGCCGGCATGATCTGCCCGCGCTCCGGCGAATTCCAGCGCACCAGCGCCTCGGCGCCCTGCACCGCGCCGGTGGTGAGCGACAGCTTGGGCTGGTAGTGCAGCGACAGTTGACCTTCCTCGATGCCGCGCCGCAGATTGGTGTCGAGCCACATGTACTCCGCCACCTTGCGGTTCATGACCGGCGAAAACACGCGGTAGGTGCGCTTGCCTTCGTCCTTGGCGACGTACATGGCGGTGTCCGCCGCGCGAATCAACGATTCGAGGCTCTCGCCGTGTTCCGGATAGCGCGCGATGCCGATCGAGCAGCCTGTGTAGACCTCGACGAGTCCGAGACTGAACGCGGTGCGCAGGCGTTCGAGAATGCGCTGCGCGGTGACTTCGAGCAGGTTCGCGGTGCCCTTGGCGGCGAGCACGATGAACTCGTCGCCGCCCAGGCGCGCGAGCGCGTCGCCCTCGTTCAGGCAGGTCTTGATGGCCGCCGACACGTCGCGGATCAACTGGTCGCCGAACACGTGGCCGTAGTGATCGTTGACGCGCTTGAAGTTGTCGAGATCGAGAAACAGCACGCCGACCGCCTCGCCGGGGGCCGCTTGCTCGATGGCGGCGCGGATCTTGTCCTGGATCGCATTGCGGTTGGCGAGGCCGGTGAGCGAATCCGTATTCGCCAGTTCGATGAGCCGTTCCTGGGCGAGCCGTTCGTCGGTGATGTCGGTGCCCGAGCAGATCAGGAATTGTTCGTCCACGCCGCTGCCGCTGTGAACGAACTTGTTGCGAAACAGAAAGAGCCGCTCGCCGCGCACCGTCTTGACGCGCCGCTCCACTTCGTAGGACACGCCGCGATTGAAAAAGCCGGCGATGTTCTGGCTCGACGCCGCGCCGTCTTCGGTGGACATGAAAAGCGCCCACACGTTGCGGCCGACGATGTTCTCTTCCTTCACGCCGGTGAGTTCCTCGGCGAGCCGGTTAAAGCGCTGAATGCGCCCATGCCGGTCGACGATCACCACGACGGAATTGACTTCGGAAACGACCTGTTCGGCGAACGAAAGACCGTGCACCAGATCGCGCGCGACCGATTCGGTGTCGTCGTAAGCCGACGCCGTGCCCGCCCAGGTGTTGCCATTGAGCTTCTTGCCGACGAGATGCAGACGCAGCGGCTCGCCGAACAGACGCACGTCGAGCACGAGGTGGGAAGTGACGCCGGTGAGGCAGCGGACTTGCGAAGCCTGCTGGGGATTCAGCGGAATGGCGACATGGGCGGGCACGTCCCCGGTGACCGGCGCGAGTTCCAGTGCGTTGCTGTCGCTCGACAGACGCCAGCAAGGACTGCTCGTACCGAACTGGGCGAATAGCACCTGGTCGTGTTGGTCGTCGTTCATGAGAATCCCCGGGCGGTGTATGCCGGCGGCCGTTGATCAAGGCCGGTTGGCGGCAAACAGTCTCTTCATCATACTTAATTGAGACTGGTCTCATTGTAGCGAAGCGGCAGCATTCAGGCTTATAAAGATTTGACGATTGCGCGGCCGCGCGCTTTGGCTCACTTCACGGCACGATTCCGGTGCAATCGTCGTGGCGTCGCGGGAAAAACCCTAAAACCTGCGCGCCAGCCACCCGCGCGCCCGTTCGCGCTCCGCCGGAAGCGCCTCGACCGAAGCTTCGAACCAGAAAACCCCGCCGACGAGCGTGCCGATAACGACACCGTCGCGATACAAAATACGATTTCCCGTAACCGCCGGCACCCGTTCGCCCACCAGCAGCGTTCCCGTGAGATTCAGCGGATCGGTCGCGGCGACACAGACAAACGCACCGTCGTTCGCGTGCCGCCGCACCTCGCGCAGCAAGGGAATCGCCTCGGGCAGCGCGAATTGCTCGCCGGCGAGGCCGTTCACGAAGCGCCCGCCGCGAATCACGCCGCGCGCTTCGAGCCGTTGAAAAACGCGCAGCAGATCGCGCCACGGCGGCAGCCATTCCGCCTCGCGTTCGAGCAGGTGCCAGAACACCACGCCATAGCGGCGCAGCAACGTCATCGCGACGTGTTCGAGTACTTCCGGCGGCAACTGCCGGCGCCGCTCCGGCGTGCTTTCCGCAGACGCGGCGGCGGCGCTGCCGCGCCTGAGCAGCGCCCAGCGTCCCGCGTCGTCCATGCCGCCGATGAGCGCGCTCGCGCGCGCGCGCCGGCTGCCGGAAAAAGCGTTGCGTTTGGCGACCGGCTTCAGCAACGCGCGCAAGCCCGCGAAACTGTCGGAATTCACGAGGCCGGCGGCCACGAGTTCGCCCAGCGCGTTTTCCAGTTCCATACGCAGGACGCGAACTTCACTCAGCAGTTCGTCGAAGAACATCGCGCCGTGTTGCGACAGCGCGTCGTACACGCTTTGCGCGCGCGCCGATAACTCCGGTTGCCTCGACGGGTCGATCAGCGCGCTCCACACGCGGATGTGCGCTCGCGGCAGCAGCACGATCGGCGTGCCGCGCACGGGTCCGGCGGCGCTGCGCGCGCGCTCGGTGAGCCGGGTCCAGACGATCTTGCCGGCGCGGCATAGTTCGTCAAGCGAAGTACTGGAGTAGGCCTTCACGCGCGCGGGCAGGATGTCTTCTTCCCATGCGCCCGCCGCGGCCTGGAAGCCTTCCAGTTGTTCGAGCACCGCGGCGAGCGCGTCGCGTCCCTCGCTGCGCGTGTCCGGCGTCAAGTGCTGCCATTCGAACAGGAAGCGCATGAAGTCGTGCCGTTCCACCGGTTCGATCTCGCGCCGCAAGCGTTTGACGGTGTAGCGGTGAATCCGCGCGAGCAGGTGACGCTCGCACCATTCTTCTTCCGTCGCCCGGGGCGTGAAGCGGCCGCGCATCACGTAGCCTTCCGCTTCGAGACGCGTCAAGGTCCGTTCGACCGATGCCGCGGGCAACCCCAGCGCCTGCGCGATGGTGTTCACCGGCAGCGGGCCGAAGCCGGTGAGCCGCGCGCGTAACACGTCGAGCAGGGCGTCGTCGGCGTTCCATGCGTCGGCGTAGCCCTTCGGCGCGGTGAGCGGCGGCGCGAACGCGGCGTCGGGATAGAGCGCTTCGAAGCAGGTCAGGCGCTCGGCGCTCAGCCATAGCGTCGTGTGCGTGCCGGCGATGTTCAGGCGCGTGGCGCGGCCGGATTCGGCCAGCGACGCGAGCCAAGCCGGCCACCCTTCGTTGCGATGCGCTTCGGCCTCGGTGATGCAGGCGAGGCCCGTCAGCGCTTCGTGCATCTCGTCGGCGTTGCGCGCCTGCGGCCAGGCTTCGTCGCGCACGCTGTCGATCGCGGCGGCGTCGAGCGCGCCGAGGTCGTCGGCACTGGCGGGATCGGTCCAGCGGCGGTTCAGCACGGCTTGCGTGCGGCGCTCCTCGATCGGCGCGTCGTCGAGATAGGCGTACGGCTTGGCGGTGAGGATTTCGGCGGCCAGCGGCGAGGGCGCCGGCAGATCGCGGGCGACGAGCCGCACGTCGCCCTGTTCGATACGGCGCAGCAGCGCGATCCAGTGTTCGCTGTCCATGGCGTCGTGCAGACAGTCGTCGACGGTCTGATCCACCAGCGGATGACGCGGCAGTTCGCGCTCGCCGACGATGTTCTCCAGACACGCGGCCTGCTCGGGGAACACGCTCGCGAGCAGGTCCTCGCTGCGCATGCGCTGCAATTGCGGCGCGGTTTTGCGGCCGCCGGTGTAACGCGGCAAGCCGAGCGCGATGGTCGCGTTCCAGCGCCAGCGCACGCCGAACAGCGGCGCGTCGAGCAGCGCCTGGATCAGCAGATGCTCGGCGCTGTTCGAATGCAGATAGCGCCACACTTCGTCGAGCACGAACGAATGGCTGCCGGTGAGCGAGAGCACGATCGCGTCTTCGGTCGCGGCGGCTTGCAATTCGAAGTTGAAGTTGCGGCAAAACCGCTTCCTCAGCGCGAGACCCCACGCGCGGTTCACGCGGCTGCCGAACGGGGAGTGGATCACGAGCTGCGTGCCGCCGGATTCGTCGAAGAAGCGCTCCATGACGAGCGTGTCTTGCGTCGGCAGCACGCCGAGCGCGGCGCGCGCCCGCGCGAGATAGTCGACGATCTGGCGCGCGGCGGCTTCGTCGAGGCCGAGCGAATCGACGAGCCAGTCGATCGCGCGTTCGATGCGGGCGGTCATCGTTGGGTCGGTTGCGGCAATTGCGGCAGTTGCGGCGGGCGGCGCGTCGGCGGCGATTGCCGCCGACGATGCCGATTCCGCCGATCCCCCATCCCGCGTTTCGACAACAGCCGAGGCCGCCTTTGCGCGCGTTTTCGCCGTCGCCGACAACGCCGGCCGCTTCGCGTTCCGGCGCGTCGACGACGGCTCGCCGTGCGAAACCGTCGCGGGCTCCTCCTCTCCATCGAGCCAGCGCCCGATCTGCTCGCGCAAGCGCGCCACGCCGAGCGAGAGTTCATCGCTGCGCCCCGGCGCCTCGCCCAGCCAGAACGGAATGTTCGGCGGCTGGCCCTGCGCGTCCTCGACTCGCACGCGGCCGCTCTCGATCCGCAGAATCCGGTATGACGCATTGCCGAGTTGAAACACGTCGCCGGCAAGACTTTCGACCGCGAAATCCTCGTTGACGGTGCCGATATTGATCGCCTGCGGTTCGAGCACGACCGCATAGTCGGCGTTCTCGGGAATCGTGCCGCCCGAGGTCACCGCGACCAGCTTGCCGCCGCGCCGGCCGCGCAAGGTGCCGCTCACGACGTCGCGATGGATGTACGCGCCGCGCGGGCCGTTGCGGCTCGTATAGCCTTCGACGAGCATGCGCAGCACCGCGTCGTATTGCTCGCGCTCCAGCTCCGCGTAGGGCGCGGCGCGCCGCATCATCTCGAACAGCGCATCCTCGTTCCACTCGGCGCTCGACACTTCCGCGACGATCTGTTGCGCGAGCACGTCGAGCGGCGCGCGCGGAATCCGCAGCGCGTCGAGTTCGCCGCGCCGCACGCAATCGAGCAGCGCCGCGCATTCGATCAGATCGTCGCGCGAAACCGGAAAAAGCCGCCCCTTCGGCATGCCGCCCACGTGATGCCCCGACCGACCGACGCGTTGCAGGAACGGCGCGATCGCGCGCGGCGAACCCATCTGGCAGACCAGATCGACGTCGCCGATATCGATGCCGAGTTCCAGCGAAGCCGTGGCGATCAGCACGCGCAACTCGCCGCGTTTCAGGCGCTGCTCGGCATCGAAACGATGTTCCCTGGCGAGGCTTCCGTGATGCGCGGCCACCGCTTCCTTGCCGAGCCGCTCGGTCAGATGACGCGCGGCGCGCTCGGCCATGCGGCGCGTGTTGACGAAAATCAGCGTGGTGCGGTGCATCGCGACGAGTTCGGCGAGGCGGTCGTAGACGCGCTCCCAGACTTCGTTCGGCATGACCGCTTCGAGCGGCACCGGGGGAATGTCCAGCGCGAGGTCGCGCGCGCGAATATGGCCCACGTCGACGATCGCGCAGTCGGCGGGCAGCCCGCTGTCGATGCTCGCGCCGCCCACCAGAAAGCGCGCCACCGCGCTCACGGGTTTTTGCGTGGCCGACAGGCCGATGCGCGGCAGGCGCCGCGCGCACAGCGCGTCGAGCCGTTCGAGACTGAGCGCGAGATGGCTGCCGCGCTTGCTGCCGGCCAGCGCATGAATTTCATCGACGATCACGGTGCGCACCGTCGACAGCATGCGGCGGCCCGAGTCCGAACCGAGCAGCACGTAGAGCGATTCGGGCGTGGTGACGAGAATATGCGGCGCGCGCTTTCTGAGCGCGCTGCGTTCCTGCTGCGTGGTGTCGCCGGTGCGCACGGCGGTGCGGATGTCCAGCGGCGGCAGGCCGCGCGCGTCGAGTTCCGCGGCGATGCCTTGCAACGGCATTTGCAGATTGAGGCGAATGTCGTTCGAGAGCGCCTTGAGCGGCGACACGTAGACCACCAGCGTTTCGTCCGGCAACGCGCCGCCGTTGGCGAGACCCTGATGGACGAGATCGTCGAGCGCCGAGAGGAACGCGGTGAGGGTCTTGCCGGAACCGGTCGGCGCGGCGACCAGCGTCGAGCGGCCTCGGCGAATCTGCGGCCAGGCGGCGGCCTGCGCGTCGGTGGGGCCGGGGAACGTGTTCAGAAACCAGCCGGCGACCGCGGGATGGAAGTCGTCGAGCGCGCGGGCCGTGGCGGCGCTGATGGGGGAATCCACCGCGTCAGCCTGGGCAGGGCCCGCGGTCGCGGGTCCCGCGGAAGCCGCGCGCAAGGCGGCGGCGGAGGTCGAAGCCGAAGTCATGCCTGCGTAGTTGGGGGCGCGACGTGCCATATCCAGAGAGCCGCGAAAAAACGGCGTAGTGCGAGATCCAGAACCGAGTCTCGCAGGTTTTGCGGGCTTTGCCGAGAGCGCACCGGCGCAAGCGTAATCAGGGCTCAGTTTGCTTGCCCGTTCCGCCGAACCAGCGCTGCTCGATCGACGACATCAGCCAGGCCACCAGCAGCGCGCAGACGGTGCCGAGCGTCACTTCGCCGAGGCGCAGCAGCGCGATGTCCCACGCGGGACCGATGCCCGGCACCAGCAGCATGATGGTCGCGGTGATGCCGCCCAGACGCGCCGCGCTGCCCACGTTGACGACCCAGCAAATCACGATCGCCACCGCCACGGTGGCCGCATAGGCCGCGAAATGACCGCCGCCCAGCGCGGCGCCGAGCAGCCCGCATACACCGCCCGCCATCGCGCCGATGAACTGATCGCGCGACAGCTTGCGGGTGTCGATATAACTATGCTGGCTGACCGCGATCGCGGTGATCGCGGCCCAGAAAGCCTGTTCGGTGTGCAGCGCGCGGCCGATCGCGAAGGCGAGACTGGCGCCCGCAACGGCTTGCACGGCCATCACGCAGCCTTCGGTCAGCCGCTCGTTGAGCGGCAGCGACTTCAGAAACGCAAACAGCGAGTTGGCCTCGGACGCGCGCGCGCCGCGTGTGGGCTTGTCGGTTGAGCTCATCGGATGGGTCGGGACGCGTGATCGCAGCGGGAAGGTTCCGTATTCTAGTGACTGCGCGCCCGCTCACTGTCGCCGCTCACTGTCCCCCTAACCGTCCCCGCTGCGCAGCCGGTGATACCAGTTCATCAGCGGCGTGGCGGAGACGCCGTGAATCACCACCGAAGCGGCGACCACCGACAACGTGAGCGGCGCCAGCGGAACGACGTCCGCCGCCGCGCCGTGTTCGAGCGCATACGCGAGGTAGTAGAACGAGCCGATGCCGCGTATGCCGAACCAGCTCATCAAACGCCGCTGCGCGGGCGTCGCGCTCGATCCGATCAGCGACAGCTCCACCGCTACCGGCCGCACGAGCAGAAACAGCGCGGCGCCGAGCGCCACCGTCCGCCACGTGACGAGCGGCGCTTGCAGCGTGGCGAGCACGTTGCCGACCATCGCCATGACCGCGACTTCGGCGATGCGTTCGAGTTCGATCGTGAAGCCGAGCACCGACTCCGCCATATACGCGTGCGCCTTGCTCGGGTTGGCCGCGGTTGCGTCGACGTCCTCGGAATCCACAGTGCCGATCGCCCGGCGAGGCGAGACCGCGCCGCTCGCGCGATGCTCGACGCGGCGCATCGCGACGCCTGCCGCGAACACGGCCAGAAAGCCATAGGTATGCGCGAGTTGTGCCGTACCGAACGAAAGCTCGATCAGACCGAGCGCGAAAAAGCCTTCGAGACCGAGCGCCTGCGCATGGCGCGTGCGCAGCCAGGCGACCGCGTGCGTCGTGGCCCAGCCGAGCAGGGCGCCGATCGCGATCGCGCCCGCCACGCCCCATGCGATGCGGCCCGCGAGTTCGAGGTTCAGCACCTCGGACGCATCGGCGCCTGGCGCCGCGCATAGAGCGAGGCCGAGCAGCGCGAAGGGCAGCGCGATGCCGTCGTTGAGGCCGCCTTCGCCGGAGAGCGCGAAACGCAGCAGGTCGTGATCGCCGGGGTCGCGCACCTGCACGTCGTGTGCGAGCACGGGATCGGTCGGCGCGAGGATCGCCGCGAGCAGCAGCGAGGGGCCCCAACCGAGTTGCAGGACGTACACGCCGAAGAGCGTCAGCAGCGGAATGGTGGCGAGCATCGCGAGGAAGCCGAGGCGCAGCGGCACGGTCCAGAGTTTTTCCAGCACGCCCAGGCGCAAGCGCAGGCCGATGGCGAACAGCGACACCAGCAGCGCGACTTCGGTGATCGTGCGCAGCAGATGCGCGTCGGCCACCATATCGAGGTGCAACAGGCCGAGGCCGGGCGATGCGAGCGCGTAGCCGATCGCGAGGTAGAACATGGCGGCGCTGACGGGCAGGCGCCGCAGTGTCGTCGCCGCCACGCCCATGAAGACGAGCACCGCGCCGACGATGAGAAACCACAACGTTTCGTGCATGAGGATCCGGTGAGAGCCGGCGTGCGGATGACGCATGCCTGGCCGATTGAAAGACGCGCGCGGAAAACGCGCCGCGCCAGCGCGCGTCGGGGCATTCTTCAGGACACGCGTCGCACTCGCTGCGCATTAAACCGCATCAAGCCGCATCAAGCCGCATCAAGGCGCGCGTCCGAACGCCTCGCGCAACTTGCGCTTCGCCTGTTGCAAGGTACTGCGGCGCGTCTTGGGCAAATTCCTGCCCGCGCGATTGATATAGAAGTTCAGCATCGACATCGCCGACTGGAACGGCGTGCCCTTGCGACGGCGGCTTTTCGTCGACGACTGCTTGAGCGATTGCGCAATCTCCTGGGCATTGCCGGTTTTGAAAATATTGTGTTCGAGGTCCATCGCGTCGCTGGTTTCCATCACGTGATGCGACCACTTGCGCGGACTCTTCGCGCCGCCTCCGTTGGCTGTTTTGGCGCGATGCGCCGCGTGCGCATGCGCATGGCGTTGGCGTGGCGGTCGTCCTGACTTGCCGCGCGCAACCGGGCGTTTCGATTTGCCGGTGGCTTTCCGGGTGGCCATGATTTCGCCTCCTTGTCAGGCTGGCTTCGCGCTCGTCTACCGTCGATCGCCGATGCGGCGATTCGCTAAGGCGAAGTGAAATGCGCCGGCTGCCGCCCAGGCGGCGAGCCGGCGCATGAAAAGCGGACGGGTGCCGAAACTCGACTTTCGTCGCACCCGTCCGCGATTGGCGTGCGGGTTACAGCTTCACCCCGCCGGCCTCCGGCGCATCCGACGCTCCGGGAGGAATGTCGCCGACGCCCACGTCGTCGCGTCGCGTGAACCGGTCGCGGCCCCAATAAGGTTCGGTGCCGTAGTACTGGTGCACGCTCGTGGCCCAGCTCTGATCCGCCATCGAGGGCCAGTGATCCTTGTCGAAGCCCGGTGCGGTCTTCACGCGTTCAGCCGTCATGTTGAGCACGAAGCATTTCTGGTCCGTGTCGAGCGTCAACGCGCTCCAGGGAATCGCCAGCAGCTTGTCGCCGATGCCGAGGAAACCGCCGCTCGACATCACCGCGTAGGCGATGCGGCCCGAGCGCACGTCGAGCATGATGTCCTTGATGTTGCCGATGTCCTCGCCGTCGCTGCTGAGCACGGTGTTGTCGTCGAGGGTATCCGCCGCCATCACGTCGGGGCCCGGACCTTCCGCGGTCGCGGCGCCCTTGCCGACGATACGCGCGCCCTGGCTTTGCCCTGCGCCGCCTTGCGTCTGTGTTTGATGGACCATGATGAGCCTCCTCTAAGGGTTGATGATGTATGCGGGACCCAGCAACGCGCGTTCCTTCCAGGCGGCTTGTCCCACGGCCGCCCATGACGAAAGTGAGTTGCGCCGCGTATGAGAACGTCTGAAATCCAGGCAGGGCGAACGCGTAAAGCATGCTGACGCGTTTGCAATTATTTCGTCGGAATGGACGGACTGAACTGATGATTGCACCGCTACCGCAAGGCTTCATTGCGTGGTTCATTGCGGTGAAACGTTCAGCCGTCTTCTCCCACTTCGGCGGGGTCCGGCAGTTCGGGCAGATCGCGATCGTCGGTCGGCGGGGCGGGTTGGCCGTGATCGTTTTCCGATGCCGGTGCGTTGGCTGCGTCGTCGGGTGTCGGCTTGGCTTGCATTGTTTTCTCCCTGAGGAACGTGGCGACGAAGATCACGCACGCCGCATGCCAAAGCCATTCGCGCCGCCGCCGCGTTCGTGCGAGGCATACCCCTTGCTGAATGCTGGACACACAGTGCGAGCCGCCGCGGTGGCGGTACACAAGGTTCATTCGCGCATGGAGGCAAGTGGCAACAACCGGTATTGCTCCGGCTGTATCGATGCGAGCGATGCATGCAGTGTGACTTTCGTCATGAAGTCATGAAGAGAACGCGCATGCAGGGCGGCATCGGGGAGAACGATCATGGTCCAACGAATTCATTACCAGATGAATATCTGCGGTGGCGATTTCAGTCACGTGCGCGAATGCTTTCGCAACTGGAAGTCCGAGACGCTCATATATCGCAGGAACCAGCGGATGTTCGAGGGGAAACAGGAAGTGCGGCCGTTGTCGGAACGCGTGTTCGATAACGGCGAAGTCGCGCACGAGGCGCTCGAACGCGTATGCGGGCCGCGCGATCCTTACGCGCTAGCCGCCGAGATTCACGATGGCGAGCGCGACGTGTGGCTCGTGATGGCCGCGTTCGAAGAAGAGGCTTGATGCGCTTTCGCGCCGGGTGAAGCGCCGGCGTCTTTACGCTTGCGCGCCACGCGCGACTTCTTCAGCAACGCGGTGAGCGAACCGTTGACGCTGTCGGCCACTTCCGCCTCGCGCGCCTTGCGGCCTTTCGCGCCCGACTGACGCGCCCGTTTCGCCGCGCGCTTCTCCGCCCGCGCGAGCAATGCGGCGAACGCCGCTTCATCCACTTTCAATCCCCGGCGCGTCTTGCCCTCCGGCAAGCAGCGCAATTCGTCGGCTTCGAACGCGCTGATCACGGCCGGGTGAATGTAGCAGCGCCGGCATACGGACGGCGTGTTGCGCAGCAAGTCCGCGACGTCCTTGACGGTGGCGACGAGGTGGCGGCGCGCTTCCGCCGCGCTGCTGCATACCAGCCGTCGCAGCGCGGCCATCGCGTAGACGCTGCCGGCCCACGTTCGATAGTCCTTCGCGGTGAAGTCCGCGCCGCTCGCGCGGCGCAGATAGTCGTTGATATCGGTCGAGCCTACCGTGCGGCGCGTGCCGTCCTCGTCGAGATACTGGAACAGGTCGTGTCCGGGCAGTTCGGCGCAGCGCCGAACGATGCGCTTGACGCGCGGATTGTTCACCGTGACCTCGTGTTCGATGCCGCTCTTGCCGCGAAACTTGAAGCGCAAGTGGCCTGCCTCGATCTTCACGTGCTTTTTACGCAGCGTCGTCAAACCGTACGACTGGTTCTCGCGCGCGTACTCCACGCTGCCGATGCGAATCAGCGTCGTGTCGAGCAACTGCACGATCGCGGCGATGACCTTGTCGCTCGGCATGCCGGGGCGTTTCAGATCGCGTGCGACGCGCGCGCGGATGCGCGGCAACGCGCGGCCGAACTCGGCCAGGCGCTCGTATTTGTCGGCATCGCGCGTCTCGCGCCAGCGCGGGTGATAGCGATACTGCTTGCGTCCGCGTGCGTCGCGCCCGGTCGCCTGGAGATGGCCGCGCGGGTCGGGACAAATCCACACGTTCTCGTAAGCCGGTGGAATCGCGAGCGCATTGATGCGTTGGATTTCGTCTTCGTCCTCGATGCGTTGGCCGTCGACGTCGAAATACGCGAAGCCGTCCTTTTCACGCTGGCGCGTATAGCCGGGCCGGCTGTCGTCCGCGTGCCGCAAGCCCGGCGGCATGGCGGCCGCCGTCGCTTGCCGCGCGCTGTCGGCGGCGCGTTCGCGCTCGGGGGGTCGTTGCAACGGCTTGATGGTGGCGGCCATGGTCGCGGGTAGAAGTTTCAAGCGTGAGGCGCGCTGTGCGCCGGTGAATGGCTAGAGCAAGGTCGATGCCTGCCGCCCGTTTCGCGCGCCGTGGCACGAGCGGGCGGAACGGTCCTTGCGAACCTTTGCTACGCGTCATCAACAGACCAAGGAGATCGTCATGAGCAGCACGCTGAATCCCGATGAAGAGCCGCAAAACGTCGTCAAGCCCACCGCGGGCACGACGGGCGAACTCGGCCCGAGCGATTCGTCCGACAGCGGCAGCGATATCGCCGGCGCCAAGCGTCATGAATTCGATGTCGACACCGAGCTGGACAACCATGCGCTCGAGACCGGCGAGGCCGAACTCGGCAGCGACACCGACCGCGCCGGCACCGGCGAGCGGGCGGCCGCCGACGGTGACTCCACGCTGGAGGCCGACCGCGACATCGAGCCCGACCGCATCATCGGCCCGGCCGACCCGCAGCTTACCGACGACGACGGCCTCGACGAAGATCCGAGCGGTGTCTAGCCGTCGACAAGAACGAGCGGTTCCCGCGTGTTGCGACCAGCGGCAACGCGAGCGCCGCGTCGAGCCGCGCCGCGCCGGCAAGCGCGGCCCGACGCCGAGGCGCTGCGGTCGAACGCGTGGAGCTAGCACGTCGACAATAGGCACATCTTTTGCTGATCCAGCAGCAAGCAGGGGACCACGCCGCGCGCTACGCCTGGTCCCGCACTAACGAAGGAGAGCATGCATGGCAAACACGTTGAATGGTTACAAGGTAGCGGTACTCGCCGTGGACGGTTTCGAACAGGCCGAGTTGATCGAGCCGAAACGCGCGCTCGCCGAGGCGGGCGCGACGGTGCACGTCATTTCCGCGAAGCCCGGCAAGATCCAGGGATTCAGGCACGTCGACAAAGGCGACACCGTGGAGGTGGATGCCACGTTCGACAAGGCGAGCGCGGACGACTACGACGCCGTGGTGCTGCCAGGCGGCGTGGTCAACGGCGACGCGATCCGTTCGCTGCCGCAGGCGCAGGCTTTCGTGAAGGCCGCCGATAGCGCGAAGAAGCCCATCGCGGTGATCTGCCACGGCACGTGGTTGCCGGTCTCGGCGGGGATCATCAAGGGACGCACGGTGACGAGCTGGCCGAGCCTGCAGGACGATATTCGCAACGCCGGCGGCACGTGGGTGGACAAGGAGGTCGTGGAGGACGGCAATCTGATCAGCAGCCGCAAACCCGACGACATTCCCGCTTTCAACAAGACGCTGATCGCGCAATTGGCGAAGCGGCACGCTGCCTAGGCGAGCTGCGATGCGCGAGGCGCGCGCCGGTTGCCATGCCGCGCCCCGTCGACCATCGAGCTTGCGCGCCGGCTCCGTCGAACAGGGAGAAAATGCATGAAACCCAAGTATTCCCTACAAGTGATGACCGTGGCGCTGGGCCTGGCCGTGGCATCGATCGGCACCGCGCATGCGCAGGCGAGCGACGCCCCGGCCAGTGAAGCGCCGGCCGGCGGCACCGTGCTTTCGCCGGCGGATCAGCAGTTCATGCAGAACGCCGGCCAGGCCGACGCCACCGAAATCGCCGCCAGCAAGATGGCGCTGAAGAATTCAAGCGATCCGAAGGTGAAGCAATTCGCGCAGCAGATGATCGACGAGCACATGAGACTCTCGCGCAGCATGGCGGTGCTCGCCGCGAAGAAGCGGCTCCCCGCGGCGCCGGCCGCCGACTCCGCGCTGGTCGGTAAACTGCAGACGCTCAAGGGCAAGGAGTTCGATCAGGCCTACGTCGAGCAGATCGGACTGGAAGCGCATCAGAGAGCGGTCGACCTCTTCGAGCAGGAAGGCCGCAGCGGCACCGACGCGCAATTGAAGGCCGCGGCGCAGCACGCGCTGCCCACCATCAAGCATCATCTTGCGATGGCGCAGCAACTCGCCGGCGCCATGAAGGGTTCGCCATGAGCGCAATCCTGCCGCGGCCGGCCTATGAGGATTCCCTTATGCAGATCACCTTTCCCGACGACGAACCGACCTTCGACGGAGCGAATCTGAGGGTGCGCTTCACCGCGCGTGTCGAAGGCGAGCCGGTTGTGTGCGAGATCACCGCTGAGGCGCTGGAAGATCATTTCGGCGCCGAGTCCTTGCTGGAAGGCGCGCTGATGGCCGCCTTCGAGCGCGGCCGCCATCGCATCCGTTCGGTCTGCGCGGAAGCGCTCGACCAGAACGGCGGCGAAAGCGTAGTGTTGCATAGCGGACTGTTCAGGGTGGAAGGCATGGACCCGGATTGCGGCACCGCGGGGTAGCCCCGGTGCATGCCGGCCGCGCGCTGGGCGGAGCGACACAGCGCGGCGGCATGGTCCGCAGACGCCATTAACGATGCAAGGAGGCCTCATGTCACTCATCGTCGCAGCGCGCTTCACGACTTTCCCCGCCGCCGAGGAAGCGGCGCAAAAGCTCTTCAACGCAGGGTTCGTCGAAGAAGACGTCACCCTGTTTTTCGTCAATCCGCGCGGCCAGCACGCGCGCTATCCGATCGGCGGCGATAGCGCCACCGATCCGGGCGCGAAGGGGGCGCCCAAGGGCGCGGGTCTGGGCGTCACCATTGGCGCCGTGGTCGGCGCGGTGGTGGGCGTCGGCATTTTCGCGGCGTTTTCCGCGCCGTTTATCGTCTCGCTGATCGCGGCCGGCGTCGGTGCCTACGTCGGATCATTGATGGGCGCGATGGCGCGCACCGCCCTCGACGGCGAGAAAAACGGCTTTCCACCCGTCCACCATGAGTTGCGCGATTCGGGCGTGCTCGTCGCCGTGCATGTTTCGCCCGACAATCAGCTCGACGCCGCGCGCGTCTTGCGCGAAGCGGGGGGCGCGGCGATCGAGCGGGCAAGCGGGCGCTGGCAGCAAGGACGCTGGGCCGATTTCGATCCGCTCAAGGAACCCGTGCCGCTCGACGAGTACAGCGAGAAGCGCGCCTGATCGGGACTGCGCAGACCGGAAGTTCGCGCGCGTCAGCTTGCGGGCAAGCGCAGGCACGTCTGATGCGGGTAGCAACAGCGAACGCCGTTGCCGCACGCAAGTGCCTGGCTGCGGATTCGACGATCAACGAAACCCAGGAGGTATTGAATGGCTACGAACGTTGTTTCCGTGCTGAACGATCTGATCGAAACGTCGAAGGACGGCGAGAAGGGTTTCCGCAAGGCCGCCGAGGATGCGCACGATCCGCAATTGAAGACGGTCTTCGTGTCGGCGGCCGACGCCTGCGCGCTCGGCGCGCGCGAACTGCAGGACACGGTTCAGGGTCTGGGCGGCAAGCCCGAGACGGGCGGCAGCGTGGGCGGCGCCTTGCATCGCGGCTGGGTCGACGTGAAGTCGGCCGTGGCCGATCGCAGCGATCACGCGATTCTGGTGGAATGCGAGCGGGGCGAGGATGTCGCGAAGAAGCGCTATCACGACGCGCTCGAAAAGGAGCTGCCGCTGGACGTCCGCGCGATAGTCGAGCGGCAATATCAGGGCGTGCTGCAAAACCACGACCGCGTGCGCGCGCTGCGCGATCAGTACGCGGCGGCTAACCGGTAATCGACGCTGTTCAGGGCGGCCGGCGCGTTGTCCGGCGCCGGCCGCATGAACGGAAAGCCGTCCGCGTGACGGCTTTTTTACTGGAACGCCTTGTTCAAACGAAAAAAGCGCCGGCCAGAAGCCGGCGCCTTGTCTTCGATATCGGCGCTCGTTGTCGATCCCGATCTTATTCGGCGGCGACCTTGAGATGGTTCTTCACGCTCGTCACGCCCTTCACGTTCTGCACGACCTCTTCGGCCGCGGAACGCTCCTCGGCCGACGGCACCGTCCCCGTGAGCGAAACGACGCCCTTGCGGGTCTTCACGTGGATATGGGTCGACTTGAGGTTCTTCGTCGCCAGCAGATCGGCCTTGGCCTTGGTGGTGATGGTGCCGTCGCTGATGTGCTCGCCCATGGTCTCGGACGCTACCGGCCGGATCGAGTCGTTCGTTTGCGCGCTCACGTTCAAGGCGAAGGCGACACATGCGATGCTGCCAGCGGTCTTCAGGACTTGAATGGTCTTCATGTTTCTTTCTCCTTCTGGTGTTGATGAAAATTGCGGTCTTGTTACCTGCGATCGATCGCGGCGAAAAACCGCCGATGAGTCGCGTGGGGCCGTTGCCGCTACGGTTCCTTCCGGGCCCCCGTTATCGACACCGGACATTGCCGCGCTCCTGGGTAGCGCGCTGCGCTTCATGCGCGCAGCCATGTCCGTCCACATCGTGCCTTTCCGCAATCTTCATGCCCGTAGGCGAGGGCGCGCCGTCATCGCGCGTGCGGAGGCATGCCGGGGTTCGTCGATGAACGGACAAGCGAGCGGCAGCCCTGTCGGGCGCGTCTTCGCGCGCGATGCCGGGACGCGGACCGGAAATTGCCGGGTGCTTGTAAAAATGGCGCTCGCGGCCTGCGCAATTCGCGCGCCCGAAAAAAGCAAAGCGTAGGAAAAACAGGGCGTTGCGCGAGTTGGTATGACAGTTGCTCTGAAGAGGTCACTCACCACGATCAGCTCATTAACGGGACCTCACTACAATGCCTTCAATTGAACTACGCACAAGGCAGTCTCTCGCACTCACGCCGCGTCTGCAGCAATCCGTGCGTCTGTTGCAGTTGTCGTCTCTGGAGTTCCAGCAGGAGTTGCGCACGGCGCTCGACACTAATCCGTTCCTCGAATACGACTCGTCGGAGACCGAGGATGTGGCGCTTGCCGGCGCCACGCCCGACGAGGACGGCGCCGGCGTGCTGCCGGTGGCCGATACGGTCGCCGCCGTCGAGCCGGACCCGTTGCCGGCTGAGAGCGCCGTCAGCGAGACGCTGGAAAGCGCGGGCCAGGACGAGATGCCCGGCGACTTTTCCGGCGATTACAACACCCGTGGTTCGACGCGCCAGAACGGCGATTCGGACGGCAGCGATCCCGCCGAATGGGCGCGCTCGCAACCGACCTTGCGCGAGCAGTTGCACGACGCGCTGCGCCTCTATCGGCTCGACGATCGCGACCGCGCGGTGGCGCGCTTCGTGATCGAGGCGCTCGACGACGACGGCTATCTGCGCCAGGATCTCGCGGACCTCGCCGACAGCGTCGATCTCGAACCCGAACTGACCGAGGAAGAATTGCTCGTCGCGCTGCGGCTCGTGCAGTCGCTCGACCGTCCGGGCCTCGGCGCGCGCTCGTTGTCCGAGTGTCTGCTGCTACAGGTGAACGCCTTGCCCGCCGACACGCCGGGGCGCGACGTGGCGCGGCAAATCGTCGAGCATCATCTGGAACGGCTCGCGCGCCGCGAACAGGCCGAACTGCAAAAGCAGATCGGCTGCAGCGCCGATGAATTGCGGGTGGCCTGCGCGCTGGTGCGCAAGCTCGATCCGAAGCCGGGCAATTGCTACGGCCGTACCGAAGACAACTACGTGGTGCCGGACGTGATCGTGCGCCAGGTGCGCAACAAGTGGGTGGTGACGATCAACCCGGCGGTGCAGCCGCGCGCGCGCATCCACCGCATGTATGCGGAACTGTTCGCGCAGTCGGCCGGCGCGAGCCGCTCGCCGCTCGCGCAGCAGTTGCAGGAGGCGCGCTGGCTGATCCGCAACGCGCAGCAGCGCTTCGATACGATTCAGCGGGTGGCCGAATGCATCGTCGCGCATCAGAAGGCCTTCTTCCAGTACGGCGAAATCGCGCTCAAGCCGATGGTGCTGCGCGACGTGGCCGATGAACTCGGCCTGCACGAATCCACCATCTCGCGCGCCACCGGCAACAAATATATGGCCACGCCGCGCGGCATTTTCGAATTCAAGCATTTCTTCCCGCGCGAACTCGGCACGGAAAGCGGCGGCACCTGCTCGGCCGCGGCCGTGCGCGCGCTGCTCAAGGAAATGATCGCCGCGGAAAACACGCGCGATCCGCTCTCGGACGTCACGCTGGCCAGGATGCTCGCCGATCAGGGGGTGCTGGTGGCGCGCCGCACGGTAGCGAAATACCGGCATCTGATGAAGGTGCCGCCGGCGGAACTACGCCGCCAGATATAGGCGCACCTCGCCCCGTGCAAACGGGGCCGCGCTGAAGGGCCACGCGAGGCTGATTGATCGCGTGGCTTTTTTTCGTCCTTGCGCGGGGTTGCTCCATCGTCGCTGGACGTTTGGCACCCGCCCCATTACATTGGCGGCTTCGGTTGAACGGGATGAGCGCAATGAAGTACTCGAATCTGGTCGAGCGTTTGCAAGGCAGGCGCACGTCCGCGTGGGAAATCCATCGCGCCGCGTGGGAAGCGCTCGCGCGGGGCGAGGACGTCATCGTGCTGAGCGTGGGCGACCCCGACTTTCCCACGCCCGCGCCGATCGTCGAGCGCGCGGTCGAGGCCTTGCGCGAGGGCGACACGCATTACAGCGCGGTGTCGGGCCGCGAGCCGGTGCGCGCGGCGATTGCCGCGGAACACGCGCGCATGACCGGTTGCGAGGTCAGCGCCGCCAACGTGATTCTCACGGCGGGCGCGCAGAACGGCGTGTTCGCCGCGTCGCTGTGTCTGCTCGAAGCGGGCGATGAAGTGATCGTCCCCGAGCCGATGTATCTCACCTATGAGGCTTGCGTGCGTGTCGCGGGCGCGACGCTGGTGCCGGTGCCGGTCGATGCCGCGCGAGCGTTTCACGTCGACTGCGACGCGCTCGAAGCAGCCGTCACGCCGCGAACCAAGGCGATTTTCTTCGCGACGCCCTGCAATCCCACCGGCGTGGTGACGCAGCGCGCCGATCTCGAACGCATCGCGCGGCTCGCCTGCGAGCATGATCTGTGGGTGCTGTCGGACGAGGTCTACGCCGATCTTACGTTCGAGCGCGAGCATGTGAGTATCGCCGCGTTGCCCGGCATGGCGGAGCGCACGGTGACGCTCGGCAGTCTGTCGAAATCGCATGCGATGGCGGGCTGGCGCGTCGGCTGGGCAATCGGACCCGCGGTGCTGATCGAGCACATGGGGCGGCTGGCGCTCGCGATGCTGTATGGCTTGCCGGGCTTCATCCAGGAAGCCGCGCTGACGGCGGTGCGGAACAAGGCGCACATTGCCGCCGAGATGCGCGACATTTACCGGCGCAGGCGCGATGTGGTGTTCGAGCGACTGCGCCGCGTGCCGGGCTTGCGTTGCCTGCTGCCGGAAGCCGGCATGTTCATGATGGTCGACGTCAGCGGCACCGGCCTCGATACGGTTGATTTCACGTGGCGGCTATTTCGCGCGCAAGGCGTGTCGCTGCTCGACGCGAGCGCTTTCGGCGAGACCGCGAATGGCTTCGTGCGCTTGGGCTTCGTGGTCGACGAGGCGCAGCTCATCGACGCATGCGAGCGGATCGAGGCGTTCGTCGTGGGGTTGAATCGCGCGTAAGCGTTTCATTCGACCGCGGATGGAAGCGGGCGGCGGCTGTTTTTATCCGCGCTGCCGGGCTCATCGGCGAGCTTCGCCGCGGGCCGTTGACCGCTATAATTGACGCGTCCCTGGACGGCACCGACTCTCGACGGCACGTTCACGCGCTTCATCCATGCCGCGTCCCAGGCTGCTGTTTTCCACCTCGTTGTGCTTTGATAACCGGCTTCGCCAAACGCTGCCCATGCCCTTCGCCCCGATCCAGTCCTTCACGCGCAAACGACTCTCCGACGTCGTGTCCGACCAGATCAAGCAACTGATCTCGGACGGCTCGCTGATGCCCGGCGACCGCCTGCCGGCCGAACGCGATCTGGCCACGCAACTCGGCGTGTCGCGGCCTTCGTTGCGCGAGGCGCTGATCAGGCTGGAGGCGGACGGTTATATCGAAACGTCGGGGCGGGGCGGCTTCACGGTGGTCGACGTCACCGCGCCGATCATCTCCAAGCCGCTCGCCGAACTGTTGCTGCAAAACCCGCGCACCAGCGCCGATATTCTGGAGTTGCGCCAGGGGCTCGAATCGATTTCGACGGCGTATGCCGCCGAGCGCGCCAGCGCCGCCGACCTGAAAAAAATCACCCGTGCATTCGAGGCGTTGAAGGCCGGCTCGCTGTCGCGCGACCGCGTGAATCTGGCGGAACTGGACGCCGCGTTCCATCTCGCGATCGCCGACTCCACCCATAACATCGCGCTCGCGCACGTGATGCACGGCATCCATACGCTGATTCGCGAAGGCATGCGCCAATACCATCGGCTGATCGATTACGACGACGCGATGGAGAAACAGTTGATGAGCCAGCACCAGGCCATCTACGACGCCGTCATGGCCCGCGACCCGCAAAAGGCGCGCAAGGCCACCGAGCGTCATCTGGCGTATGTGCGCGAGATGTATAAGGAAGACGCCGCGAAGTCTTCGTCGAGCGTGGTTTCCTGACCCGCCGTGCCTGGCCGCGCCCCGGCGGCCTTCATCGACAGGTGAGCGGTTGCGGCGCTTCGCCTTCAATCTTCTCCAGCCCGATTTCAGATTGACGCCTCGCGGGGACTTCCCTATAGTTCGTGGTCAGACCAACATTACCAGTCTTGCTGCCGGGCGATGCGGAACCGGACAGGGCGGCTGTTTATCTCCCCAATGAACTTATGAAAGTCGCGCTGTTTATCCCGTGTTTCATCGACGCGTTCTATCCCGAGGTGGGGATCGCCACGCTCGAATTGCTCGAACGCTTCGGCATCGAGGTCGATTATCCGCAGGAGCAAACCTGCTGCGGCCAGCCGATGGCGAACAGCGGCGCGCACGCCGAGGCAGCCGGCGCCGAGCGGGTGTTCGTGCGCAACTTCGCCGGCTACGACTATATCGTCGGGCCGTCGGCAAGCTGCATCCATCACGTGCGCGAGCATCTCACCGCGCTCGAACAGACCGACGAAGTCAAAAAGGTCCGCGCCGGCGCCTACGAACTCGTCGAGTTTCTGCACGACGTGGTCGGCGCGCGCGAATTTCCGTGGGCCGAGTTTCCGCATCGCGTGGGTCTGCACAACAGTTGCAGCGCGTTGCGGCATCTGAAGGAAGCGTCGGTCTCGGAAGTGGCGTGCACGCCGTTCTCGAAGCCGCGCACCTTGCTCGAAGGCGTGAAGGGCATCGAATTCGTCAAGCTCGCGCGGCCCGACGAATGCTGCGGCTTCGGCGGCACGTTCTCGGTGACCGAGGAGCCGGTATCGGTGCGCATGGGGCAGGACAAGGTTCGCGATCATCTGAATGCGGGCGCCGAATACATCGTGTCCGGCGACATGTCGTGCCTGATGCATCAGCAAGGCTGTGCGGAACGCATGAAAGCCGACGCGCGCTTCATCCACATCGCGCAGGTGCTCAACGGAGCGCGCGCATGAGCCGGATCGATCACGCGAAAGCCGCTGGCGCGTTCATCAAGAAGACGGAGCACGTCGCGTTTCACGACAAGCGTCTGTGGGATTTGCGCGAGAAGCGCGATGCGCAGGCGCACGGTATCGCCGAATGGGAGACGCTGCGCGAACTCGCGTCGGGCATCAAGGAACACACGCTCTCGCATCTGTCCGATTACCTCGAACAGTTTGCCGCGGCAGCCGAGGCCAATGGCGTGGTAGTGCATTGGGCCGCGACAGCGGAAGAGCACAACGCGCTGGTGCACCAGATCATGTCGGAGCGCGGCATGACCACGCTCGTCAAAAGCAAGTCGATGCTCACCGACGAATGCAAGATGCGCGAATATCTCGAACCGCGCGGCATCACGGTGATGGAGACCGATCTCGGCGAACGCATCCAGCAGCTCGATCATCAGGACCCGAGCCATATGGTGGTGCCGGCGGTCCATAAACTGCGCGCCGATGTGGCCGAACTGTTCGGCCGCACCATCGGCACCGATCCGGGCAATAGCGACATTCACTATCTCGCGGAAAGCCAGCGCATGAATACGCGGCCGTACTTCGTGCGCGAGAAAACGGCCGGCATGACCGGCTGCAATTTCGCGGTGGCGGAGACGGGCACGGTCGTCGTGTGCACGAACGAGGGCAACGCGGATCTGTCCGCGAACGTGCCGCCGTTGCATATCGCGTCGATCGGCATCGAGAAGCTGATTCCGAAGGTGTCGGATCTCGGCGTATTCGTCCGCATGCTCTCGCGCAGCGCGCTCGGCTCGCCGATCACGCAGTACACCTCGCATTTTCGTGCGCCGCGTCCGGGCACCGAAATGCATTTCATCCTGGTCGACCACGGCCGCTCCGAGCGGCTCGCCATGGAAGACTTCTGGTACTCGCTCAAGTGCATTCGCTGCGGCGCGTGCATGAACACATGCCCGGTGTACCGGCGCAGCGGCGGCTTGTCGTATGGGGGCACCTACTCGGGGCCGATCGGCGCGATCATCAATCCGACCTTCGATCTGAAGCGCTATAGCGCGTTGCCGTTCGCATCGACGCTCAATGGCAGTTGCACGAACGTGTGTCCGGTGAAGATCAATATTCACGAGCAGATCTACAAATGGCGGGCGGTGATCGCCGAGCGTCACGAAGTGCCGTTCGTGAAGCAGGAAGTGTTGAAGATGGCGGGGCGGCTGCTGGCGAGCCCGACCTTGTATCGCGCGACGGTGTCGTCGATGGGCAGCGCATTGCGGCGGCTGCCGAATTTCGTGCTGTATAACCCGCTCAATATCTGGGGCAAGCAACGCGAGTTGCCCGAGGCGCCGAAGCTGACCTTCCACGCCTGGTACAAGAAAAATCGTGGAGGCGGCGATGGCAACGCGTGAGGCTTTTCTGGCGAAGGTGCGGCAGGCCCAGCCGAGCGCGCGGCCGCGGCCCGAGGTGCCGTTGTTCAACGCGGCAGGCGGTGATTTGCGCGCGCGTTTCGCCGCGGCGTTGCAGGCAATGGGCGGTCACTGCGTCGAGGCGGCCGCGGCCGGCGACGTGCTTGCGTTGATCCGCGAGCGATTCGGCGATGCCGCGTCCGTGACATCCGCGACACCGGAAGTGCCCGGCACGCGTGACCTGACAGCCGACACGGAGCCGGCCTCGCTGCAAGACATCGACGTCGGCGTGGTGCGGGCGCGCTTCGGCGTCGCCGAGACCGGATCGGTGTGGTTGAGCGAACGCGAGTACGTGGTCAACGCGCTCGGGTACATCGTTCAGCATCTCGTGGTGCTGCTCGATCCGGCGCAATTGCTCGACGGTTTGCAGGACGTGTATCGACGCGACGATTTTCGCGAGGCGCGGTATGCGGCGCTGGTTACTGGTCCCTCGGCAACGGCGGATATCGAAGGCGTGCTGATTCGGGGCGCGCAGGGAGTGCGGTCGTTGACGGTGGTGTGGGTGGCGCAGCCGCGAAAGGGTTAGCGGACGGCTCGGCTGCCACGCCCATACGATCTCTCCGTGACGACGTGCTATACTCACCTCGTGAGCGGTATTGGATTTTTTATTTGTTTATAATCAAACGGTTGCGGGTGCTTTAAGCCGAACATGATGAGCGGAGTTTGCCATGTATCTCGAAGACCGGCTCAAGATAGCGATTGCCAAGCGAGCGTCCGACGTGTTCCTGCGGACCGACTTCGCACGTCTCGGCAGCGAGGCGCAGCTTGGCCGGGCGCTGCGCAGTCTGATCGAGAGCGGGGTCATCGTTAAGCTCGGCGTCGGCGTGTACGCAAAAGCCAAGCGCAGTGTTCTCTCCGGCGAGCCTATTCCGGTTCAGCCGGTTGAAGTTCTGGCTGAAGAGGCTCTCGGCAGGCTGGGCGTAAAGGTCTATCCGAGCAAGCAGGTCGAGTTGTACAACGCGGGAAAAACGACCCAACTGCCCGCGGCAACCGTGGTCAATACCGGCAATCGCCGCATCGTGCGGAAACTGGGTTTCGGCAAGAAAACTGTTCAATATGAAAATAATCTCAGAAGAACAGAAAGAGCTTATTGATTCCATTACGGCGGAGGGACTCGCTGGAAATCTCTCCGCGTTTGTTCTCGAGAAAGACATCCATGTCACCGACGCGTTGCACGCGTTGGCGAGACTGCGGCATCCGCACATTCAATTTGTGTTTTGCGGCGGAACGAGTCTGTCGAAAGCCCACGGCCTGATCGAGCGAATGTCCGAGGACGTCGACTTGAAGGTCATCCTCCGGGGCGACCACGGGCTGTCGCAAAGTGGTGTGCGAAACCATCTCAGCCAACTGAAAGACGCCGTCATCAAGGCGATGACGGCCATAGGCTTTGGCGCAATCGAAGAAGAACAGCGTGCACTGAACGGAAACCGTTACTTCGCGTCGGGCTGGCACTACAAGTCACGCTATACCACGCACACCAGCTTGCGGCCTCATTTGAGTCTTGAGTTGACAGTGCGCACGCCGAGCTTCGCCGTCGTGCGGAAACCTCTCGGGTACCTGACAGACCGTTGGGCGAATCGTGAGGGCGAGCCAACTGAGATGTCGTGTGTCGCCGTTGAAGAAACGCTTGCGGAGAAAGTCCTGTCGTTTTTGCGGCGTCACGCGGAACACCGCGCTGGCGTACGCGAGAAATGGGATCAGGCGTTGGTGCGCCACATCTACGACGTCCATTGCATCGTCTGCTCGAATGCTGAATTGGTCGATCGGGCGGCTGCCCACTTCAAGGACTGTGTCGAATACGACCGCGGGGAGTTTCACCGGCACGCGTCGTTCGTTGAGAACCCGAAGCAATGCATGACGGCGAGCCTGATCACGGCGGAAACAGAAGAGCAGACGAAGCGCGAATACCAGCATGTGCTGCTGCCGCTAATCTATGGAACGGTCCGGCCTACTTTCGAAGAGGCATTCGCGGTATTCAAGCAGGCCTCGACCAAGCTTCTGGCGGCGCTTTGACAACACACATCGTGCATTGAACCGCATGACCCCGCCACGGACTTTGCTATGATCACTGTATAAACATACAGGTTCCGTGAAAGCCCGTGGCAACAGATGCCCCTTCAAACCCCCCTTACTACCTGCTGAACTTCGAGCGCGCGCTCGCGTGGCTCGCAGAGCGCTACGACGACCTGCTGGATGCGCACGAGCAGGCATTCCTGCGTGCTTTCGCCGCCTTGCCGCAAGCATCGCGCGCGTTGCTGGTGCGCATGCTGATGCGCAAGGGCACGCTCTTCCGCGCGAGCCGGCTGTCTTATGAAGAGATCGGCTGCCCGTTGCAGGCGGCCGCGCCGTTGGCGGCGCTCGGCTGGGTCGAGACCGAACCGCCGCTCACACTCGACGATCTGTTTGCGCTCACCACGCGCCCCGAGTTGCTGCTGATCTTCGCGGATGCCATCGCATGGGTGCCCGGCGCGAAAAACCTGCGCAAAGCGGATCTGCTGGAAGCGCTGCGACCGTTCCACCAAAACATAGACGACGAAGCACACGCGAGCACGGCGCAACCGCTGTCGATGTGGCACGACCAGACGACCGACCGCGTGCTGCAGGTCGCCATTGCGCCGCTTTGCGAGCGTCTGCGGCTGATGTTTTTCGGCAATCTGCAACAGAGCTGGTCGGAGTTCGTGCTGGCCGATCTCGGCGTGTTCCAGTACGAGAAGGTCGCGTTCGCGCCTTCGTCGCGAGCCTTCCAGCAACGCGCGGACGTCGACGCCTATCTGGCGCTGCATGCGTGCCGTGAAGCGCTCGAATGGCTGCTCATCGGCGAGACGGCGCCGCAAGCGATCGACGAACTGGTCGCCGCAGTCAGCGCGGTAGAAACCTCGAACCCCTGGCTGGAAACGCGTCGCGCGAAGCTGCTGTTTCGCATCGGCCAGCATTGCGAGCGCGAGCAGAACTGGCCCGCCGCGCTGGCCGTTTATGAGGTCTGCGCGTGGCCTGGTGCGCGTCATCGGCGCATGCGCGTGCTGGAGCGCAACGAACGCTTCGACGAAGCCTTCGCGCTGGCCGTGCATGCCGCCGCCGCGCCCGAAAGCGACGAAGAAGCGCAGCGCGTCGCGCGCATGCTGCCGCGTTTGCAACGCAAGCGCGGCGAGCGGGTCGACCGCGTGCCGGCCGCGCGGCCGGTCGAGCGCAGCACGCTCGTACTACCGAGGCCCGCGGCCGCGCAAGCGGTCGAATACGTCGCACGCGATCATCTGACTTCCGACGCCGCGCCGGTGCATTACGTCGAGAACGCGCTGATCAACTCGCTGTTCGGCCTGTTGTGCTGGGAGCCGGTGTTCGCGGCGTTGCCCGGCGCGTTTTTTCACCCGTTCCAGCGCGGTCCGGCCGATCTGCATGCGCCGGATTTTCATGCGCGTCGCGCGGACCGGTTCGCGGCGTGCCTCGCGCAACTGGAGAGCGGTGCGTATCGCGAAACGATTCTGCGGCATCTGCATGGCAAGGCGGGCGTGCAGTCACCGTTCGTGTTCTGGGGGCTGCTCACGCCGGAGCTCGTCGCGTTGGCGCTCGACTGTCTGCCGGCCGCGCATCTGAAGCTATGGTTCGAGCGGCTGTTGCGCGATATCCGCGGTAATCGTTCCGGTTTGCCGGACCTGATCCGTTTCTGGCCCGCCGAGCGCCGCTATGAACTGATCGAGGTGAAGGGACCCGGCGACCGCTTGCAGGACAACCAGATTCGCTGGCTCGCGTACTGCGCGCAGCACGGCATGCCGGTGCGCGTGCTCGACGTGCGTTGGGCCCATGAAGCCGGCGCGCAGAATGAAACCGGCGCAACGGCCGGCACGGAGGCTGCCGCATGACTTACGTGGTCGCCGTGCGGGCGATGTGCGAATTCACCGCGAGGCGCGGCGATCTCGATCTGCGCTTTACGCCCGCGCCCACGTCTCTCGAAGGCATGGCGGGCCACGTGACGGTCGCCGGGCGGCGCGCGAGCGGCTATGAAAGCGAGATCACGCTGACGGGCACGCATCGCGGCCTGACCGTGCGCGGCCGCGCCGACGGCTACGACCCGGCGGCGAACCGCCTCGAAGAGGTCAAGACCCATCGCGGCGCGCTCGAACGGATGCCCGCCAACCACCGCACGCTGCATTGGGCGCAAGCGCTCGTCTATGGTCATTTGCTGTGCCGCACGCGCGGGCTCGGCGAATTGACGGTGGCGTTGGTGTACTTCGATATAGGCACTCAGAAGGAAACGCTGCTGACGCAAACGCATACCGCGCGTGAACTCGAGGTTTTCTTCGTCGAACAGTGCGAGCGGTTTCTCGATTGGGCCGTGCAGGAAGAGGCGCATCACGCGGCGCGCAACGCCGCGCTCGGCGGATTGCAATTTCCGCATGCGCGGTTTCGCAGCGGGCAGCGTGAACTGGCGGTGTCGGTGTATCGCTGCGCGCGCGACGGCAAGCCGCTGATGGCGCAGGCGCCCACCGGCATCGGCAAGACGCTCGCGACGATTTTTCCGTTGCTCAAGGCGTGTGCGTCGGAGCAGATCGACCGCGTCTTTTTCCTGACCGCGAAGACGCCGGGCCGCGCGCTGGCGCTGGATGCAATCGAGACCTTGCATCGAGGCGCCGAGCGCTTGCCGCTGCGAACGCTCGAACTCGTCGCGCGGGACAAAGCCTGCGAGCATCCCGACAAGGCTTGCAACGGCGATTCGTGTCCGCTTGCGCGTGGCTTCTACGACCGGCTCGATGCGGCGCGCGGCACGGCGCTGGCAGGGCCGCGGCTCGACCGCGCGGCGGTGCGCGAAGCGGCGCTCGCTCACGACGTCTGCCCGTACTATCTGGCGCAGGAACTGGCGCGCTGGGCCGACGTGGTGGTCGGCGATTACAACTACTACTACGACGGCAGCGCAATGCTGTACGCGCTCACGCAGATCAACCAGTGGCGCGTCGGCGTGCTCGTCGACGAGGCGCACAATCTGCTCGAGCGCGCCCGGCGAATGTATAGCGCGTCGCTCGATCAGGCGGCGTTCCGGCTCGCGCGCAAGACCGCGCCGGCCGTGTTGCGCAAGCCGCTCGAACGATTGCAACGCGAGTGGAACGCGCTCAGGCGCGCGCAGACCGACACGTACCAGGTCTATGCCGAGGTGCCCGGCAAACTGCTGTCGGCCGCGCAGAATCTGATCGGCGCGGTCGCCGATCAACTCGCCGAAGCGCCGCTTTCCATCGACGACGCGTCGCTGCGTTTTTTCTTCGACGCGATGCATTTCGTCGCGCTGGCCGAGCAATTCGGCGCGCATTCGATTTTCGACATCACGCTCGCCACGGATCGCCACGCTCCACGCGACAAGACCAGCGCCACGCTATGCGTGCGCAACGTGATCCCCGCGCCGTTTCTCGCGCCGCGTTATGCCGCCGCCCGTACCACGGTGATGTTTTCCGGCACGTTCAGTCCGCATCATTTCTATCGCGACACGCTGGGGCTGCCGGAGCAGACGCAATGGCTCGAAGTGGACGGGCCGTTTCGCGCCGAGCAGTTGCAGGTGCGCGTGGCCGCCAACGTGTCGACGCGCTGGCGCGACCGCGAGCGTTCGCTCGTGCCGATCGTCGAGTTGATCGCACGGCAGTACGCGGCGCAGCCGGGCAATTACCTCGGCTTTCTCAGCAGCTTCGAGTATCTGCAACAGGTGGTCGCGATGATGCGCGAGCGGCATCCGCAGTTGCCGGTGTGGGCGCAGGAACCGGGCATGGACGAAGCGGCGCGCGACGCGTTTCTCGCACGTTTTCGCACGATGCAACAGGGCGTCGGCTTTGCGGTACTCGGCGGCGCGTTTTCAGAAGGCGTCGATCTGGTCGGCCAGCAGTTGATCGGCGCGTTTATCGCGACGCTCGGCTTGCCGCAGATCAACGAGGTCAACGAGCAGATGCGGCGCACGATGGAAGCGAAGTTCGGCAACGGTTACGACTACATGTATCTGTATCCGGGCTTGCAGAAGGTCGTGCAGGCGGCAGGGCGGGTGATTCGCACGGAGCAGGATCGCGGCGTCGTGCATCTGATCGATGACCGGTATCGGCGGGCCGAGGTGCGCAGGTTGTTGCCGCGGTGGTGGGGGATGGGATAGCGTTTTTGGCCGTCGCAGCGCACGCGAAACCTTGCGCTGCGAACCCCTCGGGTTTCGATTCGTGCGCTTCTTCGGGTCATTCATGCGGCGACGTCGGCCCCGGATTGCCCGGCGTTCCCGGCCCGCCGGCCGGCTTGGGGTCCACCGGCAATTGGTCCTCCACCGGCGCGTCGGCCTTCCCGGCGGCCGCTTTCACCGAAGCGCCGGCAGCCGGCGTTTTGTTCGGTGTGTTGCTCGATGGCTTGTCGTCCGGCGCATCCTTCGGCTCGATTCTCGCCGGCGCGCTCCGCGCGTCCCACGTCAGCAAATTGCGTTGCGGATTCGCGATCACGATGCCGCGCGCGCTGAACTGGTCGACGATGCGCCGGTTGAACTCGCGCTGCACGCCCCAGCGCGCACTGTCGCGGCATTGCATCTGGCCCGCCAGCGTCACCGCCGAGCCGTCCACGGCATCCACGCCCCAGAAGCTGAAGTCCGACAGAATGCCGTCCTTGAATTTTTCGTCCTCGCGTAACGCGGCGCCGATTTCCTTGAGCGTGTCGATCGCCAGATCGACGTCCTGGCCGAACACGATGTTCACCTTCACCGCGGCATTGCCGAGCCCGCGGTTGGTGTTGTTGACCGTCGATACCGAGCTGAACGGCACCGTGTACAGCGAACCGTCGCCGCCGCGTAGCCGCACCGTGCGGATCGACAGATATTCGACGGTGCCCGACACGCCCGCGAGCGTGACCCAGTCGCCGACCTGCATCGCGTTTTCCATCAACAGGAAAATGCCGGTGATGAAATCCTGCACGAGTTTTTGCGAGCCGAAACCGAGCGCCACGCCGAAGATGCTCGCGCCCGCCAGCAGCGGCCCGATGTTCACGCCGAGTTGGCTCAGGCCGGTGAGCGCGACCACCAGCGCGATCGCGCAGAACAGCGCGCTGCGCAGCATCGGCAGCAAGGTGCGCAGGCGCGCGGCGCGCACCAGGTCGCCGCTGGTGGTCCAGCGGTCCAGCCGCCGTTCCACCGATACGTTGACGCTTTCCCACACCAGCAGCGCGATCACGGCGGCCACGCCGATCGTGGCGAGCGCCGAGGCGAGCCGATGCCCCACGGTGCCGTTGCGGAACAGATCGCCGACGTCCACGCCCCACACCTGCAACAGCGCCAGCACGGTGGCCACGCCGACGATCCACGAGACGATGCGCCGCATCAGCGGGTAGTAGCGATACGCGTGCCGATGCACGAGCGACTTCTCCGCGTCGTCCTGCGCATCGAAGAAGCGGGCCAGCCCGCCGAAGATCACGATCGACACGACCCGCGCACCCACCAGCACGGCCAGCGACAGGCCGCCCAGATGCAGCAGCGTTTGATAGCCGTTCCGCACGTCGAGCGCCCAGATGAACCACAGCGCCATCACGACGAATACCGCGAGCCACGCCCACGCATCCGCGAGGGCATTGCCGAACATCCGCAGCGATTCGCGCGCGGCGAAGCGCTGGCGGATCAGTTCGCCGACCGGCTTCGCGCATTGCAGGATCAGGATCGAGATCAGGATGTGGCCGGCGAGCGCGACCACTTTCATCAGCGCGAGATGCGCCGCATCGTTCAACCCGAGCGACCGGGCGATCTCCGCGAGCGCCGAACCCGCGCCGATCACGCTGACGATCCGCACGATCCAGCGGTGCATGAAGGCGGCCCACGCGTCGCTCATGCGCAACAGGCGCAAGCGCGGCGCGGCCGGTTGCAGAAAGGAGCCGCTGACGATCACGACCACGCGGCACAGCACGTAGATGTCGATCAGCGGCTCGAGTGCGCGGTCTTGCGGCGAGCCGTCGTCGATCAGGATCGACATCAGCGCGCTCGCCGCGCCGACGAACACCGCGAGCGGCACCAGCCGCAGCGCCATGCTCAACAGCGCGCGCGGCAGGCGCTGCAGGAGCGTCCAGTGATGCACCGCCTTCTGTTTGCCTTTGGCCTGGATGGCATCGTCCCTGGGCGAAGCGGCGGGGGATGCGCCGGCCTTCATCGCTTCTGCTTTTATCCGGGCCTCGGTCTCAGCTTCCGACGCGGACGAAGCGGGCAGCGGCGGCGCGGCGTTCGGCGCATCGGCGGGCTGCGGCCTGACATCGACGGGCAGGTCGGCTTGCGGCGCGTCGTCCTGATCGCTCTGTTCGCGGCGCGCGGCGATCGCCCGATAGGTGCGCCGCAACAGCCGCCGCGCGAGCCATTCCAGCACGAGCGCGGGCACCAGCGCGGCAAGCAGCGACCACGCGACGTGAACCAGCGTGCTGCGCGCCTGCGAGCTGGTCGATTGCCAGTTCCACCAGGCGCGCACCGAGGCGACGTCGAGCAGCGCCGCGACCGAACTGCGCAGCGAGGCGCCAAGGTGGACCGCCCAATGCGCGCCTTGACGGGCCAGTTGCGAGGCCAGTCCATTGGACTTGAAGGCGGCTGGAACAAGGGCGGCGGCACCGCTTGCCGCAGCCGGCGCGGAGGCGCCCGATGCCCCCGCCGCGGCGGCGGGCGGTGCGCTCAGGGCGCCGGCTGCGGCGATGGCTTGCAGCGTATCGGCGACCTGCGCGCGGCGTTTGGGATCGTTGAGGACGGCGAGGGCCTGGCGGGCCTGCTCGGGCGTCAGCGTGACCGCCGCGCCGGAGGCCTCGGAGGCGGGCGCGGCTTGCACCAGCGCGGCGACGGCCGGCGAAGCGCCGACGACCAGAACAATGAAAAACCAGACGTGAAGTAGTTTGCGCATAGGGTGCAAGGCGGGAGGCAAGGTGCGGGCGGCGGTGCCGCGACACGAGGACCGGTTCGGCGGGGTGATGATGAACCGACACCTTTTTGGTCGTACAAGTTCCTCGATGGGACGTCCTGGGTCCCGCCGTTCTGCCGGCCTGTCGAGCGCAAGCACCGGTAGCAGAAAGCTTGCCTGTCAAACCGCACTGGCGCGAATGCGCCTGGGATGCGCGGCGCACGCGCGTCCCCGCCGCGCGTGCTTAGGCCGCCCCGGCCTCGCGAACCGGCGCCACGCCGAGCGTGCCCTCCACCACCTCGGTGAAAGTCCGCTCCTCGCGCAAGATGAAACGCCTGGTCTGTGCGAACCTGAAATTCTCGCGTGCTTCGTCGTCGGTTCGCAGCCTTGCGCGATAGGTCTCGTAGGCCGCGAGGCTGTCGAATGCGACCAGGCCCCAGGCGATGTCGTTGGTGCCTTCGTGCGGCAGGAAATAGCCGATCAGATGACCGCCGCAGCGCGGAATAATGCGCCCCCAGTTGCGCGCGTATTCGTCGAAGGCATCGCGCTGGAATGGATCGATCTGATAGCGGATGAAACAGGTCAGCGTCATGTGAAAACCCTGGTCGAGTGAGGGTGGGTGGAAGTGGCCTGAACGGGCACCGGTACGCCAGTATGGCGACTCATCGAGCGTGACGTTTCACTGCTTTCTGAAGTGTGGGCTGGCGTGGTGCGTTGATCGTTGCTCGCTGCCCGCACCACGCACCACGCACCACGCAACACAAACAGCGCCGCGTCTCGATGCTCGCGCTTCAGCGCGCATGCGGCGCGGCCGCTTTGCCGCTCGTCTTGCGGATCGTCCACACCGCCAGCGCCGCGCCGGCCAACGCGCACACCGCCGATACCAGCGCAACCGCCTGCAACGCCGCCGCGAGCGCATCGGCTTGAGCGCGCGTCACCTCGGCCCGCATGGCGGCGTTCGGCGCAGCCGTTGCGCGGGCCGTCGGCGGCGCGGCCATGCCGATCTGCGTGAGCCGTGCCGCCTCGCGGACGTCTCGCGGCGCATGCAATTCATCGAGCCGCGTCCCGAGCGCGGCATCGTGCGACCACACGAACACGATGCCCAGCACTGCGATCGCCAGCAGGCTCGCCACCCGCGCTACCGCGTTATTGATGCCCGACGCGACGCCGGTACGCGCGGCGGACACCGACGTCATCACCGTGGTCGTCAACGGCGCGACGGTGATCGTCATGCCGAGCCCCAGTACGGCGAGCGCCGGAAACAGGCCGCGCCAGTATCCGTCGCGCATCCAGGGCAGCGCGAACATCGCGAAACCGAGTGCGGCGATCATCGGGCCGACGCTCAGCAGGACGCGCGCCCCGTAGCGACCCGTCAGACCGCCCGTGAAGCGCGACAGCAGGCCGATCGTCACCGGCACCGGCAGCAATGCCGCGCCCGCCTGGGTCGCGCTGTAGCCTTCGGCGCGGATCAGCGTGAACGGCAGGAAGAACAGCGCGCCGCTCAGGCCGAAATAGAGCAGCAGCGTGACGAGATTCGCGCCGACGAAATCGCGTGAACGGAACACGTCGAGCGGCACCATCGGATTGCGGCTGTTGGCTTCGAGCGCGACGAAGCCGGCCAGCACCAGCACGCCGCCAAGGATCGACGCCAGCACCCAGCCGTCGCCGAAGCCGCGCGTCGACGCGAGGGTGAGTCCGTAGGTCAGCCCGGCGAGCCCCGCGGTTGCCGTGACCGCGCCCGGCCAGTCGAGCCGCGGCGGCGTTTCGCCGATACGTCGCCCGTGCGCGCGGGTTTGGCCGTCGTCCTCCTGGCGGCTGTCGGGCACGGCGACAAGCGCCAGTGCGACGGTCGCGCAGGCGATCGGCACATTCAGAAAGAAGATGGCGCGCCACGAGAACGCGTCGACGAGCCAGCCGCCCGCCACCGGCCCGAGCGCCGACGTGATCGAGCCGACGCCCGCCCATGTGCCGATCGCCCGGCCGCGCTCCGCGTCGTCGAACACCGCGCCGATGATGGCGAGGCTGCTCGGCACCAGCAGCGCCGCGCCGATGCCTTGCACCGCGCGCGCCGCGATCAGCGAGCCGGCGCCCGGCGCGAGTCCGCAGCCGATCGACGCCAGCGTGAAGAGGCTGATCCCGGCGACGAACACGGTGCGCCGGCCGAGCTTGTCGCCGAGCGAGCCGCCCACCAGCACCAGCGCGCCGAGAAACAGGAGATACGCGTTGACGACCCACTGGATCGCCGCGACGCTGGCGTGCAGTTCGGTCTGAATCGAAGGTAATGCGACGTTGACCACCGAGCCGTCGATGAACGCCATGCTGGAGCCGAGGATGGTCGCGGCCAGCGCGAGCTTCTTGCGCCGGCTTGGGCGGCCGGAGCCCGCGGGCTGCGCGCGGATCACGAGGGCATCGCACGGACTGGCCTGAGCGGGATGGGCGGAGGAGTGGCGGTGCGCGCGCGCCGCGATGTGCTGATCGGCCAAGTCCGCTCCCGTCTGGATGAACGGCTTTCAGCATAGCAACGCCAGGAGGGATCCGATAGGCGCGCGAGGCCTGCGTGGTCGGGAAAGGCCGGGCAACCCGGCAACCGGCAACCGCAACGGGAAGCCGCAATCGGCAACGGCAACGGCAACCGGCAACCGGCAACGGCAACCGGCAACGGCAACCGGCAACCGGCAACCGGCAACCGGCAACCGGCAACCGGCAACCGGCAACCGGCAACCGGCAACCGCAACTCGCAGCTCGCAACTCGCAGCTCGCAACTCGCAACTCGCAACCGCAACCGCAACCCCGGCAAGCCAGCTCACGCCGTGACGGGTCCCACATCCCCCACAAAACCAGTTCAGGCGCGCGGCGCTCCGAGTTCAAGCGAGCGAATGCGCCCGCCGCTCGGCCTCGTCGTCGGCGCCTGTGCCGCCGCTGCCGTTCAACGCGCGCGAGGCCGCCGGTTCCTGATGCAGCCGGTTCGCATGCATCAGCCGATACAGCGTTGCCCGTGAAATGCCCAGTTCGGCGGCGGCCTCGGACAACTTGTAGCCGTGCCGCTGCAAGGCATGCTCGATCGCATCTTTTTCGGCTTTGCTGCGGATTTCGGCCAGCGTCACGGCGGGCGCGTTGTCGGCCTCGGGCAAGCCGAGGTCGCCCGCGGTAATGAAGCGCCCCTCGCTCATCACGACGGCGCGGCGCACGCAATTGATCAGCTCGCGCACGTTGCCCGGCCACGGATAGTTCGACATCGCGACGATCGCGTCGCTCGACAGCCCGCGCAGTTTGCGCGCGCCGTCCTGCTTGTACATGCTGAGCGCATAGTTGGCGAGCAGCTTGATGTCGCCGCCACGCTCGCGCAACGGCGGCTCCACGAGGCGCAGCACGCACAGGCGGTGATACAGGTCGGAGCGGAACCGGCCGTCCTCGACCGCTTTGTCCAGGTCGACGTGGGTCGCCGAAATGACCCGAGCATCGACGTTGATCACGGCGTTGCCGCCCAGCCTCTCGATGGTGCCTTCCTGCAGGAAGCGCAGCAGCACCGCCTGGCACTCGTGCGGCATGTCGCCGATTTCATCGAGAAAGAGCGTGCCTTCGTGCGCGCTCTCGATCCGGCCGATCTTGCGCTGAAGCGCGCCGGTGAAGGCGCCGCGTTCGTGGCCGAACAGTTCCGCTTGCAGCAGGCTAGGCGGAATCGCCGCGCAATTGATCGCGACGAACGGGCGGCCCGCGCGCGGCGAGCGGTCGTGAATGGCCCGCGCGGTCAGTTCCTTGCCGGTGCCGGACTCGCCGGCGACGAACACCGGCGCCTCGGTCACCGCGCACTTGTCGATGCGGCGGTACAACTGCTGCATTGCCTCGCATTGTCCGACCATGCCGTGCCGGCCGAGCGACGGCTCCGGCGCGACCTCCACATGCCGCAAGTTCGACAGCCCATGCGCGTGGCCGAGCGCGAACACGAGCCGCTCGTTCAGCCAGGGCCGCGTGACGAAATCGAAGCAATAGTCGAGGATGAAGCGGCCGACCAGTTCATTGTCGGCCTGCCCCGGCGCGATCTGGGCGACCCAGTTGGTTTCGACGCGGCGCATGCATGACGCGAGCGCGGACAGATGCTGGGATGTGCAGTTGCCGGGTAATTCGACGAGGCCGACCTTGATGTTGCCGCGTTCGATCATGCGCTCGGCGGCGGCCGCGGTCTTGGCGTGCACGGCATGCCAGCCGGACGCGGCGAGGAAGTCCGCGAGTTTTTGATCGGGCAAGCTCGACACATAGAGAACGGTGCGTTCGGTGTCGACAGGTGTGCCAGTCGTGTTCATGTTACCCCCGGTTCGATGCTGCTCTCAGCACTGCAGTTCGGCCTACTCGCCAGGCCGGCAAGCGCGCCGATCCTCGGCCAACCAAGCTAGCCCGCTTCCGCGTGAACGGACCCGGGCATGGATTTTCGTCACGGCGATCGAGCCCGGTTGCGGGCAGCCCGGCGGTGACGGATTCACGGTAGCGGCAATGGCGGGGGCGTGATGCGTGCGGCATGAGCCGCGAGGTGCTACGCGTCGGGCGGACAGCGGAACAGCGGTCGTGCTGGCTCCTGCCCGGCGTTTTCATCCCCGAATCACTACAACCGATTCTTGACCTCGTTGACCTCGTTGATCTGATACAGGCGCTCTAGGCGGCGCGTGACTTAACCATAAGCGAAAGATCATTCGAATGCCATACAAACAAATAGGGATTCAGAAAGGATTTTTCGCGCCGATGTTGTCTGTGGCGCCGCTCGACGATAGCCGGCCAAATTCGTTATGAGCGCTATCGCACACATCGCGGCAGGTCGCCTTGCGGCATGGCGAAACCGACCTGGCGTCCAGCCATGCGCCGTGTCTCAAGCGTGCGACATATCGGGCCGCCTGCTCCGCTAGCGTTGAATGCCCACCCGCATCGGCACGAATGACCGACGCTTGCGGTCCAGGTCTGCTGCAAGCGGGCTGGCGCGCCGCCGCCGGAGACCCTGGCGTGCCAGGTTCATGCGCAACGCTTCGACGGAGGACTCAATCGTGTGTCGAATACGAATCAACGGCGGCCGGAAGGGGCGGCCCGGCCGTCTGCGCCGCGGTGCGGATCGCCGTGCGACAAGGCTTTCGACCCGCATGGCATGGGCGTTGCACTAAGCGATTCACAGCGAAAGCATTGCCGCCCGATGTGACGCACGGGGAAGCAGCGGTTGGAGCAGACCGGCGGCAAATAAAGACTTCGCAAGCGCGGCCGGGGAAGCCAGTGCGTTTTGCGAGGGTGCGGCGGGGCCATTGAAAAACGGATGTCAATAAAGCGGGGCGAACTGCCGATATACAGATATCGGTCGTTCGCGAACGGACAACGTGAACGCGGCCCCGCCACTTTTTTCGTCCGACTGGATGGAACCGAAGTTGCAGCCGACGTTGAAGCCGTAGTTGAAGCCGCAGTTGAAACAATAACGACAGGCATCGCGCTCATGCGGTTCGCGATCGATGCATGGAACAGGGAAGGGGCAGCGCTCGGCCAGGACCAGCCGGCGCGAGGAAGCGGGGAGAACGGGCCAGGAGCCTTCATAGAGAGGCGCGTGTTACGAGCTGAACCGGGCGCCGTGCCGCGCATTTGCGCGAGCACGGTCCACCCGCAAACGGCCCCGGGAAGGGGGCAACACATTGGGGGTTGTCATGAACAGACTGACCAGCAAGCCGACCATCGCATCGTCGTTGGACCGTCAAGCCACGGTGCGTACCGCTGATGTCCGCTATCAACGGCATGTGGCGCCGCCACGCGCGCTGTTCGCCACGCCTTCGATCGATCTGCAGACGCTCGTGATCGCCGACGCGCTCAAGCGCAAGGCTCAGGCGGAGATTCAGCGCGAGGCGCTGCGCGACGCGATGTTCGAGATGCCGGCGTCGCCCGAATGGACGCGCGATCGCGAGGCGGGCATTCAGCCATCCGATTTCGAAGACTGAAGTGCTTACGCGTCGATCGTGATCGGCGTGGCATCGTCAACCGAACGGCGTTAGACCGGAGGAGACCCCGCATGATCGACGTCTTTCTGCTTTCGTCCAGCACGGAACGCGCGCCGCACATCATCGCGCGCCTCGACGAAAGCGGCGTGCCGTACCGGCTGCGCGCGGCGCACGGCACGGCGCGGCAACTGCGCGTGCACGCCCGCGCGATCAGAAGCGCCGATCTGCTGATCGTCGACGACGTGCATCTGGGCGCGCGCGAACTGGACGGCGTCGAGGAAGCGCTGGCCTGCACCCCGACCTTGCATTGCATGCTGGTGACGCCGGCGCCTCCGGCCGCCTTGCTTGCCGTGGCGGCGCGCATCGGCGTGCGGCATGTGCTGCCGTGGCCGCTCGACGCCCATCAGATCGCCGCCGCGCTCACCAGGATCGCCGCGAACAAGAACATGGATATGCGCCGCGCCGGACGCGTCGTCTCGCTTGCATCGAGCAAGGGCGGCAGCGGCACGACGCTGATCGCCGTGAATCTCGCTTACTCGCTCGCCGCGCCCGGCAACCGGCGCGTGCTGCTGATCGACCTGAGCCAGCAGTTCGCCGATGCGAGCCTGCTCGTGGCCGACAAACCGCCGCCCATCACGCTCGCCGATTTGTGCTCGCGGATCGAGTTCCTTGACGCCGCCTTGTTCGAATCATGCGTGATGCATGTGCACGCGAACCTCGACGTGCTCGCGGGCGCGGGCGATCCGCTCAAGGCCGCGGAGTTGCTGCCCGCGCAACTGGAGCGCATCCTCGCGCTGGTGCGCGAACGTTACGACGCGGTGCTGATCGACGTCGGGCAAAGCCTCAATCCGCTGACGATCCGCGCACTCGACGCGAGCGATGCGATCTGCATGGTGGTGCGGCAGAATCTGCTCTACCTGCACGGCGGCCGACGCATGCTCGACATCTTCAAGGAACTGGGTTATCCGGCCAGCAAGGTGCGGGTGGTGGTGAATCAATACGACAAGAACGCGCCGATCAACCTGCCGACACTCGAACACACGCTCGGCGCGAAGGTCGCGCATCAGCTTCCGCGTGACGACCGGCAGGCCAACGAGGCGCTCAACCGCGGCGTGCCGCTCGTGACGTCGGCGAAAGACAGCGCGCTGGCGCGCGGCATCGGGCTGCTTGCCGACATGCTGTGGCCGGCCGCCGCCGAGCGCCGCAAAGGCGTGCTCGGCCGTTTGCTTCCGATATCGCCGGGCTTGCCGCGGCGGTTCAAGCCGGGGCATTGAACGCATGGCGTCAGGTTGAATGCCTGCGCTTACAATGCGTTCATACGATCCCCGCAACCATGCTCTTCGACACAAAAATGAGTCACCCCAACACCGAATTGATCGAGCGTTTCTACACCGCCTTCCAGCGGCGCGACGCCGAAACCATGGTCGCCTGCTATGCCGACGACGCTGTTTTCAGCGACCCCGCATTCGGCGAGTTGCGCGGCGAGGAAGTGCGCGACATGTGGCGTCTGCTGGTTGCGCGCGCACAGGATTTCTCGCTGACCTTCGAGGGCGTCGACGCCGATGACACGAACGGTCGTGCCCATTGGACAGCCAGTTATGTATTCAGTCAGACGGGCCGCCCGGTGGTCAACCGGATCGACGCGCGTTTCGTGTTTCACGACGGACGCATCGTCGAGCATCGCGACACGTTCGATCTGTGGTCGTGGATGCGCCAGGCGATGGGCGTCAGAGGCACGCTGCTCGGCTGGTCGCCGTTGGTCCAACGGGCGATCAGGACGCAGGCGCGTCGAGGGCTCGATCTGTATCGGCGCAGGCAGCGCAGCGCCTGATACGACGGCCAGGCTTGCCACGCCTGGTGTTGCGCTTGCCACGCCGCAGCCAGTCGATGCAGTATTTTCGTCATCTGGACGAATGGGAGTTCCAATGCCCGTAGTCGATGCCGCATGGCAGGAATGGCTGGTCAGCAACGTCGCGCGCGGCTGCAGCATGGACTCGATGATCGACGCGATGGTGCAAGCCGGTTTTGCCGACGAGGCCGCGCGTGCCGCCGTGCACGCCGCGTTCGGCCGGAAAGCGGCGAACGCGGCGAACGTGGCCGCCGGCGCGAGCGAGGCCGTGCTGACGAAAGCCGCGCCGCACGCTTACCAATACGATCAGTCGCCGGTCGCGCGGGGCAACGTGATTCGCGCGCACGATCGCGACGTCCGCGTGCTGATGCGCTGCGAGCGCCCCGAGTTGATCGTGTTCGCGGATGTTCTTTCGCCCGACGAGTGCGGTGAGATGATCGAGCGCTCGCGGCATCGGTTGAAACGTTCGACGATTGTCGACCCGGCCACCGGCAGGGAAGACGTGATCCGCAACCGCACCAGCGAAGGCATCTGGTATCAACGTGGCGAGGACGCGTTCATCGAGCGGATCGAGCGGCGCATTTCGAACCTGATGAACTGGCCGGTCGAGAACGGCGAAGGACTGCAGATTCTGCGCTACGGCGCGACCGGCGAATACCGCCCGCATTTCGACTACTTTCCGCCCGATCAACCCGGCAGCGCGGTGCATACCGCGCAGGGCGGACAGCGCGTGGCGACGCTGGTGATCTATCTGAACGACGTGCCCGAAGGCGGCGAAACGATTTTTCCGGAAGCGCGCCTCTCGGTCGCGGCGAAGCAGGGCGGCGCGGTGTATTTCCGCTATATGAACGGCTCGCGTCAACTCGACCCGCTGACCTTGCACGGCGGCGCGCCGGTGCTCAGCGGCGAAAAATGGATCATGACGAAGTGGATGCGCGAGCGTGCTTATGGCTGATCTTTTTTCTACATTGCGCGGCGCTGCATGCGGTTATGCCGTCTTGTAGACGTCGGGATCGTGCAACTCCATATAACGCTCGGGGTTCGCCAGTTCACGGAAGCCGTGCGGCCTGTACACATGATGTGCGTCGGTCGTCACCAGCACGATTCTGCGTAGACCCGTGAGCGATGGGCTGGCGAAAACGTGCTTCATCAACGCCGACGCATAGCCCTTGCCGCGATAGTCCGGCAGCACGAAAACGTCGCACAGGTAGGCGAACGTCGCCTCGTCGGTGATCAGGCGCGCGAAGGCGATCTGCCTGCCGCCGACATAGCCGCCGAAACATAGCGAGCCCGCGATCGCACGCTCCAGCGTGTCGCGCGGCATGCCCTGCGCCCACGCTGTTTGCCGTGACAGGAATGCATGGATCATCTCGATGTCGAGGTCGGCCTTGTCGCTCGAAATCGTTAGTTCGGCTGCTTGCACGTCATCACCCTTTGGCCGGATCTTCGGCGCCGCGCGAACCGCCGCCGATGCTCTGGCCGGCGTCGTGCGCGAGGCCCATATAGCCGATCACCGACACCAGCGTCAGCACGCCCGCGCACAGAAACGCGAGACGGAAATCGTCGAGCGTGAAGATGCGGCCCGTCGTCTCGCCGTTGAAGAACGCCGCCGCGCGCAGCGCTACCGCACCGAACGCGATGCCGAGACCGATCGTCATCTGCGCGGCCGCGCTCCATAGCGTGCTTGCCGCGCTCATCTGCGGCTGCGCGACGTCGGCGTAGGCCAGCGTGGCAAGCGTCGAGAATTGCATCGAACGCGCCACGCCGTAGATGAACACGACGAACAGCACGAGGGCAAGCGGCACCTCCGGCGTCAACAGCCCGCACGCGATGATGAACACGCCGGCCACCGCGACGTCGACGATCGACACCATGCGGAAGCCGTAACGTTGCAGAATGCGCGTGGTCAGCGCCTTCATGCCGAGGTTGCCGAGCGCGCTCGCGAGCAGCAGCAAGCCCGACTTGAACGCGGACAAGCCGAAGCCCACCTGAAACAGCAGCGGCATCAGATAAGGCACCGCGCCAATGCCGATGCGTGTGAACGAGCCCGTCACGACCGTCACGGAAAAGGTGGGAATCTTGAGCGTTGAAACGTCGATCAGCGGATGCGGGTGACGCTTCGCATGCTGGAACGCCAGCACGCCCATCAGCAACCCGCCGCCGATGACCGCCGCGGCCACCCACGGATTTTCGCCCGGCTGGCTCGCCAGTTCGGCGCCGTACAGGATCGCCGTGAGCGTCGTGCCGCTCAGCAACAAGCCGACCACGTCGAGCGGTTTGCGTTCGCTGCCGCGCAGGTTCGGCACCAGCGCGAACGCGACGGCCATCGCCGCCAGGCCGAACGGCACGTTCAGCAGAAAGATCCAGCGCCACGACGCATAGGTCGTGATGAAGCCGCCCACCGGCGGCCCGATGACCGGCGCGGCGATCGCGGGCCACGTGATGGTCGAGATCGCCTGCATCATGCGGCTCTTCTCGGTGCTGCGGACCACGATCAGGCGGCCCACCGGCACCATCATCGCGCCGCCCATGCCTTGCAGCAATCGCGCGGCCGTGAACTCCACGACGTTCTGCGACAGCCCGCACAACACCGACGCCACCGTGAACACGGCGATCGCGCTGACGAACACCGTGCGCGAGCCGCAGCGGTCGGCGACCCAGCCGCTCGCCGGAATAAAGATCGCGAGCGCCAGCATGTAGGCGGTCATGCCGAGACTCAGGCTGTTCGGTCCGACGCCGAACGACTGCGCCATCTGCGGCAGCGCCGTCGCGATCACCGTGGTGTCGAGGTACTCCATGAAGAAGGTGGCCGCGACGATATACGGCAGCCAGCCGACATGCGCGTTGCGTGTGCCGCCGGCGGTCATTGCGCTGTCTCCGCCGCACGGCGTGCGGGCTCATGAATGTCGTGAAGGTGCAGGCAGGTTCGGAGAGAGGGTCTGGATTTCATGGTTCTTGCGACTACCTTTCGAAGAGGTGTTTCCGGCCTTCGGACGACGCGAATGCGCGACAGGATCGCGGCTGCGAATAACGCTCCATTAAAGGGACGCGCCTCGTCGCCGGCCTTGAATCCTAACCTGGTAATCGCTGTTGCATCGTCGGCCAGGGCAGTCGCCCGGCGCCCGAGGCGACCGGCGCGCTCCCTGCGCGCCGGTCGGCCGGAAACACGAGCGCGCGCGTCGCTCAGTCTTTCGCGGCGTACTCGCGGTCGAGCTTGTCGTACAGCGGCTTGTTGACGAGCCGCTGGCGTTCGCTGAACGGCGCGACGAGCGTCGCGTCCTCGTCGAGGCGGCCGTTGTTTTTCAACGTGCCGAGCGCGCGCTGCATGCCGAGCACCGCGCCTTGCAGCGCCGCGTTCGCGTACAGCACGATGCCGTAGCCGAGTTGCGCGAGCGCCTCGCGCGATTGCACCGGCGTCTTGCCGCCGATCACGATGTTGATCAACTGCGGCCGGTCGAACAGCGACGGCAGACGTTCGATGTCGGCGAGCGATTCGGTCGCCTCGATAAACAGAATGTCGGCCCCGGCCTCGATGAAACGGTGACCGCGTTCGATCGCGTCCTCGATGCCGTGGACCGCCGCCGAGTCGGTGCGCGCCATGATCTGCAGATTGCGGTCCTCGCGGGCATCCACGGCCGCGCGAATCTTGCCGACCATCTCGCTCGTGCCGACCACTTCCTTGCCGGCGAAGTGGCCGCATTTCTTCGGCATGACCTGGTCCTCGAACTGGATCACGTCGGCGCCGCTGCGCTCGAGCACGCGCACCGTCTGACGCACATTCAGCGCGTTGCCGAAGCCGGTGTCGGCATCGACGATCAGCGGCAGCGCGACCGCGTCGCGAATCCGCGCGGTATGTTCGGCGACTTCGGCGAGACCGATGAAGCCGAGGTCGGGCAGGCCGAGCGACATGTTGGTGACGCCCGCGCCGGTGATGTAGAGCGCTTCGAAACCGGCGTCCTCGATGACACGCGCGCTCATCGCGTTGAAGGCGCCGGGCACCAGCAGGCCCTGGCGTTGCTCGACCTTGGCGCGGAAGGCGGCGCGGCGTGTGGCGGAAGTGGTCATGACGGTGTGTCTCCGAAAAAGGTAAGCGGGTTTGAGAGGCGGCCGTGATTTTGCAGGAAGCATGCCATCGCGCGAGGCTCCGGGACTTAGGCAATCGAATCAGGAGCTTGCGGCGCGAAGCGGCGCTGCGCGGGTTCATGGCAGAATGCGCGTGTGTTCCGTGAAACGTTTCATGGAACGTTTCAACTGTTCGCGGAGTTACCGCAATGTCCACGTTCCCGTCGCTCGTCGCGAATGCCAATACGGCGCTGCCTGGCGTTGCCCTCGTCAGTATCAGCCGCTTGAAGTCGCTTTGCGAGGCCGTCGCGCCGCGTTACGCCGGGCGCGCCCGATTCTTTTCGGTTCGCGAAGGCTACGGCGCGGCCGTCACCGCCTTGCAGGCCTACGTGGATGCGGGCTCGGTCGACGTGGTGCTGGCTGCCGGCTCGAACGGCGCCTACCTGCGCGACAACCTGAACGTACCGGTCGTCATGGTCAAGGTGAACGGCTTCGACGTGCTCGGTGCGATTGCCCGCGCCGCCACCACGTGGCCCGGCGCGCGGATCGGCCTGGTGCTGCACGAAACGATCTCGCACGAACTCGCGGATCTCGGCGCGTGGCTCAAGGTCGGGCTGACGCAGCGCGCCTACCGTTCGATCGACGAGGTGCGGCTCGCCGTCGAGAAGCTGGCCGCCGAAGGCTGCGGCGTCATCATCGGCCCCGGCATGGCTTGCGATTTCGCGCAGCAAGCCGGGCTCGAAAGCGTTTTCCTGTACTCGCTCGGCGCGGTCGAGGAAGCGTTCGAGCGCTCGGTCGAACTGGCGCGGGTGAGCCGTCAGAAGGAGTCGAAGCGCGTGCGGCTGAATACGATCGTGGCCCATCTGCGCGACGGCGTCGCCGCTTTCGACGATGCCGGCGTGCTCGAAGCGGTCAACCCGGCGATGCTCGAACTGCTGGGCCTCGGCGCCCCGAAAGAAGCTCTTTCGGCGGACCGCGAACAGGACGCGGCGGCGCAAATCGCGCGCGTCGTCGGTCCGTGGCTGCGCGAAACGCTTGCGAACGACCTGCCGATCGAGGAACGGATCGAGCGGATCGGCGGCCGCGCGCTGATCGTCAACTGCGTGCCGATCGTGGAGCATGGCGCGCGCTCCGGCTCGGTGGTGACGGTGCAGGACGCTCTCGTCGCGCAGCGGATCGACCAGTCGCTACGCACCAGCCAGCGGCCGAAGCATCTGGTCGCGCGGCATCGGCTGGACGAGTTGATCGGCGGATCGGCGGCGCTCGAACGGGTGCGGCGGCTCGCGCGCGCGGGCGCCGCTCACGACGCCACCGTGCTGCTCACCGGCGAAAGCGGCACCGGCAAGGAACTGGTCGCGCAAGGCATCCACAACGCCGGCCGGCGGCGCGGCAATCCGTTCGTCGCGTTCAATTGCGCGGCCTTGCCCGAGGGGCTGATCGAAAGCGAACTGTTCGGTCACGAGGAGGGCGCGTTCACCGGCGCGCGCCGTGGCGGCAAGCCGGGCCTTTTCGAAATCGCGCACACGGGCACGATCTTCCTCGATGAAATCGGCGAAATGCCGGCCGCGTTGCAAAGCCGTCTGCTGCGCGTGCTGCAGGAGCGCGAGGTGATGAAGCTCGGTTCCGGGCGCGCCACGCCGGTCGACGTGCGGGTGATCGCCGCGACGCATCGCGATCTGCATGCGCTCGTCGAACAGGGATTGTTTCGCGCGGATCTGTATTTTCGTCTGAATCTGCTTCGGATAGAATTGCCGCCGCTGCGCGAACGGCGCGGCGATGTCGCGCAACTGGCGCGGCACTTGTTAAGCCGCGGGGCGCGCCAATATGGGTTGTCGGAGGCGACGCTCGACCGGGTGCTGACGTTTCTCGCACCCTTGTTCGAGCATTACGCGTGGCCCGGCAATGTCCGGGAACTGGAAAACCTGCTGACGCGCGCCGCGATCTATCTAAGCGACGCGGCCGGCCAAGGCCAGGATAGGCGGGATTTGCAGTCGATGTTCCCGGAGTTCGGGCGAATGAAACAGGCGCCGGCTGTCGCAACGCCCGCCGCGCCGATGTCCCGAGCCGGCGAAGACGAACACGCGCCGGCCCGCACTTCCCCGACTCGCGAGGACGTCATGCGCGCTCTCGAGCAGTCGGGCGGCAATCGCGCGGCGGCCAGCCGCGCACTCGGAATCGGCCGCACGACCCTCTGGCGGCTCATGAAAACCGATCCGCCGCGATAGCTGCCAGCGGCGCGATAAATAGCGTATGACTATTGCTATCATTAAAACAATCCGCTTTACCTATTAAGCGCGGTCTGACATACTGGCTCCACTTTCCAACCACTCCGAAAGAGGACTCAGCAAATGCCGATCATCAATAGTCAAGTCAAACCGTTCAAGGCACAGGCTTATCACAACGGCGAATTCGTGACCGTCACCGAAGAAAGCCTGAAGGGCAAGTGGTCGGTTTTCGTTTTCTACCCGGCCGACTTCACGTTCGTTTGCCCGACCGAACTGGGTGACCTGGCCGATCGCTACGCCGATTTCCAGAAGCTCGGCGTTGAAATCTACAGCGTGTCGACCGATACGCACTTCACGCACAAGGCATGGCACGACACGTCGGACACGATCCAGAAGATCAAGTACCCGATGATCGCCGACCCGACCCTGGCTATCTCGCGCAACTTCGACGTGTTGATCGAGGAAGAAGGCTTGGCGCTGCGCGGCACGTTCGTGATCAACCCGGAAGGCGAGATCAAGCTGTGCGAAGTCCACGACAACGGCATTGGCCGCGACGCCGGCGAACTGCTGCGCAAGGTGCAGGCCGCGCAATACATCGCCGCGCATCCGGGTGAAGTTTGCCCCGCCAAGTGGACGCCGGGCGCTGAAACGCTGACCCCGTCGCTCGACCTGATCGGCAAGATCTAAGGTCTCAAGACCCTTTGCAGTCAGCGCCTCGCGGCGCATCGCCGCGCGGGCCGCTTTTCACAGCGGCCCGCGCGTCCCCGGGCCGCGCACGTCCTATCCGATGTGCGCGGCGCCGGGAACCCAACACCCCTCGTCACGGAATCGAAAGCCATGCTGGACGCCAATCTCAAGACTCAGTTGAAAACGTACCTGGAAAAGGTGAGCAAGCCGATCGAGATCGTCGCGTCGCTCGACGACAGCGCGAAATCGCAGGAGCTGCTGGCGTTGCTGAACGATATCGCGACGTTGTCGGAACGCGTCACCGTGATCGAACGCCGTGGCGACGACGAGCGCAAGCCGTCGTTCTCGATCGGCGAGCCGGGCAAGGCCACAGGCATCCGTTTCGCCGGCATTCCGATGGGGCATGAATTCACGTCGCTCGTCCTCGCGCTTTTGCAGGTCGGCGGCCATCCGGTCAAACTCGACGACGCGGTGATCGAACAGATCCGCAACCTCGACGGCGACTATCAATTCGAAACGTATTTTTCGCTGTCATGCCAGAACTGCCCGGAAGTCGTGCAGGCGCTGAACGTGATGGCGCTCATCAACCCGCGCATCCGCCACGTGGCGATCGACGGCGCGCTGTTCCAGAACGAAGTCGAGGCGCGCCAGATCATGGCGGTACCGACCATGTTCATGAACGGCGAAGTGTTCGGCCAGGGCCGCAGCGGCGTGAAGGAAATTCTCGCGAAGCTCGACACCAACGCCGGTGCGCGCGCCGCGAAGGAACTGGAAAAGAAGCCGGTGTTCGATACGCTGATCGTCGGCGGCGGTCCCGCGGGCGCGGCGGCGGCGATCTACTCGGCACGCAAGGGCATTGCGACGGGCGTGGTGGCGGAACGCTTCGGCGGCCAGGTGCTCGATACGCTGGCGATCGAAAACTTCGTCTCCGTGACGGAAACCGAGGGGCCGAAGTTCGCGACGGCGCTCGAACAGCACGTGAAGAGCTATGAAGTCGACATCATGGACGTGCAGCGCGCCGAAGCGCTGATCCCCGGCCGCATCAACGCAGTGCGTCTTGCCAACGGCGCGGTGCTCAAGGCGAAAACCATCATTCTGGCGACCGGTGCGCGCTGGCGCGAAATCAACGTGCCCGGCGAGCGCGAGTATCGCAATCACGGCGTGGCGTACTGCCCGCATTGCGATGGCCCGCTGTTCAAGGGCAAACGCGTCGCAGTGATCGGCGGCGGCAACTCCGGCGTGGAAGCGGCGATCGACCTCGCGGGCATCGTGCGCGAAGTCACGCTGTTCGAATTCGGCGCCCAGTTGCGCGCGGACGAAGTGCTGCAACGCAAGCTGCGCAGCCTCGCCAACGTGACGATCGTCACTCAGGCGCAGACCACGGAAATCACCGGCGACGGCAAGAAGGTCAACGGACTGGTCTATAAGGATCTGCGTTCGGGCGAAACGAAGAACGTCGAACTCGAAGGCGTGTTCGTGCAGATCGGTCTCGTGCCGAACACCGAATGGCTCAAGGGCACGGTGGAGTTGTCGAAGCACGGCGAAATCGTCGTCGATGCTCGCGGCGCGACGTCGGTGCCGGGCGTGTTCGCCGCCGGCGACGTGACCACGGTGCCGTTCAAGCAGATCGTGATCGCGGTGGGCGAGGGCGCGAAGGCATCGTTGAGCGCATTCGATCACCTGATCCGCAATAGCGAAGAAGTGGAAGTGGTGAAAGAGGCTGAAGCTGAAGTGGCAGTGTGAGTGAGTGGTTGGTTGGGTAGTGGACGGCGGCCTGCGGGCCGCCGTTTTTATTTGAGGCGTGCGGTGTTTTAAGGTGAAAAGACAGAGGTCGAACGCAACGTTTGATTCCGTGCGTTCGCCCCCCCCTCAAACCACTTCAAGCCCACAACTCCGACATCTCGATGTCGCGCAGATCGAACACCAGCACTTCCGCGTCATGGCCTTGCGTGAAGCTCAGCGCTTGCTCGCCGCGCACGCGCGCGCCGTCGCCTTCGCCGAATTCGACGCCGTTCACCGTCACGCTGCCGCGCGCCACGTGAACATACGCATAGCGATTGCTGGCGAGTTCGAGCCGGGCGCTTTCATCGCCATCGAAAAGACCGGCATAAACCCGCGTATCCTGTTGCAGCACCAGCGAATCGTTCGCACCATCCGGCGAGAGCACGAGGCGCAGCACGCCGCGCTTCTGATCCGCGCCGAAGTGACGCTGCTGATAACGCGGCTGCGTGCCCTTTTGCCCCGGCGCAATCCAGATTTGCAGAAAGTGCACCGGCTCGCTCTTCGAATGGTTGTATTCGCTATGCGCGACACCCGTGCCGGCGCTCATCAACTGAACGTCGCCGGGCACGATCACCGAGCCGGTGCCCATCGTGTCCTTGTGCTCCAACGCGCCTTCCAGCACGTACGAAAAAATCTCCATGTCGCGGTGCGGATGCTTGCCGAAGCCTTGCGCCGGTGCGACACGGTCGTCGTTGATCACCAGCAGGTCGGAAAAGCCGTTCTGCTTCGGGTCGTGATAGTTCGCGAAAGAAAACGTATGACGCGAACTGAGCCAGCCGTGCTCCGCGCGGCCGCGTTGATTGGCGTGTCTGATATCGAGCATCGTGTTTCTCCTGGGTTGTTTGCGATCGGGCAATAGTGAGTCCGCGATCCATGAATGACAGTGTAGGTCAATCAGGATGGCTATAATCACCGTCATCCAGGAAACACTGTCACGATACGGTGGACAATACGATGCAACTCGATGACATGCGGATCTTCGTCGCCACGGTCGACGCTCGTAATTTCACCGCGGCGGCCAGGCGGCTGGCGCTCTCGAAGCAGTTCGTCAGCCGGCGCGTGATGGCGCTCGAAGAAGCACTCGGCGTGCAGTTGCTGATCCGCAATACGCGCAAGCTGGCCGTGACCGAACTGGGCCAGGAGTTTTACGAGCGCGCCAAACGCATCCTCGGCGAAGTGGAAGACGCCGAACAGGCGATGTCGCTGCGGCGCGCCGGTCCGCGAGGGCTGCTACGCGTGAGCGCGCCGATGTCGTTCGGCATGACGCATCTGTCGCCGCTGGTGGCGGCGTTCCTGCGCGAGCATGGCGACGTGCGCTTCGACATGGAGTTGAGCGACCGCACCGCCGACGTGGTGGGCGAGGGCTTCGACATGGCGATCCGCATCGGCACGCTGGCGGATTCCACGCTGATCGCGCAGAAGCTCGTCGACGTGAGGATGGTGGCGTGTTGCAGTCCCGGCTATCGGCGGCGGCGCGGGGCGCCTGCGGCGCCTGCCGATCTGCAACGTCACGCGTGCCTGTTGTATGGGCACGGCGGGGCGGTGAACTGGGAGTTCATCGTCGAGGGCGCGCACAAGAGCGTGGAAGTGCATGGGCCGTTGCGGGCCAATAACGGCGAACTGATTCGCGATGCCGCCGTGGCCGGATTGGGCATCGCGCGGCTGCCCGACTTCATCGTTGCCGACGCGTTAAAAAGCGGCAAGCTCGTGACCGTGCTCGAGGAATTCCTGCCCGCCGCGGCGAGCGTCTACGCGGTTTATCCGCAGCATCGGCAAAGCTCTCTGACGATTCGAGCCTTTGTCGAATTCTTGCGCAAGCATTTGAAGAAGCAGTTGGCGGCGTGATTCGCCAGGTCGCCATGACAACACATCGCCACCTCGCGGCGGCAGCCGGCTCGATGCATGCCGGCCGCCGTCGCGTCGCTCATCGCGCTACTCGCCGCTCAGCCGTTGCGGAAAATGAAGCTATAGCCGTTCAGCGCCGGCACGCCGCCCAGGTGCGCGTACAGCACGCGCGACCCTTCCGGGAATTCGCCGTTGCGCACCATGTCGATCATGCCGTGCATCGACTTGCCTTCGTAAACCGGATCGGTCAGCATGCCCTCGAGGCGCGCGCACAAGCGGATCGCCTCCAGCGTGCCGTCGTTCGGCAAGCCATATTCGGGACCGCCGAAGCGCTCGTCCAGCACCACGTCCTTGCTGGTGATGTCGCGCCCCAGTTCGACTTTTTCCGCGGTCTGCTTCGCGATTCGGATGATCTGCTCGCGCGTTTGCGCGGGCTTCGCGGACGCGTCGATGCCGATCACGCGCTCGGCGCGGCCGTCCGCGGCGAAGCCGACCACCATGCCGGCCTGCGTGCTGCCCGTCACCGAGCACACCACGATGTAGTCGAACTTGAAACCCAGTTCCGCTTCCTGCTGCCGAACTTCTTCAGCGAAGCCGACGAAACCCAGCCCGCCCAACGGATGATCCGAGCAGCCGGCGGGAATCGCGTAAGGCTTGCCGCCGGCCGCGCGCACGCTCTCCAGCGCGTCTTCCCAACTCTTGCGAAAGCCGATGTCGAAGCCGTCGGCCACGAGCCGCACATCGGCGCCGAGAATGCGCGACATCTGGATATTGCCGACGCGGTCGTACACCGCATCCGAGTAGTTGACCCAGTTCTCCTGCACGAGCACGCACTTCATGCCCAGATGCGCGGCGACGGCGGCCACCTGGCGAGTCTGGTTCGACTGGATCCCGCCGATCGAAACGAGCGTGTCGCAACCCTGCGCCAGCGCTTCGGGAATCAGATATTCGAGCTTGCGCGTCTTGTTGCCGCCAAATGCAAAACCGCTGTTGCAGTCCTCGCGCTTCGCATACAGATGCACTTTGCCGCCGAGGTGATCGCTCAGGCGTTTTAGCGGTTGGATCGGCGTCGGCCCGAAAGTCAGCGGATGACGCGGGAATCGTTGCAGGTTCATGGCAGTTCCTGTGATGAGTAGGTTCGACGCGAACAGCAGGTCGTCGCGTTGAGACAATGGTAGGGAAAAGCGCCAGAAATGAGCTTGCGAAAAAATTGCGATGGGCGTAATTTCGAAAAGAGAAATGCCGCAATGACTTAATAAAAACTTGTGAACCAACCTATGAGCGCAACGAAAGTGCGAAGCGCGCCGGCCGCATCGGCTGCCGCCCAATCACAAGCCGACCCGCTGCAATCGCTCGATCGCATCGACCGCGCGATCCTGCGCCAGTTGCAAACGGACGCGTCGATCTCGAACGTCGCGCTCGCGGCAAAAGTGAAGCTGAGCGCGCCGGCGTGCTTGCGGCGCGTCGAGCGGCTCAAGGAGTCGGGACTGATTCGCGGCGTGGTCGCGTTGATCGATCCGAAAGCGGCGGGCGCGGGGATGCTGGTGATCATCGGCGTGGTGCTGGATCGCTCCACGCCCGAGTCGTTCGCGGACTTCGAGAAAGCCGCGCAGAGGGTGCCGGGTTGCATGGAATGCCACGTCGTGACCGGCGAATTCGACTACTTCATGACGATCCGCACGCGCGACAGCGACAGCTTCAACCGTTTGCATGCGGAGCAGTTGCTTTATCTGCCGGGCGTCCGGCAGATTCGCTCGTTCATGGTGCTCAAGGAAATTCTCTCGACCACGAAATTTCCGCTGTGAGCGCCGCTGTAGCCCCGGCTGCGATGCCTCGATGCCTCGATGCGGAAAGACGCGCATGCTGTCATAAAAGCCCTTGCTGGCCGACTAACCATCGAGACCACTCGCGGGCGGCACGACCAGCGCCCGAGCGGGTGAACGTGCGAACTTTCCGGGACGATCATCATGGCTTGCAGCAGACGGATTTTCTTCAGGTTGATCGGCGCGGCGTCGCTTGCCGGCGGCGCGTCGGCATGGCGCATCGCGTTCGCGTCCGAGGCCGCGGTTGTGATCGCGCCGCCCGCGCTCGACGAACCGGTCTCCGCCGCCACGGCGCACGAAGAAACGGCGGTATTCGCAGGCGGCTGCTTCTGGGGCGTGCAGGGCGTGTTCCAGCATGTGCGCGGCGTCAGCAAGGCGGTGTCGGGCTATGCGGGCGGTGAGCGCGACACCGCGCACTACGAGACGGTGAGCGGCGGCGAGACCGGCCATGCGGAAGCCGTGCAGGTCACCTTCGACCCGGCCAGGGTCACCTACGGCCAGTTGTTGCAGGTGTACTTCTCGGTCATTCACGATCCGACCGAACTGAACCGCCAGGGGCCGGACAGCGGCACGCAATACCGCTCGGCCGTGTTCCCGATGACCGATATGCAGCGGCGCGTCGCGCAAGGCTACATCGCGCAGCTCGAGAAGGCGCATGCGTTTCGGGCGCCCATCGTCACGAAGACGGAGACGTTCAAGGCTTTTTACCCGGCCGAGTTCTATCACCAGAACTACCTCACACTGCATCCCAACTCCGCGTATATCGCGCTTAACGATATGCCGAAGGTGGCCAACCTCAAGCGGCTGTTCCCGAACCTCTATCGCGACAAGCCGGTCCTCGTCGAAGCGGCCAGGTAGGATCGCCCGCGTTCGATGCATCAACGGCGCCGCATCGGGCGGCGTCGTGGTTTCCTGAAGGCGCATTGCGCTCGCGATTCCTTGCCACGGCGTGCTGGCACGCTCCCTCGGCCTCTCGTTGTTTCCCGTTGCGTTTAACCGGTTTCGCGCTGCTTCCGCCGAGCAGGCCCGCATTTTGCTCAGTGGGTCCGTCGGCAAGGCTTTTGCGGCAATGGTTCATACGAAAGGCCCGCTGTCCGGTACGCGACTCCCCGAGCAGGTGCGTTCTTGCCGGGCAACGCGTATCGTTTGCTGAAAAAACTACACGCCGCGCCTGAGAGCGCGGCGTGCGCCGGGGTGCTGTTCGATTCCTTGCGGACCCAGGCGGAACATAAAACCCCTTCGCCCTGCGCGAGATCGGAGGCTTCTGGTGCGCAATGATAGCCGTGAAAAGCGGATCGGCACGTTCCGCAATAAACCAATAGGCATCGCGGCAGTTTCTCTCGTCGCCGTGACCCTCGGCGTTGCCGTCGTTCCGGCCGCCGCCTTGGCGCAAACGCCGTCGCCGCTGGGCGAATGGCAATACTCGGCGGGGATTCCGCTGCAAAAGGTGTGGCAGCCGAGCGTTCCCGACTGGCAGTTGCGCGTCGGCGCGGCGACGTCGTTCCAGCCGCGCTACGAGGGCTCCGACCGGTATCACTTGATGGCCGGCCCGAGCGTCGACGTGCGCTACAAGGATCTGTTTTTCTTTTCGAGCGGCGAGGGACTCGGCGTCAACTTTGCGCAGGGACAAAACTGGCGTGCAAGCCTCGCGGCCATCTACGATCTCGGACGCCGCGGCCACGACGATCCGCAGGAACTGAACGGCCTCGGCAACATCAATCCGGCGCCGGGCCTCAAGCTCTCGGGCGAATACGTGGTGTCGAAGGAATTCCCGCTGGTGCTGCGCGCGGACGTCAGACGCTACTTCGGCGGCTCGAACGGCTGGACCGGCGATCTCGGCGCGTATATGCCGATGCCGGGCAGCACCAGCAACTTCTTCTGGTTCGCCGGGCCCAACGTAACCTTCGCGGACTCCACCTACATGAACAGTTGGTTCGGCGTGAATCGCGAGCAGGCGGCGCACTCGCGGTATCCGGAATATCACGCGAGCGCGGGCGTCAAGTCGGTGGGCTTCGGCATCAGCGTGGTGTGGCTGTTCGACAAGCATTGGTTCGCCACCGCGGATGGCGCATTCCAGCAACTGGTCGGCAGCGCGGGCAACAGTCCGATCACGCACCGCAAGGCGAACGGCGTGGCCGACATTTCCATCAACTACCGCTTCTGATGCGTTTGCCGATGCACGGCGAAGGCGGTGCTTAACCGATGGCCGCTATCGGGCGATGAAAGTCGGAAGCGCTATCGATGGGCAGCGGCATGCCACACGAACGTTGCGAGAAGGGCGCGGCGCAGCGGCGCGCGAACGAGATCGGCTACGGCGCGCGAGTAGGGCTCGAATGAATGGGAGGCGCTGCATGGCTCGCATGATTGACCGGCGCGGGCGGTGCAAAGTTGCGTGCCGTCGAACACAGCAATACCCGAGCCGCCTCACCCGGGCGCTGGACGGCGCGTGCTCGCGCCGCGAGGCGGCCGGTCAGCCGCGCTTCGTTTTCGCCCCGGCCTGCGTTTCGCGGTCCCAGCGCTTCAGCCAGGGCACGATGAATTCCGCGAAGCCGTCGGCGGGCGGCGACAGCGCGCGCTCGGTGGAGCGGTACAAGCACACCTCGCGGATGGTTTCCGGATCGACGATCCGCTTCATCACCAGCCCGAACGTGCGCGCGAGCGGCGCGACATAGGCGGGCGCGAGCGTCACCGCCAGCCCTTGCGATGCGAGACCGAATGCCGTGGTGACGTTGTCCACCACGTCGACCGGAATGATGCGGGCCTCGGCCGGCAGATTGGCGAGCATCTGCCCGACCGCGCGTTCGTGGTCGCGGCCGGTGGCGACGATCGGCACGTCGCGCAGATGCCGCCACTGCACACGGCGCCGCGCGCTCAACGGATGCGCCGGCGCGCACCACATCACCCACGGACTCGCGAACGCCCGCTCGCGCCCCACGCGCGCGCCGCTTTGCCGGTCGGGGCCGATCGCGAGATCCACGTCGCCGCTTTCCACGCGCTCCACCAGTTGCTCGACCACGGTGTCGACAATCCGCACGACCACTTTCGGTTTGCCGCGCGCGTATTCGGCGATGGCCGCGGGCAACGCGGTGGCCGCGAGCACCAGCGGCGCGCCGACCCGCACGATGCCGGCCGCGCGGTTGCGGATGTCGTTGGCCGATTGCGCGGCGGCGCGCACATGGCGCAACACCGATTCGGCCGAGGCAAGAAAATCCTGCCCCGCGCTCGACAGATTGACGCGCCGCGTGGTTCGGTCGAAGAGGCGAAAGCCCAGTTCCGTTTCGAGTTCGGCCAGCAACTGGCTGACCGCCGACGAGGTCAGCCCGAGCCGCTCCGCCGCCGCGCCGATACTGTGCAAATCGACGATGGCGAGAAACGCTTCGAACTGACGAATGGTGACGCGCGTGAGTGACATGAAAAACGATTGTAAAGAAAAACTTACTAATCGTGAAAAATCGATTGATTGTGCGCCGCGAGCGATTGCCTGACACTTGCCCCAATCGACGCACGCACCCAATGACGCTTAGACTTTGGGTCTCGTCCGGCGGGTGTCGGCGCTTTGCTCGCCGCACCGGAACCATAGCGACGCCGGACCCACGCCCACCACCAAGGACTTGCCATGTTCGACCACATTCCCGCCTACCCAGGCGACCCGATTCTGAGTCTGAACGAGGACTTTCAACTCGATCCTCGCCCCAACAAGGTCAATCTGAGCATCGGCATCTATTTCGACGACGCCGGCAAGCTGCCGGTGATGGACGCCGTGCGGCGCGCCGAAACCGCCTTGCTCGATGCGATCGGCCCACGCTCCTATCTGCCGATGGCGGGCCTGCCGCTCTATCGCGACGCCGCCCAAGCGCTGGTATTCGGCGCGGACCACGAAGCGCGCGCGACGGGCCGCATCGCGACCTTGCAGACCATTGGCGGCTCGGGCGCGCTGAAGGTGGGCGCGGATTTTCTGAAGCGCTATTTCCCCGGCTCGCAGGTGTGGATCAGCGATCCGAGCTGGGAAAACCATCGCGTGATCTTCGAGGGCGCGGGCCTGACCGTCAACACCTATCCGTACTACGACGAACACACCGGCGGCCTGCGTTTCGCGGACATGCTCGACGCGATCGGCCGCTTGCCGGAGCGGAGCATCGTGCTGCTGCATGCGTGCTGCCATAACCCGACGGGCGTCGACCTCACCCCGGCGCAATGGGCGGAACTGGTGCCGGTATTGCAGCGCCGCAATCTGATCGCGTTTGTCGACATGGCGTATCAGGGCTTCGGCGCGGGCATCGACGAAGACGCCGCGTGCGTGCGTCTGCTCGCCGATGCGGGCGTGGCGCTGATCGTCGCGAATTCGTTCTCGAAGAATTTCTCGCTGTACGGCGAGCGCTGCGGCGCGTTGAGCGTGGTTTGCAAAAGCAGTGAAGAGGCCGGCCGCGTGCTCGGCCAGTTGATGTCCACGGTGCGCGCGAACTACAGCAATCCGCCGACGCACGGCGCGCGGCTGGTCGCCAACGTGCTCGCCGATGCGTCGTTGCATGCGTCATGGGAAGCGGAACTCGCCACCATGCGCGAGCGGATTCTCGCGATGCGTACCACGATCCACGAAGGACTCGCCGGCCGCGTCGATGAAGTGATGCGCGCGCGTTATCTCGCGCAGCGCGGCATGTTCACCTATACGGGCCTGAGCGAGAGCCAGGTCGAGCGCTTGCGCGGCGAGTACGCGGTGTACGTGCTGCGTTCGGGGCGCATGTGCGTGGCCGGATTGAACGCGCGCAACGCCGGTTATGTGGCGTCGTCGATCGCGGCGGTCGTGGCGGGGGCATAGCGTTTCCGATTCCTTCCGATTCGCGGCAATCGAACCGCGACAACCACAGCGAACCACAACGATGGAGACTCGAATGACCCCGACCCTTGAGATGCAAGCGGCCGACGCACCGAAGCACGCCGCGATGCATCCCGACGAATGGCAGGCGCGCGTGCAACTGGCCGCGTGCTATCGCATCTTCGACCTGCTCGGCTGGACCGAGATGATCTACAACCACATCACGTTGCGTGTGCCGTCGAGCGCGAGCGGCGGCGAGCGGCATTTTCTGATCAATCCGTTCGGCCTGCACTATGGCGAGGTGACGGCGAGCAATCTCGTGAAGATCGACGTGCAAGGGCGCGTGCTCGACCACTCGCCGTATCCGGTGAATCCCGCGGGGTTCGTCGTGCATGCGGCGATTCACGAAGGCTTGCCCGACGCGCACTGCGTGATGCATACGCACACCACGGCGGGCGTCGCGGTGGCGTGTCTCGAGGACGGCTTGCAGCAAACCAACTTCTATAGCGCGCAGTTGCACGAGCGCGTTGCGTACCACGACTTCGAAGGCATCACCGTTCACGCGGATGAAGGTCCGCGCCTGCTCGAACATATCGGCGACCGGCAGGCCGTGATCCTGCGCAATCATGGCCTGCTTGCGTGGGGCCGCACGTTGCCGCAGACTTTCGCGATGCTATGGACGCTGAACCGCGCGTGCGAGATCCAGATGGCGACGTTTTCGATGGGGCGCGCGCGGCCCGTGCCGGAAGAGGTCGCGATTCGCTGTTCGCGCGACGCGTTGCAGTTCGACCCGCGTCACGGTGCGGGACAGGACGTGTTCGACGCGCTGGTGCGGCGGGTGGACCGCATCGACGCGAGCTATAAGGATTAAACGCGAGGATTAAACGCGAAGATTAAACATAAACGACTAAACGCAAGGATTGAAGCGATGAAAGTAGCGATCTACGGTGCGGGCGCGATCGGCGGCTGGATGGGCGTGAAGCTCGCGCAGGCTGGCCACGATGTCGGCGTGGTGGCGCGTGGCGCGACGCTCGGCGCATTGCGCGAGCACGGCTTGCGTCTGATCGAAGGCGGCGCCACGCATGCCGTGAAGGTGAAGGCGAGCGAACAGCCGGCCGAACTCGGCGTGCACGACCTCGTCGTGGTGGCGGTGAAGGGACCGGCGATGGCGTCGGTGGCCGCGCACGTCGCGCCGCTGCTGAGTCCGCGGACGATCGTGCTGACGGCGATGAACGGCGTGCCGTGGTGGTTCTGCGACGGCCTTGGCCGCGACTTCGCGGGCAAGCGGCTCAAGTCGATCGATCCTGACGGCGCGATCGCCGCCGCGATTCCGACCGAACAGACCGTGGGTTGCGTGGTGCACGCCAGTTGCCTCGTCGAGGCGCCGGGGGTGATCCGGCATCATCAGGGCAATGGGCTGATCGTCGGCGAGGCGTCGGGGCAGCCGAGCGAGCGCGTCGCGGCGCTCACCGCGACGCTCGCCGCGGCAGGCTTCAATGCGTCGATGTCGGAGCAGATTCAGCGCGACGTCTGGTACAAGCTGTGGGGCAACATGACGATGAATCCGATCAGCGCCATCACCGGCGCGACCACCGACCGGATTCTGAGCGACGAGCTGGTGCGCGGCTTCGTCACGCGCATCATGCTGGAAGCGAAGGAGATCGGCGCGCGCTTCGGCATTCCGATCGAGCAGGCGCCGGACGATCGCCACGAGGTCACGCTCAAGCTCGGCGCGATGAAAACCTCGATGCTGCAGGACGTGCAGGCGGGCAAGGCGGTCGAACTGGATGCGCTGGTGGCCGCGGTGCGCGAACTCGGCCAACTGACTCATGTGGCGACGCCTTACACGGATGCGTTGCTCGGTCTCGCGAGGCTGCATGCGAGCACGTTGGGCTTGTATCCGCAGCAGTGAGGCGGGCGGCCGACCTTCGGCGATATGACGCGGGCTTCGCGCTGAGCGCCGCAGAGGGACTCGGCTTTCCTCCATTTCGCGGCGGGCAGGGTCGGTGCCGCAGCCGGCTTCGCGCTGTTCCTGCAGTCAACGCCGCAGCCATTCCCGCCCGTCAACGCCGCAGTCAACCCGCAGTCAACCCGCCGTCACTTCTTCAACCACTCCCGCCCACATGCGAAGCCTGCCGCGCGTGCTGCGTGCCCGCCGCCGCGAGGCATTCCTCGATCATCGCGCGGAAGGTCGGCGCCGCATGCGAAGCGCCGGTCGCGCCCATTTCCGGCCCCGCTTGCGGCGCTCCGCCGACGCCGACCACGAGCGTCGCGCGCGGCCGCCATTGCCGCGTGCGGCGCAACATATTGCGCAGATACGGCGGCGATTCCGGCGCGTCGAGCGAGACGATGCAGATGATCGGCGCATCCTTGAAGGCCGGTTCGTCGGCGCGCGCGCTGCGATAGCCCGAGTGCGTCGCCATTAGCGGCGCAAGGCCCTGGCGGCCGAGCAGTTGCACGGCGATCGCGGTGGTGACTTCGTCGAATGCGCCGCGTCCGGGCACGCACAGCACCGAGGTTTTTTCAGTCTCGGCGCGCGGGTGCGGATGCGCCGACATATGGCTCTCTGGCCGCTCGGACAGATCCGCCGACGCCGAAGCCAGCGCCGCCCCGGCGGATTCCGCCGGATCGGCGCGAGACAACCGCTCCGGCACGCCGTCCGCGATTTCCAGGTTTTCGACGATATCCACCAGCGACTCGTTGACCCGCGCCAGTTGCTCGGGCATCAGCACGCCGCGCATCGCGTCGTTGCGGGCGAGCTTGAGACCTTCGAGCGCGACCTTGTCGTAGTAGTCGATCAGCGACATCTCGCGCAACAGACGCTCGGCCTGCACGATCGCCTCATGCGGATCGTCGGCGAGCAGGCGCTGATAAAAGGTCTGCGCCGGCGTGAGCGCGGGCTGATCGCCCAGCAGCACGGTGAGGAAGTTCAGGCGGTCCGCATAGCGGCCCAACGTGACGACGCACAACGTGAGCGGCGTGGACAGCACGAGGCCGACCGGTCCCCACAGCCAGCTCCAGAAAATCGCCGCCACCACCACGGCGAGCGGCGACAGCCCCGAGCGGTGACCGTACAGCAGCGGCTCGGCGACCTGCCCGGCCACCACGTCGACGACGATGAAAAGAATCAGCGTATACACCGCCATCGTCCATTGCGGCTGAATGGCGGCGGCGAGAAAGACGGCGAGGATCGCCGCGATCCAGATGCCGATATACGGCACGAAACGCAGCAACGCGGCGATCACGCCGAACAGCAGCGCGCCCGGCACGCCGATGATCGCGAGACCGATCGCGATCACGCCGCCCGCGCTCACGTTCACGCCTAGTTGCGCGACGAAGTAGCGGCTCAGGCGCCCGGCGGCGTCGTTGATCGCGGTGGTGGTGCGGTGCAGATCGCGCGAGCCGAACAGGCTGATCAAACGGTCGCGCAAGTCCTCGCGCTGCAACAGGATGAAGATCGTCACCACCAGCACGATGAAGGTCGTTTCGAGCGGCGCGATGGCCGGCGACAACGCGCGCTGGGCGAGTTGCAACGGCGTGGGCGACGGCTCGTGCACTTCGACGGGCGTCGGCACGGCGGGCGCATTGCGCGCGGCGCGCCCGGTAGGGCGCGGCGGATTCGGTTTCGACGGCGCGACGCGTTGCAGCGTGGCGGCGGCGCGCTTCATCAGCGAATCGGCACGGCCCACGGTCTTTTCCTGCACCGTCTCGATCTTCTGCTCGATCGCCACCTGATACTGGGGCAGGTCGCCGGCGAGTTGCACCAGTTGCGCCCCGATCAGTCCGCCGACCGCGAGCAGGGTGGCGAGAGCGAACAGCACCGCGATGAAGATCGACGGCAACTGTCCCATATGCAAGCGCCGCAGCGTCTGCACGAGCGGCGCGAGCAGGAAGCTGAGCAGCACCGAGAGCGTGATCGGAATCAGCACCGCGCGGCCGAAGTACAGCGCGCACACCACCACGACGCCGGTGATCACCGAGGCGAGACCGTGCAGGCCAGGCGTGCCCGGCGGATAGACGCGGTTCGGCCGCCCATGCGGCGGGAGCGATAATTTCATGAGCACACTTTCCGATTGAATGGCGTCGCTTTATAGGGAAGGCGCGCGCGGCTGGAACGTCGGCGTCGACTAAAGCGCCTGGCAGCAATACGCATGCCCGAATTGTAGGCGCTTTGATCGTCTCAAGGCTTATAGAAGCAGCGCGCGACGCTCCACGCGCTCATCCCGCATGCACGCGCAGCAACTCGAACAGTTGCGAACTCGCATACAGCACGAGCCCGATAAAGCCGCCGACGATCGTCCCGTTGATGCGGATATATTGCAAGTCCTTGCCGATGTTCAGCTCGACTTGCCGCGACATCTCGCGCGCGTCCCAGTTCTTCACGGTATCGCTGATGTGGCGCGTCAGGAACTGCGCGAAATCCGGCGCCATGCCGCGCGCCGCGTCCTCCAGGTGATCGTTCAGCGATTGACGCAGCGTGGGATCATGCGCGAGCTCGCGGCCCACCCATTGGCCCATCGCCATCACTTTCGCGTGCAAGGCCGAGTCGGGGCTTTGCAGATCGCGCTTGAGCCAGGCGCGCAATTCGCCCCACATGTCCTTCACATAGGTGCCGAGCGCGTCGCCTTCCAGCAGATAGCGCTTCAGTTCCTCGCCTTTTTGCAGGAACGCCGGATCGGTTTTGAGTTTGGCGATCAGCTTATGCGCGGCGTCATCGAACTTTTGACGCAGCTCATGCGTGGGGTTTTCGCTGATCTGTTCGAGCATCCGGTTCACCGCGTTGGCGATCGCTTCGGCGCCTTTCTCGCCGAGCCATGCGGAGGGCAGGATCTTTTCCATCTTCGGGTATTCGCTCTTCACCCAGTCGACGATGCGGTCGGCGATAAACGCGCGCGCCTGCTCTTCGCGCAGCAACGCGAGCACCTGTTCGATGCCGGCGTCGAGCAATTCCTGATGACGGCCGTCCTTCGTGAGCGTGTCGAGAATCGCACCCATCGATTGCGACAGATCGACCTTGGCCAGCACGCCGCGCAAGGCGTCCTTGATGAAGACCTGGATGCGCACGTCGTCGGTCAAATCCAGAATGCCGCCGGTGAGCTTGACGACGTAGTCGCCGAGCCGCGCGGTGTTGGCCGGCTGCGTCAGCCAGCCGGTGATGCTTCGCGCCGGGTCGTGCTTCTGGATCAGACCGACCAGCGAGGGCACGTCCAGGAACTTGTCCTGCACGAAGACCGCGAGGTTGTCGGCGATCTTGTGCTTGTTCCTCGGAATGATCGCCGTGTGCGCGGAGACGATCGGAATCGGCACGCGGCGAAACAGCGCGACCACCGCGAACCAGTCCGCGAGCGCGCCGACCATCGCGGCTTCCGCCACCGCCTTGATGCCGTCGACCCACACGCCGCGCGGCATGAAGGCGGTGACCACGAAAACGCAGGCGGCCGCCAGCAACAGCAGCAAGGGTGTGCGCTTGGCCTTCTTGAGTTCGATTTCCTTGTTCATCGGCAGCGGTGCGGCGGGTTCCATTCGATTGAAATACGGCGCAGCAATCGACGCGCGCGTTCGGAACCGCGAGTGTAGCGCCGCTGTTCGGGCAATGCGCCATCCACGTGGGGCTATCTTTGCCGCGTCGGCGCGGTAACATCTGCGGCTGGAGTGCTGGAGCGGGCGGTTCGGCCAGGCGCGAAAGACACGATGCACGCGATGAGCGCCCACCGGTCGAACCCGCGCCGACGCCACAACGCCAGGCAAGGCCACGCAAGGCCACGCAAGACCAGGCGACGCTGCAATTGAACGGAATGGAGGCACAGTGATCAGGTTTCTGCACACCGCGGACTGGCAGATAGGCACGCAATTCGGCCAGTTCGAGCCGGACGAGGCCGCGCATCTGGCGGAGGCGCGCTTCGAAACCGTGCGCCGCATCGCCGACGAAGCGGCCGCACGCAAGGTCGACGCCGTGCTGGTGGCGGGCGACGTCTTCGACCTGCAAACGGTGTCGGACACGGTGATCCGCCGCCTGTTCGGCGCATTGCAAGCGTTCTCGGGACCGTGGATCATGCTGCCGGGCAATCACGACGCCGCGCTGGTCGAAAGCGTGTGGACCCGCGCGCAGCGGCTGAACTGCGTCGCGCCGAACGTGCGGCTCGTGCTCGAACCCGGCGTGGTGCTGCTCGACGAGTGCCGCTCTGCATTGCTCTGCGCGCCGCTCACGCAACGCATCACCTACGACGACACCACCGCTTTCTTCGACGCCGCCGAGACGCCGCCGGGCTATCACCGCGTCGGGCTCGCGCACGGCAGCGTGAGCGGCATCCTGCAGGAGGGCATCGATTCGTCGAATCCGATCGCGCCCACGCGTGCGGCGAGCGCGCGGCTCGACTATCTCGCGCTCGGCGACTGGCACGGCCATCTGCGGGTGGACGAGCGCATCTGGTACGCGGGCACCCACGAACAGGACCGTTTTCGCGGCAACGATCCCGGCTTCATGCTCGACGTCACGTTGCGCGAGCCTGGCGCGTCGCCGCGGGTCGAGCCGGTGCGGGTCGGCAAATATCAATGGCATCGCTGGGACGAAACGATTGCCGTGCCGACCGACGTGGATTCGCTCAAGGCGCGCCTCGCGGCGTTGAACGGCAACGACGTGCTGCGTCTCGCGGTAAGCGGCACGGCCGCGCTGGCCGATGCCGAGGCGCTGCACGTCGCGGTGGAGGAAGCCCGCGCGCGAGTGCGCGCGCTGCGCGTCGATCTGAGCGGCCTGCAAGTGCTGCCCACCGCCGACGACCTCGCCGAACTCGGCGCGCAGAGCGGCTATCTCGCGAAGGTGGTGGCGCGTCTGCGTGGCTTGCAGGAGGACCCGCAGTCGGACCCGCGAGAGGTCGCGCGCGCGGCCGAGGCGTTGTTGCTGTTGGCGCGCATTCAACGTGAACTGCCGCGCGAAGCGAGGTCCGCATGAAGCTCGAAAGCATTGCGATCCAGGAGTTCAAGCAGTTCACCGGCCGGCTTGTGGTCGACGATTTGCAGCCGGGGCTCAATCTGTTCACCGGACCGAACGAGGCCGGCAAGAGCACGATCGCCGAAGCGGTGCGCGCCGTGTTTCTCGAACGCTACAAGGCCTCGCATCTGAAGGATCTGTTGCCGTGGGGCAAGGCGAGCGGGCAGCCGTCGGTCGAAGTGACTTTCGATCTGGACGGCACGAGCTGCAAGCTGTCGAAGCAGTTCGTCTCGCGGCAGCGCTGCGAGTTGCGGATCGGCCAGTCCGTGTTCAGCGAGGACGAAGCCGAGGACAAGCTCGCGGCATTGCTCGGTTTTTCGCGTGCCGCGCGCGGGCCGTTGAAAGCCGAGAACGCCGGCGTTCCCGGTTTGCTGTGGGTGCAGCAGGGCGGCACGCAGGAGATGCGCGATTCGACCGGGCACGCGGCGCAGTATCTGCGCGACGCGCTCTCGCAACTGTCGGGCAGCCGGGAGTCGGCGGGTGAGGACGCGTTGATCGCCGCCGTGCAGCGCGAACTTCGGCAACTGCTCACGGCCCGCACGCAGAAGTCCACCGGGCCGCTCGCCGAAGCCGAACAGGCCCTGGCCGCGCTGCTTGTCCAGCGCGACGAGCTGGAACAGCAGCGCGAGCAGTTCGAGGAGAACATCGCGCGCCTCGCCGCGCTTCAGGAAGCGTTCGACGACACGCAACGCAAGCGGCCCTGGGAGCTTCACGAGCAGAAAGCCGTGCAGGCGCAACAGCGCGCCGACGCCGCGGCGGAACTCGAACGAAGCGTTCAGCAACTCGCACAGTCGCTGCAAGTGAGTGAAGCGGAACTGGCGCTTTCGTTGCAACAGGAGCAGGGCGCGGCCGAACTGGAAGCGGCCGTCGCTCGCGAGCGGCAGCAACTCGATGCGGCGCGAGCCAACGTGTCCGCCGTTCAAACCGAGCATGATCGAGCCGCGGCGAGCGTCGCGCGATTCGAGCAAGCCTCCGCCGATGCCAACCGGGCGCTCGACCTGGCGAACGCGGCGGTGAGCGCGGCGGACTTGCGCAGCCAGATCGGCCTGCATCGCGCCGAAAGCGAGCGGCTCGAAGCCGCGATCGCCGACGCGGGCAAGGCGAACGACGCCGTTCTCGAAGCCGCGCGCGCCGCGGCTTCGCTCGAAATCGACGCGGCGAAACTGAAGCGGCTTCAATCGCTCGATGCCGAATTGACGGTGCTGCGTGCGCGCACCGAAGCGGCGATGACGCGCATCGAATACCGGCTGAACGGCGCGATCACGGTTGGCGAAGCGCAGGTGAGCGGCGCGGGCGTGTTGCGTCTGGACGAGGAGAAGCTGATCGGCCTCGGCGCGCTCGGTGAGTTGCGCGTGATTCCGGGCGTCTCCGATTTGCCGGCGCGGTTATCCGAGCTTGCCTCGCTCGAAGCCGGTCATGCGCAGTTGTTGCAGGCGTTGGGCGTGGCATCGCTCGGTGAGGCCGAAGCGCGCCATGAACAGTGGAAGGCGCTCGTCGCGCAACAGAAGAGCCAGGCGAAGATTCTCGAAGTGCACGCGCCGCAGGGCATCGACGCGCTGCGTGCGGCGTTGGCTTCCACTAGCGCGCGCTGGCAGGCGTCGAATGAACGGCTGGCGTTGCTGCCCGATGTGTCCGCCGCGCCGCCGCTCGACGAAGCGCGCCGCAACGCCGAGATCGCGCGCGATGCATGGGAAGCCGCCAGAAAACTGCTGGCGCAGTCGGCGGAAAAACGATCGACCGCGACAGCCACGACCGACTCGCTCGCCGCCCAATTGCAGCGCAAGGAAGCGCAGTTGAACGACGAAGCGTTCCGCCGCCACCGCGCGCAATGGCAGACGAAAATGATCGAGCAGCGCGTACAGGTCGATGCATTGAGGAAGCAGCGCGAGGGACGCGAGCGCGAACTGGAAGCCGCGCGCCTCGACGATCCGGCTGCCGAGGCGAAGCGCTATCGCGCGTCGGCGGAACTCGCGCGCGGCGAGCAGCATGAGCGGCAAGTGCGGATCGCGCAATTGCGCAGTCAACTGGAGACGGTCGGCGCCTCCGGCCTCGGCGAGCGTCTCGCGGCGGTGCGGGCGCGCGTCGAACAGGCCACGCGCCGCAAGGACGAACTCAGCTTGCGGGCCAGCGCGTTGAGCCTGCTCGACGAAGTGCTGGTCGACGAACGCGACGCGGCGGTGGCGCAACTGCGCGCGCCGTTGACCGAGCGGCTCGGGCATTATCTGCGGCGAATTTTTCCGCAATCGACCATCGCGCTCGGCGACGATCTGAGTCCCGCGACACTGGATCGTTATGGCCGCGCGGATACGCTCGACGCGCTGAGCTTCGGCACGCGCGAACAGCTCGGCATTCTGACGCGGCTCGCGTATGCGGATCTGCTTAAGGCATCGGGCCGGCCGACCTTGCTCATGCTGGACGACGCCGCCGTGCATACCGACGCCGCGCGGCGCGATGCCATCAAGCGCGCGCTGATCGACGCGGCGACGCGCCATCAGATCCTGGTGTTCACCTGCCATCCCGAGTTGTGGGACGACTTGGGCGTGAGGCAGCGGGCGATCGACGATCTGAAGGCGGCGGCATAGGCCACCCCACCCGTTATCTGGATCGATTCACTCGTACCAGCGCGGGGTATAAATCCATTCGCCGCCTTCGGCGTTTTTGGCGAAGCCCCGCGTGGTCGATGAGCCCACGATCACCATCGTCCGCATATCCACGTCGGACGAGCGCAGTTCGCCGAGCGCGATCGTGCGCAGCGTGCCGCCCGGCCTGCCGATATCGCGGCCAAGCACCACCTTGGTGGTCGCGGCGCGATATTCCCTCACGATGTCCAGCGCCTTATCCAGTTGCCACGGACGCGCGCGCGAGATCGGGTTATAGAACGCCATCACCAGATCGGCTTCGGCCGCGTGCCTTAGACGCTTTTCGATGATCGTCCACGGCTTCAGATTGTCGGACAGCGACAGCATGCAGAAGTCGTGACCCAGCGGCGCGCCGGCTTGCGCGGCGGTGGCCATCGCCGCCGACACGCCCGGCACGATCGACAGGTCGACCGCGTGCCACTGCGCGTTCCGCTCGGCGTCGAGCGCTTCGAGCACCGCGGCGGCCATCGCGAACACGCCCGGATCGCCGGACGACACCATCACCACCGAGCGTCCCATGCTCGCCAGTTCGAACGCGTGACGCGCGCGTTGCATTTCCTCGCGATTGTCGGTGCCATGCACGCGCTGATCCGCGCGCAACGGGCCGGCCATTTTCACGTAGGTGTCGTAGCCGAGAATATCGGTCGCTTCGTTCAGCGCCGCGCGCGCGGCGGGCGCCATCAGATCGGCGCTGCCGGGGCCGAGGCCGATCACCGTCAGACGGCCGCGTGCGCGGCCGATCGTGTCGGGATCGATCGCCAACGGCGCCACTGCGAGCGCGACGCCGCTAGTCGCGTCGTCATGCAGCGTTTCGTAGGGAATGCGCAGCGCGGCATGCAGCAGGTTGCTGGGCCGCTCGCCGTCTTCGGGATGCGTTTGAGTGAAACGCAGCGGCACGTTCAGACTGGCGGCGGCCTGAGCGAGCGCCTGGTCCGCCATGTGTTCAGACGAAGCCAGCAACGCCGCGAGAGAAAGCACCGCAAGACCCTGCGCATCCAGCGCCTCACGCACGCGCGCTTCGATCTCCGCACCCGCACCCGACACCGCCACCACCACACTGCGCGGATGAATCACCAGTTCGTCATCACGTCCGCTCCACGCTCGCGGCGTCACGCGAATCGCGAGACGCGCCGATGCCGAGCGCGGCAACTGCGCATCGTCGAGCCACGGCGCTTCGCCTTCGATCCGCGTGCTCTCGCCGGCCAGCAGATCGGACACAAAGCGTTTGCCTTGGCCGAGATCGGCGAGCGCATAGCCTTCGGGCGGATTGAGCACGCAGGTGCCGAAGCGCAATTCGCCGCTCGTCGTGATCGCCGGCGACACGGCCAACGCGGCGGCAATCACGCGCGCCATCACGTTGACGCCGGCGAGACCGCCGAGCAAGGGCACGACCGCGCTGCCGTCCTCCGCGACGGCCAGCACCGGCGGCTCCGCGCCCTTGTTCGCGAGCAACGGCGCGACGCAACGAATCACGATGCCCGCCGCGCACAACGCGACGATCGGCGTGCCGCGCGCATACAACTCGCGCAGATGCGCGCCGAGTTCGCTGTACGAGACATCGGCCGCGACGCGTCCCTGCAACCCATGCACCTGGCTATTCGCGTACAAAGCTTGAATGCGCCGCGCGGTCGTCAACGCGCCCGCGCCGAGAATCACGATCGCGGGTGGCGTCATCCTTGCCATTTTTCCCCCGGCACGACGAGCAGCGAGAAATACGGCGACGCCATCGGATCGACTTCCGCGAGCGGCACGATGCGCTGATTGCCCATCGTCGCACGCTCGACGTAAAGCGCGCGCCGCGCGAGACCGAGTTCGCCCAGCACGCGCCGCACCTTGTCGAAATTGCGGCCGAGTTTCATCACGACGGCGGCGTCGGCATCGGCGAGACGGCGGCGCAATTCGTCCTCGGGCAGCACGCCCGAGAGCACGGAGAGGCTCTGGTTGCGATAGACGAGCGGCGCGCCGAGCACGGCGGCGCCGCCGAGCATCGAGCACACGCCGGGCACGACTTCGCTCTCGTAGCGCGCCGCGAGCCGGTCGTGCAAATACATATAGGAGCCGTAGAAAAACGGATCGCCCTCGCAAATCACGGCCACGTCGCGGCCCGCATCGAGATGACCGGCGACGATCTCCGCCGCCGTGTCGTAGAAGTCGGCGATGATCGCTTCATACGAGAGCGGCGGTTCGAGCGCTTCGGTGGTGACCGGATACACGAGCGGCAGATGCTGCTGCGCGTCGTGCAAATGCGCTTCGATGATGCTGAACGCGTTGCCTTTCTTACCCTTCGCGACGAAATACGCGACCACGGGCGCCGCTTTCAGCAGACGCAGCGCCTTCAGCGTGATGAGTTCAGGGTCGCCGGGGCCGACGCCGAGTCCGAACAAACGTCCTTGCACGGTCATTTATTCGACCTCCGTCGCGAGCGCGTTCACGGCGGCGGCGGCCATCGCGCTGCCGCCGCGTCTGCCGTGCACCACCACGTAGGGCACGCCGCGGCTGTCGTCCGCGAGCAGCGCCTTCGATTCGGCCGCGCCGACGAAGCCCACCGGAAAACCGAGAATCAGCGCGGGCTTCGGCGCGCCGGCATCGAGCATGTCGAGCAAATGAAAGAGCGCGGTCGGCGCATTGCCGATCACGACGACGCTGCCCGCGAGTCGCGGACGCCACAATTCGAGCGCGGCGGCCGAGCGCGTGTTGCCGAGTTCGCGAGCGAGCGCCGGTACGTCGTCGTGGGTGAGCGTGCAGATCACTTCGTTGTTCGCGGGCAGCCGCGCGCGCGTGATGCCTTGCGCGACCATGCCGGCATCGCAGAGAATCGGCGCGCCTTGCGCGAGCGCCGTGCGGCCCGCGGTGCCCGCGCCTGCGGAAAATTGCAGGGCGTCGACGATATCCACCATGCCGCACGCGTGAATCACGCGCACCGCGAGTTTTTCCAGGTCCGCGGGGATGCGCGATAAATCGGCTTCCGCGCGGATCGTCGCGAAGGATTGGCGATAGATCTCCTGACCGTCGCGAATGTAATCAAGCATCTATGGGCTCCGGGCCAGGTGGTCGAGCAGGTCGGCGGCCTGGTCGATCGTCAGTTGGCGCGCGACGCACTGGCCGAAATCCGAGTGGCCGTCGTCGCGTCGATAAAGGTCGTAAGTGCCGGGCGACACAGCCAGCAGTGTGTACGGCGCACGATGCGCGGCGGCGCACGAGCGCGGGCAGCCGCTCAGATGGACCTCGACGTTCTCGGGCAAGCGCGCGGCGAGCCGCAGTGCGTCGGCCTTGGTGTCGGCGAGGCTTTTCGCGCAGCCTGGCGAGCCCGCGCAGGCGATCAGACGCGTGATGGCTTGCGTGGCATCGCAGGCGAGGCCCAGCGTGTTCAGTGCGGTCAGCACGGCTGGCACGGCGTGCGCCGCGATGTCGGTCAGCAGCACGCTTTGCCACGGCGTGACGTGCAGCGTGCCGTTGCCTTGCTGTCGTGCGAGCGCGGCGAGGGCATGCAGGGTGGCGGCGTCGAGGCGGCCTAGCGGCGGCTGGCCGCCTACGTGCCAGGTCTCCGTCGTGCGTTGGGCGTGCGCGCCGAGACGACGCGCGGCATCGGCCGGTGTCGCGCGATGCCAGGACGCGAGCGACGCGTCGCGTGACAGCGGGAAATCGACATACGTTTGCGCGCGCTGCAATACGGCGTCGACGGAACGCGCGGCGAGCAGGTGACGCATGCGCGTGGCGTCGGCGGCGGCGAGGTCGAGAAACGAGTGCAGCAGCGCGCGGACAAGCGCAGGGACTTGCGATGACGACACGGCGGCTAATGCGCCTGCGTCGTCCACGCGACGAGCTTGTGTCGAGTCATCGCAACCGGCAGCCGGGTTTTGCGGTAACGCCACCGCTGGCGGGCAACCCGCAAGACCGAACACGAACCGCACACCGTCACGAACTTGCGACGCCGCGAGCCACATGTCATGCGGATGATCGAGCCTCGCCAGGCGCTCGCCGCCATCCACCAGCAGCGCGAATTTCGGCGACAACGCCGCGAAGCGCGCTTCGCCTTGCAGCAGCGCCAGCAGTTCGGCGCACAGCGGCCTCGTGTCGAACAAGGCGAAGGGATCGCGCCCGGCGGCGGGGCTGATCATCACGTTGCGCACGTCGTCGGCGGCCGCCGCGCGGAGCGAGTTGGAAGCCGGCGCGGCGCGCTTCGCCATCGCATCCGAACCAGCCGCCGCGTCGGGCGCCGCTCCATCGGGCCCAAGCCCCGCCGCCACCAACGCCGCGCTCAACGCCGCTGCCTCGCCGCCACGCACGCCGCGCACCTGCAGGTTCGCGCGATTGGTCAACTCGATCACGCCGGCCGCATGCCGCGCGCTCGCCTCGGCAATCGCCTCGGCCTGCGCGGCGCTCAACTCGCCGCCAGGCAGCTTGATCCGGCAGATGCCGCCGTCGCGCGCGGCGACGATGCGCAGCAGCCCCGGACACGCCGAGGGCCGTGGCGCTGGGGCCGCGTCGGGCAAAACGGTGGAGGGCGAAACTTGATTCAAGACGGACACCGGGTTTAGCGTCGCGCGAAAGCCCGAGCAAGCCGTGAGGCGGGCATTGCTGCGGCATCGGTACACCCCGCCCGATGCAGGCTGGCACGAACAGTCTCGCCGGCAGGTCTCCTGGCTGGCAGGTCATGGTCCGCCGCTGCCTTCCCGGTGAAACCAGTGGCGCGGAGCGCAAACGGACTCGCTGCATACAGTTGCGGGGGCAGCCACAGTGGCACTGTGTTCCCTCTTCGGCCCCGAAGGGCACCGGCGGCTGTATTATGCCTTTTTTCGGACAGCACAACGAGGCTGGACGCTTTGACCGGCGTGGCACAGCGCATGATTTGAAGACACAGAATGAGGATGGATGCATGCCTGCGTGGCTGACGGTGGTGGGCATGGGCGATGACGGCTTCGCCGGTTTGGGACGGCCCGCGCGGCGTGCGTTGCTGGAGGCGTCGGTGATTTACGGCGGCGAGCGTCATCTGGCGATGCTGCCCGCGCGCCTCGCCGCGCGCCGCGCGGCATGGCCGCGGCCGTTCGATCTCGCGCCGTTGCTGGCCGAGCGCGGCGCTTCCGTATGCGTGCTGGCGAGCGGCGATCCGATGCTGTTCGGCGTCGGCGCGACGCTCGCGCGGCAGTTGCCGGCCGGCGAGTTGCGGGTGCTGCCCGCGCCGTCGTCGCTGTCGCTGGCGGCGGCGCGGCTCGGCTGGCCGTTGCAGGAGGTCGCGACCGTGTCGCTGGTGGGGCGGCCGCTGCCCGCGCTGAACGCGCATTTGCACGACGGCGCGCGCGTCTTCGTGTTGAGCGCCGATGGGCGCACGCCCGCGGCGTTGGCCGAACTGCTGAATGCGCGCGGCTTCGGCGCGACCCGCATGATCGTGCTGGAACATCTGGGCGGCGAGCTGGAACGTCGCATCGACGGCCGCGCCGATCAGTGGTCCGCTCCCGATGTCGCCGCGTTGAATCTGATCGCGCTCGAATGCCGCGCGACCGAAGGCGCGCCGCGTCTGCCGCTGACCTGCGGCTTACCCGACGACGCTTTCCGCCACGACGGCCAGTTGACCAAGCGCGACGTGCGCGCGATCACATTGGCGCGCCTCGCGCCGACGCCCGGCGAATTGCTGTGGGACGTGGGCGCGGGCAGCGGCTCGATCGGCATCGAATGGATGCGCGCGCATCCGACCTGCCGCGCGATCGCGATTGAAGGGCACGCGGAGCGGCAGCGTTTCATCGAGCACAATCGCGACGCGCTGGGCGTGCCGGGTCTGCAACTCGTGGCCGGGCGCGCACCCGAAGCGCTGCAAGGGCTGCCGGCGCCGGACGCCGTGTTCATCGGCGGCGGCGCGACGGCGGCGGGCGTGCTGGAGACGTGCTGGGCGCGTCTGCGCGACGGCGGCCGGCTGGTCGCCAACGCGGTCACCTTGCAAGGCGAGGCGGCGCTCGCGGCCTGGCGCGAGCAACATGGCGGCACGCTCACACGCATCGCGCTGGCCGACGCGCAACCGCTCGGCGGCTTCGATACGTGGCGCCAGGCGTTGCCGATCACGTTGCTGGACGTGACGAAGGCCGCGCGTGAAACCGATACGGCCGCCATCGCGACGTCATCCGAATCACGGCGACAACCGTAATGCGCGAAGAAACGCCCGAACAACCCGCGCCGCTGCGTAGCGGCTATACGACCGGCAGTTGCGCCACCGCGACGTCGCTCGCGGCGGCGCGTCTGCTGCTCGCGGGCGTCGTCAGCGAGGTTGCGGAAATCGTCTTGCCGAAAGGCCAGCATGTGCCGATGCCGCTGGTGTACTGCCGCTTCATCGCTGACGGCGCGGGCGGCGCGGAAGCGGGCACCGTGAAAGATGCCGGCGACGATCCCGACGTGACGCACGGCGCGATTGTGTTCGCCCGCGTGCGGCTGCTGACCGAACCGGGTGTGATTTTTCGCGCGGGGCCCGGCGTCGGCACGGTGACGCGCGCGGGACTGACGCTGCCGGTCGGCGAGCCCGCGATCAACCCGGTGCCGCGCAAGATGATGACCGACCATCTCACCGACCTCGCCGCCGAGCACGGCTACGCAGGCGGTTTCGAGGTGACGATCGGCGTCGAAGACGGCGAGGCGCTCGCGCTCAAGACGATGAACCCGCGCCTGGGCATACTCGGCGGCCTGTCGATTCTCGGCACTACCGGCATCGTGCGGCCGTTCTCGTGCTCGGCCTATATCGCGTCGATCCATCAGGGCATCGACGTCGCGCGCGCGAACGGCTACACGCATCTCGCCGCCTGCACCGGCAACGCGAGCGAGGACGCGATGCGCGCGCATTACGGCCTGCCGGATATCGCGCTGATCGAGATGGGCGACTTCGTCGGCGCGGTGCTCAAGCATATGAAGCGCGCGCCGGTCGAGCGGTTGAGCGTATGCGGCGGCTTCGGCAAGCTCAGCAAACTCGCGGCGGGGCATCTCGATCTGCATAGCCGCAATTCGAGCATCGATCTGGAACGGCTCGCCGTTTGGGCCGCCGAAGACGGCGCCGACGACGCGTTGCAGGCGGCGATTCGCGCGGCCAATACGAGCCAGCAGGCGGTCGCATTGGCGCGGGCGCAAAACGTGCCGCTCGGCGACATCGTCTGCCGGCATGCGCTTGAAGTGGCGCGCGCTATCGTGCCGCCGCAGGTCAACGTCGAAATGTTCGCGATCGACCGCCAGGGCAATCTGATCGGAGCCGCGCAATGACGCGTGTCCTGCTGCTCGGCGGCACCGGCGACGCGTTGCGGATTGCGCGGCAACTCGGCCGTGAGCACGTGTACAGTCTCGCGGGTCTCGGCAAGGTGCCCGACGATCTCGCGTGTACGGTGCGCGTGGGCGGCTTCGGCGGCAGCGAAGGGATGGCGCGCTATATCGAGGCGCAACGCATCGCGCTCGTGATCGACGCGACGCATCCCTACGCCGCGCAAATCAGCGCGAACGCCGTCACGGCGAGCCGCGCGGCGCGCGTGCCGTGCTGGGCGCTGCGCCGCGAGGGCTGGCAGCCGCAAGCCGGCGACGATTGGCGCAGGGTCGGCGATTGGGCCGAGCTTACGGCGGCGCTTGCTGCGTTCGAGCGTCCGCTATTTACATTGGGACGCGAACCGCTCGCGCATCTCGACGACATTCCGGCGCATCAGTTCTGGACCGTGCGCTGTCTCGATCCGCACGAAGGCAATGCGCGGGCGCGAATTCTGGCGGCGCGCGGACCCTTCACGCTCGAAGGCGAGCGCGCGTTGTTCGCCGCCGAAGCGTTCGACGTGGTGGTCAGCAAGAACAGCGGCGGCGGCGCGACCGAAGCGAAGCTCGAAGCGGCGCGCGAACGCGGTGTGCCCGTTGTCATGCTGCGCCGCCCGCCGTTGCCCGCCGTGGATCGTGAATTCGAACGCGTGGCCGATCTGCTCGAAGCGTTGCGAATCGCAGTTTGAACCGCGCATGCATCGCATGCCGCAATGAATCATGGAGTGTTGAATGACGGTGTTTTTTATCGGCGCGGGCCCCGGCGATCCCGAACTGATCACGGTGAAAGGACAGCGCCTCGTGCGCACGTGCCCGGTGATTCTGTATGCGGGCTCGCTCGTGCCGGCCGCGGTGCTTGAGGGCCATGCCGCGCGGCAAGTGGTCAACACCGCCGAGCTCGACCTCGATCAGATCGTCGCCTTGCTCAAGGACGCACACGGCCAGGGCCACGACGTGGCGCGCGTGCATTCCGGCGACCCGTCCCTGTACGGCGCGATCGGCGAGCAGATCCGCAGATTGCGCGAGTTGAACATTCCCTACGAGATCGTGCCGGGCGTGACCGCCACGGCCGCGTGCGCAGCGGCGCTCGGTTGCGAACTCACGCTGCCCGATATTTCGCAGACGCTGATCCTCACGCGCTATGCGAGCAAAACCACCATGCCGGAAGGCGAGCAACTCGCCGACCTCGCGAAACACCGCGCGACGATGGCGATTCACCTGGGCGTGCGGCATCTCGCGCGCATCGTCGATGAATTGCGTCCGCACTACGGCGGCGCTTGTCCGATCGCGGTGATCTACCGCGCGAGCTGGCCCGATGAGGAAAAAATCACCGGCACGCTCGACGATATTCTCGGCAAGGTGCAGTCGGCGAATATCGAGCGGACCGCGCTGATTCTGGTGGGCCAGGTGCTCGCCGCCGAAGGCTTCGCGGAGTCGACGCTGTACGCGAAAAACTGACCGGCCACCGGATGCGCGGCGGCGTCAGTCCTCGATCGGCGCCAAGGCTTCGTTCGGCATCTTGCGGTCCGCGCCGAGGTGAATCGCCGGCACCAGCGTCAGCAGCAGGACCATGAAGATCGAGATCGCGAAGATCGAGACGAAGGTGAGGTGCAGCGACTCGTGCAGCACCATGCGGGTCATGTCGCTGTTGACGAGGCTCGCCGCCTGATTTTGCAGCAGCGCCTTCAGTTGATCCGAGGTGACCGCGACCGCATCCTTCGCGTGACTGAGGCCGAAGTTGAGCACCGCGCCGAACAGCGTCGCGCCCAGCGTGCTGCCGAGATTGCGCGAGAACAGATTCGACGCCGTCGCGCTGCCGCGTTCGTCCATGCGGACGATTTCCTGGATCAGCACCAGCGAACCGACGCTCGAGGTGCCCATGCCGAAGCCCATCACCAGCGAGCCGAATGCCGCGACGAGCGGCGAGCCGCCAGGCGACAGAAACAGCAGCAAGACCGCGCCGAGCGGCACGAACGCGCTGCCGCCGACCAGAATGCGGCGCAGGCCGATGCGGTGAAACGACTTGGCCGCGAGCGTCGCGCCGACGGGCCAGCCCACCATCATCATGGTGAGCGAGAGGCCCGCGATCACCGGCGAGCGATGCAGCACGCCTTGCACGTACATCGGCAGGAAGGTGGTCGCGCCCATCAGGATCATGCCGGAGAGCAGCGTCGCGCCGTTGCATGCGGCAATCGGGCGGCGGCTCCAGAGCGCGAAGGAAATCATCGGCTCCGCCGCGCGCCGCTCCTGCCAGACGAACAGCAACACGCACAGTACGAAGACGCCGCCCGCCAGCGAGGCCCGGGCAAGCTCGTCGTCGCCGGCGAAGGTCAGCGCCATCATGAGCGCGGCGATCGCCGCCATGAAGAGCGCCGCGCCGCCGAAGTCGATCGACGGCCGCGCATGCCGCTCCGATTCGCGCAGGAACGCGATGAAACCCGCCGCGGACGCAAGCCCGATCGGCACGTTCATCCAGAAGATCCAGGCCCACGAGATGTTGTGAATGATGAAGCCGCCCACCATCGGACCCACCACCGCCGAAATCGCCCACACGCTGGCGAGATAGCCTTGCACCTTGCCGCGTTCGCGCGCCGGATACAGGTCGCCGACGATGGTCAGCGTGACCGGCTGGATCGCGCCCGCGCCAACGCCTTGAATCAGGCGGAACGCGATCATCGCGGGCATCGACCACGCGAAGCCGGCCAGCACCGAGCCGAGCAGAAAGATCGCGATGCCCATCAGCACGATGGGCTTGCGTCCGTACAGATCGGCGAGCTTGCCGAACACCACGGTCATCGCGGTCTGCGTGAGCAGGAACGACGAGAACACCCAGCTATACAGATGCAGGTCGCCGAGTTGCGCGACGATCTGCGGCATGGCGGTGGAAACGATGGTGGCTTCGATGGCGACCATCGCCATCGAAGCCATGACGGCGGCGATGACGAGGCGGCGCGATGATTGCAGGCTGCGGGACATGGGGCGAGGGTTAGTATTAGGATGTTGGGCGTCGGGCGGCATGACAATCGGCATGCGCGCCGCGACACGACAGCAGGCCGTTCGAGGGCGGCCGACGTGAAGTATGCGCCTTGCGAGGAATTCGCGCTGAGCCTGGGACCGCCGGCTTGCAACTAAGAAACCACGCCAGAAGCGACATCGGAAACAACGCCGGTTTGGCACAGCGCTTGCATTCGCAAGGCTTTCTTTCGACAAATGGAGGTTCATGATGAGGATCGAATTCACCGGACGCCGCGAAGTGGTGGCAGCGGCGCGCGTCGCCTTCGAAGCCAATGTGGATGGAGCCGACGTCTGGTGCAGCGTGTCACTGGATGCGCTGAACGACCACTTCGGCAACGGCGGCACCTCGGCTCACGATCTCGTCGGCACCTTCGAGGCGAATCGCGCGCGAATAGAAAACGCCACGCGCAAGGTGCTCCAGAAGAACGGCGGACAGTCGGTGGAACTCGAGACGGGGGACTTCAACTGACACCTGGCGGCGACAGGCGTCGCGCGAGGCGAGCCACGTTAATAAGAGGACGGCGCTGGCGGCACGTCGAACAATCCATCGTGGGCCGCCAGTTCCACCGCGCAATCGCCTTGCAGTTCCGGCGGACTCTGGCGCTCGCTGAACGCCGCGCGCACCCATGCGCTCAGACGCTCCTGAAACACTCGGCGCTGTGCCGTATCCAACGCGGCATAGCGGCTGATCTGCGGCTTGGTGAACGCGATCGTCACGATGCAACGCGCATCGAGCGAGGTATCGCGATGCGATTCCATCACCCATGAAAGCTGAATGAAAAGACGCGCGCCTTCGTCGTAGCTGCTGACGCGCGGCGCTTTCGGCGATTCGAAAATGCCCGCCAGCGCTAGTTCGATTTCCTCGATGCGTTGCTCCAGTTCGGTTTGAATCATTGCTTCCTCCTCGCGGCTCGCCGTCGGTGCACGTCGCGCGGACTGCCGCGTGGTTCAACCCGGACCCGCGCATGTCTCGTTGAATGAGCAACGCGCATTCCTCCTGAAGATGAGCAGATGAGCGCCCCGGTCACGGTCGGGTCACAGGCGGGTACGGGCGTTGCTGCGTCGCATGGGCTGTTTTTTCATCGACATCGCGGACAAGGGTAAGCGATCCACGAACGACGCCCCTCAGCGTAAGGTGGCAGAACGCGTGAGGTGTGGTAGCGGTGCGGGTCAGCGGAGATTGGCCGGCATTTTCCACGGAAGCAGCGCGTCGTAGTCGTCGACGGTCTTCGCCAGCGGGAGACGCTGGAACAGCCAGGTGAGATAGCGATACGGATCGATACCGCCGGCCTTGCAGGTTTCGACGAGAGAGTACAGGTTGGCGCTCGCGTTCGCGCCGTCGACGGTGTCCGAGAACAGCCACCCGCGACGCTTAGGAAAGCCTTTCCATAAGCGCCGGGGCTGGCTGTTCGCCGATACGGTTGCTGGTGCGCAGTCGAGTGCGAATCTCTACTCGCTGGTCGAGACGGCCAAGGCCAACGTCATCGATCCCTATCGTTACCTGATCACGTTGTTCCAGAAGTTGCCTCTGGCGAATACTGCCGACGACTACGCGGCGCTCCTGTCCTGGAACACTCTGGAACGGACTCTACACTGTCACCGGACCAAACGCGGAGAGCAGGTCACCGCGAATTGAATCTCAACGACGAAATGCGCGAGTCAAATAACGCTTCCGGAAAAACACGCCTCGCTCAGTCTCATCAAAGCCGAGTGCACGGTGTAAAGCTTGCGCATCCACGTTGTCGATAGACGTATCAGAAGCAAATTCTGCGCATCCATGCGAAGCGCCCCACTGTTCGATCGATGTACGCAACAAACTCGCGATACCTTGGTGACGCATACCGTGGACTACGTAAATGCCTTCGAGAAAAAGCACCGGCGAGGTGTCACAGCCGTTGACGTAGTCGCGTCGTATCGCAGCCTCAGCAAAGCCGAGCGCCTCACCTTGGGATGAGACGGCGATAACCATCGCGTAACGATCAGGCTCGGCAAGCAACTGCTTAGTTTCTCGTACATGGTCATCTACACTTGCATGTGGCCAGAGCATATGAGCTGACTCGCGTCAAGCGCAGCCAGGCGACCATGTCTTACGCGCTCGCGCTTGGCCGTGCCGAGCTGTTTCCAGAAATGCCCGTCACTGTCGTGGGCTTCAAACCGGATATCGATGAAACGCCGTGGCTCGTGAAACAGGTCACGCACACGATTACCGGCGACGCTGGCTTCACGTCACAACTCGAATTGGAAGTGCGCGACGATCCGACGACAGATCGGCATCGGTCACACTTCCGGAAGAGAAGCCGATAGAAAAAGCCCGCACATGCGGTAATGCCGTTCAGTTAAGGCACTTTGAGGTGCCGAACGGAGTAACGCTGATACAACTGTTTGACTGCTTTTGCAGACGGACATCCTGTTACGGCCCGCATGCATGAATCCGATGATAAAACACTGCCTGTGGCGATTTTCAGGCCCGCCGATTACGACGAATGGTTGCACGTAAGGATCGTCAATGCCGCGTGCAGTGCCACAACTCGATCCCACCGACGAGATGTCCACGGCGCCCGCGCCAAAGATAATGAGAATATCGAGTGACTCGACGAGAGTTCTTTCGCGACATTTGGCGTGAACATCCGCACAAACCCCTTGCGCCTGCATTTAAATTCTGAAAGTAATATTCACCTGAAAACCTTACACCTTGCGATTGAGAATGTGAAAACACAAATACTCCAAAATGCAGTAGTACCAACCTATATTATCATCGTTCTTCATTGATTCTATCTTGGCCCAGTCATTTTTATTAGAAAAACTCCAGCGCCAAACCCATTTCAGCTCGTTATCAGCCGGCCATTTTTTTATACCATGCTTCCTTGCATATAAAGTTATCTCTGAATACGTTTTAATGTCCCTGCGCATAATTGCCCCGGCAATATCCCTAGAATTAGGTAGGGCGATTTCTGATATATTGCTCCACGCATTTTCCACATCTTCTTCGCTTGCGCAAAAATATACTGCCGAAAAAGCAAAGCTCGTTGCATTGGGCGGCAATGCCCCACCCTTCACATTGAATTTCACTGTTCTCGGCGGATTATTATCGGGGCTAAGCGGCAAATTGAATCCAGTTTCCTCCCAGAACTCGCGCCTAGCACCGTCCTCGATGTTAGGTTCCTCTAACTTGCCTCCAGGCAATGCATATTCTCCAGGGCCGCTATTTATCGTCCACCCAAGCGCATTGACCTTCCCCCCGTCGGCTTGGGTATAGTATGACTTCATCTGCTTTTTAGCCATTAGAAACGTACCGCTCTTATCGTATAAGACGGCATAAACAGAAGCCATGATGCCTCCACAATTTGATTTTACGCACGATGTCGTTCGGCATTGATTCGGCTGCCGAACAATCGATGTTGCGAGATTTGACCGATCTATTTCCGCTCTGCCGATGGCGGGCTACGCCCGCCATCAGTGTCCCCAACAATTGAGGTTCACGAAATTTAAGCTCAGCCCTGCACTGTGAGTACCTTCCATGTGCCGCTACCGCCGTCACGATTGGCGAGACGCGAACCCGTGACCAAATATTGGAAGGGCTTATTATTACCTGCGCCGTTGGTGTCCAGAACGCCTGCCAAAGTATTAAAATTAGCCACCAAAATTATGTTGTCCTCGTAATTTAAGCCGACATCTTTGCCGCTTTTTTTGGTGGTAATAATGATGGTCCAGTTGATAGTAACCAGAGCATCGTCCGTATCAGTGGTTGTTGCCACGGGGTAGCCGGAATCGCTCGGGGGATAGCTGTTGAATAATGCCAAATTACCACCATCACTAGCATTTACCAGGGTAATCGTATCGCCACTATAAACGGAGCTACCATCACCAGAGGATTCCACCAACCCTATTGTCCATTGCGTTTCATTTACATAATCGCTAAATGACTTGTACGTTCCAATGGGGTCCAGGGCGCTAGTTATACTCGTAGTCTGTTTGGTATTGATGCCGAGATAGCTGGGATTACCTTCGCCTCCGTAAAGATTGCTAATTCGGATATTGGTGCCATATTGCACATAATTTGACATTTTCATTCTCCGGTTTTCAATTTGACGACGAATGCGACCTAGCCATCATGATTTTGGCGAAAAATTCAAATCCGCTTGAATTCACAGCGCAAAATAAGAAAGCTTGCGCACAAAAAATATAGCAGCTCGCGCGCGGAAGATCGATTACACTCAATTACACGTAATAAGTGAGTTGCATGCGGCGATCCAAACTGCGATCCCCGAACGACGTCCCTCAGAGTAAATCGGTGGAGCGGCTGAGGTGCGGTAAGGAAGTGGATCAGCGCAGGTCGGCCGGCATTTTCCAGGGTAGCAGCGCGTCGTAGTCGTCGACGGTGGTCGCCAGCGGGAGGCGTTGGAACAGCCAGGTGAGATAGCGATACGGGTCGATGCCGTTGGCCTTGCAGGTCTCGACGAGCGAGTACAGATTGGCACTCGCGTTCGCACCATCGACCGTATCGCTGAACAACCATCCACGACGCCCGACGCAGAACGGCCGGATCGCGTTTTCGCACGGGTTATTCGAGATGGGCCAGTCGCCATTTTCGACGTAGCGGATGAGTTTCGGCCACTGCGAGCGCAGATAGGTCAGACCCTTGCCGAGCAGGCTCTTCGGCGTGACACCAGGCGACTGCTCGACCATCAGCGTGTGGATTGCGGCGAGCACGCGCGCGCTGTAACGTCGTCGCAATCGCTGTCGTCGCGATGCCGACCATGTTTCTCTACGCGCTTCGGCCGCGAACAGCTTGCCGATCAGCTTGATGAAGCGCGTCGCGAGCAGATGAGGCGTGCGTGCCGCCTTCGGCACGCTGTCTTCCGCTTTGACGAAGTACCGTCTCACATGAACCCAACATCCCAGGTGCACGAGCTGATGACGCTCGGCAATGTCGTTGTAGGGTTCGTAGCCGTCGGTCATCATAACCGCGCCCGCACGGATGCCGGTGAACAGCTTGTCTCCTAACTTGGCACCACGCCCCGGTGTATAGGTGAAGCAGCGGATGAGCACACCCGAATCCGTCATTTGCGCCCACAGGTAACTTTTCGTTTGCGCACGGCGGCCTTCTTCTTTCAGCACCTGGAGCGTCGTCTCGTCGCAGTAGATCAGCTCAGTATCCAGCAGCACGTCGCGCACCAGGTTGATCACGGGCTGTGTTGCGAGGCCGACGCGGACCATGCTGGCGGCGATCGTGTTCGACGAGATATCGCCACCGAAGCGGCGCAGCAGACCCGCTTGCCGATACAGCGGCATGCCGAACTGATACTTGCCGGTGGCAATCCACGCGAGCGCCGATTCGCTCAACAGTCCGCGGGGGATGATACGTGGCGGCGCCGGCGTCACCTTGATGCCGAGCTCACAGCACGGGCACGCATATTTCGCGCTGGTGCTGGATCACCCGAAGCTGCTCAGGGATTACCGTGAGCTGTTCGCTGATCTCTACGCCGAACTCGACGAGCGCGTGACCGTCGTTCGCACAGAAGCGTTCGACTTCGGGTAGTTCGTGCCGTACGATGTCACGCGGCAGGCTGGGATCGAGCGGCTTGCGATGACCGCGCTTCTTGCGTGTATGGGCGGCGACCGTCGTATCGGGGGCATCTTCCTGCGCGGGCGTCGCGTTTGCGCCCAGCGCTTCGGCCTCGTTGAACAGGCCGAGCTGATCGGAGTCCCGTGCTTCACTCTTCGCGCCGAACAGCTCGCGACGGTAAGAGCGCAGTCGTTCTTCGGCCAAGTCGCGCTCCGCCGTCACGAGACGCACCATGCTACGCAGTTCGTCTCGCTCTTGCTGAAGTGCTGCGTGCTGCTCACGAATCGCGAGCAGCGCGGCGAGTTCATCGGCGGTGACGGTGACTTGAATCGGCATGCTGATTGGACAGGCATGCCGATCGATGTTCAGCTCACGCGTAAATATTTCCGCGTCGGATGCCGCTGGACCGTGGTAATGTCGTCACCGTCGAGCAACGCGTGCAGCAGCTCCGTCGTCATCGTCACGACTTCGGTTTTCTTGTCCGGCCAGGTGAAGTGATCAACCTCGAGGCGCTTCATCAGCAACCAGAATCCGTTCCCATCCCAGCCGAGGATCTTGATCCGATCGCGACGTCGATTGCCGAACACGTAGAGCGACGCGTCCATCGGGTTCAAGCGCATCGACTGTTCGACGAGAATCGACAGGCTGTTCATGCCGTATCGGAAGTCGACGGGATCGCGGTGCAGGTAGACCTTCAAGCCTTCGTCGAACCGGAACACGGCAGCCTCCCGAGCATTTGAATGACCGTGGCCAATTCGTCGATGCTTGCCTCGCCGAGATCGAACTCGACGCCATTCGATAGACGCACGTGCAGCGAAAGCGCCATCGAAGAAGGCAACGGTGATGGCTCGGACGGTTGTGCGCACGGCGATGCGATAGCCGCTACGATCGGCACGAACGTCGATGGGGGATTGGGGAGGTCGATCGTGACGCCGTCAGAAATCGCGGGCGTTCGGGCGACTCGCTCGTGTTCGAGCTGCGCCTGAATCTTCTGGTAGCGGGCGATCCAGCTGCGCAGGAGGTTCGGATTGAGACCATGCTCCATGGCGGTCCGCGCTATGGAAACGCCGGGCTGCAAGCAGATCTGTACCAGTTCGTCTCGCGCAGCATCGTCATATTCTCGGCGCCCATCTCGCTTTCGGCCGATGACCAGTCGGCTACGCAGGTCTCGTTTCTCACTCATACACTCTGATACCAGCTGTTCACGTGGACACGTAGCATCAGAGTGAAGCGATTTCTAGACAAGGACGTCGTTAGCGGACCGCATACGGACAAGGAGCTAGCGCATGAGCAGCGATCAATCGAAAGGTATCGCCGAACAATTGAAGGGCCTCGTCAACAAGGGGTTGGGCGCCGTGACCGGCAACGAGGACCGCAAGGTCGAGGGCGACGTGCAGATCATGAACGGCGCAAACCGGAAAGACCTGGGTGACCAAAAGGAGAACATTCGCAAAGGCAAGACCGACCCGGGCAACCCCACCAACGAATGACGCCGCTCATCGACTGACGATCATCGTCTTTTCATCTTCGACCCGACTGCGCGCCTGTTTCGCAAGCGAAGCAGGCATGGCCAATGCTGCGCTTCGTGCAGAAGTCCGGGCGTGGCGCGAAGCCGCGTAAAACAAGTTGGAGGGGAGGGCAGTCGTCATGAATTCGATCCTGAGAAGCACGTTGATTGCGGCGTCGATCGCCGCGCTGACCGTGGGTGCGAGCGGTTGCAAGCGCGTGGACAACACCAGCAGGGACACGATGAGTTCGGGCAGCAGCGGCGTGATGAGCAACTCGGCCGCGCCGAGCGGCACCGGTAACAGCGACGCGGCAAAGCGTGTGACCCCGCCGGTCGGCATCGCGCCGGCACGCCCGGCGAGCCAGTAAGTCCCGATCGGGTGGCGCTCCGCGCGGGAAAGGCGCGCAGGGTGGCGGCGGCTGCAACGTTGCCTTGGAACAGTCTCTTCCAACGCGGCCTATATATCCGTGCCACTGGCGCGGATACAGTGCCGATGCACGCACGGTTTCCGTGTGCGAGCGAGAGAGTTGGCCCCGGCTGGAACTGATTCCCCAGCCGGGGTTTTTTTCGTTTGGCGCCGCCGATTGGCCGCATGTGTCGTGACGGCGCTGTGCCACGCAAGCAAGCGGGTTGCCTACCGCGTGCCTGCGAGCCGGGAGTAAGACCCACCAGCAACCGAACCGCACCGCGCAGTGCGCTCAACCGTTGAAGCAGCGAAACGCAAGACTGATACGCGGTTCAGTCACGGCCGGCGTCTTGGGAATGCTGTGCTCGTGCGTGAATTGCGACGCATAGCTCATCACGATGCAACTGCCGGCCTCCAGTTCCACATGCACCGTGCGGCCGCCGCGCGCCTTCGGCCGGATCGACATGCGGCGGCTCGCGCCGAGCGAGACGATCGCAATCGGCTGCGCGGGCAGGAGCTTTTCCGTTTTGTCGCCGTGCGGCGCGACGCTGTCGTTGCCGTCGCGATAGAGGTTGAGACCGACGCGGTTGAACGGTGCGCCGACCAGTGCGCGAACGGCTTCGAACGCTTCGCTCAACGGCGCGGGCAAATCCGCGCAGTCGCGCGAGAAGGTGGCGATCAGACGCGGCACCGCGACTTCGCGCTCGTACATCACGCGCTGCTGGCTCAGCCAGCCGATATTGCGGAACGCCTCCTCGAACCACCGTTGTGCGACGGCGGCCGCGATCGACTCGGGCAGGTAACGAATCCCGCCTTCGCCGTCACGAACGAGAGAGACGGGCTCGGGTGCGAAGAGGTCTTGCTGGGACGCCATGATTTCAACGTTGCGGTAACGAGCGCCCGTTCGGACGGCGACGGGCGCCTCGTGCACGTCATTGTACTGTGATTTTATACAGTAGTTTTGGCGAACCCGGGCAGGCGGCGTTGCCCGCCTTCATTCGCCCGGACTGTACAGATCGAGCAGCTTGAGCGTCACGCCGTTTGTCCAGCCGAAGCCGTCCTGCAGCGGATATTCGCCGCCGCCTCCGCCACCGGTTCCCGCGCCTTCGACCACGTACTTCTCGACCAGCTTCTTCTCCGACGCATAAACGCCCTTCACGTCAGCGAGAAAACGCGTGCCGATCTGCTGGGCAAGCTCATCCTGGCCATAGCGTTTCAAGCCTTCGATAGCGACCCAATGCAGCGGCGCCCAGCCGTTCGGCGCATCCCACTGCTGCGTGGTGTTATAGGTCGTCGTGACGAGGCCGCCCGCTTGCAGCAACGTGGACTGCACCTGCCGCGCGGTCTTTTGCGCGCGCTCCGGCCAGGCCGCGCCGACGAACAACGGAAACACCATCGCCGCGGTCTTGTTGTCGCGCGGCCTGGCGAGCTGCCAGTCGTAGTCGCCGTAGTAGCCGTTGGCATTCCACAGGTACTTGTTGATGCCGAGCGCGCGTTTTGCCGCGCGTTGCGCGAACTCGCCGACGCAGCGGAAATCGCGCGTCGCACCGCAGCCTTTCGCGATGGTGATTTCGAGGTGGAACATCAGGCTGTTCAGATCGACGGGAATGATCGACGTGGTGCGCACCGTCGCGAGCGTCATGTTGTCGCCGAACCAGCGCGAGCTGAAATCCCAGCCGCTTTCGGCGGTCGCGCGCAACTCGCGGTACACCTCGTTCGGGCTGCGGCCGCTGGCCTGTTGCGCGGTCTTGATGTCTTCGAGATACGACTCGTCACGCGGCGTATCCAGTTCATCCCAGTAGCGGTTGAGCACCGTGCGGTCCGGCATCACGACGACGTTGCGGGTGGCCTGACCGGGTTGCGTCGTGGTCTCGCCCCGCATCCAGTACGCGTATTCCTTGCGCAGCGCGGGCAAGTACTTCTGATAGACGGTGTTGCCTTCCACCTTCGCCGCGAGCGCCACCATATGCGAGAAAAACGGCGGCTGCGAGCGGTCCAGATAGTAGGTGCGATTGCCGTTCGGAATGTGGCCGAAGGTATCGATCTCGTAGGCGAAGTTGTCGAGCATGTTGTCGACGAGATCCTCATGGCCGGATTCCTGTAACCCGAGCATCGTGAAATAGGTGTCCCAGTAGTAGCCTTCGCGGAACCGGCCGCCGGGCACCACATAGGGCTTCGGCAAGGGAATCAGCGAGCTGTTCGGCGGCGCGCTCGTGGTGGTGCGCGTGAGCGCGGGCCACAACCAGTTGATATGTTCGCGCAGCGTTTGATTCGCGGGCGGCGTGATGACCGGCTCGCTCGGCGGCGTGAAGTACTGGTTGACGAAATTCGCCAGCGAAAAGGCGGGATTGCTCTTTTGCTGTTCGTACAGTTGCACGATCGTGGCGGGGTCGGCGTTCGGCGTCGCGTCGACGAAGGTCTTCTGGTCGGGATAGATCTGCGCGGTTTGCACGGCTACGAACAGGTCGCCGTAGAGCGTACTGGGCGCGGGTGGAAGCGTGCTGCCGACCTGGGTGTCGGCATGGCAGACGCCGGCGAGACCGAGCAGAAAGACGAAGCTGGAAGCGGCGCTTGCTCGCCGCAGGCTTTTCATTCCGGAACGCGGCGCAGAGGGAAGGGGCGAAGGCTGGAAAGCCGTGCGAGCGGCGCGGATGGCGCGCCATTGCGATGACACAATCATGTCTCCTCCTGGGGAATGGACAACAGGATTGGTCTGCCTCACACCCACTCTTATTTCATACGATTGCTGGGCCGTCGCTAGCATCGCACAGATTGAAGGGGGCTTCAAACTATGCGCCACGGGTCCTGTCGAGCGCCGCAAACAGGAGGTCCGCGGCACGCCAAACGCGAAAGCGCTGATTGTGTACGATGCGAAGTTGCTTCGCGTGTTCGAGGCCGGGCTTTGTCCACTTGCCGGTCTTCATCGTTAGCGCATGCCGCGTGCGTGTCACCCCATTCCCTTGTGCCGAGGAAATCGCCATGCATATCGCACCGTTTCAGATCGCCATACCCGAGCCTGACATCGACGATCTCCGCCGGCGCATCCGCGCGACGCGCTGGTCGCCGGTCACGCCCGCGCCCGCGTGGCAGCAGGGCGCCGATCCGGCATGGCTGCGCGAGCTCGCCGGCTACTGGGCCGAGCGTTTCGATTGGCGCGAGGCCGAGCGCGGCTTGAACCGGCAACCGCAGTTTCTCGCCGACGTCGACGGTCAACGCGTTCACTTCGTCCATCGGCGCGGCGCGGGCGCAGCGCCCTATCCGTTAGTGGTGACGCATGGCTGGCCGGGTTCGTTCTTCGAGTTCCACACACTCGTCGACCAGTTGTGCGACCCCGCCGCATTCGGCGGCGACGCCGGCGATGCCTTCGATGTGGTGATTCCGTCGCTGCCGGGCTTCGCGTTCTCGCCGGCGCCGGCGCAGCCTGGCATGTCCGCATTCCAGATCGCGGACCTGTGGGTGTCGTTGATGCGCGGCCTCGGGTACGAGCGCTTCGGCGCGCAGGGCGGCGATCTCGGCGCGGGCGTGTCGGTCGCGCTTGCCGCGCGGCATGACACGGCGGTCGACGGCATTCACCTGAACTTCTTGCCGAGTTCCTACGAGCCCGCAATCGGCGCGGCTCAAACGCCGCTCACGTCGGCGGAAGAAAATTTCTTGCGCGAGAGAAACGAATGGGCCGCGCTCGAAGGCGGCTATTCGCACATGCACGCCACGAAGCCGCAGACGCTGGCCGCGTCGCTCAACGATTCGCCGATGGGACTCGCGGCGTGGATCGGGGAAAAGTTTCGCGCCTGGAGCGATTGCGGCGGCGACGTCGAGCGGGTGTTTTCCAAGGACGAACTGCTCACCAACATCTCGCTCTACTGGTACACGCAGAGCATCGGTTCGTCGATGCAACTGTATTGGGAAAACCGCCTTCAGCCGATGCGTTTCGCCGACGGACCGCGGGTCGTGCCGCCGGTCGGTTACGCGCGTTTTCCGAAGGAACTCAGCCGTCCGCCGCGCAGTTGGCTTGAACGGACCTTCGACGTCGTGCAATGGACGGACATGCCGAGCGGCGGACACTTCGCCGCAATGGAAAAGCCCGATCTGCTCGCGGCGGAGATTCGCCGGTTCTTCAGGCCGTTCCGGCGAAAGACCGCTTGAAAGCCGCTCGAAAACCTCATGAACGGCAACGGAAATGCTCACGCGTCGATCGAGGCAACCGACAAGGTAACTTGTTCTCTCACACGCAATCGCGACTCCGCAATTATTGCGCCCGACAATCGGCAAGCACGCATTGTCGGCCGCCGCGTTGCGTCCCGCTGAGTTTTGGCGGAAACGCGCCGCAAGGACGTGAAACGATAGCGCAGACCTGCTATCGCGATCGGGTTCGTGCATGACGCCATGAAGGCGCGCATCGCGCGGCTTGGGGCTCGCCCGGCGAAAGCACATGTGAACCGACCTGCGAGCAGTAACGGCAGCGCTAACGATGCGAACCGTCTCTCACGCGTGGTGAGGAGCAATGTGAATCTCTTTCCGTGCACGCTTGTTTATGTGGATGTCGACGCGAAGCCGGGTCCCAACTCGACGAATCGCGATCCGCTCTCGTATGTGAGCCAGGCGATCTGCCTGAACAACAGCTTGCGGCGCGTGGGCATGCCGACGCTGACGATCATGACGAACGCGCCGGCACAGGTCGAAAAGCGGCTCGAAGGCCTGCCGCCGGAAAAGCGCCCGGCGGTGACGAAGCTCACCGCGACGATCGAGTTGCCGAAGAACACGCCGTTCTACGCGGCGCATTTCAAGCTCGATCTAATGGATCAACTCTCCGATGCGCTGCCCGCGGACACCATGATGCTGTTGCTCGACGCCGACATGGTCGCGTGGCTGCCGCTCGATCACACGCTGATCGAGCGATGCGCCGAGGCGGGCCTCGGTGTCTACGATATTTCGGACCAGGTTTTTCCCGCATACGGCAGCGAACGCGTGGTGGCGGATCTGGAAATCGTCGCGGACGGGCGGCTCGCGAATCCGCGCTGGTACGGCGGCGAATTCATGCTCGCGACGCCCGCATCGTTGCGCCGGCTGGTGCCGCGTGCGCGCGCCAGTTACGCGCGTTACCTGGACGAAAGCGAACGCCTGAGACATCACGGCGATGAGGCCTTCATTTCCGCCGCGCTCAATGCGCTCGTGGACGAGGGGCAAACGGTGGTCGAGGTCGGCGCCTATCAGGCGGTTGGACGTCATTGGCCCGGCAACAACTATCGGGACTTCCGCTGGTTCTGCTGCTGTTCGTTCATCCATTTGCCGGGCGGCAAATATCTGCTGGAAAAGGAGGCGCGCTTTGTCGAGTTCGCGCCGACCCGTTTCTGGCGGCGCATGCGTCACGCGCATCTGCGCGGCCGCATGCGTCACGCGGTGAAGCGGATGGTCAGGATGCTCAGCGCCGAGCGCCTCGCCACGCTGTCGGCTTACGCGCTGCGCGGCGTGAAGAGCTAGATGCGCTGACGCCCGTCACATCTTCACGTCGATGCGTCCATAGACTCCGTTGGCTTCGTCATTGGGCCCGGCGGCAAAAAACAGCGTGTTGACCGGCTGATTATTGAGCCCGTTACCGAACGCGATACCCCACAGGCCGTCCTGCACGAACGCGTTTCCATTCGACAGCTTGACGGCGCCAAGCGACTGGCCGGTGATGGGATCGAACGCATTGATCGTGCCGTCGCCGAAGTTGCCGATCAGCACGTCGCCGCTCAAGCGGCCGAAATTCGCCGGCGCTTGCGCGACGCCCCACGGCGCGTTCAGCGCACCCGCCGAGGCGAAGCGCTGCAACAGATTGCCGGACGTATCGAAGATGTCGACGAATCCCAGACCCGCGCCGTGAACATCGTCATGCGCATCCGCGTCCTGTTTGGCGTAGGTCACGAAGAGCTTCGCGCCGATGGCCTGAATGCCGAACGGCGCGAAACCCGTCGGCAGCAAAGCGTCCTGAAACTTGCCGGGCATCGCGACTTTCGCGAAGTTCCTGTCGAACACGTCGATCTTGTTGTTGTGAAAGTCGGTGGCGTAGAGCAGATTGGCGGTGCCGTTGCTGGCGAGCGCCAACCCCTTGTAGACCGCGCCGCCGTTGCCGTCGTCGAACACGGTGATTGCCGCAGTGGGCGCGACCGCCGGCGCCCATGCGGTGATGGTGCCGCCTTCGCCGGAAAAGATGAATGCGGCGACGCCCGATTTGCCGCCCTGCGTGACCATGAAATCCGTCGTGCCATTGAACACGATGCCGGTCGGATTCGCCGAACCGCTCGCGCCGGCCGGAATGCTGACGACCAGCGATTGCGGCACGCCGTTGCCGTCATAGAGCGTCGCGAGCGAGGTTGCGTTATCCGCCACCCACACGAAACCTTTTGGATTGAACGCGATGCCCCACGCGTTCTTCAGATTGGCATCGGTATGCGGCGCCGCGACCGCGCCGTCCGACACCAGCACGGTGGACGTGAACGATTGCGCGTTGAGCGAGCCGGAACTTCCCCCGCATGCAACGAGACTCGTCAACGCCGCGGCGCCCATGACGGCGCCCAGTACCTTAAGCACAGATTTCATGACCACACCTCCGTCACGACCGATGGATCGTCGAGGCTATTCAAACGTGTGGCCTTGCCGCTTTATTCCCCCAGCGGCGCGGAAATCTTTTGCTTCAGATCGTTCCGAACAATGCGCGCGGACGATCCTTGAGCGTGCCCGTCAAGAGCCGCAACGCGCTCACCAGTTGATCGCGGCTCGTCGCGCAGGCGAGATTGATACGCACGCCGTGCTCGATCTCCGAGCGGTCCACGGCGAACGCCGACGACGGCATCACCACCACGCCGCGCGCCTTCGCGTTCGCCGCGAAATCGTCGGCGCGCCACGGCGGCGGCAACTTGAGCCACACGAACATGCAGGCGGGATCGGTCTGCAGCATCTCCTGCGGCAACAGTTCGCGCGCGAGGTCCTGGCGCGCGCGAATCTCGGCGAGTTGCGCGTCCATGATGCGGCGCGCGGTGCCGTCCTCGATCCAGATCGACGCGATCAACATGGACATCGGCGCGGGCATCCATGCGGTGGTGCGCACGGCTTCCGCGCACAGCGCGGCGCTGTCCGGGGGACTCAGCAGATAGCCGAGCCGCAGGCCGGGCGCGAGGATCTTCGAAGTGGCCGCAAGGTGGAACGTCAGTTCGGGACACAGGCTCGCGATGGTCGGCAGACGTTGCGACACCAGCGGTCCATAGACGTCGTCCTCGATGATCGCCACGCCGTGGCGGCGCGCGATGTCGGCGAGGGCCATGCGGCGTTCGAGGCTCATCGTCGTCACGGTGGGGTTCTGCAGATTCGGCACGGTGAAGATCGCCTTCACCGGCATGCGCCGGCAGGCGCGCTCCACTTCGTCGGTGAGCAAGCCTTCGCGGTCGCTGGGAATGCCGACGATCTCGAACTGAAACACCGGCGCGAGCGCTTTCAGGCCGTAGTAGGTGAGCTGGTCGGCGAGGATCACGCCGTCCGTGCCGATCAGGCTGTTGAGCACCGCATACAAACCGTGTTGCGCGCCGCTCGTCACGACCACATGTTCGGGCGCCGGCGCGAAGCCCGGCGCGGCCATCCACTGCGCGCCCGCGGCGCGCGCCCATGACGGCCCTTGCGGCGGCTGATACTCCTGCAATTGCGGATAGCGCGGATCGCGCGGCAGGTCCGCGAGCGTACGCGCGAGGCAGTTCAGAAATTCGCTCGTGGCGGGGCGGTTGACGGTCAGATCGATCGCCGTGTTGCTCGCCGGCTGCGCGGGCTCGACGCTCGGCATCGCGCCGCCGGTCACGAGCGAGCCGCGCCGCTTGCTGCCGATCACCAGTCCGCGCAATTGCAATTCCTTGTACGCGCGCGAAACCGTCGACACGTTGATGCCGAGTTCCGTCGCCAGTTGCCGCTGCGGCGGCAGCCGGCTGCCCGGCGGATAGACGCCGCTGCGGATCTCGTTCTCGATCGAACTGGACACCTCGACGTAGGTGGAGCGCTTCGCCTGCGCGCTCGACCCGTTAGTCCGACGCGCCGTGCCTTTGCCAGAAGCCATAAGAACCGATGTCTCCATACAAAAACTGCTTTGTCCGCGATTGTGCGGAGTTTTGCCGATTCTATACCAGACAGCGGGACTGCAAACGCTAAAAGCGCGTAGGCAAGGCGGCTTCGCACGGCTCGGGCACGGGCTGTCCGTTTGCGGCGCAGACCATCCAGGGAAAACGCCGATGCCACACAATGCGCGTTTTAATTGCACACAAAAAAATATTGTGTGATTCTGTGCTCATGGCTTTGTTCGGTGGCGTGGGAAATGAGCCGCTACCGGACAGCATTCGAAACTTATTAGCCGGAGCTTGCTGGATGCGCTTTCCTCAGTCCACACCACGCGGATGCGTGTCGAAAAGCGGTGCGCCGCCCGCCCTCGGCCGTTGCGCCGCCGTACCCGAAAGACGCGCGTGATGCCGAACGTCGCCATCATCGGTGCGGGGTTCATCGGCCTGGCGAGCGCGGCCGCGTTGATGCGCGACGGCCACCGCGTCACGCTGTTCGATCCGGCCGGCGTGGGGCAGGGCGCGTCGTTCGGCAACGCCGGGACGTTCGCGCCGTATGCGTGCATTCCGGTCAACAATCCGTCGGTGTTCCGTGACTTGCCGCGTTTTCTGCTATCGAACCAGAGTCCGTTCAGATTGCGTTGGGGTTATCTACCGCATCTCGCGCCGTGGCTGGTGCGCTTCATGATGAGTTCGCTGCCGCGCCGCTACGAGGCCAGCGCCGCCGCACTCGCCGCGCTGCTCGATCACGCGTATGACGGCTATGCGCCGCTGCTCGCGAACCCGGAACTGGCGAGCTTCGTTCGTCCGCGCGAGTGCCTGTATCTGTATTCGAGCGCGGCTTCATTCGATGCCGCGCGTGCCGCGCTCGATCTGCGCCAGAAGCTGGGCGTCACCTTCGATCTGCTCGAGGGCGACGATATCCGTGCGCTGGAACCGTCGCTCGCACCGATCTTCGAGCGCGGCGTGCTGTTCACGAATAGCTGGCATTTCTCCGACCCGCAAGGCTTCTTGCAGACGCTTCATGATCGACTCGCCGCGCAAGGCTTGACGCTGGAGCGCGCGGCGGTCGAGCGCGTGCAGCCTTCGGGCGAAGGCGCGAGCCTCAGCGTCGGCGGCATCGCGCGTCGTTTCGATTACGTGGTGGTGGCAACCGGCGCGCGCTCCGCGCAGTTCGCCGGCCAATGCGGCGACCCGGTTCCGCTCGACACCGAGCGCGGCTATCACGTCCGTTTTCCCGGCGCGCAGCAACTGGTGTCGCGGCCGGTCGGCTGGGCCGAACGCGGCTTCTACATGACGCCGATGAGCGACGGCTTGCGCGTCGCGGGCACCGTCGAACTCGCCGGTTTCGGCGACACGCGCAACCGCTCGCTGCTCGACCTGCTGACGTTTTCAGCGAAGCGCGCGCTACCCGCGCTGGCTACGCCTGACAGCAACTGGCTCGGCTTTCGCCCGACGCTGCCCGACGGCGTGCCGGTGCTCGCGCGATCGCGCGCGAGCGAACGCGTGATCTACGCCTTCGGCCATCAGCATCTCGGCCTGACGTTGGCGGGCGTGAGCGGGCGCATCGTCGCGGATCTGATCGCGCGGCGGGCGCCGCCGCTCGATCTCGCGCCCTACGCGGCCACGCGTTTTTGATTTTGCAGGGGACAGCCGCACGAAGTTTTCACGTTTCACCACAGGCATCGCAGGACGGTTTCGACGCGTCGCGCATCGAATCGGTCAACCTACTACACGCGCGACGTCACATCTCGCAAGGAGCGCATCATGAATCGCCGCTATTGGCTGTTGAGTGCCACTGTCTGTGCACTCGCCACGTACATGCCGTTGTCGTGGGCCGCCGACCCCGAAGTCGTCAAGATCGGTTTCGTCGGGCCGTTGACCGGTCCGGTGGCCCGAGTCGGCAAGGACTTGCAATATGGCGCGCAACTGGCGCTCGATGAAGAGAACGCGAAGCATCCGACCGTCGGCGGCAAGCCGGTCAAGTTCGTGCTCGACGTGCAGGACGATCAGGCCGACCCGCGCGTGGCGATTCAGGTCGCGCAGAAGCTGGTCGACGAGGGCGTGGTGGGGGTGATCGGCCACTACAACTCGGGTTGCAGCATTCCGGCTTCGACGGTCTATCACCAGGCGAACGTGGCGATGATCACGCCGGGCTCGACCAATCCGCAACTCACCAAGCAGGGCTTCAAAAACGTCTTCCGCACGATGGGCCATGACGGCATCGGCGGAGTCGTCGCGGGGCATTTCGTGGTGGAGCAGATGAAGGCGAAACGCATCGGCATCATCGACGACCGCACCGCGTTCGGGCAAGGCCTCGCGGATGCGTTTGAAAAAGGCGTCAAGGAAGCGAACGGCAACGTGGTCGATCGCGAGTTCACCAACGACAAGGCGGTCGATTTCCGCGCCATTCTGACCACGTTGAAGAGCAAGAACGTCGACATGATCTTCTTCGGCGGCCTGGACGAGCAGGGCGCGATGCTGGTCAAGCAGATGCGCTCGCTCGGCATCAACGCGCAACTGTTCGGCGCGGGCGCGCTGAAGAGCAATGCCTTCCTGCAGATATCCGGCGCGGCCGGCAACGGCACCCAGGATCTCGAGCCGGGTCCGGCGCTCGACAAGCTGCCCGCCGCGCAGGCGTTCGGCAAGCGCTACAAGGCGCGCTTCAACCAGGATGTCGAGCTGTACGCGCCGTTCGCCTACGACGCCGCGCTCGCGATGATCAAGGCGATCCACGGCGCCGATTCGCTCGATCGCGCGAAGATTGTCGAGAGTCTGTCGAAGGTCACGGTCACGGGTGTGACCGGCAATATCACCTTCGATCCGTATGGCGATCTGATCAAGCCGCCTTATACGCTGTTCCAGGTTCAGCAAGGGCAATGGAAGAGCATCAAGACGGTGGGCGGCAACGGCGCGTAGTCGTTGGCGGTTTGCGCGGGTTCGCAGGCGATTGCGATTGCGATTGCGATTGTGTTTGCGGTTGCCTGCCGCGCAAACCGCTAGCCGTTCAGGTCGGGATTCTGCTGCGCGAGTTCATGCACCCACTCGCTGAACACTCTGACGCACATGCTCAGGCGGCGGTGCGGGTAAAGAATCGAAAGCGGAATCGGCGGGCTCGGGAAGCCGTGCAGAATTTCACGCAGCGCGCCCGCATCGATCGCTTTCGCCACCATGAAGCGCGGCACCTGGATCATTCCCAAGGCTTCGAGCGCGGACGTGATGTAAACCTGGCCGTCGTTGACCGCCAGAATCCCTTCCATTGGTTTTCGCACGAGCGCGCCGTCGACTTCGAATTCGAAGGGGTAGACACGCCCCGTGCGCGCCGAAAAATAATTCACCGCGCGATGCCGCTCGAGATCGTCGGGCGTGGCCGGCTCGCCCATCTGTTCGAGATAGGCGGGCGCCGCGCAGGTGGTCATGCGCACGCTGCCGATCGTGCGCGCGACGAGGCTCGAATCGTCGAGCACGCCGATGCGGATCACGCAATCCACGCCTTCCTGCACGAGATCCACGTTGCGATCGGCGATACCCAGCTTCACCGCGATGTCGGGATAGCGCGCGTTGAAATCGCGCAGCACGGGAATCAGCACGTTGGTGGCGAATGTCGCGGAGGTGTCGACGCGAATCGTGCCGCGCGGGCTCTGGCGTTTGTTCGATAACGCGGACTCGGCGTCGGAGACCTCGGCCAGAATGCGCGCGCAATATTCGTAGTAGAGCGCGCCGTCGCCGGTGACCTGAACGCTGCGCGTCGTGCGATTCAGGAGCCGCACCCCGAGATGGCCTTCGAGGTTCTGCACGACGGTCGACACCGACGCGCGCGGCATTTCCAGCGAATCGGCCGCTCTGGAAAAGCTCGACGCGTCCACGACGCGCTTGAACACCGTCATCGCCTGAAGCATGTCCATACGTGTTGTCCTTGTGATGTGACCGGTTGGCGCGAGCGCGGCAACGAGGCGACATTCTAGAACGGCGACACGGCGGCGCGTGCCGGTCTCGGGGCGCAAGGACGCGTGAACCGGTTGGATGCGCTCGCGTCCTCCGCATGACGAGGCGGCCCCGTAAAAAACCTTGACACTTCACGCTCAATCTCTATAGTTCACCACATGGCTAAGTATCCGGTCAGTCAGTTGGATCGTACGTTTTCCGCTCTCGTGGACCCCACGCGGCGGGCTATCCTCGCGCGTCTGGAGCGGGAGCCCGGCCTGTCGATCACGGAGATCGCGCGTCCGCTGCCGCTCAAGCTCCCCGCTGTCATGAAGCACCTCGACGTGCTGAGCGAAGCGGGTCTCGTGGCGCGTACCAAGAAAGGCCGGACCGTTTCGGTGGACCTCGTCGCCGGCCCGATGGAGGAGGCAATGGCGTGGCTACGACGCTATGAGCGCTTCTGGTCCGCCAGTCTCGATCGACTTACCGACTTTGTGGAGGGGGAAGAGGAATGATCAAGGAAAAGCCCAGCCTGACCATCATCCGGCGCATCAAGGCGCCGCCGGCGAGAGTCTACGCAGCGTGGACGCGCCCCGAACTGATGGCGCGCTGGTGGGGGCCCGACGCCGGGCCGGTGCTGAGCGCTGAAGCCGACCCGCGCGTGGGCGGGCGCTTTCGCGTGGTGTTCCAGACGCTCGACGGCGAAACGCACGACTGCCGCGGCGAATACCAGGAAGTCGAGCCGGACAGCAAGCTCGTCTTTACCTGGCAGTGGGTGACGATGCCGGAGCGCCAGTCTCTCGTGACCATCCGATTGCGTCCGATCGACGAGGGCACCGAACTCAATTTCACGCACGCGCAATTCTTCGACGAGGCCGCGCGCGACGCGCATCAGGTCGGCTGGAACGGCTCCTTCGACAAGCTCGAGGCACTGATCGCCGAACTGAACGACACAGGCGAATAACGCGCATCGGACCGAATTCAACCCATATCGAGGTCGAACATGAAGCTCTACTATTCTGAAACCCTGGCCCCCAGAAAAGCGTGCGCCGTGGCGAAGTACCTGGGCTTGCCCATCGAATACGTTTTCGTCGATCTGGCAAAGGGCGAGCAGAATGAGCCCGCTTATCTGGCGATCAATCCGAACGGCAAGGTGCCGTGTCTCGTCGACGGCGATAAAAGCCTTTGGGAAGCCGACGCGATCATCTGCCATTTCGCGCAGCGCGCGGAATCGGATCTCTGGCCGCGCGGCGCGCGGCAGGCCGATGCGGTGCGCTGGTTCAGCTGGAACAGCCAGCATTTTTACCGGCATGGCGGCACGCTTTATTTCGAGCATCTGATCAAGCCGCGGATCGGACTCGGCGAGCCGGATGCGTCGAAAGTCGCTGAAGCGCAGGGCTGGTTTCGCAAGCACGCGGGCGTGCTCGATCGGCATCTCAAGGATCGCACATGGCTGCTTGGCGATGAACTGAGCGTCGCGGACTTTTCGGTCGGCGCGACCTTGCCTTACGCGAAAAGCGCGGCGATGCCGCTCGAAGAGTTCGAGCATGTGCGGCGCTGGCACGATCGGTTGAACGCGCTCGACGCCTGGCGCGATCCGTTTCCGGCGCGGCCGGCGCTGTCCGTCGCGAACGGTTGAAGGAACGGCCATGTGTTGCGCGATCGTGGCGCTCGGCATGACCTTGCTGGCGAGTTGGCGAAGCGTGTCGGGCACGCTCGTCGGCCGCGCCGGGCGGCTGCGCGGTATGGCGATTGTGGTTGCCGCGCTCGGCGCGGCGGGCGGGTCCGCGTTGGCGGCGGATCGATTCGCGGCGGGCGCGGCGCAGTCTTCGCAGTCGTCTTTGTATATGCGCTTTAGTGCCGTGGCGATTTGTGGGCATTTCATCAGATAGCGGGGCGTCGTGTCCAGGCGCGGTGGTCTCCTCACGCCACACGCCGCGCCCGATTGCCGTATCGTGCAGACTCGAAGCTTGTTCGTTGCTTATCGAGGGCACGTCATGGCACTTTCATCGAACGACGCCGTGCGGCGCGCCGGCAGACGCTCCTTTCTGCGCACGGTAACAAGCGCCGCCATCGGCTTGCCGGTCTCGATCGCTCTGCCGCGTTTGACCTCGGCGCAAACGCAGGCCCAACCACAACCGCAACCACAACCGCAAACCGCCACGCCCTCGCGTATCGCACAGCGTGTGATTCCGTCGACTGGCGAACGTTTGCCGGTCATCGGCTGCGGCACGTGGCGCACGTTCGATGTCGGCGATGATCCCGGCGCTCGCGCGCAACTTGCCGACGTGCTGCGAATTCTCTTCGAGGCAGGCGGCTCGGCGATCGACTCGTCGCCGATGTACGGCTCGTCGGAAGCTGTTGCCGGCGCGCTGCTGACGCAACTCGACGCGCACCGCAAAGCCTTCGTCGCGACCAAGGTCTGGACTCAGGGACGCGAGGCCGGCATCGCGCAGATGGAGGAATCGCTGCGCCGTTTTCAACAACCGCGCATCGATCTGATGCAGGTCCACAATCTGCTCGACTGGCGCACGCAACTCGCCACGCTGCGCGACTGGAAAGCGCGCGGCCGGATTCGCTATATCGGCGTCACGCACTACACGTCGAGTGCATTCGGCGAAGTCGCGGCCGTGATGCGCAGCGAAAAGCCCGACTTCGTGCAGATCAACTATGCAGCGGATGACCGCGCCGCCGAGGCGCGCATCTTGCCGCTCGCGGCGGAGCTGGGTATCGCGGTGGTGATCAACCAGCCTTTCGGCGGCGGCGGCCTGCTCGCGCGCGTCGGCAAAACGCCGCTGCCGGCGTGGGCCGCGGAGATCGACTGCACGAGCTGGGCGCAACTGCTCCTCAAGTTCGTACTCGCGCAAGCGGCGGTGACGGTGGTGATTCCCGGCACCGGGCGTCCGCAATACATGGCCGACAACGTTCGGGCCGGCTCGGGTCCGCTGCCCGATAAGGCGATGTGCGCGCGGATCGTGGCGGCGGTGGGCGGTTGAACACGGCGTGGGCGATTCGCTTCTGAACCAGCCGCCGTGTTTTCGTGAGGCGCGCAGATGCTCAAGGCGTTTTCAACGCAAAACCCCTCCCATTCGCTTTGCATTTATTCGCGCGTCAATCCATAGCACATTCCGGGAAATGGAAAGCTAGGTTTTCCGTAGGCAATCGGGAATCGTGGGATTTCTAGAGTATTAACTCGGACCATTTACTGGGATTCCATTCGAACGGCATACACCGTGTGAAACTTCAGGAAAGATTGTGAAAGGAAGTTGACACGGGAACGTTTGCCAAACTAGGCTACGCACTGTCGTCAAAACTGATTAAAAAAATTTACCCCTGCCCGGAGACGCAGGCAAGCCGCCGCTTTGCCCATCAGTCAGACGATCGCATGGAAGCTGAACGACCAGTTCCAATCCGTTTCGTTGAAAGCATTGTAATGATTAAACGCCGTTATTTAAAAATCAGCCGCGAGTGCTGAGGGTGTAACACGTCCATATATTCTCGCCAGCAATTCGGTGTTGGTGCGGGAGACCTTTTTCTCTGAAAAACAGAGAAAACCAGTTGAAGCATTCATCGCACTTTCTTTATGCCGATATTGTCAGTCGAGGATTAATCATGAGTATAAATTTCCGATTGCAGATACAGTGCCTGGCGCTAGCCGGAATAATGGTTCTGGCGGGATGCGGCGCGGGAGACGGCGCCTCCACGCTGACGAGCAAATCCGCGCAGACGCCGACGGCCGCTTCCGACGCGGCGCTGGCGCCGCCCACCGCGCCGATCGCCGCGAATCCGTCGATCGACAAGACGGTGCCGCCGGTCGAACTGCCCGACACGGTCATGCCCGTCAACTACAAGCTGTGGTTCCGGCCGAACCCGGCGCTGTCGTCATTCGACGGCCGCGCCGACGTGCAGATCAAGGTGCTGAAGGCCGTCAACGCGATCACCATCGCCGGGCACCGCGTCAAGTTCACCAACGGCACGATCACGCTTCAGCCGGGCAACATCCCGTTGATCGCCACGCCGCAGGACGACGGCGATTTCTATCAGCTTCGGCCCGTCAGCGGCCAGATCGCGGCCGGCAATTACTCGCTGCACATGGAGTGGAGCGGCATCATCAACTTCAAGAGCTATGACGATCCGGTCGCCAAGACCGGCGGCAGTTGCGGCGACGATCCGTATCCGGGATGCTCGGCGGCCGAAGGCGTGTTCCGCGTCGATCTGAAGGCGACGGACGGCACCACGAGCGGCGCGATTCTCACGCAAGGCGAATCGAATCTCGCGCGCCAATGGTTCCCCGGCTGGGACGAGCCGGCTTTCCGGCCCACCTATGAGGTGAGCGCGGAAGTCCCGCAAAACTGGAACGTCGTCTCGAACGCGGCGGAGAAACCGGCGGTGAACGTGGACAGCGGCTACAAGCTGGTGTCGTTCGAAAAGACGCCGCCGATGCCTTCGTATCTGCTCTTCTTCGGCGGCGGCCAGTTCGATATTCTCGAGGACGATTTCACGAGCCCGCTGCCGGACGGCAAGGGTCTGCATCTGCGTATCTTCACGCCGCCCGGCATGCGTGACTGGGCCAAGCCGGCGATGCAGCAGACCAAGCAGGCGCTCGATTACTACTATCGCTACACGGGCATTGCGTTGCCGCTCACCAAGTTCGACACGATCGCGGCGAACGACGCGTTCAAGGAGCAGAAAGACCTGAACTTCGGCGGGATGGAGAACTGGGGCGCGATTCTGGAATTCGCCGACGACATTCTGCCGGCGCCGGGCACCGAGATGTCCGATTACGGCGTGACGGTGCTCACGCACGAAGCGGCGCACCAGTGGTTCGGCGATCTGGTCACGCTCGACTGGTGGGACGATGTGTGGCTGAACGAGTCGTTCGCCACCTTCTTCGAGAACAAGACCAAGGTGCGTTTCTTCCCGGACCGCTTCAGTTGGGTCGACGACGTGAAGAACAAGTACGCGGTGATCAATGCCGATCTGAAATCCACCGCGTTCCCGGTGCAGCCGAACTTCAACGGCTGGGCCTCGAACGACTTCGTGCTGAGCGCGAGCGCCTTCACCTACGACAAGGGCGGCCACGTGCTGAAGATGCTGGAGAACTATCTCGGCGAGGAAGTGATGCGCAAGGGGCTGCAATCGTATCTGGCCGACTATGCGCTCGGCAATGTCACGCCGAGGCGCCTGTGGGATGAACTGACCAGGGCAAGCGGCGAGCCGATGGTGGCGATCGGCGACAGCTTCGTGCGGCAAACGGGCGTGCCGTTGATCTCGCTCGACACGCAGTGCGATCTGGTCTCGAATCAGACCGTGGTCACGCTCAAGCAGTCGCCGTTTCCGAACCAGAACCCGTACCCCGGCACGCAGTGGACCATTCCGTTGACGCTCGCCTACGGCGACGGGCTCACGTCGCGCAAGACGGTTGCGATGAAAGACATGCAAACGCAGGTGCGCCTGAACGGTTGTTCCGCGGTGCTCGCCGATCCGAGCGGTCTCGACTACTACGTGACGAACTACGGCAACACCGCGTGGAGTCAGTTGCTCGCGCAGGGCAACGCGTTGAAGGATCCGGTTCGGCTGACCAATCTGCAACTCGAAGCGAAGCTGCTGGTGAAGAACGGTCTTGCCGATCCGTCGCGTGAAACCAGCATCGGTTCGTTGAACCCGACTGCTACGCCGCTCGCGCGTCAGATGCTCATGACCCCGCCGACGACGCAATCGCTGCGTCCGCAGATCCGCTTCCAGGGCAAGCTCAGGTCGAAGCAGCAAGCGCAGCAGGCGCAATAAGCGCTCAGCGCAATAAGCGGCTGGCGTTATCGAGCCGCGCTGAAAAGCAGGGCCGTGGTCCGCATCGTCATGCGATGCGGGCCTCGGCCTTTGCGTTTCAGGAGCCACGCGTTTTGCCGTTTCGCGGCTACCTTTGCACCTTCGGAAAAGTAGCCAATAGCAGCCGAAACCCAGGTGCGGGCCGCCACGCTCCAGCGAGGCGGAAGTCATCGCAAACTGTCCCAGCGTGGCCGTTTTTCGTGGGCCTGAGCGGTCTGAGCGCGCGGCCAATTCATCGTTTATACCCTTCATTCCCCGATGCAACGCAGCCGACCGCGCTTCCCATAGGCGTGTTTGTTGCATGTCAGAAGGCCGCGAGCATGCGCCTATTCGTCTGCCCGCGATATCACCTGCACGAGCGGCCATCGAGGTCGCGCCGTACCGTCCGCATCTACACGTGACGTTGAATCTTTTACAACCTTGCAGCGCGAAGCCGGCTCGCAGAGCCGGCATTTGAAGCGCGGCGTTGTCGTGTTGTCGTTACCCCGATGAGCGAATTGGCAAAACCGTCGGAAGAATGTTGAACCAGGTCCGACGAACCGTCGGACGGAAGGGTTCCGGAGAGTATTGCGATGTTCGACGATACCGAGTTGCCGAGGTCCAGGAGGGCCGGCCGGGATGCCGGCTTCGACACTGACGAGCCCGAACAGGATCCGGCACCGCCGCCACGCTTCGGACGTCTCGCGCTATGCGTGGCCGCCGCAAGCGCGCTCGCCTTCGGCGTGGTGGGGACGGTCGCGTACGGCGTCTGGTTCAATCACGATCAGCAGGCCTATGCCGAAGCCATGGCGGGTGCGCGGCGCGCGCTCGGCGTGCCGGCGTCGGCGGCGAGCGCAGCGGTGCTCGCGAAGTCGGCGTCATCGCTGGGACCGCCGATGTCGATGACGATGGCGGGGCCGGCCATGCCGTCCGCGCCCGTCGCGGCGGCGCCCGTGAATGTGCCGCTCACGGCCCCGATGGGCGCGGCGGTCATGGATACGGCGGTAACGGGGCCAGCAACACCCGGCGCGGCAACCCCGGACAGCAAGCCGGCCACGAACCCGCCCGCAACAAAACCGCCCGCAACGAAAACGCCTGCGTCCCCCGTCGCGACACTCACCTCGGAGGGCGAAGAAGGCCGCAAACAGGCAGTCTGGTCAGGCCGTGTCACGCGGCGCCCCGCAACCACCATCGCCCAAGCCGGCGCATCCAACGCTACCTCCGCGCCGGCTGCAACGTCGGTCCGATCGAGCCGGCGCGCGAGCAGCGGCTCCGATCCCATCGTGCAGCCGTTCGCGGCGGCGCGGCCGGTCAAGGACGCGCGAGCCGCTCAGCAGGAGCGGCGGGCAACGCCCGTCAACGCAAAACCGAAAGGCAATGTGTTCACACGGATGAGCCTTTTCTTTAAACGCACGAGCTACCGGCAACATGGCCGCGCAAGCCAGCAAGACATCTATTCCCATCCCTGAGCGGCATCGTCCCCGGCGCGCCGCGGTGCGCGTCCCGACGCTGCGCCTGGGCCCGGGTCCGGCGACGATGGCTGTCGCGTCGGTGCTGTGCCTGCTGATCGGCCTGCTGTACCTTGCCTTGCAGATCAGGATGGTCTTTTCAGATCAGATCAAACAGGAATATGCGAGCCTGGTTCTCGAAGAGATCGAACGCGCGGACAGCGCGCGCAATCTCGCGGACGTATGGGAGCGTGTGCCGGTCGATAGCGAGGCGAGGGCGGAGGGTCGGCGAAACGCGCGCGCCGAACTGGCTCGCCGTCTCACGTCGCTCGCCGCGCTGGTGAACGCGAGTCCGTCTGCGGCGCCGCGTATTGCGCCCGCCGCGCCCGCCGCGCTGTCGCCGGACGCGAATCTTCACGACACGGATGCGCTGCTGCGCAACGCCTCGGCCTATTGGCACGCGCAACGCGACATCGACAGCGCCGATGTGCGCGTGCGGATCACGCATGTGGCGTACACGGTGATCGCCCTGGCCGCGCTGCTGTTCTGCATGTTGATCACGGCGCTCGGCATGTATGCGAAACGGACGCGCCAGTTGGCGGGACAGTCGCAGGAATTCGAGCACGCCGCGCTACACGATCCGATGACCGGGCTGCCGAACCGGCGCAAGCTGTTCGCCGCCCTCGAAGCAGCCGCGATGCGGCGGCAGGCCGAGTCGGCGACTCACAAAATCGCCGTGCTGTATGTCGATCTGGACGGATTCAAGCAGGTCAACGATTCGCTCGGTCATCGCGTCGGCGATGAATTTCTGGTCGCGGTGTCGAAGTGTTTTCGCGGCTCGGTGCGCAAGGCCGACGTCGTCGCCCGGATCGGCGGCGACGAATTCGCCGTGCTGGTGCGGGGATTCTCGACGGATGCGGAACTCGTCGAGATTGCCGGGCGGCTCATCGCGTGCGTGGTTCGCACGGACGAGCAGATGGGAATCGGCCTGGTTCGCGCGAGCATCGGCATTGCCAGCTTCCCCGATCTCGTCGACGACTACCGTCGCCTGATCGGCGCGGCCGACGAGGCGATGTACCAGGTCAAGCGCAGCGGCAAGAACGGGTATGCGTTCGTGGATCAGGGGCGTCGGGCGGCGACGTTGTGATCGGCGCCGACGCGACAACGCGCGCTCGGCCCCTTCACCCGCCACCGCCCTTTACCCTCAATTCGCCGACGCCTGCGCCCGTTCAGCCTGCCGCGTTTGCGTCGCCGCGCTCACCGCGGCAAAAACGATCACGTTGACCGCCAGCGCCAGAAAACCAATATTGACGTCCTTCAACGCATCGGGCAAAAACGGCATCAGTTGGCCCACGCTCAAATGCATGCTGGTCGTCACCGCCACCACCGCGACGCCGGCCAGAATCCCGCAGAACGCGCCTTCCTTCGTGGCGCGATTATTCGGCCGCAGGCTGCAAATCACCGCCGGAAACAACTGCGTCACGAAGCTATAGCCCATCAGCAGCAATGCGACGATCGTCTCGCCGCCATGCAGCGTGAAGCCCACCGCGACGAGCGCCACCACCGGCACCAGAAAGCGCGCCAGCTTGGCGACCGCCGCATCCGACGCATTGCGGTTCAACATGCCGCGATACACGTCGTTCGCCAGCAGCGTGGAGGCCGCCGTCAGGATCATCGAGCCCGGCACCAGCGCGGTCAGCACGCCCGCCGCGCCGATCACGCCGACGAACCACGGGTCGAAGGTCTGCAACGACAGCCGGAACAGCGAGAGGTCGATGTCGCCGCCCTTGAGGCCCGGGACCTTCAGCGTCGCCGCGAAGCCGACGAAGAACACGAACAGCAGAATCAACTGATACAGCGGCAGCACGATCGCGTTGCGGCGGAAAATGCGCTCGTCCCTCGCGGTGAAGATCGAACCGAACGTGTGCGGCCACATGAAAAAGCCCAGCGCCGTGAGCAGCACGGTGGACTGGAACCAGGTCACGCTCGAACCCTTGGCGGGGAACGTGAGAAAGCCCGGACGCGCGGCGTCGATCGCATGGAACATCTCGCCGAGGCCGCCGTAATAGTGCAGCGGCAGATAGATGCCGAGGAACAGCACGATCGCCAGAATCAGCAGATCCTTCACCACCGAATTCCATGCGGAGCCGCGCACGCCCGAGACGATCACGTAGGACGTCACCACCGCGGCGCCGATCCACACGGCCGCGGTCGATGAAATCACGCCGTAGGAAGCCGTCGCGACGATGATGCCGAGCCCCTTGAGTTGCAGCACGAGGTAGGGAATCAGCGCGGCGACGCCCACCAGCGCGACGAGCGTGCCGAGCGCCGGGCTTTCATATTTGCGCGAGAAGAAATGCGGCTGCGAGACGAGCCGGTGGTTTTTCGCATAACGCCAGATCGGCGGCAGCATCCAGTAAGAGAGGATGTAGGCCAGCGTGCCGTAGGCCAGAATGTAGTAGACAGGCGCGCCCTTGCCATAAGCAAAGCCGCTGCCGCCGAGGAAGGTGAAAGTCGTGTAGATCTCACCCGCCATCAGCAGGAACACGAACGCGGTGCCGAAGCTGCGGCCGCCCACGGTCCATTGTTCGAGGCTCATGTCGTGGCCGCGCCGCGCGCGCATGCCGAGGTAAAGCGCGAACACCGTGATGGCCGCGATGATGACGAGGGCGCTCATGAGCGAACCTCCTCGCCGTCGGCGGCGATGTGGCGATTAGACGCGTCGAGGCGATAGACGATCGCCATGATGAGCGAGCTCAGCACCACCCACATGACGATCCATGCGAGCACGAAGGGCATGCCGAGCATCAGCGGCTCGACACGGTTGACAAACGGAACGCCGAGCAGAATGCCGATGAACGGCAAGGCGGCGAGTACACGAAGCAACATAGGGGCAACTCCTCGAACCGGTCAGTACGTCTCGTTGAAAGTGCGGCTTCGCAGCGACTGTATGCCTGATGCTTCGGTTGCGTAAAGTCGATCAAAAATGCGTGTAGGCTTTCTGAAAGTTGCCGGCGCACCTTTCGGCCGCGCTATGATGCTCGCCACGCAACGCAAGCATCATCCGGACCGCCCGCGCGGCTCCGGTTCGTTCAACCTAGCGCGGCGCCTTTTCATGCGCGGACAGTCGAGCCGCCCGAGCCGCCGCCCGCCACGGGTCGCATATGGTCGAAAGTCTGATCGCGGACATTCTGTTTGGCTTTACCGGGTTGATCAGCATCATCAACCCGATCGGCATTGCTTTCGTTTTCCTTGACCGCACCGCCTCGCTGACCACCGAGGAGCGCACCGCGCTCGCGAGGAAAATCGCCATCAACGTGCTGTGCGTGCTGCTGGTGGCGTTTTTCATCGGCACGCCGATCCTGCATTTCTTCGGCATTTCAATGGAGGCGCTGCGCATCGGCGGCGGCCTCGCGGTCGCGGTGGGCGGCTGGCAGATGCTCAATGCCCCCGACACGCAACCCGCGGACAAGCCGGGCGTGAAGCGCGTGGACGCGGACAATGCGATGTCGAAGGCGTTCTTCCCGTTCACCATTCCGCTCACCACCGGACCGGGCTCGATCGCCACCGCCATCGCGCTGACGGCCAACCGCACGCACAAGCTCTCGGAGTTCGTGCTCTCGGGCATCGCTTCGGTGGTGATCTCGCTGGTGGTGGCCGCCACGGTCTATCTGGTCTACAGCAAGGCGGTGGTTTTCGCCCGCTATCTCGGGGCGGAGGGAACCAAGGTCGCCATGCGTGTATCTTCGTTTCTGCTGCTGTGCATCGGCGTTCAGATCATGCTGACGGGCTTCTCCGAATTCCTGATCCCGATCGCGACCATGCAGCCGGTCAAATAGCCCGCCCGCGGCGGCAAACAAAAAAGGAGCGGACGATGACACCCCGGATAGAAGCCTTCTACGACGCCACCACGGGCACCTTCAGTTACGTCGTCTACGCGGGCGAAGGCTCGGCGTGCGCGGTGATCGACCCGGTGCTCGACTACGATCCGAAATCCGGCCGCACGTCGACGGCGGGCGCCGAGCGCATCGTCGCTTTCGTCCGCGAGCATGGGTTGCGTGTCGAATGGCTGCTGGAAACCCATGCGCATGCCGATCATGTTTCAGCCGCGCCCTATCTGAAGGAGACGCTGGGCGGCAAGATCGCGATCGGCGAAAGCATCCGCATCGTGCAGGCGGCATTCAAGCGCATTTTCAATTTCGGCGACGAGATGCACGCCGACGGCCGCCAGTTCGATCATCTGTTCGCGCCCGGCGAGACCTTCGGCATCGGCCAACTGAGCGCGCAGGCGCTGCATATGCCCGGCCATACGCCGGCGGACATGGCGTATCGGATCGGCGATACGGTGTTCGTGGGCGACACGCTGTTCATGCCGGACGGCGGCTCGGCGCGCTGCGATTTTCCGGGCGGCGATGCGCGCATCCTGTATGAATCGGTGCGGACCTTGCTGGCGCTGCCGCCACAGACGCGGCTGTGCATGTGCCACGACTACCCGCCGGACTCGCGCGGGCCGCAATGGCAGACCACCGTCGCCGAGCAGCGCCGCGACAATATTCATTTGCACGACGGCGTGACGGTCGAGGAATTCGTTGCGATGCGCACCGCCCGTGATCGCACGCTCGGCATGCCGACGCTGATTCTGCCGGCCATCCAGATCAATATCCGCGCGGGCGCGCTGCCGGAGCCCGAAGCCAATGGCGTGCGCTATCTGAAGATTCCGTTGAACGCGTTCTGACCGTTGACGCAGCGCTAGCGCTTCAGCAGCATCGCACTCAACACGGAAAACACGGTCGAGGGCAATTCCGCGAGGCGGCTCACCACCACGTTGTGCGGATAGAAGTCCTCGACCGCATCGGTCAGCACGCCGATGCCCACCAGTTCGATGCCGCGCTTGCCGATGGCCGCGACGCGTTCGCGCAGATCGCTGCGCAACACCTGCGGGTCGCCGTCGCCGGTCGAGGGATAGCCGTCGGAAAATACCATCAGGATGCGCCGTTCGGCAGGGTGATCGGCGAGGCGCGTCGCCGCCCAGGCGAGCGCCTCGCCGTCGGGATTCTCGTGGCCGCAATCGATCCGCGCGATGCCGCTCAGATCGGCCGCGCCAAAGCGCTTGTAGACCTTCAGATCGAGCCGTTCGACGAAGCGGTTATAGCGCCGCAAATCCGCGCCGGCCGCACGCTGCCGCTCGTATAGCTGCTTCATCGGCGCGGATTCGAGCGAGCAGTAGCCGAGCACCTCGCAATCGAACGACAACTGCGTGAGCGCATCGCACAGCGCCGTCGCGCACAGCCGCGCGAGTTCGATCTTGCGTCCGGCCATCGAGCCGCTGCGGTCGATCAGCACGCTCACGGCGACGTCGCGTCCCTTGGCCGCGCGCTGCGTGCGAAACGGCGTGCGATAACCCGGTGAGGTCGCGAGCCTGGCGAGCGACGTGCGGTCGATCTCGCCGCGCTCCTGTTCGCGCCGCCAACGGGTTCGCTCGTCGGCGCTCAGCGCGCGTTCGAGTTTTTCCTTCAGCGGCGCGGTGTCCGCGCGAGCCTGCGCGCGCAGCTCGCGCCACGCGGTGCTGTCGCCCTGGCCGGTGAGGTCGGCGATGTCGTCGAATTCGGTGGCGAGCGGAATCGACAGGCGTGCGCGCGCGGCGTGCGGGACGGCGGCGGCTTCGCCTTCCGTGCGGGCCGGGGGCTGTTGCGCATCGGCCAGCGATTGGCCCATGCCCACCGCGTTGTCCGCCTGCGCGCCGCCGCTTTGATCGGACGGCGGCGAGGCCGTGTTGCCCTGATCGGGGAGCAGGGTGTCGTCGTCGTTGAACGGCGCGGACGATGCCGCAACGGTTTCCGTCTCGATGTCTTCGAGCGGATCGGCGGTGAACGCCATGCTGTTCACGTCGCCCGCCGACAAAGCCCGCACGCGCGCCACCAACGCCTGCGCTGTCGCGATGCTCCGCGCGGTCGAACCGCTCGCGCGCGCCTCGTCCAGCAAATCTTGCGACGCATGCAGCGCCGCGATCAGCGAATGGCTTGCTTCGGTCGGGCTCGGCTGTTCGTCCCACAGCGCGCGCTCCACCAGCCACACGAGCCGGTCGCGCCAGTGCAGCTTCGGCCAGCGTTGCCGCGCCCGTTCGGCGGCATGCACGCGCAACTTGCCGATGAACCAGCGCGCGCCCGGATATTCGTCGAGCAGTTGCGCGCACACGCGGCGGTCGTCGATCACTTGCGCAAGCGTGGCCGCGACGCCGGCCGGCAAGGCGTCGAGTTGCGCGAGCGAAGCATGCTTGGCGCGCGCCACCAGCAGGTCCAGATAACCGATCAGCACGTCGCGCTCGACGCCGCCGTTCAACTCGTAATCGGGAATCACGATGCGGCCCGGTTCGACGCGCGGGCCATCGGGACTGAACGCGACCGTCACGCCGTATTGCCCGGTGAGCACGCGCGCCACCTTGCCGAGCGTCGATTCGAACGCGAAGCCTCGCGTGTCGCGCGCCGCATGCATCGCGCTCGTGCGCACCGCGTTCATTCGGCTCACCGTCACGCGGCCGGCGCGATGTGATGACGGACGATGCCGCGAATCAACGCGGCGTCCTCGGGGCTGATCTTCGCGTAGATCGCCGGGCCGGCCGCGCGCTCGGGATCGCCGGTGCGCAGCATCAGTTCGGCCCAGTCGAGCAGGCGGCGCGTGGAGAACGCGCTCGACAGATCCTCGCGGGCAAATGCCGCGCGGCAGTCGGCGGCAATCGCGGCGAGGGTGGTGGCGAGCGGGCGGGTCATGTGCGGGGCGAGCGTGCACATCAGCACGTCGGCTTCCTCGGCGGGCGTCAGATAGTCGAGCTGGTACACGCGCCAGCGATCGAGAAACGCCTCGTTCATCAGATTCGCGCCTTGATACAGATGACGGAACTGGCTCATCGCGCCCACCGCGTTCGCGGTCGCAAAGAGACGAAACGCCGGATGCGGCGCGACGATCTCGTTGCCTTTCTCCTTCAGCACGAGCCGGCCGTGCGGTTCGAGCACGGCGGTGAGCGCGGCGAGAATCGACGGCTCGGCAAAATCGATTTCGTCGACGATCAGCCACAGCCCTTCGCGCATCGCCGTGGGCAGCACGCCGTCGACCCACAGCGTCTCGCCGCCCTTGACCGTCCAGAAGCCGACGAAATCGCCGACCGTGGTCTGTCCGTTCATGTTCGAGCGCAACACGCCATGACGCGAGCGCGCCGCGACCTGTTCGATCAGGCTGGTCTTGCCGGCGCCCGTGTGACCGATCAGCATCACGCGCCGGTTTTCGACGATGTCCTCGACGATGTCGTTAAAGCGCTCGGAGAACAGATAGGCCGGATTGAGGCGCGGCACGAGCGGGTTGGCGATGCCGCACGGCACGTCGATATGGCCGATGCGCACGGTGTCGCGCGTGCTGTCCGTGCCTTGCGTCTCGCGACGTTTCTCCGCCAGGGCCAGCGCCGCCGCGCGCTGCAAGGTCGGCATGAAGGCGGCCCGTTCCGCCGCGCTGTCCTGGCTCGCGGCGTCGGCGGTGTCGATCGCGAAGCCTTCGCGGCGCCACTTCTTCAGCTTCGCGCGCAGGTTTTCGGCGTCGACCACCAGATCCATGTCGACCGCTCCGGCGCCGTGACCGTCGCCCACGCCATGCTCCAGCCGATAGTTTTCCGGCCGGTCGGCCACGCTCACGCGCCACCATTCCGCACCGTTTTCGGTCGCGCGTTGATAAAGGCCAAGGTTTTCGTCTTCGGTCAGTTCGGGCGCGTTCATGGCGAAGTTAAAGGTTTGATAAGCAATGGAGAATCCGGATTCGGCTGCGGCCGAACGAGCGGCTATCTTATCCGGCGCAGCTTTCGTTTCGCATCGAGGTCGCGGCGCCACTTTCATTGCCGCCGTGAAAGTCGAGTACGCCGTCCGCAAAAGTTTATTGCGTAAAAGGGCTAGTCCGTCCGGCGCGTATCACCTATAGTTCCGCGACCAACTGTGTAGTTTTACAACATCGTCATCGCGAGCCGGTGCGAGTCACGCCTGGAACCGGCTTCGTCCGGTGTGCGCGGCAAGTCAATGCGCATGCCGTTGAACCGCCCGCGCGAAGCGCCGAAACGCCAACCCGGCAGATGTTCCGCAGCCCTCGCAGCATTGAAATCGCAGCACGGCGCGTCGAGTAGTTTTTATTCACGCCGCCGCCCGCATCGCCCCTACATTGCGACAGAAAACTCACTCAGGATGATGAGACTACCAACGAAATTAATCACTGCCGTCGCGTTGGCGAGTCCGCTGGCCGCGTCGCTCGCTCATGGTCAAACGAGCGTGAGCTTATATGGCCGTCTCGACGGCGGCGTCGAATATCTGAATCACATCAATAATGGTTCGGGCGGCAGTGCGAGCCGATGGAGCGCGGAAGGCGGCGATTGGGGCACCAGTATGCTGGGTCTCAAAGGCACGGAAGATCTCGGCGGCGGATTGAACGCGATCTTCAATCTGGAAACGGGCTTGCAGGTCATGAACGGCAGCACCAGCGGCGGGCGGCTATGGTCGCGGCGCGCCTTCGCGGGCCTGAGCAGCAAGCAGTGGGGCACGTTGCAGGCCGGGCGCAACCTCTTCATCGACAGCGACGGCGTATGGGAATTCGACCCGTTCGTGCAGCAGGCGTTTTCATCGGCCTCGCTCGTGCGCGGGCGCAACTGGCAGCAAACCAGCAATAACGTCGAGTATCACAGCCCGGTGTTCTGGGGCTTCGACGTGCAGGCGCAATACGCGTTCGGCAATCAGCCTGGCGCGTTCAACAGCGGCGCCAGCGGCGAGTTCGGCCGCTCGGACGGGATCATGCTGACGTATCACTCGCCGCTCTTCGACGTGCGCGGCATCTACGACGAACTGCGCGACAGCAATGGCCGCTTCAGCAACATCTTCCAGAGCTCGCGCGAATATTTCGTGGGCGCGAACGTGCATGTCGACGCGGTGAAGATTCAGGGCGCCTATACGCATTACTCCGCGCCCGACTCGCCGGCGGGCGTGGCCGACAGCGCCGATCACTACTGGCTCGGCGCGACCTACAACGTCCAGCCGCGCTGGGCGGTGACGGCGGGCGGCTACTACGTGAAGGTCGGCGACGGCGGCGGCGATGCCGCGCACGACCCCTCCGGCCACGCGATGATGTACGTGCTCGGCACCACCTACAACCTGTCGAAGCGCACCTTCCTGTACGGCACGGTGGGCTATGTGCGCAACAGCGGCAACGCGAATTTTTCGCTCGAGGCGTCGCCGCGCGACGCGGCGAACAATACCAGCCCGCTCGTTGGCGAATCGCAAACCGGCGCGTATGTCGGGATGCTGCATCAGTTCTGAAGCGCTTCTCGCGGCGTCAGCCGCGACCTCCGCGGTAAGCCGGGCAACACCGCATTGCCCGCTATCAGCATTGAAAAAACGCATTGAAAAAACACGCCTCGAAAAACACATTGAAAACGCCTCACAAAAACGCCTCACAAGGGATAACCAACAATTGACTCCACACGACTCTCACGGAGCGTCCCACCCGGACGCTTCCCTCGGGGCCGACGCCGCGCGCGGTGAGCCGTCGGCGATGACGCGCCGTCGCTGGCTCCAGGGCGCGCTGGCCATCACGGCGGCGGGCCTCACCGGCTCCCTCACGCTCAAGGCGCTCGCCGACGATTCGTCCGCCGCCCCCCTCGACGCCTTCATGACCTTGTCGCAAGCGCTGAGCGCGAAGTCCGGTCTCGATCGCGAGGTCGGCACGCGCCTTCTCGCCGCGTTGCAAAAGTCCACGCCCGATCTCGCGCGGCAATTGCCGAAGCTGGCGGGCGCGCTGGCCTCGAACTCCGCCGACGCGGCCCAGCAAGCGCTCGCGCTGAAGGTCATGGAAGCGTGGTATCTCGGCACGGTCGACAACGTCGTGATCACCTACGAGCAGGCGCTGATGTTCGAGGTGGTCTCCGACACGCTGATCATCCGTTCCTACTGCCCCAACAAGCCCGGTTTCTGGGCGGCTAAACCGATCGAAAGGCAAGCTTGAGCATGGCCGATAAAGCACAACAAACCAGCCAGGCCGATATCGTGGTCGTGGGCTCCGGCGTGGCGGGCGCGATCGTCGCGCATCAAATGGCGCTCGCGGGCAAGTCCGTGATCCTGCTCGAAGCCGGGCCGCGCATGCCGCGCTGGGAAATCGTCGAGCGCTTTCGCAATCAGACCGACAAGATGGATTTCATGGCGCCGTATCCGTCGAGCCAATGGGCGCCGCATCCCGAGTACGGTCCGCCCAACGACTACCTGATCCTCAAGGGCGAGCACAAATTCAACTCGCAGTACATTCGCGCGGTGGGCGGCACGACGTGGCACTGGGCCGCGTCCGCATGGCGCTTCATGCCGAACGACTTCAGGATGAAGACCGTGTACGGCGTGGGCCGCGACTGGCCGATGCAATACGAGGAACTGGAGCCGTACTACCAGCGCGCCGAAGAGGAACTCGGCGTATGGGGCCCGACAGTCGAGGAACTCGGTTCGCCGCGCAGCCAGCCGTATCCGATGGCGCCGCTGCCGCTCTCGTACAACGAGCAGACCATCAAGAGCAAGCTCAACGCATTCGACTCGCGCTATCACGTCGTGACCGAGCCGGTCGCGCGCAACAGCCGTCCGTACGACGGCCGCCCGACCTGCTGCGGCAACAACAACTGCATGCCGATCTGCCCGATCGGCGCGATGTACAACGGCATCGTGCATGTGGAAAAGGCCGAGCAGGCCGGCGCGAGGCTGATCGACAACGCGGTGGTGTACAAGCTCGAAGTCGGCGCGGACAAGCGCATCGCCGCGGCGTTGTACAAGGACCCGCAAGGCAACGAGCATCGCGTGGAGGGCAAGTATTTCGTGCTCGCCGCGAACGGCATCGAGACGCCGAAGATCATGCTGATGTCCACCAGCCACGATTTTCCGAACGGCGTGGGCAACAGCTCCGACATGGTGGGCCGCAATCTGATGGACCACCCCGGCACCGGCGTCACGTTCTACGCGGACGAAAAGCTGTGGCCGGGCCGCGGCCCGCAGGAAATGACCTCGCTGATCGGCTTTCGCGACGGCGCGTTCCGCGCCACCGAAGCCGCCAAGAAAATCCACCTGTCGAACCTGTCGCGCGTCGATCAGGAAACGCGCAACATTTTCAAGCAAGGCAAGCTGATCAAGCCGGCCGAACTCGACGCCCGGATTCGCGACCGCTCGGCGCGTTTCGTCGAATTCGACTGCTTCCACGAAATCCTGCCCGCGCCGGAAAACCGCATCGTGCCGAGCAGGACCGAGACGGATGCGATCGGCATCCCGCGCCCGGAGATCACCTACCGCATCGACGATTACGTGAAGCGCGGCGCGGTGCATACGAAGGAGGTCTACGCCAACGCGGCGAAGGTGCTGGGCGGCACGGACATCGAGTATCAGGACGATTTCGCGCCGAACAACCACATCACGGGCGCGACGATCATGGGCAGCGATCCGCGCGATTCGGTGGTCGACAAGCATTGCCGCACCTTCGATCACCCGAATCTGTTCATCTCCAGCAGCGCGACGATGCCGACGGTGGGCACCGTCAACGTGACGCTGACCATTGCCGCCCTGGCGCTTCGCATGGCCGACCAGTTGAAGAAGGAAGTTTGAACGTGCTGAAAAAAACCTTTTTCTGGCTGCTGGCCGGCGCTCTGGTTCTGCCCGCATTCGCGCATGCCGATACGTCGGCCAACGCGGTAAACAGCAACGACGCGGCGCTGATCAAGCGCGGCGAGTACCTCGCGACGGCCGGCGATTGCATGGCCTGCCACAGCACGGCGAAGGGCAAGCCGTTCGCCGGCGGCCTGCCGCTCAAGGTGCCGATGCTCGGCACGGTCTATTCGAGCAACATCACGCCCGATCCGCAAACGGGCATCGGCACATGGACGCTCGCTGATTTCGACCGCGCGCTGCGCCGTGGCGTCTCGAAGGACGGCCACAATCTGTATCCGGCCATGCCCTACGTGTCCTACGCAAAGGTCAGCGACGACGACGTGAAGGCGCTCTACGCGTACTTCCGCTACGGCGTCGCGCCGGTGAACGCCGCCACGCGCGCGAGCGACATTCCGTGGCCGCTCAACATGCGCTGGCCCCTGACGGTATGGAACTGGCTGTTCCTGAAGAGCGGCCCCTACGAAGCCAGGCCGAACCGGAGCGCCGAATGGAATCGCGGCGCGTATCTCGTGCAAGGTCTCGCGCATTGCAGCACCTGTCACACGCCGCGCGGCTTCGGCATGCAAGAGAAGGCGCTCGACGAGACCGGCGGCGGCTTCCTCGGCGGTTCGGTGCTGGCGGGATGGGACGGCTACAACATCACGTCCTCGGCTGACAGCGGCATCGGCGCGTGGACTCATGCGCAGCTCGTGCAGTATCTGCAAACCGGCAGCGTGCCGGGTCTCGCGCAGGCCGCCGGGCCGATGGGCGAAGCCGTGGAGCACAGCTTCTCGAAGATGACCGGCGCCGACATCGATGCGATCGCCACCTACGTGCGCACGGTGCCGGCGGTGAGCGACGGCGGCACGCGGTCGCGCAGCGCATGGGGCAAACCGTCGACGGACGTCGCGCGTTTGCGCGGTGTCGCATTGAGCAACGGTACGCTCGACCCGGCGCGCCTGTACCTCGGCAATTGCGCGACCTGCCACCAGGCGCACGGCAAGGGCACACCGGACGGCTACTATCCGCCGCTATTGCATAACTCGACGGTGGGCGCATCCAACCCGGTCAATCTCGTGCAGGTGATTTTGCACGGCGTGCAGCGCAAGACCGCGGACAGCGATGTCGGCATGCCGGCCTTCGCGACGCAGTTGAACGATGCGCAGATCGCCGCGCTCACCAACTACGTGACGACGCAGTTCGGTAATCCGTCGACGACGCGGGTGAGCGAGAAGGACGTCGCGAAGCTGCGTTGAGATTGAAGTTGAAGTTGAAGCGAGCGTGAATCGGTCGATATCGGTTCACGCTATGCACGACTTGAAAGGCGCGCCGGTTCGATCCGGCGCGCCTTTTCTATTGCCGATCGGCGAGCCCGCATGAAGTGCGGCTTCGCAAGTTGCGAGCGCGCCGCAACCGGCCGGCTCCGGCCGGGCTCGCGCGCATGGGCGGCGGCTTGACGGGCGGATCGCCTTCGGGCGGATCGTGTGAGGGATCATCCTCGGGCGTGGGCGGCGGATCGGGATCGATGTTCGGCGGCGGCGGCGTTTCGGGGTCGATTTCCGGCGGCGTCGGTACATGCAATCGCAGCCTCCGCATCGAGCCCGTGCTGGGCAACTTCATGGTCTACCTCCGTGACGTGCGGTCGGGCTCGCGTTGACGTCCGGTGCCGGGGACCGGACTCGAACCGGCAACACGAGCCAGGCGGATTCGATGTCCGCACTCTGTCGCGCAACCCTCGTGCCATAGCGGCCACAGCGCGATCGCCACGCGATTGCCACGTCCCGCCGCGCCACGCATCGGCTCGCATCGCATCGGCTCGCATCGCGTGGAACACGTGTTGCTGGACACCCCATACGCGGTGCGGCTCGACTAGTCACACGAACCGTTCGCACGAACCGCGCCGCCCACGATAACGTGACGCGCCGAAGGTGCAGGGATAAGGGAAATCACACATGGCGCGACATAAGGCCGACGTTGCCGACGACGACTTCGAAATTTACGCGAGCTATCACGGAACCGGCGACGGCCGCTACGTGGGCGGACTGAAGGTCGTCAGGAAAGCGGACCGGAAGGTGCTGTTTCCGTTCGACGGCGCGCCGGAGATCGGCCCGTATGCGACCGCCGACGAGGCGCGCCGCGCCGCGATCGACTACGGTCGCGAGATCGTGGCCGCGGATCGCGCGGCTCCGGAGAAGTGACACGTTACGCGCCGCGTTGAAGCGCGGCCCCGCCAGCCGCCGTTCAAACCGGCATTCAAGGCATCCCGCCGAGCGACGGCGAGATGGTGCTGTCGCGGCCGGGATCGTCAGGACGCTCGCCCGGCGGCGTGGGCCGCACCGACACCGGCGGATGGCTCTTATAGCAGTTGTCGATCGAAGTATCGGCGAGGCAGCGCTGGAACGCGTCGGCGTCGCTCTTTTGCGTGAACGTGTACACCGTTCGTTCGACTTGCACCTCGTTATCGGACACGCGAATCGTCATGATGCTCATGAGGATCTCCTTTTTACAAAAACGACTACGGCCCCCCCTCGTTTTATGCCGCAACGGCCGTGCCACGTCGCCGCGTTCACGCATGCACGGCACGCATCGCGGAGAGGGACCGGATGTTGCTGCACTGCCAATGGAGCCGATTCGAGGAGGGCGAGATGCGCGATATGCACGATATGCACGACAGCAAATCCGGCCAGAGCCGCAATGCACCCGGCGCGGCATCCGATGCGAAGCCGCGCGCGAAGCCGAGCGGCACGCGGTACGTCGAGCCGAGTCCGCTAGGCATCGAGCCGGTCGAGCAAACGGACGTGGCGAAGCAGACCAATCCGCAGCGTTCGAGCGAGCGTCCGAAGCAAACCGCCGAGGTGCCGCTTGGCACCGGCGAGCATGCGGAACCGCCGGGCGGCGGCGGACACGCGTCGCACCGCAAGAGCTGACACGCCGGCGCGGCGTGCCGTCGCGTGCAGGCAAAACCACATGGAGAAACTGATGCAACAGGACAACGAGCCGCTCAATCCCGGCGACGAAGCACCGCCCGACGCGCCCGGCGTGGGCGAGGACATCTGCCGCGCCTGTCACGGCACCGGCAAGGTGGAAGGGGAGCAATGCACCGTATGCGGCGGCACGGGGAAAGTGCTGCAAGGCATCGGCGGCGGCTGAGCGCGGAGTGACGCGCGGACCGCGCTGGTTGATGTGACCGGTTTGCAAATCGGTTTGCAAATTTCACCGGCGCGGCAATGCAATCGTGCAGTCCAGCGGCGCGTGAACTCGCAGGTGTTCGCGCGTCGCGCGTTCGCGCGCGGCCAGGCTCGCTTTATGCGGCGCAGCGACGGTTGCGCGCGCACACCCCGCGTGATGCGAATCGCGCACGAGGACGCAAGGCCGCAAGCTCGCAACGCGCGGAAGCTCATGGCGCAATGCGCCACGAGGTCCGTAAGCTTGCAATCCGCGCAAGCGCCATCACGCGTAGACCGAACTCGGCGCGGACTCCCAGCCGATCCCCGAGAGCCAGCGCGCCATCGCATCAGCACGCACAGGAGCTAACCATGTACAACGATTCGAAGCACGGCTTCGACGCGGTCAAAACCGAGTACGAAGCCTTCATGCTGGAACCGCACGACTGGGTGCCGAACAATCGCAAGCTGCCGGTCGTGATTTATCGCCACGCGCTGTCGCCGTACACCGGCGATCTCGCCGCGGCCTTCGAGATCCTCTTCGAGCGCAACGAATGGCCGCCGCAATGGCGCGACCGCATTTTCGACTACCACCATTTTCACGCGACGGCGCACGAGGTGCTCGGCGTCGCCGACGGCTCGGCGGAAGTCATCGTGGGCGGACCGGGCGGCAGGCTGGTGACGATCGCCGCGGGCGACGCGCTGTTGCTGCCCGCCGGCACCGGCCATTGCATGCAATCGTTCGAGCGCCAGTTCAAGGTGGTGGGCGGCTATCCGCGCGGCCAGCAGTGGGACATTCGCCGCGAAGCGCTGACACCCGACGAACAGGCGGTCATGGACGCCTTGCCGTTCCCCGCGATGGATCCGGTCGACGGCAAGCATGGCCCGCTGCTCGAACACTGGCTGCACGCCGCTTGATGCGGGCGGAAATCGCCTGGCGCGCAGGTGAAGGACAGATGAAGGGAGAAGTGAAGGCGCGGGACATCGCGCAGGCCGAGACAATGCCGAACGCGGATCGCGGATCGCAGCGACCGCCCCAGGCCGCAAGCCGTCTGAAAGACCCGGCGCCGATCATCGAACGAACGCGGTGCCGCATGTCACGCACGCTGCGCATTTCGGCGTATCGGCGCATCATCGGCTCATCACACCCGCATCTACACCGCGCATCTACACCGCGCATCACACCAGTAAGCCGGCTGCGGCGCCTCGCGCGTGCTTCCACGAACACGCCGCGCCGCACGCGCCGACGCCGCGCATGCCGGCCAGGTTCTCAATCGCCGAACAAGGAGTGTCCTCATGCAAAACGATCCCGCCCTCGATCAGTTGTGCATCAACACGATCCGCACGCTATCGATGGACGCCGTGCAAAAGGCTAATTCCGGCCACCCCGGCACGCCGATGGCGCTCGCCCCGGTTGCCTATCATCTGTGGCAGCACCATTTGCGTTATGACCCGGACGAGCCGCTGTGGCCGAACCGCGACCGCTTCGTGCTGTCGGTGGGGCATGCGTCGATGCTGCTGTATTCGCTACTGCATCTGGCCAACGTCAAGGCCGTGGACGAGCACGGCAAGCCGACCGGCTCGCCCGCCGTCTCGCTCGACGACATCGAGCGCTTTCGCCAGATCGACAGCAGGACGCCCGGCCACCCCGAATACCGGATGACCACCGGCGTCGAAACCACGACGGGACCGCTCGGCCAGGGGCTCGGCAACAGCGTCGGCATGGCGATGGCGGGGCGCTGGTACGAGAACCGTTTCAACAAGCCCGATGCGCCGCTGTTCGATTACCGCGTCTATGCACTGTGCGGCGACGGCGACATGATGGAAGGCATCTCGCACGAAGCCGCGTCGCTGGCCGGTCATCTGAAGCTGTCGAACCTGATCTGGATCTACGACAGCAATCGCGTGACCATCGAAGGCCACACCGATCTCGCCTACAGCGACGACGTGGAGAGCCGGTTTCGCGGCTACCAGTGGCACACGCTGCATGTGAACGACGCGAACGACGCCGCCGCGTTCGAAGCCGCGCTGGTGGAGGCGAAAAGCGTCACGGACAGGCCGACGCTGATCGTGGTCAACAGCATCATCGGCTGGGGCGCGCCCAACAAGCAGGACACCGCGGCCGCGCACGGCGAGGCGCTCGGCGTGGACGAAGTGGCGCTCGCCAAGAAGTTCTACGGCTGGCCCGAGGACAAATTCTTCTACGTGCCGGATGGCGTGCACGAACGTTTCGCGCAAGGCATCGGCGCGCGCGGCAAGGCGGCGCGCGAGCAATGGCAGGCGCGATACGACGCGTATGGCAAACAGTATCCCGAGCTGTCGCGCGAATTCGCGCAGATGCAGGCGCACGAGTTGCCCGAAGGCTGGGACAGCGGCATTCCCACCTTCGACGCCGACGCTAAGGGCGTCGCGTCGCGCGAATCGTCGGGCAAGGTGCTGAACGCGATTGCCGCGCGCGTGCCGTGGATGATCGGCGGCGCGGCCGACCTCGCGCCGTCGACCAAGACCAATCTGAAGTTCGAGGGCGCGGGCAGTTTCGAGCATGACAGCTATGGCGGGCGCAATCTGCACTTCGGCATTCGCGAACATGCGATGGGCGCGGTGGTGAACGGTCTCGCGTTGTCGAATCTGCGGCCGTTCGGTTCGACCTTCCTGATTTTCAGCGACTACATGAAGCCGCCGATCCGCCTCTCGGCGATCATGGAGGTGCCGTCGATCTACGTGTTCACGCACGATTCGATCGGCGTCGGCGAGGACGGTCCGACGCATCAGCCGATCGAGCAGCTCGCGTCGCTGCGCGGCGTGCCGGGGCTGACCGTGCTGCGTCCCGGCGACGCCAACGAAGTAGCCGAAGCCTGGCGCGTGGCGCTGTCGAATCCGCGGCGGCCGTCGTGCATCATCGTGTCGCGCCAGCCGTTGCCGACGCTCGACCGCGGCCGCTATGCATCCGCCGAGGGGGTTAGGAAGGGCGCGTATGTGCTCGCCGACGCGCCTCGCGGTGAGAAGCCGCAGGTGATGTTGCTGGCCACGGGCAGCGAACTCTCGCTGTGCGTCGACGTGTACGAGAAGCTCAGGAGCGAAGGGATCGCGGCGCGCGTGGTGTCGATGCCGTCGTGGGATATTTTCGAGCGTCAGGACGCGGCGTATCAGGACTCGGTATTGCCGCCCGACCTCGACGCGCGCGTGGCCGTCGAGCAGGCCGCGACGCTTGGCTGGGACCGCTACGTCGGGCGGCTCGGCGCGCAGGTGGTGATGCATACGTTCGGCGCTTCCGCGCCCCTTGCCGATCTGAAGAAGAAATTCGGCTTCACGCCGGAGCGCATCTACGAGGCGGCGAAGCAGCAGATCGCGCGCGTGCAGTCGAAGCGCAGCCAGGAGTAGGGGTGATAGCGTGGTGCGATGCGTGCGCTCGCGCGAGACCGCAAGACCGTAAGCCCGCTGCAAGGAACGGGGTTTGCGCGGTCCGTGAGATGAACCACGGGCCGCGCACGCGCCGCGACACGCACACGCACCACCGCGTCATGCGACGGCCCACCTTGCAAGGAGCCCACTCATGAGTCAGATGCGTGCCTATCGTATTCACCGCTTCGGCGGTCCCGAAGTGTTCATCGCCGAAGCGATCGACGTGCCCGAGCCGGGCGCGAATGAAGTGCTGGTGCGCGTGCGCGCGGCCAGCGTCAACCCGGTCGACATCAAGACGCGCGAGGGCCAGTACCCGGCGATTCGCGAAGACAAACTGCCCTATACGCTCGGCCGCGATTTCGCCGGCGTGGTCGCGCGCGTGGGCGCGAGTGTGAAGGACTGGCGCGAAGGCGACGAAGTGTACGGTTTCGTCGGCCAAGGTCAGGGCGCGTATGCGCAGTTCGTCAAGGTGGATCAAGGCGCGCTCGCGCGCCGTCCGTCAACGATCGATTTCGTCACCGCGGGCGCCGTGCCGCTCGCCGCGCTCACCGCGTGGCAAGGTCTGTTCGATCACGGCTGTCTCGAAGCCGGCGAACGCGTGCTGATTCATGCGGGCTCGGGCGGCGTCGGCCACTTCGCCGTGCAGTTCGCCAAGGTCAAGGGCGCGGAAGTGTTCGCCACGGCTTCCGGCGACGGCGTCGAGTTCGTGCGCGCGCTCGGCGCGGATCACGTGATCGACTATCGCGCGCAGCGTTTCGAGGACGCCGCGCGCGACGTCGACCTGGTGTTCGATCTGATCGGCGGCGAGACACAGCGCCGCTCGTGGACGGTGCTCAAGAACGGCGGCGCGCTGATCTCGACGCTCACGGAACCCTCGCAAACCGAGGCCGCCGATCGCGGCGCGCGCGCCGAGCGCTACACCGCGCAGCCGAACGGCAGACAGCTCGCCGAAATCGGCGCGTTGATCGACAAGGGGCGTGTGCAGGTGAAAACGGCCGGCACGTTCCCGTTCGACGCGGCGGCCGAAGCGCTTGCGCGGCTCGAAAAGGGCCACGTGCGCGCCAAGCTCGTCATCGACGTGTCGGGCGCTTGAATGGGGCGGTGAGACGATGAAGCCGTGAGCCGAGGCATGCGCCGAAAAAGGCGTGCGCCATGCCCTCAGTGACCCGCGGCCGATCAAGCCGATTGCCGCGTCATCACCCGTTGCAATTCGCGCGGATCGACCGGCTTGGTGAAATGATGGTCGAAGCCGGCCGCCACCGCGGTTTGCTTGTCCTGCTGCTGGCCCCACCCGGTCACCGCGATCAGCAGAATATCGGCTTCCTCGTGTTCGTCGCGGATGCGCCGCGCCACTTCGTAACCGTTCAGCAGCGGCAAGCCGATATCCAGAATCACCGCTTGCGGACCGAACTCGCGGATCAAGGCCAATCCGGCCATGCCGTCGCCGGCGGTCCGAACCTCGTGGCCTTCCAGTTCGAGCACCATCGCGAGGCTGTCGGCGGCGTCCGCGTTGTCGTCGACGATCACCACGCGCAGCGCGGCCTGAGGCGCCGTCTCGAGCGGCGCGCCGTCGCTCGCCTCGGCTGGCGCGTGCGAAAGCGGCAGGTGGATCACGAACTCGCTGCCGGTGCCGGGTCCGCTGCTGAACGCCGCGACCGTGCCGCCGTGCAGTTCGGCGAGGCCGCGCACCAGCGCAAGCCCGATGCCGAGGCCGCCTTGCGAGCGATCGAGCGCCGGCGCGAGTTGCGAGAACATTTCGAACACGCTGCCCAGATGCTCGGGCGGAATGCCGATGCCGGAATCGCGCACGACGATCACCGCCTGGTCGCCCTCGCGTTCGGCGGCGAGCGAGATGCTGCCGCCGGGCGGCGTGTATTTGGCCGCGTTGTTCAGCAGATTCAAAATCATCTGCGACAGGCGCGTGGGATCGGCGTCGAGATACAGCGGCTCGCGCGGCAGCGTCACGCTCAAATGATGCGACGAGGCCTGCACGGTGGGCCGCGCCGCTTCCATTGCCGATTGCATCGAGCGCGCCAGTTCGAGCCGCTGCTTGCGCAATTCGAGCTTGCCCTGCGTGATGCGCGAGACTTCCAGCAGATCGTCGACCAGATGCGTCATGTGCTGCAATTGCCGGTCGAACACGTCGCGCGACCAGTTCAGTTGCGGATCGGCGAATTCCTTGAGACGCAAGATTTCGAGCACGTTGCGCATCGGCGCGAGGGGATTGCGCAATTCATGCGCGAGCGTGGCGAGAAATTCGTCCTTGCGGCGATCGGCTTTCGAGAGTTCGAGGTTCAGCCGCTTGAGTTGCTGCTCCGCGCGTCTGCGTTCGGTAATGTCTCGGTTCACGCTGACCGCGCCATACACGTCGCCACGCGCGTTCGCCAGCGGCTTGACGACGGTCTCGCAGACCCCGCGCGAGCCGTCGCGCCGCACGAACGGCAGTTCGCTGCGCCACGTGCCCTCGGCGGCGAGCGCGGCGAGCGCTTCACGGCGAATGCGCAGCGCGTCTTCCGGCGGGTGGAACATCGAGACCGGCTTGCCGAGAATCTCGCCCATGCGATAGCCGAGCATGCGCTCGCCGCCCACGTTGAAATCGGTGATGTTGCCGCGCAGATCGGTGATCACGATCGCGTCGCTCAGGTGCTCGAAAATCGCCGCCTGGCGCAGCAGCACGGTCTGCGCTTCCTTGCGCTCGGTGATGTCGATGCCGAGGCCGTAGATGGTCAGCGGCTCGCCGCGTTCGTCGTAAGTGGCGCGGCCGCGGCCTTCCATCCAGCACCAGTCGCCGCTCGCATGCAGGAAGCGGAATTCCGCGACGTAATCGTCGCCGCTTGCCACCGCCCGGTCGACGGCCTCGTTCAGCGCGGCGAGGTCGCCCGGATGAATCAGTTCGAAAAAGCCGCCGCGCATGTTGGCGAAGCGCCCCTCGGCGTATCCCGCGAGCGCTTCGAGTTCGCGGGTCCACCAGAACTTGCCCGACTTCGGCTCGTGCGACCACGCGCCCATGCGCGCGCCGCGCATCGCGAGACTCAGCACGTCGCGGCTTTCCTGCAACTCCTTGCGCGCCAGTTGATGCGCGGCCACCGACGCCTCCGCGTTGCGGCGCGCCAGCAGCAATTCCTGTTCGTACTTGTGGCGATCCGCGACGACCAGCACCGCCACTTCGAGGTAGCTCGCGTCGCCATGACGGCGGCGCACCGCGTTGAGCAGCATCGGCACCGTATGGCCGTCGCGATGCATCATGTTCAGCTTGATCTCGGCGACCGAGCCCTGCGTGCGCAGAAGCGGCGCCCAATGCGTCTCGTAGAGCACCTTGCCGCCGCTGCTCAGCAGGTCGCCGATGCGGCGGGCTCCGGCGAGCTGCCCGGCGCCATAGCCCAGCCAGTCGCAGAACGTGGCGTTCACGCGCAGGATGAGGCCGTCGGGATCGGCGACGAGCAGGCCGCAGGCGGCATGCTCGAACAACGCATCGGCGGACGGCAAGGGCGGGTCCATGCTGTGCATCGCGTTACCCGGACAGCATGGTTCTGCCGAAGCCATGCTCAAGCACCGTGACGCGCTCGTTGCTGCCCGAAACCGGTATGTCGCTGCACTGGGGGATGCTCATGGTGGGTCCTGAGACGTGCAGGGAATAAAGCATGCTCGATCCTGGAACGTGCACGGAATAAAACATGAATGTAGGAGACCCGCGCGAGACCACGCGAGGCCCGGCATTCGCGGAATGTTACCGCAGTCTCGCCGATCCGCGAGGCGCATCGGCGGTGAGGCGCGCGCTGATCCGTCAGTCAACCGGTCTTGATGCGCGGCTGCGGCGCGTCCGGCGGTTCCAGCCCGAAGCGCTCGTATTGCGAAATCACCTGGGCGCCGAACAGCAGCAAGGTCGCCAGCCATTCGAGGCTGAACAGGATGACGATCGCCATCGTCAGCGACCCATACACCACGCTCACCTGCGAGAGCGTCGCGAAGTACCACACCAGCACATGCCGCGTGATTTCCCACAGGAGCGCCGCGACGATCCCGCCGAGCAGCGCATGCTTGAGCGAGGGCCGCCCGACCGGCATCACCATGTAGATCGAGGTCAGCACGAAAATCTCGCCGGCGAGGCCGAGCAGATACAGGACGACGCGCGAGAATCCCTGCAACGAAACATGCGTGCCGAACAGATCGACCGCTTCGGCCCCCATCACGTCGAGCCCGCTCGACACGAGCGTGACGATCAGCGAGCCCACGCCGAGAAAGAGAATGTAGCAATAGGGCAGCAGCGCGGAAAGCAGGAAGTGCCGCCGGCGGATCACCACGCGATGCACGAAAATCAGCGACATCGCGTTTTCCAGCACCGTAAAGGCGAGCGAGCTGAAGAAGAGCATCGTCAGGAACAACACCCAGCCGACCACCTCGCGGTGCGCCAGGAAATGGGCGAGTTCGCGCACCAGCGCGCCCGATTGACCCGGCACCAGCCATTGCAAAAGATGACCCAGCGCGGTGAGCAACGTGTGCTCCGGCACCACGCGCGACAACGCGATCACGATCAGGATCATCAGCGGCACGATCGACAACAGCGCGTAATACGCCACCGCGCCGGCGAGCAGCAAGCCCTGATTCGCGCGAAATGCCTTCAGCGTTTGCAGGACGAAGGTGCCGGGATGTTTCGCCACATACAACGCGTGTTCGTCGATGATGGTTCGCATGGTCGCTCACGACGCGCGTCGCGGAGCCCGCCGACATGCAGCGGGTGCGGGCGCGCTTGTTGTCGTACCGTAAGCAAGAACGCAGCCATCCCGCGTGGCTGAACTCGACTCGCGTGACATCAGTCGCGGGAATGCGATTTGCTGCGCCTTTCATCGACCTTGCCTGGAGTCTGTCGGAATCCCATACATTGAACAACGCGTCTGACAAGCCGGAAAACCCGCACGATCCCGACCTCGTGGTCGCCCGGCCAGAAGGTTTGTACTGCCCGTGCGGCGACTTTTATATCGATCCCTGGCGGCCGGTCGAGCGGGCGGTGATCACGCACGCCCATTCCGATCACGCGCGCTTCGGGCACCGTCATTACCTTGCCTCGCAAGCGGGCGCGAACGTGCTGCTGTCGCGCTTGCCCGGCATCGCGCTGCAAACGCTCGCCTATGGCGAGCGGCTCGACTTCGACGGCACGACCGTCTCGCTTCACCCGGCGGGACATGTGCTGGGTTCGGCGCAACTCAGGATCGAGCACAAGGGCCGCGTGTGGGTCGCATCGGGCGACTACAAGCTCGACCCCGATCCGACCTGCGCTGCGTTCGAGCCGGTGCGCTGCGAGACGTTCATCACCGAGTCGACGTTCGGTTTGCCGATCTATCGTTGGGACGCGCCGCAAGCCGTGTTCGACGGCATCGATTCATGGTGGCGTCACAACGCGTCGCAAGGACGCGCGTCGGTGCTGTTCTGCTATTCGTTCGGCAAGGCGCAGCGCGTGCTGGCGAGCGTCGACGCCGCCATCGGACCGATCTTCTGTCACGGCGCCATCGCGCCGCTCAATCGCGCGTATCGCGAGGCGGGCGTGCGCTTGCCGCCGGTGCGCGTCGTCGGCGAAATAGCGGCGAGGGACAAGGCCGCTTTCAGGCAGGCGTTGATCGTGGCGCCGCCGTCCGCGCAAGGCAGCGCATGGCTCAGGCGTTTCGGCGACTATAGCGACGCGTTCGCGTCGGGCTGGATGCGCTTGCGCGGCGCGCGGCGCCGGCGCGGCGTCGATCGCGGCTTCGTGCTGTCGGATCACGCCGATTGGCCCGGCCTGCAAAGCGCGATTCATGCGACGGGCGCGGGGCGCGTCATCGTCACGCATGGCTCGGTCGAGCCGATGGTGCGCTGGCTGCGCGAACAGGGTCTCGAAGCAGGCGCGTTCGACACGCAATACGGAGACGACACGGTGGAGGCCGACGCCGCGGGCGGCGACGAAACGGCCGCGACGAGCGGCGCCTCGCCGGTGGAAGCCACACAAACCACGCAAGCCACACAAGCCACACGAGATGACACGCCGAACGCGGCCGATCTCGAAGCCCGACCCGCGGCCGACAACACGACGAGCGGCCCATGAAACGCTTCGCCGCCCTCTATACCGCGCTCGACGCGACCACCTCGACGCGCGACAAACTCGAAGCGCTCAACAGCTATTTCTCGGCGGCCGAACCGGAGGACGCCGCATGGGCGTCGTACTTTCTCGCCGGCGGCAAGCCGCGTCAATCGGTGCCCACGCGTCTGCTGACCGAAATCGCCCGCGAGCGGGCCGGCTTGCCGCCGTGGCTATTCGAGGAGTCGTATCACGCGGTGGGCGATCTCGCCGAAACCATCGCCCATATCCTGCCGCCCGCGCAACGCAGTTCCGAACTCGGCCTCACGCAATGGATCGAGCAACGCGTGCTGACGCTTCGCGGCCTCGCGCCGGAGGAATTGCGCACGCGCTTGCTCGGTTACTGGGACGAACTCGATTGGGGCGGACGGTTTCTGCTGACCAAGCTGATCGGCGGCGGCTTTCGGGTCGGCGTGGCGCGGCAACTCGTGGTGCGCGCGCTCGCGGAAGTGGCGGGCGTCGACCATAAACGGATCGCGCAACGCATGGTGGGCTGGACCGACTCGCGGCAGAAACCCGACGCCGCGCGTTATCTGCGCCTGATCGCTCCGGAGAGCGGCAGCGAAGAGGCGCGGCAAGGCCTAGAAGCGCATCATGCCGCGCATGACGACGATGCGGGCTTGCCTTATCCGTTCTTTCTCGCGCATCCGTTGCAGACCGACCCGGCGACGCTCGGCGAGCCGATGCAATGGCTGATCGAATGGAAGTGGGACGGCATTCGCGCGCAACTCGTCAAACGCGCGGGCCGCGTGTGGTTGTGGTCGCGCGGCGAGGATCTGATCACGGAGCGCTTTCCCGAGGTCACGGCGCTCGGCGACGCGTTGCCCGACGGCTTCGTGATCGACGGCGAGATTCTCGCGTGGGAGCCCGGCGCGACGGCGCCGTTGCCGTTCGCGCGCCTGCAACCGCGCATCGCGCGTAAAACGCTGACGAAAAAAGTGTTGGCCGATTCGCCCACCACCTTGCTCGCCTACGATCTGCTCGAAGCGCAGGGCGATGATCTGCGCATGACGCCGCTCGTCGAGCGGCGCGCGCGCCTCGATGCGCTGGCCGCTTCCGTCGACGGCAGCCTGGCGCGCGATCTGTTGCGCGTGTCGCCGCTGGTGCGCGCGTCCGATTGGCAAACGCTCGCCGCGCTGCGCGCAGAGAGCCGGACGCGCGGCGTCGAAGGCTTGATGCTCAAGGCGCGCGATTCGATGTACGGCGTGGGCCGCACGAAAGCCTCCGGCACATGGTGGAAATGGAAGATCGATCCGTATGCGGTGGACGCGGTGCTGGTCTACGCGCAGCGCGGTCATGGCCGGCGCGCGAGTCTCTATACCGACTTCACCTTCGCGGTGTGGGATGAAGCGGACGGCGTGCGTACCCTCGTGCCGTTCGCGAAGGCCTATTCCGGTCTCACCGACGAGGAAATGCGCCAGGTGGATGCGATCGTGCGCAAGACCACGGTCGAGAAATTCGGCCCGGTGCGCAGCGTGACGCCCACGCTCGTGTTCGAAATCGGCTTCGAGGGGATTCAGGCGAGCCCGCGTCATAAGTCGGGCGTGGCGGTGCGCTTTCCGCGCATGCTGCGCTGGCGCACCGACAAGCATATCGACGACGCCGACACGCTGGCGATGCTGAAGGGCTTCATCGACGATCGCGCGCAATAAGTGCAATAAGCGCAGCAAGCGGCAAGCATCGCTTTCGTACCACGTTCACACCAGCTTGCCCGCTTGCCGCAGCGCGTCGACAATCGCCGCGAAGGCACGCTCGCGGGTTTCCGGATCGGGCGCGCGCAACGCAAACGAAGGGTGATACGTCGCCACCACGCTGTACTCGCCATGCTTGATCGGCCGGCCCAGCACGTCCTGCATGCGGACGTTCTTGTCCTCCAGCACGGCCTTCAACGCGGTGACGCCCAGCGCCACGATCACGCGCGCGCCGGTGGACTGCAATTCCTTTTCGAGCCAGTAAGCGCAGGCGTCGATCTCGCGCTGGGCCGGCGTCTTATGCATGCGCCGCTTGCCGCGCGGCGTCCATTTGAAATGCTTGACCGCGTTGGTCACATAAACGTCATGCCGCGCGACGCCGGCCTGCTCGAGCGCGTGATCGAGCAGCGCGCCCGCCGGGCCGACGAACGGCTTGCCCGCCAGATCTTCCTTGTCGCCGGGCTGTTCGCCGACGAGGATGATCGGCGCATGCTTCGGCCCCGCGCCGGGCACGGCTTGCGTCGCGTTTTTCCATAGCGCGCAGCGACGGCACGCGTCGAGCGACCTGGGTTGCTGATCCGGTTGCACGTCCGCGGCGGCGTCCGCTGTGCCCGAGGCGTCTGCATCGGCACCCGCGGCGGTGGAGCGCGATCGTCCGGATTTCGAGGTGGGCATGATGAGCTTCGAAGCGTTCGAAAGACGCCAGCGCGATCGACCGCGCCGGCGTCGCGTATCGCGTGTTACGGCGCCGTGACGTTCTTCTTCTTCGCCAGGTCCTGCGCCATCTGATAGTGCTTCTCGATTGTCGGCAAGGCCTTTTGCGCCGCGCTCTTCAGCTTCGCATCCTGGCCGTTGGCGATTTCGTCCTGAAACGCGGACACCGCTTCCTTATGCCCCTGCAAGCCGACCTTCTGAATGTAGGCCGTATCGAACTCCGCGCCCTTCAACGGACGCAGGCTGTCGAGAAGGGCCGTGTCGGAGTTGTCCTTCGGCACGCTCACGCCGCGCGGCGCGGCCATCTTGAGTTGCACGGTCAGCTTCGTATGATCGGCCGCCATGTGGCCGGCGAATTTCTTCACGTCGCCATCGCTCGAGCGGCTCATGGCGAGTTTCGCGGCGTCGATTTCGGTTGAACTCGACATCGACGCGGCCTGGACGAATTTCTTGTCCGCTTCCGGCAGGGGATTGGCTGTCGTCGTCGAGGCGGCTTCGGTTTGTGCGTGGACCGGAACGGCGAAAACAAGGGATTGCGCGATGCACGCGGCAAGGGCCGCGTGCACGATGAATGTGCGTTTCATAAGAACTCCGAGGTGAGATCCGGTGCCGGCGGGCGATGGATCGACATGCGCAAAACAGCAAACGCCGTTCCCCGCGTTGCGCTATGGTGGTGTCGTGTGCCTCGTGGGACCGTGTACCGGCTGCGCGCTGCGAGACCGTGTCGGAAAACAGCGGACGTTGCGCGGCAAGCGGCCTGGTTCGCCGCGCTGCGGGAGCGAATCTTGCACCGCTCGCGCAGGTTGCTCGAGCGCCGCTCGAGCGCGACCGAAGAACAAGCACAGGGAGAAGACAGTGACGCTCGACCGAGGAATGGACAACAGCGACGACGTGGTGGTCTGGCGGCCTATCCAGTACGCGATGGCCTCGCACCGGCGCGTGCTGGTGGTGGACGACTACCGCGAAGCGGCCGACGCGTTGCAAATGCTGCTGAACGCCGACGGCTTCGAGTGCCGCGCACTCGAAGATCCGCTCGCGGTCTGCGAGATGGCTTGCGAATGGCAGCCCTTCGCGGTGGTCCTGGACATCAAGATGCCGGACCTGGACGGGCTCGAACTGGCGCGCCGCCTAAGGGCCGATCCATTGACCGCGCATATGCTGCTGATCGCCTGCACCGCTTTCGCCTCGCGCGACGACCGGGCGCGCGCGCGAGCCGCGGGTTTCGACGCCCACTGCGCGAAGCCGTTGACGCCGGAACGCCTGCTGCGGGTACTCGAATCGGCGGCCGCGCTGCATGCGGCCGGGCCGCCGTAAAGTTGCGCAACGTTTGAAAAAACGCATGGGCACGCATGCGAGCAGTAGCCGATTCATGCACGACCACAACGTCGATATGCCGGCCCGGTTGGACACTTCGCCACCAACGCGGCACATCCCGGCGCGCTTCTTCACACTTCGCGGCACATTTCGCGGCACACTTCGCGACGGCATACCCTTAGGCAAAAACCCCTGGCTCGAAACGCATCATGCGCGATCCCTCGCGGGTCCGTGGGTTGCTGCGTGCAACACAACGGCCGCGCCGGTTCACGACGCGCCGCGCCTCTTCATTCGCACTCTGGAGATAGCCATGACCGACACGCAACGTCCCACGCCACCGTTTCCCAGGCAGCAACAGGATCACACGCCCGGCACCACGGCGGAAATGAAACCGCAGCCCGACCACGGCGAAAAATCCTATAAAGGCTCGGGCCGTCTCGCCGGCAAGGCGGCGATCATCACGGGCGGCGACAGCGGCATTGGCCGCGCCGTGGCGATCGCGTTCGCCCGCGAAGGCGCGGACGTGCTGATCTCTTATCTCAACGAAGACGACGACGCGCGCGAAGCCGCGCGCTGGGTGGAAGAGGCGGGCCGCAAGGCGGTGCTGCTGCGCGGCGACATCACGAGCCCCGAGCATTGCGAGGAGATCGTCAGGCGCGCGGTCGAGGCGTTCGGCCGGCTCGATGTGCTGGTCAACAATGCCGCGTACCAGATGAGTTACCCGTCGCTCGACGCGATCAGCGACGAGGAGTGGGACAAGACCTTCGATACCAACATCGGCGCGATGTTCAGGATCACGCGGGCGGCGGTCAAGCAGATGAAGCCCGGCGCCTCGATCATCAACACCACGTCGATCAACGCCGATCATCCGAACCCCGGCTTGATCGCCTATGCGACCACCAAGGGCGCGATCCAGAACTTCACCGGCGGGCTCGCGCAATTGCTGGCCGAGAAGGGCATACGCGCGAATTGCGTGGCGCCCGGGCCGATCTGGACACCGCTGATTCCGTCGACGATGCCCGCCGAGAAAGTCGAGAAATTCGGCCAGCAGGTGCCGATGAAGCGCCCCGGTCAGCCCGCCGAACTCGCGGCGGCCTATGTGATGCCCGCCTCCGATGACGCCAGCTACATTTCCGGCGCGACGATCGCGGTCACCGGCGGGTCGCCCATTATTTAACTGGCTTGCGCATTGCCGCATTGCGGCATGAAGAAAAAAACCGGCGCATCGCCGCATGACGATGCGCCGGTTCTGTTTTTATCAGCCTGGTGCCGGGTCCAAGCTACTGCGTGCGCGACAGTTGCTTGGAAACCGCGGCCGGGCTGTCGTAGTTCTTATCCGGCAACTCACCGACGAGATCCACGATGTCCTGGTTTGCGCCGTTGCTGCGTGCGGCTTCCACCAGTTTTTCGCGCGTCGTCGGATAGTCGACACCGTGCAGCGCCTTTTGCACCTCGATCGGATTCGGCTGGCCGGGATGCCGATGGTCCTGCGAGTGACTGGGATGCTGTGCCATGTGTCTCTCCTTCTCAGTGCATGCGGGGTTGCGAAACGCCTTCGAGCGTGTTGGCGACCTCGTCGCGCGACGCGCTGTCGGCCCGCGTGGCGATGTCGCCGAGCGACAGCGCGCCGACCAGGTTCTTGTCGTGATCGACCACCGGCATGCGGCGCACCTGCGCGGTGGCCATGCGTTGCTGGACGGCGTCGACGTCGTCGTCGTCGAAACACCATTGCACATCGGTGCTGGCGAAATCGCGTACCGGCGTGTTCGCCGGGCAGCCGGTGGACAACGCGCGCACCGCGAGATCGCGATCGGTGATCATGCCGATCAGCCGATGGTTCTGGCACACCGGCAACGATCCGACGTCGTAGCGCCGCATCAATTCCGCGGCATGCTGAATGGTGTCGTTGGGTGTCACATTGACGACGTCGCGCGACATGATTTCGTGGACGTGATGCATGGATACCTCCTGAACGAGTGGAGTGTGAAGCGCATGGCAAGCAGTGTTCTCGCACTGCCGCGGCGCGTGATGCCGGCTGCGCGGAGCCGATTGAAAGAAATGCGGGTTCGCTGCACATCTTGCAATGCCCGCCGCGCCGGCCGGCAGCGGCGTTGCCGCGAGTGCGGCTTGCTTCGCGTGCCACGCGTGGGGAGGACTCGCGTGCGAGGCTCGCGAGCCGCCCCATGAAAAACGCGCATCACGCGTGCCTGCGAAGCGCGGCCGGCGCCTTGGCACGGCGGCATGGTGGCACGTGGCTTGCGCGCGCCGTTCGTATTGCGCGACCTACCGTCCGGAGGACATCCAATGGAAACCCCCACAGCACAAGCGGCGCTGGACCTCGCGCCGAGCGACGTCCAGCGCGTGCCGGTGACGTTCGAGATCAACGGCAAGACACACCGGTTCGAGATCGAGCCGTGGACCACGCTGCTCGATCTGCTGCGCGAACGCTGCCACCTGAGCGGCATCAAGAAAGGCTGCGACCACGGCCAATGCGGCGCCTGCACCGCGATCGTCGACGGCCAGCGGATCAATACCTGTCTCGCGCTCGCGGCCGTGCGCGACGGCGCGTCGATCACGACGATCGAAGGTCTTGCCGACGGCGACACGCTGCATCCGGTTCAACAGGCGTTCATCGATCACGACGCCTTCCAGTGCGGCTACTGCACGCCGGGGCAAATCTGCTCGGCCGTTGCGATGCTCGCCGAAGGCCACGCGAAAAACGCCGACGACATTCGCGAACTGATGAGCGGCAACCTGTGCCGCTGCGGCGCGTACACGAATATCGTCGCGGCGATTCTGGATGCGGCGCAGCGGTCCGATCAGCCGCTCACGGCGCCGGGAGCGCGGCCATGAACCGCTTTTCCTATACCCGCGCAAGCGCGGTGTCCGAGGCGATCGACCAGCATCGCGCGCATGCCGCCGCCGCGTTCATCGCGGGCGGCACGAATCTGGTGGACCTGTTGCGCGAGGACGTGGCGCATCCGGCCACGCTGGTCGATATCAACCGTTTGCCGCTCAGGCAGATCGAAGCCACCGGCGACGGCGGCCTGAGAATCGGCGCGCTGGTGACGAATACCGCGGTGGCCTACGACGAGACCGTGGCCGCGCGTTACCCGCTGCTTGCCAAGGCGATCCTGGCGGGGGCGTCCGCGCAGATTCGCAATGTCGCGACCGTCGGAGGGAATCTGCTGCAACGCACCCGCTGCCTTTACTTCTACGACGCCGGCACGCCGTGCAATAAACGCGAGCCGGGCACCGGCTGCTCCGCGATGGAAGGGGTCAACCGCATGCACGCGATTCTCGGCGCGAGCGATCAGTGCATCGCCGTGCATCCGTCGGACATGTGCGTGGCGCTGGCGGCGCTCGACGCGACGGTGCATCTCGCCGGCCACGACGGCACGCGCGCGCTGCCGTTCGCCGAGTTCCATCGCCTGCCCGGCGAGACGCCGCACATCGATACGAACCTGCGCGACGACGAACTGGTGATCGCCGTCGAATTGCCCAGGCGAGGCTTCGCCGAACATCACGCTTACGTGAAAGTGCGCGACCGGGCCTCGTATGCGTTCGCGCTGGTGTCCGCCGCGCTCGGCGTCGAACTGGACGGCGACATCATCGTTCGCGCGCATTGCGCGCTCGGCGGCGTCGCGCACAAACCGTGGCGCGATCTGGATGCCGAAGCCGTGCTGCGCGGCAGACCGCTGAACGCCGCCACCGTGCGCGGTTTCGCGGACTCGCTGTTGCGCGAGGCGCAAGGGCGTCGCGGCAATGCGTTCAAGATCGAACTGGCGACGCGCGTGATCGTGCGCGCGTTCGAACTGGCGACGCAGCGTTCGTTCGAGGAGGGCGCATCATGAACGGGGCCGACACTTTTCCGGCGACGCGCGCCGTGGGCGTGCCGCACAAGCGCGTCGACGGCAAGCTGAAAGTCACCGGCGCCGCGCAGTATGCGGCGGACTACGCCGCCAATGGATTGACGTATGGTTTCGTGGTGTCGAGCACGATCGCGAGCGGCCGTATCGTGGCGATCGATGCGTCGGCGGCGCTCGAACTACCCGGCGTGCTGCTCGTGCTGACGCATCTGAATCGCCCGCCACTGCCGCTGGCGGACCAGCCCTACAAAGACATGGTCGCCCCCGGCGGCACGCCGTTCAGGCCGCTCTGGGACGACCGCGTGTGGTACAGCGGACAACCGGTCGCGCTGGTGGTGGCGGAAACGTTGGAACTGGCGCGCCATGCGGCCTCGCTCGTCAAGGTCCGCTACGAACACACGCCGCATCAGACGGAAATGAGCGAATCGTTGATGAGCGCTGTGCCGCCGTCCACGGAAAAGGGCGGGTTCGATCCGCCGCCGTCGCCGCGCGGCGACGCGGACCGCGCGCTGGCGAGCGCGGCGGTGCGGGTCGACGGCTTCTACAGCACGCCCGCCGAGTATCACAATCCGATGGAAATGCACGGCTGCACCGTGGTGCCGGACGAGCATGGGCATCTGATCGTTTATGAAAAGACCCAGGGGGTCGTCAACACCAAGCGTTATCTGACCGGCGTGTTCGGCCTGAAGGACGACGAGGTGCAGGTGGAGTCGCCCTTCGTGGGCGGCGCGTTCGGTTCGGGTTTGCGGCCGCAATATCATCTGCCGCTCGCCGTGATGGCGGCGCGCGATCTGAAGCGGCCGGTGCGGGTCACGCTGACGCGCCAGCAGATGTTCACGTTCGCGCATCGGCCGCAATCGATTCAGCGCGTGGCGCTGGGCGCGTCGGCGGACGGCAAACTGCAGGCGGTGATTCACGAGGCGGTCGCGGAAACCTCGCGTTACGAGGACTACTGCGACGTGCTCGTGAACTGGGCCGGCCAGTTGTACGCATGCGAGAACGTCACGCTGGGCTACAAGGTCGTCAAGCTCGACGTGCCGACGCCGGCCGACATGCGCGCGCCGGGTGCGGCGCAAGGTCTTTTCCCGCTCGAAACGGCGATGGACGAACTGGCCGAAGCGTTGCAGATGGACCCGCTGCAATTGCGGCTCGTCAACTATGCGGAGCGCGACGCCAACAAGAATCTGCCGTTTTCCAGCAAGGCGCTGCGCGACTGCTATCGCGAAGGCGCCGCGCGCTTCGGCTGGGAGGGGCGGCCGCTTGCGCCGCGCGCGCGCCGCGAGGGCCGCGAACTGATCGGCTGGGGCATGGCGACCGGCGCGTGGGACGCGATGCAAAACGAAGCGGCGGCGCGCGCCGTGCTCACGCCTGACGGCCGCGTGGAAGTGTCGAGCTCCACCGCCGACATCGGCACCGGCACCTACACGGCGATGACGCAGATCGCCGCCGATGCGCTCGGCGTGTCGATTCACGATGTCGACTTCGAGCTCGGCGACACGCGCTTGCCGAAAGCGCCGATCGAGGGCGGCTCGTGGACGGTGTCGTCGGTGGGCAGCGCGGTTCACGTCGCGTGCGAACGACTGCGAAACCGCCTCGTCGAACTGGCGCGGCAATACGGCGGCGGGCGCTTCGCGATGGTTGCGCGCGACGAGGTGAGACGCGCCGGCAACCGGCTCGTCTGCGGCAGCGGCTCCGACGACGCGATCGGCATCGACGCGCTGCTGGCCCGCGCGGGTCTGGAAACGCTGGAAGAGCAGGCGAGCGTCAAGCCGCATGAAAAACAGCAGGCGTATTCGATGGGCACGCATTCGGCGGTGTTCGCCGAGGTGCGCGTGGACGAAGCGCTCGGCACCGTGCGCGTGACGCGCGTGGTCAGCGCCGTCGCCGCGGGCCGCATCGTGAACCCGAAAACGGCGGCCAACCAGATTGCCGGCGGCGTGGTGTGGGGCATCGGCATGGCGCTGCACGAGCACGGCCAGTTCGACCACGCGCTCGGGCGGCAGATGAACCACAACCTGGCCGAGTATCACATTCCGGTGAATGCCGACATCCACGATATCGACGTGCTGTTCGTGAACGAGCACGACGACATCGTCAATCCGCTCGGCGTGAAGGGCGTGGGCGAAATCGGCGTGGTGGGCGTGGCCGCGGCGGTGGGCAATGCGATCTGGCACGCGACGGGCAAGCGCGTGCGGGACTTGCCGATCACGCTCGACAAACTGTTCGCGTGAAGGCCACGCGTCTAACCGGTTCGCAAGGCTCCGCTCCTTGCAACCGGTCAGCGCGGGCAATCAACGTTCTAGCCGAACCGCCGGCGGCGGATAGCCCGCGGATCAATCCGCGTACTTGAATTCAGGCAGCGCTTCGAGCGATTTCTTGGTCGCTTCCGGCAGCACGATGCGGCGATTGTTGATCTGCAAATCGTTGAACGGCACGGCCACCAGATGCTTGCCGATGCCGAGGAAGCCGCCCACCGACAGGATCGCGTAGGTGCTTCTGTCACCGCTCGGCGAGACGATCAGATCGTCCAGGGTGCCGATGGTGTCCTTGTTCCTGTTGTAGACATCGGCGCCGGTCAGTTTCGATGCGCGGTAGCCGCTCGCGAGCTGGACCACGTCCGTGCGTCTTTCGGTGATGGCCTGGGGCGCGCCCTGAGCGTAGGTGTCGTTGGCGGCGAGCGTCGCGGCGAGTAGTACCGCCGCCACGAGCGGCGCAGTATGTAGGCTTCGCATGATGACTCTTCTCCCTTTTGTTCTTGCGCTTGTAACGGCGCGGGGTCGACAAGCTTTTCATCATGCTGGTGCAAAACTCGTGCCGCTTCATTGGCCGGAGGCCGCGTGCTCCGCGAAGCGAGACCTGCGAAAGCCGGGCCCGCAATTTGCTCCTTCGGGCGCGCTTGCTGTTTGGCCATACACTAGAACACGCGTGCACGCGCTCGCGCTTCCACAGGAACCCCTATGTCATCCCAGAGCAGCTACTCGACGCGCGTCGCGGAAGGCACGCCTTTTCCGCTCGGTGCGACGTGGAATGGAAGTGGTGTCAACTTCGCGCTCTTTTCGGCGCATGCAACGAAAGTCGAACTGTGTTTGTTCGATGAAACCGGCGAGAACGAAATCGAGCGCATCGAACTGCCCGAATATACCGACGAGGTCTGGCATGTGTTCGTGCCCAATCTGAAACCGGGCGCGGTTTACGGCTATCGGGTGCATGGGCCGTATGAACCGGAACAGGGGCATCGCTTCAATCCCAACAAGCTGCTGCTCGACCCGTATGCCAAGGCGCACATCGGCGAACTCAAATGGACGCCGGAAATCTTCGGCTATACGCTCGATGCCGAGGAAGGCGACCTCTCGTTCGACGAACGCGACAGCGCGCCCTTCGTGCCGAAGTGCAAGGTGGTGGACGCCAACTTCTCGTGGAGCCATCCCGAGCGCAGTGCGCTGCCGTGGGAGCGGGTGATCTTCTACGAAACCCACGTGCGCGGATTTACCCGGCGTCATCCCGACGTGCCCGACACTCTGCGCGGCACCTTTGCGGGGCTCGGGCAGCAGGTGGTGGTCGATTACATCAAGAGCCTCGGCGTCACGTCAGTCGAATTGATGCCGATACAGACCTTCGTCAACGACAGCCATCTGCTCGAAAAAGGTCTCACCAACTACTGGGGCTACAACACCATCGGTTTCTTCGCGGCCGACCCGCGCTTCTTTGCTTCATCCACCGAATCGGTCGGCGAATTCAAGGAGATGGTGGACCGCTTTCATAACGCCAACCTCGAAGTCATTCTCGACGTGGTCTACAACCACACCGCCGAGGGCAACGAGCGCGGCCCGACGCTTTCCTTCAAGGGCCTCGACAACGCGTCCTACTACCGGCTGCTGCCCGACGAGCCGCGCTATTACATCAACGACACGGGCACCGGCAATACGCTGAACCTGTCGCATCCGCGCGTGCTGCAAATGGTGACCGACAGCCTGCGCTACTGGGTGACGGAAATGAAGGTGGACGGTTTCCGTTTCGACCTCGCCACGATCCTGGGCCGCGAGCCGCACGGTTTCGACGAGGGCGGCGGCTTTCTCGACAGTTGCCGCCAGGATCCGGTGCTCAACAGCGTGCGCCTCGTCGCCGAGCCGTGGGATTGCGGGCCGGGCGGCTATCAGGTGGGCGGTTTTCCGCCGGGCTGGGCCGAGTGGAACGACCGCTTTCGCGACACCGTGCGCGAATACTGGAAGGGCGACGAAGGCAAGGTCGGCGATCTCGCCAAACGCCTGACCGGTTCGGGCGACAAGTTCAATCATCGCGGCCGCCGCCCCTGGGCCAGCGTAAACTTCGTCGCCGCGCACGACGGCTTCACGCTCAACGATCTCGTCTCGTACAACGACAAGCACAACGAGGCCAACGGCGAGGACAACAACGACGGCCACTCGGACAACAAGTCGTGGAACATGGGCGTCGAAGGTCCGACCGACGACGCCGAGATCCGCCAGCAGCGCGAGCGCCAGAAGCGCAATCTGCTCGCCACGCTGCTGCTCTCGCAAGGCACGCCGATGATCCTCGCCGGCGATGAATTCGGCCGCACGCAGAAGGGCAATAACAACGCGTATTGCCAGGACAACGAAATCAGTTGGGTGGATTGGGAGAGCGTCGACGACGAAGGCCGCGCGCTCACCGAGTTCGTCAAGAATCTCACCACGCTGCGCCACCGTCTGCCGGTATTGCGGCGCGGTCGCTTTCTCACCGGCGAATACAACGAGGCGCTGGACGTGACCGACGCGCGCTGGCTCTCGCCCGACGGCGCGGACCTCACGCCGGAGCAATGGGACGATCCGGCGATGCGCTGCTTCGGCCTCGTGATCGACGGCCGCGCCCAGGCGAGCGGCATCCGCCGTCCCGCATCGGACGCGACCTTGCTGCTGGTGCTCAACGCGCATCACGACGTCGTCAATTTCACGCTGCCCGAGATTCCCGAGGGCGACCAGTGGACTTGTCTGCTCGACACCAATATGCCGGTGCGCTCCGAGTTGCCGCAATTCAGCGCCGGCGACGCGTATCAGGTGACGGCGCGCTCGCTGCTGCTGTTCGCGCTCGAAGCGCCGAGCCGCGCGACGCAACGCGTGTTCGACAGGCTGGAAGAACAGCTCACCACCGACGAAAGCGAACCTCCGGCCCACGCTTGACGGATCGGGACGCGACAGCCCGCCAACACCAGCGGATAAACCGACGCGCCCGCGCCGGGTATAACGCTTGCTTCCTTGCGATTGCCCGCGCGCGAGGCCGCCTTGCGCGGCACCCGCCCGGTGCCGGCCGATGCCGCTCGTCGCCACGTCCCAACCGAGGGTAATCACATGCAACAGCAACCTGAATCCGAACAGACCTCGCAAGAGGAAGAGATTCGCCGGCGCGCCTATTACCTGTGGGAGCACGCCGACGAGCCGAAGGGCACGCCCGAGGAGTATTGGGAACGGGCGCGCGCCGAAATCGAAAAGGAAGCGCCGCCGATCGAAAGCGGGCCGATCGCGGAGGAACCTAAAAAATAACGCGCGCGTCGGATGCGAAGCCGCTGCCTGGCGGCGCTCGCACCCTCGAGACGACGCAAACCCGTGCAGAACGACGAAGTGAAGGATTCTCCCGACCAGCCTGGCCCGAGACCCGCGACCCGCATTCAGGCTCCGCCCGCCGCCTTCGGCATCGAGGGTTTGATCGCGCTCGCCGTCGGCGTGACGGTGGTCGCGTGCCTGTACTTCGCGCGAGCCGTGCTGATTCCGATGACGCTCGCCATTCTGCTGAGCTTTCTCGTCGCGCCGCTTGCCAAGTCGCTCGCTCGCCTGAAGCTGGGCCATGTCGCGTCCGTGTTTGCCGCGGTGACGATTTCCGTGTCGGTGATCGGCCTGCTCGGCGCGGTGATCGCCAACCAGCTGACCGATCTCGCCGCCGGCATGCCGCGCTATCAGGTGACCGTCGAGCACAAGCTGGAAGCCGTGCACAAGCTGACCATCGGCAGGCTGAGCCATTTGGCCGGCATGGCGGGCCAGGCGCTGCAACGCGCCACCGTCGAACCCGCGCAACGGGAGGCGCCGCGCAATGGCGCAGCGGCGGCGAGCGGCGCCGCGAGCGCCGCCCTGCCGGTCGAGGTGCGCGAGCCGGCGCCCACGCCGTTCGAACTCGCGCGGCGCGTGTTGTCGCCGGCGATCAGTCCGCTCGAAACGGCGTTTATCGTGTTCGTCGTGATGGTGGTGATCCTGCTGCAACGCGACGATCTGCGCGATCGCGCGATCCGTCTGTTCGGTTCGCGCGACCTGCACCGCACGACCACGGTGATGGACGAAGCCGCGCGGCGCCTGAGCCGTTACTTCGTGTCGCAACTGGGGTTGAACGCGGGCCTGGGGGGCGCGATCGGCGGGGGACTGTTTTTGATCGGCGTGCCCAGTCCGATCCTGTGGGGCATTCTCGCGGCCTTGCTGCGGCTCGTGCCTTACGTGGGCATCTGGATCGCCGCCGCGCTGGCCACGGTGCTGGCCGCCGCCGTGAGTCCAGGATGGTCGATGGCGATCTGGTCGATTGCGCTCTTCGTCATCGTGGAGCTACTGGTGGGGCAGGTGGTCGAGCCGCTGCTGTACGGACGCAGCACCGGGCTATCGCCGTTCTCGGTGGTGGTCGCCGCGATTTTCTGGAGCTGGATCTGGGGGCCCATTGGGCTCATCGTGTCGACGCCGTTGACCTTGTGCCTGCTCGTGCTCGGCCGGCATGTGCGACGGCTGGAGTTTCTCGACGTGTTGCTCGGCGACCAGCCCGCGCTTACGCCGGTCGAGAACTTTTACCAGCGCGCGCTCGCGGGCGACCCGGACGAAGCGATCGAGCAGGCCGAGGTGTGGTTGCGTGAGCGTTCGTTGTCGTCCTATTACGACGAGGTGGCGATCAAGGGCCTGCAACTCGCGGCGAACGACGTGCTGCGCGGCAGCGTGACGGCGGCGCAGCTTGCGCGGATCGAGGCGTCGACGAACGACCTGGTCGATGGTCTCGACGGCTACGACGATCGCGTGCCAGCGAAGCCGACGCCGTCGACGCAAGAAAGCGCGAACCTCGTGGGGCCGATCGCGCCCTGGCGCGAAGCGGGCGCTGAGCCCGCGGCGAACCCGGTTGTCGAAGCGGGCGATGTGGACCGCGACGCGGCACAACGCATGACGCCTCGCAATACGAGCAATACGAGCAATACGAATGCGGGCGCGGCGGAAAGCACCATGCAGGCTACAGCGCCGGCTGCAACCGGCGACACGTCAGGCCAACGCGCCGGACCAACGCGTCACGCCTCGAACAACCGGGTCTTGTGCATTCCGGGGCGCGGCCCGCTCGATCCGCTCGCCACGACGATCCTGTTGCAACTGCTGGGAAAACACGGCTTCATATCGCGCGCGGTGCCGCACGAAGCGGTGTCGCGGGCGTCGATCGAGACGCTCGATGCGGACGACGTTGGGACTATCTGCATCCTCTATCTGCAGATCGAAGGCATCCCCTCGCATCTGCGCAATCTGGTCAAGCGCATTCGCGCGCGCTTGCCGAACGTTGCGATCGTCGTCGGCTTGTGGACCGCGCAGGATGTCGAAAAATGGAGCGGCGACCTGCAAGGCGCGTTGGGCGCCGAGTGCCATGCCGCGTCGTTGCAGGAGATGCTCGCCGCGTGCGGGCGAATCGAGGCGCCCACGAGCGGGGAGAGCCTGGCGGTGGTCAACGCCTAGCGTTGCGTGGCGCTTCGGGCGGTGGCTCGATCCCCTCGACCCTTGAACACGACGTCGTGGCCGCCGCTCGACGCAACCGCGCCAGCCTGTGCGGCTTGAGTTGTCGCCGCCGCCGCCGCACCACCACCATCCTGCCAGCCGCCGCCCAGCGCCTTGTACAAGGCGACCAGATCGGTGCTCACCTGCATGGTCCCCTGCGCATATTGCTGGCGCGCCTGCGCCAACTGCCGCTCGGCATCGAGCACATTGATGAAGCTGGTGAGCCCCTTGCGGTAGCTGTCGCGCGCGAGTTCAAACGCAGTCTGGTTCGCCGCGACGCTGTCCGCCAGCGAATCGCGCCGCGCCTGGTCGGTGCGATAAACCACGAGTGCGTTGTCCACGTCGCGCAGCGCCGTCAGCACCGTTTTGCGGTAGTCGAGCGCCGCCTCGGCCTGCTGGGCTTCCGACATCCGCAAGTTGGAAACGAGTGCGCCGCCCTGAAAAACCGGCAGCGAAACACTCGGGCCAAACGAATAGAACAGATGCGACCAGCGCGACAGATCGCTCGCATTCGTCGCGCGCGTTCCGACCTGGCCCGTCAGCGACACATCGGGATAAAACTGCGCGACCGCCACGCCGACATTCGCGGTCGCCGCATGCAGGCTGGCTTCCGCGCGGCGAATGTCGGGACGCCGCCGCGCGAGCGTCGACGGCAAGCCCACCGGCACCGTGGGCGGCACCGGCGGCACGGCGGCCGGCGCGGACAGTTCCGCTTCCAGCGCGCCGGGCGCTTCGCCCACCAGCCAGGCGAGCGCGTTCGACGCCTGCGCGATCTGCTGCTCGAATTGCGGCAACTGCGCCTGGGTCTGCGCAAGCTGCGCGCTCGCGCTTTTCACGTCGGCTTCGCTGGCGAGGCCGACCTTCGCCTGGCTTTGCGTCAACCGGACGACATCGCGTTGCTGCTCGACGAGGCTCGTGGTGATGTCGCGCAACGCCTGCGCGCCGCGCAACTGCATGTAGGTTTGCGCGACTTCGGCCTCGAGCGAGAGCAGCGCGTCGTTGCGGCTTTCCACCGCGGCCTCGGTCTGCGCGTTCGCGGCTTCCACCGAGCGGCGCACCCGGCCGAACAGATCGAGTTCCCACGAGGCGTCGAAGCCGGCTTGCCAGAGATTGGTCGGCGAGGTCAACTGATCGAGCACGTTGTTGGCGCCGTTTTGCAGCGCGGGGCCCGCGCCCGGCGCGATTGCATTGATCGGCGAATCCGGCGCGCCGAGCCGGTTCACCTTGTCATAGACGCCGTTGGATTCGAGAAAGCCTTTCAGGCCGAGTTGTTCGCGCTGGTAGCTGCCTGTCGCGCGCACATTCGGCAACCCCTGGGCCGCCGCGCTCTGCACCTGGGTCCGCGCTTCGACGATGCGCAACACGGCCTGCTGCAAGTCCAGATTGCCGCGCGCGGCGCGCTCGATAAGCGCGTCGAGCGTGGGGTCGTTGAAATTGCGCCACCAGCGCGGATCGGGATCCGTATCGAGCGTGGGGACCGATGCCACGTCCGCGCCGGAAGCGGGTGCAGCGGGCGCAGCCGTTGCGGCGGTGTGCCGCGTATCGTGCCACTGCGGCGGCACGTCGGCGTTCGGCGCGTGGAAGTCAGGCCCGACCGTGCACGCGGCGAGCCACGCCGCGAGCGAAAGCACCGGCATGCGCAGGCTGAAAACGGCGCGCCTCATGTCAGTGTCCTCCCGCGCCGCCGGCCGCCTTGACCGGCGAGAACAACAACGTCATCGGAATGCAGAGCGCGCAGAACACGGCGAGAATCGCGAACACGTCGACGTAGGCGAGAATCGTCGACTGCGAAATGAACGTGGTGTACAGGCGGCCGGTCGCCGTTTGCAGCGCTTGCGAAAACGGCACGCCGGTCATCTCGGCGATGGTTTGCGCGCCGCGCTGCACCGCGTCGTTGTAGTTCTGCGAAAGCGTCGACATGTGTTCGGACAGATGCGCCATGCGCGCCTGGCTGCGCTCGCGAATCAGCGCCGTCGATAGCGAAATGCCGACCGAGCCGGCCACGTTGCGAAACATCGTGAAGAGGGCGGACGCATCGTCGTTCAAACGCTGCGGCACGGTGAGATAGGCGAGCGTGGTGATCGGCACGAACAGGAAGCCGATCGCGAGCGATTGCGCGCTGCGCATTTTCACGAGCGTCGGGTAATTGACGTTCGGCACCAGCGTATGCGAATACGCGAGCGCGCAGGCGAGCAGCGCGAAGCCGGTCGCCACCAGAAAACGCGTCTGCACATAAGGCATCAGCTTGCTGATGAGCGGAATCTCCATCGTGATGAGCACGGCGCCGGGCGAGAGCACGAGTCCGGCGAGCATCGCGGTATAGCCGAGCTGCTGTTGCGCGAGCTGCGGCACCAGCACCGCGCTGCCGTACAGCACCGCCGCGAAAGCGGCGATCGTCGCGCAGCCGAGCGCGAAATTGCGGTCTTTCAGGCAGCGCAGATCGACGACCGGCTTTTTGGTGTAGAGCAGCCAGAACGTCGCGCCGACAATGCCGGCCACCGACAGCACCGCGAACGTGCGGATGAAGTTCGACGAGAACCAATCGTCGTCCTCGCCGCGATCGAGCATCACTTGCAGGCAGCCGAGCCCGACGGCGATCAGCGTGATGCCGATGTAGTCGATCGACACCTTCGTGTCCCCGGTCTTTTTCCACGGCGGGTCTTCCACCAGTTGCAGCACCGCGAGACTGGTCAGAATGCCGACCGGCACGTTCAGCAGGAACACCCAGCGCCACGAGAAGTTGTCGGTGATCCAGCCGCCGAGCGTGGGACCGAGCACCGGCGCGACGACGATCGCCACCGCCGAAATCGAAAACGCGCGGCCGCGCTGTTCGGGCGGGAACGTGTCGAGAATGATCGACTGCTGATTCGGTTGCAGGCCGCCGCCAAAAAAGCCCTGCAGGACGCGAAAGACGGTCAGTTGCCACAGGTCGGTCGCGATCCCGCACAGGAACGAACAGACGGTGAACGCGATGATGCACACCAGAAAGTAGCGCTTGCGGCCCAGCAGCCGCCCGAGAAAACCGGAGATCGGCAGCACGATGCCGTTGGCGACCAGATACGAGGTGAGCGTCCACGTGGCTTCGTCGTAACTGGCCGACATGGTGCCGGCGATGTGCGGCAACGCCACGTTCACGATGGTCGTGTCGAGTACTTCCATGAAAGCCGCGAGCGTCACCACGATGGCGATGAGCCACGGATTCGCCGCGGGCTTCCAGTTCGATTGAGCGCCGTTCGCGGTGTTCGACGCGCTCATTTCAGATACACCTTCGGTGTGACGGACAAGCCGAGCCCAAGCGGCTGATCGCGCGGCAAGCCCTCGTCGATGACGATCTTCACCGGCACGCGCTGGACGATCTTCACGAAGTTGCCGGTGGCGTTTTCCGCCGGGAAGGCCGAGAAGCGCGAACCGCTGCCGAGTTGCACGCTATCCACATGGCCGCGCAAATCGAGCTTCGGATAGGCGTCGACCTCGACCTTCACCTTGTCGCCGGGACGCATGCGCTCCAGTTGCGATTCCTTGAAGTTCGCCGTCACCCACACTTGCGGCGTGACGATCGAAAACAGCGACACGCCGGCTTGCAGGAAGCTGCCCAGTTGCACATTGCGCCGCGTGATCCAGCCGTCGGAGGGCGAGCGCACTTCGCAGTAGGAGAGATTCAGCCGCGCCTGTTCGAGTTGCGCCTCGGCTTGCTGCACCTGCTGGCGGCGTTCCTCGACGCTCGCCTCGGTCTGACGGATCTGCTGCGGCACGAGGCTCGCGCTCGCCAATTGCGCGCGCGCCTGCTGCACGCCGGCGCTGGCCGATTGGCGCTGGGCGTCGGCGGTGTCGATGTTCTGTTGCGAGGTGGCGCGCTGATCGACGGCGTGCTGGCGCAGATAAGCGGCCTCGGCCTGGCGGAAATTCGCTTCCGCCGACGAGGTCTGCGCCCTGGCTTGCCGGTATTGCGCCGGATACTGAATGCGCGCGATGTCGAGCTGAATCAGCGCGGCATTCAGTTGCGCTTTCGCGAGTCCGAGTTGCGCCTCGGCCTGATCGACCTGCGCCTGATAATCGCGCTTGTCGATCACGACCAGCAGGTCGCCTTTGTGAACGTAGACGTTGTCGTTCACCGCGAGCCGCACCACGTAGCCGGAGACTTTCGGCGCCATCATGATGGCGTTGCCGTCGGTGTAGGCGTCGTCGGTGGAAACCTGGTTGCGGGTCGCGAACCACCAGACGAAGGCGACGATCGCCAGCAGCGCCACCACGGCGGCGAGAATGATCAGCGGCTTCTTGCCGGGCGTGCGGCGGCTTTTATCGTTGCCGTTCTTTTTGTCGCCGTCTTTCGTGTCCTTGCGTTCGCGTTGATCGTGCTGTTCCTGAGCGGAGCCGGTCTCGTCTGACATGGCGATACGTTCCTGTCGTTTCCGGATCGATGGCAAATGCGAGCGTGGAGAAAAACCGCCGGGCGGCAGTGCGCGCGGCGGTCCCGATGCAGTGAGGCGGGCTAGCGCCTGGCTGGCTTGTCAGTCGACGGTTTATCCGTCGACGGCTTTTCTTTCGAGGCGTCCTCGTCGGGGACGATTTTGGTCGTGCCGCCGGTGGAAGGCGGGTCGCTTGCCGGAAAGCTCTCCTCCACCTGTTCGTCGATCTGCTTTTCGCTCTTGTCGGCGTGCGGATGTTTCTCCTTGGTGTCTGTCATGGCGACTTCTCCTTCAATAATCAAATGAGCGGTGAGCTACACGGATTGACGCGGGTGCTTTTTACATGGGCATGTAGTTGTTGGTCAGGGGAGGGGCCGCGCGCTGTTCCTCGCGACGACGCTTTGCACGAGCGCCAGCGCGTCCGCGCAGGACACGCCGCCGCGCATCGCGTCGATCAGGCGCGCGGTGTGCGCCTGGCGTTCGCACGCGAGCACCGCGACCACCTTGCCGTCTTTCACATACAGCGCGACGAATTGCTGGCGTTCGAGTTCGCCGTCGATCACGATGTCGTCCCACTCGCTGGCATGGCCGAGATATTCAAAATTCTTGCCGAAGTGATACGTCCAGAAATATGGCACCCCGGCGTAGCGATGACGCGCGCCGCACATGTTTTGCGCGGCGATGCGCGCGTGCTGCTGCGCGACTCGCCAATGCTCGATGCGCAACGGCTCCTGATGCTCGTGCAACGGAAACACCGCGATGTCGCCGGCGGCATAGAGACCCGGCGCAGCTTGCATGCCCGCATTGACGATCACGCCGCCGTCCTTTTGCAGCGGCAGTCCCTCGACGAAACCGGTAGCCGGTGCAACGCCCGTGTCGAGCAGCACGACATCGGCGGCGACGCGGTCGCCGTTTTCGAGTGTGACTTCGTGAACGCGGCCCGCCTCGCCTTCGAGCGAAACGACCTTTGTGTCGAGGTGAAACAGCACGCCGTTGCGCTCGTGCAGCGTGCGGAACATCGCACCCGCGCGTTCGCCGAATTGCCTCGCGAAAGGCGTCTTCTCCGGCGAAATGACGGTGACCGGCGTGCCGCGCTTCCTCAACGCGGCGGCCGTCTCCAGTCCGATGAAACTGCCGCCGAGAATCGCGACGCGCGTGTGTTCCGCGTCCTCACCGATTGCCTCGACGAGCGCGGCGGCGTCGTCGCGATTGCGCAGCACGTGGACGCCGCCGAGTTCGATGCCGGCGATCGCGGGCAGTTTCGGCACGCTGCCGGTGGCGAGCAGGGCGGTGTCGTAGGTCAGTTGGCCGCCGTCGGCGAAATGAATCGTGCGCCTGGGCACGTCGAGACGGGCAACCTTCGCGACGATCCGCTCCACGTCGTGCCGCGCCAGCCAGTCCGGCGCGAGCAGCGGCGGCACGTCGGCGGGCGCCATGTCGGCGGACAGCACGAACTTCGTGAGCGCGGTGCAATCGTAAGGCGCATGCGGGTCATCGCCGATCAGCGTGAGGCGTCCGCCGAAACCGTATTCGCGCAACGCCGTGCAAGCCGCGGCGCCCGCCGCGCCCGCGCCGATCACCACGTAATGCGGTTGCGCGGCGGCGGCATGGCGCACCGCTTGCGGCTGCTTTCGCGGCGCGACGATCACGTCGTCGCTGCTCACCACCACGGGGTAACGGTCGAGCGCGACCAGCGGCGGCGGTTCGAGCACACTGCCGGTGGCGGCGTCGAACGTGCCCTTGTGCCACGGGCAGATGATGCGGCCGTGACACAACCCACCCTGTTCCAGCGGACCGCCCGCATGCGGGCAGTCGGCGGCATAGGCGCGCACCGTGTCGCCGTGGCGCACGAGCAGGATGTTCTCGCCGTCCACCACCACGCGCTCGGCGCGATCCTCCCGCAGGTCCGAGAAGCGGGCGACACGGCGGGCAATGGTTTGCATGGCGGGTTCTCGCGCAAGGGGATGGTGTGACGAATAGCAATCGACGTGCCCGACGAACCCGCCGCCTCGCGCGCCGGCCGGCTTGCAAGGCGTCCTTTGGAGAAGCGCGGAAGTGAGGTATAAATCATGAGAAAGGAAATAGCGCACGAACATCGCGTCGCGGCACGATGTGTGCAACTTTGCTGATCTGTATCGACCTTTATGGAGAGGCTGACCGTGCAACGGGCGGAGCGTGCCGCAGTCGATTTCCCCATGCCCTCGCGCAATTTCGCGGCGACGCGGCGCATGCTTCTCATCGTGCTCGCCGTTTCGATCGTGTTTCCGCTTGCCTGCCTCGCGGGCTACGGCTATTTCGATTACCAGCGCCGCATCGCCGATTCCGACAACGTGATCGACCGGCTCGCGCGCGTGACCGAAGAGCAGGCCGTCAAGGTGCTCGATCTGAGCCAGCAGATGGCCTCGCGCATCGTCGAGTTGGTCGACAATCAGGACGATGCGCAAATCCGCGCGCGCGAAGCCGAATTGCACGAGCGCCTGCAGGAAATCGGCGGCGACTTTCCGCAGGTGGCGTCGATTTCCCTGCTCGGCGCGAACGGCGACCTGCTGGTGTCGAGCCGCGAATATCCCGCGCCGCCGCGCTCGATCCCGCAGCGCGAGGACTTCACGAGCGCGAAAGCCATGCGGCCGCAAACCTATTTCTCGCTGCCGATGTTCGGGCCGCTGTCGAAAACCGATGTGTTCAGCAGCGCGACCGGCCGCTCGGGCGCGGACGGGCGCTTTCTCGGGGTGGTGTCGGTGGCGCTGCGCAACGACTACTTTTCGCGCTTCTATCGTGACCTGACCAATGGCGACCCGTCGCTTTCGTTGGGCCTGTATCGCCAGGACGGCAATCTGCTGGTGCGCTATCCGCCGTGGCCCGCGGGCGCGAATCCGAAGGCGCAGAGCGCGTTCGCCACGGCGCTGCGCGACCGCCAGGTGTTCGGCCACGTTCGGCTGAATTCGACGGTGGACGGCGTCGAGCGTCTGCTCGCGTTTCGCCGCGTCGGCGACTATCCGCTCTATGTGATGAGCGCCTACGCGACGAGCGCCATCGCCGACGCATGGCGCCGGCATTTCCTGATGATCGCCGCGCTCACGGCGGCGCCCTGCATCGCGATCTGGCTGCTGGTGCTGTACTCGTTGCGTCAGCTCGAAGCCGAGCGCCGCGCGTGGGAGCGCTGGCAAGGCGAGGTGGCGATGCGGCTGTCGGCGGAAGCGTCGAGCCGGCAGTTGCAGCGCATGGGCGCGCTCGGCAATCTGGTCGCCAACGTGGCGCACGATTTCAACAATCTGCTGATGGTGGTGTCGGCCAATATCGAGCTCGCGCGGCTCAAGCGCTACAACCACGTCGAGAAGGAAGTGCTCGCGATGCAGCGCGCCACCGCCACCGCCGAGTCGCTCACGCGGCGTCTCTTGAGCGTCGCGCGCAAGCAGCCGCTCAAGCAGGAACCGCTCGATCTTTCCCGATGGCTGCCGGCCGCCACGCCGCTGATCGACGCGGCGCTCGGCGACAAGGTCGAACTGGCCTTGAATCTGGTCGACAACGTCTGGCCGGTGCTGGCCGATCCCACCGACCTCGAATTCGCGATCATGAACCTGGCGGTCAACGCGCGCGATGCGATGCCGCACGGCGGCCGCTTCGTGATCCGCTGTCAGAACAACCGGCTGGTCGGCAGCGACACCTTGTTGCCCGACGGCGAATATGTGCTGATCGCCTGTTCCGACGACGGCGAGGGCATGTCCGAGGCCGTCGCCCGGCGCGCGTTCGAACCGCTGTTCACCACCAAGCTGCGCGGTTCGGGCACGGGGCTCGGTCTCGCGCAGGTGCTGTCGATGTGCGAGCAGGCGGGCGGCACCGCGAAAATCGACAGCGTGCCGGGCCGCGGCACCACGGTCAGGCTGTATTTGCCGCGCTATCGCGAGCGCCCGCGCCCGGCGCCGGCCGCCGACGTCGAAACGGCGCGGCAACCGGAGCCCGGCGCGGCCGGCATGGTGCTGCTCGTGGAAGACAACGAGGAGGTGGCGGCCGGCGTGACCGCCGTGCTGGAAACCTTCGGCTGCGAGGTGCGGCACGAGCCCACCGCCGACCAGGCGCTCGACGTGCTGTCGGGCGGCGCGCGCTTCGAACTCGTGCTGTCCGACATCCAGATGCCGGGCAAGCTGAACGGCATCGATCTGGCGGAGAAAGTCCGCAGCGCGTGGCCGGCGCAGAAAATCGCGCTGATGACGGGCTACGCCGACGAACTGGAACGCGCACGCCGCCTGGGCGTGGCGATCCTCGCGAAGCCGTTCAATATCGACGAACTTCATGCACTGGTGGCTTGCGAAACCTAGTGGCCGGCCGGGCCGCGCCGGCCGGCGCATTCGGCGCATCGCATGACGCGCGGCACATCCCTTGCTGAAAAAAGGTCGGGAGATTGCGTATCCGGTGGACCGGGTCGCGCACCCGCTTTTTCTTGCACAGGAGAACCGTCATGAAGATCAGGCATGCATTGCTCGTTTCAACGTTGGCCGCCGCTTCGTCGCTCGCGATGGCCCAGGGCGGGGCCGGCGGCGGCGCCGCCGGGACCGACCCGGCCAGCACCGGCGTCAACACTTCGACGCGCGAAGGCGGCGACATGCAGGCTTCCGGCGCGATGAGCCATTCGAAGTCGAAGATGCATCACATGAAGAAGTCGAAGACGGCCAAGCCGGCCACCGATACGACCAACACACCGGGCGCCAACGCCAGCAGCGATACGAAAGGGCAGTAAGGCGCGCACGGAACACGGCATGCGTCCCTGGCTGGAGGCATGCCAGCCTTTGCAATGCGCCCCAACACACGCGACAATACTGGTTGGAGGCGGCGGCGCGCATCGCGCCACGGGGCGAGGCCGGCAGAGGCGCAGCACACAAGGATGAGTATGGGCGGCAGTGAGGCAGGGGCGTCTCCAACGACTACGCGGGCAGACGCGCAAGCGGACGCGACTACGCGTGCAGACGCGCAGGCAGGCGCACAAGCAGGCATCGAAGCGGAGTCCGGCAAAGCCGTCGGCAAGCCGGCGGGATCCGTCACGCGCGGCGCGGGCGCACTCGACTTTCCGGTCGTCGGCATCGGCGCTTCCGCGGGCGGCGTGCAGGCGCTGCTGCGCTTCTTCGAGAACGCACCGGCTGACATGGGCATGGCCTTCGTCGTGGTGCTGCATCTGTCGCCCGATCATGCGAGCAGCGCGGACGAGGTGTTCCAGCACGCCACCGGCATGCCGGTGAACCAGGTGCGGGAGCGGGTTCAGGTGCAGAAGAACCACGTCTATGTCATCTCGCCCTCGCACGATCTTTCGCTCGACGACGGCCATCTCACACCCATCGAGGCCGACCGCCCGCGTGGCCGGCCCATCGCCATCGACCTGTTTTTCCGCAGTCTCGCCGACGCGCATCGCGAACGCGCCATCGCCATCGTGCTGTCGGGCACGGGCGCGGACGGCGCGACCGGCATCGGCCGCGTCAAGGAGCAGGGCGGCGTGACGTTCGCGCAGGATCCGGCGGACGCCGAACACCCCGAAATGCCGCAGAACGCGTTGGCCACCGGCATGATCGACATCGTGCTGCCGGTCGCGGAGATGCCGCGCAAGCTGCGCGAGCTGGCTGAGAACGCCCGCGCGATTCACCTGCCGCCCGTGGACGACGAACCCGAAACGCTCGCGCTCGCGCAGCCCGATCCCGCTTCCACCGCCGAGCGGGCGTTGCTCGGCGTGCTCGCCACGCTGCGCGCCCGCACCGGCCACGATTTCCGCCACTACAAGCGCGCCACGATCCTGAGGCGCATCGAACGCCGTCTGCAGGTCAACGGCATTCCCGATCTGCAGGCCTACCAGGACTACGTGCTCACGCACCCTGACGAAACGCCGGCGCTGCTCAAGGACATGCTGATCGGCGTGACCAATTTCTTTCGCGATCGGGATACCTTCGAAGTCGTCGAGCGCGAGATCGTGCCGAGGCTCTTTCACAAGAAATCCGAGGACGACCCGGTGCGCGCGTGGGTCGCCGGCTGCGCGACGGGCGAGGAAGCGTATTCGCTCGCCATGCTGCTCGCCGAACATCCCGAGCGGCACGAAGACATACCGATCCAGGTATTCGCCACCGACATCGACGAACACGCGATCGCGTTCGCCCGCGCGGGCCTCTACCCCGAGTCGATCACCGCTGACGTGTCCGCGCAGCGCCTGCGCCAGTTCTTCACGCCGGAACGCTCGCGCTTTCGGGTGAGCAAGGCGATCCGCGAGCGGGTGCTGTTCGCCGTGCACAACGTGCTGCGCGATCCGCCGTTTTCGCGCGTCGACCTGGTGTCGTGCCGCAATCTGCTGATCTATCTCGACCGCAACGTGCAGACCCAGGTGCTGCAGATGTTTCACTTCGCGTTGCAGCCGGGCGGCTATCTGCTGCTCGGCAGTTCGGAATCCGCGGAAGCCGCGGGCGACCTGTTCACGCCGGTCGACAAGAAACACCGCATCTATCGCGCGAACATGGTGACGAGCGCCGTGCGTCCGCCGATCAGCATGCCGGTCGTTCAGCATGGCGGCGCGACCACCACCGCCAGCGCGGGAGCGCCGCAGCCGCTGCCGCAGGCCTTGCCGTTCTCCGCGCTGCATCATCGGATTCTCGAGCTGTATGCGCCGCCGAGCGTCGTGGTCGACACGGACGCGAACATTCTGCACATGTCCGAGCACGCCGGCCGCTTTCTGCGTTTCGTGCGCGGCGAGCCGTCGTACAACCTGATCATGCTGGTGAATCCGGCGCTGCGTCTGCAACTGCGCGCCGCCCTGTTCCAGGCGCTGCGCAGCAATCAGGAGGTGACGACGCCCGCGATCGAATTCTCGCCGCAGGCGAGCGTGCGGATCATCGTGCGCGCGTACCGGCGCACCGAGGATGCGCCGGAATTCGCGCTCGTGCTGTTCGAGGAGATCGCCGCCGTCGTGCCTGCCGCGAAGCGAGGCGAGGGCGCGAGTCCGACGGTGCAGGATTCGTTGCTGGTGCATCTGGAGGACGAGCTGCATCGCACGAAGCAGGAATTGCGCTCGACGGTCGAGCAATCGGAGGCGTCGACCGAGGAACTGAAGGCCTCGAACGAGGAATTGCAGGCGATCAACGAGGAACTGCGCGCCGCCACCGAGGAACTCGAGACCAGCAAGGAAGAACTGCAATCGTTGAACGAGGAATTGTTCACCGTCAACGCGGAGTTGCAGGCCAAGATCGAGGAGACGGGCAAGGCGAAAGACGACTTGCAGAACGTGATCGCCTCCACCGGCATCGCCACGCTGTTCGTCGACCGGGACATGCGCATCAAGCGCTATACGCCGGCCGCGACGGAACTGTTCAACGTGATTCCCTCCGACCTCGGGCGACCGCTGCACGACATCACGCACCGGCTCGATTACCCGCAGCTCGCCGACGACACGGCGACCGTTTTCGAATCGCTGCAACTGATCGAGCGCGAGATTCGCGGCACCGACGGGCGCTATTTCCTCACGCGGCTCTCGCCGTACCGCACCACCGACGACCACATCGACGGCGCGGTGCTGACCATCGTCGACATCACGGCGCTGCGGCGCGCCGAACAACTGGTGCGTGTCAGCGAGGAACGCCTGCATCTCGCCGCGCAAAGCACCAACGACTTCGCGATCATCGTGCAGGACATGGAAGGCCGCGTGGTGACCTGGAACAAGGGCGCGGAGCGGATCTTCGGTTATAGCGAGAGCGAGATGACGGGGCAGACGCTCGACCGGCTCTATCTGCAGGAAGAGCGCGAGGCGAACGAACCCGCCACCGAGCGGCAGCGCGCGCAGTCCGACGGCCGCGTGGAAGACGAGCGCTGGTACATTCACAAGAACGGCACGCGGCTCTATTGCAGCGGCGTGATCACGCCGGTGGCGTCGGACAGTTTCCGCGGCTTTGCGAAGATCTTGCGCGACCTCACGCAGCGCAAGGGCACCGAGGCGCTCGAACAACGCAAGATTTCGCTGGAACGCTCGGTCCGGCAGAAGGTCGAGGCGGCGAGCCGCCTGAAGGACGAATTCCTCGCGGTGCTCTCGCACGAGTTGAAGAACCCGCTGAACCTGATTCACGTGAAGGCCGACATGCTGGACCGCGCGCCCTCCACGCAGGGCCTGCCGGTCGTGCACGATGCGGCGGACGCGATCCGCCGTTCAGTGATCAGCCTCGCGAAGATCATCGACGACCTGCTCGACCTGTCGCGCGTGCGAACCGGCAAGCTGGCGCTCGATCGCTCGCGGGTGGACATCGCGGCGATCACGGCGTCGGTAACCAGCGCGATCGAGGCCGAGGCGCTGGCGCACCAGGTGAGCGTGAGCGTGAAGGGCGTGAGCGAACCGTTCTTCATCGAGGCGGACCCGGTGCGCTTCGAGCAGATTCTGTGGAACCTCGCCAGCAACGCGGTGAAGTTCACGCCGCCGGGCGGGCGCATCGCGTTGACTTTGTCGCGTGAAGCAGGCTATGCGTGCGTCGAGGTGCGCGATACCGGGCGCGGCATCGAACCGTCGTTCCTGCCGAACGTGTTCGACATGTTCAGCCAGGCCGAGGGCGCGCACCGCCGGCACAGCGGCGGATTGGGCATCGGACTCGCGCTCGTCAAGCAACTGACGGAAATGCACGGCGGGCATGTGCAGGCGGAATCCGCGGGCGTCGGCAAGGGCGCGCGTTTTCGCGTCTGGTTGCCGGCCGACAGCACGACGATGCCGAGCGAAGCGCGCGAAACGCCTTGCGACGCCAGCTTGCTCAAGGGCATGAAGATTCTGCTGGTCGACGACGCGGCGGAAAGCTTGCAGGCGTTCCAGAGCCTGCTCGAGCTCGAAGGCGCGCAAGTGTGGCCGCAAACCAATGGCGCGGCGGCGCTGACGATCGCCGCGCATCAGCAGTTCGATCTGATCCTGTCGGATATCGGTATGCCGGGCATGGACGGCTACGAACTGATCGCCGCGCTGCGCAAGCTGCCGGGCACGGCCTCGGTGCCGGCGCTCGCGTTGACCGGCTTCGGCCGCCCGCAAGACGCCGCGCGGGCGATCCGCGCGGGGTATGACGGTCATCTCGGCAAGCCGGTTTCACTGCACGCGTTGCTCGACAAGATCGCGCGCATCACCACCAACCGCACCGGCATGGCCTGAGCCTGGGCGCAGTGCCGCCTGCCACCCGGCACCCGGCGCAGCGCCTCGCCGGAAGGCTAGCCCTTTTCCTGCACCGCCTCGTACTTGCCGAGCGCCGCGTCGCGATTCAGACGCGCGCGCTTGAGCAACGCCTGCTGAGCCTCCAGCACCTTGCTCGGGTCGCCTCGCCACGCTTGCAGCGGCGGTTCCTGCAACGCGCGGCCATACGAGAAGCTCAGATTCCACGGCAGCGGCCCGAGCCGGTTCATTGCATCGAGGTTGGCGGTGGCTTCTTCCGGGGTTTGCCCGCCCGACAGAAACACGATGCCCGGCACCGCCGACGGCACCGTGCGCTTGAGTATCCGCACGGTGTAGGCGGCGATGTCGCTGACAGGCGACTGCTGCGCGTGTTCGGAGCCGGCGAGCACCATGCTCGGCTTCAGCAGAATGTGTTCGAGCGCCACGCGGTGCCGGTGCAGCGCATGAAACACCTCGTGCAGCACGGTCTCGGTGACTTCGGCGCAGCGTTCGATCGAATGGTCGCCGTCCATCAGCACTTCCGGCTCGACGATCGGCACGATGCCGGCTTCCTGCGAGATGGCCGCGTAGCGCGCCAGCGAATCGGCGTTCGCCTCGATCGCGAGGCGGCTCGGCAAGCTCGCCGTGATGTTGTACACCGCGCGCCATTTGGCGAAGCGCGCGCCTTGCCGTTTGTAGTCGACGAAACGCTGGGCGAGGCCGTCGAGACCCTGGGTGATTTCGTCGCCCGGAGCCAGCGCGAGCGGGATCTTGCCCAGGTCGACCTTGATGCCGGGCACGATGCCGTTGGCGGCGGCGAGTTGCGGGAACGGCGTGCCGTCGTCCGCTTTCTGGCCGAGCGTTTCCTCGTAGAGAATCACGCCGCTGATGAATTCGCCGAGGCCCGGCGTGGTAAGCAGCAGGTTGCGATAGGCGCGGCGGTTCTCCTCGCTGGATTCGACGCCGATCGTCTTGAAGCGTTTGGCGATGGTCGGGCCGCTTTCGTCGGCGGCGAGCAGGCCCTTGCCGGGTTGAACCATTGCACTGACGGTGGCTTGCAGTTCGCTACGGGTGTCCATGAGATGTGCTCCCTTTGATCCGGTTCGCGGATGAATCTTGCAGCAAACGCAGCTCGAACAACGTTGCCCGCGCCGCTTTATTCGCGCTTTTTTAGCGCCTCATTAGCCTTATTCGCCGATCAGATGCAGCACGATGTCGCGCGCCTGCGTGTGCCGGCGATGCTCGAACAGATATAAACCCTGCCATGTGCCGAGCACCATCTGCCCGTGCTCGACCGGCACCGTCAACTGCACTTGCGTGAGCGCCGTGCGCAGGTGGGCGGGCATGTCGTCGGGACCCTCGGCGTTGTGTTCGTAGCGCCCGGCGTCCTCGGGCGCGAGGCTCGCGAAGTAGCGTTCCAGATCGCGCTGCACCGAGGGGTCGGCGTTTTCCTGGATCAGCAGCGAGGCGGACGTGTGACGGCAAAACAGCGTGAGGAGTCCGGTGCCGATCGACTGCGCGGCGACGAAGCGGCGCGCTTCGTCGGTGAATTCGACGAGCCCGCGGCTGCGGGCCTTGACGCTCAGGTGGTGGAGGGCTTGTCGCATGATGGGCAGGCGATGCTGCGGGTGGGTTCTTCAGTGGGTTCGATCGACGCGACGCGCCCGGTTCATAGCGACGCGAATGCTTGCGCGATCTCCGTGGCGCTGGTCGGACGCACGACGCGCGCGACTTCGACGCCGTCGCGCATGAAAATCAGCGTGGGCCAGAGCTTGATCTTGAACGAGCGGCCGAGCGGCCGGCCGGGGCCGTCCTCGATCTTGAGATGCCTGACGCCGGCATGCGGCTCGAACGCCTTGGCAATCGACGCTTGCGCGCCCTGGCAGTAGCCGCACCAGTCCGTGCCGAATTCGATCACCGTGGCGCCCGGCAGGGCGTCGAGTTCGGCTCGCGAGGGGGCGCGGGTGGAATAGGCGGTTCGTGTTGCCATGCTTGCTCCGAAGCTCGTTGATCCGTGCGGGCGCTGTTTCCGCTGCCAGGGAAGCGCCCGCGCGTGGGTTGGCGCGTGGTTGGATAAGGCATCTGTCAAGAGTAGCAGCTATGCTCGGGATCGTCAGCGAGGCCGCGCTTGCCGCGTTGAGTGCCGGGGCGCGGTGTCGGGCGGCTTGCGGTGGGACGCGTGGGCGCGCGAATTTGATGCACACTTGCGGTCTTGCCGACGCGGCGTGTGAACATGGTCAGCTCGGATGGTCAACTCGCATGATCAACTCGGATGGTCAACTCGCGCGGTCCACTCGCCGTTAGCGGTCACGAAGGATTCAGGAAGGCAAATGCAAGAAAGGATTTATCTGCGCCATCCGGGCAAGGACGAAACCGTCGCGGTCGCGACCGGCTTCAGTTGGGGCGCGTTGTTGCTCGGTTTCGTGTGGGCCTTGTCGAAGAGAATGTGGTTCGCCTCGTTCGTCATGTTCGGGATCAGCACGGTGCTGTTCTTCGCGGGGCTGTGGGGTGAAACGGCCGGCTTGATCGGGCTGGTGCTGTCGGTCGTGTTCGGCGTGGCGTGCGGCGCCTATGGCAATGAGTGGCACCGCCGGACGCTGGAGCGGCGCGGCTACACGCTTCTGCAAGACGCAGGCGGGGACCGGATATCGCCAGGCGCCAGGCATTCGTGACACTCATGCCGCGTTCCACCTCGCCGGCGATTGCAAGGCCGCGGCGCAACCCTGCGCGCTGCGCGCGGCAAGTCGCTCACGCCGCCTCCACCGTTCGCCGATCAGCGCGTGAAATATAAGTTGGGATGCGGCGACGCGGGTTTACGCGAGCGCGGCCTCGGCCGATAATGCCCCGGTCGTTCCGGCCACGAAGTCGGCGGCGCGCGTCGCGCCCGCAGGCGCTCTTTCCCTGACCCCACCGCCCCCTGTGTTGAAAACCTCCCGTTTTTTCGACCTGCTGCGCATTCCCGGCTTCAAGCCGCTCGCCGCCGCCACGCTGATGCTCGGGGTGGCGATGTCCTTCACCGCTCCCTATCTGTCGCTGTTCGGCGTCGAGCGCGCCGACATGACGCCGTTCAGGCTCGGCGTATTCATGACGCTGATCGCGGCAAGCGGGGTGCTCGCCAGCACCTTTGCCGGCCGCTGGAGCGATGCGAGCGGACGGCATCGGCCGCTCTTGCTGGCGGCGCTCGTGGCCGCCGCGCTCGGCTATCTGTGTCTGTGCGTGGTGCGTGACTACCGGTTGCTGCTGGTGGTCGGCATCGTCTTTATCGGCGCGGGCGGCTCGGCCATCTCGATGGTGTTTTCGTTCAGCCGCGCGGCCTTGCCCGTGCCGGATGCGGCGGAACGCGCGTTCGCCAGCGCATCCTTGCGGACCATCCTGTCGGCGGCGTGGGTGTTCGGCCCGTCGGTGGGCGCGCTGGTGCTCGCCGGCACCGGCTTTTATGGGCTGTTCCTGTTCGCCGCCGCCAGTTTCGCGGCCTGCGCGGTCATCGTCTGGCGCATGCGGGAGCCGCAAGGCCACCTGGGCGATCACACGGTGGAAGACACGGCCTCGGAGCCGTCGGCTTCCATTACCGTGCCGCCGCTGACCACGCCCGGCGAAGAGGCGCATGAGCATCTGCCCGGCGTCGCGTCGCCGAACGATATTCGCCGCGCGGTGGCCGCGCTCACGCTGCTCGGCCTCGCCGCGAACGCCACCATGATCGTGCTGCCGCTCTACATCGTGCACGGCCTGGAGGGCACGCACCTGGACGTGTCGATCATGCTCGGCCTCGGCGCGTTGATGGAAATTCCGATGATGCTCGCGCTGGGCGCGAAGTCGTCCGCGCTGCACAAGCCCAATTGGCTCGCGGCGTGCGCGGCGGTTCACGCGGCGTATTTCGTCGCGATGTCGCTGGCGGGCAGCGTCCATGTGCTGATCCCGATGCAGATTCTCAACGCGTTCGTCGTCGCGGTGACTTCGTGCCTCGGCATGACCTACGTGCAGGATCTGATGCCGCAGTCGCCCGGCCGCGCCACCGCGCTGTTCTTCAACGCGGCGCGGGTCGGCTCGATTCTCTCGGGTGTGTTGTCGGGCTTGCTGGTGCAGGCGTTCAGCTATCGCGGCACGTTTCTGATCTGCGGTTTGCTGGCGCTGTGCGCGCTGGTGCTGTTCGCGGTGCCGGGTTATCGCTATCCGCTGATGTGGCGCGCGCTGCGGCGCATCGCGCGCGAGCAGTACGGCAGGGTGCAGGCGCGGCGGCAATAGCGCGCCGCTGGAGTGGCTGATAAGCCGGCCGATGTCAGGTTCGCTGCACGGGCGCTGCAACGCTGCTAACTTTTGTCCTGTGCGCGAGGCGGACTTCGCGAACCGCGTGCTGTCGGCGATGCGGCATGACTTCGGCGGCCACCTCGAGAAAGCGGCCACGCCCGACGGCGGGCCGAAGACCTGACTGACAGCGCCAACCCGGAGAATCGCGATGCAAGCCACTCAAGCCGCGCCGCACGACGTCGTGTTCCTGTTCGACTGCGACAACACCTTGCTCGACAACGATCATGTGCTGACGGATTTGCGCGCGCACATGATGCGCGAATTCGGCGCGGAGAACAGCGCGCAGTACTGGGAAATTTTCGAGGACTTGCGCGCCGAACTCGGCTATGCCGACTACCTGGGCGCGTTGCAGCGTTACAGGATGGGGCATCCGCGAGATACGCGCCTGCTGTTGATGTCGTCGTTCCTGATCGACTATCCGTTTGCGAACCGCCTGTATCCCGGCGCATTGGATGCGCTCCGGAATCTGGCGAAACATGGGCCCACGGTGATTCTCTCCGATGGCGACGTGGTGTTCCAGCCGCGCAAGATCGCCCGTTCGGGCCTATGGGAAGAGGTCGAGGGCCGCGTGCTGATTTACGTCCATAAGGAGCAGATGCTCGATCAGGTGATGGCGTGTTATCCGGCGCGCCGCTATGTGATGGTGGACGATAAATTGCGGATTCTCGCGGCCATGAAAAAGGCGTGGGGCGCGGAATTGACCACGGTGTTTCCCCGCCAGGGCCACTATGCTTTCGATCCGAAAGAGATTGCGAATAATCCGCCGGCCGATGTGACGATAGAAAGGATCGGCGAATTGGCGGAGATCGATGTGGCGTTGCTGATGGGCGCGAAAGGGTAGCGGGCAGGGGTCGGTTTCCGGACGCCGATCCTTACACCAACCCCGGCGCGCAACGCAACCCTCAGGAACCCAGTTCCTTCAAGCGCGCTTGCGCGTCTCGCGCGCCCATCCTGCCCGCCGCATCCGTGGCCGTCACGCCGTTGGCGTCGCGGGCCTGCGGGTTCGCGCCGTGCGCAATCAGCAAGTCCATGATCGCCGTGCGATTGAACATCGCGGCGACCATCAGCGCGGTGCGGCCGTCCGGCGACGCGCCTTCCACGTCCGCGCCATGCGCGAGCAAGGTTTCGATCACCGCATCGAAGCCCTTGAATGCGGCGCCCGCGATCGGCGTTTGCCCGTTGTCGTTGCGCAGATTCGGATCGGCGCCGAGTTCGAGCAGCGTGCGCACGGCATCCACATGACCGTGGTAGCTCGCGAGCATGACGAGGCTGTCGCCTTTATCGTTGCGCAGGTTCGGCGGCACGCCTTTTTCGATGACGGCGGCGAGCATGGTGGCGTCGCCGCGCCGCGCGAGGTCGAAGACTTCATGCGCCAGTTCGAGCAACTCGGGATCGAGTTGCGGTTTCGCGGACGGTGAAGGTTCAGTGTGGTCCGTCAATGGCATCTCCTTTCAGTCGGCGCGCGTCATGCACGCCGGGAATCTCAGCCAGCATACACATTCCGTGCCCCGCATGCAGCGCATGCCCGCGCGCACCCAATTCACCATATCGGATTTGTCGCACGTCAATTGAATGCGCGCGCGATGCAATACGCATGATTCGTGCCCTTTTTCATACTTGTCCGATATGAGGACGGCTTGCTTCCACCGAGGATTTCGGGCCAGCGGAGAGAAACCGCTCTATCGCGCCGGTCGTGATTTCAGCCCCGGTTGCGCTGCACCTTTCGTGGAGGGATGGAGATGTCGGACAGACGGGAACGTGAAGGCACGAGGTACGCATTCGCCACCATTGGCGCGCGTACAGGGCGCGGCGGCTATGTCACTTGCGCGTCGTCGGAGAGGGTTATTGGCGGGCTTCAGGTGGCGCTGGTCGGCGATATCGTCAGCTATCGCGACGGTAGCGAAGCTGTCGTTATCGATGGCTCGGGCTCGCTCGGGTCAGATGGCGATCGCTGTTTCGCGCTTGTGGGGAGCCGCCTGAGCAACGGCGACAGGATCGTATCCACTCCGTGGGACGATGGCGAGTCGGGCCTGTTCGTCGGCGCGGATGAAACACCCGAGGGGCTGTTCGATCCGTCGTATGTTCCGCCGCCTCATCGGCCGGGTTTGCGTCTTGCGCTTTGTGGATCGACTACCGCGCGCGGCGGCGTGCTGCGAGAGCCGGGCGGCGAATGGAATGTGGACGGTGCGCGGGTGAACGTCGGCGTGATCGGCGACCGCGTGCAGTATGCGGACGGAACCACCGCGCGAGTCGTTAGCGGGCTCGCGATGCGAACCGATCCAGAACTCGCCCGATTCGCGTATGTGGGTAGCGTGCTCGATAACGGCGACATCATCACCGATAGTCCCGAGCGCAAGGGAGCCGCGAGTCCGGAAAGTTTCGAGGTTGTTACTGACGCGCGGATGCGAGAGCAAGGGCTCGACCAAAGCGAGGTCGCATGATCGCGCATTGAGTGGTATCGCTGGTTAAGCAGCGCTCCATTCACAAGCTTGCAGAATTCTCTACCCATGAATGGATAGGGAGCGCAGCCGCTAGCCGGCGGCGCCGGAGACCTCAACCAGCACAAACATGCTGCGCCGCCGCACCCCCAACAGCACCGCGCTACCCACCACCAAACACCTTAACCAGCAACCCAAAGATGCCGACCAAAACAGCGAGGCCCGCGCACAACAGCACGAGCGAGAGAACAACGATCAGGGGCGTCTTGAAGCGGCTGGGAGTCGACATGGTGAGGTTGATATGAAAGGCGAACAATGCGGAATACGCCAGATGCGGTCCGCCGTCGCGCATTCAGCATGAGGAGCTTAAACACATTCGCTTAATATGGTCTTAATACTCGCACAATGCCTGCGGCGACGCATGCACGGCGCGCATGCATAACACGCGCACCCGGAGCCAGATCAAGCTTTGCGCGATTGCATCGAACGCTGACGCACGCCGCCTGTCACACCGCTGCCGCATCCGCTAACCTGCCTGAGAGTCCCTTTCGAGGAGTCACGTCATGGCCGAAGCAACCTCCCGTCCCACGCCGCCACAAACCTTGGACCCGAACACGTTGCGCAACATGGACCGCTACTGGCGCGCCTGCAACTACCTTTCGGCCGGCATGATCTATCTGCGCGACAATCCGCTGCTGCGCGAACCGCTCAAACCCGAACACATCAAGAACCGCCTGCTGGGCCATTGGGGCTCGGACCCTGGGCAGAGTTTCCTGCTGGTGCATCTGAACCGGCTGATCAACAAGCTGGATCTCGACATGATCTACGTGGCCGGCCCAGGTCACGGCGCGCCGGCCACGCTGGCGCATAGTTATCTGGAGGGCCATTACGCCGAAATCTACCCCGACCGCAGCGAGGACGAAGCCGGCATGCGGCGCTTCTTCCGGCAGTTCTCGTTCCCGGGCGGCATCGGCTCGCACTGCACGCCGGAAACGCCAGGCTCGATTCACGAAGGCGGCGAACTCGGCTACAGCCTGTCGCACGGCTACGGCGCCGCGTTCGACAACCCCGATCTGATCGTCACGGTGATGATCGGCGACGGCGAGGCCGAAACCGGCCCGCTCGCCACCGCGTGGCATTCGAACAAATTCCTCAATCCGATCCGCGACGGCGCGGTGCTGCCGGTTCTGCATCTGAACGGCTACAAGATCGCCAATCCGACCATTCTCGCGCGCATTCCCCGCGAGGAACTCGAAGCCCTGCTGACCGGCTACGGCCACAAACCGTATTTCGTCGAGGGCGACGATCCCGACTCCATGCATCAGCACATGGCGGCGACGCTCGATCAATGCATCGGCGAGATTCGCGCGATTCAGCAGCACGCGCGTGAAACCAACGACGCATCGCGCCCGCGCTGGCCGATGATCGTGCTGCGTTCGCCGAAAGGCTGGACCGGTCCGAAGGAAGTGGACGGCCACAAGGTGGAGGGCTCGTGGCGCGCGCATCAGGTGCCGGTGCTCGATCCGGTCGCGAACGGCAGGAGCCTGAAACTGGTCGAGGAGTGGCTGCGTAGTTACGAGCCCGAGTCGCTATTCGACGAAAGCGGGCGTCTGGTGAAAGAGTTGCGTGAGCTCGCGCCCAAGGGCGCGCGCCGCATCAGCGCCAATCCGCATGCGAACGGCGGCTTGCTGAGCAAGGCGCTCGATCTGCCGCCGTTTCGCGACTATGCGGTGGCCGTGAAAAAACCGGGCGGCTCCTACACCTCGCCCACCGACGCGCTCGGCAAGTTTCTGCGCGACGTGATGCGCCACAACATGACGAACTTCCGCGTGTTCGGGCCCGACGAAACCGCGAGCAACAAGCTGACGGCGATCTACGACGCGTCGGCGAAAACCTGGCTCGCGGAAAGCGAGCCGAACGACGCGGACGGCGGCGCGCTCGCGCCGGACGGCCGCGTGATGGAAATGCTCAGCGAGCACACGCTCGAAGGCTGGTTCGAGGGTTACGTGCTGACCGGCCGGCACGGCCTGTTCGCCACCTACGAGGCGTTCGTGCACGTGATCGATTCCATGTTCAACCAGCACGCCAAATGGCTGGAAAAGTCGAAGCGCGAGCTTCGCTGGCGCCAGCCGGTGCCGTCGATCAATCTGCTGATCACGTCGCTCGTATGGCGCCAGGATCACAACGGCTTCACGCATCAGGACCCCGGCTTTCTCGACGTCGTCACCAATAAAAGCCCGGACGTGGTGCGCATTTATCTGCCGCCGGACGCCAACTGCCTGTTGAGCGTCGCCGATCATTGCCTGCGTTCGCGCGACTACGTCAACGTGATCGTGGCCGACAAGCAGCCGCATTTGCAGTATCTCGACATGGACGCCGCCGTCACGCATTGCACCAAGGGCATCGGCATCTGGAACTGGGCGTCGACCGATCAGGGCGCCGAGCCCGACGTGGTGGTCGCCTGCGCCGGCGACATCGCCACGATGGAAGCGCTCGCCGCCGTGCAGCTTCTGAAGGAGCGCTTCGCCGATCTGAAGATCCGCTTCGTCAACGTGGTCGATCTGTTTCGCCTGATGCCCGAGCATGCGCATCCGCACGGCCTCAGCAATCGCGATTTCGATTCGCTGTTCACCACCAGCAAGCCGGTGATCTTCAACTTTCATTCGTATGCGTCGCTCGTGCACAAGCTCACGTATAACCGCACCAATCACGACAATCTGCACGTGCACGGCTATCACGAGAAGGGCAACATCAATACGCCGCTCGAACTGGCGATCATCAATCAGGTGGACCGTTTCTCGCTCGCGATCGACGTGATCGACCGCGTGCCGAAGCTGCGCGGCGTCGGCGATCATGCGAAGGAATGGCTGCGCGGGCAGATCATCGAGCATCTCGCTCATGCGCATGCCGAGGGTATCGACAAGGAAGAAATCAGCAACTGGACGTGGCGAAGCTGAGCGAGGTCCGTCATGAACACGCGAGATCATCCGGGCCACGCGCCGATTCTGGTGCTGAACAGCGGTTCGTCGTCGCTGAAGTTCGGGCTCTTCACGCGCTCGGGCGACGACGAAGCCTTGCTGCTGGAAGGCAGCGCCGAAGGCATCGGCCGGCGCGACGGCAGCTTGCGCATCAAGTCGCCCGACGGCCGCGTGCTGGCGCAGCAGGCGCACGTGCTGGAGTCGCAAACCGATGCGCTGCAAAAGCTCGCCACCGTGCTCGCGCAGCAGAACCACGCGCGGCCCGCGGCGGTGGGGCACCGGGTCGTGCATGGCGGGCCGCATCTGCGCACGCATCAGCGCTTGACGGCGCAAGTGCGCCAGCGCTTGCAGGATGCGGTGCACTTTGCGCCGCTGCATATCCCGCCCGCGCTCGGCTTGATCGACGAAGCAGCGAAGATTTTCGGCGACGCGCCGCATTTCGCCTGCTTCGATACGGCGTTTCACGCGACGCTGCCGCCGCTTGCCGCACAGCTCGCATTGCCGCGCCGTTATGCGGCGGCGGGCGTGATTCGCTACGGCTTTCACGGTCTGTCGTATGAATCGCTGGTGACCCGCCTCGGTGCCGACTTACCGGCGCGCGCCGTGTTCGCGCATCTGGGCAACGGGTCGAGCGTATGCGCGCTGCGCGACGGCAAATCGGTCGATACGTCGATGGGTATGACGCCGACGGGCGGCGTACCGATGGGCACGCGCAGCGGCGACCTCGACCCGGGCGTGCTGCTGTATCTGATGCGCGTGGAGAAGCTCGATGCCGACGCGCTGGAAACGCTCCTGAATCGCCACAGCGGACTCGCCGGTTACGCGGACGGCGAGAGCGACATGCAGGCGCTCGAAAAACGCGCCGCGGCCGGCGATGCGAATGCGGCGCTTGCGCTCGACGCGTTCGCCACCGCCGTGCGCAAGACGATCGGCGCTTATGCGGCGTTGCTCGGCGGCATCGATCTGCTGGTGTTTACCGGGGGGATCGGCGAGCACAGTCAGGAGATTCGCAAACGCGTATGCGACGGGCTGTCGTTCCTCGGACTCGCCGAAGGCGATCCGGCAGGCAAGGTGAGGGCGATTCATACCGAGGAAGAAAAGCAGATCGCACGGCATTGCCGGGCACTGCTGCAAGCGGATTCGGGCTGAATCGATTGCAAGCTGGAATCCGCCACATCGGCTATATTTGGCGGCATTGTCCGACTCACAACAATCACCCAGGAGAATGCCGTGCCCACCGCCGCAACGCTGCTCGCTTTCGCTCTCGTCTCGTTCGGCATGGTGCTGACGCCAGGGCCGAACATGATCTACCTGATCTCCCGATCGCTCTGCCAGGGGCGGCGCGCGGGGCTGGTCTCGCTCGGCGGCGTGGCGCTCGGCTACGTGTTCTACATGTTCTGCGCGGCGTTCGGCATTACCGCGTTGCTGTTGACGGTGCCCTACGCCTACGACGCATTGCGTTTCGGCGGCGCGCTCTACCTGCTGTATCTGGCGTGGCAGGCGGTCAAGCCCGGCGGCCGTTCGCCGTTCCAGGTGCGCGATCTGCCGCACGACAGCAGCCGCAAGCTGTTTACGATGGGCCTCGTCACGAACCTCGCGAATCCGAAGATCGCGGTGATGTATCTGTCGCTGCTGCCGCAATTCATTTCACCGGGACACGGCAGTGTGCTGACGCAATCGATCGCGCTCGGCTGCGTGCAGATCGTCATCGCGGTGACGGTGAATGCGCTGATCGCCAGCATGGCCGGATCGATTGCCGGGTTTCTCGCGGGGCGGCCGTTTTGGCTGCAAGTGCAGCGCTGGCTGATGGGCACGGTGCTGGCCGGTCTCGCGGTGCGTATCGCGCTCGATCCGCGGCGCTGAGCGAAGAGAGTGAAGAGAGCGATAGCCATGGCGTGATGTCGTTCGACCTCGCCATCGACACCCTGTCACGCTCAACCCGCGGCTATAGCGCCTTATACATGATGGTGGTCGAATCGAATCCATCGTCATGCGGTGCGCGCGCATAAGCCGGGATCACACCCACCGTCTGATAACCCAGCGCCGCATAAAGCGGCTCGGCGCTGTCGCCGGTGCGGGTATCGAGCGTGAGCAGGCTGCGTTCGAGTCGCCGCGCGTGGCTTTCCAGTTCCATCATCAGCGCTCTCGCGACACCCCGGCGGCGAAACGCGGGGTGGACCAGCAGCTTGCGCACTTCCGCGCGATGACGCTGATTCGGCATCGTGTCGTAATCCAGTTGCACGGTGCCGGCAATCGCATCGCCCAGCCGCGCGACGAACAACTTCAGTCTGCCCGCCCGCAGCGACGGCAATACCTTGCCGCTCCAGAACGCCTCGCTTTCCTCGACGCCATACGGCAACACGAAACCGATGCTGGCTCCGTCATGCACACAGGCACGCAGCAGCGCGCCGAGTTCGGGAAGATGGCGAACGAGGTCGTCGGCGGAAAGGGACGTGATGGTAATAGCGCGCATGCCGGCTCACACGATGAAGAGGATGTAGTGCGCGGCGCTATGCGCGGGCGTCACGAATGCGCTCGGGCCGAACAGTTGATAACGCAGACAGTCGCCCGGTTCGAGATCATGGCTCTGGCCGTCGACGGTGATTTGCAATTGCCCTTCGAGCAAAATCAGATGATGTTCAAGCCCGGGCCGCGGCGACGCCTCGTAGTCGATGCGCACGCCCGCGTCGAGTTCGCATTCCAGCGCTTCGCCGCTCAGCGCTTGCGCAGGCGGCGACACTGAACGGCGCCGGAAGCCCACGCTGGCGTCGGTCCACAGCGGCTGCGCGGCGCGCGGCACGAGCGCCGCGAAGTCTTCTTCCACCATGTGCATGAGGCGCGACATCGGCAGGCCATACGCTACGCAGAGTTTGCCGAGCACGCTCGCGGTGGGGCTCACGGCCGCGTTTTCGAGGCGCGAGAGCGTCGCGCGGCTCACGTTGCTCAGCTTCGCGAGATCGTCGAGCGACCAGTTGCGCTCGGCGCGCAGCGCGCGAAGACGCTGGGCGATGCGGCGGTCGATGGCGTTGTCTTCGGTGGCGTCTGTTTCCATATCCGGGAAGGTATCTCTAATATGAGATGAAGTCAACGCGCCAAAATCGTCTCTGCCGCCAATTCCGTCCGCGTCGGCCCGCACGATCCGCTCACCTGCGATTCGTCCACCGCGAACCGCCGGGCCGTTTATCATGATGCCCACCAACCAGAAATCGCCGCCCGGCTGTGCGACTGTCAGGCACATCATCCACGAGACCCGGCGACTCATGCCGCAACATCCATTTATGAACACCACTCCCGACGCTCCTTCCCGTCCCCCCATCCGCGCGTTGACCTTGCTCGAGGGGCGCGTGCTCGGCGTACTCGTCGAAAAGCAGCACACCGTGCCGGACAGCTATCCGCTGTCGTTGAATGCGTTGACCTTGGGCTGCAACCAGAAAACCGGCCGCGCGCCGGTCATGAACGCAACGGAAGCCGAAGTGCTGACCGCCGTCGACGGCTTGAAGCGGCTAAGCCTCGTGATGGAAGGCAGCAGCAGCCGCGTGCCGCGCTTCGAGCACAACATGAACCGCGTGCTGGGACTGCCGAGTCAATCGGCTGCGTTGCTGACCACCTTGCTGCTGCGCGGTCCGCAAACCGCGGCGGAGTTGCGCCTGAACAGCGCGCGCTTGCATGGTTTCGCCGACATCTCGTCGGTGGAAGCATTTCTCGACGAACTCGCCGCGAACGATCCGCCGCGCGTGGTGAAGCTGGCCCGCACGCCGGGCGAGCGCGAGAACCGCTGGACGCATCTGCTGTGCGGCGAGGTGAGCGCGAGCGAGCTGGCGCAGCCGGGCGATGACGACGACATGGTGCCGCTCTCCGCGTTCGAAGCCGTGAAGGCCGAGCAGAAGCGGCTCGCCGACGAAGTGAACCGGCTTCAGACGGTAGTGAAGCGCATGGCGGCCGAGTTGGGCATCAACGTGGACGATCTCGGCGGCAGCGCCTGAGAACGAAGCTGTCACGCATCGCGGCTTCGCTCCGAGTCGGTGGCGAGCGTTCGCTGCGTGCGATAAAACACGCGCGGCGGCACGTTCGGTGAATCTTCGGCGAGCCGGTCGAGCTCCTCGCGTATCGCGGCCAGATAGTGGCCGTTGCGCGCGTCGGCGTCGCCTGCGAAGACGGCTTCCAGTTTGCGCCGCACCGCGCCATAGCGCGCACCGGCGGCGCGATGCTTCTCCGCGCGCTCGGCGTATTTGAGGAACGTTTGCAGCGCGGCGGAGACCGCGGCCGTCACGCTCACGAGGCCCACGACGATTCTGAGCGCCGGCGACACGGCCGTCGAATTCAACGATGCAAATACCGCCGTGCCCACGAAGGCGGTCAACGCGGTCACCAGCCAGCCCATCGTGCGCTCACGCGCGGAGAGCAGGTCGGCCATGTCGTAATGGCTCATCTGCGATTCGCGCGCGCGCCGGATCCACTTCAGCAAAAGCTGTTCTTCATCGACCGGAGGCTCGTAAGCGGGCAGGGTCTTCATGTCGCTCGTCAGGGCTGTTGATTCCGCAAGCTTAGCGCATGCGCTCGACGCCGTGCCACATGAACCGTGCCGCGCTATTGCCCCGACACCGCCTGCCGCGCCACGCCGAAGCGCTCCTCATGCGCGCGCCCGTTCAGATAAAAATCACCGATAGCGGCCTCGCGAATGATCGCCGGATTGTGCGACGCCAGCACCCGCGCGTTGCGCCAGTAGCGGTCGAAGCGGCGCGTCTCGCTGGTGGCCGATGCGCCGCCCACTTCGAACAGCAGCGTGGCGGCTTGCAACGTCTGCTCGATCACGATCTGCTGCGCCTGAAAGGTTTGAATGTCGAGGCGGATGTAGGTCGCTTCGTCGGTGCGGCCTTCCTGCCGCGCGGCCGAAACTTCGTCGAGCGCGCGCGCGAGCGACGTGCTGATGCTCTGCGTCGAATAAGCGAGGCTCGCGAGGCGGCCCACCACGCGATGCACCAGCGGATTCTCGCGCGGACTCGACTCGCCCGGAACGCCGAAGGTCCGCGTCTTGCCTTGCGTGAACGCCACCGCATCGCGCAGCGCCGCCCGGCTGATGCCCGCGAGATTCGCGACATGCAGCGCCTGGTAATACGCGGTGAGCAGGCTGTTGCGGCGCGGCTCCGCGGCGTTGAAGCGCCGGTAGAGATTCTCGGGCGCGACCGGCACATGGTCGAAACGCGCCGTGCCGCTGCCGGTGAGACGCTGGCCGAAACCGTCCCAATCGTCGATGCGGGCGAGACCCGGCGCGTCCGACTTCACGAGTACGCGCACGTCGCTTTGTCCGTCGTGCGCGGTGACGTCCACCCAATCGGCGTACAGCGTGCCGGTGGTGTAGTACTTCTCGCCGTCGAGATGCCACGCGCCGTCGGCTTGCGTGAGGCGCACGCTGTTGTTGGTGACGCCGGTGCGCTCGGACACCGCGCCGCCGACGATCTGGCCTTGCGCGATACGCGAGAGCCAGCGGTCGCGCAACGGTTCGTCGCCGTTTTCCAGCAGCGATTCGATGAAGCCGCCGTGCACGCGCAGGATCTGCGGGAGATTCGAATCCGCCTCGCCGAGACGCGTGACCAGCGTGAGGAATTCCGTGAGCGAGACGCCTTCGCCGCCGTACTCCTTGGGCACACGCAGTTTGGTGTAGCCGGCTTCACGCAGCCATTCCACGGGCGCGTAGGCGAGCTCGCGCTTTTGCTCGCGTTCCACGGCGCCCTGCGCGATGCGCTCGAACACGGGCGCGAATCTGGCCGCGAAACGCCGCGTCAAATGATCTTCGCCGAACAGTTGAGCGGCGTCGGCAATAGTGTGACTCGGACCGTCGTGCGTCTCCGATGCTGACATGGGTTCTCCAATGCTAGGCGCGCGCGAGGCGCAATCAGAGAACGGTACGGGACGAGCCGCTTGCCTTGCAACGAAGTATTTGGCCGATTCTTAGAACAGACGGTGAAATGGTTTTTGGGTTTTTGCATCCGCGGATACGCGGGCTATTTCATTCCCGCGACCGCGCGCCTGCGTGCCAGTAAGCGCACCGAAATCAGACATACCGCCATGACAGTCAGCGAAAGAACCGTGGTCATCGTGCCGAGCGCGTAAATGACCGGCGTGGTCACCGAAGTCGTGAGGCCTTGAAGTTCGAGCGGCAAGGTATTCTGATCGCCGATGGCCTGCGAGGTGCGGGCGATTTCGTCCCACGAGAGCGTGAAGCCGAACATCGCCACGCCCACCACCGAAGGTCCGATGATCGGCAGCACCACATGCCGGAAACTCTGCCACGGCGTCGCGCCCAGATCGCGCGACGCTTCTTCGTAAGCGGGATTGAAACGGTTGAACACCGCGAACATCACCAGCAAACCGAACGGCAGCGTCCACGTCAAATGCGCGCCGAGCGCGGAAGAAAACAGGCCCATCGAGGTCGTGTAGCTGTCGGCAAACGACTGATAGCCCCACGCGGTGGCGAGATACTTCGCGCCGTTATCGAGCAGCCGGAACGTCAAGCCGATGCCGAGCGAAACGATAATGGACGGCATGATCAAACTGGCGACGGACACATAAAACACGGCCGTATCGCCGCGAAAGCGCCGGCGAAACGCCAATCCCGCGGCAACGGAAAACACCACGGTCAGCATCGTGACGGCGAGCGCAAGCCGCACCGAGCGCCCGAACGCGGCCCAGATGTCGATGTCGCCCACACCGTCGCGCAGCACGGCGAACCAGTGCAGCGAAACGCCGCGCATCGGAAACGTGAGCCCGCCCTCGGGCCCCTGAAACGACAGAATGAAAATCGTGATCACCGGCCCGTACAGAAACAGCACGAACAGGCCGAACAGCAGCGCGAGCCAATAGAAGCTGGCCGGACGATGTTCCCGATGCTTGAGCCGAACCGTCTGCATCCTCACAGCTCCTTGCGGATATCGACCACCCGCGTCAAAGCCCACACGATCATCAGCACCACCGCCAGCAGAATGATCGCGTTGGCCGCCGCGGCGGGAAATTGCAGGTAGCCGGTCTGCACCTGAATGATCTTGCCGACCGATGCGATCTGCTGGCCGCCCATCACGCCGACGGTCAGGAAGTCGCCCATCACGATCGTGATGACGAAGATCGAGCCGATCACGATGCCGGTTTTCGAAAGCGGCAGCACCACGTTGCGCACCACCTGCCAGCCGCTCGCGCCGGCATCGCGCGCGGCTTCGAGCAGCGACCGGTCGATGCGCATCATTGCGTTGAAGATCGGCACGATCATGAAGAACGTGTACAGATGCACGAACGCCAGCACCACCGAGAAGTTCGAATACAACAGCCATTCGAGCGGCTGATCGATCACGTGCGCGCCGAGCAGCGCCTGATTGACGAGGCCGTTGCGGCCGAGCAACGGCATCCACGAAATCATGCGGATCACGTTCGAGGTCCAGAACGGAATCGTGCAGACGAGGAACAGCACCGTCTGCATGCTCGTCGTGCGCACATGAAACGCGAGGAAATAAGCGATCGAAAAACCGAGCAGCAAGGTTGTGGCCCACACGATCGCGCAGAACCTGAGCGTCGACCAATAGGTCTTGAAGGTCACGCACAGGTCGGTCGTCGACGAACAGCCGTTGAAAATCGCCGCGTAGTTCTTCAGCGTGAACGCGGGAATGATCTGATACTCGTTGAAGTCCCAGAAGCTGACGATCAACGTGATGACGAGCGGCACGATGAAGAACAGCAGGAAGGTCAGCGAGAGCGGCGTGGCCTGCAGCCACGCCGGCGCGCGCCGGTGCTTGACGGGCTCGTCCTGCGCGCGCGAGGGAAGGTCGATCGTTGCCATGAGAAGGTATCTATCTCTTCATCAGGCCGCGATGAACTCGTTCCACTTCTGAACCATGTAGATGTTCTCGTCCATCACCGCGTTCCAGCACGCAATCGCGCCCATGCGCTGGGTGTACGAGCCGCCGTCGCGCACGGCGCCGGCTTTTTCGAGCAACTGGCCGTCCGGCGCCTTGATGTCTTTGGCCGCCGCCTTGCCTTCGATCCAGTAGTCCCACTCATACGGCTGCATGTGCGCTTTCGCGGTTTCGAGCACGCCCGAGTAATAGCCCTGGCGCATCAGGTAGGCGCCCGCCCAGCCATTCTGGAACCAGTTGACGAACTCATAGGCGGCGTCGAGCTTCTTGCCTTGCAGCGAGCGCGGAAACCCGAAACCCGACGCCCATGAGCGATAGCCTTCCTTGAGCGGCTGGAACTTGCAGGCCACGCCCATCGTGCGCACCTTCGTCACGGCCGGCGACCACATCGACTGAATCACCACCTCGCCGGACGCCATCAGGTTCACGCTTTCGTTGAAGTCCTTCCAGAACGCGCGGAACTGGCCCGCGCGCTTGGCTTCGATCAGGATCTTGATGGTCTGGTCGATCTCGGCCTTGGTCATGTTGCCCTTGTCGCCGTATTTCACATGACCCATCGCCTCGATCGCCATGGCCGAATCCATGATGCCGATCGCGGGAATGTTCAGAAGCGCGGCCTTGCCCTTGAACTGCGGATTGAGCAGTTCGGCCCAACTGTCGATCGGCCGCTTGATGAGGTCGGGGCGAATGCCGAGCGTGTCCGCGTTATACGTGGTGGGGATCAGCGTCATCCATTCGGTGGGCGTCGCGGAGAATTCGGTGGAGCGCGGGCCGGTCAGGAACATGACCTTTTTCGGCGCGGTGCCCTGGTCGCCGATCTTCTTGCCGTTCACTTCGCCACGCGTGAGCACGGGGGTGATCTTGTCGGCGAGCTTGATGCGCTTCGCGTCCATGCCCGCGAGCGTGCCGGCCGGAATCAGCTTCTTGAGCGCGAAATATTCGGTGTCGACGATATCGAACGAGTTGGGCTGCGTGATGATGCGCTTGGCGACGTCGTCGGTGGTCACGGGCACGTATTGAATCTCGATGCCGGTGTCCTCCTTGAATTTCCTCGCGATGTCGGCGCTCTGATTGACCGCCGTGCCGAGATAGCGCAACGTGATCTTTTCCTGCGCATGCACGTAGGGAAAGCCGGCAATGCCGGCCGCCGCCACCGCGCCCTTGATGAACGTGCGGCGCGACAGGCCTGTGTCCTTGACATCCACTGCGGCCGCTGCCGGGCTCTCGTTCGCTTCACTCATTGCTTTCTCCTCAGTTGACGTTCGCTTGTCGTTTGCTTGTGGTTCCCGATCGGACGTTGTTCGCCGCGTCGCGGCGCTGCCGCTCGACGCTCATGCCGCCAGCGGATGCGCGTCCTTTTCGTTCCACCACACCACCACGCGCGCCTGCGGCCCGAGCCGCGCCGGGTCATAGTCGCCGTCGCTCACGAGCGAGACCAGTTCGGGCGAACCGTCGAGCGGATCGAGCGTCATGCGCAAATGCGTGCCCTGGTACTCCGCTTCGCGCACCGTGCAGGGCACGCCGCCGATGCGAGCCAGGCCGCCGTCGCTGCTCGCCGCCTGCACCGGCGTCACGCCATGCGGCACGACCCGCAGATGATCGGCGCGCACGGTGAACAAGCGGCCATTGGTGTTGAAGACGTTGTGACCGCCGAGAAAACGCGCGACGAATTCGGTGCGCGGACGGTTGAATACTTCATGCGGCGTACCGCTCTGTTCGATGCGGCCGTGGCTCATCACGACGACGAGATCGGCCAGCGCCATCGCTTCTTCCTGCGAATGCGTGACGTGCACGAACGTGATGCCGAGTTCTTTCTGCCAGCGCTTGAGTTCGGCGCGCATCTGCACACGCAGGAACGGGTCGAGCGCGGAGAGCGGTTCATCGAGCAGCAGGCAGCCGGGCTGATTCAGCAACGCACGCGCGAGCGCCACGCGTTGCTGCTGGCCGCCGGAGAGTTGCGCCGGCTTGCGTTCGGCATACGCGGACATCGCGACCAGTTCGAGCAATTCGCCCGCGCGCTTGCGGCGCACGTCCTTCGCGACGCCGCGCATCTTCAGGCTGAACGCCACGTTGTCGAGCGCGTTCAGATGCGGAAACAGCGCATAGTTCTGAAACACCATCGCGGTGCCGCGGGCCGCCGGTTCCGCGCGCGTCACATTGCGGCCCGCGATCAGAATGTCGCCTTCGCTGACGGATTCATGCCCGGCGATCATGCGTAGCGTCGAGGTCTTGCCGCAGCCCGATGGGCCCAGCAGGCAGCAGTACTGGCCGCCCGCAATGCGCAGATCGATCGCGTCGACGGCGAGCGCGTCGCCGTACTGCTTCGACACGTGCACGAGTTCGATGTCGGCGGCCTTGGTTTCGAGCACGGTCGAAGCAGGTTGACTCATGAAGGCGGTGTCCTCATAAACGGCGCGGAGCAGGCAAGCGTCGACGCGACGCGGAGCCTTAAGCGAAGCCATGCAAATGCAAGACATGTGCCATCCGTTGCCTCGGCGCGCGCGTCGATTGCAAACGCGCGGTGCGCCTAACGTCTACGAGTTGGCTCACATATTGCACACGATCCGCGGCGTCGATCGTTAGCGATCGGCGGGATTGTTTTGCGCGATCACGGTGCGTCTTCGGTCCGTCGCGGGGCATGAACCGGCCAAGCCGGTTCATCCGTGGCGCGCCGCGTCGCTTTTCGTCATCCCTCGGCTTCTTCAAATGAACGACACACGGAATGTGCCCGCAGCCGCGAGCCGCGCGCATCGCTTGCTTGCCACGCACGGCCGCTTTGCCTACCGGCCGATCACGGACAGCGACGCGTTCCGCTGGCCCGACGGCAGTGGACTCGCGGTGTATCTGGGCTTCAACCTGGAGCACTTTGCTTTCGGCGGAGGGCTCGGCGCCGCGCTCGGCCCAGTCTCGCCGCAACCCGATGTGCTCAACCATAGCTGGCGCGAGTACGGCAATCGCGTGGGCGCGTGGCGCTGCATCGAACTGTTCGACCAACTCGATCTGCCCGTGGGCACGCTCATCAACACCGCGCTCTACGATCACTGTCCCGAACTGATCGCGGCTTGCGTGGCGCGCGGCGATGAGTTGATCGGCCACGGCCACACGAACGCCCAGCGCCAGAGCGACCTCGACGAAAGCGGCGAACGCGAGTTGCTTCTGCATTGCCGCGAACGTATCGCGGCAGAATCCGCCATGCCTCCAGACGGCTGGCTCTCACCGTGGATCTCGGAGTCGCATTCGACGCCCGACCTGCTCGCCGAAACCGGCTACCGCTACACGCTGAACTGGTGCCACGACGACCGCCCCGTGCGCATGACAACGCGCGGCGCGCCGCTCTGGTCGATTCCATATCCGCAGGAACTCAACGATTTGCCGATGATGGTGGGCCGTCACATGGATGGCCGCGCGTTCGCCGACATGATCGTCGACCAGTTCGACGAGATGCTCGAACAGGCCAATCGCGGCGCGCAGCCGCAGGCGCTGGTGATGGGCGTCGCGCTGCATCCTTATCTGGTGGGGCAGCCGTATCGCTTGCGGCATTTGCGCCGCGCACTCCAGCATATCGCCGCGGCGCGCAGCACAGGCGACGTCTGGTTCACCACGCCAGGCGCGATCGCGCGGCACATGGATCAACTGGAGCGGGACGGCGCGCTGCGCGCCGCGCTTGCATGAGCGCGAAAGCCGGCGCGGCCGCCGCGAGGAAAGCGCCGAAAGACGACGCGGACGTCGACGCGCGCATCTATCAATCGATCTTCGACGGCGTGCTGAATCATCGTCTGACGCCGGGCACCAAGCTGCCGGAGCCCGAGTTGTGCCACCTATTCGGCGTGGGCCGCGCGGTGGTGCGGCGCGTGCTGGAAAAGCTCGCGTATGACGGCATCGTCGTGCTGCGTCCGAACAAGGGCGCGGTCATCGCCGAGCCCACGCCGGAGGAAACGCGCGAGATTTTCGAAGCGCGGCGCTCCGTCGAGCGGATGCTGGTCGAGCTCGCGGTGCAGCGCGCGAGCGCGAAAGACATCGAGGCGTTGCGCCAGCAACTCGCGAGCGAGCACGAGGCGATGCATCGCTTCGATCAGCCGTCATGGGCGACGCTCGCCAGCGGCTTTCATATGCAGATCGCGACGCTGGCGGGCAATTCGATTTTGCAGAACTACCTGAGGGAACTGGTCTCGCGCTGCTCGCTGATCCTCGGCGTATATGAACCGCCCGGCAATGCGCCGTGCGAGCACGCGGAACATGCGGCAATCGTCGCTTGCCTGGAAGCGCGCGACGCGGCGGGCGCGATGGCGCATATGGAAGCGCATTTGCGCCACCTCGAAGAGCGCATCGAAACATCGCGGATGCGCGGCGAAAAGAGCCTCGGCCAGTTGCTCGGCATCGCCGGACACGCGACTCAAACCTAGGCCACGAACATGGAAATCGATTTCGCAGCGATCACCGAATACCAGCGCTACAAGCTGATGGCGAGCCTGATCGTGCCGCGTCCCATCGCGCTCGTCACCACGCTCGGCGCGGATGGCACCATCAACGCGGCGCCTTTTTCGATGTTCAACATGCTCGGCGAGGAACCGCCGATCGTGATGATCAGCGTCAACCGCGTGGCCGACGGCACGCTGAAGGACACCGCCGTGAATATCGTGCGCACGGGCGAATTCGTCGTGCATCTCGCGGACGAAGCGATCGCGGAGAAAATGCATCGCTGCGGCGAGCGGTTGCCGCCCCATGTGAGCGAGCTTGCCGCGGTCGGCTTGACGCCGGTGCCGAGCACGCACGTCGCGCCGCCGCGCATCGCCGAAGCGCCGGTGGCCTTCGAATGCACCACATGGGAGACGCTGGAAACGGCCAGCCGGCAGATTTTCATCGGCCGGGTGCATCGGCTGCATGCACGCGATGAACTGATCGATACCGGGACGTGGCGCGTGCGTTTGCAGCACTACTTTCCGGTGGGCCGCTTCGGCGCGAGCGACTATGTCACGACGCGCGACCGTTTCACGCTGGGTTGAGCCAGCCGGCGCGAAGCCTGAACGCCGCGGTTGCTGGACGCCGAGCTACACGCCGAGCGCGCGCCCATCGCTGCGCGGATCATGCGCGCCCGAGGCCCATCCATCCGGCTCGATTCGAATCACGCCTGGATGACCCGCCAACGGACTCTGCGCCGCGATCGCACTCACCTCGTGACCGCGCGCGGCGAGCGCCGCGAATACATCGGCGCCGGCGTCCTCTTCGAGCTTCAACGCGTCGCGCGTATCGGAGAAGGTCTTGCCGAGCAGAAAGCGCGGACGGGCGAGGGCGCTGAGCGGGTCCATGCCGTAATCGATCAGGCGCGTGAGCACCGCGGCCAGCGTTTGCGGCTGACCATCGGCGCCTTGCGTGCCGAACAGCAAGCGCGGGCGGCCGTCTTGCAGATACATGCCCGGATTGAGCGTATGGAACGGCCGCTTGCCGGGCTCGATCGCGTTGTGATGCGCGGGGTGCGTGCTGAACGACGCGCCGCGGTTGTGCCACAGAATGCCGGTGTCGCCCGCCACCACGCCGCTGCCCCAGTCGAAATACACCGTTTGCAACACGCTGACGCTACGGCCGTGGCGGTCGGTCGCGCCGATGAACACGGTGTCGCCCGGACGGAAAACATGCGGCCATGCACGCGCCGCGCGCAGGTCGATCGAGCGCGCGTGCGCGTCGAGCGTGGCCGGCGACAACATGTGGTCGACCGGCACGTCGTTGAACTCCGGGTCGGACACGAAACGGTCGCGATCCACGAACGCGCATTTCACCGCTTCCACCAGCAGATGGTAGTAATCGGCGCTGCCTTCGGGAATCGCGCCAAGGTCGAAGCGCGCTAGCGTGCCCATGATCTGCAAGGTGGTCACGCCTTGGGTGGGCGGGCGCAGGCTCACCAGTTCGCCGCCGCGATAGGGCACGCGTAATGGCGCTTCGTCGCGCGCGCGGGTCCTCGCGAGGTCGCTCGCGCTCAATGGCGAACCGGCCTGCTGCAAGCCGCGGGCAATGCGCTCCGCGAGTTCGCCGTTATAGAATTCGCGCGCGCCGAAGCGGGCAATGCGTTCGAGGCTTCGGGCGAGCGCCGGCTGCGCGAAGCGCTCGCCGATCGCGGGGATCACGCCGGTCGGGGCGAAGGTCGCCGCGAAGCCGGGCAGCGCGCGCAATTCGTCGGCGCGCAGGCTTTGCCAGAAATGCTGCGAGGGCGTGACAGGGAAACCCTCGCTTGCATGGCCGAGCGCGCGATCGAACAGCGACGACCACGACTGCTCGCCACCCCATGCGTTTTTGCTGATCTCGTAAGCCTGCGCCCATGTATCGACGGTGGCCGCCGTGGTGAGCGCCGCTGCCGCTCCGCGCAAGGGAATCGCGCCGGGCGAGGTTGTCTGCGCCGGCAACTCGGCGGCGGCCTGGCCGATGCCCGACAGCGTGCGCAGCATGCCGTCGCCATCGCCGATCACCCAGAAGGCGTCGCCGCCCAAGCCGGTGAAATGCGGATAGGTCACGCAGAGCGCCGCGCCGATCGCAATCGCGGCTTCGATCGCATTGCCGCCCGCGCGCAAGACGTCGCGGCCGGCCTCGCTCGCCAACCCGTGCGGGCTGGTGACCATGCCGCCGTTCGAGCGGGCGAGTTGGGTGTCGGACATGGCTGCTCCGCTGCGGAAATGAAGCGCGAGTGCGCTCGCGGGAGTACGGAGTATAAGTTCGCGCGCGCCGTGGAAAAAATCGGCGCGCGCGAGAGAGATCAAGTTATCGAGGCTGGCCGCCTCGCGGCCTTCACTCGTAAGAGAACGCGCCGCCGAACTTGTCGATGCGTTCGAGCGCCATGCCCGAGCCGCGCACCACGCAGGTCAGCGGCGCTTCGGCGACGAACACCGGCAGGCCGGTTTCCTCGGCGAGCAGCCGGTCCAGATCGCGCAGCAGCGCGCCGCCGCCCGCCAGCATGATGCCGCGCTCGGCGATGTCGGCGCCCAGTTCAGGCGGCGTCTGTTCGAGCGCGATCTTCACGGCGGAAACGATCTGGTTGAGCGGATCGGTCAGCGCTTCGAGCACTTCGTTGCTCGATACCGTGAAGCTGCGCGGAATCCCCTCCGACATGTTGCGGCCCTTGACCTCCATCTCCTTGACTTCGGAGCCGGGAAACGCGGAGCCGATCTGCTTCTTGATCGACTCGGCCGTCTGTTCGCCGATCAGCATGCCGTAGTTGCGGCGAATGTAGTTGACGATCGCGTCGTCGAACTTGTCGCCGCCCACGCGCACGGAGCCTTTATAGACGATGCCGCCGAGCGAGATCACGCCGACCTCGGTGGTGCCGCCGCCGATGTCGACCACCATCGAGCCGGTGGCTTCCGAGACCGGCAAGCCCGCGCCGGTGGCCGCGGCCATCGGCTCCTCGATCAGATACACCTGCGAGGCCCCGGCGCTGTGCGCGGCTTCCTTGATCGCGCGCCGCTCCACCTGGGTCGACCCGCACGGCACGCAGATGACGATGCGCGGCGACGGCGCGAAGACTCGCGATTCATGCGCCATCTGAATGAAGCGCTTGATCATCTGCTGGGTGATGTTGAAGTCGGCGATCACGCCGTCCTTCATCGGGCGGATCGCCTCGATGTTGCCCGGCACCTTGCCGAGCATCTGCTTGGCTTCCTTGCCGACGGCGAGAATGATCTTCTTGCCGTTCGGTCCGCCTTCCTGACGGATCGAGACCACCGAGGGCTCGTCGAGCACGATGCCCTTGCCGCGCATGTAGATGAGCGTGTTCGACGTGCCGAGGTCGATGGCGAGGTCGTTGGAAAAATAGCCGCGCAGAAAACCGAACATGCAAATTCCTGTCTCTCGGATGCCGGGCGCGTGAGCGCGCCGCTTGGGGATGCCGCTCATGGACGGCAGGCGACCAGGTGACGGTCGGAAGAGTGGGAAGAATAACAGCTTCGGGTGCGAGCGCCGGTCCGGCGTGGGTCAGCGTGCGGCGGCGCACACACCGCGGCACACGCTCAGTGCATGCTCGTCTCATCGGTTTCGATCCACGCTGGCGTGCCTTCGCATCGACCGGGCGCGGACAACGAAAGCGGCCCGGCTTGTCGTGAGTCGATAGGGAGAGAGAACCATGCAGCCAGCGCACGCGGCGCGGACAGCGCGGCGCTACGAGGTCATCGGCGACGAAGCCGCATTTCGCGCGTTGCAGCACGAATGGGACGTGCTGTGGTCGAGGGCGCACGGCCACTACTATCAGTCGTTCAGCTATTGCTGGCTGGCATGGCGGCACGTGTCGAAGCCGCATGGCCGCAGGCTCAAATGCATCGTGTGCCGCGAGGGCGGGCAACTGGTCATGATCTGGCCGCTGGAGACGTGCAGACGCGCGCTCTGGACGTACCTCGTGCCGCTCGGGCCCGAAGGCGGCGACTACACGAGCGTGCTCGTGCGGGACGGCGAAGCGGCGCCGGCCTTGATTGCCGGCGCGTGGGACACCGCGCGCCGACGCTGCGGCGCCGATTTCATCCATCTGCAATACGTGCGGGAGACGCTCGAGCTGTACACGCTCGTGTCGCGGGAACGCAGCGTGTTGTTTGCCGAGGCCCACAACGCGTTTGCCGCGAGACTGCGCGGCCGGGGCGAGCGGAACGGCTGGGACGACTATTGCCGCACGCTCGGCACCTTGTTCGGCAAGCGGCCCGGCGGCTTTGCGAAACGCTTGTCCAGGGAAGGCAAGGTGGCCGTGCGCGTCGTCGATCCGGCCGAGGAGAGCGAAACCGCGTCCATCGTCGAATGGATGCTCAACTGCAAACGCAGTTGGAGCGATCGCGTCGGCAAGCGTAGCGCGTGGCTCGATTCGCCCGAGTACGAGTGTTTTCTGGCCAAGCTGATCCATTCGCCCGACGTGCCTTCGATGGCGCGCCTGATCGTGGTCACGCTGAACGAAGCGCCGGTGGCCGCGATCATCGTCAGTGTGGGCAACCCCTGGGCAAGCGCGATCTTTGCCGGTTACGACCCGTACTACGGTCGATGCTGCCCTGGCCTCGTCGCGGTCGAGGCATGCGTCAAATGGGCGTTCGACAATGGCTTCGATCTCGATTTCGGCGTGGGAAACGAACGCTTCAAGGCTTACTGGTCGCGCGGCGAGGCGTCCACCGCATGGACCGTGCGAACCGTCAATTCGCTGTGGGGCCTGCTGGCGATTCGCGGGTGGCGTCTCGCGCGATATCTCGGCGCGCGCGTGAAGGGCTTGCGCGAGGCCGGCGCCGCCTCGCCGGAAGCGGCGCGCGTCTTTACGCGTGACGGCAAGCGTGCGACGCGGGTTTCGTGATTCAGGCGTGTGAAGGTCAGTTGCGAGGGGTGCACGGATAACGGAACGGTAATCCGCAGGCCCATGCTCCGACCGGTGCGAGCGCCATGTCGGCCGACATGGCGCGCACGTCGGCAAAAACATGGGCAAAAGCGCCGGCCGCTAGGAGCGGTCGCGGCTGCGTGCACGGGTGGCGCCGGTGATCACCGCGACGCCGAGCAGAATGACCGCCACGATCGCAATCGTATGCTGGGCGACATGCAGCGCCAGCAATCCCCACGACACGCCGCCGATCAGAATGATCCAGCCGAGCAGGTAAATGACCAGGGTCATCGTTTTCTCCCTTGTTCGATTCGACGGACGAAGCGGGCTGCCCGTCAGGAAGCGCCGCCGGTCGCCGAGTGAGCCGTCGATGCGCGTTTATCCCGCTTTCGCGGTGCCGCGCGAGCGCGATCGACGGTTCTATCGAGTAGCAGATTCCGCGCCCGCCCCGGCGCTATCCGTTAGCGTCAAACGAGCAATCGGCATGCGTTCGCCGCCGCCTCAAGCGACCCACCAGGCGAGCGCGGTGGTGATCAGCACCACGGCCCACGACGGCGCGCGCCACCATCCGAGCAGCAGCAACGCGATCAGCACGAGCACGAAGTCCGCGCCGCCATGCACCGCGCTCGTCCATACGGGATCGTAGAGCGCGGCGAGCAGAATGCCGACCACCGCCGCGTTGATGCCGGCCATCGCCCGGCGCATCGAGGCGAACGCCCGCAGTTGCCCCCATAGCGGCAGCGCCGCGCCGACCAGCAGGAACGAGGGCAGAAAGATCGCCGCCGTCGCGATCAGCGCGCCGCCAATGCCCGACGGCTGACCCTTGCTGGCCGCGCCGAGAAAGGCCGCGAATGAAAACAGCGGACCCGGCACCGCTTGCGCCGCGCCATAGCCGGCCATGAATTCATTGGTCGAGAGCCAGCCGCGCGGCACGACCACGGCTTGCAGCAGGGGCAGCACCACGTGACCGCCGCCGAACACCAGCGAGCCGACCCGATAAAAAGCCGCGAACAGGTCGAGCGCATGGACGCGCAGCGATGCCGCCAACGCGGGCAGGCCGAACAGCAGCAGCACGAAGGCGCACAGACAGACGAACGCGCCGGCTTTCGTGCCGGGCATGCCGAGCGGCGCGCCCGGCACTTCGGTGGACGTCTTCAGGAACGCCGCGCCGGCCACGCCGGCTACGACAATCGACGCCAGCTGTCCGTAGGTCGCGCCGAGCATCACGACCGCCGCCGCCGCGCCGATGGCAAAGGTGGCGCGCGCGCGGTCGGGACACAGCGTGCGTCCCATCGACCACACCGCCTGCGCGACCACCGCCACCGCCGCCAGCTTGAGTCCGTGCACGAGATGCAGCGAGGTTGCGTCGGTCAGATGCGTGAAGCCATACGCGAAGCCGACGAGCAGCACGACGGAGGGCAGCGTGAAGCCGAGCCACGCGGCCAACGCGCCGCCGAGTCCGCCGCGCAGCCAGCCGATCGCGATGCCGACCTGGCTGCTGCCCGGCCCCGGCAAGAACTGGCACAGCGCGACGATGTCGCCGAACGTGTGTTCGTCGAGCCAGCGGCGCCGCTTGACGAATTCGTCGCGGAAATAGCCCAGGTGCGCGGCCGGACCGCCGAACGAGGTGAGTCCGAGACGCAGAAAGATGAAGAGGAGCGCCCACGGCGAGGTGCGCGCCGGCGCGGCGGCGGTCGACTCGGTGTCTGCAAGGTTCATTCGAATTGACGGAGCGGATGCGGGTAGTCAGCGGCGAAGCGCCGGATGCGCGCGGCCTGATCGGCCCTGCAAAATACCACACGCAACCGGCATCCATCCGCTTCGCTGCCCGCGCTTGGGCAAGGCCGTCGGCCAGCCATCCGTCACGACATCCGCCTCAGAACGAGAACGTCGTATTCAGCATGACGAGCCGCGCCTCGCCCTCGGCGATGATCAGATTGCTGTTGCTCGACGGGTAGTACGTCTTGTCGAACACGTTCTTCACGTTGAGTTGCACGCGTGTCGGAATCTTGCCGAGCTTCGTTTCGTAGGCGGCGAACAGATCCGCGACCACATAGCCCGGCAGCGTGAAGCTGTTGGCGGTGTCGCCGGCGCGCCGGCCGACCAGCCGCGCACCGCCGCCGAAACGCCATTGCCCCGGCAGATACGGCAGCATCGTGTCGTACACGGCGAACACGCTGCCCGTATGGCGCGCGGCATTGGCGAGGCGCGTGCCGTCGTCGCGGTCGGTGGCGTTCGTGTACGCGTAGCTGGCAATCAGGCTGACGTGCCGCGTCAACTGGCCGGCCACGTCGAGTTCGACGCCGCGCGAACGCGCGCTGCCGATGGTCGACGTGACGTCGCCGTTGGTCACGGCAACGTTGCTCTTGTCGATCTGATAGACCGCGAGCGTGCCGGTGATGCCGGGCTTCAGGTCGAATTTCAGGCCGGCTTCATAGATCCGGCCGCGCTCGGGCGAGAGCGGCTCGCTCACCTCGGTGGCGACGTTCGGCACGAACGACTTGCTGAAGTTCGCGTAGGCGGACAAGGCCGGGGTCAGCTTATAAACCAGGCCGAATTGCGGCAGCCACACTTGCCCATGTGAATGGTCCGCGACGACGAACGGCCGCCCGACACCCGAAAGCTGCTGCCAGTTTTCCCAGCGCACGCCGGCCACGGCGATCAACCGATCGGTCAGATGCACCGTGTCCTGCGTGATCAACGAGTAGGTGTGGACCTTCGACAGACTGTCGCTTTGCGTGGCGCTCGGCGTGCCGCCCGCGGCGAGCCTGCCGTAGACCGGGTCGAACAGATCGAAGCCGGACACCGCCTTGCCGCGGATCGTGTCGCCGCGGAACGAGCGCTGGCGTTCGTACTCGCCGCCCACATAGACTTCGTGGCGCATGCCCGCGAGGTTCAGATCGCCGATCGCGCCGATCGTCGCGATCTCGTCGGCATCGTTGCGGCCGAGATTCGCATCCGACGAGCGGCTCATGATGCCGGTCCTGCTGTTGAATGCGCTCGCGCGCGTCAGGTACTGATCGTAGCGGTCGCGGCTCCATCCGTAGGTGGCGCGCATGCGCCATTGATCGGAGAAGCGATGTTCCAGCTTCGCCCGCAGCGTCTCCTGCAAGCCCGAGCTTTGCGCCCACGCTTCTTCATAGCGGGTGTAGCGCAGCGCGTCGTCGGGATGGCCGTTGACCAGCACCGTGCCGCGGTCGAACGGCGTCGTGTAGTCGACATATTGATAGCTCACGTCGATCGACGTATTCGCATCGTGCCACGACAGCGACGGCGCGATCAGCGCGTCGCGCTGGCGGCCGAAGCTGCGCCAGTAACGCGCGGTGTTGTACTCGCCGGTCAGGCGAAACGCGAGCGTGCCGCCCGCGACCTGGCCCGGCTGGCCGATCGGGCCGGTCAGGTCGAAGCTGGTGCCGCTGCCGCGGTGGCTGGTGTAGGTTGCCGAGACCGAGCCTTGCAGCGTGTCCTCCGGCTTGCGCGTGATCATGTTGATCACGCCGCCGGGCTCCTGAATGCCGTACAGCAGCGAAGCCGGGCCCTTCAATACCTCGACGCGATCGATCGTCGCCAGATAGTTGTGCAGGATCGGCGAGCGGATGCCGTCGACGAGAATCGAGCCGTCGTTATTCGAACCGAAGCCGCGCTTCAGGAACGCGTCGCGCGTGCCGCCCAGCGTGTTGGTCTGCGTGATGCCGCTGACGTTGCCGAGCGCGTCGTCGAGACTGCGTGCCTGCTGGTCCTGCATCACGCTCGAACTGACGACCGCGACCGACTGGGGAATCTCGCTGATCTTGCGCTCGATGCCGCTCGACGTCTCGCTGGTGAGCGGCCGGTAACCGGCCGTGGGCTCGACCGCCGGCGACGCATGCACCGACACCGCGGGCAGTTCTTGCGGGTTGGACGGCGGGTCGCCGCCGGCATCGGGCGTGGCGGCCATCGCCGCGTGCGCCGTGGCGGTGCACATCAGCAAGGCGGCCCGCAGGCCAATGTGAAAACGACGATGACGGCCGTGGCGGCCAGGGAGCGCGGAAGTTCGCAGAAAACGCATGTGTCAGGAGAGACGGCACGCCAACCCGCGCGAGGACGCAGCAAGGAAGATGTAGCAACGTACAAGGGAAGTGAAAGATGCCGAAGCTTAAAGTAGATGCGAATCGTTATCAACAAGTCTCTAAAAAAACCGGCGATGGCGTGCGCAAGCAATGGCTCGTCGGTGAGGGGCAAGCACGAAGATCGAGCGCGAGGATCAACCGCGATGCGGTCCGACGATGCCGAGCTTCGCAATGCGCCGGTACAAGGTCGCGCGCGAAATACCCAACGCCTGGGCGGCGGCGTTGGGCCGCCATTGATGGCGCGTCAGCGCGTCGACGATCCGGGCGCGCTCGTCGCGCGGGTCGTCCTGGGAGTTGGCGAGTGCGTTGGCGAGTGGCTTCGCGTGCATCAGCGTGAGATTGCTCGCGGTGTCAGGCTCCAGCAGCGCCGCGATATCCGGCGCGACGTGCCGCAACTCCACGCGGGAAGAATCGCAAACCGCGCAGGCGTAGCGCAGCACATTGCGTAGCTGGCGAATATTGCCCGGCCAGTGAAACGCGGCCAGCCGGTCGGCTAGACGCGCATCGAGCGTGAGCACGTGAGCGGCCATCCGCGCTTCCTCGTCGAACACCGCTTCGATCACGTCGCGAATATCCGCGCGCTCGCGCAACGGCGGCATCGCGAGGCTCGCGCCGCTTAGCCGGTAATAGAGATCCTCGCGGAACGATCCTTCGGCGACCATGCCCGCAAGATCGCGGTGGGTCGCGCAAATCACATCCAGATCCACGCGCACGGGCGCATCGCCGCCGAGCGGCACGACTTCGCCTTCGGCCAGCACGCGCAGCAGGCGCGTTTGCAGATTGAGCGGCATATCGCCGATTTCATCGAGGAACAGCGTGCCGGTATGCGCTTGCGCGATCTTGCCGCGCGCGCCGCGGCTGCGCGCACCGGTGAACGCGCCGGGCACATAGCCGAACAGTTCGCTCTCGATCAGCGACTCGGGGATCGCGCCGCAATTCACCGCGATGAACGGCCGTGTGCGCCGCGCGCCCGCATCGTGCAGCGCGTGCGCGAATACCTCCTTGCCGACGCCGGTCTCGCCGAGAATCAGAATCGGCAGCCGCTTGCCGATGATGCGCAACGCCACCGCCGCGTTGCGCGCGATGCGCGGGTCCGCGCTGTGCAGAAAACGGCCGAGCGCGCCGATCGGCGGCTCTTTGCGCGAAGCCGAATGCGGCGATCCCGCGACGCCGTCCGCCACGCCGGCGGTTCCACGCGAGACGCGTTTGAGCGGCGCGCGAATGCGCGCGTACAGCGTCGAGCCGGTTGCGCGCAGACGCAGTCCGACAATCGCATCGGTGCGCGCCACGTCATGCAGATGCACGTCGGAGGTATCGAAGATTTCGTCCATATGACGCGGGCCGTTCAGCGCCGGAATGCATTCGCGCGCCTTGCGATTGGCGGCGACCAGGTTGCCGCATTCGTCGAAGGCGATCAGTATTTCGGGCTGCGCCTCGACAAAGTTGCGGCTCGCGTGGCCGAACAGGATCCAGTGCTGCGTGGTTTGATTGAGGAAGTAGCCGTCCTCGATCAAGCCGGCGCTTTGGCGCACGAGTTGGAACACGAGCCGCTGACTGTCGCGGTTATCCGGCGACTGCACCGCCGACGCGTCGAGCACGCCGATCATCTCGCCGGTCGGCGCGAAGATCGGCGCGGCGCTGCAGGTGAGCGTCGTGAAGGCTGCCCGAAAATGATCGGTCTTGTGCACGGTGATCGGCGCGAGATCGGTCAGCACGTTCGCCACGCCGCAGGTGCCTTCCTCGCGCTCCGACCAGCACGAACCGATGTACAGCCCCGCATGCTTGAAGTCGCCGCGGCGCTCGCGGTCGATCCGGTAATCGATGGTGACGCCGTGCGCGTCGGTGAGCATCACGCAATAGTCGGCCACGCGAATCATGTCGTGCAGGCGCGTCAGGCACTGGCCCGAAGCCCGCAAAAACGCTTCCTGCCTGCCTTGCACCTCGCGCAATTCCGCCGACGTCAGCACACGCGGTCCGATCACGGCGCCGGGATCGAGCCGGTACTGTTCGAACGATCGCTGCCACGACGAGACGAGGCGCGCGGAATCGGCGGGCGCGGGCAGCCTTCCTTCGATGGCGCCGCGCACGCGGTCGATATGCTGGGTCTGCGAAACGTAGGGCATGGTCGGCTCCGGTCGAGCGACGCCAGTGAGTACAGGCTGTTCTTGTAGCACATCCGGCTTCATCAATCACACTGCAATGCAGCACGCGAGACGCGTGAGACGTTCGTCTCACACGCGCTTGAGACGGCAGGTATCACGCCTGTCATGCGTGGCGTTCAGGCGTGGAAAGGTTTTGCGGGTTGTGTGCAGGCCGCGGGTTCGCGTTCGCATCGTCGCAATGCCTGGCCTTGAGACGCCGCCCAGGTTGCGTTGCACGGCGTTTTTCGACGGCGTCGAATACGCGACGTTCGCTTTTAGCCCTTTAAACAAGGCACTTTCCGGCACATTCACTGTTCGCCGCGAAAATTGGCACAGGCCTTGCAGTGTTCTCCGCACGATACAAGCGCCGTTGCTCGAACACGGCGCTTCCAATTACGAGTCCGCGCACGACGCGGGCAGGAGACAAGCCCAGTGCCATCACCCGTCACCGTCGGCGTGATCGCGAACCCCGCCTCGGGTCGCGACATTCGCCGCCTCACCACGTATGCGTCGGTGTTTCCGACCGCTGAAAAAGCCAACATGGTCGTGCGCTTGCTCGCGGGACTCGGCGTGCTCGGCGTGGACCGCGTGCTGACGCTGCGCGATCGGACCGGCGTCGCCGCGTTGCTGCTGCGCGCGCTCGACACGCATGCGGCGGTCGCCGCGCAACAGCGCTGGCCGCAAGTCGAGTTCATCGAGCAGCCGATCACCGACAGCGTGAGCGACACGCACGCGGGCGTCACGGCGATGCTGCAAGCGGGCGTCGAACTGATCGCCGTGCTCGGCGGCGACGGCACGCATCGCGCGGTCGCCGCGCATTGCGGCAAGGTGCCGTTGCTGACCTTGTCGACCGGCACCAACAACGCGTTTCCCGATCTGCGCGAGGCGACCGTCGCGGGCCTCGCCGGCGCCCTGGTCGCCTCGGGCGCGGTGCCGGCCGAGGTGGCGCTCATGCGCAACAAGCGCCTCGTGGTGCGTTGTGTCGACGGGCCGAATCGCGGTCGCGAGGAAATCGCGCTGGTCGACGTATGCGTGAGCCGCCAGCGTTTCGTGGGCGCGCGAGCCGTGTCCGATCCGGCCGATATCGAAGCGCTCTTTCTCACCTTCGCCTCGCCTGACGGCATCGGCTTGTCGTCGATCGGCGGCGCGTGGGCGCCGGTCGAACGCACCGCATCGCACGGCTTGCATTTGCGCTTCGCGCGGCCTGGCGGAGTCGGTGCCATCGGCGCGATCGGCGTGCCGATCGTCGCGCCGATCGCGCCTGGCCGCGTCGAGCGCGTGTTCATGCGCACCTGCGAGCGCTTCGAAGTCGGCGTCTGGATGCCGCTCGACACCGAGCACGGCACGCTCGCCTTCGACGGCGAGCGCGAAATCGAACTGGAGCGCGGCGACCGTTATGAAATCGCGCTCGACTGGGACGGACCGCTCACCGTCGACGTCGAACGCACGCTGCGTTATTCGGCGTCGCGGCAACTCGTGCGGGAGGTGGCGAACGTGGCCGCGCATCACAAGTAGGGGTTGGTCGGCAAGCAAACGAAGGCTGTTAACTGAAAGGAGACACACCATGTCGGTTTCGAGTGATTTGAGCAAGGACGAACTGCTGAAGGCGTATCGCATGATGCGCACGATCCGCGAGTTCGAGGAGCGTCTGCATGTGGAATTCGCCACCGGCGAAATTCCCGGCTTCGTGCATCTGTACGCGGGCGAGGAGGCGTCGGCGGTCGGCACGATGCTGCATCTGAACGACGCGGATTATGTGGCGACCACGCACCGCGGCCACGGCCATTGCATCGCCAAGGGCGTCGACGTCCACGGCATGATGGCCGAAATCTACGGCCGCAAGACCGGCGTGTGCCACGGCAAGGGCGGCTCGATGCATATCGCCGATCTGTCGAAGGGCATGCTCGGCGCGAACGGCATCGTCGGCGCGGGCGGGCCGCTGATTTGCGGCGCGGCGCTCGCGGCGAAGTACAAGAAGTCGGGCGGCGTGGGCGTGTGCTTTTTCGGCGACGGCGCGTCGAATCAGGGCGTGATTTTCGAGTCGATGAATCTGGCTTCGGTATGGCGCCTGCCGGCGATTTTCGTCGCGGAGAACAACGGTTATGCGGAAGCGACTTCGTCGACGTGGTCGGTGGCGACCGACAACATCGCGGATCGCGCGAGCGGCTTCGGCATGCCGGGCGTGATCGTCGACGGTTTCGATTTCTTCGCGGTGCACGAGGCGCTTGGCGAAGCGATCGAACGCGCGCGTCACGGCGGCGGACCGACGCTCGTCGAAGTGAAGTTCTCGCGCTATTTCGGCCATTTCGAAGGCGACGCGCAAACCTATCGCGCGCCGGGCGAAGTGCAAAAGCTGCGCGACGAGAAAGATTGCCTGAAGCGGTTCGAGGAGCGCGTGGTGCGCGCGGAGATGCTTTCGGCGGATCAGTTGCGGGGCGTCGACGCGGAGGTCAAGACGCTGATCGACAGCGCGGTGACGCAGGCCAAGGCCGCGCCGCTGCCGACCGCGGAGGACTTGTTGAGCGACGTCTACGTGTCGTATCCCTAACGCACGCGTTGCACATAAGCGATTTGCCAACCTTTTTTTTATGAGACTCGCGACGCGTGGGACAGGAGTAAGCGCTGAAGCGCTAACTCCTGTCGACTCGCTTTGCGTGGGGCCGAAGTAAGCGCTAAAGCGCTAACTCCGGCCGACAGGAGACAGACATGGCACGCAAGATCACATTCTCTCAGGCAATCAACGAAGCACTGAGCCAGGAAATGGCCCGCGATGAAACCGTCATCGTAATGGGCGAGGACAACGCGGGCGGCGCAGGCTCGCCCGGCGAACAGGACGCGTGGGGCGGCGTACTCGGCGTGACGAAGGGCCTCTTTCACAAATATCCGGGCCGCGTGCTCGACACGCCGCTCTCCGAAGGCGGCTATATCGGCGCGGCGGTGGGCGCGGCCGCATGCGGCATGCGGCCGGTGGCGGAGCTGATGTTCATCGACTTCATGGGCGTGTGCTTCGACCAGATCTTCAATCAGGCCGCCAAGTTCCGCTACATGTTCGGCGGCAAGGCGGTGACGCCCGTCGTGATTCGCGCGATGCAGGGCGCGGGCTTGCGCGCGGCGGCCCAGCATTCGCAGATGCTGACTTCGTTGTTCACGCACATTCCCGGCCTGAAAGTGGTGTGCCCGTCCACGCCGTACGACGCGAAAGGGCTGCTGATTCAGGCGATCCGCGACAACGACCCGGTGATTTTCTGCGAGCACAAACTGCTCTACGGCCGCGAAGGCGACGTGCCGGAAGAGTCGTATGCGATTCCGTTCGGCGAGGCCAACGTGGTGCGCGACGGCGACGACGCCACCATCGTCACGTATGGACGCATGGTGCATTACGCCACCGAGGCCGCGCAGAAGCTCGCGAAAGACGGCATCGAGGTCGACGTGATCGACCTGCGCACCACCTCGCCGCTGGATGAGGAAACGATCCTCGAGAGCGCCGCTCGCACGGGGCGCGTGGTGGTGGTCGACGAAGCGAATCCGCGTTGCTCTATCGCGACCGACATCTCCGCGCTGATTGCGCAGCGCGCGTTTCACTCGCTGAAGGCGCCGATCGAAATGGTCACCGCGCCGCATACGCCCACGCCGTTTGCCGGCGTGCTCGAAGACATGTATATCCCGTCGGCGCAGCAGATCGCCGAAGCCGTTCTGAAAGTGAGAGGTTAAGCGATGCCGATTCATATGATCACGATGCCCAAATGGGGCTTGTCGATGGAGCAGGGGCAAGTCAACGGCTGGCTCAAGAACGTCGGCGACAAGGTGGCGAAAGGCGACGAAATACTCGACGTGGAGACCGACAAGATTTCGTCCGGCGTCGAGTGCGCGTTCGACGGCATCTTGCGGCGGCAGGTCGCGCAAGAGGGCGACACGCTGCCGATCGGCGCATTGCTCGCCGTGGTGGCCGACGCGCAAACGCCGGACGCGGAAATCGACGCGGCGGTGGAAGCGTTCCAGCGCGACTTCGTGCCGGCCAGCGCGGAAGCGGGCGAGAGCGGCCCGCAACCGGAGAAGGCGCAAATCGGCGGGCGCACCGTGCGCTATCTGAAACTCGGCGAAGGCGGCACGCCCGCGGTGCTGATTCATGGCTTCGGCGGCGATCTGAACAACTGGTTGTTCAATCACGCGGACCTCGCCGCGCATCGCACCGTATGGGCGCTCGATTTGCCGGGCCACGGCGAGTCCGGCAAGGCGGTCGAAACAGGCAGCGCCGATGAACTCGCGGACAGCGTGATCGCGTTCCTCGACGATCGCGGCATCGACAACGCGCATCTGATCGGGCATTCGATGGGCGCGCTGGTCGCGATGACGGTGGCGGCGAAAGCACCGCAACGCGTCGCTTCGCTGGCGTTGATCGCGGGCGCGGGGCTGGGCGAGGAGATCAACGGCGACTACCTCGCCGGCTTTGCCGAGGGCAGCAGCCGCAATGCGCTCAAGCCGCATCTGATGAAACTCTTTGCCGACCCGGCGCTCGTCACGCGTCAACTGGTGGAGGATATCGTCAAGTACAAGCGGCTCGAAGGTGTGAACGACACGCTGCGCAAGATCGCATCCGAGGCTTTCGACGGCAACGTGCAGCGCACGCGCTATCGCGACCGGCTCGCTCAGCTTGCGCCTCGCACGCTGGTGATCTGGGGCGCCGACGATCAGATCATTCCGGCCGCGCATGCGCAAGGCCTGGAGGGCGACATTCGCGTCCATGTGCTCGAAGGCAAGGGGCATATGGTGCAGATGGAAGCGGCCTCCGAGGTCAATCGCCTGCTCGACGATTTTCTGGGACGTTGATCATGAGCGCCGCACTGCATGGCGATAGCGTTACCGCGCTCGGTCAGCACGGCAAGCGCAGCGGCGAGAAGCTCGCGCGGATTCCGGTGAAGATCGTGCCGGTGTCCGACGGCGAAGTCTTGCCGAAGCCCTCGTGGCTGCACGCGAAACCGATGATGAGCGAGACGGTGGCCGGCATTGCGGCGGTCTTGCGCGAACACCGCTTGCATTCGGTTTGCGAGGAGGCGATGTGTCCGAACATCGGCGAGTGTTTCGCGCAACGCACGGCCACCTTCATGGTCATGGGCGGCATCTGCACGCGGCGTTGTGCGTTTTGCGACGTCGCGCACGGCCGCCCCGCGCCGCTCGATGACGAGGAGCCGCAACGCCTCGCCCATGCGGTCGCGGCGCTCGGCTTGCGCTATGTCGTCGTGACCTCGGTGGATCGCGACGACTTGCGCGACGGCGGCGCCGCGCATTTTGCGCGCTGCGTCGCGTTGTTGCGTGAGCGCATGCCGGGCATCCGGGTCGAAGTGCTGACGCCGGATTTTCGTGGCCGTGTCGAGCGGGCCTTGGCCGCGCTCTCGCAAGCGTGGCCGGATGTCTTCAATCACAACCTCGAAACGGTGCCGTCGCTGTATCGGGCGGCGCGCGCCGGCGCGGATTACCGCGGCTCGCTGCAATTGCTGGCGCGTGTGAAAGAGGCGAACGCGTCGGTATTGACGAAGTCGGGTTTGATGGTCGGCCTTGGAGAAGCCGACGACGAATTGCTCGACACGATGCGCGATTTACGCGCGCATCGTGTCGATATTCTGACTCTCGGCCAGTACCTCGCGCCGTCGCGTTTTCATCTGCCGGTGCGCCGGTATGCGACGCCCGAGCAGTTTGCCGCGTGGCGCGGGGCGGGTTTGAAGATGGGCTTTCGCGAGGTGGTGGCCGGTCCGCTGGTGCGGTCCTCGTATCATGCGGACCGGGTGGCGGACGCGGCTAGCCATGCGTTGATTCGCGAGCAGGCATGAGCCTGGGTCGGGCGCGCCATGTCGCTACCTGGTTTGCGCGCCCGGCACGAGGCGAATGCGTTTTTCGGCGGCGGCTTCCACTGCCGCGCGCGAATAGAGCAAGGGAAAGTACTCGCCGTTGAGCCACATCGTCGCGAGGTCGCGATAGTGCGGACTGTCGGGATCGCCGGATTCGCCCGGCAGATTCACCGCGCGCGAGTTGTCCCAGTTGCCCACGTCGACGATCACGCGAAACGACGGTCCGTTGGTTTGCCGGAAGTCGCTCGCGCGATACGTCGACTGGTTCGGCGTGTACGCGCTGCCGCCCTTGCCGGTGGGGCCGACGTTGAGCTTCGCGCGCATGTCCGCGTCGACCAGATCGGCGAGCGGATGCGCGTTCAGGTTCGTTTGCAGCTTGCCCCATTGCCATTGGCCCGCATCCGCGCCTTGCAGGCTCACCATCTCCGCGTAGGCGTCGCGCAGGCTCGCCAGCAGCACGGCGTCGCGCTTCGTCGCCGCGTTCTCACCGAAGCGCGTCTCGGGATGCTCCAGCGAATCGAGCATGACGGCGGTATCGGGCGCGGCGAACGCCGCCGCCGCGGCCTTCGGCAACACGGCTTGCTTGAAGGCGCGGCCCAGGTGACGGCTGAGCCAGATTTCTTCCAGCGCGGCTTGCGGGGAGTCGGCGCGCATCTGCGCGTCCCAACCCTTCAGCATCGCGAGCGCGGCGCGCGTGTCCGGGTCGTCGCTGGACAGCGGTGCGACGAGCGCAACCAGCCGGCGAGCCGGGATCGATTCGATATCGTTTTGCAAACGCTCGGAATCCTCGATCGACACCTTCGGCAGCGCCTTCAACACTTCGTCGATGCGTTGATGCCGCGAGCCGTTGGTCCATTCGAAGCCGAGCTTGCGCTCGCCATACGAATAGCCGGCCGGCAGATTCATCTCGTTCGACGTGGTGAAGTAGCCGTCGGGCGGATCGTAGGCCGAGGGCATCTCATCGCGCGGCCAGAAGCCGGCCCATTCGTAGCGGCCGTCGCCCGGCACCGGCATCAGGCCGTCCCAGTTGGGGCGCTTCGGCGCGAGACCGCTCGGCACCCAGCCGATGTCGCCGTGCGTATCCGCATACACCTGATTGACGGTCGGCGCGCCCCAGGTCGAGAGCGCCTGCTTGAACTGCGTGAAATTTTTCGCGCGCATGTAGCGCACGGAATCGAAATACGGCGACATGCCCGGCGCGAGCCACGCGGTGCGCACGGCGAATGCGCGATGTTTCGCGTCCTCGGTATAGATCACCGGACCGTGCCGCGTGAACGCGAGATCGGCGACGACGGGCGCGCCGCCCCGCACGTCAATCGTCTCGCGCACGACGCGCATCGGCTCCCAGCGATCCCGATAGCGGTATTGACGCGGATTCGCCGGATTCAATTCGTAGACGTACAGGTCTTCCTGATCGATGTTGAAGATCGTCAGGCCGAACGCGATCGCGCCGTTATGTCCGATCGACACGCCTGGCGCGGACGGCTCGCCGCCGCCGATGATGTCGAGCGTCGGCGTGCTGATCTGCTGGATATAACGCAGGCTCGGCGCCGCATACGCGCGGTGCGGATCGTTCGCCATGATCGCGCGGCCCGTCGCCGATTTCGCCGGCGCGATCACCCAGTTGTTGCTGCCTTCCGTCACTTCCTCGGGGTTGTCCGCGGCGGCGATCACGGTGGCCGATGCGTCGGCGCTTTTCAGCGATTCGCGCGTGATGCGCACGCCTTGCGTGGCAAGGGTGAAGACCTTGAGCACATCGTCGGGCAGGCACGGATCGAGTCCTTCCGGGCTATGCGGCTGCCATGCCGGCTGAAGGCCGAAGCGCACCGAATCGGCCGCGAGCGAACTCTTGCAGGCTACCTTCGCGCGCGCGACCTCGCTTGTCAGGTTGCGCGTGAGGCCGTGGCTGCGAATGCGCACGACGTCGTCCGCGGACCACTTCGCGGGCCAGTAGCCGACCTTGCGAAACTCATAGGGCATCTGGTCGGGATGCGCGGCCAGCCAGTCGATATACGCGTTCACGCCGGCGGCAAAGCGCGAGGCCACCGGTTTTGCGTCGGGCCCGTAGCGTTTCCATTCCGCGTTCATGTCGCCGCGATAGAGAAAGAGACGCGCGGCTTTGTCCTGTTCGACGTAGGCCGGACCGAACACCTCGGCAAGCTGGCCGAGGCCGCGGCGGCGCCACAGGTCGATCTGGAACAGCCGGTCGCGCGCCGCGTTGAAGCCTTGCACGAAGAACGCGTCGCTTTCGTTCGCCGCGAAGATATGCGGCACGCCCCAACGGTCGATCAGGATGTCCGAGGGTCGAGCGAGGCCTTCGAGGGTGATGGTTTCCACGGGAATCTCAGCGGCGCGCGCGGCATGCGCTGTCGCTGTCAGTGCGGTGAATCCTGCGTATGCGATGAGCGCGATGATCTTGCGGGCCGGCTGCATGTTTCCTCCATGTTGTTGCAGTCCCGCCATTCAAAGCCAATTGCACGCGATCCGTCAACACGCCAGGACTTTGGGAATCGCGGACGCGGCACGCCCGTCACTCTGCTATCCGTGAATCGACGAAGCCTGATGTGATGAAGTGGCCGTGACCGTCACGGCTCACTCATCTGGCATGCCTCTTTCGCCGATACGACGAAAATTTCCTTGCTTGACCCGACGGCCACGCGTGACGCTGTTGTGATCTTTACTTCATGATTCTGGTGCGCCAATCACATTTCATCGTTGCAATACGGGCTTTCCCGGTAGCGATGTAACAATCGGCTCGCAGCGCTTGTTATGATTCTCCCAATCGTTGTAGCATAGACGCGAACCAAATCTGTCGGCCGCTGTTGTGCGTCGCGTCACAAATTTCCGGACGTCTCATGCCTGAAGCTCCTTCGTTGTCTTCCTCGGTCATCGCGCTGCGCGGCGGGCCGCTCGTTCATCCGGTGCGCAATCCGGGCACGCCTTTCGACGCATCGTGGCTCGACGGGCTGCGCGTCAACCAGTCCGCGGTCGAACGGCGCACGGCCACGCTCGGCACGCGCCGGACCGTCAAGAAGGATGCGCAGGCGGCGTGGCTGTTGAAGGCCGTGACCTGCATCGACCTCACCACGCTCAATGGCGACGACACCGAAGGGCGCGTGCGCCGCCTGTGCGCGAAAGCGCGTCAGCCGGTGCGCGCCGATCTGCTCGACGCGCTCGGCATCGCGCCGCAGGGCATCACGACGGGCGCGGTGTGCGTTTATCACCGCTTCGTCGCGGCGGCTGTCGATGCGCTCAAGGGCAGCGGCATTCCCGTTGCCGCCGTATCGACCGGTTTTCCGGCCGGGCTGATCCCGCATCCGCTGAAGCTGAAGGAGATCGAGGCTTCAGTGGCGGACGGCGCGATGGAAATCGACATCGTGGTGACGCGCGAACACGTGCTCACCGGCAACTGGCAGGCGCTCTACGACGAAGTGCGCGAGTTTCGCGCCGCTTGCGGCCCCGCGCATCTGAAGACGATTCTCGCGACCGGCGACATCCGCACGCTCTCCAACGTGGCGCGCGCCTCGATGGTCTGCATGATGGCGGGCGCCGACTTCATCAAGACCTCCACCGGCAAGGAGGGCGTGAACGCCACGCTCGATGTGTCGCTCGTCATGGTGCGCATGATCCGCGAGTACCAGGAGCGCACCGGCGTGCCGATCGGCTTCAAGCCGGCGGGCGGCGTGTCGACTGCCAAGTCGGTGCTGTCGTATCAGATATTGATGAAGGAAGAACTCGGCCGCGCGTGGCTCGAACCGGAGCGCTTTCGCATCGGCGCGTCGAGTCTGCTGGCCGATATCGAACGCCAGCTCGAACATCACGTGAGCGGCCGTTATTCCGCTTTCAACCGTCATCCCGTAGCCTGAACACAAGACCGATCCCATGAGCGTAGCCGAGTATTTTTCATCGATGGAGTACGGTCCCGCACCCGAGGACGATCAAGCCGCGCGCGCATGGCTCGCGCGGCACGCAGCGAGCTTCGGACATTTCATCGGCGGCGAGTGGCAGGCGCCGGCCGCTGGCGAGCGCTTCGTGTCGCACGCGCCCGCCACGGGTGAACGGCTCGCCGAGATCGCCCAGGGCGATGCGGCCGATATCGACGCGGCGGTCGCCGCCGCGCGCGCCGCGCAGCCGGGCTGGCTCGCGTTGGGCGGCGCGGGCCGCGCGCGGCATCTGTATGCGCTCGCTCGCATGGTCCAGCGCCATAGCCGGCTGTTCGCCGTGCTGGAGGCGCTCGACAACGGCAAGCCGATCCGCGAGACGCGCGATATCGACGTGCCGCTGGTCGCGCGGCACTTCCTGCATCACGCGGGCTGGGCGCAGTTGCAGGACAGCGAATTCGCGGCTTACGCGCCGCTCGGTGTGGTCGGGCAGATCGTGCCGTGGAATTTCCCCTTGCTGATGCTCGCGTGGAAGATCGCGCCCGCGCTGGCCACCGGCAACTGCGTCGTCTTGAAGCCCGCGGAATACACGCCGCTTACCGCGTTGCTGTTCGCCGAACTCGCGCATCGCGCGGGCTTGCCGGCGGGCGTGCTGAACGTCGTCACCGGCGATGGACGGACCGGCGCGGCGCTCGTCGCGCATCCGCAAGTCGACAAGATCGCCTTTACGGGTTCGACGGAAGTCGGGCGTTTGATTCGCCAGGTCACGGCTGGCTCGGGCAAATCGCTGACGCTCGAACTCGGCGGCAAGTCGCCGTTCATCGTCTTCGACGACGCCGATCTCGACGGCGCGGTCGAGGGCGTGGTCGACGCGATCTGGTTCAACCAGGGGCAGGTCTGTTGCGCGGGCTCGCGCCTGCTGGTGCAGGAAGGCATCGAGGCGCGCTTCATCGCAAAGCTCAAACGCCGCATGCAGACGTTGCGTGCGGGCACCTCGCTCGACAAGAGCATCGATATCGGCGCGATCGTCGATCCGGTGCAGCTCGAACGCATCGAGTCGCTGGTGGAGAGCGGGCGGCGCGAAGGCTGTGCGGTGTGGCAGTCGTCCGATGCGGCGCTGCCCGCGGGCGGCTGCTTCTATCCGCCCACGCTCGTGACCGGCGTGGCGCCGGCTTCCACGCTCGCGCAGGAAGAGATCTTCGGCCCGGTGCTGGTGACGATGAGCTTTCGCACGCCCGACGAAGCGATTGCACTCGCCAACAATTCGCGCTATGGACTCGCCGCCAGCGTGTGGAGCGAAACCATCGGCCGCGCGCTCGACATCGCGCCGCGCCTTCAATGCGGTGTCGTGTGGATCAACGCGACCAACCTGTTCGACGCGGCGGTCGGCTTCGGCGGTTATCGCGAATCGGGCTATGGGCGCGAAGGCGGACGTGAGGGCATTTACGAATATCTGAAACCGCGCGCGTGGCTCAATCTTCCGAAGCGCCGGCCGGTGGAGCGCGCGGCGCATGTCGAGCAACGCGGCGAGCCGTCGAACGTTGCGCTGATCGACCGCACGGCCAAGCTCTTTATCGGCGGCAAGCAGGCGCGCCCGGATAGCGGGTATTCGCTGCCGGTGTACGCGCCGGATGGAACGCCCGTGGGCGAAGTGGGCGAGGGCAATCGCAAGGACATTCGCAACGCGGTCGAAGCGGCACGCGCGGCGCAGAAGTGGTCGCAGGCGAGCACGCATAACCGCGCCCAGGTGCTGTACTACCTGGCGGAAAATCTGGCTGTGCGCGCGGACGAATTCGCGCGGCAGCTCGTCGTGCGAAACGGCGCGACCGAGGCCGCGGCGCGCGCGGAAGTGGAGGCGGCGGTCGCGCGTCTTTTCACCTACGCGGCGTGGGCCGACAAGTTCGACGGCGCCGTGCATACGCCGCCGCTGCGCGGCGTCGCGCTGGCGATGCACGAGCCGCTCGGCGTGATCGGCATTGCGTGTCCCGACGAGGCGCCGTTGCTCGGCTTCGTGTCGCTGGCCGCGCCCGCGCTCGCGATGGGTAATCGCGTCGTGGTGTTGCCGAGCGAGGCGTGTCCGCTCGCGGTCACGGACTTTTATCAGGTGGTCGAGACCTCGGACGTGCCCGGCGGCGTGCTGAACATCGTGACGGGCGAGCGCGCCGCGCTGCTGCCGGCGCTCGCCCGACACGACGACGTCGACGCGCTCTGGTGCTTCGGCAATGCGGCGGATTCGGCTTTGGTGGAACGCGAGTCGATCGGCAACCTGAAGCGGACCTTTGTCGATCATGGGCGCCAGTTCGACTGGTTCGACCCTGCGAGCGAAGGCTTGCCGTTTCTGCGCCAGGCCGTGCAGGTGAAGAACATCTGGATCCCCTACGGAGACTGACCGGGCGTCCCAGGCACTTGAACAACGCGCACGCCAACCAGTAAATGGAGGAGACAACGTGCTGAAGAATCTGGCTCTGCTGAAACACGCCCCTTTCGCAAACGCTCCGCGAGGGACATACGCATGAACGCGCCTCACGAACGAGCGGGACGCGTCGTCATTCTCGGCATCTACGTCACCGATCTGACGTTTCGCGCCGAACGCATGCCGTTGATCGGCGAGACCATCGCCGGCTCGGCGTTCGCGATGGGGCCGGGCGGCAAGGGCTCGAATCAGGCGGTGGCGGCGGCGCGTGCCGGCGCCAAGGTCGTGTTCTGCACCCGCATCGGCAACGACGCGTTCGGCGCGATCGCCCGTGCGACGTGGGCCGCCGAGGGCATCACGGCGCGCGCCTCGGTGATCGACGGCGTGTCCACCGGCGCGGCGCATATCTTCGTCGACGACACCACCGGCATGAACGCGATCATCGTCGCCTCGGGCGCGGCGGGCACCCTGAATGCCGCCGACGTCGACGCGATCGAAGCCGACATCGCCGCCGCGCAAGTGTTCGTCACGCAACTGGAGCAGCCGCTCGCCGCCGCGCGCCGCGGACTCGAGGTCGCGCGCAAGCACGGCGTCGTCACCGTGTTCAATCCGGCGCCCGCGTTGCCGCTCGACGACGGCATCTTCCCGTTGTGCGACTACATCACCCCGAATGAAACCGAAGCCGCCGCGCTCACCGGCGTGCCGATCGCGAACGCCGACGATGCACGCCGCGCCGCCGACGTGCTGCTCGCCAAGGGTGTCGGCACGGTGGTCGTCACGCTCGGCGAGGGCGGCGCGCTGCTGCATTCGGCGACCCAATCGGTGCTCGTGCCCGCGTATCACTGCGGCCGTGTGGTGGAAACGGCCGGGGCCGGCGACGGCTTCACGGGCGGCTTCGCGGCGGCGCTCGCGCGCGGCGACGATGCGATCGCCGCGATGCGTTTCGGCTGCGCGCTCGCGGGCATTTCGGTGACGCGCGCGGGCACCGCGCCGTCCATGCCGACGCTCGATGAAGTGAAGCGGGTACTGAGCCAGTCGGATCAGACCTCACAGGCGCTCTGACCATTCGCGCCGGTTCAAGGAGATCGTCATCATCATGAAGTCCTCGTTGGGGTCCTTGCTCGAGTCCATGTTCGGCGGCGGCAAACCGTTCGCCGACCGGCAACTGAATTTCCTGCTGATCGTCAACGTGCTCGTCGTGCTGGTCGCGACGTGGCTCTCGCGCGGGCAGTTCGTCGATATCGACAATCTGCAATCGATGGGCGGCCAGTTGCCCGAGCTCGGCTTGCTCGCGCTCGGCATCATGCTCTCGATGGTGTCGGGCAATGGCGGGATCGACCTGTCCGGCGTCGGGCTTGCCAATCTGTCGGGCATGGTCGCCGCGTTGGCCGTGCCGCATTTCGTCAACGGCGACGACTCGCCGGTGCTCTATACGGCGCTGTTCTGCTCGATCGTCGTCGTGATGGGACTGCTCGGCGGAATGCTGAACGGCGTGGTGATCGCGTGGCTCAGGCTCACGCCGATTCTCTGCACGCTCGGCACGCAGTTGTTGTTTACCGGCTTCGCGGTGGTGCTCAGCAACGGTGCCTCGGTGCACGTCGACTATGTGGACCCGTTGTCGGCGATCGGTAACGGCACGGTGTTTCAGGTGCCGATCGCGTTCTGCATTTTCATCGCGGCGGTGATCGTGCTGGGATGGCTGCTCAAACGCAGCCCGTTCGGCCTGCGCCTCTATCTGATGGGCACCAATCCCAAAGCCGCGTTCTATGCCGGCATTCCGCGCGCGCGGATGCTGATCACGACCTATGCGATGTGCGGCGTGCTCGCGTCGCTGGCCGGGCTCATCAGCGCGACGCATACGTCCAGCGTGAAATGGGACTACGGCAACTCCTATCTGCTGATCGCGATCCTGATCGCGGTGATGGGCGGCGTGAATCCGGCGGGCGGTCATGGCCGCATCATCTGCGTGTTTTTTGCCGCCACGGTGCTGCAATTTCTGTCGAGCCTGTTCAATCTGCTCGGCGTATCGCAGTTCTTCGGCGATTGCGCGTGGGGTTTTCTGTTGCTGTTGTCGCTGGCGTTCGCGGGCGGTGAGCGGGTGCGGGCGATTTTCGGCTTTGGCGGTGGCGGCGGTGCGGCTGGCGCGAGCGCCGCGCCGAAGCGTTAGCTATCGACCCAACGCCTGCGAACGGTTTCATTCAGTACACGGCGGACAACGAGCCCTGGTTGTCCGCGACCGTGAAGAGGGGCGACATCGAACGATAAAGGAGACATCGCATGAAATTGACTCGACTGGGTGCCGCGCTGGCTACCGGCGCCCTCGCGGTGGGCGTGATCGCCGCCGCGCAGGCGGCAACGAACGAAACGATCGTGACGGTCGTCAAGGTCACCGGCATCAACTGGTTCAACCGGATGGACGAGGGCGTGAAGGAGTTCGCGAAGGAGAACCCCGGCGTGAGCGCGTATCAGACGGGCCCAGGCCGCGCGGACGCGGCCCAGCAGTTGAAGATCATCGAAGATCTGATCGCGAAGAAAGTCACGGCGATCGCGGTGGTCCCCTACGATCCGCCCACGCTCGAACCGGCGCTGAAGAAAGCGATGGATCGCGGCATCAAGGTGGTCACGCACGAGGCCGACAACGCGAAGAACACGATGGTCGATATCGAGGCGTTCGACAATACCGCCTACGGCGCCGGCCTGAACGAGCGCCTTGCCTCGTGCATGCACAGCGACGGCAAGTGGGCCGTGCTGGTCGGTTCGCTCGGCAGCCGTTCGCAGGTGCAGTGGGCGGACGGCGGCATCGGCAACGCGAAGGGCAAGTACCCGAAGATGAACCTGGTCGAACCGAAGCTCGAAACGAATAACGACGGCGAGCGCGCCTATGAAGTCGCGAAGGAAGTGCTGCGCAAGCATCCCGACCTGAAGGGCTTTCAGGGCTCGTCGTCGCTGGACGTGATCGGCATCGGCCGCGCGGTCGAGGAAGCCGGCATGCAGGGCAAGATCTGCGTGTACGGCACCGGCTTGCCGACCGAGGCGGGCAAGTTCCTCGAAAGCGGCGCTATCAACGGCATCGCGTTCTGGGACCCCAAGCTCGCGGGCGAGGCGATGAACAAGGTCGCCAAGATGCTGGTGGACGGCAAAACCGTCGAGAACGGCGCCGATCTCGGCATTCCGGGCTACACCAAGGTTACCGTCGCGAAGGGACCAGGCAAGGGGATCATCGTGCGCGGCCAGGGTTGGGTGAACGTCGACAAGTCGAACTACAAGCAGTATCCGTTCTGATTCCGCTTGTGTCCGTTGCTTCATGTGTCACGGCGTGCCCCGGTGGGCACGCCTCAACTTGCGGCTCGCCATCATGAATCAAGACGTATCGTCATCCGTACAGCCTGAAGCGTCGCGGCCTTTCCTGCAGGTCGCCGGCGTACATAAGCGGTTCACCGGCGTGCATGCGCTGCGCGGCGTGAGCCTGTCGTTCGAGCGCGGGCAGATTTATCACCTGCTCGGCGAGAACGGCTGCGGCAAGAGCACGCTGATCAAGATCATTTCCGGCGCGCAGCCGCCAGATGAAGGCGAGCTCGTGATCGAAGGCGTGCGGCATGCGCGGCTCTCCGCGCTCGAAGCGCTCGCCGCGGGCATCGAAACCGTCTATCAGGATCTGTCGCTGCTGCCCAACATGAGCGTGGCCGAAAACGTCGCGCTGACTTCCGAACTGGCTTTGCATGAAGGCCGGCTCGCCCGCACCTTCGACCGGCGCGAATTGGCGCGCACGGCGGCCCGCGCGCTAGAAGCGGTCGGCTTGCCCGGCGACGCGGAGTTTCAGGCGACGCTCATCGAACAGTTGCCGCTCGCAACGCGCCAACTCGTCGCGATTGCACGCGCGATCGCCAGCGAGGCGAAGTTCGTCATCATGGACGAACCCACGACCTCGCTCACGCAAAAAGAAGTGGACAACCTGATTGCCGTGCTCGCCAATCTGCGCGCGCAGGGCGTGACGGTGCTGTTCGTGAGCCATAAGCTCGACGAGTGCTACGCGATCGGCGGCGAAGTAATCGTGCTGCGCGACGGACAGAAAATGGCGCAAGGCCCGATCGCGCAATTCACGAAAGCGCAGATCAGCGAGTTGATGACGGGGCGCCATCTGTCGAACGAACGTTATCGCGAGGGCGGGCTAGGGCAAGACGTCGTGCTCGACGTGCGCGCTTTTACGCGCGCCGGCCAGTTCAGCGACGTGTCGTTTCGCCTGCATGGCGGGGAAATTCTCGGCATCACTGGTCTGCTCGACTCGGGGCGCAACGAACTCGCGCGGGCGCTCGCGGGCGTCGCGCCGGCGCAGTCAGGGCAGGTGGTGCTCGACGGCAGGCGCATTGCATTGCGCACGCCGTCGGATGCGAAACGCCATCGCATCGGCTATGTGCCGGAAGACCGCCTGAACGAAGGGCTGTTTCTCGACAAGCCGATCCGCGACAACGTGATTACCGCGATGATTTCCAGCTTGCGCGACCGCTTCGGCCAGATCGACCGCGCGCGGGCGCAGGCGCTCGCGGAACAGACCGTGAAGGATCTGCAGATCGCGACGCCCGGCGTCGACAAGCCGGTGCAATCGCTGTCGGGCGGCAACCAGCAACGCGTGCTGATCGGCCGCTGGCTCGCGATCGATCCGCGCGTGCTGATCCTGCACGGACCGACGGTCGGCGTCGATGTCGGATCGAAGGACATCATCTACCGCATCATGCAGCGGCTGTCGCAACGCGGCATCGGCATCATTCTGATCAGCGACGACTTGCCGGAACTGCTGCAAAACTGCGACCGCATCCTGATGATGAAGAAAGGACGCGTCGCGAGCGAATACCGCGCCGACGAACTGAGCGAAGCCGATCTGTATCACGCGCTGCTTTCCGAAGCGGCATAGAGGACGCCCCACCCATGAACTCGCGCCTGAATCCGCGCATGAACCAGCCCATGACCACCCCGACCGTTGCCGAAGTCGCTCCCGAGGTCAAACCGCCGAGCCTGCGGACCCGGCTCGCGCGCAATCCCGAATGGTTTACGGTCGCGCTCATCGTGCTGACGTGCCTGCTGGTCGGCGCGATCAATCCGCGCTTCTTCCAGTTGGCGACGCTGTTCGATCTGTTGCACTCGGCCACCACGATGTCGCTGTTCGCGCTCGGCACGCTCGTCGTGCTGGCGTCGGGCGGCATCGACGTGTCGTTCACCGCGATCGCCGCGCTCACCATGTACGGCATCACCAAGGCCGTGTTCGCGTGGTGGCCCGACGCGCCGTTTGCGCTGATCCTGATCACCGGCGCGCTCGGCGGCGTGATGCTCGGCGTGGTGAACGGGCTGCTCGTGCACCGGTTGAAGGCGCCTTCGCTGATCGTCACGATCGGCACGCAGTATCTCTATCGCGGCATGTTGCTGACGTTCATCGGCACGACGTTCTTCATGAACATTCCGCACAGCATGGATCATTTCGGCCGCATTCCGCTGTTTTTCTATCACACGGCCGACGGGCTGCGCGCGGTGCTGCCGGTTTCGGTGCTGGCGCTGGTGGCGGCGGCGTTCGTCACATGGTGGCTGCTGAACCGGACGATGATGGGGCGCGGCGTCTATGCGATGGGCGGCAGTCTCGCGATTGCGGAGCGGCTCGGCTACAACCTGCGCGCGATCCATCTGTTCGTGTTCGGCTATACGGGCATGCTCGCCGGTATCGCCGGCATTCTGCACGTGTCGAACAACCGGCTCGCGAATCCATTCGATCTGGTTGGATCGGAACTCGATGTGATCGCCGCGGTGATTCTCGGCGGCGCACGCATTACGGGCGGCACGGGTACGGTAGTCGGCACCTTGCTCGGCGTGGTGCTCGTGACGTTGATCAAGAGCGTGCTGATACTGGTCGGCGTGCCGAGCACCTGGCAGAAGGTGATCATCGGCGCATTCATTCTGATCGCGGGGACGCTGTTCGCGTTGCAGCGCAAGCGCTGAATTGTGACGCTGCGCGGCCTGCGCGCTTATTTGCGCTGGCGCAGCGCCTGGCCTTTCTCGGTGATGATCGAATCGAAGTCGTCCACTTGCGAGAAGCGCACCGCCTTCACCACGCCGAACTTGCTTTCGTCCACCACCAGATGCCGTTCGACGGCGCTCGCCATCGCCGCCTGTTTCAGCGCGACTTCGTGAAAATTCCAGCAGGTGACGCCGCGTGCGGCGTCCACGCCGCCCGCGGAAATAAAAGCCTTGTTGATCCCCATGCGGCGCAGCATCTCCAGACTCTCCTCGCCCGCGAATGAGTCGGACGAAGGCACATAGACGCCGCCCAGCAGGATCATTCGCACATTCGGCTTGCGCCGCAGAATCTCGGCGACGTTCAGCGAATAGCACACCACGGTGACATGGCGTTCGACCGGAATCAGCCGGGCAAGCGTGGTGAGCGTCGTGCCGCAGTCGATGAACAGGGTTTCGTTGTTGCCGATCAGCCCCGCCGCAATCGCGGACGCTTCGGCCTTGGCCTGCGCGAAATGGTCTTTTTCTTCTTCGAGTGAATAGCCGGCGGTGTTCGGTACGTCAGTGGCGCTGACGATATAGCCGCCGAGATACGTGAAGCGTTCCGGGCTGCCCGCGATGTCGCGCCGGACAGTCATCTCCGATACGCCCAGCAGGCTGGCGGCGTCGCGCAGACGCATCACGTTTTGCTTGCCTAGCGCGTCGCCGAGGACGCGGAGGCGGTCGGGTTTCAGCATGGAGGTCCTGTCGCGCGGTGCGGTTCGCGCAGTTGGCGCAGTTGGAATTGGCGTTATGTTTTGTTCGACTTGCTGAAAGAATTATAACAAGAGCTCGCCTGCGCGGCGAGCCTGGATTGAAGGTGCTCCGGTGGCGATGCGGTCCCGCTGCTTCGTTGCAAACGGGACCGCCGCGCATGCCGCGCATGGCGCGATCACGGCGTTCAGTCGAAATCGAATACGTCGAAAATCGAACGCTTCTTTCGTTTATGTCCCTGATAGCCGCTTCGGTGATCGTCATACGAGCGGTGGCCTTCGTATCGCGGCTCACGCTCGCGGTGGTCACGGTGATCGCGGTGATCGCGGTCATCGTCCCGGCTCACGCGCGCGCTAGTCGGCGCGTCGTGGCTTTCCGCATCCTGCGCGATCAGCTTGTCGAGTTCGCCGCGATCGAGCCACACGCCCCGGCAGTTCGGGCAGTAGTCGATTTCGATCGAGCGGCGCTCGGTCATCAGCAGGTCGGTTGTCTTGCAAACGGGGCATTTCATCATGTCGCTCCTCAAAAGTACCAAGAACATCGAACGTCAAACATGGCGGGCCGTTCGATTCGGGGGCGGCCTCCGGCGATAGTCCGGCCAGATCGATCGAGCCGCCCTTCATGCGCGGGCGCAATGCCCGCGCTCAGTGCACGCCTCACTGCCTCGCCACGGCGGCTCGCTTCGCGTGCGCCCGGCGCGTCAGCATGTTCATCGCCTCGACGAACGCGGAGAACGCCATCGCCGCGTAGATGTAAGCCTTCGGGATGTGCGAACCGAAGCCTTCCGCGATGAGCGCCATGCCGATCACGAGCAGGAAGCTCAACGCGAGCATGACGATCGTGGGATTGCGATCGATGAAGCGCGAAAGCGGATGCGCGGCGAACAGCATGGCCATGACCGCGGCAATCACCGCGACGAACATGATCGGCACATGCTCGGTCATGCCGACCGCGGTGATGATGCTGTCCACCGAAAACACGATGTCGAGCACGAGGATCTGGCTAATCGCGGCCCAAGCGGTCATTTGAACCACCTTGCCCGCCGCGCCCTGTGCCTCGTCGGCGGGGGCGACGTGATGGTGCATTTCACGCGTGGCTTTCCAGACCAGGAACAGGCCGCCGCCGAGCAGGATCAGATCGCGCCAGGAAAAGCCGTGGCCGAAGAGCGTGAGGGCAGGCTGGGTCAACTGCGCGATCCACGCGACGGTGCCGAGCAGGGCCAACCGCAGCACGAGCGCAAGCATGATGCCGATGCGCTGCGTGCGTGCGCGCTGCGCTTCGGGCAGCTTGTTGCTGAGAATCGAAATGAAGATCAGGTTGTCGATGCCGAGCACGACTTCCATCACGACCAGCGTGAGAAGCGCCGCCCATGCAGCGGGGTCGGTAACGAGTGCGAGTAGATAGTCCATGGGAATAGGTGATTGAGGTTAAGGAGAATGACGCCGGAATTCGTTGATGATCCGCGTTTTCGTGGTTCGGATAAACCAGTGTTACCCTGAGCGATACATCGTTTTTCCCGAAGACTGTTCACCATGCTCAATTACCGCCATCTCTACTATTTCTGGATCGTCGTGAAGGAGGGCGGTTTCGCGCGCGCGGCCGAACGTCTCGGCATGGCGGTGCAGACGATCAGCGCGCAAGTGCGCGAACTCGAAAAATCCATTGGGCGCCAGTTGCTGAAGCCGGCCGGGCGCGGCGTCACGATGACCGAAGCAGGGCAGGCCGCGTTTAGCCGCGCGGAGCAGATTTTTCAGCTCGGTGAGGCGCTGCTCGACGAGATGCGCGAGGCGGGCGGCGAGCGTGTCGCGCGGCTCGCGGTGGGTCTGTCCGACGGCATCTCGAAGCTCGCGGCGCACGCGTTGCTCGCGCCGGTGCTCGGCACGCCTTCGCTCAGGCTGCTATGTCATGAAGGCGAACACGCGCAATTGCTGTCGGAACTCGCGCTGCATCGGCTCGATCTCGTGCTGGCCTGCCAGCCCGCGCCGCACAACGCGGACCTGCGCGTCGTGAGCCAGCGCCTCGTGGGCTCGCCGGTCGACTGGTACGGTCCCGCGGAAATCGTTCGCAAGTCGACTCGCGCCGGTTTTCCGCACTGTCTGTCCGAGGTGCCGGTGCTGCTGCCGACCGGCCATGGCGCGTTGCGCGCGCGGCTCGAACGCTGGTTCGAAACCGAAGGCATCCGGCCGCGGATCGCCGGAGAATTCGAGGACAGCGCGCTCATGGCGGTGTTCGCCGCGCGAGGTCTCGGCGTGTTCCCGCTCGCGGAGTTGGGCGCGGACGATGTGTCGCTGCTGCGGGGACTGCGCCCGCTGGGCCGTGCGGAAGGCGTGATCGAGGAGATTCACGCAATCCGCTCGCGGCGCGGGCAGCATCATGCGCTCGCGTCGCAGGTGATTGCCGCCGCGCGTGCGTAGGCGGCTCAAGAGGCCCCGTTCGACTAACCGTTGATCTCGAACGAGCGCATGCGCCGCTCCAGCTCGCCTATATCGACCGACGACGCGAGGAACGCATTACGGCGGCTATGTTCCGCGCGTTCGAGCAAATTGCGCAGCATCCTGGCAAGATAGGCGAGCATGGTGTACTCCGATAATCGATGCGGTCTGGAGTGAATCCACCGCCGCGAATCGCGGGCAGCCGTTCAACTCAACTGCCGTACCTAAGCATCGACCATGCGCGCTTTACACGAGCCTTGACTGGAACGCGTTGCGGCTTCCAGTGGCGATGCGAGGGGGAAAGTGTCGTTTATTCGACGACGTTCATTGAGCAAATAGTTCGGGCGCGACAGACAGCGCGGCTTGACGCTCCGCGTATCCGTCAGCGCCATCGCGCGGCATCAGTTCCGCTCGATCACCACTTCGAGGTATTCGCTCGGCAGCACGAGCGTGGCGTCGCCGGAACGATTGCGGCTTTCCATGAGCGAGAGCAGATCCTGGGTCAACGCGGCCTGTTGCGCCGCATCGAGCGCGCCGAACGTCCTGTTCATCGGACCGTAGTAGGTGCGGAACACTTCGAGCCAGTGGGCCGGCGACAGATAGCGGAAGACGAACTCGCGGCTCGTCGTGCGAACGTCCCGCGCGGTTTCGCCGAACAGTTCCGCGAGCCGGGCCTGCGTGCCCCACAGTGCCGGCGATTTGACGCCCGGCGCGGGCGGTATGTATTTGCCGATCATCCTGAACACCTGGCCGATAAAGCTATCGGGCGTCCAGTTCGCGAGGCCGATTCTCCCGCCGGGTTTGCAGACGCGCGCGAGTTCGCTCGCGGCCTGCTCCTGATTCGGCGTGAACATCACGCCGAAGGTGGACATCACGACATCGAACGATTTGTCCGCAAACGGCAGGCTTTCGGCGTCCGCTTGCTGGAACCGGATCGTGTGGCCTTCCGCTTGCGCGCGCGTGCGCCCGGCTTCGAGCAGCGACGAGACGTAGTCGGTGGAGGTCACGTCGCACCAGCGGCGTGCGGCGGCAAGCGTTGCATTGCCGTTGCCGGCGGCGACGTCGAGCACGCGGCTGCCGGCGCGCAGATCGAGCGCCTCGCACAACTGTTCACCGACGATCTGCAAGGTGGTGCCCACCACGGCATAGTTGCCCGAGGACCAGGCGGCTTGCTGACGGCTCTTGAGCGCGGCGAGATCGACGGCGGGCGAGGAAGAAGTGACTGTGGACATGGCTGTACTTCCTGTTAAGCATGGAGTGGAAATGTTCCGCGGTGCATCGCGTCGCATGGCGCGGCAATGCACGCGCCGTGCGGCCGCTATTCGGCGATCGTGATACCCGAACCGCCCATTTCCTTCGGCACGTCCTTCATTTTCGGCAAGCCGTCCTTCATGCGCAGCCTGGTGTGCTCGTAGTGAACATGCACGCCGGGTTCGTAGGGAAACTGTGGAATGGACGCTGCATACACGTCGGTGAGTCCCATGCCGGGGTGTTCGGTGAAGAGGTGACCGCCGCACGTCTTGCACCACTTCCGATAACTGTTCGGCGTTTTGTTGTAAGTGCCGATGTTGTCCGCGCCCTGCGTGATGCGCACCGCTTCCGGTTGCCACAGCGTGAACGCATTGACGGGTCCGGCCGACCAGCTTCGGCATGAATCGCAATGGCAATAGCCCATTCCGGCCGGCTCGCCGCTCACCGTGAATTGAACCGCGCCGCAAAAACAGCCGCCCTCGTAAGTGCTTTCATTGCTCATGAGATGTCTCCTTGATGGTTTGCATTGCATGTGCCGCTACTGTCGCCGGGTGCCTGATTCGCGCGTTGTTGCGCGTTCAGGTGGGTGCTAGTATCTGCTCGTAGTTCATATCGTTGAATGACCAGGCGTCCAGATCTCTTGCGCGGAACGCCGGGATTGACGGACGCTGTTCATGGATGCGCTTTCCGACGTTCTTCGCGTTGTGCGGCTCAATGGTGCGGTCTACCTCAACGGAGACTTCACGACCCCGTGGTGCCTGTTTGGCCAGGCGGATTCGGCCCTCTGCGACGCCTTTCTGCCGGGCTCGCAACGCGTGATTTCATTCCATCTCATCACCGAGGGCAGTTGTTCGGCGCGACTCGCCAGCGACCCCGCATCCGTCATTCATCTCAAGGCCGGTGAACTGCTGGTGGTGCCGCAAGGCGAGGCGCATGTTTTCGGCAGCGCCCTCGATCTCTCCCCCGAGCTGGCAGGACCGCTTCTCGCGATCCAGATGGAGACGACACCGGGCCAGGTGATGACGCTCTCCTATGGCGGCGGCGGAGCGCCGACGCGGGTCGTATGCGGCTTTCTCGCTTGCGACGATACGTTGGGCAATCCGCTGCTGTCCTCGCTGCCGAGGCTCTTCAAAGTCGACATGCGCAACGATCCTCATTCGGCGTGGCTCGAATCGTCGCTTCGATTCGCTGTCGGCGAGGCGGCGCAGTGGCGCGCGGGCAGCGCGATCGTTCTTGCGAGGCTGTCGGAACTGCTGTTCGTCGAAGCGGTGCGCCGCTGTATCGACGCCTTGCCGGCGGACCGCAAGGGCTGGCTCGCGGGTGTGCGCGACCGCTTCGTCGGGCCCGCGCTATCGCTGCTTCATGCGCAACCGGCGTATTCGTGGACCGTCGACGAACTCGCGCGAAGAGTGGGGCTGTCGCGCTCCGCATTGGCGCAACGGTTCACCGATCTGTTGGGTCAGCCGCCCATGCAGTACCTGGCGCGCTGGCGTTTGCAGCTCGCCTCGCACGAACTGCTGGACGGCGCCAAATCGCTCGCCGCGCTGGCGGAGCAGGTCGGCTACGACTCCGAGGCGGCGTTCAATCGCGCATTCAAGCGCGAGTTCGGTATGCCGCCGGCCGCATGGCGAAAGAGCCATGTGACGCCAAACGATAGCGCGCCCGCCAATGCGCCGGGAGCGATCGGCGAGACGACGGCCGTATAGGGAAAGTACGCACGCGCGCATGCGGTACTCACGATCACGATCACGATAGGAATACCGTGCGTGCGGTTTGCGTCACATCGCATGGCGGGCGTTGGCTATCCGTGGCGCATGACAACTAAGTGGAAACCAGGTGGACCCGCGCGAACGCGCAAACCGCGCGCAACATTTCTGTTGCCCTCGTCAGCACGGTGGTCTACAAATCTAATCGACCGACCGCTCGCCTGCGCGACATCGCATGCGGAAACAGAAGATTCGGCAATGCAGCATCCGCGTCGCCGCCGCGCGCGGCCACCCTCGATCATTCATTCACTCCAAGGTGCTCCATGCGCCCAGATCCCACGTTCCACGCATCGCCGAAACTCGCGATGGATGCGCCGGCGGAAGACTACGCCTACACGGTGTTGCTGAGTCCCGACTTCTCGCAGCCGGACATGCTCGCCGTCCTCGACGTGAAGCCGGATTCGCCCACTTACAGCCAGGTGGTGCATACGGTGCCCATGCCGAACAAGGGCGACGAATTCCACCACTTCGGATGGAATGCTTGCTCGTCGGCGCTGTCCCCGCTAACGGGCCACGCTTTCCTCGAACGGCGCTACCTGATCATTCCGGGCATGCGTTCCTCGCGCATCTATATCGTGGACACCAAGCCTCATCCGACCCAGGCGCGAATCCACAAGATCATCGAACCGGAGGAGATCTTTCGCAAGACGGGCTACTCGCGTCCGCACACGGTTCATTGCGGTCCCGAAGGCATTTATGTCAGCACGCTCGGCGGCGGCGGAAAGGACGGCACCGACGGCCCGCCCGGCATCTTCATCATGGACTGCGAGACGTTCGACGTGCTCGGCCGCTGGGAGATCGATCGAGGGCCGCAGGAGAAACACTACGATTTCTGGTGGAATCTGCCGCGCGACTACATGGTGTCGAGCGAGTGGGCGTTGCCGCCGCAATTCGAGAACGGCATCGTGCCCGAGGATCTGCTGTCGAACAAATACGGGCACCGCATTCACTTCTGGGACCTGCGCGCGCGCCGCAACGTGCAGACCATCGATCTCGGCGCGAATCATCAGATGGCGCTGGAAGTGCGGCCCGCGCATGACCCCAGCCGCGAATATGGCTTCATCGGCGTCGTGGTCGACACGACCAACCTGGAAGGCTCGATCTGGACGTGGTGGCGCGAGGACGGGCAATTCCACATCGAAAAGACCGCGACGATTCCGCCCGAGCCGGCGGCCGCGGACGAGCTTCCACCGTTGCTGCAAGGCTTCGGCGCGGTGCCGCCGCTCGTCACCGATATCGATCTGTCGATCGACGACAAGTTTCTGTACGTCGCCTGCTGGGGAACCGGCGAGATGCGTCAATACGACGTGACGGAGCCGCGCAAGCCGAAGCTCGCGGGTTCGGTTCGCATCGGCGGGATCGTGCGGCGCGCGCCGCACCCGAACGGCAAGACCTTCGCGGGCGGCCCGCAGATGGTCGAGATCAGCCGCGACGGCAAGCGCGTCTACTGGACCAATTCGCTGTACTCCACGTGGGACGACCAGTTCTATCCGAACGGCGTGCCCGCGGCGCAAGTGATGGCGCGCGCCGAACCCGGCGGCGGCCTCGCGCTGGCCGAAGAATACTGGGTGAACTTTCCCGACGGCTACCGGGCTCATCAGATCCGGCTCGAAGGCGGCGACTGCTCGACCGATTCGTTCTGTTATCCGTCGGTGGGTACTTGATGGCGAATAGCTGGCCGCAGGCCGGCCTGTGGCTGGCCGTGGTGGCGAGCGGTCTCTATCACGGCGTCAATCCGGCGATGGGGTGGCCGCTCGCGGTGTCGAGCGGCTTGATGGAGCGGCGCGCCCGCGCGCTGCTCGCCACGCTGCTGTATCTCGCGGCCGGGCACGTGCTGGCGATGTTCCTCGTGATGCTGCCGTTCGCCATGCTCGCGATGCTGCTCGCGTGGCAACGCGAGATTCAGATCGGCGCGAGCGTGCTCGTCATCGGCTTCGGCGTGGGCCTGCTGATCTGGCGGCGTCATCCGCGCGTGCTTGCGCGAATTCCGCCGTCGCGGCTCGCGCTGTGGTCCTTCGCGGTCGCCATCGCGCACGGCGCGGGACTCATGCTCGTGCCGGTCTACCTCGGCCTGTGCCGCGCTGACGACATCGATCGCGGGCACCGCGCCGCGCAGGCGTTGATGCAGAGTAATCTGACGATGGCGCTCGCGGTCTCCGGCGTGCATGCCGCCGCGATGATCGTGGTCGGCGGGCTGATCGCCTGGCTGGTCTACCGCTATCTCGGGCTGAAGTTCGTCTCACGAAGCTGGTTCAACCTGGATGCGTTCTGGGCCTCCAGCCTCATCGTGGTCGGCCTGCTCGCCCTGGTGTTGAATGCGGCGTTGCCGGGCGCCGAGCACGGCTGAAGGGCGACGGCCCGCAACGGCCCAGCTCATCGCTTCACGCCTTGAATCTCGACTTGCGCGGCCTGGGCTCGACGCCCACGCGCGGATCGCGCGCGAGCACGAGCTTGGTCAGATGGTCCGCGATCGACTCGAACGCCGGATCGTCTTGCGGCACATAGAGCCATTTGCGCAACACCGGATGCGGCCGCAACGCGGGCATGTCGTTGATGAGCGCGGCGTGGCGTTCTTGCGATGTGCATACGAGCAAGCCGTTCCAGGGCTTGGCGCGATCGGCGGCGACCAGACACAACTGGCCGTCGATATACGCGGCATCGGAGCCGAACATTCGCTTGCGAAGGTAGGTTGCATCGCGCTCGAATGCGTCGAAGATCCAGACGAGCGAGTTTCTGATCGAAGAAGGCATGGGCGTGGAGTCGATAGTGGCCGAAGCGTGGCCGAAGCGCGGCCAAAGCAGGCATGAGCCTGCATGATAAAACGCGCGACGCTTCACGCGACTCCCGTCGTGTTGCTCGTTCGCGCGCCGCTCATCGAATCCGGTCGGTGACGCGGCCGGTGAATTTCCATCCGCGGTCCTGTGTCCAGACGTAGGCAAAGCCGCTCGGGCCGTCGATGAACACGGTCATCGGCTCGCTCGCGGCACGCTTTTCCTTGAGACGCGATGCGCCCACGGGCGACACGCGGCCTTCGGCCTGCGTGGATGCGCCGTTCGCGGTGTCGAGCTTCCATCCATCGAGCGGCACATAGGTGAGCCGCAACGTGCCGCCCTCGGGCGGATCGACCAGCAGCGTCAGCGGGCCCGGCGAGGATTGCGCGCTGCCCGTCTGGGCCTCGCAGGGCGTCGCCGCGCCGCGCGCAGCGGTGGCGGCGAACGTGGCCGCGCCATGCGTGGCGAACGTCAGCGCTACCAGGGTAGCGGTGAGCAAAGCGGCACATCGATTCAGGCGTTTCATCTCTTCTCTCCAATCTTCGGTAGTGGGCGACGAATCCGACGCACCGAAGACGTGCACCGTCTGGAAAGTGCTGGACCCACGGCGCAATGCCTTTCCGAAAATAAGACGGCAGCTTCGAAAGTAATTTGAAGCGCGTAATTTGAAGCGCGGCCGGGCCAGCACGAGCGTGCGGCGTTTCGCATAGCGTGTCGATTCTTCCGGGGTGACGGTTATCGCCGAGCGCTCGCCTGTTCTCATAACGATCGATTGCTTTTGTTCGACATAACTCACGAGACAACCCACGAGGGACATCGCCAACATGAACGTCAATCCAAGCTCGTCCACCCCCGGTAACAACCCCGACATACCGCCGCTCGGCGACGTTGCAGCGGAACCTCCACCGCCGGCCGCCTCGCCGCGGCAAGTGCCTCCGGGCATGCCGGGGCCCGCCGAAAGGCGCAAAGCGGGTCCAGCAGAAGGCTCCGCCGCCGACCGTCCGCGCCAGCCGCCGCCCGCCTCGTCAAGCCAGGGCGCGCAGGCGACACGGCCGGTGATCACGGACAAATGGCCCTACGGCCAGGCGCTCATGGGGAGCTATCTGAAAGCGGGCAACTCAGACGCGCTGCTTCGCGACCCGACTCTGAAAACCAGCGGCCGTGCGCTGCCGCCACTCACGCCGCAGGCCATCGGCTGCGATTTCAGCGAGCCGGTCGGCCAATGGCCGCGGGCCGACCGCGAGAAGCTCGCGCCCGCCGTCACGAAGAATCTGAACTTGCTGGGCACGCTGGGAGAAGGGCGGGAGCGCAACCAGCTGCATATGGAAATCACGACGATGTGGCTCGCGTTGTGCGAGGCCGAAAAAGGCGACGTGCTCAACTCGCTGGGCACGGAGCAGGCGGCATTGCTCGGCGACACCACGCGCGCGGCGTCGCAGGATCTGCCGCGCACGCCGGTGCGCGACTGGCTCGACCACATGGCCGTCAACATGAAGCCGGAGCAAGCCGCGCGTCTGCTTGGCTCGTGCACGCCCGAAGCGGAGCAGGCGCTGACGGCGCCGATGCAAGTCGTCGACGCGGAGCCTCGTCTGAAGGCGCTGCTCGATGATCGCTTCGCCGACGTGAGTGCGTCGATGCCGGTGGATCACCAGGTCGACTATCGGGGTTTCCTCGAACGGACCAACCGTGTGGTCGGCGAACTGCCCGAAGGCGAGAAGGACATCAGCATCGGTATCGTCGGCGGGGGGCCCGCAGGGATCATGGCGGCGGACCTGGCCAACCGGGCCGGCATCAAGAACATCGAGGTGCTCGAACAGGCGGGCCAGATCGGCGGACGGATCGCGGCGAAACACTGGGAGGGAATTTCGACGCCCTTTCATCCGGGCGGCATGCGTTTCCACCGGGATCGGAACAACGCGTACTGGGGTTTGGCCGAACACTACGGCCTCGAATTCGAGCCGTTTCCCAATCCGGGTTCGCCGGGCGTGCCGATCACCTATCTGCTCGGCGGCAAGGTGGCCACGGTTCAGCCCGGCCAGCAGGCCGACGATCCCGTCATGCGCAAGGTCGCGCACGACATCCAGCGCGCGATGATCGACCCCTTCTTCAAGCCGATCGACGAGGCGCGCAAGGCGGGCGACACGGCCGAGGTCCGCAGACTCTGGGACAAGGCGAAGAAGGATTTCGACAGCCACTCGTTCCGCTCCGGCGTGGACCAGTTGCTGGCCGAACAGGGCATCGAATGGAGCGAGGAGGAATGGCAAACGTTCGGTGCGGTCGGCATCGGCGTGGGCGGATACAAAGGCTATTCGGACATCGGCTTTCTCGAGGAAGCGCGCTTCGTCAGCGACGGCCGTCTGAAGGATCACGTGGGGCTGAAGGAGGGCGCCGATGCACCGCTTTACAAGCTCGTCGCGGACCGCGAGGGGCTGCCCGAAGGCGTGGGGTCGCTCGAGGACAAGCAGGTCATCAAGCTCAATACCGAAGTCACCGAGATCAGGAAAGTCGATGGCAAGTACCGCGTGTCGGTGCTCGACAAAACAACCGGCAAGACCGACGAAAAGGTCTACGACGAACTGCTCTTCTCCGGCAGTCCGCGTGAGGCGCTCCGGCTCGGTCTGCATGCGCCCGCGCCAGGCACGGAGCCGATGTTGCCGGATGAATTCGTCGCAGCGCTGAAAAACGCCAACCTGGTGTCCGCCACCAAGGCGGGATTCGGGATCGCGGTCGGCAGTATCCGGGCCGACGAATTGCCGGCGAACATCCAGACGGACGAGTTCAATCAACAGGTCTACATGATGCTGCAGCCCGACGGTACGGGTGCGGTGTATTCCGAGTACGCGCAAGGAAAGAATGCGGACAAGGCGGTGGGGATGACCGTCGAGGATCGGCGAGACGGATTCATCAAGCTGTTGCGCAGCGTCGCGTCACGTGAGCCGGACAATCCCGAGTACCAGAAGATCGGCAAGCTCGCCGATCTCGTGGAAGCGAATCGCGACCGCTTCTTCTACACGAACTGGGCGGAAGAGCGGCATGTCTGGGCCGCCTTCAAGATGGACGCACCGGGCGATCTGGAAAACAGCCGCCGGCTCTATGGCTTCCTCACGGAACGGCACGACGACGGCGTGATTCCGATGGGCGAGAAGCTCACCTACGAGGGCGGGTTCGCGAGCGGCGCAATCGCATCGGCGATTCTCGCGACGCAGAAGCTCGTCGTGCGTCACGGCGGTACGTTGCCGGTGAATTCGCCGCTGCACCAGGAATTGCTGTAATCGCGCGTCACGCGCAAACTGTGAGTTGATTCGGATGCCGGGGCTCCACGGTCCCGGCGTCGCGGCTTGAGAGAGCTGGAGAGAAGTACTTTCCCTATAAGCTGCCCAAATCTCTTGACATCGAGAATTTGGTTTCATAAATTCACCCCGAATCAGTCGCCATGATTTTCCGGCGACACCACGGCAACGTTGCCGTGCCACACATGGAAGGCTATGCAGCCCCCGAACTTGCGTCCAACGCTAGTGAGGGGGCTTTTTGTTTTGGGAGAAGAAAAGCGATGTTGCACGACCCCGCAAAACCTGAGCTTCAAAGTCTCGTGATCGCATGCGTGCAGATGGAGCCGCATGTCGGCGCGAAGCGCGATAACGTGGCACGAGCGATCCGGCACATCGAAACCGCCGCGAGAAACGGCGCATCGCTCGTGGTCTTGCCCGAGTTGGCGAACACCGGTTACGCCTTTGCGAATCGCGAGGAGGCTTTCGCGCTGGCGGAAGCGCTGCCCGATGGAGAAACCGCTCGCATCTTCGCCGACACGGCGCAGCGTCTCGGCATTCATCTCGTCACCGGTATCGCGGAACGGGCCGGCAAGCGTCTGTATAACTCGGCGCTCTTCACGGGTCCTTCGGGTTACATCGGCGTGTACCGCAAGCTGCATCTCTGGAATAACGAAAACCTGTTCTTCGAGGCGGGGGACCGCGGTGTGCCGGTGTTCGGCACGCCGCTCGGGCGCATCGCGATCGCGATCTGCTACGACGGATGGTTTCCCGAGACCTATCGGCTGGCGGCCATGCAAGGCGCGGACATTGTCTGCGTGCCGACGAACTGGGTGCCCATGCCGTCGCAGCCTGACGACCGCTCGGCGATGGCGGCGACGCTCACCATGGCCGCCGCGCACAGCAACGGCATTGCGATCGCCTGCGCGAACCGGATCGGCACCGAACGCGGTCAGCCGTTCATCGGCCAGAGCCTGATCGTCGGCGGCGACGGCTGGCCGGTGGCCGGGCCGGCCAGCGTCGATCGCGAGGAAATTCTGTACGCGGTGATCGACGTGAAGCGCACGCGCTCCGGGCGCACGCTCAACACGTTCAATCATGTGTTGCGCGATCGGCGCGCCGACGTGTATGGCCGGATGCTCGGCACCGCCCGGTCTTTCTGTCTCGCGTGAAAGACCGGCGCCCGCATGTACTTCCCGATTCACTCCATCCATTAAAGGAAACGCCATGAGACCGTTCGACAAACAGTTCCTCGTTGCCACGATCGCGGCGCTCGCCGGCGCCTGCGCCTGCATGAACGCGTTTGCCGCCGAGCCGATCAAGATCGGCGTCGCAGTCGGGTTGTCCGGCGCCAATAGCGTGGTCGCGCCCGCGGTGGTTCAGTCCTCGCAGCTTGCGGTCGACGAGATCAACGCATCCGGCGGCATCATGGGCCGCCCGATCCAGCTTGAAATCACAGACGACGCGTCCGGCGCGGTCGGCGCGCAAAAAGCCTACGACACGTTGGTGTTCCAGAAGAACGTCGACGCCATCATTTCGATGGAGACCAGCGCCGCCCGCAATGCGGCCCTGCCGATCGTGGCCCGCGGCAAGAAGCCGCTCATCTATACGTCGTTTTACGAAGGCCGCTCGTGCAGCCCGTGGATGTACGTGAACGGCTGGGTACCCGAGCAACAGGTCGCGCCGGTGGTCGACTACTTCGCCAAGAGCAAGAACGCCAAGACGTTCTATCTGGTGGGCAACGATTACGCGTTTGGCCGCGGCATGTTGCAGTTCACCAGGAAGTACATCGAGCAGCATGGCGGCAAGGTGATCGGCGAAGAGTATCTGCCCATCGACGGCACCGACTGGACGCCGGTGCTCTCCAAGATTCGCGCGGCGCATCCCGACGCGCTGATCAGCGCGACGGCCGGCGGCGCGCCCAACGTGGCGCTCGCCAAACAGTTGAAGGGTTCGGGGCTCGCCGTGCCATACGGCAACCTGGCTATCGACGAAGGCACCGCGAGAAGCATGGGCGACGTCGCGACCGGCATCTACATGTCCGGCTCCTACTTGACGAGTATCGATACGTCGGGCAACAAGAAGTTTCTCGCGGCCATGGACAAACGGTTCGGCAAGAACGTGAAAACGCCGAACGAGCTATCCGAGCCGCAATACGAAGCCTTCTTCCTGTACAAGGCGGCGGTCGAGAAAGCGGGTTCCACCGACTCGGGCAAGGTCATCAAGGCGCTCGATCAAGTGTCTTTCGACGGCCCGCGCGGTCAGGTCGAGATGAGCAAAAGCCGGCATACGCCCCTCGCGATGCGTTTGGGTCAGATTCAGGCAGACGGTTCGGTCAAGATCCTGCAAACTTTCCCGGACGTGGACCCCGGCGCTCAGTGCCCGAATATCAGGTAAGCACGATCAGACATGCAACATCCGCCGCTCGCGGGTTCCGACCGGCGCCAAGGCGGATGTGATGGGAGACGACAATGGTTCTGGTATTGGATGTTTTGACAACCGCGGCGGTGCTGTTCATCGTGACCGCCGGGTTGATGGTCATTTTCGGCGTGATGAAAATCGTCAACTTCGCTCACGGCGCGTTGCTCACGATGGGCGCGTACGCGAGCTTCGTGATCACGCAACTGAAGCTTGATCCGTGGATCGGCGTGCCGCTGGCGATCGTGATCGGCACCGCGGTCGGCATGCTGGTCGAACTGGTGATCGTGCGGCCTCTCTATAAGCGGCCGCTCGACGCGATCCTCGCCACGTGGGGGCTCGGCATCGTCATCGGACAGATCATCGTGATGGCGTTCGGCCGCGAGGTCCAGTTCGTGGAAACACCGCTGAAAGGCGTCTTTTCCATCGCGGGGACCGAGTATTCCGCCTATCGCCTGTTGCTGATACCCGTTGCGCTCGGCCTATGCGCGCTCATGACGGCGCTGCTCACGGGCACCCGCTTCGGCGTCAAGACCCGTGCGGTGATCATGAACGAGGACCTGGCGCGCGGGCTCGGCATTCACTCGGGCCGTATCCGCTTCATCACGTTCAGTCTCGGCGCGGCCCTGGGCTCGCTCGCGGGCACGCTCATCACGCCGCTGTCGAGCGTCGATCCCGACATGGGGCTGCCGTGGCTGGTGAGCGCTTTCATGCTGGTGATGGTGTCCGGGCACTCGATGCTGAGCCTGCTGTTCACGTGCCTCGTGTTCGGCGCTTGCCAGGTGCTGGTCAGCACGTTCGTCAGTCCGGTGCTCGGTGGGTTGACCATCGCCGTGCTGGCGGCGCTCACGCTGCGTGCCCGTCCGAAGGGGTTCTCTCATGGCTAAAGTGAACGCATCGCTCAATCATGTCGGCGGTGATCCGGCACGGACCGGCAAGCCGGTGCGCGACCGGCGCAACGCGCAGGGCAGGGGACTCGTCGTGCTCGGCGGTATCGGCGTTCTGCTGATGGCCGCGGGTCCGTGGCTGTTCGGCTCCTATCTGCTGAACGTGCTGATTCAGGCATTCTTTTTCTCGATCGTCGCCGTGACGGTGGACATTCTTTGGGGATACACCGGCTATCTGACGTTCGGGCAATCGGCCTTCTTCGGTCTCGGCGCGTATGCGGCGGGCCTCGTCTTCACGCACGGCGGCTTCTCCGCCGGTTATGTGGCGTTGGCGCTGGGCGCGGCCGTCGCGGTGAGCGCGGGCGTCGCCGGACTGCTTGGCTGGCTCTCGTTCTACCGGGGCGCCTCGCCGTTCTTCGCGACGGTGATGTCGCTGGTCTTGCCGATCGTCCTCAGCCAACTGCTGCTCTCGGGTGGGGAATGGACGGGTTCGAGTTCGGGGCTGACCGGCTACCCGACCTTCGATCTTTCTCTGGAGGCCTGGTACTGGATCGCCGGAGCGGCGCTCGCGGTTGTCGCCCTGCTGGCCTGGCTATTCGTGCGCAGCGACGGCGGCCGCGTGCTCGCGGCCATTCGCGACAACGAATCGCGCTGTTCGTACCTCGGCATCAATACGTCGCGGGTCAAGATCGTTCTGCTGGTGGCGACCGCCGCCGTCGCGGGCCTTGCGGGCTTCGGCTATGGCTCGTTCAGCGGCGTGGTCGCGCCCGAGCTGACCGGCTTCGTGCTGGGTACGCAACTCATCATCTGGGTTGCGCTCGGCGGCCGGGGGACGCTGTGGGGGCCCGTGATCGGCGCGCTGCTGATCAACGTGGGGACGGCCTATCTCAGCGGCTTCATGCCCTTTGCGTGGCAACTGATACTCGGCGCCGCCTTCGTCGCGGTGATCGTCCTGCTGCCGCAAGGTCTCATGCCGCTGCTTCTGAAACCGTTCCGTCATCTGGGCGGCAACGGCGCCGAACCGGAACTGGTCGAACGGGTGATGCGGGCGGAGCATGGGCGTGCGGCGGCATCTCCGCCCGCGCTGCAAATGGAGGGCGTCGCCCGGCATTTCGGCAATCTCAAGGTGCTGCAAGGCATCGACCTGAACGCCGACGCCGGCGAGCTGGTCGGCCTGATCGGTCCGAACGGCGCCGGCAAGACCACGCTGATGCGATGCATGAGCGACGGCGCGGAACGCTCCGCCGGTACGGTCGTGCTGTGCGGTCACGATATCCGGCAACTGCCGCCGGATCGCTGCGTGCATTTCGGCCTGGGCCGCAAGTTCCAGAACGCGAACATCTTCGAAACGCTCACGGTGGCCGAATGCTTGCGAATCGCGGGGACGATCATCGAGCCGCCGTCGCTCTTCAGACAGTCGGCCACGCTCGCCTTGCCGCCGTATGCGCTGGAGGTGGTCCGCACCACCAGCCTCGACCGGAAGCTGAGCGCGGTGGCGAAGGATCTGTCGCACGGCGAACAGCAGGCACTGGAACTGGCGATGGTGCTCGCGCTCGAACCGCGGATCGTGCTGCTCGACGAACCGACAGCGGGGCTCACCAAAACCGAGCGCACGCAGATCGGCAACGTGCTGGCCGCGCTGGCGCATCAGTATCGGCTCTGCTGCCTGCTGGTCGAGCACGATCTGGATTTCGTCGCCGAGATAGCGACCCGCATCGTGGTTCTGCATCAAGGGCAGATCGTGATGCAAGGCAACTTCGACGAAGTGGTCAATTCGGAACTGGTCAGGACGATCTATGCCGGAACCGCGCAGGCCGACGCGCCCGGCGGCGCCGCTACCTATCAGGAGGCCTCGTGAGCCAGATCGCATTGAATCTGCAGGACGTCACGAGTGGATACAAGGCCTCGGTCGTGCTGCGCAAGCTGTCGTTGAGCGTCGCCAACAGCGAGGCCGTCGCCTTGCTCGGCAAGAACGGCATGGGCAAGACCACGCTGCTCAAGACGATCATGGGTTATCTGCCGAAGAAGAGCGGCGCGGTGCATGTGCATGGGCAAGACATCACGCGCCTGCCGCCGCATCGCATCGCGCGCGCGGGCATTGCCTACGCGCCGCAGGAGCATGCGTTGTTCCAGGATCTCAGCATCCGCGACAACCTGCGCCTGGGGCTTGCCAAAGTGTCGGTGTTCGACGAACGCTTCGCTGAGATCGAGCCCGTTTTCCCGGTGTTCAAGAGCCGTCTGAGCCAGTATGCCGGCACGCTGTCAGGGGGCGAGCAGAAGATGCTGCTGGTGGCGAGGGCGCTGATGATGCGTCCGTCGATCATCCTGCTCGATGAAATCACCGAGGGCTTGCAACCGTCGGTGATCGACCGGCTGGCCGACGCGCTGTTATGGGAGCGCAACCGTCACGGCACCACGCTTCTGCTGATCGAGCAGAACGTTCCGTTCGCGTTGAAGGTGGCCGACCGGTACACCGTGCTCAAGCAGGGCGAGATCATCGACCACGGCGACGCCAAGGACGAAACCGCGGCGGCGTCGATCTTCGAACACTTGCGCGTGTGATCTTCACGATACTCGGGGCATGATGACAGCACATTCGTTTTATCGGCCGCTCTCGGGCGTGGATCTGCTGGAGCGCACGGCGAACGACCCGCGCGAGCGCGGCCTCGTCATGCTCGAAGCGTTCGCGCGCATCGAGAAAGCCGAGCCGGCCGTCAGAGCGATGACGGCCGTCGGTCGCCGCGAGCACGCGGTGGCCGCGGCGGTCGCGGCGAAAGGGCCGCTCGCGGGCATGCCGGTTGCGGTCAAGGACATCTTCGACACCGCCGACTTCGTCACCCGGTACGGCTCGCCGATCTACGAAGGTCATCAGCCGAAGTCCGACGCCGCGCTCGTCACGCTGTTGCGGCGCAACGGCGCGGTCATCGTGGGCAAGACCGTCACGAGCGAGTTCGCCTATATGGCGCCCACCGTGACGCGCAATCCGTGCGACCTCGAACGCACCGCGGGCGGATCGTCATCCGGCTCGGCGGCGGCGGTGGCGGCCGGCATCGTGCCGTTCGCGATCGGCTCGCAGACCGGCGGCTCGACGATCCGGCCCGCGTCGTTTTGCGGCATTGCCGGCTTCAAGCCTACGTTCGGCATGTTGCCTACCGTGGGCATGAAGTGCTTCTCGTGGTCGTTCGATACGGTGGGTCTGTTCGCCGCCGGCGTGCGCGACGTGGCTTACCTGGCGCAGGTGTTGTCCGGCCGGCGGCTCGCCGTGGACGATAGCCGCGCCGGCCCGGTGTTCGGCGTCCCGCTGAACTACCCTTGGACCGAGCCGTCGGCGAATGCCGGCGCCGTGCTGGACACCGCCGTGCGGGCAATCGAAGCGGCGGGCGGGCGCGTGCGCCAGGTGCGCTTCGGCGCGTGGATGAGCGAACTGATCGCGGCGCACGATACGATCCAGCGTTACGAAGCGTGGCAGGCGCTCGGCTTCGAGTACGATTACCATCGCGCCGATCTGTCGCCGATGCTCGCCGGTTTTCTCGACCGCGCGGCCGCGGTCGATGTGGCTTCTTACGCCGAGGCGTGTGTCCTGATGGAGCAGGGAAAGGCGCGGCTTGCCGAACTGTTCGACGGCGTCACCGCCTTGTTGACGCCGAGCGCGCCCGACGAAGCGCTCGACGGGCTCGGATCGACGGGCGACCCCGCGTTCAATCGCAACTGGACGCTGCTCGGATGCCCTTGCGTGAACGTGCCGGGGCTGCGGGGCGAGCGAGGCGGTCCGATCGGCGTGCAGGTGATCTGCCGGCCGTGGGACGATCGCGCATGCCTGCAGGCCGCCGCGTTCGTCGAGCATGCGATAGCCGCCACGGCTGCGATTGATCCGGCGGCGCGGTGAATGACTTAACGATGCAAGGAGAACATCGAATGGAGGCGAAGCAACAGCCGGCGAGAGCGCTGCCCGCGGACGCCGGATGGCGTATCGGCGTGCTGTACTCCCGTAGCGGCGTAACCGCGGCGACGGAGTCGGAACACTTTTTCGGCACCGCCCTCGCGATCGAGGAAGTCAACGCGGCGGGCGGCGTCGACGGGCGCATGCTCGACCCGGTTGTCTACGATCCGAAAAGCGATCCCGACGAATACCGCCGGCTCGCCTCGCGCATGCTGCAGGAAGACGACGTGACGGTGATCTTCGGCTGTTCCACATCGTCGAGCCGCAAGGCGGTGCTGCCGGTGATCGAGCGCAACAACGCGCTGCTCTGGTATTGCTCGATTTACGAAGGATTCGAGTATTCGCCCAACGTGATCTACACCGGGGCCGTGCCCAACCAGAACAGCATGCAGCTTGCCGCATATTTGCTGCGCAATCACGGCCGCCGTTTTTTCCTCGTGGGCGCCGACTACATTTACCCGCGCGAATCGAACCGCATCATGCGCGACATGGTCGAGCAGCATGGCGGCGAAATCGTGGAGGAAGTCTATCTGCCGAGCGACGCGGACCCCGCGGCGCTGGAGGAGGTAGTGCGGCAGATCCGGGCCGTCGAGCCCGACGTGGTGTTTTCCACGTTGATCGGCCGCGGCGCGCGCGCCTTTTACCGCCTGTATCGCGAACATGGCATCGACCCCGCGCGCGTGCCGATCGCCAGCCTGACGATGACCGAGGGCGAAACGCGAATGATCGGCCCTGAACTGTGCGCGAGCCACATCATTTCCGCGAGCTATGTGAACACGCTGAACCTCGCGGGCAACCAGCGCTTCCTGAAGTCGTGGCGCGCGCGCTTCGGTGACCAGCCCGCCAGCATGTGGTCGGAGATGGCGTACAACCAGGTGCATCTCTTTGCGCTGGCATTGGCCCGCACCCGAAGCCTCGATACGGCCAAGCTGGTGGAGGCCGTGCATGACGTCGAATTCGATTCGCCGGAGGGCATGCTGAGAATCGACCGGGCCAACAATCACGCGATCCTGACGCCGCGCATCGCCGTCTGCCGGACGGACGGCGCGTTCGACATCGTGTGGGAGGGCCGTGCTCCGATCAAGCCCGATCCTTATCTCACGTCGTATGGTTTTTCGGAATTCTGGCTCGACGGAGAACCGGCATGAACACGGGCGCTCGCCGGCTCTTCGACGATCTGCGCACGCTACGCGTCGTGGTGATCCATCCTCCCGGCGACGACCGCAACGTTCTGGTCGAGCAGTTGCGCCGGATCGGTTGCCTGATCCACGCGCTTTGGCCGTTACCTTCGCAGTTGCCCGCGGATGCCGACGTGATTTTCTTTCTCGTCGGCCCGGAAACGCGCAGCGCGGGAAACTGGAGCGCCGCCGATACGCAAGCCACCTTGATCGCATTGTCCGATTACGAGAATCCGACCGCGTTGAAGATGCTGCTGGATACGCAGGCGCACGGCGTGATCACGAAGCCCTACCGGTCCACCGGGATTCTGAGCACGCTCGTCCTCGCGCGCGCCTCCTCGGGCTATCAGCAGCGGCTGCACCACAAGATCGGCAAGCTCGAGGAAGCCATCAAGGCGCGGCGTCATATCGAGCGGGCGATTCGCATCCTCATCGAAGCCCACCGGTTGAGCGAAAACGAAGCGTATGAACACATGCGCTCGCGCGCCACGGAACTTCGGGTCACGGTCGGCGAGATCGCCACGATCGTGATCGATGCGCATGAGGCCATGGACAAGCTGGGGCTTGGCAAAAGAGCGAGGCCTTCGGATCAGTAGAGGGGCGGTTTGGTAATTGCTGACTCGGCGGTTCTAACGACCAACGCGGCGCGTAACTCGATCCGCGCTCAAGCCACCGGCGCGGCACGTAGCTCGTCGCGCAACACGGCCCACCAACGCGGCACGTGACTCGTCGCGCAACACGGCCCACCCACGCGGCACGTGACTCGTCGCGCAACACGGCCCACCGACGCGGCACGTGACTCGTCGCGCAACTCGGCCCACCAACGCGGCACGTGACTCGTCGCGCAACTCAACTCACCGACACGGCACGTAGCTCGTCGCGCAACTCAACCCACCAACGCGGCACGCGACTCGTCTCGCAATTCAACCCACCAACGCGGCACGTAGCTCGTCCCGCAACTCAGCCCACCGACGCGGTACACGACTCGGCGCACCCACGCGACCCGCAACCCAACCCACAACGCGGCCGCACGCGACCCCGCCCCGCGCTTGCGGCCGTCCGTTGCGAACATTCCTCCGATGCGCATCGACTACGAATCTCCAGCAAGCCGGCCGTCGACCCCGCTGCCATAATTCCCGTTCACGCCTCGCGCGGATCGCGGCGCCGTCGAACGCCGCGCGCGCCGGCACTTTCGTTCAACAACGCACATGGGCGCACAGAGGGGCGCGATGTCGGAGGAGCGCGAAGATGGTCAGATCGGGAAAAGCTCATGCGTGGGTCGAGTCGCCGCCGCAGGCATCGCGCTTCAAGCGTGCGCGCTCGGCTCGGGCAACGGACGCGGACGCGGACCTGCCGCCGGCTTCGCGTGAAGACGGCAACGCATGCCTCGACAGTCCGGGCTCATGCATCGCCGACACCCGGCTCGCCCTCGATCTCGCCGGCGCGGGTCATCCACAGGAGCGTCTGCGAATGGCGAGCGCGATGTGGAACATCATCGGCTTCACGTCGTTTGCCAACGGCTTCGTTCAGTTCGAGGGCGACGCCGCGGCGCGCTGGTCCTCCAAATGGGTGGACGTGCCGGCGCATCCGGGCAGCGCTTATTTTCGCGCCGGCTATCACCTCCACGATCCACGACTGCGCGCGGCATTGCGCCACAACGCGCCGCTCGTCTGGGACAGCCGCTGGCTCGCGCAGGCGTGGTCGCGCAACGGTTCACCCAAAGAATTGCACGGCCTCTTCGACGAACTCGCGCGCGAGCAGGTCGGCAGCGGCGTGATGTTCGCGTTCACCACCGGCGCGCGGGACGTGCGGGCGATCGTCAGCCTCGGCGCGGGACGCAGCCGCTCCGACTGGATCAGCGACGTGGTCCTCGCCCAGGCGCTCACGATCGGTCTCTCGCTGCACCGCGCGCGGCCCGGCGATCCGGCCGCGCTGTCGGATACGGAGGCGCGCATCCTGATGGGCGTCGTGAGCGGCCTCGGCAATCGGGAGATCGCGCTGCGGCTGCGCACGAGCGAACACCGGGTCGACTATCACCTGCGTGCGCTGCGCCGGAAATACCGCGCGACGACTCGCGCCGAACTGGCGTTCATCGCCGGCAGCATGGGTTTGCGCTAGAGGGGCGAAGGGGGCCGCCGCTCAGGTTTGGCGCGTCGGCGCATCACTCGCCTGGCCGTTCAGGATGCCGCCCGCGACGTAGGCAAGCTGGGTCCGGTTTCGCGCGTGATAGCGCGCCTGCAACTCGCGAACATGTTGCGCTACGCAGCGCGGAGCAAGCTTGAGAGCGGCGGCGATCTCGCGATCGTTTTTGCCGTGGCCGATATCGCGCAGCACCGCGCGCTGGATTTCGCTGAGATCGTTCGCGTGATAGCGCGGCAGCAGCCGGCTCGCGTAGGCGTCGACGAGGGTATGGACGCCGACCGCCAACGCATAGGCGGCGCCGATGGCGGTCCCGGCGTTCGAGTCTTTCCAGGCGTCGGCCGGCTGCGCGCCCGACAAGGCGACGACGCATCGCTCGAACCGGTTGGCGGTGACGATGCCGAGGCACACGCCGCTGCGCAGACCCGCGTCGATTGCGGCATCCGCGAAGCGCCGTGTCGCCGCTGCGTTGCGCGTGGTGGCCGCGGCTTCGGCGAGCCGTTTCATGTCCCACGTGAACGGCCACTCGACGTGGCAAGCGGTCGCCATGCGTGGATCGACCGCGAAAAAATTCTCGCGGCAGTAGCGGCTTGCCCAGCCGGTGGGCGAGTAGCTCTCCAGCCACGCGGCTTGCGTGACCTGCTCGCCGATGCGCAGCATTCGCACATAGCACAGCGAGTCGAACCCGGCGCGCGCAAGCGCCGCGTCCATCAATGCGCGCCGCGTCGCGCCATCGGCCGCGGTGGCGAGTTCGTGCGCGAGCGAAGCGAGCGTCGCGCCCGGCGCGACGAAGGCGGTGGACGCCACGGTTTCCGGATCGACCACGACGTCGTCGATGTCGAAAAGCGTAGGCGTGATCGCGTCGCCCGCGGCGGCATCGCGCTCCATGTTCTGATTCATGCGATGACCTCGTCGGATGGCCGTCGATGTGCGCCGGCCAGGCGCCCGTTTTTGCAGGGAAGTGATGGCCTGCGTCGCGTGCTGCTCGCGGCGTGTCGCGCGCCGGCGCGATGATCGTCGCGGGTAGCCGGCGACGCGTTTCGCGTGAGCGTGGCGATGGAATCATACGCACGATGAAGCGGCCCGTGAACGTGCCGTCGAGTCCTGCTTCGCATTGGAGGCACACGTGTTCGCGTGCGCCGTTTCTTGTTGCGCGGCTTCGCGCATCATGCGAGACCAGAACGACTCGCATGCCCGCTATCCGCATGATCCGGCCTATCATCGTGGCGCCTTTTCATCCCCTGTCCCGGCACGAACAACGTGGCGGCTCGTATCGCACGCGCGTGTGCTGCGTCGCGCGCCTGCGGGCGTGCGTGATCGCCGCGCTCGTCTGCGGATCGGGCGCGGCGCTGCCGGCCCGCGCGAACTGTTTCGACGATGCCGCCGCGTATCAGCACGTCAACCCGCTGATCCTGCGCGCGATCGCGTGGCAGGAGTCGCGCAACCAGCCCGGCGCGACCCATCTGAACGCGAACGGCTCGACCGATTACGGCGTGATGCAGATCAATTCGATCCACCTCGCCACGCTGTCGCGCTACGGCATCGCGCGCGATGCGTTGATGTCGCCGTGCAAGAACATCTACATCGCGGCGTGGCAGTTGCGGCGGCAGATCGTGAAGTACGGCAATACCTGGGCCGCGGTGGGCGCCTATCACTCGGCCACGCCCGCGCTGCGCGACGGCTACGCGAGGCAGATCGCCGCGATCCTGCGCCGCTGGAACATGCTGCCCGACGAGCGGGCCGCGTCCGCGGGCATCGAAGGGGTGTCCGCGACGCCGCGCGACATGCGCGCTGCTCAGACGGGTGTGAAGCAGAGCGTGCGCGGCGACGAGCGGGCTGTGTCTGCGGGTTTCGAGCGGGTGTCCGCGACCTCGCGCGGCACGCCCGCTGCTCAGGCAGGTATGAAGCAGAGCATGCGCGGCGACGAGCGGGCCGTGTCCGAGGGTTTCGAGCGGGTGTCCGCGACGTCGCGTGACATGCCCGCTGCTCAGGTGGGCACGAAGCAAACCCGGCGCGCCGACGGCGACGTGATGCGCCCGGCGTGCGGACGCGGCGAATGACGCGAAATGCGGGCAGCTTCGCCCGAACCGTGCGCGCCAGGCGCTAGAGCGTTAGCCTGTCAACGCATTAGGGCGTCAAGCAGCCGCAGCGCGGTCCGCCGCACACGGGAGCGGGTGTCCGCGACCTTGCGTGACATGCCCTCTGCTCAGGTGGGCACGAAGCAAACCCGGCACGCCGACGGCGGCGTGATGCGCCCGGCGTGCGGACGCGGCGAATGACGCGAAATGCGGGCGGCTTCGCCCGAACCGCGCGCGCCAGGCGCTAGAGCGTTCGCCCGTCAACGCATTAGGACGTCAAGGCAGCCGCAGCGCGGTCCGCAACACACGGGCCGCGTCGCGATGCGCGAGCGCCGCTTCGGGGATCATCCCGCCCATCGAAAAGAAGCCATGGATCATGCCGGGGTAATACACCACCTCCGCCCGGTTGCCATGCAGCTCGAGCTTTTCCGCGTAGCGCGCGTGCTCGTCCTGCAGCGGGTCGTACTGCGCCGACACGATCCACGCCGGCGCGAGACCGCGCCAGTCCGCCGGCGCCTCGCGATCGCCGTCGAGCGGCGCGAAGCGCCAGTCGCGGCGATCATCGGCGCTCGCGAGATAGTGGCTCTGAATCCAGCGGATCACATCGAGCGACAGAAAATAGCCGTCGCCGTAAAGGCGATGCGCCGCGGTGTCCATGCCGCCCGAGACCGCCGGGTAGATCAGCAGTTGCAGCGCGAGCGGTATGCCGGCATCGCGCGCGCTGAATGCGCAAACGGTGGCGAGCGTGGCGCCGGAACTCTCGCCGCCGACGGCGAGCCGCGTGGCGTCGATCGCGAGCGATGCAGCCTGCCGATGCAGCCAGCGCAGTGCGTCGATCGCGTCGTTGACCGCATAGGGAAAGCGGTACTCGGGCGCCAGCCGATAGCCGACCGACACCACCGCGCAACCGGTGTCGGCGGCGAGCATGCGGCACAACGCATCCGAGGCCGCGACGCTGCCGACCACATAGCCGCCCGAATGGAAGAACAGCAGCGCCGGCTGCGGATCGGCCCAGCACGCGGGCGCGGGATAGTAGACGCGCGCGTCGAGCGACGCGTGGTCACGCGTGTCGATCGTCAGGTCCTCGATCGCCGCGAGCGGACGCGGCGCCACGTCGCCGAGCGGCGTGTAGTAGTCGAACCGTTGGCGCGCATCGCGCAGCTCGATGGCGTCGATGTTTTGCGCGCCGGCGCTCATGCGCCGCGCGAGGAACTGCTGCACGCTGGGGGCAAGCGACATGGCGATGTGAATAGCGTTGGCCGGATTTCAGCGTAGCGGGCGGCAAACGCGCGGGATCGCCGCCCGCGAAATCGCATGCGATTTCGCGAACCGGCAAGCATCGGCATCAGATGCGGACGATGCGCGGGTTCATGGCGGCGTCCGGGTGAGGCTCATGCGCGTGGTGGCGGATCGTCGCCGTGATCGTCATCGTCATCGTGATTGGCGCGCGGCGGGCTGGCGGGAGCGGCTTCGATCGCGAGCCTTTCCACAGGTGGAGCGGGCCGTGGCGGCTGGTCGAGACGTTCAAGACGCACCACGTGTGGCGGCGGTGTCTGCGATGGCGGGACCGGCGGGGAACCTCGCATTGGCATCGATTGGGAAGTCCCCCAGGGCTGCGGGGAAGGCGGTTGCGGCATGCCATACGGTGACTGCGTGGGCGGCTGCGGTTGTGGCCGCGGCCACGGAGCGGAGGCACCCGAGGACGCTTGGGCCGGTGGCTGCGGAGGGACATACGGCGGCTGCGGCTGTGGCTGCCGCCACGAAGCGGGCGTGCCCGAGGGCGGTTGGGCTGGTGGTTGCGGAGGGGCATACGGCGGCTGCGGCTGTGGCTGCTGCCACGAAGCGGGCGTGCCCGAGGGCGGTTGGGCTGGCGGTTGCGGAGGGGCATACGGCGGCTGCGGCTGTGGCTGCCGCCACGAAGCGGGCGTGCCCGAGGGCGGTTGGGCTGGCGGTTGCGGAGGGGCATAGGGCGGCTGCGCGGGCGGCTGTGGCTGCCGCCACGAAGCGGATGTGCCCGAGGACGGCTGGGCTGGTGGTTGCTGTGCGCCATACGGCGGCTGCGCCTGCGGCCTCGAAGCGGGCGCACCCGCGGGCGCTTGCGCCGGCGGCTGCGGCTGCGGCTGCGGCGCACCATACGGCGGTTGCGCCTGCTGCGGCTGTTGCCATCCACCGGATTGCCATCCCTGCTGTTGCTGCGCGCCATTAGGGGGCGGTTGCCACTGGCCGTACCCCCCGTATCGCGGACCATAGGCGTTGGCATCACTGCGTTGCGCCATCGACTTGTGCTGTTTCCAGTAACCCCATGCGCCGAGGCCCATGATCCCGATCATCGCCAACGAGCCCATGCCACCGCTCGCTAGTCCGAATGACAGCAATGAAACGCCAACAAATCCGGCGACCGCGGCAAGAGGCCGATAGCTCCGTCGCCCGGATTGCGGTTGAACCATGGCCGAGTATTGCTGCGCGTAAGGGCCCGACTGCCAGGGACCCGACGCGTTACCGCCGTACTGCGCGCCTGGATAGCCGGAGTTCTGACCACCTGCCGCGCCGGCGTTCCACGGACCCGCACCGGGACCACCGGGAGGCGGCGCGCCACCCACACCGTATTGCGGCGCACCGGCACCGCCCGGAGGCGGAGCACCCGTTGCGCCCGCTGCGCCCCCCGGATGCGGCGCACCGCCCATGCCGGGCTGCTGCGCGCCCATACCGCCCGGAGGCGGGACGCCCGCGCCACCGGGCGGATGCGGCGGCCCCCACTGGGCCTGTTGCCCCGCGCCTGTGGCGCGAGCGCGTATCGCGCCCAAAAGACTGTCCAACCGCGCACCCGCCGACGGCCGTGGCTGAGCGCCGCCCGGCTGCGCGCCCGGATTGTGCGGACCATAGGGTCCATGCGGACCATGCGGAGCCTGAGGTCCCTGCGGCCCTTGGGGCATCTGAGGCCCTTGCGACCAATGAGACCCGCGTGCTTGCGAGCCGTCGCCGACTGGAGTGGACATGATTTCTCCCGCGCCGCCAGAGCGGCTCAATCTGGCGATTGTGGCGAGCGGCGCACGGCGTCGTGTCGACGATGCGAACCCCGCGCCGGTCGAGCGAACCGCGCGGCCCGCGAAAGTGCGCCGGCCAATGAGCGGCGCCTACCGGTTCAGTGCTTCGAGCACGCAGAACGGCAAGCCCTCGGTCACGAAGCGCCCCGGCCAACGACCGACTCCCACGGATCCAACGCTTCGAGCACGCAGAACGGCCCCCCCTCGGTCGCGAAGCGCGTCGGTCAAGGACCGCCGCCCGCTGGTCCAACGCTTCAAGCACGCTAAACGGCACCCCTCGGTCACGAAGCGCCCCGACCAACGCCCAATTCCTACCGGTCCAGCGCTTCAAGCACACTAAACGGCACCCCCTCGGTGACGATCTCGCGATCGCCGACCGCGCCCATGCGCGTGGTGAGTTGCAGCACCACGTTCGGCCCGAAGCTGCGGGCATTGGCGTTGCGCTCCTTCACCTTCAGTTCGATGGGCATCCATGACGCCGGGTCGTCGAGAATCCTGGCATTGGCCGCGTCGATGCGCTCCTTCAGTTGCGGATCGTCGCCCGACTGATCGAGCGTCGCGGTGTTGGCGTCGAGCCGCAGCGCGGCGTACCGGCGCAGCCGGTAGCGCCGCACATAGGTCAGGTTCGCCCGCTGGTTCCGGCGCACGGCCGCCAGATGCGTGTCGATGCGTTGCGCGGCCAGCACTTCCGGCGCGGGCTCGGGCCGCGCGTGACGGCCGCGCGATGGCGGTCCTTCCTTGCGGCGTCGCGCGATGATCGGCGCCGCGAACAGGGCGACCAGTTCGGCGCGCGCCTCGTCGACGGCGCGGGTGTACGTGCGGGCGTCGAGATATTCGACGTCGAGGATGCAGCCGCGATGACTGAGCCTGCCGTCCTCGCGCACCAGCAGCCGTTTGGCCGAGCGGTTGCGTTCGCGCAGCGTCATCGTCGCGGCCGGCGCGTCGATCGAGAACAGCCCGACCGAGCGCCGGCCGTCCGCGCCCACTGGATGCGAAAAGCCCGGCGCGATGGCCCCGCGCACCTGCCATTGGCTGCCGAGCCCGACCCGATGTTCGTCGATCCGCACACGGCCGCTGCGCTCCACGATATCGGCCTTCTGCCGCGAGCGTTCCCAGCCGCCGCCCGCCGACGGACCGGCGCGCGCCGATAGATGCCGCACGCTTTTGCCCGTGTGCGGATCGCGCGCGGCTTCGCCGCCGAGGCTCGCCACCTTGACCGTTGCGTTCACGTCGAGCGTGGCGCCGCGGCGCCGGTTGCTCGCGTGGCCGTCGGTCCAGCTGAGCGACACGTCGGGGTCGTCCCAGTAGCGCTGTGCGAGGCGGTTCCACACGCCGGCCGGCCCGTCGTCGTGCGCGCCGGCCGCTTCGTCGAACAGATGCCCGACCAGCGCCGCGAGTTTCGCGCGCATCGCATCGTCGTCGTAACCGGTCCCGTCCGGCCGCAGCCGGCGCGCCACCCTGAGCGACACGCCGCGCGGCTCCGACAACTCGCGCGCATGCAGGATCACGTTCGTGACGAGGCCCGCGCGCACGGTGGTCAGCGCCGTCTCGATGTCATAGCCGACCAGCAGGCCGGCGCCGACGTGATGCATGCTCGACTTCGACGTGCCGACGAACAGCGACACGCCGTGCGTCGAACGGCTCACCTCGACGACGGCCTCGCGGGTACGCGACGCGCGCAGGTCCACGCGCGGCGACACCGGCACCGCGTGCCCTTTCAGCAGCGTCTCCACCGTCACGTTCAGGCCGCGCGTGCTGAGCCCCTGGCGACCGCCGTCCGTGAGCCGCAGACGCTGCCCCGACTGCAGATTGCTCACCACGTCGAGCAGCGTCTGGCGAACGTCGTCGACGTTGTCCGCCGGTCTCGACGCGCCGTCGTGCCGGACGAGCGCGCGCAGTTCGTCGACCGTGTTCCAGAACGGCGCGTCGTGCGGCACATGGGCGACCTTGCCCCACACCGCGAGCCGCTCGACGGTGAACGGCCGTTTGGCGATCGACCGGAATGGTTTGGTCCTGGCGAGTTCCTGCGGCGTCATCTCGAGCCAGTGCGCGGTGGTCGCGCGCACGCGGGCACGGATGCGGCGCGGCACCTTGACGCCGGCGGCAGGCGAGGGCGGCGACGCCGTGGGATCGTGCAACCGCGTCGCTTCATCCGCCATCTGGTGAGCCCGCTCGGCGATCGCGCGCAGCGTCGCGTCGCTGAGACGGCCGGGCGGAAAGCCGCCGCGCTCCAGCCACACATGCAGCGCCGCGAGTTCCGCCAGCGATGCCTCGGGCCGTGCGTGAGCGAGCGCAGCGCGCGGGTCCATCGCCGGATTGCGCTTGAGTTGCGCCAACGCCGCCTGCAAGGTGTCGCGCAGCTTCGCGCGCTCCTGCGCGATCGTCTTGCGCGGCACGCCCTGCGTGCCGAAGCGCAGCGCGGACAGCGGCGAACCGTGCTTGCCGCGAAACATGCGCGGCAGCAGCGTCTTCCAGCGCTTTTCGCCGACTCGCGCAATGGTCTTGCCCGCGAACCGCCCGAGACGCTGCCTGGCCTGCGACAGATCGGTGTGCCGGCCGTCTTCGGTGAACGCTTGCCGCCACGCGAAGAGGGCGCCTTTCTGGTCGGGCGTCAACGCGTCGCGGCCGTGTTCGAGCAGGGTCGCGGCGGCGTCGAACGCGCGCTTGGCGAGCGCCGTGACGCCGGGCTCGTCCGCGGTGAGCGGCGGGTTCGCGACCAGCCCCGCGCGCGCGGCGACGGCGCCTGGCGCGCCATCGGGCCTGGCGTGGGGATCGGCGTGGCGGGCCGGATCGAGCGCGTCGCAGCTCGTCAGCAGCGCTTCGACGCCGAAGCGGTGCAGCTCGTCGTGGTGAGTCGGTGGAGTCTGGGGAGTCGCTGCGCGCAAGGCGTCGAGCACCTCGCGCCCGACACCGGAGCGCGCGAGCAGGCGCGCGGCGCGCCAGGCTTCGCACTCTGCCGGGTCATCTAAACGACGACGGCGCGGCGCCGTGAAGTCGAGCATGCCGATGCGTTGCAAAGCGATAGGCGCGGCGCGGAGATCCGTCACGCCGGCCAGCTTGAGCGCCTGCGCAAGCAACGCGCCGCGGGATGCCGCGAGCGCGTCCGGGTAGCCGCCGTCGGTCGCTTCGGGCGGGCGCGCATGCCGTCCGGATAGGACCGCCGCGGCGGCATGCTCGGCGGGCGACGTTTTCGAGCGGCACAAATCGTGCAGCCGGGCGGCGAGTGCGTGGGCTTCGCCGGCGTGGTCCGGCGCGCCGTCCGTGAATTGCTGTTGCACGTAGGCGGCGAGGTCGTCACGCGAGACGATCGCGTCGAGCGGCGTCGCGCGCCATGACGCGGCGGCTTCCCGCGCGGGCGGGTCGGCTGCCTGCCCGCATGTTTCGCTCGATGCGGACGGCGACACCGTTGCGGGCGCCGTCACGTGCGCGGCGGCCGCGAACGGGCTCGTTTCGCGTCGCGCATGTCGGCTCTTGCCGGCGGGCGGGAAACGGCTGTCGCCGTCCGCATGATGTTCCGGTCCGGATGAGCGTCCGTGGGTGCTGTGCTGAAACAGCGCGGTGCTGAACTCGACGCGGCGGGCGCCGGTCATCCGCGCCGGACGCGGCAACGCGGCGCGCAGCCAGCCGGACCATCCGCGCGGCGTCGGCTTGACCGTTTCGGCCGTGACCGGGGCGGGTGCGTCGGCTGCGGCCTCGCTCAGGTGCGGGACAGGCGAAACATCGATACGGCGATGACGGGACATGACGACGCGGTAGGAGGGAGCCGCGTTGCACTATCGTCTTCGAATGTGTCATGCCGTTTTGCGGGGTGCGGGGCGATCCGAATGTATGCGCTGAAATGCGAAGCGCTGGGGCGAGCGCTCCGTTGCGGTGAACTGCGATGAGGGGGCTGCCGGCCGATAACTGTCTCCTGGGCGAGGCGATCCGAATGCATGCGCTGAAAGACGAAGCGCCGTGGCGAGCATTCCGTCGCGGCGCGCTGCGATGAGGGGGCAGCGGGCCGGCGATTTTCGCCGGGGCGAGGCAGCCCGAATGCATGCGCTGAAATGCGAAGCGCTGGGGTGAGCAGTTCGTCGCGGCGTGCTGGGATGAGGGGGCAGCGGGCCGGCGATTTTCGCCGGGTGTGAGGCAACCCGAATGCATGCGCTGAAATGCGAAGCGCTGGGGCGAGCGCTCGGTTGTGGTGAGCGGGGTGAGGGGTCAGCAGGCCGGCAATTGTCACCTCCAGCCGCGCGTTGCCGCCTCAGATCGTTTCGAGACTCGTGTGCTCTTCGAGCCAGCGGATCGCTGGCGTGTCGGACGGCGGATGCAGCGGACGGGTCATCGCATAGAGGTAGCTGTCGGCGGCGATGAGCCCCAGATTCGGGCGGCATTCGTGGTTCCTCAGCTTCGCTTCGAGCGTGAAGCCGAGCCGCTCCATGCTGCTGTGCGCATCGCCGTCGACGGCGCAGTACGCGAAGATGCGCAGGAACGGCGGCTGCGCGATCAGCCACTTGAGCAGCTTGCGCAGCGCATACAGGCCGGCGCGCCGCCGCCGCGCGCCGCCGCGCCGGCTGATGACGACGCCGAGTTCGACGCGCGGCGGATGCGGCCGCAGTTCGATGAGGCCGGTGAGACGGCCGCTGGCGCGGTCTTCGAGCACCCAGCGGATGAGCGTGCCGGTACGCCAGCCTTCCTGCGCTTCGTCGATGAACGCGAGGGTCTCGTCGAGTTGCGTGTGGCGCGCGAAACTCAGGTCGCGTGTCGTGGCGACGTCGCTCAGCATGTCGTCGAACAGGGCTTGCGCGTCGCGTGGCTCGGGCGGCCGCATCAGCAACTCGTCCGACTCGATCAGGCCGGGAAAGCGGAATGTCGACATGGGTCGCCTCCATGCATCGGATCGAGCCATTGTCAGCGCCGGCGGGCGTGCTGAGCGGATTGCCGCGAAGCGGCATGTGCTAATGCGAACGTGCGGGTTGGCGTTGCACGAGCGCGGTCGAACGCGGCGAGTGAATCAAGTGAGGTCGAGTGAGTCGAGTGAGGCGAGTGAGGCGAGTGAGTCGAGTGAGTCGAGTGAGTCGAGTGAGGCGAGTGTGGCGAATGAGGCGAATGAGGTCGAGTGTGGCGAATGAGGTCGAGTGTGGCGAATGAGGTCGAGTGAGCCGAGTGAGCCGAGTGAGTCGAGTGTGGCGAATGAGGTCGAGTGTGGCGAATGAGGTCGAGTGAGCCGAGTGAGTCGAGTGCGGTCGGTGGCGCCGAGCGGGGCGCGCGACACGCGTCCCACCGATTCGCGTATCCCTCAAACCGTCCCGGCGTGCTTCGCATCACCTGTCGCGACTTCGTGCCGCGCTCGCCGCGTGCCGACGCACAACGCTAACGTGGTGACATCCGCGGCATGGGTTCGTTGCCGCGCCGAAATGATGGAGAGATGGAGAGTCCAATCGTGAGCACCCAAGCCATCACCGCGCTGCCCGTAGGGAGCGTCGGCCGCGTCGACAGCACGAACGACAATGCGCGCACGGGCGCGGACAGTGCCGTCGTTCCCGTCACGCCGACCGCCGTCGCGCTGCGCGGCGAACTCGCCGCGTTGCGCGGCCTCGGCGCCGCACGCAAACCCGGCGCGTTCAGCACGGCAACGGACGGCGACAGACTGCCGGTGCCGATGTCGAAGAAATCGCTGATCAACCAGGCGGCCGTGAAAGCCGGCGATAACCTGCCGAATGACGCTCTGCGCGATGTCCTGGTCACGCAGCGCCGCGTGCCGTTGCCGGTGCCGTCTTCGGATGTGCAGCCGCAACTCGCGGGGCCGATGCTCGACCCCGGTCTCAACCCGGCCAACGCACTCGACCAGCACCAGCACCTCATGGCGCTGGCTAGCGTGATGCAACGTGCCGGCGAAACGATTCACGGTGCGACGCACTAACGATCCCTAACGCCGTCGACGCGCCCGGGCCCACCCGGCCCGGCAACCGCAGAGAAATACAAGCACACCCATGTATGGCCGCGGCATCTGATGACCGCGGCCATTCGCGTGGCCGCCTGCCTGGCCGGCGCCCGCCGAGAAACACAAGCACACCCACGCATGCCCGCGTCATCTGATGATCGCGGCACATCCGCATTGCCGCCTACCCGGCCCGTCGACCGCCGAGAAACACAAGCTCATCCACGCATGCCCGCGGCATCCGACAATGCGCGGCCATCCGCATTGCCGCGACGCCTCATCCACATCACCGTCATTCCCGCGCCCGCACCCGCAACCGCAACCGCACGCATCATCCCTTCAAGCCCGCAGCCAGACAAACTCGCCGGCGACGATGCCTTCGAACATCTCATCCGTCGACTCGATGATGCTTTGCCGCCAGTACCGCCCATGCTCCGCGTAGTGGGCGAGCAGATCGGCCAGCGTATTGCCGTCGACGTCATAGGTCATCGGCACGCGCAGCACCAGCACGATCCCGCCCGTATCCGTATCGAGTCCGAGTTGCGCCTGGTCCTGCGCGTAGATCAGCAGATTCGCCTCCAGCATCAGCCGGAACACGACCAGCGTGCGGCCCGCCGTCACGGTGCCGTAGTGGAAGTTGGCGTACATGGCCTCCAGATCGTTCTCGAAGTATTCAAGCCGCACGTCGAAGCCTTCCACTTCGATCGAGCGCGTGCGCAGCACATGCTCGGCGTCCGCGAGACCCACGGTCGCGCACAGGTCGCGGATCAGTTGCGCATAGCGTTCGGACGTGTCGTTGGTATCCAAGGGCGGGTGCGGGCAAAGGGAGGGGCGGCCGGCATGACCGGCGCGCGCGATGAAAACGGCCGGCGCGCGCGGTGCTCCGCGGGCCGGCCGGTAAGGCGGGATGAGCACACCCCGACGATGCCGAGGGTGTCGAACGCTGTCGAGCCGAAAGAACGCCCGTCAGTGTCCCGTACCGCTCTGGACCGCCTGGCCCATCCCTTTCACGACGTTCGCCAATGCGCCAGCCAGCGACAGTTGCAACGTCGCCTGGGCCGCGCCCAAGGCTCCGGCGCTCCCTTGTGCCGCCATCCCCTGCATGGCTCCGATTGTGCCTGCGACAGCCATAAGACCTCCTCACTCTCAGGTTGAAAATGCTGCTCTGCCTCGCGGCGCGGATGCCGCCTGACAGGGCTAGCCAGGTGCCGCGCGCGTCACGCCGCGCCGCGTTTGTCCGCGAGCTGCGCGACGATCCTGCTCGCTGCGAGCAGGCCACGGTACAGCTTCGCGAGATTGTTGCGATCCAGTTCGGTCGCGCCGTTCGTTTCGCCGACGTTCTTCGCCGTGGCCTCCAGCGCCTCGCGGATCGCGGCGAGCCGCGGACCGCCGTCGGGGTCCGCGAGCGTCTTCTGCAGATCGTTGAAATCGGTGGCGCACGCTTCGAGCGGCGCATACATGTTGGTCATCTCGGAACCTCACTTCGGTAATGGCAGATACGCCGTGGTCCTGGCCTGCGCCGGCGCGGGCGGCTCGGCGGCGATGTCTTCGACGGGTTGCATCACGCCGCGCGCCGCGCCCGTGGTGATGACGACGGGCGTGCCCGATGCCGCCGCGGCAGCGGCGGGCGTGTCGGTGGCGGCAGCGGCGGGTGTATCAGCGGCGGACATCTCGGTGGCCGGGGCCGACGCCGCCGCTTCAGGACCGGAGGCCGCGGCGGCCGCTTCCGGCGTCGTGTAGATATGCTTCACGCCATCGGGCGTTTCGGCGTAGCGCACATCGTCGGACGACATCACGAGCGAGAAGGCCGTCGGCAACGGCATGCCGTCCTCGGATTGCACGACGCGCACGCGCAGATCCTTGACGTTCTCGCCGAGATCGCGGCGCATGCGCGACAGCGCGCTCTCGACATCGCGCGGATTGGCGACCTTGCCTGAAATCTCGAACGCGCCGCGGCCCACATAGGCGACCTTCACGCCCGGCATGGCGAGCGAATCCTCCATGTTGCGCACGTCGTTCTGCGCGATGTCGTAGCGCCGCACGATGCCGGTCGACGAAATCCGCATCAACAGCTTGCGCACTTGCGTGTCTTCCTCGGGCGTGGCGACCATTCCGGTGACGCTCACCGTCGAGCCGCGCGCCTGCGCGTTCAGTTCCTTCATATGCGCCGCGCGCAGCGCCACGTTCACACGCTGCGCGAGATCGCCGGCATCGTGCGGCAGGGCCGCGCGGCTCACCACGGTGGTCAGCAGCACGCAGCCGATCACGATCACCCCGCCCAGCATCGCGCAGGCGGAGACGATGCCGGTCATCTTGCGGCGCCGCGAGCGCTCGGCGGCGCGCCGCGTTTCGTCCGGCTTGACGAGCAGCGTCGACAGCAAATCGAGGTCGCTCGGCCAGGCCGCGTCGGTCGAGCCCACGCACAACACCGTGTCGCCGAACTGCATCGGCACGAACTCGATCAGGATGACCGTGCCCGGTTCCTCGTCGAGATCGGCCGGTTCGCCTTGCCGCGCGTTCGCCGCGTCGTCCGCCTCCACCGTGACCGGGGTCAGGCGGCGCGCGGTGACGATGCCGCCTTCGTCGACGCCCAGCAGCACGTCGTCGCCGCGCCAGTCGGAGATGCGGATGTCGGCATCGTCGTCCGCGCCGATCCGGTGCGTGCCGATACCGAGGCGCAATTCCGCGCCGGCATGCGTGCCAGTCAGGATTCGCAGCAGCTTCGTCATGGAGCGCCTGTAGATCGAGAAGGGGCGGCGCGCATGGGGCGCCGATCGACACCTACTCTAGCGGTCCGACATGACGGGCAAGCACGCAATGCGAAGCGGGTACCAGGAATGCGAAACTGCGCGGCGTCACGGTTGGCCTCATGTCGGCGTCGGCGTCGACGTCGGCGTCAGCGCGATGGGTCGGGCGCACCGGCCGCGACGCGTGCGGCACGATGACCTCGCGCGCAATGTGAAGCGCGATGGATCGACCGGCCGGCAGCGACGCGTGCGGCACGATGGCCTCGCGCGCAATGTGAAGCGCGTAACGGGAATGCGAAACTGCGCGGCGTATCGTCAGCGCGATTTGTCCGCCGCACCCGCCGCGACGGCCGCGCCGCGCTGAAGCGTGCGAAGGTTGAGCGCGCGCTCGCGCATCGCGGGCGTCGCCGGCCGGCTGTACATCAGCAGCAGCGGCAGCATCAGCAGGTTCAGACGCCCGACGCGTCCGGGTTCTCCTGGCGTCGCTCCCGCAGCGGACATCGTCTTCGGCGGCTGCGCCCGCGCCGAGCTGGCGTCGATCAGACGCTGACGCCACGCGCCCAGGTCGCCGTCGCTGCCGCTAGCCGCGTCGGCCCCGCCCAACTGCCGCCGCACGGTAAGCAGATCGATGAAGCGCTCATGCACACGCGCATCGATCCGCGCTTCGGGATTGGCCGCAAGCTCGTCGCGCAACGCGAGCAACGCGTCGCACCACAGCTTCGGCAATGTTTGCGACAGATCGGCATCGGGCGGCTGCGACGCGGCAAACGTCTGCAACGCGCCGCGCCGGGGCAGCGGCACTTCGGTCTTGCCGCTGCTGCGTATGCCGACCTCGCCGCGCGACGATGCCGTGCCGCCGTGTCCGCTACCGTTGCCGTTACCGCTGCTGTCGCCACCATCGTGCCCATGCTGTGACTGTCCGCCGCTTCCTCCGCCGCCATCGCGCGTGATCCGGCCACTGCCTCCCGCACCCGCGCCGCGCGCCGGTTCGCCCGCGGCCACGAGGGGCCGCGGCACCGCCATGCGGAGCTTCCGCGCGAGCAACGCGCGGCGCGCGCTCGCGCTGCGCGTGCGTGCATAGGCGAAGCGGGTCGTGCCGCGATACAGCGCGGCGAACTGCGCGCCGGCGCGTGCGCCGGCATCGTTGCGGGCCTGTTCGCGCGCGAGTTCGGGCTGGTCCGCCGGCGCGGGGGACGGCGTGGAGATCCGCGTCATTGCGGCACCGCCGTGTGCATGATTTCGTTGGCGAAGTGCAGGATGGCGGCCGCCGAGAACGGCGCGGCGATCACGATCGCGATCGTCACGGCGATCAGCTTCACGCCATGCGACAGCGTCTGATCCTGCATCGACGTGATCGCCTGCAGAAACGACACGGCCAGACCCACCAGCGCCGCGACGATCACGATCGGCAGCGACACGTACATGCACAGCAGCATGCCCTGGGTCGTGAAGCGAACAAGCGTGTCGATATCCATGCGAGCAGTTTCCGCGAGTCAGTGCGATAAGTGCGATGCCGCGCTAGCGGTAGGTCATCACGAGGCCGTGAATCAACGTCGACCAGCCGTCCATCACGACGAACAGCAGCAGCTTGAACGGGATCGCCACGTTGGTCGGCGTCACCTGGTTGAGGCCCATCGCGAGCAACACGTTGGCGATGATCAGGTCGATCACGATGAACGCGATGTAAAGCAGAAAGCCGATCTTGAAGGCGTCGGTCAGTTCGGTGAGCGTGAAGGCGGGCGCGAGCACGATCAGGTCGTTTTCATGCAGGCTGGCCGCGTTCTCCTTCGGCCACACCACGTTCGCCGAGCGCATGAAAAAGCGCTTCTCGCGCTCGTTCGTGTGCTTCTGCAGGAACACGCGGAACGGCTCGCGCGCGGCGCTGAACACCTGGATCAGCGCCTGGGTCGGCTGCCCGGCCACCGGCTGGCCCTGCATCGACTGCATCGCCTGCATGCCGACGGGCGCCATCACGTACAGCGACACCAGAATCGCGATGCCGTTCAACACCATGTTCGGCGGCACCTGCTGCACGCCGAGCGCATTGCGCAGCAGGCCGAGCACCACGACGATCTTGGCGTAGGAGGTCACCACCATCGCGACGAAGGGCACGAGGCTGATCGCGATGATGACGATCAGCAGGCCCGTGAAGTCACTGAACTGGACCATCGCCGTGCGCCATGCGCAGAATCCGGATGCCGAGGTGATCGCCGACCGTGACGAGTTCGCCGTAGCCGATCGTCTGGCCGTGCGTGACGAGCTTGAGCTGCGCGTCGGCCACCGGCGTCGGCAGTTCGAGCACATAGCCGGGGCGCAACGCGTAGAGCTGCGAGAGCGGCAGCGCCACGGTATCCACTTCGAACTGGACGGGTAGATCGAGTTCGCCGATTTCGATCGCGTTGGCGTGTTGATCGGGCGCAAGCAGATCGTCCGGACGAACGGGATCCAGCTCATCGGTCATGGTGGGCTCCTTCGTGATGGATAGCGTGAGACCGTCGATGCTGACCGGTGCATGGACCCGCATCAGGCCGGGGGTGCCCCAGGCCACGATGCCGGTGGCGGCTTCCCTCGCGCCCTCGCCGGCGCGGGCGAGCACCGTGCGCAGCGTGCCGGCGAGCGAGCGCAGCAGCACGTCGCCGGGGGCGAGCGCGCGCAGCGTGTCGACCGGCAGCCGCCGCCGGCCGAGTATCAGCCTTCCCGGTATGAGGCTGCCGGCAAGACCCGCGGAACGTTCGGACGAGCTCGCCAACGCGCGTGTCGCGGCGGCGAGCGCCGCGCCGCGCGTCGCATGCAAGGCTTCGAGCGTGTCGAGCAACGCGCGGCCAAGCAGAACGCGGGCCGCGTAAGGCCGGCCGTCGAAAGTGAGCGTCAGATCGATCGCGGCGACCTCGGCGGAGGCGGCCTCGCGCGGCTCGCCTCGCACCAGTTGCGCGACATGCACGCCTGTCAGCCCGAGCGACGCGAGCCGCTGCAGCAACGGATCGAGCAGCACGCCGGCCACCGCGGCGCGCAGCGCGCGGGCGGTGTCGCCGGGCACGGCCGGACCCTGGCCGGCCGGAGACGCGGCGATCTCGAGCGCCGGATGCGCGGCAAGGTCGAACACGACCCGGATCTCGCCGGACGGATGCGCGAGTTCGAGCGTGCCGGGCTGCTCGAAGCGCGCGTGAGCCTGAGAGGGCGAGACATCGACCGTCGCCTGCCATTCGTTGACGCCCGCCGCATGCCCGAGAAGCTGCGCGGTCCGCGCGTTGCACACGAGCCGCGCGGCGCGCGCCGCGAGCGGCGGCACCGCGCGGATCGGCAACGCGGTGATCGGCGCGGCGGCGGTGTTTGCGCGATGAGCGCCATGAGCGGCATCCGCGGGTTGCGCTCCGGCAACGTCGGCGCCCGGCATTTCGACGATCGAATAATCCATGCAGCGGTCGGCGGAAGTGACGGCCAGCGTCGGCCTGGAAAACGGTGCGCTCACCACACCGTCAGTTCGATATCGCGGGGCGTGCCCCACGCGCGTAGAAGCGAGTCCAGCTCGCGTTCGAGCATGGCACTGTGGTCGAAGAGTAGCTGCCGGGTCTCGATGCCGCCCGTGTCGAACCGAAGCGACAACAGGAAACGCGAAAGAGACAGATACAGCGTCGTGTCCGGCAGGATGCGGCTATCGAGCGGCATGCGTACCTCCCAGTTGCCGGCGTCCGCGACGGCGGGGTCGCCGCAGAAGCCCGCGACTTCGCGCGCCAGCGAACGCGCGAGTTCGAGAAAATGGCCCTGGGTGCGAAACAGCGCGTCGATGGCCGGTAGCGTGGCGCCCGGCAGCCGGCGCAGCAACGCTTCGTGGGCGAGTGCGCCGGCGTCGGGCGCGCTGGTGTCGTCAGCGCTCGCCTGCGCTTCGGCCTGGGCCTCGTCGTCCTGTCCATCCGCGAGCCAGCCGGCCTGGGCGCGGCGGCTGTCCGCCTCGCTGCCCGAGGCATCGGCGGGCGCGGACCCGGCGCTTTCACCGGCCTCGGCGGGCGGCCGTTGCGCGCGCCCGCGCCGCACCAGCGCCGCGTAATCGAAGCGGCGCGCGCGCGCCGCATCCGCGGCCGGATGCGTATCGGCGGCGGACGGAATGATGCGCAGCGGACGCGGTTCGATGATCGCCATGTGCGTGTGGGCCGTTCGCGCTAGATGGTCACGCGGCCGAGCGGCTGCAGTTCGACATGGTCGCCGAGTTCCTGATACGAGTAGACCGACAGCCAGCCGAGCCGCGCCTCGATCATGCGCCGCACGTAGCGGCGAATGTCCATCGACGTGACGAGCGCGACGCCTTCGCGCGGGGTGTCGCCGACGAACGACTGGATCCGGTCGATCAGGAAGCCGACTTCGTCGGGCGGCAGCGCGAGGAAATTGCCGGTGGGCGTCTGCTTGATCGCCTGGCGGATGTGCTGCTCGACCGGCAGATCCAGCAGCACCGCGGGCAGTTGCCGGCTTCCCGCCGCCGCGCGATGCGCGAGAAAGCGCGCGAGGTCGCCGCGCACGTACTCGGTGAGCATCAGCATGTCCTTCTCTTTCGCGCCCCACACCACGAGACTTTCGAGAATGTTGCGCACGTTGCGAATCGAGATCTGTTCTTCGAGCAGCCGGCGCAGCACGTCGGCGATGCGCTGCGGCGGCAGCACTTTCTGCACTTCGGCGACGAGGCCCGGATACTCGGCGTTCTGCTGGTCGAGAATCCATTGCACCTCCTGGATGCCGAGAAAGAGCGACGCGTGCCGGCGCAGCATCGCCACCGACGCATGCGCGATCACCTGCTCCGCGCGCCACGCGGACATCTTCGGCGGCAGCGTCTTTTCGTCGATCCACCAGGTCGGCCCCGCGCCGCCGTCGAGCCCGCGCCGTTTCTCGCCGCGCTCGGCGAGCGCCGCGAGTTCGGCGGGCATCGGTTCGTGCGTGCCCGTCAGCGCCGGGTCGGGCAGCATCACCTTGCCCGGCGGCAGTTCGATCGCGCAGTACGGCACGTCGTGCATCAGCAGTTCGCAACTGGAGGCGGGCAGCGTGTCGCACGTCCACATCGTGATGCCGGGAAACGGCAGGCCCAACACCTGTTGCAGACGGGCGCGCTCCGCTTCGAACGAACGCTCGAGCGCCGCGCTCGACAGGCGCGCGACGAGGTCCGGCGAAATCCGCACGCCGAGCGGGCAGGCGAACTGCGGCGCGCGCGTGAGGATCGCGGGCGTGTCGGCTTTCGAGCCGGCGCGTTGCATCGCGCTGACGGCCTCGCCCGCATGCGAGGTCGCGGCCGGCTGACGTTTGCCCAGCCGATAGCCGGAGAACGCGAGAATCGCGGCGAGCAGCAGGAACAGCATCGACGGAAAGCCGGGTACGGCGGCGAAGCCGAGCAGCAGCAGGCTCGCGAAGTAGAGGGCGCGCGCGCTGGCCGACAACTGCCGGCCGATCTCGTCGCCGAGCGAGAGCGGCCGCGCGTCGCGCTCGTCGGACACGCGCGTGATCATCACGCCCGCGGCGACGGAAAGCAGCAGCGACGGAATCTGCGAGACCATCGCGTCGCCGACCGACAGGATCGAGAAGCGGTTGGCGGCTTCGCCCGCGCTCATGTCGTGATACGCGATGCCGACCGCGATGCCGGCGATGATGTTGATCAGCGTGATGATGAGCCCGGCCACCGCGTCGCCCTTGACGAACTTCATCGCGCCGTCCATGCCGCCGTGCAACTGGCTCTCGACCGCGAGCGTCGCGCGCTTGCGGCGCGCTTCTTCAGGCGAGAGCAGATTCGCGCGCAAGTCGGCGTCGATGCTCATCTGCTTGCCGGGCAACGCGTCGAGGGTGAAGCGCGCGCCGACTTCGGCGACCCGTTCCGAACCCTTCGCGATCACGATGAACTGCACGGTCGTAATGATCACGAACACCACCATGCCGACCACCAGATTGCCGCCCACCACCAGTTCGCCGAAACTCTCGATGATGTTGCCCGCGTCGGCGTGAAGCAGGATCGACTTGGTCGACGCGATGTTCAGCGACAGGCGGTACAGCGTGGTGAACAGCAGCAGCGAGGGAAACACCGAGAGCGATACGACGTTCGGCACGTACATGGTCACCATCAGCAGCGTGACGCTGATCGTGATGTTGATGGCGAGCAGTAAATCGATGAGAAACGGCGGCAGCGGCAGGATCATCAGCGAGATGATCGCGACCACCAGCATCGCGATGCCGATCTCACCGCCTGCCGGTAGCTTAAGTGCCTTGAACATCGCGATTCTCCATGTCGGCGCGCTGCGTGTCGTGGCCGCCGCCGTCGTCACGCCGTGCGCCGATCGCATCGACCCAGCGCAGGATCGCGGCGACGGTCTCGAACAGTTCGTCGGGAATCGGCTCGTCGACGCCGACCTTGTAGAGCGCGCGCGCCACCGGCGGATTGCCGATGATCGGCACGTTCGCCTCGCGCGCGAAGCGCCGCAGTTGCGCGGCGCTTTCGTCCATGCCGCGCGCGATCACGAGCGGCAGCGGATGTTCGTCGGGCGCATAGCGGATCGCGACCGCGTAATGCGTGGGATTGACGATCAGCGCGTTGGCGAAGCCGACCCGCTGCTGCGGCGCCGCCGTGGTCGCGAATTCGCGCGCGAGCTTGCGGCGTTCCGCCTTGATCTTCGGATCGCCGTCCATCTGCTTGCGCTCGCGCTTCACCTCGACCTTGGACATCCGCATCTTGCGCATGAAAAGCGCGCGCTGAAGCTTGACGTCCACCACGCCGATCACGACGAACACCGCGGCCGCGACGATGAAGAGCTTCACCAGCAACGCCCAGAACAGCTTCGACAGTTCCGGCAGCGGCTGATACAGCGAGCCGACGATGAGCGGCAGCATCCAGCGGATCGTCACCCACATCACGACGCCGATCACGGCCGCCTTGATCATCATCTTCGCGAGGTCGATCAGCGTGCGCCACGAGAAGATCCGCTTGACGCCCTCGATCGGGCTCGCGTGGTTCAGATCGGGCACGACGGGTTTGGTCGCGACCTGGAAGCCGACCTGCGGAAGCAGCGCGGCGATCGCCGCCAGCGCCGCCGCGCCGGCGCACGGCACGACGATGACGAGCGCCTCCTTGCCTAGCTCGAAGAGCCGGCCGAACATCAGCGGCTCGTCGTGGCGGCCGGGCACGAAATCGAGCGCGGTGATCACGATCGCGCGCAACGCGCCGGCGAAGCTCGCCGACGCGAGCGCGAGCAGACCGATCACCACGGCCATCGTCGCCGCCTCGACCAGATCGGTGCTTTTCGATATCTGGCCGTCCTTGCGGGCGTCGCGCAGCCGTTTGTCGGTAGGCTGTTCGGTCTTCTGTTCGCTCATGGAGGTCCGGTCTGTTGGCCGGGTGCGCGAGGCCGTGCCGTGTCGCGGATTGGCGCACTCGAAGCCTGACGGTAGCGGGGCCGGCGGCGCGGCGCGCAGCCGATGCGAAGCCCGCATGCGGCAAGCGAAGCGACGCCGCGCGGCTCGCGCGGCGCTTTCCGCTTCTCTTCCTGCTTCTCTCCCTGCTTGGCTTCCTGCTTCGCGCGAACTGTGTTCTCTTCGCGTCGCGCGGTTGGCCGGCGGTGCGAAGCCGGTATCCTGGGCGCATCGCTCTCGCATGGAGCGGGCCGGGGCTGGACGTCGTTCGTGCCGCAGCGGTTCGCGACGTATCCATCGACATGTTCATCCGCAGGAGTCTTGCGCCATGAGTACCGTCACGCCGAACTACCTCAACTGCAGCCAGGCCATCGTGGGCGGTCTGATCGATAGCCTGTCCTGCGCGCTGCTCAACAATTTCCCGACGCTCGAAGCCGATCCGTACGACATCGAACTGGTGCTCGACGCGTTGCGCCTGCTGCGCCCGCAGGTGGCGGAACTGGACACGATGGAAGCGGTGCTGTACATGCAGCGCGGCCATTGGGACGACGCGATCCGCGTGTTCTCGCGCGTGATCGAGGAGGCGCCGCATTTCTCGTATGCGAAGGCGCTGCTCGCCTTCTGTCTGTCCGTCAAGGGCGACACCGGCTGGCAGCAATGGGCGAGCGCGGCGCTGGCGCAGAATCCCGACCGCGACACGCGCCAACTGGTGCGCGCGCTGTCGGCGCGCGAGGATCTGCGCGAGGCGATCCGCACCTACCGCAACGGCGGCACCTTCGAGGTGCCGCTCTCCATCGCGACCTTGAACGACGAACTGCCCGACGAATCCGCGCAACCCGTGGCGGCGCCCGCGGCCACCGCCGCCGCGCAGAACGACGTCGTCGGGCAGCAGGGCTACCTGCGCATCTGAGCACGACCCGCCGAAGCCGGCGGGCATCGAACGATGAGAGGCTGAACATGACACTTCCCGTCACGAGCAAACAATTCGAGGCCGCATTGCAGGCCGCCACCTCCATGCCGGCCACGCAGCCCGGCGCGGACCCGGCGTTGCAGCAGGCCGGCGAGCGCTTCGCCTCGATGATGCAGAACCCGCGCATGGCCGCGCCGGTCCACGGCGACGACATGAACACCAATGTCATCGCCAGGATGGCGGTCACGCAGGACGCGGAGTTGCAGCAGTCGGTGAACGACGTGGTCGCGTTGTCGAGCCAGGCGGGCAACATGTCGCTGCCCGAGATGACCGCCGCCGCGATGAAGACGACGCTCGAACTGGCGACCACCCAGCTCGACATGCAGGCCAAGATGGGCGTCGTCAACTCGTCCAAATCGTCGATCGAAACCCTGATGAAGAACCAGTAGGCCATGCGCGCACAGAGTGTCTTCGTCACGGCCCGCGCGCTGCGGACCGGCGCATGTTGCGCGGCGCTGGCCGCCTGCGTGCTGCTCGCCGGGTGCAACAAGGAGCTGTACCGCAACCTGACCGAACAGGACGCGAACGAGATGGTCGTGGCGCTGCTCGAACAGGGCATCGACGCGTCCAAGGCGACCGCCGACGCCGGCAAGACGTGGATGCTCGAAGTCGACGGCAACCAGATGGTGCGCGCGATGCAAGTGCTGCGCGAGCGCGGCCTGCCGCACAGCCGCTACGACGATCTCGGCAGCCTGTTCAAGCGCGACGGCCTCGTGTCGACGCCGACCGAGGAGCGCGTGCGCTTCATCTACGGCTTGTCGCAGGAACTGTCGTCGACGCTGTCGAAGATCGATGGTGTGATCGTCGCGCGCGTGCAGATCGTCTTGCCGAACAACGATCCGCTCGCGCAGCAGATCAAGCCGTCCTCGGCGTCGGTGTTCATCAAGTACCGGCCGGATTCGGATGCGAGCGCGCTGGTGCCGCAGATCAAGACGCTGGTGATGCATAGCGTCGAAGGGCTCACCTACGACGCGGTGAGCGTGACCACCGTGCCCGCCGATCCGGTCGATCTGTCGAAGCCGTCGCAGATGCATGCGGCCGCGCCGCTGCCGATTCTCGTGGCCGCCGCGCTCGTGCTGGTGGCCGGCGCGGCGAGCCTGTTCCTCTGGCTCAAACGCGGCCTGCCCGTGAGCAGCGCGGCGAGCCGGCTTCGTCCGCGAATTAGCGCGTGGCTCGCCAGGCTGCGGCGGCCGAAATCGTCATCGGCGACATGACGGCGCCGTCGACGTCGTTTCCGTTCGCGCGCGCCGCGGCGGCGCTCGGCGCCTATGAGCGCAATGCGCGCGAAGCGGCGCGCTGGGCGCATCCGTCGTGGTTCGAAGCGGCGCTCGACCTGCCGGCGGGCGCGTCGGGCGCGTCGCTCGACGGACTGCGCGGCGCGCTCGCGACCGCGCACGGTGCATGTGTCGCCGCCTGCTCGCGCGCGCTGCTGCGCGCGACCAACGTGAACGCGCCCGGCTTCGACACGTTGCGCGCGCCGAATCCCGCCGTGCTCGACGCCTTGCCCGTCGAGGTCGGCGTGCGCGTGCTGCGCATGCGCGCGCTGCTGCTGCGGCGCGCGGACGTGCGCAAGCTGATCGACAAACGCAGCCGTCAGCGCCTCGCGCAATGGGTCGGCGTGCCGCTCGAACGGCTGACGGCGGCAGGCGCGGCGGGCCCGGCGAATGCGCCCGATGTGGCGCGCCTCGTCTCGCGCGGACAGTTGCCCGCGCTCGAAGAAGTCGACGCGGACACACTCGCGTATGAAGGCTACGCGCTGCTCGCCCGCGACACGCCGGCCGCCGCCAGGCCGTGCCCGCTATTGCGGCTGGCCTTGCCGCACGCGTTGCCGGATGCGGCGTGGCTGCGCGCGAGCGGGCGCGAACTCGACGCGGCCGGCACGGCGCAACTGGTCGCGCGGCTTCCCGAACTGCTTCCGGAGTGGGCATGGTTATTTGGCTGAGGTCGGACCGGATGCTGCCCGAGGCGGCGGGCGCGCACGTCGGCGCGCATCAGGACGTGGTGCCGCGCGCCGCGTTCGGCGCGTTGATGGAAATCGGCGACGGCTACGAGCAGCTCGCCGCGGATCGCGAGGCGCTGCTCGCCGCCGCGCGCGACGAAGCCGCGGCGATCGTCGCGGCGGCGCACGACGAAGCGGCGGGCGTACTCGCGGATGCGCGCGACGAATACGACCGCGCGGCCGAGCGCGGCTACCGCGACGGCGAGCAACGCGCGCTCGCCGACTGGGTCGAGCGCCTCGGCGAAGCGGGCGCCGATCAGCGCCGCGCGCAGTTGAAGATGCGCGAGCGCATTGCCGGCATCGTGACGGTGGCCGTCGAGCAGATCGTGAAGGTGCAGCAGTCCGACCAGTTGTTCGAGCGCGCGCTGTCGGCGGTGGACCGGATCGTCGAAGGCGCGACGTGGCTGCGGGTCGTCGTCAGTCCCGTCGATTACGACAAGGCCTGCATCGCGTTCGAGCGGCTGTCCGCGCGCTGGCGCGAATCGGGCCGGCCTTTCCCGCTCTCCGTGGTGGCCGATAAGCGGCTGGAGCCGGGCAGTTGCCTGTGCGAATCGGATTTCGGCGCGATCGACGCGAGCCTCGCCACGCAGATGCGCGCGATGCGGCTCGCGGTGTCGCGCGCACTCAAGCAGTCGGCGAATGAACTGGAGGCCGCCGCCGATGCGTTCGCGCCGCACAGCGAGATCGACGACAACGCCGACGACAACCCCGACGAAAACGCCGCCGACGCATTCGCCGATTCCGGCACGGCCTGAATCATCCATGAACCACCCATGAGCGACGCACGAACGACATGAGCGCCCGATGAACATGACGCGCGACCTCCCCGTGTCCGATGCGGACTCCGGCTCCGACGACGAGCCGCATTCGCTCTTCGACGTCGAACAGTTCGCCGACGCGATCGAACACGAGATCCTGTCGACCTCCAGCATCGCGCGCACCGGCAAGGTGCTGGAAGTCATCGGCACGCTCGTCAAGGTGGCCGGGCTCGACGTGACGCTCGGCGAACTGTGCGAGCTGCGCGCCGCGAACGGCGAACTGCTGCAGCATGCCGAGGTGATCGGTTTCACGCGCGATGTCGCGCTGCTCTCGCCGTTCTCGCGGCTCGCCGACATTTCGCGCTCGACGCGGGTGGTGGGCCTCGGACGCTCGCTGTCGGTACCCGTCGGCGATGCGTTGCTCGGGCGCGTGATCGACAGCCTCGGTCAGCCGATCGACGGGCTCGGGCCGATCGACACCGATGAGGAACGGCCGGTGTTCGCGAGTCCGCCTTCGCCGATGAGCCGGCGCATGATCGATACGCCGCTGGCGACGGGCGTGCGCGTCGTGGACGGCATGATGACGCTCGCCGAGGGACAGCGGATGGGCATCTTCGCGCCGGCCGGGGTCGGCAAGAGCACGCTGCTCGGCATGTTCGCGCGCGGCGCGCAGTGCGACGTGACCGTGATCGCGCTGATCGGCGAGCGGGGCCGCGAAGTGCGCGAGTTCGTCGAGCTGATTCTCGGGCCGCAAGGCATGGAGCGTTCGATCGTGGTGTGCGCGACGTCGGACCGCTCGTCGATCGAACGCGCGAAGGCCGCGTATGTCGCCACCGCGATCGCCGAACACTTCCGCGATCGAGGCCAGCGCGTGCTGCTGATGATGGATTCGCTGACGCGCTTCGCGCGCGCGCAGCGCGAGATCGGTCTCGCCGCCGGCGAGCCGCCGGCGCGGCGCGGCTTTCCGCCGTCGATCTTCGCCGAACTGCCGCGCCTGCTCGAACGCGCGGGCATGGGCGAGCACGGCTCCATCACGGCGCTCTACACGGTGCTGGCGGAGGACGAATCCGCCAACGATCCGATCGCCGAGGAAGTGCGCGGCATCATCGACGGCCACATGATCCTCTCGCGCGAGATCGCCGCGAAGAATCAGTACCCGGCGATCGACGTGCTGGCGAGCCTGTCGCGCGTGATGCCGCAGGTCATGACGCCCGACTACGTGCAGGCGGCCGCCCGGCTGCGCGAACTGATGGCGAAGCATCGCGAGGTCGAAATGCTGTTGCAGATCGGCGAGTATCAGCCGGGCGGCAATCCGCTCGCCGACGAAGCCATCCGCAAGATCGACGCGATCCGCGCGTTCTTCTCGCAGGCGACGCACGAGTTCGCGGCGCCGCAGGATACCGAGGCGCGTCTGTTCGAACTGGCGCGAGGCTGACGCGATGAGCGCGGCCCCGAACCCGGACACCACGCGGCGGCGCGTCGCCGCGCTCGGTCATACCGTCAGCCGGCGCGGCCGGCTCGACACGCGGCTGCAGGCGGCGTTGACGGCGCGGCGCGACGCACATGCGCAAGCCGTCGCCCGGCATGACGCGCAACGCGAGCGCGTCGAACTCGCAGGCGACGAACTGCGCGCCTATCGCGAGCGCGTCGCGCGGATGATGAGCGGCGGCAGCGCATTCCAGCTTGCCGACCTCAACGCGACGATGCGTTACGCGGACGTGGTCGCCGCGCGCGTGCAGCAATTGGAAAGCGAACTGGCCGCGCTCGAGACGGCGATGCGCGCCGCGGCCGAAGAACTGGCCGCGGCGGCGCGCGCGCTCGCCAACAACCGCGGGCGGATGGATCTGTGCCGCGAGCGCATCGCCACGCTGCGGCGCTCGCTCGATCAGCACGCCGCCGACGAGGCCGATGAAGACGCCGAGGAAACCGCGCTCGCGCGCCTGCGGTTGATGCCGCGGCCCGCGTGACCGCGCGGCGTCCGTTGTTCACCGTTTGCTCATCGTTAGCTCATTGTTCAATCCCCGCTAGTCATCCGAATGTACGAATCCCTCACCACGCTGCCGCAACTCGGCACCACGCTGATTCAGTCGCTGACCGTGCTCGGCGTGTGTTCGGTGCGGCTCTTCGTGATCCTGTATCTGTTCCCGCCGACCGCTGACGGCATCCTGCAAGGGGTGGTGCGCAACGGCATCGTCATGCTGTTCAGTTCGTTCATCGCGTATGGACAGCCGGCGTCGCTGTTCACGTCGCTCTCCGGCACGACGCTGGTGGTGATCGGTCTGCGCGAGGCGGGCATCGGCTTGCTGCTCGGTTTCGCGGCCTCGACCGTGTTCTGGGTCGCGGAGAGCGCGGGAACCTACGTCGACGACCTGACCGGCTACAACAACGTGCAGATCACGAACCCGATGCGCGAGGAGCAGTCGACGCCGACCGGCACGCTGCTCGCCCAGGTGGCGAGCGTCGCGTTCTGGACCTTCGGCGGCATGACCTTTCTGCTCGGCGCGCTGTACGAGTCGTATCACTGGTGGCCGTTGACGGCGAGCACGCCGGTGCCGGCCAACGTGCTGGAAAGCTTCGCCTTGCAGCAGACCGACTCGTTGATGCAGACCACCGCGAAGCTCGCGGCGCCGATGATGCTGATGCTGCTGCTGGTCGATTTCGCGTTCGGTTTCGCGGCGAAGTCCGCGCAAAAGCTCGATCTGATGACGCTGAGCCAGCCGGTGAAGGGCGCGCTGACGGTGCTGATGCTCGCGCTGTTCGTCGGCATTTTCGTCGATCAGGTGCGCGATCAGCTCGTGCTGTCGAACCTCGGCGACCAGTTGCGCACGATCGCCGGCGTCACGAAGAAGTAGCCTGCCGCCGCTGCCGTCGCCGCGGGTGCGCCGGCCAGGCCGGTAAAAAGCCGCGTCCGTTGAAAACAGCCGGCCCGAAACCTCAACACTTCTCAAATGACGGCCAACCGTCAGATTTGTTGAGAATGTGCGGCATGCGCCTGGATACATTTGGCATCGCCGGCACCGGTTGCATGGCGTTCGGCGCGCGCCGCGCCGTCTGTGAAACGCGGCGCCGGGCCCGCACCGCTCCGTATCGTTTCGCGGCCTCCCGAGCCGCGGCTAACCCTTGACCAACGTGAAACCCATGAAGAAGAAACGGCTCATGCGCGCTGTCCGGCTGGCGGCGTCTCTCGCGATCGCATTGCCCGCTTTGTTGGGCGTGCGCGCCGAAGCGGCGGCGATTCACTGGCGCAGTTCCGTCGTTCATGTCTCGGCCGAAGGGCAGGACGTGAAGGACGTGCTGCGCGACTTCACGGCGGGGCAGGGCGTGCCGGCGACCATTTCCGGCGACGTGCACGGCACCGTGAGCGGCCGCTTCGACATGCCGCCGCAACGCTTTCTCGATACGCTTGCGTCGACCTTCGGCTTCGTGTGGTTCTACGACGGCAGCGTGCTGTCGATCAGCGATGTCAACACCGTGACGCGGCGCGTGATCAAGCTCGATCACGCGAGCGCGGCGGATCTGCGCTCGGCGCTCAGCCAGTTGCGCGTCGAGAATCCGCGCTTTCCGGTGACCTGGGACGAGAGCCAGGGCACCGCGCTCGTCAGCGGACCGCAGCCGTATGTGCAACTGGTCGCGGAAATCGCGCGCCGTCTCGACGAGAACGCGGCGCAGCGCTCGGGCTCGTCGATTCGCGTGTTCCAGTTGCGCCACGCGTGGGCCGCCGATCACAACGTGGAGATCGACGGCAAGACCGTCACGGTCTCGGGCGTGGCGAACGTGCTGTCGAGCATGTATCACCCGCGCAGCCAGTCGCGCGACAACGCGTCCGGCTACGACGCGGCGACCAGCCGGATCGCGAAGGAGCCGACGATGCGCCGCCTGCAGCCGATGCGCGACGTCACCGGCAGCATGGACGGCGGCGGCTTCCAGAACAGCGGCGTGAATCCGCCGTTGCCCGCGGGCATGACGGCGAGCGGCGGCGTCACGCCGGGCATCGGCGGGCTGTTGAACGGCATGGCGGCGGGCGGCGCGTCGGGCATGCAGAACGTCGGCAACTCAGCCGGCAATTCGGGCGGCAATGACGACTCCGCCGACACGACCGTTTCCGGCAGCCAGTCGCTGCCGGTGATCGAAGCCGATCCGCGCACGAACTCCGTGCTGATCCGCGACCTGCCGCAGCGGCTGCCGCAGTACCAGACCCTGATCGACCAGCTCGACGTCAGGCCGCGTCTGATCGAGATCGAAGCACACATCATCGAAATCGACGACAACGCGCTCAAGCAGATCGGCGTCGACTGGCGCGCGCACAACAGCCACGTCGATTTTCAGACCGGCAACGGCACGACGCAGCAGAACGGCTACAACGGCAACATCGATCCGATCTTCGGCACGCAGACGCTCGCCGACGGCACGACCGTAATCAGCACCACGCCGGTCGGCGGCTCGCTGACGGCGGTGCTCGGCAGCGCGGGCCGCTATCTGCTCGCGCGCGTGAACGCGTTGCAGCAGAGCAACCTCGCGAAGATCGACGCGAGCCCGAAGGTCGCGACGCTCAACAACGTCGAAGCGGTGATGGACCAGAAAACGCGCTTCTTCGTGCGCGTGTCGGGCTACACGTCGGCGGATCTGTATAGCGTGTCGACCGGCGTATCGCTGCGCGTGCTGCCGCTCGTCGTCGAGGACAACGGCAAGACGAGCATCAAGCTGAACGTGCACATCGAGGACGGCTCGGTGACCTCGCAGCAGGTCGACAACATTCCGGTGATCACGACGAGCACGATCAACACCGAGTCGTTCGTGGGCCAGGGCGAGAGCCTGCTGATCGCGGGCTACCGGGTCGATACGGCGACCAACGGCGAAACCGGCGTACCGGGTCTGTCGAAGATTCCGCTGCTCGGCGCGTTGTTCCGTTATCGCGCCGACGAGCGCAGCCACATGGAACGCCTGTTCCTGCTGTCGCCGCGCATCATCGAGTTTTGAGCGGTGTGGTGGCGTGGCGGTGTGCAAGCGCGGCGCGGTTTTTTCGTGTCGCGCTTGCATGTCGCCTGGTTGCGCGTGTGCCGCGGCGGTGTGCCGGGGCGCAGGTCGGATTGCAAGCCGCGCGATCGCAGGCTCAAGTCGCCGGTGTCGCGCGGCTGTATGCCGGGGCGCGGGCCGGACTTTTCATGCTCGATCGCAAGCTCAGGTGCCGCCACGCGTGCGCATGCCGGGGAACGCGTCCCACAGCGTGTAGGGCACCTTCGTGACCACGCTCGACGAGGCAGAGAAGACGCCCGCCGAATCGCTCCACGACGGCGCATTGCGTGCGACGACGCTGTCCGCGGCATGCACCTCCGCGCGCGGTGGCGGCGCATCGGCGGCGCGGGTGGTGCAGGGCATCGATTCGAGGCAGGCTAGCGCCGCCTCCGCGCGTTCGGCTGTCGCCATCCGTTCGAATGCGGGGCCTGCGTGAGCGGCTGTCGTCATCGGTTCGAATGGGGGGCCCGCGTGAGCGGCTGTCGCCATCGGTTCGAATGCGGTGTCCGCGTGAGCAACTTCAGTTTCAGTTTCGGTTTCGGCTTCAGTTTCTTCCAGCGGCGCATCCGTCATCTCGGCGATCTCGATCCGGTATCCGTGCGCATACAGCGTGCGCAAATGCACGCCCCACGGACCATTGAGTTCGAGCTTCTTGCGCAGCTTGTAGATGTGCTGCTCCAGCGTGCGTCCAATGATGTCCTCCGAACTGCTCCAGACCGCGCCGGCGATCTGGCGGCGGCTCACATACTCGCCGGGATGCGAGAACAGCAACCATGCGATCGCGAATTCGCGCGACGTGAGCCGCACCGCCTTGCCGTTCACGTGCACCGTGCACGTGCGGCGATCGAGCCGGTAGAGGCCGCATTCCAGCCGGTCGCCGCTGTCCGCGGCCTGTAGCTGCACGCGCAGCAGCGCCAGATGCACGCGCAGCGTCAACTCGCGCGAATCGACCGGCGACAGGACGACGTCGTCGGCGCCGGCGTCGAACAAACGCGCGATGCCGGCACGGTCGTGGCCGCCGCCGACCACGATCAAGGGCGCACGGCGATCCGAGTAGCACGCGCGTCGCGCGAGCACCGGCCGCAGCGGACTGATACCGGTATCCGCGTCGATCAGGATCGCGCTGTATTCGTCGCGATAGATGGCGCGTGCGAAGGCGACGTCGTCGGCGAAACGGTGACAGACGGCGCCATCGGCTTCAAAACAGCGGCAGATCAACCCGAACAGTGTTGCGCTTCTGGTCATCACTGCAAGTTTCATTTTTCCTCCGTGCGATACGATGCGCCCGGGCGACTCGTGAGCGGCGGGCGGACGTTCTTCATGGAACCGGTCTTCGACGCGATGCGCACCGCTCGTTATGCGTTACGCAATGCGAGTGATTCGACAGTAGAGGGAGCCGCGCATCAAGGATGTAACGTATTGTTTCTCTTGAGCGGCCCCATTTGCCGGCGGCAAAGATCAATCACGAAAAGGCGATTTTGCGTTCGCCTGTTTTTCGTAGTTCGGCACTCGCCAGGGGCGGATATTTTCGAGTGTCAGTAAAGCCGATCGCCTGCCAGGGATGCGAACCTTACAAACAAGAAGGTTGGTCATTGCCGGGAAAGGCCGTGTTTACAAGGCATCGGCGCCCAACCTTACAGTCGTGTAATTTAAACGTAAGTTTTAAGCCGCATTTCCGGGCACCCGTTCGCGTCTATTTTTCATGGCCCGTTGCCGATCGGCGAAAGCCTGTCGCAATTCAGTATCGCGCCTTGCGTTTTATCCGTCGTCGTCCAATGCGAAGCAATAGACAATTCGGCGCTATTTGCCGATGTGAGTATTGTTGAGCGTATTGCCGGGCGGATTTCCTTAGTATCGGCACGGAATGCGGCTGCGTACCGAATGGACAACCGCGCGCGCATTCGCGTGGAGATTCCCGATGCCGTATCTGCTCAATGCCTGGTATGTCGCCGCGCTGTCCAGCGAGGTCACGACGCAAGCGCCGTTCGCGCGCACACTGCTGGACCAGCCGGTCGTGTTATATCGCGACGCCAGCGGCGAGGCCGTCGCGCTCGACGATCGCTGCCCGCATCGTTTCGCGCCGCTCTCGCGCGGGCAAATCGTCGATGGCGCGCTGGCTTGCCCGTATCACGGTCTGCGTTTCGGATCGAACGGTCATTGCGTGTTCAATCCGCACGGCGACGGCCGCGTACCCGCGCATGCGCGCACGCGGTGCTATCCGACCCGCGAGCGTTACGGCGCGGTGTGGTTCTGGCCGGGCGATCCCGAGCGCGCGCAAACAGCGCCGTTGCCGGCCTTCGACTTTCTCGACCCGCTGCGCAACTTCACCAGCGAAAACTATCTGCCTACGCGGGCGAACTACCAGTTGAGCGCCGACAACCTGCTCGATCTCAGTCACTTCCAGTACTTGCATGCCGGTACGCTCGGCAGCGACGAAATGGCTCGCAGCACGGTGCGCGCGGCGGTCGACGGCGAGACGGTATCGGTGCATCGCGAGGCCACGGACGAGCACTTGCAGCCGATGCTGATGCGCGCTTTCAATCTGGCGCATGGCACGCGCGCGGACCGTCAGCTCGATGTGCGATGGATGCCGCCGGGTCTCCTGAGCATCGCCGTCGCGGTGTGCGAGAGCGGTGTGCCGGAACTGACGCGCGTGAGCCTCTCCGCACACTGGCTGACGCCCGAGTCCGTCGCGAGCACCCATTATTTTTTCGCGTTCGGACTGCCTCGCGACATGGGCGAGCAAGGCGCGGAACTCGTGCGGCAGGCGGCGCGCAATCTGATCGCGCCGTTTCGCGACGAGGACTTGCCGATGCTCGAGGCACAGCAGCGGACGATCGGCGAGCGCGACTTCTGGTCGCTGCGTCCGGCGATGCTGCCGATCGACGCCGGCGCGGTGCACGCGCGCCGCATCATGCAACGCTTGATCGCGGAGGAACAGCGGCAGGCGGAAGAAGAACGCGGGTCGCCGCAGCGAAAGGCGGCGCACGCGGCGTGCGAATGACGCCGAGGCGTTGCGGGTCACGGAAAAAGAAGCCGCGATAGCTACGTCGTTCGAACCGTGGGCTTCGACGGGCCTCGGCGTGCTTCGACGTGTGATGCGCCGCGGTTGCGCACTACTCCACGGCGGACGCGGCGTTCAGCGGTGGCGCGGCAGCGGCGTCGGCGGGCGACGGCGCCACCGCTGACGGATCTGCTGCCCGATAGAAAAGATAGGTCGCCGAATACGGCACGAAAAGCGACAGGCCTTCCTGGCCGCACACGGGGTCCGGCGGCAGACCGCCCGAGGTCAACACGCGCTGGATCGAGGTCGTTCGCGCAAAGCGTCCCTCGCCAGTGCGTTCGCCGGTATTGAAGCGCGTCGCGAGACGTTGCCACGGCAGCGCGCCGGGCGTGACGGGCTCATCGCCGACGAGGCGGCCGATCACGTAGCTGCCGTCGTACGCGTTGAACATCCGGTTCGGCATGACCGTGCCGACGCTGTTGCGGGCCTGATCGACGAGCGTCGCTTCCGCGCCGGTGGGCGTCCATGAGAGCGTCGGGCCGCTTCTGCGGCAACTGTAGGTTTCATCGCCGACCGCGCTCAGCACATCCTGTAGCACTTCCTCGCGCTCGACGCGCAACGAGACGGGCAGCGTGTCGTTCGCGGGCGGCACGAGTTGCTGTTGTTGCGTCACTTTGAGCTGCATCGGCCCCGGTGTCGGAGCGGCGCATGCGGCCACGAGTCCCGCGAGCGCGAGAACGGCGAAAATGGCGCGGCCGGAGACGGCGCGAGCGGCGCCTGGCGGACGCGCGACAACACGAACGGTGACGAGTGAACGGTTCAGCACGGCGGTCTCAAGGCAATGCAATGGCGCGAGTAGACACGAAACTTGCGTGTGCGAGGGCGCGCGATGCGAACCCGCGGATGATTCCGCGCAACGGCCTGAGATCCGGCATGCCATGCGGCATGAAATTCGCCATGAGATTCGGCACGCGATTCGCGCCTGGCTTCGGCGGTTCGTCGTGCTCGCGTCGGATCGGTGCCGGGGTTGGCCCTGGATTCGCCTTGGCGTCACATCGGCCGCTTCGCTTTATCGCGCATTCGTGCGCATCGCTCACGGCTCCCCGCAAGGCTTGCTTCTACATTCGAGCTTGCATCCAGAAGACCATGCCGCATCGGGCGAGCGGTCTTCGGTGCGATTCGCGCGAGTGGCTTCGCCATGCCAAAGGAGTCGTGATGTCCTATACCGCATTTCCGGCGCTGTCTTTTCCGACGCAGGGTCTGTTGGGTACGTCCTATCCTTCGGGTTCGTTCGGAAAGCCCTTGAACCTGCGCGACGCGTTCTCGAATCTGCCGGCGGGAAACTGGAACGCGGCGGGCAATAGCGGGGGCATGGGCGATCCGCAAATGGAGCAACTGTTCCTGCAATTTCTGCTCGCGCTGACGAGTGCGTCGTCGCCAACGGATTCGTACAGCCCGCCGCAAATGCCCAGCGGCGGCGGTATCACGCAAGCCAGCTACCGCGGATCGAATGGTTCCAGCGGCTCGGAGGGCGCGGTCCAGCGCGGCGATGCGAACGTCGCGCCCGCGGGCAACGGCAACGCGGCGGGTGTGGCGCAGACCCAGTTGCACAAGTCGGCGGCGAGCATCATGCAGAACCAGGGCGTGCCGATGGAGAAGGGCGTCGACACGACGGTGTGCTGCGCGAACTTCGTGTCGGCCTGTCTGGTGAAAGCCGGCGATATACCGCAATCGCAGCACACCAACCTCGTGTCGACCCTCGACAGCGAACTCAAGCGCGATGGCTGGCACAACGTGAGCCGCAGCGAAGCGAAGCCCGGCGATGTCTGCATCGTCGGCGCGGACGAACACGTCGAGATCGTCGCGAGCAACGACCACGGCAAGATCACGCTGATTGGCTCGAACAACACGCAGGGCGGCAGCGGCCCGCAAGTGGTGTCCTACGACACCTACACCGGCAATACCGGCAACGTGAAATTCCTCTCCGATTGAGCGACGCCGATGCAACGCGGTGTTGATCGGTGTTTGTGTTGCTTGTATTAACCGCCGGCGCGCTCCAGCACCAGCCGGTCATAGCCATGAAACGAGCCGTGCTGCTGCCGTACCTGCGGACCAGGCGCGAGCCGCAGATCGGGCATGTGAGCTAGCAGCGAGCGCAGCAGCGATTCGAGCTGCATGCGCGCGAGCGCGAGTCCCATGCAGCTATGCGGACCCGCGCCGAATGTCAGCGAACGCCCGGCTTCGCGCTCGAAGCGGATCTCGTCGGGCGCATCGAACGCGGCCGGATCACGGTTCGCCGCGCCGAGCAGCGGCACCACCAGTTCGCCTCGCCGAATCCGCTGGCCGTCGATCTCGACGTCTTCCCACGCATAGCGGAACACCGCCTGCACGGCTGCGTCGTGGCGATACAGTTCGCGCACCGCTTGCGGCACGAGCGCCGGATCGGCTCGCAGCGCTTGCCATGCCCGCGGCGCGCGCAGCAGGGCGGCGAGACCGTTGCCGATCGACAGCAACGTCGTGCCGTAACCGGCAATGAAGAGAAACAGGATGTTGACGAGCATCTCGCGGCGCCCGATTCCGCCTTCCCGTTCGAGATGCAGAAAACGCGACGCCGCATGATCCGGCATCGCGTCGGGATCGATGTCGGCGATGAACGACTCGACTTGCGCGAGAAAGGCTTCGGTCTGCGTGATCGCGCTCATGCGTTCGGCGGGCGCGAGCGGCGCGCCGCTGATCAGTTGCCACGCGCCGGTCGACGCTTCGAGGTAGCGCGCGCCGTGCGCGTCCGGAAAGCCTAGCAACCGGCAGATCGTGCGCACCGGCAGCACGCTCGCGATGTCGGCCACGAGATCGAAGCGCGGCGTGTCGCGCAGGCGCTCGACGAGCCGCGCGATTTCGTCGTCGATGAACGCTTGCAGCGCCGCCAGCGCCTTGCGCGAAAAGAGCGGCGCGAGGAACCGCCGCAAGCGGTCGTGTTCCGCGCCGTTCTGGAACACGATCATGTCGGTGTAGCCGAGCGCGTCGTCGAATGGCGTGGCCGAAGGCGGCATGCGCGCGGAGAAGCGCGCGTCCTCGAGAATGCGCGTGACGAGCGCGTGCGACGAAGCGAGCCATACGCCGCTCGCGTCGCGGCACAGCGGCCGGTTCGCGCGCAGCCAGGCATAGACCGGGTACGGATCGGCGGAGCCCGTGCCGATGATCGAGGGCAGGGCGCTGTAAAAGTCCGGGTCGGCAAGCGTGACGGTCATGGCCGGCTTCGGCTGAGGGGAAGGCGCGGGCGTGCCCGCGAGACGGCGCCGATGGTGCGCAACTCGCGTGCGACTGGCACGCCAGTCATGCGCAACCGGTGTGCAGCCAGCGTGTCGATCATGCGCAGTTCGTGCGCAGCCGGCGCGCGATCATCCGCGACCCGCGCGCCGATCAGGCGCAACTCGCGCGCGCGAATGCCGCGGAAATCGGCGCGAACCCCATGCGAACCCCACACGAATCGGCGCGCGTCAGATCGTGATCGTGCCGGGCTGTTGCATGAGCGGCTGCACCTGCGGAGTCGTCGTCGTGTTGCCGCTGAGGTTCAGGTCGCCGGCGCCGATGTTGACATCCTCGGCCGAGAACTTGACGTTGCCGTTGGACTGCTCGTCGGGCTTCACGAAGTCGCCGCGAATCAACATACCGAAATCGAGGTGGTTGTTGGTCGCCAGCGTCTGGACCTCCTTCTCGCCATCGGGCGTGAAGCTGACGCTGCCGTCGGCGCCGATCGAACCCACCGACTTGCCCTTCTTGTCGTACAGGTTGCCCGATGGGTCCGCGAGCAGATCGACTTCGCCGCCGGAGCGCGACGTGAGCTTGACGGAGCGCAGCGGCGGGTTGCCGCTCGTCGACTGGCCGGGGTAGCCCGGCACCTGGCCGGTGCCGGGGAATTGACCCGAGCCCGGAAACTGGCCCGACGAGCCGGGCGTCTGGCTGAATGCGCCGAGGTCGTTGAGAAGCTGCTGGATGTCAGCGTTGATCCGGCTCGGATCCGCGCCGCCGTACGACTGGGTGTTGGGCGAGTATTCGAGCGTCTGCGCCTGGAACGACGGCTGGACTGTGTTGAAGGTCATGGTTCCTCTCACAAGGTTGATCATGCGGGTAATCGAAAACTGATGAGGCGGCAGAACGCGCCGACTTCAACAGACACAGGCTAGGGGAAGCGGATGCGCCCGCGTCGGCGAATGCGAAGCGGCGTGTGAGCGCACGAAACGTTGGCGACTTCGCGGCGCGTCGCCGCGCGCGGCGCTTCGAGGTGGCCAATGCGCTTCGCGATCTTGTGCCGCGCTTCGTGTGCTCGCGGTCATGGCGAAGGGTACGCATCGACAATGCTGCCTGTTTCCCGATGCCTTTTCGTTTGCGCAGGTACATGCAATGAAAAACGATCAATGCAGTTTGTCGGTGCTGGGTGTGCTGCTGTCGGTGTTTTCGGTCGGCTTGCGGCTCGGCGCGCATGCCGAACTCGAAGAGCTGCTGCTCGTGCTGCGGCTGCTGCATCCCAATCCGTCCGTCGTCGATATCTGCGAAGTGCGTCTGCTCGTCAACTCGCAGCGCTGGATGGATGCGTTGCGCCTGTTGCGGCAACTCGACGAGCAGGGGCAGGGTTCGCCCGTCGTCATCGCGCTGCAGGGCTGGTGTCTTTACATGCTGGGCGATCGCGACTGGCGCCGCTGCGTGGGCGCCATCCTGCACAGCGGCGACCCCACCGCGCTCGCGATCGCCGCGAAGTTCATGGGCGTCGAGGGCGACGCGGTGCCCGCGCGCATCGCGGAGGCGCTCGGCAACGAGTACAGCTGAGACGCGTGAGCATTCCCGCGCGACACGCGGCATCCATCACTCTCGAAAGGACTTCCTGTTGGACGACAAAATCAGCAGCGGCGGCGCGGGCGAACCGCGGCCGTGGCCGGAGCACGACCCTGGAGCGCGGCCTGCGAGGCCGCCGCCCGCATCGAGGCGCCCGCCCGGGTCGCCGCAGCTGGACGGTCTGCCGCCATCGCGCGCCAGTGCGGCGGAGTCGCGACCGATGGCGGAGCCGGGCAGCGAGATCGTGTTGCGCGACGCCGGGGTATCTCACGCGCACGACGATCACGCGATCCGCAATGCGCAGACCGAAGGGCGCATCCGGCGTGCGAAGGACATGCTGCGGATTCTCGTCGACGAAAGCAGCAACGACAAGCCGGTAACCGGGCCCGGCGACGAATGGCTCGTCGATCTGCTTGCGCGGATGAAGACCGGCAATTTCATCACGCAGAACGCACACGAATACGTGCATCGCGCGTGCGTCGGCGCGGGGCGAACCGACCGCATCCATACCGGCTGGAGCGAACTGTCGGGCGATACGGCCGCGGCGGCGCTCGACGTCAAGCGCCGCTTCGCTGACAGGCAGGTCGTGGTGAGCGGCTTTCGCGGGCGCAAGCCGGATGATCCGCGGCGCCTCGATCAATTCGACGCCGCCGATGCGATCGTGCTGACACGCGGCGATTTTCATGCGCCGTACCAGTTCATCGAGGCGATCGACTATCTGCGTTCCGCGCGCGCGGCGGCGAGTGCGGTCGGACAGCCGCGCGAACGGGCGCTGGTGGTTGCCGACTTCGGTTTCTACCGGCCGTTGCTGCGGGGCATGTTCGGCGCCGCGCCGCGCGGTGTCGACGAAAAGGATCACTACCGGAAGGCGCTCGACAGTACCTTGCGGCAAGGGCAGCGGCCGGGCGTGCCGCACGCCGCGACGACCGTGCAGATCGTCGACTCGCTCGACGACGTCGCCCGCACCGGCGCACTGACCCGCCGTGGCCCGACGGCCTTGGGCGCAACACCGGCGACACCGGCGTTACCGGCGTTACCTGCATCCGACACCGCCACGCGCAATGTGGCGCAACTCTTCGTCGGCACCACCAAGCAGCTGAAGATCGAGCATTGGCGCTCCGGTTTCGGCAGCGCCACGCTCAGGATCAGTTCGCTGATCGAGCTGATCGACGATCTTGGAGAACCCGAGGAGCGTCACGGCAGCTACGTCGCGAACGTGCGCGGCTTGCGGCCCGACGCCGGCGTGGAAAATTCCGGCAAGGCGGAATCGTTCGTGCGGGTGATCCGGCGCGTGCTCGACGGCGAGCATCCGACGATCTCGCGCGAAGCGTTGCTGCAGCGGCTGGCATCGTTCGGCGTCGATGCGGAGCGCGGCGACCGGCTGCACTTCATCGCCGACGATCGCGGACTCGAATTTCCCGACTGGCCGCTGCTGGAGCCGTATTTCCCGGCGCACATCAAGGAGGAGGCGCTCGCGGAAGTTGAGCGCCGGGTCGGCGGACAGGACCCGGCGATTCAGGCCGTGCCCGGCGTCGAGACCACCTGGTGGATCAATACGGCGGGCGGCACCACGCAGCTTCTCGAACACTTCATGCAAGCCTACGAGCGGCGCGCGGCCGCCACCGGCGAGCGGCTCGAACCGAGCGTGGTGAGCGTGTGCGTCGCGAGCCTCGTCGACATGGATCTTTCGACGGGCGCGGCAGACGTGCGCAATTTTTCCGGCGCCACCACCTTCGAGTTCCGCCGTCCGCCGGCGGGCGCCGTCAATGCCGCCGACAGCGAGGCGTGGTTCGTGCCCGCCGCGGCCATCAACCCGGAGTCGCGCTCCGTGCAGGAACTGATGGACCGGTCACACGAAGGCGCCTACACCGCGTCGCTGCCGTGGGTGAAAGCGATCGACGCCATGCGCGCGGACGGCGTCACGTTCGAGAACACGGCGCGCAGATCGCGCGTGCCGGATTATCGCGTGTCCTTGATCGGTCAGCCGGGCAGCACGCGTGGCGCCGCATGGCAGGAGCGTATCCGCGCGCTCGCGCCGGCGAACGCAACGCGGCCCGATCCGGCAGGCGAGCATGCGCAGCCTGTTGTCATCGGCCAGGCATCGGCTGCGCGAGCGTTCGATCCGTATGCGATCGGCCAGCGCGTGCAGCACGCCGATGCCGTGGTGTTCGATGCCGTGCCCGGCACGCTCGGCGCGCAGGCTACCGTCCTTTACGAATACTTTTCGGCGCTCGTGCTGACGAGCCTGCATCCCGACTACAAGAACGTGCGTGTGCTCGTCAATGAAGGCGATCCGCATCTCGCCATCCTGCAGGAACTCGTCAGGACCCAGCATCACTACGGGTTGAGCGAAAACCCGCTGACGCTGTCGCGGCGTTACGACGAGGAAAGCCAGGCGACCGCCGAACTCGAACGGCACTGGGCGCAGTATGAGCGGATCGAGGTCCCGCAAGACGGCGCGGCGGCCCCGCCCAACCAGTTCGACGTGCGCCGCGAACTGGATGCGGGCCGCGCGGCGCGGCGTCCCGCGGTGGTGGTGCTGGCGTCGGGCAAGGCGGTCGAGCCTTCGCTCGTGGCCGAGACGACATCGGTGGCGCGATGGATCGCCGGACGCGGCGACGATGCGATCTATGGCGGCGGCGCCAAAGGTCTGATGGGCGAGTTCTATCAACACTATCAGCGCCATGCCGCGTCGAGCCGCACCGGCGGCAAGGTGGCCGGCATCAGCACGACGATGGTCATCGGCAAGGAAACGACGACCAGCGAACTGCCCGCCGCGCTCGACGTCGGCCACGTCAGCCCGGACATCATCACGCGGATGCATCAACTGTTCGAGGCGGACATGGCGGTCTTTCTCGCGGGCGGCGTCGGCACGGCCGAGGAAATCGGCTTCGCGCTCGCCTTGAAGGCGGCCGGCGTGCAGCCGATGCGCGACAAACCGATGATCCTGGTCAACTCGCTGATGCCGGACGGCAAGCGGCTCTGCGACGGTTATCTGGAATACTTCGGCGCCGGCGATCCGGCGCTCGACCGCCAACGCCGCATCGAAGCAGGCGCGAGCAGGCTCAAGGCGCTGAACGTGCACGTGGTGCAGGCGGGCCGCGACGACTTCGATCGGACGTTCGGCGATGAATTCATGCGTATACGGAAGCTGTATGGGATCGGCTCGACGCCGCGGGCATAGTGCCGCCCGCGCGCCGGGCGTTCACCGCTCCGTTGCGTTGCCCGCGACGCCCGGCGCGTCGGCCGCGTCATCGGGGCGATACGTCGGCGGCGCACTGCCCGCTTGGATCATCCCTTCATGCACGGCCTTCAGTTCCGCGGCGCGGCCCGCATCGCCCGCCTCGTTGCAGCACGCGATCAGAGCGATGATCGCCCGCTCGCGAAACGCGCTGTCCGCACAGGCGTTGGCCAGTTGATAGACCTCGTTCCACGCGGCGATCACCTGGTCGGCGGGCGTCTCCACGAGCGGCAGCGCCTCTGCGATGACCGCATGCAGACGCATCTCGTCGCGCCGGCGCGGCGTCGCGCTCGCCGTCAACTGGGCAAGCACGGCGCGCGCGCGCCGCAGATGTTCGTGCACGAGCGAGAGCAGGCGCCACAGCGGCGCGGAGCATTCGAGCAGCGTGACCGCGAGTTCGAAACGCCCGGCCTTCACCGCCCACGCGAGCGCGGCGCGCAGATCGTCGAGATCGCTGAGATCGAGCACGTCGATCACCTTGTGCTCGCCGCGCTTGCGGTGCGCCGCGATGCGTATCGGCAAGCCGCCCGCATGAGCGAGCGCCGCGCGATCGAATTCGCCGCTGTCGGTGAGCATGTCGCGCGCGAGTTCGCGGATCGGCCGGCGCATCTGCAGCATCCATTGCCCGTCGCTGTCGATCTCCTCGATCAGGCCGGCTTCGACAAACTCGTCGAGACGGCGGTCGGCAAGCGCCTCGCCGCGCACGCCGCCGCCTTCGCTGGCGGACATCGGCAGCTCGCAGGCCGTCAGCAGGCCGATTGCCGCGCAACGCGGAAACTCGCCCGCGAACAGGCTGAGCAGCAGGAAGTGCTTGCGCGCGAAAGGATCGAGCCGCGCGATATGCAGATCGAGCGCCACCGGCACCGGCGCCGAGAGGGACCGCGGCACGCCCGGCGCGTCGATGCGCGCGTCGATCAAGCCGGCAAGGCGGCGTGCGTAGCCGGTCATCGCGGTATCGAGCGTCTCGCCCGCGTTCATGCTGTCGTCGATCGACGCGGCGGCGAGTTCGAGCGCGAGCGGCACGCCGTCCAACTGCTGCGCGATGCGCACGGCGGCATCGATCACGTCCTGGCTGATCTCGCCGGCATCGAGTGCGGCGAGAAGGGCCGCGCTTCCGGTCCAACGCGCAAGCGCGCGCGGCTTTTCGCGCAGCCGCGCGCGCCGCGCGAACAGCGTGCCGAGCCGTGCGAACAGCAGCCGCAGCGCGTCGTGCTCCGCGGCGAGCGCGGTGCTGACCTGCGTGTCGTCAGGCGTGCGCAACGGGTAGAGCGTCACCACTTCTTCGCCGTCGAGACCGAGCGGCGCGGCGGCGGTGACGATCGCGCGCACCTCGGGCGCCTCCGCGAGCAAGGCGGCGATCATGCGGGCAGCGGGCTCGCCGCCCGTCGCGCCGCAATCGACGACGAACAGCACGCGCCGCGTGCGCACGCCATCCAGCAGACGCTCGAAGGAAGCGCGCGCGAGCGGCGGCGCAAGGTTCAGCGCGAGCGCGAAGGCGTCCGCGAAACCCTCACGCGGCGTTTGCGCCGCGAGCGACACCGGCACCACGCCGTCGGGGAATTGCGCGGCAAGCCGGCGAGCGGCCTCGTGCGCAATGCGCGACTTGCCGGTTCCAGTCGCGCCGACCAGAGTGATGACGCGCGCGATCGAAGCGAGGCCGAGCACCTCCGACAACTCCGCATGGCGGCCGATAAACGGCGTGAGATGCAGCGGCGTGCGCAAGCGCATCGTGCGCGGCGACGTCTGCGCGGTGCGCGGTGGAATGTGAATGGGCGGTTCGGTCGGCGGCTGCAACGCCGGGCCGGTGGCCTCCGATGGCCGGGGCGCGCTGCCCGTGTGGACTTCGGCGGCGAAACGATAGCCGAAGCCCGGCACGGTGACGATCAGGTCGCGATCGTCGCCGAGCGCGCGTCGCAGCGTGGAAATCTGCGCCTGAACCGTGTTCGCGTCGACCGCCAGATCGGGCCAGCCCCGGCGGCACAGTTCGGCTCGCGCCACCGGCCGGCCGCCGGCCTCCACGAGCGCCAGCAGCAATTCGAGCGCGCGCGCGCCGAGTTCGACCGGCGAGTCGTCGGCGACGAGACGCGGCGGATTCTGCGTGAGCGTGTAGCGACTGAACGCAATGACCATTTCACCCGGTCGTGGTGACGACATCCTGAATCTCCAGCGAATCCGGCGAGCCGATTTTCCCGGCATGCCGGCATGCAGCGGTTGCGCGCGGTGGGGTGCCGCGGTTGGGTGTGCCTGGGTGTGCCTGGGTGCCAAGCGAAAGGTTACACGGAACAGGCCCGCTCCGCGCAGGGTCGCCGCATGCGTCGCGGAGGGGCCATTCGGTTCGACATGCCCCGGAAATCTCAACAGTTCTCAAATCCGCCGAAAAGCTCAGATTTATTGAAGATGTTCTTTCGCATACGCGGATAGATTGAGCGGTGCGAACGATGGCGACATTCCCAACCATCGTGTTCGCCAAGAGCGTGCGTGCCGGCGGCGGTGACAGCCGTGCGCGTGTCAACGAGGAGTAGCGCAATGTTCCTGACGCTTTATTTTCCACTCGCGGCGTCGTTGTCCGTGCAAGATTTACCGGACGGTTTCATCAACAAGGTTCGTGAAGGCAATGTCCAGGCGGCGGGCGCGCAGGCGGCCCGCTGGTCGGATCTCGCGCGCAACGGCGCGGGCGCCGCCACGGGCTCGCCCGGACTGCTTCAGCTTCATGCCGACATGCAGATGACCCTCGGCATTTGTGACGAAGCCGAAGAACAGTATCGGCGCGCGCAGAAGGCGATCCGCTCGCCGCGCCAGGCAATCCGCGCGGCGTCGTGCCGCAATGCCGGCTGGCAGGCGCTGTTTCGCCATCGGCTTGCCACGGCGTTGTCATGCTTTGCACGCTTGATCGACGAGCCCGACGTCGAGGTGTCGCGGCAACTCGAAGCCCGCCTGGCGATTACCGGCACGTTGCACGAACTCGGCCGCTCGCGCGACGCCACCGATGCGCTCGACGAACTCGCCGCCGCGGCATCCGAACACGGCTCGGATAGCTGGCGCGACATCGTCGCCACCTTGCGCTTCGACGTCGCCGTGCAGCGCGAACTGCGCGGCGCGGCGCAACTGAACGATCACGTGTACTGGCAATCGGGGCTCGGCGGGCAGGGGCTGCGCAGTGTCGGCGCGGTCGGCACGGTCGGCACGGTCGGCACGGCAAGCGACGAAGCCGATCTGCACGAAGTGGGCGTATTGAGCGTTCGCACCCCGCTGCTCTGCGAGCGGATCGGTTATCTGCGCCAGTTGCGCGCGCTCGCGAGCGGCGAGCGCGGCGCGATGGACCGCATCACCGCGCATCTGAACTGGGCGCAGCAGCATGGCCTCGGCGATTATTTGCGCACGACGCGGCTCGAAGTCGTGCTCGCCGCGCTAGCGTGCGACGCGCCGCAGCTCGCGGAGTCGCTGCTCGAGCCGCTGCATCGCACCGACCATGCGGCATCGACCGGGCACCGTCAACTCGAGTATCTGTATTGCGTCGCCAAGACGCACCAGGCGCTCGGCCGGAGCCGCGAAGGGATGGTCTTCTTCGGACGCTACGCGCTGATCGCCACCCAGTGTCTGCGCGACGACTCGCAGGTGCTGACCTCGTACAGCGCGCGTGCCGCGCGCCAGGCGCCGCAACTCGACGACGTCGCGGCGCGCTTGCCCGCACGTTATCGGCGCGCGTATCGCTATTTGCAGGAAAATCTCGACCGGCGCGACCTGTCGGTGCGCGAGGTGGCGGCCGAGGTCGGCGTGACCGAACGTGCGTTGCAAAGCGCGTTCAAGCATTCACTCGGACTGTCGCCCTCGGAGCTGATCCGTCGGCTGCGCATGGAGCGGATTCGCGCCGATCTGCTGGACGACTCGTTCTCCGGAGACCGCACCGTGTTGCTGACGGCGAACAAGTGGGGCGTGCAAAACCGCTCGACGCTGGTGAGCGGATATCGCAAGCAGTTTCACGAGGTGCCTTCGGAGACGCTGGAGCGATAGCGTGCCGGCGCGGGCGGACGCCGCATCCGGTTGCGATGCCAGTGTCCGCTTCTGTGGCGCGCATGGGCGGTTCGGAGCGCGATGCGCGCCGGTGCTAGACGCGCGGCAGATTTTTTTCGGCGAACTCGCGCAAGTCCTCGATATCGGCGGGGCTTTCGATCCCGAAGGCCCGCGCGGCCTCTTCCAGTGAATGACCCTGGCGCATCATGAAGTACGCGTCGGCAAGTTGCCTCGGCGTCGCCGGTGCAGGTTCGCGGCCGTGCTGCGCCTCGTGCAGACGCTGCTTCTGGATCTGCGCGGTGAACCGATCGTGATAAAGATCCGCGGCCTGCCGGTACGGGTCCACGCTTGAAGCCTCCTCCGGGGATGCTTGCGATTCACGCGCCGCCTGCCGTCCTTGGGGCAGGCCGGCAAGCGGGCCCGATACCTGCCGCGCGTGCGGATCGATCCTCCTCAAGGGCTGCGTTCTTTCATCGGAGCCTTCGAAATCAGGCTGAGCCGGCGCTTCTCCGCCGCCGACCGGCGGCAACTTGTCTGAACTCATCGAGGCAATCCCCGGCTGGTTGTATCAACCCGGCATGGCGGGACACACGCGCGTCCGCTGTCCGCCATCACGCGGACAGCACGTACTGAAGATCCGCGAGGCGGCTCGACATCTGCGGATCGCCGGGACGTTCGAACGTATTGCAGAACACGACGGTCGCGTCCTGCGCGGTCTGCGTCTGCTTGACCGCGTCGATCGCGCCCGATTGCGAGGTTTCGAGTTCATGCTTGAGGAAACCGTAGTTCGCCTGTTCGCTGGATGGGTCCAGCTTATGTTGCGAGCAGTAGTCGAGGTAATCCTGCTTGCGCGAGCCGGTCCATTGCGCGACGCCATAGCCGGATTGCAGGTTGGAATTGGGTGCGCCGACCGCGCCGCCCTGATTGATGCCGGTGTTCATGCCGCCGCTTTCGTGCCACAGGTTGGCGACGATTCCCGCCGCCTGATTTCTCGTCAGGCCGAAGTCCCGTTGCAGGTTCGTCATGAAATGCTCCGCCGTCTCTTTGCCCTCAGCCGTGCTCGCGGGCGTCCCCTGGCCCGAGCCGTCGCCGGCCGGAACCGCGCCCGAGTACGAGGCGGGCGAGGCCGACGAGGTGGACGCGTAGCTCGCCCGCGCGGGCGCCGCGGAAAAGGAGGGCATCGACGGCATCTGGAATGACGGGCCGTTACTGTTGTCGAACAGCCCCGAAAGGATCTGCTGGATCTGCAGAAGGATGCTCTGATCGTTCTCGCTGCTCGCGCCGGGACCGCCGGCTCCAAGCTGATGCAGAAGTTCGTCTACGCGCTGTAACTGGGCGGATTCGATCATGGTTGTCTCGCGCGGGTAGGTCCGTGGAAATTCGTTTGCACGCAGAGCGGCCAGTCTGACGTTCGATATGCGCAACACACGCCGCCACGCCCATTCTCACAGCCGCGTTGCGCTTGGCCTCGGCGTTTCGGAAGTTGAAGCCGGCGGCGCGAAACGACGCGCGGAGGCGCATCTCCGATGACGCTTCGCCGTCTTCGAGCGCGCCTCGCGCTGTCAGCGCGTTGCCGGAAAGTTCGATGCGGCGGGCGCGCTCCGCCCGAGCGGTTGCGCCGACAGAACCGTGCTTTCCTCCAGGATTTGCCACTGATAGCCCCACGGCAGAGGCCCCGAGGTCTTTTGCGAATGCTCCCTCTGCTGCGCCAGCACTTCGGGCGCCTCCCAGTTTCCTTCGTCCATCAGGAGCTGGCCGATGTTGTCGCCGATTTCGCCCACTTCCTGCTCGTCACCGGTGCTCGCGACGATATGGGCCGCGAGCGTTTGAAGTTCTTCGAGCCGCTTCGTGGCCTGCGGTTTCATGTACTGCCGCACGACCATTTCCTGCTGTCCACGCGCCGCACGCGCCGACGCGAGCATGTCGGGCGGTGTTTCCGCCAAACCGGCGGGCGGCGCCGGCGTCGATGCGCCGTCGCGGTTCGCCAGCCACTCGCGGCAGGTCTCGACGTCCGTGGTCCATTGCCGTGTCGGCGTGGAGCCGCTGACGTCCGGCGCGGGAATATGGATGCTGCCGTTCTTCAGCATGATCACGTTCGTCGTGCGTTTGCTGTTGAGGGCCGTGAACATTGCTCCGTGCCCGCCCGCCAGATTCACGCCCGCGACCGTCGGCAAGACGACCGACGGCGGCGGATAAGCCAGTCCGGCCGGCACCTTGGTGACATGCTCGTATGCGCCGTCGACCAGTGTCGTGCCGGCCGAATTGACGTGAACCTCGCCGCCGTGCATGACCGAGCGATGTCGCTGCACGGCGCCCGCGAGCCACGGACCGAACTGGATCGAGGCCAACGGCAACGTTAGTTGCGGCAGGTGAAGGAAGGGCATGGTGGCGCCGGCGAGCGCCGTGTGCTGCTTGACGTCGGTCGGCGCACTGGTGTGACCTTCGTCGTATCGAACCGAGACGGAAGGGTGCTTCGCAGCCGCCGTCACCCATCGATTCCAGAGTCCTTGCGTCGCGCCGGTGCGGGTATCCGACAATCCGTCGAAGAGCCCGGCGGCGATTTCCTTGCATTTGTCGAGTCCATCGGGCGCCTTGACCTCGATGCGGATGACCGGCCCTCTGAAGGTTTGATTGACTTCATGCGTGCCCCATTCGCGGATCAGCCATGCAAAGGCGATCGGAATGTTCGACATCAGGACCACGCCGCGCTGGCGAATGCGCGTGTCGCGTTCGAACGTGCCGGCGTGGATTTCGAGGCAAGCGCCGTCGGGCCCCTCGCTGCCGTTCATCGCGATGCGTCCGCCCCGGCCCCTGGTATGGGCGCGCGTCGGCAAGGCCATGACGGCGGGGATCGCATGGCTGATCACGCCCGTCAGCGCGAGTGCCCCGCTGAACCAGAGCGTGGTGTTGAAGCCTTTGACTCTTGACGATCTGACATCGATGCTCGCTCCTTCTTCCACGATGGTCACGAGTTCCTTGAGTCCCGCGATGCGAGGCGCGACGCCGTGGTCGATGTCGCTCAGCAGGTTCAGGCGATTTTCCAGTGCGGAGCCTTCGAAGCCGGGCTGCGCATCCGTTGCCCATTCCCGCAGCATGGCGAGGTCGAGTTGCTGCAATCGCGCCGAGAAGTCGGCCCAGGTGGCATCCTTCGCCAGTTCCTTTTCCTTCACGCCGAGCAGGCGCGCCGTTTGTTCCCTGATCTTGCGCCGCGCGAGCGTGCCGATCGGCATCTCGTCGCGCCATCCCTTGCGGGCAATGCGATCGCCCATCACCATCAGCGTGGCCAGGCGGGCTGCATCTTGCACCCGCGTTTCAGGCTGTTCGGCAAGCGCGGCGCTGCCGACCGGCGCATTGGCGGGCGTGCCGCCATGCGGCTCCGTCACGAGCGGTTCGAGGTCGGCGCAGACGTTGCCGACGATGTTCAAGACGAGCAGTTTGAGGATCTGCGGCTCGTCGAGCGCGGACAGATCGTCCGACGAGCGCATGCGTTTCAGGAACGACCCGCGATGGCCGCTCGCGCCCACGATCCGGTTAAAGCGCGTGGACGTTTCCGTGACATGGTCGGGGTCGATCGTGCCGCCTCGCAGGAACACGATCGCCTCGCACTGGCTCAGTGTCGGGTCCGGCGAGACGGCGCCGAGCAGCGCGTCCGCCGCGATCCGGTGATATCTGAACACGTTCGCCGGAATGCCCGTGAGTGCGGCTTGTTGCTCCGGCGCGCTTGCCTGGCCGGCGATGTGGCGGGCAAGTCCGATGGATTCGTCGAGCGTGGCGGGCCTCGGCAGGCCCAGTCCGTCGACGTAATTCCTGAGCAGATGGTCGCTCGCCCGGAATGCGAGACGTGCGTCCGCGCGCGCCGTTTCAGTTTCGAGTCGGGCGAGGCGGCCGGCGGGACTCATCGCCGCCAACATGTCCGGCTTTTCGAGCAGCAGTTGCCAGCCCTGGTCGGACTGGCTGAGCGCGCACTGGGTCGCCAGCATGTCGGCGCCCAATTGCCCGCCGGTGGGCGCCGTGTCGCCTCTCCACGCGTTGACGACCGCCAGCGCGCGGGACGCATCGCCGCCGGTCGCTTGCCTGAGCACATAGGCGAGGGTCATCGCATTGCCGTAGCGCGACGCGCTGCCGCCCTTGAATTGCATCAGGCGCTGCGCTAACAGCGTCGTCTCGTTCGATTCCGCTTCCGACGTGTTGGGGAACAGCGAAACGATCTTCTTGCGTGCGCGCTGCGCGTCGTGGAGCGCGCCGCCTTCCGCAAAGTCGCCATCGGCGCACGGATCGCCACCGAACTCCGCCTCGACGAGCGGTGCGATGGTGCTGCGAAAATTCGTCCGGTTCGTCCGATCGGCGTGCCTGGTGCTTGCCGCGGTGTGTCGGCTCTCACTGCGAAGGAACTCGAGCGCGCTCGATGTCTCGGCTCGCGCGAGCGGCCTGCCCACGGGAGCATGCGTGGGTTCGTGCCCCGTGCCACCGGCGCTCTGCGCGTCGAATGGTTGCGGGTGCCCGAGCAGGCGGCCGATCAGTCGCATAGTGTCCTCCCCTGGTTGCTGTTCGCGCTCCCGCGCGGCGCGCGGACTCGGCCAGCGTGACCGAAGGTAGCCGGTTGCGAGAAACGCGGAAGGCCGGTCGCGAAGCGTCGTGCGAGCAGGCGAACGGACGCGGGGAGGGGGGCCGCGACAGGGGCAGCGGCGGTGTTTCGCTCGCGAAGAAGCCGGTCCTCGCGGGAAAGCAAGCGTTGCAGCACTCATTGCTCGCCTACCGTGTTCGGTTCGGGTATCAGTTCTTCTATGAACCGGCATGCAAACGGATCCGCCACTTCCGCCGACGCCATGTCCTTGTAACAGTGCATGGTTGCGCTCAAGGACGCGGTCACGAGCGGGTCTTGCGAAACCAGCCACCGGTTGTTCCCGGGTGCGGGCGACGTGCGCTGCTTATAGACGCCGGGATTGGCATCAGGTCGCCTTTCCTCGTAGCGCGGATTGAGTTGAAATGGGGGCGTTTGTTCCGAACGGTAGACTCTCACCGCCTGGATCTGGCTTCCCTCTATCTTGTTGACTGCCACCCACTCGGACTGCTTCCGTGCATCGGGAATGCCGGCCTCGTAACCTATCGCCGCCAACGATCGTTCCATGTTGTAAAAGTTTTCTGTTGGACGGATCTTGTAGACGTAAATCGGAGGCCCATGCCGAGTGATCAATCGGCGCGCATAATTGCCGGCGTACTCCGGGTCCGAACTCGTCGAAATGAAATTACTATTGGCATCTCTCTGTGTGCAACTTGTTCCTCTCGCGTGATCTCGAAGGTTGTCGTTCTGGCCGAAAGCGGTAAAGCCATTCTTGAAAATAGCATCCGGTTCACGTGTGTCGACCCTGAACATCCAGTTGGGGCCTGCATTGACAACGGTCAATGTGGTTTTCTCCATTTCAATATCCTCGTAAAGTTGAGATGCCGTGCGTCACTCAAGCGCTCACGCGGCTCATGACGTCGCGCCAGAAAGCCTCCCGACGACGCTGCAAACCACGCGACACGTTGCGCGGAAGGAAGGCCGCACCGAGATTGGGCTGGTCGATTGCGCCGATATAAAAGATCTCCCGAAGTATTACCGGAACGAACTCGGTGTCAACGCTGAAGCCGAAGATAATGCACCCGAGATCGAAGTCGTAAAACCTGCTCCTCGTCCACATGTTCAGGGTGCTCAGCATGCGTCCCGGCACGCTGACCTCTTTCACTCCTGTACTGCTTCTATACCAAAGCTGTAGCTCGCTGCCGTCATCGAGTACGAGTGAAACGCCGCTCGGAATACTGTCACCTGTCACGCGGGCCTTTGCGACATTGAATCTTTTACTGTCAGCGGGGGGCGGAATCGTTATCGTCTTCTTCTCAACGCCGCCCTTTTCATACGAAATGATTCCATAGCGATCAATGCGGCGCCCGTCCGCCCGTCGCTCAGGTCCTTTCCCGGTTGGATACTGAACGTCGACGACGCGTGGGGTGAAATTGAAATACTCTATATAGATGCTTGAGAACGACTTGAGAGGGCGCGAGTATTGCGGGGCAACGCCATTGCTCGAAAGAGACGCGCACACCGGGTCCCAGTCGTCGGCCGTGCCGTAGGCCGCACTGTATACGTCCTTGAATGGGATATCCGGCACTTTGTGCGGGTACCCGACAGGGTCGAGATAGGTCAGGAGAGTGCGGAAGTCGTCCACGAGCAATGTCTCTTTCAGATGGAACGGCTGATAATGATCATGGAGGGCCGTTTGATGACCGCCCGGCCCCGGGGGCGCAGTCTTGTCGTAGCGGGATTTTTCATCAGCGCTCACTTGGTCCAGGTACTTCGTGTACGAGGCGAGACGGTCGCCGGATTGCCTGACGATGTCGTCATAGGTGGCACGTGACCACCCCCAGTTCTTTCCGTTCAACACGCAGTCGCGCAGAAGCATCATATGCATCGTTGAGAACATCCCGAATAGAGGAGCCAGCACCCATTCGTAATCGGGGTTCCGGAATTCCGCCGCCGCGGCGACAAACTCCGTATTGCTTGCCAGGAACTGGCTCCGGATCGCCTCGTTGTCTCGCGTTGCAATTGCCCGCAAATAGAGCTTCGTCACTCCGCCCAATCCGTTGAGCCTCGCCCTCAGCAAGCTGAATACCGCATCGTCGATCTTCCGGTCCACCAGTTCCTCTACCTGTTTGCGTACCTGCGGCCAGACGTCCTCCTTGTCGGACGGCCAGAGCAATTTAACAGCGGCTGAGACAAGCCAGCCGACCTCCGGAATCTGGGCGAGTCCGACGGTTAAAACCGTTTTGAACATCTGGAGCGGGTCGTAGTACGGCGCGGCCACATCGCTCCTGGACGGGTTAGCCGAAGCGGCCAGAACGAATGATGGGGCGCCGAGCGCGATACCAGCGGCCGGGATAGCACGGATCATGGTGCGCCGTGTAGTCATCTTTGCTTCTCCTTTAAAAAAGCCATCACGATCGACTCGCTCTCCACTTTCACCGGCGGACAAGCTGCGCGATGCAATCGCTTCATATCGCTCTGGGAGCAAGGTCGCCTTAGTTCATCCGCGCGATGCGGCACAGTGAAACTCGTGCGTAAAAGGTGCAAGTCAAGGTGCAAGTCGTGTTGAGATTCAGATTAGCAGCGCAACTTGCGATGCGGTCCCGACGCTGTGCGTAATCCGTCCGTTTGGGTAGTGGTCTGCGTCAAAAGACGTACAGGTGTCCCGCGCGCGTTGTCCTCGGTGAACATAGTCCAGTCAGTCACCACTTGTTCACGTTCTTGCACACCATAAAAAGATCTTTCTCCGTGCAGGAGATGTGGGTGCATTCATTTCCGCGCCTTATTCAAGGGAACCTGCTCAATGTAATTGAGACGCGATTCGAGCGCAATGCGCTTCCTCTCGCATATCGCCGCGTGCTTATAGAACAGTCGATTTCTGTACGCACGGGCTTTAATTTCGGCAGTTCCATATTCAAATGTTCAGGTTCCCGGATAGCTATTCGGCTGCACGGTGTACCATTTTTCTTTGCCCAAATGTCATGGCTGTATTCCGTGACCGGGGCACATAAGATTCGCGAATTTGATGAGTTTGGAATGAAGAAGAAACGGGAGGAGTTCAGGGCGCGCCTGCGTCGGGTGCGCAACGAATTGCATGATTCGCAGAAGGCATTCGCGATCAAGGGCGGCGTGACAGAAAAGACTCAGTCGAACTATGAGAAGGGTGCTCGCGAGCCCGGTCTGCTCTACCTGTTGAAGCTTGCCGCGGCAGGCGTGAACGTAGGGTACCTGCTGACGGGGCAAGAATTCGAACAACAACTTGCCCCGGCGGAGCAGGAACTGCTGCGCGAACTGAGGAAAATAAATCCTCAAGATCGGGACGAATTCATCATCGCGCTTTGCGTGCTTGTGAAGAAATTGCCTCGCTCGACGTAGCACGAACCGTGGTGCCGGTCGTCGTGCCGGTTGTCGTGCTGTTTCACCGCCGATTGCCGCACTGCCTTACAGTAACCTGCGCAAGACATGTCCGAGATTGACCGCACTAGCAGGCTGCTGAAATACAGTCCGACAGAAGCAGCCTTTCTGCACTTACGCGGCTCTCGCCACAAGGTTTATCGCATTGTGCAATTTCAACGTGAATTCCACGCTTGTTCGGCAGTTTGAGGCCAATTTCTGGCTTCATTGCCGCGTTTTTCGCTGCTACAGACGGACTTGTGTCAGTGAGCGCATGCGCACGAGGTTGTAGGCAGCCATGTTCAACACGAACATCTGGTCCACTTTCTTCAACCCGCGCACCACCACCTGGCGCATGCGCCCCACGGTCTTGGCCCACCCGAAGCCTTGTTCGATCAACTTGCGCTTTTGCTGCGAAATGGCGTAGCCCACGCTCGAGGCAATGGTATCGGGCACGGATGAACGCCGCCCCGAGGTGTTTTGCGCAACGTGCGGTGTGACCTTCATCTGCTGGCACGCCTCGATGAATTCCTGTGCGTCGTAACCCTTGTCTGCGCCCAGCGTGATTTCTGCGCTCGCATCTTCTGCCGCTTGCCGCGCGTCGTTGATCATGACCTTGGCCGCTTCGCGCTCGGCGTGCCCGTCAGCGCGCGTCACGCACGCGTTGACCACCAGACCATGTCGATTGTCGGTCAGCGTGTGGCCCATGTAACGCAATTCGCTGGCCGTATTGCCTTTGCGATAGAGCCGTGCATCGGGATCGGTCCGGGACTCATGCGTCTCGTTGCTGCGCTTCTCGCCTTTAAAGTCGCCTGCGTTGCCGCCGTCGCTGTCCTGATCGTCACTGTCCTTGGGCACGAAGCTCTTGTGCCCCGCCCACGCCTGGATCAGCGTGCCGTCCACGCTGAAGTGCTCTCCCGAGAGCAGGCACTTCTTCTCAGCGATCGCCACCACTTCGTTGAAGAATTCGATCACCGCATCATGCTTGATCAGGCGTTCGCGGTTCTTCGTGAAGACCGTCGGTACCCAAACCTCGTCATCCATCGCCAGGCCGATGAACCAGCGAAACAGCAGGTTGTATTGCACCTGATCCATCAATTGGCGCTCCGAGCGGATGCTGTAGAGCACCTGGATCAGCATGGCTCGCAGCAACTTCTCCGGCGCGATGCTCGGCCGCCCACCCTTGAGGTCGGCCTCGTACATCCCGGCAAACAACCGATCCATCTTCACCAGTGCTTCGTTCGCCATCACCCGGATCGAACGCAACGGATGCGACTTCGGAACGAAGTCGTCCAGCTTGCGCATGGAAAACAAACTCTCGGTGAATGTGTCGGCGCCGCGCATGATCTCCAAGGGGCAAGTGGGGGTCTTCCATCAACGCTTCAGGGGCCTTCAGCGATGACATTACCGCCGATACTTCAGCAGCCTGCTAAGCCGGGAAACAGTAAATGATCGCTCATCCGCTTCTCGGTGTTTCTTCATGGCCTGCGGCAGGCATCGACAAAACTGTGCAACGGCACCCCGCCGGTTAGGGGCCACCAAGGTGAGTGACACGAGCGATCGTATCGTGTGACCTGCTCGCCGCTAACGCACGAGGTAAAGATTGAGCGAAAGCTGTTCATATGTGCCAGTGTGGCGCCCGAAGATCGACCATAAGCCGGGACTGTTTCGGCAATGCCTTCAATGCAACCGGCAGCCCGGACATAGCGTGAGGGGTTAATCCGCATAAATGCCGGATGAATATTCCCGGCTGGAGCAGGTAACTAGCCGGCGCTGGGGAATGGGCAACCGCGGCGTATCGATCACATCGAAATATAAAGCGCCACCTTTTTTGGAAAGCCATTATTCTTTTGCTGTATCGATCGTTGCCATTCGCTCGGGCACGGTTCTGTAATTCCCAATGTCAGTGCGTCAGTCCGAAAACGTCCGTTTGCGAATGTCCGGCATAAAACAGGTTCACTCAGGGGGGCGCTGTAATGAATCGTTTAAAACGACGCAAACAAGAACTCACACAGTATTTTGTGGACCCCGATATCGGGCGGCACCGAATCAGGCAATTCACGTCGTATTCGGTGATGGGCGCGATGCTGGCGGGTTTGGCTTTATCCGCCAATGAAGTTCGTGCGCAAAGCAGCGTGCAGCTTTATGGCATCGTGGACGACGCGCTCACCTATACGACCAACGTTCGGGGCGGCCACGCGTGGGCGCAGTTCAGCGGCGTCGGTCGCAATGACCGCTGGGGTTTTCGCGGCACGGAGGACCTCGGCGGCGGATACCGGGCGATATTCCGGCTCGAAAACGGTTTCGGCATCAACAACGGCACGCTGGGTCAAGGCGGACTGGAATTCGGCCGGCAAGCGTTCGTCGGTCTCGCCAGCGACCGGCTGGGCACGATTTCGCTGGGCCGTCAGTACGATTTCATGACGACGAACCTGTCGTCGTTCTCCGCCGGCTCGACGATTCCCAGCGTTTTTGCGTTCCATCTCGGCGATTACGACAGGCTGGGCGGCGAGCGCATCAACAATTCGGTCAAGTACGTGACGCCGACGTTCGCCGGCCTGCAATTCGGCGCGCTGTATGCGTTCGGCGGCCAGGCGGGGGACTTCGCGCGCAACAGCGCGATGGGTTTCGGCGCCGGTTACACGCAAGGCCCGCTGCGCCTCGCGGCCGCCTACACCGCCATTCGCAATTACCAGGCCGTCTTTGGCATCGGCACGCCGGTACTCGGCACGCCCTTATCCGGCTCGGGGGCATTGGGCACCCTGGCAAGGCCGGTGGTTTTCGACAAACTCGTCGTGGCGGGCGCGGCGGCGGGCTATCAGCTCGGCCCCGTGCTGATGCAAGGCGTGTTCACGCTGGTGGACTTCCAGAACAACGGTCGATCCAGCGTCCTGCGCACCGCGGAAGGCAACACCCAGTACAAGGTCAGCCCCGCCTTTTTCGTGGCCGCCAGTTATGCGTATTCGAAGCTCGATAACGACCATTGGAATCAGATCGGGCTCGGCGCGGATTATTTCCTGTCCACTCGCACCGACGTGTATCTCAACGCCGTCTATTTGCGTGCCAGTTCCGGTGTGACGGCCGAAATGTTTTTGCTGTCTCCTTCGAGCAGCAATACCCAGATGATCGTATCGCTCGGCCTGCGACATTCGTTTTAGCGCGATATCGGAATGTATTACCGCTGCATGATCGGGGCGATGCCGAAATGGATGAGGTATTTTTCGCGTGATATATGAATAAGGGTTCGTGATAACTAGCCAAAAAACGGCTTTCGTCTAAGCTACTTAGACTTGAACCGGAATGACTCAAGCGAGCTTTCCAATCTATTCGGTCGAATTTACCAATATGGCCGAATTAGACCAGCATTGCTTTAATCCGCAATAACGGGCGCACTTGCGCTATTCAATGCCAACTGCACGATTGGCGTGCGTTAATTGACCGGGCGGTAATGAATCAATAGCGGCGAGCCTGTCGGACGGGTTCGTGTCGTGTGTGCGGGGTTACTCCGGGGGCGGATGTGCGCGAGACGTGGGGGCGATTGCTACGCCCGGCTCATCGTGGTTACGCAATCGGCCTGGCCGTCGCCATGCTGCTGCTCGGGCTCGCGGTAACGGCCGTGGTGCATACGGTCAGCGCGGACCTGATCCAGAGCGAGGCGAGACTTCGTTTCGACAACGACACCCGCGATGTCGAACAGCGAATCGACACGCGTATCCGGCTGTATTCCGACGTACTGGTGACGATGCAAGCGCTGTTCAGCGCGGGCGACGATGTATCGCGCAGCGAGTTTCGCGACTTCGTGAACGGCCTGAACCTGCCGGAGCGTTACCCCGGTTTTCAGACGCTGAACTATGCGCCGTATATCCGCGGCGCGGACGTGGAGCAGTTCATCGCCACGCAGCGCAGCGACCCGGTTCTGCAAAAAGCCGGCGTCGACTTCGCGATTCGACCGCCGGGCGCGCGTCCCGCTTATTTCGTGCTGTCCTATGTCGAACCGCTGGAACCGAATGTGCCGTCGCTCGGCATCGATCTCGGTGTGCCGTCCCGGCGACTGGCTGCGCTCGAACGATCGCGCGACACAGGGCAACCGGTCAGCAGCGGGCGCCTGATTCTCGCCGAGGGCAACAATCCGCATATCGGCATCGCATTGCGCCTGCCGGTCTACCGCAAGGGCATGCCGCACGATGCCGTGGATGCGCGGCGTCGCGCGTATATCGGCTCGGTCGGCGCGGGCATCCGTGTCAAGGACCTGATGGCGGGTCTGCTCAGCGAGGAAACACTGCGCGTGATCCGCTTTCGCATCTACGACGCCGGCGCGTTCGATACGCCGGCGGTGCCGCCGTCGCCCTCCACGATGCTGTTCGACAGCGTCGCGGGCATCGGCGACATGGCGCGCGACGCGGTCAGGCGTAACCCGACATCCGGTGCGGGCGTGTCCGCGGCGCACCCGTCGTTGTCGTCCGGCGATGAATTCGGCACGTCGGCGCACGACGCGCGGCACTTCACGAGAAGTCTCGTGCAACCGTTCGGCGGCCGGCGCTGGCTGATCGAGTTCGCCGCCGATCCGGCAACGCTGAGCGGCTCGCAACGCCGTCTGCCGATGTTCGCGACGGTCGCCGGCGTGGTCATCAGTGTGTTGCTGGGCGGCCTGGGGTATGCGCTGTCGAGTTCGCGCGTGCGCGCCGTCAAATTGGCCGAACGGATCACGCATACGCTGCGGGACAGCGAAATCGCGCGTGCCGAGGCGCAGCGCATTGCGCACCTGGGTGACTGGCGCATCAGTCCCGATGGTGAGACGGTCCGCCTGTCGAACGAGATGGCCCGCCTCATCGGCGCGCGCAGCGGCACGCTGCCGCTGGCGGCGCTGATGAACGTGATCGAACGGGAGGATCGCGCGGCGTTGGTGGCGCACGGCAAGAGAACGCTTCGCGCGGGCACGCCGTTCCAGTTCGAATGCCGTTACCGGTCCGCGCGCGGTCGAAGAGGCTGGCTGCATCTGATCGGCCACGCATATGGACCGCCGGAGCAGCGAGCGCTGCGCGGCACCGCGCTGGAAATCACGCAGCGCAAGTCGGCGGAGCGCGCGCAGCAGCAGGAACATGCGATCACGCTGCAACTCGCGACCGCGACGAGCGAGTTCGATGTTTTCCGGCAACTGGTGGACGTGCTGGCGGACGGCATGGGTTGGGACGCGGGCGCGTTCTGGCCCACGGAACCCGGTCAGCGGCAATCGCTTTACGCCATTTACCGCGCGCGGATACCCGAACTCGAGCCCTGGTTGCAGTCGCGCTCGAACAGCGCATCGGCGGCGGCCGCGGAGGTCTTCATGGAGCCTTGCTGGAGCGCCGGAAAGAGCGCCGTGGCACGGCTCGCGCACGCCGAATGGCTCGGCGCGGCGGGCATCACCACCGTGTTCGCCTTTCCGCTGCGTGCCGGTTCCACGACGCTCGGCATGGCGGAATTCTACGCACGGGACAGGCGTCAGACGGAGCCCCAGGCGCTGGCGATGGCGCGCTCCATCGCGATCCAGGCGAGTCACTTTCTGTTGCGGCGTCAAGCCGAGGAGAATCTGCGCTTCATCGCGAATCACGATGCGCTGACCGGCCTGCCGAATCGGCTGATGTTCAGGGACCGGCTGGAAGAGGCGCTCCTGACCGCGCACATCGAGAACACCGCGCTCCATGTTCTGTTCATCGATCTGGATCAGTTCAAGGACGTCAACGACTCGCTCGGGCACAACGCCGGCGACCAGCTGCTGCGCGCGGTGGCCGACCGGCTGCGTCAGCAGGTCGCGCAGACCGGAATGATCGCCCGTCTGGGCGGCGACGAATTCATCGTGCTCGTCGCGGGGCACGGGGACGCGCAGGACGACGTGAAGTGGTCGGTCGAGGCGATCCAAAGCGCGCTTTCCGAACCGTTCGTCGTGAGCGGAAGGCAAATGCAGGTTACCGCCAGTATCGGCATCAGTTCCTTCCCCGGCGACGGCGACGATGCCCAGACCTTGCTCAAGCATGCCGATATCGCCATGTATGGCGCCAAGCAACGCGGCAAGAACACGTATCAGCTCTATGTCCGCGAGATGAGCGCGACCTTGCAGCGTCGCATCGATATGGAATCGCATTTGCGGCACGCGGTCGACAACGACGAGTTCGTTCTGTACTACCAGCCGCGCGTGTCGCTGCAATCGGATCGTTGTACCGGGGTCGAGGCGCTGATCCGCTGGCGTCACCCGACACTCGGACTGGTGATGCCATTGGATTTCATCCCGCTAGCCGAGGAAACCGGGGCGATCGTGCAGATCGGCGCGTGGGTGCTGCGCGAGGCATGCCGGCAGAACGCGGAATGGCTCGATCGTGGGCTGGGACCGCTGCGCGTGTCCGTCAATCTGTCGGCGCGGCAATTCGCCGACCCGCATCTGCACCACGACATCGTCGACGCGCTCGCGCAGGCGCAGTTGCCCGGCGACATGCTGGAACTGGAACTGACCGAGAGCATGGTCATGCGCCACCCCGAACAGGCGGCCGCGTGGCTCGCGAGCTTGAAGCGGACCGGCGTGCGCCTGTCGATCGACGATTTCGGCACCGGCTATTCGTCGCTCGCGTATCTGAATCACTTCCCGATCGACCTGATCAAGATCGACCGTTCGTTCATTCGCGACGTGCCCGACAGTGAGAGCGACGCGCAGATCGCCAGCGCCGTCATTGCGCTCGGTCACAGCCTCGGCCTGGAAGTGGTCGCCGAAGGCGCCGAAACTCAGGCGCACATCGATTTTCTGCGTAATGAAGGCTGCGATGAAGTCCAGGGGTACTTCTACAGCCAACCTCTTCCTGCCGGCGACATGACGTCGTTTCTGAGTCGCCGGCCGGAGCGCGGTCTTGCCGAAGAGCAGAGCCCGCAAGTCGTGCGTGCATGAGGCTGACACCTCGGGCGCGCCCATCACATGTGAAAGGAGCATCACCATGCAACAAGAAAGAGATGTAGAGGGGACCTGGCTGGCCATCGACGAACTCCAGTTTGACCAGATGAAGGCAAAGCTGCTTCACCGGAAGGAGAGCGGATGGACGCCCGCGACGCTGATGCGAGCCGAGCAGGGCTACCGGCAATTTTTGAAGCTGTCGGCGAAATACCCGAGCGTCGCCGTCGTGCCGGGCGAGGAGGTGGATCAGTTCTGGCACGCGCACATTCTCGACACGCGGCGCTATGCCGCCGATTGCGAGCGTCTGTTTGGCTATGTGCTGCACCACAATCCTTATGTGGGCATCGATGGCGCGGAGGATGAAGCGCATCTGCTGGAACTGGCGGGGGCGACGAGCGAACTGATGGCGCGCGAGTTCGGCACGGCGCTGGCGGTGCAAGCGCCTGCTTATTGTGCGGTCACGCCGGGGGCGGAAGCGAAGCCTGCTTACTGTGCGATCACGCCGGGGGCGGAAGCCAAACCTGCCTACTGTGCGGTCACGCCAGGCGCAGAAGCGAAGCCTGCGTACTGTGCAGTCACGCCGGGTGCGGAAGCCAAACCTGCGTACTGCGCGATCACGCCTAGTGCAGAAGCCAAACCTGCGTACTGCGCAATCACGCCGAGTGCAGAAGCCAAACCTGCGTACTGTGCGGTCACGCCAGGCGCGGAAGCGAAACCTGCGTATTGCGCAATCACGCCAGGCGCAGAAGCGAAGCCTGCCTACTGTGCAGTCACGCCGGGTGCGGAAGCCAAACCTGCGTACTGCGCGATCACGCCGAGTGCGGAAGCCAAACCCGCCTACTGTGCAATCACGCCTGGTGCGGAGGCGAAACCTGCGTACTGCGCAATCACGCCAGGCGCAGAAGCCAAACCTGCGTATTGTGCGGTCACGCCAGGCGCGGAAGCGAAGCCTGCGTACTGCGCGATCACGCCAGGCGCAGAAGCGAAGCCTGCGTACTGCGCGATCACGCCAAGCGCGGAAGCGAAGCCTGCGTACTGCGCGGTCACGCCGGGTGCGGAAGCCAAACCCGCCTACTGTGCGATCACGCCAAGCGCAGAAGCCAAACCCGCCTACTGTGCGATCACGCCAGGCGCAGAAGCGAAACCTGCTTACTGTGCGATCACGCCAGGCGCGGAGGCGAAGCCTGCTTACTGCGCAATCACGCCAGGCGCGGAAGCCAAACCCGCCTACTGCGCGGTCACGCCAGGCGCGGAAGCCAACCCCGCCTACTGTGCCGTCACCCCGACGCATCTTGCGCGCCCAGCACGCGCTTCGGATCTCGCAAGACGCGCATGACAGCTTGCGCTGCGGGCATGCGATCGCCCGTGTCACGACGACACGGGCGATCGATCCAATGTACAAGCCATTCAGAACAAACCGTGAACGAGCCGGTAGCGCACGCGCCCCATGTACTCGCGATACGTGATGTCGTTCGAAAGCAATTGCTCTTCCTTCACGATCCTCACGACTTGAAGCGTCCATTGCGCGATAACGACGAGAAGATTGCGAACGCCGAAGTTCGCGGCAAGAAAGCCGATGTCCGTGATCAGATACCCCAGATACATCGGATGGCGAACGAGGCGATACGGTCCATTGATAATGACGCCCCGATTGGCGGGCAAAAGACCAAACGAACGTCGTAGCGACCACTTCGCATAGATCTGGACGAGAACGCCCACCACCTGCAAGGCGGCGGCCAGCGCTTCAGGAACCAGCCGGATGCCAGGCGTTATCTGAAAGGCGAGAAAGTAAAAAGTCGCGCACAGGGTCGCGCCGAGACTGAGCGGCCTCCAGTCACGCTCGCGCGGCACGCGGGCAAACACGGCGAGGCCGACCGTCAACACCTCCGCGAAGGCGAACACCAGCAGCGTGACCCTCGACGTGTCCATCACGTATTGGTGAACGGTCATGGCGACGAACAGACCGAGCAGCGGTACGGTCAGAATTCGCACGCCGACCTCGATCGCGAGTTGCGCGCGTGTCAGACCAGGGCGGTTGGAAAGCGCTTGCGTCATCGCGCGAGACGCGGCGCGACATACGCCCCGTAGAGACTGTTTTGTGGCGAGCCGGAAGACACGTTGACCCTCGTGATGAGATGACCCTGAATGTAGTTGTTGCCGCCCGCGCTGACCGCGGAATCGATATGAAAAGCGGCGAAGCCGAGGATCGTGGCGTTCGACGTCGCCACTTGCTGAACGACCGGAAGCAGCACGTCGATGTTGGGCAGCACCGAACTGTAAATCGTCGTCTTGACGCCGGGCTGAATCCAGATGGACGCACCGATGCTCAATTGCGCGGGGTTCCCGTTGGCCATGAATCCACGCACCGTCGGCACGTCGTTCGCGTTGGTCTGGAACGAGGTCCATTGCCCAGGAAGGCAACCTCCGTAGGACGTGCCGTTGGTGATCTGAAACGTATAGGCCTGCCCGGTCGACGGGTCGATCTTCGGCGATCCGGTCTGCGTGTTCCAGTACTGGTCGAAAATACATTTGGCGAGGGCCACCGGGTACAACGCGCCGGTGGCGACAAAACCCGGTGCGGATACCACGGCCACCGCGGTTGCCGTCACGGGGGTATCGTTCACGCCGAAAAGCGGCGCGAACAGAAAGACCAGTGAGCCGCCGTTCAATCCTGTCGCGCGCGAAACAGTGACTTGCACGCCGGGGCTATCGTAGGCGCCGGGCGTGATTGCCGCCGATTGCATACTGGCCGGAGAGCCCGTCAAATTCCAGAAACCGCTTTGCACCGTCGCGGCTGTCAAGGTCGATCCCCCCGAGGCATTGAGCTGAACGGCGCTTGCAGCGCTCGCGTTCGCGGCGCTCCAATTAGCGGTCGAATTCAGGTTCCCGGTAAACAACGAACGCGCGCCCGCGATGGCGGCGGCATCCGCCGCGGTCTGCAACTCACTGGAGGCGAGATAGTAGCGGCCGATATCCACCGAAAATGCCGAGAACGCCAGCGCCATCAGCACGAAGGAAACGAAGACGAAGCTCATCGTCCCGCGCTGGCGTCGATAGCGTGCACGCGTGCCGACCCAACGCGTGTTGACCACGTCGTGTTTCAGGCGGAGTTCCTCGCGCTCGGCAAGCATGGGCGCCGTCATGGTCTACTCGTAAATCATGACGGCGGTGGCGTTCAGAACGACGGGGCTAGCCAACGCGCTAAACGCCGAGCCGAGCAGCAGCCCCTGGTACGTGTATGAAACCGCGACCTGGAGCGAGCCGCCGGGGGTCGTGCCGTTCGACTGCGTCACCGTGACGGTCGGCGCAGTCGCGGCTCCGCCGGTGACGAGGTTGTTCTGCGCGTAGGTGGTCGTGATGGCCGCGATCTGCGTGGTGGTCAGCGGCGGCACCTGGAGCACCGTGCCGGCTCTCGCGCCCGCGCGAGCCGCGTTCGTCAGGATCGCGTCGTTATAGAAGATCAGATTGACGTCAATGATCCCCACCAGAATCATGATCAGAAACGGCAGCAGAATCGCGAACTCGATCGCCGCCGATCCCCGGCTCGCGCGTGGTCCATGGCTTGCACGGTTGACGTGAAGCGTCGGCATTGCGGTTTTCATCGAGCAGTGATGGCGGGCGTCGTGCCTGACGTGGTGTCGCCCGAGGTCGTGGCCGATCTCTTCGACGCCGGCAGCATCGACGCAGGCGGCGGCGTCATCCGGTTGCGTTGAATTTCATAGAAGCGAAGGTTGTCCTGCACGGAGGCCTTCGGCAGATCCTGTCCGAGGATCGCCGCCGCCGCTTCCGAATTGCCGAGCAGGCCGTAGGCGAGCGCGAGGTCCTGGCGCGCCTGGGGCGGCGCACCGGGATAGCGCGTCACGTCGAGCAACACGTTCGCGCCGTCGCGCGGATTGCCGTTGAGCGTCAGCGACAATCCCAGGTTGATGCTCAGGCCCGGATCGCCGGGATTGGCCTTGAGCGCCTGCCTCAGCACGGCCTGCGCCGCGACGTGATCGCCCTTCAGATCGAGCGCCGCGCCGAGGCCCGCGGACGCGAGCGGTGCATCGGGGGTCAGCGCCAGCACCTGGCGATAGAGGGAGATCGCATCGTCGAAGCGCCGCTGATGAATCGCCACGCGCGCAATGCCGATCATCGGCGCAATCGCGTTGGCGTCGACCTGCCTGGCCCGCTCGTAGTGGACCGCCGCGCGCGTGAAGTCGCCGACCGCGTAGAGCGTGTCGCCCAGGCCCGTCAGACCCGCAACCGAGCGAGGATCGGCGGCCACGACCTTTTCGTAGAGCGTCGTGGCCAGTTCCACGTTGCCCGAGTCGAGCGCCGTCTCGGCGATGCGAAGCTCGCTCATCCTGTCGGGCATCGTATTGCGGGGCAGCGTGTGCGCTTCCGAGACACGATACGTCGTCGTGCAAGCGCCTGTCGCGAGCAGCGCGGCGGCGCAGCAGCAAGCGAGGCCAACGAGGCCGACGCGCCGTGCAAAGCGCGGCATCGCGAAGCGATGCGTCGGAACGGCACGCAGGCCAGGAAGGGCACGAGGGGCACCAACGGCAATTCGCAATTCGACGGTTTTCATTGTTTGGCGAAGAATTCGAGAATTTGAATGATTGCCGGGCCGGCTGCGATGACGACGACCGCCGGCAGAATGAACAGCATCATCGGCAGCACCATTTTCGGCGCGAGCTTGGCGGCTTTTTCCTCCAGCGAAACGATATGAGCCAGCCGCTCGGTGCGCGACAAGGTTCGCAGCGCCTGCGTGATCGGCGTGCCATAGCGCATGGATTGCGTGAGCGTGGAAATCAGCGCGCGAATGGCGGGCAGGTCGATCCGCTGCGCGAGCCCATTCAGCGCACGCGTGCTGTCGCCGGATAATTTCAGCTCGTCGGCGGTCAGCGAAAACTCGTCCGAAAGCGGCGGGCAGATGGAAGCGAGTTCGTCCGCGACCCGGCGAATGCTCACCGCCAAACTGTTCCCCGCGTTCGTGCAGATGACCAGCAGGTCGAGCGCGTCGGGCAAGCACGCCGCCATGGCGAGGCGGCGCCGCTGCGCGCGCAACGCAAGCACGTATTCCGGAACGATCATCCCGACGATGAACACGAACACCATCAGAATGCCGCGAGCGGCAGGGTAGCGGCCGACGAACGCGATATGCGAGCCCAGCATGACCGCCAGCGTCGCACACACAATGCCGAACAGGAACTTGATCGCGACCAGAATGGGAACCGCATGTTTGCCGCGGTAACCGCCGCGCACCATCTGCCGCCCGAGTTCCGCGCGATACTTCGCGTCGAACAGCGGCAGCCGGTCCCCCAGCGTCGCGAGGCGCCGCAGCAGACGCGCGCGCAGACCGGCACCGTCGTCATCCATGCCGGCGGGCGAACTGTGCGGGCGCAGGCTGACAGCCGCCTCGCGCACCCGTTCGGCGATCCTGCCGCGCCTGCCGCCGCGCTTGGCGGCCCACCATAACGCGAGCGTGCCGAACAACGCCACGAGCATCAGAAGGTCGAGCAGTGTCTCTATGCTGGCGTCGCTCATCGGGAGGTATTGAGTTTGGACATCCTGTTGATCACCGCGATGCCGAGCACCACCGAGATCGACGCGAACGTCAGCAGCTTCTGCCCGGCGGGTCTGTCGAACAGCACCATGACGTAAGAGCGATTCAGACCGTACAAGGCAAGCACGATGACCACCGGAATGGCGGCCAGAATCCTCGTCGTGATACGCGCTTCCGCGGTCAGCGCCTTCGTTTTCAGACGGACCTCGCCGCGCGTGCGAACAATGGCGGCCAGGTTTTCGAGCGTTTCCCCGAGTTGGCCGCCGGTTTCACGCTGCAGCAGCAGGCATACGCAAAAGAAAGAGAAATCGGTGACTTCGATTCGGCGCATTGCCACGGCCAGCACTTCCTCGAGGTCGATCCCAAGCTGCAACGCGTCGCCCATCAAGCGGAATTCATGACGCAGCGGCTCGGGACATTCGTCGGCGGCCGCCCGGATGACGTGGGTAACGGGTACGCCCGCGCGCACCGCGCGCACGATCATGTCGAGCAGGTCCGGGAAGCCATTGAGGAAGCGTCGCCGGAAGCGGGCGACGAGGAAACGATAGGCTTGCACCGCGGCAAAGAGAGGGAGCGCCGGCAGCAGAAGCACTTTGACGACGCCGGGAAGCGGCATGAAACGCGTCATGGCGAGCGCAAGGAGTGCGCCCGCGATCGCCGCGCCGATCACGACGCGAAGACCGTTCGCGCCGGCCACCGTTCTCAGGCGGGCGATCCTCGGCCTGAGCCAGCGGCTGATCGCGTTGCCGTGCCGGTTCAGCTTGAAGAGGTTCGCGTCGACACCGCTTTGAGCGGGCGCGCGTACGCCGTCCTCGATCGAGAAAGACCGCAGCATGCGCGATCTGATCCTGGCGCCGGGCTGCTTGCTTCGCAGATCCTGCGCGGTCAGCGCCATCAGTCCGAGCACCAGCGCGCAAGCGAACGAGGCGAGCGTGACGAGGTCGATCGTCGTCATGGGCGCATGGCCTCCAGCAGTGCTTCTTCCACGCCGTAATAGGCGGCGCGTTCGGAAAACGCGGGTCTGAGCGCGGCCGTTTCGAAGACGCCCTTGACCTCTTCGTTATAAGCGCTCGCGTCGTAACGGAAGGTGAAGAGATCCTGGGTGATGATGACGTCGCCTTCCATGCCGACGAGTTCAGTGATGCGCGTCACGCGCCGCACGCCGTCGCGCATCCGCTCGATCTGCACGAACAGATGAACCGCGCTCGCGATTTGCCGGCGAATCGACATGAGCGGCAGATTAGCGTTCGCCATCATGACCATGCTCTCCAGCCGGGTGATCGCGTCGCGCGGCGTGTTCGCGTGAATCGTCGTCATCGAGCCGTCGTGACCGGTGTTCATCGCCTGAAGCACGTCGAACGCTTCGGGACCGCGCGTTTCGCCGAGGATGATGCGATCCGGCCGCATCCGCAGCGCGTTGCGCACCAGATCGCGCTGGGCGACGCCGCCGAGACCCTCGGCGTTTTCAGGGCGCGTTTCGAGGCTGACGACATGCGGCTGCTGAAGCTGAAGTTCGGCCGCATCTTCGATCGTGATGACGCGTTCGCCATTGCCGATGAAATGGGATAGCGCATTCAGCAAGGTGGTCTTGCCGGAGCCGGTGCCGCCCGACACGATGACGTTGAGGCGGCACGTGCTGGCGAGCTTGAGCACGTTGCTCATCTGCGCCGACATGTTGCCTTGCTGCGCCATCCGGTGCAGCGTGATGTTGCGCTTCGAAAACTTGCGGATCGCGATACAGGCGCCATGAATCGCGAGCGGCGGCAGGATGACGTTGACCCGGCTGCCGTCGGCGAGACGCGCATCCACCATCGGACTGCTTTCGTCGACCCGCCGGCCCACGCCGGCCGCGATGCGCTGCGCGACGCTGACGACGTGCGCGTTGTCGCGGAACTTGTACGGCGTCAGTTCGAGCCGGCCATGACGCTCGACGTAGATCTGATCGGGACCGTTGACGAGCACGTCGGTCACACTGTCGTCCGCGAGCAGCGGCTCGATCGGACCCACGCCGAACATGTCGTTCAGCAGTTCGCTGACGATCTGGATCTGCTCCGAGATCGTGACGTTCAGCCGCTCGTGCGCCGCGATCTCCAGCACGAGCTGTTCGACGCCGGGCTTCATCTGCTCGCGAGTCTTGCCGACCGCGGCCGACGCATTCATCGAATTGAACACGCCGCTGCGGATGGTCTTGAACAGTTCCGAGCGGACCAAGGCTTCGTTGCCCTGCGGTAACGCGGCGCGTCCCGGCAAAGCGGTGACCGTTCCGCCGGCCGCGGCGGGAGGCGACGCGGCGGCTGTCGCCGCCGGATTGTCGTGCGGCGCGGCGACGTCTGGGGAAGGAGGCTGCTTTTGCCCGAACATCAGCGTTTCCTTATTCCGAGCTTCTGGAGGAACGTGCGCTCGACGGCGATGTGCTGGCCGGTGAGGTCGCTGCCGATACGCGTGATCGCCTGACTGAAACCGTTGGACGTTTTTTCGTCGGGCGCCTCGCCGAGGTTCTCGGCCAGCGAGATCGCCCTGGTTTCGAACGGGACTTCATGCAGCGCGGGGCGACCCACCGCCGCCGCGAAATCGACGGGCTGCACTTTGCCCGCGGTCGCGGCATTGGGATTATTGAGCAGCAGCGAAGCGGCGGGATTGTTGTCGCGATCCTCGATGTAGCGCAACAGGCGCAGCGTCTCGCGCGCGGAATGCACCGAGCGGTCCGCCACCAGATAGGCGCGCGATGCGTGGTCGAACGCTTCACCCGCCAGCGGATCGGCCCGGTTGCCAGCGTCGAGCATGACGTAGTGGAAACTGTCGCGTAGCACTTCGAGCACGCGCTTGAGCGCTCCCGCCTGGAACGGCTTCGGCGCGCCGTAGTCGAGTTCGGAGGAGAGAACGAACAGGCGGCTTCCCTTCGCGACGAGCGTCCTTTCCACATACTGCGGATCGAGCCGGTGCACGTTCTGCAGCACGTCGGTCAGGCCGTTGTTGCTCTGCAAGCCCAGCATGCTGTTGGCCGCGCCGCCATACACGTTGAGGTCGACATAAGCGACCCGGCGATGCGTGTCCTCGGCAAGATGGCGGGCGAGATTCAGGGCGATGGTCGTGACGCCGACGCCGCCCCGCGAGCCGACGAACGCGATCGTCTTGCCGGCGCGAGTCTGCACGACGGGATTGATCTTGCCCTCGGTTGCGCTGACGGTCCGGTTGAGCAGTTCGACGGTCAGCGGCTTGACGAGATAGTCACGCACGCCGAGCTTGAGCAAACTGCGAAAGAGCCCGACGTCGTTGCGCTCACCGAGCGCGACGACTTGCACCGACGGTTCGCACACTTCGGCGAGCCGTGCCAGGTCCGACAGCGGCATCGCGGAGCCATGCAGATCGATCAGCAGAAAGAGGGGCGAGCGTTCGATCTTCGAGAGATAGGCAATCGCGTCGTGAATGTCGCCGATCGCCACGTGCGCATGCGGCATCGCCTGCTCGAGCACATAGTCTTTCAGCACCTGTTCCGTGGCGTGATCCGCGACGAACGCGATGAAGTCGACGAGCCGAGCCGCCGTCGCGCTTTTCCGAAAACTGAAGTCTGTGCTCATGGTCGCCTTCGGTGAATGACTCGCGCATCAACGCGGATCGCGCGTCGTCGTCTTGTCGAGCGGTGTCACGCGTTCAGTCTGATAGCGATGCACCGCGCTCGCCGCGACGGCGGCATCGGCGGGTCCGAGCGATTCCGGTTTGACGATGTCCCGAGGATGGGCGAGCTGCGCCGCGAGATTCGTGTAGGTCGCGCAGCCCCATGCCATGTCGGGACGCCTCCAGCCGGCGTCGGTCAGCACCGATGGGCGAGCCAGGCTGGCGCAATCGGGCGGCAAGGCGAGATGGCCGTCGAACGGGATGATCGACGCGTCGGGCATCGTTCTCGGCGGCTTGACGCAGCCACCGACGCCGGCCGCCGTGATGCAGGCAAGCGTGAGCGCGACAAGGCGGGGGAGGCGAAGAAGGCGGCTAATGCGTGCGGAAATCATGGCGGCTCCGCTCAGTAGACATACCCGGCCGCGCCGACGAGGCGCGGTTGTCCGGATGGGGTGGACGCGTCGCCGGACTCGCGCCTGAAGCTGTACTCGATGTCGCTGCTCGGCGACATCAGCGCGTCGAGCGGCGTGCGAAGCTTGGCGGGATCGGTCGGCTCGACCAGATAGGGCGTCACGATGATGACGAGTTCGGTCTTGTTGTTCTGGTAATTGGTCGACGAGAACAGCTTGCCCAGAATCGGAATCGATCCGAGGCCCGGCACCTGCGAAATGATGTCGGTGGTGTTGGTCTGCAACAGGCCGCCGATCGCGAAGCTTTGGCCGCTCGCGAGTTCGACGGTGGTGTCGGCGCGGCGCACGCTCAACCCCGGCACCGTAATGCCATTGGTGGTGACGCTCGCGGTCGCGTCGATCTGGCTGACTTCGGGGCGCACTTTCAGGCTGATGCGGCGTTCGTGCATGACGGTCGGCGTGAAATCGAGTTTGACGCCGAACTGCTTGTAGTCCACGGTGACCGCGCCGTTGATCTGCGCCACCGGAATGGGAAACTCGCCTCCGGCGAGGAAACTGGCGGTCTGTCCCGACATCGCCACGAGATTGGGCTCGGCAAGAACCGTCAGCAAGCCTTCCTGATTCAGTGCGTCGACGAGTACCTGGATGTTGGCGTTGCCAGTCCTGAACTGGCCAAAGATCGAGTAGGCGTTGTTCGAAGGCAGATTGATCGGATAAGACGTACCGGACGGGCCGACGATCGGCTGGGCCAGGTTAAAGATCTGGCGGCCGCCGAAGATACCGCCCGTGAAATTTCCCACCACCGAGCCGAGTGCCGCCCAATTGATCCCCAACTGCTGCGTAACGTTCCGATCCACTTCCGTGATGCGAACCCGCAACTGCACCTGGAGCGGCCGGTCGATCGTGATGCGGTTGACGAGCACTTCCTTGTCCGCCAGATAGGGCGTAAGGGTCTGCACCACGGCGTCGGCGTCGGAAGCCGATGCCGCCTGGCCTGACACCAGCAGCGAGCCGGGACCGGCTGTCAGTTGCAGGCGCATGGCCGGAAAGCGCGCCGCGACGGCGCGTCGGAGCGCATCCGTGTCGCGGCTGACGACCACCGTCTGTTGAAGCAAGGTCCGGTTGTCCGCGCCGAGCACATACAGCGTCGTCGAGCCGGCCTTCTTGCCCAGCACGAAGACCGCTTTCGGCGACGGCGCGTGAACGTCCGCGATCGTGGGATCGGCGACGAACACCGAACTCGCGTTCTCGTTCAGACGCACGAGGGTGCCCTTGCCGGCATCGATGGCCAACGTTCCCGGTGAACGGCCAGGCGCGCTCGCGAGCGGCGCGTCAGGCCCGGGCAGCGCCGCGCGAGCCGGCGCCGCCTGCGCGTGGACCGCGAGCGCCGTGGCCCAGCTAATCACCGCGCAAGCCGTGAGCTTCGAACCGATGCGACCCGGACTGAACTGCTTCGTCATGGCGTTCCATCCCCGCGACTGGACGCTGTTTGGGCCCTCCGCGCGCGTCAAAGCGGCGCGCGCAGAGACGGCACTGGCGGTACGTTGTTTCCTGCGCTACCGCTTGACTGGGCGACGCTCGATAGCGCGTCGCTCCTCTCGGAACCTCGGTATATCGTCACGGTGGGCGGCGCAGCCGGTCCGGAACTCGTGCTCGCACTGGTGCTGGTGCCTTGCGGGGCGTGCGCTCGCGGCAGATCGCGCACGGCGCGTGAAATGTCGCCGGCCCAGACGGGCGGCGGTGGCGAGTCGGCCGACGCCGACGCGGCGGGATTGCGGGTCACGGTTGCGAAGCTGCGCAAGGCAAGCGACAGACTGCCGAGGCGCGCGGCGACGGCAACGACTTCGCCCATGCGCGGCGTGACTTCCAGCGTGACGGTGCGGGCGCGATTGGTGGCGTCGGCGGCCTCGCCGTTCTTCGGACGCTGTATCTCCGAACCGACCGCGAGCACCCGAACGCGCTCGACGACGGTTTCGCTCGACACCGCGAGTTCGGGCGAGTCGGTTCGACGGTCCATCTGCTGCGTGAGCAGCAGGTCGACGTAATCGCCTGGCTGGATCAGTCCGGCGTTACCGGAGACATCGTCGACGGCGACCGACACCGCGCGCATTTCCGGTTTGAGCGTGGCGGCGAGAAAGCCGGGGGCGCCCGGCAGGATGACGTCGTCGGCGACGATCAGCGCGCCGCTCGCTATACCGTGACGCAAAAGCGCGCCCTTCAGTTCGACCGCGCCGGATGCGCCCTGGACGATCGCATTCAGCGGAACGTCGGCGACGGGTATCGGCTTCCAGATCATGTCCTCGTCACGCAGAAGCAGACCCTGCGGAAGGTCCGCCGCGCTGATACGAACTTTTTCGGTGCTGGCCTCGGGCGCGGACGGACGCGACAAGCCGGCGACCACGGCCCGAACGATCAGGGCGATCAGAATGGCGCCGAGGACCAGCAAACCGATTTTGATGACGTTGGACATGAGGGCGCTGTCCTACCGCATCGCAAGCAAAGGCAACGCGATGACCGACCCGCCGCCGAGCGCCAGCGCGACACCGTAGGGCACACCGCGCGTTCCAGAAAACATCGCGAGGGCACGCAGCGGGGGAAAACGCTGTTCGGCAGCCATGTGACGTGTGGCGAGACTGACGAGGGAAACGCCCAGTCCGAGCACCGAGACGATGGCGAGGGCAGGCAAGGCGAGACTCGGGCCCGTCCACAGGAAAACGGCGCAGGCCAGTTTTGCATCGCCTCCGCCCAGCATTTTTGCGGCGAACAAGGCCGCGCAGATCACCAGAACGGCAAGCGCCAGCAGCAGATGCGCAAGCACGTCGTGAATGGGCAGGCGGATGACGAGAGCGTCGATGAAAAACAGCGCGGCGATCAGGAGGGTCGCCCTGGTTGGCAGGCGCCGCCAACGCACGTCGAAAACGGCGAGCCGCAGCAGCGCGCAAAGTACGGTGACGCGGATGATGGCAGAGAGTAGCGACACAATCAGCGCTCCGTGGAACGTTCGATAAAGGAGGTTCGATAAACGGCGGTATCGAACCTCCCGGCCGCGCAACATCACGCTTTGTTCTGCGAGGTCGTGACTTGCGTGAAGAGGTTGGTGAACATCGCGCCGATGTTGGTGTTGAAGCCCACGGCCATCGCACCCAATGCGATCACGACGATGCCGGCCAGAACCGCGTATTCCATGGCGCTGACACCACGCTCGTCGCGAACGAATGCTTTCAGAAAGGTTTGCATTTTTGGCTCCCGTAACAAAGTGGCGAAGGGTGGACCCAATGAATGAATAACCAACCCGGCACCGAATATCATTTCCGCATCGAAATTACCGATTACTTTCGGTAAATAGCGATATGGCTGTGGTGTTAAAAGAGAAAAGGGCGGTTGTCGGATCGGGGGAAACCCTGCGACATAGATTTAGCAGGCTGCTGAAATACAGTCCGACAGAAGCAGCCTTTCTGCACTTACGCGGCTCTCGCCACAAGGTTTATCGCATTGTGCAATTTCAACGTGAATTCCACGCTTGTTCGGCAGTTTGAGGCCAATTTCTGGCTTCATTGCCGCGTTTTTCGCTGCTACAGACGGACTTGTGTCAGTGAGCGCATGCGCACGAGGTTGTAGGCAGCCATGTTCAACACGAACATCTGGTCCACTTTCTTCAACCCGCGCACCACCACCTGGCGCATGCGCCCCACGGTCTTGGCCCACCCGAAGCCTTGTTCGATCAACTTGCGCTTTTGCTGCGAAATGGCGTAGCCCACGCTCGAGGCAATGGTATCGGGCACGGATGAACGCCGCCCCGAGGTGTTTTGCGCAACGTGCGGTGTGACCTTCATCTGCTGGCACGCCTCGATGAATTCCTGTGCGTCGTAACCCTTGTCTGCGCCCAGCGTGATTTCTGCGCTCGCATCTTCTGCCGCTTGCCGCGCGTCGTTGATCATGACCTTGGCCGCTTCGCGCTCGGCGTGCCCGTCAGCGCGCGTCACGCACGCGTTGACCACCAGACCATGTCGATTGTCGGTCAGCGTGTGGCCCATGTAACGCAATTCGCTGGCCGTATTGCCTTTGCGATAGAGCCGTGCATCGGGATCGGTCCGGGACTCATGCGTCTCGTTGCTGCGCTTCTCGCCTTTAAAGTCGCCTGCGTTGCCGCCGTCGCTGTCCTGATCGTCACTGTCCTTGGGCACGAAGCTCTTGTGCCCCGCCCACGCCTGGATCAGCGTGCCGTCCACGCTGAAGTGCTCTCCCGAGAGCAGGCACTTCTTCTCAGCGATCGCCACCACTTCGTTGAAGAATTCGATCACCGCATCATGCTTGATCAGGCGTTCGCGGTTCTTCGTGAAGACCGTCGGTACCCAAACCTCGTCATCCATCGCCAGGCCGATGAACCAGCGAAACAGCAGGTTGTATTGCACCTGATCCATCAATTGGCGCTCCGAGCGGATGCTGTAGAGCACCTGGATCAGCATGGCTCGCAGCAACTTCTCCGGCGCGATGCTCGGCCGCCCACCCTTGAGGTCGGCCTCGTACATCCCGGCAAACAACCGATCCATCTTCACCAGTGCTTCGTTCGCCATCACCCGGATCGAACGCAACGGATGCGACTTCGGAACGAAGTCGTCCAGCTTGCGCATGGAAAACAAACTCTCGGTGAATGTGTCGGCGCCGCGCATGATCTCCAAGGGGCAAGTGGGGGTCTTCCATCAACGCTTCAGGGGCCTTCAGCGATGACATTACCGCCGATACTTCAGCAGCCTGTTAGCCTCCTGGTTTGTCATGGGTTGAAGGTCCTTGCAGGTTGCATCCCTCGGTAACCGCTATAAAAGACCGCATGCCTCGCTGCATTGTCAATGGCGGATCCAGCCACGACGACTCCGCACCGGCTTGTTGTTTTTCTTATGGTAAGACAATTCATGTAAAAACCAATAGGGAAAACGCATAACATTCTTTCAAGGCGGTACGGAATACCCTTAAGCCCGCCATTCGCTGCAAGGCGATTGAATGCTGGAAAAACAAATGGCGGAATTGGCCACAATGCATGGCTGAACCGGTAGAATCTCCGGCGTTTTACGATGCCCGGATCTCCAGCAAGCTGAGATCCGCATAACCGGATTTCCTGGCTATCTCAAGGCATGGTGCGGACCGTAACAAGCAACAACGGGGGAAGTGTGGGCCTGGGCAACCGACTCTGGCGCGGCCATCTGGCGCCGCATGCGATTATCGCGGGCGGCATCTTCATTACGCTGGTCATGATCTCGCTGTGCGCGACGGTGCTGTACGACGCGCGCCTCGATGCGATGGACCGCGCCCGTGACACGTCGCGAAACCTCGCGCTCATCGCCCAGCGCGATATCGAGCGGAATTTCGAACTGTGCGCGTTGTCGCTGCAGGCGGTCGTCGACGGCATGCGCGACCCGGCGGTGCTGGCACTGCCGCCGCGTCTGCGCAGACAAGTGTTGTTCGACCGCGCCGCGACCGCGAAATACCTGGGCTCGATGCTGGTGCTGGACGCGTCGGGCAACATCGTCGTCGACTCCGCCGGCGATGTGCCGCGCCAGGGTAATTTCTCGGACCGGAAGTATTTCATCGTCCAGCGTGACAACCCGAACGCGGGTCTCTATATCAGCGATCCGTTTAGCTCGCGGCTGCGCAACGGCTCGCCGAGCATTGCGCTGAGCCGGCGGCTTTCACATCCCGACGGCTCGTTCGCGGGAATCGTGCTGATCGCGATGAACCTCGAGTATTTCCATACGCTGTTTGCCGGGCTGTCGCTCGGGCCGCATGGCGCCGTGTCCCTGATCGGTCGCAACGGCATCATGATCATGCGACAGCCGTACGACGTGCGCACGATCGGGCGCGACATCGGCAAGGCGGCCACGTTCCGGCGCTTCCGCACCGCCGCGGAAGGCAGTTTTTCCGAAACCGCGTCGATCGACGGCGTGCGCCGCCTGTACTACTTCAGGAATTTCCCCGATCTGCCGCTGATCATCATGGTGGCCGAGGCCGAGCAGGACATCTATGCGGGCTGGCGGCGGCGCGCAACCACCATCGGCTCGCTGATGATCGCCTTCGCGCTGGCGTTCGTCGCGCTCGCGTTTCTGCTTGGCGCGCAACTGCGCCGCCGGATGCGCGCTGAATCGGAACTCGAACTGCTCGCGAGAACGGACGGCCTCACCGGACTGAACAACCGCCGCACGCTGGGCGAGATTCTCGATCAGGAGTGGCGTCGGGCGCGCCGTACACACAGCATGTTTTCGCTGCTGTTCGTCGACATCGACCGCTTCAAGGCTTACAACGACACCTACGGGCACCAGGCGGGCGACGACGCGCTGGCCGCCGTCGCGCGGTGCATCGGCAACAATATTCGACGACCCGCGGACAGTGCGGCCCGCTATGGCGGGGAGGAATTCGTCGTGGTGCTGCCCGATACGCCGCCCGCGGGCGCAGCGCTGATCGCGGAGCAGATCCGCGCGGCGATCAGCGAACTCGCCATCGAGCACGCCGGCAGCGAGTACGGACGCGTGACGGCCAGCATCGGTGCGGCGAGCTGGGCGCCGGAACAGGATAGCGACGTAACCGCGGTGATCAAGGCCGCTGACGAGGCGCTGTATAACGCCAAGGCGACTGGTCGTAATAAGGTTTCGCCGTTCTGGCTGGATAAGAAGGGTTGATGCTGGTTGATAGGTTTGGCGGAACAGGTGCGCGAGCAGGTTGGGCGTTGGCGTTGGATGATGGGAGAGTGGGGAGGTTTATTGCGGTAAAGACCAGGAGAATATTGTCTCGATGGTGTTCGGCTGCGCTACAAGCGTTCGCTGCGGAGTTGGGTTCCAACGCGTGGCAAGTCAAACCATTCGAGAGGTTTCTTGCAACCGGCTATTAAGCGTTGGTGACGGGCAAGCAGTCGCGCGGGAGACCGCGAACCTCGTCGGAGTGGACTGCTCGTGGCAGAGGTGGAGCAGTGGAAATAGGACAAGCTCGCCTCGATTTGCTCGCCAAGGCGAATCTTTATTTCTTCGTGTTCGGAGATAGGAACAGCCGGGAATTCAGCGGATAACGTCCGCAGCCCCATCTCCCGTCTTCCTCAGGCGACCGGCGCCGCGGAGCTTGCCGCAGCGGGCAGCCCATGATCGACGAAGTCGATCGTCAGGTTGCCTTCGGCCGAACTGGACAGAACAATCCTCGCGGGCGGGGTTCCGCCTGCCATGCGCGTGAGCAGTTCGCGGGAAACCGCCGGCAGGATGCGCTGGTTCAGGAACGCATCCACGTTGCGCGCGCCGGATTCGCGGGCAAGACACAGCCCGGCCATGGCCCCGACGAATTCCTTGTATTCGGACCAGGTGGTCGCGGCGATCGTGCGCAGCTCGCCGCGCGCGAGTGCGGGTTTGAGGAGGTTGGCCGCATCAGCGCCGCCGGCGGCATTGCCCGCGCCGATCAGCGTGTGGGCTTCGTCGATGAAAAGCAGGATTGGCACGGTGGATGCCTGCACTTCATCGATCACATTCCCGAGGCGCTGCTCGAATTCGCCCTTCACGCCCACACCCGCCTGCAGCAGGCCGAGATCGAGCGTGAGAATACGCACGTCACGGATCACGTTCGGCACGGTGCCAGCGGCGACGCGTAGCGCGAGGCCCTCGACGAGCGCGGTCTTGCCGACACCCGGCTCGCCGACGAGGATCGGGTTGTTCTTGCGCTGGCGCGCGAGCACGTCGACCATCTGCTGGATTTCGCGCTCGCGCCCGAATACGGGGTCGATCCTGCCGTCACGCGCTTTCGCCGTGATGTCGATGGCAAAGCGGGCGAGTGCGTCGCCTTCCACGGTGCGCGTGGCTGCCCGTGCGGCGGGTCCCTGCCGCGCGTGTTCAACGGCGCCGGTTACCGGCGGGGCGCCGGTCGGTTCTTCGGGGGCTTCCGGCTCTTCCAGCGGGTTCTCGCAGGTGCGCGGCCCAAGGCGCGGCAGCAGCCGTTCAATCTGTGCACTGCTCACCGACAGCAGTTGCCAGGCATTGGCTGTGCGAAGGACATGTGGCGCTTCCACGATGGCCTGCAGGACATGGCCGGAACGGATGGCCGGGGCGCCGCCATCGGCGTGCGTCAACGCATGCAACCAGGCGTCCTGGAGGACGACGGCCAACTGCGCGGACAGACTGGGGCGGCCGCGCAGGTTACGGGGCGTGTGGTCGATGGCCCTGAGCAGCGTATCCCAGACGGCATCGATATCCAGTTCATAGTGGTTCATGATGGCCGGGATATCGCCGTCCCTGGCCTCGATCAGCTTGAGCAGCCAGTGCTCGACTGAAATCTCGTCCGCAAGCCGTGTCTGGCACAGGCTTGCCGCAGCCTCGAGCGTTTTCGCGCAATGTGGATTGAGCCGCTGCAGGAGCTGGCTGGCGTCGCGGAAGGATGCATTTCGGTCGTTATGCACGGTCATGGTCGGGCTTGTCGCACATGGAATGGGGGCGTGCCGGCGCTGGGAGCGCTCGCCCCACGCAGGAAAAAGGCCAGTCCGCACAGGCGGACTGGCAAAGGAAGGCCGATATCCCGGAGACTACCGGTGAGGCGGACCGGCCTTCAGACCAGCGGTCATTCAGGAACGCTCGTTCCAGGTGTCCTTGTGAATGATGTTGCCGTCCTTGTACGAACAGGTGATCGTCTCGTAGCGCAGCTCGACCTCCTCCAGGTGGTTGTGCTTCTCGTAGTCCGGATCCTTGATGTCGAGCATCTTCGGACGCACGGCGACCACCTTCACGTTATCGAGCTTCGTGTTGAAGTACTCCTTCTCCTTGCCCGCGTCGTCGATCTTGTACCACCTGATTTCAGCGGACTTGAGGGTCTGGCCGCTCGTGACTGCCTTGTAGAGGTACGGATCCCATCCGGTTCCGTTCGCGCGCGCAGCTGGGCTTTCCCGGGCGCGAAATCGATGCGGTCCGGTACGACACCGACGATCTGTCAGCGCGACCATCGGTGGTGACGACGTTTCTCGGACTTTATGGCGTCGACGCGCGCATGCCCGCGTATTTCGTCGATGTGGTAGCCCAGAACCGCGACGGGGCAGAGCGCCTGTCGGCGTTTCTCGACCTGTTCCACCACCGCGTCATCACACAGTACTACCGTGTCGCGCGCAAATACCGGTACCCGGTCGGCTTCAGGCGCGATGGCACGGACCCGGTGTCGCGCTATCTGCTCAGCTTCGCCGGCTTCGGATTCAGTACATCCCCGCGCCTCATCACGTCGGTGCCCAGGCTACCCGCGGCGGATGAAAAGCCGCAGCCTTCCACCGCGCGTCAGCGACTGCTCGAGGTGGCCGACAAGCGCCGGCTGCTATCGATGCTCGCGCTCACCATGCAGAAAACACGCACGGCTGAAGGGCTGGCAGGCGTGCTGCGGTATGCCGTGCCGGACGCCTCGATCGCGGTCTCGCACTTCATTCCCTGCGGAGTGTGAGAGGCAATCCATCTTCTCGACGGCCCTGACAAAAAACGACTCTGACATCCAATCCATCTCGAGACGCGTCGAATCTTCAACGCGCGCATTTGCTCCGTACAGCAAAATTTAAGGTTGACGCTGTCCTGAGCGTCTGCTTACAATCCGTCCGTCTTCACAAACAGGGGCTAGTGCCTTGGACAGTTGCAGTAGTCAATTCTCGAACAGTTTGATTGCCTGACCGGCAGAACATCCGCTAGCCTCATTCAGCCACCGTTCTGCCCGCAGGCAGATGGTGCGCGTCGCAGTAGTTTTCAGTACCGCTCCCGTTCACTCCATTTCAGCGCCGCTTCGGCACGCCAGATTGCGTCCGTCCGTACGGCCGGTTTCCTGAGCCCGACTCGGGACCATGCTCGCGTGCGCCCGCTGGTTTATCCCTGCGGGCGCATGAACTGACACGCCCGTGCACAACGCATCGGAAAGGAGACGTCATGCCCGACAGTGACATATGGCCTTTACGCCGCTTACGTTTTTTCATTGCCTGATGGATGCCCACACGCGTTCGCCGTCACTTGCCTGACTGTTTGAGCGTTGCCGTGCAGGCGTCCCGGCGACCTCAACAATCAGTCGGGCTTCGACCCGAACGGAGAAATCGCATGTATTTCGCCCTTCTCGTATCGCAACTGCCACAGGTCCGCGAGTCGCACCACTATTACGAAGCAGCGCCAGCGCTCGTATCGCCAACGCCCACCAAACCGTCACACCGGTGGTGGGCGGCAGTCAGGGCCCTGCTGGGCCAGAAGCACGGTCTCTCCTGAGCATGGCGTCGACAGCACGCGTCCGCCGTATCGAGGCAACGCGCGCTGTCGCTGAGCGCCTCGGGCCTCATGGAACGACACATCTCCAATATTCAAAAGCCGCGGGCCGTTCGCCGCGTGCATAGCAGCAGGAACAGCCGATGCAACACGAATCCACAAAAAAACCGCATACATCCAGGCGAAAGCAGAAAGGCTTTGTGTCTGGCTCCGCTGGCCGCGACCAGAGATCCTTCGCGCACGTAGTAAGCGAAGCCAACGAATCCGTCGACGCCACGCTCAAGCAGACGAACAGCTCGCTCGACGGTCTTCTCACGGCAGACGCACTGGAGCGTCTGCAACGTGCGGGTCCCAATGAAGTCGCCCATGACAGAGCCCCACACGCACTGGTACAGCTGCTGCGAGCCTTCAAAAACCCGTTCGTGCTGGTGCTGCTCGGTCTGTCGGTCATTACCTTCTTCACGGACGTGTACCTTGCTGCGCCGGACGATCGCAACTGGACCGGGGTCGGCATCCTGCTCACGATGGTGACCGCCAGCGGTCTGTTGCGCTTCTTTCAGGAATACCGCTCAAACAGGGCAGCAGAGCGGCTCAAGTCCATGGTTCGCACAACGGCGACCGTGATTCGCAGGGCAACCGTATTCGCGGATCAAGAGAGGCAGGAAATCGCGATGCGTGATCTGGTCGTCGGCGATATCGTCAGTCTGCAGGCGGGTGACATGATCCCCGCCGACATCCGTCTGATCGAGTCGCGCGATCTGTTCATCAGTCAGGCGGCGTTGACCGGCGAGGCACTGCCCGTCGAGAAATACGACACGCTCGGCGCGGTGACGGAGAAATCGGCCCATGCCGCTTCCGATGACCGGACCGATCTCCTCGATCTCGCCCATATCTGCTTCATGGGAACCAACGTGGTCAGCGGGACGGCAACGGCAATCGTCATCGCCACCGGCGTCGATACCTATTTCGGCTCACTGGCAAAAAACGTGGTCAGTCACAAGCGCGTCGAAACCAGCTTCGATCGCGGCGTCAACAGTGTGTCATGGCTGCTGATCCGCTTCATGCTGGTCATGGTGCCGGTGGTGTTCCTGATCAATGGCCTGACCAAGGGCGACTGGCTGTCCGCGGTGACGTTCGCGCTTGCAGTCGCGGTCGGTCTGACGCCGGAGATGCTGCCGATGATCGTGTCGGCGAATCTGGCGAGGGGCGCCATTGCGATGGCGCGACGCAAGGTGGTCGTGAAGCGGCTCAATTCGGTGCAGAACTTCGGCGCAATGGACGTCCTGTGTACGGACAAGACCGGCACGCTCACGCAGGACAAGATCATCCTTGAACGTCACCTCGACATCCACGGCAAGCGGGATGAGCGGATTCTGCAACTTGCCTGGCTGAACAGCTTCCACCAGAGCGGGCAGAAGAATCTCATGGACATCGCCGTCGTGGACCATGCCAATGAACGTGTCGCGCCGGTGAAACTGACGCAGTACGCCAAGGTCGACGAACTGCCGTTCGATTTTGTACGCCGCAGACTTTCGGTGGTGGTCGAGGGGTTGGACGGCAACCAACTGATGGTGTCGAAGGGCGCTGTCGAAGAAATGCTGATGGTGTCGACACACATTCAGAACGGTGACACGGTCCACGCGTTGACGGCGCACGAGCGCGACATGCTGCTTGCACGAGCCGAGGCGTACAACGAGGAGGGCTACCGTGTGCTGGTGGTCGCCACGCGCGAGATCCCGCGCGCCGAAGCGAAGTCCCAGTACAAGACCCTTGACGAGGCAGACCTCGTGGTACGCGGTTTCCTCACTTTCCTCGATCCGCCGAAGGATTCGGCCGCGCCCGCCATTCGTGCGCTGCGTGAGCATGGCGTGGCGGTCAAGGTCTTGACGGGCGACAACCCGATTGTCACGGTGAAGGTTTGCCGCGACGTGGGACTGGACCCGGGCGCTGCGCTGCTCGGGCGCGACATCGAGGCGATGAACGATGTCCAGCTTGCACAGGTGGTTGAACACACGACGGTCTTTGCGAAACTCACCCCGCTGCAGAAAGCGCGTGTCGTGAAGGCGCTTCAGGCAAACGGCCACACGGTCGGTTTCCTCGGTGACGGGATCAACGACGCGCCGGCGCTTCGTGATGCGGACGTCGGCATTTCGGTGGACACAGGGGCCGATATCGCGAAGGAAACCGCCGACATCATCTTGCTCGAAAAGAGCCTGATGGTGCTGGAAGAGGGCGTAATCAAGGGCCGCGAGACGTTCGGCAATATCCTGAAGTACCTGAACATGACGGCGAGCTCGAATTTCGGCAACGTGTTCTCGGTGCTGATCGCCTCTGCATTCCTGCCCTGGGAACCGATGCTGGCGATGCAATTGCTGATCCAGAACCTGATCTACGACCTCTCGCAGATGTTCCTGCCGTGGGACCGGATGGATCCCGATTTCGTGAAGAAGCCGCGCAAGTGGGATGCGGGCAATATCGGACGTTTCATGGTGTGGCTGGGACCGACGTCGTCGGTGTTCGATATCGTGACCTACGTGCTGATGTGGACAGTGTTCGGCGCCGGCGCGGCGTTCCACCTGCACGGCGGCGGTCAGAGCATCATGAATTCCGGCTGGTTCATCGAAGGTCTCGTCTCCCAGACGCTCGTCGTCCACATGCTGCGCACGCGCAAGATTCCGTTTGTCCAGAGTACCGCGTCGCTGCCGGTGCTGCTGTCGACCTCGATCGCTATCCTCGTGGGCTGCTGGTTGCCGTTTTCTCCACTGGCCGGGGCATTGGGTTTTACTTCGCTGGATCACAGCTACTGGCTCTGGCTCGTCGCAACAATCCTCGGCTACATGATGCTGACGCAGGTTGTGAAGACGCTGTATATCCGCCGTTACGGGCAGTGGTATTGAAGCCGACCGCAACTGCGCAGCGGGATGGGGTTCAAGCCCGTGCGCAATGGCTTCGACCAGCCTTGAATCATGGTGCGTGAGCGTCGTCTGTTGATGGCGCTCACGATCACCGCAGACCTCACGATGCATATATCGTGCGCACACGTTCCTCGCCACGCACCGTTGCGTGCAGCGCCGGATGCGCACGACCTGTTCATTTTTTCAACCGGTTCACGACATGTCCGCAAAACAGAACAAGCTTTTCACCATTCCGTCCGCCACCGCCGCCACGCTCGCGTTCCTCGGCGCGAACGCCCACGCGCAGAGCAGCGTAACGCTGTATGGCGAACTTGATACGGGGCTCGCGTATGTGAGTAACGTCGGCGGCCACGCGCAGTACAAGGCCACCTCGGGGCTGATCGATGGCAGCTTCTGGGGCCTCGCGGGCACCGAGGATCTCGGTGGCGGCAACAAGGCGATCTTTCAACTGGAGCGCGGGTTTTCGGTGACGACGGGCGACGGCTTCATCGATCACCCGTACTACGTCGGCTTTGGCAACGAGACGTACGGGACGGTCAGGGTAGGTCACCAGTACGATTCGGTCCACGACTACTTCGCACCGTTCACGCTGACGGGCAGTGCGGGGGGCACGGCGTTCGCGCATCCGTTCGACAACGACAACGCCAACAACGCGTACCTCGCGCGCAATTCGGTCACGTATGCGAGCCCGTCGTTCGGCGGCTTCAGCTTCGGCGGCATGTACGCGTTTTCGAACGGTGCCGGTCAGTTCGCCAACAATCGCGCGTACAGCGTCGGCGCGAACTACCAGAGCGGGCCGTTCAACGCGGGCGCCGCTTACCTGCACGTGAACGGCCGCGGCAACACCGCGGGAGGCGCATATGACACCGTGAATCTGCCCGGCTCGAATCGCGACGTATTCGACGCGAGCGTGCAGACGCAGAGCACGTATGGCGTCGGCGCAAGCTATGCGATCGGCGATTTTACGGTGGGTGCCGCGTGGTCCCGCTCGACCTATAGCGGTGTGACCGATGCCGGTTCCGGTTCAGCGGAGCCTTCGGTAGGCTTCAGCAACTATGAGATCAATGGCGTGTACCAGTGGGCGCCGAAAGTGTCGCTCGCCAGCATGTACACCTATACGAAGGGCTCGGGTGCACACTGGCATCAGGGCGCGTTGCAGGCTGGCTACCAGCTTTCGAAGCGCACCGATACCTATCTGGAGACGGTGTATCAGCGCGCTTCATCTCGCGTCCCCGCCGTGATCAATACGTCCGATCCGTCGGCGGGCCGCAGCCAGTTGCTGGTCGCGGCCGGTATCCGTCATCGGTTCTGAGCGCCCGTTCGTTTCGCGGGATGCGGCTGACGCGGGCGGGATGGAGCGAACGGGAGTGCAGGCTCCATCACGCCCGGCCTTCAGCAATGCCGTATGCCTGACCATTTGATCTTGAAAGACTTCAAAGGCGGGAGGCGACCATTCCATCTATCTAGCTAAAAGCGGACATTACCGTCTAGCCACTGCATTGTTTGTCGAGGCCATTTCAAGATGTCGTGGCGGCGGCTAAATACAAATGTCGTGTTTTCAGGGTTAAAAGGTCGGTCTTTCATCGGTTACTGATCACCCAGTGTCGAAGGATCCGCCGTGAATGGGCAGGGCGCCGACGTCTGTTTCGACTGACCCTGCAGACCACCGGCCAGGTTTACGGGTTGCGGGTTATCTGTCTTTGCTGGGCAAGATCCACGATCACATGCTCGATGTCAGTCTGCGTGAATTCGCGTTCTTTCTTCTTGCCCGGCGAGCTGCCCTCAGCCCTGGTTGCAACTCCCAGATGCGTTCGTGAAGGCGCCTTGCCGATCCGGCTGTTATCGCGTTGAGCCTGAATCACCTGCGCGACCTGCAGCACGTGGCTCAAACGTTTATGCTCGACGATCGCGCCCTGATCGATTTCTGTCAGCCGGTCATACTGCCTGCACGACAATGCACCGCCATCTGCCCGAAGTTCGATTCGCCCATCCGGATACTCCCAGACCTCGATATACCGGTCGATCAGCTTGCGATGCGCCGGCGTATCGTCCAGCAGATACATGACGCGGTCGTACTGCACGGTCAGCGCCTTCGTCACCTTGCGCGGCTCGCGCCACGTGAGCACGAGTTCAAGGTTCTCGTCAGCCCTCGGCGGACGGTGTGCGTCAAACTCGCTCTTCGGAGGCTTTGCGAAACGCGCGTTGTAGGCCGCCATGAAGGAGGGCACCCAGGCATTGGCCGCAGCGAGCGTGCGGATGTCGCGCAAGCGCATTTCCTTCACCATCCGGTCCTGCAGCGTCAGGTGCGCGCGCTCGACACGGCCCTTGGCCGCGCTACTGTTTGCACAGATCGTGTCGATGTTCAGCTCGTACATCGCGCGACCAAACTGCGTCACGCTATTGCCGGTCCTGCTTGCGGCCGTGTTCCGGAACACGCTCGCCTTGTCGCTGTAGAACGCCACCGGCTTGCCGTGACGCTCGATGTACGCACGCGTCGCCTCGAAGTAGCTGAAGGTCGATTCCGTGGCCGTGAAAAGCACGTGCATCAGCCGGCTCGTTGCGTCGTCGACGTACACCAGCAGCGTGCACTGCGGCGCCCGGTCCTCGAACCAGGGATGCTCGCTGCCGTCGATCTGGATCAGCTCGCCCAGGCACGACCGCCGCGCGCGCGGCTGGTAGACCTTCGGCGGCCGCTGCCGGCGCGGCACCCATAGGCCCGCGTCCGTCATCAGCCTGCGGACCGTTTCCTTCGCCAGACGTATGCCGTGGCATTCGTGCAGCTTCTCGCAGGCCAGCGTTGGGCCGAAATCGGCGTAGTACTCGCGGATAATCGCCAGGGCGCGCTGGGCCTCGTCGTCGTCCAGCCGCCGGTTACCCGGTCGGCTGCGTTTGCGTGAGACCAGGCCCGCTGCGCCTGATTCACGATACCGGATTACCAGCCGCTCGATCTGCCGCACCGTCAGGCCCAGCCGGTCGGCAGCACGTCCAGGTTTCAGACCGGTGTCCACCACAGCCTGGATCACCTTCAGTCGGTCGAGTTCGCGCATGTTCAATGTCACCAGTGTCGCTGGATGCATGGCCGGCTCCGTAATCCCGCGGGGAACCGGCAAGCATACCCAGAGCAGAACACGACATTTCTTATATGGTCGCCTCCCATTTGCAAGGTAATTGTTCGTAGCGAGAAGGGTGGTTGCGGACTTATATCCGGACTCGATTGCGGAACGTACCCGCCGGCCCCGATGGATTTCGCCGCAAAGGTCCTAATCTAAATAACGGACTCGAAGTCCGAGAAATGTCTCAGGCTTGCCTTCACGCGGTCCAACCTGTCTTGCCATCGTTCAATACACCTGTGCAACCGTGGATGGGTTAAAGGCTACGGTTCGTGCTTACTGCGCTGGTGCTGCCTGATACGTTCGACCATACGCGAGCAGCGCCCAGATTGTTCGCGCCATCTTGTTGGCGAGCGCAACGGCAACGACATTCGTTGGACGCCGGGTCAGCATCTGGCGCAAGCGCTCCGGCAAATACCTTGAACTTGAGATGACCGATCGCGCGCCGTGGATCAGTAGCGTTCGCAAGTACACGTCCCCGCGTTTGCTGATCCCGCCAAGCTTTACCTTGCCCCCAGAGCCGTTCTGTCGCGGCACGAGGCCCAAATAGGCAGCGAACTCCCGGCCGGAGCGAAAGGTCTTCGCCTGTCCAATTACCGATACTGCAGCAGTGGCCGTGAGTACTCCCACGCCGGGGATTTCGGAAATGCGTCTGCATGCATCGTTGTTGCGTCGCCACTCGAGAATGCGCTGTTCGATCCGGGCAATCTGCTCGTCGAGTCCACGTAGCCGCGAGATCTGGTCCTGCAGGCTGTCTGCCAGCATAGTGGGCAACTGCTCAGCCATCGACGCCAGCGCGACTTTGGCTGCCTCTATCGATGCACGGCGACCTGCCGGCAGTATCACGCCAAATTCGTAGAGCAATCCGCGAAGCTGGTTGACCTGCATGACACGGATCCTGACAAGTTGCTGGCGTATGCGGTGCATCGCAAGCATGGCCTGCTGGTCTTCCGTCTTGACAGCTACGAAACGCATGCCGGGACGTTGGGCCGCTTCCCAGATCGCCGCGGCATCCGCGGCATCGTTCTTGTTCGACTTCACGAACGGTCGGACGAACTGGGCTGCGATGAGCCGCACGTCGTGGCCAAGCCGCGCCAGGACACGGGCCCAGTGATGGGCGCTGCCGCAGGCCTCCATAACGACACAAGTCGCAGGCCGGTTGGCGAAGAACGGCACGAGCTGGGCGCGTTTGAGCACCTTGCTGCGAATCGCGCCGGTCACAGGCTCGACGTAGTGAATCTGGAAAACGCGCTTGGCCAGGTCGATGGCAATAGTCGTGGGTTCCATCAGCTTTCTCCTTAACGGGATATCCCAACGGAGACGATACTCGGGCTCGACATCGTCGCCGGGGTTGCTGCGGCGTCGGTTGGCCCGTTAAGGCGGGAGGCGACCATTCCATCTATAAAGCTACTACACTGTTTGTCGGTGATAATTTGTCTTATGTCAAATGTAGAAATGGGTGCCAAGGATTGGGTGGTCGTCCCGTTTGTTTGCATAAGCTTGTTTCCGTCTTTTGCAGAAATTTGTTCTTGGCGTATCGGGCCAACGGCCTGCCCTGTCCGCGCTTCGGCCATGGTCACGACTTCGTTGGCTGCGGGAACAATATTATGCAACTGCGATTTGTACAATATTGTTCCCAGCTGGCTCATGGCTCCCGACTGCCCGCTGGCGGACGCGAACAACTTTACGCAAACCAACGGCAACAGCCCCGTACCAAAGGCTCAGCTTCTCCCACTTTGCACCGGCAAACTTAGGCGCGAGCGCTGTCATCGGCATTCAATTCGGCGCTTCACTTGGGGGCGACACACTTCAAACGTTGGTACGGGGAACAACTTTCTGAAAGACCTCTTGAAGCAAACTTGTTCTCGAAGTCAGCCCCAAATCGACTATCCACTCGCGGGAACAAAATTACGCGCACCAACGGCATTGGCTTCGGCCTTTCCACGATGGCAGATAGCGGAGCGGTCGAAGAAATGATCGTCATGACCGGCAACACCGACTTGATTCCGGCGCTCAGACTTGTTCGCTCCCGTGGTTTTCAAGTGTCACGCGTAGCATTGCCAAATTACGCCATCATTGGCGAGCGGAGACGCATCTCGACCTCTTCCGCTCCGTGGCCGCCTGGTAACCCTCACTCTCTGGCCGCTCCCACCAAAGATATAGGCCAAAGGGCGGCCAGCAAGCACATGCATCGTCCAGCAACATGCGAAATGGTGGGCACGACGCTCGCCGCCCTCATCACGCAAACTCGCCCGATATCGCAGAACCGTCTCGTGCCTAAGCCAGAGCGGGCGACCAATAGACGCCACACTACCCGGATTGGTTTGGAAGGTTCTTCGAAGTGGAAACTATCTGAATTCACTATGCCGCCACTGGCGGTTTGAATTCACCGAATGCAATAAATATGGCCGATTCCCCTCGAAGCGTTGCATTTTTTCCGACTCGGATCGAACATGCACCTCGAAGGAGATTTTCTGGCCGACCCCTGCCGGATGCGGGCGGCCGTAGCCGATCCGGCCCGGTGCTTCGAACTTCTCCGAAGCGGACGCACGTGCGTTCGAGGCAACTTCATCGAAGATCAATCGCAGGAAACTGAATGCAGAGTCGTTCTGTCTCATCTGGCGTTCGCCGATGCAAAGGCGAATGCTCCTCGCGGATATGACTCGAATGGTGACCCGTCGGCACAGCACCCGAACTTGCCCACGACAGATTTATCATCGCCGTAGATTCTGGAAATTACTTCGCACATTCTTTTGGGGTGAAGATTGACGATTCCAAACGGCGGAGCATTACTCTGGACGAGGCGTTGCATTAGTGCGAGTCGTCCTTTCTAGCGGCCCTTGAACTCGGGCGTTTTTTTCTCGACGAAAGCGCGCATGCCCTCCTTCTGGTCTTCCGTTGCGAACAGTGCGTGAAATGTTCGCCGCTCAAACAGGAGCCCTTCGCGCAAACCCAGTTCGAGGGCGCGATCGACCGCCTCGCGGGCGACCATGGCAGTCACCTTGCCGTACCCGGCGATCGTCGCGGCAGCGGCGAGCGTTTCTTCCATCAACCGATCGGCGGGAATCACGCGGGCGACGAGCCCCGCGCGCTCGGCCTCGTCGGCCGCCATCGTGCGTCCCGTCAGGATCATGTCCATCGCCTTCGCCTTGCCGATCAGTTTCGTCAGGCGTTGCGAGCCACCCATGCCCGGGATCACACCGAGCCTGATTTCAGGCTGGCCGAAGACTGCGGTTTCGGCGGCGAATATCATGTCGCACATCATCGCCAGTTCGCAGCCGCCACCGAGCGCAAAGCCCGATACGGCGGCAATCTTCGGCGTGCGTAGCGCCGCAAAGTTATCCCAGCCAGCGAAAAAATCCTCGTTGAACATGTCCATGTAGGATTTGCCCTGCATCTCCTTGATGTCCGCGCCTGCCGCAAAGACCTTCTCGGAACCGGTTAGCACGAAACAGCCCACCTGCGGATCGCGATCGAGCGTTTGCATCGCGCAGACAATCTCCTCCATCACTTCGGAACTCAATGCGTTCATCGCTTTGGGGCGGTTCAGCCGGATAACGGCGACCCGATCCCGGCGTTCGATCAGAATGGTCATGCGAACCTCTCAAGAAAAAAATGGATGATCTGCGTTGCACCAGACACGCCGTCACGATCAGGAGTCCCAGATCGCGCCGTAAGCGGGAATCCCCCGGCTTTCCATGCCGTAGACGACTGCATTCGTGAGTTTCTGGTTTGCAATGCAGATCACGGCCTCTGCATTGAACTGCGTGTAGGCAGCGTAGGCGAGCCGAACCATGTCGGGCTTGCCTTGCGTATCGGTATCCCAGATGATTGCGCCCGGCTCTGCCTGAAGAATCTCATCTAACAGTGCGTCGCCATATGTCTCGCGAGGGCTTCTGGTCGACCAGACAAGCCGGGCTGGCACCCGTTTCGCCAGCAGATGGGGGAGCACCGGTCCAATGCCGCTGCCGGTCGCGACATAGACCACGCGGGTGAAAAGGGTTTCGATGTTGGCCACCCCGGCAGTGGGGATTCCTTTGACCCAGACGTGCGACGGCGCGTCGTCGATGAACGATCCGCTCCAGTCTCCGGCGCGGGAAACGATGAGGCGAAAGCCGTTCTCCCGAGGCGCGGGGATGTTGGCGAACGAATGCCATTCGAACAGAGGATGACGACTCACGGCGGTCGACGATCCGGGGAAAGGCGTGACGCCGTGGTCAAAGCGGACTATGGCGGCATGAGACGATGGCGTGTCGATCCTGACCGGCACCTTGCGCAGCCGCGTCCACGGAAGCGCAATGCTAGTCGTGAGGACAACAAGCATCCACCATCCGGGCGACGAGAGCAGCGCGCGCGCGAGACCCGCGCCGCCTCGCTGGTCGTCGATGAACATGACGCTCTGCGTCCAGAACAGTAGTAGTGCGGCCCATCCACCGAAGCGGTGCGTCTTTTCAAAGCTGTTGTGGAAGCGGGCGCGAATGGCCGGCAGCGCCATCAGTACGATGACGAGCAGAATCGCGAGCAACGCGTACGTCACCCAGACGATGCCGACTGACACGCCAGGCAATCCGTTCGCCAGATGGAACGTCAGGGAACCCGCGAAAACTGCGAACCAGACCGTTGCGGCCGCAGCACAGCCGCTGTGCAAGCCCCCGAAGTGATAGACCTTCGCGAGCGTCCACCGGATCGACAGCGGCCAGTGCGTCGGCGCCCGCGTCGCCAGCCAGAACAACAGATTGATCACGTACTGTTGACGGATCAGAATCGCGATCGAGAAATTCACCAGAACCAGATTTGAAATCGGGCCGAGCGCAATCCCGTTCCTCGTCCACCACGTTCCGCGCGTCACGCCAAACGCGAGAAACGCCAGGTTGATCGCTCCCACCAGACAGACGAGGCGGTGATAGTGCATCAGAGCCGGATGCCGCGCGAAGCGGCGCATGACGCCCTGTGGCATCGGCAGTTCAGCATCGAGAGAACTTGCCGTCATGCTCTCACCTCGCAAAGCAGTGACTCCTCGACTGGACTGGCTTGCCGCTGCTGTTCTTCCAGTCGCTCGATGGCAAGGTTCAGAAGTACGCGTTTGTCCACCTTGCCCCGACTGGTTAGTGGAAATGCGTCCATTGCGATGATCAGCGAAGGTGTGCAGTAGTACGGCAGCGCCGCTGCGACCATCTGACGCGCAACGTGAGTGTCGACAGAGCGGGGACAGACGAATGCGGCGAGATTGCGGCTGTCGAGCTTCAAGGCCACCGCATGCGTACACGACGGCACCGATTCGAGAACCGCGGACACAGAATCCAGCTCGACCCGAAAGCCGCGTATCTTGACTTGATCGTCCACCCTGCCCAGGTGCTCAAGCTCACCGTCCGGCGTCCAGCGGCCAAGGTCCCGGGTGCGGAACATCCGCCGTCCGTTGCCAAGAAATGGATCGGCTGCGTAGCGCTCGGTGGTCAACCGGGCGTTGTGCAGATAGCCTGCAGTGACACAATCGCCGCCTGCCCACATTTCGCCCACTTCGCCGATCGCACAGGGCTTGCGATGCTCGTCGAGGATATAGACCGTGTTGTTGGGTGTCGGCGTACCGATAGTGAGTCGCCCGGCCGACGGGTCATAACGCTGCACCGTATTGACGATGGTGGTCTCGGTCGGGCCGCAGGAATTGTGGAACGCGCAAAAGGCGGCCCATTTGTCCGCGAGCGGCTTCGGGCAGGGTTCGCCCGCGACCGCGACGACCTTGACGGTACGGCACTGGTCGGCGTCCAGGGTGGCGAGGATTGACGGAGTCGAAATGATGACATCGACTTCCCTGGCTACCTGCGCGAAGCCTTCTCCGCGAATCACAAGCGTTGCGCCGTTTGCCAGTGAACCCAGGATTTCCCAGGCCGCCATGTCAAACCCGATGTTGAGCATCTGCGCCACCTTGACGCCGGGGCGCATCCCGAGAGATCCGGGTTCGGTCAGCAGGATGTTCGATACATTGCGATGTGTGACCTGCACCCCGTTCGGAACACCGGTCGTCCCGGACGTGAATAGAATGAAACACCGGTTGTCGGCATTGACATCAGTCGCGACGGAGAGAGGAGCCGCGATATCCAGGTTGTCAGCTGCAGGTTCGTCGACATATTCGTCGATTGCGATGCACACGTGTCCGTCAGGCACAGGGACCAGGTGCTTTAGCCGGCCGAGCGTCAGGATCACCTTCGCCGAAGTAACATTGATGATGTGGCGAAGCTGAGTCTGCGGAGCCACGCCAGCATCCTGTGGCACGTATGCAGCGCCAGCCTTCAGCACGGCAAGAATGCCGATTACCATCGATATCGAACGCTGCAGAAAGAGTGCGACCGCGTCGCCCGTCGATACGCCGTGACTGACCAATGTGGCAGCCAGACGATTCGCCTGATGGTTCAATTCGCCATATGTGATCCTGTTTCCAAGATGCTGCACGGCAATGGCGTCGGGCTGCGCCGCAGCGTATTGCTCGAAAGCGTGATGCACGCAAGCGTATCTGGCCTCGACGTGCGGACCCTTCCCGAACCATTCAAATAGCAATTGATCGGCTAGCGACAGGTTGCGTATTGCTTCCCTGTTAAACACTCGCGATGCTTCATACGCCGATACGTCAACAGACTCGGGGCGGTGTCCGGTTGCATTGGCAAAGCTGTCTGGCGTCGTATGCATAGTCAGGTTTCCATGGTTGCATTCGTGGAGGTCTTCGTTCCGGCGGCACACCGATCAATGAGAACTGTCCGTAGGTGCTAACCAGCGATCCAGATGTTGCTGCAATGACAATTGTTGAGTATTCCGGGGACGGCTTTGGCGAGTCGATAGGAGCTGATGCAGGGCCTGTTTAGCCGCTGCCTGAAATTCAGCTTCCCTAGATTCCGCTCGATGAATGGACACATTTTCATACCCGGGCTCGCTCCATTGCTTAGCTCACACGATGGTTAGCCGCACGGCGGCGGACGGCAGTGCGATGGTCGATAAAGTCGGTCCATTTCTTCAGTGTTGGTGCGTGAATCAGACGATCCGCCGGCGCAACAGCCATGCTGCCTAGGCGAGAACGAAAGGGTTTGTTGCGGGCACGTCGCTGTGACCGGCACCGGTGCGTGCGCCAGCGGACCGGCATGGTGTGAGACCCTGGGCGCGTCTGCCAGCAACAGCGCAAGGCGACCGTAGCGCTGGAGGACGGTTTCGCGGTGCCGGTCACCCAACGATGGTCCATGAGGCGATGCTCGCGCTGGGCGTTGATCTGCAGCAGCCTTATCGCGGGATCGTGGGGATCGTGCGCGAGGTGCTCGTTCGGCCGATCCCTGTGGGCGCGTGCACGAGGTGCTGCAACGGGACGTGCAGCAGACCGGCGCGATCCATCGCAACCAAAACGCTGATCATCTGGTACGGACAGGTGGAGACGTCTTGCCAGAAGAGGACGCAGCACATCAAGCGCGGTTGGTGCACTCCGCAGGCGCTGCGCAGACGCAGGCCGCTACTTCATATGCTCTTCGTCGTCGCCCTGTGCTGGTGACTGTGCGGCGGCCGCTGCGCGTACTGCGTCCGCGAAGCGCTGCAACGACGACAGCGAACCGCATACGCTGTGATATGTCTCCCGGCCGATCTTTGCATCGAGCAGCAACTGCATACCGGCGTTCTTCGCGATTTCGATAATATCCATTGTCATCCCCTTCCCGTTTCGCGGCTTGGGCTAAAGCGACGTTCAGGCATCGGCGACGTCAGCGCCCTGTTCGCGGGCATCGGACTGCATTGCGCATGAAGGTCGTGCCGCGCCAGGTTTCGGCGCGCCCGTCCGCCCATCAGGTGGGCTGACGGACAGGACGGAATCCAGCCTGTAGCCGAGCGCATAGACGGTCTTCAGATTCAGTCCGGATCCGAGCGATAGGCGAAGCTTCTTGCGCAGTTTGTAGACGTGCTGCTCAATGGAGCGCGAGGCGACGTGCTCGCGTGAACCCCAGACGCTGCCGGCAATCTGCGCCCGGCTCAGGAACCTGCCTGGATTCGAGAAAAACAGCCAGGCTATCGTAAATTCGCGCGGCGTCAGCGGTATCTCCACGCCATCGAGAGCCACCAGGCCGACATCTTTTCGCAACACGTAGCTGCCCAGTTCAATGGTGTCGGCACCTGCCGCCCGATGTGTCTCGCGCTGGAGCACGACATGCGCGCGCAGACGCACCTGTTCCAGGTCGTAGCGGTAGGCCACATCCGTGGCGCCGGCGTTGATCCAGCCTAGCATTGCCGCCCAGTCCGGGAACGGCGTGAGGACGACCACCGGCGTGCCCACAGTCGCATCGCTGTTGCGCGATGACTGAAGCACGTCGAGTAACAGTGAACTGTTCTGTGCATCGATCAGCACGAGGTCATACACGGTCGCACGCGCTGCGCGCAGGAAATCCTGTCCAGCGCTGAATGGCTCGATCACAATCGGGTCGCTGGCAAAACATCCGGTCAGATCGCGGATCAATACAGGGTCTTCGGTCACGAGGGCAAATCGCACTACATTGTCTCCAGTCGGCCTGGTCCTTGAGAAGTCTTAGACGCAGGCCGGTTCAATTGTTGGCCGACGGCGCAGTCTTCGCCGCTCCAGCATTCCCGGTCGGTTGGGGCGCTCATTGATGTTCCCTGGACTTTTTCGTGCGACCAGCCGTTGTCGGCTGTCTGCCCCGTCGATCGCGCTTGCCGCGTGACCCTGCCTCGCATCGAGTCTCTGCTCCGTAGGTGCCATCCTGATCGATGCGGGATGCATTCCGGTAGAGAATAATTGAGCCTCCTGCTGGCGTCCCTTGCTGCACGCCGGGCATGCCATCGCGTCGGATCCATGAGGCGCGGCGCATCGCGCCGGAGATGTCAGCACATCCCTACCGGGGGTTGAGGGCGTACTGACAGTAGAAACCGCCTTTCCTGATCTGATATTTTTTGCCCGCAACAAGCAACTGTGCGATCTTTGCATTGCGTCGACCAGCGTGACGGCGCTCACGGGTTTTTCGCGTCGTTTGCGACCTTCTTCGCGCCCGACGTCACTTGCGGTCATCTTTCCAATTTCACGCACGACCTCATGTCACCTGCGCTGGCCGCGGTATCACCGCCGACTGCGCGCTTTCTCTGCCGCTTCACGCGGCGCGGCGAGTTCATGACACCACTGACGTTTGCTCCGGAATTCTTCCGTTTGCGTTTATCGGTTAGGATTGCACGACCCGATGGGATGCACTATGCATCGCACCGGGTCGTGCAGATGGCTGGACGCCCAGTCGGTCAGCGTCCCAATCCACCGGAACTGTGAACCAACGATATGGAGTTGCGGCGTGCTTTGCTCCTGACTTGCCGCAAGGCGGCCGGTTTGTCCGTAGGCCGGGTTCGATGGTGCCCGCTGTTCGTCACCTTCGCCGTGTTATCGTCGCCCGCCGCGGCTGCGAGCGATGACTGGCAGTTCGAGGCAGGTGTCACCACTAACAAGGTCACGCGCGGCATGGACATCGGCAACAGGCAGCCGTCCGTCAGCGCAGGGGCCAACTGGTATCCGGGCAACGGTTTCTTTGCGGGCGCGTCGGCTGCGTCGCTGCGCTCCGCCCGCCGCCCCACCAACGGCGCGGAAGTCGTCGTCAACGGCGGATATGGTTGGCGCCTGGCCGGCGACTGGAGCGCCCAGGCCATGCTCTCGCACTACCAGTTCCTCCAGGGATCGCAGTCCTCGCGCTTCAACTACGACGAACTGGTGCTGACCGCGGGCTGGCGCGACTCCCTGTTCGCCTCGGTCGCGCTCTCGCCGAACACGGGCTTCGGGCCGTCGCCGAGTTCGCACGCCGTCGCCTACGATCTGGTCGGCCGCCTGCCGCTCGTGCACGGCTGGACCGCGACGGCCGGCATCGGTTACTACGATCTGCACTCGGTGCTCGGCATCGGCTACGTCTACGGCAACGTCGGACTGACTTACCAGTATCGCGCGTGGCAATTCGACGTGTCGTATATCGCCACCAACAACGAAGCCAAGGCGCACCTCGGACCGGGCGCATCCAATCGCTGGATCGCCGATGCAATCTGGCATTTCTGAGCGGCGGCGTAACTTTTTACACGGCGACGCGCACCTACGGCTATTTCCATCATGAATCGAGTTGCCATGACGTCCAAGGACCGCTCCGCCCCGCACCCGCCGTACGACGCGAGCCCGGCAGCGAACGGCGGCGAACGCGGCACGTGGGCCGCCCTGGCGCGGCGCACGCTGCTCTGCTGGCTCTCCCTGTGCGCCGCCTTCGCGATGTCCGCCTGCGCGCTCGTGCCCGCGACGCCCGACCCCGCTGTCGCGACGCAGCAGATGAAGGCGCGCCCCGAACGAATGATCGTGCTGGCCGTCGCCAATCCGCCCGAAACGCTGATGCTGCGCGCCGGCTCGACCGCGGCCGGATACGGCGCGGCCGGCGGCTATTCGCCGGGCGGCAGCGCGCGGGCGCAAGTCGCGGCGCTCGCACGGCAATACGGCTTGCGTGAGGTGTCGGCCTGGCCGATCCCGTCGCTGAAGGTGCATTGCGCGATGCTGGAGATCATCGGCGATACGCCGCGCGAGGAAGTCGTCGCGCGGCTCGCCGCCGATTCCCGCGTCAGCCTCGCGCAGCCGTTGCAGACCTTCGACTTGCTCGCCGACGCGCCAGCCGGCAACAACGACTACACCGACTTGCAGCAGGGCTTCCGCGAAATCGGCGCGGGCGCGGCGCAAAAGGTCACGCGCGGCGATTCGGTGCGGGTCGCGGTGATCGACACCGGCGTCGACACCACCCATCCCGATCTGCGCGACCGCATTGTCTCGACGCGCAATTTCGTCGACGAGGACTGGACGCAATTCAATCGCGACCTGCATGGCACCGCGGTCGCGGGCGTCATCGCGGCGGATCGCGCGGGCGGCGCGGACGGCAAGGCCGGCATCGAAGGCGTCGCGCCGCACGCGAAACTGATCGCAGTCAAGGCCTGCTGGCAAGCGGACAATCGCAGCGGACCTTCGCGCTGCAATTCGTTCACGCTCGCGGAGGCGATCCAGTCGGCGCTCGAAGCGCATGCACAGATCATCAATCTGAGCCTGGGCGGGCCGAAGGATCCGCTGCTCACTCAACTGATCGAACTGTCGGTGAGAAAAGGCGTGATCGTGGTGGGCGCGGTGCTGCCGGACGGCAACCTCAAGGCGTTTCCGGTCGGCGTGCCGGGCGTGATCGCGGTGGACTCCGCACGCGCGTCGGCACGCGCGGCGAATGGCCCCGGCTCCGATTCCGCCGCGCGCGTGCTCTACGCGCCCGGCCACGACATCCTGACGCTCACACCCGGCGGACATTACGACTTTGTCTCGGGCTCGTCGTTCGCGACAGCGAACGTGACGGGCACCATCGCGTTGCTGCTCGGCTTGCAGCCCAACCTCGACGCGCGCTCGATCGAAACGTTGCTCGACCAGACGAGTGGTCCGAGCCGGCAGCATGTCCGGGTCATCAATGCATGCCGGGCGGTCGAGGCACTTCATCACACGTGCGTCGAGGCGGCTCGTTGAACGGAGATGCGGCAACGCGGCGTCGGTTAACTCTCACGAAGGTGTTCTTCCAGCAGGCGTTCTGCATGCCCGGTTCTACGCATCAAAGCACGACGCGGCCCAAAGAAAACCATCCTCGCCGTTGCCGCTTCCATGCTAACCGCCGTGTGGCACATGCTCTCCGACGGGGCGGCGCTCATCGGCGTGCAAATGGCGACCCGCATCGACGAAGCGGCCACGGCGGCCACGGATGCCGCGCGTGCGAGCCCGACTTATGCCGTGCTCGCCATCGTCCGCGAATTCCTGCAAATGCCGAACGACAAGCGCACCTCGTGCGCCACCCTCGCCCAGATACGCGACGAGCTTGTGTCCGCATCGACGCGAGCAGGACGCGAAACGCACAACGGCATGCGCGGGTCCGCAGCGCAAGTACGACGGCGAAACCAGCGACGGCATCTTTCCGGCCGGCCCGCCCTCGACACCTGAGCAGCGGTGAAGCGACCCCACCTTGCCGGCAGGGGCAGGTCAGTCAACTCTCGTTGTGACGGGAGCGGGCCAGGGCGAAAGCGACCGCCGACTCTCGCGTCGTTTACGGCATCCTCAATGAGGCTACTCGGGACTCCGTGGGCTCGGCGCTCGGATATGCCACCGGATCCCACTGATGTGCCGCCAGCGCGACAGCAGGATTACTGAGGTCGGGCTCGTAGGGAGACTCTCGTCGAGGGGTGGTCGGGATCTTGCTGGGATCGCCGGTGACCGTAAATGCCGGCCTGTGACCAAGGGCTGTGCTCAATCTGCTGCTCGCTGTGTCCAGCACCCGGGAAGCCAAGGATCCAGGCTTGAATCGCCGGCCGGACGACGAGCTACTCTGCAGGGACGGCGATGGCGACTCCGATCCAGACGTCTCTGTCCGCCGCCGATTCTCTTGCATCGCTTTCCATTCGGCATACGTGCCACCGCTCGCCTGCGATGAACCCCGGCCGGTACGACCCAATTCGTCGCGATGAGAGCCCAGCCCAAGGCTCGCCGCCGGCGCATGCAGCGCGGTGCTGCTCCGAGTCGAATGGTTCGACGCATTCGAGCGGCCGGTCGCCGCGCTCGCGTCGCTTAACACCGACACGGTGTCCGCTGCTCCTCGGCTGATCGCGGTCCGGCCCGACGGGGCCTGTGAGCGGGCTTGGCTGCTCTGGCTGGCGCCGCCCAGCACCGACGCATTCGAGCGGCCCGTCGCCACGCTCCTGTCGCTCAGCACCGACGCGGTGTCCATCGGCTCGCGGCTGATTACAGTCCGCTCCGACGGAGCATTCGAGCGGGGTTGTTGGCTCTGGCGTGAGCCCGGCTTCCGCGACCGCAATGACAGTTGTGCAAGAGCGCTCGACATTGCGCTACGGGTACTCTGCCTGGATTCCTGTACGCTCTGCGCGACTGATGGCGTGACAGATGGACCGCTCAACGACATGTCGCTACGTTCACTACTGCTGCGATTAATCCTGCTCACTGCATTCACTCCTATTAGCTGGCTTCTACTAGGGAAACACTGTTCCAGACGCTTGCCGCCGGCATTGCCGCCGAGTCAGCTGCATTTTTAGAACATGAAGGAATTCGACCGTAATCGAGCGGACTTCCACTCGCATGCGGATCGCGCTCCTCGCGCTTTTCATCTCTCGACCCGGCTACGGTGACGCGTTTTCATTGCGCCGGATCGCCGTTCACCATCCTCATGAAACGTTCGAGCGTGGTGAGGATATCCGGCTGCTCGGGCTCCGTTTGCAACACCAGTTGCGCGGTAATCGTCGCTTTCGGGGGACTCGTCCATGCGTAGCCGTCAAACTCATGTGTCCAACTACTGTATGCGCCGTTCATTTCCGGCTCGTCGGCTTTTTGCTGCGCGGCCGGCGCGACCCATTGCGGCCGAGCCCACCGATCGGCATCATTTTGCGGCACGCCCGATCGGGTTGTGCGAGCGCTTGCCCATGGTGGCACGGCATCATCTGACCAAGGCTGTTTCAAGCTGCCCCACGCATCGGATGTGCCGACGGGCGGCGGTCGAACGCCGGACGACTCGGACTGTGCGGCGACCGGTGGCGCGAATTGCTGAGCGGGCCGCGTGCCGAGCGGCGGCACAAAATGCTGACCGGGTTGCGCGCCAAACGGTGGAACCGTCTGCGTCGGAAACCGCGGTGCCGCAGGCAAGGGCCACGGCATGGCCGCGCCGCCTTGCCATCCGGTTTGCATACGCGCAAGTTCAGCCTCGAGGACTGCCGGCGGTACGGCTGCCAGCTGAGTCAGCACTGCGGCCCGCTGGGATTCCGGCAGGCTCTGCAGTTCCGCAGCCAACACGTTCATGAAACCCGCGCCGGCCTTCCCCGCCCGAGGCGCTCCAAGGGCCGCGAACAGGTCTGCGACTTCGCCCGGTCCACACATGCCCCCCGGCTTCGTCCATTCCGGCTGTTTGCCGAGTTCGCCGCGTTCCGGTTCCGCCACCGCGTGAGGCGGCCTCTCGAAGCGGGCAGCCTGCCCCGGTTCGCCGTGCCGCCGGACATAGTCGCCGAACGAACCGAGCGACGCGTCGTCTTCCTCGATCGGTGCGTTCCCGCGTGCCGACATGCGGCTTTGGCGTGCAAACATCTGCGCTTCGTGAGCCGACACGCCGCGCCCTGGGGCAAGACGCCCCGTCGCCACGAGGCCCTCGCGGATACGCGTATTTGCCGTGCGCACGACGATCGTACGCGCCGCATTGACGAGCATGTGATCGCTGAATTGGCCGTGATACCGGAACGAGCCGTAGCTTATCGGCAGCGTCGCGATCTCGTTGTTCGATAGATCAAGATCGAGTGTCTTGCCCCGAACGTCGTCACGCGCACCGGCACCGTCATTGCCGGGCAGTTCCGGCAATTGCTTCAGCTGGTTGTCGGAAAGGTCGAGCCTGCGCAGTCGGGTGAGGAGCTCGACCCATTTGGGCGGCAGCGTCCATATCTGATTCGACTTCAGATCGACGGAACTCAGACGCTCCAGCTTGTGCATCGACTCCGGCACCTGCGACAACCGGTTTCCCGCTGCCGAGAAACGCTTGAGGTGACTAAGGTTCTGCATCTCGTCTGGAAGGCTTTCCAGCTCGTTGGAATCCACGAACAGACGGGTCAGCCTCTCCAGTTCTCCTATCGACGCGGGCAGCCTGGTCAGTTTGTTGTTGCTCAAATCAAGCAGTTGCAGCTTCTTCAGCGCGCCGATCTGCGAAGGTAGTCGCGTCAATCCAAGCTGCGAGAGAGCCAACACTTCTTTCCCGTCTGCCTGCGCGTTCTCCATGAGTTCGGCCGCTTTCGCACGCTGTTGCCCGGGCTCCGTGGCTCGCCCTTTCCACTCGTCGAGCCCTTCCTTGAAGCCGGCGGGGCGGCGCGGACCCAACGCGCTGAGCGGACCGCCCTCGCGCAGTTGCGAGAGGGATGGGCGGCGTCCGCCGGGCACGCCCGGCCGTGACCCACGCGCATTGCGCGCCTGCGGCGCGTGCGGCATGCAATCGGCCGGGTTCGCACCGCACAGCAGACCTGACAGCTTCACGTTTTTCATATTGCGTTTCCTTTAGCGTGCGCGGATCAGAAGTGGTTCTCTGACATCCACGCCATTTCCGCTTCGAGCTGTTGCTCGCGCAGAAACGTTTGCCAGAATTCCTGCTTTCCCGCGAACGCGGCCAGATCGCGGCCGCCCTCGCGCTGTTCTGCCTCGTTCACTTCCTTCATGATGTGGTGCCGGAAAAAGTCGTGTTGCTCAGGGGCCGCCATGTGCCCGAACATCGTTTGTAAAGCCGGGGTTTCGTCCAGCCTCCTGCGCAGATCGTCGAAGCCGAGAATCTCAAGCTCGTTGGGGCGACTGACGAGCACCTGGTACATCAGTGCGATCGGCAACGGCTCTATCTGGAGGTGGGTCTTGCTGGGATCCTCGGCCAGCTTTTTCGCGTTCTCTTTCGCAACCTTTTCGGCCAGGTCGCAAATGACGTGCTGACGGAACATCATGACGACGAGATTCCACAGATCGCGCGGCGCACTTTGGCCCGCCTTCGCTTGCATCACGCAGTATTCGAGCCACCGGCCCTGGGGATAGATCCGTTCGGTATACCGGGTGGCGAGGCCCGCGAGCTTCGCGTGTTGCATCTGCCGGACGCCCACCATGTCGGTTGCGAATCGATCGGCTCGGGCGGGCGCCGCAGTCGAATAGTCGAACAACGATTTGCGAAGCTGCGGCGTGTGCAACGGTGCCGCCAGCGGCTGCGGCGGCTGCGGCCCGCTCGACGAAACCGCCAAAGCACGGAACAGCTCGGCGAGCGCCGGGTTCTGAGCGGCCTGGACGGGCGCCGGCTGTGCGTATATTGACGGTGCGTACGGCGGCTGCATATATGCGGCCTGGGTGTAGGGCGGCTGCAACGGGTACGGTTGCGAGAGGTACGGCTGCCCCAGATGGTGCGCCATGTAGGCTTCGGCGTACGGCACTTGCGTCTGAGCCTGCTGCGCCGGCGGGTTTGTGGCCGCATGCCCTGCGTCGTTGCGCGGCGCCCTCGTCGGATGGCCGCCCGGCGCGCGAGACGATCCGCGGGACGATGCACGTGACGAGGTGCTCGACGAGGTCCGGGACAACGGCCGCGTATTGTCTGGCCCCGAAGATGGGCCTGCGGCAGCACCGCTCGACGGGCGGTCGATCCCCCGCGCGGCGAACGTCACGTTCTGCCCGCCTTGCCCAACGCGTTGCAAGGGCTCGCCCGCATATCCGCCCCTGTCCGTTTGCGGGCGAACAGGCGGCATTCCCGCATGACCGCTGGCCGCCGCCTGGCCGCTCGCGGCGAGCGAACGCAGCAATTCGTTGAGCACCGATTGGCCGCCACCGGCCAGTGCCGTTTGCGCGGCGAGGACTTCAGGCATCGCTCGAGCCATTCTGGAGATCGGATTCTCCTCGAATGCGTCGAGCGGCGGTTCGAGGTCGTCCTCGTCCACTACGCTTCGCTTACCCACATGGGGCGGTTGATAGAGCTCCTTGTATTGGACAGCGGGAGCCGTGGTAAGGAGCGGCAGGCGGCCGTCCTTTGAAAGTTCGACGGGTAACGGGGTATTCCTGATGTGGATTTCCAGGTCCGAGAAAACCGACGGCCGGTCGGTGAATTTCCTGACCGTCATCCTGCCTGTCGATGCGTATGCCAACGGTCCAAAGTCGCTCGGCAGGAACGTCAGCGGGTTACCCGATACGTCGAGTTCCCTGAGGTTCTTCAGACGGCCGACAGACTCCGGGATCGCCCTGTCTATCGCCAGGCCCGGCTCCGTTTCCCCCTCCGCTTCCACGTCGTCAACCTCGAAGACCTTGTCGGTCAGATCGTTGTCGCCAATGCGGAGCTTGCGCAGTTGCATGAGCGAGCCGACCGCTTCCGGCAACTTCTCGAAGTGGTTTCGCGAAATATCGAGCTCCTCGAGACTGGAGCATCCCTTGATTTGCAACGGCAGATTCGTCAGCAGGTTTTCGCCGAGCGACAGTTTCCGGAGATTGGTAAGGTTGCCGATCGATGCCGGCAGGTATTCGAGCGCATTGTTCCCCGCACGGAGGGTCTTGAGCTTCGTGAGCTGGCCGACGGCTGCCGGAAGCTCGGCAAGCCGGTTATGCGACACGTCCAGCTTGCGCACGCTCGTCAGCTGTGCAATTTCTGAAGGCAGCGCATCAAGCTTGTTGCGCGAGAGATCCAGGCTCTGGAGCTTCGCGAACGTCAACATCCTGCGCGGCACTTCATTCAGGCTGTTGCCCTTCAGCGTGATCTTGCGCGAGTCGGCAACGCGAGCCAGCAGGTGATCCGGCAGGTCCGTCAGCCCCATCTGCTCGAGGTCGACTTCGCCGCCCGGTCTGGCTGCAGTGAGCCTATCCGCCGCATTGCTGCGAAGCTCGTTGCTCTCCCGATATTTGTCGTTGATCCACTTCAGTGTTTCGAAGTCGTGCTCGCTTCGGCGGCCAGATTTCGACCTGGCCGGCGCATTGTTCGACGAGGAGCCGGGCAGGCTAACCGATGTCGAGATACTTGACGCGATTTTCTTCAACATGTTTCTTCCTGAGTGCGTTTGTTTGTCGCGGCCTTCAGCGCGTGTAGCGCGTGAGGTCGTCCAGCGTTGCCGAGCTTCTGTCGATGGCGCGCCCATCCGACGGCGTGACGGCATTCCACGTTTCCCCTCGCAGGCGTGCAACGACCTGCGAATCGCTTTCACGCGACGAGCCCGACGACACGGACGCCATGGAGTTCTCGCGCTCGGCGCGGGCCGATCGGATTTCCGTCCGTCGCTGCTGGTACGACGCTTCCTGACGCAGACGTGACGTCGCCTCGCTCGCGCCCGAAAGGACTCGCTGTCGGAGGTCACGGCTGAGGCGGCTCAGTCCACTCTGCAGGTGTGACCACTCATCGCCTTCTATATCATCCTGGATGGTGGTCAGGTTCGGCGCCTGTGAACGGGGCGGAATCCAGCGCACATGCCGCTGTGCTCTCGCCAGGATGCTTGCGGTATTCGCGGAACTGCGCTGCGTGCGGTCAGAATGGCCGGACGCAGCCGAGGGGACCCTGGTCGAGTTCGCCGTCCGTGCCGTCGTCTGCGATTGCCGCGAGGTACGCGATCGCGCCTGTTCGGTCGAGTTGGACGGGGTACTGATCAACGACGCGACGTCGGCGGAAAGCTGTGATCGGGCAAACCGTCGCAATCGCCGATTGGACGTCGCATCCGATTCGTCGCTGCCGGTGGATCTCCGCTCCGATCCGGCGGCAAGAGCGCGAGCCGTCTCCATCAGGCTCGGCGTCGCCCGCTGCCTGTCCGAATGCACGGGTCTCGACGACCCACCGCTCGCATCGGACAGGTGTGTCCGCGCAGTATGGTAGGTCCGCTGGGACGCATCCGACAGGACCGAAGCCGTGTCGCTTCTCGTCGACTCGTCTTCCATAGACGGCATGCCCTCCTCGCGTTGAACGGCCTCGTACTCGGCCCTGTCGATCCCCCAAATGGTGTCTGCATCGCCTGTGCGGTAACTCGGGGAAGCGGCCGCGTATGTCGGGCCGTGATTCGAGTACAAAGAGGCATGGGACTGTTGGTCGTCGTCATCCGCGAAGAGGTAGGACACGAAACTTTTGAGTGAAGCGTTTTCCTCGTCCGCCTTTCCGGAAGACTCGCGGTCGGGGCGAGCGTCGACAGCTACGGAATGATCCGAAAACGCATTCGACACGTAGCTCTGGAGAGAGGCGAGATCGTAGTCCTGGCCCATGTCTCGTTCGGCGCGCGCCTGTTGCGTCGAACGAAACGAGGCGAGCGAATCGGTGTGTCCGCCTAAGGACCGGGACCGCCGGCTGCTTCCGCCAGACTCTCCCGAGCCCGACTTCCGGCTTGCCCGATCCGACATGTCCTCGTCGAGTCCTGCATACTTGCCGCTGCCACTGATTCTGCTTTTCATTGCATTTCATCCAGTCGATTAATTAGTGAGACTACCGATACGGCGGCGAACATCAGACGATGCCGCCACCCCTTTTCGAATCAAACCGGTCCGAAAGGCTGCTGCACTTCAAACCACGGTGCCGCCGCGTCATTCAAGCGCGCCGTTGCTGCCGCCGCACCGGGCATCGGCATTGTTCCTGCCATGTCACCCTGCATGCGCCCCCCCGGACCGTTGCGCAGTTGCGCAAGCGCGAAGGCCAGCCTGTGTTGCGGGACACTGCTGAGGTAGGAGGCGACGGCACTCGCCTGGGGCTGCGGCAATCGCTCCAGTTCGGCATGGAGCGCCGTGAGGAAGTCGGACCGCCGTTGCGGCGCGGGCGGCGGCGAAGGCAACACGGATGGAGCGCCGCCGGCCCCCTCGATATCAAACATATCAACGCGTGCCGCTGTCCACAGGTCCGGTTCCGGTTCCGGTTCCTGCTGTGGCGCAAGCGCCGAAGTGCTCTGCGCCGGGAAATGACGGGAGGCATACTGCTCGGCCAGCCCCTCCGCCCACGCCTGAAGGCGGCGCTCGCCCCAGGTCTCGTCCGCCTCCGCCTCCTGCCCCACGTGCTGCAGGCCTTCGATTTCCCCGGGTTCCTCGTGGTCCCGCATGAAGCTCAGCTCCGAACTCGTCGAGTTCCAGTCGCTGCCTTCCAGCGGCACGAGGCGCGGCCGGCGCCGCCCCGGGACGGCACGACCTTTCTCGATGCCCCGCCCCGCGGCGAGGCGAGCTTCGTTCACTAGACCCTGCCGAATGTTCGTCCCCCTGGTATTCACCTTCAGCCTGCCGCCGGCGTTCTTCAACTGGTGGTCGTCCGCGGCGGTCAGCCTCAGCTTCGCTGCATAGCCGAACCCGCCAAAGACAGTCGGCAAGCTCGCCATCGAAGCGTTCTCCGAGACATTCAGGTTCAGCTTCCGCACAGGCATCTCGCACGTCGACGGAAGCTGCTGAAGCTGGTTGTGCGACAGATCGAGGCGCTCCAGCAATCCGAGCAACGGGCCCCAGGTGCCCGGAATGTCACCAAGCTGGTTTTGCGCGAGATCGAGCTCTCTCAGTTTCTTCAGCGCACCCATTCGTGGCGGAACGAGTCTCAACCGATTGGAACGGGCGGAAAGCGCCTCGAGTTGTGCGAGATCCGCAAGCTCGTGCGGAAGCGATTCGAGCCGGTTCGAATCGACATTGAGATGCTTCAACGATGGCAGCCGGCCGATGTTGGACGGCAGTTCGGTCATTCGGTTGTCTCGCGCGTCGAGCGTTTGCAGCTGCTTCAGTCGAGTCACCGCGGAGGGCAGATGATCCAGCTGATTTCCGCCGATCCGGAGCGCCCGGAGTTGCGCGAACTGCCCGACCTTCGCTGGAATCCGCCCGAGCGAGAGCCCGTCGAGCTTCAGAGCGTGCTCCTGCTCAAGCTCCGCATACTCGATGCGCGCCGCGGCATCTGCCCGTTGAGTAGTGGGGGCGCCGCCCGTCAGCCAGCGCTCGAAATCCTGTTGGACCCGCTCCTCGAACGGGGCCTCCGGCTGCTTCGTCTTCGCGACTGGCCGGGAAGTCCCCCCTTCTGCGGGGCTCTTTTGAGCCGGGCGTGGCGGCCGGGGCTTTGCCGCGTCGCCGGGGCGCAGATTCTGAAGGGCCTGGAGTTCGCCGGCCACCGCCCGCCGGCGCGGTTGCGCCGCCTGATCGCCGGCCTGCGGTGACATGCCGTTCGCCTGCGCACCTTCGTTTGCCGGATGCGAGAGGCGGTTGTAAGCCTCGGCAAACTGTGCGTGATTGAATACGTCGCCGTATTTGAAGTAGTCCATGCGATAGCCCTGCGTTACCAGATTTCGCCCACTTACATTGCCCAATTTCGTCGCGGCATGCGTCATGCATGCCATGGACGTCAGGCTGCGGCGAAAAGCGCAGGACATCGGTCATGACCGTCCGTTGTCGCCGGCCGCGTGAGCGGACAGCGAACGGAGTTTCGGTTGCGGCGAAAATGAGAAATAGCGCTTCGGTTTCGGGGCGCGAGGCGCTATCTTCCACCACACCGGCGCCGACCCCATGTGGCGCAAGAGAAAAAACGGCGAACCAAACGAAACTCAGGAAACGTTTGCATCGGGCGAATGTGACTTAATGCCGTCGAGGCCGGCATGCACCTCTCATGCCATCGAAGTGTGCGGCGCCGGGCCTGCCTTAGGCCGTTTTACGGCTGAGTTTCGAGTTTGGAAGCGGTATTTCGCCGCCCCTGCATACACCGACAATGGCCGGCCGCGTAGATTTCGACGTACCGTGCCGGAAGCCTGCTCGGGCAATCAGTTCGCGACAAGTCAGAACCCACAGGTCCGCGCTATGATCCAAGGGCCTTCAGCAAGACTCCCTCTCATTTCCGTCCATGAATCAATGAAAACGACAAGGGTCGCCCCCACTCCTGCAGGCGATGCGCTCGTAACGGGACCGGCGCAGACCCCGATGCGAGATCAGGAACGTCCGTCGGGCAGCCGCCGAAGACAGCCTGGCGGCGAACTCGACGGCCTAGCGGGCGTGCGAGCCATCAAGCCGCGCCCCACGGGGAATCTGGGAAACGCACCGCGGCGTCTCATCACACTGGCTGGCCATTTTCCCGCTGGCGACACCGCTGCAGGGCACCGCTCTCCGGACGCTGACCATGCCGGACACACGCGGGGTAACGGCCTGGACGCGCGGCGAACGGCAAACGTGGAGCAAGACTCGGCACAGCGGCCGCGACTCGGCCTCAGGCCGCTTGCCGACGTAAGCAGCCATTCGGGGGAAACGCGCGCGGCCATTCAGGTCGCTCCTCAAGCCGTTCCCGGAGCAGACGGCACCGGCACCGCACCTGGGTTACCGCGGCGCAGGACATCCAACATCCGGCCGGCTGGGCCCAACGAGGCCGACAATCGCTCGAACGATTCGATAATCGCGCAGTACAAGGCCGGCAGGCGCGCGCCGGACGAAGTGCTGAAGGTGACAGCCTCGCTTTTGAAAATGAGCGGCAACTTCTCGACGACGATGAAGCTGTTCCGCGCCGTGCAGCAAGCAGGCATTCAGCCGAGCGTCATCACCTACAACGCGGCGATTTCCGCGTGCGACAAAGCCGGGCGATCCGACGAAGCACTCGGGCTGTTCACCGAACTGAGCGATCTCGCCAGACGCGATCCGTCGATAAAGCCGGACGTCGTCACCTACAACGCCACGATTTCAATGCTCGGAAAAGCCGGTCGCCCCGACGACGCGCTGCGACTGCTCAACGAACTGAAGCATCTCGCCGTCGACGACCCGTCCATGCGCCCAACTCTCATCAGCTATACCGCGGCAATCTCGGCGTGCGGGAGGAGCGGCCGTGCCACCGAAGCGCTGTCGCTCCTAGCGGAACTCAAGCAGCAGGCCACGGGAGATCGGTCGATGCGCCCGAACAACATTACCTATAACGCGGCGATTGCGGCATGCGCGAAAGCCGGCCGGGCGGATTCAGCCTTGGACCTGCTGGAGGAAATGAAAGCGCTCGCTTTCCGCGACCGCTCGATGCGTCCGAACGCGATCAGCTACAACTCGACGATCTCCGCTTGCGGAAACGCGGGCCGGCCGCGCGAAGCCCTGAGGCTGCTAGGCGAACTGAAGCGGCTGTCGGCCACGGATGCCTCGATGCGCCCGGATACGATCACTTACAACGCGACATTGACCGCGTGCGGCAAAGGGGGGCTCCCGCGCGAAGCCTTGGCTTTGCTTGATGAGCTCAAGCATCTTGGCGGCCAGGACGCGTCGATGCGTCCGAACGTGGTCACTTACAATGCGGCCATCTCGACCTGTGAAAGCGCCGGCTGGATCGACCGCGCTCTCGAGTTGCTGCAGGAAATCAAACGGTTGCCGATGGGACCGGACGTCGTCACATATACTGCGGCGATCTCCGCGTGTGGCAAAGGCGGTCGACCGGATGAGGCGATCCGGCTCTTCGCCGAGTTGAAGGATCTGGCTCGGCACGACTCGTCGATGCGTCCCACTGTCATCGCCTACGGCGCGGCCATTTCCGCCCATGGCGAGGCGGGCCGCGCACGCGAAAGCCTCGCGCTGTTAGACGAAATCGAAACGTTGGCGCGTCACGATCCGGCGATGCGCCCTACCGTCGCAACCTATGGCGCTGTGATCTCCGCACTGGAGACGAATGCCTGCGCTGACGAAGCGCTCGATGTTTTCAACCGGCTCAAAGGAGTGGGCCGGAAAGACCCCGCGATGGGTCCGACCGTGGCGATTTACAGCGCGACGATCTCGGCGTGCGGTAGGGCTGGCCGCGTAGACGATGCACTGCGCTTGCTGAATGAAATGAAAGATGCGGCGAGGCAGGATCCTTCGATAGCGCCGGACCTCGGCGCCTATAACGCGGCCATCATCGCATGCAGCAGGGCAGGCCGCCTCGACGACGCCCAGGCACTCTTCGAAGAGGTGGGACATCTCGGGCGTAGCGACGCCTCGCGGCGAGCCGATCTCGTCACGTACAGCGCGGTGATCTCAGCGTACGGCGACGCGAATCGTGCGGCGCCGGCCCGAGCCTTGATCGAACAAGCCATCGAGGAACGGATCTTTCAACCCTATGCTGGGTACAACCCGTCGACCAACACGATGGACTTCCACGCGAACCGCATCTGCGTCAACCCGCCCTCGTCAGACCGACCCAAAGGCGTCGCGGCCGGGCTGGCCGTGTCCTTGCTCAGATATCACCGCGATGCCGGCAATCTGAACAACCGCACGAAATACGTCGTGGGCCATCAAGGAAACAACGCGGTGAAGATCGCGGTGCTGGAGGAACTCAATCGCGCGCAGCCGGGGGCCTATTGCATCGCGCCGAATAACCCCGGCCTCGTGGTGGCGGCATAGCCCGCTTCATACGCCGCTACCAGATCTGTTCACGGCAAGCCACGCTTCTTTGCCTATCGCGTTCACCATTTCAGGATCGAGTCCGGCCCAGACATCATGTATGGACGTGCCGCGGTTCTGTCGCGATAAGGCCATACTGACAATCATGAACTAGATTAGAAGGACCCTGCTTACATCATCAAGGAGTAAAACTGCTCGGCGGTAGATTGATGAGTTCCATGCTCCTTTTCAACTGTCCTTTCCGGATCATATGCATCGTTTCGATGCCCAGACAGGATGAGGCGGGCACAACGAAAATCCTTGAAGCCCTTCATCGGTTTGACCGTCTCCGGCGCGCCATTCTGGTCAATGGCTTTCTCGAAGTAGCGACGCGCCGCAGCCTTGTCTCGATGCGCTCGCAACAGAAAATCAACCGTCCGGCCGGCCTTGTCCACTGCACGATAGAGGTATTTCCAGTCGCCACTGATCTTCATATACGTCTCGGCCATCCGCCAGCGCTTACCGACCGGACGCTTGTGCTTGCGGAATGCTTTTTCGAACAGCGGCACAAGCTTGATCACCCAGCGATGCACGGTTGAATGATCAACCTCGAAGCCGCGCTTAGCCATCATCTCTTCGAGATTGCGCAGGCTCAGCGAGTACGCCACATACCAGCGCACGCACAATAGAATCACCTCCGGCGGATAGTGCAGTCGTATCAGAACCTTCATCAATTCCGCCGGCATGGACTTTCGCAGCATCTTCTTCATCCCAGGCTTCAGAAATTTTGTCCATCGAACTTTATCGCAACGCCTTAGCGCGACAGAACCGTTCTGTATCACGACCAGAAAAGGTTCGTTTATGTCCAAAGCAATTCGCGTACTGACCGATTCCGTGCCGGCTCTCAGATAGAGTTGCGTACAGCAACAATTTTATTGGCACTGGGCCTGTTGATCAGCGATGGAGCGACTAAATATTCAGTTGGCAACGAGCGGAGCACGCTGTCCGTCCGATCTGCAACTGATCGAGTCGATGCTGACGGCTCATCACGAAGGGAGAGGAGACGACGTCGAACGAGCGAACAAGCGACGGCGGCAAAAAACTCGCCGACCTGCTCGGCAACACTACCTCCGAGTGAGGATGACCAAAACGTACGAAGCGTGACCAACAAACTGAGCGACGTGCCTGCCGATGTGCCGCAAGCCGTGGCGCAGCCTCCCCAGTCCGGGCGGCATTCGCGAACTGGCGGACGCACTTGATACGGCGGCCAACGCCGCGGCGTCGCGCTCGACCGTTACCGGCAGCACTGAAGCTCCGGGCCGGCGTGGAGGGACTTCGCGCCGTGGCGCAATTACGCGGCACCTTGATGTAGCAGTGCGCATGTAGCGCGGCGCGCCCTTTTACGAGTGGTGCGCTGCACGCGAGCAGTCGTGTTCAACCCGACGGGCACGCACTTTTTCCCCGACGTTCCGCATGGGGCGGAACGTTTAAATGTTGTACCAATTGTCTTTTTCAAGGATATTAACCATGAGTGCACCTGTTTCCAGCGCAGCAGCCACTAACAGTTCAACCGCCGAAATCTACCAGGCGATGGCTGAAGAGAACGAAATCAATAAGGCCAACACGCTCGCGAAGATTGCGACGATGGGCCTGAAGGCCGCGAAGGACATCGTCGGCTAAGTGCATCGGCGCGCCATCCGGCCGCGCATGGTGCGCCGGTCGGGAATCGTCCGCGATTCCTGACCGAATCCTTAACATGGCTTGATCTCGGACACCTCTCGATCCGGCTCATCGTTGCGAGAAGTTCGCGTTGAAAAAGGACCGGGAGAGCCTGCTGGCCTTCTACGACTTCCGGCCGAGCACTGGCAGCATTTGCGGACGACGAATGCGATTGAGTCGACGTTCGCGACCGTGCGCCACCGCACTACGCGCACGCACAACTGCGTGTCGCGACCAACCTTCCTGGGTCTGGCATTCAAACTGATCGAGGAAACCGAGAAAACCTGGGCCTGCATCAACGGCCCCCGAACAGATCAAGGTGTTACTGGAGGGCATTGCCTTCAGGGGACGGCGAACCGCTGCAAGGCGATCAACCGGTTCAGCAGAAACTCGCCGCCTGATGTCACCGGCCATCAACCGCCCTACACCGGCCTTGACGTTATCTCTCGTCGGACGCGGCCACGCCGGCAACGTGATAACCGGTGAGCGCCGCTATATGGGCGACAACGCGGGCACTCGGCTCGACTTCCTCTGCACGTTGCGCGGCCACCATGAGACGCAGCCCGCGTCGCCGGCACGCACGGCCGAGTTGGCAAAGATCGACGCCGAGATCACCCAGACGTTCGGCGACGACAGCATTTGGCGGCGATCGACGCTGTATGTACTGGAGGCGCTCGCCGCCCAGCGCACGGCCGCCCTGTCGTTCATGCTCAACGCACAGAATACGCAGTCGGTGTCGGGAGTGCGAGAGCTGTCAGTACTAGTTCCGACGTCATCCTGATCGTCGCGATCAGTGCGGCGATATCCACGGGTGCCGGTGCGTGATACGAGCGCGGTGCCCCGGCACTCAGCCGCTCGCGTGCTGGCCCTTCAACGAGGCGACGATTCAACGCTGCCATACTCACGATTATGGCCTCGAGGCCATAATCACGAGTATGGCGCGGTAAAAAATATGTGCTGCTCGATAACGAACTAGGCCAAGGCAGTACCTTTGTGGAAAGCGAACAGCACATATTATTCGGTTACAAGGTGCGGAGGAAGGTCATCAGGTCGGGCTGATCCCGCCATTGCTTTTGTCCTTCGGCACCGCCTTCCACTTCGCATGTCGCCAGCGCCCGCGCCTTTGTTTCCAGATTGATCTCGGCGTAGATATTGGTCGTCTCCAACGAAACGTGCCCAAGCCAGCCGCGTATCGTATTGATGTCGACACCGGCCTGGAGCAGTAGCGAGGCGGTCGTATGCCGAATCACATGTGGGTGCACATTCTTGCCGGCAAGCGACGGCGCGTTGGCTGCAGCACGGATAGCGCAGCGCTTGACCAATGCATGAATGCCGGAGCGCGTCATCGTCTGGTGGAATCGATTGAGGAACACCGGCGCGTCTGCGGCCCTCCCCTCGGACTGTGAGCGCAACGCATCGAGCGTGGATTTCCAGAGCGGGCAGCGGCGATGTCTGTTCCCCTTGCCGACGATGCTGACCGAGCGCGTGTGCCAGTCAACGTCGCCAATCTTGAGCTGCGCAGCTTCGCTTGCACGCGCTCCTGAGTTAAACATGAAGAGCAGTAACGCATGTTCGCGCTGCCCCTGCGCTGTATTGACGTCAGAGGCAGCGAGCAGGGCGTCCATTTCCTGCCTGCTAAGGTAGCTGATCTCCGGCCGACTGGCTCTCTTAACAGGAATCAGATGAATCTGTGCCCACCAGTCGACGTATTCAGGCGCATGTTCGCCGATGAAACGAGCCAGCGCATGGATGCCGCCAAGCCGCTGATTTCGTGTGCTGACCGTACAGTGGCGTTGTTCTTCCATGTGCGTCAGGAACAGACGGACCATTTGCGCGGAGAGATCATCAACGGTCAGGCGATCGATCCGCTTGTCGACCTTGGCGGCCAAATACGGAAGCAACAGCATGAGCATGTCGCGGTAACTTCTTTGCGTATTGACGGCAAGGTTACGTTCGCCCACCAGATACTCAATCAGGAAACGTCGGATCCACGGACCCAGCAGGGATGAGTTATTCATGTTGCACCTCAAGGACGTACGTTTCAAAGCGCGTGCTCGCTGCATTCAGCAACTCGGGCGTCAAGGTAAGGTAGCGTTGGGTGCCCGCGAGATCGATGTGGCCGAGATAGGTCGCGAGCTGCGGCAACAACAGTTGCAAATCCGCGCCGCAGCGATACCAGGCGATTAGCCGGTGCACTGCGCCTGAGTGTCGCAAATCATGCAGCCTCGGCTGGCAGGACGCACCGCCTTCGCGTTGGATATTTGCCAGAGTACGCTGTCGCTGAAAGGCCTTGCGCACAGCTTTCTGGCTCAGGGGGCGACCATCGCGTAAGCAGAAGAACGGCGCATCCGGTGCCTGCCCAAATCTCTGGTTGCGTAGCCGGGCATAAGTTTGCATCGCTCTATTCAGATCTGCGCCTAGCGGAACCAGCCTCGATCTATAGAATTTGCTCTCGCTCACGTGCAGGACGGCTTCGTCGAGATCGACGTCCTGCATGGTTAGCCGCAAGGCTTCGCCATGGCGGAGGCAACCGCCGTACAGAATCAGAATGAGTGCACGCAAAACATATGCATCCAGCAGACCGCGTGGACTGCATGCCGCCGACGCCACGTCGAGCAGGCGCTTTAATTCCTGCTGCGAATAAATATAGGGTGTCAGCGGTGGCGGCAATCTCGGACTGTAGCGAGGAAGCGGCGAGGCCTTGACATATCCACGCGAGAGGGCAAAACGAAACAGGCAGTCAAGTACAGACCTTCTCTTCCGGCAATGGTTAGTCAGCGGCCTGTTGCCAGTCAGAAAGTCCTGTACCTGCTCGACCGTGACCGATTCCACATCAATGTTGCCATCAACCCGGTGGCAGAATGAGGCAAGCGTGGCCGCCTCGGAATTGAAGCGCATGCCCAACGCCCGTTTGTGGCTCACGTATTGGGCGACGAGTTCGGAGAGCTTCATAGCAGACTCCCCAGATCGATTTCGGCCACACACCGCAGTCCGGTCAGGTCGACCTTTGCATAGATTCTCGTCGACGACGCGCTGCGATGGCCGAGGTGATCACCGATCTCCTTCAGCGCAAAACCAGCGTCGAGTAAATGCCGGGCGTTGGCGTGCCTCAGGCAATGTGCGCCACGCCGCGGAATGTCGATGCCAAGCGTCGCGAGACGCGAGCGGACAATGCCGCTTACGCGTCCGGGTGACAGCGGTCGGATCGGCGCCTCGACCGACAGGAAGAGCTCTCGATGGGCGCTTCGTGGACGCGCTTCCTTCAGGTAGCGCAGAATGGCGTTTCCAACGGTTGCCACCAGCGGGTATTGCTGTGTGCAGCGTTGCTTCGGACGATTGACATGAAGGATCTCGCCGCACCAGTCGATGTCCTCCAGACGGAGCCGTACCACCTCGCCGCGCCTCAGTCCGTAAACAACCAGCAGCATGATCATCGCACGGTTGCGTAGATCGATCGTGCTCTCGCCGACAAAGCTGGCGACAAACCTTTGCACGTCATCCCAGTTCAGCCCGAGCGGCAACCCCTCCTCTCTATACACCACAGGTGCTTCAATGCCCGACGCAACGTTGGTAGCCCACCCTTGTCCTTCTGCGTACCGGAAGAAATTGCGCAGCGTGCTCGCAAGCGCGTGCAATGAGAGTCTGCTCCAGCCGCGGTTGCCTTGATAGGCGAGGTAGGTGTCGACATCGTGGATAGTGAGAGCATCGAGTGCCTTGTCAGGGCGACAGACCATTGCCAGAAAATGGCCGATCTCATCACGACAGGTTGAAATAGTGGCAGAGGAAAGTCCTCGCTGGTCGCGCATGAAATCGACGTAGTGCTCGACATAGCGAACAAATGGTTTCTATAGGATGCCGTTCCTCCAGACGCCCCAGGAAGCGCAGCCAGGCCGTGGCGGTATGGATGAACAGAAGCCGCGAGCTGCGGGACTCGTTCGTGCGCTCACTTCGGAGAAGTCGAATCCGATGGTCAACCGCAAACGCGATTTCCTCGTGCGTTATTAACCGCGGGCGGGACAGATCAATGCTCTGTGAAAAAACCAGCAGGATCCACGCGATCTTCCGAATCGACCTGAGCGGATAACCCTGTTCCTGACAATGTACGAGGAAGCGCTTCCTGGATTCCACGCAGGGCGCGAGATTGTGGGCAGCAAGAACATGCGGACGCGTAAAGAGAGTCTCGAACATGATATTCCCCCATCATTGATCAGTGGAATATCAGTATCAGCCTGAAAATTATGTCGTCGTGGAAACGTCAACGCGATAGACGATGCGGGGTTGTTGAGAACCACTGTGACATATTTTTTACCGCGCCATACTCACGACCCCGACCCCGGTCGTTGCAGGTGCCTTCCGGCCATGCTCTTCAATCGGGCCCACAACGACTCGTTAAGCTTTCCACGATGGACACTGGCGTCCAGATTGCCGAGTTTCCGCTGAATTTCCTCCCAGCGCGGGCCCATCGTCCTTTGCCGGTCGGTCTTCACGTGGATCGCGCCATATGCTTCAAAGGGCAGCGACAGGCTCGCTCTCTCGCTCACGGGCTGCCTGGTATGAACATGGACAAACAAGGGTTCGGCCATGCTACCGTCCGAGAGCGGTCGCGGCTCGACACGCAACTCGAACAGCCTGCCCTGCGTGCCGTCATCGCCTTCGGACGGCAGCATGACCGGCGCCCTCACGGCAGCGATCTCGTGCATGTCGATCAGACGATCGATGTGCTTCGCTTTCGGATAGGCGTTGCGCTTGAGCGAATCCGATTCGTCCGCGTTCATGCGGGCCTCTATCGGTTGGAGCACGACTATCCGTTCGTTCAGGCGAGCGAGGCGCTCGCCCGTTTCTCCATCCTGCGGCAAGGATTCGATTTTGCGGCACATATTATGCAATGCATCGACGCTGCCGAACCACGACTGCGCCGAATTGCGAATGATGTGCGCGATGCTTCTCGGATCCTCACCGTTCCCGGTCATCGCATCAATGACGCTCGTGTCTTTTCCAAATTTGCGCGCGAGCGCGAGCGGGTCGGCATGCACCTCGTCCACCGCATCCAGAGTCAACCGTTTTTCCTTGTTGAATTGCGCATCCGCGAGCTTGAGCACCTCGGCCCGCACCGCAGCCTCGAAAGAGGTGGTGACGTCAGGCGTCGCTGAGAGGCCTTTCGCGCGCGCACGGCGCTGCGATCGCTTCGAGCTTTTTTCCATGCCTGACGATGCCGCTTTGGCGCGCGTCGGCTCAGACTTGTCCGGAACCGCGGGCTCGGCGGAGGACGACGATGCCACCGTGCCAGCCTCGTCGCGTATCGCCGCAAGGAACGGCGACGCGAAAGCGGCGAGCGCGTCCATGTAGTTGAGTGCGCCCTGCCATCGCTGTGGCCCTTCGCCGTCCGGCGACCAATGCTCGGCGGCCTGCTGCGCGAATTGATCCGCGGCGCGCTCGAGTCTGCCGAGCCCAAACCGCATATCCTGTAACAGCTTCGTTCTGGCCTCGGCTGTGCTGGGATCCTTGCTCATGCTCGTTACCGCAGCCGACAGCAAATGGATGTTGCTGAAGATCGGATCCATTGCATCAAGCGATTGCACGACTTCATCCGGCCACTCGTAGGTTCGCAGCCGCGCGCCGTGGGCCGCGGCGGCAAACGCGGCAAAGGCGCCGCGCATGTACCGCAAGGCGATCTCGATGCGCCCACAATTGTCTCGCGTCACCTCGTCGTGTTCCGGGTTGTGGGCGAGCCCGCAGTCAAGGTCATGCAGCGTGGCTTTGGCAAACTGCTCGTGATCGGCGAACTCCGCGATCGAGTCGGCATACTGCTTGAGTTGCAAGTCCATGCGATGCCGAAGGGCTAGCCGTGCCGCCTGGTCGCCGGCGGTGCCGCCGGTTCGGGGCAAGATCGGTCCCCCTTCGAACGATGTCCCCTGCATAAGCCTGGCCACCACCGCGTGAAGCCCTGAAGCGGCGCGTACGCCGATTCCTTCCAGCGTCGTTCTTTGGCTGCCCAGCATGGGGTCGGTGCAAAGCGCCTGCGCTTTTTTGGCATCGTTGAATGCGACCCTGTAGAGGCGGCATTTCTGTTCATCGTCCACGCTTGCTTCGGCGAGATCAAAGGAAATTGCGAGCCGCTTCGATAGTGCCTGCAGTTGCTCGAGCTGTTGCCGGGTCATGGAGGGTGAAGCCGTGGCACCGATTTGCGATGCGCGGGACAGCACGCCTGCGCGGGGCTGCGGACGGGCGGCGGCACTCGCCGCGGTCCGACTGACTGCGCGCTGCGGCATGCCGGAAATTCCCGGCGATCTGCGTGTGCCGCTACGTGCGGCGCCGGCGGACGGCTCCCGCGAGTCGCTCGATGAGGGGGTTGCGGGTGTGGGCGGAACATTTCCGCCGGACGAGATTCTTCCGACTCCCTTGTTCGACATCTACTTTCTCCAAAACGCCGGACGGTGGATTTCCGGCGAGTATTGCGTTGCCGATCAGCTTAGGGACCAACGCACCGGCCGCGCTGCGCAGGAAAGCGAATCGACGGCGATTGCGACGAAACTTCGACGGGCAGGCGAGGACGGCGATGCCACACGTTAAAAATCTCCAGCACTGTCGCGAGCTTCCGCGACAAAAAACCTGGTCAATGCAGCGTCCTGATCCGGATTTCTTCCAACGTTTCATCTAGAAGCTGTCGTGCCTCCTCGGCTGACTCTATGCCAAGCATCACGGCTCCAAACGTGCCGTCGTTGTGCATCATCAGCACGTGCGCCTTGGCGGTCTCGCCCTCCTTGAATCGGTGCACCAGTTTCCGATAACCTTTCAATGCCGCACTGGAGGAAAACAGCGCTTCGTCCGGCTTCCAGTTGTCGACATGCCCGCCCCACCAGCGGGTATCTGCCCGGTCGATTAGCGCGACCAGTGCGCGCCGATTCAGTTTTGTTTGTTGTGCACTGGAAAGTGCGTCTTCAAAGGAAAATGTCATGGGCGTTTCTTTGGTCTTTGATCGGACGATGTCGATGGACTCGGGCACGTTAGCATGCCAATGACAGACGGTTCGGGGCCGGAAACGAATTTTCGTATCGCAAACGCGAACGATTGCGTGGGTCGCAGCGTAAGATCGCGTACTCGATGTATACGGCGCGCCGCTTGTACAGTATGTCGGTGAACTGCGCACCCAGCCAAGGCGAGCGAATGCGAATGTGGTGCGCCTCGACTCAGGCGGTTTCCTGTCGAATGCAACGCTGCAGCAGCGGCTCGCTGCCGTGGATTCCAATGGAGGCGCGATCAAGGGGTTACAACGTGGCAGTTACTCCGCCATCTACGTAAAGAATGTGGCCGTTCACAAAGTTCGAAGCGTCGCTCGCCAGAAACACAGCAGCGCCGACGAGATCTTCCACATCGCCCCAGCGTCGCGATGGCGTGCGTCCAATCAGCCAGTTGCTGAACGTTTCATCCTTGACGAGCGCTTCCGTTAGCTCCGTCTTGAAGTAGCCTGGCCCAAGGCCATTGACCTGGATGCCATGTTGCCCCCAGTCGATGGCCATGCCTTTCGTCAGCATCTTCACCGCGCCTTTACTCGCGGTGTAGGCCGCGATGTTGGGACGGCCCAGTTCGCTTTGTACCGAACAGATGTTGACGATCTTCCCGCGCTTGCGAGCAATCATGTGCCGCGCGACCGCCTGGCCAACCAGGAACACGCTGTCGACATTGGTCTTCATCAGCTCTTCCCATTGGGCATGGGAAAACTGTTCGAGCGGCGCACGGCGTTGCATGCCGGCGTTGTTGAAGAGAATGTCGATCGCACCGATTTCGCGCTCGATATCGGCGATCGCCGCGTCGACGTCAGTGGCCGACGTCACATCGAAACTCGCGGCGTGAACGGTCGCCCCCTCATCGCGCAACCGGCTGACAGCCTCAGCCAGCCTGGCCGCATTGCGACCATTCAGAATCACTTCGGCGCCGGCACCTGCCAATCCTTTGGCCAGCGCATAACCGATACCCGTACTCGACCCGGTAACCAGAGCACGACGCCCCGACAGATCGAACATCTTCAGATTGTTGTTCAACTCGACTCCTCTTCGACTCTATGATTCGTCCGACTTCCATCCAGTACCGTTTGGCGCGTCCAGCCATTGCATGACCTCTGCCCGACCGCGCGCGCTGTGCAGCGAAGCGGAAAGGTGGAGCACACCATCTTCACCAACCGGTGACTCCAGCGTTGCGAATTGATCCGCCGCATGCGCTCCCGATAGCAACGTCTCAACGCGGAACAGGACAGCGCGGCCGTCCCATGCATATCATCCACCCGATCGGCGAGGCGGTTCAGCCACGGCTCGCGGTCACTATCGCACAACGCGACCCCGCGACACATCTTGTCGCGGCTTTGCGCACCGCTGCATCACACACTTTCTGCCTCAGGATACCGGCGTGAACTTGAGCTGATCGATCGGCGTGACCTTGTCGGTCCGGGTCAGGCCATAAGGCGTCTTCGGTCCTAGCCACTTGTCGAAAATACCGCTCATCTCGCCGCTCTGCTCCATCAAAGCCAGGGCCTTGTTGACCGCGCTCAGCATGGCCGGCTCGTTCTGGCGCAAGCCCACCGCGATCGGCTCGATCAGCATCGGCTCCGACGCAATCGCCACCGCGCCGTCCGTGCCGTCCACCTGCTTCGCGATCTTCGTGGCCGTCATCTGATTGGTCACGAAGCCTTTGACCTTGTTCTGCTCGAGTGCGAGAAACGCCGAGCTAGTATCGTGAAACGTCACCGCCTGGCCATCCTTGATCGAAATTGGAATCGACTGAGCGGATGTCGAGCCGTCGGCAGCGCTGATTTTCTGGCCCGCGAAATCGATCAGTTTCTTGGCGGCATCGGCCTTCTTCACAACAAGGACTTCCTTGGTGGAGTAGTACGAGTCGCTAAAGGCGATCTGCGTAGCGCGGGTTTTGGTGTAGGCCAGGTTGGCGACTACAATGTCGACACGCCCCAGCTTCAGTTGCGGAATCCGCGCCTCGACAGCCAACGGTTCGAGCTTCGCCTTCACGCCCAACTGTTTCGCCACCGCGTTGCACAGGTCCACGTCCATGCCTTCGAGCTGACGCGTCTGCGCGTTCGGATACGAGAACGGCTCAACGTTCGAATACACACCGCAGCGCAACTCGCCGCGGCCCTTGATATCGGCCAATTGATCAGCATGTGCCGGGGCAATCGACGCAACCGCACCGCCAACGACCAGCATCCCCGCGAAAATCTTCTTTACCTGCATCGTGACGCTCCTGAAGTTTATGTGTAAAGCAATCGACTGCTGATCAACGGTGGTCAAACCGAATCTGAATCTGTATCTGCGCCGAGAAAGCCATACCGCCCTGCTTGCCTCAATGTGAGCGAAGATCGGACAGGAATCGCTGTGCCCGCTCGTGTTTCGGGCGCAAGAAGAATTCTGCCGGCTCCGCCGTTTCGAGAATCTTCCCTGCATCCATAAACCAGACGCGATCGGCAACCTCGCGTGCAAACCCCATCTCATGCGTGACGCACATCATCGTCATGCCTTCCTGCGCGAGGCGCTTCATCACGTTCAACACTTCGCCGACCATCTCCGGGTCGAGCGCACTGGTGGGCTCGTCGAACAACATTGCCGGCGGATCCATCGCCAGTGCTCTCGCAATAGCGACGCGCTGCTGCTGACCACCGGACAATTGCGGCGGAAACGCACTGGCCTTGTTCGACAGACCGACGCGCGCGAGTAAATCCGCCGCTTTACGTTCCGCATCCGCGCGCTTGAGGCCGTGCACTCGCATTGGCGAAAGCGTGATGTTGTCCAGCACCGACAAGTGCGGAAACAGGTTGAATTGCTGAAACACGAAGCCGACACGGCTGCGGTAAGCATTCAGACCCAGCTTCTTGTCGTAAATATTTTGACTGTCGAAGAAGATCTGCCCACGGTTGATCTCCTCGAGCCGGTTGACGGTGCGAATCAGTGTCGACTTACCCGATCCGGACGGTCCGCAGACCACCACGACTTCGCCTTTGCGAACTTCGGCGTTCACGTCCACGAGAGCGTGATATTCGCCGTACCATTTGTTGACGCCGGAAAACTTGATCATGCGAAATACCTCGAAGTGATTGAGCGCCTAGTTCTCGGTGGGTAGCGGATCGGTCAGCGCAACGTTGGCCGCCTTCCGGGTCCTCGATGCGACACCGGCCCGCTTGCGCGTTACGCGCCGCTCCAGATACTGCGCAAGCTGTGTGAGCGCATAGCACAGCGCGAAGTAACTCAAGGCGAGAATCAGGTACACGGAAAAGGGCTTCGTCAGCAGCCGGTTGTTGATCTGGTCCGCTGCGAAGGAGATTTCCTGGACGTTGATGATGTAGCCCAGCGAGGTTTCCTTGATCGTCGATACGAACTGCGTGACCATGCTCGGCACGACGTTGTAAAGCGCCTGCGGCAGGATGACTGCGCGCATGGTCTTCATGTAACTCATGCCGAGCGCTCTCGAAGCTTCCGTCTGTCCTTTCGGCAGCCCCTCGATGCCCGCACGGATGATTTCCCCGAGATAGGCCGAGTCATAGATGACGAGTGCGCACAGCATCGTGACAAACCCTGTAACCGGATAGCCGGTCAGCACAGGCACGAGAAAGTACACCCAGAAAATCACCATCAGGAGTGGGATGCCCCGCACCATGTAGACGAGACCTGTGGCCGGCGCCCGCAGAACCCGGAAAGGACTGATGCGTGCCAAGGCGACCAGGATACCCAGGGGAAATGCGATGACGAGTGCTGAAAGCGACAGCAGGATCGTCAGTACGATGCCGCCGAGCGGGCCATGCGGATACTGCCCGATGAGCAGCAGTGTCCAGTTGTCGCGCAGGATATCGAGCATGTCACTTCACTCCCGGAATGCGGTAGTGCATCGCGATCCTGGCGCCGCACAGCATGATGACGAGCGAGAGCCCGAGATACACCGCCGTGGCGATGAAATACGACTCGAACGAGAGGAAGGTTTCGTTCTCGATCTGCCGGGTGACATAGGTCAGCTCCGCCGCACCGACCGCCATCGCGAGACTGGTGTTCTTGAACAGCAGGACTGCGTGATTGACCATCGGCGGAATTGCATTGCGCAGCGCTTGCGGAAGCACGACGAAACGCATGCCGTTCAGGAAGTTCAGACCCAGTGCACGCGAGGCTTCGTACTGACCATAAGGAATTGCGCGCAATCCGCTGCGGATATCTTCGGAGAGATAGGCCGCGCTGCACAAGCCAATCGCCACGACCGCAAAAATGAACTGGCCGTTGTAGTGGTTCAGCACAGTCTGCAACGATTCCGGCAGAATGTTCGAAATGCCGAAGTACCAGAACAGGATCTGGACCAGCATCGGCACATTGCGATGGTAGGCCACGAATGACGCGACAAACGCCTTCGCGAGGCGATTGTTGGTCAGGCGGATCAGCGTGAGAAGAATGCCCACCACCAGCGAGAGTAGCCACGCCAGCGCGGCCATCGCGAGGGTGAGCTCGATCCCATGGAGAAACAGCGCCCCATAGTCGCCTCGCAGCACCGTCGCCAGGTCAAAGTGAAGTTTCATGTTGCACACGTCCCATGATTCGGATCGAAGCGACGATGCCGGTCTGACTCGACCCACGGCACCATCGTCATCCCCCCGGAAGCCGTCATTGACTCCCGTGTTGAATTGATACTAGCCCGCGAAAAAAGACCGTTTCAGAGGCCTTTCTTCTGGTGCAATAAGTTTCGGGAATGATGAATCGGAACGGCGTCCGGCAGTGCGACAGGCGTGGTTCTGCATGGTGTTTGTCTCCAGCATGTGGCGCCTCTGCGGGTGCCTCATCGGTCGGCGCGCTCCTTTATCGGAGCGCTCGCGCTTGAGAAACGACGGCGGCGGAATTACGCCGGCGCAGCATGCTGCGCTGGTCATCGTTCAGACTGCGGCTGTCGGGCGTGTCAGTACCTGTGGGTTCACCGGTGTCGGCGGCTTGCCGGCCGCTGCGCCGTGCCCTAGAGCGGCAATCAAATTGTCTGCGCAAAGCGCGGCCATCGCGCGCCGCGTGCTGACAGACGCGCTGCCGATATGCGGGGTGAGCACCACATTCTTTTGCGCAAGAAGCGCCGGGCAGATAACCGGTTCGCCTTCGAACACATCCAGACCGGCCGCCGCGATGCTGCCTTCGTTCAGCGCTACCGCCAAAGCGGTATCGTCCACCACGCCGCCGCGTGCGATGTTGGTCAGCGTGGCCGACGATTTCATCTGCTTGAACTCCGCCGCACCGATCGCGTGGTGCGAGCTAGCCGAGTAAGGCACCACGACGATCAGGTGATCCGACTCGCGCAACAGCGTTTCCTTGTCGACATAGCGCGCCCGGCAGTTCTCCTCGACATCCGGCGCCAGTTGCGAGCGATTGTGATAGATCACGCGCATGCCGAAACCGAATGCACCACGTCGCGCAATGGCCTGCCCGATACGTCCCATACCGAGAATGCCGAGCGTCGCCCCATGCACATCGTTGCCGACGAACATGTCGTAGCGTCCGGTTTTGGTCCATTCGCCGGCGCGCAGGAAGTGTTCCGACTCGGTGATGCGCCGCGCCGTTGCCATCATCAGCGCGAAGCCGAAGTCGGCGGTGGTATCCGTCAGGACGTCCGGCGTATTCGTCACCAGCACGCCACGCGCGGTACAGGCTTCCACGTCGACGTTGTTGTAGCCCACGCCGATGTTGCATATCGCCTTCAACTGCGGGCAAGCGTCGAGCAAGGTTGCGTCGATCCGGTCGCTGCCGGCCGTCATGGCCCCCACCTTGCCCTGCAGCCTGGCAATCAGCTCTGGTTGCGTCCAGATCGTGTCGTCCGGGTTGTCGGTCACGTCGAAGTTCGCGCGCAGGCGGTCGACGATATCCGGAAATGACGCACGGGTAACCAGTACCGATGCACGCATGGAAAACCTCCTTGTTGAACTCTGAATTGCACTTACTCGTTCTGGTCGGCGGAATCGCGTTTGATCGTCGTCAACCCGCCCGGCACCTGCAGCGTAGGCAGAATTTCCATGCTGCTGATGTTGACCGCGAGCGGCGCGGCGATCGCAAAGGCGATGGCGTCGGCAATATCGGACGGCAACGGCAGCTCGAAACCGTCGATGAACTGCTTGCGCGCCGCCTCGATGTCGCCATGCACGTGGCCAAAAATATCGGTGGCGACGCGGCCCGGACAGATCTCCGTCACACGTACGCGCCTGCCGGTCGCATCCACTCGCAACTGACGCGACAACGCATGGATGCCGGCCTTCGTCGCGGAGTATATGGAGTTGCCGTTGAAGTTGTAGATCCCCGCGATCGAGCTGATGTTGACGATGTGACCGCGATCGCGGGCAACCATACCCGGCATGGTGAGCCGCACGATATGCAGAACGGCCTGCAGGTTGACTTCCACCTGAAGGTCGATGTCCGCGGCAGCGGCGTCCAGAATCGAGCCTTTGGTCGATACGCCGGCGTTGTTCACGACGATATCGAACTGCACGTCCTGCGTCAGCTTCGTGACGGCCGGCAAATCGCACACGTCGATCGCGTGCGGGATGCAACCAGTTCGCTCCGCCAGCTCGTTCAGACGTTCCGCGTTGCGAGCTAGCGCATGCACTTCGAGTCCTTCACGGCAGAAGCGCTCGACAATCGCAGCGCCCATTCCGGTCGAAGCGCCCGTCACCAGCGCGATCTTGTAGTCTGAAAACGGCATGAATGACCTCCATTTGTAGTTCTGGACTGTCGCTCTTTGAGGCGTGCGATAAGCCTGTTTAGCAATGTATACGTCGTGAAAACGTGGGGCAAAGACGGATTGGCTTTGTGGCTATAAGGCCGGCTTATGGTTGGCCGATGCAGCTTGGTCGATGCAGGTTGACCGACGCGCGCCTAGCGTACGAGCTTCGACACCGGCACGACGCGCCCGCCCGCGGATTCGATCACGCCGCGCACCGTGCGCGCGAGTTCGACGGCGCCAGGCGTATCGCCGTGCAGCAGAATCGATTGGACCGCGACTTTGAGCTTGTTGCCCGTGATCGTCGTGATCGTGCCGTCTTCGAGCAACTCCTTGACGCGTGCCAGGACGGCCGCGCGATCCTTGATGACCGCATCTTCCAGCTTGCGCGACACGAGCGCGCCCTGATCGTCGTAGGCACGATCGGCGAGAAACGTGTTGGCCGTGCGCATCCCGATGTGATCCGCAGCGCGCTCGATTTCCGTGTTCGTCGAAACGCTGATGATCAGGTCGCGATCGAATTCGGCGAGCGCCCGCACCAGCGGCTCGGCCAGCTCATACGATGCCGCGGCCATGTTGCCCAACGCGCCGTGAAAGCTCATGTGCGTGACGCGATGTCCGGCCCGCTTCGCGATGCCCGCAAGCGCGCCCATCTGATACACCACGTAATTCGCCAGTTCAAGCGGGTCCGCCTGAATCTGCCGCCGGCCGAAGCCCATCAGGTCGGGAAAGCCCACATGCGCGCCAACGTCGATCTGGCGCGCCAGCGCCATCCGCACCGTCTTGTCCATGATGACGGGGTCGCCCGCGTGATAGCCGCATGCGACGTTGGCGGACGAGACAATATCGAGCATCGCTTCGTCTTCGCCCATTTGATAGGGTCCAAAGCCTTCGCCCAGGTCAGCGTTCAGGTCGATTTCCACTCTCCACTCTCCATTCTTTAAGCGGTCTGTGCCGGGCTATCCGCAGCGGACCACACCGGCTCAGTGTCTATCTATCGATATGCGTCTACGCCGACGGCGAGAGTTCGAGCAAGGGCGTTCCGTAACCGACCGTTGTGCCATGCGTGACGCACAACCGCATGACCACGCCATCCGCCGACGCGACCACGGGCACGCACAATTGCGCGATCTGCAGCAAGCCGACGATGTCGCCCGGTTTGACGTGATCGCCCGCGCTGACCAATGGCGTGGAACGCGCCGGATGCGTCGACAGAAAGATGCCGGCCGACTTCGCGGTGATGCTGGCGGCGTGCGTCTGCGTAGTTTCCGCTGCGCGCGCGAGTCCGCCGGGAACCACAGCCGAAACCGCCTGCGCCGGCGCATCCGCACCGGCAGAGCCAGGCGCCTGCTCCATCGTCAACCGAACCGTCGCCCCGGGCTTGCTGATTTCGATGAACTCGATATCGACTTCTGCAAGCCACGACGTGATCTGCCGAAGCTCGCCGATATCCACTTCGATTTTTTGTGTCATGTGTCAGTGTCGGGAAGGGCAAAACAGTGCAACGAGATTGCGCACCCTGACGAGATAACTGTCCAGTTCTTCCAGCGCCGTAACGGCTTCCGCGTACGTCGTCTGAACAAAGCGAATCTTCGTACCAATGCGCGCCTGCGCGAGCCGCCATAAATCGGCTTCGATCACGGTGCCGATCTTCGGATAGCCACCCGACGGCTGCGCATCCCGAAGCTGAATGATCGGCTGTCCGCTATGCGGCACCTGGATCACGCCCGGCACGATGCCATGCGAGCGCTTTTCAATCGAATGCGTCGCGACCAGGATCGGACCGGCGAGACGATATCCGTAGCGATCGCTCTGCGGCGTCACTTTCCACCCGTCGCGCCAGAACGCTTCGAGCGACTCCGGCTTATAGCAATCGTATTCCGCGGCGGGCAGCACGCGCACCACGGTTTCGCCCGCGTCGGCTGCGGGCAGGGATAACGGTGCCGGCAACGAATACTCAGGCGGCACCGTGCCGAAACCCGCGGCGAGCACCGCATCTTGCTGCACGATGCGCCCGGCGAGACCCACTGCCTTTACCACATCCCCCTTCCGCAACTGACGACCGTTGTAGCCGCCGAACTGGCCGCGCAATTGCGTACTGCGCGAACCGAGCACTACCGGTACGTCCACGCCGCCCGCGAGCGACAGGTAGCAGCGCGTGCCGCGGGTCGGCACGCCGATCGTCAGCACGTCGCCCTGTTTCGCCTGCACGGTCCACCACGGCAGCACCGGCCGGTCGCCTAAGCGCGCCGAACAATCGGCACCGGTGATGGCGAACGAAAGATCTTCAAGGAAGCGGATGCGGAACGGAAACATCGGAATTTCGATGCCGGCCGCGTCGTCCGGATTGCCGAGCAACAGATTGCCGACCGCAAGCGCCAAGCGGTCCATCGCGCCGGCCGTTCCGACGCCGTAACGCAGATAGCCTTCACGCCCCTGGTCCTGCACCGTCGCGAGCGCGGACGACGACAAGATCTCGATCATGGAACAATCCTCTCGACCCGAAAACGGATCATGTCGCCAGGTGCGAGCGTGGCCGGGTTATCGCGCGTGGGGTCGAAGAACGACATCGATGTATGACCGATCGTGTTCCAGCCGCTCGGTCCCGTCGATGCCGACACGCCGGTCTGCACCCCGCCGATCGACACCGCGCCGCCAGGCAAGCCCAGAACCGGCACCTTGCGCCGCGGCGTGGCGATACGCGGGTCCATACCGCCCAGATAGCAGTACCCTGGATGGCTGCCGAGCGCATAGACCGTGTAGAGCGGCGCGCAGTGCAATTGAACGACTTCGTCGATGGACAAGCCAGTGTGATTCACCACGTCCTGCAGATGTGGCCCGAACTCGCCGCCATATTCCACCGGCAAGTCCACCACCCTCCCTTCGATCTGCAACTCGCCCGCCGCCGCCCAAGCGTCGCGCAACGCGGCGCCGAGCGAGTCCGGATCCGCGGGCGGCGTAGAAAATGTCACCATCAGATTGGTCACGCCCGGCACCGCCTCACGCACGCCCGGCCATGATTCGACCTCGCGGGCGAGCGTCCAGATGCGGCGCTGGGCATGCAGATCGAGCGCGCCCGGCGCTTCGAACAGCATGGCCGTGGTACCCAGCATGCTGATGCAAAGCGCCTGCTCCGATTCATCCTGTTTCATTGCAAGGACAGTCCTCTGTGAATCCGGACGCAGCCGTTCGACTACATCCCCGTGCGCAATCGACGCATGCTCAACAGTCGGCGTCATGTCTGTTTCCTCTTTGCGAGCCAACGCTCCAGATGATGAATATCGACGCCGCCCTCACCGAACCCTTCGTCCTCGAGCATGGCCTGATGCAATGGCACGTTGGTGCGAATGCCTTCGATGCGCATCTCCGAGAGCGCGATGCGCATACGCACCAGCGCCTCTTGACGGGTTGCACCATGGGTGATCACCTTGGCGATCAGCGAGTCGTAATACGGCGGCACGACCGCACCGCTGCTCATATGCGAGTCCACCCGCACGCCGTTGCCGCCCGGCAGTTCCCAAACGGAAATCTTCCCCGGACACGGAGCGAAGGTGAACGGGTCCTCGGCGTTGATCCGGCATTCCAGCGAATGACCAAGCGTGCAAATGTCCGACTGACGGATCGTCAACGCGTGTCCTTGGGCGATCCGGATCTGTTCCCGCACGATGTCGATGCCCGAGGTCATTTCCGTCACCGGATGCTCGACCTGCAGCCGCGTATTCATTTCGATGAAGTAGAACTGGCCGTTCTCGAACAGAAATTCGAAGGTACCCGCGCCACGGTAATTCGTCTGCCGGCAGGCTTCGGCGCAGCGCTCGCCAACTTGCCGGATCAGTTCCGGGTCGATGCCGGGTGCGGGCGCCTCTTCCAGGACCTTCTGATGACGCCGTTGCAGCGAACAGTCGCGCGAACCGAGCCACACGGCATTGCCGTACGTATCGCACAAGACCTGAATTTCGACGTGACGCGGATGCTCGAGAAACTTCTCGACATAGAGCTCGGGCTTGCCGAAGGCGCGGCGTGCTTCCTCACGCGTCACCGACACGGCTTCGAGCAACTGCTCCGGGCCCGGCGCGACGCGCATGCCTCGTCCGCCACCACCACCCGCCGCCTTGACGATCACCGGATAGCCGATCTCCTGCGCGACTCGCAGAATTTCCGTGGGGTCGTCCGGCAGACCGCCGTCCGGGCCCGGCACGCAGGGCACGCCGGCCGCACGCATGGCCCGTTTGGCAGCGACCTTGTCGCCCATCGTGCGGATGGAGTCGGGCTCGGGGCCGATGAAGGCCATGCCGGCGGCTTCGACCTGCGCCGCAAAATCCGCGTTTTCCGACAGGAAGCCATAACCGGGATGAATCGCCTGCGCGCCGCTCACATGCGCCGCGAACAGGATCGCGGCCCGGTTCAGATAACTCTGCCCCGGCGCGGCAGGACCGATGCACAGCGCCTCGTCGGCGAGCCTCACATACCGTGCATCGGCGTCGGCCTCGGAATGGACGGCGACGGTTTTCAGACCGAGTTCACGGCAGGCGCGCTGGACTCGAAGCGCGATCTCGCCGCGGTTGGCAATCAGTACTTTGTTGAACATGGTCGATCAACCGATTCGGAACAGCGGCTGCCCGGACTCCACTTCGCTGCCGGGAGCCACAAGAATCTCCAGAACGGCGCCGCTGAGTTCGGACTCGATCGCGTTGAACATCTTCATTGCCTCGATCGTGCAGAGCACCTGCCCTTCCTTGATCTTGTCGCCGGGATTCACGAAGGGCGCCTCGCCCGGCGCCGGCGTCAGATGAACGACGCCGAACATGGGCGCACGAACGAGTTGCGCCACACTGGCGGTTGTGGGGGCTGCCTTGGGAGTGTCGATGGATTGCGAAGGCCCGGCGTGCGGTGATTGAGCCCCTTGGCTTCCCTGGGTGCCCGGGGGGGATCTCACGGGTACACGTTCATCGCCCGAAGGCGCGTCAGCCCGCTTGCCGCGCCGTTTCGCCTTCACAAGTTTGACCCGTTCCTCGCCCTCTATGACTTCGAGCTTGGCCAGCGGAGAATCCGCCAACAGGTCGATAAGCGCCTTAATCTTCTGGAGATCCATCTTTGAGTCCGTAGCCGGTTGGACGCGCGCCGGTCGATTGGCGTGCGCGAAGCACCGCTGGGGCTGTACGGCAACCAGATTCAATCTCCCGTTGCCTCGCCCGCGTGACGGCTAGCCTCGTCGCGCCGGCTCACTGCGAACCGGGGCGATCGACGATGGACTCAATGTATCCGGCGCATAAAAAATGCGCCAAGACGGTTTGGCTTTGTAGCGATAAGGCGCGCTTATGTATCGGCGCTATCGGCACCGGACTCGAAGCGCACGTCGAGCGCAAGGTCGCCGGCCAGTTCCAACAGGATGTCCTTGACGGCCGCGGCGGGCTCGGAAAGCGGCAAGTGGTCGGACAGACACACCGAAAGCGGGATCTTGATGACGGGTGAAACGATCCGGCATTGCACGACGTCGCCCGCCGCGGCCACGACCCGTGCGGTGGAATCTGGCAGGATGGTCGCACCGATCCCCGCGCTCACCGCGGCTGACAAGGTCGACGCGGATTCGATTTCGGCCACGACCTTGGGGATCATCTGCACGCGCGCGAAACCTTCGTCGACGTACTTGCGCAGATAGTTGTACGGACGCGGCAGGAGCAAAGGCACGTCGCGCAACTCCGTCACGGCGATCTGTTCCTGCGTGATCCCCATGCTGCGCGGCGCCACGAGAAACAGTTCCTCGTTCATCAGAAGCTGGAACGACAGGCCGTGGACGGGCTTGTCGCCATACAGCACGGCCATGTCCATACGCCCGTTCATGATCAGCTCGCTCAACGTCGTGCCGAAGTTCTCGTTGATGTAGAGAAGAATGTCCGGATGCCTGGCGCGCACGGTCCGCAACAGCGGCAGCGAGAGCGCCGACGCGCCCGTGCCGGGCGCGAGCCCCACAGAAACCTGGCCTGACAGCGTCTGGCCGGCGCTCTTCACGTCGGCCTGAGCCTGTTCGTACTGGCGCAGGATCAACTGGGCGTGGCGATACAGCGTGGCGCCCGCCTCAGTGGCCGTGACGCCCCGCTTGGTGCGCACGAGCAGCTGTTGCTGGAACTCGTCTTCGAGCGTGATCAACTGCTGGCTCAGCGCCGGCTGGGCGATATGAAGCACTTCGGCGGCCTGCGTCAGGCTGCCGATATCGACGATCTTCACGAAATACTTCAAACGCCGCAGGTTCACGGTAGTCGCGTCTCAACGTTCAGTGATGGCGACAATGATAGGGCAAGCGCCACGCCGCGCACAGTGCCTAAAAAAAACTTCGCTCCCGCTCCTGCAACGCTAAAAGCGTGGCCTGTCAGCGTATTCCCGCATGGCCCCCGATCGGTAAATGCCGGACGCGCACGCGTATCGCCCTGTCATAAGTGGATGTTATTGCGCCAGCGGAAAGACGTCTTGGCTTGAAGTTTTTCGCGCGCTTAAGGTGAGGCGTCATCAAATGCCGTTGAGGAGTCAAGTGTGAGTGCATCGCGAATTGCCGCCCGCGTCCAGCGAATCAAGCCTTCGCCGAGCAGTGCCGCCGCGGACCGGGCCGCGGAACTGCGGCGGCAGGGGAAAACCATCGTCAACCTCGTGGTCGGCGAACCTGATTTCGACACACCCGCGCATATTCGCCAGGCCGCTTTCGACGCGATGGAGCGCGGCGAAACACGCTATACGCAAACCGCGGGCACGCCGGCGCTGCGCGCCGCCATCGCGGCAAAACTGCAACGCGAGAACGGTCTTTCGTACGATCCCAAACACATCATCGTGACGTGCGGCGCCAAACACGCGATTTTCAACGCGCTCGCCATCACCGTTGAAGCACGCGATGAAGTCCTGATTCCCGCGCCCTACTGGGTGTCCTACCCGGACATGGTGCTCGCCTGTGACGGCGTGCCGGTCGTCGTGCCCTGCACCGAGGAAGACAGTTTCAAGCTCACGCCCGCCACCCTCGAAGCGGCGATCACGCCCCGCACGCGCTGGCTGATCATCAATTCGCCGACCAATCCCACCGGCGCAACCTATAGCGTCGCCGAACTGCGCGCATTGGCGGATGTGCTGTTGCGTCACCCGCAGATGCTGGTGATGATGGACGACATCTACGAACACATCCGGTTCGACGGCGAGGCATCACAGCACCTCTTGTCGATTGAACCCGAACTCAGCTCACGTACCCTGGTCGTCAACGGCGTGTCCAAGACCTACGCGATGACCGGCTGGCGCATCGGCTACGCCGCCGGCCCCGCCGACCTGATCGCGGCCATGGACACGCTCCAGTCCCAATCCACCAGCAACGCCAGTTCGATCAGCCAGGCCGCAGCGCTCGCAGCGCTGAACGGCGACCAGACATTCGTGCAGCAATCGGTGCGGACCTATAAGGAACGCCGCGACCACGCACTCGAAGCGCTTAACGCGATTCCCGGCATCAGTTGCAAAACACCGGGCGGCGCGTTCTATCTGTACGTCAATTGCGGCGGCATGATCGGCCGCACCACGCCGCAAGGCAAGCGCATCGAGGGCGACGTAGATGTCGTTCTGTACCTGCTCGAACACGCCGGCGTCGCACTGGTTGCCGGATCGGCCTATGGCGTTTCACCTTTCTTCCGGATGTCGATCGCGACAAGCATCGACAATATCGATGAGGGCTGCAGGAAGATTGCCGCCGCGGTCGCCGCACTGAACTGAGAGTACGGCGATGAAGCGAATATGTCGCGTCGTCGCTTTATAAAAAAGACATGCCGCGCTGAGAGGACGTGGCAGTCGGTTTGGAGTTTTCCATTTTTCGTCAATCTGCAAGGGGATCTACTCGTGAAAAAGCATGCATTAGGCACACTAACTGGACTTGGACTGGCAATTTCTGGGATCGCACACGCGCAGTCGAGCGTCACCCTGTACGGCATCATCGACGAAGCGGTGCGCTACGACACCCATCAGAACAAATCCGGCGGGAAGCTTTTCACGATGGGTAGCGGCGGCGAGATTCAGGGTAGCCGCTGGGGTCTGCAGGGAACCGAGGATCTCGGTGGCGGGTTGGCCGCCATCTTCCAGCTCGAAGGCGGCTTTACACCGAATACCGGCGTGACACAGCAATCTACGCCGTCCGGCACCGCCCGCCTGTTCGGCCGCACCGCGATGGTGGGGCTACGCAGTACCGACTACGGCACGTTGACGATGGGCCGGCAATACACGCTGGTGCATGAAATGGGCTGGACGCACGATATCTATGCGTTCGCCAATTACACCGGCACGGTCGGCTTTCAGGGCGCCGGTCTGACTGGCGGCGGCCGTCTGGACAATTCCGTGCGATATACCTCGCCGGCGCTTGCCGGTTTCACCCTCAAGGGCTCGTATACCTTTGGCGGGGCAGCGGGGAATACTCACCAGAACTCGTCGCCGGCCGTCAGCCTTTCTTACGACCACGGCCCCTTGAGCGTTGGCGCGGCCTATCAGATCGTCAACGACATCGGCGGCCTGACGCCTGCGACCAGCACCTATGGCAGCACGTACTTCGGCGTGACGATCCCGGACAGCTCGCAAAAGATCTTCACCGCGGGCGCAACGTATAAGTTCGGCGCGGCGAAGGTGTTCGGCTCGTATATCTACAGCCACGTCTACCCGGCCGACTATCGCAACGACTCCTTCTCCACGGCGGTCCAGTACTTCATCACGCCGTCACTCGTGCTCGACCTGCCGTTCTACATCGACTTCGTCCATCACGCCGGCCGGAGCGGCACGCGTATCACGACCGGTCCGACGTTCGACTATTTCCTCAGCAAGCGCACCGACGTCTATGTCGGCGTGGACTACAACCACCTCACCGGCGCATGGACGACCCTCGCCGCCGCCTCCGGCTCGAACCAGCCGTTCTATGGCTTCAACTCGCTGTTCGAAGCCACGATCGGTCTGCGTCACAAGTTCTAATTTGCGGTATTGACGGTCTGTTGGGCGTCGCCCGACGCCCAACAGAACGCGCCGAAAGCCAAACAGCATCGAAACGCCCAATCCTGTCCCGATCGTCCATGCACGGTCCCGGCATCAAAAGGCGGGCCTCGATCCGCCAATTCCGTCTATCGATTCCTGGAGGAACACTCATGAGAATCGGCATCCCTGCCGAAAGCCGCGCCGGCGAGACGCGTGTCGCCGGCACACCGGAAAACAGTCAAAAAACTCACCGCGCAGGAGCATACCGTTCAGGTGCAAAGCACTGCAGGCGAGCGTGCCCATTTCCCCGATAGCGGCTACGCACAGGCCGGCGGGACATTGGTCGAATTAGCCGAAGTCCGCGTCGAGATGACCAAGATGCCCGACCTCATTGCAGCCATGCACTCGTTGACCGGTCTTGCCGCCAGTTGTATTGCCTATGCGGTAGTCTCCGAGCCGTCCGCTTTCGGACTGGCGACAACCGGCAGCGAACTGCCTTATGGCAATCGCGTCGAGTTGTTCATCGGCACCTTCATCGGCGCGATTACGTTCTCTGGATCCGTGATCGCGTTCGGCAAGCTGTCCGGCAAGTATAAGTTCCACCTGTTTCAGGGCGCACCCGTCGTCTATCCCGCGCGTGGTGATCGTTCCTGGCTACGGCCTCGCGGTCGCGCGCACAGCATGCGCCGAAGGAATTGACCGATAAGCTTACAAACAAGGGCATCGAGGTGCGTTATGCGATTCATCCAGTGGCCGGCCGGATGCCGGGACATATGAACGTGCTGCTCGCCGAAGCGGAAGTGCCGTACGACCAGGTTTACGAAATGGACGACATCAACGCGGAATTCGGCCAGATGGCCGGCATGCCGATTCTGGAAGCCTATAAGGCGCGCACCGTGATCGTCAACGAACGGTCGATGGCGTCCGGTTACGCCGGTCTCGACAATGATCTGTTCTATATTGACAAAACGATGATGGTGTTCTCGGATGCCAAGAAGGTCATCGAGAATATGACCAAGGCGCTCGAATGAGCATCCATAAGCGTCGACTATCGGCCCAGACAACTTTGATCTTTGTCGGCTAGGCCCTGAGACGCTACCGTATAGCGTGCTGATCCCGCATTCACCGTTATAGGCCCTCACCATGCATGCACTTGTCATTCACGCCCCACTCGATCTGCGCATCGAGGACGTTCCCACGCCTGAACCGAAAGCCAACCAGTTGCTCGTACGGGTTCGGGCCGGCGGTATCTGCGGTTCGGATCTTCACTACTTCAACCATGGCGGTTTCGGCACGATTCGCATCAAGGAGCCCATGGTGCTGGGCCATGAAGTCTCGGGCGCCGTTGCGCGCGTTGGATCCGACGTGACGGATATGCCGGTCGGCACACGGATTTCCATCAGCCCGAGCCGGCCGTGTGGCCTGTGTCAATACTGTCAGCAAGGGCTGCAGAACCACTGCCTGGATATGCGCTACTACGGCAGCGCAATGCGTACGCCGCACGTGCAGGGCGCATTCCGGCAGGAGATCGTAATCGACCGTTCACAGGCGCATGTCGTGGCGGACTCGTTGAGCGATGCCGAAGCTGCAATGGCCGAGCCGCTCTCGGTCGCGCTTCACGCCGTTCGGCGCGCGGGTCCGCTGCTCGGCAAGCGGGTGCTCGTCACAGGATGTGGGCCGATCGGCGCGTTGATCGTGGCGGCCGCGCGCAGAGCCGGTGCGGCGATGATCGTGGCAACTGATGTGAATGCGCTGCCGCTCGACAGCGCGAAAAAGGTGGGCGCCGACCTCGCGTTTAACATCGCGGAGACGCCGGACGCGCTTCAGCAATTCGCCATCGACAAGGGCAGCTTCGACGTTCTGTGCGAAGCGAGCGGCAACGCAGCAGCATTGCGCGGTGCGTTCGACGTGCTCAAACCGCGCGGCGTGATCGTCCAGGTCGGCCTGGGTGGCGACATCTCGTTGCCGATCAACGTGATTGTTGCCAAGGAATTCGATCTGCGCGGCGCATTCCGCTTCCACGAAGAATTCGCCATTGCCGTCGAACTGCTGAACAAGGGATTGATCGACGTGAAGCCCTTGATCTCGGGCATTTTCCCGTATCAGGATTCGGTCAAGGCGTTCCAGACAGCGGCCGATCGCTCAAAATCGATGAAGGTGCTGGTGAGCTTCGATTGATCGCACACGTGTAGCGACGATGGCGCGGCAAGCCGCGTTCGTCGCCATACATAAAAGAAAGCGCCCATAAAAAAGCCGACGTTGCGATGCAGACGTCGGCTCTTTCCTTTTCCCCACGCGGGGCTCAGTTATTACATCGCGCTTCAAGCGCATCGATAAACGCGCGGTTCCAGCGGCCTTCCTTCATCGCCCGCATCGTCTCAGCCTCGGCTTCCAGAACGGCCAGCGCTTTTTCGATGACAAGCTCGGCGGCGTCCTGTGGAATGGCCAGCAAGCCATCCTGATCGCCGACGACGATATCGCCCGGATTGACCACCATTCCGCCGACCGATACCGGCACATTGATTTCACCCGGACCGTCTTTATACGGCCCCCGGTGTGTGACCGCACGGGCGTAAACCGGGAAATCCCGGTCGCGGATTTCCGCGACATCACGGATCGCGCCATCGATGACCAAACCGACAACGCCGATGTTTGCTGCGTAGAACGACAGGATGCCGCCAACCACGGCGTTGTTGAGATCGCCGCCCGCGTCCACGACCAGGACATCACCTGCACGGCAAAACTCCAGCGCGCGCAGGTAAGTGAGGTTATCCCCGCCACGCGAGCGCACCGTGACCGCGGTGCCGGCCATCGTCTTCTTGCCAGGCCGTTGGTACGGGTGCAGGCCCACGCTGCCGACGTTGCGATGCATGTTGTCGCTGAGCGCAGACACGGGGATGTCTCGCAATGCGCTAAGGATCGCTTCGGCAGCCTGAGCCGCCGACGGGTTCTTCCTGATGGCTTTGTACATGGTCGATCTTCGCTTCCGGATGTAAGGGGAGCGGCTCATGCAGATCAGGAACGAGTAGGCACGACACCGCTGCAACACGGCTATAACGGTATATCGTTCCTGCAAATCGCGCCAAGACGGGTTCGTTCTTGCGCAATAGGAAACGCTTATGAAACGCTATTGTCGGAGGAGGTGGCGCCGAGATATGTCTCTGACGGAAGAACAGCCGCGGGGCTTCGGTCCGAAAAGGCGTTTCCAGCGAACGGGCCATGCTCTTCGATAAGGAATTGCAATCGCAGGAGAATATAGGCTCCGTCGGCGACATCATGTATGCATCGATCATGATCTGGACGCGGCGCGACAATGTGTTCCAGCTGGCAAGCGAGTCGGCGTGGTGAGCGCAAGCGCATCGGCGTTCGACAATGCCGCGACCGCGCTCGAAGCCGGCGCGGCGCAAGTCGATCTGTTCGTGCGCCGCGATGCTTTGCCTCGCGTCAACAAGCTGACAGGTATAGCCGGTTCGTCCTTTCTGCCCATCTCGCCCGGCGCCATGCCGGGCAGACCTCACCGGTGACGACGTGACAGCGTCCGGACTGTTGTCGCCCGTCAACTGGCATCCGAGGAAGCCGAAGGGCGTCAGCGGCATCGGACCAGGTTTTGGCGAAGGAATCAAGCTGCCGGTGCTGGCGAAGTTGATGTTCGCTGAGCGGTTTCTATCTAGTCTGTTCGATCAGATTGCTACTGTTGCGGTGACAGATTCGAAGGAGCACTGCGCGGATCTGGCGATGTTGGAAAAGGTCGACACGCCCGAGAGCTCCAAATCACCCGCAAAGACCAAATAGGCGGATGCGACTGAGGCCAATAGTGGCGTGGTGCAGGCCAAATCAGAAAGCGCGTTACTCGCGGAATGGAAGTCGTCAGACGCCATCCTTGCTTGGGCTCGGGTGCTGCCTCCCGTGGCGGACATCGATCTACGGCCGTAGGCATAAGACTGTGTACATGACTAGTAACAAGCAAGAAGTGATGGAAGTATTGAGGGGGCCGCAGCGTCAGCGGCGCTGGTTGATGGACGAGAAACTGGCATGGTGCGGGAGAGCTTCGAGGCAGGAAAAGCCGCGTATCACACGCTATCTGTCGCCCGAGCGGTGGCTTGAGGTCAAAACCTGGATTCAGGCGGTGCCGAAAGAAACGGACCGCGAGCGCGAGCATTACTCGCGCACGTGTTGGCTATTCGCCCTGCTCTATCTGGGTGGCTTACGGATCACTGAAGTGGGTGAAAACACGATGGGCCGATTCTTCCGCCGCCGGGTCGTAAACGGCGAAGATCTCTGGTGGCTGGACGTGCTGGGCAAAGGCGGCAAGGGAGCCGCTGGCGCCAGCCACCTTGGAGATGATGGCGGACCTCTCGACATACCGTCGCGAACGGGGACTACCGGCACTTCCATCTCAGGACGAAGACACGCCCCTGTTACTGCCGATCGGGCAGTCGCTCAAACCGTTGACGCGCGCCGCACTGCACCGCATCGTCAAGCAGGTTTTCGGCGGCACAGCCGACGCACTGCGTGCCCGTGGCGAAACGCATGCGCCACGAGCCGATCAACTGGAGCAGGCGTCAGCGCATTAGCTGAGGCACAGCGCAGGGTCGCATATCGCGGGCCAACAGGTCGACTTGCGGCTCGTGCGTGACAATCTCGGCCATGCGTCGCTCACGACCACCGGTCAGTATCTTCACATGGACGGCGATCGTCGTCATCGTGAAACCGATGAAAAGCACCGCATTAACTAGTAGGCCAGACGGCTGAAGTTCGGCATTTGCCGACGTTCGTTGTTACCTGGATTGCGGATGAATGTCCGCTTGCGGCCTGTTCCGCGTCAGGCAACAACCGGCCAATTCCGGACGGTCGACGTTCGTGCTGAATCGGCGACAATCCGCTGTCCCGGTGCGGGCAGCGACATAGAGCATGAAACTGTTGCGTGTCGACAATAACATCGTCAACTAGCAGTCCCGCCGGGATCCAACGTCACCGCTGCTTGTGAGGCAAGGGTTATAAGGACGTGAACAATTGTGTCAGTTCGGGGGACGTTGCGCGCCACCCGCCCGAGCGTCAGCGTCGGACGAGTGAACGGTGCCGCCCGTCGAGCACAGGTCGGCCATGACGCGTCCCGCCCCTCAACCAGCGCTTCGCAAAGTTTTACCCGCGCTCGTTGGTCGAATTACCGAATGCCAATGGTTCGTGTTCCCTTTTCAGGGGAAAGGTCGCCCTGAGGCCAGCGACCTGGTCTGCTACCCACCTCGACAATCAGAGCCCGCTACTTTTTCCTGATCGTGCGGCTGGCCCAATCCAATCTTGAGTGCCGGTCACCGCCTACTTAACCATCCCTTCCTAACGCTCCAACTCCGACGGCATCCCGTCGACCCATCTTCCTCAATCGACGGAGTTAACCCTGAGTTAGTCAATAGCGAACTCATTTGCTATTGACAATTTCTCGCAGCGCAGCGACCATGGACTTCCCAACGCGAATTGCGTGGAGGCTCGCCGGTCCAGCACCGTCGTCTGGCCGCCTTTCTCGAAAGGTCGCACCACCCCCTTCTATTGTTCATCGGTGTTGGCGTGAGTCGTCGAACTGCGGATCTGAATAATGTTCACCTAAAGAAGGAATAAACAGCTGGTTTATAGATAGGACGCCTAACTAGGTGGCTATGGTAATAGCGAACGACAGCGCAGCCATGCTTCGAATCACAACTAGACGGAGACAGATATGCGACCGCAAACGATAGGTAACCAGCTGAAGGGCATTGCCCTTGCGATCGGAACCACCATCGTTCTATTTCACTTGAGCGGCTGCGGCGGTAGCGGCAGCTCCATACAAGCGACAACGCCGCCACCTGCTGGATCGGGCGGAGCCACCGTTGCCGAATTGACCACTAAGTGCGAGTCTCTGAGAGGACAAATGATTGCCGGCGTAACGGTGACTGCAACCAGTCGGGTGGGGCCGATCTCAGGCGTTAGCACTGCAGGGATTTGCAAGGTTTCTGGTACGAGAGCGCCATTCCTCGACATTGAGGTTGACGTGCCCGACAACTGGTCGGGGAGGTATTTTCAGAATGGCGGTGGCGGTTTCGACGGAACGATCTACACCGCGTACACGTTTGACACGTCCAATACCATTACCGCGATTAATCCAACCATCACAAAGTACGGTGCCGTCTACGCTGCTTCGAATGGTGGAAATCGGGCTGCAGTGGCGGCCGAGGCCGCACCGGCCGTTTGGCTGACTGGAACAACACAGGCTCAGGCCTCGATCACCGACTACGCATATCTGTCGATCGGGACAACAACATCGTTCGCGAAAGCCGTGATTAACGCGTTCTACGGAAAAGCGCCAACGAAGTCGTACTTTAACGGGTGCTCAAACGGTGGCCGCGAAGGCTATATTGCGGCGCAACGGTGGCCGGATCAATTTGACGGTATCGTGGCGGGATGCGAAACCGAAGACATGGCCGGACAAACAGCGAAATGGCTTCAGATCGGTGGGACGGCTGGTACCGCTGCGGCGCTGACAAACGCCCAATACACAGCTTCCTATCAGGCTGCGGTAGCAGCATGCGACTCTTCAGACGGGCTTGCCGACGGCTATCTGACGAATGCAGCAGCTTGCCACTTCAGTCCGGCGCTACTGCAATGTGGGTTGTCTACTGCCAACCCGAATCCCGCCCTCTGCCTGTCTTCGACACAGGTGACCACGTTGCAGAAGTATTCGTCGCCAATGGCGCTCTCCGACGGTACCGTCATCTATAGCGGATTCAACTGGTCAGACTACTCAGCGTTTGGAGGGGCCTTCGGGTCGCTTGGTGGTGTCTATGCGTTCCTGGCGACAGGCGATCAGTCGTGGCTCACACCCGCGAGGCAGGCAACCTTTAACCCCGACACCGATTACGGCATTATCGGCCTGGGCCTGAAGCAAATCGGCATCGACAACGACGTGCAATCGATCGCACAGTTCGTTGCTTCCGGGAAGAAGCTGATCTCATGGCACGACATTGGCGATAACCTGCTGTCGCCAAACGAGCACGCGAGAAATGACGCGAGGACGACTGCAATCGCTCGAACGATGGGATTGTCCGATCCGACGACTAATACCAGGCTTTTCCTGGTACCTTCGAACACGCATGGCGCAGGGCAAGACGTCACGCAGATCGATTGGCCGGGTGCAATTATCAAGTGGGTAGAACAGGGCGAGGCGCCCACGCAACTGACTTACACTTTCCGAACGAGCGCAACTGCTTCACGCAGTCTGCCTGTCTGCCTTTATCCCAAGGCACCGCATTACAATGGCAGCGGCGATATAACTTCCACGACTAACTACACTTGCACATGACTTAACGCTTCAATAAGGATAACTAGCAAGAACAGTTGCGCAAACATGGAAGGCCCGCGATCAGGGGCCTTCTTCTCGTCTTTGTCGGCGCATTGGGTAGTCGACGCGAAGAGCATCATGTGAGAGAAACGCCGACAATGCATTCGATCGACATTGACGACGCTCTCAATCCGAGGCCTTCCATGCGGAAAGCATCTCAAGGGAGTTGTCGTAGTTGCCGGTAGCCTGGGCAGTGCGGAAAAATTTGGCGCGTTCTACGATGATTTCCTTCGGCGTGGGCTCTGCATGCAAAAGGGCGAGCGTCTCGTCAAGGAAGTCTTCCAGGGGCATGGCCTGTTCGTCACTTTCCTGACCGAACAACGTGGTGCGCACGCCAGGAGGCGCCAACTCGATCACGCGCACGGGAGTGCTGGCGAGTTGGACGCGCAAGCCTTCGGTAAACGCATGAACGGCCGCCTTGGTGGCGCTGTAGGTCATGGCGATAGGGAACGGAACAAACGCCAATGACGAACTGACATTAATGATGACGCCATCGTTTTTCCGGACAAGTTGCGGCAAGAACGCATAGGTCATGCGAATGGTGCCCAGAAGATTGATCGCGATCGACTCTTCCGCACGCCTCAGCGAGTCCGGCTCCAGAACATTTTCGCTCAACATGATGCCGGCATTGTTGATGACGACATTCAAGTCGGGGTAACGCGCGGCTGCCAGTTCGCTCGCCTGGACGATGGACTTGGCGTCGGCCACGTCGAGTTCGATGGCCTCGATACCCGGGTGATCGGTGGTGATCTGCTCAAGCAGCGCCTTGCGTCGGCCTGCGACGATAACCTTGTTGCCCGCCTCATGAAAACGCACCGCCAGACCGAGCCCTATGCCCGAAGTCGATCCTGTGATGAGGATTGTATTGCCCGAAGCCTTCATGTGTTTCTCCAGAGTGATAAATCGATACAATGTCAAACGGACAGGTGTCCGCTAAGGCGTAGGGTACCGGACAATTGTCCGTTTGGCAAAATACTTCGGGGGGACAAATGGCACAGCCACAAAAGACGGATCGCCCTGCACGCGCTGACGCGCTACAAAATCGCGAGCGCATCCTGGCGGTTGCACTGGCGGAATTGACCGTTTCCGCACATGTGCCACTGAGCACGATCGCCAGGAAGGCGGGCGTCGGGCAAGGGACTTTTTATCGTCATTTCCCGACGCGGGAGACATTGGTGATGGAGGTTTATCGCTACGAGATGTGGCAGGTCGCAAACTTCGCAGAGCACCTGCTCCAGACGCGCCCGCCTGACCAGGCATTGCGGGAGTGGATGAAGCGCCTTGCCGAATATGCGATGACCAAGGCTGGCCTGGCCAACGCAATGCGAGAGGTGTCGTTCATGCGGGACTGTTCGGGAAAGGCGGGCTATGCCCCTGTAGTCGCTGCCGCCCAATTGCTGCTAGATGCAAATGAGAAAGCTGGAACCATCCGGGCTGGCGTCACCACTGACGACTTCTTCCTGGCAAGTGCTGGCATCTGGCAGATCGATTTCAATGACGAGTGGCAGCCGCGACTTGCCTGGCTCATAGACTTCGTGATGGCGGGACTACGCGCGGGCGCGCCGACACGGCCTGTTTCTCAGTAGCCGTTACCTGCGGAACGTTTGCGCCTCATCTCGGCCCACTCGATTAACGCTTGCATCGACGGCCCGAGCGCATATCCCATATCGCAAAGTTCATACTCTACCTTCGGCGGCACTTGTGGATACACCGTTCGCCGCAGGATGCCGTCTTTCTCCAGCTGCTTGAGCTGCTGAATCAGCATTTTCTGGTTGATGCCGTCAATCAGCTTCTCCAGATCGGAGAATCGCAGCGGGCCTTTTGCGGCAAACAGCTGGCAAATGATGACGATCTTCCACTTGCCCTCCAGAACCCGGAGGGCCTCTGTCGTCGCCTCGGCCCATTCAAGCCGCTTTTTGGGATCTTCGCAGTTCCATTCACGCTCTTGAGACACAAACACCTCGGTATGCTACTTACTTTTTAGTCGGTACTTACCATTACCACATAAGCCAGCTAAAGTGGGTGCTGGATGCGACATTGAGGATACAGCTATGAAAATCGGGATCGTCGGAACAGGAAACATTGGCGCTTCCCTGGCCCGGAAGTTAAGCGCGGCAGGCCATGAAGTCCGCGTCGCGAACTCTCGTGGCGTGGATGGTGTTCGAGAGTTCGCCGACGAGATCGGCGCGCAAGCCGTGGATGTTCGCGGCGCGGTCGATGGCGCGGAAGTCATCATCGTTTCGATTCCGCTGCCCGCCATACAGGCGCTTCCTGCAGATTTGTTTGGTTCTGTAGCGGCTGACGCGATCGTCGTCGACACTGGCAACTACTATCCGGACATGCGCGACCCGCACATTCCAGAAATCGACGAAGGAATGCCCGAAAGCGTCTGGGTATCCAGACAGATCGGGCGCCCTGTCATCAAGGCATTCAACAACGTGCTGGCCTACACGCTCGCAGAGTTGGGCCAGCCGGAGGAGACGCCTGGCCGCCTCGCCGTCGCTGTGGCGGGGGATGACCTGCGCTCCAAGGTAATCGTGATGGAGCTTGTGAATCAGATGGGCTTCGATCCGGTCGATGCCGGCTTGCTCGCGGAATCCTGGCGCCAGCAGCCATCAACCCCCACGTATTGCTGCGACTACGATGCGGATGCCACGCGCAAGGCGCTGGCTGCGGCGGCTCCTGGGATTGCGCCCAGGATACGCGACCGGTTGCCGGAGGTTTTCGCCAGCCTCGGCCCCAGTCCCACCCACGCCGATATTGTCGCTGCAAACCGTGCAACCAACATCGTTGTAGGCAAACAGGCGTCCTGAGCGGGCTAGTTGTCATAGAGCACAATATTGGCGAAGGGCCGCGGAAACACGGCGAGCAAAAAGATCGCCGGCGTGCATGTCGCGAATGGCCACGTTTGCAGCCCGTAGACGGCTTATGTGTTCGCTGCTGAACGCCCACGCATCCCTGAAATCGAGCATGGCGCGATCAAGACGATCGATAGGTGCAGCATTGTAGCCAGATGGATAAGTGCTTTGGTTTGCATGAATCGGCGTCACGCGACGAACGACGGGATCTCATCGTAACGATAACGCAAGGTACTTGGGCGCCCGAGCGGAATGGCCGCTTTCGGGAATATCGAGGGACCGTTACGGGTCGTTCACGGTCGGCCCGGAAACCGGTGACCGTCATGGAGCGCAGGGGAATGGTCATCAAAACGCAGATGCACTATGCCATTGGCGGAACCGCCCTCGCGCAGCACACGCATTGCTGTCTCGCGCCAGGATCCTGTCGCTTGTGAGACAGCCCTCGTTTTGGCGCCCTCTCCTGCGTTACTTGGTTCGTCATCTGTTTTCGGCGAAGGCGCGTCATTGCGGCCTGAGGTGCAGATCGTTGCTCACGGATCGCACCCCCGGCACGCCGCGCGTCACGGCAAGCGCTTTCTGGATCTGTACCTCCGAATCCACGTATCCCGACAACTGCACAACGCCCCGATACGTCGCGACGCTCATCGGCAACGCTCTCAACCCCGGTTCCGCGACGAGCGCCCGGTGCACCCTGATGGCAAGCGCAGCGTCGTCAGTGGCGATCTCCCGCGGCGCGGTCGCGGACGGCGTCGCCGTCGACTTACAGCCGATGGTGAAAACGAACGCGGGCAACGCGAGCGCCGCGACGATCAGCAACCGGCTTTTGATGTATGGCGCGTTTCGCATGTCGGTCATGACATTAAATTGGTGCATCAGGCAGGGACCGCGCCATGAAGGGGATCTAAACGCACAACGCATAGCGGGCACTTTCCGTCGATATACAACGTCAACGAAGTGGTTTTCATGGCCTCTTCCCTCTGCGGATGATTCCGTTGTTTCTGCCAGAAAGGAAAGTAGATCGGTGCGAATCCGCCGTCAAACGTTATTTCTCTCTAAAGCGTCAACCGCGGTGCAATCCGCGTAGCGGAGCACATCGACGCATAAATTGGGAGCGTGGTATACGAGCGCGCCAACGACGTCACTTTTCTAGCGGCAAGTCCATTCGACGCACTTCTGCTCGGAAGAATTGGCCAGGGTGGACGATATCAGCCCACACCGGCCATCCGAGACCAAAGAGAATGAACGGCCGAACGTCGCATTGTTCAAGTAGGCGATAGAGACGGGCAGATACTCTCTATCGCCGCGTGGTCACGCTGTCTTAGCCGGACAAACCAGATAAAAGAGCATCCCACACAGCAATAGGAAGGCTGAAAGGATATACATACCCACCTGAATGCCAGAATAACCGATGATCAATGACCCCAATACGCCGGACAAACTACCACAGGAATTGATCAGCGCAAGCCCCGCTGCGGCCGCCGAACCAGACAGGACTCGACCGGGCAACGTCCAGTAGATCGGCATCAAGGAAAGAATCCCAGATGCGGCCATCGTCAGCATCGCAAGTGAGAACCAGAACTGATCATGAAAGAGGGTTGCCAGAAAAAGACCGGTGGAAGCCAGTAAAACAGGAACCATTCCATGCACGCGCATCCGACCAGACCTTTCAGCTTTCTTGGCGTTGAAAAACATGCAGAATGCAGCGGCGCCGAAAGGAATGGCGGTGTAGAGCCCAACGTGAAAGCTGTTATCGATGCCGGAGTTCCTGAAAAGTGTCGGCATCCAGAAAGTCAAGCCGTAAAATCCGGTGTTGAATAAAACCATGACTACAATCAGCGCATAGACTTTGCCGGATTTAAACGCATCCGCAACGCGATGCGACTTGTGCGCGGCCTCGCGGGCAACGTTGGTCTCGATGATTCTCTTTTCACTGTCGGTGAGCCACTTGACTTCGCTCGGTTTATTCCTGAGCAGCAGTAGAATGACCACGCCGAGAACAACCGAAGGCAGACCTTCAAGGATAAACAGCCACTGCCATCCCTTGATTCCCACCACGCCGTTCATGGATTCAAGAATCGCCCCTGAGATCGGTGCACCAAGCACAACTGCGATCGGCAACGCCATCAGGAACAGTGAATACATCCCGCTTTGACGCTTCGAAGGCAGCCACGTATTCGTGTAATACATCACACCGGGAACAAATCCAGCCTCGCAGACGCCCAACAAGAAGCGAAGCGAATAAAAGACCGGTTCACTCCTGGAAAATATCATCAACATGGACACGATTCCCCACGTGATCATGATCCGTGCGATCCACGCTCGCGCGCCGACCTTTTGCAAAACGAGGTTGCTGGGGATTTCGAACAGCATGTACCCCCAGAAGAAAACGCTGGCGCCGACAGCAAAAGACGCATTGGTCAAACCAAAATCAGCCGCCATCTGAAGTTTGGCAAAACTGATATTTACTCTATCGAGGTACGACAGAATAAATCCGATAAAAAACAACGGTACAATCCGGAGGATGACCTTCTTATAAAGGGCATCCTCCTCTTCAATACTTATGCTCGAACTCATGTCGAGGGTGAGATCTGCTTTCATGGTTGTCTCCTCCGATGAAAACAACGGATATAGCGGCGCGGCAGTGGTCGAATTAATCAACTGGTATGGGCGTCAGGAGAAATGACCGCGGCGTACGACCAAAGAATCACCGCAGTATATTTGTGCGGGCCACGGGCCATCGGTATTCACGAGTCCGTGGACGTTCCTACCTTTGCCGCCGCCAGAGCCAACACCTCAGACCAAACGGTGTCATCCACGACGATTCCGTTTTCGCGTTGCTCGTTTCGCGTCCTGAGGGCGCTTTGTCCCGGGTAGAGCACCTCTCGGCTATCCTCAGCCAGTTCCGAGCTATTGACGTAGTCCGCAACGCTATCTGCGACCTGGTTCGTAAAAGCTTCGCCTCCAAGCTTTCGCGGATCGATCAGAATGAAAATCTGCGAGCAGCCTGTGCAGCTACCCTCTTGAATCTTGTCGATTTCGTTTGTTGCCAAACCCTCGGAGAGGACCGCAGCAAGCACATCGAGGATGATCGCGAAGCCGGAGCCCTTCCAATACCCCATCGGCAGGATTCGCATCGAAGCCTCGATCGGACCGGGTTTGACCGTGAGGTTGCCATGGCTGTCGAAACCCGCCGGGAAAGACATGTCTTTTCCCTTGAGTCGGGTGACTTGGAGCTTGCCGTAGGAGTACTGGGACATTGCCATGTCGAGGACAATATTTCCCTTAGCTCGCGGCACGGCCATCACGAAGGGGTTATTCCCAACCCGCGTATCCTTGCCTCCCCAGGCGGGCATGCAAGACTCGGTGTTCGTCCAGCTAATCGCGATGTAGCCGCGATCCGCCGCTCGCCAACCGTAGGCGCCACCCCGCATCCAATGCGTCGTGTTCCGCAGCGCGACGATTCCCACCCCCTGCTGCTCCGCAATCTCCATCGCACGGTCGGTGGCAAAAAGTGCGTTCAGAACCCCAGGCCCACGGTTGCCATCGTAGACCTCAATCGCGCTCAGACTTTTAACCAGCGAGGGCTTCCCTTCGAGATTGATCCACCCCTTGTTCACGTAGTCCACAAATCGAGCGACACGATTGACGCCATGAGAGTTGACTCCATCACAGGTCGACTCGGTATGGATGCGAGCACACGTCTGTGCGTCCTGCTCATTCATACCGGCGTTCAGAAACGCTGACGTGATCACCTTCTGCATCTCCGCCAAAGGAATGCGGCTCATATTGCTTGTCTCCAGTGTTGCTCGGTGCAACTTGCATTCGAACGTAGGTAGGCGCGCAACGACGCTAGACGTCCGCGGGAGCGGTCCAACGGGATCTCCGCACAAATGGCGCACCGCGTCCGGTCACCCGTTCGAGCTACCATACCAGAATGGTGAATCGCGGCAAGGGTTTTGTGTGGCCTGCGTACGGGGTCGTTCGACGGCGTCCCTCTGTCAGTCACAGAAGTTGCAGCCGCCCTACCGCCCCGCACTCCGCATGGCGCTTAGGGTTGCCGACCGGCGTCAGATCGAAAAACTGCGGCTGATCTCACGAAAAGTCCTCTCGCGGTTGTTCTCGAATTCGGGAAAGTCCTTACGTCGAGACAACGGCGGACAAGCTCAAAACCCCTTGCACAAACAGCTTTTACAGAGAGGAATCCCAGTTTCGATTATTGTCAGGCTTGTATGGTAAGGATGCGTATGATGGGCAGCCGGCTCGTACATTGCAGCGAAAGTCGAGATGACGAAGATGCGCGAACTCGTCGCTGCTATGCACTGGCTGATCGGTCTCGCTGCGGTCGCCATTGCGTATGCGGTCGTCGCCGAGCCTTCGGCGTTCGGGCTCGCGCCTCCGCGCGTCACGCAGACGGCCCGCTTGGGCAGTGCGGCAAATGAGCGGCGAGAATGAAATAGCTGCTGCGCGCAGGAAAGACGGCAACCGGCTTCGCCAAGACGCTGCAAATCACTTGCGTATGCAGCGGGTAAGCACGCTCAGGCGAATCGGCCTTGCTCACCAAGCTCCACGAGCGTATCAACGACGTGCCGTACTTTTGGTCGCAAATGCGCCACCTTCGGCCAGACAGCATGCACGTCGATGAGTTCGTTTGAGATGTCATCGAGCACGGAGCGAAGCGCCCCTGTCTCCAGGTGCGGCCTCAACAATGACATCGGCATTTGGCAGAGCCCTAAGCCAGCAAGAGCCGCCTCGACGATGGAGTCGCCATCACTTATCTGATGAGTTCCTGGAGGTGAGAAGCGCTTCGCTTCACCGCCGATGCGTACTCGCCACGACAAAGGCTGTCCACGTCTATAGCCGACGATACACGAATGTCTATCGACGTCTTCAAGCTGGCCAGGTGTGCCTCGCTGCTCGAGATATTCGGGCGACGCCGCAATCGCCATCCTTTGCCTGGTAAGGCGACGTGCGACGAGGCCGCTTGAGCTTTGAAGTTCTCCGAAGCGGACTACAAGGTCGACGCCTTCCTCAATTGGATCGATGAGATGGTCCGAAAACGTCATCGTGAGCTGCAGGTCGGGATGCTTCCGCGCGATGTCCAGCAAGATTGGAACGAGTATGCGGCGCCCAAACGCTGCTGGCATGTCGATGCGAAGCCGACCGACCGGACGATGGAGTTCCGGCCCGAGCGCGGTTTCTGCCGTGGAAATTTCGTCGAGGGCGGAGGCGCACGCGGCGAAGTAGGCTTCGCCATCGGCTGTGAGGGAAATGCTCCGGGTAGTGCGATGGAAGAGTTGAGCGCCCAGGCGCTCCTCCAGCTTCGCAATCGCCTTTCCAACAGCGGACTTTGTCAGACCGAGCTGCTCGGCGGCGTCCGTGAAACTGCGTGACCGTGCCGCCGTGACGAAGATAACAATGCCACTAAAGCTGTCGACCTGCGCCATATCCACCCCTATTGAAGAGTTTGACTCTTCATATAGGGCGGTGAGCTTTCCATTGTCAACCCGGCATGACCCATAGACCGCGCAATGCGGCGGGGATTGTTCAGATTCTCACCGCGCAGCCCGAATTCGCTGCCTCGATGGCAGCGTTCGCGATGCGCAGCGCGCGGATACCGTCCCTGGGCGTTGCCGGCATCGGACCGTTCTGTCCGAGAGCCATCAGGAAATGGTCGAGTTCGACCCTGTAAGAGTCCGCATGTCGCTCAAGGAAGAAATTGAGGAGCGGCTCGCGGGCCTCCGTCCTTTCGCTCGTCCAACGGCGCAGGCTGGATGGGCGATGGTTTTCATTCAAAACCATTCCCTTTGAACCGAAGACTTCAAGACGTTGGTCGAAGCCGTACACAGCCTGACGCGAACCGTTTATATGACACTGCTTGCCCGACCCCGTACGAAGTAACACCATCACGCTGTCATAGTCCGGGAGCTCTTCCAGGCCGGGGTCGACCAGTCGATTGCCCATCGCCATCACCTCGACCGGGTCCTCGCCGAGCAGCCAGCGAGCCGTGTCGAAATCGTGGATGGTCATGTCACGGAAAATGCCGCCGCTGTGCCGAAGATATTCGCGCGGTGCAAGCCCTGGATCGCGGCTGGTGATGATGACCTGGCGGACGTCACCGACTTCACCTTCATCGATAGCCTGCTTCAGGCGCATCGCGTCGGGGTCAAATCGACGATTGAATGCCAGCATCACGCGGCCATTGAGGCGCTCGATTTCCTCGACAGCCGCCAGAGCGCGGTCAATATCGAGGTCGATGGGCTTCTCGCAGAGCACGGGCTTACCCAGCCGGACCGCTTGCAATGTCAGGTCAATGTGGGTGTCGGTCGGTGTTCCGACAATAATGGCATCGACGTCCTCGCGGTCAACCACTGACTTGCAATCGAGCGACGCATCGCAGCCGAGGTCAGCGGCGAGCGCCTCGACGGCCTCTTTGTACGGGTCTGCAACGACGACGAGCTTCACCCGGCGGTCTGCTGCGACATTAGCAGCGTGGATTTTTCCGATGCGGCCAGCGCCGAGAACGGCAATTCGTAGCATTTGAGTCTCCAGTCATTCGTCGACGCATCGAGGTGCGCCGACTGTTCAATGTTGCTTACAGAAGCCTAGGACGTCCGTCGTCGGCCTGTACTTACTCTTGTCTCTACCGGCGCCTGTGCCTCAAACCAACGATCGTTCGGGCCAGCCCCAGCACCGTCGGAGAGCTGTCGGCTAAGACGCAGGATGTCATCGAGGCCAAAGTCCTGGACGTCGGGAAGCCGGTCGCCGCGCGCTGCGGCCACAGCTATCGCAATGCGTAATCCATTCAAGCGCTCGCGCATCAACAATTCCAGTGCTTCGACGAGAAACGCTCGCTCTCTTGGCGACACGTTAGAAGCGAGGAAGCGGTCATAAGCCGACATGCGCTGGTCCTCTGGACAATGTCTCTGTGAAATCCGTTCGCGACCCGGCCCGCTCAAATGAGGCTGCGGATACTGCCACCATCGACACCCCACACCGCCGACGTGACGAACGACGCGAGGTCTGAAGCCATGAATACGATCACATTGGCTACTTCATCAGGCTGCCCCAGTCGGTTGAGCGGCAGGTGGCGCAATGACAGTTCGTGCTCGACAGCGTCCTTGGGCGCCATACCATGGAACTTTCCCATCGTGTCAGCGAAGCCGCCTTCTTTCGTCCAGAACGGCGTCCAGACCGGTCCCGGTGCAACGGCGTTCACGCGGATCTTTGGCGCCTCGGCCCGGGCAAGGCCTTTCGTTAAGGCAAGCACCGCGGCCTTCGATGCGGAATAGTCAATCGGGACAGGCTCAGGCTGCCGCGCCAGGTCCGACGCGTTGTTGATGATGACCGCCTTCTCACGGTTTCGGAGCACGGGCAGCAGGTAGCGACATGTCCGCACGTAACTCATGAAGTTGAGATTCATCGTGAAATCCCAGTCCTCGTCCGAGAGCTCGTCGAACGTGCGGACCTTACCGGCGCCGACGTTGTTCACCAGCACGTCGACCTGGCCGTTGTATGACTTCAGGGCTGCATCGACACCGCTTTTCACCCCTTCGGCCGTGGACAGGTCCGCCTGTGCAATCGACACTTTCACGCCGAGCGCTCTGAGTTCCAACTCGGCTTCGTTCAACGCGCTAATGTCGATGTCGATGAGGCAAAGCCGCGCGCCTTCGCGTGCAAAACCCAGTGCTGTGGCCCGTCCGATGCCTTGCGCACCGCCCGTGATGAGCACGATCTTCCCGTCCAGTCCTGTCCGCATGATGTCTCCACTCAGATGTTATGTTCGGTGCGAACTCCAGAAATTGAGAGCTTCGCCATCCGGTTTGCCCTCTTCGAGGACGAACGCTTCCCGCTCCTGGCATACCGCGAGGAGCGCCTTGACCCAAAATAAAGCAATCGTGTTAGCGGTTGTCTACCCGCTTGATGAATGGCCTGATATCGACCGACGCCCAGATTCCTGCCTTGTTGAACGGGTCCGTATCGACAAACTTCCGGATCTCTTCGATGCCATCGGCTTCGTAGAGAAAGAAACTTCCAATCATCGTTTGCCCGTCCGATTTCGTCAGCGGACCGGAAATCAGTGTCTTCACCGGCGCGGTCTGCAGGTACGCTTTGTGGGCGTCATAGATTTCAAGGCGACGCTCGACCATGTTCGAATGGTCGAGGCAATAGACGGTGAAATGCATTGTTGTCTCCCTGCTTCGGTGCGTGGGTCAGGCCGAGGCCGCACGGGGTGCGACGCCGTCAAAAGCATTCTGCAAAAGCTTGAGAAGCGCGTCGTGCTGAATCGGACGCGGATTCCAATAGGGGTTTGAGCTGGCAATGTCCGCGGCCTTCGATACATCCTCAGGCGACATGCCGATGTCTTTGAGCGCCAGCGGTGCACCGCAGCGCTTCGCGAGTTCATAGACACCGATGGCGGCGTCCTCCGAACCCAGCGCACGTGCAATCCGTTCCATCGCTTCCGGTGCAGCATGCCGGTTGTAGGCGAGCGCGTGTGGCAGGACGATAGTGTGCGTCTGCGCGTGAGGAAGATTAAAGCTTCCGCCGAGCGTGTGACACAACTTGTGATGAAGGGCCATGCCAACGCTGCCTAACACCGTTCCGCAGAGCCAGGCGCCATATTGAGCGTCGGCACGAGCCTCAACGTCGTGCGGGTCGGCGACGATCGCGGGCAAGGCACGCGCGAAAGCGGCGATGCCTTCTTCCGCCATCAGACTGGTCACGGGGTTTGCATCGCGCGAATACAACGCTTCCGCCGCATGGGCGATCGCGTTGATCCCACTGGTGACCGATAGCGCGATCGGGAGTGACATGGTCAGGTCGGCATCGTAAATCACGATCTTCGGTAGAACCCGCGGGTCTGTACCGGTCTTCTTCAAGCCGGCGTCGGTGATGCCGTAGATGGGTGTCATCTCACTGCCGGCGTACGTTGTCGGCACGGCAATAATCGGAAGGCCCGACGCCAGCGCGATGGCCTTGCCCAGGCCAATCGTCGAGCCGCCACCAACAGCAATCGCACAGTCTGCGTCCAGTTCGCGAGCCAGCGCACGAGCTTCCTTCGCCAACTCGAGCGGCACATGCATGACCGCCCGGTCGAATACTCCTGCGGCACGTGCACCGAGGCGGGTCGCCACGGCTTCGCCCGTTTCCTTCTGTTCGGGGCTGCACAGAATGAGAGCCCGCTCCGACTTCAACTCGAGCATTTCCCGCTCAAGGTGCTGCAGGCTACCGGGGCCAAACACGACTCGCCCGGCCCGCGCCTGATATACAAACTCACGCTTTTGCATGAAGAAACTCCGCTTTAGGCTCGGCGCTCACACCAGCGTCTGCCAGGTAATCAACCTGGAATCGCGCGGTGCGCAGATCCCCGAGCTCGTTGCGCACGCGCAGGTGTTCCGGATGCGACGCGTACGCCTCCAAGGCTTCCTGCGAGTCGAATTCGGTGACAAGAACCGCGTCGCATGCGTAGTCGACCCGGCTATGGTCGAGTCCGACTTCAAGGTGACTCATTCCCGGAATCCGGCCCCGCAATCCTTCGAAGCCCGTTTTCACTCGGTTGGAAGCGGCCAGACGCTCGGCCGGCGTGTCGCCCCGAACACGCCACATGACGATATGCCGAATCATGCATGTACCTCCGACGGGTTGAGCACGAAGTCATATTCAAGCGAGTACCACGGGACAGAGATGTCTCGGCCATCGGGTGCGACGCCCGGTTCGTGTCGCTTCCACTCCGAGATGAGCGACGAGCGCACACCGAATACAACGTCCGAATCGAGGTACTGGTCGCCGTCCCGGAACACGTGAGTGATGAGTGTCTGGTAACCGGGCGCTTCAATCATGAAATGCAGATGCGCGGGACGCCACGGATGACGGCCGACCGCCGAGAGCATGCGGCCCACGGGCCCATCATGGGGAATGGGATACGCCTCAGCCAGAATAGAGCGGAAGTTGAAGAATCCTTCGGCGTCCGTTCTCAATCGGCCTCGCGCGCTATGGACCACGTTGCCAGCTTCATCCTGGTTCTGCACGTCATAGAAGCCGTCTTCGTCCGATTGCCAAACATCGAGCTGCGCGTTTCCGACGGCTTCGCCGCCTGCACCACGCACCTGGCCGCTTACATAGCAAGGCGCGCCTTTGGCTCCGTTCGAGATGTCGTCGCCGTTACTGTAGAACGGAGCGCCCTCGACGTAGAAAGGCCCGAAAACCGTCGCTTCCGTGCAGTTCGCGGGTTTGCGATTGTTCTGGGACGTGACCAGCATCGAGAGCCCCAGCGTATCGGACAGAAGGATGAACTCCTGTCGCTTGTCGTCAGTGATATGACCGACTTCCGTCAGAAACTTGACTGCCTTGAACCACTCGTCCTCGGTAAGGTGGACATCGCGGGCAAAGGCGTGGAGATGCTGAACCAGGCTCGTCATCACCGTCCTCAGTCTCGGGTTCCCGCAGTTCGCGAATGAGGCAATGACGGCTTGTGTGATGGTGTCTTCGTTGATGTTGCGCATCGTGCGTGTCTCCGTTGTGCGCTCAGGCGTCTCAGAACGAAAGGTAAAGGGTCGCTTGGGTAAATAAAATGCCCAGAAGTGAAATGACATTTCCTCCTGAAGGAAAAATACGTTCGCATGCGTGGGAGAGCGCGAACTACCGAACACCAGGCCCTCCCGTTTTGCGTCGAATTGTAGAATTTTCCTCTACAAATCGAGGACTTCCGGTCGGTTTATCAATCGCCTCGCCTCCGGCATATTTGGCCTCGCCGAATTGGAAGAATCGCACCTGATTCTTCCAGTAGAACTCGAAGAGGGTGACGATGGACCGCTGGTCGCAACTGCAGCTATTTGTGCTGACCGCTGACTTGGGTAGCCTGTCGAAGGCCGCCGAACAACTGGACATGTCAAATGCCGCAGCAAGTCGAACGCTCAGCTCTCTCGAAGAGCGTCTCGGTGCGAGGCTCATAGAACGAACTACGCGGCGCATGTGGCTTACTGACGCCGGCCGCGAGTACCACCGCCGATGCACGGCTGTGATTTCCGAGTTGGCCGAAGCTGACTCGATTGCTTCTGAGGAGGCGCTCAGTCCAAGAGGCGTGCTCCGGGTGACCAGTTCTGTTTCTTTCGCGATGATGCACATTGCGCCGGCGCTTCCTGAGTTTGTCACGTGCTACCCCAATCTCTCGGTTCAGATTGTCGCGGCGAATCAATACCAGAACTTCATCGAGGCTGGGATAGATATCGCCATACGTACGAAAGAGCATGAAGGAGATTCGGGCATCACGATTCGACGTCTGGCCGAGACGAGACGAGTGATGGCAGCATCGCCAGCCTATCTCGCGGCCCACGGACGTCCTGAGAATCCAGAGGAGCTCCAGCAGCACAACATGCTTGTCTACAATCTCGCCGTCGACCCCTATCTGCTTCATCTGCGTCGAGGAAAGGAAGAACGCAATATCCCGATTGAGAGCGCTCTGGACTCAAACGAAGGTCAGGTCATCGTCGCCGCAGGGCGAGCAGGTTTGGGCATCGTCGTTCAGCCTCTCTACATCATTCACGATGACATCGTGTCCGGGCGTCTTATCCCAGTGCTTGGGGACTGGCAGTTGCCACGGCTGACCATCAACCTGGCTTACCAAAGCCGGCGATATCAGCCCGCGAAAATTCGAGTGTTCACCGAGTTCCTGATTGAGCGCGTGAAGAGCCTCAAACTTGAGGAGCGCTGGATGACCTTTGCAACCTAGCTTCATCCGCGCTGTGGATTACGGTATGCCATCGGGACTCGCAGGTGGGACGTTCTTCCTTCAGGCAACAGTCAGTGCGGCCATGGTCTATCCGGGCTCAAGATGACGAAATACTGACGCGCTCTTCAGGAGCACGTCGGATTGCGCCAATGCGAGCAAAAGTCAGACGGGCGCGGATGCCTTTCTGCGAGCGAACCGTTCTAGCGGCGAGGCCAATACCGCACCCAGACGCCCGTCAAGCAAAACCACGATGAGCAGCAACAGCCCATTCACGAGAAGAATCTGTGTGGACGTGGCACTCAACAAACCCAGGCCGTTATTCAGGATGGTGAGAATGAGAACGCCCATCGCGACACCGAGTGGTGAACCGATACCGCCGCCCAGCGCAATACCGCCGACGATGGCCGCTGAGGCCGCCTGGAGCAGGATGTTGCTGCCCATCGTCGCGGAGGCGGTCGCGAGGCTAAGCGAGAGCAGACCCCCACCCAGCGCCGACAACCCACCGGAGATGACAAAACCAACCGTCAGTGCTTTGCCGACCCGTGCACCACTCTGAATCGCCGCCTTTCGATGGCCACCTGAAGCGTAGATGTCGCGACCGAGCGTAGTGAAGCGCAGGAACAACGAGATCACGACGAAACAGGCGATTGTAATGAAGCTTCGAGGCGAGAAAATGCCTGCCACGTTATGGTCGAGAAAGTCGCTGATGTCCAGATTGCCGTAGCTCAGGACGCGCCCCCCTGCGAGCCAGTACCCTACGCCGGTCAGAAACATCATCGACCCAACGGTGGTCACCAGCGAGGAAACGCCGAGCCGTGGCAACAAGGCTGCGTTTGCAACGCCCACCACCACCCCGAAGACAACCGCGTACAGAATGCCGAGCAAAGCACTATCGCCGCCGAATTTCACAGTGATGAGCCCGGCCACCGTCGAGATTGCCGCTACGCTCAGGTCGAATTCGCCAGCAACCATCGTGACCGAAAGCCCGAGTGCGATGATTCCAAGGAACGCAAACGCCTGGAAAATCGCGTAGAGGTTGGCCTGCGAAAAGTAGTGATTGACGCTGAGGCCGAAGATAACCGGCATGCCAACAAGCAGGACGATCCGAATCGCCAGATTGAGAAGTCGTTGAGATTGATGCATTTCCGAGTCTCCTGTTATTTCCGTCCCGGACCGAGCCGGGCGAGCAACGCGCCGAATACCACCGCTGCGAGAACCACGATGCCTTTCGCGACCAGCTGGTACTCGTAGCTCACGCCGCTGACCAGGAGGATGTTGCCGATGACCGCGAGGAAGATGGCACCGGTGACCGCATCCGAAATATGGCCACGCCCGCCGCGAATCGAAATGCCACCGACCAGCACGGCTGCGATCGCGTTGAAGTCGAGGTCGATGCCGTACGTCAGATTGCCTTGGGCCGACGATGAGGCGATCAGAGAGCCGGCCAGTGCCGCTGCTGCGCCAGCGAACGCGTAGCAGACGAGTGTCGCGGCCATCGTCCGGAGTCCGGCAATACGCGCAACCTCAGCCCGCATTCCGAGCAATCGGATTTCGCGTCCAATGCGCGACTTCTGGAGGATGAAACTCGCAATTGCAGCAAAAATGGCCAGCACCAGGATTTGAGTCGGCAGCCAGCCGAACAGCTTGCCCTGACCGAGCCACGTGGCATCGCCCTTGCCGATAACCGTCAGTCCGCCGGTGTAGATGACGCCTGCACCGATGATGATTGACGAGGTGGCAATCGTCGTGATGATGGGGTTCGCCTTCCCCAGAGCGATGATTCCGCCCTGCACAATGCCCATCAGCAGGCCGCTCAATACGACGAGCAGCAGCGTCGTACCCAAACCCAAATGAATGAGCGCTGCAAACATGACGGTGGAGACCGCGGCCGTCGCACCCATCGAAAGCATGAACAGATTCCCGCTGAGGGTGACGAGCGCCATACCGATAGCGCCAATGCCGACTGCTGCAACCGAGTACATTAGCGACTGAACGTTCCCGAACTCCGTGAAGTGCGGCACGATGGCTGCTGCGACGACGATGAGGACAAGCGTAGCGATTCGGATCGACGCCGCATGAATGCTCGTCGTTCCAAAAAATGCAGATGCCCACCGTCGCAACGCCGTTGGCGACACCTGTGCAATGGGTTCCAGAGCGGTCTTATGCATTACCCACCTCCGCAGGTTGATTTCGGAAAGAGACGTGGCCGTGAGATGCGTCGCTGTCGCCCGCGACGATGTCGTGGAGCAGCGTGTCACCATCGATTTCGAATCGAGGTTTATGGCGGACCATCCGCCCACGGAAAACAGTGAGAACGGTGTCCGCGAGTTCGAGAATTTCTTCGAGGTCTGTCGAGTAGAAGACAATCGCCAACCCGTCATCCGCCATTTTGCGAAGGGTCGAATAGATCTCCGCGCGAGCGCCAATGTCAACGCCTCGGGTAGGCTCGTTCAACAGCAACAGCCGAGGTGCGAGCGCGACGGCTTTAGCGAGCGACACCTTTTGCTGATTGCCACCGCTGAGCGTCGACACTTCATGAGGAAGGCGCTTCGGGTCGATAGCGAACATCGATGCGAGGCGTCGGGCCTCTTCCTGCTCGCCGGCGCGCCGCATAATGCCAGCCTTGCTGAACTTCGCCATTACAGAGGCCGTGATATTGATTGCTATCGGCGCATCCAGAAACACGCCCTTATCCGCACGGTCCTCGGCGACGTATGCGATCCCGGCCTTCAGGGAGCTGCGGATGCTGTCAAGCTTGATTGCCTGTCCGTCGACCTTGACTGAGTTGGAGATGTCGCCGCGAAGTCCGGCGAGCGCCTCGACAAGGACTTCGGCTCCCGAACCAAGCTGACCGACAACCGCGAGAATCTCGCCTGCCGCCACATCGACCGACAGGTCTTCGACCTTATCTGCAACCGTCAGGTTGGAAACCGACAGTCGAGGCGCGAGATCAGCGCGCCTCTCGGGTGGCTTGGCCCTGCTATGCACAAGTTCACGCCCGATCATTGCCTTGACCACTTCAGCAGTCGTCATGTCGGAGGTACGTTGCGTCAGAACGTGCTGGCCGTTGCGGAAAACCGTTACCCGGTCCGTCAGCGCAAAGACCTCATCGAGCCGGTGACTCACGAAAATCATTGCGGTGCCCTGGTCACGCAGCCTGCGCGCGACGTCGAAGACTCGCACGATCTCCGCATCCGACAAGGTCGCAGTCGGCTCGTCGAGGAGCAGCACCTTCGCCTGCCGCGACATGCCCCGCGCGATTTCCACGAGTTGGCATTCGGCAAGGCTGAGCCGGGACGCCGGCGCATCCAGCTTGACGTGTGGCAACCCCACCGAATCGAGATGCTCGCGGACAGAGTCGTGATACTGACTGCGTCGGTAGATTTGGCTCTGGTCGGCCCCACCGAGAAGAATGTTGTCGAGTACCGACAGCGTCGGAACGATTGCAAGCTCCTGGTGAACGATGGAGATCAGTCGGGGGTCAGTGCGATTCCCAAGCTTCAGATGGTGGCCGTCGACGGTGATTTCTCCGTCGTCAGGCTGAACGAGGCCACCGAGAATTTTGATGAACGTGCTCTTGCCCGCGCCGTTCTCTCCGCACAGCGCATGAATCTCGCCCGGCGCCAGTTCGAGGCTGACGCCTGTAAGCGCTTTGACGCCACCATAATGTTTTGTGAGATTGCGAGCACAGAGCAGACTCTGGGCAGCTACCGGCTCGGCGCCGGGATTCGCGTCTTGCAGCATTGTCTTCCTCCAAACGCGGAGACTCTTCGGTCATCCGCTGTCAAGGGCTGATGCCTGTCACAGTGGCCCACCTCCTGCGCGTAGCTGGTCGTGTGTGGGTGACGGCATACATCTCGATTACCGATGTCCTGCGTCGATGCTGGCATTTCGCTGTCCACGGCTCCGAACGAGCCAGGAGGCGCTGCGGCATCAGCGACGCTGCTGTTGGTGGTCTTTGAGGAGAGAAATTCGCAGGGAATCGCTGCGTGCGCAGGAACGCATGTCGTCTCCATCAGAAACTCGCGTCAGCGGCTTCGGTATTGTTGAGTAACAGGTTATTAGTTCGCCTGGAAAAGAAAAATGCGCTGCGGCGAAATGATATTTCCGGTGGAAGGAAATATCCGTCTCGCTCACATCGGCCACTGCCACCATCCGCGGCCTCGGCAAATTCGGAAAGGCGTTTGGGAGGGCACGATACGCCAGTGCGTGCGTCTTTCCAATGAAGCCAGTGCCAATCACAGCTACGCCAATCTCTCGTCTCATGGTTGTCTCCGTTCGTAAAACGAAAGCGACCCCGAAGGGTCGCGAAAAACGTTCCGCCGCCTGCGCGACGGTCAACCGTGCAGAACGGCGTTACTTCTTCTGCGAGTAGCAGACGTTCAGCGTCGTCTTCGTTGCAGCAGGATTCGGTAGATACTGAATGGCTTGCGGCGCCTTGCCCGACGCGAGATCTTTGGCGGCCCGTGCAGCGTACGCACCGTCGTCAAACGGGGACTGCTCGACCGTGGCGTATGCCTTTCCGGCGGAAATGGCTTCGACCGCACCAGAGTCGCAGCCGTGGCCAATGATGACGAGCTTCGACGGGTCGAGTCCGAGGCGCTGTGCAGCAGTCACGACACCGCGAAGTTGCGAGTCGTTCTCCGTGTAGACGCCTTTCACGTCCTTGAATTGAGTGAAGAGCGCCGACGCGGCTGCTTCTGCCTTCACAGCGTCCCAGTCGGCCGGTTGCGAACCGACGACTTCGATTCCAGGTGCGTTCTTCTTGAGGCCCTCCACAAAGCCTTGATAGCGCTGAACCTGCGGCGGCGTGCCCATCGGCCCGTTAATGACGATGACCTTGCCTTTATCGCCATAGCCCTTTTCCTTGAAGCCCTGAATCATCGTCTTCGCGGCTACTTCGCCATTGCTGATGTCGTTCGGGCCCGTGAAGACCTTCCAGTACCGGGAATACTTCTGGTCGGGCATCGAATTCGAGATGACCAGCGGAATTTTGGCCTGGTCAATCTTGCGAATCGACGGGACCATCGCGCTCGAGTCCACCGGGACAAGGACGATGACATCGGGCTTCTGGGCAAGTGTCTGGTCGACCAGAGTGGCTTGTTCGTTCGGGTCGTAGTTGCTTACCTTCACATCGAGCTTGAGGCCTTGGGCGGCGGCTTCCTTCACGAAGCCCTTCACATAGAGCGCCCAGTATTCAACGCTCTGCGTCGGCATGAGCAGCGCAACGCGAGGCTGGTCGGCCGCACGGGCGCTCGTACCAAATGCGCTTGCGATGGCCGCGAAAGCAAAACAAGAAACGATGGATTTGCGGAAGTTCATGCTGTGTCTCCAATAGGCCCATGTCGTGGAAGAGCCGGGTTTTGATGTTCTGGTGGAGGCACAGTAAGGCCTGGTATCGGAAAGAAAAATGCGACAGAACGAAAAGTTATTTCCTCTCACTGGAAAAATGACGACCGCTTCGGAGAGATTGTCACCGAACAGTTCAAGAATCGGGCGATAAGCCAGATGCGGCGGTCCCCGCAGCGGCAAGCAACGCTCGGCTTCGCCCGATTGTGTACTTTTATTCTACGGAAAGACGATCCGGGGGCTCTTTATCTGCTGTGACTTCTCCGTGATAGTCCAGGGCATCGATTCCCCCGCGACGCGCCGCATCGCTCGTCGTCACTTTCAAGAGGTCTCACATGTCCAGGTCCAAAGTCGAACTTGTCGCCGCTTATTTCACGCTCTCGGGCGATGTCTATCCCTTCGGTCCGACCGAAATCAGCCCTTTCAGCTTCAAGGACCGAGTGGAAGCGGCAGCGAAGGCTGGTTGGGACGGCATCGGCCTGATTCACTCGGACATCTACGCCACCGCCGACAAGATTGGCTTCCCGGAAATGCGCCGCATCCTCGAAGCCAACGGCATCAAGCACGTCGAGTTCGAATTTCTGGTCGATTGGTATCAAACCGGCGAGCGTCGCCGCACCTCCGACAGCATGCGGTACTACTACCTCAAGGCTGCCGAAGAGCTGCGCGCGCGCATCGTGAAGGTCGGCCCAGGTATCGGCGAGGACACCGCAGATGTCCCGCTCATGGTCGAAGAGTTTGGCAAACTGGCGGAGGACGCTGAGAAGCGCGGAACGCAAGTCATGCTCGAAATCATGCCTTTCAGCAACGTCGGCACGATTGAAACCGGCAAGGCCATTGTCGAAGGCGCGAACAAGGCGAACGCCGGTCTGCTGCTCGACATATGGCATCTGAGCCGCGGCAATGTCGATTTCAAGGAAATCGCCACGATCAAGCCCGAGTTCATCAAGGGCATCGAACTGGACGACGCAGACCGTTACGCAATCGAGCCGCTGTGGATGGACACCTGTCATAAGCGTCGCCTGCCGGGCGAAGGTGTCCTCGACGTAAACGGGTTTATCAAAGCAGTGCAAGCAACGGGCTTCGATGGTCCGTGGGGCGTTGAGATTCTCTCGGAAGTCGAGCGCAAGCTCCCGTTGGAAGAAATGGCTATGCGCGCATACGACGCGACGATTCGCCACTTCGAAGACCAGGCAGGATAGCAAAGAGTCTCCCGACGGCTGCAACCACAGGTTAGCGGCCGTCTTGCTACTTTCAATTCCACCGCCGACTGTTCGACGAAATGCTCTTCATAGGCCTCGCAACGCGCCTGGTCGCGATCTTCAAAGCGAACACTGACAACCACGCAAAATGCTGGCTCTCTACGTCCGATTCAAACTCGTTGTCTCGGCCAAGTCCCAGTTCTTGCCGCATCCCGACGAGCTGATTCAAGCGATGGCGGAGTCCAGGCTCGGCTAGGCAGTTTGTCCGTCGGCTTCTGAGCTATTGCCGACGTTCGAATGGCAGCAGTATCCGATGGCCAGATGACTGCTTGTGGCCGCGTGCTCCGATGCAGTCGGCATACGTGACCGCAATATTCTTTGTTCGCCTGAGTGCGGCCGGCGCAGCGCAACGAACGGGCGCCTGGCGCCCCGCTGCTGCGTCCGGCGGCGGTACAGTGCCGCCTGCACTGCACGGGGCCAGACATGGATGACCATGGTCTTTTATCGAGAGTGATACATCTCAGTTAGAAATTTAAAGTTCATGCAAACAGCGCCGATAAATAGCTTGCCTGTGTCTGAATTTGCCGTGAGGGTGACCTCCATTCGAAGACACTGGCCAATGGCGTCGCACTCTCAATCCACAAATAAAAGGTCATGGATAACAAAACGCTTTCAACTTCTGCAGTCGCGGGTTTTGTCGTTGCAACAACACTACTCACGGGCTGTGCTTCACTTCCGAAAACCGATCTCGCCGCCAGCAATCGTGAAAAGCTCCATTCGATCGCTCTGCTGGATGTCACGGAACCGCGCGGAGAGAGCGTTGTCAACTTCGGTGGTGCTGCCGGAGCATTTGGATTGATTGGTGGACTGGTGCAAGGCGGGATCAACGCCAATCATACGAGTACATACACGCAGCGCGTGGCAAGCGAAAAGATTGCCTTCGCTCCCGTCGTTAACGATGGCCTGACAACGCGACTGTCCAGTAATGGCTATGAAATTGTTCCGTTGCACGACCAGCACGCCAAGCTCTCAAGCGACGGCAAGTCCGACGACTTTTCCGATGTCAAGACCAACGCCGACGCGATCCTGAGCGTATGGATCACCTCGTTTGGTTACGTATCCCCGCCGGAATCGAGCGATTTCATTCCGTGGGTCGTCGTCCGCGCTCGTCTGCTCGACTCGAAGTCCAAGCAAGACATGTACTTCAAGACATTCGCCTGTGGCTGGGATATCAAGGCCAACTCTGTCCACGTCGAAGCGGACGCAAAATATCACTATGGCAGTTTCGGCACCTTGATCGACCAGTTCGATCAGTCGGTCGCAGGTCTCAAGGATTGCGAGCAGGCGGTTGTCGTCGCAATTGGGCAGGATCTGACGAAGCCGCAGTAAGGGTCCCGGTCATGTTTGGGCGGACATTTGAAAGTTTGCTTCTGGCCGCCCACTATCGAACGCAATCGGCATGCGCAATGTGAACCGCGCGATTAGTGGCATCGGCAGCAGCCGACCGGAACCCGACGGTTATACCGCCGAGTGTACAGCGGCAGATGTCCGATGCGGAGCAGCCTTCCGGTTGCACTTACTTGCCTAGACCGCCCGCCCAGGGAAAGGCAGATGTGGAAATTCATCTGGATCGCTACACCGGCAAGCTCAATGAGCCGGACAAGTAATAACGCGCTTCCAAGCGGGACGGCCGATGAGCCGCCGCCGCATGGCCTCTCCTACTACGAAAAGCAAGCTTACGAGCAGTTGAGCAGAATCGTCGCAACGCACATCGTCACTGCCATGACTAAAACATATCCGCAGCCGCTTGGCGCCCGGCGCCCTTCCCTTGGGTTTCTCGCTCAGAGCGCGACGGAATGAACGGCCCGGTAATCATATTCGAGTAGCTTTGCCCAGGCCCCACCATCGGAAACACATCCGCGTTCTCGTCGACCATGATCTCGAGGAAAGCCGGTCCGTCGAATGCCACGAAGGCCTTGAGTTGCTTATCGAGTTCGCTCATTGCATCAACGCGACGGGCAAACTCGAACCCATCGGCCCGAGCTGCCATGACAAAATTCTTGCGATGGAGCGACTTGTCGCTCACGCACAACCGGCCGTCATAAAAGAGACGCTGCCACTGCCGGATCATTCCGTCACCGAGATTGTTGAGCAGCAGTACTTTGACGGGCACTCCATAAGTGCTCGCCGTCTCCAGTTCGCCGACATTCATGCGGATGCTGCCGTCACCGTCGATGTCGATCACAAGGGCATCCGGTCGCGCCAGTTGGGCGCCAATAGCGGCGGGCAGCCCGAAACCCATCGTTCCCATGCTGCCCGAAGTCAGAAAGCTTCGAGGCTCGACAAAGTCGAAAAACTGCGCGGCCCACATCTGATGCTGGCCGACGCCCGTGCAGATGATCGCTCGCCCGCCTGTAATTTCACTGAGTTTTTCAACGACGAACTGCGGCTGAATCGCCGGATTGTTCCGGTCGTAGTTCATCCCGTAGGTTCTCTTCAGTGCCTTGATATGGTCGAGCCAAACCGAGGGCGGTTGCGCTGGCGGCTCCTGTTTCATCAACGACAGCAATGTGTTCCTTGCGTCGCCTACGTGTGTCCAATGCGCCCGTTTGACCTTGTTGATTTCCGCCTCATCGATGTCGATATGCGCGACATACCGCGCTCGTGGCGCAAATGCATCGGGGCGGCCACCGGCGACACGATCATCGAACCGGGCACCCACGGCGATCAGGAAGTCGCAGTCTTCCACCGCGTAGTTCGCGTGGGCCATGCCGTGCATGCCGAGCATGCCGAGATACAGTTCGTCTTTCGCGGACATTGCGCCGAGGCCCATCAGCGTGGTCACCACGGGAATCCCATAGCGCTCCGAAAACTGCCGCAACTCAGCCGTCGCGCCAGCCGCGATGACGCCGCCGCCGGCATACAGCAACGGTCGTTCGCTTTGCGCCAGCAAGTCGAAGAACTCAGTGCGCTTGTGTTCTTCCAGACGAGCGCCTTTCGCCACCATTCGAAGGCGGTCCGAGTAGCCTCGAAACTCCAACGTACCTTGCCCGTGATAGATTCCGGTCCAGTTCTGGATGTCCTTCGGCACGTCCACGACAACCGGGCCGGGACGGCCGCTGCGAGCGACTTCGAATGCGGTCCGCAGTGTCCGTTCCAGCTTTGCCGGGTCGGTCACCAGAAACACCTGCTTTGCGCATGCCGACATGATGTTGAAGACGGGCGCCTCCTGAAAAGCATCCGTGCCGATCATCGCACGCGGTACCTGTCCGCATATGAGAACCACGGGGACCGAATCGCCGTTGCAGTCGGCGATCGGGGTCACCGCGTTGGTCGCCCCCGGACCTGAGGTCACCATGAACACGCCGACTCTTCCGCTCGCGCGCGCATACCCGGCGGCCATGAAGCCGGCCGCCTGTTCATTGGCGGGCACAACGAGATTGATCTGGCGCTCAGGGCTCTCGTGGTGCATCTCGTTGAATCGAAAGACAGCGTCGTAAGTCGGCAAAATCGCACCGCCGCTATAGCCGAATACGGTATCGACGCCCTGTTCGCTGAGTACCCGCAGGATGATATCGGCTCCCGACATCAATTCGCCGGCAACGGGTGGTGGCGGCAAGACTTCCAAGGCAGGGTTCGGATTTCGGGTCATGGCTGGCTCGCATGGAAACGGGCGCCGACGAATGTCAGCGGCCAAAATCAAAAGGCGGTTTCCCTTCCAACTCGAGAACAGCGTATGTTCTTTACCAGCTTACGGACGATTGCTCAGACGGGTTCTCCGTACAAGGCAGCGTCCATCCAGCACTTTTTTGATGTGCTTCTGGAAGAATCGTGAGGAATGGTTCTGGCCATTCTGACAACGATTGAAACAGCATGTGCGTCCACGAAGGCTGTATATGGGCCAAGATGCACCACATTCGAGCCATGACGATCTCCGGGTCGCGGGCCGCCTAAGCGCCGGTCTGCGGGGCAACAATCCGGCGGACATTTGCCCGATACGGCATAGCCGGCATACGGCCATCGCGGTAAGCTGATATTCTGCCCTTCAAATTGCTGTCATCGCGCTTACTCCGCTCGTCTTGGCGAAGGGTCGCCTGGCGGCACCCGCAAGCGCTCACAATCAAAGAAGGTCACAGCATGAAAGTCGCCATTGTCGTATTCGATGGTGTACAGGCGTTGGATGTTGCAGGTCCCCTGGACGTATTCGCAGAAGCAAACACGTATCTGTCTGAACATCAGAGGTATCAGGTCTCTGTCGTGGCATGCGACGCCGGCACGGTGTCCTGCTCGAACGGCATGCAGCTTTCGGTTCCCTTTGGCTTCGCGGACTTCGACACGCCGTTCGATCTGCTGCTGATCGCGGGAGGACCGCAGTTGCCCAATACGCAACCGCGAAGCGAATTCCTGCAGTGGTTGCGAGACCAGTCGCGCGGCGCCGCACGGTTCGGCTCGGTTTGCAACGGAGCATTCCTGCTCGCGCACGCTGGGCTCCTCGATGGCAAGGATGTGACGACTCACTGGGCAGATGCCGGGCGCCTGGCCGACGAATTTCCGCAGGCGTGCGTGCAGCCCGACAGCATTTTCATCCGTGATGGGCGCCTGTTTACTTCCGCCGGCGTGACGGCGGGTATCGACCTGTGTCTATCGCTCGTGGCAGAAGACTGGGGACACGAACTCGCCGTGCGGGTTGCGAAGCGTCTGGTGGTCTACATTCAGCGGGAAGGCGGTCAATCTCAGTACAGTCCTTACCTCGGAATGCGCAAGGACCAGGATCCGATCGTCGGCAAGGTGCTCCAGTATGTGACCGAGCACATCACCGATACGCTGTCGATCGAGCAGCTTGCCAGCGCAGTTTCGGTCAGCCGGCGCACCTTCTCCCGGCTGTTCGCGAAGTATGCGAAGGCGACACCGTCCGCGTTTGTCGAACAGGTTCGCGTCGACACGGCAAGGAGGCTGCTCGAAGAAACCGATGCGCCTCTCAAGACGGTGGCGTACAAATGCGGCTTTCACAGCGCCACGCATATGCGAACGACTTTCTCGCGGCGGCTCAATGTCACGCCCAAACAATATCGCCAACGGTTTCGCGGCGTGACAGGCACACAGCAGGTGTCGTATAGCGGTGGCAGCGGGCAAGTCGCGTCAGCAGGGATCGAAAGCGTAAGGTAGTCGCGCCTCGTCAGAACCGGCACGGTTCGCCATCCCTCGCCGCCCTCGCATCGAAAACGGATGGCGTCTTTTAGTGGTGGCCGGAATCACGCTACATCTGACCTAAAATCGGCGCTCTTTCCGCTTGTCCCTGTTCATGGGGCAGCCCAAAGTGGTGGCTCGTCAATCGCACACAGCGGCTCGAATGAACCCCATAGAAAGACCTGCCCCATCCACGATCCGCTCGGATTCGCTCGAATCTCTTCCGGACATCGCCGAAATGGGTCTGTCAGTCATATTTTGCGGAATAAATCCGGGAGCCCTGGCAGCATCGAGCGGCCGCCACTTTTCGGGCAGAGGCAACCGGTTCTGGCGGGCCATTCATCTCGCCGGCTTTACCCCTGAACAGATCCGTCCTGAAGACGACCGCACTCTGCTGCGGTATGGCTGCGGGCTGACAACTGTCGTTTCGCGTCCGACCGCACGAGCGGACGAACTAACGTCATGGGAGTTCATTGCCGCCGCATCCGGTTTCGAGCGGAAGATTGAACGGTACGCACCGCAATGCGTTGCGTTCCTTGGGAAAATGGCCATCTCCGCAATGTCCGGCGTGCGCGACATCGAGTGGGGTCCGCAACCCCTCGCATTCGGCGGCGCCCGCGCATGGGTCTTGCCCAATCCCAGCGGACTGAACCGGACATTCAGCCTCGATGCATTAGTGATTGCATACCGCGAACTTCGTCTTGCGGTGGCGTCGACTGATGTGGTTTCGACGACCGAAGACTAGCCCGCTCCGATCCCGCTTGCCTGCAACATACCAATCGCGGTGAGCCTGGCAAAATTCCGGTACGGAATGGCCTAATAGGCTGCCTACCTGTACTTCAAGAACCTCGGTCCTTCTTCCACAATAAGCTGACGCATCGCGCGACGGCGACATCGCAACGATCCGGTTGATCCAGATCGGACGATCACGCTTGCCGCGATCCTCTGCCGTTGCCGCGTTACCGGCAATCTCAACCAGACGAAGGAATCCATGTTCTCTGCAATGCTCGAAGTCAACCCGATCCACGACCAGTTCGATGCCTACCTCGGCATGGCGAAGATGCTGCGCCCGGAGCTCGAACAGATCGAAGGCTTCGCCGACAACACACGCTACGCAAGCCTGACACGCCAGGGGTGGCTCCTCTCGCTATCGAGCTGGCGCGATGAGAAGTCGCTGGTGCGCTGGCGTGTCACGACGAATCACCACAAGGTGCAGCAGGCGGCGCGCGATCGTGTGTTTGCCGATTACCGCTTGCGCATTGGGCAGACCGTCGCCGATACGCACGTACCCGCCGGGCAAGAACTGATGGAGCAACGCCTCGATGCGACGGAGACAGGCGTCGGCAAGGCCGTCACTCTGCTCGACACAAGGTGCGCGCCGGACTGGGTCAAGCAGGCGAGTGCGCACGCAGTCGCGAAGTCGCTTGGCCTCGACATGGAGGCGTCCGGCCTCGTCGCATGGGACGCGTTCGACGCACTGATGACGCCCGGCGACGTTATAGCGGTCGCGACGTGGAGCGATCTCGCCGCCGCCCAAACGTTCGAGCGCACCGCGACGTTGCCGGAGGGCGTTCGCCTGCGGCACATCCGCGTGGTCCGGGAATATGGCATGTTCGATCGCCGCGAAGCGCCACAGTACTTTGCAGAAGTGCAGCGCAAGGCTTGAAACGCACGCGGCAGGAAAATCACCGCTGCCCCGTCTTCCCGTCGATGAATGATGACGACGTTGACCATCGCGTCGACGTCGACGCTCTTCATTGCATTCTCTCGGGCCAGGCGTTGACCGAATGGAAAAACACTTTTTCCAGCCTGCCGCGTTATCGCCATAGCCGCGACGGCATTGGCCCGATTTGCGAACGGAATGGCCTGATAGGCAAGCTCTGTTGACTTCAAGAAAGCCAAGCCGTCTCCTAGAATGATTCGACCCATTGCGCGGCTGCGACGCAGCCGCCGAACTGATTGAAGTTACCGCGAGAAAAGACCTAATGTCTTGTTCGCCGAGCATCCGGGTTCCTTCGAACATCGGGCGTGATAGCGCAATCTCCCGATGTAATGCCCCCAACAGCACCAGCCTAGCGGACCCATATGAACACCGCCAACCCAAGGACATCTGGAACGGCAGAACCCGAGCTCGCACAATCGTCGGCGCCGGTTCATGCGTCGGAAGCCGCGGCGCCTCCCGTACAGCAGGCGCCCAAGGAAGCCGAGCTGCCGCTTCGCCTCGCCATCGGTTTGATTGGAATGCTGCTGGCGTCGTTACTGGCGATATTGAACGAACAGGTCACCGCGGTGGCGCTGGCCGATATCCGCGGCGCGTTCTCGATTGGACGCGACGATGGAACATGGCTGACCGCTCTCTTCGAAGCGACGAATGTCGCCACGATGATATTCGCTCCGTGGTTCGGGGTGACGCTCACGCTGAAGCGATTCACGATCGGCGCCGTGCTGGCCGTGATGTTCGTCGGATTCCTTTGTCCCTTCGCGCCGAACCTGCCTACGCTCTATGTATTGCGTGCGCTGCAAGGCGTGGCTAGCGGATGTCTGCCCCCGATGCTGATCATCGTGGCGCTGCGTTATCTCCCGCCGAAAATCAAGTTATACGGACTCGCGGGATACGCACTCACCGCGACCTTCGGACCGGCGCTCGGCACGCCTCTCGCCGCGTTATGGACGGAGTATGTCAGCTGGCGAATGGCCTTCTGGCAGATCGTGCCGCTCGGCATCGTGAGCTGCGTGGCCGTCCACCAGGGGCTGCCGTCGGATCCCCTCAGGCTCGAACGCTTCCGTTCATTTAACTGGAGCGGATTCGTACTGGGATTCCCCGCGATAGCCATGCTCGTCATTGGTCTGCTGCAAGGCGATCGTCTCGACTGGCTGAATTCAACGTTCATCAGCACGATGTTCTATGGCGGCGCGCTGTTGTTCGCGGCGTTCCTCGTCAACGAGTGGTTTCATCCGCTGCCATTCTTCAAACTCCAACTGCTTGCCCGCAGGAACCTCGCGCACGGACTTCTCACACTGGTTGGCGCCGTTGTGCTGCTGGTTGGCGTTGCGGTCATACCCGGCCAATATCTCGCGCAAGTCCACGGTTACCGGCCGCTGCAAACCGCGCCGCTGTCGTTGCTGCTTGCAATTCCCCTGTTGATTGCGCTTCCCGTCACCGCCGCCGTGCTGAATCTCCGCCAGGTCGACCATCGCTGGGTCATGGCCATCGGACTGTGCCTGATAGCCACCACGTGCTTCCTGGGGAGTTTCATGACCTCCGCGTGGGTTCGCGAGAACTTCTATTGGCTTCAGTCGTTGGAAATTGCCGCACAGCCCATGGTGATCATGGGAATCCTGATGGGCGTCACGACCGGCCTGCCCCCAACGGAAGGCCCGTTTGCCTCGGCCATGTTCAACACGCTCAAAGCGTTTACCGGCGCCGCCGCAACCGGTCTCATCGAGGGTGTGGGAACCGCGCGCGAGCATTTTCATTCGAGCATGCTCGTCGATCGGCTGGGCAACAACACCCTGGTCACGGGACAAGGCATCGACGCGGCTCACGGGCTCGGCGAACTTGCGCATCGGATCCACGAGCAAGCCGTCGTGCTGACGTCAGCGGATCTCTATCGCCTGATGGCAGGTGTCGCCCTCGCATTTCTTTTCGTTATTCCGGTGTTACCCGTGCGTGTTTATCCGCCATGGAGCACGACGCCGCCCTCTTCCCGCTAAGCGACGATACCTATGTCATCCATCACCCGATTTCCGCCTAAGGCAATTTATCTCCCCGCGTATGTGGTCATACTCGGTGTTGCAATCTGGGCTTGCATAAGGCTGTTCGCCGACTCGAATAGCGAGACCACCAACGATGCCTACGTGACCGCCGATTTCACACTGGTCGCGCCGCGCGTCGCCGGCCAACTTTCAGAGGTGCTCGTAGAGGACAACCAGCAGGTGAAAGCCGGGCAGCTACTGGCGCGTATCGACGACCGCGATTTCCGCGCGGCTCTGATGAGTGCGCAAGCTGACGTGGCCGCGGCAAAGGCAGCGGTTGCGAACTATGACGCCGAGATCGCGCGGCATCCCGCGCTTGTCGACCAGGCACGCGCCACGCTCCGCGCAGACGATGCGACACTCCAGTTCGCGCGGGCAAACGCCGCGCGTTACCGGAATCTCTCGGACGCCGGCGCGGGAACGACGCAGGAGCAGCAGCATGCCTCGAGCGCACTGGCCGAGGGACTCGCGCAGCAGGCGCGCAACCGCGCCGCGCTCGTCGCCACCGAGCAGAACCTCGACGTTCTGCGCAGCCAGCGCGATAAGGCGGCCGGCGCATTGGCTCACGCCGAAGCGGCTCTCGAGCAGGCGAAACTCAACTTTTCCTATACGCAGATTCACGCGCCCGTCGACGGCAAGGTTGGACGACGGTCGGCGCGAGTCGGCGCATTCGTCACAACCGGCGCGCCATTGCTCGCGATCGTTCCGCTGTCGGACGCCTATATCGTCGCCAACTTTCAGGAAAACCAGCTGACCCATATGCGACCCGGCAATGCCGTGCGTATCAAGGTGGATACGTTCCCGGACGTCGTGATTCGAGGGCATGTCGATAGCCTCGCTCCCGCCACGGGCGTGAGCTTCGCGCCGATCGCGCCCGACAACGCAACGGGCAACTTCACCAAGGTCGTCCAGCGCGTGCCGGTCAAGATCACGATCGACCGCGGACAGCAGGCCGCGTCGGCATTGAGCGTGGGGCTGTCGGTCGAAGCGGATGTCGCCGTGAGCAGGCGCGCGGATGCGCCGGGTGCGGAGGCAGACAAGCAATGACTGCCAGTGAATTTTCGATCCGCACGCCGGCGCTGGCGGCGTTGCTGTGCTTCGCGCTCGTGGGCTGTGCCGTTGGCCCTGACTTCGAACGTCCGCAAACAACCACGCCTGCCGTGTTCGACCGCACCCAGTCCGCGCAGGCATCCAGTAGGGCAATCGAGTCCGAATTCAGCGCGCAGTGGTGGATGCTGTTCAACGATCCCATCCTGGACTCGCTGGAAAAACAGCTCTCCGATGCCAACCTCGACGTGGCGGCGGCCTCGGCGCGCCTGCGGCAAAGCCGGGCCGGGCAACGCATTGCCGGCGCCGAAGAATACCCGCGGTTGAGCAGTGCCGCCTCGTATAACCGCGAGCGCGGAAGTCCGAACGGCATCCTGTCATTGCTTGGCGTTAGCCCAGCGGGAAGTCAGCCGCAATCGGCGTCGGGCAGCGCGCCGGCCGGCGTCGCGGCACTGCCGGGCCCCTCGGGCTCGCCGGCCTACGACCTTTACCAGGCCGGCGTCGATGCATCGTGGGAGCTCGACATCTGGGGCCGGGCGCGACGTGGTGTCGAGGCCGCGACAGCGCTGACGGATGCCTCATACGAGGATCGCAACGCGATCCTATTGTCTGCGCGCGCGGAAATCGCGCGAGACTACGTTCAGTTGCGCGACGCACAGGCGCTGCTTCAGATCGCGAGACAGAACCTCGTCATCGCCCGCGACGCCACCAGGCTCACGCAAACGCGGGTACGCGAAGGCGTCACTACCGACCTGGACGTGGCCAACGCTTCCGCGCAGGCAGAGTTGATCGAAAGCCTCATTCCGACGCTCGAATCGCGTTCCGAGACCACGATCAACGCCATCGGCGTGTTGCTGGCCGAGGAGCCGGGCGCGCTACGCGAGACGCTCGGCGAACCGCATGATGTTCCCGCACTCCCTGAACAGGTGCCCATCGGTATCCGCTCGGAACTGGTGCAGCGCAGACCCGACATCAGGAGAGCAGAGGCGCAATTACACGCGGCCACGGCGGGGATCGGAATGGCGAAGGCCGACTTCTATCCACGCATATCGCTGAATGGCAGCGCGGGGTTCCAAAGCCTTCAGCTCTCGAATCTCGCCAGTTGGGCGTCCGGTCAGTTCGTCGTGGGACCGTCGATCACGCTGCCGATCTTCGAAGGGGGACGCCTCAAGGGAACACTCCATTTGCGCGAGGCGCAACAGCAGGAAGCTGCGATCGTCTACAGGCGGACCGTACTTCAGGCATGGCGGGAGGTGGACGATGCGCTCGTCGTCTATGACGCTGAACAGCGGCGGCGCGATCGGCTGAAAGCGGTCGTTGGCTTGAACCAGCGCGCGCTCTCGATTGCGCGGCAGCGATACAAGGCGGGCGCGGTCGATTTTCTCGACGTGCTCAACGTGCAGAAACAGTTGCTCGACGCACAGAGCAATCTTGAGCAAAGCAAGGCTCACGCCGCGGCTAACCTCATCGCGCTATGCAAGGCACTCGGCGGCGGATGGGAGTCGACGTATGCCAGATAGCCGTGAACGCGTACTCAACTATCGGCAAGCTCTGTTGCCTCCTGGACGTTCACATATCTCTGGTATTCCGCTCGAGGCAAGCCTATAAATAATTTTCTGTTAGACAACGCGTAACCCGCGTTCTCTGCCAAGCCCGTTCAGAACCTGTTCACGAAATAAAGGTATTTCCATGAAAGCCAAACATCTTGTAGCGAGCGGCGCCGTGCTGCTCTGTAGCATGACCGGCATTGCGCATTCCCAGCCGACTCAGGCCGTCGCCCCGCCAACCCCGTCTTCTGCACAGCAGCCCATCGTGAACACTGCGCCGCAAACGGTTGACCAGTCGGTAGGCGGCGCATCCATGTACGGGACGCACGACAGCGGGCGCGGCAGGAATGGCAGCCTGTGCATCGTCGGGTTGTCCTGCGATATCTACAAAGGAAATTGACGGCACGTTGTATGCATGGCGACGATGCGCCCCCGCGTACCCGCCGCAGGGGCAGCGCCCACTATTTCTTGCCGTGCTGCATTCAGGCAATGAGCGTCGCCTGTTCGACGAGTTGCGATATGGGTGCGATATGGGCGCTTCGATTTCTTCCCACGAGAACAATGATGGCAAAAGCTTATTGGATGGTGTCGTATCGCAAGGTGACGGACCCGCAGCGCGTTGCCGAGTACTCGAAATTGGCCGCGCCGGCAATCGCCAATGGCGGTGGACGCATTCTGGCTCGCGGCGCGGCGGCGTTCGCGCATGAAGCGGGCCTGATTGAACGCACCGTGCTAACGGAATTCGACAGTCTCCAGCAAGCCGTTTCCACCTTCGAGAGCGTTGGCTATCAGGCCGCCTTGAAGATTCTCGGCACGGCTGCGGAGCGAGATTTCAGAATCGTCGAAGGCGTGGAATAACACAGGGAAGATCCGCAGCGGCTCACCCAAAAACCCCGTCCCTCGCCTCCAGATCGACCTATGCTGAAAATCCTGGCAGAGGTTGACCGATTACCCAAGCTTTGCCTTTGCCGAAAATTCGGCGACTTTCGAGGAGCAGACAATGAAAATCCTGATGGTGATGACCTCGCATGATCAGTTGGGAAACACTGGCAAGAAAACAGGCTTCTGGCTGGAGGAGTTCGCCGCTCCCTATTACACGTTTCTCGATGCGGGAGCCGCTGTTACGGTCGCCTCCCCCAAGGGCGGACAACCCCCGCTTGACCCCAAGAGCGACACCCCCGAAGGCGAGACGGACATGACGAGGCGATTCAAGGCGGATCCCCTCGCTCAAAAAGTCCTCGCCAACACAGTCAAACTCTCGGACATGGCGGCTAGCGACTATGACGCGGTCTTTTACCCAGGCGGTCACGGCCCCCTGTGGGATCTGGCCGAGGACAACGACTCGATTGCCTTGATCGAAACCTTCTATTGTTCCCACAAACCCGTGGCCGCGGTCTGCCACGCTCCATGCGTTTTCCGCCACGTCGTGATCGACGGTGAACCGATCGTGAAAGGCCGGCGCGTCACGGGCTTTACGAACACAGAAGAAGAAGCTGTCCAACTGACCGAAGTGGTTCCATTTCTCGTAGAAGACGAACTGAAGCGATTGGGCGGCAAGTTCGAGAAAGCGGCCGATTGGCAAAGCTTCGCGATCACCGACGGCCTTCTCGTTACAGGTCAGAACCCTGCTTCTTCAACGGCCGGCGCCAAACATCTGTTGGGACTTCTCGCCTGAATGCCGGCAATTATTTACCGGGCTATCGCGGCCGCACGAGCCGACTTCGCAGCCACGAAAGAAGAGCGGCGCGGTTCGCTCACGCTATGAATCGCTGGCTGCGCCGGGTAGCCGCGCAGGAGAACCGCGATGAGCAACGAGTCAACGCCGCGAGACGGATCGCCCGTCGATCACCGCGACGTAACCGAAGACGTGAGCGTACGTGATCATCCCCGATACCAGCAGATGTTTCCGGTTCTCACGGCGGCGGAAGTCGACAGGGTGCGTCGCTTCGGCAGCCTGTGTCACTACGCCAAGGGTGAATCGCTCTATCGCGCGGGAAGTCTCTGCCCCGGCGTCTTTGTTCTTCTCTCGGGCAAAGTCCGAATAGTCGGTCGCGACGGCCTCGGCCATGAACGGGTCATTCATACGTATGCGCAGCGCGGCGAATTCACCTCCGACGTCACTCAACTGTCGAGCAAGCCCGCGGTAGTGGATGCGCATGTCATCGAAGATGTCGAAGTACTGTTGGTGCGGCCCGATGAACTCAGCGCCGTGATGATCAGCGAAGCGGATCTTGGCGAAAAGATCATGCGTGCGCTGATTCTCAGGCGAGTCCTCGTGATCGAGCGCGGACAGGGCGTCGTTCTGGTGGGCTCCTCCAGTGACGGGCAACTCGTTGCGTTGCAGGATTTCCTGCGCCGCAACGCTTTTCCCAATATGACGCTCGACGCCGAACAGGATGCCGAAGCCATCGCGCTACTCGAACGCCTGACGCCGCAGACCAACGACTTCCCGATCGTCGTTTGTCCAAACGGCACCGTGCTGCGAAATCCCGATCAGGGGCAACTGGCGTCCTGTCTCGGGCTGATTCCCGAATTCGACCCGACGCACGTCTACGATGTGGTGATAATCGGCGCGGGGCCCGCGGGACTTGCGGCGGCCGTCTACGCGGCGTCGGAAGGAATGTCGGTTGCAGTTCTCGACTGCCGCGCACCCGGCGGCCAGGCGGGTACGAGCGCGCGCATCGAAAACTATCTGGGTTTCCCTACCGGCATCACAGGCCAGGCTCTCGCGGGCCGCGCGTTCGTTCAGGCGCAGAAGTTCGGCGCGCATATCGCCATTCCGTGCGAGGTCAATGCGTTGTATTGCGACAGACAACCACCTGTCGTGGAACTCGCCAACGGCCGCCGCATTACCGCGCGCGCCGTCGTTATCGCGAGCGGCGCGGAGTATCGGCGTCCAGAGGTCCAGAACCTCGCGCGCTTCGAGCGCTGCGGGGTCTATTACTGGGCAACGCCAATCGAGGCGCGGCTGTGCCGCAAGGAACCGGTTCTGCTGGTGGGCGGCGGCAATTCGGCGGGGCAAGCGGTGGTGTTTCTGGCAGCACATGCCGAACATGTGCATATGTTCATTCGAGGCGCGAATCTCGAGCGCGGTATGTCACGTTACCTGATCGAACGCGTTGCATCGCTACCGAACGTAACCCTCCACACGCGTGTCGAACTGACCGCGCTCGAGGGAGGTGCACGCCTTGAGCGCGTGCACTACCGCGGCGCGGGCGGCATTGAAGGAAGCATGACCGCACATCATCTGTTCGTATTCGTCGGCGCCGAGCCGAATACCGGCTGGCTCAAGACATGCGACGTGTCGCTCGACAACAAGGGGTTTGTGTTGACGGGCACCGACATTCCCGGCGCGAGTGCGCGCTCGCTGCCGTTGCAGACAAGCGTCCGGGGGATTTTCGCAATCGGTGACGTGCGTTCGGGATCGACCAAGCGTGTCGCGTCGGCGGTCGGCGAAGGCGCGGCTGTGGTGGCGCAGATTCATCGATTGCTGGCCGGGGTGTCGTAATGACGAGATCTGGAAATGGTTTCTCTGTCCAACTCGGCGGCGACGCATGCATTTCATTGCCGGTCACGGAAACCTGAACGAATTAGCCGGAATCAGCCAACCGCCCTTCTCGATCAGCCATGAATCACGTTGCATCACTATCCCGTCGATCAGCGCTTCTTTCCCGCAGCGCCTATCCCAAGGTATGACCAAAGCGAACGATGAAATGAATCGGCCATCCACTCGAACGACTAGTGAGGAACCGCGGGTTTGTATATGTTACGCATAGCACCGCGAGAGCCAGCCGCCATCGCACAAGCAACGGTGCATCCATCGATGCGGGCCCCAGGATGTTTGCGCCCGCCATGAGTTGGCGCAGCGAAAGCGCGGCGTCACTTTTCGTGAGGAGCAGGACAATGCTTGCCAGCGAAACCGATCCGTGGGTTCAGACCATACGACTTCTGTCATCCGGGTCACAAGCATCGGGGCTCAGCGATCGAATGCCTTTCGTGGCAAGTCCCTTTCCACTTTTTAACCAGGACGCGGCGCTGCGTAACGGTCCCTCATTGCATCTGGCGATCAGCCTGATCGAGCGGACAAGCACCACCAGCGTCACGATTGCCTGGCGAGACGCGACGAGCTGCTTTTACGGCGCCCAGGTTTGGAGCGCGGCAAAGGCAAGGCTTTCCGGCGTCTGCGCGATAAGCGGGGCACGGATAAAAAGAGGCGATCGAATCTTTCATCCGCGAAGATCGAAACCTGCACCGGTCAACGCGAAGGCCATGATTCTTGCATCGACGATAGACGCTGTGGAGCCGGCCGGGACGCATCAGTGATCTCGCGATTCATGGAGACGGCGGTCCCGTTCCTGCATGTAGTATCCCGTTGCCATGTAAGGGTGTACCTTAAAGCGCATCGGGCAACGCGGAAAACGCTGCGCATTGGTAGCCATGAATTCGCGCATTGCCTAGTATGGAGAAGTACCGGCGGCGGATTCCCGCAACGGAACTTCTCGAAGGCAAAGCAATGAAAAGCGAGATCACTGGAACGGGAAGTGAAACCTTGCCCGACGCGCTCGTTTATGTGGTTGACGATGATGAATCTATCCGCGGGGCGCTGACATCCTTACTCACGTCGGTGGGAATTCCTGTGCGGGCGTTCGCATCGGCTGATGACTTTCTAGCCGCGCAGATGCCGGACGTGCCGAGTTGCCTGGTTCTCGACGTTCGCCTGCGAGGGGCGAGCGGCTTGATCCTGCAACAGGAGCCATTCAAGGAAACCGTTCGATTGCCGGTCATATTTCTGACCGCATACGGCGACATTGAAATGTCCGTCAAGGCCATGAAAGCGGGCGCATTCGATTTCATGACCAAGCCGTTCAGGGATCAGGATCTGATCGACACCATTGCAGCGGCCCTGAAAATGAATCGCGAGTCCAGGCGCCAGGACAAGATCGTTGCGGGTATCCTCCAGACATACGACTCGCTGACCGCTCGCGAGCGGGAAGTCATCGGGCTGGTGGCAGAGGGGTTGTTGAACAAGCAGATCGCCGACCGCCTGTGTCTTAGCGAGGTAACGGTCAAGATTCATCGGGCTCAAGCGATGCACAAGCTCGACGCACGTTCGGTGCCCGATGTCGTTAGAAAATTGCAGCAGGTTCGCCCTGCTCGTGAAGACGCCAGATAGCGCATTCACGCCAACCCGTCATTCGGCTGTACCGGCTCATACGAACTGTCGCTAAAACCATTCGAAGGTCTTATTGCCGCTTTGGCCTTGGGCTTGTAATTTGTCTAAAGGATTAAGCCTTTTTTGCATCCATTGGATCGCCTTGGGGCTCGACATGAGATCAAAGCACTCTTCCGCGCTCATCGGGGTGGTGGAAGACGACGAATCGGTCCGGTTAGCGACGGCCAGTCTGCTGCGTTCGGCAAACTGGCGGGTTATCGCCTATCCGTCGGCCAATCATCTTCTGAGCGATACGCGTCGGTCCGAACTCGGCCTCGTCGTCACGGATATTCACATGCCAGGCATGGACGGATTTGGATTGCTTGAAGCGATCGGTTCGTGGATGCAGCCAGTTCCCGTCATCTTCATTACCGCATACGTCACGCAAGAGCTTCGCGACAGGTCCAGCACCGCGGGAGCGACAGGCTTCTTTTCAAAGCCACTGGACGACACGCGACTGCTCGCGTTGATAGACAGGATAATCGGGAAGCAGCCGAAGACTCGCTCCTCAGTTTGATCGTTACCGCGGACGAAGGACACGATCAGGCAAAAACCTGCCAGAAGGCATCCGAACGTATTACCCGAGCATGCGACTGCACAACGCCTAGCAGCACATCGGACGATGGAATCGCACGGCATTCGCGCTTAGCCTTTAGTCGGTGCACGCGCAGACGATCGCCAGCGTTTCGGCATCTTCGACAATTCTTCGCGGCTCGATGTGAACCTACCAGTGAGGTGCGAAATGGATCAGCTTTACATGTTGCGGGCATTCGTGGCAGCCGCGCGGTATCAAAGTTTCAGCAGGGCTGCCGATTCGTTGGATGTCACCACCGGATCGATATCGAAAGCGATCGCCAAGCTCGAAGCGTGTATTCAGACGAGGGTCTTGCTTAGAACAACGAGGTCCGTTTCCCTGACCGAAGCGGCGCAGCCGTACTATCTGATTTGCTGCCGTTTGCTCGAAGAACTCGACGAAGCAAACCGCCGCATTTCGCGGGAGCGCGAGGTCGAAGGCGGAAGGCTGCGGCTCGTCGTGCATCCGATGCTCGTGAGTGAGACATTCTCCCGACTGGTGCGGGACTATCGCGTCATGGCTCCCAATGTAAGTCTCGTCGTTGCTGTCCAGGACGACGCCGTGAATCTGTATGACGGACGTTTCGATATCGCCATTCTGCCGCCTCATCTCGTGGAGCAGTCCGCCGTGATTCGCCGAACGCTGTCCAGAACGCCGCGCATTCTCGTTGCTTCACCCGGTTATCTGGAGCATCACGGCACGCCCGGAACGGCCGCGCATCTCGCCGGTCATTTTTTGCTGGTGGACCGCGAGTCGAGGAAGACGAGCGTGAATTCCATCGATCTGCTCGAGGGAGATCGACGGGTGAGCGTGTCTCCCATGTCGTCGATGAACGGCAACGAAGTATTGTTGCGGGCAGCGGCGCTAACGGGAATCGGCATTGCCACATTACCTGAAACCATGGTTCGCGAAGATATCGACATGGGACATCTCGTGCACATCTTGCCGGAGTGCACGGCATCCGATGGCAACATCGAACTATGCCTCTTCTACTCGCACCGCGAGTTGCTTCCGGCGCGGCTCAGGACGTTCGTCGATTTCTGTGCCGACTTCTTCAGAGCGCCGGTCCCACCCACTGTCCGCGACGCGAAGACGGTTTCACAGGCAACGAATCGTCGCGAAGACTATGCGGTGACGTCATGACGGTTTCGCTGGCGCGCGTCGCGATCGCCTGGCCTTACCCGGATGCACTGCGTCAGCTTGCATGGGCACCGTGAACTGAAAGGTGGTGCCGCTCGGCGAGTTCGACGCCACCCACAATTTTCCTCCATGACTTTCGACGATCGAGCGGCAGATCGGCAAACCCAGCCCCAGGCCGTTCGGTTTGGTCGTGAAAAACGCGTCGAAGACGCATTCAAGACGTTCGGCGGCAAGGCCCGGCCCCGAGTCTTGCACGCTCACGCAGAGTTCGTTGACCTCAAGCCTGCTGGTTCGGATCAAAAGCGTTCGCGTGGCCGTGTTCGCGGCGCTCATCGCTTCGATCGCGTTGATCATCAGATTGAGCATCACCTGCTGAAGTTGCACCCGATCACCGTGTATTTGCGGCAGTCCGTCAACCAGTTGCACAGCCAGTTTGACGCCGCACTTGTCAGCCTCGCCTCCCATGAACGCGATCAGCTCGAGAATCGTTTCATTGATGTCGAGACCATCTTTTCGCTGCGGCTCTTTTTTAAAGAAGGCGCGGGTTCGGTCGACTATGTCATTGGCGCGGCTGCTATCCGCGACAATCCGATTGAGCGCCTGACGAACTTCGACGAGGTTGGGCGGTCGCGCCGCGAGCCAGCGCAGGGCCGCGCTCGCATAGGCGGCTGTCGCGGTGATTGGCTGCTTTACTTCGTGTGCGATGGAAGCCGATAGCTGGCCCATTGTTGCCACGCGGTTTGAATGCGCCAGCACCATCTGGAGTTCAAGGTATCTTCGCTCGCTGTCGCGTATTTCCTGTTGCGCCCGCCTTTGTTCGGTCAAGTCCACGATGAAAGCCACGCCGCCTTGGTCCTCGCGCTCGCCAAACGCCGCCGCGCCGACCAGAACCGGCACTCGTCGCCCGTCTTTCCGGAAGTATTCTTTCTCGAAGGGTCTTGCGCTTCCGGTGGTTTTCAGTTCGGCTATCGCCAGTTCATCGCGACCATGCCACTCAGGCGGAGTCAGATCGGGCCACCTGATAAGACCGGAGAGGAGATCGTGCTGGCTGTAGTCCACCATGCGCAGAAAAGCATCGTTGGCGTCGATGACCTGGCCTTTGAAGTCCCAGATGAAAATGCCGATGATGTTGGACTCGACCAGCCGCCGGACCTTCGACTCGCGCTCCTGAAGATCGGCATAAAGACGCGTGTTTTCGAGCGAAATGGCCGCCTGTGACGCCAGCAAATCGAGTAGCGCGGAGCGGCGCGGCGTGAATACATGCGATGTGGCCGTATTCTCGAGATAGAGCAAGCCGCCTAGCTTGCCCTGCCTGACAAGAGGCAAACAAAACATCGACCGTGTCGCTCCGTGCGACACGTAGTTGTCTTCGGAGAACGGATTGGGTGTCAGCGCATCGTCAATGATGACGCTCTTTTGTGTATGGATCACATAGCGCACGAGCGCTGCGGGAACGGCGGAATCGGCAACCGCCTCGCGGTTCAACTCGATCCGCTCGCCGTTGATGCGCGCTTCCGCTTCAATGCGGTAGCCGCCCTGCCGCTGCGGCACGATCAACACGCCCCGATCGGCGCCGGCGGTCTGTAATGCTATCGTCATCAAGCGCTCGATCAGGCCGGTCAATTCGATCTCGCTGGAAAGGGCTTGAGACGCCTTGAGCAGCGTTGCTGCGTCGAGAAGCCGCCAATCATCGCCCAGGGCCGGCGCTAGCTTGTGCCCTCTCTGATCGGCGAGGTGGGAATATTGCCTGTCGAGTTGCGCGACTTTGCCGTCGGCGCCCCAAAGAGCAAAGCAGTGACGCGCGTTGCGCAAATACGCATCGGCGCTCGTTCTGAGACCACAGCCCAGATAAAAGCGGCCGGCAAGCTCGCTGGCGATGCCTTCATGGTGAAGAAAGCCGTTTTCGCGAGCCGAATCGGTCGCCTGTTCGTAGAGACGCATGGCGTCGAGATCGCGGTGCTCGAGGCGCGCCAGCTCCGCGCAGACAAGCGCGTGGCGATTCTGATAGTTCTCTGGACAGTGCTCGGCCCACAGCGCGAATTTCTGGAGTTTCGCGGCGAGAATGCGCCGGTAGGCCAGTTGCTGTTGGGCCGATGCTTCCGGAAAGAGCGCCGTCAACGCTAGCGCATGGAAGAAGTGAAACGTCGCTTCGATCGGCAGCGCCATCGCGGCGCGCAGCATCGCCTCCGCCTCGTGCGCGGCGTTCAGTGCGTCGGTGTACCGGCCATCGAGAAAAGCGAGCATCGTCTTGATGATGTGATAGAAGGCGATACCGCAGCCGAAGTTCGCCTGGGTGATCGCCCCGAAACATGCGGCTTCGTCGAATGCACCGCCGTTCAGCTTTAGCGTTTCGGCCGACTTGCCCCGCAGGCTGGCGACGAATTGCTGCTCGATCCGGATGGTCTCGTGAACGGGCCCGTTATGGCTCTGAATAGCGAATGCGGCGAATCTTTCCGATTGCGACTGCACCTCTTCGAGGATTGCGCCTTTCTCGATCGCCTGCCAGAGCGTCGTGAATGCGAGGTTGCCCGCAAAGACGAAATCGCCCACTTCCATGCAGGCAACGATCGCCTGTTCCAGAATCGGCAAATTGCTCGCAATATGGCGCCGCCAGAAATTGATGTGGCTGCCGTGCAGATGAAGCAGCTTTCCATGGAGGCGCCGGTTGCCGAACTTTTCATTCAACCGCAGCGACATCTCCGAAAATTGCACCGCGCCGGGTATGTCGCCGACGATGGAGAGCAGCATCAACGCGTAATTGCCGTAAGCGAAGCTCGAGTTGTCGGTATTGCCGTGCCGCAAGGAGAGGTTGACCGCCTTCAGGGTAATGAGCGGGTAGTACTCGGGCCGCGCCGCGAAGGCACAGGGCATTGCTCCGACCAGAAGGTCGATGATCGCCCGTGTGGCAGGGTCGGCCGCCACCGGCGCCTCGACCAGTTCGCCGATCGGGCGCCCCGCCAGATTGAGCGGAATTTCCCGAAACGCCGCATCGACCGCTGCCTGGATGTCTTCAGCGGACTCCGGGAGAACGATGTCGAAATCGCGCAGCGCATTCCGCGCGACGGCGAAGCTCTCGTCATATTTGCCGGCGACCTGGTACAACTCCATGCGCAGGCTGAAAACTTTTGCGCGGTCAAGATTGGCGCGCGCGCTGCCCAGCATCATGTCGAACAGCGCGTCGGCCTCGGCAAAATCGCCAGCCAGATATTGGCATTCCGAAAACACAAGGTAGAGATCGAAGGTGTTTTCATAGCATCGTGCCCAGGCGTCGATCGGCAGCAGCGCGACAGCTTGCGCCAGATACGTGCGGGCCGAAATATACGCGGTCGAATTCATCGCGCGCTTGCCCGCGATGAGATTCAGCGCGACGGTCCGCTCACGCTCTGCATGGTCGGTGATCAGCGCCGCGCCGCGATTGAGGTGGTTGACGATGTCGAAGATCGTCTCTTCGAGCGCTTCCGGCGCGCTCCGTAACGCGAGTGCCCGGCCGATCCGCAGATGCGCCGCGGCAAGATCTTCCGCGGGGATGAGCGCATAGGCGGCCTCCTGCACGCGATCATGGGCGAACGCATAGGCGCCCTCCGCACGAAAGACAAGACCGGCGCGCACGGCTTCCCACAGCTTCGCGTGTAGCGTCTGCGCCGGCTCGTTCTGAACGAGGGTCAGCGAGGCGATCTCGGCGACGTTGCCGAGGCACGCGAGTTGACCCAGCGCGTCGCGCGTCGTGACAGGCAGGCGGCTCAGCTTCGCGGCCATCAGATCCGCTACGTTCTCGGTGAAGCCCTTGGCACGAATGCGCGGCAGATCCCAGGTCCATGTCGCCGTGCGGTGCTCGAAGGTAAGCAGTCTCTCGTCGTTCAGCGCCGTCAGAAACTGAATCGCGAAGAACGGATTACCGCCGGTCTTCTCATGTACGAGTTGCGCGAGCGGCCTGGCTATCGCGCTGTCGCAGTGAATCGAATCGGCGACGAGCTGCGCGACGCTGTCGGGTTTGAGCGGCGCGAGCACTATCTGCCGCACCTTCCCTCCGGCGGTGCCGATAGCGCCGAGCATATGCGTAAGCGGGTGCGAGCCATCCACCTCGTTGTCCCGATACGCGCCGACCAGCAGAACGTGCCTGACCTCCGGATGCGTGACGAGATGTTCGAGCAGATCGAGTGTCGCCCTGTCGAGCCATTGCAGATCGTCGATGAACAGTGCGAGCGGATGCTCCGGCCGCGCGAACACGCCGAGGAAACGGCGGAATACGATCTGGAAGCGGTTCTGCGCGTCCTGCGGCGGCAGGCTCGGCACGGGCGGCTGCTCGCCGACGATGAGCGCAAGCTCCGGAATCAGATTCACGATCACCTGGCCGTTCGGGCCGAGCGCTTCAACAAGCGCGCGCCGCCACGGCTCGACGTCGGCGTCGCTTTTGCTCAGCAGGTTGCGCACCAGAGACTGGAACGCCTGCGCAAACGGAACATAGGGAATGTCGCGTTTGTACTGATCGAACTTGCCGGCGGCGAACAGGCCGCGCGGCGGCACTAGCACCGTGTGCAGTTCGTTGACGACCGACGACTTGCCGATGCCCGCATAGCCGGCGATCAGCACGAGTTCAGGCGCGGCGCCGGCCACGATCCGATCGAACGCCGCGACAAGTGCTTCGATCTGAACCTCACGCCCGTACAGTTTCTCCGGGATCAGTAGCCGGCTCGACACGTCGTGCGCGCCGAGCGGAAACGGAGTGATCTCGCGGTGCGCCTGCCATGCGGCAAGGCACGCCCGAAGGTCGGCTTCGACACCCATGGCGGTCTGATAACGGTTCTCAGCGGCCTTGGCGAGCAGTTTCAGAACGATGCCTCCGACCGCTTGCGGAATACCGTCGACGCGCTCGCCGGGCGGTGTCGGTCTGCGTGCAATGTGACAATGAATCCATTCCATCGCATCCGACGCCGCGAACGGCAGCGACCCGGTGAGCATTTCGTACAGGGTGACGCCAAGCGAGTAGAGATCGCTGCGTGCGTCGATCGAACGGTTCATACGGCCTGTCTGCTCGGGCGCCATGTATGCGAAGGTGCCCGCCACGATCTCCGGTGGCGCGGGCGGCTGACGTTCCTGCGGCAACTGCGACGCGATACCGAAGCCGGTGAGCCGCACGTTGCCCTCCGTGTCGACGAGAACGTTCGCCGGCTTGATGTCCTTGTGAACGAGGCCGCAACGATGAACCTGGCCGATCGCTCTCGCGAGATTGACCGCGATACTCAAACAACGCCCCATTTCCAACGGCCCGCCGAGCATGCAATCCAGCGGCTCGCCGCCGTTGTCGGCCAGCACGAGCATCGGCGGTACGCGGCGCTGATCCAGCGCGAGAGGCTGCGCCGCCCAACTGGCGTCGAGCAGCGGGGCTAATCCGTATTCGTGTTCGAGACGTGTGATGCTTTGGGATGCGGCGCGCGTGGCGAACAGCGCAAGCACCGAGACGGGATGGCTGGCTCCGCGGGCGCGATATAGCGCGAAGTCGCCGTCGGCGCGCAGCGGCTCCAACTCATATCCCGTCAGATCCACGATGAACTCCCTTGTCGCGCCGTCGACCCCCGTTTCACTGCCGTTTGCTTTGCGGAATGAAGCCCGGGCTGCCGGTCTTCACGACTTCGTTGAATCTTTGCCTGGTCTGAATGCGGTTGACTTCGTCGAATGCGTCGGCCGGAAGCGCGGAGATGTCGAAGTTCTCTCTCGCGCGGGCCCCGGTCTTTGGCGTGGTAAGCAAAGCCCCGCCACGTTGCAGCGCCCACGCAAGCAGTACCTGCGCCGGCGTTTTTCCGGTTCGCGCGGCAATCGCGGCGATGACCAGGTCGTCGAGCGGCCCAGGCTTTATTCCGTGACCCAATGGCGCAAAAGCCAGGAACACCATGCCCTTCTCCTGGCAGAATTCCAGAAGTTCTGTTTCCGGAAGATACGGATGTGCCTCGACCTGTACCACCGCCGGCTTGATCCGTGCCGATTCGTAGAGCGGCCGCAATTCGTCCAGGCCGATGTCGGACAGTCCAATGGCGCGGCAGTTACCACGGTCGACGAGATTTTCCATTGCCCGCCACGTATCGAGCAAGGTCACGCCTCGATCGTAGATGACAGCGCCGTTTTCATCGCGAGGGTCCTGCTCATCCCCCGGCTGAAACGCGAACGGAGTGTGAATCAGATAGAGATCCAGATAGTCGAGTCCAATCCTGGCAAGACTCGCATCGAAAGCCGCTTCAACGCGCTCGGGCCGATGATTGGTGTTCCACAATTTCGTGGTCACGAAAATCTCCTCGCGCGCAATGGCCCCCGCAGCGAGCCCTGCCCGCAGAGCCTCGCCCACCTCACGTTCGTTCCGATAGCGCTCGGCACAGTCGAAGTGCCGATATCCGACTTCCAGCGCGTCTCTGGTCGCACTGATCGTGGTCGCGGGATCGGCAATCAGCGTGCCGAACCCGAGTGCGGGCATACGGCCGCCCCCGTGACCAAGCGCTATCGTGCTGCTTCGAAAATCGGATGACTCAATCATGGCAACACCTCCGCACTATTTCGTGTGCCCGGCGACGAAGGAACAACGCTCGGCAAAGCGATTGCGGCGCCAGGTTCATTAACAGAAGAAACATCAAACACGTGAGCTGCGTACGTTGAGTCGCGTTGCTTGACGGAATGTGCCGCGCCCGCTTCATCGGAAGGGCGCGATTTCGGATCGTTGGGCAAAGAGGGAAAGTTGCATTCGATAGCCCAATGCGAGCATCACAGTGGTCGCGAAGTCCCTCTTTGTTAAGCTGAATGCGTTGATGAATGCCCGAGACTTGACGGCATGAGTTGGAGCGGCGTTGACTCGCGAGTCAGCCGCCTTCGGATCGACCGGGTACTGAATAGATCGCCTCCCGATTCAGTGTAGCAGACGAATTACAGGGCAACAGAGGAAGCTTTCAGCGCGAGTGCCGCCAGCATTCGCTCTTCCCGATACGTCACCAAGCCGTTGCGGATCTTCTCGAAAGCAAACTGTCAGAAAGCGTTTTGACGTGCTCCTGATCGAACGCAAAAGTCGCTTCGCGAGCGAGGCGCTAAATGGCTAGACCGTGCCACGCGCTAAGTCACTTCAGTTCTCGCGCCAAGAAGGCTGACACTTTTTTAGCAGCGCGTTCTGCAAAAACGCCCCATTTCGCGTCACACAGGACATGCGCTACGTGGCTCGTACGCCCTGCAACCCCTCACCCCTTCCGCCCTGCCCGCTGTTTCTTGGCGTAAATCAGCGCTCCCGTCTCAACCGGCACGAAGGGTGCCTGAAAATGATCGATCAGAAAATCAATGAACGCTCTGGCGCGTGCGGTCTGATTTCGCTGACTCGGGTAGTACACGAACAAGTCGGCTGAAGGCAGTGGGGTATCCGGCAACACCAGTCTCAACCGGCCGCTCTGGACGTACTTCGCCAGGTCCCATTCGGATCGAATCAGGATTCCGTGACCGTCGAGTGCCCAACGCAATACGATGTCGCCGTCATTGCTCGAGAGCGCTCCTTTGACTTTGAGCGCCTCGAGGTGATCATCCTGTATGTATCTCCAAACGCCGTAAGCATCGTCATTCTGGCGATGAATGATGCACCGGTGGTGAACCAGATCTTCGACGCGCTCCGGCGTCCCAAAACGCTCGAGGTACCTGGAAGAGGCGCAAAGAAAACGCCGGTTGCTCATGATGCGCCGCGCGCTTAGGCGGCTATCGGGGAGTTCGCCAAAACGGATCGCCATATCGAACCCATCGGCAACCAGATCGATGGGGCGATCGGTCACTTCAAACTGGATCTCGACCTTGGGAAATCGCTTCGCGAAATCAGACACCAGCGGCGCGATGGTTGTACGTCCGAATCCCAGCGTCGCATTGATACGCAGAAGACCGTGAGGATCGGTACGAGTCCCTGATATCTCCTCCTCCATCTGCCGGACCTGTTCGACGATGTGCGTTGCGTAGCGCAGGTAAGTCTCGCCTTCGGGCGTCAGGCTGACATTCCGGGTTGTTCTGTTGACCAGCCTGACCCCTAGTCTCTGCTCGATCAACCCCAGGCGCTTAGTGGCTGCCGGCGGCGTGAGATCGAGCGCGCGGGCCGCACCGGACAGGCTCTTGAGCCTCGCGAGGAGGATAAAAAAATCGAAGTCGGAAGCGATGTCGGTTGCCATTGCCGTTATTCACCCACGGTAAAAAATGAAATGAATTGAGGCGAAGTATAGCCCCTGCTTTCGCGGATAAGCTACGTTCCATTGCAGCCCCATGCAATGCAATACATGCTCAGAACTCAGGAGACACCGTCATGAGAATCGTTGAAATCCGCGAAAAGACCGTTCCGATCAGTTCTCCGATCCGCAATGCCTACATTGACTTCAGCAAGATGACGCTGAGTCTCGTCGCCGTGGTGACGGATGTCATTCGGGACGGAAAGCCGGTGGTGGGTTACGGTTTCAATTCCAACGGCCGCTATGGCCAGGGCAAGCTCATGCGCGAGCGCTTCATGCCGCGCATTCTGGAAGCCGATTCCGCCAGCCTCGTCAATGACGCAGGTGACAACCTCGATCCCCATAAGATCTGGGCAACCATGTTCACCAACGAAAAGCCCGGCGGCCACGGCGAGCGCTCGGTGGCGATCGGCACGATCGACATGGCGATCTGGGACGCGGTAGCGAAGATCGAAGGCAAACCGCTGTTCCAACTGCTGGCCGACCGTTACGGCAATGGTCAGCCCAATCGCAAGATCTTCGTGTATGCGGCCGGCGGTTACTACTATCCGGGCCAGGACCACGAAAAGCTCAAGGACGAAATGCGCAGCTACATCGACCGGGGCTATACGGTCGTGAAGAAGAAGATTGGTGGCGCTTCGCTCGACGAAGATCTGCGCCGCATCGACTCGATTCTGAGCGTGCTGCAGGACGGCCAGAAACTCGCCGTCGACGCCAACGGGCGCTTCGACCTCGACACCGCGATTCAGTACGCGAAGGCGCTGTCGCAGTACGACCTGTTCTGGTACGAAGAACCGGGCGATCCGCTCGACTTCGAACTGCAGGCGACGCTGCGTAACTACTACGACAAGCCGATGGCAACGGGCGAGGATCTGTTCTCGATGCAGGATGCGCGCAATCTGATCCGTTATGGCGGCATGCGTCCCGACCGTGACTGGCTGCAGTTCGATTGCGCGCTGAGCTATGGCCTCGTCGAGTACCTGCGCACGCTCGACATGCTGCATCAGCACGGCTGGTCGCCGAGCCGATGCATTCCACACGGTGGTCACCAGATGTCGCTGAACATCGCGGCGGGCCTTGGTCTGGGCGGCAATGAATCATATCCCGACCTGTTCCAGCCGTATGGCGGCTTCCCCGATGGCGTGAAGGTGGACGGCGGCTACATCACGATGCCCGATCTGCCAGGCATCGGTTTTGAAGGCAAGGCGGATCTTTACGCCGAGATGCAAAAGCTCTCTGCATAAGCCGTCAAGCGGCGAACGCCGACAAAAGCGTCGGTGGAGCGTTCAGAAAAATACATCAACGGAACGCAGGCGAAATAAGGTCGTGGTTGCCGCAGCGGTAGATCCCGCCGCGCTGCTCGGCCTGACTTCATCAAAAGATGCCACGCATAGATAGGAGACAGTCATGCGGGTTTCAAAGATCGGAAAGTCCCTTTCCAGGCTCTATGTACAGGTTCTGATTGGCATTGTCGCTGGCGTGCTGGTCGGCCACTTCTACCCTGACATCGGTTCTCAACTCAAACCACTCGGCGATCTGTTCATCAAACTGATCCGGATGCTGCTCGCTCCGATCATTTTCGCCTCCGTCGTGGTCGGTATTGCCCGCATGAACGATCTTCACGAGGCTGGGCGGGTCGGCGTCAAGGCAGTCGTGTACTTCGAAATTGCCTCGACCATTGCGCTTGTAGTCGGCCTCATCGTCGTGAATGTCATCAAGCCAGGCAGCGGTATGAACATCGACCCGGCTCATATCGACAGTTCCGCCATCGCCACCTATAGTCACGCGGCACAGCAGCACGGCATGCTTGAATTCTTCATGAACATCGTTCCCAACAGTATCGTTGGGGCGTTCGCGAATGGAGAGATCCTGCCGATTATCTTCTTCTCGCTGCTGCTCGCAGTATCCCTCGCGAAGCTCGGTCCCCGCACCGCGCCGTTCGTCGACATGCTCGACATGTTTCTTCAGGGCATGTTCGGGGTCGTGCGAATCGTGATGTACGTCGCGCCTATCGGTGCGTTTGGCGGCATGGCATTCACCATTGCGAAGTACGGGATCGGCACGCTGGCATCGTTTGGTCAGTTGATGCTGTGTCTTTACCTGACCTCGATCTTCTTCGTGGTCGTCGTGCTCGGCCTCGTCATGCGCCTGAGTGGACTGTCGTTGTGGAAGTATCTCCGCTACATCAAGGACGAGATTTTCATTACGCTCGGTACGGCTTCGACCGAAGCGGTTCTCCCGCAGATGCTCATCAAGATGGAGAAGCTTGGCTGCTCACGCCCCGTCGTCGGCATGGTGTTGCCGACGGGCTACACGTTTAACGCCGATGGCACGGCGATCTATCTGACGATGGCTTCGATGTTCATCGCACAAGCGATGAACATCCATCTAACGATCTGGGACCAGTTGCTGTTGCTTGGCGTGTTGCTGCTGACCTCGAAAGGATCGGCTGGCGTGGCCGGAGCGGGATTCGTGGCACTGGCAGCCACGCTCGCGACGATGCACAAGATTCCAGTGTCCGGGCTGGTGCTGCTGCTGGGCGTGGACCGTTTTCTCAATGAGGCGCGTGCGGTCACCAATCTGATCGGCAACGGAGTAGCGACCATTGTGGTTGCTCGTTGGGAGGGTGCGCTCGATATTAATCAAGCCCGTGCGATGCTCGACCGCTCTGACACGAGCCTCGAGGCCTTGGAGTCCATCGACGACGCATCGGCGGGCCTCACGCACCCGAACGAGACCATTATCCGGCCTAACACTCGCTGAGTTGCCCCGAAGCTCGCAGGTGTACAAAGGCTGGCTTGATTGATGACTCCGACGAAGCGCGAGAAAGGTCGTGTACTTTCTCACTGGCTTATCCCAAATTGTCATACTATATGAGGCGCCAGCATCGGTTCGACCGCGGAGTTGCGAACGAGCGCTGGTGCGACAGGATTCCAGTCTTTCCACTCGGGCGAATATCCAGGTCGGGCATCCATCGACACGGAATTTCGCCCTTTGTTACGGGAGCCAAGAAAATGCAAACCCTTATGAAAGCATTCGTTCGTGACGAACGTGGCGTGAGCGCCATGGAATACGCCGTTCTGGCCGGCATCGTGGTGCTGGCGCTGGGCGCCATGGCGGTCGCCTTCAATGACAACGCCAGTGCGATGTTCGCCAACCTTTTCACGCAAGCCACGACCGCCCAGGGCAAGGCGTAATGCACGCGAGCGCGAACGCCCGAACTTCATCGAAAGCGCATAATGTCAGATCCGAGCGACCTTGCCGCCCATGTCGTTCTCGCTGACGGTGGTCGCGACCTGGCCGTCGTAAAGCTGCTTGCCGAGCGCGTCGAGATCGACGCTCCCAGACTCGCCGATCAGCGCGTAGCCGAGTTGCCCTCGGCGCCATGAAACCACGGCCATGCCGTCGATCTTGCCATTGGACGGCGCCGCGTCGGCTTTCGCTTCCTTCAGCACGCACAGCGCGACCGGCTTGCCCTTCTCCGGCAGATAGACGATCTGTACGAGCGGCTTGTCATGGAAGCGCGGTCGCTGCACCCGCTTGAACGTCAGCCCCTGGCTGCGCGGCATCCGCGGGGCCAACCGCCTCCGCGCACGCACCCGCGAGGTGCTGACGGATCAGTGCCTCGACATTCCGGCGCACCAGTAAATCAGAATCGATGTCTGAGGCCCACGTTGACACGCGTTTGCGACGCCTTGCCGGCATCGATGTCGGTTGCGCCGATCACCGCCTGAGCGTCCCCTGCGCCATTTTGTCCCGACGCGTGCGCGTAGCTGACGATCGTATAGATATCGGTCCGTTTGCTGAGCAGATAATCGGCACCGACGCTCACCTGGTGATAGCGCGCCCCCGAATCGCCAGATGACTTCAGGAAGTTATACGCCGCCTCTGCCAGCCACGACGGGGTCACCTTCCACACGGCAAACGCCGAAGTATTCCGGTAAATTTCGGTGCGCGAGAAACTCGACGCCCCGTCAGCCGAATAACGCGAGTCGCTGTAGTACGCGCCCACCGTGAACGCAGAGAACGCGTATTGCGTCGCGACACGCCACACGTCGATTGCCTTCGCGGAGGCGTAGGCCGCGTTGACCGAACTGTTGAACAGCGTATCCGATGACGCGGTCCCGCGCGTCGACAACGTCGCATTGCCCCGATCCATGTGCAGATAGCCGCCCGCAAGCGTAAAGCCGCCCTGCCCGTAATTGAGCGCCGCGCTGTATGTCTGGCCCGACACGACGCTGCCCGCGACGCCGCCGAATCCGTACATCATTTCGCCGCTCAAACCGAACCACCTGGGACTCGCCCACTTCAACGCGTTGTTAAAGCGCGCGCTACTGTCGGCGTTGTCGACGTCGCCTGGCGACGTGAAGGTCTGTCCGAGATAGTTGTCGCCCTGCGCCGGCTGAACGAGGTCCGTCAGCGGATCGTAGATGCGGCCCATCGTGAGCGTGCCGGCCGTCGCGCTCTTCAGGCCGACATAACTCTGGCGGCCGAACAGCCGGCCACCCTGGTTCATCTTGCCGGTATTGAGGTTGACCCCGTTCTCAAGTTGGAAAATCGCGGACAGTCCGCCACCTAGCGGCTCGACGCCCTTGAGCCCCCAGCGCGACCCCGACAGACTGCCGCTGATGAGACCGACCTGTGTCGACTTGCCGCCGCTGTTGTGCGTATAGACAAAGCCGTTATCGACGATGCCATACAACGTCACCGAACTTTGTGCCGATGCCGGAATGGCAAACCCGAGGGTCGCGACGATCAACGCCCCGTTGATAGCGGTGCTTGCAGCGCGCGTTCTGTTCATCATGAACGTCCAGTGAAGAAAAGTGATGATGCGGTCTGCGCACGAGACGCGCAGACCGGCCTGCCACGCGATGTGGCGAGTCGAGCGGAAGATGTCTGTGAGATTTGGGGCAACGCTAGCCGCGTTGAACACGCAGCCGGCACTTCATCCCCAACGGATGCTCAGAGGTATTTCAGCCACCAGATGTCCTTGCGACGCTGCTTGAGTTTCGCAAACCAGCGCACGGGCGGATACAGCGCGACCGCGAGGATCGCCCACCACAGCCAGATGCCCGCGAGGCTGTCGAAGCCGTAGTACTGCCCCTGGTTCGCCCCCCACACATGCACCGCAATCAGGTAGAGCGCCTTCAATACGTACAGGTGAAGCAGATAGAAAAACATCGGTGCGCCACCGAGTACAGCCAGCATGCTCGCGATGCGCAGGTCCTGAATCTTCTCGAAGCAGGCCAGCAAGATCAGGCCGAGGCCCAGCGTGGGCAGCAGAAACATCAACGACGGCGGGTACTTCTTCGCGCTCATGAAGCTCATGAACGTGTGCAGCCCGTCGCCCGCCTGCACCCACGGCTTTTCGCCGTAGAAGTTCAGATAGCGAATCACGACGAAAGCGACCAGCACGCCAGCGCCCACCTTCAGCAGTCGCGACATGCGTTCGGCCGGGTCGACCTGTTTGGCGAACCACGGTCCGATCGCATAGCCGAGAAGGATCACGCCGATCCACGGCAAAATCGGATACGTGGTGCGTGCCCGCGTGATGCCGCCCAGGTCGATGAACACGCGCTGATGCAGGATCGACCACGGCACGAACAGCGGCGAATCGGGCCCGAGCGTGATTCCGTCGAGCAGGTTGTGTCCCGCGATGATCGCCACACCGAGCGCGATCTGCCACTTGCGCGGCAAGTGCAGCAAAACCGACAGCGCGATCATGCACAGACCGATGCACCAGATCACCTGCAGCCACAGCGTCTTGGGCGGAAATTCCGCGGTCCACGCGAAGCACACGAAGGTCAGTTCGAGAAACACGAGGAATATGCCGCGCTTGAACAGGAACGTGGAGGTTTCCTTCGGCGTATGCGACTGCCCATACAGGTACGCCGACAGACCGGTCAGAAAGATAAACACCGGCGCGCAAATCTCGCTCACCATCCGCGTGAAAAACAACTCCGGCGCTAGCGTGAAGGCATCCATCGGATCCGTTACCTGACGATGCAGACAAAATGTCTCGCGTACATGATCGACGAGCATGCACAACATCACGAAACCGCGCAGTGCGTCGATGGCGATCATCCGCGTGCGTGACTGCACTGCCGGCGTCGCGACGGACCGTGCGGCGGTAGCCGCGGGGCTGGATAAACCCGAAGAGATAGTCATTTGATCACCCTTGTCAAAGAGAGGGCATAGCGTTCAGGAAAGTGGCGGGCGCTTGCGGCCCGCCACCCGTTCAATGCCCGTCGGGGCGAAAGAGCTTTTCGTAGAAACCGCTGGTCTTCACCTTGATCGTCACGGTCTGATCTCCGCGATTGCGCCAGTACCAGCCATGCGTGCCGTCGAACGGCGCGGTGAACGAGCCTTGCGCCGAGCTCTGATCGACATCTTTCCAGTAGCTGGTGAAGGCCTTGCCGGCATGCGGCCGTTCACCGTGCATATCGACGTTGACCGGCCCGCCCGTCGCGGCCCACTGGAAGATGTAGTGGTCACCTTTCTTCATCTGCGCCTTGATCTCGGCGCCCGCGTTCGGCGGCAGGACCAGTTCCATTTCATCGCTGCGATACGCCGTCGCCTGCGAAATCGACTGGCGGTTCGGCACCGGCAGATCGCCTGCTGTTTGCGCCGGTGCAAGCGCCGGCATCGAATCGAGCGATGGATTTTTCGCGCCCATCTTCGTCAAGCCGAGCGCACCGCCGATGCCGGTAATGTCGATACCGCGTTCAGCAGGCAGGACAAACAGCGCGAGGATCACGAGCGCCGCGCCCGCGGCGCCGGATGTCGCCTTCATCAAGCTTTGATTCGATACTTCGTATGTGCTCATGTCATGCCACCGTGGGAAAGAAATAGCCGGAGAGCTGAAAGCCGACGAGTACGAAGCCCGCGCTCATCAACACCGCGTTGGCGAGCAACGCGTGGCGGTGAAATCCCGGCGAACGGCGCCAGTACGTCATCGCGATCAGGATCATGCTGAGCGCGATCAATTGACCGATCTCGACACCGACGTTGAACGCGATGATGTTCGGCACCATGCCGTCGCGCGAAATCGCCATTTCCTGAAGTTTCGTCGCGAGCCCGAAGCCGTGAAAGAAGCCGAAGATCAGCACGGCGAGGCGCGGATTCGGTTCAAAGCCCAGCACCTTTCTGAACGCGCCGAGGTTATCGAGCGCCTTGTAGACCACCGACAACCCGATCACCGCGTCGATCAGATACGGGTTCGCATGCACGTTGGCGATGACGCCGAACAGCAGGGTCGTGCTGTGTCCGACAGCGAACAGCGTCACATAGCGTCCAACGTCCTTGAGCCGGTACAGAAAGAAAATCACGCCGAACAGAAACAGCAGATGGTCGTAGCCCGTGACCATATGTTTCGCGCCGAGGTAGATATACGGAATCAGATTGATGCCCGCGCTTCCCTCGATGAACGACTTGTCGTCGTCCGAGACGCCGTGTGCGTAGGCGAGCGCTGTCGTGCCGGCAAGCAGCAGCAACATCAGCGGGCTGCCGTATGCGAGCCGCGCCAACCACGCGCGGCAGAGCTTGCAGATGCGATTCATCCGCTGTTCCTTTGTGAACGGAGTTGAAGAAAGACGAGCATCGCCGAGCGCCGATCGATCGCCCGCGGAACGCGCCCGGCTTCACTGCACCTTGAACCGCGCGCTTACCTTGGTCGTACCGTCGGCCATCGTCAGCAACGCGGTGACGCGCGACCCAGGCGGCACCTCGACATCCTGCGAGCGAAGCTGATTGCCGGAGACAGCGGCAATCGGTGTTTCCTTCTTCGCGCCGCTGGCGGATGTGACGGTCAGCACGCCCTTGATGTTGCGGGCGTCGACCGGGGCGTCATCGTCGGTGACGAACAGTTCGACGGTGCGGTTCTTCGCGACCATTTCGACGGCGACGAGGCCGGCGTCGTCCATGATTCCGCCGTGCTGCGGCAAAGGAACGCCGTGCGCGACGGCCTGATTGATCGTGAACGCAGCGGTGGTGGCGGCCAGGATGCGGGCGAGGTAGTTCATCGATGCTCCTTGTCGGATATCGGTTGGATTGGGCGTTGCGGTGTTTGCGCGGCTGAAAGCGCCGCGAGCGATGCGGAGGCTGCGCGCCGAACGCTATTTCTTCGCGTTCAGTCGGGCGATCTCCGACGCGGGAAGCGTCGACGGCGCGCGCTTCATCGGCTCGGCGCCGGTCGGCTGATAGAAAGAGAGCGTCGAGCTGAAGCCGCGGACCGCGTATTTTTCGGTGACGCCTTCGGTGTTGACTCGCTCGCCAGGTGTACGGTCGCGGTACTCGATGCCGAGTACGTACGTGCCTTTCCACGGCAACGCGAACGACACCTTGCCTTCCCCGTCCGTGGTGCCGAGATAGTCCCAGCCACCCCATGACGACAGCGTGACCGGCTTGTTCGTCAGCGGCTCCTTCTGATAGAAGACCTGGAACTGCGCGACATTGCCCTTGACCACGCCCGTCGGCACGATATCGAGTTCGAGTTCCGGCTGGCGCGCGCTGAAATCGCCCACCCAGCGCGTAGCCGGAGTCCAGTAGCTATCGACCGTCGCGCCGTCGTCGTGAACCTTGAAGATCGGATACTTATGGTCCACCGCGACGAAGGAGTCTCCTTTAGCCGGCTTCTGCGCTACCGAAAAGCTCGCGCGTTGCAGTTTCATATCCAGCGGCTTCGCGCCGGAATCCGAGATCGACTGGCCGGCGAGCGCCTTGAAGCGGTCCATGCCTCCGGGCGTGACTTCCAGCATGTTCCTGTCGAACTCGCCGTAGTAGAACGTCATTGTCCTGTTAGGCGACTGCTCGAACCAGATCTGATGGGCGCTTGCACTCGTGGTGCACAGCATCGACGCAGTAACGAAAGCAAGAGTAGAGACGGCCAGCTTCATTGAAGATTCTCCGTTGTTGGATGGCGTGAAGAACGCTCGAACCATCCGGGCGACCTTCGTTACGCCAGTCTGCAATTACGCCATGCAACCGATGGCGCGATCCGTTTGATGAGGTGCGTCGTTCCTTTCAACTAACCGCCATTAAAACGACAGATGAATTACAGCACCTGCATTTTTCGGATGATTTCGAAACGCCCCGCATCGATGCGTGGATATGTTGTTTTGGACGTCCTGATTAGCGCAATATGCTGTTGCACACGTTTTGCGCGTGTCTTTCCCTGATATGGAACAGCAGTGCTCGGCACGTGTGCACAGAGCGCACGTGGAAGATGAATAAAAGACCTTGGCGGGTGCTGCGTCGCGGTTGCCGGCGTTGCCGCACAGCGGATGGAGAAAACGAAAGGATCGTCCTAGCGGGAGCTAATACGTGATGCGAGAGTAACGGGAAGTACGTCCGCTCGCGGGCTAGATGAACTGGATCGTTACGGCGGCGAGCAGCATATACCGGCCCGCTTTCGCGATCAGCACCAGCAGAAGGAAACGTAGGAACGGCTCACGCATCACGCCGGCGAGCACCGTCAGAGGATCACCAATAACCGGTGCCCAACTGAGTAGCAACGACCAATGCCCAAAGCGCTGGTACGCACGCTGCGCGCGCCTGAGTTTGTCGTCGGAGAGAGGGAACCAACGTTTGTGACGCCACCGCTCGATGTATCGACCGAGCAGCCAGTTGACCGCCGAGCCGAGCACGTTTCCAGTGGTGGCCACCAGCAGCAGCGCCCAGACCGGATACTTCGCGCTCAGGAGCAGCGCAACCAGCACCGCCTCCGATTGCAGAGGCAATAACGTTGCCGCGCCGAAGGCAGCCAGAAAGAGGCCGCTGTATGCGGATATCGCCCACATGCCGATGCCGAGCATCGGCTTAACCGGGCGCGGCGAGCGCGCCGGGCACTACCATCCTCGAGTGCCCAGCTTCGAAGCCATGCAGCGCCGCAGGAAGAATCGCGCCACGAATAAACAGCCACGTTCTCGACGCGCCTTGTCGTACAAAGGAAGAAAAATCAGTCATTGATTGTTTTACAGGTACCTGGTAATGGCTTTGAGTTCGTTGATCGCATTGGCCGGTGACTGTTTTCCCTTACCGGTCGCCTGCTCAGCTTCTCCAACTTATCAATCCAACCTATCAATTGTGGTAGGTGACACCGCTGGTCGAACGAGTAAAGATCCACGATAGACCGCGCTCCTATCCGATGCCGCAGTCGTGCCGCCTCAGTCCAACAATGATGCAATGGTGGAGATTCCTCGTGACCAAAATCGTCAACCCAAAGATGACCGCGGCAAATGAGCCCGAGCCGCAAGAGCCAAGCGACGCCCCTCCTCCTGACTCGTTGGACCGGATACCGCCCTGGTCTACCAATACCGAACTTCCCGCCGTCGAGAACGCGGCCGATTCCGCGAATCCCGTTCAGCCAGGCGACGCCGCGATCGACGATCCTCCCGAATACTCCGCTTCCGATCCCGATGCGCTCGGGCAGGCCAACGCGTCCACGTCGCCTCAAACTCAAACGCAGAATGATCGAGGCCAGCTTAAATGGTAATGAGCGGGTAATGAGCGCCGTAGTGGAGAATCAACGCGACGCCGCACGTTCTGAAGCGTGATACGCGCGTGCGAATGACGGGCCTCACCGCACGCGCATCTCACCTCACCACAATCTGCCCTGATAGATTTGAAGAATGTCCCGTATGTCGTTTCCGGTCAAAGATCTGAACGACTTCATCCGCTCCGGCGATTGCGTGGAATCACCCGAGCTACCAAGCCGTTCGAGCCTGACGATTGCCGCCTGAGCATCGCCCTCTTCGAGCAGCACGGCAATCGACAGCAACTCGCCCAGCACGCCGCCTCCGTTCAGAAGCGCATTGCGGATGACATCGGAAACCGGCAACTCGTTCACGAAAACCGGCAATTCCATCCGACACGCAACGTGCAGTAACGACAGCACGCCGGTGAGATAGGCGGTGGCCGCCAGCGAACCCGGAACCTCCACCAGCGTGTCGATCGCCTTTTCCATGAAACGCGCGCGCCGCTGTGCGAGCAGCGCAAGCGGGTCTTCCTCGACCGGAAGCCCGGCCGCGTTGGCATAGAGCAGCAATCCGCACCAGTGCATGAGCCTGCGGCTGCCGGCTATCGACAATGCCTGCTTCAACGATGAAATACGCTCGGTCTTGCCGTTGGGCTGTTTGCTGCTGTTGGCAAGCCGCAATAGCTGCGTGATGAGCATCGGAGCGCCCTTCAGGGCGCGCGCGATACTCTCCAGGGGCGCATCGTTGCCGACCAGTTCGAACACATGAAGGATGGCCTTCACCGGCGGCATCGAGCGCTTGCCGCTGACTAGCTGCGGTTTCGCAAAATAATAGCCTTGCAGCAGATCACAACCGAGCTGAAGGGCCAGCTCCGCGTCCTCCGCGCGCTCCACCTTCTCCGCCAGCACGACCTTGCCCGCACGTTTGAACTGGCCGATCAGTTCCGGCAACGCGTCGCGCTGCACGAACGGCCAGTCGATCTTGACGATGTCGACGGAGGGAAGAAAGCGGCGGATATCGTCGGTCATGCTCGTGACGTCGTCGAGAGCGAGTTGGAAGCCCGCGCCTCGCAACTCGTTGCAGCGTCGCGAGAGCGCCGGCGTCAGTTCGACCGACTCGAGGATTTCCAGAACGAAACGCGACGCCGGCAGCACATCGGGGTAGTCGGAGAACAGAAAGTCGTGCGGGCAGTTCAGAAAGGCGGCCTTGTTGCCGACCAGCCGTTCGAGACCGATCGCGCCCACCGCGTGCTCGACCACCGCGGTCGTGCTGCGCAGTTCGTCCTCGATCCGCACGGACGCGGTGGGTCCGTCCCTGAACAGAAGCTCGTAGGCGACCACGCGCCCGGAGCGGTCCATGACCGGCTGTCGCGCCACGAACACAGCCGTATCGCCAGGTGTTACGGCATCTAGTGGCACTGCTGTCACGATTGGCTCCCCGTTGAATCCTGTAATGGATATGTCGACGCTGCTGCCCCGCCCTCGCCCGCTGCGCGCGAGATGGCGCGCCGGCCCGGCGCACAGTCTGCCTTAATTCGTCGTAGGAGTGATTATGCCGAAGTATCGTCCGCGTCTACGCGTCTACGTGTTCCGGGAAGGTGAGCGATCGGCTTTCGATCTGCGCAAACGTCCGCGTCCGCGTCAGCCTCGCCGCGAGACGCCCGCGCCTAGCCGCATCGCCACCTCCACCAGGTATCCGCCTTGCTGCGTCCACACAATGACGCCGCAACTTTGTGTTCGATCCAGGACATCCGCCGGGCGCGTCATGAACGGCGTGCCGTCGCCGCCAGTCGACGCCGGCAACGGCGCCGGACGAGTCCGCTGGCGCGCACCGCATGGGCGCATCCGGGCACATGCCGGTGCTGTGGATCATCACGCAATTCGGAGGCAACCACGATGATGCTCACCGACGAGGAAATCGCCCGGCTTCAAGCCGTCGCGCCGTTTCTGCGCAGCGAGGCCGCCGAGGCACTCAAATCCAGCGGACGACACGAAGTGACGCTCGAACTGGAAGCGCATTTGCAACCCGGCTTGCGCATCCGCGCGCCGCAAACCGCGCAAACGCCACGGTCCGCCCGCGACCGCGACGCCGCCCCGCCCTATCCGCTGGACGTGTTTGTGGGTTTGCCGCTGAACGAACTGCGCGCTCGCCAATGGCGGCGACGCGGCACGCGAGCGCGGCGTCGCCCATTTCGGCGCGACGTTTTTACCTCGGCTTGTAAGCGCGATCCAGACGATGACGCCGGATGAGATCGATCTGACGGCCGGTGTGCAAAGCAAACCCGGCACGCTCTCCGTGATGCTGGACGACGAACAGTAGCCCGGAGAGCGGCCGGACTCGCCGCGCGCGGGCTTGGGGTTTCAGGATTCAAGCTTCGGGATTCGCCAGATCCGCCGCGACGATCTCCGCGCCTTTTGCCCTGGCGCTGTCGCGCGCTTCGCTGGCGGTGTCGAACGGGCCGATCGGCGGCGCGCCGTCGAACGGGAAGATGAGGCGGTCGTCGATCATCCGCACGACTTTCAGGTCGCCCATGAACGCACCACTCGGCGTGCGCCGGTAGGTCGCGTAGATCTGGTAATCGCTGGCTTGCACGGGCACGTCGATTCCCACCGACGACTCCCCGGCATTCTTGCGGAAGCTGAATTTTCTTCTTACCACCACTCCCCCTGTTTCGCTATGAATGACGCGATGTGTCGCGCATGCCAAAGCCGGTTCCACGCGACTAGCCGCAAACGCGGCAGGCGCATGCACGCTGCTGTCTCGCCAGCAACACAGCAAGGGGTATTCCAGAGAAATGGGCGGTGAATGGACGATGATTTCTTGCAAGCCCACGCGCGAGTCGCGAAAGCGAATTGCAAGGATCGCAAGACGACAAAGCGCGGGGGCGGCCCCCTCGATAGGGAAGCCGCCCCCGCGCGAAAGCGATGAATATCGCCTAGAACGCGTGCTTCATGCCGATCCGCACGTCGGACTGCGTGTTCGACGTGGACGGCGCGAAGCTATAGCCGATCACCGCGTTCACGCCATCGGACGCGCGCAGATAGTCGCCGGAAATATATACGTCCGTGCGTTTGGACAACAGGTAATGCAGGCCCAGCGATCCCTGATTCCAGTGATTGCCTTCAAAGCGCGTGTGCTGATAACCGCCGTACAACGCGAGCGCCGGCGTGAAGTTGTACGATGCGCCGCCCTCATAAACCTGCATATGCGAGGTCTGACCCAGGCCCTTGATGGTCGTGTACGTGAAGTCGCCGGTCAGCATCAGCTTGCCGATCGTATAGGCGGCGCCAATGCCGAACGCGCCTTGCTTATCGACCGGAAAGGATGACGAGCTATACAGATCCGTCACCGCGCCGGTTGCCGGATCGACCGAAACAGTCGGCCGGCCGAGGAAACTTCGCGTGCCGATCATCGCATACGGATCGAACGCATAGATGCCGTACGGGTTGTTCAACTGCGTATAAGCGGTGCCGATGTTGAACGCGCCGTGCTCGTAACGTGCGCCCACGCTCCACGCGCTTTTCTGATGGAAGTCGCCCGCCGTATTGCCGAACGAATACATGCCGCCGAAACTGAAGCCCGAGAAATCGCTCGACAGGAACTTGACCGAATTCGGCAGACGGTCGCCGTTCATGCGGTCGAAGTCGCCCTGGTGGATCGCGTAGCCGCTCGCCCATGCGGAGATGTTGTACAGATAGACGAACTCCTCGGTCATGTCGAGCTGATTGCCGAACGACAGCGTGCCCCACGAGTTCTTCAGGCCGACATAAGCCTGGCGTCCGAATTCGGCGCCGCCGAATCCAAGCTGGCCGTTGCCCAGGTGAAAGCCCGATTCGAGCACGAACACGGCTTGCAAGCCGCCGCCGAGATCTTCCACGCCCTTGAAGCCGATCCGGTTGCCGTACGAAATGCCGTCATCGAATTTGAACTGGTGGGCGCCGCCTGCGTTGTTCACGTAAGTGATGCCGGCGTCCAGAATGCCGTACAGCGTGACGCTGCTTTGCGCATGAACAGCCGTGGGCGCGAATGCGGCGCTGGCCGCGAGAGCGAGTCCCGAAAGACTGGCGGCATTTCTCTTCTTCATCTAGATTCTCCCCTGCTCTTTGCCTGCGTATTTCGTTGGATGAAGCGATCCTTGCCGGGCGTTGTATTCGACGCGCGGCGTTTCTCGCATGAGGGCAGTTCGAAACCGGCTGGGACTGACTGAAACGGAGTGGAGCTGGCGTCGAGGCAGTCAATCCGCATGGCGTGCCTGCCTCGACGGGTCAAGAATACGAGTCCAGATTTATAGCGAATCAACCGCACGCGACATGAATCTGTCGCCTGGCGACCTTGCCGCCACGAATGCCGCTTTATTTCACGCCGAGGGCGGTTTGCACCGCTTGCAAGCCATTCGCGCCGCTAGCCGTGTTAACACCGTCGAGCCACGACTTCAACAATTCCGGGTGACGCTTGAGCGCTTCGGTGGCCGCGACGTCGACGCCTGTTTTCTTTTCCAGTACTTCGGTGATCACGCCGTTTTCCAGATCGACATTGAACGTAAGCTGTTTGAAAAGGCGCCCCACATTCGGGCATTGCGCGGCATAACCGCTGCGCACCACCGTATTGACCGTGGCGCCGCCGTAATTCGGCCCGAAGTACTTGTCGCCGCCGTCGAGATAGGTCAGCTTGAACTTCGTGTTCATCAGATGCGGCTCCCAGGCGAGGAACACGATCCACTTCTTCTCGCGCACCGCGCGCTCTACCTGCGTGAGCATGCCGGTCTCGCTCGATTCGACGACCTTCCAGTTGCCGAGGCCGAACGCCTTGTCGTCGACCATCTTCTTGATGTTCTGGTTGGCCGGCGCGCCCGGTTCGATGCCATAGATCTTATTGTCGAACTTGTCGGCGTTCTTCGCGAGGTCCGCGAACGAGTGGACACCGGCAGCCGCCACGTAATCGGGCACCGCGAGCGTGAACTTCGCGTTGGTGAGATTCGGATGCACGACCTCGATCGATTTCTCTTCCTCGAACGGCTTGACGACCGGCGCCTGCGCCGGCATCCAGTTGCCGAGGAACACGTCGATCTGTCCTTTCTTCAAGCCCTGATAGGTGATCGGCACCGACAGGTTCGCCACCTTCTGCGTATAGCCGAGCGCCTTCAGTACAACGCCGGTCATCGCATTGGTCGCGTCGATGTCGGTCCAGCCCGGCCCCGCCATGTTGACCTGCGTGCACGACTGCGGCTCCGCGGCCGAAGCAAGAGTGGCCGCGGCGCAGAAGAGCGCGGCGCCGGATACGGCCTGTTTCAAGAGCTTTTTCATCATGTCGGCTTCCTGTAGGTGGGGTGAATCATGAGCGGGACATCGAGCGGAACACCGGGCGGTAACTAGTGCGCGACGGCGGGAAAGCGCGCCATCGCTTCCAGCGTATCGAGATCGATGTGGTTGCGCATGTAGCGCTGGCTCGCATCCACCAGCGGCTGCCAGTCCCACGACGCAACCGTGCCCTGCGTCGTGGCCGCGAAATGAAAATGACGGCGGCGCTGGCTTTTCAGAACCTCCTCGTGCAACGCGGCGAGATCCCAGCGTCGCGCGATCTCCTCGCGCAGCGCCGCCACTAGCAGCGCGTATTCGGCACGCGCGGCAAGGTTCTCGCGCTCGAACGGGTCCGCCGCGACGTCGTATAGCTGATCGGGATCGGCCGGCGTGTGGATGAACTTGAACTGCCCGCGCCGCAGCATCACGATCGGCGCTATCGCGCCTTCGGCCAGATATTCGCCGATCGCCTCGTCGTGCCCGCCACCGGCGCCGCGCAGATGCGGCATGAGGCTTTGTCCGTCGAGCGAATCCGGCCACACGGCGGGCAACTCGCCACGCGCCAATTCGACGAGCGTGGGCAACAGATCGAGATGCGATACCGACGCCTGCACGCGATGCGCGTCGAACTGCTGCGGCGCATGCACGATCAGCGGCACGCGGCAGCCGCCTTCGAAGAACGTCATCTTGTACCAGAGGCCGCGTTCGCCGAGCATCTCGCCGTGGTCCGATGTCACGACGATCATCGTGTCCTGGGCGAGGCCCGCCTGTTCGAGTGCATCGAGGATCGCGCCGAACTGATCGTCGACGTAGGAAATCGCGCCGTAATAAGCGCGGCGCGCATTGCGGATCTGCTGGTCGGTCGGCGGCGTGCGGTCGGTTTGAGAGACGTGCCGCAAGCGCTTCGAATGCGGATCGGCTTCGTCGAACGAATCGCGATACGCGGGCATGTCGATGCATTCGTCGGGGTACATGCCCCAGTACTTTTGCGGAATCGCGTATGGGTCGTGCGGGTGCGTGAGCGAGGCGACCAGGCAGAACGGCCTCGCGTCTTTACCGGCATGACGCTCGCGCGCGATGTCGAAGAGCTTTTGCCGGGTCGTGAACGTGACTTCGTCGTCGAAGTCGAGTTGATTGGTGCGCACGCACGGACCCGCGTCGATCACCGAACTCATGTTGTGATACCACGTCGGGCGCGTTTCGAAATCGTCCCAGTTGGGCGTCCAGCCGAAATCGGCGGGATAGATGTCGGTGGTGAGCCGTTCCTCGAAACCGTGCAATTGATCGGCGCCGCAGAAATGCATTTTTCCGGACAGGATCGTGCGATATCCTTCCGCGCGAAGATAATGCGCGAACGTCAGTGTTTGCGACGGAAATTCCGCTGCGTTGTCGTAAGCGCCAATCGCGGACGGCAGCTTGCCCGACAAAAAAGAAAAGCGCGACGGCGCGCACAACGGACTCGCGCAATACGCCGACTCGAACACCACGCCCTGCTTCGCGAGGCGATCGAGATTGGGAGTTTTCGTCAGACGATGCCCATAAGCGGCAAGCGCGAAAGGCGTCATCTGGTCGGCCATGAGAATAAGAATATTCTTTTTGGTGTCAAGCATTGGAACGTGCCTCGAATAGAATCGCAAATGTTGGAGCAAATGGCATTGCAAGCGGATGAATCAGGCCGGGCAGCAACAGCACTATTGCCGTCCAATTCGCCGCTGTGAAGACGGCAAATCGTTATGTGCCTATAAGGGGGCGTTATGTCGAGGCAGGATCGCTTGCCGCCGATGCAGGCGTTGACGATGTTCGAATCGGCCGCGCGGCTCGCCAGCTTCACGGCGGCCGCTCGCGAGTTGGGTTCGACGCAGCCGGCGGTGAGTCAGCGCGTCGTGCAGCTCGAAGAAGCGCTCGGCGCGCCGCTCTTCGAGCGCGGCCACCGCGGCGTCACACTGACCGAGGACGGCGTGCGTCTCTTCGAAGCCGTGCACGACGCGCTCGACACGATCCGCGCAGCCACCGCCGAGATTCGCGCGCGGCGCACGCCGCAAACGCTCACGCTCTCCACCGATTTCGGCTTCGCCACGTATTGGCTGATGCCGCGCCTGTCGCAATTCAAGGCGTTGATGCCGGACGTCGACGTGAAGATCATCACCTCGCAGAACGTGTTCGACCCATCGCACGAGCAGTCCGACATTGCGATTGCATTCGGCGACGAGAATGCGGATTGGACCGCGCGCGGCGTGGTCAAGCTGTTTCCCGAACGCGTGACGCCCGTGTGCAGTCCCGCGTTTGTCGCGGCGCATCCGTCGTTGCGCACCCCCGCGGACTTGACGAATCTGCCGCTGCTGCATCTCGAACCCACTCAGCCGGCGCGCTGGCTTTCATGGGCCGACTGGTTCGCCGCGCACAGCCTCGACGCGCCCGCCGCGCATCGCGGCATCACGTTCAACAGCTACACGTTGGTGGCTCACGCCGCGATCATGGGTCAGGGCGTCGGGCTCGGCTGGGCGCCGCTCGTCGACGAACTCCTCGCTACCGGCCAACTGGTCGAACTGTTCGATACGCCGCTCGTCACCGGGCGCGGCTATCTGCTCGTCACGCAGCGCACGGCCACGCCGGTCATCAGCGCGTTTCGCCAGTGGCTGCTGGGCGAATGCGGACTCGACGCCGAATGAGCGCCTGACGTTCCCATTCCAGCGCGACGGCGGTTAGCTTCTATCCGCGCGTCCGGTGGATTTGCTCTACTGCGATGATGCATGCCGCGCCCCGCGGCGTCGTCTTATCGTCTATGTGGAGAGCGCATGTCCGCCGATTCCCGTCCCGATCAACTGGTTCTCACCGTCGCGTGTCCGAGCGCGGCGGGCCAGGTTGCCGCCGTTGTCGGCTTTCTCGACCGGCATCATTGCTATATCGACGAACTGACCGTTTTCGACGACGACCTCAGCGAGCGCTTCTTCGTGCGTTGCGTGTTTCATGGCGTCGAGAGTAAGGAGAGCCTGGACATCGCGGCGCTCGAGCGTGAATTCACCGTCATCGCCGAGCGCTTTCAGATGACATGGGCCATGCACGATGTCGGCACGCGGCCGAAGGTGCTCATCATGGTGTCGAAACTCGAACACTGTCTCGCCGACCTGCTATTCCGCTGGCGCATGGGCGAGTTGAAGATGGACATCGTCGGCATCGGCTCGAATCATCGCGACCTCGAACCGCTTGCGCAGCAGCACGGCCTGCCGTTCCATCATCTGCCGATCACCGCCGACACCAAGCCGCAACAGGAGGCGCGCCTGCTCGATCTGTTCGAGACCTCGGGCGCCGAATTGATGATTCTCGCGCGCTACATGCAGATTCTTTCCGGCGAAACGAGCCGCGCGCTCGCGGCGCGGGCGATCAATATCCATCATTCGTTCCTGCCTGGCTTCAAGGGTGCGAAGCCTTATCACCAGGCGCATGCGCGCGGCGTGAAGCTGATCGGCGCAACCGCACATTTCGTGACCGACGATCTCGACGAAGGCCCGATCATCGAGCAGGTGGTGGAGCGCGTCGATCATGCTTACGGCCCGGAGCGGCTGCTCGCCACGGGACGCGACGTCGAATGCATCACGCTGGCGCGAGCGGTGAAGGCGTTTATCGAGCGGCGCGTGTTTATCAACGGCGATCGAACCGTCGTGCTGCAATAAGCAGAGAATAAGCAAAAACGCCGCTAAAAAGCGGCGTTTCCTTTAGAAGTTGCCGCTCGATACAAGCGGCAACCGTTTCACAAGAGCAGAGCGATCACTTCACCCAACTGTCCACGCGATCGCCATGCGCGCTGATCCATGCATCGGCGGCGGCGGTCGGCTTCTCGCCGTTTTGCGTCGCCAGCATCACGCTGTCGATCTCGCCCGGCTTCCATTGAAACTTCTTCAGGAACGCGACGACCGGCGGCGCTTTCTTTTCGAGTTCCGGATTCACGACGCTATCCACGTGCTCCGCTTCACCGAATACTTTCTTCGGGTCTTCGAGGAATTTGAGCTTGTACTTCGCGAACATCCAGTGCGGTTTCCAGCCGGTCACGATGATCGGCTTGCTCGCCGCTTCCGAGCGTGCCAGTTCGGCGGTCATCGCGCTGCCCGAACTCGGCATCAACGTATAGTTCAGCCCATACGCCTTGATCGCTTCGCTGGTTTTCTGCATCACGCCCGCGCCCGCGTCGATACCGACAATGCGCGCGCCGAATTCCGCCTTCTTCGCTTCCAGATCGCCCACGGTCTTCACGTCGGCATTCTCCGGCACGATCAGGCCGATCTTCGCGTCGTTGAAGTTCGGGCCGAGGTCGACCACCTTCTCCTTGAAGTTGTTCCAGTACGCACCGTGCGTGACCGGCAGCCACGCGGAGAGCGTCGCGTCCAGATCGCCGCGCGCCACGCCTTGCCACATCACGCCGGCCGCGACCGGCACGAGTTGCACCTGATAACCGAGGCGTTTTTCGATCACGCGCGCGGCCACGTTGGACGTCGCCACGCTGTCGTCCCAGCCTTCCACGTAACCGATCTTGATGGTCGGCTTCGTATCGGCCGACACGCTAACGCTGCTTGCCGCCAGCGCCGCGCTCAAGGTACTCAACACCAATATCTTTTTGATCAGTCTCATCGCCATCTCCCGTTCGCCGTCCAAAAAACAACCCATTGAGCATTTAGAATCGCCAGCCAGAAAGGCCGGGTAACGTTGTTTTCCGACATGCAGTTGTCCGCATGCGACCTCGCCCGAAATCCGGGTCCGATTCTTGTCTTACTTATCGACGACGAGATCGCTGAGCGGCTTGCTGCAGCACAGCAGCACCATGCCCTGGTCGATCTCACGCTGACGAATCCCGCCCGCGTGTTTCATCGCGACTTCACCCGACACCAGCTTCACCTTGCACGTGCCGCACATGCCCTGCGTGCACGATGCGGGCAGCCGAACGCCGGCTTTCTTCGCCGCATCCAGCACATGCTGACCGCTGCCGCATTCGATCTCGCGATGGCTTTTGGCAAAGCTCACCTTGAATTTCGTGTCCGTCGACTCGACCGGCGCGGGCGCAAAACCCGGCGCCTCTGCGCGCATTTCGGCAAAGCTCTCCGCGGTAGCGGGAACCGTGGCACTGGCTGTCTGCAACGCATCCGCGACATGCGCGGTCGTCAATTCGGCGGCGACCTCGCTCACCGTCTCGAACGAAAAGCTTTCCTCGTGATAATGGCTGCGATCGAATCCGCCCTCGTCCAGCAAATTGCGCACGGCCTGCATATACGGCGCGGGCCCGCAAGTGAAGATCTCGCGTTCGAGGAAATCCGGCGCGATCAGCTTGAGCAGCGGCAGCGTAAGAAAGCCGGTCACGCCAGGCCAATTCGTGCGCGCGCCGAGCCGTTCGCACACGAACGCCGTGCGGAAATGCGCCTGATTCGAGGCAATCAGATCGAGCTCGCGCGCGAAAATGATGTCGTCCGGCGTGCGCGCGCTGTGCACGAATACGATGTCGCTGTCCTGACCCAGTTCGTGATGCGCGCGGCTCATCGACATCAACGGCGTGATACCCGAGCCCGCCGACAAAAACAGAAACTTGCGCGCCGGATGCCGCGCGCAGGTGAATTCGCCGGAAGGCCCAAGCACGCGTACCTGCGAACCCGCATGCAGGTTGTCGTGCAGCCAGTTCGACACCTTGCCGCCCGGCACCCGCTTCACGGTGATCGAAATCGTATGCGGTCGCGTTGGCGGCGACGAAATCGTGTAGCAGCGATTCACCGCCTCGCCGTCGATCTCCAGTTCGAGCGTGATGAACTGCCCCGGCTCGAACACGAACGCGCGTTCCGACGGCGCGCGAAAGAAAAAGCTTTTGACGTCGTGCGTTTCCTGGCGGACCTGGCAGCACACCAGCGTGTCGTCGGTATCGCTGTTCCAACGCGCCGGCAGCGTCTCCCAGAACCGCGGTTGCGTCACGCGGTTGGGAGCCGGCTCGGTCCTGAGCTGAAACGTCGCCTGATCGCGCATCATTGTTTTCTCCCGCTCCTGGTTGCGGTATTGCGCTCAGCGCTTGAACGACACGACTTTTTCGCCGTGCGGTAGCGGCGCGGTACTGCCCGCGTCGCTGGTTTGGGGTGCGTTGTCGTAATCGGCAATGCGGCCGATGTACCACTCGCAGAACTTCTCGACCAGGCCCTCGGTGAACGGCGAATACGGACCCGGCTCGTAGGCGCTGCTCGTCGCGCCGCGCTGTGAGTATTCGACGAGCGCGCGGTCCTGATCGTTCGTCGCGCGCCACACGGCCGTGAGGTTGTTCACGTCGTAGTCGATGCCCTCGCGCGCGTCCTTGTGCACGAGCCACTTGGTGCGCACGAGCGTCTTGCCGGCGGACAGCGGAATCACCGAGAAGCTCACGATATGGTCGCTCATGAAGTGATGCCATGAATTCGGCTGCGTCCAGAACGACAGGCCGCCGAGGTCGGCTTGCTCGAAACCGCCGAGCAGTTTCTTCGAGGCGACTTTCGCGTCGAGTGTCTGCGATTCGCCGTCGCGATCGAGCGGCAAGCGTTGCGTGCGGAAACCCGTGACGAGATCGGCGAGCCGTTCGATTTCCGCCGAAGGCAGATTCATCGCCTCCCACTGCGCGGTGCGGCGCGCCACGGTTTCCTCGAACGCGGCCATGCCTTCCTCGTTGGCCGGCGTGCGCTGATAGCCGAAGCCGTATTCATAGAGCGAAATCGTCAACTCGGGATGGTTCGCGACGCAGTGATAGCACTCGCGGTTGTTCTCCATCGTGAGCTTCCAGTTGCCTTCCTCGATGATGTCGATCGACGCCGCGATCTTGCAGCTCGGCAGATCGTGCGGCAGCAGATACGGTTCCATCGCGGCGCGCACCACGGCGAAGTCGGCCGGCGGATGTTCCGCGAGGCAAATGAAAATCAGGCCCGCGAGGTTTTCGAGGTGCACGGACTTCAGGCTGTGCTTGCAGCGGTCGAACTGATCGCCCATGTGCTCGGCGTACATCAGATCGCCGGTCAGGCTATACGTCCAGCTGTGATACGGGCAGACGATATTGCCGAGCGAACCTTTCTCGCTGTTGCACAGCCGCGACCCGCGGTGGCGGCAGACGTTGTGAAACGCCCTCACCTGCATGTCGTCGTCGCGCACGATCAGGATCGAATCGTGACCGATTTCCACCGTGATGTAGTCGCCCGGTTCCGGCACATCCGGCTCCACTGCGACCTGAATCCAGTGCTGGCGGAAGATCGCGTCCATGTCGAGCGCGAAAATATCCTCGCTCGTATAGAACGGCGCTTCCAGCGTGTGATTCTTCTTGCGGCGTTCGATCATTGCGCGAACGTCTGCGGAAACTTTCATTGTGTGCTCCGTTGCGTATCACGTCTGGTGCCGCGCCAGGCCCTCCTGGTCGCGCGCTGGCCTGAATGAGAAATCAGTAATCCACGAGTTGATGCTCGCGCAAATACGCGAGTATCACTTGTGCTTTTTCGACGGAACTCCCTTCAATTACGACGCTGCCGCCACGGCTTTCGGTCGTCGTTGCCGAGAGCATGCGGGCGTGGCCGGAGCGCTTTTCGGCGGCGGCGAGGCGCACCGGTTTGGCGCTGGCCGGGCGAACTGTCCAGGCGACGGAGTCGGGGTCGCGGGACTTGCTCTCACTACGCGTGGCGACCGGGCGGATCGTGCCTTCACGCAGCCGTGCATACGCATACTTCGGCACGGCGTTGGCCATCGGATGCACCGCGAGCAAGGCAGGCAGTTGCACCTCGACGCGCCGGCGCAAACCCTTCGGCATGAATTGCCGGACTTCGGCGCAACCGTCGCGCAAGGTCAGATCGACCGCCGCGCCGATGAGCGGCATCTCCAGCGCATGAGCGACGCGATACGGCAGCATGCCGCTGTCGAATGCGCCTTCGGCACGCGTGCCGGTCAGCACCAGGTCGTAACCTCGCAGACGCGCGGCAAGCGGCGCGGCGGCGTCGGCCTGAAATTCAGGCGTCGCCGGCAATTCGAGCACTTCGACCGAGCGCGCGCCGAGCGCGAGATATTCGTTGAGCGCCGGATTCGACGGATCGCCCGCGTGCAGCACGTCGAGCGTCGCGTTGTGCGCTTTCGCGAGCGAGAGCGCCATTGTCAGCGCGGCGGCGTCGTTGCGGCTGTAGCGCGCGGCGCCGCTCACCGGATGACGGCCCACGGAAACTAGTACGGCGATCTTCATGCGAGCGCTCCCTCGGCCGGTGCCGTCGAGTTCAATAAGGCCGCGCCGGTTCCGCGCGCCGTGCGCGCCGCGGATGCGGCTTCGTTCAGCGCGGCGATGGTTTCCTGGGCGTCGGCGATCACGGTGAGATTCGCGCGCTTGGCGATCGGCGCGCTGGCGTCGAGATTCACCGCGATCACGTGACGGCAATCCTTGATGCCTTGCAGATGCTGCACCGCGCCCGAAATGCCGAACGCGATATAGACGCTCGCCTCGACCGTCTTGCCCGTCGCGCCGATCTGCTTGTCGCGCGTGAACTTGCCGTCGTCCACGGCCACGCGGCTTGCGCCGATCGCCGCGCCCAAGGTGGACGCGAGACGCTCGAACGCGGGGACGTCGCTCACGCCGTTGCCCGCCGAGACGATGAAATCCGCTTCTTCGAGCGCCAGTTGCGCGGCGTCGATTTCCTCGATGCCGAGATCGCGCACGGCGCCTTTGGACGAAACCGGCTCGCCGTCGACGCGCCACACAACCCGCTCGCCCGCGCCGACAAACGGCAATTTCGGATCGACGGCGTTCGGCGCGAGCAGCACCACTTCGGGCAGCGAGCGCGCGGCGAAAGCGGTATTCGCCCGCACATAAGCCGCGACGTGCGTGGCATCGATCTCCACCACATGCGTTGCGACGCTCGCATTGGCGGCAGCCGCATAGCGGCGGCCGAGGTCGCCGTCGCCGGTCGCGTTGTCGGGCAGGAAAATATGGACCGGCGCATACGCCGCGACGCATGCGGCCAACGCGTTCAATTCGTCGATCGGCGCAAACTTGCGGCGGTCGAACATCGGCAATTCGATCAGCTTATCCACGCCGAGCATGCCGAGCGCGGCGGCCTCGCCGGTGAACTCGCCGAATACCAGCAGCACCACTTCGGTGGTTGTGTCAGCGATCAATGCGGCGGCGGCCAGCGTTTGACGCGCGTGGTCGTCCAATGCGCCGCGGTCCGCATGGGCGGCAACCAGCAACACGCGCTGCGGCGTCGCGCTCGTGCGGCGCGGCTTGGCCTGCTCGCGATGATGGCCCGCCGAGCCAGCCGCCGCGAAGTCCGCCGACCCGGCCACGCCGGTCGCACCGAGCGTGATGCGCCTGAGGCCATCCGCCGTGATGATGAACGGCCGACGCGGATCGATTCGTTTGAGAGTGTTCATCGCGTTACTCCAGCGCCGCTGCAACCAGTTCGGCAACGTCGAGCACTTCAGGACGCGGTCCGACCACGCCTTCGAGCATCGCCGTGCAATTCGGGCAACCCACCGCGACGATTTCCGCGCCGACCGTGCGAGCGTCGTCGATGCGAATGTCGGGAATGCGGCGCTTGCCGGGAATGTCGGTCAACGGCGCACCGCCGCCGCCGCCGCAGCAACGCCCGCGCATGCCGTTGCGCTCCATCTCGACCACCTTGATGCCGATGCTCTTCAGCAAGCGGCGCGGCGCTTCGGTCTCGCCGTTATAGCGGCCCAGGTAGCATGGATCGTGATAGGTGATCTTGCGTTCGGCCAACGCGGCCACCGCGCGCGGCGACAGTTTGCCGCTCGCGACCAGTTCGTCGATCAGCGCCGTGTGATGCTGCACTTCGTAGAAGCCGCCCAGCGCGCGATATTCGTTGCGCAGGCTGTGCAGCACGTGCGGGTCGGCGGTGACGATCTTGCGGAACGAGTACTGCGAAAGCGTGCCGATCAACTGCCGCGCGAGTTGCTGAAAGGTGGCTTCGTCGCCGAGACGCCGGGCCGTGTCGCCGGTATCGGTTTCCACGCCGCCGAGCACCGCGTAGTCGATGCCCGCGCGATTCAACACCTTGACCAGCGCGCGCAGCGTGCGCTGATAACGCATGTCGAACGCGCCTTCGCCGGCGATCAGCAAGACCTCTACGTGACGCCCCGGTTGCGCGACCTGCACTTGCAAATCGACCGCCCAGTCGTAGCGCGCGCCGATGTCGTAACCGTTCGCGCTGCCCGTCTCGCGCAGATTGGCGAGCGTGATCGGCCCCTTGCCCGGCACGTTGCCTTCGACCAGGGTCTGATTGCGCCGCATGTCCACGATCGCGTCGACGTGCTCGATCAGCATCGGGCACTCCTGCACGCAGGCGCGGCAAGTCGTGCACGACCACAGCGTATCCGCTTCGATCAGGCTGGAAATCAGCGGCTTGCCGGGCGCGCCGGCATGCTTGCCGAGCGGAATGCCGGGCGTGGGACTGCCTGCATAGTTGGCGTCCGTGCCGCCCACCATGCCCGTCACCAGATCCTGAATCAGCTTCTTCGGATTGAGCGGCTGGCCGGCGGCGAACGCGGGACACGCCGCCTCGCACTTGCCGCACTGCACGCACGCGTCGAAACTCAGCAACTGGTTCCAGCGAAACTCGACCGGCTTGCCAACGCCGTATTCCTTTGCGTCGAGGAGCGGCGCCTTTAGCGCGGTCGGCGGCACCACGTCGCTATCGTTGCGCTCGGCGAAACGCTCCTGGCGCGGATGAAACGCGAGGTGCAGCAGACCGGCGAGCGCATGCTTCATCGGGCCGCCGCGCGCCGCGCCGAACGTCATCGTGAACGCGCCCGCCGCGATCAGCAACGCGACGACGATCGCGAGCGCACCCGACATCGCCGAAGCCGGCAGCGCGACGAACAGCACGAGACCGAGCGCGAACGAACCGAGCAGCAGCGGCAGATGATCCCAGGGCCCGCGCGAAAGCCGTGCCGGCACCGCCTTCGCGCCATGTCGGCGACGCCAGACGAATACCGCGCCCACCAGCATCACGAGCGCGGCGAGGAAAATCAACCGGTCGAGCCACACGGAGTAAATCGCCAGCCCGTAGTTGACGAACACCAGCGCCATCGCGAGGATCGCGCCGCCCGCGGTGGCGACGTGCGTCCTGGCAATGTACGGGTCGCGCGCGACCACATGGTGCAGATCGACGAAGTAGCGCTTGGGAATCGACAGCAGATTCGCCCAGCCGTAGGCGCCCGCCGCCGTGGCGCGGCCTTCGCGCCAGTAAGCGGCGCGTTTGGCGAGCGCGAACGCGAGGCCGGCCACCGACAGCCACAGCAGGACGGTGATGACAAACACGGGGCTCATCGTCAGAAATCCTTGCAAAGACGCAGCGCGTCGTAGATCGCGCCGTGAATGTTGTGCATGGAAATGCAGTCGCCGACGCGGAACAGCAGGAAGCGGCCGTTGCCGAGTTCTTCGCTCAAGGACGGTTGCGGCTCCGAGGCGAACAGCTTGTGCACGTCCACCTGGCCGCGATTGACCGACTCGGGCTTGAGCGTCCAGTAAAGCTGGTCATTGGGCGTGCTGCCGTTCTCGATCACCACCTGATCGACCGCGCGCTCCTCCTGCTCTTCCGTGTACTCGTTGCGGATCACGGCGATCTTCTTGCCGTCTTCCTCGTAGACCTTGTCGAGCCAGTAATTCGGCGTATGAATCACGCCCTGCGCATAGAGCCGGCGATAGAAAATCGGGAACGTGGTGCCGCCCACGTCGTCGGCGACCTTCACGTCCGGCGTCACGATCTCGACGTTCGAGCCGCGGCTCGACATGAAATCGGCGACGCCCGCGCCGGCGTGCGTGCTCACCCCGTCGTACACGAGCACGTTCTTGCCCGGTTCGACCTTGCCCGACAGCACGTCCCACGAACTTACGGCAAGACCTTCCTCGACGCCCCATGCCGCCACTTGCGACGTGAACGACGAGCCGCCCGTCGCCAGCACGACGATGTCCGGCTGCTCGGCCATGATGGTTTTCTCGTCGGCGGCAACGCCGAGCCGACGATCGACGCCGAGGCGCTTCGTCTCCATATCGAACCAGCGCACGATGCCCGCCATCTGTTCGCGCTGCGGCGCTTTCGCGGCCAGCATGATCTGGCCGCCCACGTAGTCGTTCTTCTCGAACAGCACCACGTCATGACCGCGCGACTTCGCGACGCGCGCCGCTTCCAGTCCCGCCGGACCCGCGCCGACCACGACGACCTTGCGCTTCGGCCCGCGCGTCTTCGCGATCACGTGCGGCATGGTTTCCTCGCGCGAGGTCGCGGCGTTCTGCACGCACAGCACGTCGAGCCCGTTGTACTGACGGTCGATGCAATAATTCGCGCCGACGCACTGCTTGATTTCGTCCTCGCGGCCATCGCGGATCTTGATGACCATGTGCGGATCGGCGATCTGCGCGCGCGTCATGCCGACCAGATCGACCATGCCGCCCGCCAGCAGACGTTCCGCCTGCCCCGCGTCGCGAATGCTTTGCGCGTGCATGACCGGCACCTTCACCACCGACTTGATGCCGGCCGCGAGATGCACGAACGGTTCGGGCGGCAGCGCCATCGGCGGCATGCAGTTCGCGAGCGTATTGTGCGTGTCCGCGCCCGAGCCGATCACGCCGAGGTAGTCGATCAGGCCCGTTTCGCTCATGGCCTGGGCGATTTCCTTCAACTGCTCATGATCGAGCCCGTCTTCATGAAACTCGTCGCCGCACATGCGCAAACCGATGCAGAAATCCGCGCCCACCGCTTCGCGCACCGCCTTCAATACTTCAGTGCCGAAACGTAGACGGTTTTCGAGCGAGCCGCCCCATTCGTCGGTGCGGAAATTCGTGCGCGGGCTCCAGAACTGGTCGATCAGGTGCTGGTGCGCCGCCGAGATTTCGACGCCGTCCATGCCGGCATCTTTCACGCGCTTCGCGGCCGCCGCGAAATCGCTGATGATGCGGCGAATCTCCTCCACTTCGATGATCTTCGCGTTGCCGCGGTGCACCGGCTCGCGCACGCCGGAAGGCGACATCAGATGCGGCCAATGCTCGCCATGAAACGCCGAACGGCGGCCCATGTGCGTGGCCTGAATCATGATCTTCGCGCCATGCCGATGCATCGCCTCGGCGAGCCGCGCGAGCGGATCGATGATCTTGTCGGTGGACAGATTCACCGACTTCCACCAGCCTTGCGGGCTGTCGATCGACACCGGGCTCGAACCGCCGCAGACGGCGAGGCCGACACCGCCCTTCGCCTTCTCCTCGTAGTAACGGATATAACGGTCGCCGGGCAAGCCGCCCGGTTCCGCATAGACCTCCGCGTGCGCGGTGCTGACGATGCGGTTGCGCAAGGTCAACTGGTTCAGCGTGAGAGGCTTGAAAAGGTTCGGGTAACGCATCGCGATCGACCTCGGAATGGATAGGCTCAGGCGTGTTACGAAGCGAGCGGCGACACTTCGAATACGCAATGATCGTGGCCTTCAGCCGCGCATTGCGCTTCCCGCGAATACGAAGGCGGGCCCTTGCGCGCGGCATCCGGCGCGGTGTCGTTGACCCAATCCATCGCGCCCGCGAACCAGCCGGCGAACATGTAGCAAAGCTTGCCTTCCTTGCCCGGCTGCGCGAGCACGAACGACGAATGATGCAATTCGATGCGCGCACGCGAGCTCGACGGATCGGATTCGGTGATCCTGAAGATGCCCCAGCCGCGTTGCGACAGACGGTTCAGGTAATGCTCGAACACCGCCATGCCGGAAATGCCGTGCTGTTTCGCTTCCTTGTCGCACCAGAAATAGGCGGACTTGTAGCCGGCCTTGTAGAGAATCTCGGCATACGTGTCGCGGCCCAGCGCTTCTTCGACGGCGGTGTGATTGTTCGTGAAGAAATGACGCGGCACGTACAGCATCGGCAGCGCGTCGGTGGTCCAGACGCCGGTATTCGGGTCGACGTCGATAGGCAGTTGGGGTTGCATGTGGAGACTCCGTTTTTTATAGAGTGAGGTTCGTTGAGTGGCGCTCAGACTGTCCAGACTTCACCGAACACCCGCACCCAGTTTTCACCCATGATCTTCCTGATGCGCGTCTCGCTCCAACCGGCGCGCTCCATCGCGGCCGTGAGATTCGGGAACTCGCCGATCGTGCGAATGCCCTCCGGATTCACGACCTTGCCGAAGTTGGTCAGTTGGCGATAGCGGCCCTTGTCGTGCGTGATCCAGTCGAAGAACTCGGTGCTGTAGCCTTGCGTGAAGTCCGTGCCGATGCCGACCTGATCTTCGCCGATCAGATTCACCACGTACTCGATTGCCTCGATATAGTCTTCGACGGTCGCATCCGCGCCGCGCTTCAGGAACGGCGCGAACATCGTCACGCCGACGAAGCCGCCCGCATCGGCAATCTCTTTCAGTTGCTCGTCGCTCTTGTTGCGCGGATGTTCTTTCAATCCCGACGGGCAGCAATGCGAGTAGCACACCGGCTTGTTCGAAGCCGCGATCGCTTCCGAGGACGTCTTGCCGCCCACGTGCGAAAGATCGACCATGATGCCGACGCGGTTCATCTCCTGAATCACTTCGCGGCCATAGCCGGACAGACCGCCGTCGCGTTCATAGCAGCCGGTGCCCACCAGGTTTTGCGTGTTGTAGCAAAGCTGCACCACGTTCACGCCGAGATCCTTGAAGGCTTCGATATAGCCGAGGTTGTCCTCGAAAGCGTGCGCGTTCTGGAAGCCGAAAATGATGCCCGTCTTGTTCTCTTTCTTCGCGCGGAAGATGTCGTCGGTGGTACGCACCAGCGTCAGAATCTCTCCGTATTCGCGGATTTGCTGCTTCATCTCGGCGATGTTGTCGACCGTCTTCTGGAAGCTTTCCCAAACCGAGACCGTGCAGTTCACCGCGGTGACGCCGCCCTTGCGCATGTCCTCGAACACCGAGCGCTCGAACTTCGAAATGTTCAGACCGTCGATGATGATGCTGTTGTCGTGCAGAGTGCTCATCGTGTGCTCCAGGCGTTCTCAGTAGATGGGGAAGCGTTCGCACAGCGCGAAAATCTCGCGGCGCACGCGTTGTTCGGTGGCGGCGTCGCCTTCGGGGTGGTCGCGCAGCGCGTCGAGCACCTCGACGATCAGCCGCCCGATTTCGCGGAATTCGCTCACGCCGAAGCCGCGCGTCGTGCCCGCCGGCGTGCCGAGGCGAATGCCGGAAGTGACCGTCGGCTTCTCTGTATCGAACGGAATGCCGTTCTTGTTGCAGGTAATGCCGGCGCGCTCCAGCGCCTGCTCGACCTGGTTGCCCTTGAGACCCTTCGGGCGCAGATCGACCAGCAGCAGATGGTTGTCGGTGCCGCCCGTCACCAGATCGACGCCGCCTGCCTTCAACACTTCGCCGAGCGCCTGCGCGTTGGCGAGCACGCTGTCGATATAAGTCTTGAAGCCGGGTTGCAGCGCCTCGCCGAACGCCACCGCCTTGCCTGCGATCACGTGCATCAGCGGGCCGCCTTGCAAGCCGGGGAACACCGCGGAGTTGATCTTTTTGGCGATGTCTTCGTCATTCGTCAGGACAAAGCCGCCGCGCGGGCCGCGCAACGTCTTGTGCGTGGTCGAGGTGACCACGTGCGCATGGTCGACCGGATTCTGGTGACGCCCCGCCGCGATCACGCCGGCAATGTGCGCCATGTCCACCATCAACTTCGCGCCCACGCCATCGGCAATCGCGCGCAGCCGTGCGAAATCGAGCGCGCGCGGATAAGCCGAGAAGCCGGCGATCAACAGAGCCGGTTTATGCTGCTGTGCGAGTTCCTCGATCTGCTCGTAATCGATCAGCATCGTGTCGCGATTGACGCCATACTGCACCGCGTTGAACCACTTGCCCGACATTGCCGGCTTCGCGCCGTGCGTGAGGTGGCCGCCCGCGTCGAGCGACATGCCGAGCACCGTGTCGCCCGGCTTCACCAGCGCGAGCATCACCGCGCCGTTGGCCTGCGCGCCGGAATGCGGCTGCACGTTGGCGAATTTCGCGTTGAAGAGTTGCTTGATGCGATCGAGCGCAAGCGTCTCGATCACGTCCACGTATTCGCAACCGCCGTAGTAACGCTTGCCCGGATAGCCTTCCGCATACTTGTTGGTCAGCACCGAGCCTTGCGCTTCGAGCACCGCGCGCGACACGATGTTTTCCGACGCGATCAACTCGACTTGCGACTGCTGGCGCTCAAGCTCTTTCAAAACAGCGCCGCGCACCGCGGCATCGCGCGTGGCCAGCGATTCTTCGAAGAAGGGATTCGGGTTCGACATGGAAGGGTCCGTGAAGTCGTTGACGGAAAGGCCGGAAAGCGCCGCTCAGTGGATCGTTTGAGCCCTGCCGCCGCCGGTCTGCATTGCGTCTATTCTTGACGTTCGCCCCGCGCGCCAATTTATGAATTCAGACGTGTTCTTTGCCTTTTCCGCCATGCCCGTCCTTTTTTCACAAGTCGGCGCTGACGCGCTTTCTCCGCCGATCTTCGCCGCCCAATCATCAGACGCAGGGCCGGCCTTCGTGCTGCACTGCAACCGATCGCCGCGCGCGGTTCAGGTGCGAAAAACAGGCTCGCGGCTCCGTTGTGGTGCCCCTTGTCGGGCTGTCCAACCTTAACCGGCGGCAACTGAGGGTTTAGCCTGATGGCATGGTAGTTGCACAAATACGCAAAATTGCAGGAGTCGCCGCTCCCCACGGCGACGCGACACTATAGATTCGAAGGAATCATTCCTCCCATGGCCACCGACCGCACGGCATCGTTGTCGCATTTCGCATTCATGCCGGTTCCGAACTTCACGATGATCGCTTTCACCAACGCGATCGAAGTCCTGCGCATGGCGAACTACCTGAGCGGACAGACGCTTTACCGCTGGTCGATCGTGAGTCCCGAAGGCGGACCGGTCACGGCGAGCAACGGCCTCTCGGTCGATACGGGGCCGGTGGAATGCGTCGGCCAGCCCGATATCGTGTTCGTGATCGGCGGCATCGACGTGCAGCGCGCCACCACGCCCGCCCATCTTTCCGCGTTGCGCCGCTTTGCCCGCACGGGCAGCGTGCTCGGCAGCCTGTGCACCGGCACTTATGCGCTCGCGCGCGCCGGCTTGCTGGCCGGTTATGCCTGCGCGATTCACTGGGAGAACATGTCGGCGCTCAAGGAGGAGTTTCCCGACACGCGCTTTCTGAAAGAACTGTTCGTGATCGACCGCGATCGGGTCACCTGCACGGGCGGCGTGGCGCCGCTCGACATGATGCTGAACCTGATCGCGCCGCGCGTGGGTACGGCGCGCGTCACGCAGATCGCCGAGCAGTTCATCGTCGAACATGTGCGCGACACCAGCGCGCAACAGAAAATGCCGCTGGTCGCGCGGCTAGGTTCGGCCAACAAGTCGCTCTTCGAAGTGATCTCGCTGATGGAGAACAACATCGAAGAGCCGCTTTCGCGCGAGGAACTCGCGCGCCTCGCCGGCATGTCGCAGCGGCAATTGCAGCGGCTCTTTCGCGAGCATCTCGGGATGACGCCGACGCATTACTATCTGACGCTGCGTTTGCGGCGCGCCCGCGAACTGCTGCTGCAAACCGACATGTCGATCATGCATATCACGATGGCTTGCGGCTTCCAGTCGGCTTGCCACTTCTCGAAGAGCTATCGCGACGCGTTCGGCACCGCGCCGACGCGCGAGCGTCGCAAGCAGGCGCCTTCGCTTGCGGTAGTGCCTGTGATGGCGGCCTGATTCTTCGAGCGTTCAGGTCGGGTTCACATTTCCGAGCCGACGCCGGGCGTCGCGACGGGATCAGCGGCATCAGCGGTATCGGCGGTATCGGCGGTATCGCCAACGGTAAGCGGCTCGATTCTGCCGACGATCACGAGATAACTGAGCGCACCCAGCAGGCAAGAGCCGCCTGCCACACACAGTGGCACCTTGAACGAACCATTCGTCAACGCGACCATGAAACCGGTGAATGTCGTAATGACGATGCCCGCGAGATTCGACGCGAAGTTCTGGATTCCGCCGATCGATGCAACGTGATCCGGCGTCGGCGCCACGTCGTTGGGCAGCGACAGCACACTGGCCGCGGCGAACGCGAGACTGCCATAGGCGACGCTGAAAAACGCGAGCACCAGATAGATGTTCGTCGTAAAGGCGGACAGCGTAATGACCGACGAGAGCAGCATTCCACCGACCATGCAGGATTTGCGCGCGGCCGTCAGACTCCAGCCGCGCCGGACCAGTGAATCGGACACGAAGCCGCCCAGCCAACCGGAAGGGATCGCGACGAGCGCGGGAATCATGCCGAGCGTGCCGAGCGACTTCAGCGAGAAACGGTGCGTCTGGACCAGATAGCTCGGAAACCACGTGATAAAAAAGTAAATCACGAAGTTCAGGCAGAAGAAGCCGAGCATCATTCCCCACAGCGTGCGATGGGTGAAGAGCGAACGCCAGGTGATTTTCCTACGCTTGGCGGCTCCCGATTGCACAGACGAATCGACCGCGCCGGCGCGATGTGCGCGTGAAGGATCGCGATAAATCAGCAACCATCCGACGACCCACACGAAGCCCAACGCGCCCGTGATGACAAAGGCGGCCTTCCAGCCGAAAGAACCGATGATCAACGCGACGACCGGAATCGAAAGCGCGGAGCCGACCCGGGAGCCGCTGTCGTAAATGGCGGTGGCGAAAGCGCGTTGCCGGGGCTCGAACCATTGCGACACAAGCTTCACGCAAGACGGATACGCGCCGGCTTCACCGGCGCCCAGCATCAACCGGCAGCCGAACATTCCCGCGATGCCGGTCGGCACTGCCGTCAGCATGGTGAACAGCGACCACCAGCCCACGGCGAGAGGCAGTGCGATGCGCGCGCCGACGCGGTCGACGAACCAGCCGAACGGCATCTGCATGAGCGCGTAGGTCCAGAAGAACCCGCTCAATACAAGGCCCATTTCAGTCGGGCCTAGGCCTAGCGCGCGCTGAATCTGCGGCGCGGCGACCGCAAGATTCGCGCGGTCGACGTAGTTCACCAGATTGGCCAGAAAGCAGAGAAAAATCACGGTCCAACGTGTGTTGCTCATCAATGCTCTCGTGGCAGAAGCGGGATTTTTTCGTTGCGCTGTGGCTGACGAATAGCGCGCTTTGAACCGAACAGGTCGCGCGCGAGCGACCATCCGGCGCGACACGCGGCGAAAGGATAGCAGAGGTGAGCGGTTGATCGCCCGACATTCTGGCGCGTGGGCACAGTTCGGGCTGGTGAGAGGTGGAGTGCTTGGCGCTCGGAGAGAGCGACGGATGAGTGCGACGCAGCGAAAGCATCCGCGCGCGTCAATTTCCCGGCATTGCATGCACGGACGCGCCGGCCTTCATACCGTCTGCGATTGCCTGCGATTGCGCACGGCAATTGGACGAGCGGGACCGCGAACGATGCGATCCCGCCAGCCCGCTTTATGTTGCCTGATGCTGCTTTACGCCGCTTTCAACAACCCATGCGGGTCGATCACAAACTTGCGCGGCGCGCCGCCGTCGAACTGCCGGTAACCATCGGGCGCCTGATCGAGCGACACCACCGTCACGTTGACGATATCCGCGATCGGCAAGCGGTCCCACAAGATCGCCTGCATCAGATTGTGGTTGTACTTCATCACCGGCGTTTGCCCGGTATGGAACGAATGCGACTTGGCCCAGCCGAGACCGAAGCGGATGCTCAGACTGCCCTTGCGCGCGGCGGCGTCGGCGGCGCCCGGATCGTCCGTGACGTACAGGCCCGGAATGCCGATCGCGCCCGCGGCCCGCGTGATTTCCATCAGCGAATTGAGCACCGTGGCCGGCGCTTCCTCATGCGAGCCGCTGCTGCCGTGGCCGTGCGCCTCGAAGCCGACACAGTCCACCGCGCAGTCCACCTCCGGCTTGCCGAGAATCTGTTCGATCTGTTCGCCGAGCGTGGCGTCTTTGGACAGGTCGATCGTCTCGAAGCCCATCTTGCGCGCATGCGCGAGGCGCGCCTCGTTCATGTCGCCGACGATCGTGCAGGCCGCGCCCAGCAGGCGCGCCGACGCGGCCGCCGCCATGCCCACCGGCCCCGCGCCCGCGATATAAACGGTGGCGCCGGGCTTCACGCCCGCCATCACCGCGCCGTGATAGCCGGTCGGCAGAATGTCGGAAAGGCACGTGAGGTCGCGGATTTTCGACATCGCCTGCGCGCGGTCGGGGAATTTCAGCAGATTGAAGTCGGCGTACGGCACCATCACGTATTCGGCCTGGCCGCCGATCCAGCCGCCCATGTCGACGTAGCCATACGCGCCGCCCGCGCGCGACGGATTCACGTTCAGGCACACGCCGGTGTGCTGCGCCTTGCAGGTCGGGCAGCGTCCGCAGGCAACGTTGAACGGCACGGAAACGAGATCGCCGATGCTCAGCGTCTCGACGTCGCGGCCGATTTCGATCACCTCGCCGGTAATCTCGTGACCGAGCACGAGGCCGACCTCGGCGGTCGTCCGGCCGCGCACCATATGCTGGTCGGAGCCGCAAATATTCGTGCTTACCACCTTGAGGATCACGCCGTGGCCGATCGCCCGGCCACGTGGATCGACCATCTTCGGATAGTCGATCGACTGCACTTCCACCTTGCCCTGCCCCAGATACACGACGCCGCGATTGCTGCTCATTGTCTGTCTCCATGTCTTGTGAGCGGCGTGCGAGACCGTCTGCAACACGCCGTTCAACGAGCGTAGCGCCCGCTGAGCCACGGACATGTACTGAACGCGACATGGGTTTGGCCGAAACCGACACGCGCGGCGCAACCGCCGTCCACGCTGATGCAACCCGGTTTTTATTGATTGACCGTTCAATATAAAAAACCTAACATGGCCCATCGAATCCACGGCCGGCGACCGGGTTTAGCCGCCCTTGGCCATCTGAAGCCCGCCCCAACAGCACCATGCCCAAACTTGGAATGCGCGAAGTCCGCCGCGCTCAACTGATCGACGCGACCTTGCTCACCATCGACCAGACCGGTCTCGCCGGCGCGACGCTCGCCTCGGTCGCGCAGCGCGCGAGTACTTCCACCGGCATCGTCAGCCACTATTTCGGCGACAAGGACGGCTTGCTCGAAGCCACCATGCGCCATGTGCTGCGCGATCTGTGGCAAGCCACATCGCGCCGGCGCCGCGCGGCGAAAGCCGATCCGCGCTCCAAACTACGCGCGGTGGTGGGCGCGAATTTCGACGCCGAGCAGACCAGCGGTCCGGTCATGAAAACGTGGCTCGCTTTCTGGTCCGAAAGCATGCACAAGCCGCAGTTGCGGCGGCTGCAATACGTGAACACACGGCGCCTGAATTCGAACCTGTACGCGGATTTTTCGCAGGCGCTGCCGCGTGCGGCGGCGCGGCGCGCGGCAAGCGGCCTGGCGGCGTTGATCGACGGCTTATGGCTGCGCGGCGCGTTGTCGGGCGAACCGTTCGATACGAAGGCGGCGCTGCGCCTCGCGAACGAATACATCGATCTGGTTTTGCAGGCACGCAGCTAGGCCGGCGACATTTTTAAAGGAGCAAGTCATGGCGGTATTCGCAACGCAACGTCTTTATATCGGCGGCGCCTACGTCGACGCAACCGGCGGAGAAACCTTCGACACGTTCGACCCCGCCACTGGCGAAACGCTCGCCACGGTGCAGCAGGCAACGGCGGCCGACGTCGATCGCGCGGTGCGATCCGCGCGCGACGGTCAGCGTGAATGGGCCGCGCTCACGGCGATGCAGCGCTCGCGCATTCTGCGCCGCGCGGTCGAGCTTCTGCGCGAGCGCAACGACGAGCTCGCCGCGCTCGAAACGCGCGACACCGGCAAGCCGATTGCCGAGACGCTGGCGGTCGATATCGTGACCGGCGCGGACGTGATCGAGTATTACGCCGGCCTTGCCACCGCGATCGAAGGACAACAGATTCCGTTGCGCCCGTCGTCGTTCGTTTATACGCGGCGCGAGCCGCTCGGCGTATGCGCGGGCATCGGCGCATGGAATTACCCGATCCAGATCGCGTGCTGGAAGTCGGCGCCCGCGCTGGCGGCCGGCAATGCGATGATCTTCAAGCCGAGCGAAATCACGCCGCTGTCGGCGCTGAAGCTCGCTGAGATTTACACCGAAGCCGGCGTGCCGGCGGGCGTATTCAACGTCGTGCAAGGCGATGGGCGCGTGGGCGCGATGCTAGCCGCGCATCCCGACATCGAGAAGATTTCGTTCACGGGCGGCGTCGAAACCGGCAAGAAGGTAATGTCGCTGGCGGGCGCATCGTCGCTGAAGGAAGTGACGATGGAACTCGGCGGCAAGTCGCCGCTGCTCGTGTTCGACGACGCCAATCTCGAACGCGCCGCCGACATCGCGATGAGCGCCAACTTCTTCAGTTCCGGCCAGGTTTGCACCAACGGCACGCGGGTTTTCGTGCAACGCGGCGTGCTCGAACAGTTCGAAGCGCTCGTGCTGCAACGCGTGAAACGCATTCGCGTGGGCGCGCCCACCGACGCTGACACCAACTTCGGCCCACTCGTGAGCGCCGCCCAATTGCAGAAAGTGCTCGGCTACATCGAGAGCGGCGTACAGGAAGGCGCGCGATTGATGGCGGGCGGCAAGCGCATTTCCGAAGGGCATTTCGGCAATGGCCAATACGTCGAGCCCACGGTGTTTACCGGCTGCCATGACGACATGCGCATCGTGCGTGAGGAAATCTTCGGCCCGGTGATGAGCATCCTCGCGTTCGACGAAGAGGACGAAGCAATCGCGCGTGCGAACAAGACCGCTTACGGTCTCGCCGCCGGCGTGGTGACGGAGAACCTGTCCCGCGCGCATCGCGTGATTCATCAACTGGAAGCCGGCATCTGCTGGATCAACACATGGGGCGAGTCGCCCGCGGAAATGCCGGTGGGCGGCTACAAGCAATCGGGCGTCGGCCGCGAGAACGGCATCACCACGCTCGAGCACTACACGCGCATCAAGTCCGTGCAGGTCGAACTCGGCCCGTATCAACCCGTGTTCTGAGGAGTGGCGGAGATGGCTTCGAACGAATACGACTACATCATCGTCGGCGCGGGTTCGGCGGGCAACGTGCTCGCCTCGCGCCTGACCGAGGACGCGGACGCGACCGTGCTGCTGCTCGAAGCAGGCGGTCCCGATTACCGCTTCGACTTTCGCACGCAGATGCCCGCCGCGCTCGCGTATCCGCTGCAAGGGCGGCGCTACAACTGGGCGTATGAGACCGACCCCGAGCCGCACATGAACAACCGTCGCATGGAATGCGGCCGCGGCAAGGGGCTCGGCGGGTCGTCGCTGATCAACGGCATGTGCTACATACGCGGCAATGCGCTCGATTACGATGGCTGGGCGACGCGTCCCGGTCTGGAAAACTGGACCTACCTCGATTGCCTGCCCTACTTCCGCAAGGCCGAAACGCGCGATGTCGGCGCGAACGCGTATCACGGCGGCGACGGTCCCGTGCATGTGACCACGAGCAAGCCGGGCAATAATCCTCTGTTCGCCGCGATGGTCGAGGCCGGCGTGCAAGCGGGCTTTCCGCGCACCGACGATCTGAACGGCTATCAGCAGGAAGGCTTCGGGCCGATGGATCGCACCGTCACCGCGAATGGCCGGCGTGCGAGCACGGCGCGCGGCTATCTGGATCGCGCGAAGGCGCGGCCGAATCTGACGATCGTCACGCATGCCATGACCGATCGCGTGTTGTTCTCGGGCAAGCGCGCGGTCGGCGTCGCGTATCTGCATCACGGGAACGCGGTGAATGCGCATGCGCGCCGCGAAGTGCTGGTGTGCAGCGGCGCGATTGCGTCGCCGCAATTACTGCAGCGCTCGGGCGTGGGACGCTCTACATGGCTGCGCGAACTAGATGTTCCGCTCGTGCATGATCTGCCGGGTGTCGGTGAAAATCTGCAGGACCATCTGGAGATGTATATCCAGTACGAATGCAAGGAACCGGTGTCGCTGTACCCCGCGCTGCAGTGGTGGAATCAGCCGGCGATCGGACTCGAATGGATGCTCAACGGCACGGGCATCGGCGCGAGCAACCAGTTCGAGGCGGGCGGCTTCATCCGCACTCGCGACGACGACTTGTGGCCGAACATCCAGTATCACTTTCTGCCGGTGGCGATCAACTACAACGGTTCGAATGCGATCAGGATGCACGGCTTCCAGGCGCACGTCGGTTCGATGCGCTCGCCGAGCCGTGGCCGTGTGAAGCTCACGTCACGCGATCCGGCCGCGCATCCAGGCATCCTGTTCAACTACATGGCCGATCCGCTCGACTGGCGCGAGTTCCGCGACGGCATTCGCATCACGCGCGAGATCATGCGGCAACCGGCGCTCGACCGTTATCGCGGCCGCGAACTGAATCCGGGCGCCGATTTGACGACCGACGAACAGCTCGACGCCTTCGTGCGGATGCGTGCGGAAACCGCGTTTCATCCGTCGTGTTCGTGCAAGATGGGTTACGACGACATGGCCGTGGTCGACAGCGAGGGGCGCGTGCATGGCATGGAAGCGCTGCGCGTGGTCGATGCATCGATCATGCCGCAAATCACCACCGGCAATCTGAACGCGCCGACCATCATGCTCGCGGAGAAAATCGCGGACCGGATTCGCGGCCGCGAAGCGTTGGCGCGAGTGGAGACGCCGTATTTCGTGGCGAATGGGGTGGTGGCGCGGAAACGGGAGGGGGTGGCGGTTTGACGGGAACCCGGTGACGCAGGACTCTGCAAAATCTCGCTGGTTGATATATGATATGTATATATCGAAAGGGAGGCATTAATGAGCCGGATTCTGATTGATCTGCCCGATTCGCAGGTTGAAGAACTGGCATTGCTCGTAGAGTCGGAGCAACGCCCTCGCGCCGCGGTTATTCGCGACGCAATCGAGGCGTATATCGCCCAGCATAAGCGCGTGCTGGGAAATGACGTTTTCGGACTGTGGAAAAACAGAAAAGTCGATGGCCTTGAGTACCAGCGAGAATTGCGCTCGGAATGGTAAAAGCTCTTTTCGACACAAACATCCTGATCGACTATCTCGGCGGCGTCGGCGGAGCGAAGAAAGAGCTTGCGCGCTATGAGTATCGAGCGATCAGCATCATCACATGGATGGAAGTTCTTGTTGGGGCAACCCCGGAAGACGAAGCCTCGATTCGCGGATGGCTTGGCTCGTTCGACGTGATTGCGCTGGACAGCACAATTGCAAACCGTGCGGTTGAGATTCGCAAACAGAAGCGCATCCGTCTGCCCGACGCGATTGTTTGGGCGTCGGCGCAGGTGAATTCCTTGCTGCTGGTATCGCGCAATGTCAAGGACTTTCCTGCGAACGAACCCGGCGTTCGAGTGCCTTACAAAATCTAACCACCCGGCGATTCCAGAAAGCCCCAAGGCCGCGACAACGTCGCGGCCTTTTTAACACCCGCCTCCTGCAACCCTCACTCCCGCACCGGACTCAACACCCCCTGCCCGTCCGTCTCCACCGCTTCGGACACGAGCGTCTCCAACGCCAACCCACGCGTCTCGATCCCCAGTACCCACACCGCCGCGGCCGCGATCACAAAACACATCGCACCGAGCGAAAACACGCCGCCTTGCCCGAACACCGGCAGCACGACGCCGACCACATACGGCCCGATCAACGAACCCACCCGCCCAATCGCGGACGCAAACCCCGAACCGGTAGCGCGCGCGCCCGTGCCGTAAAGCTCCGGCGTATAGGTGTAAAGCACCGCCCACATCGCGAACAGAAAGAACTGCATCGCGAGCCCGGCGCAGATCAGCAGCGCCGGCGTTTGTGCATGCAACGCGGTCTGTCCATAGACATACGCCATCACCGCGCTGCCCGCGAGCGAAGCAATACAGGTCGGCTTGCGTCCCCACCGCTCGACCAGCCACGCCGCGCAAATAAAGCCCGGAATCCCGCCGAGCGAAATCAGCACCGTGTACAACACCGACTTCGTCACCGCGAAACCGGCCTGCTGCATCAACGCGCCGAGCCACGAGGTCAGCCCGTAGAATCCGAGCAACGCGAAGAACCACAGCGTCCACACCATGATCGTGCGGCGCCGGTAGGCGATGCTCCAGATCTCGCGGAATGCGCCCGTCCCCTTCGCCACTGCCGGCTCCGCGAGCATCACGGGCGCGCGCAACTGGCTCAGCCCCGCCGCCTTCATCACTTTCACTTCGATCTGCGCGAGTACTTTGTCCGCCTCGGCGATGCGTCCGCGATGTTCGAGCCAGCGCGGCGATTCCGGCACGACGCGGCGCACGACCAGCACGAATACCGCCGGAATCGCGAGCAGCGCGAACTCGGTGCGCCACCCTAGCGTCGGCAACACGAAATACGACACCACGCCCGCCGTGATGAAGCCGAGCGGCCAGAAGCCGTCCATCAGCGCGATCAAACGTCCGCGCGACGCAGCCGGCACGAACTCCGACAGCAGCGTTTGCGCAATCGGAAACTCCATGCCCATGCCGAAGCCGAGCAGCACGCGATAAAAGATCAGCGCCTCGACGCTCTGCGCGGTCGAGCAGAGGTATGACGCCAGCCCCCACAACACCATGCTCCACTGAAACACGGGCCGTCGTCCGAAACGATCCGCGAGCAATCCGGCAATCGCCGCACCGCCCACCATGCCGAAGAAGCTCGCGCTCGCAACCAACCCCGTCGTCGCGGTCGACAGATGAAACTCCGTCTTGATCGAGCCGAGCACGAAGGTCATCGTGCCGAGATCGACGGAGTCGAAGAAGAACGCGATCGCGATGATGATGAAGATGGTCCGGTGATAACCGGAAAACGGCAGGCGTTCGAGTCGCGCGGCTGCGCTCGCGCGAGGCTGAAAAGCGGTGGACATGTCATCCCCTCATTGATGCGGCGGCTGCCGCGTGGCTGTTCCGATCGGTGTTTTCAGTAGACGCCGACATAAATCGGCCACATAGAAGAAATGCGTCATCGGAATGGAACGGGGGCGTCGTTCCTCGACCGCGGAGCGAAAGCGTTACGCCCGCAGCCGCGCCCGCGCCGCGCCGGCAATGCGCGCGAGCGCATCCGCGCTCAGGCGCGCGGCGATTTTCTCGACGTAGTCGTGATGCCGCGCCTGCAGCGGCGCGCCGAGTTGCTGCGCGAGCAGATAGCGGATCAGCGCGATGCGCCGGTGCCGCAACTCGATGCTCTGTTCGAGCAGCGCGAGCGCGGCGTGCGCATCGCCCTGTTGAAACGCGCGCTCGGTGAGGCGCGCGGTGGCTAGACGTGTCGACGTCATGTCGGTCGATCGCGAGGCAAGCCGCGAGCGGTGCGGGCAAGCACCGCTCGCCGCGTCTCACGACATCAGCGGCTCGGCGGCGTCGAGCATGATCTTGACGAAGTAGTCCGCGAAGCTGCGGCGCACGACGAGATCGAAACTATCCGGCCCGGTGGGCAGCAGCGTCATCGACGCCTTGAAATAATGGCTTTGCGCGCACTGTCCTTCACCGAACAGCTTGGGATGCAGGTCGAGCGGGCACCCGCGCGCGAGCACCTCGCGCACACGCGTGCCGCTGATTTCGAGCACCGTATAGCCGCTGCCGATATCCACCGCCGAAGCAAACACGCCGGCAAACGCGGCGCCGAGCTTCGCTTGCAGCGGCGCGGTGCGCGACGCGTCGTGCGCCGTCGCCGAGCGCGCCAGCCATTCGTCCGGCCCGAGCCACAACAGGTCGTAGCCGTTGCCGCGCGCCATCGTGTTCGCCTTCTCCGGCGGCCGGCAGCCGAGCACGCTTTCCACGGCACGCACAAACGCCGCGTCGCGCGTATCGCCGCGCACGTTCACCAGTTCCAGAAACGGCCGCTCGCTCAGCCGGAACGCGGCGGACGCCGTGGTCTGATGCTTCTTCAGCAGCGCGTCCGTGCCGACCAGCGGCGACTCCTGCCACACGCCGGTTTGCTTGCCGACGGCGCGATCCACCACCGACGCCGTCCCTCCTGTTTCATTCCACATGTTGACGTGCTCCTTCGCTGTCGTAGAACACCGAACTGGTGACCTTGGCCGCAATCTGCCTGCCGCTGGAAAGCGGGATGGTGACGGTTTCGCCGATCTTGTCGAGACCGCCCTTCACGACCGCCATCGCGATCGAGCGCTTCAGAATCGGGCTGTAATAGCTCGACGTGACGTGGCCGAGCATCGGCGCGGTGTCGCCCTGGAATGGGCCGGCGACGATTTGCGAGCCCTCGGGAATCACGAACGACGGATCGTCCGCGAGCAATCCCACCAGTTGCTTGCGCCCCGTCTTCGCCGTATCGGAGCGCGTGAGCGAACGCTTGCCGAGAAAGTCCTTCGACTTCGCGACGAGCCCGCCCATGCCGAGATCGTAAGGCGTCATCGAGCCGTCCGTATCCTGGCCGACGATGATGTAGCCCTTCTCCGCGCGCAGCACGTGCATGGTTTCCGTGCCGTAGGGCGTGATGTCGAACTCCGCGCCCGCGGCCATCAGCGCTTCCCACACCGCGCGCCCGACGTTGGCCGGCACGTTCACTTCATAAGCGAGTTCGCCGGAGAAGCTGATCCGCATCACGCGCGACGCCGCGCCCGCGATCGTGCCTTCGCGATAGCTCATGAACGGGAACGCGGCGTTCGCGAAGTCGATGTCGTGGCACACCTTCTGCAAGACCTTGCGGCTGTTCGGACCGACCACGGCAAAAGTGGCCCAGTGGTCCGTGACCGACGCGAGCCGCACGCGCATGTCGGGCCATTCGGTTTGCAGCCAGCGTTCGAGCCACGTGAGCACACGCGCGGCGCCGCCCGTGGTGGTGGTCATCATGTAATGCTGATCGGCGAGGCGCACCGTCACGCCGTCGTCGAAGATCATGCCGTTCTCGTCGAGCATCAGGCCATAGCGGCACTTGCCGACTTCCAGCTTGCTCCACGGATTCGTATAGACCCAGTTCAGCAGCTTCGCCGAATCGGGGCCCTGAATGTCGATCTTGCCGAGCGTCGAGGCGTCGAGAATGCCGACGCTCGTGCGCACCGCGAGCGACTCGCGCGCCACCGCCGCGTGCATGTCCTCCCCCGCTTTCGGGTAGTACCAGGGACGCTTCCAGTTGCCGACGTCCTCGAACGCCGCGCCGTTTTGCACATGCCATTCGTGCACCGCCGTCTTGCGCACCGGATCGAGAAACTCGCCCAACTCGCGGCCCGCGAACGTGCCGAACGTGACCGGCGTGTAGTTGGGCCGGAACGTCGTCGTGCCGGTCTCGGGAATCGTCTTGCCGAGCGCCTGCGCGAGAATCGCCATGCCGTTGATGTTGCCGAGCTTGCCCTGATCGGTGCCGAAGCCCATCGCCGTGTAGCGCTTCACGTGCTCGACCGATTCGAAACCCTCGCGCGCCGCGAGGAAAATATCGGCCGCCGACACGTCGTTCTGGAAATCGACGAACTGCTTCGGCCCACGCGTGGCGAGTTCGCGTCCGCCGACGAGCCACAGCGGCTGCATCTTCGCTTCCGCGATGTCGGCGACTTGCACCGGATTCGGCCGCGCGACGATATGACCGGCGGCGCGCGCCGCCTCGACGCCGGCATCCATCGCGACACGGATGCCTTGGCCCAGCGTGAAGTCGCCCGCGCAAGCGCCGACGCTCGTTTCCGGCTGCATCGCCTTGCCCGGCACGAAGCAGGCTTTTTCGTCATGCCAGTGCGCCTTGCCGCCCGACTGCGCGAACAGATGCAGCACCGGGCTCCAGCCGCCGGACATCGCCAGCAGATCGCAAGCGAGTTCGCCCTGCTTCGCGCCGACCTGGCCGTTCGAATACGACGCGACCTCCACCGAGTCGACGCGCAGCTTGCCGTGCGCCGCCGTGATCGCCACGCCGTTCATCACCTTCACGCCATAGCGCCGCGCGAGCGCCGGCAGCGTGCCCTTCGATTCGCCCGCGCGCGGATCGACCACCGTCACCTGCGCGCCGGCCGTCTTCAGGTCGAGCGCGCATTGATAGCCGTCGTCGTTGTTGGTGAACACCACCGCGTTGCGCCCCGGCAGCACCGCATAGCGATGCAGATACGTGGACACCGCCGAAGCCAGCATCACGCCCGGCAGATCGTTGTTGCCGAATACGATCGGCCGTTCATGCGCGCCGGTCGCGAGAATCACGCGTTTCGCGCGGATCTTCCACATCAGTTCGCGCGTGCCCTTGCGTTGCGACACCGGCAGATGCTCGGTGAGCCGCTGCGTGACCGTGACCAGATTGTGGTCCTGATAGCCGAATGCGGTGCTGCGGCAGAGGATTTTCACGTCGGGCATTTGCCGCAGTTCGTCCTCGATCTTATGCACCCATTGCAACGCGGGCTTGCCGTCGATATCCGTGCGGCACGACAGCAGCGAGCCGCCGAGTTCCGGCTGATCGTCGACCAGGGTCACGCGCGCGCCGGACAGCGCCGCCGCGTGCGCGGCCGCGAGGCCGGTCGGGCCGCCGCCGACCACCAGCACGTCGCAATGCGCAAAGCACTTGTCGTAGCGGTCGGCGTCGGTGTGCTCGGGCGCCTTGCCGAGACCGGCCGCGTCGCGAATCACTTCTTCGTACTTCGGCCAGAACTTGCGCGGCCACATGAAGGTCTTGTAGTAGAAGCCCGCCGGAATGAAGCGCGCGATCTTCTGATTGACCGCCATGCGGTCTTTCTCGATGCTCGGCTTCGCGTTCACGCTGGTGGCGACGAGCCCCTGATACAACTCCACCTCGGTGGCGCGCGCATTCGGCACGGTGTAGGCGCCGGTTTCGAGTTGCACGATCGCATTCGGCTCTTCCACGCCCGCCGTGACGATGCCGCGCGGCCGGTGATATTTCCAGCTACGCGCGACGAAATGCACGCCGTTCGCGAGCAAGGCCGAAGCCAGCGTGTCGCCCTGATAGCCCTGATACTTGCGGCCGTTGAACGTGAAGCTCAACACGATCGCGCGGTTGATGCGCCCGCCGCTCGGCAGTCGGTCTTTCTGGCTCATGATGCCTTACCCTCGTTTGCTTGACCCTCGTTGCCGCCCATCGTGAGCAGCGGACGCTCGAACGTCTCGTAGCCTTGAATCTCGTAGCTCACGGTGTCGCGCTGCGCCTTGAACCAGCGGCGGCAGCCTTGCGCGTGCAGCCATTGCTCGTGATGCACGCCGCGCGGATTCTTGCGCATGAACAGGTAGTCGCCCCATTCCTTATCGGTGAGTTTGTCGGTGTCGAGCGGGCGGGCGATGTCCGCCTCGCCGCCGCAGGAAAATTCGGTTTCGGCGCGTGGCCCGCACCACGGGCATTCGATCAGCAGCATGTTCCTTTCTCCTCGTGTGCGATTAGTGGGCCACGGCGGCTGCGCCGTGCTCATCGATCAGGTGGCCGGTATAGAAACGCTCCAGCGAGAACGGCGCGTTCAGCGGATGCGGCTCGTCCTTCGCGATGGTGTACGCGTAAGCCCAACCGGAGCCCGGCGTCGCCTTGAAGCCGCCCGTTCCCCAGCCGCAATTGAAATAAAGCCCCTTCACGTCGGTCTTGCTGATGATCGGGCACGCATCCGGCGACACGTCCACGATGCCGCCCCACTGGCGGTTCATCCGCACGCGCGAGAACACCGGGAACATTTCGACGATCGCCTCGAGCGTGCCTTCGATGATCTGGAAACTGCCGCGCTGACCGAAGCCCGTGTACTGATCGACGCCCGCGCCGATCACCAGATCGCCCTTGTCGGACTGGCTGATATACGCGTGCACCGCGTTCGACATCACCACGGTATTGACCACCGGCTTGATCGGCTCGGACACGAGCGCCTGCAACGGATGGCTCTCCAAAGGCAAACGCACGCCGGCCATGTCCGCGAGCGTGGACGTATTGCCCGCCGCGACGATCGCCACCTTCTTCGCCTTGATGAAACCCTTCGTGGTGTCCACGCCGGTCACCTGGCTGCCGTCGCGGCGAATGCCCGTGACCTGGCAGTTCTGCACGATATCCACGCCGGCCTGGTCCGCGCCGCGCGCGAAACCCCACGCCACCGCGTCATGCCGGGCCACGCCGCCGCGGCGCTGGATCGACGCGCCGAGCACCGGGTAGCGGCTGTTCAGGTTGATGGTCGGTTCGAGTTCCTTGATCTGCGCCGGGGTGAGGAATTCGGCGTCCACGCCGTTCAGCCGGTTCGCATTCACGCGGCGCTCGGTGTCGCGCACGTCCTGCAACGTGTGGGCGAGATTCATCACGCCGCGCTGGCTGAACATCACGTTGTAGTTGAGGTCCTGCGAAAGCCCTTCCCACAGCTTCATTGCTTTCTCGTAGAGCGCGGCCGACTCGTCCCACAGATAATTCGAGCGCACGATGGTCGTATTGCGCGCCGTATTGCCGCCGCCGATCCAGCCCTTCTCCAGCACGGCGATATTGCGCACGCCATGCTCCTTCGCGAGGTAATAGGCGGTGGCGAGACCGTGCCCGCCGCCGCCGACGATCACGACGTCGTACTCACGCCTGGGCTCCGGACTCTTCCACTGTCGCTCCCAGTTCTCGTGATACGACATTCCGTTGCGCAACAGGCTGAATATCGAATAGCGGCTCATCATTGATCCTTGTTGGTGCTGTCGGTACTAATGCTCGATACGTCGTAGCGGGTTCAACACTCGATGACGTTCACGGCGAGACCGCCGCGCGACGTCTCCTTGTATTTCGTCTTCATGTCAGCGCCGGTTTCGCGCATCGTCTTGATCACGTTGTCGAGCGACACGTAGTGCTGGCCGTCGCCCTTCATCGCCATGCGCGCGGCGTTCAGCGCCTTGATCGCGCCCATTGCATTGCGTTCGATGCAGGGAATCTGCACGAGCCCGCCGACCGGATCGCAGGTCATGCCGAGGTTGTGTTCCATGCCGATTTCGGCGGCGTTCTCGACTTGCGTCGGCGTGCCGCCCATGACGGCGGCGAGCGCCGCCGCGGCCATCGAGCAGGCGACGCCCACCTCGCCCTGGCAGCCCACTTCCGCGCCGGAGATCGACGCGGTTTCCTTGTAGATGATGCCGATCGCGGCGGCCGTCAGCAAAAACGTGACGATGCCTTCGTCGTTCGACGCGTGCATGAACTTCACGTAGTAATGCAGCACGGCGGGAATCACGCCGGCCGCGCCGTTGGTCGGCGCGGTGACCACGCGCCCGCCTGCGGCGTTTTCCTCGTTGACGGCCATCGCGTACAGGTTGACCCAGTCGAGCATCGAGAGCGGATCGCGCAGCGACTCCTCGGAACGCGAGCGCAATTGCGCGCTCAGATCGGCGGCGCGGCGCTTCACGTGCATCGGGCCGGGCAACTCGCCGCGCACCTTGCAGCCGCGCTCGACGCACGCCGCCATCACGCGCCAGATCGCGAGCAGGCCGTCGCGCACTTCCTGTTCGGGACGCGACGCGCATTCGTTGCGCAGCGTCACCTCGGCGATCGACAGGCCGGTTTCGCGGCACACGCGCATCAGATCGTCGCCGGTGCGAAACGGATGCGGCACCTGAGCGCCGGCGCGCAAGCCGTTCACGCGATCGCCCTCGCGATTCACCACGAAGCCGCCGCCGATCGAGTAATACTCCTTCTCCACCAGCAACTGACCGTTTTCGTCGAATGCCTGAAACCGCATGCCGTTCGGATGCACGATGCTCGAACCCGGCGCGCCGGGCATCAGCTTGCGAAAGAAGCCGAGATGCTCGCGCTCGTCGAACTTGATGGGATGCTTGCCGAGCAGCGTCAGTTGCTTCGTTTCGCGGATCGCCTGCAAGCGCGGCTCGATCTGGTCCGGGTCGATCAGATCGGGCAGATTGCCTTCGAGCCCGAGCAGCACCGCCTTGTCCGTGCCGTGCCCCTTGCCGGTCGCGCCGAGCGAGCCGAACAGTTCGACCTTCACGCGGCGCACGAAGCCGAGCAGGTTGGCGTCCTCGATATGCGAGGCGAAGCGGCAAGCAGCGATCATCGGCCCGACCGTGTGCGAGCTTGAGGGACCGATACCGATCTTGAACAGATCGAAAACGCTGACGTTCATGGCGTGCCTTGTGCGTTGCGATGCATGGGTGGCCGGGTTCGGCCTGAAGTAGCCCCTATTGCACCGCACGTCAATTTGGACCGATAGAATAAAAACGGCATGACAGTGGGATAGTGGCGTCAAGCGGGCCGCCCGCAAAGCGCCGCGGCGCATTTGCGATGACTTCTGACGCATTTGCGACAGGCGTCGCGCCCGTCGCTGGCGATGCTGGCGGCACCGCTTCGGTGGCGCAAATGAAGCGGCCCGGTGAAGCGCCTTGTTTCCCCGGTGCTATGCTTGATTCAACCTTTTCTCTTGCCGGCTGCATGCATGAATTCCGCTGAACCGCTTCCCCTTCAATCGATCGACGGCACCTCGAAACAGCGCATCCGCTTCGGCATCATCCTGCTGCCGAACTTCACGCTGACGGCGTTCTCGGGGTTCGTCGACCTGCTGCGCCTGTCCGCGGATGAAGGCGACTTCAGCAAGCCCGTGCGCTGTTCGTGGAGCGTGATAGGGGAAACCCTCGCTCCGGTGCGCGCGAGTTGCGGCATCCAGATCACGCCGTGGGAAACCTTCGACAACGCCGAGCGGTTCGATTACGTCGTGGTGGTCGGCGGCCTGCTGCATTCCGGTCCCGCCGCCAACGAGGCGACGCTCGCGTTCATCCGCCGCGCCGCCGCCACCGACGCGACGCTCGTCGGCATGTGCACCGGCGTGTTTTCGCTGATGCGCGCGGGCGTGCTGGAAGGCCATCGCATTTGCGTGAGCTGGTTTCACTACTGGGATTTCATCGAGCGCTTTCCGTCGGTGAATGAAGAAGCGCTGGTGGCCGACCGCCTCTTCGTGATCGACCGCCGTCGCATTACGTGTTCGGGCGGGCGCGCATCGATCGACGTGGCCGCGGCGATCTTGCTGCGTCACTTCGAAACCGCCACCGTGCAGAAGGCGCTGCGCATTCTGCTGGTGGACGACATGCAAAAAGGCAACGCGCCGCAGCCGCACCCGCCCGGACTCGCGCCCGCCGCGCATCCCAAGGTGAAGCGCGCGATTCTTCTGATGGAGCAGCACGTGGGGCGTTCGCTGTCGCTGGATGAACTGGCGGGCAAGCTCGATCTTTCGCCGCGTCAGTTGGAACGGCTTTTCAAGGCGCAGACCGGCAAGGCGCCGCAAGCCTACGCGAAGCAGGTGCGCTTGCGCACCGCCGCGTGGCTGCTGACGAGTTCGGATAAAACCGTGGCGGACATTGCATCGAGTTGCGGCTTTTCCGATGCATCGCATCTGGGCCGCGAATTCCGCAAGCAGTTCGGCTTGCCGCCGATGATGTACCGCGAGCAGCGCGGAACGGCCGCGCAAGTGGAAGACGGCTCGGGGTATGACGAAACTTTTCCGGGGCGGGCTCAGGCGATCTGAGCCGGCTTGAACCTGCTTGAACGGGGCATGCGCGGCCGTCACACAAGAAGCGACAGCCGCGCATGCCGCGGCTAGTCCGGCATCACTTCCCCGCCACGAACGCCTTCACCGCCGGCAAGCCGTCCTTGCCGTCGAACGTCTTCACCCCCGCGAGCCATTGATCGAGCACGGACGGATTCGCCTTCAGCCACTCGCGCGCGGCCTTGTTCGGATCGGTCTTGTTCATGATCGGCAGCATCACGTGGTTCTCGATATCGGTCGTGAAGTGCAGGTTCGCCACCAGCTTCGCGACGTTCGGGCAGCGCGTCGCGTAATCGCTCGGCGTGACCGTCAACACCTTCGCTTCGCCGTAGTTCGGGCCGAACACGTCGTCGCCGCCGGACAGATAATCGATCTTCATCTGCACGTTCATCGGATGCGGTTCCCAGCCGAGAAACACGATCGGCTTCTTGTCGCGAATCGAGCGGTTCACCTCGACCAGCATGCCCGCCTCGCTCGACTCCACCAGCTTGAACTTGCCGAGCCCGTACTGATTGCTGTCGATCATCTTCTTGATCAGCGCATTGCCGTCGTTGCCCGGCTCGATGCCGTAGATCTTGCCGTCGAGCTTGTCGTAGTTCTTCGCGATGTCGGCGAACGTCTTGATGCCCGCCTGATACGCGTAGTCCGGCACGGCCAGCGTGTATTTCGCGCCGGTCAGGTTCGGCGTGGGCAGCACGCTGAGCTGGCCGGCCTTCTTGAACGGATCGATCATCGGGTCCATGGTCGGCGACCAGTAGCCAAGGAACACGTCGATCTGCTTGCTCTTCACGCCGGCGAACGTGATCGGCACCGAGGCGATCGTCTTGGTCGGCTTGTAGCCGAGCCCTTCGAGCACCGTCGAGGCGAGGCCGGTGGTCGCCGCGATATCGGTCCAGCCGACGTCGGCGAATCGCACGGCGCGGCAACTAGCGGGGTCCGCGGCAAAGACAGACGACATCGACAGCGCGCACAGCGACGCGGCCCATACATGTTTCATGGCGTTCCCTCAGGGTGGTTGATACTCGACTGGTTTTCTTGCGTGGGTGGTATTGCGTTGCCTGCTTCAGAAGTTCGGGCGCTCAGGCGCTCAGGCGGATAAACGCCGCTCGACGCTCGGCGCATGACCGAACTGCGCGCGATACGCCTTGCTGAAATGACACGGCGAATGAAACCCGCACACGGCGGTCACGCGCGCGATCGACGCATCCGTGTTGCGCAGCAGTTCGCGCGCGCGCCGCAAACGCAGCGTCAGGTAATAGTGCGTGGGCGACGCGCTCAGGAACATCTTGAACATGCGCTGCAAATGCCGTTGCGACAGATGCACGAGCCGCGCGAGTTCGTCGAGCGAGAGCGGCTCCTCGATATTCGCTTCCATGAGCCGCACCACTTCGATCAGTTCCGCGCGCGAGAAACCGACCCGCGCGTCGACCGGAATGTGCTGATAATCGGTCGAGCCGCGAATCCGCTCGACGATGAACTGCTCGGACACCTGCGCGGCGATCGAATGCCCGAGGCGCATGCCGACCAGGTTCAGCAGCAGATCGAGCGGCGCGGTGCCGCCGGTGCAGGTCATCCGGTCACGGTCGATCACGAACAGTTCGTCGGCGAAACGCACGTGCGGGTAGCTCTTGTGCAACGGCGACATGTCCTCCCAATGCACGGTGCAGCGATAACCGTCGAGCAGCCCCGCCGCGAGCAGCGCATACGGCCCGGTGCAGATGCCGCCGAGCGGAATGCCCTGCGCGGCCACGTCGCGCAGCAGCGCGATCACCGTCTCGTCCACGTAATCGCGCACGTGCCAGCCCGCGCAGACGATCAGCACGTCCGGCATGCCGGCTTCGGCCAGCGTGGTGGTGGGCTTCACCGTGATGCCGTTGCTGGCCCGCGCCGGTTCGCCGTCCGGCGTGATCACCGACCACGTGTAGTGCTGCGCGCGGCCCACGTAGTTGGCCATGCGCAGCACTTCGACCGCGCTCGTGAACGCGATCATCGAAAAATTCGGCAGCGTCAGGAAGCCGAAGTGCGCGAGTTTCGACAACGGCGAGTCGGCCGGCGTCTCGACAGGGGCGGCAATCGCGTCGCGCTTCATCGGCGGCTCAGCCGTGCTGCGCCGCGGGCGCGCGGCGCACCTTCATCAGGCTGCGCAAGCCGGAGAGCAGCGGCGCGCGCGCCATGCCCGGCGAACGGCCGAAGCTTTCCGTGATGCGGTCGAGAATGATCGCCAGCATCACCACCGAGAGTCCGCTTTCGAAGCCGAGCCCGATGTCGAGCCGCTGAATACTCGCCAGCACGTCGTTGCCGAGACCGCCCGCGCCCACCATCGACGCGATGATCACCATCGAGAGCGCCATCATGATGGTCTGGTTCACGCCGGTCATGATCGAGGGCAGCGCGTTCGGAAACTGCACCTTGTAGAGCAATTGCCAGGGCGTGCAGCCGAAAGCCTGCCCCGCTTCCACGATTTCGCGGTTCACGTGCTTGATGCCGAGCGACGTGAGGCGCACCGCCGGCGGCATCGCGAAGATCACCGTCGAGAGAATGCCCGGCACGCGGCCCAGACCGAACAGCATCGCGGCCGGAATCAGGTAGACGAACGCGGGCATGGTCTGCATCAGATCGAGCACCGGGCGCACCGTCATCTCGACGTAGCGGCTCTTCGCGGTCCAGATGCCGAGCGGCACGCCGAGCAACAGGCTGATCAAGGTCGACGACAGCGTGAGCCCGAGCGTGATCACCATCTGATCCCAGAAGCCGGTGGCGTAGATCAGCAGCATCGCGAGCAGCGTGAAGAGCGCGAAGCGCCAGCCCACCCGCCACAAACCGATGCCGACGAAGAACGCCATCAGCGCCCACATGGGCACGGCTTGCAAGCCGTGCTCGATCAACGCGGCGAAGCTCTCGATCGCCTTGCCGATCGCGTCGAAGGTTTTTGCGTCGTGGTCGAGCAGATAGTGAACGCCGTGGTCGACCCAGGCGCCGAGTGGAATGACTTCAGACATGGGAACTCCGATGGCGCGTGAGAACGTTCAGCACGTTCGTCTTGTTGACGGAACCGCAGTAGGAGCCGTCGGCTTCGACGACCGGCAGCGGCGCGCGGCTCGCCACCACCCGTTCGACGACGTCGTCGAGCGGCGTGGTGCGGCGGATGCACTCGATGGGGTTGAGCTGCGGCGACGCGCTGCCCATCGCATCGCGGCACACGAAGCCGCGAATCTTGCGCTCGCCGTCGAGCACGAATGCGTAGTCGCCGCTGCCGTTGAGCGTCGCGGCCACGCTCGACGCGTCGATCTGCGTCGCGTGCGAATGCATCAGCGGCACGGCGTCGGTTTGCATCAGATCGCCCGCGGTCAGATAGCGGCTCGTGTCGATGCCTTCGAAGAACGCCCGCACGTAATCGTCGGCGGGGTTCGTGATGATTTGCTGCGGCGTGCCGACCTGCACCACCTTGCCGCCTTCCATGATCGCGATACGCGTGCCGATGCGCATGGCCTCTTCCAGATCGTGCGAGACGAACAGAATGGTGCGCTGCTGCTCGCGCTGCAGATCGAGCAGCACGTTCTGCATTTCCTTGCGCTTGAGCGGATCGAGCGCGGAGAACGCCTCGTCCATGATCATCAGCGAGGGGTTGACCGCCAGCGCCCGCGCGAGACCCACGCGCTGCTGCATGCCGCCCGAGAGCTGCGCCGGCAGCTTCGCGGCGAACGGCGCGAGGCCGACCTGTTCGAGCACCGTCATCGCGCGCTTCTCGCGTTCCTTGCGGCCGATGCCCGCGACTTCCAGGCCGAACGCCGCGTTGGACAGCACGGTGCGCTGCGGCATCAGCGCGAAGGACTGGAACACCATGCTCATGTCCTTGCGGCGCAGCGCCGTCAATTCCGAGCGCGGCACGCTGGCCACGTCGCGGCCGTCGATCAGCACCTTGCCGGCGGTGGGCTCCACCAGCCGATTGATCAGGCGAATCAGCGTCGACTTGCCGGAGCCCGACAGGCCCATCAGCACGAAGATCTCGCCTTCCTTGACTTCGAACGACACATTGTGGACACCGACGATCTGACCGGTGCGCGCGAACACTTCCTCTTTCGTCGCACCGCCTGCCAGCATGCCGATCGCCTGCTTCGGGTTGGTGCCGAACACCTTGCACAGCCCTTCGACCACGACCTTCGGGGAATTCATTGAATGTTCTCCTTGCGTGGCGGACGTCCGTCCGCGCTGTGCATACATAGTTGCCAGAAAAAAGTACGGCTAGCCGACTATTTGCGACAACCACATGAGGAAATACGACACCCCCGCCGCGCGCGCCCCGCCGACAAAACGCGCAAGCCTTGCGGGGCAAGGGTTTGACGGCTATCGAGAGGCTCGGCCCGGCATGTCGCGCGAGAGCAAGTGTAGGCCGCCGGGATGAAAAAAAACCGCGCTTCGAGGGTTTGACCGGTGCGTTTGCCGCGCATCGGCGACGCACGGCTGCGCTCCCGCGAAACCGCATGCCAGGGTAAACCGGCAAGCGGGCCGGTCGCCATGCACGGAAATCATTACGAGAACCTTAAGCCCGCACGCCGTTACGCGGTGTTACCGATCTCGCATCCCCCTTGCACCTGCAAATCGCGGCACTGCCTACACTGCGTTCCATCTCCACTGTCATCGCTTCATCCATGCGGCGAAAACAAACAATGCGCAAGAAATTATTTTCAGTGATGGTCGGCACGGCGGTAGGGATGGCTTTCGCGCTGGCGTCGCCGGTGGCGTCCGCACATGTGGATGTCGGCATCGGCATCGGCATTCCGGGGCCGGTTTTCGTCCCCGCGCAGCCGGCGTATGTCGAGCCGCCGCCGGTGGTGTATGCGCCCGCGCCGGTCGTCGGCTATGGCTACGGCTATGACGACGACTGGCGTGCGCGCGAATGGCGCGAGCATCAGGAGCGGCGTGAGCGGCGTTGGCGCCGCCACGAGGAACACGAGCGCGAATGGCGCGAGCGCCACGGCTGGGGTGACGATTAAGACAGGCTGAGGCGGGCTGTCACCTGCTTCGCATGACAGCCGCGTGGATCATTGCGGCGCGGTCGCCGTCCGATAGCCGCGTCGTCCGATAGCCAGGGCGAGAAAAGCCGACACCGCGAGACTCGCCGCCACCACATAAAGCCCGGCGGCGTATCCTCCGGTCACGCTTTTCAGCCAGCCGATCGCGAACGGGCCGACGAAGCCGCCAAGATTGCCGATCGAGTTGATCATGGCGATGCCGGCCGCCGCGCCCGCGCCCGACAGAAAAGTGCTCGGCATCGCCCACAACGGCGCCTTGGCCGCGCTGATGCCCACGTTCACCGCGATCAGCGCCGCCACCACTGCCACGACGCTATCCGCGACGCCGGCCCACGCGAGCCCCGCGCCCGCCACCACGCAGGGAATCACGACGTGCCAGGTGCGCTCGCCGCTGCGGTCCGAATGCCGCGCCCACATCACCATGCCGATCACCGCGAGCACGCTCGGAATCGCGTTCAACGCGCCGGTGCCGAGCGCGCTGAAACCGAACTGGCGAATGATCAGCGGCGCCCATAAGCCGAGCGTGTAGAGCCCCGCGGACGTGCCGAAGTAGATCATCGCCATGACCCACACGCGCGGGTCGCGCAATGCCGCGAGCGCGCCCGACGCATGTCCTGCCTGCGACTCGCGTCCCATGCGCTCCTCGCGCAAGGTCGTGACGAGCCAGGTTTTCTCGTCGGCGGCGAGCCACGTCGCTTTTTCGGGTGAATCCGTGAGCGCCTTGAGCACCACGAAGCCGAGCACCACCGCCGGAATCGCCTCGATGATGAAGAGCCATTGCCAGTCCTTCAAGCCGAACAACGCGGGCATCTGCATGATCGCGCCGGAAATGGGCGAGCCGATCGCGGTCGACAACGGCGCGGCCGCCATGAACGCGGCGGCGGCCACCGCGCGCTGGCGCGCCGGAAACCACTGGCTGAGATAGAGGATGATGCCCGGAAAGAAACCGGCTTCGGCTACGCCCAGCAAAAAGCGCAACACGTAGAACGAATTCGGCCCGACGACGAACGCCGAAGCCGCCGACACCAGCCCCCACGTCACCATCACGCGCGCGATCCAGACGCGCGCGCCGACTTTGTTCAGGATGAGATTCGACGGCACTTCGCACAGAAAGTAGCCGAGAAAGAAGATGCCGCCGCCGAGCCCGAACATGGTCGGCGAGAGGCCGAGATCCTTGTTCATCGTGAGCGCCGCGAAACCCACATTCACGCGATCGAGAAAGCTCACGAAGTAAAGCAGCATGACGAAGGGCAAAATGCGCCACGTCAGCTTGCGCACCACACGGGCTTGCAATTCATTGGACATGCCTGTCTCCGCTGTGTTGAATTCGCCCGTGACGCGCGCGTCCGGGCGTTATGTTCTTATGTGATGAATGCGTCGCTCGCTCGAAGGCCGAGCGAGCGCGAATAACGAATAACTCAGATCGGCGAATAAGAAGCTGTTGCGAAATTAGTTAAACCAAGGCTTGAGGCGCGTCCAGCAAATCAAGGCGCAAGCTAACGAGAGGAAAGCCTCGTGGATATGGGCGTAGCGTTCATAGCGAATCTTCAGGCGTCGAAACGAGTGAAGCCAGGCAATCGAGCGCTCGACTTGCCAACGCGTTTTGCCGAGTCCGCTGCCATGGGGCGAGCCAATTTTTGCGAGCACGGGCGTGATGCCACGTTCGCGCAAGCGCTGCCGATGTGGCTCGGAACTGTAGCCCCGGTCGCCCTGAACGATTTGCGGCTTGTGCAGGGGACGTCCCCGTTTGCCCCGGATATGTGGAATGGCCTGGACCAGTGCATCGAGCTGCGTAATGTCGTGGCGGTTTGCGCCGGTCAGGATGACCGCGAGCGGGATGCCTTGCGCGTCGACGATGAGGTGGTGCTTGCTGCCGAGCTTGCGCCGGTCCGTGGGATTCGGGCCGGTTTTTTTCCCGCCAGCATGGCGCGAATTGATGAGCTGTCGACGATGGCACGCGTTAAGTCGATTTCGCCACGGCGGCGCAGTTCGGCCAGCAGCGTTTCGTGGATACGTTGCCAGACACCGGCCTTCTGCCATGCGACGAGCCGTCGCCAGCAGGCGGTGCCTGAGCCGCAACCCATTTCCTGCGGCAGCAGGTTCCACGCAATGCCCGAGCGCAGCACGAACACGATGCCAGTCAGCACTGCTCGGTCTGGCGTCGGTTTGCGGCCCGCGTACTGGCGATTGCGCGGTGCTCGCGCGGGCAGAAGCGGTTCGATGAGTGACCACAATTCGTCGTCTATGAGTTCTTTAGGCATTGCTTCCTGTCAGGCAAAACAAGACAAGAAGTTAACACCAAGTCAGAAAAGTTAACAGACCCAAAACTTAATTTCGCAACAGCTTCTAACTCAGATCGCGGCCGATTCCGCCGCGAGATTCGCCGCGAGGAGGTCGCAGACCGCATCGGTCACCTGAGCGGTGGTGGCGCTGCCGCCGAGGTCGCCGGTATGCAGCGCGGGGTTCGCCGTGATGCGTTCGATCGCGTCCATCAACTGGCGCGCGGCGTGCGTCTCGCCGAGATGATCGAGCATCATCACCACCGACCAGAAGGTGCCGACCGGATTGGCGAGACCCTTGCCCATGATGTCGAACGCGGAGCCGTGAATCGGCTCGAACATCGACGGATAGCGGCGCTCGGGATCGAGATTCGCCGTCGGCGCGATGCCGAGGCTGCCGGCCAGCGCCGCGGCCAGGTCGCTGAGAATGTCCGCGTGAAGATTGGTGGCGACGATCGTGTCGAGCGTCGCCGGCCGGTTGACCATGCGCGCGGTCGCGGCGTCGACGAGTTCCTTGTCCCAGCGCACGTCGGGAAACTCCTTCGAGACCTGCAACGCGATCTCGTCCCACATCACCATCGCGTGACGCTGCGCATTGCTCTTGGTAATCACCGTCAGCAGCTTGCGCGGGCGCGACTGCGCGAGCCGGAACGCGAAACGCAGAATGCGTTCGACACCGGCGCGCGTCATCATCGAAACGTCGGTGGCGACTTCGAGCGGATGACCCTGATGCGCGCGCCCGCCCACGCCGGAATACTCGCCTTCCGAGTTCTCGCGCACGATCACCCAGTCGAGATCCTTCGGCGCGCAGCGTTTCAACGGCGCGTCGATGCCGGGCAGGATGCGCGTGGGCCGCACGTTCGCATACTGATCGAAGCCCTGGCAGATCTTCAGGCGCAAGCCCCACAAGGTCACGTGATCGGGAATATGCGGGTCGCCCGCCGAGCCGAACAGAATCGCGTCCTTGTCGCGGATCGCGTCCAGTCCGTCGGCCGGCATCATCACGCCATGCTCGCGGTAGTAGTCGCCGCCCCACTCGAAGTTCTCGAATTCGAAGCGCAAGGCGTCGTGGCGCGCGGCGATGGCTTCGAGAACCCTCTGGCCGGCGGGCACGACCTCCTTGCCGATGCCGTCGCCGGGGATGGTTGCGATGCGGTAGGTCTTCACTGGCGTCTCCTTGATGTTGAAGGTATGGCTCGCATCGTAAGACGCGCACGGCTCGCGGAAACGTTGCTAGACTCAAAGCATCCTTAACCTGAAGTTAACGATACGTCCGCAGTTTGCGTTGATCCAATGACCTCATCGATACAACCCGACGACCTCGCCTTCTTCTCCACGCTGGCCGCAAGCGGCAGCCTGACCGCCGCCGCGCGTGAACTCGGCCTGAGCACGGCGGCGGTGAGCAAGCATCTCGCGCAGATGGAATCGCGCGCGGGCGTTTCGCTCGTGAACCGCACGACCCGGCGCATGAGCCTCACGCCCGAAGGCGAGCTTTATCTGACGCGCGCGCGGCGCATCCTGAGCGAAATGGACGATCTCGCGCAGTTGCTCGGCGGCTCGCGAGCCGCGCCGAAAGGTCTGCTGCGCGTGAATGCGACGCTCGGGTTCGGGCGCAGCCACGTGGCCCCGCTGATCTCGCGGTTCGTGCGGCGCTTTCCCGAAGTGGACGTGCAGTTGCAGCTTTCCGTCGACCCGCCGCCGCTCAGCGACGACGCCTTCGACGTGTGCGTGCGCTTCGGCGAACCGCCGGATGCGCGCGTGATCGCCCGCCGGGTCGCGCCGAACCGGCGCCTGCTGTGCGCGTCGCCCGCCTATCTCGCGAAGCGGCGCGCGCCGCGCGGCCCGGCTGAGTTATCGCAACACAACTGCATCGGCATTCGTCAGGGCGACGACGGCTACGGGCTATGGCGTCTGACGAGCGGACGTGGCGCGACGCAAAAGACGGAGACCGTGAGAGTGCGCGGCAACCTCACCACCAATGACGGCGAGATCGCGGTGAAGTGGGCGCTGGATGGCCACGGCATTCTGATGCGCGCGGAGTGGGACATCGCGGAGTATCTCGCCGATGGCCGGCTCGTCCACGTGCTGCCCGACTATCGAACGCCGGGCGCGGACATTTATGCGGTGTATCCGCAGCAGTTGCAGATGACGGCGCGAGTGAAGGCGTTCGTCGACATGCTGGTCGAGACGCTCGGCGGGCGGTGAACCCGCGCGGCTCACATGCGTCGAGCGGCAGCGCGGCGAGCTAACGCTGCGATCGCTCATTGGCGGAAATTCACGGGACGCTGTCCGTGTTGTCCAGACCGTCTGCTTCGTTAATTGAAAACAGCCGCGCGAGCCCGGTCGGCGCCACGCGGCTGCTGCACGGTTACTGGCTCGCGCCCGTTCCGATGCCCGCCTTCTTCTGCGCTTTCTGCAGATCGTTCGGATAGTTCGGGTCGTTCCTGGACGGCTGATAACCCGCGTCCTCGAGCTTCTTCAACTCGGCATTCTTCTTCGCGCGCGCCTGCTTGCGCGCCGCTTTACGCTCGGCCTTGGTCGGCTTCGCGCTGCTCGCCACGCCGGGCTGGGCGGCCTCGGCCGCGGGCGCGCTCGCGGCATCCTGCGCGACCGCGAGCGGCATGCCGCCGGCCACCAGGGCGGTGACCGCGAGCCCGAGCATGATCTGTTTGACGGCGAATGACTTCATGACTGATATCCCCTCTGGAAAGTTGGCAATGACGTTGAAGCCTGTCTGCGATGTCGTTCATGACGACGAGTCGCGCGATAGGCAGCACGGACTCGCCGATTAAAGCTTACAGGCAAACGCGCGCGAGTGAGGTCTGGGCACACTGGGTATCCATACAGCATGGCGGCGATCGCCGATTGCCGATCTCCGATTCCCCCGGAAGAAGCGAGGTCCGCATATTGCTGCCCGGCAATACATCCATGATCTTTCGACGATCCCGCACGTTTAGCCATGAGCGAATCGCATCGACACCTGCTGGTCATCTCGCCGCACTTCGACGACGCCGTTCTCAGTTGCGGCGAACTGCTCGCCGCGCGGCCGGGGGCGCGGGTCTGCACCGTCTTCGCCGCGCCGCCCACGGAAAACATGACGACGGACTGGGACCGCCGAGCCGGTTTCGCCGACGCCTTCGAGGCAATAAAAGCGCGCACCGAGGAAGACACGCGCGCACTCGCGATACTGCAAGCCACACCGCTGCGCCTGCCCTTTTGCGACGCGCAGTATCTGGCGTCGCCTTCTCACGAAGCGCTCGTGCGCGCGCTGCAACAGACGCTGATCGAGTCGGAAGCGGACATGCTCATGGCACCGCTCGGCCTGTTTCACGCCGATCACATGCTTACGGCACGAGCCTGCCTCGCATTGCTGATCGACACGCCGGGTCTCGCCTTTTATGTCTATGAAGACATCCCCTACCGGTGCATCGAAGGCGCGGTTCAGGCTCGCCTCGCCGAACTATCCTCGCTCGGCTACACGGTCACCCCCGCCGAGGAACTGCAAGCGCCCGCCGATAGGCGAGCCGAACGCGAGCACATGGAACTGAAGCGTGAAGCAATCGGCGCGTACCGCAGCCAGTTGCGCGCTTTCGGTCCGAACGCACGCGCCAGCCTGTTCGCGCAGGAGCGTTACTGGCAGGTCCGCCGCAAAAACGCATAGCGCATGGGCACATCGTTTGCTCGACAGCACGCATCGACCATCAGAAGAACATCGAACCGCATGGAACAGAAGCCGCTTGCCTCGCGCATCTCCGTGGTCGTCCTCACGCACAATCGCGCGGACGAACTGATCGCCACCCTCGAACGACTGCTAGCCCTCCCCGAACGTCCCAACATTTTCGTCGCGGACAACGCGTCCGGCGACAACACGGTTTCACTCGTCAGAACGTTGTTTCCAACCGTCCGCGTGATCGAATGCGGCGCGAATCTCGGCGCGGCCGGCCGCAATCGCGCGGCCGAATGCGTCGGCACCGAGTATGTCGCCTTCTGCGACGACGACACCTGGTGGGAGCCGGGCTCGCTCGAACGCGCGGTGCAATTGCTCGACGCATGGCCGAACGTCGGCGTGCTGAGCGCACGCGTGGTGGTGGGCGAAGCGCGAGTCCCCGACCCGATCTGCGCGGTGATGCGCGCAAGCCCGCTCGGCGGCGACGGCCTGCCCGGCCCGGCATTGATCGGCTACATGGCGGGCGCCTGTGTATTTCGCACCGCGCTGTTTCGCGAGATAGGCGGCTACGAGCCGCGTCTTTTCATCGGCGGCGAGGAAGAACTCGTCGCGCTGGATGTGCTCGCCTCCGGTCATGCGATCGTCTATTGCGATCAGTTGACCGTGCATCATCATCCGTCGCCGGCTCGCAATAGCGGCTTGCGGCGGCGCACGCTGGCGCGCAACGCGGCGTGGATCGCGTGGCTGCGTCTGCCGTGGCAGGAGGCGTGCCGCGCGACGCTGCGCGCTTTCGGCGTGTGGGCTCGGGAAGGCACGCTGCTGCGCGACGGCGTGGCGCTGCTGCGCGGGCTCGCGTGGGCGTTGCCGCGTCGCGAGGTCGTGCCGCCCCATGTGCTGGGTCTGCGGGAGCGTGTGCGGCTGGGCGAGCGCGCGGCGCTGGCGTCGAATACCGGCACGGGGGTGGGCGTGGGTACGGGCGTGGGCGTGGGTGCGGGCGTAACTACCGGCCCGGGCGCGGGGGTTGGCGCGAAGCGCGGCGGCTAATGGCGAGCCGTGTATCCGAAGCGCGGCCGGCAAGCTCACGCTTCATACAGCCGCGCGCGCCGACGCCATCGCCAGATGCCGGATATCGGCGATCAACTGGTCCGCCGCGACGGGCTTCGTCAGATGCGCCTGGAAGCCCGCCGTTTTCGCGCGAATGCGGTCTTCGGCCTGGGCGTAGCCGGTCAGCGCAATGGCGGGCAAGCGCTCCTCCAGCGGCAATTCCCGCTCGGCTTCCAGACGCCGCAAGCGGCGCAGCACGTCGTAGCCGTCTTCATCGGCGAGCACGATATCGCACACCAGCGCGTGCGGCCATTGCTGCGTCGGCGTGTTCGCGAGCCAGGCGAGCGCCTCGTCGCCGGATGCCGCCAGCCTGACGCGCGCGCCGCTCGCGCTCAGCACCGCTTCGAGCGCGTCGCGCGCGTCTTCCTGATCGTCGATCGCCATCACGAAGAGACCGTCGAGCGGCATGGCCCGGTCGACAACGTCGGGCCCCTGGGTAGCGGGCGCGGGCGCGTCGGAGTCGGCCACCGGGCGCAGCGGCAACATGGCGACATAGGCGAGCCGCCCGCCCAGCGGCGTCAACGTGAAGCCGCCGCCCGCCGCGGCCAGGGTTTCTTCCATGTGCCGCGCGGCGGCCTGCGACAACTCTGCGGGTTTGTCGCCCATGCCGAGCACGCTCACCCATGCGTAGTTGTCGTGGCGCTCCACCCGCAGTTCGATGCGCTGCCCCGGCTTGGCCTGGACGATTTCGTCGCGGCACAGTTCGGCGATCAAAGGCTGCAACACGCTCGGGTCGCCGGTCACGCGCAAATCGGTGTCGGTGAGCACGGGATACAGCGTGACCCGATGAGCCGCCAACTCGTCGTGCAATGCGTCGATCACGCCGGCCGTCAACGCGGCGAGACTCACCGATCGCGCGGTGAGCTTGCGTTGCGCGTGCTCCAGTTCGCCTTGCTGCCATTGCAGCGACCACATCTTCGAATACACGCCCTCGCGCGCCAGCAGTTCGCGATGCGTGCCCTGCTCCACCACGCGCCCATGCTCCATCACCAGGATCCAGTCGGCGTCCACCACGGTGGAGAGGCGGTGCGCGATCACGATCGACGTGCGGCCTTGCGCGAGCCGCGTCAACTCGGTCTGGATCGCGCGCTCGGAGCGCGTGTCGAGCGCCGAGGTCGCCTCGTCGAACACGATGATGCGCGGGTCCTTCAGAATGGCCCGCGCGATCGCGATGCGCTGCCGCTCGCCGCCCGATAGCCGCACGCCGCGTTCGCCGACGCGCGTGTCGTAGTGATCCGGCAGACGTTCGATGAACTCGTTCAGTTGCGCCGCGCGCGCGGCGCGCACCACGTCGGCGCGGGTCGCCCCAGGGCGTCCATAGGCGATGTTGTAGGCGATGGTTTCGTTGAACAGCACCGTGTCCTGCGGCACGATGCCGATCGCCTCGCGCAAGCTCTTCTGCGTGACCTGGCCGATGTCCTGACCGTCGATGCGGATCGCGCCGTGGTTCGGCTGATACAGACGGAACAGCAGCTTGACGAGGGTCGACTTGCCCGAGCCGCTGCCGCCCACCACCGCCAGGGTCTTGCCCGGATACGCGTGAAAATCCACGTCGTGCAGAATTTGCCGCGCCGGGTCGTAGCCGAAATCCACGTGCTCGAACGAGATTTGCCCGGCGCTCACCTTGAGCGGTTGCGCCGCGGCTTCGTCGATGTCCTCGCCCACGCGCCCCTGCGTGCCGAGAATCGCGAACATGCGCTCGACGTTGACCATCGCGTCGTTGGTCTCGCGAAACACGAAGCCGAGCGTGTTGAGCGGCATGCAGATCTGGATGATGTAGGCGTTCACCAGAATCAGGTCGCCCACGCTCATTTGCCGCACCATCACATGCTGCGCGGCGAGCAGCATGATCGCCGCGATGCCGAGCGCGATCACCGCGCTTTGTCCCACGTGCAGCGCGGTCAGCGCGCGCTGATTGGCGGTTCGCGCGTGCACCCACTTTTCCAGCACGGCGTTCAGCCGCCGGGTCTCGGTGTCCTCGGTGGCGAAATACTTGACCGTGTCGTAGTTGAGCAGGCTGTCCACCAGCCTTCCGTCCGACTGCGCCTCGAGCACGTTCACCGCGCGCTGGTAAGCCACCCGCCGCCGCGTGAACACGAACGTATAGGCCGCATAACACACGAAGGTCGCGAAGATCACCAGCGTGAATTCGCGCGCATAGCTGCTCACCATGATCGCCACGATCGCGCTGATCTCGAAGGCGGTCGGCACGATCGTAAACAGCGCGACGCCGAGCAGAAAACCGATGCCGTCCGCGCCTTTCTGCACGTCGCGGACGATCGCGCCGGTTTCGCGCTTCGTATGAAAACGCGCGCTCATGCGGTGCAGATGCGCGAAGGTGCGCTCGGTGAACGCCGCGACCGTGCGCTGCGTGACGATGCTGAACACCACGTCGCGGGCTTCGTTGAGCGCGTCGCCGAGAAAACGCAGCAGCGCATAGGCCAGCACGAGGAACACCGGAAACAGCGCCTGCGCCGCCGGATGCCCGAGGTCGTCGACCACCCGCTTGAGCGCGAGCGGCATCAGCACGATGGCGAGTTTCGCCGTCACCATCAGCACGACGGCCGCGACGGTCTGGTTGCGGTAGCGCCAAACCGCGCGCGCGAGGTCGGCGACGATCCGGCGCGTCAGATCGGAGCGGGGCAGCGTGGCGGAATTCGGCATGGTGTCCCTGGTGAGGATTGATCGGCGGCAGTCAGAGATATTGTGCGCGGCTCATCCGCGATGCGCGAGCCCGGAACATTTCTGCGGCGCGTTCGACGCTTGTGCAAAACCTTGCGTGCGAGCCTGGCGAGTAACGAGCGGCAGTCAAGCAGCAAGCAAGCGCGCAGCAAGCGCCGCGCCCGCCGAACAGCGAAAAACGGCCTACGTATAGCGTAATTCGGTTCATCGCGAGGTTCGAGATTCACGCCAAAATTTTCCTCCTTGCAGGACGCGACGCACGCAACGCACGCGAAATTACATACCGCTTGTAGAAACAGGGAACGCCACAGCGTTGGTCCCGATGCAAACAGGGAACGTTACAGCGTCATAGGTGCAGTGCATGCGCCGGCAAGCGTTGCGGCCCGGCGTGGAAACGAACGGGCACATCGGATGCTCAGGCCGAAGTACATGCGTAGCCTCTGCGCCCCGCCCACCCGCTCTCGCGACGGCGCTCACGCCAACGCTTTGAAAACGCCCATCATGCGAAGGAACGTCAATGAAAGTCGCCCTCATCAGTGAACACGCCTCCCCTCTCGCGGTCGCCGGTGGCGTCGATAGCGGAGGACAAAACATTTACGTCGCGAACGTCGCGCGCCAACTGAGCGGGATGGGCCATCAAGTGGATGTGTTCACGCGGCGCGACCGCGCGTTGCTGCCGCTCGTCTCCGACATGGACGGCATTCGCGTGATTCACGTTCCGGCCGGGCCGCCGAAGCAGTTGCCGAAGGAACAACTGCTGCCCTTCATGGGCGAATTCGCCGCGTTTCTGATCGAGTTCTTCCGGCGCGAGCGCCAACCGTACGACGTGATGCATGCGAACTTCTTCATGTCGGGCCTCGCCGCGCTGAAGGTAAAAGCCGCGCTCGGCATCCCGCTCGTCACGACGTTTCACGCGCTCGGCCGCGTGCGTCGCCTTCATCAAGGCGCGGACGACGGCTTTCCCGACGAACGCTTCACCATCGAGGACGACCTCGTCGCGCGATCCGACGTGGTGGTGGCCGAATGCCCGCAAGACGAAGCCGACCTGATCGAGCACTACCGGGCCGATCCCGCCCGCATCGAAATCGTGCCGTGCGGCTTCGACGCCGACGAGTTCCAGCCGGTCGACCGCGCCACGGCCCGCAAGACGCTCGGCTGGCGGCAAGATGAATTTACGGTGCTGCAACTGGGGCGGCTCGTACAGCGCAAGGGCATCGACAACGTGGTGCGCGGCGTCGGCATGCTCAGGCAAAGCTTCGGCGCGCACGCGCAACTGTACGTGGTGGGCGGCAACTCGGACGCGCCCAACGAGCTCGCCACGCCCGAGATCGCGCGGCTGCGCGGCATCGCCGCGCAATGCGGCGTGGCCGGGCAAACCACCTTCATCGGCCGGCGCGGGCGCGCGCAACTGCGCTACTTCTATAGCGCCGCCGACGTGTTCGTGACCACGCCCTGGTACGAGCCGTTCGGCATCACGCCGGTCGAGGCGATGGCCTGCGGCACGCCGGTGATCGGCGCGGATGTCGGCGGCATCCGCTATTCGGTGGCCGACGGCGTGACCGGTTTCCTCGTGCCGCCGCGCGATCCGGCGGCGCTCGCCGCGCGTCTGGAGCAATTGCGGCGCGATCCGGCGCTCGCGCGCCGCATGGGCGAAGCGGGCCTCGCGCGGGCGCGCGCGGAATTCACGTGGCACGGCGTGGGCGAGTCGCTTGCGCACATCTATCGGCGCGCGGCGCGGCTTGCGCCCGCCCGCACGCGCGAGGAGCGCGAGGAGGTGCCGCTGCGCGCCGCGGCCGGCGCGTCGTTCCGCTAGCCGGCAGTTGCCGTTTCGATCCGCCAGGCCGCGCCGCGCGCTGCGGCGCCTGGCCACTCGCATCCGTTATGGGCAGGCGACACATCATGCTGGATACCGCCGTTTTCCTGGACAAGGACGGCACGTTGCTCGACGACGTGCCGTACAACATCGATCCGCAGTCAATGCGTTTCGCGCCCGGCGCGCGCGAGGCGCTAACGCTGCTGGCCGGCCATCCGTTCCAACTGATCGTGGTCAGCAATCAGTCGGGCGTCGCGCTCGGCAAGTTCGAGCGTGCCGCGTTGATCGAAGTGGAAGCGCAACTGCGCCGCATGTTCGCCGAATGCGGCGCCACGCTGGCCGGCGCCTATTGGTGCCCGCATCATCCGCGCGGCAGCGTGGCGCCGTACGCGACGCTCTGCGATTGCCGCAAGCCCGCGCCCGGCATGCTGCTGCGCGCGGCGCGCGAGCACCGGCTCGACCTCGCGCGAAGCTGGTTCATCGGCGACATTCTCGACGACGTCGAAGCGGGCAACCGCGCGGGCTGCCGCACGATTCTGCTCGATAACGGTCACGAAACCGAATGGCTCGAAGGACCGCGCCGCGTGCCCACCGCGCGCGCCGTCGATCTGTACGAGGCGGCGCGAATCGTCGTGCGCGACAGCGGCGCGGCGGCGCATGCCGCGCCGGCCGGCGAGGAAGCCGTGTAATGAACGCGCCGAACGCCCCGCTTCTTTTAGTTCAGCCGATGCTGGCGCATGCCCGCGTGCCGGACACGTCACCGGTCACGCGCTGGGGCGACGAGGTCAAGCGCATTCTGTGCGTGCGGCTCGACAATCTCGGCGACGTGCTGATGACCACGCCGGCGCTGCACGCGTTGCGCGAGGGCGCGCCCGGCCGTCATCTCACGTTGCTCGGCTCGAAGAGCGGGGTCGCGCTCGCGCCGTTCCTCGACGATGTGGACGACGTCATCGAATACGACGCACCCTGGGTCGCGAATCCGCATACGAACGCCCGCACGCTCGCCGACGATCAGCAGATGCAGGAGCGCTTGCGGCGCGGCGGCTTCGACGCGGCCGTGATCTTCACGGTGTATAGCCAGAGTCCGCTGCCCGCCGCGATGCTGTGCTATCTCGCCGGCATTCCGCGCCGTCTCGCGCATTGCCGCGAAAACCCCTACTCGCTGCTCACCGACTGGTTGCGCGAACCCGAGCCGCAGCAGCGCACGCGCCATGAAGTCGAACGGCAGCTCGATCTGGTGCGCCAGGTCGGCGCGCACTCGGCGGACACGCGCATGCGCTTCAGCGTCCACGCGAACGACCGCGCGACGTTGCAGGCGCAACTGGCGGCGCGCGGGGTCGATGGCGACGCCGCTTATATCGTGCTGCACCCCGGCGCGACCGCTGCGTCGCGGCGCTATCCGCCCGAACGCTTCGGCAAGGTGGCCGCGCGCCTCGGGCGCGAAACCCGCGCGCCCGTGCTGATTACCGGCGGTTCCACCGAGCGGCCGCTGGTCGAAGCCGTGATCGAGGCGGCCGGTCCGCGCGTGCGCAAGCAACTGCACGACTTGAGCGGCGCGTTGAAGCTGGGCGAACTCGCCGCGTTGATCGAACGCGCAAGCGTGCTGATCTCCAATAACAGCGGTCCGGTGCATCTCGCGTCCGCGCTCGCGACACCGGTGGTCGATCTGTACGCGCTGACCAATCCGCAGCACACGCCGTGGCAAACGCCGAATCGCGTGCTGTTTCGCGATGTCGAATGCCGCTGGTGCTATCGCAGCGTGTGTCCGCAGCAGCATCACGCGTGTCTGCTCGGCGTCGCGCCCGGCGAGGTCGTGCGAGCGGCACTGGACTTGCGGGCGCAGGCGCAGGCGCATCGGCAACCGGTCGACGGCGCGGCTGAAACGGCCAGCCAGGCCGCGCACGAGCCCGACGACGCCCCGCGCGCCGACTCGCCGCCTCCATTCACCGGCATACCGGTGGCCCCCTGAAACCCCACTTCATGGCGAACGCTCATGTACACACTCGGAATCAATGCCGTCTACCATGACAGCGCCGCGGCCCTGATGCGCGACGGCGTCGTGCTCGCCGCCGCCGAAGACGAGCGCTTCACGCACGTCAAGCATGCCAAGCGTCCCGTGCCGTTCTCGACGTGGCAACTGCCCTTCGACGCAATCGACTATTGCCTGAAAGCCGCCGGCATCACGCTGGCCGAGGTCGATCACGTCGCCTATTCATACGATCCCGCCTTGTTCGGCGGCATGCCCAGGCGCCCCGGCGCCACCATCGAACTGCCGTTCGATCCGGCCAGCACGCGCTTGACGGACCCGTCCGCGTCGCCGTGGGACCCGCTCTTTCTCAGCTACATCGCCAATGCGAAGGGGCAATTGCTCGACGGCGCGCCGCATCATCTGCGCAAGCGTTTTCAGGGCGTGGACCGCGACAAGGGCTTTACGTGGCACTTCGTCGAGCATCACCTCGCGCACGAGGCGAGCGCGTTTCTCGCCGCGCCGTTCGACGACACCGCCGTGCTCACGATGGACGGACGCGGCGAAGGCGTGACGACCAGCATGGGGCAATTCGTCGGCGGCGACTATACGCGGCTCAAGCAGGTCGAACTGCCGCATTCGCTCGGCTTGCTCTATGAGGCGGTGACGGATTGGCTCGGCTTCCTGCATTCATCCGACGAGTACAAGGTGATGGCGCTCGCGTCATACGGCAAGCCGGCCTACGTCGACGTGTTCCGCGAGATCGTGCGCTATCGCAGCGACGGCAGCTACACGGTGGACGCGCCGCGCCTCGTCGAACGGTTCGGCCCGCCGCGCGAACGTGGCGGCCCGCTCGAACAGCGTCACTTCGACATCGCCAATTCGCTGCAACGCGTGCTGGAAGAAACGGTGCTGCAACTCGGCAACTGGCTGCATGAACAGACCGGCTTGAGCAAGCTGACGATGGCGGGCGGCGTCGCGCTGAACTGCGTGATGAATTCGAAACTGCGCGACGCGGGCCCGTTCGACACGGTGTGGGTGCAACCCGCCGCGGGCGACGCGGGCACCGCGCTCGGCGCGGCGCTGTGGATCGACTATCAGGAACGCGGCAAGCTCGGCGACCGCACGCGCCGCTGGCGAATGGATCACGCCTATCTCGGCCCCGAGTACAGCGACGAGGAAATCGAGCAATTCCTGCGCTGGTCCAAAGTCCCCTATCGCCAGCTCATCGACATCGCCGGGGAAACCGCCGACCTGCTTGCCGAAGGCCAGGTGATCGGCTGGTATCAGGGGCGCACGGAATTCGGGCCGCGCGCGCTCGGCGCGCGCTCGATTCTCGCCTCGCCGATCGATCCGCGCATGCAGGCGAAGCTCAACGAGATCAAGGACCGCGAGGACTTCCGCCCGGTCGCGCCGGTCGTGATGGAAGAGCACGCGAGCGAGTGGTTCGTCGACGGCCAGGTCGCGCCGTTCATGCTGTTCATTTTCGACGTGCGCGCCGACAAGGCCGCGCGCATTCCGGCCGTGCGTCACGTGGACGGCACCGCGCGCGTGCAGACCGTGAACCGCGCGCAGCATCCGCTCTATTACGATCTGCTGGACGCGTTCAGGCAGCGCACCGGCGTGCCGATTCTGGTGAACACGTCGTTCAACACGCGCGGCGAGCCGATGGTGAATTCGCCGCGCGACGCGGTCGAATCGTTCTGGACCTCGCCGCTCGACGCGTTGGTGATCGGCCCGTTCCTCGTGCGCAAAGCGGGAGCCGGCGCATGAGTTCATCCGCGGGCGGACCGATCGAGCTGGGTTCGATCGACATGCCGGAGCACGCGGCGGAGCCGATCGCAGCCGGCTATCCCGGCGCGCTGCTTGCGCATCTGGACGTCTCGGTGGTCGTGCCGACCTACCGGCGCCCGGCGATGCTCGCCGCCTGCCTGCACGCGCTGATCGCCCAGGACTTCGCGCCGGAGCGCTACGAGATCATCGTGTGCGACGACGGTCCCGACGACAGCACGCGCGCCTGCGTCGAACGGTTTCGCGACGCCCAGGCGGCACGCGGCCCCGTGCTGCGCTATGTGCCGGTCACGCGCACCCAGGGACCGGCGGGCGCGCGCAATGCCGGCTGGCGCGTGGCCCGTTCGCCGATGATCGCCTTCACCGACGACGACACGCTGCCCAACCGGCAATGGCTCGCCAACGGCGTCGCGGCGCTCGCGCACGGCGCGGCCGCCGCCGCGGGCCGCATCGTCGTGCCGCTGCCCGCCTTGCCGACCGATTACGAAGCCGACGCGAGCGGCCTGGAGCGCGCCGAGTTCGCCACCGCGAACGCGTTCGTCGTGCGCAGCTTCCTCACGATGACGGGCGGCTTCGACGAACGCTTCACGTCGGCGTGGCGCGAGGATTCCGATCTGCAATTCAGGCTGCTGCATGCCGGCGGCAAGATCGTGCGCGCCGACGATGCGGTGGTCGTGCACCCCGTGCGGCCCGCGCGTTGGGGCGTGAGCCTCGCGCAGCAGAAGAAGAGCCAGTTCGACGCGCTGCTCTTCAAGAAGCACCCTGCACTCTTCAGGACGCGAATTCGCGCGACGCCGCCGCTGCTCTACTACGCGATTCTCGGCGCGGCGTTGCTCGCGCTGATCGGCGGCCTGGCGGGCGACGCTGCCGCCGCCTCCACCGGCCTCACCGTATGGATCGCGTTGACCGGCTACTTCTGCGTGCGCCGTTTGCGCGGGCGCGATCTCGGCTGGCGTCACGTCGCCGAAATGGCGTGGACGTCGATCCCGATTCCGTTTCTCTCGATCTTCTGGCGGCTCTACGGCGCTGTCCGTTTCAAGGTGTTCTTTCTATGACTCCACCCACGTTTCTCGCGGCGCTCGCGCCGCGCCGCATCGCCATTTTTCGCGCGCTGCAACTCGGCGACATGCTGTGCGCGGTGCCCGCGCTGCGCGCGTTGCGGCTCGCCGCGCCGCACGCGCATATCACGCTGATCGGCTTGCCGTGGGCGCAGGCGTTCGTCGATCGCTACACCGATCTGGTCGATGAACTCGTGGTGTTTCCCGGCGCGACGGGTTTTCCCGAGCAGCCGGAAACGGATGCGGGCCTGCCCGCGTTTTACGAAGCGATGCGCGCCCGCCACTTCGATCTCGCCATTCAACTGCACGGCAGCGGCGGCGTGGCGAACGATCTGCTGTTCGAATTCGGCGCCCGCGCCTATGCGGGCTTCGTGCAGGCGAACGAGCCGCACCGCGAGGGCGGCTTCATTGCCTGGCCCGAGCACCTGCCCGAGTCCGAGCGCTATCTCGCGTTGATGAGCGCGCTCGGCGCGCCGGTCATCGCGCCGCGTCTGTCGTTTCCGCTAACCGAGCAGGACGCGGCCGAATACGCGTCGCTCGTCGCCGGGCATGGCATCGAAGCGCATCGGCTGGTGCTGATTCATCCGGGCGCGCAGTTGCCGTCGCGCCGCTGGCCCGCCGAGCGCTTCGCGCAGGTCGCGGACCACCTCGCCGCCGACGGCTGGCAGATCGCGATCACCGGCACCGCGGCGGAAGCGCCGGTCACCGGCGCGGCGCTCGGCGCGATGACCGCGCCCGCGCTGCACCTGGGCGGCGCGACCTCGGTGGGCGGACTCGCCGCGCTGGTCGACCACGCGCGGCTGGTGGTGTGCAACGACACCGGCATGTCGCATATCGCGGCGGCGATGGACACCGCCTCGGTCGTGATCGCCTCGGGTAGCGACACGCGGCGCTGGGCGCCGCTCGACCACGAACGGCATCGCGTGCTGGCCGACTATCCGGCGTGCCGGCCGTGCATGTTCCGCGACTGTCCGTATGGTCATCCGTGCGCGTTGAACATCGGCGTGGAACGCGTGGTGGAGACGGCGCGCGCGCAGCTTGCGCGAGTTGGCGACGCGCGCCCGGCGCAGCCGTACGCGCTGCACGCGTCATCCGGCAACCTCGGTTTTCAGGAGCCGCATCATGCTGCGTGACTGCCGCCGCCTGCGGGTGCTGACCTGGCACGTGCACGGCAACTATCTGTACTACCTCACCCAGGCGCCGCACGATTTTTATCTCGTCACGCGGCCCGGCCATCCGCCCGGTTATGCGGGCAAGGTCGGCGTGCTGCCGTGGGGCGACAACGTTCACGAGGTCGACGCGGAGGACGTGCGCAACCAGGAATTCGACGTCATCCTGTATCAGCACAAGACGCATTGGGAACACGACCGCGAGCACGTGCTGAGCGAAGCGCAACGGCGCTTGCCGCGCGTCTATGTCGAGCACGATCCGCCGCAGGACAATCCGTTTCAGCAATGGCATTGGGTCGACGACCCCGACACGCTGCTGGTACACGTCACGCATTTCAACCGCCTGATGTGGGATTGCGGCGTCACGCCCACCCGCGTCATCGAGCATGGCGTGGTGGTGCCCGAGCGCGTGCGCTACACCGGCGAACTGGGGCGCGGCATCGTGGTGGTGAACCATCTGGCGCAGCGCGGACGCCGGCTCGGCGCGGACGTGTTCAGCGAGGTGCGCACGCGCGTGCCGCTCGATCTGGTCGGCATGGACGCCGAGCGGCTGGGCGGGCTCGGCGAAATCGGCAATCTCGATCTCGCCGGGTTCAGCGCGCGCTATCGCTTCTTCTTCAATCCGATTCGCTGGACCAGCCTCGGCCTCGCGATCGTGGAGGCGATGACGATCGGCATGCCGATCGTCGGCCTCGCCACCACCGAACTGGCCACCGTGATCCGCAACGGCGAAAACGGCTTCGTGCATACCGACGTGGATGCGCTCGTCGACGCAATGAACGACCTGCTGCGCGATCCGGACGAAGCGCGGCGTCTCGGCGAAGGCGCGCGGCGCACGGCGCTGGAGCGCTTTCACATCGACCGCTTCGCGCAGGACTGGCACGACGCGCTGCTGCAAGTCACCGCCTGAGCCGGCCGGCCCGCGAAACCGACGCGCTCCACTATCGAGAACACATCATGAAAGAACTCACCCGCAAGCGGATTCTCGTCACCGGCGGCGCCGGTTTTCTCGGCTCGCATTTGTGCGAACGGCTCGTCATGCAAGGGCACGACGTGCTGTGCGTGGATAACTTCTACACCGGCACGAAGGACAACATCGCGCATCTGCTCGATTGCCCCAACTTCGAATTGATGCGGCACGACGTGACCTTTCCGCTCTACGTGGAAGTGGACGAGATCTTCAACCTCGCCTGCCCGGCCTCGCCGGTCCACTATCAGCACGATCCGGTGCAGACCACCAAGACCAGCGTGCACGGCGCGATCAACATGCTGGGGCTCGCGAAGCGCGTGAAGGCGAAAATCTTCCAGGCGTCGACGAGCGAGGTGTACGGCGACGCGCTCGTGCATCCGCAAAAAGAGGACTACTGGGGCCATGTGAATCCGATCGGTCCGCGTTCGTGCTACGACGAAGGCAAACGCTGCGCCGAAACGCTGTTCATGGATTACCGGCGCCAGCACGGGCTGTCGATCCGTATCGCGCGCATCTTCAATACGTATGGGCCGCGCATGCATCCCGCCGATGGCCGCGTGGTCTCGAACTTCATGATGCAGGCCTTGCACGGCGAGCCCATCACCCTCTACGGCGACGGTTCGCAAACCCGCTCGTTCTGCTATGTGGACGACATGATCGACGCGTTCATCGGCTTGATGAACACGGCGGATGATTCGGGCGGCCCCGTCAATCTCGGCAATCCGCATGAAGTGAGCATGCTGGAGATCGCCGGGCGCATCGTCCAGTTGACCGGTTCTTCATCGCGCTTCGAATTGCGGCCCCTGCCGACCGACGATCCGTGGCATCGCCGGCCGGATATTTCGCGCGCGCGCGAGTTGTTCGGCTGGGAGCCGCGAACCGGACTCGACGAAGGGTTGAAGGCGACCGCGCAATATTTCCGCGCGCGAATCGAGGCAGGCGCGGCGGCTGCCCGGCCGCCGCATGTCAGCGGAACGACAGCCTGAGTTATGCAAACGAATGGCGATCGAGAGGTGACGTAATGTCCACGCCCCGAAATCTTAATCAGCGGGTGTTTCAATGCGCGCAGTTTCTTGCGGCAAGACCATCAGCACCCTTTCTAACAATATCCCCAGCTCATTTCCACACGCACGTCGATGGAAACGCTGAACGGCGAAGTCGAATCTGGAGCCCGTCACATGTTCCGTAGAACCCTCTTACCCATTCCGCTTGCGGCGCTGCTCGCGCTCGCCGCGTGCGGCAACGATACCGTGAGCCCGAGCGCGTCCGCGCCCGCCGCGATGGTGTCGGCGCAGGACGCCGTTGCAACGGCCACGCCGATCAAGCACGTGGTCGTGATCTTCGGCGAGAACGTGTCGTTCGATCATTACTTCGCGACCTACCCGCAAGCCGCCAATCCGGTCGGCGAGCCGCAATTCACGGCGGCGGCCGGCACGCCGGCGGTCAACAACCTCAGCAGCAACAACCTCATCGCGACGAACCCGAACGCGCTGCCCACCTCACCGAACACGGCGGGCCGCACGGTCGGCCTCGTGACGATTCTCGGCCTCGGCCTGCCGGCAGCCGATCTGCTGCCGTTCCGTCTGGACCGCTCGCAGGCCAACACGGCGAGCCAGAATCACGCGTATGCCGCGGAACAGCTCGCCTACAACAACGGCGCGATGGACTCGTTCCCGCTCTTCACGGCGGCGGGTTCGACGATTGCCGGCAGCACCGGCGCGTTTGCGACGAAGGGCCAGGTGCTCGGCTACTTCGACGGCAATACCGTCACCGCCTTGTGGAACTACGCGCAGAACTTCGCGATGAACCAGAACGCGTACACCGATACCTACGGTCCGTCGACGCCGGGCGCGCTCGCCGTCGTGTCGGGGCAGAACAACGGCGTGATCGTGTCGGGCGGCACTTCCGCCAACGCGATTCCCGATTCGACGGGCGGCTTCACGATGATCGGCGATCTCGACCCGACCGGCGACGTCTGCACGATCGCGGCGCACAGCACCGTGACGGGCACGATGTCGTCGCAGAACAGGAACATCGGCGACCTGCTCAACGCGAAGGGCCTCACGTGGGGCGGCTTCATGGGCGGCTTCAACCTGCAGACGGTCAATCCGAACGGCACCACCGGCTGCGCGCGCTCCACGTTCTCGCAAGTGCTGAACGCGACCAAGACCGACTACGTGCAGCATCATGCGTGGTTCCAGTATTACGCGAGCACGGCCAACCTCGCGCATACGCGTCCGTCGTCGACGGCGCTGATCGGCTCGACCGATCCGCTCGACAACACCGCCACGCCGGTTCACCACCAGTACGACACGGACGACTTCTTCGCCGCGGTGAAGGCGGGCAACTATCCGTCGGTGAGCTTCCTGAAAGCGCCCGCCGTGGAAGACGGCCATCCGGGCAATTCCGATCCGATCGACGAGCAGGCCTTCGTCACGAAGGTGGTCAACTTCCTGGAACAGCAGCCCGACTGGAAGAACACCGCCGTGATCGTCGCCTATGACGATTCGGACGGCTGGTACGACCATCGCTTCAAGGCGCCGACGAGTTCGTCGTTCGACTCGACCACCGCGCAATCGGCCGGCGGCAAGACGGTGGCCGGCAGCGACAACCTCTCCGGCGCGGGCCAGTGCACGGCGGCGGGCGCGGTGCAGCCGCAGGGCGTGAACGGCGGCGCGGTGAACGGCCGTTGCGGTCCGGGTACGCGCACGCCGTTTATCGTGGTGTCGCCGTGGGCCAAGGTCAATTTCGTCGACGACACGCCGATCACGCAGGCCTCCGTGGTGCGCTTCATCGAGGACAACTGGCTGGGCGGCCAACGCCTCGGCGGCGGTTCGTTCGACGCGAGCGCGGGCAGCATCATGAACCTGTTCGACTTCGCGGGCGCGGGCAAGACGCCGCCGCTGTATCTCGATCCGAACCTCGGCACGAAGCTCTCGGCGCCGCCCGCTATTTGAGCGCGCTCATGCCTCATGCCGTGCGTGGCGCGATCCACACAGCCGTATTCGTGCATCGCGCCCGCAAGCAAGGCTTCAAACCCAGCGTGAAAGACCGCGAGATGTAATCAGGCGTCGAGCCAGTGCAAACGTGCTGGCTCGATTCGCGTTTTGATCGCACCGATCGAATGACTTGTCACCAACGCCATGAACCATTCTTCAGACACCACCTTGCCATCGCCTTTGCCCGCGGGCGGCGAGCCGGGTCCGGTGATCGCCCGCCGCTCGCGGCGCAAGCGGCTTGCATGGAGCGCGGCGGGCATCGCGCTCGCCTTCATCGTTTATTGCGCGTATGCGCTGGTCTACCCCGAGCGCATGCCGCCCGCGGTGGGCGCGATCGTCGAGGACCTCACCGGCGCGAATCCGCATCCGGTTCATTTGCTGCGTCCGCAAAACGCACCGCTGAGCGCGGTCGCTCTGCTCGGCAAACAGATTTTCTTCGACACGAGCCTGTCGGCTTCCGGCACGCAATCGTGCGCGTCGTGCCACTCGCCGCAGCATTCGTATGGGCCGGATAACGCGTTCCCCGTGCAACTCGGCGGCGCGCATCTGAATCAGGCGGGCTACCGGCCGCCGCCTTCGCTGACGTATCTGTACCGGCAGGCGCCGTTCAGCATCGGCCCGGATCAGGGCGACACCGACGCGCCGGTGGACATGACGCAACTCGCGTCGCAGGCCGCGGGCATGCAGCGCGCGCAAAAGACCGCGCTCGCCGCGCCCGCCGCTCCGGCGATGGTGCCGCAAGGCGGCTTGTTCTGGGACGGCCGCGCCGATACGTTGCAGGACCAGGCGCTTGGGCCGCTGACGAATCCGGTGGAAATGGCCAATGCCACGCCGGAGGATGTCGCGCGCAAGCTGCTGCAAACCCGGTACGTGGATCAGTTCAGGCAACTGTTCGGCCCCGCTATCGTCGGCAACCCGAGCCTGTTGATTTCCGAGGCGATGTTCGCCGTGGGTCGGTATCAGATCGAGGACCCGTCGTTTCATGCGTTCAGCAGCAAGTACGACGACTGGCTCGAAGGCAAGGCGCGTCTCACGCATGCCGAACTGCATGGCTTGCAGCTATTCAACGATAAAGACAAGGCCAACTGCGCGGGCTGCCATTTGAGCCAGCCGAGCAAGGACGGCTTGCCGCCGCTCTTCACCGACACGCAGTATGAAGCGCTGGGCGTGCCGCGCAATCCGGCGATTCCGGCCAACAAGAACCCGACCTTCTTCGACATGGGCGTATGCGGGCCGTTTCGCCACGATCTCGCACAACAGACGCAGTACTGCGGGATGTTCCTGACGCCGACCTTGCGCAATGCGGCGCAACGCAAGGTGTTTTTTCATAACGGCGTGTATCACGATCTGAAGCAGGTGATGGACTTCTATAACCTGCGCAATACCGCGCCGGAAAAGATCTATCCGCGCGACGCGGCCGGCAAGGTGCGGAAGTACGACGATCTGCCGGCGCAGTACCACGCCAACGTCGATGTCGGCGACGCGCCGTTCGATCGCAAGTTCGGCGATCAGCCCGCGATGAACGATCAGGACATACAGGACATCATCGCGTTCATGAAAACGTTGAACGACGGGTATCAGGACGGCAAGTCCTGAAGCGTGACGGCGCACGCATGCCTCGCGCTGCCGCTGCGCTGCGCGGCGTCGTGAGAGCCGGTGAGGTATCCTTGCCGGCTCCACGAACTTTTATCCCTACCCGCCAGATGGCCGATTTTCCCTTCGACGCCGTACTCTTCGACTGCGACGGCGTGCTCGTCGATTCAGAACCCATCACCAACCGCGTGCTCACCGACATGCTCGGCGAGTTGGGCTGGCATTTGAGCGTCGAAGAGACGATGCGCATTTTTGTCGGCAAGGCCGTGAAGGACGAAGCCGCGTTGATCGAGGCGCGCACCGGCTACGCGATCACGGCGGACTGGCTCATGCAGTTTCGCGCGCGCCGCAATGCGGCGCTCGATCGGGAACTGGTGGCGATTCCGGGCGCGGCGGCCGCGGTGCGCGCGCTTCATTCGGCGCTGAACGGACGCATTGCGGTGGCGTCGGGCGCGGACCGCATCAAGGTGGAATTGCAACTCGCCAAGGCGGGCATTCTCGAGTGCTTCGAAGGGCGGATTTTCAGCGGTCACGAAACGCCTCGCAGCAAGCCGTATCCCGACGTCTATCTGGCGGCCGCCGCCGCATTGGGCGTGGACCCGCGCCGTTGCGCGGTGGTGGAGGATACGGTGACGGGCGCAACGGCGGGCGTGGCCGCCGGCGCCACCGTGTTCGGCTATTGCCCGAGCGAGTTGGGCCACAGCAGCGCCACCGCCTTGCATGGCGCGGGCGCGGCGCAGATCTTTCGGGACATGGCCGGGTTGCCTCGCCTGCTCGCGGAATGGAGCGCGCGTTAAAGGCGCGTTGCGTTTAACGCTAACGCCGCGTTCGGCTATTCGAACGCGGGGTCGATCGGTACGCGATAGCCCACGGCGAGACGGTTGGTCTCGTTCGCCATGCCGACCACCGCCAGCAGTTCGCCGAACATCTCGTCGGTCATGCCGGCGCGCCGCGCCGCGGCCGTGTGGCTCGCGACGCAATAGCCGCAGTTGTTGGTCACGCTCACCGCGACGTAAAGCAGTTCCTTGATCAGCGGATCGAGCGCGCCCGGCGCCATGACATCTTTCAGGCTGTCCCACGTGCGCGCGAGTGTCGGCGGATGGTTGGCGATGAATTTCCAGAAGTTGTTGACGTCGTCCACCTGGCGGGTCTGCTTGATGTCGTCGTAGACCGCTTTGACTTGCGGGGATGCGGTGGAATAGTCGATGGGTTGAAGCTGGCTCATGGGTGCTCCTTTTGGTGCTGGGTTGGTGCTGGGTTGGTGATGGGCGGCGCGGCTCGCGCCTTTGTCAATTGTGCCCACAATCTTGCGAGCGGTGCGCGCGGACGGTCGGCGCCGCGATCCAGCGCCGCACTATCGCGGTTTATCGAGCGGCCGCAGCACTTGCCCACTCAAGCTGTCTTCCACATGCCAGCCCGCCGCTCGCAACGCATCACGCAGACGGTCGGCTTCGCTCCAACGCCTGGCCTCGCGGGCCTTTACGCGCTCTTGCGCCAGTAGCGCGACTTCCGCGGGAATCGTGGCGGTGTCGTCTCGCCAGTCAGCGAGACCGAGACCGAGTACCGCATCCAGGCGATCGACGGTCGCTCTTCGCGTCGCGGCAGGCAATTCGCTCCTCACCACGTCCCACAACACCGCCAGTGCGCGCGGCAGGTTCAGATCCAGATCGACCTCGGCCTTGAAGCGGGCCATGCAATTCGCGTCCGGCGTGCCGCCCTCCGGCCACTGTGCGTAAGTGCGGCGCAAGCGTTCCAACGCGGCTTGCGCCGCATTCAGCGCGGCATCGTTAAAACGTAAACTGCTCCGATAATGGGCGCTCAGGCACAAATAACGGTAGGCAAGCGGATCGATGCCGCGCTCGCTCAACGTCCTCAGGCGCACAAAGTCACCTCCCGACTTCGACATCTTGCCGGTGTCCAGCGTGAGGAAATGGCCGTGCATCCAGAAATTTGCGAGTCGCGTGCCGTGGCGCGCCTGAGTCTGCGCGATTTCATTGCTGTGATGCACGGCAATGTGATCTTCACCGCCGCAATGAATATCGAACCACGGTCCGAGATATTTCGCCGACATCGCCGAGCACTCGATATGCCAGCCTGGAAAACCGCGTCCCCACGGACTGTCCCATTCCATTTGACGCGTGGCGCCGGGCGGGCTGAATTTCCACAGCGCGAAGTCCGTCGCATGCCGCTTTTCCCCAAGCGCAATCCGCTTGCCGGCATGCAGGCCCGCTGCGTCGAGACGCGCCAAATAGCCGTAATCGTCCTGCCTGCTCGTGTCGAAGTAGACACCGTCCGTCGTCGTGTACGTGTAGCCATTGCGCTCGAGCCCGTCGATAAAGTCGATCTGCTCGGCAATGTGATCGGTCGCGCGGCACCAGACGGCGGGCTCCAGCAAATTGAGCGCGCGCCAGTCGTCCATGAACGCCGACGTGTACCGTTCGGCAATCGCCCATGCGGATTCGCCGGTGCGCCGGCTGCCCTTTTCCATCTTGTCTTCGCCTTCGTCCGCATCGGAGACGAGATGGCCGACGTCGGTAATGTTGACGACGTGCCGCACGATGTAGCCGTTCAGCGTCAGCACGCGCCGCAGTACGTCTTCGAACACATACGTTCGAAGATTGCCGATATGCGCGTGGTCGTACACGGTGGGGCCGCAGCAGTAGAGGCCAACGTGATTCGCGCGAATCGGCTTGAAAGCGCGCAAGGCGCGCGACCACGTGTCGTACAGGGTGAGCGGCATTTTGATTCTTTCGCGCTGAGTGCTTCATGAATGAAAAAAGCCACCGGTCGTGTAACGGGTGGCCTCAGGGATACGGACGTGTTCAGCTCGACTCGCTAGACGCAAGCTCCCCTCGGCAGGCTGTGACAGCATGCGCGCAAAGAATGCGGACGGGAAAGAATAGAAGCGATCATGGAAACGATGCTAACTGGTGTTTGCGGGCGGGTCAATCTCAAAGCCGTCGAGCCCCACGGCGTGCCATATGCCCGTCGACACAAAAACCCCTTCAAGACGCGCCGATCACATGAGCGCGGTCAGCGCTGTGAACGAGCACGCTTCCAAACCAGAGGTCTTCATGTGCGGGAAGAAAACCGGATGCACGACGACCTGCACGAGAATCTGAACCACCGCGTCATGCAAGAGCGTGATTCAAGAGGCTTGTCTCGAAGCGCGCAGAACTGTTTTTGACGCAGCATCCGCGCCGCACATGCCGCACCCGCAATGCACCCCACCCCATCAGCCCGGCGTGCGGACCGCCACAGCAGCAGGAACCGCCGCCTGCAAATGATCGCCGCCGTCCGGCGCCGACTCCGCAGGACGTACCGACCGCTCCGATTGCGCCAGCAGCGTGCCGACCGAAGGATCGATCGCATCGGTAAACGGCTTCGGATCGAGGCCGATGGCGAGCACGAGCAGCGCCATTGCGCCGAGCAAGACGAACTCGCGCTTGCCGAGATCCCGAAGCTTCGCGACGCGCGCATTGGCAATCGCGCCGAAGATCACGCGCTTGTACATCCACAGCGTGTAGGCCGCGCTCAGGATCAGCGTGGAAGCCGCGATCGAGCCGATCCAGAAGTTGAAGCGGATCGCGCCCATCAGCACCATGAACTCGCCGACGAAACCCGAGGTGCCCGGCAGCCCGATATTGGCCATCGAGAACAGCATCACGAATGCGGCGAAGCGCGGCATCGTATTGGCGACGCCGCCGTATTCGGCGATCGACGCGGTTTTCGTGCGGTCGTACAGCATGCCCGTACACAACAGCATCGCGCCGGACACCACGCCGTATGACAGCATCTGCACGATCGCGCCGGCCTGGCCGATGCGGTTGAAGACGAACAGACCGAGCGTGACGAGCCCCATGTGTGCGACCGTCGAATAGGCGAGCAAACGGCGCATGTCGGTTTGCACGAGCGCCAGCAGGCTCGCATAGATCACCGCGACGAGCGACAGCGTGATCATCATCGGCGCGAAGAAGTGGCTTGCCTGCGGCGCGATCGGCAACGCGAAACGCAGCAGGCCATAACCGCCCAGCTTCAGCATGCCGATCATCACGGCGGCGCCGGTCGGACCGTCGAGGTGAACGTCCGGCAGCCAGCTATGCAGCGGCCACATCGGCACCTTCACACCGAAGGCAGCGAGAAAGCCCAGGAAGATCAGAACCTGCGGCATGGTGCCGAGGCGCGTTTCACGCCATAGCGCGAGGTCGAAGCTGTGCGTCTGACTATACAGATACAGCATCGACATCAGCATCATCAGCGAGCCGAGGAACGAGACGAAGAAGAACTTCACCGCGGCGTACGAGCGGTTCGAATGCCCCCACGTGCCGATCAGCAGATAGAGCGGAATCAGCGTCGCTTCGAACGAGATGAAGAACAACATGCCGTCGAGCGACGTGAACACGCCTTGCATGAAACCGGACAGCATCAGGAACGCGCCGAAGTACTGCGCGGTGCGCTCGGTGATCGACTCCCACGAAGCCACGACGATGATGATCGTCGTAAGCGCGGTCAGCGCGACCAGCCACAGCGAAATTCCGTCCACCCCCACATGCCACGCGATATCGAAGGTGGGCGACCAGCGGACGTTCTCGACGAACTGCATCGACGTGACGTCGTTGCGGAAATTCGCGACCAGCGGAATCACCGGCAGGAAGCCCGCCACCGCACCGGCGAGAGCGAGCATGCGGGTGCGGCCGCGGGCCTTGTCCGATCCGGCGCGCAGCACGACCAGGCCGGCAACAATGGGGATCCAGATGAGAAGACTGAGAAGCGGAGGCAATGGCATGTGTTCTTGGATACTTGGTGTGCGAAAACGAGTGCAAAACACCCCTCCAATACTTTCAAATGAGAAAGCATTGAAACGGATTTGAAGGCTTTGGTTCGCTGAGGAAGTCGGGCGGTACTAAACGACGTTTCTTTGAGGCAAATCAGCAAGGAGTAGGAGATTACCCTTATATAAAAGATTTTGCAGCGCATCAATGAAAAAAAGTACTGGGCGAAACGCGCCATTGCCAGGAACGCTCTTGAACGAAAAGACGGAATGTGCAGACGCACATTCCGTCACTCGTCAAACGAGGAAGACGAAGGGCTGCATGCCCCCAAGCGAGGCATGAGGAGAAGAGGAAGCCGCGGCTGGACTACGCGATGTTATGTTTTTGAAAGCATTCGGCGACGAGAGCAGGTTCTTCTCATCGCCCTATTACGTTCGCGCCTAATTCGTTGAGCGCCGGCGCGAGCCGCGCCCCGACACCACGTTGCCGGTACTGTCGAGGATCGCGACGTCGGTCTGTTGCTCCGTCTCGCTGATCGCGGTTGCCGAGGGAAGCATCGGGTACGCCGCGTCCGCACCCGTTTGCTGCGCGTCGTCGCCGGCGGCGCTGATCCACGCCTCGAATTCGCGCGCGTAGTTCGCGAAGCCCTGCCGCGCCGTGGCGATCAATTCAAGCTGATTCTGCGCGACGATTTCGCCGAGATGCGTCATGTAGGCTTTCGCCTTGGTCGCGGCGGCTTCGGTCAGTTGCGTCTGCAAAAGGAACAGGTCGAATGGCGAGGCAGGCGACAGCGCTTCGGACACAATCGCCTGACGTTCCGCGAGACTCGTTTTGATCGCCTGCACATTCAACTGCGTCACTTTTTCGAAACCCTCGAACGCACGTTGCGCGAAGTCGCCAAAAGCGGCGATGCCGGCGCTCTGTGTGTCGACAAGTTGCTGCGAGATCTGGCTGGTCATGGTGCACTCCGGAAAGGACGTTTTCGCCGCGCTGAGGCTGGCGAGCAGTCGTCGACCGCCGCTGGGTCGCAGCAAGCGCTGTTCCATCGGGGTACGGCGGCGAACGATAATGAAGCGCGTCCCGGAGCGCGCGCGGCGAGCCCTGCGCCACGCAGGCAAGCCGCTTATACTGCGCCGGTTCACAAACAACACGCAGGCGCGGCGCGCACATTCATCGGCCGCCGCCACGCCGCCCTCTTCTGCCTGACTGACCGGATACCGCATGCCTGGTGAGGACACTGCCGTTCCCGCGCTCGAGTGCCGCGGACTGAGCAAAAGCTATGGCGCCGGCCGCATCGTGCTGGCGCAACTCGATTTCACGCTGGAGCAGGGAGAATTCGTCGCGATCATGGGCGACTCGGGCGTCGGCAAGTCGACGCTGCTCAATCTGATCGCCGGTCTCGACAGCGCGGATAGCGGCGAGGTGGTCATCGACGGAAGCGCCGTTGCGCGTCTCGACGACAATGCGGCCACGCGTCTGCGCCGGCAAAAACTCGGCTTCGTGTTTCAGGCATTCCACGTGCTGCCGCATCTCACGCTCGCGCAAAACGTTGCGCTGCCACTGTTGCTGAACGATCTGTCCACGGCCAGTGCGCTCGACATGCTCGCGGCGGTCGGCTTGAGCGGCCGCGGCGACGATTTTCCGCGCCAACTCTCCGGCGGTGAGTTGCAGCGCGTCGCAATCGCGCGCGCGCTCGTGCATCATCCCAAACTGATTCTCGCCGACGAGCCCACCGGCAATCTCGATCCCGATACCGCGCACGACGTGCTCGCCCTGTTTCGCGTGCAAAGCAAGGCGACGGGCGCGGCCACGATCATGGTCACGCACTCGCAAGCCGCCGCGGCAATCGCCGACCGCATACTGATTCTGAGCGATCGCGGTTTGCACGCATCGTCCGGGCACACCGCGCGATCCGACCATGACGCGCACTGAGCCACGTTCACTGCCGCGCAGGCACGGACACCGCCTGCTCGCGCGCTGGCTGCTCGGCGCCGAATGGCGCAGTCATCGCGGACGCGCGCTGGTCGCGATCGCCACCATCGCGCTCGGCGTGGCGCTCGGTTACGCGGTGCAATTGATCAATAGCGCGGCCTTCATTGAATTCTCCGCGGCGGCCCGCAGTCTCTCGGGCGTCGCGGATCTTCAGGTGCGCGGCGCGCACGCTTCATTCGACGAGTCCGTTTATCCGCGCCTCGCAACCGAGCCCGGCGTCGCGCTGGCGAGTCCCGTGCTCGCGCTCGACGTCACCGTGCCGAATCAAAGCGCCGCGCTGCCGGTGCTCGGCATCGACGTCTTCAAGGCGAGCCGCATCGCGCCCGATCTGACCGGCGTGCCGTCGCCGGACCGGCCGTTCGATACGCTCGCGAGCGACACGGTGTTTCTCTCCACGGCGGCGCAGCAATGGTTGAAGGTGACAACCGGCGACCGCATCGCGCTGCGAAGCGGCACGTCCATCGTGCATTTGCGCGTGGCCGGCGGCCTGGTGAGAACGCGTCCGGGTCAGCGGCTCGCGGTGATGGACATCGCCGCCGCCCAATGGAAGTTCGGTAATGCCGGCAAGCTCTCGCGCGTCGACTTGCTGCTCAAACGCGGTGTGGACCGCGAGCGCTTCAGGCGTGAACTGCAGGCACGCCTGGGCAACCAGTGGGTGATCGCCGAAACACGCGATGCCGAGAGCCGCACCGATCGTTTATCGCGCGCTTATCGAATCAACATGAACGTGCTCGCGCTAGTCGCGCTTTTCACCGGCGCGTTCCTCGTGTTTTCGACGCAGGCGCTGAGCGTCGTGCGGCGGCGCGCGCAGTTCGCGATGCTGCGCGTACTCGGACTGACACGCGGCCAGTTGCTGCGCCAGATCCTGATGGAAGGCGCGTTGCTCGGGCTGCTCGGCTCGCTCTCCGGGCTCGCGCTCGGCTATGCGATGGCGAGCGGCGCGCTGCGCTTTTTCGGCAGCGATCTTGGCGGCGGCTACTTTCCCGGCGTAGAGCCGCAAGTCGGCTTCGAACCGCTCGCCAGCGCGCTGTTTCTGACGCTGGGAATCGCGGTGTCGGTATTCGGCAGTCTCGCCCCGGCGTTGGAAGCGGCCCGCGCGAGGCCCGCGGCCGCGCTCAAGGCGGGCGCCGAGGAAGGCGCGTTGGCGCGGCTCGCCACGCCGTGGCCCGCTCTACTGTGCCTGCTCGCCGCCGCCGTTCTCACGCGTTTGCCGCCCCTGTTCGATGCGCCGATTGCCGGCTATCTCGCCGTCGCGCTGTTGTTGCTCGGCGGGATTGCGTTGATGCCGCGCGTGACCGCGCTCCTCTTCGGCGCGGCGAGCCGTGCGTTCGGCGCGCGGCGTCGCGTGGGCGCGCCAGGCACGCTCGCGCTGGCGCGTCTCGCGAATGCGCCGGGCCACGCGTCGATCGCGATGGGCGGCGTGTTGTCGAGCTTCGCGCTGATCGTCGCGATGGCGATCATGGTGGCCAGCTTCCGTGTTTCCGTCGAGGACTGGCTGGGTCATCTGCTGTCGGCCGATCTGTACGTGCGCGCAGCGCCGAACGGCGATACCGGCGGCTTGCGTCCCGCTGAACAGACGCTGCTCGCAGCCGTGCCCGGCATCCGCAAGGCGGCGTTCGCCCGCACGTCGCATCTCACGCTCGATCCCGCGCGCCCGGACATCGCCGTGCTCGCGCGTGAAATCGACGCCGCCGATCCCGGCGCGAACCTGCAAATGACCGGCGCGATACTGAGTCCGTCCGAGCTTCACGAAGACGAAACACCCATCTGGGTATCCGAAGCCATGATCGATCTGTATGGGTACCAGCCTGGCCGGCGCGTGCAATTGCCGCTTGGCGAGCGCGGCCACGTGTTCGTCGTGGCCGGCGTGTGGCGCGATTACGTGCGGCAGACGGGCGCGATCCAGATACGGCTCGCCGACTATCGCCGCCTGACCGCCGACACGAGCGCGACCGATGTGGCCGTGACCGTGCAGCCGGGAACGAGCGTCGAACGCGTGATGGCGGGATTGCGCGCGCTGCCCTTTGGCGCATCGCTGGATCTGTCGCTACCCGGCGAGATTCGCGCGCGCACGCTCGTCATCTTCGACCGGAGCTTCGCGGTCACTTATCTGCTGGAGGCGGTGGCGATCGTGATCGGCCTGTTCGGCGTGGCCGCGACGTTTTCCGCGCAGACGCTCGCGCGGGCTCGCGAGTTCGGCATGCTGCGGCACGTGGGCGTGACGCGCTCGCAGATTCTCGCGATTCTCGCGCTCGAAGGCGGCATGCTTACCGCTTGCGGCATTGCGATGGGCTTCGCGCTCGGCTTCGCGATCAGTCTGATTCTGGTGTTCGTCGTCAATCCGCAATCGTTTCATTGGAGCATGTCGCTGCACGTTCCGTGGACCGTGCTGGGCACGGTCGCGCTGGTGATGCTGGCTTCGTCGTGCTCGACGGCGGTGATCGCGGGACGCGGCGCGGTGTCGGTGGATGCGGTGCGCGCGGTGAAGGAGGATTGGTGATGCGGGCGCTACTTTGCGCGGGCGTTTTGCTGGCTTCGTCGGTGTTCGCCGCGACGCCGGAGTTTGCAGCGGTAACGCCGGGCCATTCGATCTCGCTGGCGCAAGACAGCGGCGCGCATGACGGCTTTCGCACCGAGTGGTGGTACGCAACCGGCTGGCTCGATACGCCTGACAAACAGCCGCTCGGTTTTCAGATCACGTTCTTTCGCTCGGCAACGGGTCATGATCCGGCCGATCCGAGCGCGTTCGCGCCGTCGCAATTGATCATCGCGCATGCCGCGTTGAGCGATCCGGCGTTGGGGCATCTTGCGCACGATCAGCGCATTGCCCGCCAGGGTTTCGGACTCGCTTATGCGAAGCGGAACAACACCGACGTCAAACTCGATGCATGGAAAATCGTTCGCGCCGCGGACGGCCACTACGAGGTCACGGTCGACGCGGACGGCTTCTCGCTGCATCTCGCGCTGACGCCGACGCAAGCGCCCTTGCTCCAGGGCGAGCGCGGATACTCACGCAAAGGCCCGCGGCCTGAACAGGCGAGCTATTACTACAGCGAGCCGCACTTGCGCGTAACCGGCACTGTCGTTCGACCGGCCGCGGCGGGCGGCAGATCGAACGACGGCACGGCCGTCACGGGCGCCGCGTGGCTCGATCATGAATGGTCGAGCACGCTGCTCGACGCGAATGCGCTCGGCTGGGACTGGCTCGGCGCCAATCTGACGGATGGCTCGGCGTTGATGGCGTTCAGAATTCGCGGTCGCGATGGGCGCGCGATGTGGGCGCATGCGGCATTGCGAAATCGCGCCGGCGACGTGACCACGTTCGGCCGCGATCAGGTCGACTTCACGCCGGTACGCACCTGGCGCTCGCCGCGCACGAATACGCCCTATCCGGTTTCGATGACGGTCAAGACCGGCGCGCTGACATGGCGGCTCGATCCCTTGATGGACGACCAGGAACTCGATTCCAGGCAATCGACCGGTGCGGTGTATTGGGAAGGTGCGGTGCGGGTGAGCCGCGATGGCGCGGACGTCGGACGGGCGTATCTGGAACTCACCGGCTATGCGAACGCGCTGCGGATCGGCAGGGATTGAAGGCGAAAGACCGGCGGGATGTTCGCGCACTGCGACGCGCGCTAACCGATCAGTTCTTCCGGCGTAAAACGCCGCGCGTCCCACGCATCGGCCAGCGCTTCGCAGCGGCCCAGGCGTATCGCCTCACGTTCGAAATCGACGAATATTATTTCATCGGCGTCGAGCGGGCGAGTCGGCTGATCGCTGCTGCGGCCGTCGGTCAGAATCCACAGCCAGCGCTGCTGCGCGGGACGACGGCGCGCGCTGCGCTCCAGCAAGCGTGCCGCCTCGCGAACGCCGGACGCGAGCGGCGTGCCGCCGCCGCCGCCCACGGGACGCAGCCACCGTTCATTCCACCAGCGCGGCACGGCAGGACCGAAACGCACGTCCGCCCCATTGCCGCCGAAGCAGATCAGCGCCGCCTCGGCGCGCGCGGCGCTCGCGCGGTCGAACAAGGCAATCAGCAGCCCCTTGGCGAGCGCGAGGCGCTGCCCGGCCAGCATGGACCCGGAGCAATCGAGGACGAAGCAATGCAGCACACCGCCGCGCGGCGCCTCGCGCACGAAGCGCAAGTGCTCGGCGCGCAGCGTCTCCCGGCGCATCGCGGCGAGCGTCGGCGGCCACGCGATCCGCTTGCCCGGCGTGCCGCGCAAGCGGTTGCGCGAATTCACGCCCGCGCCTTGCCGCCATCGAAAACCGCTGCGCGAGTCAGCGGCGGCGCCCTTCCGATGGCTCAGCGTTTTTTTGCGCTGAGTGGAATGACGCCTTTGACCTGAGTGGTGGCGGAACGCTCGGGCGGGAGGTAGCCCCAATCGCTTTCGCTACTGGCCGCGGCCGCATCGTGTGCAGTCGGGGACGAGCCCTTTGAACCGCTCTCGCGCGCGTCATCGCCCTGCTGAGGGTCACGCTGATGCCGCCGATGAACCAGCACAGCCTCGGCGACCCGATCGACATGCTCCGCGCTAATCGCCGCCGCCTGTTCCAGCGCCGCCAATGCCCGCGCCGCGCGCAGCATCACGAGATCGGCGCGCAAACCATCCACGGCCGCGCCGATGCAGAGCGCGCTGACGCGCGCGTGCACCGTATCGTCGAACGCGAGTTGCGGCAGCGCTTCGCGCGCCGCACGAATCCGCTGAACATAGCGCTGCTGCTGTTGCTCATGACGCGCGCGAAAACCGCCAGGATCGAGATCGAACGCCAGCCGCGCCTTCACGATTTCCTCACGCACACGCGGCTCATAACAGTTCTGCAACTCGACCATCAAACCAAAGCGGTCGATCAACTGCGGACGCAACTCGCCTTCCTCGGGATTCATCGTGCCGATCAGCACGAAGCTCGCATCGTGACTGTGCGAAACGCCGTCGCGTTCGACGGTATTCACGCCGCTTGCCGCGGCGTCGAGCAAGGCATCGACGAGCGCATCCGGCAGCAAATTGACTTCATCGACATACAGCACGCCGCGATGCGCCCTGGCAAGCAGACCCGGCGAAAAGCGCACCGAACCATCGCGCAGCACGGTTTCGATATCGAGCGTGCCGATCAGACGATCCTCGCTCGCGCCGAGCGGCAAATTCACCAGTTGCCCTTCCGGCAGCAACTCGGCAAGCGCGCGCGCCGCGGTCGACTTCGCCGTGCCGCGCGGTCCGCTCACCAGCACGCCGCCCAGCCCCGGATCGATCGCGGCCAGCAACAGCGCCTGCTGCAACGGCGCCTGGCCGATCAGCGCGGCAAAGGGAAACGCGGGTCGCTGGGTTGCTGCCGTCATGTCGCTGCCTTCATGTTTGCCTTCCTTCGATCTGCTGCTCGCTCGCGAACAGATGCCGTTCGACTTGCGCGCGATAGTCGCCGGGCGCCTGCCACAAACCGCGCTGCATGGCTTCGAGCAGGCGCTCGCAGATCGAATGCAGTGCATGCGGGTTGTGGCGCTGCAAGAACTCGCGCGTATCGGCATCGTTCAGATAAGCGTCGGTGACGAGCGCGTATTGATGATCCGCGACCGCGCGCGCGGTCGCATCGTAACCGTACAGATAATCGACGGTCGCGGCGATTTCCGCCGCGCCCTTGTAGCCGTGACGCTTCACGCCATCGAGCCATTTCGGATTGACCACGCGCGAGCGCACCACGCGCGCGATTTCCTCGTGCAGTGTGCGCACGCGCGGCGCGGCCGGGTTGCTGTGGTCGGCATGATAGACGTGCGGCTGATTGCCGGCCAGATGACGCACCGCCGCGACCATGCCGCCCTGGAACTGGTAATAGTCGTTCGAGTCGAGCAGATCGTGCTCGCGGTTGTCCTGGTTCTGCAAGACCACGTCCATTGCGGCGAGGCGTGCGCCGAACGTGTCGCGCGCTTCCTCACCCGCGTTCTTTTGCGTGTAGGCGTAACCGCCCCACGCCTGATACGCGTTCGCGAGATCGGCATCGGTTTGCCATTGCCGCGAGTCGATCATGTCTTGCAGACCCGCGCCATACGCGCCGGGCCGCGCGCTGAACACACGCCAGCCGGCGCGCTTGCGCGCCTCGGCGGCGTCCATGCCGCGCGCGATCAACGCGTCGCGTTCGCGCAGCACGCGGGCGCGAATCGGATTCAGGTGTTCGGGTTCGTCCAGTTCGGCCACCGCCTGCACGGCCGCGTCGAACAGATGCATCACGTTCGCGAAGGCGTCGCGGAAAAAACCGGACACGCGCAACGTGACGTCGATACGTGGCCGGTCGAATACCTCGATCGGCATGATTTCGAAATCGGTCACGCGGTGGCTGCCCGGCGCCCACTTGGGCCGCACGCCGAGCAACGCGAGCGCCTGGGCGATATCGTCGCCGCTGGTGCGCATGGTCGCGGTGCCCCATACCGACAGGCCGATGGCGCGCGGATAGTCGCCGTGTTCCTGCAGATGCCGCTCGATCAACTGCTGTGCGGATTTCAAACCGAGCGACCACGCGGCTTGCGTGGGAATCGCGCGCGTGTCGACCGAATAGAAGTTGCGGCCGGTGGGCAGCACATCGGGCCGGCCACGCGACGGCGAACCGCTCGGCCCCGGCGGCACGAAGCGCCCTTCGAGGCCGCGCTTCAGATGCCGCATTTCCTGCGGACCGCATGCGTCGAGCCGCGGCAGTACATCGTGACGCAGACGCTCGATCACCCGTTCGGCTTGCGGCAAGCTTCCGGCCGCCGGCGCCATGGCATGCGCATCATCGCCGCACACCGCGCGCAACATCTGCGCCGCCAGCAACTCCAGACGCTCGCGCGTATCGCCGCCGTGCCGCCACGGCGCGTCGCTCACGTGCTGCAAGAGGTCGGGACGCGGCCCGTTCCACACCGCCGACCAATCCACCGACAAAGGATCGAACAGATGATCGATGCACAGATCGCGCGCCAACGCGTCGATCAAACCGGCGTTGCCGCCTTGCCCGTTGCCGACCGGAAAGCGCCCCAAAGCCAGCAACGTATCGCGCCGCTGCACTCCTTCGGGCGATTGCCCGAAGGTGTGCAAGCCGTCGCGAATCTGCGCTTCCTTCAGCTCGCACAGCCACGCGTCGACGCGCGTGAGCAGCGCGTCCTCGTCATCCTGTCCAGCGGGCTCGGCGAGACTCAGTTCCTCATGCAGCCTATGTTCGACGATGGTCGCGAGAATCGTGCGCCGCAACAGCCTGGAACGGCGCGGATCGACCATCAGCGCTTCATAGTATTCGTCGACCTGGCGTTCGAGATCCTGCAACGGCCCGTAGCTTTCGGCACGCGTGAGCGGCGGCATCAGGTGATCGATGATCACGGCCTGCGCGCGCCGCTTCGCCTGGCTGCCCTCGCCCGGATCGTTGACGATGAACGGATACAGGTGCGGCATCGGCCCAAGAATCAGGTCGGGCCAGCACGCGTCGCTCAATGCAACGCTCTTGCCCGGCAGCCATTCGAGGTTGCCATGCTTGCCGACGTGCACGACCGCGTCGATGCCGAACTGGTGACGCAGCCAGAAGTAGAACGCCAGATACGCGTGCGGCGGGACGAGTTCGGCGTCGTGATAGCTCGCGTAATCGCCCTGCTCGCGCGAGCGCGACGGCTGAATGCCGACGAACACATGCCCGCAGCGCCAGCCGGCGATCATGAAACGGCCGCGCCGCAACGTGGGGTCCTGCTCGGGCGGACCCCAGCGCGCGTTCAACGCATTGCGTGCCTCGGCGGGCAATGCGTCGAAGTACACGCGGTAATCGTCGAGCGCGAGGCTTTGCAATGCCGGCCGCAAATCACGCACGACCGGATCGTTGGTCACGCCTTCGGTGAGCTTCTTCAACAGCGCATCGCCGTGCGCGGGCAAGTCCGCGAGACGGTAGCCTTCATCGCGCAGCATCGACAGAATGCCGACCACCGAGGCCGGCGTATCGAGTCCCACGCCATTGCCGATGCGCCCCTCGCTCATCGGATAGTTGGCGAGGATCAGCGCGAGCTTCTTGTCCGCGTTATCGAGCGTGCGCAGACGGCACCAGCGGCGGCTCAGTTCCGCCAGAAAACTCACGCGTTCGAGGTCCGGTTGATACCGCACCACGTCGACTTCCGTGTGCGGACAGCGATACGCGAGCCCCTTGAAGCTGATCGCGCGCGTGATGATGCGGCCGTCCACTTCCGGCAGCGCGACATGCATGGCGATGTCGCGCGAATTCAGACCTTGATTGTCCTTGAGCCAGTCGTCGCGGTTGCCGCCGCTCAGGATCACCTGCAACACCGGCGCGTCGCCGGCGAGCGCGAGCGGCTCGGGGTCGTCGATCGCGGACGCGGCGAACGCGGTCGTATTCAGCACCAGCGCGACGTTATGTTGCGCACAGAGCGACTGCACGACTTCGCGGCTCATCGCGTCTTTCAGCGACGTAATCGCGATCGGCAACGGATTCAGACCTTGCGCATCGAGCGCGTCGATCAGCGCATCGAACACCGCCGTATTGGCCGCTTGCAGATGCGCCTTGTAGAACAGAATCGCGGCCACCGGCGCGTCTTGCCGCCAGCGCGCCTGCCAGTCGGCGATCGTCGGCGTGTCGCGCTCGGGGTGGTAGAGCGTCGCGGCCGGCAACGCGCGCGGCGGCGCGGGCTCGCGTCCCCAACCGAAGCCGCGATACGCGATGCAGCGCAAAAACGCCTCGGCGTTTTGCGGGCCGCCTTCACGCAGATAACGCCATAGCTGATGGCACAGATCGGCGCTCGCGGTGCTGCGCGCAAGCAGGTTCGGGTCTTCCTGGAGATCGCCGGAGAACATCGCGAGCGTCTGCTGCTTGCGCTCGGCGAGCGCGACCACCTGCTCGATGCCGTAGGGCCAATAGGCTTCGCCGCCAAGATGATCGACCACCACGACGCGCGCATGCTGCAACACGTCCTCGACATAAAAATCGACCGAGGCCGGCTGCCGCAGATACGTGACGTTCGCGAGCCTCACGCTCGGGAAGCCGTCTCCGAGACGAGGAAACACGCTGGCGAGCAGCGACAGCGTGGTGTCGGCGGAACTGAGCACCACGATATCGGCGGGCCGCTGATCGATGCGGATCACGCCTTGCGTGTCGTCGACAAAACCACCCGGCGTGGTGCGCAGCAGATGCATGAGCGCTTACGCCTGTTGCGCTTCGGCGCTCGACGCCACACCGAGCGCCGCGTCGAATGCGCGTTGCAGCGCGTGCTGATCCAGGTCCTCGCCGATCAGCACGAAGCGGCTTTGCAGTCCCGCATCGGTTTCATGCGCCTGCCAGCGCCGATCGAAATAACTATCGAAACGCCGGCCCACGCCCTGGATCACCAGACGCATCGGCGCGCCCGGCAAAGCCGCGAAACCCTTGACGCGGTAAATCGTGTTCGTTTCGACGAGCCCTTGCAAAGCGGCGATCAGCGCTTCGCGCGATGGCGCGCTCGCCTGCACCACCACCGAATCGAATTCGTCGTGGTGGTGATCGGCGTCGTCGGCGGAACCGTGGTGATCGTGGCGCAAGTGGATGGTTTCTTCCGAAGCCGCCTCGAGACCCAGCAACGTGTGCAGATCGAGTTGGCCCATCTGCGCGCGCACGATCTTCACTTGCGGTGGAATCTCTTCACGAATGAGGGCTTCCACGGCGCTTTGCCGCGCGTCGTCGAGCAAATCGGTTTTGTTCAGAATCACCAGATCGGCCGCGGACAACTGATCCTCGAACAGTTCGTGCAGCGGCGATTCGTGATCGAGATTCGGATCGGCCTTGCGTTGCGCATCCACGGCGGCCGGGTTGTCGGCGAACTGGCCGCTCGCGGCGGCGGGGCCGTCCACCACGGTCACCACCGCATCCACCGTGAAGCTGTTCTTGATCTGCGGCCAGTTGAACGCCTGCACCAGCGGCTTGGGCAAGGCGAGGCCCGACGTTTCGATCAGCACGTGATCGATCTGCTCGCGGCGCTCGACGAGTTTTTCCATCACCGGAAAAAATTCTTCCTGCACGGTGCAGCACAGGCAACCGTTCGCCAGTTCATACAGTTGCCCTTCGGTTTCGACGCCGTTTTCGTCGCAACCGATTCCGCAGCCCTTGAGGATTTCCCCGTCGATGCCGAGCTCGCCGAACTCGTTGACGATCACCGCAATGCGCTTGCCGCCCGCATGCCGAAGAATGTGCCGAAGCAGCGTGGTCTTGCCGCTGCCGAGAAAGCCCGTGACGATGGTGACGGGGATCTTGCGCATTTGAGTTTGCATCGTGAGGTCCATTCGATCGACGGCGTTGCTGCAACAGGGAAAGACAGCAAGCGGGGTGAGGTCATGAACGCATGCCGCATCCCCGCGGCGTTCGTCCTGCGTGCTCTGGCCGGTATCCGGGCTGGCGAAAGCGCCGCTTCCCCTTCCCGTGCGAGTGATTTCTCGCCCAGTGGTTGTATGCCGACGCGGCCTTGCGCGTGGACATCGAAGCCGGCTCCGCGGTACGTGACGTACCGCATTTCGCTTACCGTTGCGGGGGCAGCACAGGTTGACCCGGTCCTTGAACGCGGGCGCCCTGTTTCCCGTTTAACTGCATGCGCAGGAGCGCGCACACGAGCACCAAAGTGCGTGCGAGTGTAGGCCCGCGACCCGGCGCAGTCAAGAAAACGCGAGGACGGAGGCGCTTATCGGATGGGGCGTCATGTGCTATCGTAAGCGCGCGTTTGGTGCCCGCACATGCATTCGCGTGTGCAGTTAAACGGGAAACAGGCCGCGCTTGCCGCGCTCAACCTGTGCTGTCCCCGCAACGGTAAGCGACCTGCGGCGCTCGATGGGTTTTATAGCGCCGCGCATGCGTTTTCGATGCCACTGTCCGACGAATGCGGACGGGAAGGCAAAGCGCATGAGGCCGCCAGCCCGGATACCGGCCAGACGCGGAGGCAGCGAACGTCACGCTGCCGGCCGCCGGAATCCGCGAGGGACGGATGTGATGGCGCTGAAGCACGGCGTGGTCCCCGCTTGCATGTATCTTGGTGAAGCGGCGCATTACGTCATGCCTGATATCCGTAGCACCGCATGAGTTCTTCCCTTTCCGCCGGCTCGCACGCCCTCCTGGCGCTTCGGCCCTTCCCGTCCGTCACGACATGGCGCGCGCCATGCATGCCGCGATGAGCCGCGCGTGGCTGATCGGCGCGGGCCCCGGCGACGTCGAACTGATGACGCTCAAGGCGACCCGCGCGCTCGCGCAAGCCGACGTGGTGCTGGTCGACGATCTGGTGAATCCCGACGTATTGCAGTTCGCGCGCGCCGACGCGCTGGTGATTTACGTCGGCAAGCGCGGCGGACATCCGTCCACGCCGCAGGCCGGGATCATCGTGCAGATGCTCGCGCATCTGCGGGCCGGGCGCAGCGTCGCGCGTTTGAAAGGCGGCGATCCGTTCGCGTTCGGGCGCGGCGGCGAGGAATTGCAGGCGCTGCAAGCAGCGGGCATCGACGCCGAAGTGATCAACGGCATCACGGCGGGCATCGCGGCGCCCGCGGCGATCGGCATTCCGGTCACGCATCGCGATCATGCGCAAGGCGTGGTGTTCGTCACCGGACATAGCGCCGGCAGCGGCGAGCCCGATTGGGCCGCGCTCGTCGCCACGCGCATGACGCTGGTGATCTACATGGGCATGCGGCGCTTGAGCGATATCGTCGGGGCGTTGCTCGCGGCCGGCATGAACGCTGATACGCCGTGCGCCGCGATCGAATCGGCCACGCGGCCCGAGCAACGGCATGCGCTGGCGCGGCTTGGAGAGTTCGCCGATACGGTGTCTCGCGCCGGGCTCGGCTCGCCGGCGATCGTGGTGATCGGCGGCGTCGCGTCGCTGGCTTTGGCGCGGAGCGTGCCCATGAAAACGCTGAGCGTCGGCGTCGGTTGCCGGTTGCACACCTCGGCCGTGCAGATCGAAACGGCCGTGCGCGCCGCGCTCGGGTCGCATACGTTCGACGAAATCAGCACGATCGCCTCGATCGACAGCAAAGCCCACGAAGCAGGCCTGCTCGAATTCTGCGCACGCCACGCGTTGCCGATCGCACTCTTCAGCCGCGAGCAAATCGCGGCGATACCCGTGGCCGAGCCTTCGGCGGTTGCACGCGAGCATCTCGGCGTGGACGGCGTTTGCGAGCCGTGCGCGCTGCTCGGCGCGGCTAACGTGTCGGCCGGGTCCGCTGCATCGGCTGCGTCGGCTGCGTCGGCTGCGTCGGCTGCGTCGGCTGCGTCGGCTGCGTCGGCTGCGTCGGCTGCGTCGGCTGTACCCAACGCCCAACTCCTCGTCCGCAAGACCGCGCATGCCGGCGTGACCGTGGCGATTGCCTCGATCATCGCCCGGACCGAACACGAACCGACAACCCACGACACCGAGAAACAGGACCTTCCATGAAAACCGATCCCGAATCGCATCAACGCATGACCGAACGCCGGCGCGAAGGCCACGAGAAAAAACAGGCCAACGCCACCGTCGAAAAGGGCTTGCTGATCGTCAACACCGGCACCGGCAAGGGCAAGACCACGGCCGCGTTCGGCATGGCCGTGCGCGTGCTCGGACACGGCATGCGCCTCGGCGTCGTGCAGTTCATCAAGGGCGCATTGCACACGTCGGAGCGCGGTTTTCTCGGCGCGATCGCCAATTGCGATTTCGTCACGATGGGCGATGGCTACACCTGGAACACGCAGAACCGCGACGCCGACATCGCCACCGCCCGCAAGGGCTGGGACGAAGCGCGCCGGATGATCGAGAGCGGCGACTACCAGATGGTGATCCTCGACGAGCTGAACACCGTGCTGAAGTACGAATACCTGCCGCTCGACGAGGTGCTGTCCGTGATCAACGCTCGCCCGCCGATGCTGCACGTGGTGGTGACCGGCCGTCACGCGCCGGATGCGTTGATCGAGGCCGCCGATCTCGTCACCGAGATGCGCATCGTCAAGCATCCGTACCGCGAGCAAGGCGTGAAAGCGCAGCGCGGCGTGGAGTTCTGAGCGATGAGCGCGAGCCCCGATAAGAGCGCTTCGGAGGCGCAGCCGAAAGGCACTTCGTCCGGAGCGCCCGCCGAGGGCAGTTCTTCAGGGGCGTTCCCGAACGGAACGACCTCGACGGCATGTCCCGCGCTGTTCATCAGCGCGCCGGCTTCGGGTCAAGGCAAGACCACGATTACCGCGGGTCTCGCGCGCCATCATCGGCGGCTGGGGCGGCGCGTGCGCGTGTTCAAGACCGGCCCGGATTTTCTCGACCCGATGATTCTCGCGCGCGCGAGCGGCGCGCCCGTGCTGTCGCTCGATCTGTGGATGGTCGGTGAAGCCGCTTGCCGCACGCTGCTCGCGCAGGCGGCGGCCGAAGCGGACCTGATCCTGATCGAAGGCGTGATGGGTCTATTCGACGGCACGCCGAGCAGCGCCGACCTCGCCGCCGTGTTCGGCGTGCCGGTGCTCGCGGTGATTTCAGCGAAGGCGATGGCGCAGACCTTCGGCGCGGTCGCCTTCGGGCTCGCGCGATTCAGGCCCGAGCTGCCGTTTTACGGCGTGCTCGCCAATCGCGTCGGCTCCGCGCGGCACGCGCGGACGCTCGAGGAAGCGCTGCCGCCGGACATACGCTGGTGCGGACACGTCAGCGGCAACGACGAGATCGAGTTGCCCGACCGCCATCTCGGCTTGCATCAGGCGGCGGAAATCGACGACCTGGACGCGCGGCTGAACCGTGCCGCCGATGCGCTCGCGAACACCGCGCTGGCCGAACTGCCGCCGCCGGTCGAATTCGGCGAGCCTGCGCCGGACGTGCCGCCGCGTCTTCTGGAAGGCAAGCGGATCGCGATCGCGCGCGATGCCGCGTTCTCGTTCGTCTATCCGGCCAACGTCACGCTGCTGGAAGCGCTCGGCGCACAGGTCGTGTACTTCTCGCCGCTCGCGGACGATCCGTTGCCCGACCATGCCGACGCCCTCTATCTTCCCGGCGGCTATCCCGAACTGCACGCCGCCGCGCTCGCAAGCAACACGCGCAGCGGCGCGACGATCCGCGCGCATGCGGCGGCGGGCAAGCCGCTCGTCGCCGAATGCGGCGGCATGCTGTATCTGCTCGAACAGCTCACCGATACGCATGGCGTGAGCACGCAAATGCTCGGCCTGCTGCCCGGCCACGCAACGATGCAAACGCGCTTCACCGCGCTCGGCATGCAACAGATCGACAGCGTGCACGGCCCGATGACCGGCCACACGTTCCACTATTCGAAGCTGACGACGCCGCTCACGCCGCTGCGTTCGGCCACCCGGCCACAGGGTGACGCACCCGGCGAGGCCGTGTTCCGCGTCGGTTCGATCGTCGCGACGTACATGCATGCTTATTGGCCCTCCAACCCGGCTTTCGCGGCCGCCCTGTTCCATGGCGAAGCCTTTTAACGACGCCGAGCGCGAGGCGGTCTACCGCGCGATTCACGAGCGGCGCGACATGCGCCACTTCGTGCGCGATCCGGTCGACCCCGCCGTGTTGCAGCGCCTGCTCGACGCCGCGCATCATGCGCCGAGCGTCGGTTATATGCAGCCGTGGCGGATTGCGCGCATCACCGATCCGGTGTTGCGCGAAGCCTTGCACGCAGCCGTCGAAAGCGAACGGCTCGCCACCGCCGACGCCCTCGGCGAACGGCGCGAGGCGTTCATGAAACTGAAAGTGGAAGGCATGCGGGACTGCGGCGAACTGCTGGTGATGGCGTTGATGGACGGCCGCGAGCGGCACATCTTCGGGCGCCGCACGTTGCCCGAGATGGATCTCGCGTCGGTGGCGTGCGCGATCCAGAACATGTGGCTCGCCGCACGCGCGGAAGGTTTGGGAATGGGCTGGGTGTCGCTATTCGACGTCGACGTGGTGCGCACGCTGCTGCATATGCCCGAGGGCGCGCGGCCGGTGGCGATTCTGTGTCTCGGGCACGTCGAGGCGTTTTACAACCAGCCGATGCTGGAAACCGAACGCTGGGCCAGCCGCATGGCGCTCGCCGATTGCGTGTTTGAAAACCGCTGGCCGGAAGTTGAAACGGAAGGCAAAAAGACGCTGGGTTAGCGGCAAGCGAGTCGCAGGATGCGCGAGGCGCGCCTAATCGACTCATGATTTGAGGCGATTAGGCGCGCAATCGCCTCACGGTCGGCTATACTGGTATTCGACTCACGATATGAGTCGATTAGAGCCCGTAATCGCCTCAATATTCACCGAGCGTCATGACATCCACCCACCCTCTCATCTGGCAAGCGTCCACGTGGCCCGGCATGCACTACGACGCTATTCGCGTCGGCGGCGAACTGGCCCGCGCGCACCGGGCTCAGGGCATCGTTGAAGGCAAACTGGCGAGTCTCGGCTTCGAACAGCGCCTCGAACTCGCCGCCGAGGCCTGGAGCCAGGATGCGGTCGCGACGGCAGCCATCGAAGGCGAACGCATCGACCTCACCGCCGTGCGTTCGTCCGTGGCACGGCGACTCGGCGTCGGGAATCAGGATGGCCCCAACGCGCCGCGGAGCGTCGAAGGCCTGCTCGACATCATGGATGACGCGGTGCGGCAAAGGCAAGCGGCGCTCACACACGAGCGCTTGTGCGCCTGGCAGGCGGCTCTCTTTCCTACCGGCTACTCAGGCATGGTCAAAATCCTTGTCGGGGCCTATCGCGAGCATGCCGAGCCAATGCAGATCGTCAGCGGCCGCGTTGGACGCGAACGGGTCCACTACGAGGCCCCGGCCTCGGCCCAGGTCCCGGCGGAAATGCAGCAGTTCCTGGACTGGTTCAACGCAACGACCGAGCACGACCATCTGGTCAAGGCAGCACTCGCTCACCTGTGGTTCGAGACGATTCATCCTTTTGAGGACGGCAATGGCCGCATCGGTCGCGTCCTCATCGACCTTGTGCTGGCGCGCGACAGCGGTGAGGTCAGCCGCTTGATTCGTACCTCGCAGCGCCTGCTCGACAAGCGCCGCGACTATTACGAGCAGCTCGAGCGCGCCCAGCATGGCGAGCTCGACGTGACCGAATGGGTTCTATGGTTCGTCGAACAGGTGCGTGTGTCCTGCGAGGAAGCATCCGGCGTCGTGGACGCCACGCTCGATAAAGCCGTTTTCTGGATGAACCATCGGGACAAGGTGCTCACGACCCGGCAACGCAAAGTCGTCAACGTTCTGCTCGATGCCGGTCCCAAGGGCTTCGAAGGGGGCATGAACACCCGCAAGTACGAGAGCGTCGGCAACACCTCGCGGGCCACGGCGTCGCGCGAACTCATCGAACTCGAGAACATGGGGCTGCTGTCCAGGGTGGGCGCCGGCCGCTCGACCCGCTATTACCTGAACATGCCAGGGTGGGCGGCAGCGGACACGGCCATCGCCGATACGCCCTCCCGCGACGGCTGACTTGCCGTCATGGCTAAATCGTCGGCCGCTCAGGCGGCAGGCTTGCCATGACGGCGACGCCTCACGGCCGAGACCGAGCCTGCACCGGCTTCACCGACACCACGTCCAGCGCGCCGCTCGCCTTATCGGTGCGTAGCTTCACATGCCAGTCGGGCGGCGCATCGAACGGAAATTTTGCCAGCGCGCTTTTCGCGAGCGCGGGCATTGCATGCAGCGGATCGGCATCGCGGTCGCTCATCACCGCGCTGACTTTATAGACCTCCTGTCCGCCCGCGCGCTCGAACAGGCGCAGCGTCAACGAATGCCGGTACGCGCGCCCGCCGAACAGCGAGAAGGGCGGCTCGCTCTGCCGGCCGCAGCCGCTTGGCGCGCAATCCTTCATGTCGTTCACGCCGACGCCGATCGTCGCCGGCCGCGTGTCATACGCAATCGACAACAAGTAGCGCGCGGGCTCGCCCGTCATCTCGACGAAGCCGTTTTTCGCCAGTTCGTCGCGCACCGCGGCCTCGAAACGCGGCTGATCCGCGCTCGCCGCCTGCGACGGCATGCGCGTAATCGCGTAGGTTCGTTCGCCTTGCCGCGCGGCAGCGGAACTGGCGGTATGGACCTCGGCGCTCGGACCCGCGCAACCGCTGAGACTCGCCGCGGCCAGCGCGGCACAGATCAAAATCGCTTTCACCATCTTCTCGCTTCGGTAAGCCTCGGTAAGCTCCATCAGCCTCGATAAGGAACGTGTGCGCGCGTCATGCGCCCGGCCTCGCGGAGACATCGGATTGCGTGTCCTCGAACGCGGGCAGGCAGAGGGTAACAGCGGTGCCCTCGCCCGGCGCGCTGAGCACCGCAACCTCGCCGCCGTGACGCGTCACGACGGTCTTGACGAACGCCATGCCGAGCCCCGCGCCGCCCACCTCCGGCCGGTCGGTTTCGTGAAAACGCCGGAAGCGCTCGAACAGATCCGCCTGCTGCTCCTTCGGAATGCCGTAGCCTTCGTCGCGGATCGTGCAGGACACGCGCCGCGCGGCGCCAGGCGTCGCCGTCACGCCAGGAAGATTGTCGAGGCTGCAGGAAATCCGCGTGTCCGGCGGACTGTATTTGATCGCGTTGTTCAGAATGTTGACGAGCGCGCGCGTCATCAGCGAACGGTCGGCGCAGATCCAGTGGCCCTCGTCGAGCTCGGCCGCGCCGCCCGCGTCCGTTTGCAGCGTGATGCGCTTCGCGTGCGCTTGCGGCCAGACTTCGTCGCTGGCGTCGATTATCAGCTCGGTCAGGCTCACCGGTTCGAGCAGGTAGGTTTGCGATTCCGCGCGCGCCAGTTGCACGAAGTCGTCGGCAAGCGTCAGCGCGCGCTGCGCGTAGCGTTCGATGCGCTCCAGCAAGCCGCGCGCGAGCACCGGTTCGCTGCGGGCGCGCTCGATTTCCACCAGCGCCAGAATCGACGCCTGCGGCGAGCGCATGTCGTGCGACAGCAGCCGCAACGCGTCTTCCCGTTGACGCTCGGCCGCATGCAGGGCCGACACGTCGACGAGACCCGCGATCCACCCGGTCGTCTCGCCATGTGCATTGGTGCAGTTCGCGTAGCGCAGCAGATGGTCGCGCTCGTGCGCGTCGCGCACCTCGACGCCCTGCGCCATCAGCGCGGCAAATTCATGCCGCGCCGGATCGAGCGGCGCGGGCCAGTGAGCATGGGCGAGCAGATTGTTGTCGGCGTCGGACGCATCGTCGGACGCACCCGACGCGGCGCCCCGGTCGATGGTCTTGACGAAGCTCAGCCCGCCGAGCACCGCCTGCATCGGCCGGCCTTCCGGCGGCGGCGCGCCGAGGCGAGCGAAATGGGCTCTCGCGGCATGGTTCGCGATCAGCACGACGCCGTGCAGGTCGCTGACCAGAATCGGCTCGGGCATGCTGTCGAGGCTGTCCCACACGAAGCGCTTCATGTCCTGCACGCGCTGCGCGGCCTGCGCCATCAGCGCCATGTGCTGCTCCAGCACGTCGCCGCCGAACTCGCGGCGGCGCTTGGGCGTTTCGGGCAGCAGGTGCGGTTCGTCGGCGAGGCGCTGCAACTCTTCGCGCAGATAGGCCATCGTCATTTCGAGGCGCCGCCAGTTCCAGATCGGATACACGACGACCACGCCGGCGATCGCCGGCACCGGCGACATCCATAACCGCAAGCCGTACAGCAGCACGGCGCTGCCCGCGGCGGCGAGCGCGCAGAGCGCGCCGGTCAGCAGCAGCGAGCGGCGCGGCGACAACACCAGAAAACCGGCCAGCAACGCGGCGAGCGGCGCAAGCGAGGCCAGGAACAGCGCCCAACGCCCGACCGGTTCGATCTCACGGCCGCTCAGCAGCGTGTCGAGCACGTTCGCGTGGATGTAGACGCCCGGCAGCGGACCCAATTCGCCGGACACCGGCGTCGCGAACCGGTCATACAAACCGGACGCGGTCACGCCGATCAGCACGATACGCCCGCGCAACTGGTCCGCGTTCACCTCGCCGGCGAGCACGCTCGCGAAACTGACTTTCGCGTAGTTCTGCGCGTTCGGGCCGAACGGGATCAGGAAGCGGCCTTCGCCTTCGGCAGTGTTCGATGAACGGATCGCCGCCGCCTCGCTGAACGACCGCCGGCGCGGCAGCCGCTCGTTCAACTGAATCGAGCCGTGTTCGACGGCTTGCGCCACCGGCACCATCAATTGCGGCCAGCGTGATGTTGCGTCGCCCTCGAACTGCGCGACGCTGCGCACGATGCCGTCGCTGTCCACTTCGAGGTTGATATGGCCGAGCCCGGCCGCCGCGTGCGCGAGCGGCGCCACCGGTTCGACGACGACGCGCCGCCCCGCGCTGTCGGGCGGCGTGAGCAGCACCGGCAGGTAGGTCGGAGTCAGCGCGATCGCGCGGGCCAGCTCGGCGTCCTCGGGATTGGCCTCGGTGAACAGCACGTCGTAGATCACCGCGGCGGGCTCGGCCTTCGCGATCTGTTCGAGCAGTTTGGCGTGGGTGCCGCGCGGCCACGGCCAGCGGCCGAGTTGCGCGATGCTGGCGTTGTCGATCTCGACCACCACGATATTCGGCAACAACGGCGGTGCGCGCAGGCTCAGAAAGCCGTCGTAGACGAGATTGTCGACGCTCGCGGTCAGCCGCCCGAGCGAGGCGAGCAGAATCACGACGAGGCCGAGACAGCCGATCCCCACCCATTCGAACAGGAAGCGGCGGCCGGCGCGTCGTCCGAGACGGGCGCGCGGATCGAGGCTCAGGCGTGTAGGTGTAGTTGGCAAAGCGTCGCGTGGTTGATGAAAAGGGCCGGCTGGGTCGCCGGCCCCGTGAATCTACCAGCGTCAGCGCGCCAGCGTAAACGAGCGGATGCTGCTGCTCGTCTCGTAGAAGCGGCCGTTCTCGAACTGCTCGGCGATGATCGTCCAATAGTAGACGCCGGCCGGCAGATCGCTCACGACGAATTGCCCGCCGGTCAGATCGGTGCGGTCCACGATCGGATGGCGCAGATCGGCGCTCGCGGCCAGCACGAAGCGAAAGCGCGTCTCGCCCGCGGCGCGGCTGACGAACCAGCGGAATTCGTAGTCGCGGCTGCCGGCGCGCTGCGCCGCCGATGCGGCCAGCCCGAGACGGCGCCGCTCGAAGCCGTACACCTGAGGCATGCCTTCGAGACCGTGTCCGTCGATGGCCGCGATGCGCACGAAATACGTCCCGTCGGCCAGATTGCCGAAGTCCGCGTGCGGCGCGCTCACGCGCAACTCGCGGATCAGGTCGAGCTGGTCGGCGTCGCGCGCGATCTGCACGCGGTAGGCCACGGCGCGCTCGGCCGGCACGAGGTCGAACGCGACGGTCTCGCCGTCCTGCACCTTGGCGGGCTGCGTGAGCGCGGGCGCGGGCAGCAACTCGACGGGCTCGCCGATCGCCTCGCCCGCGCGCGTGATGTTGCCGAAGCGCGCCTTCACGAGTTGCGCCGACGCCTGCAGCGGCACGCCGGGCGGCGGTCCGGCGCGGTGGGCGGCGACGCCGGGATCGACGCCGACCGCGCCGTCCAGCACCTCGACGGCGGTGGTTTGCGCGTCGCCGTCATAGGCCACCTTGAAGCGCGTGCCGCGCACGCCCGCCACCACCGACGGCGAGCGGATCTGGAAGCGGTCGTCTTTTTTCGTCGCACGCGTGACCTGGCTCTCGACCGCGCCGCGGCGCAGTTCGAGAACGCGGTCGGCGGCGCCCGTCAACGTGGTGCGGCGCAGCCTGCCGATGTCCAGCTCGCCTTCCTGCGCGATCGTGACATGCGAGCCGTCCGGCAATTCCAACGTGACGAAACCATCCGGGCCGGTGCGGATGCGGTCGCCTTCGCCGAGCGTCGTTCCGGGCTTGACCGGCAGATAGGGGTTCTTGCCGAACGCATGCTCGACCGGGCCGCTCGTCGCGATCACGCGGGCCGATTCGGGATCCTGTTTGAGCCGGTCCGCCGGCAGGCGCAAGGCGATGCCGGCCGGCATGCGGCGCGGCGCGGGCATGTCGTTGAGGCGGCTCAACACCGCCCAATCGCCCGGCGCCCGCAGATAGTGGCCGGCGATGTCGTATAACGTGTCGCCTTCGCGGGTCAGGTAGGAGACGTAGGCGGGCGCCGGCGTCTTGATGCGCGGCTGCGGCGCGCGCGGCGATTGCGCATGCGCCGACACCTGCGCGAGGCAGGTCATCGCCAACACGCTTACCGCCGCGAACCATGCGCCGCCGCGGCGAACGGATAAACCCGCGCGGTGGCGCGGAGGCACGACGGCCGAAACCGTCACGCCTCCCCCGCCTGCGGGCGTTCGTGGCCCGGCGCGGGCTGCGGGCCGGATTCGAGCCGCTCCAGCCGGTAGCCGTAGCCGTAGATCGGCGTCAGACGGTAGCCGTGTTCGGGACGCAAGCCGAGCTTGCTGCGCAGCATCGATACGTGGGTGTCCATCGTGCGCGACGGGATGTCGGTCGCCTGCTTCCAGATCACGTCGAGAATGTGCGCGCGCGACAGCGGCCGGCTCAGGTGCTGGAACAGCAGCAGCGCGAGCTCGAACTCCTTTTGCGTGACCGCCACTGTCGCGCCGCGGACCACCACGTGCTTCGCGCTCAGATCGAATTCGAAGTCGCCGAAAATTTCTTTTGCGGCGGCGGGCTTCAGGTGATACGCGCGGCGCAGCAGCGAGCCGACGCGCGCCAGCAGCACGGCGCCGGAGACGGGTTTGACGACGTAATCGTCCGCGCCGGTGTTGAGGATCGACGTGATGTCGGTCTCGCGGCCGCGACTCGTCATGAACAACACCGGCAAGCGCTCGGACAGGCTTTCGCGCACCCAGCGCAGCACCTCTTCGCCCGACATGTCGGGGACGTTCCAGTCCAGCACCAGCAGATCGAACGTCTGTCGCCGCAGTTGCCGCACGAGTTCGCGGCCGGCGCCAAAGGCGTGGCAGACATGGCCGGCCGTAGCCAGCGTTTGACAAACCAGATCGGCCTGAGCCGAATCGTCATCCAGGACAGCTATTCTCATAAAACCCCGCAACGCGACATCGTCATTCGTAACTGGTGGCCGGCAAACCGGCGGATAACCGGGATGACGGCGCTTGCACCGACGATCCGGCTTGCGATTTCATCTCCCGCCGCACATTTTTCGATTAATGGTCCTGCGCCCCGCGCCCCCGTTCGGCTATGCAACCCGACTATCCTGAAATCGCCGCGAACGCCTCGCTCTTATGGCTTTATCGCGCGGTTATTCGTGGGGCAGGTCATGATAATCGAAAACTGTCGCGGCTTTTCCGGGTTGCCGTTAATCGGCAATCCGGCCGGCTCTGCGATTGGAGCCGCTCCCTGCACGTCCCCCGTGCGCTCTCAGGCTTCGCCGGTTCTTCGCCGGTTTTTTATCGACCGCTAATCGGCCGCTCTTTGAATTGTTGGTCTCACTCGCGCGGTGATTCGCCCCGTCTGCGTTTGTCCTGTCTCGCCGCTGCCGTTCTCGCGAAACAGCGATTTGACAATTTGCGAGTCAGTATAGAAACAGTCTCAAAATAAATCGTTTAAGGATTGTTAAGCGCGTTTCGGCTCGATGGGGCGGCACGGCGCAGCGTGCGTAATGAAGATCGGGATTGGGGATTCACGCGATGAGATAAAAATGCGGCGTCGCCTCGCTCGAGCCCGACGCCGCTTAAAAACACCACACGCTCGCGGGGGTCTAGCCACACGAGTGAGATGAAATTAGCCGGTACAGAAATCCAGTTCAAGATGAAAGAACTTCATTTGTAACGGGCGGGCCGGTAGCTCTTACGTGGAGGTCATGGGCGGCACGCGTCCATCGACGTGCGGCTTGCCGCAAAAATCGTATGACCTGAAGCGGTGCGCGGCTCTCCATTTACAGATGCAGACGTTTTGTTACAGCGCCACCCACGCCTCCGGCTAGCGACGCGTTCTTCGCACGCTAACGCGCCCAGTGCAACAGAGCATGAGGCCGCGCCGCCTCATCTTCCGCCCTCGATTTCCGGCATCGGCGCGAACAGCGCGTCGAGGTCGTCGTCGGAGAATTTGGCCGCGCCCGCGGCGTCGTCGGAGAGAATGCTGTCCGCGAGGCCCGCCTTCTGCTCCTGCAACTCCACGATTTTCTCCTCGATGCTGCCGGCGGCGATCAGCTTGTAGACGAACACGGGCTTGTCCTGCCCCAGCCGATGCGCGCGGTCGGTGGCCTGATTCTCGGCGGCCGGGTTCCACCACGGATCGTAGTGAATCACCGTGTCGGCGGCGGTGAGGTTCAGCCCCACGCCGCCCGCCTTCAGGCTGATCAGGAACAACGGCACCTCGCCTTGCTGAAAACGCTCGACCGGCGTGATGCGATCCGCCGTGTCGCCGGTCAGGATCACATACGGGATCGCGGCGTCTTCGAGCGCTTGCGCGATCAACGCGAGCATGCCGGTGAACTGCGAGAACAGCAGCACGCGGCGCCCTTCCTCGATCAGTTCGGGCAGCATCGACAACAGCAGATCGAGCTTCGCCGAACGCATCGCGCGCGCGCCCTTTTCGGCCTTTTCGTTCTTTTCTGCGCGCTCACGCCTCTCGCCGTGCGCGTCGACCTCGTCGGCGATCTTGATCGTTTTCACGAGACGCGGATCGCAGCACACCTGGCGCAGCTTCAGCAACGCATCGAGCACGATGATGTGGCTGCGCGCGAGACCTTGCGCGCTGACCGCCGCGCGCACCTTCTCCTGCATCGCCGTGCGCACGGTTTCGTAGAGATCGCGCTGCGCGCCTTCCAGATCGACCGAGCAGACAATCGTGGTCTTCGCCGGCAACTCCTTCGCGACCTCGTCCTTGCGACGGCGCAGCATGAACGGCCGGATGCGGCGCGCCAGCAGCGCGCGGCGCACGCCGTCGCCGTTCTTCTCGATCGGATTGCGCCAGCGCCGGGTGAAGTCTTTCTGGCTGCCGAGAAAACCCGGCAGCAGAAAATCGAATTGCGACCACAACTCGCCCAGGTGATTCTCCAGCGGCGTGCCGGTCAAGCACAGCCGATGCCGCGCGCGCAATCCGCGGATCGCCTGCGCGGCCTTGGTGGTGGCGTTCTTCACGTACTGCGCTTCGTCGAGAATCAGCAAGTGATAGTCGTGTTCGGCGAGCACCTTCTGATCGCGCCACAGCAGCGCGTAAGTCGTCAGGATCAGTTCGTGTTCGCCGATCTGCTCGAAGCGCTCCTTGCGCTGCGGGCCGTTCAGCACCAGCACCTTCAGTTCGGGCGCGAAGCGGCGTGCTTCCTCGCGCCAGTTGTGCACGAGCGTGGTGGGCACCACGATCAGCGCGGGGCGGTTCAGCCGCCCCGCCTCTTTTTCCGCGAGGATGTGCGCGAGCGTCTGCACGGTCTTGCCCAGGCCCATATCGTCGGCGAGCACGCCGGCCAGATCCTGTGCGCGCAGAAACTGCATCCAGTTCAGCCCCTGCTGCTGATACGCGCGCAGTTCCGCGCGCAAGCCGCGCGGCACGGGCACCTCATGCAAGCCCGGACCGGCTTGCAGACGCTGCGCCAGTAGACGGATCGAATCGTCGCCACGGAATTGCCAGCGGCCGGTGCTGTTCAACGCTTCGAGCCGGCCCGCGTCGACGGAGGGCACGCGCAGCGGCGCGCCGTCGGCGAGTGAACCGCCGAGCGCGTCGAACAGGTCGACCAGCACGCGCACCACCGGCTTCAGACGATCGGCGCGCAAGCGCAGACGCTTGTTTTCTTCGGTCTTGAGTTCGATCGGTTCTTCGTCGGCGATGCTGTCGAGCGCGCCGCCGAGCCAGCGCCGGTCGCGCCGGAACAGATCGGCGAGCAGCGGTTCGAGCCGCACGTTGCGCTCGCCGATGCGGATGCCCATCTCCAGATCGAACCAGCCGTCGCCCGCCTGGTGCGCGGTGCCGTCGATTGCGTCGATCTCGATGACGTTGTAGCGGAACTCGGGCGCCATCGTCACGCGCCAGCCCTTGCTCGCGAGATCCGGCACCGCGTGGTTGACGAACGCGGACCAGGCGTCGGCATCGGGCAGGCCGAGCATCGTGTCGGGCAACAGCCGCGCGCCGTACACGCGGCTCGTGGGCACTTTCTGCAAGCCCGTCTTGCGCAGCTCGAGCAGGCGTTTTTTCTCGGCCTCGTAGCGGCGGCGGATATGGATGACGTCGCCGCCCGGCATCGGCACGAGCGTGACGCTGCTGTCGACGTTGATGCTGACGCCGTCGTAATCGAAACTCACGCCGGCGAGTTCGACCGCTTCGGGCTTGCGCTGCGCGGCTCGGGCCGCCGACGGCAGCGCGTGGCTGTTGAGCGTGAGCACCGGCACCGGATCGACGTCGATCACACGAATCGCGGACGCGTCGTGCGCGGGCGGCAGCGGCAGTTCGGGCGCGATCTCGCGCAGCACCGAGGCGACCAGCGGCGCTTCGGCGAGCGAGATCGGCGGCATTGCCAGGTAGTCGGGCAACTGCTGGAACGGCAGCGACGATTGCACGATGCCGGCTTCATGCGCCGCGCCGTCCACATACCAGACCGGCTCGGTCGGCAGGACCATGCTCGCGCGCGGCTCGGTGCACAGCACCGGCCGCAGACGCTCGTCCGCGAGCGGCTCCCACTCGATCCGGCCGGGCCGGTCGGCGCCGCGCGACAACGGCGTCGGTCCTTCCCGACCGGGCTCGGGATCGAACTCGAAGAACAGACGCCCCGTCGCGATCAGCTTCTGCAGCATTTCCGCACCGCTCGTGCCGCGCAGAATGAACTGGCCGAAATCCTCGCGCGAGCGGCCGAGCCACAGGCCGCGCAGGATCGACAGATCCTCGTCGGAGACAAACTTCGGTTGCTTGAGCAGCGCCGACTCCACATTGCTCCAGGGCTCGTCGACTTCGAAGATGGTGCCGTCGGCATCGCAGCGCGCGCGGTACAGCACGACTTCGTGGCGCATGTGGAAGTTCGACCAGTTCAGCAGATACGCGAGCGTCTGGGTGCGCGCGCCTCCGCCCTTTTGAGCGAGCGCATCGGCGGCTTCGGCGCGCGCGCGAAACCGTTCGAGCCAGCTCACCAGTTCGGGGCGCACGCCCGCCGCGGGCTCCGCTTTCGCCGCGGATCGGGCCTGGCGGTAACCGCCGCGCTGAGCGTCGCGGTCGTCGGCATCGTCATCGACGTAGATGACGTGGTCCATCTCGTCCTGATACTCGAGCGCGGCGAGCAGCAGCGCGGCAACGTGCTTGCAGTTGCGGCCAACGGGGCAAGTGCAGTCGCTCTGCGCCCAGGGCAATCCGCCGCCGTTACGAAAACGCACCCGCGTTCTGTACGGACTGGGTTGCGTGCCCTGTACGTCGCCGCTCAGCGTCGTGCCGCGCCATTGCATGTTAGTGACGGCGCCCACCAGGCGCGCCTTGGCGACGGTATGGTCACCCAGCCATTCCGCGATCCGTTCCCGATCAAAGAAAACTGACGACATCAGGGTCCATCCTATTCGAGCCGGCGAAGGCATCGTGCGCGGACAGACGCGGCGCGGCAGGCGCTCGGCGGCGCCTGCCGGCGCGGTTGCGTCCGGCATCGAATGCCCGTGGTAACCGGCCATTTTACGCGTCGGATGGAATTGGCTGTGGCGGCAGTACGCCGCGCGCCGCTCAATCGGCGCTGTCCGTCGGCATGCTGCCGCTCGCGACGCGGTTGGCGGCCGCTTGCGCGGCGAGTGCCTGCTTGTGCTGCTCGACCTGCTGCGCGAATACAGGGCTCACGTCGGGATACGATGCATCGGTCACGTAGTTCAGGCCGTTCGCCTGCGCTTCGATCAGTTCCTGGTACACCTCGGCGCGGGTCTTGCCTTGTGCAAAAGCGCTCGATGAAGCGGCCAGAACGACAACGGACAATGCGGCAAAAGCGATCTTCTTCATGATGAACTCCAGGGGGTGTTGTGCGGGTTTGCATGAGGGAAAACCACGCGTTCGCGGCTTTTATTCCTGCGGCAACGGTTCCGAAAAAACAAACTTCGAAGCGGGAATAAAGCGGCCGGCGAAGCGGTTTGCTCACGTTCCGAGGCGCGGCGACGCGCAGCACATGTGCTGCCGAAACCGGCCGCCGGATAGCGTCCGGACGGACGCTGCGAACAACGCGCATCGAACGTATGGAATAAACCGCCGTCCGGGTGTGTTCGCTCCCACATGGCTGATACTCGACCACCGCCGACAACCGCCGACACCATGAACCCGACCGACGCCCCATCCGACCCGCCGCTTTCAGAAGCCGACATCCAGGCCTACGCCGACGGCACGCTGACGCCGGAACGCGCCGCCTTCCTGCGGGACTATCTCGGCAAGGACCCGGCGGAAGCGCGCCGGGTGGCCTTCTACGGCAAGCTCAACGCGCAGATCCAGCAGGCTTTTCAGACCACCGACGAACCGGTGACGAGTCGTGTCGCGCCCTGGCGCCGCGCGCTCGAACGCCTGAATGCGGCGCGGCGTCGAAGCAGGCTGCTCAACACGCTGATGGCGCTCGTGCTCGCGGCGGTGACCGCGAGCGGCTGGCTTGCCGCCACCCAGGTATCCGCCGCGGCGCTCGACAATGCCGCCGTCATGGCGTTGGCCGAAACCGACGCCGCGGGTTTTTCCGCCGCGTCGCGGACCCGAACCGACGCCTGGGCGCCGGATCTGACGGCGATCGGACTGCGGCTGGTGGATCGGCGGTCCCTGTCGCTCGGCCCGTTTCAGCGCGCCAGCGAATTCGTCTATCTGAACGGGGACAACCGGCCGGTGGTGGTGATGTCGAGCCTGGCGCTGCTCGCGCCGGCGCAGCCGCAATGGAGCGCGCGCCGCATCGGCGCGGTCCGTCTGCTGACGTGGACGGCGCGGCGGCAGCGTTTCGTCGTGGCCGGCGAAGCCCGCACCCACGGCCTGATGCGCGCCGCCGACGCGATGACGATGCACTGAGCTTTGGCGCAACCTGACGATCCGATGTCACGCGAACGGAATAAAATGCGCCCACGCGTGTTCGCCTCTCAACCGCATCAATTGCCCCTCCAGGCGGCCCGAGCGACGGCCGCCGCTGCCGTGCTCACGAAAGGCCCCTCGACTGGGATGAAAAATGGATGTCCGTGACGAGTTGATGGAGCATGTGCCGCGCTTGCGGCGCTATGCGCGAGCGCTGATCAACAATCGCGATCTCGCCGACGATCTGGTGCAGGACACGCTCGAACGCGCGCTCGGCCGCACCGGCATGTTCCAGCAAGGCACCGACCTGCGCGCATGGCTGTTCACGATCATGCACAACGTCTTCGCGAATCAGGCGCGCAAGGCGTCGGCGCGCGCCGTCCATGTAGCGGTCGACGACGAAAGCGTCCACGAAAGCGAATTCGCCGTGCCCTCCGACCAGATCCGCTCGCTGGAAATGCGCGACCTCGACTACGCGTTGCAGCGCCTGCCGATGGAACAGCGCGAAGTCGTGCTGCTGGTGGGCCTCGAGGAAATGAGCTATGCCGACGTGGCGCTTGCGCTGAACATTCCGATCGGCACGGTGATGTCGCGGCTTTCGCGCGGGCGCGAGCGGCTTCGGGCATTGATGGCGGGCACACAGCCCGGCGCAAGATTACAGGTGGTGCGATGAGCGACCAACAGACGCCGATCGGCGAAGAAGAACTGCACGCCTACGTGGACGGCACGCTGTCCGACGAACGGCGTGCCGAGGTGGAGCGCGCGCTCGAACAGAACCCCGAGTTGGCCGCGCGTATCAGCGATTATTTCTCGCTGAACAACATGTTCCACGAGCGCTATGACCGCGTGCTGAACGAGCCCGTGCCCAAACGCTTGCAGGCGCCCGCGCCGCGCCGCTGGCGCATCGCGGCCAACTGGCCGCAGTTCGCCGGCATGGCCGCGGCGCTGGTGCTGGGCGTGGGTATCGGTGTGGGCACGCACATGGGGCGCGACGTCGTGGCGCCGGTCGTCGGCCGCGCGGACACGCGGACTGTCAGCGCGGACGGTTCCGAAGTATTCGCGCGGCAGGCGGCGCTGGCGCACGTGGTCTATATGCCGGCCGTCGACCGTCCGGCCGATATGACCGCGGATCACGAACAGGATTTTGTGCAATGGCTGTCCAACCGGCTCGGCACGAATGTTCATCCGCCGATGCTCTCGAAGAGCGGCTTCAACCTCTCGGGCGGCCGCCTGCTGCCGGGCGCCGACGGCCCCACCGCGCAGTTCATGTATCGCGGACCGAACGGCGAGCGCGTGACGCTGTGCATTTCGCGCCGTCAGGTGAATTCGAACACGACCGCGTTCAAGCTGTATCAGGACGGGCCGGTGAACGTGTTCTATTGGGTCGACGGCGACTTTGGCTATGCGGTGTCGGGCGGGATCGATCGCCAGGCGCTGCTGCAACTGTCGCACGACGTGTACTCGCAGTTGACGGGTGCCGCGCCGGGTTGACGCTTATCGCGGCGTCGCAATGCGGCGGGTATTCAGCGTATCGAGTTCGATCATGCTGCCCGAATGCGGGCTCGATCTGATCAACTCGCGTGGCGTGACGCCCAGCAACCTGCCCATCCAATGCGCCATGTGACTCTGATGCGCGAAGCCCGTATCCAGTGCGATCCGGCTTGCGCTCAGGCGGCCTTCGAGCAATAGCGTTCTCGCCCGCTCGACTCGCCGCCGCACCACGTACTGATGCACCGGCACACCGAGCGTCTCGCGAAACAGCACCTTGAAATGCGGCACGCTCAGATCGGCGAGCGCGGCCAACTCGGTTAGCGTGAGACGCTGGTCGAGATGCGCCTCGATAAACTCGATCACGCGCGCGGCGGTTTTCGGTGCGAGCGTGCGCCGCTTGTCGTCGAGCGTCGGCGCGCCGCCGATCAGCCGTACCACCATCGCGGTGCAAAGGCTCTCGGCGTAAAGCGGATCGGATGCGTCGTCCGCCTCCAGTTCGGCGTGTAACGCCCACGCGAGATGCTGAAAACGCGGATCGCGCATCTGCATCCGCGGACGAAGCCGCGCCTCGCTCGACTTCAACTCCAGCTGCTCGACCGTCCTTTGTGCGAACTCCACGCCGATCCATACGCTGAAGATCGTGCCTGCGGACTCATCGCTCCATTGCCCGTCGAGTCCGGCCGGGATCACATCCGCGTCGCCATGCGACTGAATGCGCGAATAGCGGCGCTCCTGGCATACGCAACGCGCCCTGACCGGCGCGCCCACATGCACGCCCACACGGTGATGCTTGAGCGCGGGAATCCGATGCGAGCCCGCCGACACGTTGACGAGTTCCGCGCCGAAGCCTTGCCAGCCCAGCGTCTTGCTGGACCGTACAGCAATGCGGGAACCGCTATGCGGTTGCGGTAGGGGTGTCACGGCATTCATCGCGTCCTCTCGTGGATGGCGGGTAACGTGGCTTGCAATTGTGCTGCGTTTTTCGCCGCTTCGCTTGACGCTTGTTATTCCACCCTGCCGCCGGGGTGGCGTCGCAAGCGAAACAATCATCCGAATCTGCGCATCGCGATCCTTGTGCGCGCGTTTTCCGCTTCGCGCCTCCCTATGATGGCCGTGTCCATTGGCGAAGGAGCGCAACGTGTTCGTGATTTTCGGAGCAGCAGGCAATGTTGGCAAAACGAGCGCCGCGGCATTGCGCCGGGCCGGACGACCGGTGCGCGCGGTGGTCCGCGACGAAACGCAAGGCGCGCCGCTGGCGGAAATCGGCTGCGAAATAATGATCGCCGATCTGCTCGACGCATCGACGGTCGCGCGTGCAATCAAGGGCGCCCATGCGGTGCAGATGCTCTGTCCGGTGCCCCGGGCGCGCGCCGATCCCGCATCCGACATGCGGCGCATGATCGAGGTCGCCGCCGACGCCTTGCGCGCCGATCCGCCGCAACGCGTACTCGCGCTCTCCGACTACGGCGCGGAACATGCGAGCGGCACGGGCATCACGACGCTGTTCCACTACCTTGAAACGCAGTTGCAAGCCGTTGCCTCGCAACTGACATTTCTACGCGCCGCCGAACATATGCACAACTGGGCTCGCGTGTTGCCGATCGCGCTTTCCAAAGGCGTCTTGCCGAGTCTGCATCATCCGTTGGACAAGCTGTTTCCCACGGTGGCGGCGCGGGATGTCGGGCTGCTGGCCGCCGAACTGCTGCTGGACGAACAGCCGGCAAAGACCTCGCCGCACGTGGTGAGCATCGAAGCCAAGGAGCGCGTGAGTGCATTCGATGTGGCACAGATCGTCGGCGAATTGGCGCATCGCACGGTGGTCGCGCGCGAGGTGCCGCGTGGCGAATGGGCTGCCACGCTCCACGCGGCGGGACTCGGCGAACAGCACGCGCGCCTCATCACGGATCTGTACGACGCGCACAACGCGGGCCGTATCGATGTGGAAGCGGAAGTCAGCGAGCGGCGCTTTGGCGCGACCGCGCTGGCGGAGGTGCTGGCGGAAATAGTGGCGCGGGTCGCTGCTTCGGCTTCGGCTGCACCGTAACGACGTTGCCCTTCACAGGAGAGACAGCATGGACATGTGCCCCTTGCTGCGCGCATCGGCGCAAGCGCGAAAGATCGCGGACGGTCGTTCCGCTGCAACCGCGCCGACGCGGGCACAGTCGAGCGCCAACGCGCGCTATTGGCTGGCGTTGGCGGCAAATTTCGTGGGATGGCTAGGCTGGCGGGCACTGCGGGACGTGCTCAACGCGATTCCCGATAGCAACGACGATTTCGGTTTGTTCTGATTCGCCGGGGGGCGTTCCCGCTTTCCACGCCACGGCGTGTCTTGATCGATCCAGCCGAAATACGATCCGGTTTCGGTCGTGTCCGTGCATTCTTCGGTGAATGACGGTCCGTACCAGTCACAGTAATCCGCCCTGGCAAGCTTGAGCGGTGTGCTTGCTTTGCCAGCGAGCGGCTTCTGCGGTTCATGTGCGGAGTCTCGGTTTGCATTGGACGGGCTCGCCTGGGCAGTTGGCGTCGTTGCTGGCTGGGCCTCCTGATTTGCATCTGTCGAACCGTGCGGCCTCGCGACGGGAGCGGCAGGCACCGCCAGGCTCGCTTGAGTACTCAATGCCGTCGCCGGTGAATTGCTCGGCGCCGGCGGAGTCGTGCTTGCGAGAATAGGGGTTTGGCGCCACGCCTCGCAGTTCGTCACGAATGGCACGGTTCGAGCCATGAACGGTGCCATGGCGAGATGCATCTGCGCGGACTGTTTTTTCTGGATCGTGATGACTTGAAGAACACGTTACCCGGACCACCAAATGTAATGTTGCCGTTGATGCTGGCAATGTTCACGTCCTTGTCCGCGGCGAGTGACATCGGGCCACGCTGGGCCTGGAACTGAACCGGGCTCCTCGGCGCGAAAAGCCATGATTCCGGAACGGGCAGGCCACGTCGTTAGCCCTGTGCCTTCTGATACTGCCTACCAGCTGCGTTTTTTCAGCGTATAGCCGTAAAGCCCATACTGGGTATTGGTCGCCGGGTCGAAATAGACGCCCTGGGTGATGCCATCATCGGTTTCGTCCCACGACTTGCCGTAGTCGCGACTGACAAGCGTGAAGTCGCGAGGCGCGCCATTGCCTGTCGCGTCCGTCGCGTAGACGAGCAGTACCCCGCGCCTGCCGACGCTGAAGCCATCGAGCATCAGGCGCTCATCGAACGTATGTTTCTGCTCGACAGCAGGCTGCTTCTGGTTCGGCCAGGTCGAGATCGCACCCGTACGATGCCCGTTGTCCTCCGGATGATTAATGAAGTCGCGTGGCAGGCCAAGGCGGGAAAGTGCATAGACGGAATACCGGGCATCCGGCTCGACCTGCTCTGACTGGAGATAGGCAATGACCTGGTCCGGCAACACGACCTCGCGCTCGAAGGCGTCGCTGTCCCACTTCAGACGGTCGACAACGCTTTCGGCTGGGGTCTTGCCTATCGCGTCCAGGTAGTAGGCAACACGCAACGTACCGTCCGAACCGAGATCCACGCCGTTGAACGTTTTGCGCGGGTTCCCCGGCTCAGTCGCCAGCAGGGGAACGCCAATTTCCTTCCAGGTGTTGCCGCCATTCACGGTGCGCCAGACGCGCGGTCCCCATCCCACTGCATAGTGTAGTGGTCCAATGACTCTGGACACCTCTAAAGGGGATAATCTTCAACCGAGGTGAGAAATGAGCAGACGGAACATAACCGACGAATTCAGGGCCGAAGCGGTGCAGCTGGTTGTCGCGCAGGCCTATTCATTTGCCAGGGCGTGCGAGGCGCTGGGCATTGGCGATACCGCGTTGCGGCGGTGGGTGGCGCAATGGCGGGCCGAGCAGGCTGAGCCTCCGCGCACCGAGGTGCAGCTCAAGGCCGACCAGCGACGTATCCGGGAGCTGGAGGCACGCGTGACCGAGCTCGAAAGGGAGCGCGAGATACTAAAAAGGTCCACGGCCTTCTTCGTCAAGGAACTGGATCGCTCCTCGAGGTGATCTGTTCGCTGAAGAAGGCCCGGGATCAACGCCTTCAGTCGCTTGCCGCAAACCCGGTCGGCTGCTTCCCACAACACCGTCAGCGCCTGGCGTATCGCCTCGTCGTACAGCCGGTTGCGCTCGCGCGTCCCCTTTGCCGCGCCGAGCTCTTCCCGCAGCAGCCGAATGGCGTGTTTGCGGTGATACCCGGTCAGAGCCACGAACTCATCGAGAATGCTGATCCGTTCACCGAGCGTCGCGATGCGATACCGCAATTGCAATTGCTGCCATCAACTCCTTGCGTGTCGTCATGCTGATTTGCCTCGTCACCTCGTGCCGCTCCCGCCGGACAATCCGACGTGTAGCAAACTACGTGAGGCAACAGATCAGCGCGAGTTGCAATTCTAATGAGTCAATGCGCAGTAGAAACCATTGTCGCCGTAGCACCGTCAACGGCAATACCTGCCGCACTGGCCGGCATTGGCGCAGCAGCAATCAATAAGGGAAGAAAATAGGCGGCGCGAGCAATCGCCCGGAATTTACAAGGCTCTATTCGTTCTCGTCGAAGTAATGACCGAACTTCAACTGCTTGGTGCGGATATAGCGCTCGTTTTCCTCGCGCATCGGAATCGCCAGCGCGACCCGCTCGCACACCGGAATGCCGTGCTTGGAGAGCGTGTCGAACTTCTCCGGATTGTTGCTCATCAGGCGCACCGAGGTCACCTTCAGCGTGCGCAAAATGCCCGCCGCCGAATCGTATTCGCGCGAGTCGTCGGGCAAGCCGAGATCGAGATTGGCCTCGACGGTATCGCGCCCCTGCTCCTGCAGCGCATACGCGCGGATCTTGTTCGACAGGCCGATGCCGCGCCCTTCGTGGCCGCGCAGATACAACAGCACGCCGCAGCCTTCGGCTGCGATATAGCGCAGCGCGAGATCGAGCTGCTCGCCGCAATCGCAGCGATAGGAGCCGAGCACGTCGCCCGTGAGGCATTCCGAATGCAGGCGCGTGAGTACCGACGACTGGTTCGCGACCTCGCCCATCACGAGCGCGAGATGTTCGGCGCCGCTGTCGACCACGCGAAACACATAGGACGTGAACGTGCCGTAGCGCGTGGGAAGCGTGGCGGTAGCGTCGAGAACGACGCATTCTTCGCTGATGGCGCCGTCTGCCGTGGGCGACGGATCGTGAGACGTGAGCATGGCGTTGGACAGTGGTGCTGACATGAACCCGATCAAACCGGGGATAAGGTACGGACTGGGAGTTTACCGCTAATCGGCACGGTGCACCCGATGCCCTTGCCCGGTGCATGGAGCCGCCCGGTGCCGCGCCGCTACCCGAACTCGGCCCGCGGCGCGCCCCAGGTATTCCCGAAGTACCGCGGCGGCGCGTCGCGCCTATACTGGAATGGCCTGTCCCTCACGACAACGCGCCGTGCCGGCGCGCCGCATAGCGAAACGGAGCCGCTCCATGACAAGCGTTGCACAGCTTCTTAAAACGAAACCGAACAACACCACCGTCTACACGATCGGGGTCGACGATTCCGTCTACGAGGCGATCCGGCTGATGGCCGAAAAAGGCATCGGCGCGCTCGTGGTGACGGACGGCGACAGCATCGCCGGCATCGTCACGGAGCGCGACTACGCGCGCAAGGTCGTGCTGATGGACCGTTCGTCCAAGGCCACGCCGGTGCGCGACATCATGAGCAAGGCCGTGCGCTTCGTGCGCCCCGATCAGAGCACCGACGACTGCATGGCCCTCATGACCGAGCGCCGCATGCGCCATTTGCCGGTCATCGAAAACGACAGGCTGGTGGGCATGGTGTCGATCGGCGACCTGGTGAAGAACATCATCGCTGAACAGCAGTTCACCATTCAGCAACTCGAGTTCTATATTCACGGCGAGCGTCCTTGACGCACGGCGGCGCCTCTCGCGCCGCGCGATTCGACACAAACACGCAGACGCAAAAAAAGCCCAATCCTTAACCAGGTTGGGCGAAGCTACCTTGCGGCAGCGGAGGTTCCTTGTATCGTGGACCGGGACCGCGCCGCGGCGGGCTGGCTACCCAGCGGGCCGCGCACGAGTCTCACGCCGGAACAAAGACACCGTGTCGTGATGCGCGCCGCATCGAGCGGCGCGCGGATTTCTGCTTTTCCAATACCGCGTTACTGCGTTAGTTACCGAAATAAACCGACTTCGGACCCGAGGTCGGCTGGACCATGCCGCCCGACTGCGACGAACCGCTCATCGGCGCGCCGTAACCACTGGTGTCGGCGACCGGCTGCTGGGTTTGTGCGATCGCCGGGTTTTGTTCCTGCACGCGGCGCTCGGCGGCCTGGATATCGGCCGGATAAGCCGGATCGCTGGCGGTGGCCGGGTTATAGCCGGCGCGCTCCAACTGAATCAGTTCGTTACGGACTTCCGCGCGGGTCACGGGTTGTTGGCTCGATTGAGCGAACGAGGCGACCGGGGCCGCGAGAACGGCTGCGAGGGCAACTGCCTTGATAAACGAGTTCATGATGACTTACCTCCAGATTGGTTTTTTGCTTCGCTTGCCACACACCGTGAGCAGCGAGTGATTCCAGTCTAGTCACCGGCACGCCAAGGGAAAACCCTTAATTAAGAGATACATAATTGCCCTAATCGCAACAGTGCGGCGGGATTTACCGTCGCATGCGAATTGGGTCGAGTGTTCCCCGTAATAATGCGCGGCTTCGTAAGCCTTTGTGTCTGAGGTTTCCAAAACGCATCCTGTCCCGGCGGATTTTGCCGGCGCCCGTGCGCTTGCCGGTCAGATTTTCGCGCGAGCCTCGGATCCGGCATGCGCGCTCAACAACAGCTTTCGCGGTCCGCTCACGAACGCGCTGCCCGGTTCGAAAAACCGCAACGGTCGATGCATTTCGCGCGACAGACCGATGCGCGTCGTCACGCCGACCGGCAACTCGCCACGTTCGATCACGCCGATCCAAAGACCACGCCCGGTGCAAAGATCGCGGCCGTCGAACGCCTGGCCGATGCCGAGCGCGGTGGTCAAGCGGCCGGGTCCACGCGTGAGATCGCGCAGCGGCACGCCGGGGCGCCGCGCTTCCATCAACGGCAAACCTTCGAGCGGCTCGATCGCGCGAAACAGAATGCCCGCGCCGACCTCCTCCGCTTCCGCCGACATGTTCAGCATGTAGGACAAGCCATACGTGAGGCGCACATAGGCGTGACCTCGCGCGAGAAACATCGAGCCGTTATGCGGACGTCGGCCGATGAACGCATGGCTGGTCGAATCGCCGACCGGATACGCCTCCGTCTCGACGATCCGTCCGCTGATGCGGCCTTCGGGCAGATCGTGCACAAGGTACTTGCCGATCATGAAGCGCGCCAGGCCGATCGTATCGACCGGCAAATCGTCACGATGCAACGGCAGGATGGGAAGCAACGATTCGGGCATGCGTTAGGCCTATTTAAAGCGCGCAGCGCGCGGTTCGATGGATGCGCCATGCCACGCGGTATCGCGCCATCGGTCTGTTGTCATCGGCCGATGCGTTGTAGCCACGCCTCATTTCGTGGCACCGTCGCAGTCGCCGCGGCATCGATTGGAGTATCGTGTGTTTCCGGTCCGCGGCACAGCCTTTGCCGGCTCGCATGCGCCTCGGCCCGCTCGTATCGCATCACCTCGCCTCGATCAGCAGTCAGCTTGCATGCACTCGCACGACCCGCGGCACAGTCCCGTTCAGATTCGTCCCGAAGTACCGCAGTTGCATTAAAGCGTCCCCACCCGGGGACCGAAGTATTCACGACAACAGGAGAGTTCAATGAAAGCATTCACGGCAATCAAGATGGTCGGCGGCGCGCTGATCGTTCTGGCATCGCTCAACGCCTATGCGCAAAGCAGCGATGCGGCGACCACGGCGGCCCCCGAGGCAGCCTCCGCGGCGCCGACCGCCAAGCAGGCCAAGGCCGCCAATCGTGCCTTGGGCCGCAAGGTGCGTAGCGCGCTGACGAAAACCAAAGGGCTGAGCGTGGCCAATATCTCGGTGCGTGCACGTGGCGGCGCGGTGACGTTGGCCGGCTCCGTGCCGGAGCAGCCGCAAGTCGATCTGGCGACTCAGGCCGCGCAAGGCGTCGCCGGCGTGACTTCAGTGAAGAACGCGCTGACGATCCGCCCGGTCGGACAGTAATTCGGTCGGCCGCGACCGTAGCGGCAGATCCGGGCGTCGCTGGGTTCCGACAACGCAGCGACGCCCGACTATCAGATCACTCAGGTTCAACCGGCTCGCCCCGGCGCTACACGCCGCCGAATCTCGCGAAGCCGCACTACACTGCAACCCACCTGCTTTCCGCGCAAGCCCGCTTGACCGATCGTTCTGGTCAAGCGTCGCCGCTTGTACCGTGCCCTGCGGGACGCCGCCTGCGAAAATCTCGGACGCGGCCAAGTATCCCTTATAATTTAATACGTTAGAACGTATTTATGAGAAGCCGCATGAGCTTCCGCGCTCGCTTCTAGCCCACGTGGAGCCCCTCCGCGCCAGTCAAAACAAGCAACAAAAAGGAAGCCCCAATGACCTCGACCGCGACCGTTCTACCCCGCTGGACCATTGCCGCGCCGTTCGTCGCCTGGATGGTGCTGGGCGCCGCCTATCTGCTGCCGGGCAACGGGCTACTGCTCGCGTTGGTCGGCGTGGCGCTGTGCGCGGCGGTGTTTACGGCGGTGCACCATGCGGAAGTGGTCGCGCATCGCGTCGGCGAGCCGTTCGGCACCCTGGTGCTGGCGGTGGCCGTCACCGTGATCGAGGTCGCGCTGATCGTCTCGGTGATGCTGACCTCCGGCCCCGAAAAGGCCGGCCTCGCGCGCGACACCGTGTTCGCCGCGGTCATGATCGTCTGCAACGGCATCGTGGGCATTTGCCTGCTGGTGGGCGGCATCCGGCATCGCGAGCAGGACTTTCAAAGCCGTGGCGCGGCCGCGGCGCTGGCGGTGCTCGCCTCGCTGTCCGTGCTCACGCTCGTCATGCCGAACTACACGACCACCCGCGCCGGCCCGGTGCTGTCGCCGTCGCAACTGGCGTTCGCGGGCGTTTCGTCATTGGTGCTGTACGGCGTGTTCGTGTTCGTGCAGACGGTGCGGCATCGCGATTATTTTCTCGCCGACGTGCCCGGCGAAGACGTGCACGCCGCCCCGCCGAGCAGCCGCGTGGCGCTCGCGGCCGGCGGTTTGCTGCTGGTGTGCCTCGTCGCCGTGGTGCTGCTGGCGAAGGTGCTGTCGCCGGTCGTCGAAACCGCGGTGCAGAACGCGGGCGCGCCGGCGGCGGTGGTCGGCATCATCATCGCCGCGCTCGTTCTGCTGCCCGAGGGTCTCGCGGCGGTGCGCGCGGCCCGCGCCGATCGCTTGCAGAACAGCATGAATCTCGCGCTGGGTTCCGCGCTCGCCAGTATCGGGCTAACCATTCCGACCGTCGCCGCGGTGTTTCTCGCGACCGGTCAGTCGCTCGTGCTCGGCATCGACGGCAAGCAAACGGTGCTGTTGATCCTCACGCTGCTGGTCGGCACGCTCACGCTCAGCAGCGGGCGCACCACGATTCTGCAGGGCGCCGTGCACCTGTCGCTGTTCGCGGCGTATCTGTTTCTGTCGTTCGCGCCGTGACGCGAAGTTCGCGGCCTCACTCCTGCCAATGCGCGGCGATCCAGTCGCGAAACAGATTGAGCTTTTGCTGATGCGCGGCTGAATCCGGATAGATGAAGTAATAGCGCCAGCCGGTCTTGAGCACCGTATCGAACGGCCGCACCAGGCGCCTCGCCGCGACGTCCTCGTCGATCAGCGCGAGGTCGCTGATCGCCACGCCGAAGCCCTGCAACGCGGCGTTGGTCGCCATGTCGAGCGTGTCGAAACTCGGCCCGTGCTCGGCGTCGATCGCCTGGGCGTTCGCGGCATCCGCCTCGCTCACCTTGGCGAGCCACATTTTCCAGTCGCGATGATCGCGCGTGGGATGCAGCAACGTATGGCGCGCCAGGTCCGCGATCTCGTCCAACGGCTTGTCTTTCAGAAGATCGGGCGCGCACACCGGCGTCAGACGCTCCTCGAACAAGGGCACCGCCTGCACGTCCGCACCCGGCGACGAACCGTAGATGATCGCCGCGTCGAACGGCTCCATCTGGAAGTCGACGTCATGCTGCCAGGTCGTGGTGATCTGCACGTGCAGATCGGGATACTCGGTCTGGAAGCGCATGATCTTCGGCAGCATCCAGCGCATCACGCAGGTCGGCACCTTCAGCGCGAGATCGGTGCGCTGCCGCGTGAGGCGCAGCGAAATCTCCTCGATGCGCGCGAAGCTTTCCTTCACGGCCGGCAGCAGCAGTTCGCCTTCGGCGGTAAGCGTCAAGCCCTTCGCGTGACGCTTGAAGAGCGGGAACTTGTAGTAATCCTCGAGCGCGATGATTTGCCGGCTCACCGCGCCTTGCGTCAGGCAAAGATGGTCCGCGGCGCGCGTGAAGCTGCGATGCCGCGCGACGGTTTCGAAAATCTGCAGCGCGTTGAGCGGCGGAAGACGGCGCATCGAAAGAAGTCCAGTAGGGTCCAGTAAGGATCAGAAAAACTCATTGCGCGAGCGTGAAGCAATGGGCGTCGCGCAGCGCATGCGGCCCATCTGGCCGATAGGATACGCCATCGAAAATTCTCACAGGCGCTCGAACCTCGCTTGAACCCATGCGTGTTGCTCATGGCATGGCACAGGACGCCGGGCTCGACCGCCGGTTTGCACCGGCACAGGGCGCGTACCGTTCGCAACCGCACCAGAACCGAGCTTTCCTCATACCTCCCTCGGCAGCCCGAGCGCGGAAAAATCGTGGACGTTAACCCGTATGCGCCACAGTCTCGCCATTCCCGCTTGCCCGATCACCGCCGCCGGCACCACCACCGCAATGCCGACGCATGAGATTAGCTCATGCGCTCCATGCGCATATTTCGTTTGTTGAGGGATTTTGGCAAACCTAGAGTGCATCCACCGCGGCGCATCGGGCAACGCGCCCGGTCATGCCAGGCGGGCAGCGCCAACGAGCGATGCAGCGGCAGCGGTCACAGCGAATATCACCCAGCAACAGGCGCTCAACACAGGAGACCGCCATGCAAGACATCAAACGGGGTAGAAGGCAGGCCATCAAGACGATCGGCGCGGCGCTCGCGGCGTCCGCATTGCCGATGCCGTTCGTCAATCTCAAGGCTCAGGAGCACAACTTCTCCGGCAAGACGCTGCGCCTCCTGACATGGTCCGACGACACCGGCGCCGCAGCCTTGCGCAACATCGCCGCCACCTTCACGGCGAAGACCGGCGCGAAGGTGATCGCCGATCGCGCCGACGGCACCTCCGGCATGGTCGCCAAGGTCAAGGCCGCGGGCGAGCGGCCGACCTACGACGTGATCACGCTGGCGGGCGTGGGCGCGGCGGGTCTCGGCGACGCCGGCCTGCTGATGAAGCCCGATCTCGACAAGCTGCCGAATCTCAAGGACGTGGCCCCGCAATACCGCACCGGAGCGAACGGTTTCGGCATCGGCTATCTGCTGTGGTCGGACGGCCTGATCTACAACACGTCCACGTTCAAGGAAGCGCCGTCGTCGTATGAAGCGTTGTGGGACTCGAAGTACGCCGGCCGCCTGTTCCTGCCGCCGCCTGAATGGGCCGAAGCGGTGGACCTCGCGATCATCGCCGCGAAGATGAACGGCGGCTCGCAGCAGAACATCGAGCCGGGCTTCAGGAAACTGATGCAACTGAAAGACCACGTGATGACGCTCGGCGAGAACCCGAACCAGGTGGCCGACCTGTTCCGCACCGGCTCGCTCGATATCGGCGGCATCTATTCGCCGGCCTTTTTCCCCGCGCAGATCCGCAAGCCCGAGTACAAGATGGGCGTGACCTACGGCATGAAGGAAGGCTTCGCTACGCAACTGATGTTCACGGTGATCCCGAAGTCGCATCCCGGCGACAGCGATCTGATCCACGCCTTCATCAACCATTCGCTCGATGCCGGCGTGCAAGGCCGCATGGCGGCGGACGTGCTGAACGGCCCGGTCAATTCGAAAGCGGTGATTCCCGCCGAGAGCCGCGCGTTCGTACCGAGCCCGCGGCAGATCGCCGAAAAGGCCGTATTGCACGACGACAAGGCGCTCGCCGTCGTGCAGCCGGCGTGGATCAAGCGCTACACCGAAATTTTCTCGGCATGACGGCGATGCTCGCGCGCTTTTCGCGGCGAGCCGGATCGGCGTCGAATGCGGCGCGGGGTTCGGCCGCGGCATCCGGCAGCGCGGCGGGCGCGGTGGGTGGCACGCCCAGTCCCGCATCCGCCGCGCCGGACCAACCCGCCGCAAGCGCGTTGGACAAAGCGCGCCCCTGGCTCCTGCTCGCGCCGATCCTGACGTTTCTCGCGGTGCTCGGCGCGGCGGCGCTCGTCGTGCTGCGCATGAGCTTCGGCACGCAAGGCGACGAGTGGCGCGGCTTCACGCTGCAAAATTACGCGGACCTGCTCGACGGCTACTTCCTCAAGTCTTTATGGCTCACGCTGAAGCTGGCGTTTCAAAGCATGATCTGCGCGATCGTGCTGGCGATTCCCGTCGCGCTCGCGATGGCTCGCACGCAATCGCGGCTCGCGCGGCGTCTGCTGCTCGCGGGTGTGCTTCTGCCGCTGCTCGTCAATTTGCTGCTGCAAGGTTATGGCTGGCTGATCATTCTCGGTCCGGCCGGTTTGCTCAATCATGCCCTGCTCGGCAGCGGGCTCGTGCAACGCCCGGTGATGTGGCTGTATCGCGAGCATGGCGTGTTGCTCGGCTTGATCCAGACGGCGTTTCCGCTCGCCGTGCTGCCGTTGTCGAGCGCGATGCGCGCGGTCTCGCGCTCGTATGAAGAGGCTGCGGCGACGCTCGGCGCGACGCGCTGGCAAACGCTGCGTCACATTCTGTTGCCGCTGGCGCTGCCCGGTCTCGTGTCGGGCGCGTTGCTGGTGTTCGCGTACAACGCCAGCGCGTTCGCCGTGCCTTTGCTGCTCGGCGGACGCCGCGTGCCGATGCTCGCCGTGCTGGTCCACGATCAGGTGGCGCCCTTGCTGAACTGGCCGGCGGCGTCCGCATCGGGCGTCGTGCTGATGCTCGCCACGCTCACGGTGATGGCGCTCTCGCAGCGCCTCGTGCGCCGCACGCAACGTCTTGCCGAGGAGCCGCGCGCATGAGCACGCCGATTCAAACCGCGCGGCTCGCGCGTTTGCCCCGTGTTTCCCGTTGGCCGGTCACGATGCCCGGCCGGCTCGGCAAGGCCGCCGCGCTGCTGGCCGCGCTCGTCCTGTTTCTCGCCGCGCTGCCGATCATCACGATGATCGTGATGTCGTTCAGCGCGGCCGATACGCTCGAATTCCCGCCGCACGCCTACGGCTTGCACTGGTATCGCGCCGCGTGGCACAGCTTCGTCGCGCCGGATGCGAGCGACTCGCTGTCGATGGGCGCGGCGTTGAGCACGAGCCTGATCGTCGCGCTTTGCACGATGGTCATCGCCACGCTCGTTTCGGTGCCCGCCGCCTATGCGCTCTGCCGCTACCGTTTTCGCGGCAAGCCCGCGGTCGAGCAACTGGTGGCGTTGCCGCTCGTCTATCCGCTCGTGATGCTCGGGCTCTCGCTGCTGCTGGTGTTCAACGTGCTGCCGGTCGAGCTCGGCGTGTTCCGCCTGATCATCGCGCATGTGATTCTGGCGCTGCCGTTTACCGTGAAGAATTGCGCGGCGTCGGTGGCCTCGATCGGCCCCGAGTTCGAGGAAGCCGCCTGCGTGATGGGCGCAAGTCCTGGCCGCGCGCTCGTCGACGTGATCCTGCCGCTGATGCGCCCCGGCATTCTCGCCGGCATGCTGTTCGCGTTCATCGTCTCGTTCAACGAATTCACGGTGACCTTCTTCCTGTACGGCATCGACACGATGACCCTGCCGGTGTGGCTGTACAGCCGCACGGTGTCGTCGCTCGATCCGACCGTGTTCTGTTTCGCCGTATTCATCGTCGCGATCGACTTCGCGCTGATCTGGCTGCTGGAAAAGCTGATCGGCGACGAAGGCGTTGCGCTTTGACCGCGCTTCTCACGCGTTGCCGCCGGAGCATTCGATGACCCATCTCACCCTGCAGGCCGTGACCCGGCGCTTCAACGCGGCGCATGCCGTCGACGGCGTCGATCTGAGCGTGCCCGACGGCAAGCTGGTCTGCTTTCTCGGCCCGTCCGGCTGCGGCAAGACCACGCTGCTGCGAATGATCGCCGGGCTCGAAACGCCGAGTTCGGGCAGCATCCACTTTGCCGGCCGCGACATCACGCGGCTGCCGGCGAACCAGCGCGACTTCGGCATGGTGTTCCAGTCGCTCGCGCTGTTCCCGCATATGACGGTCGCGCAGAACGTCGCCTATCCGCTGAAGCTGCGCAAGACCGTGAAGCACGAACAGGCGCGCCGCGTCGCCGAACTGCTCGACCTGATCCAGTTGCCGCACATGGCGAACCGGCCGGTCACGCAACTCTCCGGCGGTCAGCGCCAGCGCGTGGCGATTGCGCGCGCGATCGCCTCGCAACCGAAACTGCTGCTGCTCGACGAACCGCTCTCCGCACTCGACGCCAAGCTGCGCGAAGCGATGCAGGTCGAGATCCGTCTGCTGCAACAGCGCCTCGGCATCACGACGATCATGGTCACGCACGATCAGCGCGAAGCGATGACGATGGCCGACGAGATCGTCGTGATGGAGAAGGGCCGCATCGCGCAGGTGGGCAAGCCGCTCGATATCTATCGCGATCCGGTCAGCGAGTTCGTCGCCGACTTCATCGGCCTCGGCAATATCCTGCCGGTGACTTACGACGGCGCGCTCGGCGTGAGCCTGCCGGGCGGGCGGCGCATCGCCGTCGCTCAAACGGCGCGCGTGCCGGATTCGGGCGGCGACATCCGCCTGCTGATCCGCCCTGAGGACGTGTGCGTGAAACCCGCTTCGGCCGAAGCCGGCGCGAATCGGCTCGCGGGCACCGTCACGTTTATCCGTGACGTGGGGGCCTCGCTGGAAGCGACGATCGATTGCGCCGGCTTCACGCTGACCGCCACCACCACGCCGCGCGAAACGCCGGGGCTCACGCTCGGCATGCCGGTGCTCGCGGAATTGCCGCCGCACGCCTGCAAGCTGATCGCCGCGCGCGCCGCGCACTGAGCCGCCGAACCGAGTCACCGCACCGAACTACCGAACCGAGCTACCGAACTACCGAACCGAGCCACCTACCGAACCGCGCGACCACCGCGAGCGACATTCCAGCCAACCCCCAAAGCCATTCCAATACCACCGTTCTCGACAGAGGAAAGACCATGCACCAGCCGCAAGTTTCGAAATCGACCACCCGCCGCGGGTTCGCGGCGCTCGCCGCCGCCCTCGCCTTCACGAGCCTCGGCGCGCTATGCGCCTTTTCGTCCGCCGCGCGAGCCGACGCGCTCGACGACATCGCGAAGTCGGGCACGGTGCGCATCGGCGTGTTCATGGACTATCCGCCGTTCGGCTCGATCGGCCCGGACATGAAGCCGATGGGCTACGACATCGACGTCGCCGATCTGATCGGCAAGTCGCTCAACGTGAAAGTGGAACTCGTGCCGGTGACGGGCGACAACCGCATGGCCTACCTCGCCGGCCACAAAACCGACATGCTGCTTTCGGTGGGCCAGACGCCGGAGCGCGAAAAGGTGATCGACTTCTCGCAGCCTTACGCGCCCTACTACCTCGCCGTGTTCGGCCCGAAAGCGCTGCCCGTCAAGAACGCCGGCGACCTCGCGGGCAAGTCGGTGTCGGTCGCGCGCGGCACGCTGGAGGACCTGAGCGTCAGCAAGATCGCGCCGCCCACGGCGATCATAAAAAGATTCGACGATCCTAACGGCGCAATTTCGGCGTTCCTTTCTGGTCAGGTACAGTTGATGGTCGTCGGCAACGACGTCGGCGCCACGATTCTCGCGCGTCATCCCGCGAACGATCCCGAGCAGAAGTTTTCGCTCTTCAGCTCGCCGGATCACGTGGGTTTGAACAAGAACGAGCCGCGTCTGAAGCAGAAAGTCGACGAAACCATTGCCAAGGCCCGCAAGGACGGCACCATGAACGCGATTTCGCAGAAGTGGTTGCGCGCGCCGCTGCCGGCCGATCTCTGAACCTTGTTTGAGCGCGCCGGCATGCCGGTGCGCGCCGGAGTTTGACCTCACGATGAGCGCCACGCCATGACCTATGCGTTCGATTTCAGCGGCTTCGGCCTCTATGCGGGGATGCTCGCGCGCGGCGTCGCCGTGACCTTGGGGCTGACGGCCGTGTCCACCGTGCTGGGCGGTCTCGTCGGCATTGGCGGCGCGAGCGTCGCGGTGGCCGGGCCGAAATGGGCGCGCTGGGTGATCGCGAGCTATGTGGAGTTGATCCGCAATACGCCGTTCATCGTGCAGTTGTTCTTCATCTTCTTCGGCTTGCCGAGCCTCGGCATTCATATCGACGAAATACAGGCCGCGATTCTGGCGATGACCGTCAATCTCGGCGCGTACGCGATCGAGATCGTGCGCGCCGGCATCGATTCGATTCCGCGCGGCCAGGTGCAGGCGGCGCAGGCGCTCGGTCTGCATGGGCGGCAAGTGTTCCGCTACGTGGTGCTGCCGCAGGCGGTCGCCGCCGTGTTTCCCGCGCTGCTGAGCCAGGTGCTGATCGTGATGCTCGGCTCGGCGGTCGTCTCGCAGATCTCGGTGCCCGATCTCACGTATGCGGCGAACTTCATCCAGTCGCGCAACTTCCGGTCGTTCGAGAGCTACGCGATCATCACGGCCACTTATCTGTTGATGTCGATCCTGTTGCGGCAATTGCTGAACCGCTTCGGCCGCGGTCTGTTCGCCGGCCGCGCGGCGCGCGGCGCCGACAGCGCGCCGCGTGGCTGGCGCACTCGCCTGATGTGGCGCGCCCCGCGCACCCTGCCCACGGAGCGTTGATCATGGTCGAATTCACCCTGTGGGACATCGCCCGCAATCTGCTGCTCGCCGCCCGCTGGACGGTGCTGTTGTCGCTGATCGCGTTCGTCGGCGGCGGCATGGTCGGGCTGATCTTGCTGGCGATGCGCGTCTCGCCGCTGCCGTGGCTGCGCCGGATCGTGATCGTGTACGTGGAAGTGTTCCAGGGCACGCCGCTGCTGATGCAACTGTTTCTCGCGTTCTTCGGTTTGCCGTTGATGGGCGTTGAAGTATCGCCGTGGGTCGCGGCAGCCGTCACGTTGACGCTTTACACGAGCGCGTATCTGGTCGACATCTGGCGCGGCTGCGTCGAAGCCGTGCCGCGCGGTCAATGGGCGGCGGGCGCGAGTCTCGGCATGACGTTCGGCCAGCAACTGCGCTATATCGTGTGGCCGCAGGCGCTGAAAATCGCCGTCGCGCCGACGGTCGGTTTTCTCGTGCAGGTGGTGAAAAGCACCGCGCTCGCGTCGATCATCGGCTTCGTCGAGTTGACCAAGACCGGCACGATGATCACCAACGCCGCGTTCCGTCCGTTCCCGATCTACGGCATGGTCGCGATGATCTACTTCGCGATGTGCTTCCCGTTGACGTGGTACGCGCGCGTGTTGGAGAAGCGGCAGAAGGTCGGGCAGCATCGCTAGCTCGCGTTTGCAGCGAGCGTTTTGGCCGGGCGTTTTGGTTTGGACTTGCGTCCGCGAATGAAAAAGCGGCAACCGTGAACAACAACGGTTGCCGCTTTTTTTGTGCCGCCCCGTATGACTAGCGAGCCGCCTGCGTCGACTTGCGCAGCTTCGCCACTTCCGCCGCGCTGACCGCCGGCGCACCGTTATTCCAGCCCGCCCGCACGAAGCTCAGCACGTCGGCGATCTGCTGGTCGTTCAACACCGGCGCGTACTTCGGCATCGGATACGGCGCGGGAATGCCGCCGATCACCAGATCCTCGGTGCCGTTCAACGTCACGTTGATCAGCGACGACGGATTCGTCTCGAGCACATTCGGATTGCCCGCCAACGGCGCAAGCATCGGCGCGAAACCGCGTCCGTCGACGCCATGACAGTGCATGCAATACGCCGTGTACACGCGCGCGCCGGCATCGTTCGCGGGACGGTTCAACGACACCTTCGTCGCTTGCGGATCGAACGTATAAGGCGGCGCGCCATTGCCGCCCGCCGGCGGCAGCGACTTCAGATACGTCGTCATCGCCGCGATGTCGGTGTCGTTCATGGCCTGCGTGCTGTTGTTGATCACGCTGGTCATCGAACCGAACGCCGAGGCGTGGCGATTCGCGCCGGTCTTGAGGAAGGTCTGCAGATCCTGATCGTTCCAGCGGCCCAGGCCGACGTTGTGCGCGCCGGTCAGATTCGCCGCGAACCAGCCGTCGAGCAGGCCGCCCGTGAGGAACGCACTGCCGCTTTCATCGAGCGCCTTCTCCTGGAACGCGATGCCGCGCGGCGTGTGACACGAGCCGCAGTGCCCGAGGCCCTGAATGAGGTATGCGCCGCGATTCCAGGCGACGTCCTTACCCGGCTTGTCCTGATAGACGCCCTTCTCCAGGAACACCATGTTCCAGAGCTTCAACGGCCAGCGCATGTTCAACGGCCACTTGATGTCCGGCTCGCGGTTGGCCTGCTGCACCGGCGCGACGCCGCTCATGAAATACGCGTACAGCGCTTTCATGTCGTCGTTGTTGACCTTCGCATACGACGGATACGGCATCGCCGGATACAGGTTGTGGCCGTCTCTCGCGACGCCTTCACGCATCGCGCGGGCAAAGTCCTCCTCGGTATAGCCGCCGATGCCGGTTTGCCGTTCGGGCGTGATGTTGGTGGTGTAGATGTGGCCCATCGGCGTGCTCATCGGCAGGCCGCCCGCGAACGGCTTGCCGCGCGGCGCCGTATGACAGGCGGCGCAATCGCCGACCTTCGCCAGATACGCGCCGCGCTGCACCAGCGTTTGATCGGCGGCCTGCGCCGGCGCTTGCGTGAGGAACGGCAGCGCGAGGCACAGCGCCGCGCCGAAACCCTTCAGTGTGTTTTTCATGTCGGGCTCCGGTCAGACGGTTTGCAGTTGACTGCCGACCGGCAATTGCCGCAGCCGCTTGCCGGTGGCCGCGTAAATCGCGTTGGTCAGCGCGGGCGCGAGCGCCGCGGTGCCGGGTTCGCCGATGCCGCCCGGCGCCTCGCTGCTCTTCACGATATGCACGTCGATGGGCGGCGTCTGATCGATGCGCAGCATCCGGTAGTCGGTGAAGTTGTTCTGCTCGACGCGGCCGTTCTTGATCGTGATCTCGCTGTAGAGCGCGGCCGTGATGCCGAAGATGATGCCGCCCTGCACTTGCGCTTCGATCGTGTTCGGATTCACGACCATGCCGCAGTCGACCGCGCACACCACGCGCTTGACCGCGACCTCGCCCTGGTCCACCGCCACGTCGACGATGATCGCGAAGAAACTGCCGAACGCGTGCATCACCGAGACGCCGCGCCCTTGCCCCTTCGGCACCGCGCTGCCCCAGTTCGCCGCCTGCGCGGCGGTGTTGAGCACGTTCAGCGCGCGCGGCGTCTTGCCCAGCAGCTCCTGGCGATATTTGACCGGATCGACCTTGGCCTGCGCGGCGAGTTCGTCGATGAAACTCTCCACCACGAAGGTGCCGCGCGTCGGTCCCACGCCGCGCCAGAACGCGGTGGGGACCGCATGCGGTTCCTGGCGCACATAGTCGACCAGTTGATTCGGCAAGTCGTACGGCAGGTCCGCGGCAACCTCCACCGCGTCGGGATCGATGCCGTTCCTGAACGCGGGCGGCGCGAAACGCGCCAGGATCGACGAGCCGACAATCCGATGCTGCCACGCGACCGGCTTGCCGTTCGCGTCGAGCCCCGCGGAAAGCTTGTCGTAGTAGTACGGCCGGTACATGTCGTGCTGAATGTCCTCCTCGCGCGTCCACAGCACCTTGACCGGCGCGGACACCTGTTTGGCGACCTTGACCGCCTGCGTGACCATGTCGAATTCCAGCCGCCGCCCGAAGCCGCCGCCGATCAGATGGTTATGCACGACGATCTTGTCGGCGGGCAAGCCGGTCTCTTTCATCGCGGCGTCCCGCACGCGCGTCGGCACTTGCGAGCCGATCCAGACGTCGCAGGCGTCGGGGCGCACGTGCACGGTGCAATTGATCGGCTCCATCGTGGCGTGCGCGAGGAACGGCTGCTGATAGACGGCATCCACGCGCGTCTTCGCATTCGAAAAGGCGTTGCCGACGTCGCCTTCCTTGCGCGCGACCGCGCCGTTGCGCTGCGCGGCGTTGGCGAGATCGTCGACGATCTGCTTCATCGAAAGATTCGCGCCCGCGCCTTCGTTCCACTTGATGTCGAGCGCCTGCACGCCGCGTTTCGCGGCCCACGTGTGGTCGGCGATCACGGCGACCGCGTTGTCGATCTTGACTACCTGGCGCACGCCCGGGATCTTCTTCACGTGCGTGTCGTCCACGCTCGCGAGCGTGCCGCCGAACACCGGGCAATTGGCGATGGCCGCGTAGACCATGCCGGGTACGCGCACGTCGAGGCCGAACACGGCGGTGCCGTCCACCTTCTCCGGCGAGTCGAGGCGCTTGACGGCGGTGCCGATCAGCTTGAAATCCTTCGGGTCTTTCAGCTTGACGTTTTCCGGCGCGGGCAGTTTGGCCGCCGCGTCCGCCAGTTGTCCATAGCCGATGCTGCGCTTGCTGGCCGCATGAATCACCTGGCCGGCTTGCGCATGACAGGTTGACGGATCGACCTGCCATTGCTGCGCGGCCGCGTTGACCAGCGCCACGCGCACCGTCGCGCCGGCGCGGCGCATCGGCTCCCACGCATAGCGGATCGACGTGGAACCGCCGGTGAGCTGGCCGCCGAGCAGCGGGTCCGTGAAGAGCTTTTCGTTCGGCGGCGCGTGGTCGAGCGTGACTGAATCGAGCGGCACTTCGAGTTCTTCGGCGATCAGCATCGGGATCGACGTATAGACGCCCTGACCCATCTCCACCTTCGGAATCACGAGCGTGACCTTGCCCGCGGTGTCGATCTGAATGAAAGCGTTCGGCGCGAACACGCCGTTTTGCGGCGCCTCGTCGGCGTCGCCGCCGATCACCGATTTGCCGGCCTTCTGATCCTGGCTCGCGGCCGGCACGCTGAAGCCGAGCAGCAAGCCGCCGCCGGCCGCCGCGCCCATCGTCACGCCGAACTTGAGAAACGTGCGGCGGCTGACGCGGCCCTTGCCGCTGTCGGACGGCTGCGCGCCGTGGTGTGCGCCGTTGTGTGCATCGAGCAATCCCTGGGACATATCAGACTCCCTTCGCGGCTTGCTTGATCGCCGCGCGGATGCGGTTGTACGTGCCGCAGCGGCAGATGTTGCCGGCCATCGCGGCGTCGATGTCCGCATCGGTGGGATTGGCATTGCTCGCGAGCAGCGAGGCAGCCGACATCACCTGGCCCGACTGGCAGTAGCCGCACTGCACCACGTCGAGTTGACGCCATGCCTGCTGCACCTTCTGTCCGGCCGGCGTGCTGCCGACCGCTTCGATCGTGGTGATCTTCCTGTCGCCGACCGCCGCCGCGGGCAACACGCACGAGCGCACCGCGACGCCGTCGAGATGCACCGTGCACGCGCCGCATTGCGCGATGCCGCAGCCGAACTTCGTGCCGGTCAAGCCGACGAGGTCGCGTAAGACCCACAACAGGGGCATGTCGGGCGGTGCATCGACGGTATGGGTTTGGCCGTTGATGTTGAACGTGGTCATGGGCGGCTCCGAGTGGGGATTGTTGTTTGCTAGTCTGTTTAGACGGGACGTCGAATCAAAGCAGGAAAGCTTGCCGCGTTTATTCGGTAAGCGCTGCTAATACGCGATGAGGCCGGCGTGCAATTGAATCGAAGATGATGCGCGGCGTGAATGCGGCGCAACAGTCCGGCAAATTGTAGTCGCGCACAAAGAATTTCGCCGCGACCCCTGGCGCGCTGACGCAACAGGAGAGCCGCTGCCGGCGTGCCTGGCACGGAACGAACGACATCCGGATCAATGCGTTACCATCGCTTGATTGAGCTCGCCCGACTCGAACCGGCCTTACCGTCTGACTGCCTGACCATCCGAAGGAGCCGCACGATGAACGACCAGCAATGCACTCAATTCCTCTCGGAGATTCGCAGACCGCTATTGGCGCTGCATAAATCCATTCTCGATCACGAGCGCGCATCGTATGAAAAGGAATTCGGCCCGGTGACACCCGCCGCCTTCCTGCAAGTGCTGATCAACGGCTCGGGGTTTCGCTGGCTCACGCCGCTGTCGACCTTGATTGCGAACGTCGACGAAATTCTCGACGACAAGGAAGCCGAGCCCGCCGACCGGCTCGCCGCGGCCGAAGCGATCGTGGGTCTCTTTTCAGCCGATCAGCCGAATAATGCTTTTCTGCCGCGTTATCTGCCGCTGTTGCAGGCCGATCCGGCGATCCTGCATCTGCATGGCCAGGTCTCGCAACTGCTGCGCGGCGCGGCAGCGAAATAGCGTCGGCTCCCGAATTTCCTCACCGTTGAAAAACAGGCTTTCGGTTGGTCGGGCGTCGGCGAGTTGAAGGGTGAAGTCGCTTGCGATTAGCCGATTACCTGGTCTTCCGAATCGCGCCGACATGAAAACACCTTATTTCAAGGCGATTCATGCGCGATTCGCAAAGGTATGCGGTGCAGGCTGCCGCGTTCGGACCGACGAGGAGTCCGCGAGCGGACGTCTCGATGAATTTGCCTGGTGTTGCAGACTAAAACAAAGGTGAGGTTTTCCGGGAGCGATTCACAGCAGGCTACGAAACACCGGGCATCAGGCTTCACGCAACCCGTTAAGGCAAGCAGACTTTCTCGCGACGCTCATCATGCAAAACTGGCCGCTTCCCCAAAGCTATACGTTCCGCGATCAAACCGTGCGCTTTAACGTGACCGGCAACGGTCCGCCGCTGGTGCTGGTTCACGGCACGCCGTTCTCTTCGTATGTATGGCATCGCATCGCGCCGCATCTCGCGCAAATCCGCACCGTTTACTACTACGACCTGCTCGGCTACGGCCAGTCGCAACAGTGCGACGGCCAGGACGTTTCGCTCGGCGTGCAGAACGTGCTGCTCGCCCAATTGCTCGTGCATTGGCAACTGAAGCGCCCGGACGTCATCGCCCATGATTTTGGCGGCGCGACTTCATTGCGCGCGCATCTCATCGACGGCTGCGAGTATCGCAGTCTCACACTGATCGATCCGGTTGCGGTTGCGCCCTGGGGCTCGCCGTTCGTGCGGCACGTGCGCGAGCACGGCGACGCGTTCGCCGGCTTGCCGCCGTATATTCATGAAGCCGTGGTGAAGGCCTACGTGCGCGGCGCCATCGCCCGCGAGATCCCCGATGACGAACTCGCGCCCTACGTGACGCCGTGGCTCGGCGCGACAGGTCAAGCCGCGTTCTACCGGCAGATCGCGCAAATGGACCAGCGCTATACCGATGAAGTGGAAGCGCGCTATCCGCGGATGCGCTGTCCGACGCAGATTCTGTGGGGCGAAGAGGACCAGTGGATTGCGCCGGAGCGCGGCCGTCAACTGGCCGCGGCCATACCGGAGGCGCGTTTTCAGACCGTGCCGAAGGCCGGCCATCTGATGCAGGAAGATGCGCCCGAAGCGATCGTCGCGGCGGCGCTGCGCTGGCTGGATTGAAGGTGCATGGCTGGCGCTCCTGAAGGGGCGCATGCCTCGGCGCTAAAGGCGCGCGCCTCGCCCCCTAACCGCGGCCTTGCGGCAGATAAGGCATGGGATCGATTGGCTTGCCGTCGCGCCGCAATTCGAAACCCACGGAAACGCGTGAGTTGTTTTCGTCGCCCATCTCGGCGATCTGCTGTCCCTGCTTGACGATGTCGCCGGTCTTCACGAGCAGCTTGCGGTTGTGCGAGTAGGCGGTCAAAAAGTCCTTGTTGTGCTGGACGATGATGAGGCTGCCGTAGCTATTCAAACCCGTGCCGGCGTACATCACCTTGCCGTCGGCCGCGGCCCGCACCGGATCGCCCGGTTTGCCGCCGATCTCGATGCCGCGCGTCTCGCCCGCCTGGAAACTTTCGACGACGCGTCCGCCCGCGGGCCACGCCAGCGAAACGCCGTTCGCGCGCCGCGTGGTTTGCTGCGCGACTTCACGCGCCTCCTCGGCGCTCAGTGCGGCTGATTGCGCCGTGGACTGCGCGGCGGTGGTCGACGCCGACGATGGCTGCCCCGCAAGCGGCGCTGCCGGCGCGGACGAAGTCTTCGCGGAAGCCGCGGCCGCGTTGGCTGCATTCACCGCCCGCACCGTTTCCGGCGACGCGACGCGCAGGCCCTGCCCCGACTTCAAACGCGACGACGCCTTCAAGCCGTTCCACGTCTGCAACTGCCTGACGCTGCAATGATGCTGCTGCGCAATGCGCGCAAGCGTGTCGCCGCGTTTGACGCGATACACCAGCGGCGGCGCCCTCAACGGCGTGCCCTGGTCGGCGGCGTTGATCTTGTTGGCCGGCATGCTCGCCGCCGTATCCGGCGTGGGCGCCGCGGCCGCCTGGACACCGGACGCCGCCGCGCTCGGTGCCGCGCCCGTCTGCGCGTCCGGCTGCCCGACATTCGCGCAACCGTTGAGAGCCAGCGCGACCCACACGCCGGCCAGACCGGCCATCATTGTTCGGTCGAAACGCTTTCCTACCATGTTCGACTCTCCTGCTGAATTCATTGGCGGGCGGAATGCCGCCGTCTCGCGCGATGCGCGCGTACTCACGCCGCGCCGGCTTTCTCCGCGAGACGGGCAAGCCGCCTCGTGCGGTGCTTATCCGTGACCTGCCGAAGCCATCCAATCTTCCGCGCGCTCGCCGCGCGTCCATGCGGACGCGAACCCGCTGATCTTCCGCGAACAGGACCGGATGGCTGATTAAAAATCAAGCGGAATTGTAAGACGCGTTTTAAACAAAAAGCGTCGTCCCACACACTCTGATACAAAGTTGCGCGCCCGGTTGCACATCCCGTTGCGCGTGGCGCCGCCTAAGCGGAAGCGACTAGCCCCCGACGGACGGACGAAGACCAACGGGTTAACGGCAGGATGCCGCCAGAACTTGAATTGCCATCGCGCTCCGTTCGTCGCGACGATGGTCGTCGCTGTCCGGGCACTGGCAGGTGCCCTCTCGCCGCCTATTTCACCGGCTTCCTTTTAAGACTCGTCTCAGCAAGCGTTAGGAATAGGACGATATGTGGACGAACGTAAAGCAAATATTCTTACGCGTCCCTTTGAGGCTTGCCGGCGATGCAGTCAATACATCGCGGATTGAGCGAAGGCCAAACCATAGCACCGGTATTTTTTTACTTCGTGAGCTTTGATAGCCGCGACGAGTTAAGTTAAGGCATTAA